>NZ_CP191095.1:0-2497445 GCF_057198125.1 Corynebacterium sp. LaCa_282 | reverse complement strand
AACGGGCTACCTTCAATAATTCTCTCGGGGACGGGTGGACAGTAAATAACAAATTCCACGGTGGATTCCACCGCGGTTTTCACAGTGGTTTTTATCGAGTCACCTCGATCTCCACAGAGTTATCCACAGGTGTGGAAGAAATAGTTATTCACAGCTTAGTGCATGGCTGTGGATAACTTGTGATAGCCTACTTTATGGCGTTGTACTGCGGAAACAGTAAAACTCTCAAGTGGTTATTTAGAGTTATCCACAGCGGTTAGCTTGCTGTGGAATTCGATTCCTTAGTTCTACCGCCGCGAAGGCGGGTGTGTCTAACGGAGGATTTATACTTAAAATGCAAAATGCTATGGAGGGTTGCGGCGCGAAGGATTAGCCGCAGCATGAGCGCGAAAACTGGCCCTCTAGCTGCAGGAAAAAACACTTATGTAATTTCGGGTGTAACCGGGTGTCGATTTGTTCCCAGCGGTTTAAATCACGTAATCTGGCATGGTCTATTGCAACAGAGAGTTGCGTATGAACAGGACGGCGTCACTTCGCATTGGCTGGGCTACCAAGGCTCGCCGAGCATTTGGATAACAGTGACGCGTCAGGTTCATGGAATCCATTCATCAGTGGATGTGCTGCCGTTTTCAGGCGGCAGTATGTCCACGTACAACTTCAAGGAGAATTGACGTGGCAAAGGGTAAGCGCACGTTCCAGCCGAACAACCGTCGCCGTGCACGTAAGCACGGTTTCCGCACTCGCATGAGCACCCGTTCCGGTCGTGCAATTGTGGCCGCTCGCCGCAAGAAGGGCCGCGCAAAGCTGTCCGCATAAGTCATGCTGCCAGCCCACCACAAGCTCACATCACCGCCGCAATTTCGGCGGACGATGAAGGGCAGTCGCCGGCAGGGCACTCGCACCGTCGTCGTGCATGCGCGCGACACCATGAGTGCGAATTCCAATGGCACCATGGGCAATCCGGCCGAGATCGCGGCCACTGGGCCGCGATTCGGCCTCATTGTTTCTAAAGCCGTCGGGAATGCAGTGGTACGCCACCGCACCTCCCGGCGGCTTCGCCATGTGTGCATGACGCTCATCCCCAAGCTCCCAGCGGGCGTGGATGTTGTCATCCGTGCGCTACCTGCCAGCGCGACCGCCACCAGTGAGCAATTAGAAAAAGATATTACTAAGGCGCTGCGCAAGCAATGGGATATTTAAATACCCGTGGGGAAGAAATTCCTGCAGCCTCCGGACTGGCCGCGCCGCTGGTTAAAGCGGTTCGTTTCTACCAAAAACATGTCTCGGGCCTTAAGATGGTATCAACCTGTCGGTTCGAACCGACATGCAGTGCTTACGCCTTAGAGGCGTTGTCCAGACATGGCGCGCTTAAAGGTACGGCGATGGCAATGGCTAGGGTGTGCAAATGTGGGCCCTGGCATCCGGGCGGATTCGATCCAGTCCCGGTACCGGTCACCAACAACAACTGAGGATTAAACACTCGTGCTTAATTTCATTTACTGGCCAATTTCGGCCGTTTTATGGTTCTGGCACTGGCTGCTATCCCTCGTAATGGATCCCGCCTGGGGCATTACGTGGATTTTGGCCATCGTGCTGCTGACCTGGACGCTGAAGGCGCTCATGGTCAAGCCCACCGTGAGCCAGATTCGATCTTCGCGCAAGATGCAGGAAATCCAGCCCAAGGTGCAGGAAATCCGCGCGAAGTACGGCAAGGATCAGGCTCGCGCCGCGCAGGAAATGCAGAAGGTCTATAAGGACGCTGGCGTCCGCCCGATGGCCGGCTGCCTTCCGGTCTTGGTGCAGATTCCAATGTTCATTGGTCTTTTCCACGTGCTGCGCTCGTTCGACCGCACGGTGTCTGTAGCCGGCGGCTTTGGACACCCCAGCGGCGAGCCGATGTCCATTGAGGACAATGCCAATACCGCGAACTACATCTTTAAGCCGGAGCTCGTCCAGCAGTTCTTGGACGCCAAGATCTTCGGCGTTCCGCTGGTGACAAACCTGCGCCTGAACTCGCCCTTGGTGGAAGGTGTTACCACCACCACCCAGGCGGCGTTCATCATCGTGCCGATGATTGCCGTGATTGTCGTGCTGATGCACTTCAACGCGCGCATGAGCCTGAACCGCCAGGAAAAGCGCCGCGCCCAGGGCAAGACTTCCGCCCCGCAGGGTCAGAATGCGGAAATGATGCAGCAGCAGATGGCCATGATGTCCAAGATGATGCTGTGGGTCATGCCCGCAATGCTGATCTTCTCCGGCTTCATCTGGCCCATCGGTTTGCTGTTCTACATGCTGTCCAACACCGTGTGGACCTTCTTCCAGACCCGCATCATCTACGGCAAGATGGACCGCGAAGAAGAAGAGGAAGAGGCCGCTAAGATTGAGGCCAAGCGCACTACCGCTCCAAAGCCAGGCGCTCGCAAGAAAGACAACCGCACGAAGAAACAGCGGAAGAACGACAATTAAACAGCTACTGAGGAGATTCTCATAGTGTCCGAGATGGACCCGTCTGCAGTATTTGGCTCTCGCCTGCCGCTCGCGCAGGAATACCACGATTCGCTCGCTACAGACGGGTCCACTCGTGGTTTTATCGGCCCGCGCGAGGTACCGCGGCTGTGGGAGCGCCACATCTTAAACTGCGCAGTTATTGAACAAGTCATTCCGGAAGGCGCCAGGGTTATCGATGTCGGCTCTGGTGCCGGGCTGCCCGGCATCCCGCTTGCCATCGCCCGCCCCGATCTGCACATCACGCTCATTGAGCCGCTTTTGAAGCGCTATAACTACCTCAACGAGGTAACCGAAAACCTGGGATTAGATAACGTCACCGTGCTGCGCGGGCGCGCCGAAGAAGGCCCCATTAAGAAGGCAGTGGCCGGCGCAGACGTGGTGACCTCCCGCGCGGTAGCTCCCCTGGGAAAGCTGGCAAAGTGGTCTCTTCCCCTGGTGCGCAAAGGCGGGGAAATGATCGCGCTGAAAGGTTCTTCTGTACACGAAGAGCTGGAGCGCGATGCCGCGGATATTAAGAAGGCCGGCGGCGGAAAGGCCGAGGTCACGACCGTTCACGGAACCACGATTATCCGTGTCCCGCGCGTGAACTAAAGTAGACGGCATGACTAATCCGCGCCTTATCACCATTGCCAACCAGAAGGGCGGCGTAGGTAAAACCACCTCCGCCGCTAACTTGGCCGCAGCCCTTGCTACTGAAGGCAAGAAGGTATTGGTCATTGACCTTGACCCCCAGGGAAACGCATCGACCGCCATGGGCGCGGAACATAGCTCAGGAACCGATTCCAGCTATGAATTGCTCTTGGGCGATTGCACTGCGGAAAAGGCCATGCAGGCTTCCCCGCATAATTCCAACCTTTATTGCATCCCCGCGACCATCGATCTTGCCGGCGCAGAAATTGAGATGGTCTCCCTCGTCCGCCGCGAGTTTCGGCTTTACGATGCCCTCCATAAAGGGTTCCTAGAAGAACACGGCTTTGAATACGTCTTTATTGATTGCCCGCCATCTTTGGGCTTGCTGACGATCAATGCCATGACGTGTGCGGAGGAAGTCATCATTCCTATCCAGTGCGAGTACTACGCACTGGAGGGCGTGGGCCAGTTATTGGGCAATATCACGATGATTCGCGAGCACCTCAATGAAGATCTGCATATCTCTGCGGTGCTCCTTACCATGTATGATGCACGTACGCGTTTGGCCGAGGATGTAGCCGATAACGTTCGCGAGCAATTTGGCGCCGTTGTCATGGGTAACGTCATCCCGCGTTCTGTGCGCGTCTCAGAGGCGCCTGGTTACGGGACTACGGTCATTGATTACGCCCCTTCATCCACCGGTGCACGGGCGTATCTCGCGGCGGCTCGCGAGCTCAACAGGCGCGGTGATTATCGCCCACATCCCACCACGGGAGCGATTGGCGTGAGCCCCGAAATTTATGCGGAATTGGAAGGATAGGATTTCATGGCAGAACAAAAGCAAGGTGGCCTAGGCAAAGGCTTGGCTGCTCTCATCCCGTCCGGCCCCGATGCACCTACCCGCAAGCCACGGCTGGGTGATTCCGCCGCAGATATTATCCTGGGAAATTCCACGGGCAACAGCGAGCGCAAGGCACGCGGTGAGAAGCGCGTGAAGGGTGCTCCCACCATTCAACAAGGTTCTGGGCCCAAGTCCTCCAAGAAGCGGCAAGCTACGCCGGCAGCAATCGGGGCGACCTACCGCGAGATTTCCGTGGGGGAAATCGTCCCGAACCCCAAGCAGCCGCGCACCGTTTTTGATGAGGATGAGCTCAGCGAGCTGGTTCATTCCATCCGCGAATTCGGCCTCCTGCAGCCGGTCGTCGTCCGTCCCTCCGAGGAGGGCGGATTTGAGCTCATCATGGGTGAGCGCCGTTGGCGCGCTTCCTCCAAGGCTGGCTTGGCCACCATTCCCGCCATCGTGCGCGATACCAAAGATGACAATCTGCTTCGCGATGCCCTGCTGGAAAACATCCACCGCGTCCAGCTCAACCCTTTGGAAGAGGCGCACGCCTATCAGCAGCTTTTGGAAGAGTTCGGCGTTACCCAGAACGAACTAGCAGACCGTATTGGCCGCTCCCGCCCGCAGGTGACCAACATGCTCCGCCTGCTGCGGTTGCCGGTGGATGTACAAAAGCGAGTCGCCGCAGGCACCCTCTCGGCCGGTCACGCGCGCGCTATCTTGGGCCTGGACGATAAGGAAGCGATGGACTACATCGCGGACCGGGTTATTTCGGAAGGCCTGTCCGTGCGCGCCACAGAGGAAGCCGTGACGCTGTATAAGCGCGACGGGAAGCCTGCGGAGAATAAGAAGAAGTCTCAGGTACCGCAGCCGCAATTTTTCACCGACTCGGCTGAGCGCCTCTCGGATCGCTTCGATACCAAGGTCACCGTGACCATGGGCAAGCGCAAGGGCAAGATGGTCGTAGAATTCGGCGACCAGGAAGATTTCGAGCGCATCATGGCGCTGATGGAGCGGGATAAATAACTGGCTCCTGTGGCAGGTTCCCCAGGTGCCTGCCACTTCCGCAAGGTGAGTGCCCTCCTCTTTAGAGCGAGGGCACTATTTCTTAGAAAAGATGAAGTGGCCCTTGGCTTGTTCTTCCTCGTATTCGGCGCCAAGCGGAATGCCCTTGCGCTCGCGCAGGAGTAGGGCCGCAATAAATCCGACGATGCTTGCGGAGACAAGATAGACGGATACCGCAAAGGTCGTGCCCGTTGCTTCTACCAATGCTGCGGCGATCATCGGGGCGAAGGCGCCGCCGAGGACGGAGCCGATGGCATAGGTAATCGATACGCCCGAGGCACGGATGGATGCGGGGAAAAGCTCGGTATACATGGCAGATTGCGCACCGTAGGTTAAGCCGAGGCCTACCGTCAGGAAAATGAGGGCGGCATACAGCAATCCTAGGGACGCTGTATTTACCAGCGGGAAAAGGGCCGCTGCGCCGATTGCTTGAATGACAAATCCGATGAGATACGTCGCGCGGCGCCCGATATAATCCGATAACCAGCCGGCGAAAAGGGTAAAGATAAGCCACGTGAAGGCGGATAGGGTGACGGCATTGAGGACATCGCCACGCGCGAGCGAGACCGGGCCCTCGGGGTTGGTGGCGTAATTTTGGATATAGCCACCGGTGGTCATATAGCCCACGGTGCCATTTCCTGCAAAGACTAGGGCCGCGACGAGGACAAGCGGGAAATACCGCTTGAACAAGATACCAATGGGGTTTGCCGCTTCGCGTTTCTTATTATCCGAGATCTCCTGAAAGACCGGTGATTCATCCACGCCGACGCGGACCGCGTAGCCGATGATCACTAGGACGAAGGAGAGCAAGAACGGCACGCGCCAACCCCATTCAAGGAAGGCATCCCCTGGTGCGATGATATTCATGATGGACAGCACGCCAGAGGACATCAGTAGGCCGATGGGGACTCCGACCTGTGGTCCAGCACCGAAGAGGCCGCGCTTATCGTTGGGAGCGTGCTCAACTGCAAGCAGTACCGCGGAACCCCACTCTCCCCCGGCAGAAATGCCTTGAATGATGCGGAGGAAAATCAACAGGATGGGAGCCCATACTCCCGCCGTATCGTAGGTAGGCAGGAGGCCAATCAGTGTGGTGGCCCCGCCCATGGCAAAAAGGGTGACCATGAGAACGAGGCGGCGGCCAAGACGGTCACCGAAATGTCCCGCTAGGAACGCGCCAAGTGGGCGAAAAAGGAAAGATAGGCCCACGGAGGCGAAGGAGACGATACTCGCTACCCCGCCTTCTAAGGGGCCGAACATCACCTGGTTGAATACCAGGCCGGCAACCGCGGCATAGAGAAAGTAGTCGTACCATTCAATCGCGGTTCCGATTGTGGTGGCAGCTACCACGCGGCGGGTTTCTTTTGTGGAAATTGGGGCGGAGGTTGAGCTGCCCATAATGGGAATCCATTCACTGTGTAGTAGTCAATAACTGGACTGATATTACACGGTGGCTCAGCCACAAAAGAATGCTTGCGCCCCAAACCTAGTGAGGAGGGGCTAAGCCTGCTCCGCCTGAAGCAGCTCGGAGAATTTGTAGGTGCCGGTAATGGCGGTGTCTTGCTCCATGAGGTACATGCGCTTGACGGCGATGACGATTGCTTCTGCAATATCATCACGGCGCTTAGGGTTGGTCAGGATTTTGACGTCCTCAGGGTTGGTGAGATAACCCAAAAAGATCTGTACCACCGGCATCTGCGTCAGGCGCAAGAGATCCCAGGTACGGCCATGGTTAGAGCAGTCCTGCAGATCGGTGCGGGCCACGATTTCACGCTGGATGAAGCCAGACAGGGTTTCACCAATGAGTGAGGAGTTTCCGGATTCGGAACCAAAGTAGAACGTGGCTACGCCATGGGCCTTCTCATTGGGGTAAGAATCGCACGCCAAAGAGATGACCATATCGGCATCAAAGGCATTAGCCAGCTCGGCACGGGATTGCACGTCCGCATCATCGGTGCGGGGGCGCGAAATAATGGTCTCCATGCCGGCGGCGATCATGCGGCCTTCGATGCGCTGGGTGAGATCCCATAGAATTTCTTGCTCAGAAATATCACCAAAACGGCCCTTGACCGTGAAGCCAGAGTCCCGGCCACTGAGCGCAGGGTCAATGACCACGCGCTTTCCCGCCAGCTTCGGCCCGGCATTGCGCACGCGCTCGCGTTCTACAATATTGTGCGCCGAACCGCCGGTGATGCGGCGGCCGAGTAAGCTGAGCGCGCGAATGGTCGCGGGCCCACACACGCCGTCTTCCTGCAGCCCGCAGTTGTGCTGGTATTCGGTGAGCGCGGCGTGGGTAGTGCGGCCAAAATGGCCATCGACGCGGTCTTGATAAAACCCAAGCTCTTGCAGTTGCTGCTGCAACTGCGAGATGTCATCGCCCACCAAGGCATTGGTGGGCTCGTAGCTCAATACACGGCTACCCAGGGTATATGAGGCTTGGCGTAACTCGCGCAGGGTGAGATCGTCGATCTCTCCCGTTGGGAGGATGCCGCGCGACTGCTGAAATGCCTTGAGCACTTCAGCGAGATCGGCATCAAAGGTCTTATCAGTCTCGGAGTACTTCTGCTTTTTCCAGGCAGACAGTTCCCCCGTGAAATCTGATAAGAGGCCAAGGCGAGCCAAGGTGGCGCGAGCTTCAGCTACGCGCACACTTGAATCACCAACCCGAAGAACGCGATTCACGCCTTTCACCCCTTCCACGGCCCTAGGACTTTGGGCCGCATGGCAGATTTCCTACTCGTTAACTTTAGTAACAAGATTAACAGCTATAACTGCTTTTTCACTTGCGCCACGATGTCATCTTTAGAACGCAGGCCAACGAACTCATCGACCTTCTCGCCATTGTTGAAAATCAATACATTTGGGATGGATATGATTTGGAACATGGCACCGAGGTTTCGTTCTTCATCGACGTTGACCTTGGCGATGGTGACCTCACCGTCGAGCTCATCTGCGACCTCTTCCAAGATCGGAGACAGCTTCTTGCATGGCCCGCACCATTCCGCCCAGAAGTCTACGACGACGGGTTTATCCGACTCGATGACATCAGAACGGAATGTTTCAGTGGTTACCTTTTTGACGTTACTCATACTGGATCTAACGGTTTGCAGCCAAGAATTGTTCCGCATCCATGGCAGCGCGGCAGCCAGATCCTGCGGCGGTGATGGCCTGCTGATAGTGATCATCTACCAAGTCACCGCAAGCGAAAACGCCAGGCAGGGAGGTCTTAGTGGAGGGCTGATCAACCTCAACGTAGCCGTTATCGTTCAGCTTTACCTGGCCGTTGAGGAAGGACGAGCGCGGATCGTGGCCAATGGCCACGAACATGGCGGTGACATCCAAGGTGGAGGTTTCCCCAGTCTCAACGTCCTTGAGCTCTAGGCCGCCGACCTTGCCGTCATCTTCAAGCACGCGCTCGACAACCTTATTGGTTTCCCACTTAATCTGCTCGTTCTCCTGGGCGCGGTCCAACATGATCTTGGAGGCGCGGAAGTTTTCGGAGCGGTTGACAATGGTGACAGATTCCGCGAACTTGGTCAGGAAGGTAGCTTCCTCCATGGCGGAATCGCCGCCGCCGATGACGGCGATATTGTGTCCCTTGAAGAAGAAGCCATCGCACGTAGCGCAGGTGGAAACACCGCGGCCGGAGAGCTCTTCCTCGCCGGGAATGCCAAGGTGGCGCGGTGCGGCGCCGGTGGCGAGGATTACCGTGCGGGCTTCAAATACCTCATCGCCCACGTGGAGCTTTTTAATATCGCCCTCCAACTCAACGGAGTCGACGACTTCCATGCGCAGATCCGCGCCAAAGCGGATTGACTGTGCGCGCATTTCTTCCATGAGCTCTGGGCCCATGATGCCCTTTTGGAAGCCCGGGTAGTTCTCTACCTCGGTGGTGTTCATTAATTCGCCACCGTATTCAAATCCCTCAAATACAATGGGGCTGAGTTCAGCACGAGCGGCATAAAGCGCGGCGGTATAACCGGCAGGTCCGGAACCTACGATGGCAACATCGTGGACGGTCATTGCTAACTCCCTAAAATCACAGTGTCATTTTGCGTAACGTCAAGAGTCTACCCGCCAGATTGCGAATCGTTCATATTGTAAAGGCTAGCGGCTGCGAAATTGATGCAAGAATGATGCGATATCGAGATGTAGTTAACCGATGGCTTCGCGCAAGACCTCCCGCGCGCGTGCGCGGCGAGATTTAACGGTGCCGGGCTTTACGCCTTGGGCGGTGGCAACTTCGTTGACGCGGAACCCGGCGACATCGGTAAGCATGAGTGCTTCGCGCTGGTCTTGCCTTAAAAGCTCCATGGCCTCGCGGACGACGAGCTGCTCGGCAAGGTTTTCAGATGGGTTATGCGCCAGCAGTGGATTGCGATCATCGGCAAAATCATCGCTATCGAGCGAGGCGTTTTCCCTATTAGCCCGGTGATTTAAATAGTCGTAGCCGGTGTTTTTCACCAGGCGGTGCAGCCACGTGCTTAAGGCCGATTCCCGCCGGTAGTTATGGAGATTGCAGCTGGCGCGCAGGAAGGCTTCTTGCACGACATCCTGCGCGTCGTACTCATTCCTTGTATAACGCCGCGCCACGGTGGTCAGCCGCTTGCGGTGGCGTTCCACGATGGCGGAAAAGGCTTTATTATCCCCCTCGATAAAAGCATCAACTAATTCTTCGTCGCTGTGGTCAGGACTTAATGGCATCTGTAGATTCCCCCCGGATCAACAAGTGTTAAAGCAATTGTGACCCGAGGGGAACTCCGGCGCGAGCCGGCGGCGGTACAGTCTATTGACCGCCTATTGCTGGGCGCGCACGCGCAGGGTGCGGCGCAGGTGATCGCGGCACTCTAGGAGCACGCGGCGCAGCGCACCCGGCAGATCCTTGTGCAGGAGATCCGTGGTGGCGGACTCCGCCATGGAAGATTCCGGGTAGAAGCCGCGGATCAGCCGGTTGGCGATCTCAATGGGGTGATTATCCCAGATGTCTTCGACGCGGCGGAAGAATTCCTCGGCGAATTCTTCTTGTAGTTCCGCCGAGCGCGGGGCGTTGAAGCCGGCCAGCAGGGCATCGACCTCTGCATTGGAATACTCCCCTGGTCTCAGCGCGCTATCGAAGGCGGCTCGCTTGGTCTCCGGCGTGGGGAAGGCGTGGCTAGCGCCCAAGAATTCGGCGGCGCCGGTCAGCGTATTATCGCGCTGCTTTTCTGCTTCCAGCTCATCCAATGCGACGCCGTCGCGGGCGGCCAGGGCGCGCAGGATGGACCAGCGGATCTGCGGATCGAGGCGCAGGCCCTCCACCGCGCCGGCGAGCAGGTCCCGCAGGCGCTCGGTGCCGGAGGCCTCCGGCGTTGCGGCGAGTGCGGCAATGGCGGTGCGGGCCAGAATGAGCTGCGCATCCGAGCCCGGATCCGCGGCGCCGAGCTGTTTCCACAGCGCATCGGCGAACTCGGTGCGCACCTGCTCGCGACGGTCTTCGGCCACATAGTGCTGGATGGCAAAGTGCGCATTGCCGTAGGCGGTGGTCAGCAGCGTGGCATTGGTCTCTGCGGGTGCATGCTTGGCGACGACCCCCACGTACTCCTCCGCATTCCACTCCCCGTCCCTGGTGAGGTTCCACAGCGAGGTCCAGATGACCGCGCGGCTGAGCCCATCTTGGACCTCGGACAGGTGATCCCGGATGGTATCAAGCGAAGCATCGTCGAAGCGGACCTTGGTGTAGGTGTGGTCGGCATCGTTAAGCAGCAGCAATGCTGGGGCCTTCTCCCCCGCCGCCTGATCGACGATGGTGCGGTGGCCGCCGGCGGGAAGGTCGATGTCGAACTCGCGGTACTTGTTCAAGGAGGCATCAAAAAACGCCACGTTCAGGCGGTGCGGGCGGGTCGTGTCCTCGGCCTCGGCGCTCACCGCGAGCTCGGTGATCTTCTCGCCCTCCGTGTGCAGCTCCGGGGTGAGGGTGTCTGGACCCCAGGTGCGCAGCCATGCTTTTGACCAGGAATCGAGGTCGCGGTCTGTGTGCTTTTTCAGGGCCGCGAGCAGATCATCGAAGGTGGCCGCGGCGAAGGCATGCTCCTGGAAATAATCCCTTGCACCCGCGTAGAAGTTATCGCGGCCCACATAGTGCACGAGCTGCTTGAGCACCGCCGCGCCCTTGGCATAGGTAATGCCATCGAAGTTCTGGCGCGCGGCATCCACGTCCGGAATCTCGGCCTTGATGGGGTGCGTGGTGGGAAGCTGATCTTGCAGGTAGGCCCAGTTTTTGCGCTGGCCGGCGAAGTTGACCCACGCCTCTTCGTAGGCGGTGGCGTGCACGGAGGCATCGGCGCCCATGAACTCCGCGAAGGATTCTTTGAGCCAGAGATCATCCCACCACTGCGGGGTGACAAGATCGCCGAACCACATGTGGGACATCTCGTGCAAAATGGTATTTGCGCGGGCGGCCTTCTGGCTGCGCGTGGCCTTTGACCGGAAGATATAGCTTTCCGTGAAGGTCACCAGGCCCGGGTTCTCCATGGCGCCGAGGTTATATTCCGGCACGAAGATGGAATCGTACTTGCCCCAAGGGTAGGCAAAGCCGAAGTTCTCGTGGAAATAGTCCATGCCCTGCGCGGTAAGCTCCAGGATTTCCTCGTCCAAATACTCAAACATGGAGGCGCGGGCAAAGGCGCGCAGCTGCGCGGAGTGATCGCCATCCGGCGAGTTCCAGGTGCGTTCTTGATACTTATACGGCCCAGCGGCAAAAGAGGTGAGGTACGTCGAAAGCGGCGGGGTGGGCGCAAAGCGGACCGTGGCATTGTCCCCGTGCTCCTCGCGCTCGGTCTCCGGCTGGTTGGAGAGGATCTGCCAGTCCTTCGGCGCGGTCATGGTGACGTGGAACGGCGCCTTGAGGTCGGGTTGCTCAAAGCAGGGGAAGATGCGGCGGGCATCGGAAGGCTCGAGGTGTGAGTACAGATAGGTCGCGTCATCGGCCTGGTCGTGCATGCGGTGCAAACCCTGGCCCGTGCGCGAGTAGCGCGAGGTGCCACTGACCTCAATCGTCAGCTCCTCCCCTACCGGTAGCCCGTGGAGGCGGATAAGGCTGCCATCAAAATCGACGTCCTGCACCTGACCGTTAACCGTTACCTGCTCTACCGATTCTCCCAGGTAGTCCAGGAAAAGCTCGGGCTCGGTGGTGGTGAGCTCGATGCGGCTCGTCGCGCCGAACGTGGGGCTTTCCTTCACCTGAGATAAGTCTAGGTGCAGGTGGTATGCCCGCAGGTCTACTGCTGCAGCGCGCTCTTGGAGTAGCTCGTGCTGGGTTTTATCGCGTTGTGTCGTCATAGTTAGAAACTATAGTTACCGCAGTGGGAGATTTAACGAGATATCGGATGTGAAAACGATAAATGGGGTGTTGTGCTGCCGGGCTCAGCTCTCACTTTCCCGAGATTTGATAATCGCGATAGCGGCGAGAATAAGGTATACGATCAATGAGCCAGCCGTGGCATAGCCAAACGATGCCATTGCGGAACTTGAAAGGCTCTCCCGGAGCGCAAAGCCCACAGCTGACACAATCCCCGCGGCTATCGCAATGAAATCAACGGCAAGTGGAATCGTCGCCTTATAGTGATGAATCTGCCACGCGGTGACCGCCGTTCCACAAAGCAGGCCAATAATCGCAAATGCATTGTCTTGCATGTACATAGCCCACAGGGACGAGGAGACCGCTAATATCCCCAGCGATGCGTAGGTGATACCCCGTGAAGTAGTGGCCGTTTTCATGGTGTTCTCCTTGCGCCTCGTCCCGGCAATTCTATCGGTGATTCTTAGGGGAAACCAGTGTTCGTGCTTGGACAATCAAGATCTGCCCGTATATTTGCGTCGGCGCAGATTCATACATCAAATCCACCGGCCTCTGTGAGGTGTACTCAGCGAACACCACCTCGATGTCCTCTGCCGCTGGGAGATCCTTCCCAACTGCAGCGGCGGCAACCGTCTGAGCTTGCTCGCGCTCACGGTCCAGTATCTCCCAGTGAACCTCATCGGCGTCTTCAAGACGCCGATACAACGCCAACTGCTCCTGACACGACTGCCGTTGCTGCGGAGACAGCTGCAGTGGCTCCGCCTGATGCTGCGCCACTGTCAGCTATCGGGCTGCCTGCTCCACGTCCTGCTGTGCCACCGCGGTCTGCTGCCGCGCCTGGGTGACTTTCCGCTGTGCGGTGTGCAGGTCATGCTGCTCGGCCTTCTTCCTCCCGGCACCCTTGAGCCACCCGATCCCGCTGCCGGCAGCCTGCTCCGCATCCCGGGACTGCGCCTCTGCGACCTGGAGCAGTCCGGCACACCGATCGGCCTGCTCCTGGGCGGCCGTGAGTTTTTCGGCGTCCTGCTCGACCTTCCGCAGCGCGGTGGCCTCCTGCTCCAGCGGCTCACTGGCCTGCTTGACCTTCAACTGCAGACCTCAGGACTCACCGGCCAGACGCAGCAGGTGGTCGTCGACCTCCCGCAGCGGACGCTGCGCGTCCGGCTGCGGTGCCGCCACCTGAACCAGCGGCCTGCCGGGCGGCGTAGGCGTCCAGCCGTGCTTCCCGCAACTGACCCCGGTGCTCCATCGCCTCGGCCATCGGTGTGCCGGCGAACGGGTGAACATCCACCGTAAGATCCGTCGACAGTCGATCCATCAACCACCGATCCCAGTTCTTGCCCCACACCGCGTGCGGGGTCACATCTGCCCGCTCCCGGCTGCACGCCGCGACCAGGAGATCCCGCGCGTACTCCACCGACTCTCGCCGGCCCCGGAACCAGCAGCATCGGTAGCATCGACAGTCGTGGACCGGTCGTGACCGGTCTCCGAATCACCCGGCGACGTCTCCGCCAGATACAGCGCATTGACCTTCCTCCCACACCGATCCCTCGGGATCGGCGACCGATTCCATCTTCGGGTACTCGATCACTGAGCAGCTCCGGGCGGCGAAGGCGGGCCAGTCCCGCAGCAGTGGCACCGGTCGGGCTTCTGGACCGACCAGTTCTCCGAGAATGGACCCGGGCGTCGACGGGCCGAGTCTCTAGGACTCCTGCTCGGTTACGAGAGCCTGCCGCGTGGACCTGCCGACCGACTTGCCTCACAGGAAAATATGCTGAGACACAACTCTAGAAGACGCGACCAGATATACTCTTGTCGAGCGCGGCTAAAGGTCGCGGCATTCGACTGAAGGATAATGCATGAAGGTTCTCATCACTGGTGGAGCAGGATACATTGGATCGACCATTGCGGCATGTTGCCAGGACAATGGCATAACGCCCGTCATCTTGGATGACTACAGCAAGGGGCTCAAAGAGTTCTCACGGCCGTATGCAAACTACGAAGGCGATATCGCGGACACCTGCGTAGTGCAGAACATCCTGTCTGAGCATCCAGATATCGATTCCGTCATCCACTGTGCGGCGAAAATCGTCGTTCCTGAATCTGTGTCCGCGCCACTCGACTACTATGAGAACAACGTCGCCAAGTCACTGACGCTTTTGCGTGAGCTATCCGGTCTCGGAGTCCGCCGCTTCATTCTTAGCTCGACCGCATCCATGTACGAAGCTGGTGATGACTACATGGTCGACGAGTCCGGAGCAGTCGCCCCTCAGAGTCCCTACTCGGCATCCAAATGGATGTTGGAGCGCGTGCTGCGCGATTTCGCTGCCACCGGTGCGATGAACGCGATCGCGTTGCGCTATTTCAATCCGATCGGCGCAGACCCTAGTATGCGTAGTGGCCTCCAGGATCCACATCCGACACACGCCCTCGGCAAGATGATCGAGGCGTATCGAAGCGGAGGGGTATTCACGGTGACGGGTGTCGATTGGCCCACGCGCGACGGTTCCGGACTTCGTGACTATGTGCATGTCTGGGACCTCGCCCGGGCCCACGTGGCGGCGCTTCAGAACTTCGACGAGGTCATCTCGAGATCCGAGATCGATGGTTTCGATATCATTAATCTCGGAACCGGAACGGGAACAACGGTGTTCGAACTCGCCGACGCGTTCGGGCAAGCGACCGGGAAGCCCCTGAATGTGCAGACAGCTCCTCCGCGGCTCGGTGATGTCGTGGGTTGTGCGACTTTGACCGACAAGGCCGAACAGCTCCTCAGTTGGCAAGCCGAGTTGAGCATCGCAGACGGGGTCAGAGAATCACTAGAGTGGGCAGAAAAACTCCCGTCTGTACTAATTCGCGAACGGTCCACCGCAATGGACGCCGGGGAAGCATGATGGATGTCGTCAACGTCGTTCTGTTTCGGCATTCGCCTCGACCCTCTGAACTCAAGGTCCATGGAAAACGACTAAAGCCCGCGGCCGGGCGGGTACGCGGCGCGGGCTTTAGCGGTTGGTAACCAAAGGCTGTGAGAGCCCAAGGTTTTCAAAGAAGTGCGATTACTGCTTGATGGCAGAAACCTCGAGCTCGATCTTGATGTCTTCAGAAACGAGGACGCCGCCGGTCTTGAGCGGAGCGTTGAAGTCGATGCCGAAGTCCTTGCGGTTGATCTTGGTCTGTGCCTCGAAGCCCAAGCGGAAGTTGCCGAATGGGTCTTCAGCGGTAGCGACCTCTTCAACCTTGAGGTCGACAGACTTGGTGGTGCCCTTGATGGTGAGGTCACCGGTAACGGTGCCGTTGCCGTCCTCATCAACGTTGACGTTGGTGGTGGTGAAGGAAAGCTCTGGGTACTCCTCCACGTTGAAGAAGTCTTCGTTCTTTACGTGGCCGTCGCGGTCCTCGTTGCCGGTGGAGATGGAAGCAGCCTTGATGGTGGCCTCTGCGGTGGAGTCAGCGATGTTCTCGGCGACGTTGATGGTGCCTTCGAACTCACCGAAGTTGCCGCGCACCTTGGTAACCATGGCGTGCTTGGTAACGAAGCCGATGACGGTGTGCTCTTTGTCGATGGTGTAGGTACCTGCTGCGAGGGACATGATTGTTTCTCCTAACGTTGTTGTTGATGTAACACCAACTACGATACCCGATTGGGCGTTTTAGTCAAGCCTTGAAGTAAAAATTCTTTTTCCAACCCGCTGACCTAGGCATTAAGGATGGCCTACAAGCTGGACCTCCCCCAGTGTGACCTCTTTTGACTTAGGCAGTTCCGTGATGACTATGAGCGCGGCATCGAATTGTTGGGGCGTTTCTTTTAGCTCCAGCTCCTCGTTTAAGTGCTTGAACTTTCCTTCCGCCAATTTGGGAAGAGAGCTCAGCTGCGGGTGCTTGGGATCGAAGTCGTCTTTATTAACGCCATAGATTTCGTAGTGCGCGCCATTGGACCTGGTGTGGGTCACGGTCATGACAGAAAGGTGGGCCGGGTTATCCAGGGTGACCAAGGCGCCGGAACCGGATTCCTTCGTGGACCAGGTGGTGATCGTCTTGCCATCGATTAGCTGCTCATTATCCTCGCCATCTGGCACCGTGATGGCGGATGATTCCTTGAGGTGCACCGGCGGGGTATCCGGGATCATCGTGGAGCCCTGCACGGTTTCGGTAACCGAACTGGTCTTTTCTACATCGCTGAGCAGGGACATCACCCACGTCGTCAGCGCCGCCATGCCCACGACGAAGATGGTGGCGAAAATGCCGATGACCACGACGCCGGAGCCCGAGTAACCGCGGCCGCCAAAGCCGGGTTCTTGCTTCGGATCCTCTTCCTGCGTGGGCTCATCTTCAACGACCACGGGGAGGGCCTCCGTCTTTTCTTCCTGCTCTTCCGGGGCGAATTCGCGCAGGCGCTTGGCGATGCCCGCCGAGGTCAGCCCCTCCGCCTCCTGCAGCTCTTCCAGCTTCTCTTCGCGGGTCTCTGCATCCGCGGCGTCAAAGGCCAGCCGTGCCTCTTCGAGGCGCTCTGCGGCCTCATCGGCGGTGAGGTTGGCGTCATCGGAAATATCGCGCAGCTTCTTCGGCGATGGTTCGGTGGATTCGACCAGCATGCTTAGCGCGGAGCTGAGGGCCTCGCGGTCGCTTTCTGCAGACGTCCCATCCAGCACCGCGGGGAAGGCAACCTTGACGATGCCGGAGGTGGATACGCGGAAGCGGTCGCGGTGCTCCACGCCGAGGATGAGGCCAGCGTCGTGGGCCGTGGCGGCATCGGCAAACAGCGGCGCGGTAGCGCGGGCAACGGAGTTGGGGTCGAGGTTATCTGCCTCTGCCACCTGCTTGAGGGAGGTGCCCTCAAACCAATCCGCCACCACCAGGCAGCCGGTGCGGTAGGACAAAATCTCGATATTATCCGCCATGGTCTCCAGGTTGAGCTCGGCCAAACGCCGCGTATTGCGGGAGATTTCGGCGGAGCGGCGGGCAGAGACTGTGGGCGTCGATGGCGCGATGGGCGCTTGGGTATTGGTATCGACGAACGTTAACGCCACGAGGCGGCCGGTGGCTTGTTCGCGGGCCTGCCAGAACCGGGCGCCGGATACAGCGCCGTGATCCTGCAGGAGGCGGAAGCGACCGTCCGATACGGGGGCGCCGGGGACCAAGCGCGGGCCGCGGACGATACCGGCGGACATCGGTGGCGGCACCAAGGTGGCATTGAAGGAATCCTGCGTATAGACCGGCTGGATTTCCTGCAGGTCTGGTTCCTCGACCTCGATGGCCTTGGAACTGTCCACCGTGATGAACCGGGACATTCCCGGGATGCGCTGGAGGGCGCGCGCCAGGTTCTGCACCTCGGGCAGGGAGGACTTGGACAAGACCAACCCGGTGATAATCACAAACACGATGCCCAGCACGACGACCTTGACCAGCGACACGATCGACGGCAGTTGCTCTGGCAAGAGCAATTGCATAAGCCAGTACAGCGCCCACGACACAACGAGGCCGACCGCACCGGCGCCGGAGGACCAGATGACCGTCTGGGTTACCGCCTTGCCACCCAGGCTGCCCAGTTTCCGCTTGAGCAGGAAGCCGCCGATAACCGCACCGGAGATAAAGCCAAAGCCGTTGGCGGTACCGAGGAGGATAACCACTCGGTCCGAGTTACTGGTCATCAGCGGTGCCAGCAAGGTCAGTACGATCTTGGTCAGCGTGATGCCGGCAATGATGAAGGTGGGCGTCCACGCCTCTTCCCTAGCGTAGAAAACGCGCAGGTGCAGCAGCACCAGCGCATAGGGGATCAAGGTAAAGGCGGAAAAACTGATGGTTAGGCCGAGCTGCTCTGCGCTATCTGCGCCATAGGCGCCGTATTGGAATAGCGCGCGGGCGATGGGCACGCCGAAGCCCGTCATGAAAATGACGATGGGGATAAGCGCGATGAAGGTCAGCTTGGTGCCCAAGGTGAGGTCGCGCACCACGGCATCGACATCGCCATCGGCGGCATTGCGCGAAAGCCGCGGCATGATGGCGGTCAACAAGGTCACGCCGATAACGCCGTACGGCACCTGCAGCATCAGCCATGCGTTCTGGTAGACCAGCGGCGCACCGGCATCGGCATACGCCGCCACGCGGGAGGTGACCACGTAACCCAGCTGGGAGATGGCCACATAGGTAATAATGGCCAGCGCCATGCCGCCGAATTGCTTGATGCGGGCATCGAGGCCCCACTTCGGGCGTAGGTTGATGCCGGCCTTTTTCAGGTACGGCACAAGGATCAAGCACTGCACGATCACCGCCGTGGTGGTGCCCAGGCCTAGCAGCATGATGTGTGGATCCGCCACCGGCGTAGGATCGTGCGGGTCGAGGCGGCCTGGCAAGAAGCGATACGCCAGCAGGACGCTGATGGAAATGATGTTATTGACCACCGGCGCCCAGGCACCAGGGCCAAAGATATTCTTGGTATTTAGGACCGCCTGGAAGAGGGCGAAGAGGCCGTAGAACAGGATCTGCGGCAAGAGCAAGAAGGCCAATGATGTTGCCTGTACGGCATTGGCCTTGGAATCTTCAGGCAGCATCATCCTCGTTAAGAATGGCGCGAAGATAACGGAGAGGATGGTAACGATGCCCAGGATGGAAAACGCCAGGGTAAAAAGTCTTCGGACGAAGGTTTCGCCGCGGTCCGAGTCCTCTTTCTCCGCGCGCACCAAGACCGGGACCACTAGTGAGGTCAGCACCGCGCCCAGCACGATTTCGGTGACCAGGTTGGGGATCTGGTTGGCGCTACTGAAGGCCGTACCCACCGTGGCACCAAGGGTGGCGCCGATCAGCATCTGCCGTAGGAAGCCGGTGATGCGCGAGAGCAGCGTGGCGATGGCCATCGTTCCCGTCGCGCGGATGACATCCTGATTGGAGGCCTCGATCTCCGCATTGCGGCCAGTCAGCGCGGACTTATCTTCCTCAGGGGGAACAGTGGTGTTCTGCACTGAGGGGGTGGGCCGCTTTTCTGGTACCGGTGCGGGCGGAGAGGCGCGCACGATGCGGCCGCGCGCGCCGGCGGTAACCGGGACACGGTTTTCTTCCGCATTGGGGGCGGTATCCGTGGGGTCTACCGCGCCTGCAGGTGCCTTCTCCGCGTGGTGGGCCTGGCGGCCATCTTTTTCGGTCATAGAGGATACAACTTCAACTTTTACTTTTCAGCCTTGTGATTTTTGCGTCGGTGACGGCCAAGCCGAAAGAGCGTAGCCAAAACCAGCGCAAGAGCGCCGGCTATGCCGGCAGCGTATAAGGTTACGATACCGGCACGTGTCTGCACCGAGATAGTGATGGGCTGCGAAATGGTCTGGTCTTTAGGAGTGGCCAGCCACAGCCCAATGTCCGTGCGATCCGCGTCCTTCGGCATATCAGCGGTCATGGATACAGTAATAGAGCCCTTAGCGGGAATACGGACGCTTTTGGGCGTGTTGAGCCGCGCGCCATCGGGGGCATCGTATTGCAGCTTCGCCTCCACCGGCAATGGCAGGCCATTTTCGGCCACGATGAGCAGCGGCGATGACTCAGATACGCGAGTATAAACATTGCCCGGCGGGATGAGGGAGACGGAATCGCGCAGATCCCGCAGCGTATTGGAGTGCATCTCCATGGTGCGGGAAAAGGACTGGCGCGCTGCGGCGTGGGTGCTCAAGCTATCGCGATTATGAAGCGATAAGGAATTGAGGAGATCGCGGCGCAGTGGCAGCACGAATTCAGAGCGCGTCATGGTGATATCAGGGTCATCCACCACGATATTCATCAGCTCATCGGTATAGCGCGCCTGTTGCTCAACGCGGGCCAATTCGGGTTCCGAAAAGACGGCCGGATCGATAAAGGGGCTGCCGGTGGGAGCGTTCGGATCGCCCTGCTGCAATTCCACTGTGCTGATCCCACGGGGACGGGAGTGGCCGGAGTCGAGCAGTTCTTCCGCGGCGTCGAGTGCATGCTCGGCCGCGCTTGGGTCTAAGTAGTTGGGAAGCTTGGCCACGGTATCTTCCCCACCCGCGAGGCTGAGGGCCGCCCCGCCCGTGATGGCGCGAGACAGAGCAGAATCTTTGGCGTAGTCATAGCGCAGCTCCGGGTTGGAATAGCCAACCGTCTGCGGCTTGGAGCCGGTTTGGGATAGCAGGGCGCCAAGGGAGGCATCGAAAGTCGCGGCCTCGCCGGACCAGTTCGAATTATCCGCAACCAGGGATGGCACCGGCAATTTTTGGTCAATATAACCGGAACCTACCGCCAAGATATTGCTGGCCGGTGCCTTGCTCAGGATGCGCTCAATGGTTTGATTGCCGCGCTGCAAACCCTCAAAGAGAAGGGCGGGATTATTGGCCCGTGCCACCGCAGAGGCATTCGCATTGGCCCAAGGCATGGCGATGAAACAATCCAACTCGCGCAGGCGCTCCAGCCACCGCTCGGCGTCATTTTTTGCCTCACCCGGCACTCCCTTGTCATCGTCACTGCCCCGCGACCAGGAATCGCGCAGGCGCTTGGGGCGATCGCCCTGCGCGGGGCGGGTGGAATTGACCGTATAGCCTTGCGCCATGCGGTTGACGGTATCGAGCAGCGCGGGATCGATGGCCACGCAGCCCGCTCCCTGCAGATCATGATCTTGGTAGGTAGAAACCAACCTATCGAGGCGGCCGCCTTTGTGTAGCTCATGCCCCAAATCATCCGAGGACAAGATGAGCTCTTCTCCCCCAAGCCCGCCGGGGACGATGTCCAGGTTCGCGCTGATGGGATAGACCACAGTGAGATCGTGGGGTTGGGAATCCTCGGCTTCGGCGTCATCTTCTTCCGGTGCCGCTTCCTCCGGTGCCGCGGCATCTTTGGCATCCGTGGGGCCCTCGTCAGAGAATTGGGCCACAAAGCGCTCTTCCGCCAGACTCACCGCATCGCCCTCGAGGGTGCCGGTCAGGGTAAAGAGCAGCGGATAGGCGCCCGGTTCATTGATGGCCAAGGTGCGCTCGGCATCCAATCCACTGGGTACGGTAAAGCTTAATTCCCGGGTTTCCCCTGGTTGCAGCGGCGCGGTGGTCATGCCAGGGCCGTAGTAAGGAAAATCACCGGTGGCCATTTCCGTCCGCGCTTCTGCCGCATTAGCCACGCTATCGCCGCGCCGACTAGTTATCTGCAGATCTTCTAAGGGCTGATCGGTGGGGTTGTGCACGCGGAAGCGCAGCCGCAGGTCAGTGCCTACGGTAAAGGGCTGGGCATCGATAAGATCCAGATCGGCGCGCTCCGGGCCGCGCGCGCCCAGCCAAGCCTGGATATCCATCTGCTTGTCCGGAGCAGAGTCCATTTGGGCCGCCGCGTTTGGTAGGAACAATCCCCAACCGGCGAGTACCGCGCAACCGCCAGCCGCGGCGAGTGATTTCAGGCGCTGGTGCATTAGCGTGGGGTCGCTTTCCCTGCGTCGGCTTCCTTTCGTGCGAGATCGGGGAGGAGATCGTGCGCGATGCGCGCGAGCTTGCGTTCGTCCGCGTACGCCAAGTGCTCGATGAGTTCAGAAACGGGAACCCAGGACACCTCGGTAACCTCTGGATCCTCATCGTTCATGATGCCGTCCACAAAGCGCAGCAGATGGTGGTGCACCGTCTTGTGAATGCGGACGCCATCAGAAACGAACCAATAATCGATCACGCCGAGGTCAGCGAAAACCTCGCCAGAAATACCGGTTTCTTCCCATACCTCGCGCTCTGCGGTGACCTCCTTGGCCTCGTCATTTTCCACGTGCCCCTTGGGCATGGACCACAATAAACGCCCGCGGCGGTCTAAGCGCCCAATCAGCGCTACGTAGACGCGGGACAGGTCCGCCTTACCGTTGCCGTCGACGCACTCGGCCAGCCCGGAGATTACGAGCCCGCCCGCAGAAGTCTCATCGCGGGTCTCCATGACGGTGGAGGTGCCGTGATTATTGCCGCCGCGTTGCTGCCTGCGCTGCTGGGTGTTGCGGCGCGTGCGGTTATCCGGCCGCCGCCGGCGCCGGCGCCGATTACGGCTACGGCCGCCTCCTTTGGAGGGGCCTTGCGCGGAGCCTTGTTCTTGGTTAGTCATCCCTGCCAATCGTAGTAGACTCTCACCCGTGAATTTTCAGGACACTCAGTTAATCGGCGTTCTTGCGCGCGCGGAGTCTACCGTGAACTCGCTCAGTGGCTTATTGAGCGGGCTGGTAGACAAATTCAGCGCGCGCGGACATGCCCTCTACCTCGTGGGCGGCTCGGTGCGCGATGCACTCCTCGGCCGCTTGGGCAATGATCTGGACTTCACCACCCCAGCGCGCCCGGAGGTGGTCAAGGAAATCCTGGATGAGTGGGCCGAAACGGTATGGGATACCGGCATTGCCTATGGCACCGTGTCCGCCGTGTACAAGGGCCAACAGATAGAAATCACCACCTTCCGCTCCGATTCCTATGATGGGCAGTCCCGCAACCCCGAGGTCATCTACGGCGATAGCCTGGAGGGCGATCTGGTGCGGCGCGATTTCAAGGTCAACGCCATGGCCATTGAGCTGCTTGCCGATGCCACCTTTGAGTTCCACGATCCCCTCGGCGGCCTCCACGATGTGGCCAATAAGGTGCTCGATACACCGGATAAACCGGAAATCTCCTTCCACGATGATCCGCTGCGGATGCTGCGCGCCGCGCGCTTTGCATCCCAATTGGAGTTTCACGTGGCAGACCGCGTGGTAGCCGCTATGCGCGATATGGCGGCAGAGATTCAGCGCATCACGGTAGAGCGCGTCCAAGTGGAGTTGGATAAGCTCATGTGCGGCAAAGCGCCGTGGGATGGCATCGACCTGCTGGTCAATACCGGGATTGCGGATTACATCTTCCCGGAGATCCCTGCCCTGCGCATGACCACGGACGAGCACGCCCAGCACAAGGATGTCTATGCGCACTCGCTGAAGGTGCTGCGCCAGGCCATGGATCAAGAAGAAGACGGCCCGGACCTGGTTTTGCGGTGGGCGGCGTTGCTGCATGACATCGGCAAGCCCGATACCTTCGATAACACCGACGGTAAGGTCTCCTTCCACCACCACGAGGTGGTGGGCGCCAAGCTGACGCGCAAGCGCCTGCGGAAGCTGAAATACCCCAAGGCCACGACGGAAGATATTGGCCAATTGGTCTACCTGCACATGCGGTTCCACGGTTTCGGGGAAAATCAATGGACCGATTCTGCCGTGCGGCGCTACGTCAATGATGCCGGTGACCTCCTCCCCCGCCTGCACAAGCTGGTGCGCGCCGATTGCACCACCCGCAATGCCAAGAAGGCGCGGCGTTTGCAGCGAACCTATGACCAATTGGAGGAGCGAATCGCAGAGATCGGCCGCAAGGAAGACCTCGCACGGGTGCGCCCGGATCTAGATGGCAACGAGATCATGGAGATTTTGGGCCTCTCCCCTGGGCCCGAAGTGGGACAGGCTTGGTCCTATTTGAAGGAAATGCGCCTGGAGTACGGCCCCCTCGAGCGGGAAGAAGCTATTGCGAAGTTGCGCCAGTGGTGGGAGTCTAAACAGTGATGTTTGCCGATAGATTATTTAATGCCCTCGAGCGCAACGATCCCGCCCCAGGGCAACTACTCGTGTCCGCCCCAGGGATGCTGTCCCCGGAATTCGCCCGCTCCGTTATCTTATTGGTTGAGCACAATGACATGATGACCTTTGGCGTGGACCTCACCAAGCGCTCAGAAGTGGCCATTTTTAACGTGCTTCCAGAGTGGATGTCCGTCGTTGCCAAACCGCAGGCGCTGTATATCGGTGGTCCGCTCAACCAGCAATCCGTCGTGGGCCTGGCGCAGACCAAGCAAGGCGTGGACCCAGATAAAGAAGAACAACTCAACCGCCTCGCACCGCGTCTAGCGCACGTGGATTTGCGCTCCAACCCGGAAGATATCGAGCCACTGGTCACCGGCATGCGCATGTTCGCCGGCTACGCCGAGTGGGGTCCCGGGCAGCTGGAGGAAGAAATCGAGGCCGGTGAATGGTTCGTAGCACCCGCCCTAGCACAGGATGTCGTGGCCCCAGGCCCGGCCGATCTTTGGGCCGATGTCATGAAACGCCAGCCAATGCCCCTGCCGCTGTATTCCACCTATCCCGTGAATGTGGATGATAATTAATTCCTAGCGGCCGGTATGTGATCGGTTACACTGACCCGTATGCGCGAGGAAATCCACAAGGGCATTAAAGACACGTGGGCGGCGGCTCTCGGGCTAATTCCATTGGGCTTGGCTTTTGGCCTCTTGATGGTGCAATCCGGCTTTAGCTGGTGGTGGACGCCCATATTTTCCATCGTTATCTACGCCGGTTCAATGGAGTTTCTCGCCATTTCCATGGTTACCGGTGGTGTCTCCGCGCTGTCCTCGCTCCTTACCGGGTTTATGGTGAATTTCCGCCATATCTTCTATGGGCTAACGTTCCCCCGCAAACGGATTAATTCCCCCGTGGGCAAGGCCTATTCCACCTATGCCCTCACGGATGAAACGTATGCCATCGTCTCGGCGCTCCCGCGCGAGGAGCGGCCTACCGGCACCCGCATTTTGAGCATACAAATCTTTTGCCAAATTCTGTGGGTAGGCGGCGGGATCGTTGGCGCGCTCGCCGGCCAGGTAATCCCCTCTTCCGTCGAGGGAATGGAATTTGCCCTCGTCGCCCTATTCGTCGTTCTAGCGATGGACTCCTTCCGCAATAATCAGGATCTGTCCCTCCCGCTATCGGCCGCGGCCTTGGGCATCCTCGCCGCATTCATTACCCCAGGGCAGCTGCTAATGGTCTCTCTGAGCGCCTATTTCTTATTGCTCATCATTCGCTACCTATCGCCTCGCGTGGATAACGCGCTTACCTGGCGACTGCAGCCCCTTCCCTCCACGACCGTGAAGGAGGATAACTAAATGCCGGACGGAGTCAGTTTAGGCACGATTGCTGCAGTGCTCATCCCTGTAGGCATCGTAACCGTCTTATTGCGGGAGCTTCCCTTCTCCGCAAAGAAGTGGATGAAGGACAGCGAGTTCTTTTCGCTGCTGGGCTTGATGATGCCCGTAGGCGTCATGACCATCTTGGTGGTCTATGCCGTTGCCGGACAGGCGGATGGCACCGGCGGCCTGTGGCCGGTGCTCTTGGGCGTGCTGGTCACTGCCGGACTGCACAAGTGGAAGCGGGATTCCGGATTATCCATCTTCGGCGGTACCGCGTTCTACATGCTGCTGGTGAACGTGGTGCTGTAGCCCGCTCTTAGCTAAAGCCCAAACTTGGTGGTAGCTTCCGTCCACAACGCCTCAAATTGTTCTTGGTCCATGTAGCGGGCGCTAATATCCGGGAACTCATCGTAGGTATCGGGGTGCGGAACCACTTCCTGCGGCGTGTCCACGTTTCCCGTGGAACTATTAGGGGTTGCTACGCCGACCACGGAATCCGCGGGATCCAAAGCGATCATTCGGTGCATGCGGCAGCGCTGGGCGTCGTGTTCTTCTAATTCTGCGAGGTGGACCGCTGAGCCCACTCCCGGGACGGTCAGTTCGGTGCGCACATAAAGGTAATTAGCCATGGGCACTTAGTGTAGTTGCTCCTCGTCCTCCTGCGCGTACCGGGAGGCCAACACAGAACAGATCATTAGCTGCACCTGGTGGTAAATCATGAGCGGGAGGATCAATAGCCCGAGCGATGTTGACCCTGAGGCAAAGATGACCGAGGCCATGGGAAGGCCAGTGGCCAAGGACTTCTTGGATCCGCAGAATTGGATAGCGATGATATCGGCGCGTGAGAATCCTAGTTTTCTGGAGATAAACCGCGTCAGCCACAACATGAAGATGACGAAGGCTGCGGCGAAAACCACGAGGAACACGATCTCCCAGACAGAGATGGAGGACCAAATTCCATCGACCACGCCCTTAGAAAAGGCCGAATAGACCACCATGGCAATGGAGCCGCGGTCCACCACCTTTGTGGCCTTGCTCTGAGCGAAGTCCGCAATCCAGCGCCGGGTTAATTGCCCCAATATGAATGGAGCGAGTAGCAAGAGGGAGATTTCCCCAAAGACCGAGGTATCGATATGAAGGCCGGAACCAGTACCCATGAGCAACATGACCAGGACGGGCGTGATGAAGACGCCGGCCAAGTTGGAGGTTGAGGCGGAGACGATTGCTCCAGATACGTTTCCCTTGGCAATGGAGGTAAAAGCCACCGAGGACTGCACGGTGGACGGGACCAGCGTGAGGAATAGGATCCCCATGTACATATCGTCAGTGATGAACTCGGTGAGGGGACGCAGGGCCAGACCGATGAGGGGATAAATCAAGAAAGTGAACGCGAGGATCGTGACGTGGAGCCGCCAGTGCTTAAGCCCGTTTATAGCCTCTTGCGTGGATAAGCGCGCGCCGTAGAGGAAGAACAAGAGCGCGATCGCCACATTCGTCAGGTTCCCAAATACGTCAGCAAAGGTGCCGCGGGCCGGTGCAATGATCGCGATTGCCACGGCCGCAAGGATGAGGACGATGAGGGGATCCGGCTTTTTGAGTCTGTGCAGCATGACCCAAAGTGTAAACCGTCCCGCTGGGTTCCACGAAAGGTAGTGGGGATAATTTTCGGCCCTGTGCTCTTCTTAAGCCGCATGGTTTCACGTGAAACCATGGGTATAGAACGTGATATGCCGGCGTGTATCTATGCGGTGGAGATCTTCGAGCCTTCTTGGCTTACTTCGTACTCTTTGAGCGGGTCCCGGCCTGGCCCTTCGATGACTGAGCCGTCCTGCAGGTTGTAGGACGTATGATGCGCCGGGCAGGTGGCGGTCATGCCGTCGATCTCCGTGATGGGATTTTGTTGATGCGGGCAGGTTTGGGAGTAGGCCTTAAACTCCCCTTCTTTCGGCTGCGTGAAGATAACCCCGTCGACGATGATTCCGGAGCCTACTGGAATGTCCGTTGCCGCGATTTCTGCGGACGGTTCTGAGCCGCAGGCCGCGAGGTATGCACCTGCGAAAGTCGTAGCGGATCCGAGCAAGAACATGCGACGCGAACAGATAGTCATAGCCTCTACTCTATCCTGAATGGTTCACGGCCGGTACATGATTTCGGCAACGGTTAATCATATGTCGGAGCAGCTAAAGTGAAATGGTTCTGTGTAGGTTTCACGTGAAACACGAAATTAGGACAGGTTGCCGTTCCAGGTTGCGACCGGCCCGGCCTCGGTGGGCGTGAGTTCATAGG
Organism: Corynebacterium sp. LaCa_282; assembly: GCF_057198125.1. Taxonomy (NCBI): domain Bacteria; kingdom Bacillati; phylum Actinomycetota; class Actinomycetes; order Mycobacteriales; family Corynebacteriaceae; genus Corynebacterium; species Corynebacterium sp. LaCa_282. The sequence continues at coordinate 2,469,867 of NZ_CP191095.1, read as the reverse complement.
TGCCGGAATCTAGACCTAAGTCATTAACGATGGGATGTGGCCCGTCCCCTCCTGCGGCGTGCGATTCAGGTTCGACGCGGTGGGAGTCGGTGACATAGGAACCAATGCTAAAAGTGGAGACGGCGATTGCGGCGAGGGCTGTGGTTTTCTTCATGCCTCCCATTGTCTACTCTTCCCCGCTCTAGGTGTAGTGGCGGAGCCGAGCTCTGCGGAACCTCTATGCGAGTTCTAGGAATTCCCACAGGAATCCCCGTAGGTTGTGGCACGCCACTATAGATGGAGTCCAACATAGGTAGGTTTCGTTAAATACCCCCTACTTAATTTAGCTGTGACGAAAAGTGTGCGACACCGTGGTTGGAGTAATAACGTCACAGTGTCATAAAAAATCTCCCTGCCCCGTACCTGTGTGACGTGATTGCCGGACAGGAACGGGAGGGAGAAAAACTCGAAAGCTAGTTATTTAATTATCAGAGTGGCGGGCGGCCTGGCGGAGGGCACCCAGATCAACCTCGGGTTGAGCGGCGGAGTCTGTGGCCGCCTCTTCCCCACCGCAGCCGCCGGAGCCACAGTTGCAGCTATCGCCACAACCGTCCTCATCGGCATGCGCTTGCTCATAAAGAAATGCCGCGCGGGAGCCAAGGTTTGAGCCGACGGAAAGCGCGAGGATGGCGATTACGAAAGTCGTGACCGGAATAAGCCACATCCAACCTTCTGCACGAAAAGCTACGACGCCGCCGAAAAGCAATGAGACTCCGCCAAGGGCCCAGAAGGGCCCCGCAACGGCGTGGGCATTATCCCACGCTTCACGTGATTTTCGGATCTCTTGTAAGCGCAAGCCGATGTATTTATTGCCGGGCAACCGCTTGGTGGCGGCGAGTGCGCCCACCGCGATAAGGAATACGGCAAGGATTAAAAATATGATTCCCACTGCGACCATATCCACAGTCTAATCCTGCAGGGCGAGATTGGAAATTAAGCTACGGGGCTGGTGTCTTAAATATAAGGTGCCTCGGGTAATATTCATTTTGGATCGACCGATAGATATTCGTTCGATTTTGCACCCGCACCACGCTGTCTCTCCTTCCGTTGGACCGCACCCAAGTGAGTCCCCGGACTGGGAACACCTAACCTGATTGTGATTGCATGAACCTCAAGAAAATAGCGGACTCTCTCCTTTTCCGCATCGTTCTCGCCATCGTGCTTGGCATTGTCTTTAGCCTCTTTGCCCCGGAGTGGTTTGGTCGAGCATTTGCGACCTTCAACGGGCTCTTTGGAAACTTCCTCAACTTCTTCATTCCTGTGCTGATTTTCGCCCTTGTCGCCCCGGCGATCGCCGGTCTTGGCAAGGGCGCAGGAAAATGGTTGGGGGTTACGGCGGGCATTGCCTACGGTTCCACCATTCTCTCGGGCTTGATTGCCTATGGCCTGGCAAAGTGGCTTTACCCCTCGATGTTGGCGGGCCAGACCCTAGTGACCAACGTGTCGGACGTGGATGAGGGCTCTCTCTCGCCTTATTTCGAGGTGGAGATGGCACCACCGTTTGAAGTGATGACGGCGCTCCTGCTTTCTTTCTGCATTGGCGTCGCCATGACGACGGTCAAGTCCGATACGCTCTATACCGTCACCAAGGAACTGGAAAATGTGGTGGTTAAGGTCATTTGGGGATTCGTTATTCCCATCTTGCCGTTCTACATCTTCGGCATGTTCCTTGGCCTGGGTATGAACGGCAATATTGGCGATGTCCTTTCTGCCTTCGCGAAGGTCCTGATCCTGGCCGTGGTCATGACGCTGGTGTACCTCGTACTCCAGTATGTGGTCGCCGGGGCCATTGCAGGTAAGAATCCGTTTAAGGCGCTGCGGAATATGCTGCCGGCATACTTCACTGCATTGGGTACGTCTTCTTCTGCTGCGACCATCCCGGTGTCCTTGGAATCCAGCTTGCGAAACGGCATCTCGAAGCCGGTCGCGAGCTTTGTGATCCCGTTGTGCGCGACGATTCACCTGTCCGGCTCGATGATGAAGCTGACGCTCTATGCCTTCGCCATCGTCTTCATGGCGAATATGGATATCAGCACTGGCACCGGTCTTGGCTTTATCTTCTTGCTGGGAATCATGATGATCGCCGCTCCAGGTGTTCCGGGTGGTGCCGTTATGGTGGCCGTTGGCCTCTTGGCGGACATGATGGGCTTCGATGACGGAATGGTGGCGCTGATGATCGCCGCTTATATTGCGATTGACTCCGTCGGCACTGCAGCGAACGTTACCGGCGATGGTGCCATTGCGATGGTCGTCGATAAGTTCGCCCGCGACAAGGTCGATACCCTGAACGACGAAGAGGCGGAGACTGCGGCCTAGTTTCCCGTGAAACATTTGCGCCCCCTGGCTTCCCCACCCAACAAATGTGGGAGGAAGCCAGGGGCTCTTTCGTGCGCTGCTACCTTTTAAAAGGCACTATTTCTTGGTCGCTTCCTTCATCGCGGAGATGAAGTCGGTCAGCTCAGCGTGCAAGGCATCGGCATCCTCGATCGTCCCAGCGGCACCGGTTTCACGTGAAACATGGCGGTCGATGATCTTGGTGATCGCGGATCCGGTAATGGCGCCCGCGGCGTTTGCGGCGATGGCATCGGCGACGTGCTGCGGTGAAGAGATACCGAAACCGAGTAAGACCGGAGGTCCATCGAACCGCTGAATGCTGGCAACCACCTCGTCGAGGCCAGTGGTCTCAGATTCTTTCTCGGTTCCCGTCACGCCATCGCGGGAGATCGCGTAAATATATCCCTGCGAATATTTGGCGACGCCGGCAAGCGTGCGTTCAGCGGCCCGCGCGGGTGCGATGAAGATGGGGTCGATTCCAGCTTCCTTTGCCGCGGCGATGAAAGGGGCGCCTTCGCGCACGGGGACATCGGGAAGCAAAATGCTATCGGCGCCAGCTTCCGCGAACTCCGCATAGAATTGCTCCACCCCGCGGGCGAAGGCAACGTTGCCATAGATCAACATGCCGATGGGCAAATCGGGGAACTCGGAACGAATCTTTCGGACCTGATCCAAAGCGCTATCCAGGCTCGCTCCCCCATCGAGGGCGCGGATGTGCGAGGCTTGGATGGTAGGACCATCCGCCACCGGGTCCGAGAAGGGAACGCCGAGCTCGAGGGCATCCGCCCCAGCGGCGACTGCGGTGCGGATGATATCCACGCTCGCCTCAGGAGTTGGATCGCCCAGCATGATGAAAGGGACAAACGCGCCCTCATTCTTCTCACGCAACGCGGCAAAAAGTTTATCGTAACGGCTGCCCATGATTAGTTCTCCTTGAGTTGCAGTTCGGGGTGGGATTCCAAGGTGTGGCGGACATGGTCGATGTCCTTATCGCCGCGGCCGGAAAGTGAGACGAGGATGGTGATGTCCTCGTCCTTGCGCTTCAGGGCATAGGCCAGGGCGTGGGAGGATTCGAGCGCGGGAATGATGCCCTCCTTTTTGGACAACAGTTGGAAGGCCTCTAGGGCTTCGGCGTCCGTGATTCCCACGTATTTCGCTCGGCCGGTTGCGTGAAGGTGCGCGTGCTGTGGGCCCACGCCGGGGTAGTCCAAGCCGGCGGAGATGGAATAGGATTCTTCCACCTGGCCGTCAGAATTGCGCATGAGGTAACTGCGTGCGCCGTGGAGGATGCCCACCGTGCCATTGTTAATGGTGGCCCCGTGCTCCCCGGAATCGAGGCCAGCACCGCCTGGCTCGGCGCCGACCAATTCCACCGCGTCCTCGTCGATGAAGTCCGCGAACATGCCGATGGCGTTGGAGCCGCCGCCCACGCAGGCGACGACGAGATCGGGCAGGCCACCCGTTTTCTCAATGAGCTGCGCCTTGGCTTCGGTAGAAATGACGCGGTGGAATTCGCGCACGATGGTGGGAAATGGGTGTGGGCCGGCCGCGGTGCCGAGCAGGTAATGCGACTCATGGAAAGTAGCGGTCCAATCGCGCAGTGCCTCGTTGACGGCATCCTTCAACGTCCCGGAGCCGGTATCGACGGGGACGACCTTTGCACCCATAAGCTCCATGCGGAAGACGTTGGGCTGCTGGCGCTGGACATCCTTGGCGCCCATGTAGACCACGCACTCGAGATCGAGCAGCGCACAGGCTAATGCTGTTGCCGTGCCGTGTTGGCCCGCACCGGTCTCGGCAATGATTCGCCTCTTGCCCATCCGCTTGGCCAGGAGGGCTTGGCCGAGGACCTGGTTGGTCTTATGGGCCCCGCCGTGGACGAAGTCTTCGCGCTTTAGGAAGATCCGCGCTTTCCCGCCGAGCTTTTTTACCTCGGTAACGGGGGTCGGACGACCCAGGTAGTCGCGCAGCAATCCGGCGAGTTCTTCGCGGAAGCTGGGATCATTCTGGGCATCGACAAAAGCCTGCTCCAATTGATCCAATGCGGGGATGAGGGATTCCGGGACGTATTGTCCGCCGAATTCCCCGAAGTATGCGGGAAGGAGTGTTTCACGTGAATCGGGCATGGTTAATCTTTCTTGTCAGGTTGGTTGAATAATCGGATGGTGCGGAAGGCTTGCGATATCAGGGCGGCGTCTTTGTCCCCAGGGCGCGTTTCTAATCCTGAATTCAGGTCGAGCCCCGCGGTTCCCACGCGGAGCGCGCCATTCAGGTTGTCGAGGTTGAGGCCCCCGGCCAGGAGGCTGTGGGCTTTGATGTCTTCCGGGATCGCCGCCCAATCAAAGCTTTGGCCGGTGCCTCCCCTACCCGAGTCGAGCACGAGGCGGTCAACCCGTCCGGCGAGTTGAGACGCCATTTCTACCCACTGGGGGTTGGTCATATCGATGGCCCGCCAGACTAATTCTGCGTCGGTGTCCGCGAGGGCCGCGCGGGTACGGTCGATCAAAGCTAGCTCTCCATCCACGCTGCCTTGGAATGGGGCGTGCAACTGAATTCCGGACAGCCCACGGGTTGCCGCTATCTCTCGCAATTCGGCGGGGTCGTCGCTGCGGGTCACGGCTACGTAGTCCAAGCCGTGTTCGGCGGCGATGAATTTCTCGGCGGTTTCACGTGAAACATTGCGCGGGGAATCCGGAGCGAAGATGAGCCCTCCGTAGCGGGCACCGGCGGCGCGGGCGGCTTGGGCGGTGGAGGCGGCTGTGAGTCCGCAGACCTTATTCGCGCCAAAGAGCAGATCCCGGGCGGCGCGGTCGATGTCCTCGTGGGAGGTCAGCTGGGAGCCGACGAGGAAGGCATTGGCGTGGGCACCCAAGCGCCGGACGGTGTGGTTATCGCGGATGCCGGATTCGGAAACGACGACTTTATCGTTAGGCACGTACCTGGCGAGCTGCTCGGTGCGGGAGAGGTCGATGCTCAAGTCATGGAGGTTGCGGTTATTAATGCCGATGATCTCCACCCCGAAGGACAGCGCGCGGTCCACCTCATCCTTGGTGATGGCTTCAGTCAGAACATCGAGCCCCAACTCATCCGCCAAAAACTTCAGCTGCGCAAAGGTCTCATCATCCACGATGGACATCATGAGCAAAATTGCATCCGCGTCGTAGTAGCGCGCAGCATAGACCTGAATCGGATCGACGATGAAATCCTTACACAATACCGGCAGGTGCGTGGACTGGGCAACGGTCTGGAGGTGATCGTAATCCCCGCCGAACCGCTCGGGCTCGCACAGCACCGAAATGGCATCCGCATAGCGGGAATAGACGCGCGCGATTTCGCCGGGGCGGTAATCCTCGCGAATCATTCCGAGGGATGGCGACGCGGATTTGCACTCCATGATGAAGCGGTTAGTGCCATTGAGCGCGGCAAAAAGCGAACGTTGGGACGGCTCAAGCTTGTCCACATCTACGTGGGCGATGCGCTCGCGAATGCCGGCAAGGTGGGTGCGGCGCTTCGCCACAATCCCCTCGAGCACCGTCGGCAGTTTCTGTTCTGTCATTTCTTTTCCCTCGTGTGGCCTTCTTAGTATTCCGCTTGCTCGTGGGTGCGCAGCCAGCGGTCCACTTCCCCGCTATCGATGAGCCCCTTGGCGTGGGCGACGCCCTCTGCAATCGAGGCCGTGGTGCCATCCAGATAAAACATCGCTCCAGCCGATGCCGCGACCGCATCATAGTGCGCCGGCTTGCCCGAACCATTGAAGATGGCGCGCACGTGCTCGGCATTATCCTGCCCGTCCCCACCGGCGAGCTCACTGAGCTCATGCTTGGCGATACCCAACTCCTCCGGCGGCAGCTCATAGTGCGAAATCTCGCCATCTTTCAGCTCCCAAACCTGCGTGGTGCCGTGGGTAGCGATCTCATCGGTACCGGCGCCGTGGACGACGAGCGCCCGCCTGCGCCCCAGCTCCCGGAAGACCTCCGCGATCATGGGGCCCTGGGAGGGATTGGCGATGCCCATGATCTGTAGCTCTGGGCGGCCCGGGGAGAGCAAGGGGCCCAAGGTATTGAAGATGGTGGAGACCCCGAGCGCCTTGCGCACCGGTTGCACGTGAGCCACCGCGGGGTTGTAGGCCGGAGCGAAGAGGAAGGTGAAGTTGGAGGCCTCGAATTGTCGGACGGCGCGGTCCACGTCGAGGTCCAGCGGAATATTTAGCGCCTCGAGCACATCGGCGGAACCGGACTTGGAGGAAACGGACCGGTTGCCGTGCTTGACCATCCTCACTCCCCCAGCGGCGGCAACCAAGGAGGCGGCGGTCGTGATATTGATGGTATTCGCGCCATCGCCACCGGTTCCTGCGGAGTCCATGAGGCCCTCACCAGTAATGGGAAAGGGGTGGCCAACTTTCAGGAATGCCTTGGCGGCACCCGTGATATCCGCGAGGGTTTCGCCGCGGGTACGGATATGGGTCAGCAGCGCGGAGATCTGAATATCGTCATAATCGCCCACGGCAACCGGGGTGAAGACCTCGGTGGTCTCCTCCACGGTGGGCGCGGGATTATCCAAAAAGGCTTGCAGTGTTTTCAGCGGGTTCTGGTTCGTCATTAGTCTTTTAGCTCCGTAGTGGGATGAGTGGATAGTCGGTGGATGCAGCGGTCCAGCATGTCTGGGCCACGAGGCGAGAGGATCGACTCGGGGTGGAATTGCATGCCCAGCGCCATGCCATCGTCTGTCTCGGCGGCCATGGCGATGGTCCCAATCTCTGCTTCCGTCTCCGCGAGCACCCGCATGCCGGCTGGCACGTGGGTGCACCCCAAGGAGTGGTACCGGGCCACCGGGACCTGGGTGCCGGGGACGCCGGGTTGGGCGGGATCGGCATCGGTGGCTAGGCCGGCGAAGACTGGGTGGGCGGCGCCGGCATCGGTAAGCGTCATGGGCATGGACTTGCCGTGCACGGGGCCGCACGGCCCTACCCCGCCACCGTGGTAGTCCAGCAGCGCCTGGAAGCCCAAGCAGACGCCGAGGATGGGAATGGTGCCCAAGGTGGCATCAATAAGCTCCATCATGCAGCCAGCGTCGCGCGGGTGGCCGGGGCCTGGGGAAAGGACAATAATATCGGGCTCGGCCGCCAGCACCTCCGCGACGGAGACGCTGTTGCGGTAGACGGTGGTGCGGTAACCGGCGAGGGCATCGACGAGGTTATAGACAAAGGAATCGTGGTTATCGAGCAAGACCACGTGCGGTGAATTCATCGCTGTACCTCCAGGGTGGCGTTGTGCGCGAGGGCAATGGCGTGGAGAACGGCATAGGCCTTGTGCAGGGTTTCATCGGCTTCGGAATGGGGGACGGAATCGTGCACCACCCCGGCACCGGCTTGGACGGCGGCCGTACCGCGGTGCACGAAGGCGGAGCGAATGACAATGCAGGTATCCATGGCGCCGTCGCCGCGCAGGTACCCCACCGCGCCGCCGTAGGAGCCACGGCGCTTGTGTTCGGCCTGCCGGATGAGCTCGCTGGCGCGCAGCTTGGGCGCGCCGGTCAACGTTCCCATGTTCATGCAGGCGCGGTAGGCATCGAGGGCATCGAAGTCCTCGTGCAAGGTGGCGGTCACGCGGGAAACCAAGTGCATGACCCGCGAATAGCGATCCACTTGGAGCAGGTCCGCCACTCGCCGAGTGCTGGGCTTTGCCACGCGGGCGAGGTCATTGCGCGCGAGATCCACCAGCATGGTGTGCTCGGCTAGCTCCTTGGTATCCGTGCGCATTTCTAGCTCGTTGCGGATATCCAACTCATCGTTGATCGTGCCATCCGGGTTGAGCCCGCGGGGCCGGGTTCCGGCGATGGGATAGAGCTCCACCTGCCGAGTCGCGGGGTCAAATTTCAGATTAGATTCCGGTGATGCGCCGAAAAGCTCGTAATCTTCTCCCCGCAGATAGAACATATACGGCGAAGGATTGGTCTCCCGGAGCTGGCGATAGGCCGCGAAGGCATCGGGGCAGTTCACCGTGAAGGTGCGGGCGGGGACGACCTGGTAAATATCGCCAGAGTCAATATTTCCCTTGAGCCGCGTTACCTGCTCGCAAAAAGCGGCATCGTCAATATCCGCGGTCGCCGCCAGGGTCCCTGCGGTTTGGCCTGGCGCCGGATCCTCTATGGCGGTGATGGGCGTGGCGGCAAGCGCATCGAGCCTGTCTTCCAAGCGGGCTCGGTCGATATCCCATCCCTCTACGCGCGCCGTCTGTGTTAGGTGGTCCACCGCAAGGACGGTCTGGGCGACGAGGAATTCATAATCGGGAAACGTATTAGGCCCCTCGCCTACCTCGGGCAGGTTTTCAAAGGTGGCCAAATAGTCATAGGCAAAGCCTCCGGCGACGAAGGGCAACAGGGGCGAGGAATACGAATCATCGCGCTGCAGCGCGCGGAGGATATCGGCCGTCGATTCATCCAGGAGCCGTTGCCGTTCATCGGACTCGTTGGAGGGCGAAAACTCAAAGACAATTTCCGTGGTTTCACGTGAAACAATTCGGTCTGCGAAGCGCGATTGCAGCATGGAGATAAGCCGCTCCCCCGCCGGGCTGAGCGCGAGTACGCGAACCCGCTGGCCGGTACAGGTCACTTTGGCCGCGGCATCGAGCACGGCGAGGCACGTGAGGTTCTTCTTGGTTTCAATATCCGCGCTTTCCAATAATAAGGAATCGCTCGGTCGCGCTAAGCTATGAAATAACGCCGAGGCATCCCGGCAATAGGCGATATCGCGGGTGGCGGTGTATGTCATTGCAGTGCCCTTTCGGGAGTAACTGAGGTACAGAGTGCGAGGGACCCGTAGTATCCGCGAGCAGAAGGCACTGAAAACGCCGAAAGGCCCGCAGAAAGCGAGCCTAAAAATGGGTTGCGAAGAAAGGCCCGCGAGTTACGCGCGCCACCACCAACGAGTAGTCATTTTCTTCATGCGCACTAGCCTAGCCTAAATTTCTATAGGGCGGAAGAAACAAATGAAAAATATTCAAACCGGTTCTTATGCGTCTTTTATGTGTCGCCCGAAAGCGACCTAAGGAGCTCGACTTTGAACCACGTCGATCCAAGCCGAAATCGGAGTAGTGTGGTGTAAGTCTATATTTCCAAGAAAGGTGATGGTTATGAGCATCAATATCGAAGAGGTAATTGCAAAGGTTCCTACCCAGTTGCTCATCGGTGGTGAGTGGCGCGACTCCACCTCCGGGGAGACTTTCGACGTGGAAAACCCGGCCACGGGCGAGAAGCTCGCGACGCTTGCTTCCGCGAACAGGGAGGATGCCACTGCCGCCCTGGATGCCGCCTGCGCCGTCCAGGATGAGTGGGCCCGCACCACGCCGCGCGAGCGCGCAGAGATCTTGCGCCGGGCTTTCGAACTCGTGCAGGAGCGCGCGGAAGACTTCGCCGCGCTGATGACCCTTGAGATGGGCAAGCCCATCGCGGAGTCCAAGGGTGAGGTCACCTACGGCGGGGAGTTCCTCCGTTGGTTTAGCGAAGAAGCGGTGCGCGATTATGGCCGCACCGCAACCGTTCCCGAAGGTACATTGCGGATGATCACCCGCCGCAAGCCGGTGGGCCCCTGCCTGTTGATTACCCCGTGGAACTTCCCGCTCGCGATGGCGACCCGCAAGGTGGCCCCCGCGGTGGCAGCGGGCTGCACGATGGTGCTCAAGCCGGCGAAGCTTACTCCCCTCACCGCGCAGTACTTCGCGCAGACCATGCTCGATGCGGGCCTGCCCAAGGGTGTGCTCAACGTCGTATCCGGCAAGTCCGCCTCCGCTATTTCGGAGCCGCTGCTTGCCGATGCCCGCCTGCGCAAGCTCTCCTTCACCGGCTCCACCCCAGTGGGCAGGACCCTGCTGAAGGGTGCGGCCGATAACGTATTGCGCACCTCCATGGAGCTCGGCGGAAATGCGCCGTTCATCGTCTTTGAAGATGCAGACATCGATCAGGCGGTCAAGGGCGCTATGGGCGCCAAGATGCGCAATATCGGCGAGGCCTGCACGTCGGCCAACCGCTTCTTGGTCCACGAATCCGTGGCTGAAGAGTTCTCTGAAAAGCTCGTCGCGGAGTTTAAGAAGCTCAAGCTGGGCAACGGCATGGATGAGGGCGTGACCTGTGGCCCGCTCATCGAGCCTAAGGCCCTCGATAGCGTCTCCGGCCTCGTGGACGATGCCGCCGAGAAGGGCGCCACCATCCTTACCGGCGGCAAGCGGGCAGGCGGCGACGGCTACTTCTATGAGCCGACCGTCATTAGCAATGTTTCACGTGAAACACGCGTTTCTCAGGAAGAGATCTTCGGTCCCGTCGCCCCGATTATCACCTTCAGCACCGAGGAAGAGGCACTCGAGATCGCCAACGACACCGAGTACGGCTTGGCGTCCTATGTCTTTACCGAAGATTCCGATCGTCTCTGGCGCGTCGCCGATGGCTTGGAGTTCGGCCTGATGGGCTTTAACGCCGGCGTTATTTCGAACGCCGCCGCCCCATTCGGTGGCGTCAAGCAGTCGGGTTTGGGCCGCGAGGGCGGCGCGGAAGGCATTGCGGAATACACCACCGTGCAGTACTTGGGCATCCGCGACCCTTATGCGAATGCCTAATACCGCCCAGCAATCACAGTTTAGAACGCTCTTATAACCGCGTTTGATTAAACAATTAAGTGCCCGCGGCGTATACTCACTCCCCGCATAATTGTGATTGCTTTCCTTCTCCCCGCACGCGGCCCTTCTGGGGCCGTGCGCGGTTGGGAGGATTTTTATTTTTTATTTGGAGTGAGTTTTGTCAATAACGAATTCAGCGGCAGCTCAGCCGCCATTGATTACACCCACGTTCCTTTTGGCGTGGGTGGCTAATTTTGGCCAGTTTCTTGTCTTTTACCTAACTGTGACGACCATGGCCCTCTACGCCGTCGAGAGCTTCGGGGCATCCGATACCGTCAGTGGTTTTGCCTCCAGCGCCTTCGTTTTGGGCGCGACATTCATGCGCATCGTCTCCGGCTGGTTGGTGGACCGCGTGGGGCAAAAGCGCGCCGCTCTGACCTCGCTGGCCTTCGTCAGCATCGTGACGGTGGGCTATTTCGTGGCGCATAACGTGGCCGTTCTGATCCTGGTGCGCCTGCTTCACGGCGCGGGCTATGCGCTAACCTCGACGGCGCTGATGGCCGTCGCCCAGTCCGTCATCCCCCAGCAGCGCCGCGCGGAAGGCACCGGCTACTTCGCCCTCGGCACGACCCTGGCTACCGCCTTCGGCCCAGCCGTGGGCTTGTTCTTGGCCAATAATATTGGCTATAACACCCTCTTCGCGGTCGCCCTGGGGTCCAATATCGTCTCCCTCGTGCTGGCGCTCGTATTGCGCTACCCGGCGGAACTCGATGAGGAAAAGCCGGCCTTCAAGCTGCGCAACGCGGTGCACCCCAACGTGTTGCCGATCGGCTTTTTCATGCTCCTAGTGGGCATCGCCTACTCCGGCGTGGTCACCTACTTCAATGCCTATGCACGCGAAGAAGACCTTGCCACCGGTGCCGGGCTCTTTTTCATCGGCTACGCCGTAGTCATGCTCATCATGCGCTTCTTCTTGGGCCGGATCCAGGACCACAAGGGCGATAACTCGGTCATGTACCTGGGCCTGGTCTCTTTCGCCATCGCCCTTATCATCATGGGCTTTCCCAGCAATGACGTCATGCTCGTGGTCGCGGGTGCGTTTACGGGCATGGGATACGGCACGCTAAGCCCCGCCTGCCAGGCCATCTCGGTGCGCTCTGTATCGGCCGCCCAAATAGGCGCGGGCATCTCCACGATGTTCCTCTTGATGGATTTCGGCATCGGCCTCGCACCCTTCGGGCTTGGCCCCATCGTGAGCGCCACCGGCTTCGATACGATGTACCTCATCCTCGCCGGCCTCATCGCCGTCGCGGCGGTGTATTACTACATGGTGCACGGCCGTTACCCCAAGGCGAAGGCACCCGTCGTCAGCGCCGAAGAGGGCACGCAGCCGGCCTAAAGTGACACAGATTTTTGGCTCCGGGTTTATACCCGGAGCTTTTTTGCGTGCTGGGGCGGCAAGCACTCGGCATCGACCACGCGCCGGGCCATCGCCCGGTCCCCCATCTTGGCCGCAAACGCCATGCGCATGGTGATATCGTGCGCGGGCGCGGGGCCACAGGTTATGGCATCCCCGGCAGAAATGCGCCCGAGCGTAATGACGCGGAAGTACACGCCGCAATCACCGCGCGCGGTCCACCGCTTGAGCCAGCCCTTCTCCTGCACCCAGCCGGAAAAGGTCGCGCACGGCTGGCGGGGTACGGAGACCTCGAGAGTGGTCGTACCGATGTGGAGGCGTTGATTGATAAGCAGCGCGGACAGATCAATGCCGCGCGTGGTGAGGTTCTCCCCAAAAGACCCCGAAGCCAGCGTGCGGCCCAGCGAATCCTCCCAATAATCCAATTCCTCGCGGGCATAGGCATAAACGGCCTTGTCACTTCCACCGTGATGATCGCTATCGCCAATAGAATCGCCGCGCACGCCAGAACCATCGCCGTAATTGGGGCCGGGAGCGGAGATATCGATGAAGTCTTGTGGGCGCTTGTCGATGCCCGAAAACTCATGCCTCCCGCTCGGATCTGGCCCGCGTACGGCGACGTTGGTGGAAATAACCTGCATATTAGTCACTGTAGTCGCGGGTAAGGGCCTCCGCAGTGAGAATATCCCGGTAAAACAGCTCTGGGGCCAGCGAGACCGCCTCCGCTAGCTGCGGGAGGGCGTTATCTAGCGCAGAGGCCACGGCCGCATCCGTCAGCTTCCCATTGGCCACCCCACGTGCGGCAATGGCAAAGACATAGGAAATAAACGGCATCCAAGCAGAGCCGCCAAGATCCGTGTTTCCTTCCCCAAAGGCGTCCAAGGCGAGCAGGGTGTGCAATACCGACTTATCAACGCCCAATTGCTGCAGCGTCACCCGCAATTGCAGCGCGGTAGAACGCAGGTTGGACATGGTTCCCAGGCGGGTTAGCGCCAAGTCGTTATCGAAGCACTCGCGCAGCGCGGCGATGCGGTGGGCGTCATCGCACAGCTGCGAGCTGTCCGTTGCAGGCGTTGGGGCCTCGCCGGTGGCGCTCATGAGCAGCATGGGGCGGGTGACATCGTCTACTCCCGTGGTGGCCGTCCGCCACAGCGAGGGGGAGCCGGACTGTTCGACGTGGGCCTGGTTGGCATCGGCAAGCGCGGCGAGCACGGAAGAAGGATCCGCAGCCTCTTGCCCATCGCGGCTAAAGGAACGGGTGATCAGGCCCGTGCGCACCAACGCGCGCATGCGCTGGCCGCGCTCGAAGTCCACCTGCATGAGCGCATCGAGGCTGGCGCGCGGATCGGCCTCGATGTCCTTGATAACGCCCTCGAAGGTCTCCTTGGCCTTGGGGGCAAGGCGACGCAGGGCGGCATAGGTCTCCCACGTCCCGGCGGTATTCTCACTCTCGCCGTCGTGGAAGATAATGAGCGAGCTCGCCGGCGGGTACTGCGGGGCGGCGAGGTCGCTGGCCGGTTCATCCTCGCGGAAGTCCACGATGAGATCGCCCGCTTCGTGCAATTCCTCCGGTAGCTTGAAGCCCTCCTCTACCGGCTCCAAGGGCAGCGGCTCGCTGGCGGGGTTGCCAAGCGGCCATGCCCACGCCAAAAGCTCCACCTCTTCCTCGTGGGTTTGCTCGGGCATAAGAATGCCGTCTTCGATGGTGGCGCGGGCCACCAGTGGCGCCTTGCGCACCGTGGCGATGGCGGCATAGATCAGGTCACTTGCCGCGGTTGCCTCGTATTCCATCACGCGGCGGTCCATGCTGCGCTTAAGGTGCGCCGCGCGCTCCTTATCCGGCAGGCCCTCCAGGTACTCCTCATAAGACAGCGTGGACCACAGGAGGTAGAGCTCCAGCGAGGACTTCTTGGTCAGCGCGGCCTTGAGGGCGCGATTGGGCACGGAGAGGGCCGTCGTCGCCTCCGTTGAGCCATTGGCGGTGACGAGATCCCGGATCTTCTGGTTCTTATCAATGACCACGAATTTCGCCAGCGGCAGCGGCTCCGGCGAGTGCACCGTAAAGAGCGCATCCGCATCCAGCTGATCCGCCAGGATGACCTGCTTATCCATATAATCCACGGGCTCGGCCGCGGTGCGCTTCACGCGCGTGCGGATGGTCGCCGGGATGACCTCAAAGGTCAGCTCGTAGCCGGCTTCGCTGCTGATGGTCTCCTCGCGCACCGATTCGTCTTCCCCAAATACGCGCTGGCCCTTTTCCATGTGAATGGGCTTATCGGGGGACGAGGCCAAAGCATAGCTAAACGGTGACAGGTTCCCCAGCGCATCGATGAAGCGGAAGTTGGTTCCGCGGGGCCCCTCGTTCTTGGAGCGCATGTGGAGGGTTTCGGCAAAGTTGAGATAGTGGACATCGACAAGCTCTTCGCCCTTAAACAGGCTAAAGCGGTACCGGCCCACCCAGGGGTCCTCGAAGACGTCGCCGGGTAGAACCTCATGGATTCCCTCCGGCAGCTCATCTTCTAAGATTTCCTCCTCTTCCCCACCGATGGGGACATAGGTCAGCTGCAGGTGCAGTGGGGTATTGACCAAGAGGCGTGGGGATTTCGTGTACACCAGCTCGCCGTCCAACCCGCGCGCGTTGGGCAGGGACTTGACCGCCATATCCCAGGAAAAATCCGCGCCCTCCGCAACGGTGATGGTGGCCTTGTCCTGGCGTGGCACAGCGATGGAGAAGGAATCTTGTGCCGCTACCTCAAAGATGGACCAGCCTTCCCACGCGCCATGCGGGCGCGGCTGGCTATCCGGGGCGGGAGTTAGCTGCGTGCCGGTCGGTGCGATGAAGGTGTACGCGCCCTGCGGGATGGGCTGCGTGCTATCGACGGGCCGGTGCGCGGAATCGAGCAGCAGGCCACCATTGGCAATACCCGCAAACTCCAGCGTCTGCTCCGCAAACGTTACGGCAAGGTGGGTAAAGGGCTGCGGCATGGAAACCCACAAGCCAGGTTCTTCACCGGCGACGTAATAAAACTTGCGGGTGACCTCCGTGCCATCCAATAGCTGCGTGGTCACGGTCCATTGCGGGTCTTCTGGTTCATAGGCCGCGCTTACGGCTGGCAGGTAAAGCTCTAAAGTATCGGTATCCGGCGCGAGGCGAAGATGCGGGACCCCCTGAAAAACCGCCGCGTCTAGAAAAGATGATAGCTGGCTACGAAACTTCTCCTGGCTCATTTACACCAGCCTAGATCATTTTTGAAAAGATGTGGATTCTGCAGGCAGAGGGCAAAAAGAAGGCTTTCACCACCGCCGGTGATGAAAGCCTTCGCGCGCGATTAATCGCCTGGATTAGTGGAAGAAGTTCCGCCACGCATTCGGGTTGATGGTGATGATACCCAGCTTTTGCGCCAAGAAGGCAATGGCCCCGATGGCCAGCGAGGCGATACCGGCACCGGCGATGCCGGCGAAGAGCCCGCTCTTGGAGGAACCGTCACCGCCATTGTCATTGTTGCCAGGCTGATCGGATGCAGAATCGTCTGCTTGGTCGTTGCCGCCCTGGTCATCGTGCTTTACCCACCATTCATTCAAGGTGAGCTTGGCCAAGGTGGTGTTATCGATGTAGTCACCGCGCACAGGGTCGGTGTGGGTGGCCTTCGCGCGAAGGGCCTCGGAGCCAGCGCCCTTGAAGAAGAATGGGACCACCTGGTTGGTGTGCTGCGTGGAGTACCACTGGTGGCCAGAGGGCAGGGTGTTGCCACCGCCACCATTCATGGAGTTGAACTTACCCTCAGAGCGCTCATTGGCGCCGGAGAGGTATCCCGTCTCGTGGTCAGCGGTAACGACCAACAGGGTCTCGTCCCAGGAGGAGTTTTCTTCTACCCAGTCGATGGCGGCATCGACGGACTTATTGAAGTCCTGTACCTCTTCGATATCGCGGGCGGATTCGTTGCCGTGGCCGCTCCAGTCGATGGCACCGCCTTCAATCATGACGTGGAAGCCCTCGTCATTTTGGCCCAGCGCGTTGAGGGCGCCGGTGGTCATGGTGGGAAGATCCACGACATCGTTAAACGGAATGTCATAAGGCACTGTGGACTCGCCGGAGCGCCCCTGCTGCAAGGTAGAGGCCACAGGCGCCAGGCCGAAGTACTTCTCCCCCGCCGCGACATCGCCTTGGGCCAAGGCCTCAAATTGCTCCTTGGTTTCGGCGTAGTTCCAGTCGGACTCGCCGGAAGACAGCTTGTTGTAGACCTCTTCAGATAGGTACTTGTACTTGGCCTCATCCTTCTTCTTATTGTCATCGTCGTAGAACGGGTGGCCGGCACCCATGATGACATCGAGATCAGAGTTGAACATCTCATCCGCAATCTCAAGGTAGTTATTGCGGGAGATATTGTGCGCGGCCCAGGCAGCTGGGGTGGCATGGCTAAACGGCACGGAGGAGACCACACCGGCGGATTTTCCGGCCTTCTTGGCGCGCTCGGAGGTGTTTTCCTGCTCGTGGCCGTAATCGTTCACGCCCAGCTTGCCGTTATCGGTCTTCACGCCGGTGGACATGGCGGTGCCGGCGGCGGAGGAATCGGTGTATCCCTTATCCACGTACTCATGGCTAGCCCACGCCTTTTGTGGGTCATAGGAAGAGTTATTTGGGTAAGTGGTCATGGACAGGCGGTTGAAGTCTTCGAAGCGCTGCACGGATTCGCCGTCGAGTTCTTCTGGTCCTTCGGCGCTAAATGCGCCATCGACCAGGTACTTGGATTGGCCGGTTTCGTAGAGGTTATTGAATGCCACGTGGCCATAGCCCATGCCATCACCAATCATGTAGATGATGTTCTTTGGGCCCTGGGATTCGGCGGCGGTGGCTGGGGCAATTGCGCCAGCGGTAGCCACGGTTGCGGCTACGGCAGCGGCGCCAATGCGGAGAGAAGTGCGCATGAATTGTCCTTTGTGGAAGTGAGAGACGAAGAGATGGCGGCCTTGCGAGCAAGAGAGAAACGACCCAGACATGGCTGGGCGCAAAGCCTTGAGTTGAAGATAAAGACGCGATTTAACCACGAAAGGAACTGCGCGTTAATAGCTCCTAAACACTGCCGGAACATTCCGTGGCGGGCCTTAGTCCTTGCCCCAGGCCCCCTCCGCCACCGCCGGAGTGCCAGCCCGGTGCCGGATTAGTGAAGCAAAACCCACCTCTGCCTACCCCGCGCCGGGCTGGGGCTATTACACTGTGTGTTTATGACTAAACCGAGCGATTCCACGTCGTACCGCTACACCCCTGAGCTGGCGAACCAGATCGAAAAGACTTGGCAGCAGTATTGGAAGGACCATGAGACCTTTAACGCGCCGAACCCGGTCGGTTCGCTAGCCACGGGTGCGGGCGAGCTGCCCAAGGAAAAGCTCAACGTGCAGGACATGTTCCCCTACCCTTCCGGTGCGGGCCTGCACGTGGGGCACCCGTTTGGTTATATCGCCACTGATACTTACGCCCGCTATAACCGCATGCTGGGCAAGAACGTGCTGCACACCATGGGCTACGATGCCTTCGGCTTGCCGGCCGAACAATACGCCATCCAGACCGGTACGCACCCGCGGACCACCACGATGGCCAATATCGACAACATGCGCCGCCAGCTGGGCATGCTGGGCTTGGGCCACGATCCGCGCCGCTCGGTGGAATCCACGGATCCAGAATTCTTTAAGTGGACCCAGTGGATCTTCTTGCAGATTTATAATTCCTGGTTCGATGAAGAGCAGCAAAAGGCCCGCCCCATTGCTGAGCTCATCAAGGAATTGGAGGCCAATAAGCGCACCACCAAGGACGGGCGCTACTACGAGGACTTGTCCGCGCAGGAGAAGGCCCAGGCCGTCGATGAGTTCCGCCTGGTGTACCTGTCCAACTCCACGGTGAACTGGTGCCCAGGCTTGGGTACCGTCTTGGCCAACGAGGAGGTCACCGCGGAAGGCAAGTCTGAGCGCGGCAACTTCCCGGTATTCCGCAAAAATCTGTCCCAGTGGATGATGCGCATTACCACGTATTCGGATCGCCTGCTCGATGATCTGGAGCTGCTGGATTGGCCGGAGAAGGTCAAGTCCATGCAGCGCAACTGGATCGGTCGCTCCCGCGGTGCGGAGGTAACCTTCCCTGCGGAAGGCTACGGCATCGACGTGTTTACCACGCGCCCAGATACGCTCTTTGGCGCGGAATACGTGGTCTTGGCACCGGAGCATGAGCTTGTCGATGCCCTCTTGTCCCCCATTCCTTACGACGATGACGTGGATGAGCGCTGGACCTACGGCAACGATGACCCGAAGGAAGCCGTCGAGTCCTACCGCGCGGATATCGCAGCGAAGTCGGACCTGGAGCGCCAGGAAAACAAGGAAAAGACCGGCGTATTCTTGGGCACCTATGCCACCAACCCGGTCTCCGGCAAGCGCATCCCGATCTTCATCGCAGACTACGTGCTGACCGGTTACGGTACCGGCGCCATCATGGCGGTACCCGCGCACGATACGCGCGACTATGAGTTTGCCCAGGCCTTTGGCCTGCCAATTACGGAGGTCGTCTCCGGCGGCAATATCGAGGAAGAAGCCTGGACCGAGGACGGCGCGTTGGTAAACTCCGCCAACGATAAGGGCCTGGACCTCAATGGCCTGAATAAAGCGGAGGCCATCGCCCAGGCCATCGAATGGTTGGAAAAGGACGGCTCCGGCCGCGGCAAGATTCAGTACAAGCTGCGCGACTGGCTCTTCGCCCGCCAGCGCTACTGGGGCGAGCCCTTCCCCATCGTCTACGACAAGGACGGCATGGCCCACCCGCTGCCAGAGTCGATGCTGCCGGTGGAGCTGCCCGAGGTGGAAGACTACAAGCCGGCCTCCTTCGATCCTGACGATAAGGACTCGGAGCCACAACCGCCGCTGGCCAAGGTCCGCGACTGGGTAGAGGTAGAGCTGGACCTAGGCGATGGCCCGCAGACCTATTACCGCGATACCAACGTTATGCCCCAGTGGGCGGGTTCTTCCTGGTACCAGCTGCGCTATATCGATCCCCGCAATAGCGAGGCCTTCTGCGATATCGAAAACGAGCGCTACTGGACCGGCCCGCGCCCAGACGAGCACGGTGAAAACGATCCGGGTGGTGTGGATCTGTACGTCGGCGGCGTCGAGCACGCCGTGCTGCACTTGCTCTACGCCCGCTTCTGGCACAAGGTGCTCTTTGACCTGGGCTTTGTCAGCTCGCAGGAGCCGTATCGCCGCCTGTACAACCAGGGCTATATTCAGGCCTACGCCTATACCGATTCCCGCGGCGTATATGTCCCTGCGGCCGAGGTAGAGGAAAAGGACGGCAAGTTCTACTACAACGGCGAAGAGGTCAACCAGGAATACGGCAAGATGGGCAAGTCCCTGAAAAATGCCGTGGCCCCGGACGATATCTGCCGCGACTTCGGCGCCGATACCCTGCGCGTGTACGAGATGTCCATGGGCCCGCTGGATACCTCCCGCCCGTGGGCGACCAAGGACGTCGTCGGTTCGCAGCGCTTCCTGCAGCGCCTGTGGCGCCTGGCCATCAATGAGGACACCGGTGAAGTGGCAACTACCGATGCCGAGCTCACCCAGGATGACCTGAAGCAGCTGCACCGCACCATCGCGGGCGTGCGCGATGATTATGAGAACCTGCGCCTGAACACGGTCGTGGCTAAGCTCATCGAGTACGTCAACTACCTGACCAAGACCTACCGCACCGAGGCACCGCGCGCGGCGGTGGAGCCCATCGCCCAGCTGGTCTCCCCCATCGCCCCGCACATTGCGGAGGAACTGTGGCAGCGCTTTGGCCACGATGAGACCATCACCTACGAGCCACTCCCCTCTTTTGAGGAGAAATACCTGGTAGATGATGAGATCCAGGTGCCAGTGCAGATCAACGGCAAGGTTAAGTCCCGCATCAACGTCGCGGCCGATGCTGACCAAGACGCCGTATTCGAGGCCGCTTTTGCCGATGCCAAGGTGGCCGACCTTACCTCCGGCAAGAACGTGGTGAAGAAGATCTACGTTCCCGGCCGGATGGTGAACCTGGTGGTTAAATAACCAATGAGCGTGGACGTCTCGGGCCTCTCGCCGTCCAATCAGGACTACCTCAAGGCCCTGTTTAAGCTGGGCGAATGGTACGACGAGCCCGTGACGGTGAAGATGCTCGCCCAGCACATAGGCGTTAGGCTCTCCAGCGCGTCGGATGCGGTGCGGCGGCTAGAGAAAAAGGGCCTCGTCACCCATACGCCTTATGGTGCCATCGGGCTGAGCGCCGAGGGGCGTGCCTTTGCCCTTGCCATGGTGCGGCGCCACCGCCTCATCGAGACCTTCCTGGTGGAATCCCTGCACTACCGCTGGGACCAGGTCCACGCGGAGGCTGAGCAATTGGAGCACTGCGTCTCCGATTTCTTCCTGGAGCGCATAGACGCTGAACTGGGGTTTCCGCGCCGCGATCCGCATGGAGACCCCATTCCCAGCGCCGCGGGTGACTACCCCGCAGACTACGCTGCGACCCCCGCGTCCGAGCCAGGAGATCTGCGCAAACTCAGCGATTTAGAGCCCGGCGAGGCCGGCGTAGTCGACCGCATTAGTGATGCGGATGCCGATCTGCTGCGCTTTTTCAGCGAGAATAACCTGACCATCGGCGCTGCCGTGAGCGTGCGCGAAAGCCAGCCCTATTCCGGCGGGATGGCCGTGCGCGTAGAGGGTAACCAAAACGAGAATGCCCAGAATGAACATTCCGCGGCGTTTTCTTTGAGCTCCCATGCAGCCCGCGCCGTGTGGGTGCGCATGTAACTTTCCTGCCCCTCTCCCCTTCTTTTCTGAAAGAAGGGGAGTATTTGCGCATGTCAACGGTGGTTAGTTGCGGCGTAGTTAAAAGTACGTTAGATCTGTAGTTGAAGCAGAAAGTGCGCTTCGGCGCAGCCACTAAGGAGCGAGATGACTACAGCCTCGACGCCACCCTGCGGCACTAAGACCGCCGCTAATCTTGTGTATTTTTCCTCGGTCAGTGAAAATACCCACCGTTTTGTCCACAAGCTGGGCTTTCCAGCGGCACGCATTCCTTTGCAGCCGAAGCGTGAAGGAATGCTCTATGTCACCGAGCCCTTTGTGCTCATCGTCCCGACCTACGGCGGCGGCAATATCAAGGCGGCGATTCCGGTGCAGGTGCGCCAATTCCTCAACGTTCCGGAAAATCGCGCACTCCTGCGCGGCGTCATCACCTCTGGAAATACCAATTTTGGTGAGGCGTATTGCTGCGCCGGGCCACAGATAGCCCGAAAGTGCGGCGTGCCTGAGCTCTACCGTTTTGAGCTGCTCGGTACCGACCGCGATGTTGCCCGCGTACGGGAGGGGTTGCAGGACTTCTTTGCGCACCACCTCTACCCCACCGCCCACGCGTCCATTGCCTGACGGCTAGGGCCTCGAAGACAAAGAAAAGAGAAAGTACCGATGAAATATCAAGAGCTCATTGAGCGATCCCAAACCCCGCCGCATTTTCGCCACGATGCCTCCACCCCGTTGCGCCCAGTGAACTGGAATCGCATCTGGGATGATAAGGATTTAGAGGTGTGGAACCGCCTGACCTCGAATTTCTGGTTGCCGGAGAAGGTCCCGCTTTCCAATGACCGCAACGATTGGTCGCGCATGGATCCAGCCGAGCGCGATCTCACCATTCGCGTCTTTACCGGCCTGACGCTACTGGATACCGTGCAGGCCACCGTGGGCGAAATCAGCCAGATTCAAGATGCCCGGACGGAACATGAGGAGGCCGTTTATACCAATATAGCCTTCATGCAGGCCGTGCATGCGCGGAGCTATTCCTCCATCTTTTCCACCCTGGCCAGCACCGAAGAGATCGAAAAATCCTATGCGTGGGCCGTGGATAACCCAGTGCTGCAGCAGCGCGCGACCAGTGTGATGGTGCATTACTACGGCGACGACCCACTAAAGCGCAAGGTTGCCTCTACCCTCTTGTCCTCGTTGCTGCTGTACGCCGGCTTCTATCTACCACTGCATTTTAGCGTGCACGGGAAGCTGACCAATACCGCTGACATGATCAGGCTCATCCTGCGGGATAAGGCGGTCCACGGCTACTACTCCGGATACAAGTTCCAGCGGGGGCTCGACCACGCCACGGACGCTCGCCGCGAAGAAATGCGCGAATTCACCTTTGACCTCGTGCGCAAGCTCTATGACCTGGAGATGCGCTATTCCGGCGAGCTCTATGAACCATACGGGCTTATGGATGATGTCGCTACATTCGTGCGTTACAACGCTAATAAAGCCCTGATGAATCTGGGCTATCCCAACCTCTTCCCGTACGAGGAATGCCAGGTCAACCCGAAAATCCTCGCGGCACTCACGCCAGGATCAGATGAAAACCACGACTTCTTTTCGGGGTCGGGGTCCTCTTATATCATCGGCAAAGCCGTAGAGACCTCCGATGCCGACTGGGATTTCTAAAACTTACAAGTCTCCACACGAAAGGACACACATCATGAAACTTCTTGTACTCGTTGGCAGCCTGCGGCGGGAAAGCATTGCGAAGAAGATCGCCAACCATGCCATTGAACTCGTTCCCGAGCACGTAGAGTGCCAGCGCTATGACCTGCGTGACCTCCCGCTCTATGATTTCGACTATGACGATCCTGGCGTGGAGGATAAACCCACGCCGGGACAATACACCGATTTCCGCAACGCGATTAAGGATGCGGATGCCATTTTGTTCGTGACCAGCGAGAATAACCGGACGATCCCGGCGTGCTTAAAAAATGCCATCGATATTGGGTCCAAGCCCAATTCCGATGTCGCCTGGAAGAATAAGCCAGCTGGCATCATCAGCCACTCCGTCGGCCGCATGGGTGGCTATTCTTCCCACAAGAATGTGCGCCTAGCCTTGTCCTACTTCGACATGCCGATGCCCGGTCAGCCCGAGGTATTCTTGGGCAATTCTCCCGAGCTCCTTGGTGAAGACGGAAAGATCGAGCCGTCCAGCACCATCGAGTTTGTGAAGGACTACCTCGAGCGCCTTGTAGCCCTGGTACCTGCGGCTCCGCAACAGTAGGAGCTACCTCTACCTAGCAGCGAGGCGGTTAATCCCAGTATTCCGTGGCGCAGAGCGCTATGCCGTGCGCCCGGATTCCCTGGCCCGCCTCAACTGGGGCATCAACGATGAGCGGGAGCCCGTCGATTTCGCATACCCAGAACTCCCCTCCCCCAAACTCATTGGTCTTTTTCTCGACATTGTTTACGGTGCCCGCTAGCTCTACCTGCGGGTTGAGCAGGCTGGGCTTGTAGTTTTGATAGAACCGTTCCGTGGCCGGGGATCGCAGCGAAAACTCCGCCGGTTCCGTTAATTCATAGTCCAGCGCAACGACTGCGGGCCGCACGCGGCCGCGCAGTTTTTCGCCGCCCACAGGGTTGCCGGTAGGTAGCGTGAAGGGGGCATCGCTAAGCACTGCCCACCGCAGATCTTCCATTTCTAAGATGCCAATAAATGGCATGGCGCGATACAGGGTTGCCTCTACGTCTTCCCCACTCCGGAACGACGGCAAGACGGTCCATTCCCCCTCGTATTCCATCGCCGTTACGGCGATGCCGGAGGGATCCGCGTAGTAGCGCACTTGATCGAAAGCAGGTGCGTCCCACAAGGTCCGCTCTGCGGGAAGGTCTGCGACGAGTTCCTCCGTGTCCAGGAAGTCGAATCCGCAGGCGCTAAAAAGTTTATCCATGCCCGCCATCATAGACAGGCGTCTGCTCAATCGGAGTTGCGGGCGGTCTGAAAATAGGCCAGTTTTTACTTAACAGAAACTAAATATGGAGAAAAGCAACCGAATATTAACACCAATAAATAGGTTATAAAAAGCGAAGTACATACGGTTAAACCGGCAAAAGTATGGAGCACGCGAATTATTGGTACGATTAATCCAAGCCGTTTAATAATGTTGGGGGTTGATGGGTCAACTGTCACAGTCAATACACGGTTGAGTAATCAACTGCGCAGGGTATAATACCATTTAAGTCAAAAGCTAAAGGGAGAGATGCCGTGCGCGCAGAGG
The DNA here is from genome assembly GCF_057198125.1 of Corynebacterium sp. LaCa_282. Lineage (NCBI taxonomy): Bacteria > Bacillati > Actinomycetota > Actinomycetes > Mycobacteriales > Corynebacteriaceae > Corynebacterium > Corynebacterium sp. LaCa_282. The sequence goes on along the minus strand of NZ_CP191095.1, from coordinate 2,445,397 downwards.
AAAGTGCGGCGTGGGCGGATTTTGTAGCGATGCAGCGGGCGCTGCATAAGGAGTTGGCCAACGCGCTGCAGGCAGCCGCGAATGTGAGCGAGGCCGATTATGCGGTGTTAGCCGTCCTGCAGCGCCGCCGTGGGCAGAGCACCTGGCCGCATGAGTTGGCTGCGGAACTGGGGTGGGAAAAGTCGCGGTTGCACCGACAACTGGTCCGGATGGAGGGGCGCAAGTTGGTGACAAGGCGGCACGCGGAGGAACTAGGACCCCGAGCTATTGAAGTCACAGTGACGAAAATAGGTGAGGGAGCATTCGCCGCAGCATTGGGCAGTCATACCGCGAAAGTGGAAGAAAAGGTGGTCTCTGTCCTAACGGAAGAGGAGCTGCGGCAGTTGGGATCCATCTCGAGGAAAATCACGCGGCACTTGGCGGGCGGCGCCTAGGCCGGAGGCACAGAAAAGGCACCCCGCCAGGAGTAACGGGGTGCCTTTCTAGCTGTAGGCCCTAAAGGCCTTAGGCCTTAGGAAATCTTCAACACCGTGCGGCCATGGTGGCTGCCGTTGATGAGCGATTGTGCTTCCTCCACCGCATCTTCCAGCGGGAGGGTATTGGTCAGGGACTCCAGGATGGACAGGTCCAAGGTGCGGGCGAGGAGCTGCCAAGCATTCTGGCGGTAGTGCAATGGGGCATCGACGGAGTTCACGCCGGCTAGGTGCACGTTGCGCAGGATGAAGGGCATGACTGTGGCGGGCAGGTCGGGGCCGCTGGCCATACCGGTGGCGGCAACGGTGCCGCCCCACTTAGTGCGGGCCAAGACATTGGCCAGCTCCTGAGAACCGGAGGTGTCTACGGCGCCGGCGTAGATGGCCTTTTGCAGGGGCTTGCCCGGCTCGGTGAATTCGGAGCGGTCAATGATCTCGTGCGCGCCGAGCTCGTGAAGGTAGTTGGCGTAATCGTCGGGGCGGCCGGTCATGGCGTGGACCTCGTAGCCGGCATTGCGCAGAAGGTTGACGGCGATGGAGCCGACGCCGCCGGTGGCACCGGTGACGAGGACGGGGCCCTCGGGAAGCCCGCGCAGCGAGTTAACGCACAGTGCCGCGGTGTAGCCGGCGGTACCGACGGCAGCGGCCTGTTCCGCGGTGAAATCTGCTGGCAGGGCAACGGTGGCGCGAGAATTGACGCGCTGTTTCGGGGTGTAGCCGCCGTGGCGGAATTCGCCGAGGCCATCGCCGAAGGAGGCAACGAGGGTGCCCACCGGCAGGCGCTGCACGTTGGACTCGGATACGGTACCGACCACGTCGATACCGGGCACCAGCGGGTTGGTGCGGACGACGCCGGGATCGCCGGTAATCGCCATTGCGTCCTTGTAGTTCAGCGAGGAATAAGAGACGTCAACGGTCAGGTCACCCTCGCCCAGGAATTCCCCTTCCTCAAAGGAGGTGGTGACGGATTTATCTTCGTTACGGGTAACAAGTAGCGTGCTCATGCTCACCATGATACGTGAATTGTGATGCAACCATTTTTGGGCAGCTAAAGGTCGGGGGAGCAGAGCTTGGCGATGTCCCCCGCGGTCTGCTTGGCAAAGGGGCTCACCCCGGTAATGGTTGCGGATCCTGGGCCCGTCCAGGTCCCGTAGCCGACGAGGAACAGGCCCTTGACGGTGGGGGTGCGGCCATCGAGAAGCGCGCGGAAAGGCCCCAGCGCCGGGCGGAACCCGGTGCACCAAATGAGGTGGTCTGCCTCCACCTCATCGAGGCTGGAGAACATCGGGGAGGCCTTAAGAAGGCCCTCATCGCGGGCGCGTTTGACGGGAGGAACAACGACGATATCGCCCAAGTTGGTATCCGCGCCGGGATCGGGCTCGCCGCGCATCATGGCGTTGAGGCGGGCGCGGTTGCGCTGAAAGAGCACCCGGCCGTCAACGTCATCGGGCATCCACCGCGGCGGCTTCGCCGTAAACCACGTGGTGTCTACGCCGGAGAGCACGAGCTCTGCGGCTATCTGGGCCCCGGAATTGCCGGCCCCAACGACGGCGACGGACTCACCGCGGAAGGGATCGGGCCCGGGGTAGACCGCCGAGTGCCATTGCCGCCCGCCAAAGGAACCGGGGTAATAGGGGATAAACGGCGAAGACCACGTGCCCGTGGCGGCTACCACCGTGCGCGCGGTGAGCCGCTCATCATCGGTGGTGACGTGAAAGCGCTCGCCATCGTGGGTGACCTCCTGGACCCGCACGGGCCTGCGTACGGGCAGGTCATAGCGCTGCTCGTAGCGAGTGAAGTAGTCGATGACGTGGCTGGCGGGCGGGAAGCCCTCATAGTGGGGCATCGGCCAGCCGGGCAGGTTGGAGGAGGCGCTATTGCTAAATAGCGTGAGCGATGGCCACGCGTGACGCCAGGCCGCGCCGGGGGCGGGCTCGGCATCAAGGATCTGGAAATCGAGGCGCTTTTTCCGCAAGTAATAGCCCGTAGCTAAACCTGCTTGGCCGCCGCCGATAACGATGCAGTCCAGCATTAAATCAGTTTCCTTTCGCGGGCCACAGTTACCGCGGCAGTGCGGGTGTCTACGCCCAGCTTTTGATAGATGTGAATGAGGTGTGTTTTCACGGTGGCCTCAGAAATAAAGAGCTGGTTGGCCAGTTCCTTATTGGACGATCCGGTCGCGAGGGCGCGCAGGATCTCCAGTTCCCGGGTGGACAGGGATTGCTCCGGCTGCCCTACGCGCTGGGCCAATAAGTTTATTACCTCTGGGGCGAGGGTGCGCTGGCGCGCGGCGGTGTTTAACACGGCTTGGTGCAGCTCTTGCTCGGGCGAGTCCTTAAGCAGATATCCCATTGCGCCGGCCTCGACCGCGGCCAAGATATCGGCTTGGGTGTCATAAGTGGTCAAGATGAGCACGGGCGGGCCACCTGCTTCGGTGACCTTCTTGGTGGCGGTGATGCCATCGACACCTGGCATTTGGATATCGCAGACGACGACGTCGACTTCGGGGGCATCATCGGTAAAGAGCTTGTCCACGTCCGCGCCGTTATCGCCTTCCATGACCACGCGGACATCGGCAAAGGTATTAAGAATCGCGCGCAGCCCGGCGCGGACGACGGGGTGGTCATCGATAAGCATGACATTAACCATGGGGCTGCTCCTTGAGGGGGATTCTGATGGCAAGGGCGGTGCCGTCGCCGGATTCGAGGCTCAGGGAGCCACCGACGCTCTCCACGCGCTGGGACAATCCTTGCAGGCCAAAGCCGCTATCGCCGCGGTGCCGTGGGGGCGCAACTACACCGTGCCCATTATCCACGACGTCCAGGGTGACCGCATCCTCAAAAAGGCCCAGGGTGACCACCGCGCGGGAGGCGTGCGCGTGCTTGATCACGTTATTAAGGCCCTCCTGCGCGGCACGCACGACCACTTGCTTGATATCGGTGGGCACGACTTTGCTACCGGAAACGACAAGCTCAAAGGTGGTATCCCCGCCCAAAGCCTCCGTGCGTCGGCGCATCTGGGACAGGATGGAATCCAACTGAGTCTCCAGGCGCTCATCGGGACCGGCGAGCTCGCGGACGAAGCGACGGGCCTCGGCCAGGTTCTCGCCCGCGGTGTCCTCGATGACGGCGAGCTGCTCGTTCTTGGTCTCTAGATCATCGGTCGTGCGGGCGGCGCGGGATAGCAGCAGGATGGAGCTTAACCCTTGGGCCACGGTGTCATGGATGTCCCGGGAGAGGCGTTCGCGTTCCTCTAGGCGCCCGGCTTGGTGCTCGCTGGCGGCCAGCTCAGCTTGGGTTTCTTGCAGCTGCTTGGCGATGTCCCTGTGGTGCGCCGCCTCTGCCTGCAAGCGGCGCTGGATATAAAATACGCCCGCGGCAAACGTGGTGCCGATAAGCGGACCTATAGCCGCTGCAATTGACCATCCGTCCGGGTGCAGCCAGGCGGGGATAAAGGCGGCCGCCGCCCATAGCGCCGTGATGGAGATAAGCCCTGGCCACTTGGGCAAGGCACGCAGGAAAACGAAGATAAGCGGGAACTCGAGCCACATGAAATCCTGCGCGTGGACCATGAGCCCCAACCAGAGCAGGCACAGCCCGGTGAGCCAGAGCCAGGTGGGAATCCAGCGCGCGGCCGCGTAGACCACCGCAAGGCCTACGGCCAACACGATGGCGCGGGCGTCTAAGCGGTCATCGATGTAGGCGCGGGCCACGCCGAAAAGCAGCAGGAACGTGAACATGGCGTGTAAGCCCCAGAGCCATAATTTCTGTCCAGAAAACACAATTTCCTACAGTATCTGCCGGAGGGTGGATGAGGGATCAACCAGTTGGTTGACTGGAGGTTCAACTAGGCCGCCGATTACTTCTGACCTGCGCAAAGGGACTATAGAAGTATGTTCTTAGCTATTCGTGAAATCACCGCCGCGCGCGGCCGCTTCGGGCTCATCGGCGGCACCGTAGCGCTTATCACCCTTCTTTTGGTTATGCTCTCCGGCCTGACGGAGGGCCTATCCAAGCAAAATACCTCGGCGCTTGAGGCCGTGGCGCAGGAGCACCCCTACGTCAGTTTTTCTACCGAAGAGCCCGCCTATAACGAGTCCGAGATCCACGAGAAGGTTCTCTCCGGCGATGCGATTGCCTTGGGCACCGCGCAAACCAAGTTGGAGGGCGAGGGCGCGGTAGGTGTGATGGGCCTGCCGTCCGGTACGACCATCCCCAATACCAACGCCACCATTCCGGAAGATGGCGCCGTCCTGTCTGACACGATTGATGCCTCCGGCACCGTGAATATCGGCGGGGTAGACCTTTCCGTAGAGGGCACCGTCGCCGAAACGCAGTTCTCCCACTCGCCGGTGGTATGGGTATCTACCCAAACCTGGCAGGAGGTAAGCCACGCACCAGAGGGTGTGGTCGGCACGGTTGCCCTGCACTCTGAGGAGGTGCCCGGTTCGGTCGAGATGTCCGATTCCTTCAACGGCCTGCCCGCTTACCAGTCCGAGCGCGGTTCGCTGCTGACCATGCAAGGCTTCCTCTACGGCATCTCCGCGCTGGTCACCGTGGCCTTCCTGACGGTATGGACCCTGCAGCGCACCCGCGATCTCTCCATCCTGCGCGCCCTGGGCGCCACGGTGCGCTACCTGCTGCGCGATGCCCTGGCCCAGGCCGCGCTGATTTTGGCGGCCGGCACCATCCTCGGCGCGTTCGTCGGCTGGCTGCTTGGCCTGCTGGCCTCCGGCACCGTCCCCTTCGACGTATCCGTGCGCACCATCATCATTCCCGCGGTCGGCATCTGGATCCTGGGCATGGCCGGGGCCTTGGTCTCCACCCGCCGCGTAGCCAAAGCCAACCCCCTCGATGCATTGGGAGGAAATGCCTAAAATGTCCACCATTCTTGATATTCGCAACGCCACCGTCACCTTCCAGGACGGCACGACGACTACTACGGCGCTTGATGATGCCACCTTTAGCGCCGACTCCGATACCCTCACCGCAATCGTGGGCGAGTCCGGTTCCGGTAAGTCCACGCTGCTCTCCGTCGGCGCCGGGCTCATCACTCCGGACTCCGGCACCGTCGAGGTCAACGGCACGAACTCCATCATCTTCCAGCAGTCCAACCTGTTGTCCTCGCTCAAGGTGCGCGATCAGCTGCTCATCATGGACCACATGGCCGGGCGCAAGCTGCGCAAGGATCGCGCCGATGAGCTGCTAGAATTCGTTGGCCTTAAGGGCACGGGCAATCGTCGCATCGGCCAGCTTTCCGGCGGCCAGGCCCAGCGCGTCAATATCGCGCGCGCCTTGATGGATGAGCCGAATCTACTGCTTGCCGATGAACCCACCTCCGCCCTCGACTCCCACCTTTCCCAGGAAATCATCCGCCTGCTGCGCGATATTACCCAGGAGATGCACACCGCCACCGTGCTCGTAACGCACGATCGCTCCTTGCTCACCTTCGCCGACCACGTGGTGGAGGTTAAAGACGGCCGCGTGAGTAAGCGGGACGCTAGCGTTGCATAACGAGCAATCGCGCGATGGACTGGGGCATCGCCGCAGCGATCTGGGAAGCGGAACAAATGCCGAAACCATCGGGGGTATGCGCCGCGATGGCGGCCGCGTGCTGGTGTAGGGCGGCGGCGTGGAGGATCTCCATAATGATGTACTCGGCATCGGCCTTTTCGTGGTCGATCTGTGCGATCGTCGCGCCGAGGATGCCCGATAAAACGTCGCCGGAGCCTGCGGTGGCCGCATAAGAGTGGCCGGCATTCATCCCATAGATGGCCTGGCCGGGCGCGGTCACCGTGGTGATTCGGCCCTTGTGCAGGATAAAACAGTCCAAGTCCTCGGCCAGCTCGCGCTGGCGCGGGCCCACGCCCTCGCTGAGATCGAGCTCGCGGCCGAGGGTGGCCTCGTAAAGGCGGCGAAATTCCCCCGCGTGCGGCGTGAGAATGGCGCATGGGTGGGCGCGTACGCGATCGCGCAGCTCAGCGTTCTGGGCGAGCAGCGTCAGGGCATCGGCATCCAGGATCGTGGGCAGCTCGCGATCTAAGACGGCGCGGAGTTCGCGCGCCGCCGCTTCATCGGTGCCGCGGCCAGGACCAACCACCCACGCCTGAGCATGTACCTTGTCCTCGGCGCTCGGGTGAGGAACCACCTCGGGCAAGTGGGGGACCACGGCATCGTTATCTATTACCCGCACCATGGATGGCGTGGCGCGCACCGCGCCGGTAGCCGCCAGGATGCCCGCGCCGGGATACGCGTTGCTGCCAGCACAGATGGCGGTGACCCCGCCGGTGTATTTCGTGCTCGAAGCGTGGGGAGTGGGATCCACGATGGGCCCTGTGCAGCCCACGGGCTTGGGGGCGGTGACGTGGCCGAGGGGGGCATCGGCAAGCACGGGCTCCCCGGGCCACTGGAAAGGGAGATCGATGGTGGGCTCGTTGGCGATATAGCCCGCCGGCTCAGCCGTGGCCGTTAGCTCCTCCGCAAAGGAGCGCGGCGCGTTGGGCAGCTGCAGATCGCAGAGCACCACCGTGCCGCATTCCGGGGCGAAGATATGGCCGGCGCGCGCCCAACCGAAGCTCACGGTAATCGTGGCCTCGACGGCATTTTCCGCGGCCACGCCCGTATCCGCGTTGATGCCAGAAGGGATATCCACCGAAAGCACCGGGATATCGTGCTGCTTGGCCGCGCGGTACGCGGCAAGGCCCGCACCGCTAAGCCCGCGGGTGGAGTTGAGGCCGGCGACGGCATCAATGAGTAGGCCGGTAGCCTCCGCGTGCGGTTGATCTGTAATGGTCCCGCCGGCAGCGGTAAAAGCTTGCAGCGCTGGGTCGTGCGCAGCATCGGCGACGAGTATCGCGTCAACGCCATAGCCCTCCTCGGCGAGGAAAGCGCCTGCATAAAGGCCATCGCCGCCATTGCCGCCAGGCCCGGCGAGGATGGTGATGCGGCGAGGCGCAGGGCCCGTCAGCATGGATTTCGCCGCGGCGGCAACGCCTCGGGCGGCCAGGCGCATGAGCTCATCATCGTGGCTCTGCTGCGCGAGGAGCGCGGATTCGGCGGAACGAACGGTGGATACACTATAGGCAGGTCGCATGCCCGCCACTATAGGCCTTAAGCAGCGGATTGGCAGGTGGGGCACCAGAAGAGGTTTCGGCCCTCCATTACTTGTTCCGCAATCGGCGTGCCGCAGACATAGCAGGGCAGGCCGGCGCGCCGGTAGACGTAGACTTCGCCGCCGTGATCATCCTTGCGCGGCTCACGCCCCATGGCCTCGGGGGAGTGCTCGGCGCGCACGGTATCGATGCGGCCGTGCTCTACGCCGTAGTTCATGAGCTCTACCAGGTCTTTCCAGATGGCGAAGAATGTTTCACGGGAAACATCCTTGCCAGGGGTGAAGGGGGAGAGGCCGGCGCGAAAGAGGGCCTCCGCGCGGTAGATATTGCCCACACCGGCATACAGGTGCTGGTCCATCATGAGGGAGCCTATGCTGCGGCGGGATTTGTGCACCTTGGTCCACAGCGCTTCGGGGTCGGCATCGGCGCGGAGCGGATCCTGGCCCACCTTGGTTAGCCGTGCCTGATAATCCTCTTCCGTGAGCAGCAGGCAAAATTGGGGCCCGCGCAGCTGCGCGGCCTGCGTCCCATTGTCTATGCGTATGCGGATTTGCCCCCGAGTCTCCTCGCGCGGTTCGAAGCTGAGCTTGCCGATGAGCCCTAGGTGAATATAGAGGATATGTGCCGGGTTGGCGGCGGTGAAGTGCACGAAGAGGTGCTTGCCAAAGGCCTCTGCGTGGTCGATTTCTGTACCGTCCAGGATGGCCGCCTCGGTGGCAAACCGGCCTTGCGGGCTGGTCACGCTGAGTGGCATCCCGCGATAGTCAGCGTTGAGTGTGAGGGCTAGGCGGTGGATCACGTGACCTTCAGGCATAGCTTCAGTGTAGTGACATCGTTGGTCGCCCCCAACTAGGGCGCGTGGCGCCGGGGGATGAAAAAGAGTAAACTCGAAGCGCGGATTGATTTTATTTCTATTGAAGGGTCGATAAATCATGACGCATAAAATCGGTTTTGACCGAGAAAAATACATTGAGCTGCAGTCAAAGCACATCCAGGCCCGCCGCGAAGAAATCGGCGGAAAGCTCTATCTGGAAATGGGCGGCAAGCTTTTCGATGATATGCACGCCTCCCGCGTGCTGCCGGGCTTTACCCCGGATAACAAGATCGCCATGCTGGAGCGCATCAAAGAGGAAATTGAAATCCTCCCGTGCATCAACGCCAAAGACATTGCCCGCCACAAGGTACGCGCTGATTTAGACATCCTGTATGAAGATGACCTCCTGCGCTTGGTAGACGTATTCCGCAGCCGCGGCTTCTTGGTTGAAAACATCGTCATGACCCAGGTGGAAGACGGAAATGCGCAGGCGGAGGCGTTCATCGAAAAGCTCGAGCGCCTCGGCCTCAAGGTTGCCCGCCACCGCGTTATCCCTGGCTATCCCACGAATACGGATCTCATTGTCTCTGAGGATGGCCTTGGCAAGAACGAGTTCGCGGAAACCTCCCGGGACTTGGTCGTCGTCACCGCCCCAGGCCCTGGTTCCGGCAAGCTCGCCACCGCACTATCGCAGGTCTACCACGAGCACCAGCGCGGCAATAACGCTGGTTACGCCAAGTTTGAGACCTTCCCCATCTGGAACCTGCCCCTCGAGCACCCGGTCAACCTCGCTTACGAGGCCGCCACCGTGGACTTGAACGATTCCAATATTATTGACCACTTCCACTTGAGCGCCCACGGCGAATCCACGGTGAACTACAACCGCGACGTCGAAGCCTTCCCGCTGCTGCGGACCCTGCTGGAAAAGCTCACCGGCACCACGCCGTACGAATCGCCGACAGACATGGGCGTGAATATGGCCGGCTACTGCATTACTGATGATGCGGTCTGCCGCGCCGCCGCCCAACAGGAAATCATCCGCCGCTACTTCAAGGCCAAGGTGGAAGAAGCCCGCGCCGGGCTGGGCGATGAGCAGTCTGAGCGCGCTGCCGTCGTCATGGCGAAGGCCGGCATCAAGGTCGATGACCGCCCAGTAGTGGGCCCGGCCCGCAAGCGCGCGGAGGAAACCGATGGACCCGCCTCCGCGATGCAGCTTCACGATGGCACTATCATCACCGGCCGCACCTCCCCGCTGCTGGGCTGCTCCGCGGCGATGCTGCTCAATGCCCTCAAGTACCTGGCCGGCATCGATGACGATACCCACCTGCTCTCGCCGGAATCGATAGAGCCAATCCAAACGCTGAAGACGAAGCACCTGGGCTCTTCCAACCCCCGCCTGCACACCGATGAGGTGCTCATCGCGCTATCCGTATCCGCCGCGAAGGACGAGGATGCCCGCAAGGCGCTGGAACAGATCAAGGAACTCGCCGGCTGCGACGTCCACACCACCACCATCCTGGGCTCGGTGGATGAGGGAATCTTCCGCAACCTTGGGGTGCTCGTGACCTCTGATCCGGTTTTCGCCCGCAAGAAGGCGCTGTACCAGAAGCGCTAAGGAATTGGGGATCTTGCCGGTAGCGCGCCTAAGATTATGGGCGTGACTATCGGCAAAGTTCTCCTGTATTACTGCTTTACCCCCATCGAGGATCCGACCGCCGTCATGCTGTGGCAGCGCACCCTGTGTGAGTCCTTGGGCTTAAAGGGGCGCATCCTCATTTCGGAACACGGCATCAATGGCACCGTTGGTGGCGCCATGGATGCCTGCAAGCGCTACGTGCGGCAAACCCGCGAGTACCCGGGCTTTAAGCGCATGCAGTTCAAGTGGTCCGATGGCGGAGTCGATGATTTCCCGCGCCTATCGGTTAAGGTGCGCGATGAAATCGTGGCCTTTGGCGCCCCGGGCGAGCTGAAGGTAGATGAAAACGGAGTCGTTGGCGGCGGCACGCACCTCAAGCCGGAAGAGGTCAACAAGCTGGTAGAAGAGCGCGGCGATGAAGTCGTATTCTTCGATGGCCGCAATGCGATGGAAGCAGAGATTGGCAAATTCAAAAATGCCGTCGTTCCGGATGTGCGCACTACCCATGACTTCATTGAAGAGCTGGAATCCGGAAAATATGACTGGATGAAGGACAAACCTGTCGTCTCCTATTGCACCGGCGGCATCCGGTGCGAGGTCCTATCCTCCCTGATGAAAAATCGCGGCTTCAACGAGATCTACCAAATCGATGGTGGCATCGTGCGCTACGGCGAAAAGTACGGCAATGATGGGCTGTGGGAAGGCTCCATGTACGTCTTTGATAAGCGCATGCACCAAGAGTTTGGCCAAGGACTAGAAGATCCGGGCTTTATCCAATTGGGCCACTGTGTGCACTGCGGCAAGGGCACTAATACCTTCCACAACTGTATTAATGAGGACACGTGCCGCCAGCAGGTGCTCATCTGTGATGACTGCATCCAAGACGTAGAGACCCAGCACTGCGGGCGACCGGATTGCGCTAAGGTAGCTGCGAATCTAGTCGATCAAAATTCGAAGTTTTGATTATGGATTGTGAGAAGTTGCTAGGACCTGGCCCCTGTTTGGTGGACACTTGATATCCAGCCCGGTCGGGCTGGCAAGATTGGTAATCTTGCCATCATGTCCAGGTACTGAGAACAGTTCACACGCCATGGTGTGGCCCCCTATAAGGAACAAGGAACGCTGAGGTTCTCTCGCTGAACTCAGCATCAGCAGAGCTCGGCATCAACCGTGCCTCGCTACATTCATGGGGTCAACAAGTGCGGCACCGGAAAGCGTGTCCGCATAAAAGCGCCGCATGATAAAGCCCAAGAGGCGAATGATCCTGAGACGGATCCGCCAACTAGAGAAAGAAAATGCGAAGCTGCGCGAAGAACGCGACATTCTGTACAACGCCGCGACATAGTGTGCTGAAATATTGTGCTTCACGCAGAATCACAGGAGTTGTGCTTCTCAGTGTGTCTATAGTCACCGAATAGAGTACTCGCCTTATACGGATGTGTGATGTGTTAAAGCTCAATCGCTCCTCGTTTTACACATGGGTGCCCACCTGTAAAAGCGCAGGATAGAAGATGCAGTCTGACGGTCTTGATGGTCTTATTGGTGCAAGAATAAAGACCATCTTCGACGATGAGCACGGGCTTTACGGTACTCCAACGCATCGCCGCGCCCCTCAAAGAAGACCCAGCGTATACCCCGGCTAATTACAAGAAAGTTGCAGAATCATCACAAGCCATGAGGTTGCGTGTGGGCTTATATGCTTGATGGTCATGGCCCCTACGACCGTTTTTGACCGCGCAACTATTTGTCACAACCTCACCTCCGCTCGTGGTTTGATACTGCCACGGAGGTTGCGTCCGCTAGTGTGGTGTATCTGGAGCCCGTGGTAAGCCTCGTTCCGGTGCACAATAAGGCGATTATCGTGGCTACCTTTCGAATCAACTTTTACCTATCCTCGAAAGGAAGTTACCCGCAAGCTAAATGCAAAAATAGATGGCCACCTGGGCTATTACTTTGATGATAGAGCAGCTAAAGCTAGTGCTGGAAGAAGGTAATTACCGCAACGGGACGTATCCGAAACCGTAGATTCTAATTGCGGACCTGATCCTTTGACGTATCTAATTTCTGGGGGGTCAGGCCCGTGCGATATTCTATGAGGCAGCCGAGCTCGCCAGAAAAAGCTGAATATCGCTAATGGCCCAGATCATGAAGTTGAAGGCCATCACCCAAAAGATCGCCATCCAGCTACGCCAGCGCAGGTAGCGGCGCAGCTTGCGCACCATAATGATTGCGCAGCCGATCATGCCCAGCAGCGGGATGATCATGGTGGAGATGGCAAAGAAGTTTCTTTGGCCCTCAGTACACAGCCAGCTTGCGGTGCCGTCCTCGCACAGGGGGCCGCCGGTAAGGCGCGAAAAGAGCGCGACGCCGAAGCCATACAGCGCGGAGATGACCAGCACGGAAACCATGTACCAGATGGCTTGGCGGGTAGAGCGCCGGTTGGCGGCGGCTACCTCGACGGGATCGGGCTCATCTGCCAAATCATCGAAGCTTTGCGGCTCAGGCCGACGCAGGTTGGCATAATCGGCGTCGGTCGTCAGGTCGTTTTCGGGGTGCTCTGGGCGCGAGCTCATACATTAAGCCTAGTCGGTCGCGGGGTGAATGAGTACCGGTACGCGAATATGAGGGAGCAACTCGGTTGCGGTAGAACCCAAAAAGACCCGCGCGATGGGCCCCTGCGGGGCAGAGGCCATCAACATCAGATCGCCCTTTTTCCACTTGAGCGAATCAACGGCACCGGACCACCCGGCGCCAGAACCGATCTCGGAGGTGACCTCGATCTCCGGGTAGGCATCTTGGATGTGGTCGCGGGCACGGTCGAGCATGGCCAATGAATCCTCGTGCCACTCCGCGGTGAGCTTAAGCGCAATATCGCTTTTATCCTTCGACGGGGAATGAAGCAGGTCATCCGCTGAGAAGGCCAAGATGCGCAGTGGTAGATCCCAGCGATCCGCCAGCGCGGCTGCGCCTAATAATTCCCTATCCGCGCGCTCACCGCGCTCTGTAATGACAAAATTAAAGCGGGTCACGCCGTGCTTCGATAATTTGGCCTTGCGCGGGATAAGCCCTAAGGATAGTGGCGAGTAGTGCAGGAGGGTATCCGCGGTGGAACCGGGGAAAAAGCGGCCTTTGGGCGCGGCCTGGTTGGGGCCTAGAAGGATGATATCGGCCTGAAAATCCTGGGCCATCTCAGTAAGAAGCTGGGGGCGGGAGGGGCCATCGACAAGCACGGAGGGCGTATCGTTCCAGTACTTTTCCGGGATACCTGCCTCCGTCAGGGCCGCCGCGGTGGCTGTCGCGCATGCTTGCTTCTGCTCTTTAAACCACTTTTTGTATTTCCCGCCCAGCTTGGACAAAGACGTCGTGGTCCAGGGCTGGAAAACCGTGGAAATAACGCGCACCTCAATGACCGCGGTGCGCGATAGCCAGGCGGCGAATTCGAGGGGTTCGGTACCGGAAGAGGAGGGACTCCACGAAATGAGGATGCGCAGTGGCTCTTTGGCCGAGCCCTTATGCAGGGTTGGCAACAGCGGTCGGTGAGATTTTTTGCCCATAGAAAATGAATATGTATGCGAAAGCTTAGTAAGTGCTAAGGCTCATTATCGCCTGTTGTGGTCGCAAAATTAAAATTGCATGCGGCCGTGGGCGTGCTACTCGCTATCCATAGTGGGGCGGTAGACATCCGCAAGCTTGGAAATGACCGCACCCATCTCGCGCGCAGTGTCCAAGTCCTCGGGCTCGAGCCACCGCATAATCTCTGCAAGGGCCGCGGCGCGTTGCCCGGAAACTATGGCCAATTCGGACTCGCCCAGTTGGGTGAGCGCGACCAGCACGCCGCGGCGATCTTCTTCATCGCGGTGGCGTTCCACGAACCCGCGGCGCTCTAGTTGGTAAAGCGCGTTGGATGCGGTGGGCATGCGGATAAGCTCCGCCTGGGCAATGGTGGATACGCGGGAAGGCCCACGCAAGCGCAACTGATTCATGATGGAGACCTGCGAGGTAGTCAGCGATGAACCCTCTGCGGTGCGCTGGAAAATAAGAATTAACTTATTGAGCGCCGGTTGGATATCCCGGGCTACCTCTACCGCGTCCTCGTAGTCGGACGGGGACTTCGTTGGGGCCGTCTCATCATGGTGTTGCGTCATAAAACTAAATTCTATCGTGCACTACCGCCTGGCGGTAGTATCGCGACGAAAAAATTAGCTTCCCTTAATAAAATCTTCCAGCTCGTTGCGCGCGACATCGTCGGCCTTCTGTACTGGAGGGGACTTCATTAGGTAGGAAGAAGCGGAAAGTACCGGTCCGGCGACCTTGCGGTCCAAGGCGATCTTGGCGGCGCGGACGGCATCGATAATAATGCCGGCGGAGTTAGGGGAGTCCCAGACCTCGAGCTTGTACTCCAGGTTCAGCGGGACCTCGCCGAATGCGGAACCCTCCAAGCGGACATAGGCCCACTTGCGGTCATCCAGCCACTCCACGTAGTCCGAGGGGCCGATGTGGACATTGCGGTCTGCGCGCTTGCCAGCGATAGGGGAATTGTGCACGTTGGAGGTCACAGACTGGGTCTTGGAAATCTTCTTAGACTCAAGACGTTCGCGCTCCAGCATGTTCTTGAAGTCCATGTTGCCGCCCACGTTGAGCTGCATCGTGCGGTCCAAGCGCACGCCGCGGTCTTCGAAAAGCTTCGCCAAAACGCGGTGGGTAATGGTGGCGCCAACCTGGGACTTGATGTCATCGCCCACGATGGGCAGGCCGGCATCCTCAAACTTCTTGGCCCACTCTGGGTCGGAAGCGATAAAGACCGGCAGGGCATTCACAAACGCACAACCGGCGTCGATGGCGGCCTGGGCGTAGAACTTATCCGCCTCTTCAGAACCAACCGGCAGGTAGGAAACGACGACCTCGGCACCGGCCTCGCGGAGGGCAGCTGCGACATCGGCAGGAGCTTCGTCCGATTCCGTGATGGATTCCTGGTAGTAGCGGCCCAGGCCATCCATGGTGGGGCCGCGCTGCACGGTAACCCCGAGGTCTGGGACGTCTGTGATGGAAATGGTGCAGTTGCGGGAACTGCGGGTAGCCTCCGCAAGATCCTTGCCCACCTTGTCTCCATCGACGTCGAAGGCCGCGACGAACTCGATATCGCCGACGTGGTAGGGCCCAAACTGGGTGTGCATCAGGCCAGGAATATTTTCCTCCACTGCAGCGTTGCGGTAAAACTCCACGCCCTGAATGAGGGACGTGGCGCAATTGCCGACGCCGACGATGGCGACCTTTACTTTGTCAGACACACTATGCTCCTTTATTAATTCGTTGCTGTGTGGTGCCTGCGCAACGTTAGGCCAGAAATTATGGCTGGTGGTAGCACGACGGCATATGGATCGATCAAGAAGAGGAAATTAAAATCATGCGGGTGAATTCCGTTGCCTTCAAGCACGAGCTTTCCCACGAGTGGGAGCGCACCCAACACGTCCGCGAATACCGCGCCGGGCACTTGGGGCGCGACGAGGTGTGCGATGCGGACTTCCTCCTCCGGGCCGCCGCCGAGTACCACGGACGCACCATGGATAAGCCGTGTCCGGTCTGCGGTGAGAACCTGCGCTTGACCCGGTGGGTGTATGGCGAGAGCTTGGGCCGGCGCGCCGGGAGCGCCCGCAGCGAAGAAGAAATAGCGGAACTTGTCGGTGAAGGCCTGGAGTTTACCGTGCATGAGGTGGAGGTCTGCAGGCACTGCCGGTGGAATCATTTGTTGCGTTCTGCAACGGCTTTTAACGCGTGTTAGTTTTCGGCGCACCGCCTTAGGCAGTAAGCTGCAATTATTTAGTTTGTTACCAGGGATGAATGAGGACACGAATCAGTGACCGAGAAGGAATCTACTGGCGAGTCCACTAAGGTGGACCGCCGCAAAGAAGGCGAAGAACCCCAAAAGCGCCGCATCTGGCCGTGGGTCGTTGTGGCCCTCCTATTGGTTTTTGTGGCACTGCCTGCAGGCCTTTTTGCGTATGCCTATTCGCAGTACACCGTTCCGGAGCCCAAAGAGCTGGCCAATAACCAGGTCTCTACCATCTATGCCTCCGATAACGACACCCAGCTGGCGCGTTTGGTACCGCCGGAAGGCAACCGCACGCACGTGACCTTGGATGAGGTCCCCGTCTTTGTGCAGGACTCCGTGCTCGCCGCCGAGGACCGCGACTTCTGGGATAACTCCGGCTTTTCCTTCACCGGCTTGGGCCGCGCGGTACTGGGTAAGGTCACCGGCAATGACACCGCCGGTGGTGGTTCCACGATTACCCAGCAGTACGTGAAAAACACCCTGGTGGGCAACGAATACTCCTACGTGCGCAAGGCACGCGAGCTCATCTACTCCATCAAGATGACTAACGAGTGGGAAAAAGAGGACATCCTTAACGCCTACCTGAATACGGTTTACTTCGGCCGCAATGCCTACGGCATCCAGGCTGCATCCAATGCCTACTTTGATAAGGACGCCAAGGACCTCACCCCAGAAGAAGGCGCCATGCTCGCCGGCCTTATCCAGTCGCCGTCGGGACTGGACCCGCGCGTGAACCAGGAAGGTTCCGAAAACCGGTGGAACTACGTGCTTGACGGCCTTGTGGACATGGGAGACCTCAGCAAGGAAGAGCGCGATGGAATGGTCTTCCCGGAGACCCGCGATCCCGCTGAGTACTCGGCATACACGGAAGCCCCAGGCGCGAATGGCCACATTAAAGACCAGGTCATCCGCGAGCTTGAGGACGTAGGAATTACGGAAAATCAGGTATCCACCGGTGGCCTGCGCATTACCACCACCATCGATATGAACGTGCAAAACAACACGATTCAGGCAGTCGATGACCAGCTGGCGCCGCTGCAAGAAGATGCGCGCGCGGCCTCTGTGACCATCGATCCGAAGACGGGTGCGGTGCGCGGCTACTTTGGCGGGCATGATTCCAATGGTTGGGACTACGCTAACTCCCCGCTGCAGACCGGCTCGACCTTCAAGATCATGGCGCTTGCCGCTGCGCTGCAGCAGGGCATTAGCTTGGATACCAACTACTCCTCGGCGCCGTACCAGCTGCCGGGCTCCGATCTGGTGACCAACGTGGGCGGCGGCTGTGGCGTCTGCGACCTGCGCGAGGCCACCAAGCAGTCCCTGAACACCTCTTACCTGCGCCTGCAGAGCGATCTGAAAAACGGTACCCAGGACACCGCGGATATGGCCCACGCCTTGGGCGTTGCCCGCTCGC
This sequence comes from Corynebacterium sp. LaCa_282, assembly GCF_057198125.1. Lineage (NCBI taxonomy): Bacteria > Bacillati > Actinomycetota > Actinomycetes > Mycobacteriales > Corynebacteriaceae > Corynebacterium > Corynebacterium sp. LaCa_282. Next base: position 2,428,119 of record NZ_CP191095.1, on the reverse strand, counting down.
TGCCGGGCATCGAAGAGACGCTGACTGAAAACGGCAAACAGCCTTTTGAAGGCGTGGTCTTGGGCCAGTACCAGTCCCGTCCGCTGGACATGGCAACCGCGATGTCCACCCTCGCGAACCAGGGCGTCTGGCACAACCCGCACTTTGTGCAGCGCGTAGAAAATGCCGCCGGGGAAGTTCTGTATGAACACCCAACCGATGAGGGCGAGCGCCGCGTTTCCGCGAATGTGGCCAATAACGTCCTTGAGGCCATGGCGCCGGTAGCGGCATGGTCCAATGGCTCGCTGGCTGGCGGCCGCACTTCGGCTTCCAAGACCGGTACGACCCAGCTGGGCGATTCCGGAACCAACAAGGACACCTGGATGGTTGGTGCCACCCCGCAGCTTGCTACCTCCGTGTGGGTCGGTACCGCGGACAACACCTCGGCCATCTTCGACCAGTACGGCGGAATCATGTACGGCGCCGGCGCGCCGACCAAGATCTGGAAGTCCGTATTGGATAACTCCTTGGCGGATCAGGAATTCCAGCAATTCCCCTCGGCTTACCCCGTTCGCTTCGGCACGGTATCTGCCGGTGGTGGTGCCCCGGCCTATAACCCAGGCGGCGGTTCCGGTGGGCAGGGTGCACAGAACTACACTGGTCCAGCCCAGGACGGCGCCCCAGAAGAAGAGGCCAGCCCAGCACCTGCCGAGACCCCGGATGCGGGCCACGATGCCCCGCCGCAGCCGCCCGAGAACCAGGGTGGCAATAATGGAAACGGCGGCAACCGCGGCAATGGCGGCGGTAATAATGAGCCGGCCCGGCCTGAGGCCCCGTCTTTAGATGACTTCTTCGGCCGCGAAGGCGGCCTGGCTGACCTCTTAGGCTAAGCAAGGAGCGGTACGCGTGAGCCACGATCAGCGCATGTCCGCCGCAGACGAACCGATGGCGCGCGGCGTCATCGAGTTCCTGGGCGGGCCAAGGGGGCGCTTTGCCCGGGACAGTCGCGGACAGTGGTGGACCCCGCTGCGCGCGCTGATCGCAGTAGCCTGGATCTTTTTAGCCGGTGGGTTCTTATCCAAGGCGAATTGCGCTGGTGGCACCCGCGGCGAAGACGGCACCATCAACCTGGATTGGTCCGCCAACCGCCAGTACACCTCCTTTTGCTATAACGACATCGTCCCGCTGTATGAAGGCCGCGGCCTCGATCAACCGGGCTTTCCCTACGCCTTTTCCTGGCAGGAAGATGGCCTGACCCGCTATATGGAATACCCGGTATTGGCGGGCATGTTCCAGGGCCTGATGGGCTGGATTTCGCGCCATACCTATGGCCTCGTGGAATGGGCCGGGGTGCCCGCCGCCGGCTGGTACTTTGGGCTCACCGCCTTGGTCATGGCTTGCATCTGGGTCGGCGTCATCTACATGGTCTACCTCTTGGTGGGAAACCGCACGTGGGACACCATTTTGGTGGCCGCCAGCCCGCTGGTTATCATCCATGCCTTTAGCAATTGGGATATACCTGCCATCGCCTTCGCCGTCGGCGCGCTGCTGGCCATTAGCCGCCACCGCCCCTGGCTCGCCGGCATCCTCATCGGCCTTGGCACCGCATTCAAATTATGGCCGATATTTTTGCTGGGCGCGTTTTTCGTCCTTGCCTGGCGCAATCGCCGTTGGGACGCTTTTGCAAAGGTCGCCGTCGCTACGGCCGCCGCGTGGCTTGCGGTCAACCTTCCCATCGCCCTGAAATACCCGGCCGCCTGGGCGGAATTTTTCCGTTTGAACCAAGAACGCGGTGCGGAATGGACCACCCTGTATGCCCTGATTAGCCGGAATCTGGGTATTTCTTTCAGCCAGGACTTTTTAAATACCTTCTCCCTCGTGGCGTTCATCCTTTTATGCGCCGGTATTGCCCTGGCCGGCTGGCGCAGCCCGCTTAACCCGCGGGTAGCGGAGTTGGTCTTCCTCATCGTCGCGGCGTTCCTGCTGGTCAATAAGGTATGGTCCCCGCAGTATTCGCTCTGGCTGGTGGTTCCGGCGGCCTTGGCCGTGCCGCGTTGGCGGTTGGTTCTGGGCTGGGCGCTTGCCGATGCCCTCGTATGGCCCCTGCTCATGTGGCACATGCTGGGCATCGATAATAAGGGCATTCCACACGAGCTCTTGGACATGGCGATCCTCGTGCGCGATGGCTTCATCATTGCGATGGCGGTTATTGTGCTGCGGCAAATGTGGAATAAAACGGAAGATAAAGTGCGTGCGGCGCATATGGGCCGCGACCCAGTGGCGGGAGTATTTCAATGATTGTGACATTAATCGGCATGGTGTCGATCTTGTTGGGCTTTATCTGCGTCATGGCGGCCTTTTGGCTGTTTCATAACAGGGAAGATAAGCGCGGGCCCATCATCTTGGGCATCCTTGCCATCGTTTTCCTCACCATCATCCCCGCGACGGGCGCTATCTTTTTCGCCGCCACCACGACGGGATAGATTTCTTTTCGCCGGTCATATGCGGTACTGTGGTGGGGTTGCTTGACGCAACGTACCCTCCTGCTGCATCCGCAAAGGTGATGCAGCCGAAAACGACTAGACCATAGGAGGTGATGAGGTCCGTGCGTCACTACGAAGTCATGATCATTCTGGATCCTAATCAGGATGAGCGCACCGTAACCCCGTCCCTAGATAAGTACCTCGACATCGTCCGCAAGGACGGCGGCAAGGTTGAGAACCTCGATGTATGGGGCAAGCGTCGCCTTGCATACCCCATCGAGAAGAAGGAAGAGGGCATTTACGCCGTCGTTAACCTGGAGTGCGAGCACCCTTCGGTTTCCGAGCTCGACCGTCGCCTGAACCTGAACGACACCATCCTGCGTACCAAGGTTCTGCGCACCGACAGCAAGTAGCGGATACTGGGATCAGGCATAATCCACGTAACCGATAAGGAGTAAAGACATGGCACAGGGAGATACCAATATTACGGTGGTGGGCAACATAGTTGCTGACCCCGAGCTTCGCTTCACCCCGGCGGGTGCGGCGGTAGCTAACTTCCGCGTCGCCTCCACGCCTCGTCGCTATAATTCGCAGACGAACCAGTGGGAAGACGGCGAAGCTATGTTCCTGACCTGCAACGTATGGCGCCAGGCGGCGGAGAACGTCGCCGAGACCCTGAGCAAGGGCATGCGCATCATCGTTACCGGCCGCTTGAAGCAGCGTTCCTTCCAGACCCGCGAGGGTGAAAACCGCACCGCGTTTGAGATCGACGTCGATGAGGTCGGTCCGTCGCTCCGCTACGCCACCGCACAGGTAAACCGCAATCCCCGTGAGGGTGGCGGCAACTATGGCGGCGGCCAGCAGCAGCGCTCGAATAACAATAATCAGGGCGGCTTTGGAGGACAGCAACAGCAGCAGTCGCAGCAGCAGAACCAGGCTCCTGCAGAGGATCCGTGGAACTCCGCACCGCCAGCTGGTGGTTTCGGAGGCGCTGATTCTGAACCCCCGTTCTAAGTCTGTCACCCGCAACTATTCAACTAACTCAATTGAAAGGCAGGGATCATGAAGCTGATCCTCACCGCTGCCGTTGAGAACCTCGGCGCCGCTGGCGAAATTGTTGAGGTTAAGGACGGCTACGGACGTAACTACCTGCTTCCCCGCGGCTTGGCCATCGTGGCTTCCCGCGGCGCTGAGAAGCAGATTGAGGGCATCAAGCGCGCCCAGGAAGCTCGCGAAATTCGCGACCTGGACCACGCGCGCGAGGTCCGCAACCAGCTTGAGCAGCTGACGAACGTTGAGGTCAAGGTTAAGACCTCCACTTCCGGCAAGCTCTTCGGTTCCGTTAACGCAGAAGACATTGTCAAGGCCGTCTCCAAGGCCGGTGGCCCTAACTTGGATAAGCGTATCGTTGATATGCCCAAGGGCCTGGTCAAGAAGACCGGCAACTACCAGGTCGAGCTGAAGCTACACGCTGACGTGCTCGGCAAGGTGAACTTCTCGGTCGTCGCTGCCTAAGCAGCGCACGACGGTCCACAGACCCAAAGACAACAGCACGGCTTAAGGCCCCACGAATTCTCTATGTGAGGTGGAGAATTCCTGGGGCCTTTTGCCTACCCAACTGGCCTGTGGATAACTGTGAAAATCTGTGGATGAATGTGGAATTTGGCGTTCTTTCCCACCGAAATTTTTGCTTGCCTTAGCCGCTGGTCACAGGCCATATTCCACTATCATGTGGTAATTTTCACACCTGCAAAAACTCCCTGAACAGCGGTTATTATCACCGCAGGTCAGAAAGGCGGCAAGTTATCCACAGTCGTGACCTCGGTAAATGGAAAGCGATGATTGGACTACCTGGTAATTCCACAAGCCCCTGTGGATAACTGTGGAAGTTATACCCAGGCGGGTAGTGTCCGGGCGCTGGTCTAAACTTGGACAGCGTTACACAAGGTCGCTTCACGGACACCAAGGGGGACACATGACCAACGCGAGCTTTGATGATGAACAGCTTCCACCGGAACCGCCTGCGCCGGATAACGCCGTAGCGCGCCGGCCGCGGTACCAACAGGACCAACCGCAGCGCTACGAGGAGTATCGCCAGCCGCCGTCGGACCGGGAAGCCGAGCAAGGCGTATTGGGTGCAATGCTGCTTAGCCCCAATACGGTCATGGAAGTTATTGAAGAGCTCGAGCCCGATGACTTTTATTATCCGGCCCACGCGCTAATTTATGGCGCGATGCTGGACCTTTACGCGGCGGGCCAAGACATTGACCCCCTTATCCTTTCCTCGCGGTTGGATAGGTTCAATAACCTTGAGCGCGTTGGCGGCGCACCCTATTTGCACACGCTTTTGGCTACGGTTCCTACCGCTGCCAACGCCCGCTATTACGCGGAAATCGTGGCGGAAAAGGCCGTCCTGCGCCGGCTCGTGGATGCCGGTACGCGCGTGGTCCAACTGGGCTTTTCGGGCACGGAGGATGCCGAGATCGAATCGGTGATCGACCGGGCCCAGCAGGAAGTCTTTGCCATCGCCCAGCGCAAAACCGCCGAGGACTACCGCGTGCTGGGGGATCTGATTGACCCGACCATTGATGAGTTGGCGGCGCTGCAGCAGGCCGGCGGCGTTGAATTGGGTGTGCCGACAGGATTTATTGATCTGGATAAGCTCACCAACGGTTTGCACGCAGGCCAGATGATCATCGTGGCGGCGCGACCCGGTGTGGGTAAGTCCACGCTGGCGATGGACTTCATTCGATCGTGCTCGCTGCAGCACGGCAAGTCCTCCGTCATCTTTTCCTTGGAAATGTCCGCCTCAGAGATCGTCATGCGCCTGCTCTCTGCGGAATCCGAGGTCAAGCTTACCGATATGCGCAGTGGTGGGGTGTCCACGGAAGACTGGGCGAAGATCGATGACACGCTTAACCGCATCCAAGATGCGCCGTTGTTCATTGATGATTCCCCGAACCTCACGATGATGGAGATTCGCTCTAAGGCCCGCAGGCTCAAGCAGCAGCATGGGCTCGACCTCATCGTCTTGGACTATCTCCAGCTGATGTCCTCGGGCAAAAAGGTGGAGTCGCGCCAGCAAGAGGTCTCGGAGTTCTCGCGTCAGCTCAAGCTATTGGCCAAGGAGCTTGAGGTGCCGGTGATTGCCATCTCGCAGCTGAACCGTGGGCCTGAAGCCCGAAACGACAAGAAGCCGCAATTGGCTGACCTGCGTGAGTCCGGTTCCTTGGAGCAGGATGCCGATATGGTGATGCTGCTGTACCGCCCAGACTCGCAGGACCGCGATAACGAGCGCGCCGGTGAAGCGGATATTATCTTGGCTAAGCACCGCGGCGGGCCCATTGATACGGTGCAGGTGGCCCACCAGCTGCACTACTCCAAGTTCGTCAACATGGCGCACGGATAAAAGGCTTATAGGTCCACGACGGCGGCTGGGTCTCCTAATCGGGGACCCAGAATCACCAACACGATAAAGACCGCGGCGGCGGCCAGGGAAAGCCACCGCCAAACCGGGAAGAAGCGTTGGCCGCACCAGTAGGCGATTACTGCACCGATGAGCGCGCCGAGGGTATTAAACAGCAGATCGTCGATATCCGTGCGGCCTAAGGCGAAGGCATATTGGGCCGTCTCCAGGGTTAAACTCAGCGCGAATCCCCAGGCCGTCGATACCTTCACGGAACGGCATAGCGTGAATACCAAGAGCCCGAAGGGGATGAAGAAGGCGGTATTACCAGCGTATTCAAAAAGCGGGGCAAACCAACTATTGCCGGAGAATTCATCGAGGGGAACTAAATGGAGCTCGCGGACGCGCTGATTTTCGGGCTTCCACAGGTAACCAATCTGGAAGAAAGCCTTCAGGGTGGTCAGCGCTACCATGACGCCGATCCAGGCGCTAAGGGCTAATTTATCGAGCAAGGGTCTCACCTTTCAGCTCAGGCAGAGTAAATGCCGCTACGGCGGCGATGGCGAATGCGGCCGCAAAGAGCACGAAGAGGAATCCAGCGCCGGTTGCCGCGATCAATGGCGGCACAATAAGCGGTGCCACGATGGAGGCGATGCGGCCAAACCCCGCCGCGGCGCCCGCACCGCGCCCGCGCAGCGCGGTGGGGTAGAGCTCCGGACCAATGGCATACAGGGCACCCCAGGCGCCGAGGTTGAAGAAGGACAACAGGCACCCGGCGATGATGATGAATACCTCGGAACTTGCGGTTCCATAGAGCCCGGCGGAGACGGCGGAGCCGACCAAGAACACGGCGAGGGTAATCCGCCGGCCCCAGACCTCAATGAGCCAGGCGGCAGTGGCATAGCCCGGCAATTGCGCCAAGGTAATGATGAGGGTGAAGCTAAAGGATTTTACGAGCGAGAAACCATCGGCAACCAGCAGGGACGGAATCCAGATGAAGGCGCCGTAATAGGAGAAGTTGACGCAAAACCATATGGTCCACAGCGCCGCCGTGCGGCGGCGCAGGCCCGGCCCCCAAATGGAGGTCTCGGTGGAGGCAGTGGGTTCCGGGTGGACATCGTCAAGCGGCTGGCCCGCGGCGGCTTCCTCGAAGGACACCACGATTTCCTCGGCCTCGTCGTGGCGGCCCTTGGATTCGAGGAAGCGCACCGATTCCGGCAAGCCCAAGCGCACGTAAACCGAATAAGCGGCGGGGATGAGCCCCACGGCAAAGCCCCAGCGCCAGCCGTTTTCGCCGGCGCCCACGATGAAGGTGCCGATGAGTGCGGCGAGGATCCAGCCGAGCGCCCAGAAGGCCTCGAGGAGGACCACCATGCGCCCGCGGATGCGGCGCGGCGAGAACTCGGAGATGAGGGTGGAGGCGACCGGCAGCTCCGCACCCAAGCCCAGTCCGACGATGAAGCGGAAGACGATAAGTATGGTCAGCCCGCTGGCCAGGGCGGAGGCGCCGGTGGCCAGGCCATAGACCAAGAGGGTGAGGGAGAAGATGTGGCGGCGGCCGTATTTATCCGCAAGGAGCCCGCCGAATGTCGCGCCCAGAGCCATGCCAAGGAAGCCAGCGGAAGCGAGCCAGGAGGTTTGGGTGCTGCTTAAATCCCAATGCACGGCTAGGGCGGCCATGATGAAGGAGATAAGGCCCACATCCATAGCATCGAGCGCCCACCCTAGGCCGGAGCCCAAGAGCAGGCGCTTGTGTTTGCTGGTGACCGGAAGCCGGTCTAATCGTTCATTGCGGCTGAGCATGCGCTAATCATAGCGCTGGCTAGAAAATTTCCGGAGACGCAGGGAATTAGAGACGACGAATACGGAGCTCAACGCCATGGCAATGCCGGCAAATAGCGGGTTCAGCAGGCCAAAGGCCGCCACGGGGATGAGAATAATATTATAGGCAAAGGCCCAGAACAGGTTGCCCTTAATGATCTGCAGCGTGCGGCGGGACAGGCGAATGGCATCGGCGGCAGACCGCAGATCCCCATTCATCAAGGTGATATCGGAGGCCTCGATGGCAACGTCGGTACCGGCGCCCATCGCCAAGCCAAGGTCCGCTTGGGCCAAGGCCGCGGCATCGTTGACGCCGTCACCAACCATCGCCACATTGTGTCCCTCGGACTGCAGCTTCTTGATTACGTCGACCTTTTCCTCCGGAATCACGCCGGCCGTAACCTCGGTAATGCCAACTTCCTCGGCCACGCGCTTCGCAGCGCCCTCGTTATCGCCGGTCAGCAGGTGCGGGGTCAGGCCCAGCTGCTTCATCTGCTGGACGGCCTCAGCGGAGGTGGGCTTGACGGTGTCGCGGACCTCAATGAGCCCAGCGAGCTCATCGTCGAGGTACACCGCCACCGGAGTAGCGCCCGCGGCCTCTGCCTCGCGGAAGGCCTCAGCGTACTGGCCTAGGTCTCCACGCGGCTTGCCGACGCCCACGCGGACCCCATCCACCGTTGCTTCCACGCCAGCGGTGCTGGTGGAAAAATCGGTGCCGGGCTCCACGTCGCGCTCGCGGGCAATCGCTTGGGCGATGGGGTGCTCGGAGTTCCGCTCGACGGCGGCGGCATAATCGAGGACATCGCCATGCACGGCCGTAACGGACATTTCACCGGCGGTAACCGTGCCGGTCTTATCCATCACGATGGTATCGACCTGCTTGGTGGACTCAAGGATCTCCGGGCCTTTAATGAGCAGGCCTAACTGGGCGCCGCGGCCGGTGCCGACCAAGATGGCGGTCGGGGTGGCAAGGCCCAGTGCACATGGGCAGGCGATGATCAGCACGGAGACAGCGGCGATAAACGCCGGCGCCACGCCGCCAAAGATGAGGTGTACCAGCAGCGTGAGGACGGAAATGCCGATGACTACCGGCACGAAGACCTGCGCGATGCGGTCCACCAGGCGCTGCACGGGAGCCTTGGAGGCCTGCGCGTTGGTGACCAAGGTGGCCATTTGGGAAAGGACCGTGTCCTCGCCCACCTGGGTGGCCTTGACCTCCAACTTGCCGGAAGCGTTAATGGTGGCGCCGGTAACGGTATCGCCCACGCCCACTTCTTCCGGGACGGATTCACCGGTGATCATGGAGGCATCGACTGCAGAATTGCCGGAGACGACCTCACCATCGGTGGCAATCTTTTCGCCCGGGCGCACAACGAAGATATCGCCCACCTGCAATTGGGAGATGGGGATGCGCTTTTCCTTGCCATCCCGCAGCACGGAGGCTTCCTTCGCGCCCATGGATAGCAGGGTGCGCAGCGCCTCAGAAGACTGCCCCTTGGCCTTGACCTCGAACCAGCGGCCGAGGAGCAGGAAGGTAATGACCATTCCCACAGACTCAAAGTAGATATGGTCCATCTCGGCCGAGCTGGAGGACCATGACATGCTCATCGTCATGCCGGGCTCGCCGGCGTTGCCAAAGAATAGCGCGTACAGGGACCACAGGTAGGCGGCCGAGGTACCCATGGAAATCAAGGTATCCATGGTGAACGAGCCGTGCTTCAGGTTGGTCCACGTAGCGGAGTGGAAGGGGGCGCCACCAAAGATGAAGACGATGGTGGCCAGCATGGCGCAGGCCCACTGCCAGTTCTGGAACTGGAGGGCAGGCACCATGGAGACAACCATGATGGGGGCGGACAATACCGCGGAGATGATGGTGCGCCGCAGCAGGCTCTGTTGTTCGGCAGCGCGGGCATCATCAACCGGCGTGCCCTCTGCGTCCTCGTCCTGGTCGCCGTCATCGCTGCCGGACATATCGAAGGCGCTGTATCCGGCGCCTTCGACGACCTTGATCAGATCCGCGGGCGTAGAAGTCTCCGGATCGAACTCAATAGAGGCGGATTCGGTGGCGAAGTTAACGCTCGCCTCAACGCCGTCTACCTTGTTGAGCTTTCGTTCTACCCGGGAAGAGCAGGACGTGCAGGTCATGCCCGAGACCCCGAGATCAACGTGTGACATAGTATTCGCCTACTTAAGGGTGTATCCGGCTTCGGCTACGGCGGCTGCTACTTGCTCATCGGTGAAATCGCTGCCGGAGACAGACACTGCGCCGGTGGTGTGGTCTGCGGAAACCGCCTCAACGCCGGCGATTTCGCCTACCTCTTCGCGGATGGACATTTCGCAGTGTCCGCAGCTCATTCCTTCTACGGTGTAGTTCTTCGTTGCCATGACTATCATCCTTTCTCGGTTGCTTATGCCTCCATACTATACCCCCTAGGGGTATCAGGCAAGGAAGAAATTTAGGTACGGTGGGGAATAGACCACAATCTAAAGGAGTTACAACGAGTATGGCTACTATTGATGTCACTGAAGAGAACTTTGAACAGACCGTAACCGGCGAAGGCATTACGCTTGTCGATGCCTGGGCGGACTGGTGCGGCCCATGTAAGCGCTTTGCCCCTGTCTACGAGAAGGCATCCGAGGAGCACACGGATGCTACCTTTGCCAAGCTGGACACCGAGGCAAACCAGGGCCTTGCTTCCGCGCTGCAGATTCAGTCCATTCCTACCCTGATGATCTTCCGCGATGGCATCCTCGTCTTCCGTGAGGCCGGCGCACTGCCGCCCGCAGCACTGGAGGATCTGCTCAAGCAGGTCAAGGACCTGGACATGGCTGAGGTTCGCCGCCAGGTTGAAGAGCAGAACGCACGGCAGGCATAGAATCTGAATTTTCAGAGCTTCCACGGCGCTTTCTGGTGAGTATCGCTAAACTCGCTAGAAAGCGTCTTTTTTATGACCAAAGGAGATAGTGATGGCTAACCCCTTCAGCAAGGGCTGGAAGTACGTGATGAGTTCTCTCGATCAAAAGATTGATGAGAACGCCGATCCAAAGGTCCAAATCCAGCAGGCGGTTAAGGCCGCCAAGGAACAGCACCAAGAGATTTCTGATCATGCGGCAGAGATCATCGGGCACAAGTCTCAGTTGGAAATGCAGATGAACCGCCTGGTGAAGTCCCAGCAGGATTACCAGTCCCAAACCCAGCGCGCACTGGAGCTTGCGGATTCCGCCGAGGACCCACAGAAGGCGAATGAGTACAACCAAGCCGCTGAGGTAGTGGCCTCCCAGCTCGTTGCGGTGGAACAGGAACTGGAAGACGTCAAGCAGCAGTACGCGGCGGCGGAGCAGGCGGCAGAGCAAGCCAAGAACCAGCAAAAACAGTCCGAGGCCCGCCTGAAGGAGCAGCTGGCCCAGGTGAGCCAGCTAGAAGCGCAGGCGGATCAGGCTGCAATGCAGGAAAAGAACGCGGAAGCGCTCGATTCCATGAACGAGCTCAAGCCCGATGATTCCGTGCCGAGCCTGGATTCCGTCCGCTCCAAGATTGAAAAGCGCTATGCCGATGCCCTTGGTGCACAAGAATTGCAGCAGGCAACCGGCGGCGACCGCATGAGCGAGATTCAAGCGGCCGGCAACGATATGAAGGCCAGCGCGCGGCTCGATGCGCTGCGCGCCGATATGGCCAAGAAGAAGGAAATCGAATCCGGGGATTAATTCTCGCGGCGGATATTAATAAGCACGCCGCGGATTCCTGAGTGGAACCCATCGCGTAAGTTCACGCGCTGGGTTTCCGTCAGGGTGTATTCATGCAGGGTTTCGCAGGCGAACTGCAGCAGCGGGCGGTCGATCTCCGGTGGCAATCCGCCGCCAGACAGTAAGTGGGCTTGGTCGCGCTGCTCTGAGTTGGCGGCATTATCAAACCACCATGATGCGTATTGCTGGCCCACATCGAATGGTGACTGGAACCCGGCAGAGCTCCAGACCTCTTCTGGCAGCGGGACGTACTTCGAGCGCAGCTTGCGCCGCGGTGCCATCATTGATGGTTTCGGCGCAGGCTTTGGTGCTGCTTGATCGGTAGCCTCGGCCTCTTCCGCGGCGGGCTTTTCCTGCTCTTGTTGGGCTGGGGTTGCGGCCTGCTGTGCGCTTTGAGGCGGCGCGGGCTTTGGGGTAGGTGCCGGCGTGGGCTTTTCTGGGGTGCCGAATGCGGTTTCTACCTCGGAGGGCTCTTCGCACTCGTCGCAGTGTTCGGTGCCCGGAAGCTCCTCTTCTGCTCCCTCTGCCTTCTGCGCTGCATCGCGCACAACTGGGGGAAGCGGTCCCTCGAGGACCTGCAGCTCCATGGAATCCGCGAAGTCCTCGCGTGGATCCAAGATGGTGGTGGAATCACACGTATGGCGCAGCGCCGCGGACATCGAGTCCCAGCCAAAGCCGTACAGGTGCACGCGGATGCCATTGTCTACGGCGGTCTGCGCGCCGGGGATCATGTCAGCATCGCCGCTGACCAGCACGAAGTCGGTGAACTGGTTCTTCACGGCGGCCATGACCATATCGGCCACAAGCCGGGTGTCGACGCCCTTTTGGGTGCGTCGCTCACCCCATTCAATGAGTTGTCCGGTGCGCAATTGCACGCCCTCGCAGGTGCGAAGGGCGCGTTGGTAGCGGTGCGGACCGGTATCCGGGATTCCGTCGTACCAGTATTGGCGCTGAATCGGGTTGCCTAATTGCTCCTCGATCATCCCGCCCATGGTGCTGACCACCTCGGGCAGATCGATTTCTAGCTGCGCGCGAGCCCCCGTTTCCCAGGAGTTATAAAAGCTCGCGAGCAGGTATGAGGTATCGACAAAGACAAGTGTGCGTTCAAGCATGGCTCCTAAGTTCCGTTCTAATTGTTCTAAATAAAATTCTTTGTTACCTCCAGTGTGCCTTATTCACCCCGAAACGTCGATCAGAATTCGCTAATTCCCAGCATATTGGCCGCAAATGAAAAGAATTCGGTGACCATTGCAGCGTCAGCAAGCGTGTTATATGGTTAGTTACACAACTAACTAAGTAACTAACGAGCCGAAGGTGATGATGGATAACTCCACGCAGCCGCTCTTTCGGCAGATTGCGTCCTTGGTGGAAGACACCATTGTGGACGGCACTCTGGCGGAGGGCGATAAGGCACCTTCCACCAATGAGCTGGCGGATTTCCACAACATCAACCCCGCAACCGCGCGAAAGGGGATCACCCTCTTGGTGGACTTAGGAGTGCTGGAAAAGCGGCGGGGCATCGGCATGTTTGTGGCCGAGGGTGCATCGCGTGCCATCCGCGAGCGCAGGCGAGGTGACTTCGCAGCGGAGTATATGGCCCCGCTTGTCGATGAAGCAGTGCGCCTGGGCTACAACCGCGCCCAGCTCCATGACCTTTTTGATCGGGTTGCAGAAAGCAGAGGAATGTACTCATGATCACTACCCGCGATTTCACCTTTTCCGCAGGTCTTACCCATGGTCTGGTCGGCCGCAACGGAATTGGCAAGACCACCTTATTGCGAAAAATCGCCGGTCAAATTCAATCCGGCCGCATCACGGTCTTTGACCGCCAGCCCTTTGATAACCAATCCGTGCTCAACCGGGTGATCCTCATGGGCATCGACAATCCGCTGCCGGATTCGTGGGGAAGCAAGAAACTCGGCGCCGTCGGCCAGGCCCGATGGCCCAACTGGAATGCGGACCGCTACGACGACCTCATCGCCGGCTTCGACATCCCCAATAAGGCGTATTCTGCGCTCTCGCGCGGGCAAAAATCGGCGTTGGGATTTGTCTTCGCCGTTGCCTCTGGTTGCGAAATAATGCTTTTGGACGAGCCTTATCTGGGCCTCGACCTGCCGCGTCGCGAACTCTTTTACCAGGTACTCCGGGAAGAGCACGGTCGTACCATCGTGGTATCCACCCATCACCTCAACGAGATAGAGGGCTTGCTGGACACTATTTCCCTTATGGGGGAGCACCCCATTAGCGGTCCCGTGGACGAATTTGTTGATTCCTTCCTGGAAATCAGCGGGCCCGAAGAGGCGATCTCCGCAGCCATTTCCGCACTGGACCTGCCGGTATTGGAGCACGCTTCAACCAGCCTGGGAGACCAGGTGCTTGTCGATGCCCGCACTACCTCCCCCGATGCCGTCTTCCGCTATGCCAACGAACATCACCTCCGGGTAACAGAGGTATCACTTGAAAAGGCTGTCCGAGCATTGGAGGAGCAGTCATGAAACTTCTATGGCACACAACGGAATGGGTTTGGGTTACAGTCCTCTTCTTCATTGCGCTTTACCCCGTACTTTTTGGCGAAAAGTGGGGAACTGTCACCTTGCTCTTGCCCCTTGTGCCCATCCTGACGTATCAACCCAGTTTTGATAAGTACCAAGTACTAGGCCTGAGCTCACAGATATGGAATGAACATCGCCGGATTATAGTCACGGTTTTCGCTGTCGTGGCCATGGCAGGAACGGCTGTACGGCAGGGCTGGTGGGCGTTGGCTGTTTATGCGGCGGCATTGGCATGGGCACTGTGGCGCAAACCAACCCCAACCAGGACGGGCTACTCGACGACCCCTTTGGGAATTGCATCCAAGCTTGGGCGTTTCCCGCCGACGCTCGACGCGCAGGCTGTATACCGCCGCCAGATCCGTATCTGGCTCTTAGTGGTTGGCTTCTTCGCCATCAACGTTGTCCTCTCGCTACTCAGCTGGCGGTGGGAGCCGATGGAATTCATCGCTTTCATTGCTTGGGCACTCTCCGCCGTTTTCATCAGCCAGCCCATGGGCATATTGCGGGATACGCTCAGGGATTACGTCACGTTCGGCGGCACGCGCCGCCGCTGGGCGACCATGACTGCAGCGACTGGGCTCATCTTCGTCCTTGGTTGCGCCGCCGTAGGGTTAGCCCTTTCCTTCTGGGGGAACACAATCGAGGTCGCCGCCGGTATCACCGCAATCGCGGCCGTCACCGTACCTGGGCTTACGTACCTCGAGTTCCTAGAGAAGAGGACTCTTGGAGTTTTTGTCGCGTACCTCCTCGGTATCGCAGTGCTGGTCTGGCTTTTCGCCCAAGGCTATGTCTCGGCCACGGTGGGGATGTTTATCAGCCTTGGCATCTACGCCGTATGGGCCGTAACCCTGCCGATATATGCACGCCGCATAAGCAGCCTGTGGGGGAAAGGATTTGCGGGCTGGCTTGGCATGAAATAAAAGTGTTTGAAATCCATGCTGACCAGCGAGTTTGTGAAAAATTAAAGCGGTGTGTAACTTAATACGAGTCAGCGCGACCGACAGCGCCCCACAGAGACAAGACATAGTTTCTGACTGAAGCGGCGATAGGAAAACAGGCCCTGACAAAAACAATTTTTACTCGCAACGAGTTCTGTGCTTTTGAGCATGTAGCTGTTGTGTGGTGACGATGTCTGAGAACTCAATAGTGTGCCAATGTACTTATTTTTTATTTTTGTGTGCATGGTTGTGTGTTGATTGGTCTGTTGGCCGGCAAGCCTAGTGTGCTTGTTGGTTGGTGTGTGCCGGTAAGGTGTTGGAATACGCATCTTTTTGAATACTGTTTAGTGTTTCGGCTGCATTGATGGATTGGTTGGCATGTGATTGTGTTCAACTTTTTGTCTCCCTTTTTTGTGCCCCGTCGGGTTGGGGAGGCAGTGATTTTTCTTTGTAGTAATTTTTGGACGCCAGCATGGGCCTGCTTTTGTGGGTTTGTGGTGGTTTGTTCTTTTGGTTAGGTTTGGGCTTTTCACGGCCTTTTCAGGATTTTGTTGTTCTGAAATTTCTTTTTGTGGAGAGTTTGATCCTGGCTCAGGACGAACGCTGGCGGCGTGCTTAACACATGCAAGTCGAACGGAAAGGCCCTGCTTGCAGGGTACTCGAGTGGCGAACGGGTGAGTAACACGTGGGTGATCTGCCCTGCACTTCGGGATAAGCTTGGGAAACTGGGTCTAATACCGGATAGGACCGCACTTTAGTGTGTGTGGTGGAAAGTTTTTTCGGTGTAGGATGAGCTCGCGGCCTATCAGCTTGTTGGTGGGGTAATGGCCTACCAAGGCGGCGACGGGTAGCCGGCCTGAGAGGGTGTACGGCCACATTGGGACTGAGATACGGCCCAGACTCCTACGGGAGGCAGCAGTGGGGAATATTGCACAATGGGCGCAAGCCTGATGCAGCGACGCCGCGTGGGGGATGAAGGCCTTCGGGTTGTAAACTCCTTTCGCTAGGGACGAAGCTTTTTGTGACGGTACCTAGATAAGAAGCACCGGCTAACTACGTGCCAGCAGCCGCGGTAATACGTAGGGTGCGAGCGTTGTCCGGAATTACTGGGCGTAAAGGGCTCGTAGGTGGTTTGTCGCGTCGTCTGTGAAATTCTGGGGCTTAACTCCGGGCGTGCAGGCGATACGGGCATAACTTGAGTGCTGTAGGGGTAACTGGAATTCCTGGTGTAGCGGTGAAATGCGCAGATATCAGGAGGAACACCGATGGCGAAGGCAGGTTACTGGGCAGTTACTGACGCTGAGGAGCGAAAGCATGGGTAGCGAACAGGATTAGATACCCTGGTAGTCCATGCCGTAAACGGTGGGCGCTAGGTGTGAGGGTCTTTCTACGACTTTCGTGCCGTAGCTAACGCATTAAGCGCCCCGCCTGGGGAGTACGGCCGCAAGGCTAAAACTCAAAGGAATTGACGGGGGCCCGCACAAGCGGCGGAGCATGTGGATTAATTCGATGCAACGCGAAGAACCTTACCTGGGCTTGACATACATCAGATCGCTGCAGAGATGTAGTTTCCCTTTGTGGTTGGTGTACAGGTGGTGCATGGTTGTCGTCAGCTCGTGTCGTGAGATGTTGGGTTAAGTCCCGCAACGAGCGCAACCCTTGTCTTATGTTGCCAGCATTTGGTTGGGGACTCATGAGAGACTGCCGGGGTTAACTCGGAGGAAGGTGGGGATGACGTCAAATCATCATGCCCCTTATGTCCAGGGCTTCACACATGCTACAATGGTCGGTACAACGCGCTGCGACACTGTGAGGTGGAGCGAATCGCTGAAAGCCGGCCTTAGTTCGGATTGGGGTCTGCAACTCGACCCCATGAAGTCGGAGTCGCTAGTAATCGCAGATCAGCAATGCTGCGGTGAATACGTTCCCGGGCCTTGTACACACCGCCCGTCACGTCATGAAAGTTGGTAACACCCGAAGCCGGTGGCCTAAACGTGTTAGGGAGCCGTCGAAGGTGGGATCGGCGATTGGGACGAAGTCGTAACAAGGTACCCGTACCGGAAGGTGCGGGTGGATCACCTCCTTTCTAAGGAGCTTTTATTAGGCTGCAGTTGCAGCCATGACCCACAGTTGTGGGTTGCCCACTGTTGTTTGATGGTGGGTTGGTGGTTGAGTAGGCGAGTGTTCTGCTGCCACCATTGTTGAATCCGGGTAGGAGACACACCTTAATCAGCAGGGTCTAAGTGTTGAGACAGTGCTTTGTGACATGCGTAAAAGTGTCCATGCATACAGGAAGTAAAGTTGATTGGTAAGTCGTTGGTGCATTGTTGGGTGTCTGGGGCATTATCCCCTTTTTTGTGTGCCTGACTGGTTGATGAGCATCGTTTGTTGTGGTGGTGTTTGTTGCTGGTTGGGGTGTTGTGTGAGAACTGTATAGTGGACGCGAGCATCTCACATGATGCCGCCTGCTTATGTGGGTGGTGTTGTGTGTGTGATGTGATTTTTCTTTTTGTTTATTTTGTCAAGTTCACTTGTTGCCACTGCATACGGATTGTGTGACCTTTGTGTTGTGTGGTTTGTGTGTGGTGGTTGGTGTGTTCGTTATTTAGGGCGCATGGTGGATGCCTTGGCATGCTGAGCCGATGAAGGACGTGTAAGGCTGCGTTAAGCCTCGGGGAGTTGTCAATAAAGCGTTGATCCGAGGATGTCCGAATGGGGAAACCTGGCCCTGGTTATGTGGGGTTACCCTTCAGTGAATTCATAGCTGTTGTGGGGGTTACGCGGGGAAGTGAAACATCTCAGTACCCGTAGGAGGAGAAAATAATAATGATTCTGCTAGTAGTGGCGAACGAACGTGGATGAGGCTAAACCGTGTGCATGTGATACCTGGTAGGGGTTGTGTGTGCGGTGTTGTGGGGCCTGATTTTGTGTCATCTACCAGTGGCACGCCCTTTTTGCATTGTTGTTAGGTGAAGTGGTTTGGAATGATCTGCCGGAGTAGGTGAGAGTCCTGTAGCTGAAGATGATGATGTGGGGGTTGTTGGGTGCCCGAGTAGCAACGGGCTCGTGGAATCTGTTGTGAATCTGCCGGGACCACCCGGTAAGCCTAAATACTCAGTGTGACCGATAGTGGATAGTACCGTGAGGGAATGGTGAAAAGTACCCCGGGAGGGGAGTGAAATAGTTCCTGAAACCATGTGCTTACAATCCGTCAGAGCACCTGTTTGTGTGTGATGGCGTGCCTTTTGAAGAATGAGCCTGCGAGTCAGCGGCATGTCGCGAGGTTAACCCGTGTGGGGTAGCCGTAGGGAAACCGAATCCTAATGGGGTGTTTAGTGGCATGTCCTGGACCCGAAGCGGGGTGATCTACCCATGGCCAGTGTGAAGCAGCTGTAAGAGGTTGTGGAGGCGCGAACCCACGTAGGTTGAAAACTGCGGGGATGAGCTGTGGGTAGGGGTGAAAGGCCAATCAAACTCCGTGATAGCTGGTTCTCCCCGAAATGCATTTAGGTGCAGCGTCGCATTTAGCTTGGTGGAGGTAGAGCGACTGGTTGGTTGAGCGGGACTACAATCTTAGCAATGTCAGCCAAACTCCGAATGCCATCAATTGTGTTGTGCGGCAGTGAGACTGTGGGGGATAAGCTTCATAGTCGAGAGGGAAACAGCCCAGATCGCCGGTTAAGGCCCCTAAGGGTGTACTAAGTGGAAAAGGATGTGGGATCGCGAAGACAGCCAGGAGGTTGGCTTAGAAGCAGCCATCCTTGAAAGAGTGCGTAATAGCTCACTGGTCGAGTGGTTCTGCGCCGACAATGTAGTGGGGCTCAAGTACACCGCCGAAGCCGCGGCAAGCAACAATTTTTTGTTGTTTGGGTAGGGGAGCGTCGTGCATGGGTGGAAGCGTTACCGTGAGGAGGCGTGGACTGTGTGCGAGTGAGAATGCAGGCATGAGTAACGAATTGTAAGGTGAGAATCCTTACCGCCGGATGACTAAGGGTTCCTGGGTCAAGTTCGTCTTCCCAGGGTGAGTCGGGACCTAAGGCGAGGCCGACAGGCGTAGTCGATGGATAACCAGTTGATATTCTGGTACCCGTACATGTGCGCCCATGATAAAGCACGGATACTAACCACTGCGGATACGCTACCTTTGCACTCTTTGAGTGTTGGTGGTGTTGATGTCGTGGGGCCTGATGTGTGGTTCAAGTGATGGGGTGACGCAGTGAGGTAGCCGCGCCACTTAGTGGATTGGTGGTGTAAGCGTGTAGGCCGTGTGGTAGGTAAATCCGCCACACATTGTGGTTGAGGCGTGATGCGTAGACCCAAAAGGGTTGATGGTGGTGATCCTGTACTGTCGAGAAAAGCCTCTAGCGAGTGTGTGTATGGCCCGTACCCTAAACCGACACAGGTGGTCAGGTTGAAGATACTAAGGCGTTCGGGTGAACTGTGGTTAAGGAATTCGGCAAAATGCCCCCGTAACTTCGGGAGAAGGGGGGCCCTGTGACGTGAAGACCCTGTGCGGTTGGAGTGTTGTGGGGTCGCAGAGAATAGAGGGAAGCGACTGTTTATCAAAAACACAGGTCCATGCGAAGACGTTAAGTTGATGTATATGGACTGACGCCTGCCCGGTGCTGGAAGGTTAAGAGGACCGGTTAGTTAACGTTTGTTAGCGAAGCTGAGAATTTAAGCCCCAGTAAACGGCGGTGGTAACTATAACCATCCTAAGGTAGCGAAATTCCTTGTCGGGTAAGTTCCGACCTGCACGAATGGCGTAACGACTTCTCTGCTGTCTCGACCACAGGCCCGGTGAAATTGCATTACGAGTAAAGATGCTCGTTACGCGCGGCAGGACGAAAAGACCCCGGGACCTTCACTATAGCTTGGTATTGGTGTTTGGTTCGGTTTGTGTAGGATAGGTGGGAGACTGTGAAACCGTCACGCTAGTGGTGGTGGAGTCGTTGTTGAAATACCACTCTGATCGGATTGAGCATCTAACCTTGGCCCATGATCTGGGTTGGGGACAGTGCCTGGTGGGTAGTTTAACTGGGGCGGTTGCCTCCCAAAATGTAACGGAGGCGCCCAAAGGTTCCCTCAGCCTGGTTGGCAATCAGGTGGTGAGTGTAAGTGCACAAGGGAGCTTGACTGTGAGACAGACATGTCGAGCAGGGACGAAAGTCGGGACTAGTGATCCGGCACCTACTTGTGGATGTGGTGTCGCTCAACGGATAAAAGGTACCCCGGGGATAACAGGCTGATCTTCCCCAAGAGTCCATATCGACGGGATGGTTTGGCACCTCGATGTCGGCTCGTCGCATCCTGGGGCTGGAGTAGGTCCCAAGGGTTGGGCTGTTCGCCCATTAAAGCGGCACGCGAGCTGGGTTCAGAACGTCGTGAGACAGTTCGGTCTCTATCCGCCGCGCGCGTTGAAACTTGAAGAAGGCTGTCCCTAGTACGAGAGGACCGGGACGGACGTACCTCTAGTGTGCCAGTTATCCCGCCAGGGGTATCGCTGGTTGGCTACGTACGGAAGGGATAACCGCTGAAAGCATCTAAGCGGGAAGCCTGTTTTAAGATGAGGTTTCTTTTGAGGTCCCCTAAAGACTATGGGGTAGATAGGCCAGACTTGGAAGCACTGTAAGGTGTGAAGGCTACTGGTACTAATTGACCAAAACAAACACACCACAACAACCCAAACACTGTTTGGTTATGTTGGGTGGACTTGTTCTAGCGAGTAAACAAACAAGAAAACACATTATCGTGTGTGTCGCGTCCACTATGCAGTATCTGACACAACACCCACACAGTGGTGGGTAGTGTTCTGATAGGTTTGTCGGTGGTTCATAGCTACAGGGAAACGCCCGGTCCCATTCCGAACCCGGAAGCTAAGCCTGTACGCGCTGATGGTACTGCAACCGGGAGGTTGTGGGAGAGTAAGTCACCGCCGACACCAAACAACAAAACAACAAAATAGTGTTTATACGGTAGTCCCCGAAAGACCATCACCCTGATTCGTTGGGGTGGTTGGTGTTTCGGGGATTAGTCGTCGTTTCACCCCGCTGGTATTTGTGACTTGTACTCTGTCGAGCTGGGGGAATGCGTGGCGGGGTGTCGTGGTTTTACCCCCTAGTGTCAGGTGTGGTGGGTAGGGTGTACGCCAGAGCAACAGGTTCGATAAGGCTCAAAACTGCTGTTGCGATAAGTTTAAGAACGATATTTCTCAGCAGATGCGTGCAATATTCTTAAACATGGCACAACATACTTCATCCCCTGGTGGTCTCACTATCGGTTACTGCCGCGTCTCGACCGCGGACCAGAACCTGGATTGCCAACTCTAGACCATCGGAAACGTAGACCGCGTCTTCACAGATCACGCCTCCGGAGAGAAGGGCGCACCTCGCCAAGGGCGTGTCCACGAACTTCCCTAAGGAATGGGTCATGTATCTACCGAATATCACCGATTCACAGGATCAGTTGACCCTCAACCTCCTCGGCTCCTTTGCCAAGTTTGAACGCTCCTTGATTCATGAGCATCAGGCCGAGGGCATCGCCCTGGCCAAGGCAGTCAGAAAATAAGAAAGAAGAGCAAAGAAACTCACAGACAAGGAAGTCAGGTATTTTCGAGAGAAAACCGCCGCGGGAGTGCCCAAGACCAAGCTTGCCCGCGAGTACAACGTCAACCGAACCATCCTCTACCGTACATTCGAACGGGAGTAATTAATCGAGTCCGAAGTTCCCCAGTTTCTTGTTAAGGTCTAACAGATACACCAGCTCATGTTTCTTCTTGGCCGCTCTCGCCTCAACTGCTTCCCTCGCCCCAGCAGCTGCAATCCGCAATGAAGCCGCCATCGCTGCGGCTGAAGTGGGGAGGAGGTCGGCAACGCTGCTCAGGCTGGTGAGAGTGACTGTGATGGTCGGAATACCGTACCCTTGAGTTGCTAGGCGGAGACCAGTTTCTTTGGCTATCCGGGAGCCCTTCACTGTTTTCCGTATATCTATAAGAGTAGGGCGCACTTCGTCTCGCCATAGCTCTTCAATGTCACTAGGAAGCGTCTCGTCGAGGGCGGATGACTGAAAGTCTCTTCGACACCTCGGAGTATCTCCTGGATGGCCGGCCGCCACAGCCTTTCGCCTTCCACACGCTTTGGGTCCATCGACGAGCATCTTCCCAGGCTGCGCATCATCTGGCGGAAGACCGGCAACGGCACCTCAGATTCTTCCACTCCCAGACGCTGCAATGCCTCTGGTGGAAGATCCGCAACCGTTTCCCACACATTGTCTGGATCTAATCCACGTAGATGGGAAACGTCCACAGCAAAGACGCGGCAGGCGCGATCAGATCAACCTGATCGGCATATAACAATGAGCTCCGAACAAGGCGGAGTTCATTGTGCAAGACAACCGCACCACTAGCACGTCTACTGGTGGGAGCGGCTCCCACCGTGAGTGTAAAACCGCGGTCTAACCGCTGCTGTTTCCGGCGAGTGTGGCGCGAGGGCCGACTTGGATTCTTTCCCATAGAATCATTATTCACCGATCGTCCCCCCGCCCGTCCTCGCTTCGAAAACAACAAGGCTGTTTCGTTGAGTATCATCTCGTCACGGAACTGCTACAGCCGAAAAGCGGATAGCGTCTTGGTGGTCAAAGCACCTTCTTCTCCTTATACACAGACAACGGCTGTCTAGTTCCCTGGTGGCTGTTTTCTGACCACAGCGATCGTGGCTTGCATCCCGTCATATGGAAGTTGTCTTTGAAGGATAGGCTACAATTTCAGGGTGGAATCACAGCTAGTCGCCTACATTGATGAGTCCTCCGCCCTTAGACCCCCAGACCGGCAGGAGTACCTGGTGTGTGCAGCCATCATCGACACTCAAGACTTGGAAAAAATACGCGAGGAGCTGCGTCCACTACGACTTCCTGGCCAGATCAAACTTCACTGGACCGACGAACGTAATAGCCGACGCCGAAAAATCGTGGACACCCTTTCTGAGATCGACTCCATGCAAGCGATCATCACCCACCAGAGTGAAGTGAGCAAGAAGACGGAGAGGCACCGCAGGAAATGCTTGGAGCAGATGTACTTCGAGCTCTCCGAGATGCACGTCCACAACGTCACTTTGGAAAGCCGGCAAGAAGCACAAAACAGGCGAGACGTCGCCCATATAGTTGCCCTGCAGGGCCAGGGACAAAGTGCTGGCATCCGACTGCGACACGTACGCGGTGGCGATGATCCCCTGCTCTGGATTCCAGATGCCGTTCTGGGAGCACTGAACTCCGTCCATCTAGGGGAAGAGCAGTACTGGGAGAAGCTGCACGAGAAAGTGGTCCTCAACCGTCCCACCCCGGATTCCCTCTAGAGGCAGGCGAAGACCCTGGGTCCAGTCGTCCGGCTGGGGTCCCAGGGTCTTCTTCCGATCCTGTCGTAACAGGTGGCAATAACACTAGGGTAGCACCATTTGGCACCATTTGGCACCATTTGGCACCGATAGGCCCTGTCCGTTTCCTTAGCTGGATCGGCGGCCTCATCCTGGTTTCCTGACCAAATCCACATCGACCAAGCCGAACGCAGCGGGCTAAATATCACTCTGCTCAATACCCCTAGACGTTGACACCGACATGCCCCGCCGAGATACAGCAGTGAAGTGTTCCAGGTTTTGTTCCGTTTGAGTAGATGGGAAAATCTGGAACACTTCAGCTTAAAGCAATTTGTACATGGCCAATGGAAGGCCAGAGGTGAAATGGCGCGGCTTTCCGCTGAGTGGATCCGTGAATTCTAAGTCCGTTGCTGTTAGGTGCATGGGTACGGACATGTCTTCGGCCTCCTCGGGGAAGATCGTGGGGTAGACCGGATCGCCGAGGATCGGTATGCCCGCCTGCCACATGTGCAGCCGCAATTGATGGGTCTTTCCAGTCTGTGGTTTGAGGGTGTAGAGACCAAGATCTGGCAGCGGGCCGTGAACCTTTTCGTAAGGGGCCTTATCAATGGGTTGTACCGATTCTAGTGTGGTGAAAGCATTCGGTTCACCATCTGCTATCCGGCCTTGGATTTCACCGGGCGTTTTAGTTAGGTGGGAGGACCATTGGAGGGGCGTCGGCAAGCGGCGGAATTCCGCGACCGCCTGGTAGGTCTTGTGGACTTTCTTTTCTGCGAAGAGGGACTGGTAGGCACCGCGGATTTCCTTGTACTTTGTAAATAGAAGCAGGCCGGAGGTAAGGCGGTCGAGGCGGTGTGCCGGCACTAACTCGTTGTTTCCGGTGGAACGGCGGAGGCGAACGGTGGCGGTTTCGACGATGTGGCGGGCGCGCGGCATGGTGGCCATGAACGGGGGCTTATCGGCTACCAGGATGTTGTCATCTTCATAGACGATGGGGATGTCGTAGGGTACGGGTATTTCTGGTGCGGGGATGCGGTAGAAGAAGACATCGACATCCTTGCCGAGCACGGTACCTGGCTTCAGGGGAGTTTGATCGCGCAGGACTACCTCGCCCGCGGTGAAGCGGTCACGCAGAGCCTGTGCATCATCATTGGGGTGGCGGTGGCGCTGGGAGGATATGACTTCGCTGAGGAAATCCCAGGTGGTTAGGCCTGCCTCCGGGGTGCGTACGCGCGTAGGATTGAGCCCATTTTTGATGGGCAAAGGGGTGAATCCTTTTCTGCGATGTATTAGTGTGTTTGGCATGGATATTAATTCTCTCGCGGACCAGGTGATGGCTTTTTTCTCTGACGGAATTGGCGCGGTGTTAAGGGACGTATTCCGGATGCTCCTCGAAATTTTCTCTCCGTCCAATTCTGATCCTGCAACTGTCAACCACTAAGCCTAATCCGTACTATAATTAAGTTATAACCACTGAAAGGAAAGATCATGGCTAAGGAAGACATTGTAGTCGTCGCCGTCGACGGCTCTGACGCCTCAAAGAATGCCGTCCGTTGGGCAGCAAATACGGCGATGAAGAGGGAAATCCCCCTGCGCATCGCATCGAGCTACACCATACCGCAGTTCCTGTATGCGGAAGGTATGGTCCCACCGAAGGACCTCTACGATGACTTGCAGGATGAAACCCTGGAAAAGATCGAGGAAGCTCGTGCAATCGCTCACGAGGTAGCCCCGGAGCTCAAGATTGGGCACACCATCGCAGAGGGTTCTCCGATCGACATGCTGCTGGAAATGTCTCATGACGTCACCATGGTCGTGATGGGCTCGCGCGGTATGGGTGGCCTGTCCGGCATGGTCATGGGCTCTGTTTCCGCCGCGGTTGTTTCCCACGCTGCGTGCCCGGTAGTCGTGGTGCGCGAAGATAATAATGTCACCGATTCCACCAAGTACGGCCCGGTTGTCGTTGGTGTGGACGGTTCCGAGGTCTCTCAGAAGGCCACCTCCTATGCTTTCCGCGAGGCTCAGGCTCGCGGCGCGGCCCTCGTTGCCGTGCACACCTGGATGGATATGCAAATCCAGGCATCCCTCGCCGGCCTTTCTGCTGCTCAATCTGAGTGGGCAGAAATTGAAAAGGAACAGGCTGAGGTGCTGGAAGAAAACCTGAAGGAACCGCGCGAAGAGTTCCCCGATGTTGAGGTAAAGAAGCAGATCACCCGTGACCGCCCCGTCCGCGCGCTGACGGAAGCTGCCGAGGGTGCGCAGCTTCTCGTCGTTGGTTCCCACGGCCGCGGTGGGTTCAAGGGCATGGTCCTTGGATCTACTTCCCGCGCATTGCTGCAGTCTGCACCGTGCCCGATGATGGTGGTACGCCCAGACGACGAAGGCTAAATATTTCACTAGCCTGACTTCCCGGCGCTCTTCTCCCCGGCTTTTGCAGCTAGGGAGTGGAGCGCTTCTGGTGTTTTAGAGCCACTTTGCTATACAAATGTGTCGTATTTGTTATCCCCAGGTGAGTCACAGGGGTTTACACTGGGAAAGACTCGATACGTTTATATTAGGAGGAAATCATGGGACTAGGTTTAGGTCTATTCACCTCGATCATCGTTGGTATCATCGCCGGCTGGCTGGCGGAGAAGATTATGAAGCGTGACCACGGGTTGTTTACCAACCTAGTGGTGGGTGTTGTCGGCGGTCTCATCGGTGGCATCATCATCCAGTTGCTGAATATTGAGGCTAGCGGTGGTTGGATCTTCTCCATCATCGCGGCTACCGCGGGTGCTTGTATTTTGCTGTGGATTGTGGACAAAGTGAAGCAATAATCCGCATTTAATTAGCGTACATACCGGTTTGTCTATAAAGTATAGATGAACCGGTTTTGTCGTTGTAGAGAGGAATCCATGGCAGAGAAGAAGTCGCGCCGCAATCGGCCCAGCCCGCGAAGCAGGCTGCTGGAATCTGCAACTAAGCTCTTTAAAACCGAGGGCATTCGCGTCATCGGTATTGACCGCATCTTGCGTGAAGCGGATGTGGCCAAGGCGTCCCTATATTCCTTGTTTGGCTCCAAGGATGCCTTGGTCATTGCCTATGTAGAGTCTTTGGATGAGCAGTTCCGCCAGGACTGGGAGCAGCGCACGGCTGCCATGCAGGATCCGGATCAGAAGATTTTGGCCTTTTTTGACAAGTTTATTGAGGAAGAGCCGGAAGAAGGTTTTCGCGGTTCGCACTTCTTGAATGCAGCGGGCGAGTACCCGCGGCCGGAAACGGATTCAGAGCGCGGCATCGTTGCGGCTTGCATACAGCATCGCACTTGGGTGCATTCCACCCTGACGGCGCTGTTGACCGAGCGCAATGGCTATCCCTCGGCTTCTCAAGCAAGCCAGCTCTTGATTTTCCTTGATGGCGGTCTCGCCGGAGCCCGCTTGACCAAGGAAGCCGGGCCGCTATATACGGCCCGCGAGCTGGCTACTCAGATGCTGTCGGCCCCTCCTGCTGATTATTCGATCTAAGGTACTTGCGCGCCTCTAGGCGCAGCCGGTTGACCCGCTTCTTCTCCTCCTTGGAAAGGGCGGGCTTTTTATCTTTCTGGCGCCATGCGCGGATGCTCTCGCGGCGCATCTCGTGGACTTCTTCCGTGAGCGGGTAGCGCTTGTGCAGCATGATCTCAAAGACGATGGTTTGGACCAGCGTGAAGAGGTAAGCCCAACCCCAGTACAGGATGATGGCGACGGGAAGCGGACCGCTATGGGCCAGGTACCAGAGCAAGATGGGCGCCACAATCAGCAGGATGCCGATGATAATGAAGATCCGCCGGTTGACCTTTTGATCAAATTGCGTGGTGAGGAAGCTGCGCACCACGGAAATGATGGAGTTGGCCAGGGTAAAGGCAATGGCGGCAAAAACGATTGGGTTGAGCAGATCGCCGTGATCGCGGGCGAAGTCCGTGATGGGGACCCCGGAGTAGGTGGTCTCCCGGAAGGCTGCGACATCGGCAGCATCAAGCATGCCCACCGTGGACGAGCCCTGTTCGATATTCGACATGCGCAAGATGACTTGGTACAAGCCAAGGAAGGCGGGGATCGTAATCAGTGGGGGAATACAGCCGGCAGCAGGCTTGTAGTTATAGCTCTTGGACAAATCCTGCTGTTTTTGGATGAGCTCCGCCATCTCCTCGGTGGTTTCGGCGTGATTCATCTGCTCGTTAATCCGCGTGCTTTCTGGGCGCATGAGGACGCTGATGCGACCGGAGCGCAGTGCCATCCAGTTCAGCGGGGAGACGATACCGCGGACGGTAATAACCAGCAGGATGATGGAAACAAGCCAGGCGGTGGATTCATCGACGAAGCTACCGATAAGCCAATGCCAGAATTTCATGATTCCGGAAACCGGGTACATGAAGACTTCGAACATGCTTAACCTTTCGATGTGGCGGTATATATTAGGGTGTTAAAGCATGACTAAAGTTCTTGGGGAACTCATGCTTACCATTGGCGTGGTTTTGGTCCTCTTTGCATTCTATGAAGCCTATTGGACAAATGTGGAATCAGGGCGGCTACAGGATGAGGCCAATGCGAAGCTGGAACAGCAGTGGCGCAACCCACGGGAGAAAATGGACCCAGATTTGGGAGAGGCTTTCGCGCAGATGCGCATCCCTGCCTTTGGTTCGGATTATCACTTTGCCATCATCCAAGGCACGGATGACGATGATCTTCTGCGCGGCCCCGGCCACTATGAAGACACCCAAATGCCAGGTGAGGCGGGGAATTTTGCGGTGGCTGGGCACCGCGTGGGCAAGGGTGCCCCATTCAATGACTTGGGTTCCTTGCATACCTGCGATGACATCATCATCGAAACCCAAACGGAAAAGATTACCTACAAGGTGTTGCCCATTGATGGCGAGCACGCGGATTGCTTCGATGAAGTACCGGAAGAATATAGCCACGTTGCCGGCAGGCATATCACCACGCCTGGCGATGTCTCAGTGATCGACCCCGTGCCAGGAACTGAAGCGGACCCTACGCGGGGAATGCTGACCCTCACCACTTGTCACCCACAATTTTCCAACGCCGAGCGCATGATCGTGCACGCGATGGAAGTTGGAAAGGAAGCTAAGTAATGTATCGCGCTTTGTGGAACCTATTGCCGGGGCCGAAGCCAGTGAAGGCGCTGCTCGCCATCGCCATTGCGGTGGGAGTGTTCTTCCTCCTCATGGAGGTCGTCTTCCCCTGGGTTTCGCCGATGATGCCCTATAACGACGTCGCGGTTTAAAGCCCTAAATTGGCAATGGCTTCTTGGGCAATCTGCTCGGACTTGAAGGTTTGTTGCTGATTGCTCCACACCAGCACCGCGTGGGTATCCTTTTGTACGGCGTAGACGGCCTGCTCATTGACGATGCCCCGTCCGCCCTCCCAGCCTGCAAAGGAGGCGGGCTCGGTGGCATCGATTGGCGCGGCCCAATCCACCGCGGCGCGGGCGTCTTCTACGCTGGGCATATCGCGCACGATGACGGTAGCTTGCGGGTGGTCCTGATAGGACCAAAAGACGCAGGCGGGGGTGGGAAAGCGCGTGTCGATGCCCTGCTTGGTAAGGCGCTCGCCGTTGGTATTTTCCAGCCAACCGGGATCGATATAGGGACAATCGCTCCACTCGTTGACCTCTGCGGTCTGTGCGACGTTGACGGCGGTGCTTTCCGATGCCCGGTCGTGTTCCGGTTCGGTCTGGTCTGCTTGTTCGGTTTGGCATCCCGCGATCCCTATTCCGGTCACGGCGAGAAGGACAAGTAGGCTTTTGCGCATGAGCTCCACATTAGATCGGGATTCCGATGCACTGCGCACCGGCATTCATTTCTTAACTGCGGTCCTGTTGGTGGTGGGCATTTTTACCTCGGTGAAAATGCCGCTATCCCAGTCCCTTATCAACCTATTGTTATTGGTGGGGTTCGCGGCGGTCTACTTTGCGGGATCGATCTATGCGGAGCAGTGGCCGCGGCCCATGCACTACCTGTGGATAAGCATCCTCACGGTGTTATGGGGCGCGGATCTATTCGTGGCTCCCGCCGCCATCTATCTGGTATTCGTCATGTACTTTTTGTACCTGACCGTGTTGGATATGACCGCAGGTATCCTGTGCGTTATCGGCGCTACCGTGCTCACCATCGTGGTGCAGATACCGGGAGGCCTGACCTTTGGCGGGGTGATGGGGCCGGCGGTCTCGGCACTGGTCACCGTGGCGATTACGTATGCGTTTCGCACCCTATCGCGCATGAACCGGGAGCTCATAGAAACCCGCACGCAGTTGGCGGCCACGGAACGAGATGCCGGCATGGTGGCCGAGCGCCAGCGCATCGCCCACGAGATTCATGACACCTTGGCCCAGGGATTGTCATCGATTCAGATGCTCCTGCACTCCGCCGACCGGGATCTGGATAAGGGAGACATTCCCGCCGCCCGCCGGCGCATTGAGCTTGCGCGGCGGGCCGCCGCGGATAACCTGCATGAAGCGCGGGCCATGATTGCTGCGCTGCAGCCGCCCACGCTAACGGAGACGTCCCTCGAGGCGGCGCTGACGCGCATGGCGGAAAACTTCGCCGCTACGGCGGGGTTCCAGGTGGAGGTCGACAGCGAGGGTGCGGAGCAACAGCTGCCGATGAAAATAGAGGCGGCGCTATTGCGGATTGCACAGGGGGCGGTGGGGAACATCGTCAAGCATGCCGGTGCCAGCCGCGCCCGGATCACCGTTACCTATGAAACCGACGAGGTGCGCGTGGATGTGGTGGATAATGGGCAGGGTTTTGAGCCCGCGACGGTGGAAAGCGCGCCTGCGGGGCTGGGGCATATTGGCCTATCTGCCATGCGGCGCCGCGCGCAGGAGCTAGGCGGCGATGTGGTCATAGAATCCGCGCCGGGGGAGGGCACGGCTGTGTCAGTTAGTATGCCCTTGGATAAGGCGGTAGATTAAACTTTTGGTTGAGAAAAACATCGATAGGAGGGATGTCGTGATTCGGGTCCTTTTGGCAGATGACCACGAGATCGTGCGGCTGGGGCTGCGTTCGGTGCTCGAAGGCGCAGAAGATATCGACGTCGTGGGCGAGGTAGCGACGGCGGAGGCCGCTGTGTCCGCGGCGCAAGCAGGTGGTATCGATGTCATCCTCATGGACCTGCGATTCGGGGCGGGCCTCGAGGGAACGCGCGTGATGGGTGGCGTCGAAGCCACCGCGCAGATTCGCTCCTCCATGAGCACGCCGCCAAAGGTGCTGGTCATCACCAATTACGACACCGATGCGGATATCCTCGGCGCCATCGAGGCAGGCGCGGTAGGCTACCTCCTAAAAGACGCCCCGCCGCAGGAGCTTTTGGATGCCGTCCATTCGACGGCGGAGGGGGACTCGGCGCTTTCGCCCATCGTGGCCGATCGCCTCATGACCCGGGTCCGCACGCCCCGCACCTCGTTGACCCCGCGCGAGCTAGAGGTTTTGCAATTGGTGGCGGCGGGGGCCTCGAACCGGCAGATCGGCCATGACCTCATGCTTTCTGAGGCCACGGTGAAATCCCACCTAGTGCACATTTATGACAAATTGGGCGTTCGCTCGCGTACCTCCGCGGTGGCGGCCGCCAGGGAACAGGGCGTGCTTTAAGTCTCTAGTGGGCCGCGTTGTATGCGTCGATGATGTTCTGAGGGATCTTGCCGCGGCGCGCTACGTCATGGCCCTGTTTTTGCGCCCATTCGCGGACCTTGCGCGGATCGACCTGTGGGGATTCCGCATCGGGGGCGGCATGTGCGGCCTCGACAAAGGGGGCGATTGCCTCGTGGAAGCGGCGGGCATTGTCGCGGGATAGATCCATCAAGTAGCTGCGCCCATTGACGCTGAAGCGGACTACCTCTAATTCATCCTCACCAATGAGTTGATTATCAAGGTCATCATAAAATTGCGTGATTTCGCGGCGTGCCATAGTACCTCCATGGTTTATTGCATCGATATGTTTACCTAATACCGGTATTTGGAATCCGAATTAACTCTAATTCAATTCTACCAGTGTGGAAAATAGTAGACAATAAAGTTTTAGTTAGTGGCCCTCGCGCATAAAAATATCGCCGCCACCAAAAAGGTGAACGGCGATGGGAGGCGGAAGAGAAATTATTCGCCCAGGCGCTGCTGAATCTCCGCGGTAACGGAATCGATCTCTCCGCTAATCGTCTTATGCGCACGGCGGCGCTGCTGCTCCGTCATGAATTCGGCGTTATCGATCGCGGCATCAACCTCTTCGAGGCGCTCGCGCACGTCCCGCTTGAAGCCGGCGGGCAGATCCACGTCCTTGAGGGAATTACGGATGCCGGCGGTGCGGGCCTTGAGCGGGGCGCCGTAGCCGGAAAAAGAGGCCATTTCTGCGGAACTTACGCCCGCTTTGTGAGCCTTGCGCTTTTCTTTTTCGGACTTAAGGCCCACAAATGCGCGATAAACGAGGGGAAGCAAAAGCGGGGCGGCGGTGCGCAATGCACCTGCATAGCGCTTGACCTTGCCGGCATTAAAGTGGCCCTCGCGCAGCTTTTCCAATTCCTTTTCCGCCATCTTCTGTTCGTGCTTACGGCGCTTTTTGAGACCCTTTTCTTCGGTCTTAAGAAGGTGCTTTTCTTGCTTGGCAAGGAGCTTTTGTTGGCGGCGACGATCCTTCGACTGGGCCTTTACCTCAGCCTTGGCGCGCGCCTTCGCCGCCTTGGCCTGCGCGCGTGCTTCCTGGCGAGCCTTTTTCAATTTCTTGAGGATACTCATTATTTTCCCTTACGTTCGATCGAGTCTGGATTCAACATTACCTTGCTGTTCTATTAAGCTCACCCGGTGTGGAGGATGTCGTTGTAGCTTCGGATCTCGTTGGGTGCCGCTATCGCTTGGCGCAGCGGCGCGCCCACCCGGAGATTCCGCGCACCCGAGCCTCGATTGCTCGGGCCGAGCGCCACAGCGCCGCCGTAGACGCGGTCATGGAGTTATTCCCGCGTAAAGCCCCTGGCCGTTTCCGGCGCATCGATCTAGAAGGTGACGATTGGGAACGCGCCATGGCCACGCTGGAGGCCATTGCCTCCGGCTATACCCACATCACCAATGCGGTCTTTGCCACCGAAAAGTGGAAAGTGCACGTGGAATTGCTGCTGCGGGAGGCGGGTTCTTATACCCCCATTATTGTGAGCAACCACCGCGTGGCGCGCAAGCACCCAAAGAAAACCACGCTTGCCGTGCCCACCCACCGCCTTGGGTTGAGCGAGCCCATGGAGGTTCCGTACAAGGCCCGCCACCATGCCGTCGATGGCTATCGTTTGGCGCTCGCCGCCGAGGCCTTGGAAGATATGGGCCTGAATTCCGGGCGCGGCGGTGCCATCGGTCAGGACCGCCAGCAGGCCTTTTTCACGGAGACGGCGAAGTTTGATGTGCAGCGCGCCTGGGATAAGCCGCTTCCCACCGCGCCGGTGCGGGTCAAAGAGTGCGCTAGCTGCAGGTTCTGGCCCTTGTGCGAACAAGAACTGGTGGCGGCGGACGATATTTCCCTTTTCTTGCCGGGCGATCGCGCCCGCCCCTTTCGCGAGCGCGGCATTACCACGGTGCAGGCGCTTATCGATGCCAATGTGGGCGAGCCCTCCCGCCTCGCCGCCGCGTGGCGTGCCGGGCAGACGCTGCTGCGCCGCGGGGATACGTCGGTGCCGCGGGCGGATGTCGAGGTGGATGTGGACATGGAGGCCTACATGGACCAAGGCGCTTACCTGTGGGGCGCGTGGTTCGAGGGCGAGTACCACCCCTTCGTGACGTGGGAGCCGCTGGGCGGGCGCGCTGAGGCGGAGAACTTCGCCGAATTTTGGAGGTGGTTGATGCAGCTGCGCGATACAGCGCATGCGGAGGGCAAGACCTTTGCCGCTTATTGCTATTCCGCCCACGGCGAGAACCACTGGATGCGCCGCTCCGCGCAGCGCTTCCGGGAGGTGGATGAACGGGAAGTAGAAGACTTTATCTCTTCCCCAGAGTGGGTGGATATGTTTGCCTACGTGAAGAGATCCTTCGCGGGGCCCTTTGGGCTGGGGCTCAAAGTGGTGGCCCCAGTGGCGGGATTCCGGTGGCCGGAAGAGGACTTTGATGGCGAAGAATCCGTCAACGCGCGCCGGGAGGCCCTAGCGGGCGATATGAGCGTCCGGCAGCGCCTTTTGGACTATAACGCCGGCGATGTCCACGCCACCCGGATAGTGCGCGAGTGGATGAGCGCCGGCGCGCCGGGAATCCCGGAGCTCTAGAGCGCCGCGAACAGGGCGTAGATTACCGCCAGGATGGCGATGCCGATATAGATTTGGTTCCAGTCCGCGGTGGTTTTCGGCGCGGGACCTTCCGCCTTTTTCATCAACACCTGCTTTTGGGCCTTGACCGCACGGGCAATGAATATGGGGTAGACCGCCAAAGAACCGATGCATAGTAGCGAGGCCACCACCTTGAGCAAGGAGATATCCGTGCCCATCCAGATGAGCAGCCCCCCATTGACGAATGTGGCGCGCAACAGGCCCCACCGATCCAGCTCCTGAAGCCCCGCGCGGACCGCGCTGGGGCCACCGCCCATGGTGGTGGGAAGAAGATAGCTCATGACTCCGATGAGCAGCTGCGCCGCAAAGCCCACCACGAGGCCGAGCGTAGGAAGCCCTGGTTCTGCCACGAGGAAGTGCTGCGTGGTGTAGTACGCCAGGGATAGCACCAGCCAGAGCGTGGCCATCAGCGCCGAGACGGAGGCAAAGTTAACGCGGTCGCGCGGTGCGCGGGCGACGTCGATGACATTGCCAAGCCACTGCTGCAGGCTCAAGATCCAGCCGATGCAATAGATGATCAGCCCAAGCTGCGGGAAGTTCAGAAACGCGCCGATGGACGTTGCCACCACGCCCAAGGTAAGCAGCGCGAACGAGGAGGACATGCGCTCATTGGTGCCCTGCGTGCGCCAGATCGTGGGAAAGAGGATGGTCAAAGAACCTGCCGCAGCAAGGCCGATGAAACCGCCGATATTGGCGGCGATATGGGCCAAGAGCAACTGCGGATCACCCGGGTGAATGGCCAGGATCGCGCCGAAGACCGCACCGACCGGCAAGCACAGCGCGGATAGCACGTAGGCGCCGACAACTGGGCGGAAGCGCTTATCCTTAGCTGTTCGCCACTGGGCAAACAGGGACACCGCGTGCCATAAAACGGTAAGCGCGATAAGCGTGGCACCGATCTGGGTCAGTATCCAGTGGTGAGCCCAGAATTGCACGAGGATTTGGCCCGCGACGGCGATGATGATGCCGATATTGAGGATATAGATGCGCGCGAGCTGTTTGGGGCGGGCGGAATCCGGCAGTTTTTGTTGCACGAATTTTTCAGTCAGGTGCTGCGACCACACCAGGATGCTGTTGGTGACCAGGCCCAACGTGAAGAGGTGGATAAGTACCCAGCGATAATTGGGCACGAATATGTGCGCTGCGCCCACTACGATGAAGACCATCATCCAGATGGACACGGGGCGTGAGGCTTTGCGGTGCCAGGTGCGGCTCGACCACTTATCTTGAGGCATAAAACCGAGTTTAGTCGGATTTAATCTTGGTCCAAGTCAGCGCCGTGAGCGCGAGCGCGAAGGCGGTGAAGCAGGCGATGAATTGGTGCCAGGTGAGGGCATCGAAAAGCACGCCTGCCAAGGCGCCCACGATGGAAGAGCCCAGGTAATAGCAGAAAACGTACATTGAGGATGCCTCGGCGCGGTCGTGGGTGGCCAGTTGCCCCACCCAGCCAGACGCTGTGGAGTGCACCGCGAAGAAACCGACGGTCAGGCACACCATGCCGATAAGAGTCATGGCTAGGTTGCCGGCGCAGAGGATAATGCCCACGGTAAAGAGCGCGGCGGAACCGACCATGGTTTTACCGTGCCCAATGCGCGCGACCAGCGTGCCCGCCCTGGCCGAGGACCACGTGCCGGAGAGATAAAACAGGAAGGTAAAACCGGCCAGTGCCGGCGATAGGCCGAAATCCCCGGTTAGGCGGAAGGTGAGGAAGTTATACATGGACACGAACGTGCCCATGGATAAAAAGGCAACGATAAATAACGTGGCGAGATCCTTATTCGCCCAGTGCCCAAAGACCGCACTCAGCTCGGAGCGGAAGTGAATTTCCTTGGGGTGAAAATTCCGCTGGGCGGGCAGGAGGAGCCAGCAGGTGATGGCAAAGGCCAGGGAGACTACGGCGGAACCGAGCAGCGCCCAGCGCCACGAGGAAAACTCCACCAAGCCCGCGGGAATGATGCGGCCGGTGAGCCCGCCTACGGAATTGCCGGCGATATAAAGGCCCATCGCTTTAGGCAAGGCATTATCCTCGAGCTCTTCTGATAACCAGGCCATCGCCGTCGCAGGAGCGCCGGATAACATCGCGCCCTGCAGCCCGCGCAGGGCAATGAGCTGCCAGCCTTCTTGGGCCAGGGGCACCACGAGGCCCAGGATGGTGGCGGCGATAGCGGAAATGAGGAGGATGCGCCCGCGCCCATAGCGCTCAGAAAGGATGGACGCCGGAACCACGCAGATGGCCAACGCGCCGGTGGCGGCCGAAACGGTCATGGCCGCCTCGGTGTGTGAGATGCCCATATCCGTTACCAACGTGGGCAAAATTGCTTGGGTGGTATAGAGGCTAGAAAACACCGCCAAGCCCAACAGGAGCATGGCGATGGTGGCGCGCCGGTTTCTGGTCATGCATATCAGCATTCTCTTCACAGGCGGCGGTGTAAATTGCGCCACACCCTTGATGGGGTTAGTGCAAACATGAAAATGCCGCCCTTCCAGTAAGGAAAGGCGGCAGAAAGTAACTAAGTTAGAAGTTACTTCTTAGCTGCAGCGAAACGCTCTGCAACGTCGTCCCAGTTGAAGACGTTCCATGCGGCCTTGACGTAGTCGCCCTTCACGTTCTTGTACTGCAGGTAGTAAGCGTGCTCCCACATATCGAGCATGAGCAGCGGGGTGAAGTCAACGGAAACGTTGCCCTGCTGGTCGGTGAGCTGCTCGATGATCAGGCGGTCAGCGATGTGGTCGTAACCCAGCACTGCCCAGCCAGAACCCTGGAGGGAGGTAGCGGCACCAGCGAAGTGTGCCTGGAACTTCTCGAAGGAACCGAAGTCGCGGTCGATAGCCTCTGCCAGCTCGCCGGTGGGCTGGCCGCCACCGTTCGGGGACAGGTTCTTCCAGAAGATGGAGTGGTTGGTGTGGCCACCCAGGTTGAATGCCAAGTTCTTGGACAGGGCGCGGATACGGTCTGGGTTAGCCTCGCCGTTGCGCTCTTCTTCCAGTGCCTCGAGGGCAGCGTTAGCACCCTTCACGTAGGTTGCGTGGTGCTTGTCGTGGTGGAGCTCCATAATCTCTGCGGAGATGTGTGGCTCCAGTGCGTCGTATGCGTATGGGAGATCAGGAAGTTCGTAAACAGCCATTTGTGTAATCCTTTCTTCGGGTACGTGTCCCGATGATAGGCACGATCGAAAGATTTCGCCATGATTAATTTGAAATCTGCAATTACCGCGAATATTTAGTGGCCCGGGAATCTATTTGCCCAGTACAACGTTATTAAGGGAAATGGAGAAAGGAGCATTACCTAATGTGGATGTTTAAACCAGAGCCGAAGATGGTGGCTGCGGAAGATGCCCTGCCGGGCCGCAGCGAGCCGGTCTTGGACCCAGCCCCGCACGCGGTGCTGAATACCCCAATTACCGGTCCGTGGAAGGACGGCCAGAAATCGATCTTGATTGCCCTGGGCTGTTTCTGGGGTGCAGAAAAGATGTTTTGGGAGACCGATGGAGTCGAGTCCACCTCGGTTGGCTACGCCGGTGGCACGACCCCGAACCCCACGTATTATGAGGTCTGCCGCGGGCAAACCAACCATGCAGAAACCGTCGAGGTCACCTATGACCCGGAGAAGATCTCCTTGCGCGAGCTCGTGGTGAAGGCACTGGAAGCCCACGATCCGACGCAGGGCTTCCGCCAAGGAAACGACGTGGGTACGCAGTACCGTTCCGCGTTTTATCCCCGCACCGAAGAAGAGCGTGAAGAGATCCAGGAAATCGTGGATAGCTACGCGGATAAGCTCAAAGATTTTGGCTTTGGGGAAACCACGACGGAAGTAAAACGCTTAACCGATACGGACTCTGGCGAGTACTACCTGGCCGAGGACGAGCACCAGCAATACCTGCACAAGGTGCCGAACGGTTACTGCCCGCACCACAGCACTGGTGTGAAGTGCGATTAGGCGTCGAGTCGAATGAAACCGGCGATTTTCCGGGCTAATTTAGGAGTGAGGTTCAGGCGCGATTGGGAGCCTAGGACCTCATTCCAGTACCAGAGCATCTCCTGAAAGTAGTTATGACCGTGGCCACCCGGGACGTTCAGGGAGTTGATCTGGTCTAGTCCAATCTGCCACCAAGTAATAAACGGCGCCCAGCGCAGGTGGCGGAGCGTATCCGCCCGCAGCGTTTCCGGTTGGGGTTCGTGCATCCAGGTAGGGCGGCGGAACATCAGGTTCAGGTCCCACCATACGATGGCATCGGAGGCATGCTGGGCGATGAGCACGCGGGGCCGGCGCCAGCTGGAAGGAAAATCGTTGCCAAAGGCATCGCGGCGCGAGTGCTCCGGTTGGGCGACAAAGCGGACGTGTTTCCCGCCATCGATGACGGGAAGCCGCTCGAGCGAGCCGATATCGCGGCGCAGGCGCTGGGTAAAGCGCGTCATCCGCGGCGGGCCAGAAAAGACCGCGCCGCTACAGGCCTCGAGGAGTTCTTCCTTGTTCTGGAAGTTATCCATAATTGCATAGGCACCCAGGGACTCCCCCGCAAGGTAGAGACGCGGGCGGTCTTCTTCTGGAAGCTTGTCAATTTCTTCTTGCACCACGGAAATGAGCTCGGCTGCGGCGCGCTTGGGCGCGTTTTTATCCACGAGGTAGGCGAAAACCGAGGGCAGGTAGGAATACTGCATGGTGACGGTGACGCAGTCACCGGCGGTCAAAAACTCATAGGAGCTCGCGCTCCAGTTATTAATCCACCCGGATCCCGCGGGCATCTGAATGACGATGGTGTCCCGGCGCAGCGCACCGGTGCGCTGCAATTCTGAGCGCACCTTCTTCGCCGCTTGGGCAAAAGAACGCCCTGGGATATAGCCGGCATAAATGCGGATGGGTTCTTTGGCGGGAGCGCCGGTGATGGTGCGAATATCGCGGGCGCGCGGGCCGTTGGAGACAAAGCGCCGCCCCTGTTGCCCTAACGCGGACCAAGGTTCAAGCGACCATGGGCTACCGGAGCGTTCTGGCTCCCAGGGCATCGACGTGCCGGGGAAGATTTGTTTATTCAGGCGCTGGGCCTTGTGGGAGAGCGAACGGATCCAGCGACGGAATACCACGCGATCCGATAGGCCCACCGCGGTCAAGGTCAGCCCTGCGGTTACGGCCGGCCAAGCCACGAGCGCGGGAACCCAGCGGCCTAATTGGCGCGATAATTTGGTTACGGTCAGCTGTGTCGCCTCGCCTACCAATAACAGCGCGCCGTATCCGGCGGTGCCGACGGCGAGGCCGATGGCCGCGGTGGTTGGACCGCGAACGAGTTGCTTATTTACTAGACCCGCCTGCTTCTCCTGGTTGCGCAGCGACAGCGCCGCATTGAAGGCGGTGCCTGCCCCAATAGCGAGGTGCAAAATTTGGCGGTGGCGCGGGCCTAGGCGATCTTGGGGTCGCTTGCCCA
Organism: Corynebacterium sp. LaCa_282; assembly: GCF_057198125.1. Classification (NCBI taxonomy): domain Bacteria; kingdom Bacillati; phylum Actinomycetota; class Actinomycetes; order Mycobacteriales; family Corynebacteriaceae; genus Corynebacterium; species Corynebacterium sp. LaCa_282. Next base: position 2,389,087 of record NZ_CP191095.1, on the reverse strand, counting down.
GCCGGTTGAGCACGAAACTCGTCGAGGCCGCCCCGAGGTGCCCGATGGCTTGCCCGATAGATACATTGGCCGCCGTCACCCACCACGGGCGGGGCAGCAGGGACGGCGATACCGCGGCCCACGTGGCCAGCTCTGCGCCTAAGATTCCGGCCGACATATGGGGTGGCAACGTCTGCCGGCTGGTCATGCGGACGACGGGCGTGAGATCCGCGACTACGCCAAGAGAAATTAGTGCAGCGCGGCTGAAGGCGCGTTTCATGGTTGCCCATTATCCCAGAACGTACCTCGTTGCGCAGTGTGAAACATTACGTATGCAAAACCCCGCAGGGCGTTGCACAATGGGGTTATGGCAAAGCATGTAGGAAATAAAGTTGTTCTCATTGGCGCGGGTGACGTGGGAGTCGCTTACGCCTACGCACTGGTCAACCAGAGCATCGTTGACCACCTGGCCATCATCGACATCGATGAGCGGAAGCTGGAAGGCAATGTCATGGACCTCAACCACGGTGTGGTCTGGTCTCCACAGCGCACCCGCGTCACCAAGGGCACCTACGAAGATTGTGCGGACGCTGACATGGTCGTCATCTGCGCCGGCGCCGCCCAAAAGCCCGGCGAAACCCGTCTTGACCTGGTGGATAAGAACGTCAAGATCATGAACAGCATCGTCGCAGATGTCACCGCCAATGACTTCGACGGAATCTTCCTGGTCGCCTCCAACCCAGTCGATATCCTGACCTATGCGGTATGGAAGGCCTCCGGCTTTGACCACAAGCGGGTCATCGGCTCCGGTACGATTCTGGACTCCGCGCGTTTCCGCTACATGCTGGGTGAATTGGAGGGCGTGGCACCGAAGTCCGTGCACGCCTACATCATTGGTGAGCACGGCGATTCTGAGCTGCCCGCAGTCTCCACCGCGAATGTTGCCGGTGTGCCGCTTTCGCAGAAGCTGGAAAAGGAGCCGGAATACGCCGAGCGCATTGAAAAGATCTTTGAAGAAACCCGCGACGCCGCCTATTCCATTATCGATGCAAAGGGATCGACCTCCTATGGCATCGGCATGGGGCTGGCGCGCATTACCGCCGCGATCATCCAGAACCAGGACGTGGCGCTTCCCGTCTCTGCTTACCTGCAGGGCGAGTACGGCGTGGAGGACCTCTACATCGGCACCGCAGCCATCGTAAACCGCACCGGCATCGTCCGCCCGGTAGAGCTGCAGCTCAACGAGCACGAAAAGGAGCGCTTCGACGCTTCTGCAAAGACGCTCAATGACATCAAAGAAAAGTTCTTTGGCTAGTGCACATCGTCGCGCATAGGGGATACTCCGGAAAATACCCGGAGCTATCCCCCTTAGCTTTTGAAAAGGCCCTGGAGCTTCCCATCCACGGCGTGGAGTGCGACGTGCGGTTAAGCCGCGACGGCAAGGTGGTAGTCCAACACGATCCCACCTTGGAGCGAACGACGGGGCGCGCCGGGCGGGTTTCGGCGATGGACTGGCGGGAGCTGAGTGAGGTCGACATCGGCAAGGGGCAGCGCATGATGCTTCTCGATGACCTCCTGGCCATGCTGGGGGACAAGCCCCACCACCTTTATATTGAAACCAAGCACCCCTCCGGGCAAGGCAGCGCCTTGGAAAAGCGGGTCATGGAACGACTGCGCGCCGCCGGGCTCGATGAGGACCCGCGCATGCACGTTATTTCCTTTTCCCATAAGGCCATCCGGCGCATGAAGATTTTGGCGCCGCACATTGACCGCATTTACCTGCGCCGAGACTGGGAACGCCATTTCAATCGCTCGGATTTCATGTGGTCGCGGCCGAGCGCCCTGGGGGTTTCCCTGCTGCGCGCCAAGATGCAGGCGGCCATTATTGGTGCGCAGGGCTTGCCCACGTATATGTGGACCGTTGATAAGCCGGAGGACATGAAGTGGGCTTGGTCCAATGGCGTGGACATGCTTGCCACCAATCAGCCGGAGGTGGCCCTGCGCGCTATTGAGCTGTAGAAAGCAGGTATCTTGGAGGCATGGCCAAGAAGAAAAAGAAACAAGAAGACCTGCCTGAGGGCATGTCCCGCCGTCAGGCGAAGCTTGCTGCCCGTGCCAAAGAGCGCGCCGCCTTGGAAAAAGACCCGCGCCCCTATAGCGGCCTCGCGGCGGAGGCTTCCCTCGTTGCCATGCAAGAGTTCGTGCCCTCCGCTTTTGCGAAGCTTGACGTGAAGGGCTGCGATAGGAACGTCTACGTCTCTACCGTCCTCCCGGGCGCCACCGCGGCGCTGATCCGCGATGAGGAATTCGGCGGTGATGCTTTTGTGGCACTGCAGGTGCAGTCCCACACCCACAACCCTGGCCGGGATCTGGCCTTCGCCCTGAACTGGGTCAAGAACAACGAGCCAGGTTCTACCTTGGAATCGACCGCGGCCGATGGCTCGCAGCCGGAGCTTAGTGAGCTTATCGATGCCGCAACTACCCTCGACATCGAAGTCCACCAGGACTTCAGTTGGTGGATCCCGGAAGGCGCGCAGGTCACCCCTGAGGTATCGCAGTCCATGCGCGCCGCCAATGACTCGGTTATTGAATCCCACCAGGTGGGCAACGACATTACCGGTACCGCCTTTTGGGCCAATGCCGGCGGCGGCAAAGCGCATGTGCGCTGGGTGCGCCCGAACGACGATGAGGCCGCATTCCTCAACGCCCTGGCGCGAGTCGCCGCGCGCGGCGAGCTGAACTTGGGCGAGGACACCAAGTTCGCCGGCGTATTCCGTACCCACGGACTCATCGCTCCCGTCTTTGACGTGCAGCCCGAGGTTGATTACTCCTCTTATGGGGACAAGCTCGCAGGCGTAGATAAGGCCTTGGAAGAAGAAATCTCCAATGACGCGCAATTGAACGCAGAAGAGCGCAAGCAGTTAGAAAACATCAAGTCCCGCCAGGTGACGTTGCGCTAAACGCACCACAACAAAGCGACCCTTTACCTCGAAAAGACAAGGAGGAAAGGGCCGCTTTCTTCGCAATCTAGCTAGGACGAGTTAAGGCATGAATAAGAAAAACTCAGGGCCGCGGCGCATAGCCTGGGCTTCCGCAGCCGCCAGCGCAATAGTCTTCATGCTTGGCATAATTAGGATGTTCTCCATGGATCCTGTGGAATGGAGAATTCACCCTGAATTCTTCATAGCAACCACACTTGCTGGTTTGTCAATAACGTTTTTCCGATACGAAGATTGAGTTCAGACCTATTTCATGGAGTCCCAGAGCTGTTGGGCGCCTTCATCGTCCCAGAGCACGACATTGCCCACGACGGTGTCCTGGAACCCGCCAATGGGAACGGTTTCCGTATCCACGCCGGAGCCCATTGCAAGTGCTACGCGGGCTAGGTGCCATACGTGGTCGCCATCGCCGACGATGAAAGAGGAAGCGGTGTGGTTAATCAGGGAAATCGACCGGAAGGGGTTAATCAGGGTGGCTGGGGAGGTGATCTTATCTAGCAGCGCCGCGAAGAACTCGCGCTGGCGCTGCACGCGGTCAAGATCGCCCATTGCGGTGGCGCGGGTGCGCACATAACCCAGCGCATCGCTTCCCTCTAGCTTCTGGCAGCCTTCCTGCAGATCGATGCCCGCCAACGGGTCATTGATGGGCTCTGGCACGCAGATATCAACGCCGCCGACGGAATCGACCACATTGGCCAAACCACCCATACCAATTTCGGCATAGTGGTCAATGTGCAGGCCAGTATTGCCCTCCACGGTTTGCGTGAGGAGCTTTGGCCCGCCGTAGGCAAAGGCGGCGTTGATCTTATCCATGCCGAAGCCTGGTACTTCCACGTAGCTATCGCGCGGAATGGAGACCAGCTGGGCTTGGCCGGAGCGCGGGATATGCAGGAGCATGATGGTATCGGTGCGTCCCTCGCCCACATCGCCACCGGTGCCGAGCGCTTGTTGGTCTTCTTCGGATAGGCCCTGGCGGGAATCGGATCCCACCAACAGCCAATTGGTGCCAGAGGTATTGGCCACCTGCTCATCCGGGAGCGCATCCACGCGGGTCAGGCGCGTATCGGCCCACAGCGCGAAGATGAGGCTACAGACCACGACGACGAGGACAAAGATACCGGCGCAGCCAAAGAACCGCTTGACCGGATTGGTCTTTTTCCGGCGGCTGTGCGGCTTAGAGTGGCGGCGGGGCGGTTGCTGCGCTTGTTGTGGCTGGTAGCGCTGTTGCAGCTGCTGCGGCGGCCGTTGCTGTGGTGGTTGCTGCGCGGAACGCTGCTGCTGGGCCCGGTACTGGCTGGGGTAGCGGGTGGGGGTTTCCTGGCGCGGGATGTGCTGCTGCGGCTCGGAACGATTCGTGCGCGGCCGGCGACGGATGGGCCGACCGTAGCGGTCCTTGAGGGGACGGCCATCGGCCCCAAGGACGAACTCACTGGATGAGCTATCGCCAGCGCGGCGCGCCTCCCGATGCGGATCTCGTCCTGATTCAGTCATGCGCTATACCTTACAAGGCGCCGGCCAATTCCCCCGCTTTCCTCGCGAGCACGCCACACTTAAAGTACGGAAAGGCCGAAGGAATAGCCGAGGAAAGCGATCGCATCGATAAGAAAGTGCGCGATGACAAGCGGCCACACGCGGCCGGTGCGGTGATAGTAGTAGCCGTAGATTACGCCCATGATGATATTGCCAAAGCCGGCCGATACCCCCTGGTACAGGTGATATGAACCGCGCAGAATGGAGCTTGCCGCAAGGGTGGCCGGCAGCGTCCAGCGCGCTTGGCGCAGCCTGGTCATTAGCCACATGACCACCACGGTCTCTTCCGCAAAGGCGTTTGCGGCGGCCTTGATGAGGGACACCGGGATTTCTAACCACGCAGTATCGAAGTCACCGGGGATGACCTCTTTGCTCCAGCCAAACTGCACCGCGACGAAATACAAAACTAGGCCCGGGATGCCGATGAGCGCGGCGAGTCCCGCGCCGTGCAACCAATCAGAGGCGCGGTAGGCGGCCGGTTTAATGTGGTCTTGTGCCAGCAGGAAAAGTGCTAGCGCACCATAGGCAAAAAGGACCGCCGCCGAGCACAATTGCAGGCCCAAATCCACCCACGCAAGGCTGGATTGGCTGGAGTTGAGCGTGACGGATTGCTCATTGAGTGGCTGCGGGGCGGCCAGTGAATTGATTAGCCGCAGCACCGCCCTGACCCCGGAGATACCAAAGGTCAGGGTCAGGACGATGAGCAGTTCGGCGCGGAGGTTCTTGGTCATGGGTGCAGGATGTGGGCGAGGCCTAAAAGTTGGGCATCGGAAAGCGTAATGCCTCCCACATGCACGCCGACGGGCGGGTGCGCGGGGATGGCCCAAGGAACGGAAATGGCGGGCAATTGGGCCATATTAAACAGTGAGGCCCAGGGTGACCAGCGCGTTTGGGCGTCGAAATTCTCCGCGTGCGGAAGGGACAGGAAATGCCCCCGCAGCGGGGGATCCGCGGAGAGCATGGGCGTGATAATGGCATCGACCCGCCACTGCTGCGCCAAGAGCTCCGGGAGGTGGCGGACATGGCGCTGCGCGGCGCTTAGCTCGGCGGCGGATACGGTAGCACCTTGCTGGGCCACCCAAGCCGCGTAGCCCTCTGCCTGTGGTAGCCCCGCAAACCGGGAGGTAAAGATCTCGCGGAAGTGCGCAAACGTGGCCGCTGCCTGCGGATACGGCGCAATGGGGACGACCTCGAACCCCGCGGCGCGCAGCCGATCTGCGGCCTCGCGTGCCGCCCGCAGGTGGTGGGCCTCCACCCGGGTCGTGGCAAAAAGCGGCTCCAGCAAGAGCCCAATGCGGGCGCGCGGGGTGATCATGCGGTGGCCGTGCAGGAACGCATTATCGGCCACGGTGCGCGTAATAAACCCCTCCGTGCCGAGGTTGCTGCCCGCAGGCTTAAACCCCACGACCCCGCAGGCCGCCGCGGGAACGCGAATGGAACCGCCGCCATCGCTGGCCTGGGCCGCGCGCACGAGGCCGCGGGCTACTTGGACGGCCGCGCCGCCAGAGGAACCACCTGGGGTGCGGCCTGGATAAAGGGGATTATCGGGGTGGGGAAGATCCACCGGCTCGGTATCGACGCGCAAGCCCAACTCCGGGGTGGAGGACTTGCCAATGAATATCGCGCCCTGCTTTTCCAACTTCGCGATGAACGGCTCGCTGACCGCGGGATAGTAGGTGCGCTTGGCATTGCCCAAGGTGGTGGGCATGCCCGCGACATCGTTGAGATCCTTTGCGGAAAGGATCCACCCGCGCAGCCGGCCGGTGCGGGTGGGGGTGCGCTGCAGATCCAGGTAGGTAAAACCGTGCTCTTGAGGGCCCATGCCCTGCACATCCGCGCGGAGTCGTTCTATGGAAAAGTCCATGGCGCACCAGTCTAGTGGGCTAAGGTGACGGGTATGACTACAACCATCGCTTTCTTAGGCCCCGCCGGTACGTTCACGGAGGCCGCCGTGCACAAATTCGCCGCCGAGTGGGAAGCGCGCGGGGGGACCGTGGAGACCCTGCCGGTGGACTCGCCATCAGCGGCGGTGGCGGCCGTGCGCGCCGGGCAGGCCGATTATGCCTGCGTCGCCATTGAAAATTCCGTGGATGGGGCGGTGACGACGACCTTTGACGCGCTGGTAGAAGGCGATCCCGTACAGATTTACCGCGAGGTAGATATCCCCGTTACCTTCAGCATCATGACAAGGCCGGGAACGAAAGACATCACGCGCCTCAGTACGCACCCGGTGGCCTTCCAACAAATCCGCGGCTGGGTAGCGGAGAACGCGCCGGGCGTGGAATTCGTGCCGGCTAGTTCGAATGCGGCGGCGGCGCAGGCCGTAGCGCGCGGGGAGGTCGACGCGGCGGCGGCGCCAGCGCGGGCGGCTGAAATCTTCGGCCTAGAAACCAAGGCGAGCGGCGTGGCGGACGTGCAGGGCGCGGCCACCCGCTTTGTGTTGGTGGGCCTGCCGGGTCGCCCGACCGCGCGCACCGGCCAGGATCGCACCAGCGTCATTTTTACCCTGCCCAACCAGCCGGGAACCCTGGTGGGGGCCTTACAAGACTTTGCCCACCGCGGGGTGGATCTCTCGCGGATTGAGTCGCGGCCGACTCGCCAGACCTTTGGCACCTACCGCTTCTATGTGGACTTGATTGGGCATATCGATGACCAGCCGGTTGCTGAGGCCCTGCGCGCAGTGTGGTTGCGGGCAGAGGAATTGCGCTTTTTGGGCTCCTGGCCCACCGCTACGCCCGTCGGCCACCCACCGCGGGACCTGGCGGAGGCGGATGCTTGGGTGGCGAGGGCGCGCAGGGGTCAATAATCTGGACGCATGACTGGAAGAATCATCCTGCTGCGCCATGGCCAAACCCATTCCAACGTCTCCCGGCTGCTTGATACCCGGCCGCCGGGCGCGGAGCTTACGGATCTGGGGCGCAACCAGGCCACGGAGGTGGGCCGGGAATTAGCAGGCTTTGTGGGCGAGCGCGAGGTCGACTTCAAGTGCTCGATTGCGCTGCGGGCGCAGCAGACCGCCACCTTGGCGGCGCGCGCCTTTGAACAGGAGCGGAACCTGCCGCGCTTTTCCATTCCCATCGATGTCATCCCGAACGTGCAGGAGATTTTCGCCGGCGATTGGGAGCTCGATGCTAGCGAGGCCGCCCACCGCAGCCACGATACGGCCATGCGCGGCTGGTGCTACGGCGATAGCCAGGCCGCCATGGAAGGTGGCGAGCGGCTCCAGGACGTGCTTTCGCGTTTCCAGCCCGCGTTGGAAGAGATTGCGGCGCAGCTTGCCGATGACCGCGATGTCATCCTCGTCAGCCACGGCGCCGCCATCCGGGTGGTAACCAAGCACGCCACCGGGGCGGACGCGGACTTTGCCTATACCGGTTATATGCCCAATTGCCGCTTTACCGTGATGGAGCCGCGCGGCAAGAAATTTGGCGAGTGGACGCTTACCCGCTGGGCCGATATTGAGCTCTAGCCCCAGCCCAGCTGGTGCAGTTCGTGTTCTTCCATGCCAAAGTAATGGCCTAGCTCGTGGAAGACCGTGACCTTGACCTGCTCGGCCAAGTCTTCTTCTGACGCGGCCCAGCGCTGCAAAGTGCTGCGGTAGATGAAGATGGCATCGGGCAAATACCCGGTGTGGTCGAAGGTGCGCTGGGGCAGGGCGACGCCCTCATAGAGCCCTAGCAAGGTGGGATCATCGGGGTTTTCTTCTTCCACCATGATCACCAGGTTGCGCATCTTGCGCACGAATTCATCGGGCACCTGATCGAGGGCGTCATTGACCATTTCCTCGAAGCGTTCTTCCGATACGGAATACATTTACGGCGCCGGCTTATTATCGCGAATCGGGTTGCGCTCTGGGCGCTCCTCCGGCGGGTTGCCATCGATGGAGAGCGCTTGGCGGCCACCGGTGGCGGCGCCGGTGATGGAGGAAAAGCCGCCATCATCGCGGGCGTGGACGAGCGAGCAGTTTACGGACTTGGTGCCGCCATTCCAGGACTCTTCAGACACGGTGCCCCAGAACGGCTGCAGTGTGGATTGGTAGAGCTGCTCTTCCCCGCCTAGGTAATCCTCAGCGGCGGCGGTGCAGGAATCCGAGAGGAATTTATCCATCTCCTTGCCATCCGGGTAAGCATCGGGGAATTTCTTGCCCAGATCGATAACGGATACCGTCTCTAGCTGGTGTGGTTGTCCGCAGTCCACGACGTGCGGTACCTGCTTATCATCAATGGCCAAGCACTCGCCTGGCTTAGTCAGATTGGCCTGCTCGGAAGCCTCGACATTGCCGGTGGTCAATTGCGGCACGCCGCGATCATCGGTGGTCTGTAGGCCACACAGCAGGGTGCGGTCACCATTATCCCACGCGGATTCCGGCGGCAGGATGGAGGCAATATCGTACTTGCCGTGCGGATCCCACTTGCTGTGCAGGTAGCTCACCGTGGCGGATTCGCAGAGCTCATCGCGCAGCTGGTGCTGGCGGGTGAGCGCGGGCCGCGAGGCATCCGGGCCGAATTCACTGGTGGGGTAGACGCTGAGATCCTCCACGGTGGAAACCTCGAAGCGGTGCTGCTCCGAGCATTCCACCTCCTTGAAGGAAGCGGCAGAGCCATCCTCATTGATATCCCACGTCACGCAGGACCCAGCGGAAGCGGAGGTAAAAGGCTCCACCTTTGCATCGGAGGATCCTGAGCCATCGGCACCGCCCGCAGAGGACTGTTCGGACGCGGCGGTAGTATCGCCCCCGTTAGACCCGTGGTTGCTGACAATGCCGTAGATGCCCATGAAAACGGCCGCCGCGATTGCTGAGATCAAAGCAATCTGGACGGCCACAGCGGAACGCCACGCAGGTGATTTCTTCATAAGGCCCATTATCTTACCCTTTAAGCAGGGTGTTTTCTATATTGAGGTATCCCGGGAAACGCGGGTATTCAGGTGGTACCTATCGGTGCGGTAGACCGAGGAACACCACTCCACGGGCTTATCCCCCGAGCGCGAGCAGCGCACGATGTGCAGCAATGGGGAACCCACGGGGACATCGAGAAGCGGCGCAATCTCCTCATTGGCGGCAATGGCGGAGACGGTCTGGTCCGCGTCCGTGATGGGGACGCCAAACGTCTTATCCAAAATGGAATACACCGAATTATAGGTGTCATTTTCCAGCAGGCTCGGCGCAAAAGCGGAGTTATACCAGCCGTCATCGATGGAATAGGGCTCGCCATCGCCCAAGCGCAGTCGGCGCAAATGAATCTGTTCTTCCGTGGCAGGGGTGCCAAAGAAGTTGGTGGCCGCCTCCGGGGCGCTCGCGCGGCCGCTGTTGAGGATCTTGGAGGAAGCCACCACATCCTGAGCACTCATTTCATCGGAAAAGGAGGCCAGGTGCAGGCGCGATACCAAGGGGTTGGGGGCAACGAAGGTGCCCTTACCGCGCACGCGGCGCAATCTGCCGGCGGCTACGAGATCCCCGATGGCCCGGCGCACCGTAATGCGGGAGACACCGTAGGTCTCCTCCAGGAGCCTCTCACCGGGGAGGATATCACCGGGTTTGAGGGTGGTATTACATAATTCCTCCAGAATATCGTGCAATTGGGCGTGCTTTGGGGTGGGGCCATCGCTGATTTCGCGGGCCGGTAATTCTAGGGAGGACATGATTCCATAATAATTCGCTGGTTATTACCACGGCAAGGCAATGGCAGTGCGTTAGAATCAGTTCCGTGATTGATCTCAAGCTACTCCGTGAAAACCCAGACGTTGTCCGCGCCTCCCAGGTCACCCGTGGGGAAGACCCCTCGCTCGTGGATCAGCTCCTCGCAGCCGATGAGAAGCGCCGCCTTGCCATCCAGAAGGCCGACGAGGTGCGTTCCCAGCAGAAATCCCTGGGCAAGAAGATTGGTCAGGCCTCCCCGGAAGAGCGCCCGGCGTTGCTGGAAGGCGCAGATGAGCTGAAAGCCAAGGTCAAAGAGGCTGAAGAGGCTCGGTCCGCGGCTGAGGCCACGGTGGAAGAGCTGCAGTACAAGATCGATAACGTCGTCGAAGGCGCACCCGCCGGCGGCGAGGATGACTTTGTCCTCGTTGAAGAGGTAGGTGAGATCCCGCACTTCGATTTCGAGCCCAAGGACCACCTTGAACTCGGTGAATCCCTGGGGCTCATTGACGTCAAGCGCGGTGCGAAGGTCGGCGGCGCCCGCTTCTACTACCTCACCGGCGATGGCGCATTCCTGCAGCTGGGCATGCTGATGTTGGCTGCGCAAAAGGCGCGGGAAGCCGGCTTCCAGCTGATGATCCCGCCGGTTCTAGTGCGCCCAGAGATCATGTCCGGCACGGGCTTTTTGGGCCAGCACTCCGATGAGATTTACTACCTGCCAGCCGATGATCGCTACCTCGTGGGCACCTCCGAAGTCGCGCTGGCTGGCTACCACAAGGATGAGATCATCGATCTATCCAATGGTCCCCTGCAGTACGCGGGTTGGTCCTCCTGCTTCCGCCGGGAGGCCGGTTCCCACGGCAAGGACACCCGCGGCATCCTGCGCGTGCACCAATTCGACAAGCTAGAAATGTTTGTCTACTGCAAGCCGGATGACGCCGAGGACATGCACCAAAAGCTCCTCGATATGGAAAAGGAAATGCTGGCTGCGATGGAATTGCCGTACCGCACCATCGATATCGCCGGCGGTGACTTGGGCTCTTCGGCGGCCCGCAAATTCGATAACGAGGCGTGGGTGCCAACCCAAGGCACCTACCGCGAGCTGACCTCCACCTCCAATTGCACCACCTTCCAGGCCCGCCGCCTGTCCACCCGTTACCGCGATGAGAACGGGAAGACGCAGGTGGCCGCCACCTTGAACGGGACCCTGGCCACCACCCGTTGGATCGTGGCGATCTTGGAAAACCACCAGCAAGCCGATGGCTCCGTCGTTGTTCCAGAGGCCCTGCGCCCATTCGTGGGCAAGGATGTCCTCACGCCGCAGTAGCCTGCGGAACAAAGCTAAAGGAGCACCATGAACGCTGCGACGAATTTCTTGTACCGCCAGATCACCCACATCGGGCGCGGCCTCACCTTGGCCCAAGGCCTGCAGATGCGCCTGTCTGGGGAGGAGAATATTCCCGATGACGGCGGTGCCGTCCTTGTGTGCAATCACACCGGGTATATGGATTTTCTGTTCGGCGCGTTCATTGCCTATCGCAAAAAACGGCTGGTGCGCTTTCTAGCCAAGGCCAGCATCTTTAGCACCCCAGGCGTGGGCGCCCTGCTGCGCGCTATGGGGCACGTGCCGGTAGACCGCATCGATGGCAAAGAGTCCTTGCGCAAGGCGGTAGAGCTTGCCGAGGCCGGCGAGCTCGTCGGCGTCTTTTCTGAAGGCACGATTTCCCGCAGCTTTGAAATTCGCAGCATGAAAACCGGCGCCTCCCGCATCGCTTTTGAAGCCGGTGTGCCGGTTGTTCCGCAGGTGATGTTCGGCTCGCAGCGCCTGTGGACAAAGGGCCACAAAAAGAACTTGGGCCGCACCAAGACTCCGGTCTTTATTACCGCGCTCGAGCCGTATTACCCCACCGGGGATCCGGAGGCCGATACCGCAGAAATCCGCCGCCGCATGCAGGAGGCCTTGGAGGGACTCTGGGAGGATTATGAAGCGGAGTTCGGACCCATGCCCGCCGGCGAATATTGGGTGCCCGCGCGCAAGGGCGGTTCCGCCCCGACGCTGGAAGAGGCCGAAGCCCGCGATGCGGAGGTAGAAACGGAGCGGCACCGTGTGCGGCGCTTGCGCGATGACCTGGTAGGACTCAAAGACCGCGTTTCCGTGTCCACCGTGGAACTCGTGCGCAACCACATGGCTTCTGCCAAGGGTGAGGAAGGCCAAGACACACACGAAGGTGATGAGTCGCAGGAAAAGAAGCACATCGCGGCCGATACCTTGGAGTGGGTCAAGACCAACCTCAATGCCGTGGTGGAAGAGGCAACCCGCGGCTTGGATGAGGGCAAGGATAAGGTCGCCGATGTTATGGCCCAGCTGAAGACGGATGTGGCGCAGGCCCAGGCGTCGATTGCCGCAAGCAGCAAGGAGATCTGGGAAGGATCCGTGGTAGAGCAGGGATTGCTCGCCGCAGCGACCCAGTCCCGCCTGATCGTTTCCCGTCTGCCGCACCGGCTCAAGGCCCAGTTTTCTGCCATCCCGCGCGTAGTGGTGGCGCATCAAAGCACGCTGAACTGGGAAGACGATGCCCTGACCCCGCGGCTGAAGGCGGCGCTAGAAAGCATCTACCCGGCGGCGGAGGTGCTCATCGTGGTCTCGTGCGATGCGGATCTCGATGTCCCGCAGGCGGTGTGGCATATCCAGCTTGATGAGCAGGCCGAAAAGCCGCTCTTGGATAAGGAGGCGATGAAGGTTACCTCCGCCACGGCCGCCGCCGGCGTGGACTGCATCCTGGATGATTTGGAAGCCAAGCCGAGCGAGGCATTGGTCTTTGGTAATGAGCCGGGGGATGAGGGGTTTTTGAATCACATCCCGGTCGTTGCCCTGGAGACAGCACCCATCGAAGTGGTCAAGGATGCGCAGGCTGTGACGTATTCCGCCGAGCGCGCGGGTATGTCCGAGGTTTTGGAAGCGATGGCCCGGTTACAAAAAGACTAGGCGCGTGCAAACGTTGGCGTTACCACCCCCGCGAGGGGGTGGTTTTCTTTTTGGTTGGCTAATCAAAGGGCGGGAATTGACTGCTTACGGGGCCGGAAGTTACGTGTGAGAAACCTCTAGTGAATGTTTAAGCGGTGACCTCTACCATAGGAGATAGGAGATATTGGCTCTACTTTTTAGAGCGCAATAGTCGCCATCATGAATCATCCAAAACTTGCTTTTAGCTGTGCTTACGCCATCTCATTCATCGTTTGTCGGAGCAAGCACACATGAGCACCAAGGAAGGAGATGCGGTCTCTAATGACCCAGCAAAGCAATCAATCCTTTAACCCCGAATATTTTGAAAATGTGTGGAATGGCTACGCGGATGAGGACTACGACGTCGTCATCATCGGTGGTGGCTCCGTAGGTGCCGGCGCGGCACTGGATGCGGCAACCCGTGGTTTGAAGACCGCGGTGCTGGAGTCCCGCGACTTCGCCGCTGGTACCTCTTCCCGCTCTTCCAAGATGTTCCATGGTGGCCTGCGCTACCTTGCAATGTTTGACTTCCGCCTCGTGGCAGAGTCGCTGAAGGAGCGCGAGCTCAACATGTCCACGTTGGCTCCCCACCTAGTTAAGCCGCTGAAGTTCATCTTCCCGCTCACCCACCACGTATGGGAGCGCGTCATGATGTTCGGCGGCTTTACCCTTTATGACCTCATGGGCGGTGCAAAGAGCGTGCCGATGCAAAAGCACCTCACCCGCAAGGGTGCCCTCAAGGTCACCCCGGGCCTGAAGGAAGACGCCATCGTCGGCGGTGTGCGCTACTACGACACCCTGGTGGACGATGCCCGCCACACGATGACCGTGCTGCGCAGTGCCGCCGAGTACGGCGCCGATGTGCGCACCAATACCGAGGTCATCGGCTTTGACAAGGACCGCGGCGGCCGCGTCGTTGGCGCTAAGGTCCGCGATACCGCCACCGGCCGCGAGACCACCGTGCGCGGTAAGGTCTTCATCAACGCCACCGGCGTCTGGAACGACAAGATCCAGGAGCTGGCCGGCGTGGAAGGCAAGTTCACCGTTCACGCTTCCAAGGGTGTGCACATCGTCGTGCCAAAGGATGCCCTGGATGCAGAAGCAGCCCTGTGCTTCGTGACCGAAAAGTCCGTCCTCTTCGTCATCCCATGGGGTGACTACTGGATCATCGGTACCACCGATACCGACTGGGAGAAGGGCCTATCCCTTCCGGATCCCGCCCCTACAAAGGCGGATATTGACTACATCCTGGATGAGGTCAACCAGCGCGTGCGCCGCCAGATCACCCGTGATGACATCGTCGGTGTTTACTCCGGCCTGCGCCCGCTGCTGTCCGGCAAGTCCGATTCCACCACCAACCTGTCCCGTAACCACGCCGTGGCTCGCGTGGCCCCGGGTATGGTCTCCGTTGCCGGTGGTAAGTACACCACCTACCGCGTCATCGGTAAGGATGCCGTTGACCTAGCCGTGGAAGAACTCGGCGGCAAGGTGCCAGAGTCCATCACCGAGCACACCCCGATCCTGGGCGCTGCCGGCTACCACGCGCTGGCCAACCAGATTCCTACCTTGGCCCGCCGCTACAACCTGAGCGAGGACTTCATCGAGCACCTGCTCGGCCGCTACGGTTCGCTTTTGGGCGAGGTTCTGGCTCCTGCGCAGGACGATGAGTCCCTGCTCGAGCCCGTTCCCGGTGCTGAAACCTACCTCTGGGCTGAGGTGCGCTACGCCGTCACCCACGAGGGCGCGCTGCACTTGGACGATATCTTGACCCGTCGCCTCCGCGTCGCCATCGAGTTTGGTGACCGTGGCGTCAACGCAGCTCCTGCCGTGGCAGACTTCGTTGCTCCGCTGCTGGATTGGAGCGAGGAAGACAAGCAGCTCGAGGTGGATACCTTCACCAAGCACACCGAGGCAGAGCTGGCCGCTGAGGCAGCTGTGACCGACCGCGAAGCTAACGACATTCTGGTCCGCGCTGGCTCCGCTCGTCCGACCGAGACTCAAGGATAAGGGGAGGCGCTAATGGCTGGATCTGATGCATTTTTGTGGGAGTTTATCGGCACCACGCTGCTGCTGCTTCTTGGTAACGGCGTGTGTGCGCTGGTGAACCTCCGCACCTCGGGTGCGCGTGGCTCCGACTGGATAGTTATCGCCTTGGGCTGGGGCATGGGCGTCTTCGTCGGCGCCAGCGTCGCCGACCCGACTGGGGGCCACTTGAACCCTGCGGTAACGCTCATGCTCGCGCTCAATGGTTCGCTTGAATGGAACCTGGTTCCGTTCTACGCGCTAGGCCAAATCCTGGGTGCTATGTTCGGTGCCTTCCTGGCATGGGCCGCGTTCAAGCAACTCTTCGATGCGAATAACTACGACGAAGAGGGCAAGGTTACCGGCGCCAATTCTGAAACCGGGGGAATTTTCTTCACCGCCCCCGCACACCCACACAATGGCTGGAATACGGTAACCGAGTTCATCGCCACCACCGTATTGTTGATGTTCATCGCCTTCGGTCCTGCCGGTGGCGAGCTGGGCCCACTGAGCTACTTCGGCGTGGCATTCGTCGTTGTTGCCGTCGGCCTGTCCCTTGGTACGCCTACGGGATACGCCATCAACCCGGTCCGTGACTTGGGACCGCGTTTGATGTACGCCTTCGTCCTTCCCATTAAGGACAAGGGCAGCGCTAACTGGGGCTATGCATGGGTGCCGATTGTTGGCCCGCTGCTTTCGGCTGTTGCCGTTGGCCTATTGTCCATTGCGCTTTAATCCACCCCCTATACAGGAGAAATTAGACACATGAGTGATAAGAAATACGTCGCAGCTATTGACCAAGGAACCACCTCAACCCGCTGCATCATCTTCAACCACGATGGCGATCAGGTATCCGTGGGCCAGCTCGAGCACGAGCAGATCTTCCCAGAAAAGGGCTGGGTAGAACACGACCCGCAGGAGATCTGGAGCAACACCCGCCGTGCTGTGGGGGAGGCTTTGGCCAATGGCGATATAACAGTAGAAGATATCGACTCCGTCGGTATCACCAACCAGCGCGAAACCACCGTGGTGTGGGATAAGAACACTGGTGAGCCCGTCTACAACGCCATCGTCTGGCAGGACACCCGCACCTCCGCCATCTGTAAGGAACTGGCAGGTGAAGAGGGCCCGGATAAGTGGCGCCGCCGCACCGGCCTGCTGATCAACTCCTACCCAGCGGGCCCGAAGGTCAAGTGGATCCTCGATAATGTTGATGGTGTCCGCGAGCGCGCCGAAAAGGGCGAGCTGCTCTTCGGCACCATTGACTCCTGGCTGCTGTGGAACCTGACCGGCGGTGCCGAGGGCGACGGCGACAAGGAAGCGCTGCACGCAACGGACGTGACCAACGCTTCGCGTACGCTGCTCATGGACATCGAAAAGCTGGAGTGGGACGAAGATCTGTGCAAGGAAATGGGCATTCCGATGTCCATGCTGCCGGAGATTCGCCCGTCCCTGGGTGATTTCCGCACCGTCCGCGAGCGCGGTTCCCTCGCCGGCGTTCCCATTCGCGCCATCTTGGGTGACCAGCAGTCCGCTATGTTTGGCCAGGGCTGCTTCCGCGCGGGTTCGGCCAAGAACACCTACGGCACCGGCCTCTTCCTGCTGCTGAACACCGGTACCACCCCGAAGTTCTCCGAAAACGGCCTGCTGACCACCGTCTGCTTCCAGCGCGAGGGCGAGCGCCCCGTGTACGCACTGGAAGGCTCCGTTTCCATGGGTGGCTCCCTCGTGCAGTGGCTGCGCGATAACCTGCAGCTCATCCCCAACTCCTCTGCCATCGAGAACCTGGCACGCGAGACCAAGGACAACGGTGGCGTGTACATCGTCCCAGCGTTCTCTGGTCTCTTCGCTCCGCACTGGCGTTCCGATGCCCGCGGCGTCATCGTCGGCCTGACCCGCTTTGCCAACCGTGGACACCTGGCACGCGCCGTCCTCGAGGCAACCGCTTACCAGACCCGCGATGTGGCGGATGCCATGGTGGCGGACTCCGGCGTGGAGATCACCGAGCTGCGCGTGGACGGCGGCATGACCACCAACGAGCTGCTCATGCAGTTCCAGTCTGACATCTTGGGCGTGGAGGTGCACCGCCCGAAGAACATTGAGACCACCGCAACCGGCGCCGCTGTTGCTGCCGGCTTGGACAATGGCTTCTGGGAGGACCTCAGCATCCTGGATACCCAGCGCGGTGACCTCACCGTATTCAAGCCCAAGATGGAGCAAGAAGAGGTGGACTACCTCTACGGTGAATGGAAGCGCGCTATCAAGCGTTCCTTGAACTGGGAAGACTCCGATGAGGATGAGATGGACTTCTAAATCCTGAAGTAAACTCGCGGGTATGGATACTTTCCCTACCCGGGCCCCTCGGCTCATCGCGAGCGATATTGACGGCACCCTGTTGGACCGCAATCATCGCGTCCCGCGTCGCAACCGCGACGCAGTGGCGCGGGCGGTGCAGCAGGGTGCTTATTTTGCGTTATCCACCGGCAGGCCCTTTCGCTGGATAGAGCCGGTGCTGGAGCAGCTCACGGTGCGCCCGGTATGCGTGACATCTAATGGGGCGGTGCTCTATGATTCCGCGGAGGACCGCGTCTTATCCGCGCGCGAGCTGTACCCGGACGCGTTAGAAGAGGTGGTGACGGTTGCGCAGCGCGTCCTTGGTACCGTCGGCTTTGGCGCGGAACGCGCGGGCGGTTCGCTTGCCGATGCCCCCGAGGAGCTCTTCGTCGTCGACCCGCACTACTCCGAAAATGCCCTCTTTGAGGGTTTTGGCGTCGTCAGCGTGGGCGAGCTGGTGGCGCAGCCAGTGGTCAAGCTGCTTATCCGGAATACGGAATATTCCGCACCGGAACTCTATGACTTGATTGCTCCCCATATTGATTCGGAGCTGGCGCATATCACCTACTCCATGCAGGAGGGCGTGCTTGAGGTTGCGGCCCCCAACGTCACCAAGCGCCGCGGCGTGGAGTGGTTGGCCAAGCAGCATGGGATAGCGCAGGAAGAGACCATTGCCTTTGGTGATATGCCCAATGACATTGAGATGCTCACCTGGGCCGGCTGCGGGGTGGCAATGGAAAACGCCCTCCCGGCGGTCAAGGCGGCCGCTGATGCGGTCACCGTGGCCAACCACCAGGCGGGCGTGGCAAAGGTTTTGGAGCGCTGGTTCTAGCGCCTCGTCTCCATGGAGGAGACTATTTGGTGTAGATGTCTACCTTTTCGGTGTCGATGTTGTAGACAATCTCGCCGCCCTGGAACTGGACGCGGATTTCCTTGCCGTTCTTAATCTCATTGGTCGTGGGCAGGCCGAGCTTGGAGGCGTTATCGCCCTCTGCCCACTTCTTAGCAATCTCCCCGGTCAGGGCCTTGGCTCCGGAGTCCTTGGAGGAGAGGACCACGCCGTTTTGGAAGAGCTGGTACACGATCTTGCCGGAATCGGTGGAGTTCGGTCCACCAACGGCGAGTCCCAGGACTGGGCCAAAGGCGTTGAGGACGGAGGTCCAGGATTCCTTGAGGCCTTCGTTATTAGAAAGCTGCACAACCTTGTTGACGATATTCGGAATATCGCCCGCGGTCAGGTTACCGGCAACCTTCTTATCAGTATCCGGCTGTGCCACGCGGTCGTTGGCAACCAGGACGCCGAAGACCGCGGCGGCGATGCCAGCCAAGGCCTGGATGGTCGATACTGGAATGTCGACACCGCCGATGGAGGAGGTGGTCCCGCCCGGGGTGGACTGACCGCCGCTAATCGATGGCTTCTTATCCCAGTTCATTGCAGCGGCGCTGCCGCCGACCTTAACCGCGTTGTACTTCTGCTTAGTGTTATCGCGGATCTCTTTCCAGTGCTGCACGGTGTGGCTACCCGGGCACTGGGTGTAGTGGAAATCATTGTGTCCGCTGAAGGCAGGCACGGTTGCCTGCGCGCCGGCCGCATATTTGGACCCGCCGAAGCCACCAGAGGTCAGGGTAGCGGTGCCGGTGGGATCGATGCCTGAGATAGCGGCCTTCCACCCGGCGATTTCTGCTACCGAGTTCAGCATCTTCTGTGATGGTTCCGCAATTTCGTAGTTACCAATCATGGAAATGCCCCAGTTATGGGAGTTGAAGCCACCAACGTGGGCGCCCTGGACGGCCTTGTCGAGTCCGCCGTAACGGCCTTCGTAGATGGTGCCGAACTTATCCACGAGCACGTTGTATCCAATATCGCACCAGCCCAGGTTCTGTGCGTGGTATTCGTAGGCAGCGCGAACCTGCGCGGCGGCCTGTGCCGGGGTGTAGTTATTGGAGCCCGCGGTGTGGTGCAGCGTCATCGCCTTGATGCCGTCATCGTAGGTGGGCTGCTGGCAGCGCTTGGATTCATCGGCGCCCCATCCGGAGCGAGAAACTACCTTTGGCATGCCATCGGTGGTGGCAGTTGGTTCGATGGCGTGGCCTTCTTGGGCATTGCCGTCCATGAAGACGGCATCTAGGTCCGACACGGTGGTGCGGTCGGTGTTGTTCTCATCAGCTACAGGGGCGATATCGCCGACGTTATAGGGCAGCGGTGCGGCACGGTTGGCATCCGCAGCGCCGGCTGCTTTTTCGAGCAATTCAGCATCGTCATCCAGGTTGGAGCCGGTCACGAGGTCCACATTGGCCATGGATACCTGCACATCGTTGGTATCGCCCACGTAAATAAGCTCGGTACCGTTCTTGCCATCGCCGTAGTTCATGGCATCCATATCGAACCACTCGCTCCAGGAGCCGTCCTCCTGCTTGGAGCGGACGAAGGAGTGCACGTCGCGCTTGCCCTCCCAGGTCACAGCGAACATGTTGAATGGTTCGTCGCGGTGGAAGTGCTTGACGGCACGCGGGCCCTCGCCATCGCCTTGCGCTGCCACGGCGGGATCATCAACGACGACGGAGTCGGCGTCGCTAAAGCTTTCTGAGGCGTTTTTCACCTCGATGGGGCCGCCGGAACCGGAGTCCTGGGTTTTGAGGACCTGCTGGCCGCCGAATGCGGCCGCCATGACGAGGGCAATGGAGGAAACCGTCGCGATGACGGGTGTGGTCCACGGTGACCTCGTGGGGACTAGTCGACGTCGTTGCTTCACTCTATTCTCCCTGGGTTGAGTTAGGTGCCGATGTAGCTGTAAAAACGGTTGCCAAAAGTTAACAGTTGATAGTGATGCTACGAGTGTGACAACTGTGAATCTTGTTGCGACACGCCGATGACCCGTGTTCCTCGCTGGCGTGCAATAAAGTGGGAGCCATGACTTCTTATGACCTCATCGTTGTTGGTTCCGGATTCTTTGGTCTGACCGTTGCGGAAAGGGCCGCTAGCCAGCTGGGAAAGAAGGTGCTCATCGTTGAGCGCCGCGAGCACCTGGGCGGCAATGCCTACTCCGAGGCGGAACCCACCACCGGAATTGAAGTGCACAAATACGGCGCGCACCTCTTCCACACCTCCAATAAGCGCGTGTGGGAGTACTGCAACCAGTTCACCGATTTCACCGACTACCAGCACCGCGTCTTTGCCATGCACGATGGCACGGCCTACCAATTCCCCATGGGGCTGGGGCTTATCAACCAATTCTTCGGCCGTTATTACTCGCCCGATGAGGCCCGCGAACTGATCAAGGACCAAGCCGGCGAATTCTCTGTGGATGAGGCCAAGAACCTGGAGGAAAAAGCCATCGCGCTTATCGGCCGCCCGCTCTATGAGGCGTTCATCCGCGACTACACTGCCAAGCAATGGCAGACCGACCCCAAGGAACTGCCGGCCAGCAATATCACCCGCCTGCCGGTGCGCTATACCTTCAATAACCGCTACTTCAACGACACCTTTGAAGGCCTGCCCGTCGATGGCTATGCGGCGTGGCTAGAAAACATGGCGGATCATGAAAACATCGAGGTCCGCCTGGACACCGACTGGTTCGATGTCCGCGAGGATCTGCGCGCTGAGTCCCCGGAAGCCCCGGTTATCTACACCGGCCCGCTGGACCGCTACTTCGACTTTGCTGAAGGCGAGCTCGGCTGGCGCACCTTGGACTTCGACCTCGAGGTCCTCGATACCGGTGACTTCCAGGGGACCCCGGTGATGAACTACAACGATGCCGATGTGGACTTCACCCGCATCCACGAGTTCCGCCACTTCCACCCAGAGCGCAAGGACCGCTACCCCTCCGATAAGACGGTCATCATGAAGGAGTACTCGCGCTTTGCCGATAAGGGCGATGAGCCGTATTACCCCATCAATACGCCGGAGGACCGCGCCAAGCTGGAGGCGTACCGCAAACTAGCCGCCCAAGAAGCCAAGGAGAACAAGGTGTTGTTCGGCGGCCGCCTGGGCACCTACCAGTACTTGGATATGCACATGGCCATCGGCGCCGCGCTGTCCCTATTCGATAATAAGCTCGTGCCCTTCTGGAACGAGGGCAAGGCCATCGAGCAAGAGCGTGGACACTAAGAGCTGCTAATCCGCCCTGGGCACGCTATGCTTAGTCACCTCACAGGTTAGGAGGTGACGGCATGGCGCAACGCAAGAAATACACCAAGCCCGGGCACGCGGACCGCAGCATGTGGAAGATGTCCCCGGAGCGGCTCCAGGAGCATTTGAAACTGCGCAGCCGCGCAACGCGCATTCCCGATAAGAAAAAGCAGCAAGCAAAGAAGGCCTGCCGGAACACCCGGCGGGCCTTTCCGCTATCCAACCCAGCTATGATGAGTGCTCGCATCGCTTACTAGGTGCAGTACTGGAAAGTATTTTTATGGTGTTTATTCAGCCCGAAGCCCAAAAATTCCTCGAGCTGAACAGGGATGCCTCGCAGCTGGACACGCGCACCCCAGAGGAAAACCGTTCCACCCAGCTGAAAACGGCATCGGCGTGGGGCAAGAAAACCCCGATGGTTTCCGTGTACGAGACCTCGGTGCGCGGTGTCACGGTGCGGGTTTATGTGCCACAGGAGCCCGCGCTTGCCGATGCCCCACCAGCAGAGCCTGCCTTCATCTTCTTCCACGGCGGCGGCTGGGTGCTGGGGGATTTAGAGACCACGGATACAACCGTGCGGGACATTGCCGCAGAATCGGGAATCATCTGTATCAGCGTGCACTATCGCCGTGCACCGGAATACCCCTTCCCAGCACCACTAGATGATTGCCGTGCAGTAGTAAACGGGGTGCTACAAGGAGAACTGGGGATTGGCATCGATCCAACGCGCGTTGCCGTGGGTGGAGACAGCGCGGGCGGCAATATCGCAGCGGTGATTGCACAAGAACTGCGCGATAAGCTGGCGCATCAAGTGTTGATCTATCCCGTCATGGATTTATCCACCTTTGACACGCAATCCCATTCGGATTTTAGTGACGGCTACTACCTCACCCGGCGGCGCCTTAACTATTTTTATGATTCTTACGCGGGCACCGCAGACCGCACGGATATCCGTATGTCACCCGGCAGGAACGGCGATCTGGTGGGGCTACCTCCAGCGACGGTGATTACCGGTGAGCTTGATCCGTTGGTCTCTGAGGTAAGTGACTACGTTGAGCGAATGCTCAATGCGGGAAATGTAGTGAGCTCGATCGAATTTAAAGGCCAAGTTCATCCGTTCGTCCAGATGGGCGGGATTATTTCGGATGCGTTGGTTGCGCGCACCATTATCGGCAGCGAATTAAGGCGTGCGCTGCGGGGCCAAGGCTAAAGGCCGCGATCTGCCCGAGCTAATAGAAATCTCGGCGTGAACACTCAACACAACACCCAACACTCAACACAACACTCAACATGTGCAGTGTTGTGTTGAGTGTTATGTGTAGCGTTCACCCATAGTTTCGGTGCTAAAACCCTGCCACCACCAGTTTTGCCAGCTTGCGGCCTCCGGGTGCGGCGGCGGGGTGATGGTGCCGTGTGGTGTGTGTATGGAGCTGACGGGGCTAATGCCGTGCAGTGAGTTGATAAACCACAGGGGACATTCCGCAGCGAGTGCCGGGGTCAATGGGCGCTGAACGGTGGAAAGTCCTGCGTCATTGCAGCGGTGCAGGACCTGGCGCAGGGTCACGCTGGGCAGGCGAAGACCGGTAGGGAGCAGGAGCGTGTCGCCGTTCCAGGCGATGAGCGCGCCGGTGGTGGTTTCTGTGATGGCGCCGTGGGCATCGACAATCGCGGTGTCATCGGTGCCGCTTTCCTGATACTGGCTGCGGTAGGTGGCCAAGGCGGGTAAGTCCGGGCCTTTGACTAGAGGCCGCACTCGGGGATCGGGGGCCTGTGTATAAGTAAGGCGCGTGTGGGCGCGCGGAGCCGGGGCAGGCCGGATATCGAGGTAAAGCTCGTCGGCTATGAGGGCGATGCGGGGGAAAAGCTCGCCGCCTGAAAGCAGCTCCAGCATGGCGGGAACGAAGCCTGTGGGCAAGGTTCCGGCGGCGGACTCGAAGCGCTCTAGATGCAGGTGGAGGCCGTGCGTGCGGCCTTGCGAATGCCGCCAGGAATCGGCCACGGTGCAGGAGTCGGCCGGTGGGGTGCAGGGGATAAAGGTGCCGTCGTGCCAGATATAGGAGCTCATGACCACGCCCCGAGTACCGATTGGGCCTTGAGGTTTCTTTCGGCCAGCTCGGCTGCGGGATCGGAGTCGAGGACGATGGCTCCGCCGGCACCGACGGTGACCTCGGAACCCGCGCGCACCGCGGTGCGGATGACCACGCTGAAGTCCGCCTCGCCGGAATAGTCGAGGTAGCCCACGATGCCGGAATAGACGCCGCGGGGTCCTGCCTCGAGGGCATCGATAATCTCGCAGGTGCGCAGCTTCGGAGCGCCGGTCATGGAGCCGGGCGGGAAGGCGGCGCGGATGGCATCGAGCGCGGTGGCGCCGGGGCGCAGCTGGCCGGTAATCGTGGAGACGAGCTGGTGCACGGTGGCGTAGCTTTCCACGTTCATCAGCCCTGGAACGCGCACGGTGCCGGGCTCGCACACGCGGGATAAATCGTTGCGCAAAAGGTCCACGATCATGAGGTTTTCAGCGCGGGTCTTGGGGTCGTCGCGAAGCAGGGAGGGGTCCTGGTGGGCTGGAATGGTGCCCTTGATGGGCTTGGCCTCGACGCGGTTATCGCGCACGCTGAGGAAGCGCTCGGGCGAGGCGCTGCAGATTTCCACGCCGTCGAATACCAGATGCGCCGCGTACGGTGCTGGGTTGTGCCGGCGCAGCGCTGTATAAATATCGCCGGTGGCCTGCGCGGTATAGGTATCGGTCAGGCAGACCTCGTAGCTTTCCCCGGCGTGCAAAAGCTCTTGGGCGCGCTGGATTCGGTCCAGGTAGTCGGTGGTGCGCCAGGCGCCCGCGCTTGCCGATGCCGCCCCCTCGCTTCCCACCTGCCCGCCTTCCAGGGCTTCCTCCAGCCGGTCGAGCAGGCTCTGCGCGCCGTCGCCGTCGAGGCAACACAGGTGCGCCACTTGCCGGTGGTGGTCGTAGATAAGGAAGGACTGCGGCCGGATGAAGTAGGCATCGGGATACGGCGAGCGGTGGCGCAGCTGGATGGGCAGGGTAAGCTGCGCGCATTCGTAACCCAAGTAACCGATTACCCCGCCGGTAAACGGTAGATCCGGTGCGTCAAAGACCTGCGTGGATAGCTCGCGCTCGAGGGTGGTGAGGATATCGGGGGCATCGCCAAGCTGGTAGCGAAAGGACCTGCTGAGGGGACCGGTGGCATCGCCAAGAATGCTATAGCGCCCGCGCGTATCGGCGGAGTCCAGGAAGAAGGCGTCGTTGTCGTCTGCCTGCAGCGCCGCGAAGATGCTGGGGCAGTCAATCGCGCCGGAGACCTCGCGGTGAAGCAGGCGAAAACCGCCGAGGAAATTGTGCAGCAGGGTCGCGCCATGTTGTGTCAGCACCGATTCGGGGTGGAATTGCACGCCCCAATGCGGCAGGCCATCGACCTTGAGGGCCTGGACGGTGCCGTCCTCGCTGCGGGCGTGCACGGTGATGCCGGGGGCGGGCTCAATGTGCAGCGAGTGGTAGCGCACCGCCTGAAAATCCTGCGGGATGGTGGCAAAAATTCCCTCGCCGGAGTGGCTGATGGTGGATACGAAGCCGTGGCGCGGTTCGGGCGCGCGGCGTATGCGGGCACCGGCGAGCATCGCCAATCCCTGGTGGCCAAGGCAGACGCCGAGCAGGGGAATTCGCGCTGCGGCGGCCGCCTCGATAACGCGCCGGGACATACCAAAGTCGTTTTCTTCCTCCGGGGTGCCTGGGCCAGGGGAGATAACCACGTGGCTGAATTCACCGGCGCGTACGCGCTCTGGAATGCCGGCGGCCTCGCCCGCGGGAACGACGAGCGGCTCGGTTCCGGAGACTTCAGCGATGAGGTGCGCGAGGTTAAACGTGTACGAGTCGTAATTATCAATGAGCAGGATCATCAAAGGCAGAGTCTATAGCCCAGCGCGCCCCACGCGTAACTTGCTCCACGCGAGGGCTAACTACTGGGTTATGACCAACCAATTGACGTATGTCACACCGCGTTGTAAAGTTAACTTTAAGTTAACAAAAAGCAAACGGGGAAAGAATCCAGGAAAGGGGATAACAATGAACCAGTTTGAAACCCTCCGCCACGACCTACACGCCAAGTACGGTCACGGATATACCCGTGCTGACATCGATGCGAAGCTGGACGAGGTCATCGCCAAGCACACCGCCAACGCCGAGCTCGTGGAATTCATCCCCGTGCTGGTAGAGCGCGAGGTGCGCGAGTTCTTCGGTGCCCACCGCATCCACGTTCGCTTCGCCGCGGGCAATAACCACGCCCTGGCCAAGGCCGCAGCGGACCTCACCAAGAAGCACGCCGGTGCGGCGCTCTACGTCGATACTGCCGCCGCGCACCCGGAAAATGACGGCAATGACCACCTGGCCCACGTCATGAGCGAGCGCGGGATGGGCCAGGCTCCCAAGAAGTACCTCGAAGAGGTGCGGACCGTGGCCATGCCGGACTACATCGTGTACCTGGGTCGCGAGGTCGAGCGCGATGAGGCCGGCAAGGACATCAAGATCTGGGACATCGCCCCGGCTGAGACCGTTGAGCAGGCCCGCGAGCTTGCCGATGATCTAGAAGCCCGTGTGTACTACATGCTGAACAAGCTGGGCATCGACCCGGTAACCGAGCGCGTGAGCGCATAAGGTGCCTCATTAACCCTGGGCCGAGGAGGAATTCCTCGGCCCTTCTTTTATTGTCCGCGTGTAAACCCGAGCAGTCGCGCGAAAACAACTACGCTAGGTCGCTGACTACTGTTTAAATCGTTTGGAGAATCGAAGCAATCGTGACTGCCAACAACACCACGGCTTATGAGCCCCTGCAGCGAATCTTGCTGCCCAAGCGCGGCGAACCCTTTGACGTACGCATGCTCTACCTCATCGAGGCGGAGCAAAACCGCGAGCGCTTGAGCTGGACAAACCGGACCGCCGTGACCATCCCGGCCGGCGAGGAAGCCTCCTTTGAAACCTACTTCAACGCCTTCCCAGCCTCCTACTGGCGCCGCTGGTCGCAATTGCGCTCGGTGGTTCTAAGCCTGGAGATCGAGGGCCAGGCCAACGTTTCTTTGTACCGTTCCAAGCAGGATGGCCAGCGCATTTCCGTGGCCAACCATCTCGTGGGCACCGGCCACCACGAGTTTGAGCTGCCACTGAAGAACTTCGAGGATGGCGGCTGGCTGTGGTTCGATATCACCGCGGAAAAGGAAACCACGTTGTCGGATGCAGCCTGGTGCTCCCCGCAGGCCCCGGCGGCGCAGACGCTTCCCGATGGCACCGAGCTTGCCCCTTCCGAAAAGCGCGTCGCCGTCGGCATCCCCACCTTCAACCGCCCCACGGACGCCGTCGCCGCCCTGCAGGCGCTGGCAGAAGATCCCGTGGTGGATGAGATCATCGACTTCGTCCTCATGCCGGACCAGGGCAACCAGCACCCAGCCGATGAGCCCGGATACGACGAGGCGGTAGACCACTTTGGCGATCGCTTCCGCGAATTCCGCCAGGGCAACCTCGGCGGTTCCGGTGGTTATTCCCGCATCATGTACGAGGCGCTGGAAAACACCGATTCGCCCTTCATCTTGTACATGGACGATGACATCGCCATCGAACCAGATTCGGTACTGCGTGCCGTCCAGGCCGCACGCTACGCCGCCAGGCCCATCATCGTGGGCGGGCAGATGCTCAACCTGCAGGAGCGCTCCCAGCTGCGCACCACCGGTGAGCGGGTCAACCGCTCCGATTTCATGTGGGGTGCGGCCCCGCACGCCGTGTATGACCACGACTTCGCCAAATACCCGCTGCGCGCCATCGGCACGCAGGAGACCCACTTGGATCCGAAGAAGTACGATTCACGCGCCTTGCACCGCCGCGTGGACGTGGAATACAACGGCTGGTGGATGTGCCTCTTCCCGCGCGTGGTGGCAGAGACCAATGGCCAGCCACTACCGCTGTTTATCAAGTGGGACGATACCGAATACTCCCTGCGCGCCGCCCGCAATGGCTTCCCCACGGTGACCTGGCCGGGCGCTGCCATTTGGCACATGGCCTGGGCGGATAAGGACGATGCCATTGACTGGCAGGCCTATTTCCACCTGCGCAACCGCTTGATCGTGGCTTCGCTGTACCACGATGGCGCGGTATCCGGCATTACCAAGTCCATCTTTAAATCCACGCTCAAGCACACCATGTGCATGGAATACTCCACCATGGCCATCCAAATTGAGGCTATGAAGGACTTCCTTGCGGGGCCAGACCGCCTCTTCGATATCTTGGATACCTCGTTGCCGCGCATCGCGGAGATCCGCAAGAACTATTCGGATGCGGTCATCATCGAATCCGCGGATCAGCTGCCAGCGCCGACCGGCGCGCCGGGCGTTCCCACCCGCAATGTGGGCGGCCGCCTGGGCAAGGTCAAAAAGCTGCCATGGGCGGCCAAGGGCCTCAAGCACCTGCTGAGCAAGGAGGATCCGGCGCACCACGCGGCACCGCAGCTAAACCTCACCCCAGAAGAGGCGCGCTGGTTCACCCTCTCCCGCCTGGATTCCGCCACCGTGTCCACGGCCGGCGGCACGGGCGTGGCCTTCCGCAAGCGCGACCGCGATTTGGCCAAGGAGCTTATCGCCGAAACCCGCAGCCTGCTGAAGGAAATTGAAGAAAACTTCGATGACTTGCGGGCAAGCTACCGCGCCGCGTTGCCAGAATTGACCGCGCGGTCCTCTTGGAAGAAGGTTTTTGATGCCCAATAAGCTTTCCATCGCAGAATCCCGCGTTTTGGAGTCCATCCAGAACGCCGCCTTTGACGTGCCGGGTGTCGTGCCCACCGCCCGCGGTTTAAGCCACCTGGGAGAGCACGCCCTGGGCTGGATGGGCAGCGCGGCCTTAGGCGCCAGCCTGGACAAAAAGCGCCGGGAAGACTGGATTCGGATCGGTGCCGCAGCGTTTACCGCGCATGCGGCAAGCGTGGTGCTCAAGCGCATCGTGCGGCGCAAGCGGCCCGACTATTCCTACGTGCGCGTTGGGGTGAAGACTCCCTCGCGCTTGTCCTTCCCGTCCTCGCATGCCACCTCCACCACCGCCTTCTTGGTGGGCCTTTCCCGCCTGACGGGTTCCAAGGCCCCGCTTGTGGGAGTGCCGGTAATGATGGCATCGCGTATGGTGCTCGGGGTGCACTATCCAACCGATACCGTCGCGGGCGCAGCCATTGGCGCTGCCACCGCGCGGGCAATGACGAAGGAGAAAGACGCATGAGTGAGGCTGAAAATCAGCACTTTCTCTATTCGGAGCCGCATACGTCCGGTGTCGATACCGGCCGCAAGCGCAAGCCGCCGAAGAATTTGGCCGATGGCATGGTCAAGGCCCTGCGCCCGAAGCAATGGGTAAAAAACATCCTCGTGCTGGCCGCGCCCGCCGCGGCCGGTGCGGACTCGCTCTTTCATGGGCGCGTGCTTGTCGATGTCCTCCTAGCCTTCATCGTCTTCTGCCTCGGCGCCTCTTCCATCTACCTAATCAATGACGCCAAGGATTGGCGCGAGGACCAAGAGCACCCCACCAAGCGCTTCCGCCCGATCGCCTCGGGCGTGCTGCCCATCAAGGTGGCCTATGTCATGGCCGTGGTGCTCGTTGGCCTGTCCATTGGACTATCCTTCTTGGCCACCGCGGGACTCGAGCTGGCCATCGTCATGGCGGTTTATATCGCCCTACAGTTGGGCTATTGCTTTGGCTGGAAGCACATTCCGGTTATCGATATCGCGCTGGTTTCCTCTGGATTCATGCTGCGCACCATGGCTGGCGGCGTGGCGGCCGATATTGAGCTTTCACAATGGTTCTTGCTGGTCGCCGCCTTTGGCTCGCTGTTTATGGCCTCCGGTAAGCGCTATGCCGAAATCCTGCTGGTGGAAAAGACCGGTGCGAAAATCCGCAAGTCCCTGCAGGGCTATACGCCGACCTACCTGCGCTTTGTGTGGACGCTAGCGGCCACCGCCGTGGTGGTCTTCTACTCCCTGTGGGGCTTTGAGCTGGCGAATGCCGCAACCTCCGGTGGCGTGTGGTACCAGATTTCCATGGTGCCGTTTACCATCGCCATCCTGCGCTATGCCGCCGACGTGGACCGCGGCCAGGGCGGGGCGCCGGAAGAAATCGCGTTGGGGGACCGCACCCTGCAAATCCTTGCCATTGCCTGGCTGGCCTGTATCGCTATGGCCGTCTACGTCATGCCCTTGTTTTAAGCACAAGGAATTTCGATAAGGTAAACCGCGCTGGGGCTGATACACTTTCACCCCGTGTGTAACACCGACAACAAGAACCTCGCGCGCTGGAGCGCGCCAGCGGCAATCATTGTTGTCGGTTTTTTGTCGTTTTGGGGCGGTTTCGCCCGCCGCTGGATCTCCGATGACGGGCTCATCGTCCTGCGCACCGTCCGCAACCTAGAGGCCGGCAACGGTCCGGTATTCAATGTGGGCGAGCGCGTTGAGGCCAATACCTCCACGCTGTGGCAATACCTCATCTTAGCGGTGCGGTGGGTCAGCAATGCTGAACTAGAATCCATCGCCATCTACCTCGGGCTGGTCCTGGCCGTGGCGGCGATGGTGCTGGGCACGTGGGCATCGACAAGCATGCACTCCGGCATCGTGCTCCCGGCTGGCGCCTTGGTTTATGTGGCGCTGCCGCCGGCGCGTGACTTTTTTACCTCCGGCTTGGAATGGGGCCTGTGCCTGTTTTACCTGGCTATGCTGTGGTGGCTGCTGCTGCAGTGGGCGCGCCCGCACCGCCACGCGCGCGGGAATTCCGCCGCGTACTGGCTAGCCTTCTGGACCGGGCTGTCCTGGCTCATCCGCCCCGAACTGGCGCTGTACGGCGGCATCGTTGGAATCGTGCTGTTGATTTCCACGCGCTCGTGGAAGGTGCTGGCCATCGCCCTGCCGCTGCCCTTGGGCTACCAGATTTTCCGCATGGGATACTACGGCCTATTGACCCCGCATACGGCGGTGGCGAAATCCGCCAGTGGCTCCGAATGGGGAAAGGGCTTTACCTACCTCGGTGATTTCATTGGGCCCTACTGGTTGGTGCTGCCGCTGGTCGTGCTGGTGGTAGCCGCACTCTGGAAGGCTGAGCTGCGCCCGCCGCATCTGCGCTCTACCGCATCTGCCGTCTACATCTTCGTCGGAACCGCTGTGCTGCACACCCTGTATGTCCTGCGGGTGGGCGGCGATTTCATGCACGGCCGCATGCTGCTTTTGCCGCTTTTTGCCGCCCTACTTCCCATTTTTGTGGTGAACCTGCGGGTATGGGTGGCTTCTGTCGCTTGCGCCGTGTGGGCGATTATCGTTGCGTTGCGCGGGCACCCGGTGGATCCAGCCGTCTATGACAGCGATATTTCCATTGTGGATGAGCGCGATTTTTGGACCCACACTACGCGGATGGATGAACCGCCCCGCCACGCCGAAGAGTTCCTGCGCAGTGAGATGATGCACGGCTATAAGGACGCGATTAAGGAGCTGGAGGATGGCGATGCCATGACCTTCCGCTACCTGCAAGACGATGGCAGCCCTTCCTGGCTGGCTACCGAGGGGGATCCTTCGCGCACG
Source organism: Corynebacterium sp. LaCa_282 (assembly GCF_057198125.1). Lineage (NCBI taxonomy): Bacteria > Bacillati > Actinomycetota > Actinomycetes > Mycobacteriales > Corynebacteriaceae > Corynebacterium > Corynebacterium sp. LaCa_282. The sequence goes on along the minus strand of NZ_CP191095.1, from coordinate 2,357,858 downwards.
GATCCGCCCACGGTGTATTACCTCAACCTGGGGCTTACCTCCATGAATGCCCCGTTGGATGTGCGCGTGCTCGATGAGATTGGCCTGAGCAACCCGTTGGCCGCGCGCCAGCCCCGCATCGAGGGCGGGCGGATTGGCCACGATAAGAGCCTGGGCATGCCGTGGCAGGTGGCGGATTCCGCGGCCGATATTGATTCCGTACCGTTCTGGATTGATAAGGACGCGGCCCGCAAGGCCCGCACCGCGCTTAACGATGCCGATTTTCAGGAACTCTTTGCCACGTACAGGGATCCCTTAACTTGGGGCCGATTCTGGGAAAACATTAAATTTTCCCTGACAGACGGGCGGACACTTTCCTTCTCTTCCGATCCGGGGTCTTACCTGGACTGATGGGGGAAGATGCAACATTTGGCCCGGGAGTGCATTAGACTGCTTGCTAGTTAGGCTTTCGCGTCGGGATGTTAACGGTTCACAGATTCCGAGCGATAAAGCTAAGTGACAATTACCAAATACTTTGTGAAGGAGAAAGATGACTGCATCTATTAGGGGTCGCGTCCTTTCGGTCATCATGGCAGTCGCCGTAGCGCTGGGTCTTGCCGTAGTGGCAGGCGGCACCCAGCAGGCGCACGCAGCTCACCGCGATTTCTTGCGTGCGGACAATACTGGCACGTGCGAGTGGGACCAGGTGGGCTGGTGGGTCCAGCGCTGCGATGTGTGGTCTCAGGCGATGGGCCGCAATATCCCAGTGCAGATCCAGCCCGCAAAGAATGGCGGCAACGCTGGCCTGTACCTCTTGGACGGACTGCGTGCGACCGACCGCACCAATGCGTGGGTCAATGACGTCAATGCGGCACGTACCTACGAGCCGCACAATATCACCCTGGTCATGCCGGTAGGCGGCGAGTCCTCCTTCTACGCTGACTGGCAGGCACCCGCTAAGTACGACCCGAACGAGCCGGTCAACTACAAGTGGGAGACCTTCCTGACCAGCGAGCTTCCCGCCTACTTGGAGAGCAACTTTGGCGTGGCCCGCAATAATAACTCCATTGCTGGCCTGTCCATGGGCGCTGGTTCTGCCTTGACCTTGGCCGCAAAGCACAATGACCAGTTCCGCCAGGCGCTGTCCTTCTCTGGCTACCTGACCACGACGGTTCCGGGCGCGCAGACCTTCATGCGCTTTGCCATGCTGGATGCCGGTGGGTTCAACATCAACGCGATGTACGGCTCGCTGTTTAACCCGAAGCGTTTCCAGAATGACCCCTTGCTGCTCATCCCGCAGCTGCGCAATACCGATGTTTACATCTCCGCCGCAACCGGTATCCCGGGCGACCTTGACCGCCAGCGCTACCTCCCAGAGCACCAAGCAGCCGGTGCTGCCCTTGAGGTCGGTTCCCGCATCACCACCCACGTCTGGGAAGGTGCAGCTCGCCTGCAGGGCCTGAACCCGACCGTGGACTACCCGGCACAGGGTCTGCACAACTGGCTGCAGTTTGGCTACCAGCTGGAGAAGTCGAAGCCGCAGGTTCTCAACGTTATGAACGCTTGGTAAAAGCCGCTTAACGCTTTCGTCCCCTACCTTGTGGTAGGGGACTTTTTGCGTCTGTAATAGGGCTTGAGTTCAGCCTCGTCCGAACCGCAATAAATGGTGATATAAATTGCCTCCGGCGTGTCAGCCTTTCTTAAGCCTCAAGTTCAACTTAAACTTAAGCGCACAATAGACAGCTCACGCCGCAGGCGGCAGTCCGGAGGAGGGGAACCTTCGGAATGTAGCCGCGGTAAATCTTCAAGGACGTTTACCTATGCGCAAAAACACTTCCCCGGGCAAGGCCCGCAAGGGGCTTGCGGTAGCAGCCGTACCGACCGCCATCGCCGTTGGACTGGCCCTGCTGCCCAATGCCACAGCCCAAAGCTCACTTGGTGATATTAGCTCTGCTCAGCCAGGCGGTGGCGGCAGCCTGTCTGACCACTTTGCGCCCAAGGATCCGCCGGCTCGTACCCCAGTGGAGACCGAGTACCCAGAGGTAGAGGGCCTGCCGGATGGCGTAAAGATCAACCGTGTGGAGTACCTGTCCAACCGCCACCTGATGGTCTATATCAAGTCCGCAGCGATGCCGGATCAAGAGCAAAAGGTGCAGATTCAGCTCGCGCGCGACTGGTATTCGCAGCCGGAAAAGAAGTTCCCTGAGGTATGGGCACTCGACGGCCTGCGCGCCCGCGATGACGAGTCCGGCTGGACCATTGAGACCAATATCCTCAACCAGTACGCGGACCGCAACGTCAACCTCATCATGCCGGTGGGCGGCGAATCCTCCTTCTACTCCGACTGGCAGCAGCCGGATGCAGGCAAGAACTACAAGTGGGAGACCTTCCTGACCAAGGAATTGGTTCCCATCTTGGATAAGGAATACCGCTCCAACCAGAAGCGCGCGGTCACTGGGCTGTCCATGGGCGGTACCGCTGCGATCAACCTGGCGGAGCGCAACCCGTACCTGTTTGGTTTCGTGGGCTCGTTCTCCGGCTACCTTGATACGACCACCCGCGGCATGCCGCAGGCCATCATGGCCGCGCAGCGCGATGCCGGTGGCTTCGATTCCCGCAAGATGTGGGGCGAGCCGGGCTCGCAGGACTGGATCGACCACGATCCAAAGCTGGGCATCGAAAACCTCAAGGACATGCAGGTCTATGTCTCTGCCGGTAACGGCAAGGATGACTTTGGCAATGCCACCTCCGTGGCCAAGGGCCAGGCAAGCTTGGCCGGTATGGGCCTGGAGGTTATCTCCCGCATGTCCACCCAGACCTTCGTGGATTACGCGAAGCGCGCCAATGTGGAACCGGTGGTGCAATTCCGCCCCTCCGGCGTGCACAGCTGGGAATTCTGGCAATTTGAGATGCAAAATGCATGGCCCTACATTGCGGATGCCCTCAACATTGACAAGGCCGACCGCGGTGCGGACTGTCAGACCGAAGGCGAAATCGCCAAGGCCACCAAGGAAGGCCACATCGGTTCCTGCCTGAATAACGAATATGACGTTGCCGATAAGGGCAAGGCACAAGACTTCGAAACCGGTACGGCGTACTGGTCCCCGGAGACCGGTGCGCACGCCCTGCACGGCCGCATTGGCGCCCGCTATGCGGAAATCGGTGGCCCTACCTCCTGGTTGGGATTCCCGAAGTCCGATGAGCTTAAAACGCCAGATGGCAAGGGACGCTTCGTGCACTTCGAACACGGTTCCATTTACTGGAGCCCAGAGACCGGCGCCTGGGAAATTACCAGCGACATGTTTAAGAAGTGGGGCGAGAAGGGCTACGAAGGCGGCGATCTGAAGTACCCGACCGGCGCGGTCAAGAAGGTGGGCGAAGGCTTTACCCAGGAATTCCAAAACGGCATTCTGACCCGCAACCCGGACGGCAAGAACCAGGTGTCCTTTGGTGCCATTGGCAAAAAGTACAAGGATATGGGCGGTGTCGAATCCCCACTGGGCTTCCCCACGGACGGCGAGAAGAAGGTCGAGGGCGGCTTCTTCCAGGAGTTTGAACATGGCTCCATCTACTGGTCCCCAGAATCCGGCGCGCACTACATCTTGAAGGGCGCCATCATGGATGAATGGGGTAAGAAGGGCTGGGAGCACGGCGAATTTGGCTGGCCCACCTCTGATTACTCCGAAATCGCAGCTGGTGGATTGAAGCAGGAGTTCCAGCACGGAACGATCAGTGAAGTCATGGGCCGCGTACAGACTGAAAAGAAGTAAGCATGCGTAAATTAGCCCTCGTAGGAGCGGTCTTATGCCTCGGCTTGGCAGGGTGTGACTCTGCCACCGTGGATAGTGACTCCGGCAATGACACTTCGGTGGCGCCGCTGTCGCGCGAAAAGACCTCCGAAGAATCGACCACGAGCAGTAGCGAGTCTGCATCTAGCAGTGCTTCCTCCTCGCAGGAGCCCTCCGAGTCCAAGGACGATTCCAAGGATTTCGCTGAGCCGCGGAACGGCTCTGGTTCCGCGAACTCCCCGGAGGATCGCGGTGCCCGTGAGATCTCTGAAATCCCGTCCGCGCAGCTGCCCAAGGAAGAGGCTGCGTATCTGGATTCGTTGAAGGATGCAGGCGTGAACGTCGATGGGGTAGAAGATCAGCTCCTCGGTGCTGGCCAGGGCGCTTGCGGCGAGGATGAAATCACCATTCCCGCAGTGGCCGGGCAACTGATTGAGCAGCAACGCTCTGATAAAGACTTTGACGAGCTCACCAAGCTGCTTCAGGACAACGCACGTTCAGCCCTTTGCTAGCTTCCTTTGAGGTTTTCCGGGTACAACTAGTTCATGCGAAAAATCATTACCGTCGTTGCCGTCCTCGCCCTCCTCGTTGTGATCGGCGCGGGGGCGGTGCACTACCTCACGACTTCGGACTCGGCGGGGCCTGGTGCCCCCGAGGAGTCAGAGTCTGCGGCACCACCGGAGCAATCCCAGCCGGATTGGTGCCCGGCCGTGGAGTTTATTTCCGCGCCAGGCACCTGGGAATCCGCGGCCGACGATGATCCCCTCAACCCTTCTGCTAATCCGCGCTCGTTCATGCTGTCTATTACGCAGCCGTTGCGGGAGGCCTACGGGGATGATGTGAAGGTGTGGACCCTTCCGTATACTGCGCAATTTAAAAATATCAATGCGCAGGAGGAGATGAGCTACGACGATTCCCGCAATGAGGGCACCGCGAAGATGAATGAAGAGCTGCGCGGCATGCACGATAGCTGCCCACAGACCAAGTTCATTTTGAGCGGATTTTCCCAAGGTGCGGTCATCGCCGGCGATGTGGCCGATGATATTGGCGGTGGCGAAGGCGTGATCCCGGCGGAAAATATCGCTGGCGTGGCGCTGATCGCAGATGGCCGGCGTGAAAACGGCGTGGGCCAAAATCCAGGCCACGCGCTCGGCGGAATCGGTGCCGAGATTGCCTTGGAGCCCGTCTCCGGGCTCGTCCAGCCCATCGTGCCTGGAGCGACCATGCGCGGCGCGCGCCCGCATGGCTTCGGCGAGCTCGCGGATAGGACCTACCAGATCTGTGCCCCGGATGACTCCGTGTGTGATGCTCCCACCGGCGTGGGCAATGGTTTGGAACGCGCCAAGGATTTGATCGGGGCCAATGGGGTGCATGCGCAGTACGCCAGCAATGACGGCGTGATTGATGGGACTACTGCAAACCAGTGGGTCGTGGACTGGGCCCACCGGGTCATCGACGCCGTGTAACATGAGGCGCTAACACATCGATATTTTTTAAGACAAAACCATTTACCAAAGGAGAATCGATGGATATACAGCAACTCATGGGGAAGTTCTTTGACGCCGAGGGCAATATCGCCCTCCCGGCAGAGCTCACCTTGGCGGGCCTGGCTGAGACCCTCTACCAGGCAGAAACGGATACCTCGCAGGTTGTAATCCGCCAGTGGCTCTACGATGAGGGAGACACCTCCCGCGAGCTCAACCGCCAAGAGATCAATACGCGGATCAAAGTGGTGGCAGCGCGCTTGCAACAAGTTGCAGAACCCGGTACCCGCGTGGCCATCCTGGCGGGCAACTCCCCGGAGTACCTCTTTGGTTTCTTGGGCGCGATGTACGCGGGAATGACCCCGATTCCGCTCTATGATCCGAATGAGCCAGGCCACGCGGATCACCTGAAGGCGGTCTTTGCTGACTGCGAGCCCACCGTTGTGTTGACCAACCGCGTATCGGCCGCAGCGGTGCGCACCTATTTCTCCACCGAGCGGGAGCGCCCGCGCGTCATCTCCATCAGTGCGCTGCCAGATTCCTTGGCGGCGTCGTGGAAGCCGGTTGCCGGCGAGGGCGTGGAATCCACCGCCTTCTTGCAGTACACCTCCGGCTCAACGCGTACCCCTGCCGGCGTGGAGTTGAGCAACCGCGCGATCCTGGTCAATGTGCTGCAGATCTTCCGAGCCGTGAATATGCAGTTCCCGCCGCGCGTGGTGTCGTGGCTGCCGATGCACCATGATATGGGCATCATCTTGGCGCTATTTACCACGATTCTGGGCATCGAATTGGATTTGATGACCCCGCGCGATTTCATCCAGCACCCCAACCGGTGGGTTGAGCGCATCAGCCGCCAGCCGGGTGAGGAGAAGAAGACCTATACCGCCGTGCCCAATTTCGCCCTGGAATTGGCCGCGCGCTACGGCAAGGACGCGGATTTCTCCAACGTCGATGGCATCCTCATCGGCTCTGAGCCGGTGACGGAACCAGCCGTGCAGAAATTCCTGGACACCTTCAGCGTCGAGCGCTCCGTGCTGCGCCCTTCCTATGGTTTGGCGGAAGCCACCCTCATCGTTTCTACCGCACAGGGTGACAAGCGCCCGATCATCTCCCACTTCAACCGCGAGAAATTGGCGGACGGTAAGGCGGTTATTGAAGAAAAATCCGCTGCAACGGTGGCCTTCACCTCGAATGGCCAGGGCGTCTCGTTCCAGCACCTGGCCATCGTGGATCCTGAAACCAAGGCCGAGGTCCCAGAGGGCACCATTGGTGAAATCTGGGTGCATGGGCAAAATATGGCAACGGGCTATCTCAACCGCCCGGAAGAAACCGCAGCTACCTTCCGCAATACCCTGGGGGAGCGCATCCAGGACGGCCTGCCGGAGGATGATTGGTGGATGGCCACCGGCGATCTCGCCACCATCATCGAGGGCGAGCTGTATATCACCGGGCGGCTTAAGGATCTCATCGTCATCGCCGGACGCAACCACTACCCGCAAGATATTGAAGGCACCGTGCAGGACGCGTCCGCGCACGTCCGCCCAGATTCCGTCGCCGCTTTTGCCGTAGAGGGCGAAAACTCAGAGTCCTTGGTGCTCTTGGTAGAGCGCGCCGATGACGCGGATCCATCTGGCGACGCCGCCGCCGGCGAGGCGATTCGCACGGCCGTGACGAAGAATCACGGCATTACCCCGAGCGATATCGTGTGGAAGGCGCCGGGCGAAATTAAGCGCACCTCCTCGCATAAGATTGCCCGCCGCGTGGCAAAAAAGGACTACCAAGCTTAAAGCCGGATTCGGACGTTAAGTTAACAAGGTGACAAAATAGAGCGATATAGGTATTTGTCGTTCTATTAACCCCACTAGGAAAGACGGTTTATGACCATCGAGCAACTTCGTGCATGGCTGCGTGACTGGGTATCCCAGGCCACGGGCGTTGCCGCCACAGAGATTTTAGATTCCACCCCACTGGAAAACTATGGTCTTTCCTCACGAGATGCCGTAGTGCTATCGGGTGAATTAGAAAATCTCTTAGGCACGCGGCTCGATGCCACGGTGGCGTATGAGTACCCCACGATTGAGCTCCTAGCCAATCGCTTGCTTAATGAGCCCGCGGGGCGGCGCGACGATGCCCCGCGCGTGCAGCGCTCGACTCGCGCTGCGCAGGGTACTGATATTGCGGTTATCGGCTTGTCCGGTCGTTTCCCAGGTGCCAAAGACGTGCCGGAATTTTGGACCATGCTCGCGGAATCGCGCGCGGGTACTGGTCCGCTGCCGGTGGGGCGGTGGTCTGAATACAGCGCCGATCCGGTAATGAGCGAGAAGATCGCGCAGCAAAATACCGATGGCGGTTATATCGACGATGTTGCATCCTTTGATGCGGAGTTCTTCGGCCTATCGCCGTTGGAGGCCGCGAACATGGATCCGCAGCAGCGCATCCTGCTCGAGTTGGTATGGCACGCGCTGGAGAACGCTGGCCTTCCTGCCAATGAGCTGCGCGGCACGCACACGGGCGTGTACATGGGCTCGACCAATAATGATTACGGCATGCTGATTACCGCCGATCCCACGGAGATGCACCCTTATGCGCTTACGGGTAATTCCTCGGCAATCGTTGCCAACCGCATTTCCTATGCCCTGGATTTCCGCGGCCCGTCCATCAATGTGGACACGGCCTGCTCGTCTTCCTTGATTGCGGTTGACCATGCCATCAAGGACCTGCGCACCGGTGCGGCCGATGTTGCGCTGGCGGGTGGCGTGAATATCTTGGCCGCTCCGCACGCCTCCACCGCCTTTTCGGAATTGGGCGTTACGTCTCCTACCAGCGCCATTCATGCTTTTTCCGATGACGCCGATGGCATCGTGCGTGCCGATGCCGCCGGCGTGCTGGTGCTCAAGCGCCTAGAGGACGCGGAGGCCGATGGCGATGAAATCCTAGCCGTCCTCAAGGGGTCTGCCGTCAATTCTGATGGCCACTCGAATGGCCTGACCGCACCCAACCCAGAAGCGCAAGAAGACGTGCTGCGCCGCGCCTACGCGGATGCGGGCGTGGCGCCCGAGGACGTGGATTATGTGGAGGCCCACGGTACGGGCACCATCTTGGGCGATCCCATCGAGGCCAGCGCGCTCGGCCGCGTGCTGGGTGCCGGACGCGGCATCGAATCCCCCGTGCTCTTGGGCTCTGCCAAGACCAATATCGGCCACTCCGAATCCGCCGCGGGCGTCGTGGGCCTCATCAAGGTCATCGAGGCCATGCGGCACGATATTATCCCCGCGAATATCAATTACGCTGGCCCGAACCGCTATATCGATTTCGTGGCCGAGCGCCTCGAGGTCGTTGAAGACCCGCGCGAGTGGCCGGAATACTCCGGGAAAAAGGTGGCCGGCGTATCGGGCTTTGGCTTTGGCGGCACTAATGCCCACGTCGTCTTGACGGATTACCAGGGCACCCCGCGTACCAGCGAGCCGCAGCTATCCACCGACACGGTGGCGCTGCCGGTCTCCGGCCTCTTGCCCTCCCGCCGCGCGCGTGCGGCGGGGCTGCTCGCGGATTTCTTAGAGGCAGAACAACCAGACTTAGCCGATGTAGCGCGCACGGTCGCGCGCCGCAACCACGCGCGCTCGCGTGCCGTCGTCATGGCCAGCTCCATTGAAGAGGCCATTAAGCGCCTGCGCCAGGTGGCCGAGGGCAAGGTGTCTGTCGGCATCGCCGCGGCGGATTCCCCGCAGGTGCAGGGGCCGGTCTTCGTATTTTCCGGCTTTGGCTCTCAGCACCGCAAGATGGCGAAGGACATGATTGCGCTCTCGCCGCTGTTTAGCGCGCGGCTGAAAGAACTCGACGAGGTCGTTGATTTCGAATCTGGCTGGTCGATCCTGGATATCGTTGAGGACGATTCTCAAACTTATGACACGGAAACGGCGCAGGTCGCCATCACCGCCATCCAGATCGCGCTAACGGATCTATTGGCCTCCTTCGGCGTGCGCCCAGCGGGCGTTATGGGCATGTCCATGGGTGAGATCGCCGCGGCCTATGCCGCGGGTGGCATTTCCGCGCAGGATGCGATGATCATTGCCTGCCACCGCGCGCGCTTGATGGGTGAGGGAGAGGCATCGCTAAGCGAGGCTGACCAAGGCGCCATGGCCGTGGTCGAGCTGTCCGCCGAGGACATCGCCGCCCTCGATGTATCCATCGAACCAGCCGTCTATACCGGCCCCGGCATGACCACCGTGGGTGGGCCGCGCCAGGCGGTACTGGACCTGGTGGAAAAACTCGATGGGGAAGGAAAATTCGCCCGCGCGCTCAACGTGAAGGCGGCGGGGCATACCTCCGCCGTCGATCCGATTTTGGGCGAGCTCGAAGCGGCCATCGCCGGCATGGAGGCCCACCCGCTGCACACAACGCTCTTTTCCTCCGTGGATAAGGGCGAGGTCTACCGCCCCGGCACCACCGTCCACGATGAGGATTACTGGCTGCGCATGACCCGTTACCCGGTATATCTGCAGGACGCTACGGAACAGGCCTTTGCCGCAGGCCACACCCAGCTGGTGGAGATTTCGCCGAACCCGGTGGCGCTCATGGGGCTTATGTCTACCGCGTTTGCCGTGGGCAAGGCCGATGCGCAATTGCTGTATAGCCTAAAGCGCAAGGTGGATCCCACCGAGTCCTTGTTGGATCTATTGAGCAAGCTCTACGTAACCGGAACCCCGGTGAATTTTGCCGCCGTAGTGGGCTCGGGCGCGCAGGCAGAAGCGCCGTATACCCAGTTCAACCGCCAGCGCTTCTGGACCAACGCGCGGCCTTCGGCCGGGGTATCCGGCCTGCCCGGTACCCGCGTGAACCTGCCGGAGGGCAAGGTGGCCTTTTCCACCAACGCGGATCAGGCACCGTCCACGCTGGCCATCGTGGAGGCCGCCGCAGAAGCGGTGCAGCCTGGGGCGCGCATCGTGGCCACGGAGGAACACCGCGATCTCCCGCCGTACGGGGAAATTACCACCGTGGTCACCACGTCCATCGGCGGCATGTCCATCGCCGTTTATAGCGTGCAGGACACGCGCACCGAGCTCTTGGCGGAAGGTTTTGCCTCCGGCTTGGACTTGGGCGCGGGTGCGATCCCTGGGGTCGCAGCGGTGCCAGAGGGCAGCGCCGCCCCGGAGCCGACTGCCGATGACGCGGATGTAGACGCGGTGCGCTGGGATCCGCGCCAAGAAACCGTTGAGGACCGCCTGGCGCTTATCGTGTCCGAATCCATGGGCTATGATGTCTCGGATCTGCCGCGCGAGCTGCCGCTGATTGACTTGGGCCTCGATTCCCTGATGGGCATGCGCATTAAAAACCGCGTGGAAAATGACTTCCAGATTCCACCGCTGCAGGTGCAGGCGCTTCGCGATGCCTCCTTAGCAGACGTCATCACCATGGTCGAGGAGGCCGTTGCCGGCGGCCGCATAGATAACAGTGACGCTAGCGCCGACGCTGCACCGTCGGAGGCTACGGAGTCCGCGGCCGCAGCAGACGACACCACTCAAGACTCGGAGCAGGGTGTGGGCGTTGCCCCGCGCGATGCCTCTGAGCGCATGGTCTTTGGCACCTGGGCAAGCATTACCGGCAAGGCTCCGGCGGGCGTGACCTCGCCGCTTCCAGCAATCTCTGAGGAGGTGGCCGCGCAGATTGCCGAGCGCTTGCGCGAGCGCGCGCACATCGATGTCACCGCGCAGCAGGTCCTCGACGCTGAGGCGCTGGAAACCTTGGCTGATCTGGTCCGTGAGGGCCTTGAGACCGAGGTGGAGGGAAATATTCGCGTCCTGCGCGAGGCCGATGGCCCAGCCGTATTCATGTTCCACCCGGCCGGTGGAACCACGGTGGTCTATCAGCCGCTGACCCGTCGGCTGCCAGAAGATGTCGCCGTTTACGGCGTCGAAAGGATTGAAGGCTCCTTAGAAGAGCGGGCCGCCGCCTATATCGAGGACATCGTTCGCTATGCGCGCGGCCGCAAGGTCGTCCTGGGCGGCTGGTCCTTTGGCGGCGCCTTGGCCTATGAGGTGGCCTACCAGTTGACAGAGCGCAGCAAGCGCGGGGAGGAGAGCGCCGAGGTCGCGTTCATCGCCTTGCTCGATACCACGCAACCTTCCCACCCGGCACCGGATACGCCGGAAGAAACCCGCGCCCGGTGGGAGCGCTACGCCGCCTTTGCCAAGAAGACCTATGGCCTGGACTTCGAGCCTCCGTACGAGATGCTGGAAACCATGGGCGAGGATGCCCTGATGACCATGCTGGCGGAATTCTTGGCCACGACGGATGCCTCCGAACACGGCCTGTCCGCCGGCGTCTTGGAGCACCAGCGGGCGTCCTTCGTGGATAACCAGATTCTGGCCAAGATCGATTTCCACCGCTGGGCCGATGTCAGCGTTCCCGTGCTGCTCTTCCGCTCCGAGCGGATGCATGACGGTGCGATCGAGCTGGAGCCGCGCTACGCTGAGGTTGATCCGGATGGCGGCTGGGGCGTTATCGTTAAGGATCTAGATATTGTGCAGCTGCCCGGCGATCACTTGGCAGTGCCGGACGAGCCAGCCATTGGCACCGTGGGCAAGCATATGAACGATTGGATCGAGGAGAAGATACGTGGCGGCCAAGCAAACAACCGCTGAGAAGCTCGCTGACCTGCGCAAGCGCCTTGAAGAGGCGCAAGATCCAGGCAGCGAGCGTTCCCGCACACGCCGCGACGAGGCAGGCCGTACCACCCCTCGCCAGCGCATCAACGAGCTCTTGGATGAAGGTTCCTTCGTGGAAACCGGTTCCTTGGGCAAGACCCCGGGTGACCCGGAGGCCATCTATTCCGATGGCGTGGTCACAGGCTATGGCCGCGTATCCGGCCGGCCCGTGTGTATCTATGCCCACGATAAGACGGTCTACGGCGGCTCCGTGGGTGTGACTTTTGGTAAGAAGGTCACTGAGATCATGGATATGGCCATCAAGATTGGCTGCCCGGTCATCGGTATCCAAGATTCCGGTGGTGCCCGCATTCAAGACGCCGTGACCTCGCTGGCGATGTACTCCGAAATCGCCCGCCGCCAGCTGCCGCTATCAGGCCGCAGCCCGCAGATTTCCATCATGATGGGTAAATCCGCCGGCGGCGCGGTCTACGCGCCGGTGACCACTGACTTTGTCATCGCCGTGGATGAGGAAGCGGAAATGTATGTCACCGGCCCCAATGTCATCCGTGAGGTTACCGGTGAAGACGTCACCTCCGCTGAGCTGGGCGGTGCCCGCCAACAGGAACTCAACGGCAACGTCTCTGCCGTGGTGGATTCTGAGGAAGACGCCTTTGACATGGTGCGCGATATTTTGGATCACCTGCCGCTGACCTGCTTTGATGAGTCGCCGACCTTTCCCGCGCCTTCTGATGCCGAAATCACCGAGGACGAGGATCTGAATTCCTTCATGCCGGATGACACCAACGCCGGCTACGACATGATGGATCTGCTCACCCAGCTTGGCGATGACGATGAGCTCATTGAAATCCAAGAAAACTTCGCGCCGAATATGATCACCGCCTTTGGCCGCATCGACGGCAAGACGGTGGGTTTTGTGGCCAATAACCCTATGCACTTGGCCGGCTGCATCGATGCCGATGCCGCCGATAAGGGCGCGCGCTTTATCCGCATCTGCGATGCCTACAATGTCCCGCTCGTCTTCGTTGTCGATACACCGGGCTACCTGCCGGGCGTGGAGCAGGAGAAGGTGGGTCTGATTCACCGCGGTGCGAAATTCGCCTTCGCCGTCGTGGAAGCGACCGTGCCGAAGGTCTCGCTCATCGTGCGCAAGGCCTACGGCGGCGCCTATGCCGTCATGGGGTCGAAGAACTTGAGCGGCGATATTAACTTGGCGTGGCCTACCGCGCAGATCGCCGTCATGGGTGCGGCCGCAGCAGTCGTGATGATTGCGGGCAAGCAGCTCGAGGCCGCCGAGACCCCAGAGCAGCGCGAGATGACCAAGAAGATGTTCATGGACTTCTACGATGAGACCATGACGGCACCCTACGTGGCAGCGGAACGCGGCTACTTGGATGCCATGATTCAACCGAATCAATCGCGCATTGCCCTGCGCCAGGCGCTGCGGCAATTGGCCACAAAGTCTGCGCATGACCTGCCCAAAAAGCACAATATTGCACCGATGTAACGCGGTGCTATGGCGTTACGATACCCAAATAAGAGTTTCGTGACAGTTGAAGGAGAAAACCTTGTTTGCTTTGTCCAGCGCATTCGACCTGATTGGTGAAATCATCGGCTACATTTACTGGGCCTACAACCAGATCGCAGCAGGCGTGCCATTCAAGCTGCCGTTCTAAGCTGAGAACGTTCGCACAGATTTAAGGCTCCGAGGCTAGACGGCAGGATGCGTGGTTGAGGTTGGCTCGTTAGTGGGTCTGGGCTAGTGGTACTAGCCCTTTTCACTCTTCTACGGTGATAACCGGTCTTTGACTGGGAAATACCGTACACAACTTCCTGCTGTGCTAGCCGGTTCGGATCACGATGAAAGGATGAGTAAAAATCATCCTCGATACTCTGTTTGTGGCGGGGATGGTCAAGTCCGTAGAAGTGGTGTATCTGTTCTTTCTGAATCGAGGACAGACATGTAGCGCTTTTGCTGGATCCAATCATCATGTTGTTCGGCTAGAATAGAGCCGACCGCGCGGATCACAGACCTGCGGCTAAGGAAGAGCCCTACAATGTCGGTACGCCGCCGGATTTCCGGATTCAGTCGTTTTGTCGGTGGTCAGGCCCATTTAACGATCAAGTGTGAAGGAGGCCTAATGAACAGGCATAAAATATCTCCTAATGCGATTGTCGTTGCACTATTTGGGCTGGCAATTTCAGGTTATGTCGGTATCGCAAACAAGTCGATCCTCGGGTTTCTCATCCTCATACTGCTCACCATAGTTGGAGCGGTACTGGTCAATCGCATCAAAAAATAGTCATCAGGAATAACCGGTGAGTAAAATCGCCTGCCGGGCGCTAAGCCTTGTCGTCAACCTGGCGTAACGCTTTGGCATCGTTTATTTCTGCGTTGTTTGGCGTGGATTCCGTGCTCTCCTGCCCTCGGAGATGAACTCTGTTTGGTGGCTACCTGATACCTGGCCCGGTCGGGCTGGCACAATTGTAATCTACGACCATGCTACGTACTGGGAACAGTTCACACGCGATGGTGTGGCCGTCTAAGAGAACAATGCGTTTACTTTCCGGGGTCAGGCCCAAATTCTGAAGTGCGGAATGGAAGATCTATGTGGATAGATATCGAACAAATCGATATTGGCCGATTAGCAATAAAGCTGTCGGTGGCACTAAACAAATGGATAGCTGAAGAAAACAGCTATAAAAACAAGACAGATATAGCTCCATTATTCATAGTGCAATGTCCTTCTCATTTCGAGATCGCCCTTATCCTCCGTGTTAAAGCCCTAAAACAGACGGCAATCGTAGGATATGAGGCAGGCTACCAACGCTATACATGGTCACCTTATTTATACGACGAAATCGCTGATTCGATTGTTTTCGATACATTAGCCGGCGACTATCCGATCCTTAAAGCAGATTTTTCCGAACCGGACAAAATTGTATGGGCTGGAGCAAAAGAAGCTACAGATGCAAAAGCGCAGTCCATCGGAGATTTCTTAAGCTACTATGAGGACTTAAATGAGCGTGCTAAGGAAAGAATCTGGATCAATAAGGATCTCCCTTTAGAGAACCTCTTGTAAAGTAGGAGCAAAATGAGTTCATATAAAGACATCACCACTTTCTCTACTCCCATGCTCGTCAAGTCTCTGAATACGTTGCAGATTTCTGCGGGAGAGGAAAACGGCGAGTGGGGCTCCCAATTTCCGCAAGGTGTTGCCATCTTCGTTCCCGAGGGTGAGTATTTCACTGTTCGCATTGAGTCTTTTGGAGCAATCCCGTCGGATAAGAAGCTGGTGGCAATGAACGCTATTAATGCGACGAATGACAACCTGGCTTTCGGCAAAGTGGTTCCTAACCTCATCGAGGGACGCCGGACGATTGTATTCCGCAATCACTTCAACTTCACCCAAGGCGTGTCCCAATTTCAGCTGGATGCGCTAATCGACGCTAGCCTGCAGGTTGGGTTCGATGCGCTGGGAACGATCGAAGAACTTTTTGAAGGGGCGGAGTAAGACCATGGGATTGTTTGGAAAGAAGCAGCCAGCATTGCGTGAAGCATCCGTCGAATCTATTGGGGAGGCACTTTCTACTCAGGGGCTTAGCTGCTCGCAGCTGTCGACTGGTGGATTGCTGACTCAGGTCAATGGGGTTCCTGTCTACATCGTTGATCAGGACACGAACATTGGTATTGGTGGGATGATCCAGGCTCGTCAGTCCGAAGCAGCGGATCTTAATTGGATCAGCGACTTTAATAATCGTGCGCTGTGGCCGGTTGTTTTCCGTGCAGACCAGCAGACTGCGAGTGTTATCCACGCTGAGCATCGAATCATCAAAGGCGTTGAGTACTCCGAAGCACAGCTGCGTGACGAAGCTTTACTTGGAGCCCAGATTGTTGCGGAAACCTTGCTGCGCTATAGCGAAGAGCATCCACAGTAGGTCGCTAGCCAATGAAACTCTCGGTGTGAGCAAACAAGTGCGATGAGTTTTGAAAACAGGATGCGACGATTAATCCACTACGAGTAGTTATAGGTTTGGTGCTGCCGCGGAAGTCGCGCCCGCGACCTCCTTGCCCCGTGTGATTGCCACGTCCTAGTGCTCGTTTGCATGTGCACGCCCTAACGTTTTGAGCGCGTTCTGTTGCTCATACTGATACGCGAATGCGCCGGCGCATTGCCGGACAAAAGCGCCCTGCTATCTGCTCACAGGTGTTCACGCCCCTGATCGCGACCTATGGCCGCTAGTGCGCCTAGTTTCATGCTAGAGAAGAAAGACCGAGTTCAACTATTTCATGGTTACCCCACGAGATCGGAAAGGAAAGCTTTTTCACTTAACGGGCAACCCCATCGGAGCCTTTTCATGGGGTCAAGTCCGTTTGAGTGGTGTTTCTACCTTTCGATAGAGCATGCAGTGTGATGGTGTCAGGGGCCAGCACGTGCTCGGTGCTTTAACTGGTTCATGCGACCTCCTTGGTGGTGTCAGCGTCTATGACGTTGGCGGTAATCAATGCTTTGGTCTGTTCCAGGCTGGTTAGTGACATGTAGCGGTTTTGCTGGATCCAGTCATCGTGTTGTTCTGCTAGGACAGCACCAACAAGGCGCACGACAGCGTCACGATTGGGGAAGATGCCTACAACATCCGTACGCCTGCGGATTTCACGATTGAGCCGTTCAGTAGGGTTATTCGACCAGACTTTCTTCCAGACGGATTTCGGGGCGTTGGTAAAAGCTAAGAGCTCGTCGAGGGCTTCTTCCAGGTAGCTGGCAACGTGGGGGAATTTATCTTCACAAAACGCTACGACCTCACGTGCTTGGGACCACACCGATTCCGAGTCTGGTTGCTGGAATATCGTATGAAACATCGCCGATAGGGTTGGCCACTGGGTCTTGGCAACCATCGAAGACAGGTTTTTAGAAAAGTGCGTTCGACACCGCTGCCAGGACGCATTCGGCAACACGTCACTAATCGCATGCTGGATTCCTAGATGCGCGTCACTGGTGACAAGATAGACCTCATTAAGTCCGCGAGCTTTAAGATCCCTAAAGAACCCAGTCCACGACGCCACAGACTCAGATGTAGCAACCTGCATGCCCAATAGCTCACGATAGCCTTCGGCATTAACCCCGGTAGCCACGAGGACGGAAGCTTTGACCACGCGTCCTCCTTCGCGGACTTTCATGGTCAATGCATCACAGGCAACATACAGGTATGGACCGGTATCGAGTGGTCGGGTACGGAAGTCTTCGACCATCTCGTCCAGGTCTTTAGCCATGTCAGATACCTGCGACTTTGAAAGATTATTAATTCCCAAACTGGCGACGAGATCGTTCATCCTGCGTGTGGACACGCCTTTTAAATAGCAGGTAGCTATTACGGTTGTTAGTGCTCGTTCTGCCCGAGTGCGTCGTTGCAATAACCAGTCCGGGAAAAATGACCCGGTACGTAGTTTGGGTACAGCGACATCAATGGTGCCAACGCGAGTATCAAGATCGCGGTGGCGGTAGCCATTGCGGACATTGGTTCGAGACTTAGACGTGGTGGCGTATTCGGCGCCGCAGATCTGGTCTGCTTGAGTCGATAGGATTTGGTTGATGAATCCTTGAAGCATCTCGCGCATGAGATCTGGGGATGCTTGGGCAAGCAATTCGTCTAAGTAGGTAGTCGGGTCTATAGAATATGGGCTAGCGGCCATCGTGGTTATCCCTTTCGAGGAAGTGTGGTTACGGAATCGAAAGGTACTACGGTGGTCGCCGGCCTCATTCATAAGGGGCCCACCGTCAGTTACAGATACACCACGCTACTGGACGCAACCTTTTCATGGCGTAAGGGAGCAGTATTTACTGGCTTCCCTCCTCGTGCTGTAGCGCATCGTCAATAGCTTTTACTGATTCGATGATGTGCGGAATAGTGCCGGTCGGGTGAGTGTGGGCGTTATTTGGGATGAAAGTGACATCGGCGCCGCGCTCAGTCCATTCATTTACGAGCTGTTCAGCAGTAGAGTACGGAATCACGTCATCACCGCGGCCATGCGTAATGACGACTGGAATCCCGGGAGCAGCGTAGCCAATATGCTGCTCTGCCAGCATCGATTTGAAAGGCTCACTGTCAATGAAGTCTTGCACGGTTCTGCCATCGTTGCTGATCCGCTCAACGGTAGTGCCGGCGGTCTTAAGGAGCCCCATAGTACAAGTATTCGTCGCATCCTGTAGCTTTCTTGCGCCCCGGTCATTGAGATGCGAGTACAGATCCTCGCCATAGGAGTTGCTTAGCCCTAGAAGGGCATACGACTCGAAGAGGAAATACAAGGAGCCGTCGAGGGTAGAAGGCAACAGCGTAAGGTCTGTTGGCGCAGCACCGATAGTCGCAAGCTTGATGTTGAGCTCCGGAGCATAGTCATCATATAGCTCGGCAGCAGCGGCAGCAGCTCCACCGCCTTGGGAGTAGCCATTGATAAATACTGGGTTGGTTTCGTTAATGTCCCAGCCTTCTAGTTGCTGCGCAGCTCGAATACTGTCGAGGACTGTATGGCCTTGGGATGCGCGATCCATGTACGTGTGCATGCCAGGGGTGCCAAGGCCCTCGTAGTCGGTGAGTACTACAGCATAGCCCTTCTTAAGGTACTGATGGAAATAGAACTGCTCGTAGTCTCCAACCCCGTCTGCAATTTTACGGGAGGCGGCACAGCGGTCCGCTAAACCTTGGGTTCCCGGCGCAAATGCTACGACAGGGCGTGGGCCTTCTCCGTCCCACTCGGCCTTGGGCTCAATGACCATCCCGCTTACTTGGATCTTTTCTCCAGAACGGTTGGTGGAAGAATAGAGTATGCGGTCTGCCTTATAGGGGCCGACGTTGCTGATGCCAAGTGGATTTTTGGGGTTGCGCACAGATTCTGATCGGAAGAGCTGTCCAGGCTCCGAGGAGTCGAGTTCTACTGGATCGTGGTAGAAAGCGGTGTATTGATCTCCGATATGGTCACCTGGGCCCAAGAGCCCTGATGAAAGGGGAGGGAGTTTGGAGGCTTCTTCGGCCATTGATTTCGCCTCTTGTGAATCTTCAGCGGATCCTGAGCCTTTAAGTGCCTCGTCAATAAAAGCGGATTCTGGAAGTTCTGAATGCTCTTCAACTGGTGGAGCCGATTCGGCGGAATCGATAGCGCCGGCGACAGGGGAAGCGGCAGTCATGAGAACCCCTGAAGCCACAAGCGCTAGATAATTACGTGTTGCAGCTTTCACTACGGGAACCTTTCAACTTCTTGTGGGGATAATTGAGTGGTATCCGATTTTGAAGTTCTGTACTCGGATACGGGCAATTATTCACTAAAAGCTTTTCCCGTACTATTAGTTGTAACTGCTATTTCGAGCTGATTACCCCCATAAGGGGTAGGGTTGACGGCTTGAAGTCAAAAATTTGCTGAATTGATTTGACTGATGCGCGTTCTAGGGTAAGTCGCTTTTTACGATCTGCTACTTGCGGGCAAATAGCCGCCAGCCAAAGAAGAACAGGGCGGACATCACGGTCGCCACGATGAGGAAGCTCCAATGCGGCAGGCGGCCATTGACCATGATCCACAGGGCCATTCCGCCGATGATGGCGGATAGCCAGACTACGACGCCCTCTTTCCACTTGCCCTGGACCTTTGTGGCGAGGATGATGGCCCAGCCAATGAGCGCGCCTACCGCCCAGGGCCAGAAGGCATCGACCCAGCCGGAAAAGCTCAAACCGCCGTGGGCGAGGCGGGCGGCGATGGCGAAAATCATCAAGGCGATGATGTCAATGAGCGGAGCAATACGCGTGGAAGTCATACGGTTTCCTT
This sequence comes from Corynebacterium sp. LaCa_282, assembly GCF_057198125.1. NCBI lineage: Bacteria > Bacillati > Actinomycetota > Actinomycetes > Mycobacteriales > Corynebacteriaceae > Corynebacterium > Corynebacterium sp. LaCa_282. The sequence goes on along the minus strand of NZ_CP191095.1, from coordinate 2,338,129 downwards.
TTCTTTTTCTTTACGGGATAGCGCGGCGTAGGTAATGCCCTTGCGGGCATAGTGCCAGAAATAAATGACCCAACCAATAGCGGTGATGAAGGCAAAAGAGATAAGGCGGTAGATAATCGCCGTGCTAGTGGCATCGACTGCGGTCATGCCCGTGGCCACGAGCGTGGCGATGATCGCCGCTTCCACCGTGCCCAGACCCGCCGGGGTGACCTGAGCGGAGCCGGCCAGCTTCGCGGTGAGATAAGCCAGCGCGACGCCGGCGATGGTGGTGGTGTTATCGGCCGAGTCGGTCGTGGGCATCTGGCCGGTCACGGCCCAGACACAGCCCCAGAGCGCTACCATGTCAATGAGCCGGTTGGCCAAGGAGTAGAACGATGCCCAGGCGAATTGCCGGCGGGTGAGGTGCACTTCCTTGAGGCTTTCCACATGCTCAAGCAGGGCCTCGCGCTTGGAGCCTTTTACCAGCCGCTGCTTTTTTACCCAGCGCTCCAGCGTTTCAGGGTGATTGCTCAGCCAGAAGAGCCCGCCGGAGAGCGCCAGCATTACCGCCAACGTGCCGATGAGGGACCACAGGGCCATATCGGCATTGAGGAAGAGCACGCCGCCGAGCCCAATAAGCACCAGCCACAAGGTGGAAATGGCCGATGACAGCACGAAGAACCAGCCGCACAGGACCACCGAGGCACCCCAGGTGCGCTGCACGTGGAAGGTTAAGACGGCAGAAAAGGCTGGGCCTGCGGGCATGGTGGTGGACCAGGAATTGGATGCAAAGGTCAGGGCGGCGGTTTCCGTGGCCTCCACCTCCACGCCGCCGGCGCGGATGAGCAGGCGCATGACCTCACCCATCGCCACGACGGAGAGGACGGAGGCAACGACCACGAGGGTTATCGGCCCCGGTTCGGCGTGGGAGAGCCGTGAGAAGCCTTCGCTCAAAAAGTCCAGCTCATCGCGGAAGACGTAGATGAGGATGGCCAGCACTATGAGCGAGGCGATAACTTGCAGCCAATTTTTCAATTATTTATCTCCTTCAAGGCGCCGCTTTAATTCACTGAAGGGAATGGTCTTCCCGCGGCGGGTAGAACCACCAGAAAGCCTAGTGGTCATGTGGTGCAGCCAGCTAGGTGCCCACCAGTTATCCTCGCGCAGCAGGTGCATGACGGCGGGGACGAGGAGCATGCGGACAATTGTGGCATCGATAAGCAGCGCAAAAATCATGCCGTACGCGATGTATTTCATCATCACGATATCGGAGAAGCCGAAGGCGCCCGCCACCACGATCATAATCAGGGCTGCCGCCGTGATGATGCCGCCGGTATGCGCGGTGCCTGCGGCGATGGCCTCGTCCGTGGAATCGCCGCGCCGCCGGGCCTCCACCATGCGGGAGACCAAAAAGACCTCGTAGTCGGTGGACAGGCCATAGATGATGGCGATGATGAGCACCAGAATGGGGCTCATGAGCGGGCCGGGCGAGAAGTTCAGCGCGCCAGAGCCCACGCCGATGACGAACATGAGCGTCAGGATGCCCAGGGTGGCACCCAGGGTCAGAAGCGTCATGACAATGGCCTTAATTGGCAGCACGAAGGAGCCAAAGACTAATGCCATGAGGATGAAGGTGGCGAGGACGACGTACAGCGCCATCCACGGCAGCTTGTGGAAGAGTGCATCGAGCGATTCCACCTCCATGGCTGGCGTGCCGCCGACATACAGGTTGACGCCCTCGGGCGCTTTAACATCCTCGAGTTCGTGGACGATCCGTGCGTAGTCTTCGCGGTCCTTAATGCCGGCCGAAAGGACAGTGGTCCCGTCCTTGGTGGCGGTCGATGGCCCCATGGGCTCGGTAAGGCCGTCGAGGCCGCGGACTTGCATGACGACATCGACAAGCTGCTCGTTGGTGGCATTTTCCACCACGAGCTTGACCGGCTCGGTGCGGAAGGCAGGGAACTCGTCGTTGAAGGTATCCTGCGCTACGCGGGTGTCGTGGTTGGGAGGTAGGTAGGTCTCGTTGATGCCGCCGAAGGTGATGCTCATGATCGGCAGTGCGAGCGCAATGAGCAGGCCACAGATGGCTAAGGTCAGGCCCTTGGCGCGGCGCATGGCCCAGCGCGGCAGCTTGTACCACCAAGTGTCCTGAATGGTGCGGGCCGTGCGGGAGGTGCGGCGCACCGACCACAGGTCGATCTTGGGCCCGAGCATGCCAAACAGGGCCGGCAAGACGGTGACGGACAGCAGGGCCGCTAGGCCGACGGCGGAAATCGAGCCATAGGCAACGGATTTTAAGAAGGCCTGGGGAAAGAGGAAGAGCCCGGAGAGCGCGACGGCGACCATCGCCGCGGAAAAGACGACGGTCTGCCCGGCGGTGGCGGTGGTGGTGGCCACCGCATCCTTGGTGGAGCTTCCCTTATCCAGCTCCTCGCGGAAGCGGGAGACCATAAATAGGCCGTAATCGATGGCCAGGCCCAGCCCCAGCAGCGTGACTACTGCTTGGGCAAAGACGTTGACCTGCAAGAAACCGGCCAGGATGGCCAAAATACCCAGCGAACCTAGGATGGATAGACCACCGACGATAAGCGGCATGAACGCCGCCACCACGGAACCAAAGACCACCAGAAGCAGCAGGCCAACGAGCGGGAGCGCTGCCTTTTCAGCGCGCGCAATATCTTCTGCCATGCCTTCATCGAGGGCGTCCGCCACGGCCGTGGCGCCGGCAACCTTGACCGGCGCGGAGGTATCCGTCAGCGCGCCCTCGATGGCGCGGAAATCCTTCAGGGTTTGTTCGTCATCGCCCTTGAGCCCAATGGCGGCAAAGGCCAGCGAGTGATCATCGTTGACTAGGTTGGGGTTCTTACTATCGAAATAGCTGGTGACAGAGTCAATCTGATCTGGGTAGTCCTCTTTGAGCTGCGCCAAGTGCTCCTTGGCGGCATCGAAATTCTCATCGGGCGAGCTAAAGAGCAAAATCACGTCGCCGGAATTATCGCGGCCGAACGTTTCTTGTTCGATTTGCGCCGCGCTTGTCGATGCCGCATTCGGGTCCTCCCAGCCCTCCTGGCTCATGCGTTCCTCGAGCTGGGTTCCAAAGCCTACGAAGAGGGCAAGGATGGCACCGAGGATGACGATGGGAATGACCTTGCGGTGTGCGTAGGAAAATCGTCCCCATTTTTCAAACATGTGGGGTAAGCCTCCTAGCTATTATTCAGTAGCGCAGCCAGCGGGCGGAATGGCTGGAGCCATGCACCACCTTCAGGCAGGTTATCCAGGTTGACGCGCGGCAGCGGCTCGCGGAAGACGCCGTCAATATCTTCTAGGTCAACGAACTCGATCTCGGGGTGGCCCACGGCCCAGGAGGCGTGTTCGTGGAAACCCAGGACGGTAACAGGCAGGCCCTCATCGATGAGCTCTTCTAACAAGGGCTGAAAATTCTGGCCATCGGCAGAGGCCACCACGACGCCGGCGAGATCATCGCGCAGTTTTTCAATGTGGTCGATCATATCCGGATCCACGTCATCATCTTCGTGGATCTTCGGCTTGGCAAAGACGCCAAAGCCCACATTGCGGATGGCCTCTACCCATGGGCGAATCACATCGGCACCGCCGGGGGAGACATTGGTAAAGACCGCGGCCTGCGGATCGGCATCGACATCCACCGCGCGGTAGACCAGCCACCGGCCGATGGCATCAAAACGCGGGCGATGTGCCGCGGTGGGGCGCCCGCCGAGCAGGGAGCCGAGCCCCATATCCATATTGGGTGCGTCCCACACCAGTAGATAGGTGCTCATTTACTTCTTCTCCCACAGGTATTCAGTAATGACGTGTTCTTTATCTAGGCCCTTGCCCTCAAACTTGGTGATGATCTGGCGGTCCACCAATTGCGGGCAATCCGGCCACGGCCAGCCCTTGTACTCCAGGCTGGGCTCGACGTGCACGAGCTCATCTATCCATTCGGCATAGCCGGCGTGGTCGGTAGCAACGTGCAGGACGCCGCCCTTCTTCAGCCGGGAGGCAAAGAGGTTGAGCGTGCCGGATTGGATGATGCGGCGCTTGTGGTGGCGCGCCTTGGGCCAGGGGTCCGGGAAAAAGACGCGGATGCCGTCCAGGGATTCGGGGGCGATCATGCGCACCATGACCTCCACGCCATCGCCACGGATCATGCGGATATTATCGATGCCCTCGCGCTCCACCTGCCCCATGAGCTTGGCCAAGCCAGGCTTATAGAGCTCCACCGCGATGATATTGGTGTCCTGCTCCAGCGGCGCCATGGCCGCGGTGGAGGTGCCGGTGCCGGAGCCGATTTCCACGATGGTCTTGGCACCGGTGCGGCCGAACCACTCATCGACATCGATAAGCTCATCGCTTAAGACGCGGCCCAGCTCGGGCCAGCGCTGCTCAAAAAGCTGGTGCTGGTTATCTGTGAGCGTGCCGCGGCGGAAGGTGACATTGCCCAGGCGCGGGTAGTCCAGGTCATTATTAAAGACCGCATTGAAGTCCGTTTGCGGCGGGCGACCCGGCGGCATTTCTCCGGCAGGGGTGTTTTGAGAATTATCCGTGCTATTCATCGCGCCCTATTTTTCCCTGTCCAGGCATGGCAAGCAATATGCCGCGCCGGGTATTTTCCCCGCCGTATGGGGGAGGGGGATAACCGGAGGCTTTGACGGGGGTGGTGTCTTGTGGCGCGGAACGGGCGAACGGGCAACTTGTCTACCCCCGAAATGGTGTGGAGAATATCACGCCTAATATCACAATTGTTCGTGGTGCGCTTGGTAAACGTCCGCTCACGGCGGTGGATATAACCGGGGTGGGAAAAATGACACTTAATGTGAACAATATTTTGGCTCTGCCGGTTAATCTGGAGTCGGAAGGCAAAGTTGGGCCGTGATGTGCCCCGATTTTCACATCCTATCCAGAGGAGAATTTTTAATGACCGCCACCATTCAGGGCCTCGTTGGAGAGCTGCCTACAGACAATCAAAAACTGATCGACTGGATTAATGAAAGCGTTGAGCTTTTCCAGCCGGACGAGGTGGCTTTTGTGGATGGCTCGCAGGAAGAGGCTGACCGCCTCGCCGCGGAGCTAGTAGAAAAAGGCACCCTCATCAAGCTCAATGAGGAAAAGCGCCCGAATTCCTACTTGGCGCGGTCCAACCCTGCGGACGTTGCCCGCGTGGAATCCCGCACCTTCATCTGCACCTCGAAGGAAGAAGACGCGGGCCCAACCAATAACTGGGCGCCGCCAAAGGCCATGAAGGAAGAAATGACGGAGGCCTTCCGTGGATCCATGAAGGGCCGGACCATGTACGTCGTTCCTTTCTGCATGGGCCCGATCAGCGATCCAGAGCCCAAGCTCGGCGTGCAGCTGACCGATTCCGCTTATGTGGTCTTGTCCATGCGCATCATGACCCGCATGGGCGCAGAGGCGCTGGACAAGATTGGTACGGACGGCGATTTCGTCCACGCCCTCCACTCCGTCGGCGCCCCGCTACAGCCAGGCGAAGAGGACGTTGCTTGGCCGTGCAACGACAATAAGTACATCACCCAGTTCCCAGAGACCAAGGAGATTTGGTCCTACGGTTCCGGCTACGGCGGCAACGCTATCTTGGCTAAGAAGTGCTACGCGCTGCGCATCGCGTCCGTCATGGCCAAGGAAGAAGGCTGGATGGCTGAGCACATGCTCATCCTGAAGCTGACGAACCCAGAGGGCAAGAACTACCACGTCGCCGCCGCATTCCCATCCCAGTGCGGTAAGACCAACCTGGCCATGATCACCCCCACCATTCCGGGCTGGAAGGCTGAGGTCGTGGGCGATGACATCGCCTGGCTGCACCTGCGCGAGGACGGTCTTTACGCCGTGAACCCGGAAAACGGTTTCTTCGGCGTTGCCCCTGGCACCAACTACGATTCCAACCCGATCGCCATGGATACCATGAAGCCGGGCAATACCTTGTTCACCAACGTCGCGCTTACCGATGACGGCGATGTCTGGTGGGAGGACATGACCGAGGAGGCACCAGACCACCTCATCTCCTGGACCGGTGAGGACTGGACACCAGCATCGTCCACCAAGGCCGCCCACCCGAACTCCCGCTACTGCGTACCGATTTCCCAGTGCCCCACCGCCGCGCCGGAATACGACGACTGGAAGGGCGTCAAGATTGATGCCATCCTCTTCGGCGGCCGCCGCAAGACCACGGTTCCGCTGGTTACCCAGTCCTTCGACTGGGACCACGGCACCATGATCGGTGCACTGCTGTCCTCCGGCCAGACCGCAGCCGCAGAGGGCGAAGTTGGCGCGCTGCGCCACGACCCGATGGCCATGCTGCCGTTCATGGGCTACAACGCCGGTGACTACCTGCAGCACTGGATTGACATGGGTAAAAAGGGCGGCGACCGCATGCCAGAGGTCTTCCTGGTTAACTGGTTCCGCCGCGGCGACGATGGCCGCTTCCTGTGGCCGGGCTTCGGCGAGAACTCCCGCGTCCTCAAGTGGATCATCGACCGCATTGAAGGCAACGTAGAGGCCGAGGACACGGTGGTCGGACGCACTGCCCGCGCCGAGGACATCGACTTGGAAGGCCTTGACTTCGATGTCGACGACGTTCGCGCCGCACTCGCCGTTGACCCGAAGGAATGGGAAGGCGATATGCAAGACAACGCCGAGTACCTGAACTTCCTGGGCTCCCGCGTGCCCGAGGAAGTGTGGAACCAGTTCCGCGCCCTGAAGAAGCGCGTGGAGGACGCAGCTTCCTAACGCGTTCATCCGCGGTAATCCCCGCATAAAGCTAACCCCAGCAGCGTAAAGCTCTGGGGTTAGATCTTTGTTGGGGTTAAACCGATACCCCAGTTACAACGGAAAAGACCTCGCCACCAAAGGAACCGTAATCCTTAACTTGGTGAGCGGAGTCCTCAACTTTGTGACCGCTACCGTGAAGTTCGTTAGCGCGATCCTTCACGTAGGTCTTTAGGCCCGAGGGGCTCAACGATCTGGCACTCGTTGGGGCCCTTATTATTCTACTACGACTTTTAAACCCCAAGAGGAATTTGCTTTCCAGGGCTGGTCCCGATGAAACCACTGGAATAGCGGTACTGAGGTCGATCTTGGATTGAAAATGCTAGTTTTTATCTTGAAAGCCTCGAAACGTTCCCTAGGATAAATTGGGAATCAAGGCAAATGTCTAGGGATAAAATCCGGGGTAGTTCAGTCACGGGCAAACAGATACTGTCCCAAGATTGTGAGGAAATATGCGCGAATCATCAATACTAATTGCAGCTTTGTTTGCGTTGACCATTGGAGTTGGGGTTTTATTTTCTCAATATCCACATCTAATCCGTCTACGGGACTTTTGATCAGCTCCGGTGCGTGCGCGTTAATGGGCGCCTTCAGCACTTATCTTGCAACCAAAAGGTACCAGGAGTCTAAGAACAAAAAGCTCTAGGAGAATGAGAATCAAAAGCTATAGCTTTTGCTATAGCCCGAGATATCGAATTACGAGATACCCTACGCCCTCTCAATCTGCAGTTATTACTCGTCGTCTCGCTGCAGATCCTGAAGTGCTCCCGGCTGGGAGTGAAATGTTCTGGGACCAAATTAGCCAGCATTTCAGCGAAACTATCCCGAACATTCTAGAGTTTCACCAACTTCGATGGCCGGTTTAGCGAGGTATGAAAATCAAGTATACTAAGGAGCAGAGAAGGCAAGGACAGGTTCCCTTGTCATGAGTTGAAAAGGTCAACAGGACGAAAAGCGCCTGTTGGCCTTTTCTTATAGCGGTCGTTTAAGCCACTTGCGCTTTCTTATCTCGCCGCGCAGGGGCTGCTTAGCCTGATAGTCCCGCTAGGGCCGTGATTGCCACGATCGTGTTATTTGCAATGTGAATGCACAGGGGAGCGGTAAGTGTCTTGAACCAGAGGCGCGCGAGCACCAAAAAGGTGCCAAAGAATGCGATGTAGAGCATTACTGCGGGGATGCCGTGTGCGAGGGCGAAGACGGCGATGGTGATAAGCGCTGCCGCCCAGGTGGGCATGGAATTTTGCAGCCAATCCAATAGGACGCGGCGAAAGGCCACCTCTTCTACGAGGGGAATGACAAGCGCGGTGCTGAGTACCACCATGATGGTGGCGGCGGGGCTGATCTTTAGGCCGGCGGAAAGGTTATTGCCGGCTGGTTCGCTGCCCAGGAGTGCATTGACGGCGCCCGTGGCCGCACCAGAGCTCAGGATGGCGAGGGGAATCCACCACAGCAGGTGCCATAAGGAATGCTCGGATTTCACAAACCCGGCATCGCGCCACGACCAGCCCAAGCGGCGGGAAAATCCGTACCAGACCGTTCCCAAGCCGAAGAAGGCGCCGCCGATGGCGATGCCAAAGGCGACCCAGGAACCGCTCTTTGTAATGAGGCCACAGGCGATGCCAATGAGTGCCGCACCGGCAAATGTGGCGACGACGCTGGCTACGGCCCACCCCAGGTGAGCTGCGCGAACGGCGGGAGAGAGCTGTGAGCGCTGTAGTTGGTCCGGCATGCTGGGCAGCATAGCAGGTCAACCTCGGCGCGAGCTGTGGCGTGGCTTAGTCGGGCTGCAGTACCAGCGTCAGGTTGGACACGGCGAATTCGCGCAGACCAGGAACCTTGGTCAGCCACCACGCCCAGCTGGGGTGGTAGCGCGGAAAGGCGAGCTTTAGCGCGCCGGTGGACTCGGCCCAGGTAAGGCCGGTGGAGCAGGGGACATTAAATAGCGAGGTGCCAAAGACATTCTTGGGCGGGTGCCCGTGGCGGCGGGTATAGCGGTCGCGGGCGAAGGCGCCGCCTATGTAGTGCTCCCATAACCCGGTTTCGTGGCCGCCGAAGGGGCCCAGCCAGACGGTATAGCTCATGATGCACAGGCCGCCGGGGCGGGTAACGCGCAGCATTTCTTTGCCCATATCCCACGGGCGGGGGATGTGTTCGGCGACATTAGAGGAATAGACCACATCGAAGGAATCGTCCACGAAGGGCAGGCGCGTGCCATCGCCACGCACGGAATTGCTGAGGTGGATATTGGCCGCGGACATTTCCCCCGCATCGGGCTCAAGGCCAACGTAGGACGCACCGCGGTCCGCGAAGGCGGCGGCAAAATAGCCGGGGCCGCCGCCTACGTCGAGCACGAGGGCATCGGCAAGCGGCACGCCCAAATCGCGGCCCAAGTTCTCCACCAGCGTGGCCGTATCTTCTGCTAGGCCGCCGTAGAAAATATCGGGGCGGGTTTGCTCGAAGCGGAACGAGCGCAGCAGCGCCCAGGAGCGGGAGAGCGTGGCCATGTCGCGGGTGTGTTTCATAAACCACTAGGCTAATACCCCACGATGAAAATTCTTTTACTATGCTGGCGCGATTCCACCCACCCGCAGGGCGGTGGCTCCGAGCGTTACCTCGAACGCGTGGGGGAGTACCTAGCGGCGCAGGGCCACGAGGTGGTCTTTCGCACCTCTAAGCACATGAATGCGGCGCGCCGGGAGGTTCGGGATGGCGTGCGCTATAGCCGCGGTGGTGCCAAGTTTGGCGTGTACCCGCGCGCGTGGGTGGCCATTGTGGCCGGGAGAATGGGCCTGGGGGACCTGCGCGGCATTGACGTGGTCATCGATACCCAAAACGGCATTCCCTTCTTCGCGCGGTTGATTTCCGGCGCGCCGACGGTGCTGCTTACGCACCATTGCCACCGTGAGCAATGGCCCGTGGCCGGTCCGGTGCTCGGGCGGCTGGGCTGGTTTTTGGAATCGCGCGTGGCACCGCGGGTATATCGGGATTCGACCTACGTCACGGTCTCGCAGGCCTCGCGCGAGGATTTGGAGGCGCTCGGCATTGACGGCGCGCGGATCATCGCCAATGGCTTAGACCCCATTCCGGCGCACGTGCCTTCCCTCGAGCGCGAGGCGGATAAGCACTTGGTGACCCTCTCGCGGCTAGTCCCACACAAGCAGATTGAGCACGCCATGGATACGGTGGCGCGCACACCGGGGGCGGTATTGGATGTGATTGGCTCGGGCTGGTGGGAATCGAACTTGCGCGATTATGCCGAAAAGCTCGGCGTGACGGATCGCGTGCGTTTTCGCGGCCAGGTTACGGAAGACTATAAGCACGCCTTGCTCGCGCGTGCCGATGCCCACCTCATGCCCTCCCGCAAAGAGGGATGGGGCCTTGCCGTTATGGAGGCCGCCCAACATGGGGTTCCCACAGTGGGTTATGCATTTGGCCTGCGCGATAGCGTAATCGATGGCGAGACCGGAATCCTTGTAGAAAAAGAGGGCGACTTCGTGGCGGCCACCCAAGAGCTATTGGAGAACGCGGAGTTGCGACGGCGCCTAGGGTCTAATGCCCGGGAGTTTGCCGCGCGCTTTTCGTGGGAGAAGACCGGCGTTGCGTTTGCGCAATTGCTCCAAGGCTTAGTAGCGGGTAAGCCGTCCACAGGGCGGTAAGCGCCCACGGTAGCGCGGGGCGCGGGGCGGTGGTCTCTGCGGCGATGGCGCCATCTATCACCACGACGCCCACGCCAAGTTCCGCAAGGCCTGCCATATCTTGGTCCTGCCAGGCGCGCAGCGCCGCGCGGTACTGCGGTGAGGCTTGATCGATGACGTCACCGTCCACGCTGAGCTCGCCGGATTCCACCATCGGCACGGCCTTGGAATAGGGATCGACCGCGACTCCCGGGGTGGCTTCTCCATGCGCGCGGCCATTTCCCGTGGGAACCTCCACCAAATTGGGCCGCTCCGGAAAGAACGCCAGGCGTCCGTCGATATCGCGCACCAACTGCTCATCCACCCCGGTATCGCGGGGAGAAAGCACGGCAAGGCGGGACGGGGCGGGAAGGACCTGAATCGTGGCGGCTACCAGCGCCAGTGCGGCTGGAATCTGCGGCAGTGCACCGATGGAGGCAACGTATAGCGGCAGCGCGAGCATCGTGAGTTTGTGGCTATCGCGCAAGAGTCCCGCCCCTGGAACGTTATCGATGGCCCATTCCAGCATGCCGGGCAGTAGCCAACATGCCAGCGCCCCACCTATGCCCAGCGCGGCTAGGACGGTCAAGCGCGCCGGGACGCGGTGCGCACCCGCCAGCGCGAGAACTGCGACGAAGAGGCCGAACACTGCCAGGCCAAGGGCGGCCTCGCCATTCCAGATTCCGCCGAGGCGCAGCAGCGCGCCCACCGTGCCCACGTGTTCTTCTGCGCGCGGGGAAAAGGCCGCGACGGCGGCTGCGGCATCGCCGGGCACGCTGGGGTGGAAAAGGCCTGGAACCAGCCACGGCAGCCACAAGAGGCAGCCTGCCAGGGCGACCCGCTTCCGGCAGGTAAAAAGGGCTGTGACCACCGCGAACAGCCCACCGGTAGGGGTAAGCGATGCGCCCCACATGGCGATCCACGCCAGCCAGCTGTGGCGGCGCCCCGCCCAGGCGATGACCGGGAGCAACCAAGCGGCAATGGCCAGGGACCACTGGCCTTGTAAGAGGCGTTCGATGACAAAGGGATTGGCCACCGCGATGGTCATCGCGGCCAGTGCCGCTACCGTGGTTCGAGACCACAGCGCGGCGGTGAACGCGGCGGCCCCGGCGGCGGCAAAGATGAGCACCCGGGCGGCCCAGGCGCCGCCGAGTAAGGCCAAAAACCCATCTTGTGGTGCGTTGCGGGCGGGCAGGCTTCCTGCGCCTAGCGCGGATGGGGTAAGCCCCGGATTGTTTAGGAGCACCATATCGCGCCAGAGGAATTCGCCGGGCAGCGCGAAGGGCCAGCACACCGCGGCCACGAGGATAATTCCCCATAGCCCGAGGAGGATGCGCCTAGGCGTGTGCGGCATCATGGGCGTCACGGTGGCGGCGCATGTACTGGTAGGCGGCGAAAATGAGCAGGGAAACGCCGATGGCCTTGCCCAGCCAGCCAACGGCCATAAGCCCCCGGATAGCGTAGATTACCGGGCGGACCTCAGCGAGGCGTTCCGCACGGGTATCCTCTGCCCACCGGAAATCCGCTGCCAGCACGGAGCGATCTTCGGTGTCATCTTCTGCGATGAGGGTTCCCGCCTGCTGGATATCGGTGGCGAAAAAGACCTTGACGTTTTCGCGGACATCCACGATGGTGCCGGTGGTGGGCTCGACCGAAATATCGCGGCCCACGGTATAAAAGGGCTCGACAATAACGGTGGCATCCGCATCCAAGTCCAAAAGCTCGCGCGAGTGGCGGTCATAAAAACGGCTGGCGGGACCCTTCAGCTGGAAATCGCTGGATTTCAGCTCGTCCGTTTTAGTGGTGCTATCTAGCCCCGCGCTGATATTGCTAAAGGTGTTTTTCAGCGGAAGCGGCTGTACGTCCTGGTGATAGGAATAGATGGGAATGCCATCCATTTTTGAATCACCAGTAAAGTCTATCGGCGTGGATTCTTGGGCCAGGACATCAAAAAATGCGTAGGAGCGTTGCTCCGTGCCGGAGGGGAAGAAATAGGTCAGGCCGTCTCGCTCGAAGTCCGCGCGGGTTAGATCGGCGTTGAATTGGGGCAAGGCGAGGGCCCATTTATTGACCGGATCCGCGACTGGGAACGTGGATTCGCGGTTGAGCACCGAGTCCTGATCAATGGTGGCGATTTCCTCTTGGGAGTCCCCAGCTTTTCCGGCAAGTAGGCTGGTCACGGAGTCGGTGGTGGCGATGGTGTCATCATCGTCGACCTCGCCGGTGGCAATGGTGCGCTCCAAGGTCAGCGGCTCGTGGTGCTGGTAGCACCACATCGGGGCGGATTTTTCGGCGCAGCGCGGGTCATCGCTGGATGCGGTATCGGAAGGGGCCTCGCCGGCCATGAGGGCGCGCACGTCCATCCACACCGCGTCGGTGGGCCCGCTCGAGGTGGAAAAATCCTTATCCAAGCCCAGCGGGCGGGTCCGGTTATTGTAGAGCGTTGGCGCGAGGGTACCAATGAGGAGGAAAATGATTGCGGCAATGACAACCCACGCCCGTGGCGAGCGTGGCCAAAGGTAGCGGCTCATTGCAGTACTATATCCAATCAGTTTCAGGTTTCCGGGGTAAAGGAGCAAGCGTGCGCACGCAGGCATCTGTGAAAAGACTACCCCAGCACCTGCCGGAGCTAGACGGCCTACGCGCGGTTGCCGCATTAGGGATCATTGTCACCCACGTATCCTTCCAAACCGGCACCGGGTGGGGATTTGCCGGGCGCTTCGATTTCTTCGTCGCCGTCTTCTTCGCCCTCAGCGCCTTCCTCCTGTGGCGCCGGCGCGGGCTGCACACGGTGCGCGGCTATGCCCACTCCCGCATCGCGCGCTTGGCACCGGCCTATTATGCCTGCGTGGTATCGGTATTGCTGCTGCTTCCCGATGCCCACTCCATCACCCCCACCCAGATCCTCGCCAACCTGACCTCCACGCAGATCTATGTGGCCGATGGCCTTGCCCCGGGCCTTACCCACCTGTGGTCGCTGTGCGTGGAGTTTTTCTTTTACCTGGTACTACCGCTCCTCGTGTGGGCCATTGGCGGCCTGCCGCAGCGCTGGCGCATGGCCGTTATCGCAGGCGCCGCCGTGCTGAGCTGGGGGTGGGGATTTATCCCCTTTGTCGCGGACTACAGCGAGGACCAGGTTAACTCGCAAATCTGGCCGCCGGCCTATGCCTCCTGGTTCGCGGTGGGCATGCTGGCGGCGGAGGTGGAAGAAAGTGGCATCGGCAAGCGCATGGCGCGCATTCTGCAGGCGCGCTGGGCCTGGGTTGTGCTGGCGGGGCTCGTGCTGTGGGTGGCGAGCCGGGATTGGTTTGGGCCGGCCGGGCTGGTGCACCCGGAGCCGGCGGAATTTGCCCGCCGCATCATCGCCGGGGCGGTATTCGCGGCGTGCGTGGTGGTGCCGGTGGCCCTAGTTCCACGTGGAACCTCGTGGCTTAACTCGCCGCTGATGCAGGCGCTGGGCGCGTGGTCCTATTCCATTTTCCTGTGGCACGTGGCGGTGCTCGCCGTGGCCTTCCCGCTGACCGGGGTGGCGTTGTTTAGCGGGAAACCGCTGGATTTTTGGGTGATCCTTGCCGTCACGGTGGTGGGCACCGTTGTGGTTTCTGCGGCGAGTTACACGCTTATCGAGCGCCCGGGCCGCGATCTTCTGATGGGCCGCGGCCGGGGCCGGGGCCAGGGCCGTCGGCGGCGAAAAGGCAGGCCAGCCCCGCGGCACATAAGCACATAAGCAGCACGGAATCGCCCGCATAGGCCCCTGAAGTCCATGGGGCGCGGGCGAGGATGGCCCCGGCCGCCGCTACCACGCCGCTGGCTAAAAAGGCCCGCGGAATGGTGGTCCACCGCACGATGAGCCAGGCGGCCATGCCCGCAAGTACTGCCGGCCAGCCCACCAGTGCGAGGCAGGCCAGCGAGTACACAGCGGAGGCCATGCCACCAGGCTCCGGGTGCCAGGTGGGCTGCGGGCCGCGGCGCGCGGCGAAAAGCAGGCAGAACCCCAGCGTGGTCAGGCCGAGCGCGCCCCCAAAGAACAGGGCGGCGCGGTAGGCCGGCTGCGCCTTAAAGGTCATGCGGAATTCCCCATCGGTACCCGCGGGGACGATAAACGCCTGGGTGGCGGCATCGATCTCGTACGGGGCGAGCTCGGTATCGCCTATAAACCCGCGCAGGCCCTTATTAAAGGCGCGGCCGGTAATGAGCAGACGCTCATCCTCTGCAGCAGCGATAGAAAAATCGGTGAGGCGATAATCGCTCGGCGGGGTCCAGCCCTTCTCCGTCATGGACACCCACGCGCCGGTGGTGCGCACGCGGTGGACGCCGGGCTCGAGGCTCAGGGTGCTGCCGGGGGAGTACCGGTGGGAATCGATGAGCACCGGCTTGGTGGAATCCACGGTGACCTCCATGCGGCGCGGCACGGTGACATCGCGAATGAGCACACCGGTATCGTGCACCATCTGCTGGAAGAAGAATTGGTGCACATTCGGCGAGGTATCCGGTACGGTCACCACGCGCTCGATGGGGTGGCCTTCTACCTCCAGTTCCGCGATGCCGGTGCGGTGGGATAGCTCCACGCGGATGGCCTGCGAATCCCCGCCGGGCACGCGCACCGTCTTGGAGCGGAAGGGTTGGAGATCCACTTCTACTGCAGCGCCACCCGAGCGCACCGTTACCGTGGTGGAGCTGGTGGCCATGAGCTTCAGGCTCGGTTGGCTAAAGTCACCGCGCAGCTCGATCCAGCCCTCATCATCGCCGGGCGCGGGCCACCAGGCGGTGGAATTTTCCCCATCGACCGCCGCGGTGGCGGACTTTTCCGGCTGGGCGCCGCCAAAGGCGGTGGCATCGGCGGCAGAAGAAGAGACTTCGACATCGCCGCCGTGGGTCTCCACCGTGGTCAGCGGGCCGGCGGAGGGATAATCGCGCAGGCGGTTATAAACGTGGCTGGGATCGTCTGCGGCCAGCGGTGCCGAGGCGGCGCCGTGGAGCGTGCCGTAATTGCGATCCACCAGCGTGGGGGTATCGGTGACGATATCGGCATCATCGTCCACCAGCTCGCGGGCAGCAGGGCCATTGTGGGCATCGAGGAAAGCTAGCGCCTCGCCGCCACCGGCCACGCGGACGGGATCGGCTGAGGTCAAAGCCATGGAATGCTGCTCGAGCAGGATCACATCGACCTCGCCAAAAGTATGCACTTCACCGCCAAATTTGCTGCTCAAGGTGTCATTATCGGCGGCAAAAAGATCGTGGCGCACCATCACCGCGCCGATGCCCAGGCGCTGCAAGGCGCGCACGCCGCTGGCTGGGTCCTCGTCTAGCGCTGCCATCACGCCGTCGAGACCACGGATGGCCTCCGGTGGCACGAGGGGGATGGCATCCCGGACGGCCCAGGGGACATCAAGAAGCGGCTGCGCCGGCTCATCGCGGGTCCAACCCCACTCTTGGCGGGCGAAGGAGGCCTCGGGATAGATCAGGGTGCGGGTATTTTCCGCATGCTCGTTGATGTAATCCGTGGCCTCATGCCAATAGTCCGGTACCTCGTCGTAGGCGCCTAAGGGCAGCAGCCGCTGCGACCACGCCGGGGAGAGCGCGCTGATGCACACGAGCAGCACCAGCGCGCCTACCGTCTGCTTCTTGGTGGGGCGCAGGCCGGTGGGCAGCGGCAGGCGCTGGCAGGCACGGGCAAAACCCAAAAGCAAGGGGATGCGCACCAGCGGATCGAATTTGTGCAGGTTGCGCAGGGGTGCGAGCACCCCATCGAGCGCGTCGAGGTACCACGCCGCCTGGCAGCCCAAAATTGCCACGCCGGTAATGAGCATGATGGACCACACGCGGGGCAGCCGGCACAGGCCATAAATGCCTATCGCGGCCACAGCCATGGTGATAAGCACAAAGAAGGCTGAGGTCGCGAGCTCATTGCCGGCGATGCGCTCGGCATCCGCAAAGGGCGACCAGCTCGTCGTCCCGCGCAGGATTTCCGGCAGGTTCAGCCACCTAGTGGTCACGCGGGAGGATTCGATAAATTCCGTAAACGGTGGGGCGTAGCGGCCCAAGATTAAAAGCGGGCCAATCCACCACGCGGATACGCACAGGCAGCCAAGCAGCCAGGCCGCGCCGGGCTTAAAGGCGCGGCGGTAGACCACGATGACAAGCGCCGGGGTGCACGCCGCGAGCGTGGCGGTGGCATTGACCGCGCCCATCAGCGCCACGGGAATCGTGGCGGCGGCAGCATCGCGCCAGGTGAGTTTTTCCCGGAGGAAGGGCAGGATGACCCACGGGGCTAACATGACGGGCCAGGTTTCAGAAGAAATGGCCGTCAACGTGGAGAGCGAGCGCGGGGAGAGCGCATAGAGCATCGCCGCCACCCAGACCCACCGGCCGCGCAGGCCTATCCGGGTGGCCAGTTTATGAAAGCCGATAAAGCCCACGCTTAAGACCAACAGCCACCACAGGCGTTGGGCTATCCAATCCGGCAGAGGCTCGGTTAAAACAAAAAAGGGGCCCTGCGGGAAGAGGTAGCCATAGGCCTGGTTCTGCAGTTGGCCCAGGGTAAAGATATCGGTATAGGCATCAAGCGCGCCGCGCAGGAAGTGCCGCGGGTTGGCGGCCAGATCGTGTTTGGTATCGGCGGCGGTCAGCCCCCACGGCTGCACCGCGAGGATGAGCGCCAAGGCAATAATGCCGAGCGGGTAGGGCCGGGCAAGGCGCGCGCAGCGGTGGCGCAGGGCGCGGCCTAGTGCGCGGTAGCGGTGTACGTAGGAACCGCTATGTGGGCCGCGGGGGAGCTGATCGGTCCGGTCATGCACGCCGGTGCGCCCATCTAAGTGCGGGAACCGTATTCAGGCCCGCCCAGCACCGCATCATCGGGGGAGACCGCATTGCCTTCCGGCACGGTATCACTGCCGGAGAACTGGGCGATGCCGATGATGGTGATAATGCCCAGGGCGATGCCCACAACAGCGCTACCCACGGCGGGGCCGAGGGTGCGCTTGTTTAAAGAATCGGATTCCAGAGCCATGGCTAAAGATATTAGCAGTTACTTAGAAGTATTCCGGATCGTCCTCGTCCGCGTCTTCGTCGTTTTCTTGCGGGACGATAAAGACGGGCAGGCCCGCATTGCGCACGATCTGGTCCGCCGTGGAGTTGGTCCACCAGGCGCGGAAGCCGGTGAGCGCGCGGGTGCCGGTCACGATGACATCCACGTCGAGCTCGTGCGCGGCATCCACGATGGCCGAAGAAATGGTGGTGGCGGATTCCACGAGGTGCGCGCGGCCGGCCAGGCCGAGGTTCTCTGCCAATTGGGTGCCCTGACGGCAGATCTTCAGCGCCTCTTCGTAAGCCGGATCGTCTTCCACGCTATCGGGGGACACGGTGGACTGGTGCATGCCCGTGCGGCTGACGGCGCGCGCGGTTTGGCGGGCCACCGGCTCCCACGCGGTGAGGATTTCCACCGTGGAGGGGCGCAAAAGCTGGGCGGCGTACTCCAAGGCGCGATCGGCGCGTTCGGTGCCATCATAGGCAATTAACATTGTTTTGCCGTTACTCATGTCACTAGTCTACCCACCGCTTGGGACAGTTCGCGAGGAATGCTGCACACTGGAAGGCATGACATATTCCCGCATCATTGTCAGTTTGGGCCTCGTGGCGGTGCTGAGCGCCTGCTCTAATTCCGCCTCGGACGAGGACAAGGCGCGCGAGTCCGCAGCCCCCGCGCCCTCATCGCCAGAGTCCGCCACGGAGGCCGCCCCAGCCCCGGCACCAGCGCCGGCGCCGGAAGATATTCGCGCCACCGCCGCCTCGGTGCTCATGCCGCCGGCGACCAGCTATGAGGACGCCAAGGCCAAGCTGGAGGCCGGCGTGGGAGGCATCTTCATCCCGAGCTGGGCGGATCCTGGTTTGCTAGAAGAAGAGGGCCGCAATATTAACGCCCTGCGCGCGGAACTAGGCCGCGATTTTGAGGTCGCCATCGACTTTGAGGGCGGTCGCGTGCAGCGTTTTTCTGAAATCTTGGGCGAATACCCCTCCGCGCAGCAGATGGCGGCGGAAAACTCGCCGGAGCAGGTGGAACAGCTGGCGGGGGACATCGGCAAGCGGCTCATGGACTACGGCATCAACGTGGACTTCGCGCCGGTGCTCGATGTCGATGGTGATGGCCTCGAAGTCGTGGGTGACCGCGCCTTTTCCACCGACCCCGCCCAGGCCGGCGAATACGGTGCTGCCTTTGCCCGCGGGCTGGATACCGCCGGGGTCAAGGCCGTATTCAAGCACTTCCCGGGCCATGGCCGCGCCTCGGGCGATACCCACCTGGCAGAGGCCATTACCCCGCCGCTCGAAGAGCTTGAGAACCATGAGTTCATTCCCTTCCGGAATGCCATTCCCGCAGCACCGAATGCGGCGTTGATGATGGGCCACCTCGCGGTGCCGGGCCTGGGCGATGGCCAGACCCCTGCCTCCATCCTGCCGGAAGCCTACGGCCTTGCCCGCGAGGCCTTGCAGTATGACGGCACCATCTATACCGATGACATTGGCGGCATGGCGGCCATTTCGGATTCGCTGCCGCTTGCCGATGCCGTCATTACCTCCCTCGCCGCCGGCGCCGACATGCCCCTGTGGTCCACCGAGGCAGATATCAATGCGGTGATCGATGCCGTCGTGGGCGCCGTGGATGAGGACAGGTTGGCCCCTGAGCGCCTCGGCGAAGCCGCCCGCCACGTGCACGATGGGGACAGCGACTAGGAAAAACGCCCCTTTACCCGTTAACCTTTAAGGCGTGAAGAAGGCAGAAGGAAAAAACGGTGCAAAGGGCTGGCTCGTCACGCTTGGCGTGATCGTTGGCTTCGTCCTCATTGCGGGCATCGCTTATGCCTGGGATGTCATAGCAAACCAGGACAAGATCCCGCGCAGTGTCTCCGTCGGCGGCGTGGATATTTCCGCCATGGAGCGCACCGCCGCCGTGGCCAAGCTCGAGGACGAGCTCAAGGGCGTTGAGACCCAGCCCGTGACCGTGACCGCAGGAGATCTGCAGTCTGCATTTACCCCTGCCGAATCCGGCCTGGCCTTGGATAACCAGGCCGCCGTCGACGGCATCGAGGAACCTTCCCTCAACCCCATTACCCGCCTGGCCAGCTTCTTTCGCTCCACCGAAGATATCCCGGTAGAAACCGATGTGGACGATAGCAAGCTACAGCCCACCCTTGACCGCGTCAAAGACGAGCTTTCTACCGATCCAGTCGATGGCATGCTGGAGCTTAATAATGGCGAGCTCAAGGTCACCGATCCCACGTTGGGCCAGTCCGTAGACGGCACCGAATTACACGATGCGGTGGCGGCGAATTGGCTGGACAAAGACGGCGTGCAGGTGGAACCGGAAGAAATCGAGCCGGCCATTAATGAGGCGGCCATTGAAAAGATGCGCACCGGCGATGCCGCCAAGGCCCTGGATAATCCGCTGACCTTGAAGGCGAAAAATAACGTGACCGCCACGCTGAATAAGCCGGAGATTTCCCAGTTCACCAGCATTGAGAAAAAGGATGGCCAGCTGCACCTGGTAGTGGATAGCAACCGCGCGCAGCAATTGCTGCAAGAGCGCAGCGATGGCGCCGACGTGCCTGGCGTGAACGCCAAGGTGAAATTCGCCGGTGGCTCCAGGCAGGTCACCCCCTCCCAGGACGGCGAGATCATTGACTGGAAGCCCACCATGGAGGGCTTTGATGAGCGCGTGACTGGCGATGACCGCGAGTGGGACGCAACCTACAAGCCTGACCCTGCCGAGTTCTCCACCGAGGACGCCGAAAACGCGACGTTTAACGATACCGTGGGTGAGTTCACCACCGGCGGCTTCTCCTCCGCCTCTGGACGCAATATCCAGCTCGTTGCCCAAGAGGTCAACGGTGCCGTTGTCAACCCCGGTGAGACCTTCTCCCTCAACGGCTATACCGGCCCCCGCGGCACCGCGCAGGGTTATGTGGAATCCGGCATCATCATCAACGGCCACTCCGGTTCCGCCGTGGGCGGTGGCATCTCTCAGTTCGCCACCACCCTGTATAACGCCGCCTACTTCGCCGGCATGCAAGATACCGCGCACACCCCGCACTCGTACTATATTTCCCGCTACCCGGCCGGCCGCGAAGCCACCGTGTACGAGGGCGCCATTGACCTGCAATTTACCAATACATTCAATACCCCAGTGCAGATCGAGACTAATTTTGGCGGCGGTGAGATCACCGTCCGTTTGAAGGGCACTAAGACGGTAGAGGTGGAATCCATCAATAACGGCCGCTGGGCCAAGACCGAGCCACAGCCGATGTCCGTGCCAGGCAGCGACTGCTCGCCATCATCTGGCTCCCCGGGCTTTACGACGTCCGATACCCGCATCATCAAGGATCTCGGCGGCAAGGAGCTTTCCCGCGAGACCAAGACCACGGTTTACGATCCACAGCCCATCGTGCGGTGTGGCTAGTAGCCTCGTCACTGTGGAAAAGCGAACCTTGACCACGCTCAGCTTTGGCAGCGTGGTCATTGAATCCAACCTGCGTTGGGCAGAGCAAGCACAAGAAGAGTTTGCCCAGTGGCTAAGTGTCACAGACTAGCAAGGGGTATGCCCCTGGAAAGTGGACCCATCGGGGTTAGGCCTTTGTTTCCTCTGGCTTCTATTCTGCAATAGGTGTTGACGACCAAGAGCGGAGAGGACCGTCGTGGAGTCCTTGGAAAAATTGGTACTTTTCTAACGGGATACGTGCCGGGGGATCGAAGTCGGGAGCCGTGACCAACTTATTAGTGTGTGGGTCGACAACGCGTGCTGGTGTTAGACGTGCCAAATAGCCGTCCGTCCCATAGAAAGCGTCATCATATGGTGACACACCTAGTGGTGCGAGGATGGCTTCTATCTGTTTTTCCCCAAACTGAGACCACATAATCTGCGCGTGTTCTTTTGTAAACGTTTCTTGTGGAAACTCAGTGACCTTTGGCAGGGAGTTAAAATCAAAACCGTAATCCTTAAAAGTTTCACTTTGATCCTCGAGGTACGACATGGAACGGTGCAGCGTACCATCAGCTTTTAACTGTTTGTGGCTGCTAAAAGATCTGTAGAAGCAGCAATCAAATCGGCCTAAAGGGTCATCGGGTAATTCGGAGGGAAGCGCGCACATCATAAACTCTATTTCTCCGTAGCTTGCGCGATGGAAAAAGGCTACATCGTCGGTATCTACCCACGGCGTGTGCTTGATTTCGATGTAGTAAGGAACTTGTGACTCAATTTCTTTCTTGCGCGCCAAAAGGTAGGCAAATTCACCAATCCGTGGCATCTTTGGCGCTTTGGTAAAGCAGCAGGGGCTAAAAACTGCAGTCCATTCTGACTCGGTGGGGACGAATACAAACTGCGTAATGTGATTTTGCGGTTTAAGTAACTCTGCAAGCTGGTTCCTACTGGCCGATACCTTGTCCGCATGAACTACACATTCAACCTTTTGCTTCTTCCTGTGGAAATACTCCCTTGTATAAATGCTTTCTATTCCTGATGCCCACTGTTGAAATTCTTCAACAACGGTAGATAGTGGAAACCGAAGAAGCGCCACAGCATGGGATACCGGTGCGATGGAATTGGTGTAGAAATACTTCGTCATTGTCTTTAGTTCCCTTCGTGTTCGCGGTCCCAGGTGTGTTCACGACGTTCAAATAAAGCGCATGGTCCGTACTTTTTAGGCAAAGGGTATCCACTATTGATGAGTGTTGCACGCCCGGTGAGGAATTGCCTGTTGAAGGGATCGAGTCCGAAAAGTTGTGCGCATTCGAAGAGATCTTCGGTAGTAAACCGCTTGCGTAGTGGACCTTTTTTGGTTTTGAGTCGTTCTAGTCCGGGGAAGGCAAATTCTTCGCCGTCAGGCCAGTCGGTAAAAGCTTGGAACCGGGATTCTCCTTCCCCGATCCCTACAATAAAGGTATTGTTTCCTCGGATTTCAGCGACAGGGGCGCGTTTGCCGATAGCAGCATCCATATCGTAGGTGTCGATGATGAGGCACTTGTTGCCTGAGCGGTAGTTCCATCCTGTGACGATTTTGCGTTCATCTGGCTCATCCACGATACGTAGCTGTGTCATACCGGGAACAAAAGGAATAGAACCGTTATACCTAACGGTTGCGAAAAAGTCGTGATTGTTGCTCGTATCATCGCTGATAAACCACACCCAATCGGGATTCGTGGTTTCCAAAACTGCTGCCCAACGACGAGGAAACTGCGGATCGTGCACCCCAAGACGCAGCGCATGGGGAAGATCATCGACGGTGGTATCAATGTTTACATACTGCTGTGACCAGTAACTATTAGCTGTGTCTAAAGGCGTGTGGAAAACACGTGACCGTGCGGCAGCCTCAACCGCATAATCGAAAGGCAGCTTCAAAAATAACTGATCATAAGAATACGGGGCTAGCAGATAATCAATATCTCGCCGCAGGTACACACTCATCTTTAAATCCCTTCCCTGAGCGAAGCGACATAGTTGCGGGCAACCCCAGCATCGTCAAGAGGCTCTATCCACAGTGGATAGGAAGCTGCATAGATTCCGTCGGTTTCTGCAATACCGTGTTTAGTGGCAGATTTGGCTGTTCTCATGCCGCCGTGAGTGCGCTGATTGCTTGGCGGACAAGCTCAGATCGGGTGAGATTCTTTTCCGTAGCTAGGCGATCTAGGGCGCTAAGTTCATCGGCAGTCAGGCGCACAGCGACAACCTGAGCAGGCTCTGCCCCGCGACCGGGGCGTCCACGTCCGCGCTTTTTCAACACTTCTGGGTCGTAGCCTTCTTCTGCTTCGGAAACCCAATTGTCGAGTTGGTCTTGAGTGATGTTCACAGGCATGAAAATATCGTATAACGAAAATTATTCACTGTCGATACTTGCTGTATTAACGCTCGGAGGGACTCAAACGCCCACGGGGGCGGTGTAAGGGGCAATACCGTAAGTAATATACGATCCCCTTGCGGCTAACCAGTTAGGCAGAACCTCATTGGAAGAAAACTGCAAGTGAAGGTGTTTTAAATGCTTTGAGAATGACTCCCCTTACTTTCCTTGACCCGCTCCACTATTTGCCTGTTTGGAGTGGTTTATAGACGAACGAACAAATACGCGGGCCTGGCCCCTACGCGTCCACTTTCCGGGGTCAGGTCCGATGACGGTTCTGCAGCAATCACCACATCCAGAGCCATATAAGAAGCTAGTCAAATTTGTCCAGCGTCCGCAGCCAGACTTCCACGCATGACGAGAGAGTGCTTAATGGCCACCGCTGGAACGACCCTTAGAATCCAAGGTCTGCTCGCTCGATTGCGAATGGTGCCTACGAATAGATGGATACCGCTGACGGTGGCGAAGGACTAGAATTTTCGCTCTAAATCCAGCCTAATTCTTGGGCGCGCAAATATGCTTCGAATCGGTTCTGCGCACCAAGTTTAGCCATTGCCGAGGACAGATAGTTCCTAGTTGTTCCGGTAGCCAGGAATACCTCCTTGGCAATTTGTTCTATCGAGCCTCCGTTACCAGCGGCTTCGATAACCTCGGCTTCGCGTTCAGTCAACGGGCTGGAAGTTGCGGTGATGGTTGTAGCTGCCAGTTCTTGGTCGATAAAGCTTCTGCCTTCGTGTACCGTTCGAATCGCGGTGGCAAATTCTTCTGCAGTCGCGGTTTTCGGCAGAAATCCTTGTACACCGGATGTCAGCGCTCGCTTCAGTTGGCGTGGCCTCGAATGGCTCGTAACTATGACGATAGCCGTTTGGGGCGACAGGCGCGAAATTTCCTGTGCTAGCTCGACACCATCAATGCCTCCGAGCTGCAGATCCGTAACCAGCACATTGGGCAGTGGGGAGTCGAGGGTACTGGCCCTTTTCCACCAAGAGATCACCTCTTCACCGGAAGCGAAGGTCTCGGTCACCTTAAGATCGTCTTCCAGTTCTAACAAGGTGGCTAGCGAAGAAGCAATCAGCTGCTCATCATCAACAATTGCTAGGGAGATCATTTGTCGGTGTCCTTCCATGAAAGTGTCGCAGTGCATTGATTGTTTTGGTGGGTAAGGGAGATAGTGCCACCGATCTGAGGTTACCCTCGTTTAGTGGACACCCGATTAGTGCGGATCTTGTGTCCGTAGGAGAGGATGTTCATTGTGAGTTCGTCAAGGAAGAAGTACACCCCGGAGTACCGGCAGGAGGCCGCCAGACTGGTCATTGAGTCTGGGCGCCCAATCGCTCATGTGGCTAAGGAAATTGGCGTATCGGCCACAATTTTAGGCAGGTGGGTCAAACTTGAGCGGGAACGCCAAGGCTCGGTAGATGGCCGCAGTGATGCCGATATACGGGCCGAAAACGCTCGCCTGCGTCGTGAGTTAGCTGAGGCCAAGATGGATAATGAGTTCTTGTCAAAAGCCACCGCCTTCTTCGCTGCGAAGCAACGCGATCGGAAAAATTTGAGCTAATGCAGCAGGAGAAGGCGAACTACAGCATCAAACGAATGAGCAGGTTATTAGAGGTTTCTCGTTCTGGCTACTATAAATGGCAAAAGGCTCAAGCAGTACGGCTTCGTGGTGAAAATCAGCGTCAGAGATTCCTCGACCAGTTAGACAGGAAAATTCATGACATCTGGGAAGATTCTGACGAAGTCTACGGTGCCCCACGGATTACTGCAGAACTCGCCGAGGGTGGGGTCTATGTGAATCGCAAAACCGTGGCCAAACGCATGCGGATGATGGGTATTGAAGGCATCTCACCCAGGGCGTTTGTTCCCGTAACGACGATTCAATCCAAGCGGAAGTCAACGCTTCCAGACCTAGTGAAACGCCTATTTGATCAAGGGCAGCTTAATCGAGTGTGGATGTCGGATATTACCTATCTACGCACGAATGAGGGCTGGCTGTACCTATGCGTTATCCGCGATGGACACTCCCGCCGAGTCCTAGGCTGGTCCATGGATAGTGTGCAGGATTCTTACCTAGTTGAACGTGCACTGCGCATGGCTTACACCCTGCGTGGTGAAGTACCCGACGGCGTGGTCTTCCACGCCGATCGTGGTACCCAGTTCACCAGCGAACAGCTGTGGCAGGTCTGTCAAGAACTAGGGATTGCACAATCGGTCGGCCGTACTGGTGTCTGCTTTGACAATGCGATGGCCGAGTCGTTCTGGTCGACATTGAAGACCGAATTTTACGATCGGAAGGAATGGCGAACCCGCAACGAAGCCCGGAAGGCGGTGGCTCGCTGGATTGAGATTGTCTACAACCGGCGCCGTCGCCACTCGTCCATCGGGATGGTAAGCCCCGTCGATTTCGAAGCCCAGCTCGCTGATCAAAATGGTAATAAGAAGGCCGCTGCTTAACCCCTAAGCAGCTTAACTACGTGTCCACGATTTGCGGGCAACCCCAGTCGGCCTGTTTCTTGGTCGGCTTTGTTGTGGTTTTCTTCGGCAAGATCGTTGACTTTGGCGAGTTGATCTTGGCCATAATTGCACTGCCTGGCGATATTTAGCGGATCGTCAGGCAGTTGCTTTTTGGTGTGGAGGTACCACTCGAGCATTTTTCGTTGGCGTTCCCCTGACCTGCTTCGGTGCGCATCGGCGATGCGTTTGAGCTGGGCGTTTATGCCGCCTTCAAGACTGTTTGTCGTTGAAGCCCAGCGCTTAGGATCAGGCACATTCGGTGGTGGCTTAAGGTAAGTAAACAACCAATTGTTGCGCGATAGGTGCAGCAGTGAGTTGTAGGCTTTGCGTATTCGCAGATGAGTCCATTCCCACTGGTTATTGAGTGTTCGGCGTTCCTTTGGCACGGGTGTTTTCTCGTTGAGGAATGTTTTGAATACCTGACCGAAGTCGTGCAGACGTAGCGTCCACTCCCGTGCCTGTTCGAGTGTGGTGACACGGGTTAGTTTCAGCGCCAGTGCGTAGATGGTTTTGCCGGCGTCGGTGCGCGGCCGTGAGGTGGTGTAGCGGCGGATGACGCGTTGCGCATGGACGAGACAACGCTGAATCATCGCGTTTGGCCAGCAGGCTTTAATCGCGGTGAGTGCGCCTTGTCCGACGTCGATGACGACGCAGAGCGGCTCGGCGATTTTGCGAAGAAGCTGCGTGTATGCGTGGACAGTTTCGTGTTTGGTCCAGTGCCAAGCAATGACGTGGTGGCGTCGATGAAGATCTGCTCGTAGACGCGCTGCGGGGCACCGTCGTTGGGGACGTCGATGAGCCAAAACGGTTCAATCGGCGATCAAGTGTCCAACGACTCACCCTTTGTTGCCCGGCGAGTTCAGACAACGTCACTGTGGAGGTGACATAGGAGATGAAGGCTTTAAAGTCGCAGGCCTGAGTGAGATCGGTGCGGGTTCGTGTCGTGGAGCTGCCGCAGTTCGGGTCTTTGCACCGCCACCTGGTTGTGCCTTTGGATGTGGTTCCGTTTTTCTTCATTTGCCCAGCACATACCGGGCATCGTGGTCTGTTTTTACTCACCCGGAAAGCACACCAGAGAGTGTCTGATGGTTTGTGTGTGGGTACCTAACCTGCATGAGGAGATGGACCAGAATGACTACTGTGGCGAGACGAGATCCGGCTGATAAGGCCAAGATTGATGCGATTGAAAAGAAGCTGCTTGCTAATCCTGACATCGCGAAACTGATTGATGACCTAGGCACGTCCACAACGGATGCCAACGACCTAGTTCGCGGCATGTTACAAGCCTCGATTACCAGGGGACTCAACGCTGAAATGGATGCCCACCTGGGCTACGAGTCTGGCGACAGGAGCGCTAAAGCTGCAGCTAGAACAGACAATTACCGCAACGGGTCGTATCCAAAGACCGTGGATTCTAACTACGGGCCAGTCACCGTTGATGTCCCTCGGGATCGGGCTGGAACATTCTTTCCGACTATGGTCCCTAAAGGTTCTAGGCGCTTGACTGATGTTGATGACATGATCGTCAGCTTGTATGCCGGTGGGATGACAATTAGGGATATCCAGCATCATATGGCAACGGCGATGCGTGTCGATATTTCCCATGAGACGATTTCTGCGGTTACTGACGCCGTGCTCGATGAGGTTATGGTCTGGCAAAACCGCCAGCTAGACGAGTTCTACCCCGTGGTTTTCCTGGACGCGTTGCGCATTAAAGTCCGCGACGACGGCCGAGTAGTCAACAAATCTGCGTACATGGCAATCGGCGTGGATCTCGACGGTATTAAGCACATTTTAGGATTGTGGATTGCCAAGGAAGAAGGCGCTTCATTCTGGGCGCAGGTATGCGCCAACTTTTCTAACCGTGGGGTCAAGGACGTCTTTATCGTCTGCTGTGACGGGCTGAAAGGCCTGCCAGAGGCAGTTGAGGCAACCTGGCCGAACTCTATGGTGCAAACCTGTATCGTGCACCTGATTCGCGCCGCTAACCGGTGGGTAGCCTACGGGGATCGCCGGGGCGTATCAGCCGCGTTGAAAAAGATTTACACTGCCACGGACGAGCCCACAGCACAGGTTGCTTTAGACGAATTTGAAGCCTCCGAGCTGGGTGAGAAATATCCCCGCTCAGTCAAGGTCTGGCGTGATGCGTGGGCGCGTTTCGTACCGTTTCTGCAGTTCCCACCAGCAGCCAGAAAGGTAATCTATACGACGAACTCCATTGAGTCGTTCAACAACCAGCTGCGTAAAGCTACCCGCAACAGGGTGCAGTTCACCAACGATGAATCAGCGATAAAGACGCTGTGGTTGATGATCTGCAACATCGAAGACAAACGAGCCGCAAAGAGGGCAAAGCAAGGCAAACGAGTCTCAGCGACAGCCGGCAGACTCATGGAAGGAGCCCGAGTTTCCGGCTGGAAACAAGCCATTAACCAAATGGCCGTGGCCTACCCCGACAGCTTCGACAAATACCTATAAACCCAGCCCCACACACAAACAACTTGACACGCTCTGAGCTGACTTACTGGGCAGCTAAGCACGATACTGTCGAGGCGTTCATCCCACCGGGAATGCCCTGGCATAACGGGTTTGTGGAGTTCTTCCACAACCGGCTACGTGACGAGCTGTGAGAGGACGAGATATTCGACTACCCCCGCCCATGCGTCGCGTTGCCTGCGACTGTGGTCACAGCGCTATAATACCTATTATCCTCATTCGAGCCTAGGGTTTATCCCGTCGACTGAGTACGCTAACCAATGGTACCAAACCCAGGAAGGCACTCAAACCGCCCGGTCCTAAAACCGGCCCGGACCATATAGTCACTGAGCCGAGATTAATGGCATAGTACCTGGAGCACATCATGTTCACATTACTGCATCAATAAATCCTGTTTGACACTCCGCGAGTTGCGGCGGGTCAAGAGGTTGACCCGTGAGAATTACCCATTCCGGAAATCCGGCGCTGGGTTCATGCTGCGCGCATGAGCTTTCAGTCGCGGGTGCCAAACATTGAGAGACACGATGCAGGATTATAATACTTCTGATCAAAAATTTTGGACCATCGTACGCAAGAACCATCCTGACTATCTACGGTGGTTCTTCGCTGATACAGCAAGCGCCTTGGGGGCATCCCTCGTAGCTATCCCTATTTCACTTGCGAGCTACTACCTCACTGGGAGCTTAAGTCAAGCGGGAGTGATTGGCGCCGCAAGCTCGGCGGGATCGATGATCATGACGATCCCAGCCGGCATGATCATCGATCGTTTTAACAAGAAGAAGTTACTTTTCTTCTATGGGCTGAGCCAAATTGGCATCTGGTCAACCTTCTCGTTACTGCTTTACTTGGGCAAATTCACTTTCATGCTTTTGTTCTTCTTTAGCCTGTTTGCAGGAATGATTACAGGCACCTTCGGAGGCCTAACCAACGCCATTTTGAGATTCATCATTCCTGAGAATTTGCTTGTTCAAGCGCAAGGCCGTAACCAAACTCGAGACAACATTATCTGGATGGTCGGACTACCTTTAGGCGGCTTTCTCTACGGTCTAGCCCCAGTTATTCCCTTTATCGTACAAACTTTGTGTGGGTTGGGTCCGCTTTATGCTTCAAGAACCATCAGTATGGACCTGGGGAGGTCAAGTAGTGAACAACAGTATTCGTTTCGAGAGTTCTGGTCCGATAGCAAATATTCTTTGACTTGGATTTGGAAATATCCGATGCTCCGAACAATCTTCAGCATCGATATTTTCTCCAACTTCGCCAATTTTTTCCTCATCGCGTCCGTTGACCTATGGCTGGCATACCTCAAAGTTGATGGTTGGATAATCGGCCTCACCTCAGCCATGTTCGCCCTTGGAATGATTGTTGGAGGACTTCTTCAAGACCGCCTCATCAAGCAATTTCCAGGAAGAAACATCATCCGAGTAACGATGTTTTGGGAGCTACTGTGGTATCTGTTCCTTCTTATATTTTCTCAGTATTGGCCACTTATTGCAGTTGCAGCATTTTTCATCGTAGTTCCCTCCATTGCCTGCAACTCATACTCCGGGGGAGTGCTTGCGTTATCAGCACCTCCCGAAAAAATAGGAAAATGCTCGGCAGGAGCGCGTCTGATGATGGGGTTGCTACCAATCATCGCGTCCGCCAGCGCGGGTGCAATTCTCGCCGCAATGGGTTTTCAGGCAAGCATGGCGCTATGTGCTCTGTGCTCGGTTATCTCCTGTTTGATAGCGGCAATTTCAGTCCTGCGCACACTACCTAAGGCATCCGAGTTCAATTTGCTCCCCGTATGCGAGTAAGTCTCAAGGTCATCTACCAAGAGGGTCTCTGATGGTTTGTGTGTGGGTTCCCAACCTGCCTGAGGGGATGGACCAAGATGACTACTGTGGCAGGACGAGAATTAAGCTCATAAGACCAAGATCGATGCGATTGAAAAGAAGCTGCTTGCTCACCCTGAAATCGCAAAACTGATTGATCACCTAGGAACGGTTGCATCTCCTTCCGTCGCACGGTGAGGCCGGGAAAGTGGGTGCACTCTTCTGTGGTCGGCGGGAGAGTGGGGCGGCAATATTGGCCGGGGGTAATAACGGCATTTATAAGACACAGGGCATGCAAACTGTTGATACAGCAACCTCCCAGACTTCTATTGTAGAAAAAGAGAGTCGTTATAAATATGGGTCGTGGTGGAAAACACTGCGTCTCATCACATTGTGAAGGAGAGTGCTAGGTGAGCTCATCATCGCGCATCGTCGGGCTGGATATGGCCCGTTCACTTGCCATTATTGGCATGATTATTTTGCACATGGCCTCGTTGGTATGGAGTACCAAGGTCATTTTGTCGGGTCTTCCGGCCGCCCTATTTGCCATTATCGCCGGAGTGACGATGATGCTCATTGGCAAGAACTATTCCATGCAGACGCTGTTGCGGCTAATCGCTCGCGGCGCCATCATTACGCTTATCGGATTGGCGCTATTGCCAGTCGGTGGGCAAATTCAGGTCGTGCTTATTGCCATGGGTATCACCATGATGGTGGTGTCCTGGGTGCCACCGCTGAATGTGTGGTGGAAGCTGGCACTGTTCTTCGTCGCGGCCATTGCCTCGACCGTGCACTACGCGCCTTTTACCTTGCCGCAGGTCTACCCACTGCTGGCATGGATCGCGTACTTCCTTGCCGGCATGCTGCTGTTCGAGGTCTACATCCGCCCAGGTAGCTACCGCACGGCGCTGCAGTGGATCGTCACCGCCTCCAGTGCCGTGATTGCCGCCGTCGGTACCTACTTCCGCTTCGAGCCGGATATTCCCAGCTGGCTGCGCTTTACCGGCCACACCGGCGTCGCGGGCGAAATCCTGCTCTCCGTTGCAGTGGCCGCCGTAGTGCTGCACCTGTGCCTGCTCATTGGCAGCGCGGTACCCAAGCTCGTCTACCCCTTGGCCGCAATGGGCACGATGTCCCTGACCGTTTATGTCTTGCACGTGCTCTCCGCTTATTACTGGCAAAGCCACATCTCACTGCACAACACCGCGTGGGCGTGGGCATTTATTGGCCTATTCCTCGTACTCGCCACCATCTGGCGGAAATTCCTGGGCCAAGGCCCCCTTGAAAAGGCCGTCTCCTCCGCCGTTAAACTCGCCGTTCCTGCTGGAAAGAAGGACTAACATGTCGCGTAAAATTGCTACCGCTTTGACCACCGCTGGTATCATCGGGATGTTGGCGGCCCCCGCCAGCGCCCTTGAGCACGGCGAACCCGCCCCCGATAACGCCGAGTCCCAGACCGTCGCCGCGCTCAAGATGGGCCGCATAGGCAACTTCGGCGACTGCACCGGCACGCTCGTGGATAGGCAGTGGGTGCTTACCGCCCGCCACTGCCTGCAGTCCGTCAATAACGAAGGCACCCAGGCCCGCTTGGGAGGCAAGGTCTATGACGCGGATTCGTGGGCGCTATCCCCGCTTTCCGATGCCGGACTCCTCCACCTCACCGAGCCCGTCACTGATATCGAGCCGGCCAAGATCTCCACCGATATTCCAGAGACCGGCGACCTTGGCACCCTGTACGGCTGGAGCAGCAGCTCCTCCATGGCGCGCAAGGGCCAGCTGCCGATGGCAGAGATGAAGGTCTCCGAAATCCTGGGCGGCGGGCCAAGCGATGACGCCGCACAGAAGCCAGGCGCCGATAAGGAAGCCCCTGAAGGCTACGAGTCCGTGCCCGCTGAGGAAGCCATGCCCGGTCTCAAGATGCCGGGCGGCTCCAAGCCGGATGCAGACATGAAGGTCCCTGAAGGCTACGAATCCGTGCCGGCCGAAGAGGCCATGCCCGGCCTCAAGATGCCGGGATCTGGTTCGGGATCGGATAAGCCCAAGGTGGTCTCGCCGGGTGCCACCAAGCCGGGCGCCGAGCAGCCGCAGATTGTCAAGCCTGACGGCAACGGTGGGGAAGTAATGCAGCCTGGCCAAGGCGGCATGGCCCCGATGATCAGCAGCCCGATCCTCGATGTCCACTCCACCGGTAATGCCGGCATGCAGGGTGGCGATTCCGGTGGACCGTTCTTTGTTAACGGAAAGCTTGCGGGTCTTGCTACCGCGGGTACCTCCAATGCGGACCCGGATCTGCCCTCCCCAAGCGCGGCTATCACCACGCTCGCCGGCACCAAGGACTGGGTAGACGGCGTGATTAGCGGTAAGGATAAGGACGCCGTCTTGACCGCGGAGACCACGCCTACTCCGCAGGCAACGCCGCAGACCAGCGGCGACCGCCCGTGGATCTACTTCACGGTAGCGGCCATTGGCCTTATCGGTGCCGCGGCGGCCGCGCGCACCTTCGCTACCGGTGCTGGCAACGGTGCCGCCCGCACGTCGCGCCGCTAAAAAATCTCGATGCGCCCGCCCAAGGATTCGGTCTGGCGCAGCTGCGCCACCCACTTCGGGCCGCCGGGGTGCAGGCGCAGCACCGGGCGGGAGGAAATCTTGACCGGGGAGACCGATTCCTTGCGCGCGCCTGACCTGGCTTCGATGCGGGTGTGGGCGCGGTAGCCGGCATCGGTAAGCTCGGCGATGGAAGGCTCGGGGGCGGCGAGTTTCTCCCGGGCATCGTGAAGCAGCTCCAGCGCCTCGTCCAAAGCCTCTACGAGGGCGGGGGCATTGGTCTCGCACATTTGCTGCACGAGGTCAGGGCGGGTGCCCGCCACCCGGGTCGCATCCTTAAAGGACCCGGCGGCCAAGGACTGCGCCAAAATGCCGCCATTATCGCCGACCATGGCGAGCGTTTCCGCAAAAACGTGCGGCAGGTGCGAAATGCGGGCGACCGCCGCATCGTGGTTGGCCACGCGAATGGGGACCGCCTCCGCATGCACCATCTGGGTCATGCGCACGACATCGGTGAAAGTCTCAATCCATTTCTTGGGGATTTTTCCCCCGCTCGCCTCATAATCGGCGGCGTAATCGTAGGTAATGCCCCACGCGGCGCGGCGGAAAAGCCCCGTCTGGGAGTGATCCCACCCAGATTTCGAGGTACCCGCCATGGGGTGCCCTCCCACGTAGCGATCCTCCATGCCGCGGTCACAGACCTGCTGGCGCACGGGGGTTTTCACGGAGACTACATCCGTGATGCCGCAGCTAGGGGCGTGTTCCTGAATGGCATCCAAGACGCTGCCCACCGCGGTCATGGGAACGGCGATCACAATGAGCGCCTCTTCAACCTCGGCGCGGTTAAGCACCGCGGGCAAGTCATCATTGACGTCAAACCCCTGCTTGACTGCGGTGCGGGCGGCGGACGTCGAGTGGTTGTATCCAAATACGTCGTGGTTATAGCCCGCGAGATCGCGCAGCAAGGAACCACCGATGAGGCCGAGGCCGATAATGCAGATGGGGCGTTGAACATCTTGAGAACTCACGGTGACAATTGTGGCACAACACGACTAATCTCACGAGGTATGAGCAACGAAAATTACTCTTTCGCGGTTACCGTCGCCCGCAACGAGGGACAATGGGTCGTGCGCAGCTTCGATGATGACTTTGAGGACCCGCAAACCTCCATCACCGCGGTGCGCTCCCTGCGCTCCGAAGGTGCGGCTTTCGCCCTTCTCTGCGTCGAGGACGCCTACTTCATTGCCGTGCGGCCCGTGCCCGGCGGGGTGAAAATGCTAATTTCGGACGCCACCTACGGCGTTGACGATGACTTTGCCGCGGACTTCATGGAGCTCAATGACTATGAGATTCCAGACGTGGACCCGGAAGAGGCCGAACCCTACGGCGAGGGCGACTTCGATATCTTCGCTGACCTGGGCCTATCCGAGGATCAGGTGGGCTATATCATCGACGATGAGGACGATTGGCCCTCCGATATGCTCCTGCGCATTGCCGGCGACCTGGGCTTTGGGGATGAGCTAGAAGACGTCATTGATAACGCCTAAGCCCCTGCAGCGCGCGCAGGAACGCATGCAGCGCGCCCTCGCGGTGGCGCGCCAAACCCCCGCCGGCGACGTGCCGGTTGGGGCGGTGCTTTATGATGCCGCCGGCCGCGAGCTCGCCACCGGCGTCAACCGCCGCGAGCAATTGCGCGATCCCACCGCCCACGCCGAGATCGAGGCCATCCGCCAGGCGGTGCGCATCCACGGCGATGGTTGGCGCCTGACCGGCTGCGAGCTCGTGGTCACCTTGGAGCCCTGTGCCATGTGTGCCGGCGCCCTGCAAGCCGCGCGGATAAGCTCACTGGTGTTTGGCGCCTTTGAGCCGAAGACGGGTGCGTGCGGCTCGCTTGTCGATATCCTGCGTGCCCCCACCGCCCCCTTTACCCCACAGGTTCGCGGCGGCGTGCTTGAAGAGGACTGCGTGGCGTTGCTAGAAAAATTCTTCACCACTTTGCGCGAAAAGTGGGTATAGTGGCTGTCACACTGTAAGCGACTCATTTAAGGAGAGAGAAAATGGGCGATTTGGAAAACAAGAAGGACGACCTCGCAGGCAAGGCAAAGGAAGCTTTCGGCGAGGCAACCGGTAACGAAGACGTAGCCAACGAGGGCAAGGCCGATCAGGTCGCTTCCGAGGCTAAGGACAAGCTGTCCGATGCTGCTGACAGCATCAAGGACAAGGCCAACGACATCATCGGTGGCCTGAAGAAGGACTAATTTTATAGTCCCTTCCTAGCGAAATCGCTGCGCTGGCTTAGTGCCGGCGCGGCGATTTTGTTGCATCGGGGGTCCTCCCGTAATCTGGAACGCGGTGGCGTGTCCGAGCGGCCGAAGGTGATCGCCTCGAAAGCGATTGTTGGGTAACCCCCAACCGCGGGTTCAAATCCCGCCGCCACCGCGCAAGGCCCCGACCTGTTAATGCAGGTCGGGGCCTATTTTTGTTTTCTGCGGCAGGGGAGCTTGGGTCTTTGGGTAATTTAAGCATCCTGCTTTGCGTGTGCGGCCCGCGAGCGGCGGCGCTGCACGGTAGGGAGGAACCATGTTGCAGTAGCTGCGATGACAGCCATGGTGCCCGCGCTCCACATGAGGTACTTCACGGGGGTAAACCACCACGCCAAGGCCGCGATTACTGCGATGATTGCCCACACTGCGGGGACGAGGAGACTGGGCTGTTCGGCCCACGGTTCCCGGGGGAACCGGCTGCGCGCCTCTGTGCGGATGCGGCGCGGGGCCTTTTGGGATAGGGCGAAGGAGCAGGCGACCACAAAGGCCAAGCCGATGCCAGCGATGAGCAGGCTTCCGCTCACGCCGCCAAACATGAATACGCCGACGGAAAGCGCTAAGGAGAAGCGTTCGCCGATTGTGAGAGGGAAGCTCTGAGTGGGATCGACATCGGGGTAGATGCTGGTGAAGATGTCTCGGTGGGGGTAGTTCTGCATTGTTTTCTTATTGGGGGTAGTTATTGACAGCTGAAAGAAAATCGGTCAGGATATGCTTACCTAAGTAAGCGTAGCCTATACATTCTTTTAGCGAGAAACAAGGTTCTCAACATGATTCGTAAACTGTGGAGGTCGGCGTTCGGTGTCATTGTCGCGGCGTTCCTCATGGCGGGATTCGCCCCGCTTCTATCTTCTACTCCGGTTGCCCACGCAGACGAGGCCTGCACATGGAATTGGGGCCTCAAGCAGTCATTCCGCAGCTACATCAAGGGAAATATTGCCCGCGGTGGCTGGGGTGCCAATGGCATTGGTTTTAAGGGGGACGAAACGGGCGATGGTGCGTTCGTCTTTACCGCGGGAAAGCCTGATGTCTCTGGTGGAAACGTCACGATTCCGTTCAACGGCACGCTGAGCTTTACCGGCCATGAAGGGGTCCTGGACATGACGATGTCGGACTTCAAGGTCAAGGCGTCTGGTAACCAGGCAAAGATCTCCGTGGACTATGTTTCCTACGAATTGAACCGGCAAGACTATAGCCGCGGTAAACAAATCAGAGGCGATGACGAAGTGATCGCCACCATCAATCTGGATAATCCGGTAAAAGACGGAGCTGAAAAGGTAGATTTGGCCGGCTCAACATCCCTGACCTCCGGTGGCGTCAAACTTTTCACTGGATTCTACAAAGAGGGTGAAGTCCTCGATCCGTCCTCCGGGACCATTGCGCTAGATGGTTCTTGCTCTGGCGGCTCTGGTTCCGGTTCCGGTGGCGGTTCGAAGCGCCCATTGACCTCTATCACGGGTTCCTTCACGGGCTTTAATAAGGAAGCCATGGACATCCTGTCTGAGACCAATGACACGATGAACGGTATTACCACGTTTATGGGCAATACCCAGGCATTCCTTGATGAGCTGGAGTCTTTCAATAACCGTGGTGAGTCGAACTCGAATTCGGGTGGCTCTGCTTCGGGTACGTCGAACTCCACTGGAGGAAACTCGGCTTCTACTAACTCTGCATCGGGAAATTCGTCACCGAGTAACTCCGGTTCGGGCGGAAGCGGCGGTGCTTCAGGAACTGGGAAAGCAGCGGGATCGGGTCCTGCGCACTCTGGATCCGCTAACTCCGGCGCCTCGGGCTCAGGTAATTCGGGCGCGGGTGCATCCGGCGGCGACGGTGCCGTCTGTGAAGCTACTGGTGTCACCCAAGCTACAGCACAGTGGGGCGTAAAGAAGTCCTTCCAGTCCTATATCACCGGCTCTATTGCGCAAGGCCGATGGGATCTATCTGGCGTGGGATATGAAAATGGTCGTTTCCAATTCACAGGTAACTCCGGCGCTGTAAAAGATAATGCGGGCTCCGTGCAATATGGCGGAAGCATCCAGTTCTCTGGCCACCACGGCAAGCTGGATCTGAACATTGCCAACTTGGAGATCACCTTCAACGGCAACTCTGGTGAACTCATTGGTGACGTGCGTTCTTCCAATATGGAAGGCGAGAAGAAGGACTTCGGACGCACCGTCATTGGCAGCTTGAACTTTAGCTCCCTCGATGTTGGCTCCGATGCCGTATCTGGTGAAGCTTCAGTATCGCTTTCTGAAACCGGTTCTCACGCCTTCGCCGACTTCTATGAGCCGGGTCTTCAGTTGGATCCGCTGAGCTTCCACGCCACCTTGGGCGGAAGCGCTGATTGCGGCGCCGTATCCGGTGGCGGCGGTGCAAGCTCCGGTTCTGGATCCGGTGGCGCCGGCGCGGGCGGAAATGGAAAGGGCGGCTCTGCTTCCAAGGGCGGCGCTCATGCCGCAGCCGGGGATGCAGCGCATTCTGGTGATTCCTCGCAGGGATACGAGGACGGATCGAACAAGTTCAAGGTCAAGTCCGCCACGTCTCCCGGCGGAAACATGGATAACCCGACCACCTATCTACTGCTGTTCATCGTC
The DNA here is from genome assembly GCF_057198125.1 of Corynebacterium sp. LaCa_282. Taxonomy (NCBI): domain Bacteria; kingdom Bacillati; phylum Actinomycetota; class Actinomycetes; order Mycobacteriales; family Corynebacteriaceae; genus Corynebacterium; species Corynebacterium sp. LaCa_282. Next base: position 2,300,508 of record NZ_CP191095.1, on the reverse strand, counting down.
GGATTGATCATTGCCGGCGGTTCCACCAGCCGCCTTGTCATGAACAACTCTTAGAAGGATTGCCGTGAAACTCGTTCTTCGTTTCCTCGTGCCGCTCCTGTGCATCTTTAGCCTTACCGCCTGCGGTGTGCAGGGTAGCTACACGGATCAGCTGCCGGATCCCGCCGATCTCTCGGACCCCAGGTCCTTTGAGGGCGTCAGCGATGTCAAAGACTTTGACGATATTGAGCCGGTTACTGATAAGGCGGAGCCAGCGCTTCCGGTGGAGCTTACTGATGCCGATGGTTACGACGTCACCGTCACCGATGCCTCCCGCATCCTCGCGTTGGATATCTATGGCACCTATACGAAGACGCTCAGCGGCTTGGGGCTTGCCGATAATATTGTCGGCCGCACGGTGTCTTCCACCGAGCCCAACTTGGCAGACCTCCCAGTGGTGACCGAAGGCGGCCACAATATCAACGTGGAAGCGGTGCTGGAGCTCAATCCCACCCTTCTTATCGTGGATCACTCCATTGGCCCGCGCGATGCTATCGACCAAATTCGCGCGGCGGGCGTGACCACCGTGGTCATGGAACCTGAGCGCACCATCGATTCCGTGGGTGAAGACATCACCACGCTTGGCGATACCCTCGGCTTACCCGACGAAGCACGCGAACTAGCCGATCGATCCAACAAGGAAATCGAAGAAGCAAGGGAAGCCATCAAGGACTTGGTTCCCGATGATCCGATGCGTATGGCGTTCCTGTACGCACGTGGAAACGGCGGTGTCTTCTTCATCATGGGTGAAGGCACTGGTGCCCAGGACCTGATTGAAGGCATTGGCGGTGTGGATCTGGCTGCGGAAAACAATCTTTCTTATGCAGAACCCGCCAATGCAGAGGCGCTGGCGCGCATCAACCCAGAGGTGATCATCATGATGACAAATGGCTTGGAATCCACCGGCGGCATTGATGGCTTGCTGGAGCGACCTGGTGTTGCTCAGACCACCGCCGGCCAAAAGAAGCGCATTGTAACCATCCCGGACGGTCAGTCGTTGGCCTTCGGTCCCATGACCGGGCAGACGTTGGTGAAGCTAGCAAAGGCTGTGTATGACCCAGACAATGAGTAAGGAGACGGATACCTTCGCGCGCCGGCGGACTCAGCGCACCTGGGTATTCGTACTGCTGGGCATCCTCACCGTTCTCGCGGCACTCATCTCCGTCGTGCTGGGGCAATACTATGTACCGCTGTCTGATCTCTTTCCTATTTTGGCAGCTGGACACGCGCAGGATTCCTTGACCGCCAGCGTGGTGTGGGACATCCGCCTACCGCGCTTGGTCTTGGGGCTTGTGGTGGGCGCAGCCTTGGGCGTAGCCGGTACGTTGATGCAGGCGGTATTTGCCAACCCCTTGGCAGAACCCTCCATTATCGGCGTCACCTCCGGCGCGGGCGTCGGTGCTGCCGTAGTCATCGTCTTTAATATCGAGTTCTTCGGTACCTTCACCGTTCCCGCCGCGGCCTTCCTGACCGCGCTGCTGGTTACCTTCATTATCTATCAGCTGGCGCGCTACAACGGACGCGTGGCCGTGGTACACCTGATTCTCACCGGCATCGCCATCAATGCGGTATGCAACGCGATCATCTCTTTCATGGTGTACCTGGCACCGACCGCAAACCGCGAAGCAATCATCTTCTGGCAGATGGGTTCCCTCAACGGTTCGCAGTGGAAACACGTCTGGGCGGTACTTCCCATCGTGGTGGTAGGCCTCGCGGTGGCCCTGCGCCTGGGCAAGCAGCTGGACGTCCTCGCGCTCGGCGAGCGCGCCGCCGCGCACACCGGCGTAAACGTGCCGCGGCTGCGCATCGTGGCAATCGTGGCATCGGCAGTGCTGACCGCCGCGGCTGTTTCCTTTGCCGGCCTCATCGGCTTTGTGGGGCTTATCGTTCCCCACCTGTTGCGCAGCATCGTCGGGCCAGAAAACCGCATCCTACTGCCCGCCTCCGCCCTGGGCGGTGCCGTCCTCATTGGTTTCGCCGACGTGGCAGCGCGCACGATGATTCCCTTTGCGGATCTTCCCATCGGTATTTTCACTGCCCTGGTGGGCGGCCCAACGTTCTTCATCTTGCTGCGCCGCATGATGCGCAAAGGAGTGCGCTGATGATAAACGTCAAAGACTTAACCGTTCGCGTGGGGGAGCACATCCTCGTGGATCAGGTGTCCTTTACTGCCCAGGCGGGCGAAGTAACCGGACTTATCGGTCCGAACGGTGCCGGTAAATCCACGGTACTTGCCGCCGTAGCCGGAGACATCGATTATTCCGGCGAGATCACCGTGGGTGGACTATCACCCAAGGCACCACCACGGGAGCTCGCGCGCACGCGTGCGGTAATGCTCCAGGACGTCTCGGTGTCCTTCGAATTCCTCGTCCGCGATGTCGTTGCGATGGGGCGTCGCCCTTGGGAGGGAACTGCCTACGCGGACCTTGACGATGCTTTTATTGACGCCGCCCTCGATACCGCCGGCGTCACACACCTCGCGGGCCGAGACATCAGCACGCTGTCCGGCGGCGAGCGCGCCCGCGCTGCCTTCGCACGGGTGCTTGCCCAAAATACCCCGGTTATCTTGCTCGATGAGCCAACGGCCGCGCTGGATATCCGGCACCAAGAACAACTGCTGGGCTCAGTGAAAGCCCTTGCCCGCGAGGCCGGTGTTGCCGTCCTTGTGGTGTTGCATGACCTCAACGCTGCAGCTGCATATTGCGATCACGTCGTATGCCTGTCGTGCGGGGGATTAGCAGCCCAAGGGCGCGTAGATGAGGTCTTTACCAGTCCCACATTGTCGCAAGTGTATGGCTGGCCAATATCCGTCGACGGGCTGCAGGTACACCCACAGCGTGCCACGCCCACCATCAACCCACTCTTCTCACACAATCTGGAGGACTTCCATGTTTAAAAGAATCTTGGTCACCGCCCTTGCGGCGACAGCGCTGACCGTGCCGCATGCTTCTGCGGAAGAAACATGCACCATCGAATCCGGCTCCTTAAATTGGGGCATCAAACACTCGTGGCGCAGCTACATCAAAGGCCCTATTGCCCAAGGTGACTGGACTACTACTGGCTCGGTTCAGGAAAACGGCGAGCCTGACAGTAAAGACTTCACCTTTGGATTTGATGTCGATCCTGAAAAATCGACGGTCACGGTAGATGAGCAGGGCAACGTGACCGCTTCTGAAATCAGGACCAAGGACTCTTCGATTACCTTCACCGGCCATCATGATGCGCTGTACTCCAATGTTAAGAGTCCTTTTGTAAAAACAACTGGGGATGAGGTTCGTCTTGGTAGTGGCTACGAAGCCTATTACGTCGAAGGCAAGCATATGACGCAGTACACTAAGGACGATCAAACCGAAGCCAATAAGCGTACTGGAGAAGGAGCATTTGCTCACGGTAAGGGACAATGGAAGAAGGAAGGTAACACGCTCACCCTCTCCACCGCTGATACTTCCTACGAGCGGCAACCAGGCACGACAGACGAAAAGGCCGAAGGCGTAGATGTACTCTTCATGGGACTTTATGGGCCTAAATATAGCCCCAAGGTTGATGAAGCTCAGCTGACCCTCAACGTTTCCCCTGATTGTGGTCAGAAGAAGAGTCCAGAGCCAGAGGATCAGCATAACCCGGAGGCCCCAGAAGCTCCGCAGGGCGAGGCGCCATCGAAGAGTGAGGAAACGACCCAGAACGAGCCGGCTCCGCAGCCACCGGCGACCTCGCAGGACCAGGCACCATCGAAGAGTGAGGAAACGACCCAGAACGAGCCGGCACCGCAGCCACCAGCGACCTCGCAGAGCCAAGCACCTTCGAAGAAGCCAGAAACCCCAAAGCATACAGAGTCTTCAGAGACTAAGAAGCCGGAACCTAAGAAGCCAGAATCCGATAAACCGGCGAATGAAGCTCCCGAAAAAGGGAAAGATCAGGGGGCCGCAGGTGAAGATTCTACCTTTGGGTCTAAGTTCGCCAAGGTCTGGAACTACATCTTGGGTGTGGTGACTATCGGTAGCATGTTCGCCATCTTGGGGCAGGCCTTTATAAAGTCTGGAGCCCTAGATAGTGTCCGTGCTCTTCTCCATCGATGAAAGTAACGGCCAATCGCTAAAAGCCTAAGCGATGCGCGCGGCATCGGCAGTAAGTCCGGTGTCGCGCTTCTTTTTTGTGGTAGTGCGCCACTCGTGACGCAGACGGTGGGTGGGAGGTAGTCCTTTCGGTTGATTTTTCTTCCCAGTCTTGTAATTAAGGGTTGCCTAACCTTAAATTGAATCTAGAACTTAGGTAAGCGTTACTTTGGAGGAAGTCAGTGACTGTTACTCTCAATAAGCCATTGTCTGCAGCGCTGCGCGAGGCAACTGCGCACGCTCACGAAAATGCAGAAGGCTCTGCGTTTATGCAGCGCCTCATGTCGGGACAGTTGAGCAGGGCGGCTGCAGCCGACCTGACCGGCCAGTTGTGGTTTGTCTATGAGTCGTTGGAGCGTGCCGTCCGCAGCGTGGCGCACACTCCGATCGGCAGCGCGGTGGCCGATCCACGTCTCGAACGGCGCTACGCACTGGAGGCGGACTTGGCGGCTCTGGTTGGTGGTGATTGGCGTGAAATGATCCGAATCTTGCCAGCTACTGCCGCCTATGTTGCGCGTTTGGAGGAGGTGTCCGGAAGCGCGGTAGAGGTCGTGGCCCATCACTATGTCCGTTACCTCGGGGATGTCTCCGGGGGGCAGGTCATTGCTGCGCGCTTAGGTGCACTCTATGACATTGAATCGGATGCGCTGAACTTCTATGACTTCACTGCCATTGGCAAGATTCCTCCGTATCGCAAGGGGTATCGCCAGCGTCTAGATAACCTTTCGCTGACTGCAGGGGAACGAGAGGTCTTGTTGTCTGAGGCACAGCGCGCGTTCGCTTTCAATTCGGGAGTTTTCGCAGAACTAGATGAGCGTCACTGATTTACTTTTTCTAATCAACTAACTAAAGTAAGCCTTGCCTAATATTGATAGGCAAGGCTTCACCAATGCTCTCAAGAGGAGAATCTCATGAAAACAACATCTGTTATTGCGGCCGGTGCGGTTGCACTCGGCACCTTTACGGTCCCTATGGCCACCGCGGCCGAGGCTCCGGCTGATGGTTCCACCGAGATCGCCGCTGTGGAATCCGGCCAACTGAATTGGCCGATCAAAGAATCTTTCATTCATCACTTGGGTACCCCGTTTGCTAAAGGTGTCATTACCCCGGCTGAAGGCGCAGAAAAGGTGGGCAAGGATTTCACCTTCCCCGTCGATGTAGCCGAGACCACCCTAGACGCCGATGGCAACGGAACAATTGGTACCAAGGGGTCTGTGCACCTTCAGGGCTATCCAGGGCTGGGGCCTAACGGTTCCTACGGTATGGACTTGATGTTTTCGGATATTAAGGTGGAAGTGAAAGGTCAAGATGCCACCATTACCGCGGACTATAAGCTTACCGGTGCTTCCGGCCCATTTAAGGACCAGCCTGTCGACCAATCCGGGGATGATGCTGCTATCTCTACCTTCAAGCTCTCCGAGCCTTTGGTGCCAGAGACCGGCAAGAGCTACGCCACAACCGATGCCCCGACCTCATTTACCCAGACTGGCTCTGACATCTTCTTGGGCAAGTACCCGGTGGGGCAGCCAGTAGATGATGCCGACACGGATCTCACCGTGGCCTTCGAGGGGGCTTCCGCGAGCGATAAGCCGTCTGGCCAGGTGCCCTCAGAAAACAAGCCCTCCGCAGAAAAACCTGCGACCGATGGTTCTTCCCTAGGAAGCTCTTCCTTCGGCAAGCTGGATGGGGCTATTGCGGCCATTCTCGAACGAGTGAAGAAATTCGGCTCCTTCTTTTCTAACCTCGTTCTTCCCGGCTTGAACCTGGCAAAGTACGTTTAAACAGCGAGCGCTCTCTCGCGGTTGCATCGTCTAAGCCGCTCCGCCGTGGTCGCCCAGTCTAGTCTTTGACTGCACCGGGTGGCCACGGTTCTTTTTGGGGCGGCCGCCTTGGCATCGTCTGTGAATACGGGCTGTATGGCGGCTAAGTAATAGGGAATAAGGGGCACGGCAACTACACTAGGGCGAAGTTAAATCCGTCCGACTACGCGAATGCGAAGGTACATTTCCCGTGGCTAAACTCCTCTACCGGCTCGGGCGCTGGTCTTTCCTTAATAAATGGAAGGTCATCGTCACCTGGGTGGTCCTGCTTGCCGCCGCCGGCGGCGCTACCGCCCTGTTGATGAAACCGATGACGAGCGAGTTCGCTATCAAAGGCACCCCGTCCATCGACGCCACCTACAAGACGATGGACCTCTTCCCGGAAGGCGGCAATCCCGCCAACTCGCCGTCGGTGAACTTGGTCTTCAAGGCCCCGGAAGGCCAAAAGCTCTCGGATCCCGCCAATGAAAAGGCCATCGATGCGGTCATCACCCACCTCGAGGACAACCTGGAGATGGGCGATACCATGCGCTTTGGCAACCCCCTTGAGGTTTCGCCGCGGCTGCAAGACGAGGTTATCCACCAGTTCACGGAGATGGGGCTGCCGGAATCATCCGCGCGTGCCGATGCCGATAACCTCGCCATGGTCAACGAAGACGAGACCATTGCCTATACCACCTTCAACTTCGATGCCGAATCGCCCTATAGCGTGGAGCAGGCCGATAAGGACATCGTGACGGAAGCGATGGATATTGGCAGGCAGCAGGGGCTTACCGTTGAGGCCGGCGGCGCCGGGTTTGGCGATGAGATTCGGGTCAATTCCACCTCCGAGGTCATCGGTCTGGGCGTGGCCTTCCTCGTGCTCATCTTTACCTTCGGTTCCCTGGTCGCCTCCGGAATGCCGTTGATTTCGGCCGTCATCGGGGTTGGCCTGGGCGCATGCGGCATGATGATTACCACGCACTGGATCGAGCTCAACAACATGACGCCGGTGCTGGCCATCATGATTGGCCTGGCGGTGGGCATCGACTATGCGCTGTTTATCCTGTCCCGCTACCGCGCCGAGCGGGCCCGCATGTCCGCCCCAGAGGCCGCCGGTATGGCGGCAGGAACGGCGGGCTCTTCCGTGGTCTTCGCCGGCACCACCGTCTTTACCGCGCTTTTTGCCCTGCTCATTGCGCGCATCGAATTCCTCACCGCCATGGGGCTTTCCGCCGCGGCCACCGTGGCCATCGCCGTCCTCGTCTCCCTCACGCTCATCCCCGCGATGCTCGGACTTTTGGGGGACAAGGCATTTGCCGGCCGCATCCCCGGCGTGGCCGGCAATTCTTCCCGCAAGGGCAAGGTGCGCCGCGGCCCGACCATGGGCAATCGCTGGGTACGGCTGGTACAAAAGGTGCCCGGCTTGGCGATGGCCCTCGTCGTCCTCTCCCTCGGCGCCATGACCGCCCCCGTGCTTCACATGGATTTGGCGCTGCCTGCCGATACCACCTCGAATCCCGATACCACCCAGCGCAAGGCCGCCGACCTGCTGGCCGAGGGCTTCGGACCCGGCATCAACGGGCCGTTCCTCGCGGTTGTCGATGCCCACACCATCAACGCCGATTCCGCCGCGCTCGCCCCATTGGTGGCAGCCCAGGGCGGACAGGACGAACCCGAGGAAAACGCCGGCGAGGGCGCCAGTGAGGCACCCGCCGAAGGCCCTGCCGAGCACCCGGCCGACCATGCGCCTGACAACGCGCCTGAGCCCGCGCCGAACGAGGCGCCCGACCAGCCAGCCGAGCACCCGGCAGAACACCCCGCGGATCAGCCAGCAGATCAACCCGGCGAACAGCCAGCGGAGCCGGAAATCGCCCCCGTCGCAGAGGTCGAGGACAAGGAAGCAGCTGCTGCGCCGAAGAGCGCCGAAGATAAGGCGGCGCTCGCGTCCTTTCTCTACACCGCGGATCAATTAAAGACGCTCGGCGGGGTAAAGCACGCGCAAATCGTTTCGCTCAGCGATGACCAGCGCGCGGCACAAATCATGGTGACCCCGGAGACCTCGCCGACGGAAGCGGCAACCATTGATGTCGCGCACGCCCTGCGCTCTGCCACGAAGCAAATCGAAGGCACCACCGGCACCGAAGTCGGCCTGACGGGTCTGACCGCCGTGCAGCTGGACATCACCGAGCGCCTGCGCGATGCGATGGCGCCGTACCTCAGCATCGTCGTGGGACTTGCGATCGTGCTGCTGCTCGTCGTCTTCCGCTCCCTCCTGGTGCCGCTGGTGGCGGGCTTGGGCTTCCTGCTTTCGGTTGGCGGCGCGTTCGGCCTGACGGTGCTGGTATGGCAAGACGGCCTGTGGGGCCTCGTCCCGGGCCCTGGCCCGCTGCTATCGTTCATGCCGATCTTCCTCATCGGCGTGACCTTCGGCTTGGCCATGGACTACCAGGTCTTCCTGGTCACCCGCATGCGCGAGCACATCGCGCGGCACCCGAAGGGCACGTCGGGGCCCTATAATGCCGTCGACGAGGCCACCATCACCGGCTTTACCCAGGGCGCGCGCGTGGTGACGGCCGCGGCCATCATCATGATTTCGGTCTTCGTGGCCTTTATTAATCAGCCGCTGCCGTTCATCCAGATCTTCGGCTTTGCCTTGGCGGCGGGCGTGCTTTTCGATGCCTTCTTTGTCCGCATGACCCTCGTCCCGGCCTCCATGTTCCTCATGGGCCGCGCTACGTGGTGGATGCCCAAGTGGCTGGATAAGATCCTGCCCACCGTAGACATCGAGGGCACCGCGCTTGAGGAAGAATGGGAAGCACAACACGGCCAGAAGGCCAGGGAAGAAGAGGAAGAAAAGGAATGAAGGACTTAAGTTTCGACATCGATAAGCGCCTGCCCGAAGGCCCCGGCAAGCATGGCCGCAGCGGCGTCATCCACACCCCGCACGGCGATATCGCCACCCCGGCGTTTATCCCAGTGGCGACCAAGGCCACGGTGAAGACGTTGACGCCGGAGCAGATTCGCGCCACCGGAACGCAGGCCATTTTGTCCAATGCCTATCACCTCTACCTGCAGCCGGGCCACGACATCGTGGACGAGGCCGGCGGCGTGGCGAAATTTGAGAACTGGCACGGGCCGACGTACACGGATTCCGGCGGATTCCAGGTGATGTCTTTGGGCGTGGGCTTTAAAAAGGTCATCGCCATGGACCTTGCAGATCTCACCGAAAAGGATATTCGCGCCGCGAAAAGGGAGCGCATGGCCAAGGTGGATGAGGAAGGCGTGGATTTCCGCTCGATTATCGATGGCTCCAAGCACCGCTTTACGCCCGAAAAGTCCATGCAGATTCAGCACGGGCTGGGCGCGGATATCATGTTCGCCTTCGACGAGCTGACCACGCTCATTGATTCGCGCACCTACCAGGAGGAATCCGTCGCCCGCACGCACCGGTGGGCGCAGCGGTGCCTGGAGGAACACGATCGGCTCACCCGCGAGCGCTACCACCGCCCAAAGCAATCGCTGTGGGGCGTGGTGCAGGGAGCGCAATACGAGGACCTGCGCCGCCAGGCCACCCGCGGGCTCTTGGATTTGGATCGCGCCGCGCGAGAGAAGGGCCGGCGCGGATTCGGTGGCTTTGGCATCGGCGGTGCGCTGGAAAAGCAGAACCTCGGCACCATCGTGGGCTGGGTGTGCGATGAACTACCGGACGATAAACCGCGCCACCTGCTCGGCATCTCCGAACCGGATGACATCTTTACCGCGGTCGAAGCCGGCGCCGATACCTTCGATTGCGTCGCGCCGACCCGCCTGGCTCGCCGCGGTGGCGTCTACACGCTTGATGGCCGCCTTAACCTCACCAATGCGCGGTTCAAGCGGGATTTCAAGGGCATCGACGAGGAATTCGGCGGCTACGTGACGGAGAACTACTCGCGCGCCTACCTGCACCACCTGCTCAAGGCGAAGGAATTTTTGGCCGGTACGTTGTGCACCATCCACAACGTGGAATTCATGGTGCGGTTAGTAGATAATATCCGCGCAGCGATCAACGGCGGCTACTACGAGGACTACCGCGATGAGTTCCTAGGCCGCTACTACGCGGCGTCGAAGGCGCGGTAATCCTCGCGCTTTTTCACCAGCTTGATAACCGTGGAGGTAATGGGCAAGAGGACGACCTCAATCAGCGTCTTCCACACAAAGCCCACCACCACGTAGTTGATGAACCCGCTCGTGGTGTCGATGCCGATGACGGGCGCGGCGATGGCGCAAAACAGCAAGGTATCGCCAAACTCGCCCACCACGGTGGAGGCGATCAACCGGGAGAAAAGGCCCTTTTCGCCGGTGCGCTTCTTCATCGCGGTCAGCGTCCACGCGTTGAGCAGCTGGCCCACCAGATAGCCGGCCAGGGAAGCCAAAACGATGCGCGGCACTAGGCCCAGCGTGGCGGCGAAGGCCTCCTGCCCCTCATAGAAATCCGCTGCGGGCAGCCAGATGGCGATGTAGAAACACACGACGGCGAGCAGGGCCATCGCAAAGCCGATGTAGATGGCGCGCCGGGTGGACTTGAAGCCGTAGCACTCGGATAAAACGTCGCCGACGATATAGGCCAGCGGGAAGAGGAAGAAGGCGCCATCGGTCACGAGCGGCCCAAGCTGGACGCCCTTGGTGGCGTTGATATTAGAAATCAAAAACGTCACGACGAAAATGGTGACGAGCCAGGGATAGAGAGTGGAATGAACGGGGATAAAGCGCACTTGAGAGGAGGGGGATTTTTCCATGCCCACCATTGTGCCAAACCGTATGCTGGGAATATGAATTCCGCGACCACCGGGGCGGGCCGCTATGCCCCGAGCCCTTCTGGCGATCTCCACTTTGGCAACCTGCGCACGGCGCTTCTGGCGTGGCTCTACGCGCGGTCGACGGGGCGCAGGTTTGTGGTGCGGGTGGAGGACATCGATAAGCAGCGCTCCTCCCGCGCGGCGGCCGAGCGACAGCTCGCGGACCTTGCGGCCTTGGGGCTGGAGTGGGACGGCGAGGTCATCTACCAGCAGGATCGCGATGCCGCCTACGCCGCGGCGCTCCAGAAGCTGCCGGTCTACGAGTGCTACTGCTCGCGCAAGGATATCCGCGAAGCCTCCCGCGCTCCGCACGCCATTCCGGGCCAGTACCCGGGCACCTGCCGTGCGCTTTCCGATGCCCAACGTGCCACCAAACGCGCCCAGCTCGCCGCCGATAACCGCCAGCCGGCGCTGCGCCTGCGCGCCGATGTCTCCAGCTTCACCATCCACGACGCCCTGCACGGCGATTTCACCGGCGAAGTTGATGATTTCATCCTGCGCCGCGGCGGGCAGGACGGCGGCTGGGCCTATAACCTGGCGGTGGTTGTGGATGATGCCTACCATGGCATCGACCAGGTGGTCCGCGGCGACGATCTCTTATCCTCCGCCCCGCGCCAGGCTTATCTTGCTTCCTTATTGGGGATTGCACCGCCGACCTACGTGCACGTGCCGCTGGTTCTGAATGCTGCGGGCAAGCGCCTGGCTAAGCGCGATGGCGCGGTGACGATGCGGGAGATGGGGGAGATGGGGGAGCCGAGGGGCATCGTCAAGCAGCTGGCGCAGTCTTTGGGCTATGAGGCGGAGACCGCCGCCGAGCTCCTCGCGCAATTCCGGCCGGAGGAATTGAGCCGCGAGCCGTATATTTGGCGTCCGTAATATTATCGAGCCCATGGAAGTTTTATTGGTTCTCATCGGGCTCATGCTGCTGACCGTCTTCGTCGTTGCGATCGGCGATAGGATCGGGCTGCCCTGGCCCGCGCTGCTGACGATTATTACCGCCTGCGCCGTTTTCGTGCCGGGGCTGCCGCAATTCGACATCCCCACCGAGCTCATCCTTCCCATCTTCTTGCCGCCGCTGCTGTGGGCGCTCGCGCGGCGCACGTCCTGGGGCGTGATTCGCGGGCAGTGGGTGACCATCCTGAGCCTGTCCGTGCTGCTTGTCGTCGCCACCACCCTGGCCGTGGGCGCGACCGCCTACGCATTCCTGCCGGGGATTAGCATCGCCGCCGCCATCCTCATCGGCGCGGCCATCGCCCCGCCGGACCCCGTGGCCGTGGACGCGGTGGCCGAGCCCGCCGGCATCCCGCGCCGCATCATCACCACCCTGCAAACGGAGGGGCTGTTTAACGATGCCGCCTCCATCGTAGCCTTCCACCTTGCGCTCGCCGCCGTGACCCAGGGCGGGGATATTTCTTTTGGCAGCGGCGTGCTGAGCTTCCTTTATTCGTCCGTCGTCGCGCTTGCCATTGGCTGGCTCATTGGGCGGCTGACGGCGCTGTTTATTACCCACGTCCACGATGTGGTCGCGCGCAACGCCCTGACCTGGGTGGTTCCATTCGCCACCTTCCTCGTGGCCGAAGAGCTGGAGGCTTCTGGCGTTATCGCCGTGGTCATCGCCGCCGTCGAGCTCAACTCGCGCGCCGATATCCAAGCCGAGGACCGGCTTTCCGGCCAGTCTTTCTGGGAGACCATGGAGCTGCTATTTACTGGCGTCGCCTTCGGGCTTATCGGGTTGACGGTTAATACGGCCATCGCGGAGGTGGGCTCGGATTTGTGGCACTCCGTCATGGTCGGCGTGATCCTTTCGCTGGTGGCCTTCGTGGTGCGTTTCGTGTGGATGTTCTTCTACTACCGCCTCAACGTCTCGCGCGGGCGCCCGCACGTTGCCCCGCTGCGGATGCAGGAGGTGCTGCTGATGACCTGGTCCGGCATGCGCGGCCTGGTGACCTTGGCGCTGGTTTTGTCCATTCCCACCGGCGTCTTCGCCTTCCACCACGAGCTGGCCGTTATCGCCCTGACCGTCCTGCTGGTCACCATGGTGCTGCCCGGCCTGCTGCTGCCGTGGTTGATGAGGCAGCTCGATCTCACCGAGGCCTCGCAGGCCGCCAACGATAAGATGCGCGCCGCGGTGGTCTCGCGGGCGCGCGCCGCCAGCATCGATGCGCTATCGCAATTCCGCCCCGAAGACGATGCCACCGGCGAGGCCGAAACGGTCGATCCGGAAATTTCCGCCAACGTCATCCAGTGGTTCGAGGACCGCCTGGGCGATGGCGAAAACCCCGCCGAGAATAACGACGAGCGCAAGCAGCGCGCCGAGGAGGCCCGCCGCGTCGCGCTGGAGGCCCGCCGCACCGCGCTCAACGCCGCCCAGAGCGAGCTCCTAGCCCTGCGCAAGGATCGGGCCTTCAATCCGGCCATCGTGGATGAGATACTGGAAGAGATCGACCGCATGGTCATCGGCACCAATCACCGGGAGATTTAGCTCATGGACCCACAACACTATGCCGAGCTCGAGGACGCGATGGACTACCTCTACGATTTCCTCGACGCGGACTTGGCGGACCGCGTGCGCGCCGAGCGCGAGTTCGTTCCGGCGGGCCTAGAAAGCTTGCTTGCCGATGACTCCCTCGACGACTACGTCTGGCTCTGGATCAAGGATTCCGGGCCGAATGGCTTCCGGCAGTACCTGCGCGATGGCGGTTATTCCGAGGCCGAGGTGCGCCAGACCTTTGCCTGGGCGCGCAGCGAGTGGGGCATGAATACCCCACCGCATATCGCGTGGCTCAAAGAGGACGGCTACGAGCCACCGCGCATCGACTAGGCGAGGCGGTACGGCCCCGCCTTGCGCACCGCCGCATCGATGACCTCTGGGTCCACCGTGACGGACTCAGCGTGCTTGATGACGACATCCGCGGTGGCCTCCCCGGTCATCTCGAAAGTGGCTTGACCCATTCCCGTATCGGCAAAGATGCCGTAGAGCTTTTGCAGGCACTTGCGCACGTCGTTGTCGTTGCGGACGCCTTCGATGGCGATGCGGGTTTCGGTGACGGAAGATTTATCAGTCATAGAAACAGATTCTAATCCTTCGATGCTAGATGCGGCCGTTGAAGGCCTGGAGCGCGGAATCCTCGCGGGTGCCGCCGCGGCCATCGCCGTAGTCGGCGTAATCACCAATCCAGGCAATCCGCGATACCCACTTCACGGCCTTATACCCGTGGTTCGACTCCACGCGGGCGCGCACTGGGGCGCCCAAGTGCAGATCGATGTCCTGGTCATTGCGCGAAATAGCCAAAATGGACTGATCCTCCATCGCCGTTTCGACATCGAAGGCCGCGTAGAAAGGCTCGCGCGGGCGGTTATCGTACATCTTCTGCGCCAAACCATAGGACTCGATAAGCACGTAGTTGGCGCCTTCGGGGCGGGGGCAGAGTAGCTCGAGGACATCGACAAGCTTGGGACCTCCCCATTTCGAGGTCGCCGACCACCCCTGCATACAGGTATGCGTGGCGATGTAGGACGTCTGAGGTAGCTCCCGCAATTCTTCGAGGGTGACGGTCTTTTCAGTGCCGTTGACATCATCAGCCACGGTAATGGCGTAGTTCTGCCACCCATTGCGCTTGTACTCAGTCCACTCCGGGGACTCCTTTTCCGTTGGCGGCAGGCCGTTGGTCCAGTGGAAGGAGGAAATGGGCAGCGGCGAGTCCTTGGTTTCCTTGGGCTTGCGCGGGTGGAAGTGGTTCAGCGAAAGCTTGCGGCCAATTTCGGTGAACGAGACCAAGAAGTTATGTGCCCGGGCGCGGTCCGCCAAGGTCCAATAGGACAGGGCAATCCAGAAGATGATGACCGCCACGATGGTGATGACGACGGTGGTAAAGGCCTGCATGTAGCGCTCGGTGGAGACGTCGCCGAAGACGATGTGGACCATGTTGTGCTCGCGGTGCACGAAGAAGACCAGCACCACGTGGACCAGGATGAACGCGGACATTAAGACCATGCCGATAAAGTGCAGCGACCGCGCGCCCTGGTGCCCGCCCAACATCTTCACGAACCACGGGAAGCGCACGCGGATGGCCGGCGACATGCCCAGACCGGTCACCATCATGAAGGGCGCGACGATGAAGATGACGAAGGCGTAGGCAAGCTGCTGGAGGGCATCGTAGGGCGTGAAGTGCTCGATGCCGGGGGCGCTGAGGCTGATATAGACCTTGAAGGTATCCCAGGCCTCCGGGATGATGTCCCAGGACGTGGGGATGAGGCGCTGCCACAAGCCAGTGGCAAAGAGCAGCACGACATACACCAGGCCATTGAGGACCCACAGCATGACCGAAAGGCCGTGCCAGTGGCGGCCCAGGCCCACGTTTTCGCGGCCCGGCAGCGTCACGACCGGTGACCACGAAAGCTCGTCCATCAAAGAGGTATATACGCCCTCTTCCTTCGGCAGCTTGCGCTTGGTAAAACGCAGCCATTCGGTGCCAGGGGCGCAGTCATTGCGCCACCACAGGCGCGGCATGGAAGAAAGCATTTCCAGCCCGGAGCGCAAGAGCATGCCGATGAGTACAAAGTTGATGAGGTGTGTCGCGCGAAGCCACAAAGGAAAATCGGGGTTTTCGCCGAGAGCCAAGACATAGTCCATGGGGGAGAGCGTCCTAGTGAGATAGTTTATGGGGAAAGGAACTATCTCTATTTTGACGGGTTTTCACGGATTAAACAAGCAGGCTGTAGATATGCGGAAATCCCGACCCTTTCGAGCCGGGATTTCCAGTGGCGGAGGATGTGGGATTTGAACCCACGAGGGGCGTGAACCCCGCACGCGTTCCAGGCGTGTGACATAGGCCGCTAGTCGAATCCTCCGAGAAGAAACATTAGCAGCCGTGGCAATTAGAATGCCAATCGCCTGGTCAGTGCCGATTTTTGGGCAATTATTGGGTTTCGGTAGGGCAGGACCCGGCGCTCACCGAACTGCTGCCGCTTGCCGATGCCCCCACAGCCTTCCGCCTCGCCCCAAGCGATGTCGGGCGGCGGTGTATTTGGCTTATGCGGGCCGTGGGCGTTAAGGTAAAGACAGGATTCCGCGTGGCGTCCATCCTCTGAACTCCCCCAGGGCAGGAATGCAGCAAGGGTCAGGAGGCTCTGACGGGTGCGCGGGGTCCCTTTTTTGTGCAGGGTGCGTTAGTATTGGTGGCTAAACGTCGCACCACACTACGGAAGGTAAGACATAACTAATGTCGCTTCTCACTCTGGAATCGTCCGCTTTGGCAGAACTTGCCACTAAAGTCCGCGAAGAATATGCGGACCTAAAAGCAAAGGGCCTCAAGCTGGATTTGACCCGTGGCAAGCCATCGAAGGCGCAGCTCGATCTCTCCAACGCGCTGTTATCGCTGCCGGGTGAGGGAAACTACACCGATTCTGAAGGCGCTGACCTGCGCAACTACGGCAACCTGAAGGGCGTTAAGAAGCTGCGCGAGCTGTGGGGCGAGTTAATCAATATTGACCCAGAGCTCTTGCTGGCCGGCGATAGCTCCTCGCTCAACATCATGTTCGACCTCATTTCTTGGTCCTATATCTTCGGCACCAATGATTCGCCGCACCCGTGGAGCGAGGAAGAAACCGTCAAGTGGATCTGCCCGGTTCCCGGCTATGACCGGCACTTTGCCATCACGGAGCTCTTCGGCTTCGAGTTGGTGACGGTGCCGATGGAAGACGACGGCCCGGATGTCGAGGCCATCGCTAAGCTCGCCCAAGACCCACAGGTTAAGGGCATGTGGCTCATCCCCATGTTCTCCAACCCCACCGGCGTACTCATCTCGGAGGACAAGACCCGCCGCCTGGCGGAAATGGACACCGCGGCGCCCGACTTCCGCATTGTGTGGGATAACGCCTATGCAGTACACACGCTGACAGACGAGTTTCCGGAAGTCTTGCCGGTGCTGGACATCGCCAAGCAGGGCGGGCATCCCAACCGCTTCTGGGCCATGTCCTCGAGCTCCAAGGTCACCTTCGCGGGCTCCGGCGTGAGCTTCTTCGGCTCCTCGGCAGAGAACCTCGACTGGTACCTGGAGCACGCGGGCATCCGCGGCATTGGGCCGAATAAGATTAACCAGTTCGCCCACGCCGAGTTCTTCGGCTCCGCGGACGGCGTGCGCGAGCTGATGCGCCGCCACGCCGAGCTGCTGGCGCCGAAGTTTGCCGCCGCGCGCCGCATCCTGGATGAGCGCCTGGGCGAGTACGGCGTGGCGGAATGGACCGACCCAGCGGGCGGCTACTTCATCTCCATGGACGTCGTCGACGGCACCGCCACCCGCGTGTGGGAACTGGCCAAGGACGCCGGCATCGTGCTCACCAAGGCGGGCGCGGCCTACCCGCACGGACGCGATGAGAATGACCGCAATATCCGCCTTGCGGTGTCGCTGCCGCCGCAGGAGGAAATCGAGGAAGCCATCGACGGCGTTGCCACCTGCGTGCTCCTGGCGGCCATCGAAAAGGCGGAGGGCTAAAATCAACGCCGACGAAGCCGCCGTGTGGCTCAGCGAGGTCATCCCGGCTCCCCTGGAGTTCCGGTACGTCGACGGGCGCAGGCTGGGTTTAGCCACGCTTGCCGATGCCCAATCCCTCGCCCTCACCACCACCTTCAACGACGTCGATACCGGCCTGCGCAGCGATGCCGAAGGCCTAGATGTGCGCTGCGAACTCGTCACTGTAGCGCGCGTGGGCCAGCCCGAAGTCGCCGCCGCCGTGGGGGCCGCGGCCGCGAAGCTGGAGAAGGCGGGCGGCCTCTTGCCCGCGCAACCCGGCGTCTTGCTGCCGTCGCTTCTTGATCTCCCCGGCGAGCCGTCCGTGCACCACGGGCTGCTCATCGCCCCGTACCTCTGGGGCGGGCAGACGCCGCAATACCGCGAGGATGACCGCCTGACGCTCGTGCTGCAGCTGGTCATGCTGACGGATGCGGAATATGCGTTTGGGGTGGAAGAGGGCGTCGGCAAGCTGCAAGAGGCCGTGGCCGAGCAGGGCATTGACCTGCTGGACTGGTCGCGCGAGGGTTAGCCGGTAAACTGGCTAACCGTGGCTTTATACCGGAAATACCGTCCAGCAACGTTTGCCGAGGTCGTGGGACAAGAGCAGGTCACCACGCCGCTATCTGCCGCCCTCGACGCGGGGCGCATCAACCACGCCTACCTCTTTTCCGGCCCGCGCGGCTGCGGTAAGACGTCTTCGGCGCGGATTATGGCCCGCTCGCTCAACTGCGAGCACGGGCCCACCTCGACGCCGTGCGGCAAGTGCGATTCGTGCGTGTCGCTCGCGCCCGGCGGCCCGGGCAACCTGGACGTGACGGAGCTCGACGCCGCCTCGCACAATGGCGTGGAGGACATGCGCGAGCTGCGCGACCGCGCCTACTATGCGCCGGCGGAATCGCGCTACCGCATCTTCATCATCGACGAGGCGCACATGATTTCCCCGTCCGGTGCCAATGCGTTGCTCAAGGTGGTTGAAGAGCCGCCGGAGCACGTGATTTTCATCTTTGCGACGACGGAGCCGGAAAAGATCATCGGCACCATTCGCTCCCGGACGCACCACTATCCCTTCCGCTTGCTTACCCCGCCCGCGATGAAGGGGCTGCTGCAAAGGACCGTCGCCTCTGAGGGCGTGCAGGTCGAAGACGCCGTCTATCCCATGGTCATCGAGGCCGGCGGTGGCTCCCCGCGCGATACCTTGTCGCTGTTGGACCAGCTTTTGGCCGGTGCGGGCCCCGATGGCTTGACCTATGACCTCGCGCGCCCGCTGCTGGGGGTTACGGACGTCACGCTTCTCGATGACACCATCGCTACCCTCGCCGAAAACGACAAGGCCGGCCTCTTCGCGCAGATCGACAACGTCATCGAGGCCGGCCACGACCCACGCCGCTTTGCGGTGGATCTGCTCGACCGCTTGCGCGACCTGATGATCCTGCAGGCAGTGCCGGGCGCCATCGATGCCGGCCTGGTTTCCGCGCCTACCGACCGCGCCGAGGTGCTCACCGCCCAAGCGCAGCGTTTTTCCGGCCCGCAGTTGACTTATCTTGCCTCCACCGTCAATGACCGCATCAGCGATCTGACCGGGGCCACCTCGCCGCGTCTGCTGCTCGAAATCATGTGCGCACACCTGCTCATCGGTACCTCGTCCGGCGCGGCGCCGGGTGCAGCTCTGGGCGCCGCGAGCCAGCCAGGCCAATTGCCTCAGGCCGCCCAACCCAGCGGCGCCCCGCAATCCGCACAGGCAAGCCAGCCCAACCAGGCCGGCCAAGGGGCACAATCGGCGCAGGCAGCGCAAGCAGGACAGCCAGGACAATCGGGCCAGGCGGCACCCTCTGCGGGAAACGGCCCCGCCTTTTCGGGTGCCCAAGACCCGCAGTCGGCAGCGGCCGCCATCATCGCGCGGCGCCGCGCAAAGTCCCAGGCCCAGCAAAACCAGCCTGCTCCGGGCTCCACCGCACCGGCGGAGCCACAGCAACGACAAAACCAGGCCGCCACGGGCCCTACTGGCTCAGAGGTGCCTGCACAACAATCAAATCAAGCGGCCGCTGGCACCGAGGCACAGTCGGGGCAAGCAACATCACCGTCACCATCGTCTCAACCGGAGGCAACGGCGCAGCAATCGCGTGGCGAGCATGAGGGTCCTGCGCAGTCGGCGCAGGCCACCCCGGCTGAGCAGTCTGCGCAGCCAGCACCGGCGGCGCAACATGAACAGCCAGCGCAAACGGAGTCGACAGGGGCTGAGAATCAGGGACGATCTGAGTTGTCCCAAGAACAACCGAGCGCGGAGCATGCGCAATCGGCGCAGGCTGATTGGGCTGGGCGGCCTGAGCAGCAGTCCACGGATTCGCAGTCTAGCGATGTGCCTGAAAAGGACGCTTCGCCTGCTGGAGCAGGCGACGACGTAAAAACTGACGATGGCGCGGATCCATGGGGTCAGGCGCGTCAGGTTCCGCAGAATGCGTCAGCCCGCGGCAACGGCCAGGCGGAGCCGCTGGAGAAGCCGGTGCCGGCGGCGACAGCGCAGTCGGAGAGGCAGAGCCAGACCCAGGCAGCGCAGGCGCCAGCGCAGCCGGAGGGGCAGCAACAAGACCATGGAGAACAACAGCAGGCGCAGGGGGCATCGGCAAGCGGCGATGACGGTGACTTCGTGGATGCGGTGAAGAGGAAATGGGTGGAGCTGAGGGGGAGCGTCGGCAAGCGTAATAAGGTTGCTGAAATCATGCTTGCCGAAGCCCGCGTGCTCGGGTTCCGCGATAATACGCTGACGTTGGGGCATACCACCGGTGCGCTGGCAGAACGCATCAATGCGCCGGCGAATAATTCCGTCATCGTGGACGTGCTGCGGGAGGAATTCCAGCGTGATATTGAGGTCAATTGCGTAGTGGGCACGGACCCGAAGACCGCCGGTTTCGATGCGCCGCAGGCCCCGCAAGCTAAACCCGAATGGAACCCCAACGCGCCCGAGCGGGAGCCCAGCGACGATAAGGAGGCGGAGAGTAAGCCTGGTTGGCGCTCGCGCATCGCCAAGGCAAGCGAGGTGGCGAAGCAGCGCGATGAGGAATTCGCGCGCACGCCGCAATTTAGCAACGGGGTGCCGCTGCCGCCTGAGCCGGAGGGCCCCGCGGACGAGCCGCCGCCGGAAGAACCGCCGGCCTATACCCGCGATGACGAAGAACGCGACATGGTCGAAGCCGCGCAGTCCGCAGGCGAAATGGACCACCGCAGCGCCACCGAGGTGGCGATGGAGCTCGTGGAAAAGGAACTAGGTGCTCGCCGTGTCTAGGACTGTGGCACGGTAGACTCGGGCGGTAGCAAAGCTATTGAGAAAGGACGAAAGCTATGGCTGAACAAGATTCCACCCCACAACCCAACGACATGAATGACCTCATCGCGCAGGCCGCGCAGGTGCAGGCCGAGCTGCAGAAGGCGCAGGAAGAAATCCTGGCCACCAACGTTGAGGGCAGCGCGGGCAATGGTCTGGTTAAGGTGACCATGACCGGTGGCGCCGAGCTGGTAGACCTGCAGATTGATAAGTCCGTGGTTGACCCGGAGGACATCGATACGCTGCAGGACCTGGTGATGGGCGCGTTTAAGGATGCCCACGCCGCTGCGGGCAAGCTGGCACAGGAAAAGATTGGTCCCCTCTCGCAGGGCATGGGCGGCCAGGGCGGACCGTCGATGGATGACATGTTCGGCGGCAATTTCTAGCTGGGCGATATTCTAAAAAGGCCGTTGTCCCGATAGTGGGGCCGCGGCCTTGACGTAATTTTGGGAGTTGTGGTGTTTGAAGGACCTCTGCAGGACCTCATTGATGAGTTTTCGCGCCTGCCGGGCATCGGCCCGAAGTCGGCGCAGCGTATCGCGTTTCATGTGTTGCACATGGAACCGGAGGATATCGAGCGCCTGCAAAATGCCTTAGGCGGCGTGCGCGACGGCGTTACTTTCTGCCGCATCTGTTGCAATATTTCGCGCGAGGATGTGTGCCGGATTTGCATCAATTCGCAGCGCGACGCCTCGACCATTTGCGTCGTGGAGGAGCCGAAGGACATCCAGGTTATCGAGCGTACGGGTGAGTACAAGGGGCGCTACCATGTGCTTGGCGGTGCGCTGGACCCGCTGGCTAATGTTGGGCCGAAGGATTTGAATATTTCCACGCTCCTCCAGCGCTTGGGCGGGGTGCTGCCGGATAGGGAATTGGCGGATTCCACGCCAGAGGCCCCGCTTTACGACGACACCCCCACCATCCGCGAAGTCATCCTCGCCACCGACCCAAATACGGAGGGCGAGGCCACCGCGGCGTACCTGGTGCGGTTATTGCGGGACTTTCCCGATTTAAAGATCACCAGATTGGCCTCCGGCATGCCGCTCGGAGGCGATTTGGAGTTCGTGGACGAGCTCACTTTGTCCCGTGCGCTTTCGGGGCGCTTGACCATTTAGGAGTCCGCGGCACGGATCGCGGTGCCGTTCGGGATTAGGCCGGGCTGCTCAGTTTCTTGGGGTTTAGGGCACGTCGGTGGTTGGCCCGCGTGGCGCCCGGCCGGTGAAGACTGGGGGAGGCGCATTCGGCTCAGGCGGCGAAGCCGAATGTGACGGTGCAGCGGAACCCGGCGGGTGGGCTGGTCGGCCCGCGTGGCGCGGATGCGGCGGCAGCCAGGCGATGCGCCCGTTGACGCGCGCCATCCGCCCGCGCCCCGGAAGGCCGTTGATGGAATTGTGGTACGGGCACAAGAGGCACATATTCGCCGGATGGGTGTGGCCACCGCGGGCATATTCGAAGATGTGGTGGGCTTGGCATTCGGCGGCGGGGCGCCTGCAAGAGGGCCAGGCGCAGCGCGCGCCTTCGGCCTCGAGCATGCGGCGCTGCTTGGCGGAGGCGTGGCGGGCGCGGTAGAGGTTGACGGGGCCTTCCTCGGGGTGGATGAGGGTGAAAAGCCCGGCGCCGGCGAGCGTGCGGCGGATAAGGTCGGCGCCGGTGATGGTGGCGCCGTTGGTCATGGCGAGGCGGACTTCGGAGCCCTCGCCGCGCATGATCTTCAGGTAATCCGGCAGCTCGATGATGACATTGGTGGTCACGCTGGCCGGCGCGACGGCGCGGGAACCGGTGAGCCAGGCGAGGGGATCGCCCTTCGCGGTGGCCCAGATATCGGCCATTTCGGCGGCGGGGCCGGTAAAGCTCAGCGTGGTTTTCTCGCCGTGCAGGATGCGGCGCCCGCCGTCTTCGCGCTCGGGCGGCGGGGCGATGTCGCGTAGCAGGCGGGTGGCGGCGCGGGACACTTCGGCGGTGGTCCCGGCGGTGGCGCACAGCGTTTCGCGGAAGCGCCAGCGCTCGGTGGGATTCTTCACCCGCCGGGAGCGGCACGCGATGAGCGCGAGCGTGTCCAGGCTGTGCTGGTTGCGGCGCGCGGCGGCTAGGGCGCGGCGTTGATAGCGCGAGTGGCTGGTGGGAGCGAGGAAAGCCTCGGCGGTGCGGCGCAGCTCGCGCGCTTGGTCCGCAGGCAGGGGCAGGTCAGCGGCAGCGTAGGCCTCTTCAATCAGGTCTACGCCGCGCTTGGCGATGTCCCCCAGCTGCTCCAATAACGTCATACCCCGCAGCCTAGGGTTGGGGACTGGGAGCTACAAGGCGGCCGAGCCCGGCCTGTGGATAACTTGGCTCAAATCGGCCCTTTTGGGTCGTGAGGGCCGAGAATTGGCGAAGTTATCCACAGGTTTAGCGCTGGGAGCGCGGCGGCTCGGCGGCGTTGAAGCGCTCGGTGCGCAGGCGGTCGACCGCGGGGATGTCCAGCGGATCGAGATCCGCGAGCGAGACGCCCATAGCCTGGGCGAGAAGCAGATCGGCGAGCTGCGGGTTGCGGGCCAAGGCGGGGCCGTGCATATAGGTGGCGATGACGCTGCCCTGCACGGCGCCTTCGTAGGTGCGCTGGGTGGAGCCATCGGCAAGATCTTCGGTGGCGGCCCGGTCGGCGTTGCCGTTACCGCGGGTGAGGGTTCCCAGCGGTTGGGCGGACGGGCCGAGGATGGTCGCGCCCAAGTGATTTTCGAAGCCGGTGAGCGGCTCGGTGAGATCTGCGGTCACGCCGGCGCCGGTAGGGGCGGAAGAAACCTCGCCGATGGCGCGGTCTTGCATGCCGGCGGTGGTGGCATCGATAAGCCCGACGCCGTCGATAATGCGTCCGGAGGCGCGGAAGGACTCGCCCAGGACCTGCAAGCCGGCGCAAATGGCCAAGATGGGGCGGCCGGACGTGGCGGCGCGGGTCAGGCCGCCATCGGCAATGAGGTGTTCTGCGGCTAGAATCTGCGCGGTGTCTTCGCCGCCGCCGATGGTATAAATATCCAGCGTCTCGGGCACGGGTTCGCCCAGCCGGATGGGGTGAATCTCGGCGTCGAGGCCGCGCATGCGGGCGCGTTGGCGCAGCACGAGGGTGTTGCCGTCATCGCCGTAGGTGCCGAGGACATCGGGAAGCACTAGGCCGATATTAAGCATTATTAGCCTCCTTGGACAGGGCCTTTTTCAGATCGCGGAAGGCGGTGTAATTGGCAAGGACCTCGATGCGGCCCTCGGGGCAGGCGGCGAGCGCATCCATGGGGTCCGGGATGAGCTCGTGGGTGATATCCGCGTAGACGAGGCGGACGGCAAGGTCGGTGCCGCGCTCGCCGGCGGCCTTGACGCTGAGACCGTTAAAGCCCTCGAATTTTACGTCCCAGAGCCAGGACATGTCGATGCCATCGGCAACCTGCCCGTTGGTGGCGATGACCAGCCCATCGGCGCTGCGGTCCACCATGGACAGGGCCTCTTGCCAGCCGGCGGGGTTCTTGGCCAGCAGCAGGCGAATCTCGCGGCCCTTCCAGTGGATGGTGGAATACCGGCCGGCGACGTCATCGATGCTTTCGGCCGCGGCAATAGCGCGATCCAAGTCCACGCCAAAGCCCTCGACGGCCGCAGCGATGGCTTGCGCGGCGTTACCGCGATTGGCGCGGCCCGGCAGCGCCAGGTTCAGCGGGCGCTTTGCGGTGGGGGTAATGACGCCATGCTTGTCGATGCCCCATGTCGGCTGCGGGCGGCGGAACTCGCGGCCATCGGCAAGCGGCTTTACTGCGTACCAGTCATCCTCGGTGCGCACGACGTGGCCGCCGGTGCGCGGGCAGGTGACGGAATCGCCGAGCCAGCCGGCGCCGGCGGAGACCCAAATGACGTTCTTGGCATCATAGGCCACCGAGGTCATGAGCACGTCATCGCAATTGGCTATGACCAGCATGTCCGGGTGGGCCTCCACGGCGCCGCGGAGGGCGCGTTCGATCTTGTTGATCTCGCCGACACGGTCGAGCTGATCGCGGGTGAGGTTGAGCAGGACGAGCGCCTGCGGGTTGAGGTTATCGGCAACGTGCGGCACGTGCAGCTCGTCGACCTCGAGGACGAGGTGCGAGGCGTCCTTGCCCGCCATGAGCGCGGAGATGATGCCGGCGTCCATGTTATCGCCGCCGTCGTTGGTGGCGACCTGGTGCTCGGCGCGGACCGCGGCGGCGAGCATGCGGGTGGTGGTGGACTTGCCGTTGGTGCCGGTGACCAGCACGGCCGGGCGCCCGCCGCCCAGGTTGGTCATGATGGAGGGATCAATGGCATTGGCGATAAGGCCGCCGATCATTCCGCCGGCGCCCCGGCCGGTGGCGCGGGAAGCGGTGGTGGCCAGCTTCGCGGCGGATGTCGCGGCGGTGGTGCGCAACTTCTTCAAGGCACCCGGGACTGAAAAACTCATGCCCCCTAGGGTAGTCGGGGAAGCGGCCTAGGCGTTGTTCTTGGGCGCCGAGCCGCCAGAATTTCGCCGCCCCCGGCCGCGCCCGCCGCGCCTGCGCCGCCGCTTCTGGCTCTTGCTCTGGTTATTTCCACCGCTTTTTTGCGGGGGCTGGCGCCGCGCAGTGGTGGGGTCTTCGATGCGGGTGAGGGCATCGAGAAACGCGGCATCAGACATCAGCGGGATGCCCTTGCGCTGGGCGTGCATGGCCTTGCCCACGAGATCCGTGGTGACGTTGCACACGACAAGCGATGCCTCGCGGGTGAGCTTTTCCGAATAGTTCAGCTCCTCGCGCATGAGGGCGGAAATAATCGTATCCGGGTCCTCCAGGATTTCGGGGGCCACGACGATTTCCATGCCGCGGCGCAGTTCCTTGCCGGGCTCGTATTTGCCGGGGTTGTGGTGCTGCACGGGGGCCTCGGCGGCATCAACGCGCACGTGCGAGCGCTGCAGGCCAAAGCGGTCGGCGCGGACATCGTCTGGGGCATAGCTGCGCACCGGGCCGCGTTGTTGGTGCTGGTAGAGCTGGATGAGCAGCTCCGTCTCCTCGCGCGAGGTTTCCTGCTCCGGGCGCCGGGCGCGTTCCACCGTTGCCTTCGGATCGGCAGCCAGGCCATTCTGCTTAGCGACGCCCCTCAGCCGCACATCATTCGACCGCACGCCTTGCGCATACGAGGTGGCCAAGGTATCGATGATGCGCACGGGGGCGGGCATGTGGCCCACCTTTTGGCGGCGTCGCTTGCCCTTGTTGCGACCGCGGTTGCGCGCGCGATT
Organism: Corynebacterium sp. LaCa_282; assembly: GCF_057198125.1. Classification (NCBI taxonomy): domain Bacteria; kingdom Bacillati; phylum Actinomycetota; class Actinomycetes; order Mycobacteriales; family Corynebacteriaceae; genus Corynebacterium; species Corynebacterium sp. LaCa_282. The sequence goes on along the minus strand of NZ_CP191095.1, from coordinate 2,274,650 downwards.
TTGGCGGGCGGCGGTCATCATGGCGCGGCGGGCCTCGGCGACGATAAAGCCCCAGGTATAGGGGATATCGTGGACGACGAGGGTGCGGCCATCGATAAGCTTATCCAGCGATTTAAGAATCCTGCTGAAGGCGGGCGCCTGCTCGATATCCGCGACGGTGAGCCCGTGGAGGTGGTGCGGGCCGGCGTCGATATCCGGCTTGAGCACGGCGTGGAAGCGCTGGCCAATATCGCCGGCATTATCGAAGGCCACCGCATCGATGGTGACTATGCGCCCGGTCGAGGGGTGGATGCCCGTGGTCTGCAGTGTGAGGGCCACGTAGGGGTGCTTGGTGACGGTCTCGGTCTTGTCCGCGCTGGATGCGGAGGTTGATCCGGTTGATTCGGTCGGGGCAGACGAGGTGGCGGGGTCGGCTGGGGTTTTCGGCGTTGCAGGACCGCCGGAGGGGCGGACGGCGCGGCGTGGACGGGGCCGGGGCCTGCGCGGGCCCGGTTCGGCCGTACCTGTGTTGCTGGGGGCGCTGGTGCTGGATTCGCTTTGGGAGTTGGGGCCCGGCTTGCGCTGCTGCGCGGCAGTCGGGGACTCCGGCTGGTCGGCGGATTCGGCTGCGGAGTGAGGGGACGCCTGGGCGTGGGTCCTAGCCGCATGCTGGGACGCCATGGTCGCCGGCGAGGGAGCCTGCGGCGACCGTGGGGAGGGGCCAGGTGTGTTATTCATCAACCTAAGTCTAGTATCCCGGAATTCCTGTGGCGGGACAGGGCGCGCCGGGCCTTTTCGTTGCCTAATCCGGTTTAGTGGACACTAAACCGCGACGATGAATACGGTCACCAGCGCCACGACGGCGACTAGGGCTATGGCCGTGACCCACCACCCGATGTGGAGCGTGGGCTCCGGGGTGGCGGTGACGGCGCGGAAGCTGCTGGTTTCGAAGGTCTCGGTCGCCGCCTGCGTGGTCGGGGTGGCCACGGCCACCGAGTCCTCGTTGGAGGCGGGCAACGGGTCGCCGGCGTAGATGCTCAGCACACGATCGTTGCCGCGCGGGGCGTGGTAGGCGTGGGCGAGGATGGGGGCATCGGCAAGCGGGGGCAGCGAGGGACCCGGGGACAGTGTGGTGAGGAATTTAGGGCCGAAGAAGACGTCGACGGTGTTGGCGGAGGGCACGAGGTTGACCAGCACGTGCATCCGGGCCTGGGCCGGGATGTCGAGATCCGTGGGGAGATCGGTGATATCGATGGGCGGGGCGTAACCCAGCATCGTATAGGGGCCGCCGGGCGGATTATTCGCTGGCAGGCAGAGCCCGGGGCGGGGAAGCAGGAGGGTGACGTGGCCATCGGCATGCGGCTGGGCCGTGGCGGCCGGGGTGAGACCGGCGCGAAAAAGCAGGTCGATCTCGGGGTATTCCGCGCGGTCCGCGGCGCTAATGGTGCCTATCTGTTCTTGGGTTTCCACGCTTAAACCACCCTCCTGGCTGGGAGCCAGGGTGACGGTAAATTCCTCCGTGCCCTTCACCGATGCGCCGTGAATGGGCAAGGCCTGCACCGCGCCGAGGCCGCGGTGGGGGATGAGGTAGGTAGAAGAAGGCATAGTCGATCTTCTACCATGCCCGGCCGCGCCCGCGTTAGGCCAACGCGCGGTTTACTGCGGAGGTAATCGCGTTGATGGAGGCGCGGGTCGTGGAACCGGCGATGCCCGCGCCCCAGACCTTGTTCTGGTTGACGTCCGCGGCAATGTAGCAGGCGGCCTCGGCATCATCGCCGGCCGAGCGCGATTGCTGGGAGTAATCGATGACATCGAAGTCGATGCCCAAGGACTCCAGCGCATTGGCGTAGGCGGCGATGGGGCCGTTGCCGGTGCCGGTGACCTCGGATTCCTTGCCGTTGTAGGTCACGGTGGCGGTGACGGTGGCATCGGTATCTTCGGCGGAAATATTGTCGATCTCAAACGATTCCAGCTGCAGCGGGGTGGTGCGGTCCAGGAATTCGGTGGCGAAGATGTCCCACATATTCTTGGAATTGACCTCGCCGCCTTCGGTATCGGTGATTTCCTGCACGACGGTGGAAAACTCCGCCTGCATGGCGCGCGGCATGTTGATGCCGTGGTCGGTCTTCATGATGTAGGCGACGCCGCCCTTGCCGGACTGGGAGTTGACGCGGATAACGGCCTGGTAATCGCGGCCCACGTCCTTCGGGTCGATGGGCAGGTAAGGAACCTCCCAGATGGCATCGCGCAGCTCTTCCCAGCTGACGTCGGTGGAATTGGCCTCCGGGCGCACCGTTGCGGCCAGCGCGTCCAGGCCCTTATTGATGGCATCCTGGTGCGAGCCAGAGAACGCGGTAAAGACCAGTTCACCGCCGTAGGGGTGGCGCTCGGGAACGCGCAGCTGGTTGCAATACTCCACGGTCTCGCGGATCTTGGGCAGATCGGTGAAGTCGATCTGGGGGTCAACGCCCTGGGTGAGCATGTTCAGGCCCAAGGTCACCAGGTCCACGTTGCCGGTGCGCTCGCCATTGCCAAACAGGCAACCCTCGATGCGGTCGGCGCCGGCCATATAGCCCAGCTCGGCGGCGGCAACGCCCTCGCCGCGGTCATTGTGGGGGTGCAGCGAAATCAAGATGGAATCGCGCCGGGCCAGGTTGCGGTCCATCCACTCGATGGAATCGGCGTAGACATTCGGCGAAATCATCTCCACCGTGGACGGCAGATTGATGATCATCGGGTTCTCGGGGCTCGGATCCATGATGGCGACCACGTCATCGCAGACCTCGCGGGCGAAATCCAGCTCGGTGCCGGTAAAGGACTCAGGGGAGTACTCCCAGCGCCAGTTGGTATCGGGGTAGTCGGCGGCGATGGATTTGATGAGCTCGGCGGCATCGGTAGCCAGCTTCTTGATGGCCGGCTTGTCCTTGCGGAAGACCACGCGGCGCTGCAGCTTCGAGGTGGAGTTATAAAAGTGCACGATGACGTTCTTGGCGCCGGCGCAGGCCTCGAAGGTGCGGCGGATCAGGTGCTCGCGGGCCTGGACGAGGACCTGGATGGTGACATCTTCTGGAATCTTATCGCCCTCGATGATTTCGCGGACGAAGTTGAAGTCCGTCTGGGAGGCGGACGGGAAGCCCACCTCGATTTCCTTGTAGCCCATCTGCACCAGCAGGTCGAACATGCGGTGCTTGCGCTCGGGGCTCATGGGATCGATCAGCGCTTGGTTGCCATCGCGCAGGTCTACGGCGCACCACTGCGGGGCGTGGGTGATCTTCTTGCCCGGCCACGTGCGGTCCGGCAGGTCGATGTCCTCGACCTCTACGGCGAAGGGCTGGTAGCGCTCGAACGGCATGGAGGAGCCGCGCTGCTTATTCCAGGCGGGTTGTCCCTCGCGGGGAGGGCCTGCAGGGGTGGTGATTTCGCGGGGTGCGCTGATAAAAGAATCGTTGGGAGACATGGTGTGCGGTGTCCTTAATGTGTTTGGTGTCGGGAAGTGCGACGGCCAGCTGGGCTAAGGATTGCCAGACTCCGCGACGGGGCGCTGGCCGTAGGTTTAGGCCGAAATCCCGCCGCGGCAGATAAGGAGTAGGTCGTTCCGCAATGTCATACCGGTCACACTACAGAGAATCTCACTGCGTGGCAACATATTTCATTCAGCGGGACGCGCGGGCCCGTGGCGTACCATGCTGGTGTGCCTACCGCTCCTACCACCCGCCGCCCCACGGTGACGTCCACGCTGCGCTGCTGGTTTTATGCTGCGCTCGTGGCGGTTGTAGGCACGGCGATTCGCCTCAGCGTGCTCGCGGCGATGGCCGCGGCGCAGGGCGATTCCCTGTGGGGGCTGCTGAATAAATGGGACGCCAACTACTACGTGGGCATCGCCCGGGCGGGTTATGCCCCGGCGGATGAAACGACCCTCGCATTCTTTCCTGGCTTTCCGCTGGTGGTGCGCGCAGTCAGCAACCTGCTGGGTACGGATATTGCGGGCACGGCGATGGTCCTCAACCTCTTTTTCACCATCGCCTTAGCGGCGGGCGTTATGGCGCTGGCCAGGCATATGGGGCTGGGAGCGCGCGGACAGGTGCTCGGCGCGACGGTGGTCACCAGCGCGCCGATGAGCATCGTTTTTGCTATGCCCTATACGGAGGCGCTCTTCGGTGCGCTCGCGATCTGGGCCGTGGTGATGCTGCATGACCAGCGCTGGATTGCGGCCGGGGTGCTGACTTTTCTTGCCGCCTTCGTCCGTCTGACCGCGGTGGATCTCATTGTGGTCTTCGCGATCATGGTGCTCTTTAAGGCGCGGCGCACCTGGTGGGCTTGGCTGAGCGTGGCGGTATCGGCGTTGCCCCTAGCCGGCTATATCTTGTGGGCGAATCGCCATTTATCCGGCGCCGGCGGGTATTTTGGCCTGCAGGAAAAGCACTGGAATTCCGGTTTCGACGGCGGCCGGGCGACGGTGTCCTGGGTGGCGGAGACGCTGTCTAGCGCCACGAATGGCGGGTATCTCCTCAGTGCCGCGGTGATCATCGCCGCCCCCATTTGCCTGCTGCTGGCCTGGGGGCGCCTGCCGCTTCCTGCCTGGCTGTTTGCCGCGGTGCTGATGGCTAATGTGCTGCTTTCCGATGGCATCATGCACTCCCGTCCCCGCCTCTTACTGCCCGCAGCGGTGGTTTTGGTGCCGTGGGTGGGCAAGAAGGGGGCATCGGCAAGCGTGGGCGCCTGGGTGCTCTTCGGCGCCTGGTTTTCGGCCTATATGCTGGCCGTATTCGAGTGGGCCATCTAGCTGCGCTGGCTGACCGGGTTGCGCGACAAAATGATGGTCGCGGCGATCATGACGCCGAGCGCGGCCATCATGACGAGCCAGCCGGCGGTGGAATCGATGAGGAATTTCTCGCCCAAGACCATATAGCCCAAGCCGAAGGCGACGATGGGCTCGAAGATGGTCATGGCCGGCAGCGACTGCGCCAGCGGGCCGGCGTTAAAGGAGTATTGCTGCACGACGGTGCCGGTCAGGGCGAGGCCGATGAGGCCGTAGAACTGCCAGCTGCCCACCAAGACGCTCAAGCCCTCGTGGGTGAAGATGTCCACCACGGCCTTAGAGAGCAGCGCGACGAAGCCATAGATGACGCCGCAGGCAGTGCCCAGGGCAAGCGGGCGCTGCTCGCGGAATTTATGGCCGGCCACGCCCAACGCGACCAGGGTGGCCAGGCCCAATAGCAGCGCGGGCCACCACTGGCTCCACTCGGGCCGGGGATTGCCGGCAACGGGGCGGCCGTAGACCACCATCACGCCGACCGCCACCGTGAGCGCAATGGACCAAAAGGTTTCGTGTACGGGCATGGGGCGCTTGGCATACCAGGCCGAAAGCGGCAGGGTAAACATGAGCGAGAGCACCAAAATGGGCTGGACCACCAGCAAGGTACCAAAGCCCAGGGCGACGACCTGGAGGCCGTAGGCGAGGATGGCCGCGCCGGTGCCGACCCACCACAGTGGGTTGGTCATGGCGGAGCGCATGACTGAATCGTCTGCTTCAAGGGCGATGCGGTGGCGAACGACCGTGCCCCAAGCAACCGTAAGCGCGGAGGCGAGCGCGAAGAATACGGCCAGGAAGTTGCTTAACACCCGCTCAACGCTAGTAAAAAAGTGACGGAGATGCATTTTGCTTATCGATGCCGCCCCCGCCCCGCCGCCTCGCGCACGCACGGGGGTGGGTGTGAATAAAATAAAAGTATTGTTTCGGAATTATGATGAGGTGTAGCGCCTTGCGGGGTAGCATAGGAATTTGACTAGTGTCCGACAGGTATTTCTGCGGCGCGCCTGCGCCCAGGAGTGCCTTTTAAAACGAAAGGTGGCAACCACACCGTGGCCCTGATCGTTCAAAAATACGGCGGCTCCTCCCTCGAATCCGCAGATCGCATCCGCGCGGTAGCGGAGCGGATTGTGGCCACTAAAAAGCAGGGCAATGATGTCGTCGTGGTGTGCTCCGCTATGGGGGATACCACCGATGAGCTTCTCGACCTTGCAGCGCAAGTCAATCCCGTTCCCCCGCAGCGCGAAATGGATATGCTCCTTACCGCGGGCGAGCGCATCTCCAATGCGCTCGTGGCCATGGCGGTGGAGTCCCTGGGTGCGAAGGCCCAGTCCTTTACCGGCTCCCAGGCGGGCGTGCTGACGACCGAGCGCCACGGCAATGCGCGCATCGTTGACGTCACCCCCGGCCGCCTGACCGAGGCCCTAGAGGAGGGACAGATCTGCATCGTCGCCGGATTCCAGGGTGTGAATAAGGACTCGCGCGATGTGACCACCCTGGGCCGCGGCGGGTCCGATACCACCGCGGTCGCCCTGGCCGCGGCGCTGAAGGCGGATGTGTGCGAAATCTACTCCGATGTCGATGGTGTCTATACCGCCGATCCGCGCATTGTTCCGGATGCGCAAAAGCTAGAAAAGCTCTCTTTTGAAGAGATGCTGGAAATGGCCGCCGTAGGATCCAAGATTCTGGTCCTGCGCAGCGTGGAATACGCCCGCGCTTTCAATGTTCCGTTGCGAGTTCGCTCGTCTTATTCAAATGACCCCGGCACGTTGGTGACCGGCTCGATGGAGGATATCCCCGTGGAAGAAGCAGTACTTACTGGTGTAGCAACTGATAAATCCGAGGCGAAGGTAACCGTGCTGGGCATCCCAGATCGCCCGGGCGAGGCCGCGAAGCTTTTCCGCGTCATCGCCGATGCGGAGATCAATATCGACATGGTGCTGCAAAACGTCTCCTCCTTGGAGGACGGCACCACCGACATCACCTTCACCTGCCCGCGCGCCGATGGCCCCCGCGCGATGGAGCTATTGAGCAAGCTGCAGTCCGAGGGCGGCTGGTCCAATGTGCTTTACGATGACCAGGTGGGCAAGGTCTCCCTCGTCGGCGCCGGCATGAAGTCCCACCCAGGCGTGACGGCGGACTTTACCGAGGCCCTGCGCGATGTGGGAGTGAATATGGAGCTTATTTCCACCTCCGAAATCCGCATCTCCATGCTGACGCGCGAGGCGGACCTAGAAAAGGCGGCGCGCGCCCTACACGATAAATTCCAGCTCGGCGGCGAGGAAGAAGCCACCGTCTATGCTGGAACCGGACGCTAAACCAGAACAAATCAAGGGGAAGACAATGACTACCGTTGCAGTCGTCGGTGCCACCGGCCAGGTCGGCCGCGTGATGCGCTCCATTTTGGAAGAACGCAATTTCCCGGCGGATAAGGTGCGCTTTTTCGCCTCCGCCCGCTCCGCAGGAACCGAGCTGGAATTCCGCGGCGAGCAGATCGAAGTGGAGGACTTGGCCGAGGTCACCGAAGAGTCCGTGGCCGATGTCGATATCGCGGTATTTTCCGCGGGCGGGTCCACCTCTGAGAAGTGGGCCCCGGTCTTCGCCGCCGCGGGCGCTACCGTGGTGGATAATTCTTCGGCCTACCGCAAGGACCCAGAGGTCCCGCTCGTGGTATCGGAGGTAAACCCCGAGGAGGCGAAGAACCCGCCGAAGGGCATTATCGCCAATCCGAACTGCACCACCATGGCCGCCATGCCAGTGCTGAAGGTGCTGCACGATGCCGCCGGCCTCAATAAGCTGCACGTATCGTCCTACCAGGCGGTATCCGGCTCCGGCCTGGCCGGCGTGCAGACACTGGCCGCGCAGGTCTACAGCGTGGGCGATCACAACGTGAACCTGGTCCACGATGGTTCCGGCCTCGATGATGAGGACCTGGGGCCTTTCGTTGCGCCCATCGCTTATAACGCCCTGCCCTTTGCCGGCAACCTCGTCGATGACGGCAGCAACGAGACCAACGAAGAGCAGAAGCTGCGCAACGAATCCCGCAAGATTCTCGGCCTGCCGGACCTCAAGGTCGCCGGCACCTGTGTGCGCATCCCCGTCTTTACCGGCCACACCCTGACCATCCACGCGGAGTTCGACAAGCCCATCACCCCGGAGCAGGCCACCGAGCTTCTGAGCGATGCCCCAGGCGTGACGCTTGCCGATGTCCCCACCCCCCTCGCTGCCGCCGGCAAGGACGATTCCTTGGTCGGGCGCATCCGCCAGGATCAGACCGTAGATGACAATAAGGGCCTCGTGCTCGTCGTCTCCGGCGATAACCTGCGCAAGGGAGCTGCGCTTAATACCATTCAGATCGCAGAACTGTTGGTATAGCCGCAAGGTACCACCGCGCCGGGCAGAGCTGCGAAGCCTTGCCCGGCGCTTTGCAATATGAAAAATCGGCTCCTCGCTTCCCACCGCGGGAAGGAGGAGCCGAATTGTATTTAGTGGCGCTTAAACCTTAGTCTTCGTCTTTCTTGCCAAAGTCCAAGTCGCTGTCGACGGAAGGTACTTCCGGCTTCGTGTGCTGGACGTAGGTGACGGAAGGTGCGGGCTCTGAACGGTCGTAGTCGAGTTCATCGTCCTCTTCGAGCTCCTCGTGGATATCCTCGGCGAGGTGATCGATGAATTCTTGCGTGTGCATATTGGAGGCCGCGGCTAGCATGCGCAGCTCGCGCTCATTCTTCTTGGTAAAGCGCTCGCGAGGGTCGAGCTTGCGGGCGACGAGATCGTGGGCACGCATGCGGCGATCGGATTCATCGGCAAGCATGCCGCGGTTTTTAATGCGGTTATAAACCATCACGAAAATCATCAGTAGGCCGAGGTAACCCAGGATGGGGTAGACGTTGCTGACCAGGGACTGGAAGCCGATGAAGGACAGGATGAAGCCGATGATGCAGGATGCGGCGTATACGGGGTAGAAGCGCTGTGGGTTATTGCGGGTCAGGCGCTTGCCCAGCGCGTAGAACATACCGATGGCAGTGTTAAAGACCATGCCGTAGATAACGAAGGTCATCAAGATGCCGAGAACTGGGTGGATGCCCGTAATCAGCTTCAGCACCGGCATGTCCTCGCCGTTGACGTCCTTGGCCTCGAAGAAGAGGGCGAAGACGAGCAGGGCCAGCAAGATGAGGTAAAGGAAACCACCGATGAGGCCGCCGATGCCCACGGCGCGGTTATCCAGGAAGTTACCGCCGATGACGATGGACATGGATACGGCCGTCATGACGTTCAGGCCGGTGTAGTTCAGGGCAGAAAGCCACCAGTTAGGCAGCGAGGTATTGACATTATCGATGGCCCAGGTGTTTAGGGATGCAAAGTCCACATCAGCCGTAAGGATGGTGTAGCCGGTGGCCAGTACCACGAAGACGATGATGAACGGGGTGATGGTACCGATGACGCGGGTGACGCGGTCCACATCCATAAGGCCCACCAGCAGCACGAGGATCAGCATGACGGTGCCGCCGACCCACACGGGGATGCTGGGGAATTGCTGGTTGATATTGGAGCCACCACCGGCGAACATGACGAAACCGATGGAAAACAGCGTAATCAGCGTGGACCAGTCCAAGATCTTGGCGGTGACTGGTGAAGCGATCTTGTTGTAGACAGCGGTGTGTTCCACCGCCTGGAAATAGGAGCCCAGCTGCAGGATGGACACGCCGGTGACCATCATGAGGGCGGCGGCGAGGGCGATGCCCCACAGGCCCCATTCACCGAAAGCTACGAAGTACTGCATGGCTTCTTGGCCCGAGGCAAAGCCTGCGCCCACCACGACGCCAATAAACGCCATGGAAATTCCGATTGCGCGTTTAATCATGAGGGGAGAAACTCTCTTACTCACACTCGCCGGGCCTGGCTTTGGGAACGCGCGGGCCCGGATCGACGGTCGATTTATCACGTGTGTGTATCTAATAGAATCACATTTCAGCCGTGACTTCACAGCTGAAATCGCGTCACTTTAGCATTTTTCTACCCCGACCTCAGGCCGCATGCGCCCGCTGCGCTGCCCTAAGTACCTGCACTTTGATAAGTATTGCGGCGAAAGTATGCGTCTAGGTGGTCGAACATTCGGGGGTATTAATTTGCGCCCTCAATGAGGTCCTTGCGGGCGCGCGCCACGCGGGAGCGGATGGTGCCAACGCGCACCCCGGCAATCTTGGCCGCTTCCTCATAGGTATAGCCCAGCACCTGGGTGAGGATGAGGGCTTCGCGGCGGTCGGCTGGCAGGGCATCGATAAGCGCACGGGCATCGATCCAATCGCTCCAGGAACCGGAATTTTCCGCGGCGGAGCTCATGGCGTCCTCGTATTGCGTGGCGGATTTGCGGGGCCGGGCCATATCGTGGCGGATATTATCCACCCACACGCGCCGGGCCAGCGAGAGCAGCCACGTGCGCGCGGAAGAGCGGGCGGCAAAGCGCGGCAAGGCGCCGATGACGCGCAGGTAGGTCTCCTGGGTGAGATCGTCGGCGATTTCGGGGCCGCCCAGGTGGGCGAGCAGGCGCCAGACATCATCCTGGGTGGCCTTGATGAACTCCGTAAGCGCTGCTCGGTCGCCGCGCCCAGCCCGGAGGGCGAGCTCGGTGACGCGGGCGTCGTCTGCTGCGGAGTGGTGGGTCACCTGAATGAATCTACCAGTAGCTCCTGGATTTCTTATCCAAGGTTGCGGTGGCTGGGGCACGGGCAAGCAACACATGCGCGCGCAAAGTAGCGCGGCGCCGTTAAACGTAGTAAACTATGGGTTGTCCGTGATTGATAATTGACCCCAAATTATCGACTGATTGCCAGGAGGCAAAGACATACCATGACTGATTCCACTGCTGATGACATCCTGAACAAGGGACAGCGTCCCGCAGGTAAGGGCATCACGACCCGTCCGTCCGGCCAGCCCGTGCCGTCCGAGAACACGTCCGTGACCGCCGGCCCCCAGGGCCCGGTTGCGCTCAACGATATTCACCTCATTGAAAAGCTCGCCCACTTCAACCGCGAGCGCGTGCCTGAGCGTACCCCGCATGCCAAGGGCCACGGCGCCTTCGGTGAGCTGCACATCACCGAAGATGTGTCCGCCTACACCAAGGCCAAGGTCTTCCAAAAGGGCACCGTCACCCCAATGATGGGCCGTTTTTCCACCGTCGCCGGCGAGCAGGGCTCCCCGGATACCTGGCGCGACGTGCACGGCTTTGCCCTCCGCTTCTACACCGAAGACGGCAACTTCGACATCGTGGGCAATAACACCCCGGTATTCTTCCTGCGCGATGGCATGAAGTTCCCGGACTTCATCCACTCTCAAAAGCGCCTGGGCTCCAACGGCCTGCGCGATGCCGATATGCAGTGGGATTTCTGGACCCGCAACCCGGAATCCGCTCACCAGGTGACCTACCTGATGGGTGACCGCGGCACCCCGAAGACCACCCGCCACCAAAATGGCTACGGTTCCCACACCTTCCAATGGGTCAACGAAGACGGCGAGGCCTTCTGGGTCAAGTACCACTTCATCTCCCGCCAGGGCGTAGAGAACTTCACCGATGAAGAGGCCACCGTGGAAGCCGGTAAGAACCCGGATAGCCACCGCGCGGACCTCTACAACGCCATCGAAGAGGGCAACTACCCCATCTGGGACGTCAAGGTGCAGATCATGCCGCTTGCTGAGGCTGAAGACTACCGCTTCAACCCCTTCGATCTGACCAAGGTCTGGTCCAAGAAGGACTACCCGCTGCACGATGTGGGCTACTTTGAGCTCAACCGCAACCCGCGCAACTTCTTTGCCCAGATTGAGCAGGTTGCACTCGATCCCTCCAATATCGTGCCGGGCGTTGGCCTGTCCCCGGATAAGATGCTCCAGGCTCGTGTCTTTGCCTATGCTGACCAGCAGCGCTACCGCATCGGGCCGAACTACAAGCAGCTGCCGGTCAACCAGCCGCGCAATGCGGAGAAGGTCAATACCTACGAGCACGAGGGCCCCATGCAGTATTTCTACAATGCTCCAGAGGATCCGGTGTACTCGCCCAACCGCCATGCAAAGGGTGCGGGCGTGCTTGACGATGCCTCCGTAAACAACCGCGAGGACCTCGAGACCACCACTGCGGCAGACTTCTATGTGAACCCGGATCCCCACGGCCAGGACTTGGTCCGCGCGCCGTACGTGCGCCACGCGGAAGACGATGACTTTGTGCAGGCCCGCGACCTGTACGAAAACGTCTACGACGACGCCGCCAAGGAGCGCCTGGTCACCAATATCACCAACGCGATGGCCGGCGTCTCCGAAGAAACCGAAGAGCGCGTGTACCAGTACTGGACCAACGTCCACCCGGACTTGGGTCAGCGCGTGCGCGAGGTCTTCGCTGAAAAGAAGTAGCCCGCCGCTGCGGTTGTACTGCTTCTTAGAGGCATAAGACACAGGCCGCCTTCGACTATCTGCTGTGAACTGGGGCAGTTGGTCGGAGGCGGCTTTTGTGATTTTTTACGCTGGACTAGTTGCAGCGGCGCATATCGTCTGCAACGAATTGAGGCGCGCCCTGGTTAAGCCATTTATCCACGTCATAGCACGGCTCGCTCATCCCCGAGGTGGCTTGGCCAATTGGGCGGATGACCGTCCATGCGCCATCGACAAAGTGGGCCCATACGAGCCAATCTGTTTGGTTTTGACCAAAGTGTGCCCAAGTGCCATCGCAATCGAGCACCACAATATTGCTCATATCGGGGGCTAGGGGAGCAAAGGATGCTGGTGAGCAATCGCCCTTTGCTTGCTTGGCAGTAGTGGTGACCGTGACCTCTTGCGGGGTGGGCTGCTGCGCGTGCGTCTGTGCGGGCGAGGTTGCTGGGGCATCGGATGTAGTAGCCGTCGTTGGCTCCGCGGAGCTCGTAGCGCTGGAGCTGGACTGCGCCACGGCATCGGAAAATTGGGGCTCGCTAGGGCTGGCGGAGTTATCGGCATCATCGGCGCAGGACACCAGTGCCATGCTCAGCGGAAACGCGGCCACGCAGGCTAGCGTGCGGGAGAGAACGGATTTTCGGGGGATAGGCATGTCTTAATAGTAGATTCTCTTTGTTATGCGCGGGGATCGGCGCGCCTGCAGAAAGGGAATGACCTGCAGCGATAGGTTACTAGCATGACCAAAAGCCTTGCCTCGACCGCGTCTACTGCGTCCGCGAGTTCCTCGCGGTGGCGCACGCTCTTATTGCTCGTATTGCTCGCCGTGCCGCTTATCGTTGGTACCGCAGTGGCGACCTGGTCGCAGTGGGAACCGGCGCACGCGTGGTCGAGCGCCGCGCAGCCTTATGGCGCACCGCAGGCGAATTCGGCATCGCCAGAGCTCAAGGAAGCTGCCGAGGCAGCCAGCCGCGCCCAAGCGCAGGCCAGCATCTTGAAATCCGGCGCGGACCGATTGAACAAAGGCACCAGCGAGTTGGATAAGGGCGCGGGCGAGCTAGGAGAGGGCGTCGAAAAGCTCGCTGGCGGTTCGCAAGAGCTGGTGGCGGGGCTGAACCAGCTGCAGTCGGGGACGAATACCCTCGGCGGAGGGGCGACGGAGCTGGCCAATACCGTTGGCGGGGCCGTCGACCAGGTCGTGGGCCTGGGAGCCGTCCAAGGCCAAATCCTGGAGGCCATCGATGGCACGGTGCGCGATTTGGAGGGAAATGATTCCAAGGAAGCGAAGCAAGTGCGCTCGCAACTGGGGGATCTGCGCAAGCAGGTGGAAAATTTCCGCCTCGATGAATCCCTGACCGGGGAGTTGAAGAAGCTCAAGGATGGCTCGCGCGATCTGTCCAATCAGCTGGCGGTAAATGGCTATGCCTACCACGATGGCATCAACCAGGCCGTGGCTGGCGCGCAGCAGCTCAACCAGTCCATCGTGGAGCTTAATAGCCGCGTGGATGAGGCACTCGATGGGGTGGGCAAGCTTGACGATGGCGCCGGCAAGCTCACCGGCATGGCAGAACAAAACCAATCGAACCTGGGTGAGGTGCAGCGTGCGCTGCCGCCCGCACACGTGGCCGCGGAGGAGGATGCGCGCCAGCTGAGCCCGGTCATCGCCTTGCTCATTTCCGCGCTCGTCCTGCTGGCCGGATCCGCCGCCGGGGTGGCGTGGAAACTGGGATTCCGCCCGTGGTTGATGGTCCTCGGCGGCTCGCTGGCAGCGGTGGCCATCGGGGAGATCCTGCTTTACGTCCTATCCATCGGCCTTACCCCCATCGCCGCCGTGGCCGCCGGCGGGGCGCTCTTCCTGGGTGCCCTGTCCTCCGCGCTTATCGTGCGCGGCCTGCTCGAACTGTGCGGCATGACCGTGGGGTCCATCCTCGCTGCGCTCTTTGGCATTGGACAGACCGCGTTGGTGGGCTGGCTGTGGAAATCCGCGGCCATCGCCGGGGTGGACAAGGTATGGCAGGTAGTGGCCAACCTTTTGCCGCTGAACTGGACGACGGCCGCCGTGACCGTGGCTGGCAACGATGGGGAGGCCGTGGTGCTGTGGACGGGCCTTGGCGTCTTGGGCGCTATCACTCTGGTGGGCCTGAGTGCAGTGAAATGGCTCGTTCCTGTCAAAAAGATTCAAAAATCCGGCGCTAAAGTATGAAAATTTATACTTAAATAGACAAAAGCTTGTATAAAGCTGGCAATATTTGCCAGCGCTATGGCTGGAATACGATAAGTGTTATTCTTACTAGTGCTCACACCGCCTACTTAGGGGGTAGGCGAGCGGCTTGCGCCGTTGTGAGTGATAGGGAATAGGGACGACGCGGTGCTGTAGGGGCGCCGCGTCGTTTCCCGTTTTTACCCAAAGCTATATATCCACGGTGGGTGAGGGTTGTTTTATGCGCCCACCGGCAGGAATGTGCGCTACCACACAGTAATGTTTAACATTAGCCATACGTCTTTTGGCTAATGGCGTGCGCCATACGGGCGCCAGTGACATTTAAAGGAGCGCAATGCAGACCTCCCTCGGGCTGACCCTGATGGGACTGGCCATCATCTTTGTAACGGTGGGCATCCTCATCCGCGGCCGCGTTAATCCCATCATTCCCATGACCTTGGTACCCGTCATCGGCGCTGTGATAGCCGGTTTCGGCATAGAAGATATCGCGGATTTCTTTGGCGAAGGCTTAAGCTCTGTCATCAACGTCGTGGTGATGTTCATCTTCGCCATTATCTTCTTCGGCATCCTGCAGGATGTGGGCCTTTTTACCCCTGTAATCCGCAGCCTTATCAAGGCGACACGCGGCAATGTCATGGCCGTGACCATAGGTACGGCAGCGATCGGCATCGTGGCGCACCTCGATGGATCGGGTTCCACGACCTTCCTTATTACGATTCCCGCATTGCTGCCGCTGTACCGGGCGCTGCACATGTCGCGCTATGTCCTCATTACCATCGTGGCCCTGGCCGCCTCGGTGATGAATATGGTCCCGTGGGGCGGGCCGCTGGGGCGCGCCGGTGCGGTGGTTGAGCAAGACCCCAACGATATCTGGCTGCACTTATTGCCCATCCAGGGCGTGGCGGTGGTCCTCATCTTCGCCATTGCAGCCCTATTGGGGTGGCGCGAAAAGCGCCGCTTGGCCAAGCTGCAGGAAAGCGGCGAGATTAAGGGCGCCATTTCAGTGGACGTGAATTCCTTGGCGGATGATTTTTCCGCCAAGCAAGCCGAAGAACAGCAGAAACTTGGATTCAGGTACCGGAAATCCCGGTGGGTGACCATCGCGAATATCGTCGTCGCCTTGGCCGTGCTTGCCGCCCTGCTTTCGGGCTTGCTGCCACCGGCGCCCGCGTTCCTCATTGCCACCACCATTGCCCTGGTGGTCAACTTCGACGGCGCGATGGAGCAGGGCGACGCCTTGCGGCGTCACGCCCCCAACGCCTTGTCCATGGCCGGAGTGATCATCGCGGCCGCGATGTTCTTGGGCGTGCTCAATGAGACCAAGATGCTAGAAGAAATCGCGCTGAGCCTGGTGAATATCCTGCCGGAAAGCGTGGCGCCGTACCTGCACGTCATCGTGGGATTCTTTGGGGTTCCGCTGGATCTGTTGACCTCCACGGATGCGTATTACTTCTCGGTACTGCCCATTGTCCAGGGTACGGTGGAGTCCTTCGGCGTCAGCGGTATGGGCGCTGCGAGCGCACTTATCATCGGCAACGTGGTCGGAACCTTCGTCTCCCCATTTTCGCCGGCGCTGTGGTTGGCGTTGGGACTGGCGGACGGCCAGATGGGCAAGTACCTCAAGATAGCCTTCCCCATCGCATGGGTATTTTCCATCTTCCTCGTTGCCATCGCATTCTTTACCGGAATGCTGGCCTAAGAAACGGTGGCCCTGGAATCCAAGGCGAAGGGTCTTTTGCGAAACCACCCGCCCACCTGCACCATCGGTTTCCGTAGTCGGTTCCGTTGGGAAACGCAGTTTGAAGTGTTCCAGATTTTGTCATCTACTCAAACGGAATAAAACCTAGGAGACTTCAGCCTGAAGAAGAAACCCGCCTTCACAGACGAAGGTGGGTTTGAAGATTTTGTCGGTGGTTATGCTTCATTCATGGGGGCCAACGTACAGAACTCTAATATTGTCAGGTCCCCAGTAGCACCAGTAAATCCTCCATGCTTGGGGAGTGTGATTCTCTACATAAGAGATATAGATGGTCTCACCATTATTGGCCGTCTTACCCTTCATGGTATGCGTGTTAAGGCTTGGGTATGAAGGGCCTGGGTCTTCCAAGAACCCAATTGCTTTCTTGACCTTTTTCCTCTTGTCGGGATACTTGGCTAGCGCTTTCTTAAGGTCTTCTGCGGCGGATAGGGCAAACTGGATCTTGAAGCGTGGCATTTCTTCTTGCTGGTCAGTTAGAGTTCAAAATCCACAAATCGGCCGTCTGTGTAATCTTCCAAGCTATCTCGGAATACGCGAAGGGCATCGGGGTTCGAGTAAAGAAGCTCGATATCTTGGTTCATGTCTTCTTTCGCAACGTGGGTTACGCGACCTGCAGAGTCCGAAAATGCCAGCATCTTCCCGCAATCAGCCGCGTTCTTGTGAAGCGTGTTGCTCATGCTGCGTCCTTTCTGTGTTCAACCCGTCCAGTTTAAATCCGGTTGGGTTTCCCGTTGGTTGTCTCCGTCGGGCTGCTGTCCATTTTCTCATAAAGTGTGACAGCGGTGCACTTGCTTGAGGCTGTGTGCGCTCTGAGCTTGTGGCTCTGGCTCGGGTGTCTAGAATATCGAAAGAAAGGAACCCCAAACAGGGGGTGATCTTATCCCGTCCCTACATTCATCAGGTCTGGGTATCAAGGTCGGTGAACGCAGAAGCCAATGTTATGCTCGCCCTACCTTTGAATGTTGTGTTATTTCTTCATCTGTCCTGCACAAATGGGGTATCGTGGTCGGTTAGTGGGCATCGGAAAATTCAACAAACTCACCGCATGCCACATGCAGGTGCCATTCCGGTGGATTGAACAAACAGCAGGACCGAATAAGCCACAACAGTTTATTCAGCTCCTATTTAGACAAGCTAGCCAAGGCTTGCGCTGAAACCCAGACACACTTTTTGCTATTTAACTCGAAAAAGCCCGCAGTTTCCTGCGGGCTACTGTCGGGATAACAGGATTTGAACCTGCGACCTCTTCGTCCCGAACGAAGCGCGCTACCAACCTGCGCCATATCCCGGTCACTGCTTAAAAGCAGTACTGAGATACTTTAACGCACGGTGAATGAGATCGGCAAAACGGCAGGTCTAATCCACCTCAGTGATCCGCAGCAGGGTGGCTGAGGGGCGGCAGAATAAACGCACAGGGGCGAATTTGGAGGTGCCCAGGCCATTGGAGACGTGCATCTTCATCGGGCCGAAATCGTGCAGGCCCTGTGCGCGCGGGCGGTCGATGCCGCAGTTGGTCACGATGGCGCGCGAACCAGGCAGGCACACCTGCCCGCCGTGGGTATGGCCGGAAAGGGAAAGCTGATAGCCATCGGCGGCGAATTTTTCGAGCACGCGCGGCTCGGGGGCGTGGAGGAGCGCGAGCGAGAGATCGGCATCCTCATGGGGCGGGCCGGCGATTTCGGAATAATCGTCCAAGTCGTGGTGTGGATCGTCCACACCGGCCACGGCGAGGCGAACATTGCCCACCTTGAACTCGCGGCGCGCCTGGTTGCCGTCGTACCAGCCGTGCTCCACGAAGGCCGCGCGCATGCCGCGCCAAGGAAGATCCACGTAGGAGGGCTCGCGCTTTTTGCCCAGCAGGTACTTGAAGGGATTGACCGGGCGGGGTGCCCAATAATCATTGGTGCCAAATACGAAGACGCCGGGCCGGGCGAGAAGCGGGCCGAGCGCGCGCAGGGTATCGGGCACGGCCTGTTTATCGGAAAGATTATCGCCGGTATTGACCACGAGGTCTGGATCCAGCGCATCGAGGGCGGAGACCCAGTCGATCTTGGTCTGTTGCCCCGGGATCATGTGCAGGTCAGAAATATGCAGCAGGCGGAACTCTTCTTCGCCGCGCAGGGTGCCCTTGGGCAGGAGTGGAAGAGTATATTCCTTGAGCTCGAATTTGTTGAGCTCGCTAAAGCCCCAAGCAGCAACACCTAGGCCGGCGGCGACGCCGCCAAGAATCCGTTGAAGTTTCACAGCTTCTACACTACCTGCCTTAAATGGACGTATATTGAAAGGCATGAGCGAGCTAAAAGATACTATCCGAGCAGATCTGAAAACGTCGATGAAGGCCAAGGAAAAGCAGCGCACCAGCGCCATTCGCGCGCTGCTCGCGGCAATCCAGGCCGAGGAAACTACCGGCTCCCGCCACGAGCTGGAGGATGAAGACATCCTCAAGGTCATCGCGCGCGAGATTAAAAAGCGCCGCGAGTCCGCGGAGGTCTATGAAGAAAACGGCCGCCCGGAATTGGCAGAGGCTGAGCTTGTCGATGTCCCCTTCTTCGAGGCCTACCAGCCGCGCCAGCTCGATGACGCGGAGCTTAAGGCCTTGGTAGAAGAGGCAATTGCTGAGGTAGAAAAGGAAAACGGCGAAGCACCCACCATGAAGCAGATGGGTGCGGTCATGAAGGTGGCCAACGCAAAAGCCGCCGGCCAAGCCGACGGCAAGCGCCTTTCCGCAGAGGTTAAAGGCCAGCTTAATTAAGCTTTAGCGGCCGAGGAGGTTGCGGATATCGTTGCGGAAGTTATCGATATCTTCTTGGCGGATTCCAAAGTCCTCAGGACTGAGGTTGAAATCGCCGGCACCATGTCCTCCCTCGTTGCTTACACCGGTAGTGTTCGCGCTGCCGGTGTTATTTTGTGCGCCGGTGGCATTCGCACTGCCGACGCCGCTGGAGGGGGATTGGGTGGCAGGGGAGCCATCGGAAAGCTGCAGCGTAATCTCCGCGCCTTCCTTCTTGCCGTCCTTGCCGGTAATCGCGCGCACCACGCGGCCGTAGGGGACGTCCCCGCCGACGACGCGCGAGGTCTTTACCACGTAGCCCCGGGCCTCAAGGGCGCTGCGGGCTTGGGACTCGCTTTGCCCGCGCACGCTATCGAGCAGCTTATCCCCGGTGGTGCCGTCATCGTATTTCTTATTGTAGTTGGGCAGCCCGCTCTGGGTAGCCCGCGGCAGCTGCGAAGCCATGGTGAAAAATGTCTGCGCGGGCTCCAAGCCACCAAAGAGGTTGCCGGCGCCGGTGCACTGGCGCACGGGCGAGGTACACAGCGGCTGGGTATCGGTGCCGTCGTTATAAATATAAGGAGCGGCGGCGAGCCCGTCGTTGAATCCCAAAAAAGCCGAGGACTGGTTGGACTCGGTGGTGCCGGTCTTGGCGGCGATGGGGGAGCTAAAACCGGCGGCCTGGGCGGCGTCCTTGGCGGTGCCCTGCGTGGCATCTTCAGACAGCGCATTGGACAGGGCGTGGGCCACGTCTTGGTCTACTGCCTGCTCGCACGGGGTTTCCTTGAGGTAGACCTCGTTGCCGTTTTTATCCAGGACCTTGTCAATGGGGTTGGGCTCGCACCACCGGCCATTGGAGGCAATGGTGGCGCCCACATTGGATAGCTCCAGCGGATTGACCGGGGTGGGGCCCAGGGTAAAGGAACCGGAATTGGCGTCCTTCGTGCGCTGAGCGATGGAGGTGTCCTTATCAAAGGTGCCCTTGTCGCCGTAGGAGCGCAGGCCAAGGCGCACCGCCATATCCACGATGGGCGCCACGCCAACCTGCTCGGTGAGCTTGATAAACGGCGTATTGGGCGAGTGCGCCAGCGCCTCTTGCAGCGACATTGTGGCCTTATAATTGCCCGCGTTCTCCACGCAGTAGCGGTTGGCGGGGCAGTTATCGGCGCCGCCGTGGCCAAGGCCTTCGGCCTCGTAGCGGGTGGGCACATCCACCGTATTTTTAATGCCGTAGCCAGCCTCGATGGCGGCCGCGGCGGTAAAGGTCTTAAAGACAGAACCGGCACCATTGCCCACCAAGGAGTTGGGCTGCGGCAGCAGGGTCTCATTATTGTCCTGATCCAGCCCGTACGCGCGGGAGGAGACCATGGCCAAGACCTTGCGGTCCGACGTGCCCGGCTCGATAACGTCCATAACCTCGGCCACGCCCTGGGCATCCGGGTTGGTGTGCGATTGCACCGCGGATAGCGCCGTATCCTGCACCTGCGGATCCAGCGTGGTCTTTACGGTATATCCACCGTGGGCGAGCTGGTCTTGGTCAATGCCCTTTTCCTCGAGGTACTGCAGCACAAAGTCGCAGAAAAAGCCGCGATCACCTGCGCCGATGCAGCCATTGTCTAGGGTATTGGGCTGCTTGCCGACGCCCAATTCCTCCCCCTTATACTCATCCGCATCCGCCTGCTCCAGATAGCCGTTATCCACCATGGATTGGAGCACGACGTTGCGGCGGTCAAGCACCTCTTCCTCATTGGTAAAAGGGTTGAGGCGCTCCGAGGACTGCACCATGCCCGCGAGCATCGCCGCTTGCGGCACCGTGAGATCTGCGGCATGGCTATCAAAATAGGTCCGCGCGGCGGCCTCCACGCCGTAGGCATGGTTACCAAAGGAGACCAGGTTGAGGTAATTGGTGAGGATTTCCTTCTTATCCAATTCCTCATTCATCTGCGTTGCCATGCGCATTTCGCGCAGCTTGCGGGTTGCGGACTGCTCGGTCGCCGCGGCCCGTTCTTCATCGGTTTGCGCGGAGACGAGCAGGAGGTAGTTCTTGACGTACTGCTGGTCAATGGTGGACGCACCCTGGGAGACCCCGCCGGAGGTGAGGTTGGTCCACAAGGCTCGGAAATTGCCTTGGAGATCGACGCCGCCATGTTCGTAAAAGCGCTCGTCCTCAATCGAGACGATGGCGTTTTTCATCGCGTCCGAAATCTCATCGCCACTTACGGGGTGACGGCGTTGGCTATAGACGTAGGCCATATCTTTGCCCGAGGCGTCTTGCACCGTGGTGACGCCGGGGATATTGCCCGCTGTTAGATCTTGCAGGTCCGATTGCATGGTCTGGTTGGTGCGGGCGATCGCCACGCCGGAAATGCCCGCAAAGGGGGCGAGCGCGAGCGCGATGAGCGCGGCTACCAAGACCGTGGACAGGGCTATCTTGGACAAAGATTTGAAGACAGTCACCCCCAATACCCTACGTGGTTTGCCTGGCAATGGGGAAGGTGACCTGCACCCCCTAAAGTGTGACCTCGTAGACAATTCCGCGTTCTAGTGAATAGACTCAGGCCTCGGTACATAGTATTCCGTCTGGGAAGGAGAACACTCACCCATGACCGTTCGAGTGAAGACTGCGGGAATGTCCAATACAGCCCGAAATCCCGAGCGTGGTGAGTGGGTCACTCAAGCAAAGTGCCGCAATGAGGACCCAGACGCATTATTTGTGCGCGGCGCTGAACAGCGCAAAGCTGCCGTCATTTGCCGCCACTGCCCGGTATTAACGGAATGCCGCGCAGATGCCCTTGATAACCGCGTGGAATTTGGCGTGTGGGGCGGGTTGACCGAGCGCCAGCGCCGCGCGCTGCTGCGCAAGAACCCCCACATCACTGACTGGGCCAATTACCTGGCTAAGGGCGGCGAACTCGTCGGTATTTAAGGCGGTCAGAGGGGTAATTGCCCGCCCGCCAGCGGTGGCGCTCCGGAATAGGGGCGGCATAAGTCGTATTAAATCGCTAGAATGAAACCCATGACTAAATGGGAATACGCAACCGCACCAGTACTGACCCACGCCACCAAGCAGATCCTTGACTCTTGGGGCGAAGATGGATGGGAATTGGTCTCCATCACCCCTGGCCCGAACCCAGAGAACGTGGTGGCCTACTTCAAGCGCGAGGTGGCAGAGTAAATGAGCTTTTCCGCTCGCTTGAAAGAGCTAGGGGTGGAACTGCCGGGCGTCGCTAAGCCGCTGGCTTCTTATGTGCCAGCGCTGCGCGTGGGCAATCAAGTATGGACTTCTGGCCAGCTTCCGCTGGTGGATGGCTCCTTGCCGGTGACCGGCAAGGTGGGCGCTGAGGTCACCACGGAACAGGCCCAAGAACAGGCCCGCACCGCCGTGCTCAATGCCTTGGCCGCTGTCGATGCAGAGATCGGGCTGGACAATATCTCCCGCGTGATCAAGATCGTTGGCTTCGTGGCGTCGGATCCCGGCTACGAGGATCAGCCAGCGGTGGTCAACGGGGCATCGGATTTCATTGGGGAGGTATTCGGCGAAGCTGGCACGCACGCTCGTTCTGCAGTCGGCGTTGCGGCCTTGCCAAAGAACGCCCCGGTGGAGATCGAATTGATCGTAGAGATCGCTGAGTGATCGGATAGGCTGGTAGGCATGGAGCACCCCGCATATAGTCAATTGCGTCCCGTAAGCCAATCCGTTGGCGTAGTTCTTTGTGATAATCCCAGCTATACCGCCCTCGAGGGCACGAATACCTGGATTATTAGTGCCGCTGAAGACTCCCGGTCGATCGTCGTAGATCCGGGGCCGGAGGATGAAGGCCACCTCAACGTTGTGCATCGTCATGCTGGTGAGGTGGCTTTAATTCTGCTTACCCACCGCCACGATGATCACGCTTCGGGCGCGCAGCGGCTCCGGCAGATGACTGGCGCGCCCATCCGCGCCTTCGATCCCAGCTATTGCAATGGCGCGGAGGCGTTACAGAAGGGTGAGATCCTGACTTTGGAGGGCATCACCCCGCAGCTGGAGGTCCTGCACACGCCGGGCCACACCGCGGACTCCACGTCCTTCTTCGTGTGGAGCGGGGAGGTGGAAAATTCCCGGCTAGAAGGCATTATCACCGGCGATACCATCGCGGGGCGCCACACCGTTTTGCTTTCTGAAACCGACGGCGATTTGGCCGATTACCTGCATGCTCTGGACGTGTTGGAATCCCGCGGCAAGGATGTTCCGCTCTTCCCGGGCCATGGTCCGGATTTGGAGGATACCTCGCAGGTGGCGCGCAAATACATTGACCGCCGTCACTACCGCCTGGATCAGATCCGGGAAATCCGCTCCCGGCTGGGCGATGACGTGGATCTGACCACCTTGGTCAATGAGATGTATGACGATGTGGATCCGGTGCTGCGCCATGCCGCCGAGCAGTCCACGCGCACCGCGTTGAAGTACCTCGACGGCACCGGCACCGGTTCCGGTACCGATAACTAACGCGCGGCGCGGCAGGAAACCTGCTAAAACGCTTATTCCCTCCGCCCCTAGTGCTTGTGCACGGGGGACGGAGGGAATTTTTTAGCGCGCGCGGCGGGCGAGGTGCTCGGTATCGACGATGAGCACGGACTTGCCCTCGAGGCGAATCCAGCCGCGGTGGGCGAAGGTAGCCAGGGCCTTGTTGACGGTCTCGCGGGAAGCGCCGACCAGCTGGGCAATCTCTTCCTGGGTGAGATCGTGGTTGACGCGCAGCGCGCTGCCTTCCTGGACGCCGAAGCGGTTAGCCAGTTGCAGCAGGGTCTTGGCAACGCGGCCGGGCACATCGGTGAAGATGAGGTCCGCAAGGTTGGCGTTGGTGCGGCGCAGGCGGCGGGCCAGCACGCGCAGCAGCTGCTGGGCGATGGCGGGGTGATCACTTACCCACTTATCCAGCAGCTCGGAGTTCATGGTGGCGGCCTGGACCTCGGTCACACAGACGGCGGACGAGGTGCGTGGGCCCGGATCGAAGATGGAGAGCTCGCCGAACATATCGGACGGGCCCATCACGGTCAGGAGGTTTTCGCGGCCATCCGGGGCGTGGCGGGCGAGCTTAATCTTGCCGGAGGTGATGATATACAAACGGTCTCCGGGCTCGCCTTCATCGAAGATGGTGGTACCGCGCGGGAAGCGCACTGTCTCCATCTGCTCGAGAAGATTCTGCACTGCTACGGGATCAACGCCTTGGAAGATTCCGGCGCGGGAGAGGGTGTCCTGTACGCCTTCCACGTTTTACTCCTTGGATGTCGACTGCGATAAGTCACTAAAGTGCTTGGGCCACATCCTTTTGCGGGCTCCAGGGAGGCACGCTAATGCGGAACAAGCGGGGTCAATTTTTTAGCGTACCCCATTTTACAGTGCAGTTCGTCACTTTTGGGCACTGCCCTAGTTTCGTTCACATAACAGAAATGGGATCACTTACGCCCCTAACGTTACAGCCTGCGCGTTTTCTGCTAATCCGCGAAGACAATCGCTTCCAGTTTTTCCATGAGGAGGGCAAAAAGGGCGATGCCAAGCGGAACGAAAATAACAAGTGAAATCATGTATTCCCATCCTACTAAGCTTGGCGGCATGAGTTCATCACTGCCGGCCACCGCGGCCCCGAGCAAGAGAGCGCCCGTCATTAATGAACGATTGGCGCATGAACACCCCGATGCGCGGTGCGAGCTCGATTTTGATTCGCCCCTCCAGCTTTTGGTGGCCACGGTGCTTTCCGCACAGTGCACGGACGCGCGCGTGAACTCGGTAACCCCTGAGCTGTTTCGCACCTATCCCACCGCGGCCGATTATGCGGCGGCTAGGCGGGAAGATTTGGAGGCGATCCTGCGGCCGCTGGGGTTTCAGCGGGCGAAGGCGGGGCATCTCATGGGCATCGGCGAGCGCCTCGTTTCTGAATTCGACGGTGAGGTGCCACAGACCGTAAAGGAATTGACCTCCCTGCCTGGGGTGGGCCGCAAGACGGCGCTGGTGGTGCTGGGCGATGCCTTCGGGATTCCCGGCCTTACCGTGGATACGCACTTTAGTCGCCTGATGCAGCGCCTGGAGCTGACGGGGGAGAAGACGCCGGTGAAGATAGAAAGGGACATCGCCAAGCTCATTGCAGAGGCCGAGTGGACGATGTTTTCCCACCGTGTCATTTTTCACGGCCGGCGGGTCTGCCATGCCCGGAACCCGGAGTGTGGGAATTGCGTGGTGCGGGATCTGTGCCCGGCTGCATTAAGCTAGCGGTATGAAAAAATACGTCTTCGGCACCGTCATTGCGGCCATTGTCATCGCTGTCCTCGTGGTGGTGGGGGTCATGCAGCTGCGTGGGGATGACACCGGCGCGGGTGAATCGGCGCAGGCCCCTGGCATGGAATCGGGCACGGCGGGCGACCAGGACGTGGCCGAGCGCCCAGATTGCCCCGCGGGGCCCATCGCCGGGGTGGATCTGGAATGCCTGGGCGGCGATGATGCCGGTGAGGGGGACAAGGCGGATGAGGGAATTACCATTGCCAACGTGTGGGCGTGGTGGTGCGAGCCGTGCCGCGCGGAATTGCCCCACTTGGACGAGGTGGCAGAATCCCACCCGGACTGGAAGGTCATTGGGGTGCACGCGGATAAAAACGCCGCCAACGGGGCCGCGTTCCTCAATGACGTGGGGGTAGACCTGCCGAGCTTCCAGGATCCGGATAATAGCTTCGCGGGCACGCTGGGCCTGCCGGGCGTGGTTCCCGTGACCGTGATCCTCCGCGATGGCGAAGTGATAAAGCAGGCGGCCCAGCCGTTTACCTCTGCGGACGAGATTGAAAAGACGGTCAAGGAGGCGCTTGCCGGATGAGTAAAGTATGGCCCGAATACACACCCGAGTGGATAAAACCCGCGCTGGGTGTCGATACGAGTCAGGTGCAAGAGCTCATTGGTAAGCGGCAGGCCTCGCAGCTCAATGGCTCGGAGGAAGAAGTACCGATCAAGCGGGAAGCCGCTGTACTGATGCTGCTGAGCGGGAACAGCGTGGAGGATGGCGAAATTTTGCTCACGCACCGCTCGCCGTCCATGCGCTCGCACTCCGGCCAGATTGCCTTCCCGGGCGGCCGGCGGGATCCGGGCGATACGTCGCTGGTTGATACCGCGCTGCGGGAGGCATGGGAGGAAACCGACCTGCAGCGCCATACGGTCACGCCCTTAGAACAGTGGGAACAGCTGCACATTCGCGCCACGGGCAATCCGGTCAGCCCGATTTTGGCCCATTGGAAGCAGCCGGGCGAGGTCTATCCCGCAAGCCCGGCGGAGACCGATGATGTGTTCTTCGTCCCGATTAGGGAGCTCATTGACCCCCGCAACCGCCTGCTGGTGGGATTTAAGCAGTGGCAAGGCCCGGCGTTTTATGCCAATGATTACGTGATTTGGGGGTTTACTGCCGGGGTGCTGGCAGCATTATTGGAGCATTCTGGGTGGAGCGTACCGTGGGATAACAATTCGGTCATAGACCTGCGTGACACCCTCAAAAAGTCCCGCAATAATGAGAAGATGTCCTAATTGCCCGCGCGCTTGAGGCGCCGGGAGACGCACGAGATTTCGATAGAGAAAGAACCAAAGCCATGACTGCTGCGCTCATTGTTGACGGCCTGATTGTGCTTGCCGTGTTAGCAGCATTGCTCAGTGGTTGGCGCAATGGTGCGCTCGCCGCGGTGCTCTCCGCCATCGGCGTGGGCGCGGGCCTCGTGGTGGGCATCGCCGTAGCCCCCAGCGTATTGCGCACAGTGGACGAGCCTTCGCTGCGCCTGCTCCTGCTCGTGGGCATCCTGGTTTTGCTGGTGGGCATCGGGCAGATCATCGGTTCTTCCTTGGGCACCAGCGTGCGCGATCGCATGAAGGCGCGCAGCACCCAACGAATAGATTCGCTCTTCGGCGCGGTCTTTCAGTCCTTCATCGCGCTCATTGTCATCTGGATGATTTCCATTCCCGTGGCCACCAATCTGGGCGGTTCTGCGGGGCAGGGTCTGCGCGATTCCCGCATCCTGAGCAACCTCAATGCGGCCGCCCCGCCGCGCCTGGCTTCCCTTCCCAATGGTGTGGCGGCGTTGCTCAATGAATCGGGCCTTCCGCCCCTGGTTTCGCCGTGGGAGAAGTCCATCAGCGGCGAGGACGTCGAGGACCCGGCCCCAGACGTGCAGGACCCGGAGCTGGTGCGCAGCATTCGCCCGTCCATCATTCACGTGCTTGGCGATGCCGAAGAGTGCTCCCGCCGCCTCATGGGTTCCGGTTTCGTGGTGGACAATGACTATGTGGTCACCAATGCCCACGTGGTGGCCGGCACCCAAACGGTGAGGCTGGATACAAAGCTCGGGCTGAAAGACGCCACGGTGGTCTACTACAACCCAGAGGTCGATATCGCCGTCTTGCACGCGCCGGATTTGGGCATCCAGCCCCTGCCGTGGGCGCAGCAGCCGGCCCAGACCGGCGACGATGCCATCGTCATGGGCTTCCCGCACTCCGGCCCCTTTAATGCGGAAATGGCCCGCGTGCGCGATCGCATCACCATCGCCGGGCCAGATATCTACTCCCAAGGCCGGGTAGAGCGCGATTCCTATACGGTGCGCGGCAATATCCAACAGGGCAATTCCGGCGGCCCGCTGGTCAATACCGCGGGCGAGGTCTTGGGCGTTATCTTCGGCGCCTCAGTAGATGATTCTGAGACCGGATACGCGCTGACCGCAGACGAGGTCATCGGCCACATTGGGGATGTCACCCAATTGCAGCGCCCAGTAGAAACCGGCGAGTGCGTGGCGCACTAGCTTTCGCATTAGATCCGCGTAGGGCAATCCGCCCTACGCGTCGAGCCAGCGGCGCAGCTCGTCGACGAACTCCTCGGGGGCCTCGAGGAAGGGCAGATTCTTGGCCCCTGGGATCGAGGTGGCGCTAAACCCCGCGCGGGCGCGCAGGGCGGCCCGCTTGATAACTGGGTTCCACAAACGCTGTTGGGCGTGGATGAAAAGGACGGGGCGTTTTACGCCTAGTTCTGACCAGTTTAAGGGCACCACGGCGGTGCGCATCCGGTGGTTCCACAGGATCCCGCGGCGCACCTTGCCAATCTGTGAGGCGCGCAGGCGCAGGCTAAGGATGGACTCTAAGGTGGCATCGGCAAGCGCGGGCCCCGTATCTAGGCTTAGCTCCTTGCGGTAGGCCCGGGGGCTGAGCAGCAGGGTATTCGCGCGGGTGACCTTGGGCAGGTGGCAGAGGAGGGAACGCAGGATCATCCACCCAAAATCCCAGGGGCGGGCGGCGATGGCGCGGCGGATATCAACCGGGTGCGCGGCCGAGACCGAAACCAAGCCGCGCACGCGATTGGGGCGCTCGGCGGCCAGGCACCACGCTACCGCGCCACCGGTATCGGCGCCGACGATATAGGCATCCTCGTGGCCCAAGGCCTGGATGAGGCCATCCAGATCCCCGACCAAGGTGCGGATATCCTGGCCGGGATCGATGGGCGGCTTATCGGACATGCCAAAGCCGCGCATATCCACCGCGGCGACGTGGTAGCCGCACTGCGCGAGGGGGCCTATGACCTCCTGGAAATCGAACCAGCCGCCAAAAGCGCCGTGAATAAAAACGACGAGGGGATCGGCGCTATCGCCCGCTATGGCCACGTGCAGGCGGATGCCCCGGGTGTGGACAAACTCGTGCGCAAAGGGTCCTTCCAGCTCAACCGTGGAGGGGGGAAGTGGTGCTAAGGCCATGGAGGACAAGGCGCCTTTCTATGTGTACAGAAAATCCGCCCCAGGAAAGGCTGAGGCGGATCTAATAGTGCGTGCGGTTTAGGTATACAGGCCGTGAGTGTCCTTGCGGTCCAGCGACTTCTGCGCCTTGCCCGGAATCAGGTTCTTGAGTTCCTTGGTGGAATCTATGGTCTTCTGCGGCGCCTTGACCTTCTTGACGTTCTTGACACCGAGCAGGGCAAGGGCGCCGGCTGCCACGATCATCACGAGGAAGACGATCAAGTAAGCGGCCCAGCGATCTAGCCAGAGCGCGAGGAGCTCAGCGACGAAGATGAAAAAGAAGAAAGAGCTGTACAGCGCGATGGTGCCCGCTGCACCGAAGAAACCGGCGCCGATGCCGCCCTTCTTTGCGGACTGCGCCAGCTCCGTCTTGGCCAGCTCTACCTCAGAGCGCACGAGCTGGGACATCTGCTCGGTGGCATTGGAGACCAACTTGCCGATGGAGGTTTCGGAGGACGATGCATCAACATCGCTCAAAGGAATCGAATTAACCTTTGGTGCGAATTGATCGGTGCCGTCAGTAAATAATCCATCGTTGCTCACGATTAATTCTCCTCGTTTTTCATCTAAACCTTGTAACGGCCCCAATGATAATAGATACAGCGCGGTTTTACGGTGCCACGCCAAAGGTAGGGGCCTTCGGGGCTCGGGGCGTCTAGGGCTATCCTAATGTATATGCCAGAAAATGACCCGTTATCCCCGTTATTTCGCCTCCCGGGGGTGAAAGAAGGTGCGGAAAAGGCCGCGGCGGCCATCGCGCGCGCCCACCGCAGGCCGGCCGGGCTGCGCAGGTATGAGGTCATCTCCGCGGAGTCCTTGATGCGCGGGGCGCGCGCCAGCGTGGCCTTGGATGGGCATTCCATCCCCCCGCATCCTAGCCCGGGTGATGTGGAAAGCGGGCCGCTCGCCGGCGCGGTCAGCGCGTATTCCGTGGTAGCCCCTGAGATGGTAGATTCCACCGTCCGCTCCTTTGCCCGCGCGCCGCTGCAAGTGCTTGCACGCATCGACGTTGCCGCCGGCGGCAACGGGATTCCCAGCGGCGATAGCGCGCGCTTGCAGGGCTTGGCGCGCCTGATTGCGCAGGGGAGCGGCCCGGCATTCCGCGATCTCTTGCCAAGCGTCGTGCACGCCGAAATCGCAGCCGGCGAATTCTTTGGCCCGCGCAGCGGCGTGGTGGCGCGGGTTGCGGCCCGCCTGGCCGCCATACACACCGGCTTCGATCCCCGCGGGTTTGCCGTGCCAGAGGTGTATTTCCACCGCCATTCCACGGCCTACCGCGAGTGCCGCGCGAGCTACCGCGACAGCCCCGGCGAGGTGGTGCTTTTTCACCTCTCCGCATGGGAGGTAGGCGGCAAGGAAGCTGACGCTATCGCCCGCGCGGCCTAACCGTACGCTCGTACCCGGTAGGCGGTGAACATTCATTCGGTGCAGGTCAGGGCCGTGCAGGTAGATTATTTTTCTTAGCTGTTGTGATCGGGTAGTGAACGTGTCATAATAAGCGGTGCAAGGCTCCGATATACAGTGTGGCCTGCCCCGGCTCGCCCCCCGAGGCCGGGTTACTGACGGCCCGCGCGCACCCCCCGATGCGCGGGCCGTCACCTATATCTACGGTTATCCACAAGGCTTTGTTGAAAATGCAACTAACTGAGCGATAAGTGGTAACCTTCGCGCGTTTATCCACAAGCGGGAAGTCCCGTCCCTAGTGCAGGTGGAGCCGGTGCTTCAGGCTAGGGGGCATGAATACAGCACACTCTCGCTCCACCATCGTCGTTGCCATAGGTGAAGAAGCCTTGCGCGCAGAGGCGGTCCACGCAGCCGCCGCGACCAGCCACGAGGTCATTACGGTAACCGATCCCCGCGATATCCCGCGCAGCCTTCCCGGGGCTTATACGGTCTTGGTCGACGCGCTCATGGCGCGCGTTATCGCTTCGGCGCAAGCCGCACAGACCTCGCCCGCCCCGGTGCTTTTCCTCGCCGCGGACCCGGGTCCCATCGATTATGAAGCAGCGCTTGCCTGCCATGCGGACCGCGCCTTCATTATTCCCGCGGAAATTAAGGACTTGCTGGCGGCTATTGCCCAGGCAGCGCACCCGCCGGAAGATCGCCCCGGTAGCGCCACCATCGCGGTGGTGGGCGCCAGCGGTGGGGTAGGCACCTCCACCTTCGCCGCGGCCCTGGCGCGTTCCCACTGCATGGCGGGAGAGCAGGCGCGGGCGCTGCTTATCGATGCCACCGCGCACTCCGGCGGCCTCGATCTCCTCCTCGGCGTGGAAACGGCGCCGGGTGCTCGCTGGCCGGAGCTCAATATTGGCGATGGCAGCATCGACGCCGCCGACCTGTACCGCGCCTTACCGTCTACCGCCGATGGCATAGCGGTGTTATCCGCAGCGCGCAGTACGGTCAAAGACACCTTCATGCTAGATGCCACGCTCTTGGTGGCGGCGACGTCCGCGGCGCACGCGGGCGAGGGCCTGTGCGTGGTGGATTGCACGGTCGAAAATATCCCGGCTGCCTGCACGCACGTGGTGTTGGTGGTGGCCGCGGAGGTGCGCTCGGCAGCAGCGGCCGCACAACTCATCCTGCGCCTGGATGAGGCGCGGCGCGATATCGTGGTGGTCCTGCGCCAACGGCAGTGGGCGGCTCTCAGCGCGCCAGAGGTAGAAGACATCATCCACCACCGAGTCAGCGCCCAATTGCCCACCGTGCGCGGGCTCACCCGCAGCATCGAGATCGGTGGATTACCGGCCCGGCTCCCCGCGGCGCTTGCTAAGACCGCCCGTGCGGTGCGCGAGGAGGTAGGGGCATGAGCGCGGCGATGGATAGTTCGGCCGAAACCATGGAAAAGACCATGGAGAAGATGCAGCGCGTCATTGCCGCCGAGCCGGATCTGGTGCACGACGCCTCTAGCTTGGCCCGGCGGATCCGCGAGGAAGCAGGGGTTATCAGTGACGTCGCCGTGGTGGATCTGCTCCGGCGCTTGCGCCAAGATGCCACCGGCATGGGGCCACTGGATGCCTTATTGGCCCGGCCGGGCGTGACCGATGTCGTGGTTAACGGGCCCGAAGACGTCTTTATGGACCGCGGTGAGGGGCTCGAGCGCAGCGATATCACCTTTCGCAACGATGGGGAGGTGCGCCAGCTCGCTTCCCGGTTGGCGGCGGCCTCGGGCACGCGGCTTGATGATGCCCAGCCTTTTGCCGATGGCCGCGTCACGCGCCCCGATGGCGTCGTGCTCCGCGTGCATGCCCTTTTAAGCCCACCCGCCGTGGGCGGAACGTGCATTAGCCTGCGTGTATTGCGTCAGGCACAGACCACCCTGCCGCAGTTGGTGGCCAATGGCACCGTGCCCGAAGACATTGGCCAACTGCTTGCCGCGATGGTGGACAAGCGGGTGTCCTTCCTCGTTATTGGCGGAACCGGTTCCGGCAAGACGACGCTGCTCTCGGCGCTTTTAGGGACCGTATCCGAGCGCGAGCGCATCGTGGTCATCGAAGATACGGCGGAGCTATCACCCCACCACCCGCATTGCGTGAGCATCGTCTCGCGCCGGGCAAACGCTGAAGGTAGCGGGGAAATCACCATGGCGCAATTGCTGCGGCAGGCGCTGCGCATGCGCCCGGACCGCATCGTCGTCGGTGAAATTCGCGGCCCAGAGGTAGTCGATCTCCTCGCCGCGCTGAATACGGGACACGATGGTGGCGCGGGCACCTTGCACGCCAATTCCCTCTTTGAGGTACCCGCCCGCATGGAGGCCCTCGGTGCACTCGGCGGCCTGGACCGCAGCGCCCTGCATTCGCAATTAGCGGCAGCTGTCAACGTGGTGCTCACCATGGAGCGCACGCCGCACGGTCGGCGCCTGGCCCATATCGGCGTCTTAGAGGGCAATCCGGTCACCCCGCGCATTGTCTGGAGCGCAACCGAGGGACCCGCGCCCGGCTTTGCGGAATTCTCCGCTTCGTTGCTGGAGGAACAGCGCGAAGAAGAAGGGGGTCAGGCGGATGCTTAGCTTCTTACTTCTCGCCGCAGCTCTCTTGCTGTCTGCGCCCTCGAGTGCGTCCCGCATCGCTGGAAAAGATAGCCGGATAAAGGCTAGCTCCTTGCTCATTTTGGGCGCCGTATTCTGCGGCAGCTTGGTCTTCTTCTCGGTCGGGCGGATAAGCATTGCGGTCGCGGCAGCGATCATCGCTTGGTGCGTGTCGTGGTATATCAAGGACATCATGGCTGCCCGTACGCGTCGGCGCGGCCGCGAGGCCCTGGCCGGATACTTCGGGGTCGTCACCGCTGACCTGCGCGCCGGGGCAACCCTTGCAAGCGCGTTATCGCGCGGGGCGGAGTCCCTTCCCGCGACGACGCCGCGGGATATGAGCGCAGCCTTAGAATCCACCGCTACCGCCGTGGCGCGCGGTGCGCCCCCACACGTGGCGCTCTCTGGCGCCCATGCGGATGCGGAACTTACCCGGCTGGGCCACCTGCTCGAATTATCTACTCAGCATGGCATCGGGGTAGCCAGCCTCTTTGAGCAGGCCCAAAGCCGGATGGATGCGCTGCGCCGCCACCACCAATCCACCGCGGCCGGACTGCAAGGACCCCAAGCTACCGCCACGGTCTTGGCGTGTCTTCCCATAGCGGGCATCGCCATGGGCGGGGCGATGGGGGCTAATTCGCTGGGCTTCTTGCTCGGCGGGGGATTAGGCGGAATCCTGCTGGTCATCGGGGTGGGGCTTGCCTGCGGCGGTTTTGCTTGGTCCCGCGTCATCATCAGGAAGGCGGCACCATGATGGCCTTTATCTGCTTAGCGCTGGCCGTGCTCGTTGGGCTGCCGGCCGCCAAGGGGCGGCTGGGACCGGCTATGGAACAGAACGCAACGCAGCACACGGCGAAGACCCCGCGCGCCGGCCCAAGAAAGCGCGATGGCGCAACAGCGCGCGGGGGATTGATGAGCAAACTCCAGCCCTCTACCACCGTGGATCCACTCCTCGTGGCCGGGGATATCGAGCTTTTCGCAGCTTGCCTGAGTGCGGGCCTGACGGTGCACGCCGCTGCTACGGCAGTCGCGCGTACGGCAGAGGCCGATACCCAGCACCTGTGGGAGACGGTATCCGCGCTCCTGGGAGTTGGCGTGCCCACGGAATCTGCATGGGACCACATGAAAGGCCATGCGGGACTAGAGGACGTGGCGGGGCTTGTCATCTTATCGGGCCAGTCCGGCGCCACCATAGCCGCCGGATGCACGCGAATCTGTACTTCTTTGCGCGCCGAAGCATCTGCGCACGCTACGGCAAAAGCAGAGCGCGCAGGAGTATTCATTGCCCTCCCGCTGGCGGTGTGCTTCCTGCCAGCATTTATCGTTCTAGGCCTCGCGCCCGTAGTGATCAGCTTGGGCGCGCAGCTTTTCTAGACGCACCACTTTTCACTTCTACTCAACTACTCAACCACCACACCTTTTCAGAAAGGACTCTCCATTATGTCTGCACTATTTATTAAGTACTCCCAGCTCACCCGCGCCCTCGTCCGCAACGATGAGGGGATGAGCACCATTGAATACGCCATGGGATCGCTTGCGGCTGCGGCACTTGCCGGCGTGCTGTACATGGTCATTAACGGCGGCGGCGTGGTCGATGCCATCGAGGGAATCATCACCGATGCGCTGTCGAATACCCCGAGCTAACCGGGCGCACTAGAACACAAGAAAGGAGGAATCATGCGCACGGTAGTCGATGACGATGGTTCCGTGACCATCGAAGCCGCCCTGGCATTAAGCTCCCTCGTCCTCGTGGCGGCGGGCATCATCGGTGCGATCGCGACGATGGCGTCCTATATCGCGGCGGTGGACATGGCGGGCGCGGCGGCTAGGTCGCACGCCATCGGCGTCGAGTACCAACCGGCCCGCGAGGATGCCCGGGTGAGCGTGCGGGAAAGCGCGGGGCTTATTCGGGCATCGGTAAGCGTCGATGCTCCCATCGGCACCATGAGCGCGGAGGCGGTCTTTCCCGCGGAGGTGGCTGGCAATGACTAGCAGGCTCCGCGGTGAGGACGGGTACGCCACCATCGCCGCCACCGGAATCATCGTCGCCATCATCAGCTTATTGCTGGTCATCGCGGCGGTGGGGTCTCGCGTGACCGCGCGCCACGAAGCGCAGGTAGCCGCGGACCTTGCCGCCGTGGCCGGCGCGTGGGCCTTGGCCACCGGCAAGGATGCGTGTGCGGCCGCAGAGAGCGCCGCGCGGGAAAACGGCGCGAGCCTCGAGGAATGCACCGACAATGCACCCGATATCATCGCCGTTGCTGCGGTGCGCGGCCAGAGCGCCACCGCCAAGGCGGGCCCAGTCTAAACCGCGGCCTCCTGCGTCATGGTAACGAGCGCGCCGAGCAGCTTGATGGCACCGTCCTTGCTCAGTGGGTTATTGCCATTGCCGCACTTGGGCGATTGCACGCACGATGGGCACCCGGCCTCGCAGGGGCAGGAGCGCACCGCCTCAAAGGTGGCCGCGATCCACTCGGGGAAGCGGCGGAAGCCTTCTTCGGCAAACCCGGCGCCGCCGGGGTGGCCGTCGTAGACAAAGACGGTGGGAAGCTGCGTATCCGCGTGCAATGCGGTGGATACGCCGCCGATATCCCAGCGGTCGCAGGTGGCGATAAGCGGCAACAGCCCAATGGCGGCGTGTTCGGCCGCATGGAGGGTGCCGGGGATATCGGCGGCGGTAATGCCCATCGCAGAAAGCGCCAGCGGGTCGATGGTATAAGCCACGGCGCGGGTGGTGAGCCGCTGTTCGGGGAGGTCGAGGGGGATATCGTCGCCGATGGTGCCATCGGCAAGCCGCACCTGGTAGCCGGTGACGCGGTCGGTGACCTCGACTTCCACGTCCGCCACCCACAGGCCCGGGGAATAATTGACCAGGTTATCGGCCTCGCGCACGATGCGAATATCCGTAGTAGAGCGCGGGGTGGTCGAATACTCGGGGGTCTCCGGGCGGGCGAGCGCCACATAATCGGATAGGAGGAGCTCCTCGATGACAAAGCTTTCGCCCTGGTGCAGGTAGACCGCGCCGGGGTGGACCTGGCTGGTCGCGCGCGCTGCATCGATGGTGCCCAAGAGCCGGCCATCGGAAGCATCGACGATCATGACCTCCTCGCCCGCCCCGCCGCGCAGCGATACCGCCGAGTGGGCGGTTTCCGGGGAAAGCTCTTCCGCGCTGGAGGCGGGAATGGGCACGGCAAACCACCCGCGTTCGCGGCGGCGCACGAGGCCCTGCTCCGCAAGCTGGTGGATGACCTCGCTGGCACCCCACTCAGCAATGGTGGCATCATCCAGCGGTTTTTCCACCGCCGCGCAGTAGATATGACCAAAGAGGATATAGGGGTTCGTGGGGTTAAAGACGCTTGCTTCCACCGGTTTTCCCAGTAGCGCATCGGGGTGGTGCACCAGGTAGGTATCCATGGGCTCATCGCGGGCGACGAGCACCACGAGCGAGCCTTGCCCGCGGCGGCCCGCGCGCCCGGCCTGCTGCCAAAAACTAGCCACCGTGCCCGGAAAACCAGCGGTGACCACGGCATCGAGCCCGCCGACGTCGATGCCCAGCTCCAGGGCGGAGGTGGTGGCGACGCCTAAGAGAGAGGCATCGTCAAGCGCCTGCTCCAACCGGCGGCGGTCTTCGGCCAGGTAGCCGGCGCGGTAGGCGGCGATGCGCTGCGCGAAATCCGGCCGGCCCAAACTGCCGGAAAGGGTCTCGGCGGCCACCATCGCCACGACCTCGGCGGAGCGGCGGGAGCGCACAAAGGTCATGGTCCGGGCGCCTTCCGCGATGAAGGTTGCCATCAACTCGGCGGCCTCAGTGGTGGCCGCGCGCCGGACGGGGGCGCCGTGCTCGCCCTCCGCACCCTCCAAGAACCCAGGCTCCCAGAGCGCGACCGTGCGCGCGCCGGTGGGGGCGGAATCCTCAGTAATCGCGTGCGCCGGGCGGCCGGTGAGGCGTTCGGCATGCCGGGCCGGGTCATTCATGGTTGCGGAGGCATAAATGATGGTGGGGCGCGATCCATAATGCCGGCACAGGCGGAGCAAGCGGCGCAGAACCAGGGCCACATTGGCGCCGAATACGCCCCGATAGGAGTGGCATTCATCGATGACGATGAACTCCAGGTGGCGCAGCACCCGCGCCCACCGCGCGTGCGCGGCCAGCATGGACATGTGCACCATATCGGGATTGGAAAACACCAGGCGCGAATGCTCGCGCACGCCCGCCCGCGACTCCTGGGGCGTATCGCCGTCATAGGGTGCGGGCACCACGTTCTTTAATTCGGGGATGCCCCGGCACAGCTCGAGCGCGGAGTGCAGCTGGTCCGATCCCAGGGCTTTGGTGGGGGTGAGGTAGAGCGCGCACGCGGTCTGATCCTCTGCCAGCCGGGTGAGGATGGGCAGCT
Organism: Corynebacterium sp. LaCa_282; assembly: GCF_057198125.1. Classification (NCBI taxonomy): domain Bacteria; kingdom Bacillati; phylum Actinomycetota; class Actinomycetes; order Mycobacteriales; family Corynebacteriaceae; genus Corynebacterium; species Corynebacterium sp. LaCa_282. The sequence goes on along the minus strand of NZ_CP191095.1, from coordinate 2,237,500 downwards.
GATAGCCCAAAGACTTTCCGGACGAGGTGCCGGTGGAAATTACCGCGTCACGGCCCTGCCACGCGCATTCGGCGAGCTCGGCCTGGTGGGCATAGAGCTTGCCGATGCCCCCATCTACCACCTCCTCCTTCAGCCCCGGCAGCACCCACTCCGGCCAATCGGCGTAGCGCGCCCGCTTTGCCGGGAGCGTGGTGTGAAACGTCAGGGTGGACTCAGAAAGGCGCCGCTGGATGAGTTCTAGGAGCTCTTCACCAATGGGGTTATCGCCAGCCGGGTGAGACAATTTTTACCCCCTTGTGAGTTAAATCTATCGCTTTGGCGTGGAACGTGTCACACTGTTGACAGGCCAATGTTGTCTTGGTGCGGTTTTATACTTCACGGTACTGCTCGAGGACCCATTTACCGAATAACTACCGGCGCGGTGTCCCGCGCTACCTATTTAAGAAAAGGAACTCAGTTCACCATGACACAAGGAACCGTTAAGTGGTTTAACTCCGAAAAGGGATACGGCTTCATCGAGCGCGAGGACGGCGGTGGAGACATCTTCGTGCACTACTCCGAGATTCAGGGCAGCGGTTTCCGCACCTTGGAAGAAAACCAGAAGGTCAGCTTCGAGGTTGGATCCGGCCCGAAGGGCGACCAGGCGCAGGCCGTTTCCATTCTCTAAAATTCTCTAGGGTTTTTAAGCGCCGTAGGGCGTTTCGGCGTAGCCGCGGCGGGTATCCCACCACTCCATGATGCTGTTTTGGGCCTTTTGCAGTCCCAAGCCGATGAAGATGGCGGCGATAATGCTGATGACCATCGCAAATAGTGGGGTATCGGAAAACGCCATGCCGCCCACATAACCAATGGCTAGGGCCTGGAATACCCAGAGCATTACGCCAATGGTGTCGAAGAAGAGGAAGACCGGCCAGGGAAAGCGCATTGACCCCAGCAAAATGGTCATAAAGAGCCTGGCTGAGGGGATAAAGCGGGCAATGATAATGGCCGCGCCGCCGCCGCGGCGCACATTGCGTTTTACCCAGGAGAGGGCCTCGTAGGCCTTCGTTCCTTTTTGAATGCGGTTAAGCAGCGGCATGAACCGCGTGCCCAGCAAAAAGCACAGGTTATCGCCCAACATGGCTGCTACCAGCGCCACAAAGAACATGGTGGGCAGGTGCGGAAATCCCTGCGAACCGGACCAAGCGCCGACCATATTCAGCGGGATTTCAGAGGGGAGCACTGGAAAGAAACAGTCCCCGAAAATGAGCAGGCCCACGATGGGATAAACCCACTCCGTGCCCATGATGGCTTCAATCCACATGGTTACTGTGTCAACCATCTAATCCTCCACGGGGTGTGTTGTGGGTGTGCTATCGTCCCCAACAATGCTTTCACAGCTGCTGGACTTTCTAAAAAGGTCAGTATAGACCGGTTCGGTGGGGGTGCGAAGTGCCCCCTACACAGCCTTTTGGTGTTACCGAGTATATGGTGCGAAGAACGGTATAAACCACCTGTGTACGCTAGGGGCGATTGCTGAAAGCGCACAAATTTTAATGTTCGCATCATCGAAAGGGATGAAGTCGAAGTGGCAGAAGCGGCCGAGCCGGGCAAAACTTTAGTGATTGTGGAGTCGGCAACTAAGGCGAAAAAGATCCAGCCGTACCTGGGAGATAACTACATCGTGGAGGCCTCCGTGGGCCATATCCGCGATCTCCCGCGGGGCGCTGCCGACGTGCCGGCGAAGTTCAAGAAGGAATCTTGGGCCCGCTTGGGTGTTAACCCGGAAGATGACTTCGCCCCGCTTTACGTCGTTAGCCCGGATAAGAAGAAAAAGGTCGCTGACCTTAAATCCAAGCTGAAGCAGTGCGATAGCCTCTTGCTGGCAACAGACCCGGACCGCGAGGGCGAGGCCATTGCTTGGCACCTGTTAGAGGTCTTAAAGCCCAAGGTGCCGGTGCGCCGCATGGTCTTTAATGAGATCACCAAGTCCGCCATCTTGGAGGCGGCGGAAAACACCCGAGACTTGGACTATGACCTTATCGATGCCCAAGAAACCCGCCGCATCCTCGACCGCCTCTACGGCTACGAAGTCTCCCCGGTGTTGTGGAAGAAGGTCATGCCGCGCCTTTCGGCCGGGCGCGTGCAGTCGGTGGCCACGCGGGTCATCGTCGAGCGCGAGCGCGAACGCATGGCGTTTATCTCCGCCGATTACTGGGATTTGCTCGCCACCCTGGACGCGGGTACCAGTAGCGGCAGCGGCGAGGGCCCGTCCGCCTTTGACGCGCGCCTGACCGCTGTTAATGGCAAGCGCGTGGCTGTGGGCCGCGATTTCGACGATCGCGGAAACGTGAAGACCAAGGACGTCATCGTCATTACCCAGCCGCAGGCGGAGGCCCTGGAAAAGGCCCTGCAGGGCGCGGGCATGACAGTAGCCGGGGTAGAGCACAAGCCCTATACCCGCAAGCCTTATGCGCCGTTTATGACCTCGACGCTGCAGCAGGAGGCGGGCCGGCGCCTGCACTTTACCTCTGAACGCACGATGCGCATTGCACAGCGCCTTTACGAAAACGGCCACATTACGTATATGCGTACGGATTCCTCTTCGCTGTCCAAACAGGGCTTGAACGCCGCGCGTAGCTCCGCTACCAGCATTTATGGCGAAGAATACGTCTCGGATTCCCCGCGCGTTTATGACCGCCGCGTCAAAAACTCGCAGGAGGCGCACGAGGCGATCCGCCCCGCCGGCGAGTCCTTTGCCACCCCAGGCCAGCTGTCTAGCCAGCTGGATGCGGAGGAATTTAAGCTTTATGACCTGATTTGGAAGCGCACCGTGGCCTCGCAGATGGCCGATGCCAAGGGCACCTCCATGAAGGTGGCGGTCGCCGGCACCGCGACCACGGATAACGGCACCTATGACGTCGAGTTCTCTGCAACCGGCCGCACCATTACCTTCCCGGGTTTCTTGAAGGCTTACGGCGCCGACGAGGATACGAGCAAGAAGAGCGAGAACCGCCTGCCGCACCTGGAGCAAGGCCGCGATCTGAAGGCCGAAGAGGTCTCGGCAGAAGGCCACTCCACCAACCCGCCGGCGCGCTATACAGAGGCCAGCCTGGTGAAAAAGATGGAGGACTTGGGCATCGGGCGCCCGTCGACGTATGCCTCTATCATCAAGACCATCCAGGACCGCGGCTACGTGGTCTCGCGCGGCAACGCCCTAGTACCTTCGTGGGTTGCTTTTGCCGTGGTGGGCCTCTTGGAGGAAAACTTCACCGAGCTGGTGGATTATGACTTCACCTCGTCCATGGAAGATGAGCTGGACTCGATTGCCACCGGCACGGAGGATGGCACGGACTGGCTCAACGGCTTTTACTTTGGCAACGCTGAGGCCAACGAGCACAAGGCGGCCTCTATTGCGCGGCACGGCGGGCTAAAATCGCTTATCGATGTCAACCTCGAGGCCATCGATGCCCGCAAGGTCAACTCGCTGAAGCTCTATACCGATTCTGAGGGCCGCGAGGTCTTCGTGCGCGTCGGCCGCTACGGGCCTTATATCGAGCGCGCGATCGGCACCAATGAGGACGGCAGCGTGGAATACCAGCGCGCCAACCTCTCGGAGACGGTGACCCCGGATGGGCTGAATGAACAGCTGGCGGAAAAGCTCTTTGCTACCTCGCAGGGCGGGCGCCAGCTGGGCGAAAACCCTGAAAACGGCCGCATGGTGGTGGCTAAGGAAGGCCGCTTTGGCCCCTATGTCACCGAGGTCGTCCGCGATGATGAGCGGGAAAAGGCCGAGGCGGAGGCCTTGGAGATCGTCGCGAAGGAGCGCGCCGAAGAGGATAAACAGCGCGCCGAGGAAGGCAAGCGCGCCAAGAATTGGGAGACCAAGACAGCCGCGAAGCAAAAGGAAAAGCGCATCAATGACTACATTGATGAGAAGCTGAAGCCGGGCACGGCCTCGCTTTTTAGCTCGATGGAGCCGCTGACCGTCACGCTGGAACAGGCCCTTGAGCTGCTATCCCTGCCGCGCGAGGTGGGCGTGGACGACGGGGAGATGATCACCGCCCAAAACGGCCGTTACGGCCCGTACCTGAAGAAGGGCACGGATTCGCGCTCGCTGGCTAAGGAAGAGCAGATCTTTAGCATCACCTTGGATGAGGCGCGCCGCATCTATGCGGAGCCGAAGCGTCGTGGCCGCGCGGCCGCACAGCCGCCGCTGAAGCAGCTCGGCGATAATGACGTTTCGGGCAAGCCTATGACCGTTAAGGATGGCCGCTTCGGCCCGTACGTTACGGACGGCACCACCAATGCGTCCCTGCGCCGCGGCGACGATCCGGAGCAGCTTACCGATGCCCGCGCCAACGAGCTCCTTTCCGAGCGCCGCGCCAAAGAGGCCTCTGGGGAGACGAAGAAGAAGTCCACGAAGAAGTCTTCTAAGAAGAGCACAAAGAAGTCGACCAAGAAATCGACGAAGAAGGCAACAAAGAAGTCCAGCAAGAAGGCCACTAAGAAGGGCACGAAGAAATCCAGCTCGAAGCCTTCGCCCGGCACGAAGAACGTGGTGAAGGCCGGCTCGCGGAAGAAATAAGCGCGGAAATAAGTAAGGTGGCGGGCATGAATGATTTTCTTGCCCGCACCGAGGAAGGCACCGCGGCCTTGACCCGCGCGGTGTCTGAAACTTTTGCTGATGTCACCGACCCAGCCCGGCGCACGCCGCGGGGCTGGCGGCGTTTCGCGTACCTAGCGCTAGGCGAGTCCACGGTGTGGTCCCGCCTCTTTGGCTGGAAGAAGGCCCACGCCGTCACGAGCGCGCCGCTTCTGCCGCTTTTGGCGGCGGAGGCGCAGGACCCCACCCTGAGCCCCGCCTTGTTGGCCGGCGCGGTGGGGCAGGCGGAAAAATCGCGCCGCTTGCATCACCCCTCTTTCCTTGGGGTAGCCGGCGTTAGCGCTAGCCACGCGGCATATTCTTGGGTGCTTTATCGGCGCGGCGCGCGCAACGATGCCCGCGGGTGGGGCCTGCGCGCCATGGCGTGGGCGGCGGCGCTCCTCGCCACGCGCAAGCAGCCCACCCGGACCGCGGTAGCGGTGGGCGGCGCGGCGGTGCTGACCACCTCGGCGCTGGCGGGCGATCCGCGCCTGCGCACCGATGCGACGAAGGGCTTGAGCCACGGCGCCAATCTCTTGGTCGCGGCGGAAGGCCTGACTGCGCTGCGGGCGTGGCTGTTTTTTGCTGAGTCTCAGCAGAAGATGCGGATACTGAAGAAAAACAAGAAACAGGCCAAGCCCACGAAGGCGGCCCGGGCGGTGGGTGCGGCGGAGGCCGGCGCCTTTGCCTTGGGGCACTTCCTGCTAGTCGATGCCCTGACTAGGTAAGATCCTGACTAGGTAAGGTCCTGACTGGGTAAGCTCCGCTCCGGCTGCATGCTCGGCCCATAAGATAGCCGGCGGTGCACCACCTCGAAGGGCCCGCGCAGGCCCAGCGCTTCGAGCAGGCAGGCGCCGATTACGGTCACCAGCCACACGCCGCAAGCGAGGGCGGCTTGGCCGAAGGCGCCTAGCTCGTGGCCGTAGTCCAACGTGAAGGGATGCACGATAAGGAAAAACAGTATCGACTGGCCCACATAACCGCTCATGGATCGCTTGCCCAGCGCGACGAAGGGCCACAAGAGCGCGGGCACGGAGGTACCGGCGGCAAGGCGTTCTTGCACGGGCTGCAGGATAAGCGCGAGCCCGGCGAGGATCCCCGGCCCGGTTAGCACGCCGAGGGTGGAATTGGCGCTACTGGCGGCGTTCGCCCAGCGCTCATCAATGACCCCGAGGGTGCCTAAGGACCACAGCGTGCCAATGACCAGCGTTACGGCGGCGGCGATGGCCACCCAGCGCAGGAGTTGGGGGCGGTGAGAGGGGACATCGGCAAGCACGCCCTCGCGCGCCCACACAAAGCCCACCAGCATGACCGGCAGGTACATCAGCACGATAAGCGGGGCGGAGATGATCTGCGCGCCCAGGGTGAGAAGCTGGCTGAGCAGCAGGTCACCGTAGGAATTTACCGTACCAATGGCATCGACGGGGATATCGAGCCCGCCGTCAATCGCGGAGAAAATAAACGTGGCGATGCCGAGCACCGTCAGCACCCCGAGCGCGATATGAGAAATCTTGCGCAGCGTAGAATTGTGCAGCGTGAGCAGCAGGGCAATGACTATGCCCGCTATGCCGTAGACAAACATGATATCGCCCCAAAACAGCAGCACCATGTGCACCGCGCCCAACAGCGCGAGGAAGCCATAGCGCTTGGCGATGACCCTCCTTGCCTCCCCCAGCGGAAATCCCCGCCGCCACAGGCTCATCGCAATAAGCCCCACGCCGAAGCCCAGCAGGGTCGAAAACATGGGTAGGCCGCGGTTGTGCACGAAGAAAGCGCCGAAGACGACGGCGATTTTATCCAGCACGCTGTCATTGAGGATGCCGCCGAAATACGCGCCCGGGCGATCCTCGGTGATGATCCACGCGGTGGTCATATTCGCTATCGCGATTCCTAAAAGCGCCATTCCGCGCGCCGCGTCGGGCACGATGAGGCGGGTGCTTGCCATTAGATTTCGCACCTTTCTGCCAGGCTGGCGCGGATGGGGCGCGCCAACTGGGTCATGCGGCGGCGCCCGCGCAGCTCGATGGATTTCATGACGGTCCAGCGGGCCTGTTCGGCCTCGTTGGCGGTCTTTAATGTAGCAGCATTGGTCAGAACCTGGCCGGGGGTGTCCTTGGCCATTTCGGTCAGGCGGGCGGCCTCGTTGACGGCATCGCCGATGACAGTGTACTCGAAGCGATCCGCGCCGCCGATGTGCCCTGCCACCACATGGCCAGAGGCGACGCCGATGCCGGCCTGCAGCTCGAGCCCGCGCAATTCGCCGCGCAGCTCGCGGGCGGCCTGAAGGGCCATCGAAGTCGAGTCATAGACGTTGAGCGGTGCGCCAAAGACGGCGAGGGCGGCATCGCCCTGGAACTTATTGATGATGCCCTTATTGCGGTGCACCACGGTCACGACGTGCTCGAAGAATTTATTGAGCTCCGTGACCACTTCTTCGGGCGAGTGGTTGACCGCGAAGGTGGTGGAACCGATGACATCGATAAACAGCACCGCGACCTTCCGGTCCTCGCCGCCCAATTCGGGGCGCTCATCAAGGGCGCGCTGGGCCACCTCGGTGCCCACGTAGCGGCCGAAGATATCGCGGACGCGCTGGCGCTCGCGCAGCCCGCGCATCATCTCATTGAAACCTGCCTGCAGGACGCCGAGTTCGGATCCATCGTAGATATCGACCTCGGCATCGGACTCGCCGCGGCGCACGCGGTTGATGGCATCCTGCAGCTCCACGATGGGATCGACCACGCTCATGATGGCGAAGCTGGTGCCGATAAACCCGGTGGCCAGCGCGGTGAGTGCCAGCGCCACGATGGCCGGGATGATCTCGCTGGCATCGCCGGAGAAAAGCCCGGTGTGCTGCCCCAACAGCACCAGCACGATGCCGAGCAGCGGCACGCCGGAGGTCATCAGCCAGGTGGAAAACAGGCGATACTTGATGGGCGGTTCGACGGTGGAATCTTCAAAGCGGCGAGCGACGGCTTGCGCGGCGACGGGACGCACGAGGCGCTCTGCCTGCAGGTAGGTCAAGATGATGACCACCAGGCCCGCCAGGGTGGTGGAGATGCCCACGACGAGCCCGAGCCGCCCGGATTGCCCGCTGGAGATAGCCACCGTCAAGATGATGCCGATGAGCCAGACCGCGGCCGCGACTAGGGATTGGTACACGGGGATGCGCAGCACGAGGGTGCGCACCATATTTGGATCGTGTGCATCGGGATTGCGCTGCCAGTCCAGCACGGGGCGGAAGAGCAGCAGGGTAGCGGCGATGCCGATGATGACGGCAAAGATGAGGTAGACCGCCGCCACGCCCTTCAAGTTGGGTAGCTCGGCGGCAAAGTCCTCGATTTCCGGCATGGGCAGGAAATAGAGGATGAAGGTCATGATCGCGATGGCGCCGATGAGATTGGCGCCCAAGACCAAGGCAGCGTATACCGGCCATTGGGTTCCCATAAGCCAACGAGCGCCACGCAATAGTCTGTTCATAACTACTTACTGTAGTAAGACCAGTAGGCTAGAGCGAGTGAATACGGGAAGCGTTGCGCAACGATTGGCAGATACCCCAGGTGTGGCCCGCACTATCTTGGGTGCCGCGCGGGCGGCGCGGGGGATGCCGGGGGCAGATCCGCGGGCGATGAGCCATTCCTGGCTCTTTACCGGCCCTCCTGGTTCCGGGCGTTCCTTGGCCGCAATCGATTTCGCGGCCGCGCTCATGTGCACGGATCCGGAGGAACCGGGCTGCGGAAAATGCGAGGCCTGCCGCGCCGTGCTGGGCACTAAGCAGCACACGGACCTAGTCTTGGTGGACCCGCAGGAGGTCATTATCCCGGTGGATACGGTGCGCGAGGTCATTGGGCGCGCCGCGAGCCTGCCCACGGTTGCCCCGTGGCGCGTCGTGATCTTCAATAACGCGGATCGCCTCAACAATAACGGCGCCAACGCGCTGCTCAAGACGGTGGAGGAGCCGCCGGAGCGCACCGTGATTATCATGTGCGCGCCTTCCGATGCCCCCGAGGACTTCTCCCAAACCCTCCGCTCGCGCTGCCAGCACCTGTACATCCCCTCGCCGTCGGTGGACAATATCGTTGCACAGTTGGTCAGCGAAGGCGCCTCGGATCACGATGCCCGCCTCGCCGCCGTGACTTCCCTGCGCCACGTGGGCAGGGCGCGCCACTTGGTGGCGGATCCTACGGTGCAAAAGCGCCGCGCGGTGGCCATCAACCTGGCCGAGGACATCTTCCACGAATCCCAGGGCTTTCAGGCGGTGACCTCGCTTCTTAAGCTGGTGGATGCGGAGGCGAAGGAATCGCACAAGGAGGAAGAAGAAGCGGAGCTGGCCAAGCTGGAAAATACCTTTGGCGTGGGCGCGAAGGGCAAGGGCGCGGCGAAGGCGCAGCGCGATGCCCGCTCCGCCATCAAGGACTTACAGGAACAGCACAAGAAGCGGGCGAAGCGACGGGTCATCGATAACCTCGACCTGGTGCTCGTCGATCTCTCCGGAATCTACCGCGACGCGCTGATGACAAAGGTGGGCGCGCAGGTGGAGATGACACACCCGGACTTCGCGGGGTTATCTGGCGAGCTGGCGCAGCGGGTGAGCGAGGAGGGCCTCTTGGAGTGCCAGTCCGCCATTTCTTATTGCCGCGAGCAGCTGACCCAGAACGTGGGCACGCAGATTGCCTTCGACGGCTTGGTGGGCAGGTTGCGGCGGGCCTGCCTCTAGCGCTGGGGCTGCCTAGTACCGGGACTGTCGCTAGTATCGGGCCGGAGTTTAACACCGGCCCGTCAAAAACCAGGCCTGAGCCCCGATTTCTTTTCCGCGCCACCCCTGCGATAGAATCGCCAGTGCTGCTTTAAGCAGCGCGCCGCCTTAGCTCAGTCGGTAGAGCATTTCACTCGTAATGAAAAGGTCGCGAGTTCGATTCTCGCAGGCGGCTCCATTTTTATATGTGCGGGGTTCTTCCTTAATATAAACTCTCCTTCAATAGAAGCAGGCCATATGGCCTCGATGAGGGAAGGAACGAGACACTGCTTATTGCTACCGTCGCAGCAGAAATCCTCTTTTGGGCGTGCCTTATTCTGGGCGGTGTTCTCCGCTACATCGTTAAGGCCCCAAGAATTGGACTGGCATTTTTTATCGCTACGCCAATTATTGACATAGTCTTGTTAATTTTCTCATTTTTCACTCTGCATAATGACGGCGAAGCGGGATTCATGCACGGTTTCGCAGCTTTTTATATCGCATTTTCGCTGGTCTTTGGCGGCGACATCATACGCGCAGTTGATCGGAAACTCAGCGGGAAGTCGAAAACCGAGTCTGGGAATCAGTCCGATAATAATGTAAGAAAATCCGTATATGCTAGTGTGGTGACGGCTGCGATCCTGATAGTTAGCATCGCAGTGGTAGGGCTAGACGGCAGCTTCTGGTTGATTTATTGGCTTATTGCCGTGCTCTTTACCCCACCGATGTGGTGGGGCATTGAAAAATTTAGTCGCCGTGCTTAAGCAGGCGCGGAACCACCTTTCCGGTGGCATTGCGTGGCAGCTTGGATAGGAAGTGCACGTCGCGGGGCACAGAGTGCTCGGCGAGCTTATCGTGCACCCAGGCGCGGATGGCATCGGCAGTCAGAGCGCGGCCGGCGGCATCGGCAGTGGGCACTGCCCAGACGGCGATGCGGCTGAAGGTCTCGCTATCCTCCACGCCACCCGCGTGCACTTCATCGATGCCGGGCATGGCCTCGAGTATCTCGGTCACGGACTGGGGGTGGACATTCTCGCCACCCACGATGATCATGTCATCGGCCCGACCCACGACGTGGAGGAAGCCCTGCTTGTCGATGTACCCAAGATCGCCGATCGACAACAACCCATCGACCCGATTGAGCTTGAGCTTGGGGTTGGTATAGCCGGTCATGGCGGTGGAATTGGTGAGGTAGATTTCGCCCACCTCGCCGCGGGGGACGGGGTGACCCTCCTTATCGAGGATGCGCAGTTTGGTGCCATTGGCCACCTTGCCCACTACGTCGGGGTTTTCTGCGACCTGTTCCATCGTGGCCGTTGAGGCAAGCGCCAGCTCCGTGGAACCATAAACATTGCACAGGATGGGGCCGAAGCGCGCATTGGTGTCCTTGACCACCTGCGGGGTAAGAGCATTGCCGGCAGAGGCGATGAAGTTCAGGCTCGAGGTATCGAAGGCACCCTCGGGATCGTGATCCACCAAGCGCTTGAAAAAGATGGGGGAGGAGAGCATGCCGTCGAGGCGGTAGCGTTGGACATCATCAAGCACCTGCTCCGGCTCAAAAACGCGGCGGGTAACGATGGTATTGCGCAGCCCCAACGCGATATTGATGCAGGCCCACCCCCAGGTGTGGAAGATGGAGGCCGTCATCTGCACGCGCTGATCGGCGCGCCACGGGATATTGCCCACGATGGAGGCGAGGACGACCGGCAACGTTGGCTCGGGACGGACGATGCCCTTGGGGATGCCGGTCGTGCCGGAGGACATCAGCACGATGGGGCCGTGCTTGGGAAAGGCGGGCAGCGCGATATCCAGGGGATTCTTCACGATCTTATCGAGCGTGGGTAGATCGCTTGCCCCCGTATCGTGGGCGATAATGACCGGGATATCGAGGTTGGGATCGACGCGGTCGATGAATTCATCATCGATGACCAGGACATTAATGCCATTTTCTTCGATGCAGCCGGCCAACTGCTCTGGGGAAGAACCGACATTGAGTAGGTAGATCCCGGCACCAGCGTAGCCCTTGGCACCGAGCGGGATGATGATGCCGCGGCCGTTGCGGGCCATGACGCCGAGCCGGATTTCCGGCAGCTCCAGGGACTCTAGGTAGCGGGCGAAATTCTGCGCGTGGGATCGCAGCTGGCGGTAGGTGAGGGTGCCGTCGTCATCGATAAGCGCGAGGCGATCGGGGCAGGTCAAATAGGCCTGCTCGATTTCACGCGCCGTGGTGAAGCGGTAGCGCGCGAGGTTGGGCAGGAGCTTGATCTGCCCGCTCAGCCCGCCTTGCCGGGTAATCAGCCCCGATTTGAAGAGGGCAGGGAAGAACTGGCTGAGCGCGGACGCGTGGAAAGAAACATCAGACAATTTCATGAAAGAGATAACTCCGAAAAGGCGAAGATAACAAAAATATAACTACGATCGATATCGTTAGAAGGAAAGATGATGTTGCTTCTAACTCGAAAAATGTTACTGGAGTGACTAATCTACACTTAAGTTACAAGGTTTGAAGAAAAGGTCCCTCAATGAAATCCCTAAAACTCAAGGCATTTTCGGTCGTCGCTTCCGCAATTGCGGTGGTGGGCGTGGCGGTAGCGGCGCCGCAGGCTAGCGCGGCAGAGCGCAATCTCGTTTCCTTTGGTGACTCGGTCATGGCGGATCCGAATGGCGGGGAATACTTGAAGGACCGCTTCAATCCCTCTCGAGTAATTGGGGAAAACTGCCCCACCTCTTTCAACTATGCGAAGCGGGCCGGCGCCAAGATGGGCCTGCCGGTGCGCGATTTTTCCTGCTCTGGTGCGGTGTCGATGTCGAACGGCCCGCAGATTTGGCAGCAGGTTGATGCCGCCATCGGATCGGGCGCGCTGACCCCGGATACCGCGCGCGTGCTGATTACCACCGGCTTTAATGACACCTATAACCACCGCGATCTGAATATGGATCAGATTCGCCGGGAATTCACGGATCGCACCGCCCCGCAGATTGAGCGGATCAAGCACGCCGCGCCGAATGCCCGCATCCAGATCGTGGGCTACCCCACCATCGGTTCGGGGCCGCACTACTGCCTCGTCCACGTTGGCCCGACGCCGCTGGATTCGACCTTCCTACCCATGGTTCAGGACTACGAAAACAAGGCGCAGTGGATGCAGGTTGATTTGGCGGCCCGCACCGGCGTGCAGTTTTTGGATATGAAGCCATCGACCCGCAATAACGGCATGTGCGCTAATGCGAATGACCGCATGTGGGCAGGTCTCGTGGACTTTACGGCGGGCGCGGGTAACTTGCCTATCCACATGAACCAGCGTGGCCACGAGCACGCGGCCAATGTGATTGCGGCTTCCTAGCAACTATTTTCATTACCGCGGCCATATTGAAAATGTAGGTATGGTTGTGGACATGACTGTAAAAGCTGTTATTGCCCGCTCTAAGGGCGCGGAAGTTGAGACCGTAAATATCGTCGTTCCCGATCCCGGCCCCAATGACGTCATCGTGCGGGTGCAGGCTTGCGGTGTATGCCACACCGACTTGGCCTACCGCGATGGTGACATCGAGGATGCCTTCCCCTTCCTGCTGGGCCATGAGGCGGCAGGCGTGGTGGAGACCGTAGGTTCTGCGGTTACCCACGTGGAGGAAGGCGATTTCGTCGTCCTGAACTGGCGCGCAGTGTGCGGCGAGTGCCGCGCTTGCAAGAAGGGCGAGCCCAAGTACTGCTTTAATACCCACAACGCGTCCGCTCGCATGACACTCGCGGACGATGATCCGGACGCCGGCACCGAGCTCACCCCTGCGCTGGGCATCGGTTCTTTCGCGGAGAAGACCCTGGTCCACGAGGGCCAGTGCACCAAGGTGGATGAGATGGACCCCGCTGCTGCCGGCCTGCTGGGCTGCGGCATCATGGCCGGCTTGGGCGCTTCCGTCAATACCGGCGATATCCAGCTGGGCGAGTCCGTAGCCATCTTCGGTTGCGGCGGCGTCGGCGTGGCGGCGATTGCCGGTGCGAAGCTGGCGGGCGCGGCGAAGATCATCGCCGTAGATATCGACGAGTCCAAGCTGGAGACGGCGCGCGAGTTCGGCGCCACCGACACCATTTGCTCGAAGGGCATGTCGGAGCAGGAGGTCATCGATGCGGTGCGCGATCTCACCGGCGGCTTCGGCACGGACGTTTCCATCGACGCGGTGGGCATCCAGCCGACGTGGCGCCAGGCCTTCTACTCCCGCGATCACGCCGGCCGCATGGTGATGGTGGGCGTGCCTAACCTGACCGACCACGTAGATGTCCCGGCCATCGACCTTTACGGCCGCGGCGGTTCCATCAAGCCGGCTTGGTACGGCGACTGCTTGCCGGAGCGCGACTTCCCCGCATACGTTGCCCTGCACAAGGCCGGCAACTTCCCGCTGGATAAGTTCGTTTCTGAGCGCATCGCGCTTGACGATGTCGAGTCTGCCTTCCAAACTATGAAGGACGGCAAGGTACTACGTTCGGTGGTGGAATTTTAATGCAGATTGAAAGCACGGTAACTTCTGGCAAGTTCCGCTTGGACGGCGGCGAATGGGACGTGGACAATAACGTCTACGTGCTTGGCGATGCCTCCAGCGTCTACATCGTCGACCCTTCCCACGACCTCGATGCCGTGGCAGAGTTGGTGGGCGATCGCAAGGTTGAGGGCATCATCCTGACCCACGGCCACAACGATCACTGCGAGCTCGCGCCGGAGGCGGCGAAGCGCTTCGACACGGATGTCTACATGCACCCGGACGATGACATGCTCTGGCGAGAAGCGAATGGCGATGCCCACTACATCGACCTAGCCGATAACGGACAGTTCGACATCAACGGCGAGAAGATCACCGTCTACCACACCCCGGGCCACTCGCCGGGCTGCGTCGTCCTCTACGTCGATGGCACGCTGCTGTCTGGCGATACCCTGTTCAACGGCGGCCCTGGCGCGACGGGGCGCAAGTACTCGGATTTCGATGTCATCATCGAATCCCTGCGCAATGTCGTATTCAACCTGCCGGATGATACGAAGGTCTTGCCGGGCCACGGCGATGCCACGACGGTGGGAGCGGAAGCGGCGCGCATCGACGAGTACATCGAGCGCGGCTACTAATAATCGCGCAAGTACTCTCCGTAGCCGGATTTGAGGAGGGGCTGGGCTAGTGCTTCCAGCTCCGCCTGGGAGATGAATCCGGCTTCGCAGGCCGCCACCTCGGGGGAACCGATGATGATGCCCGTCCTCTTCTGCATCACCTCTACGTAGGCGGCGGCCTCGCTCATGGAATCGACGGTGCCGGTATCCAACCACACGCTGCCGCGATGGAGGCGCTGCACACTCAGCGCGCCGCGGCGCAGGTAGGCCTCGTTGATGGAGGTAATCTCGAGCTCCCCGCGATCGCTTGGCGTGATGGACTTAGCGATATCGATGACCGAGTTATCGTAGAAATACAGCCCGACGACGGCATGATTAGACCGCGGTTCCGCAGGCTTTTCTTCAATGCTGAGCGCTTGGCCGGCGTGGTCGAATTCGACGACTCCGTAGCGCTGCGGATCCGATACTTCATAGGCAAAGATGATACCGCCCTCTGGATTGCGGCACTGGCTTAGCTCTCCGCCGAAGCCGTGGAAGATATTATCGCCCAGGACCAGCGCAACGCTGTCATCACCAATGAAATCCTCCCCAATCAAAAAAGCCTGCGCCAACCCTTCGGGCCGGTGCTGCACGGCGTAATCGATCATCAACCCGAGCTGGGATCCATCCCCGAAGAGCCTTTGAAAGGCCCCGGCGTCCTCTGGGGTGGTGATGATGAGGATCTCCCGAATGCCCGCCTGGATGAGCGTGGTCAACGGGTAGTAGATCATCGGCTTGTCATAGATGGGCATGAGCTGCTTAGAGATGCCCTTAGTAATGGGATAAAGCCGCGTTCCGGATCCACCGGCAAGGATTATGCCTTTCATCGCTACTCCTCGCTGGCCTCGGCGGTTTCGGCGGCGCTGGGGCGGCTCGGGTTGCTTGTGCCGGTATCGCCAGTATCGCTGGGCTCGCTAGGGTACAGCGCGAGATACAAGGCGAGGGCGGCCCGCCAATTCTGCGGGGAAAAGCCCGTGGCCTCGATTTTGCCTAGGGCAAGCGTTGATTCTTTGGGCCGTGGCGCTTCGGGGCCAGCGATTTCCCGATACTCCTCCGTGCTTACCGGCGTAACCTCTGATGGGTCATGGCCCAAGCCGATGAACACGGACATCGCCATTTCATCGCGCCCGACGGTATCGCCAGAATTCGAGATATTATAAATTCCGTACTCGGGCTGGGTGTGCAGGAGATGCGCGATGCCCTTGGCCAAATCCTCGGCAAAGGTGGGACGACCGCGCTGGTCATGAATGACCTTCGGCTCTTTATCGGCCTCGGCGAGGCGGCGCATGGTGGCGATGAAGTTTGGGCCATCGCCAAATACCCACGAGGTGCGCACCACATAATGCTGCGGCGCGGTTTGCGCGGCGGTTTCGCCAGCGGCCTTCGACGCCCCGTAGGCGGAAAGGGGCGAGGGAATCTCGTCTTCGGTGTGCAGCTCCTTGGATCCATCGAAGATGTAGTCGCTGGATACGTGCACGAAGGTCAGCTGGTTTTCGGCAGCGATGCGGGCGAGCTTGGCCGGCGCTTCGGCGTTGACGGCCCAGGCGGCGGCGCGATCGTCTTCCGCACCATTGACGTCGTTGTAGGCGGCGCAGTTGATGATGGCCTCGTATTGCTTCCACTGGCGCTGCGGGGGATTGGTGATGTCGAACTCCGCATGGGTGCAGAACTTGGCATTCTTGAGAACCCGCTTCAGCGCACGGCCGAGCTGGCCATTCGCACCGGTAACGAGGATTTTGCGGGGTGGCATGGGGGTGACGTCGGCAAGCGCAGGCAAGTGCTTGTCTTTTTCTGATACTTCGCGAGGCTCGAGGGGCCACTCCACGGCGTCGAGGTTGATTCCGGTATAGCGCGCCTCGGGGGACCAGTGCTCGTTGACCAGGTAGGAGTAGGAAGTCTCCTCGAGCGCTTGAAAACCATTGGCAACCCCGCGGGGCACAAATACGGCGGTCTCTGGCCCCACTTCATGGGTGACGATTTCGCCGAAAGTTGCGGAGCCTTCCCGCAGATCGCACCAAGCGCCAAAGATCTTGCCGTTCGCGACGGAGACGAGCTTGTCCCAAGGCTCGGCGTGCAGCCCGCGCGTGGCACCAGTGCGGTTATAAGAAATATTATTTTGCACCGGCTGGAACGAAGCCAACTCTGGTGCGACCTCACCAAGCTTTTCGCGCTGCCAGTTTTCCTTGAACCAGCCACGGTTATCCCCGTGCACGTCCAGCTCGATGATGCGTAGGCCTTCAATGGCGGTGTTGTGTACCTGCATAATTACTGTCCTTGCTCTTTATAGCGGGCTTCTACAGATTCCTTTTGGGAGCGCCACCACGTTTCGTTATCGCGGTACCAGGCGATGGTATTTTCCAAGCCCGCCCGGATATCGGTAAAGCGGGGCTGCCACTCTAATTCGCGGCGCAGCTTGGTAGCGTCCATGGCATAGCGCTGGTCATGGCCGGGGCGGTCCGCCACGTGCTCGTACAGGGCTCGACCTCCCTGGGTATGTCCCATGATTTCGCAGATTATCTCGATGATGCGCTTATTATCGATGTCCGGCTGGTCAGCGCCGATATTATACGTTTCACCAATCCGCCCCTCTTCGATGATTTTTAGCACCGCCGCGTTGTGATCGTCGACGTGGATCCAGTCACGAACCTGCTCGCCCGTGCCGTAGAGCTTGGGGGTATGCCCGGAGAGGATATTGGTGATTTGGCGCGGGATGAACTTTTCGATGTGTTGGTAAGGCCCGTAATTATTTGAGCAATTAGAAATGGTGGCGCGCAGGCCAAAGGATCGGACCCATGCCCGCACGAGGTGATCGGAGCTCGCCTTGGTGGCCGAATAAGGGCTGGAGGGCGCATAGGCGGTATCCTCCGTGAAGTTGGTATCCGCCCCAATTTCTAAGTCCCCGAAGACCTCATCGGTAGAAACGTGGTGAAAGCGGACATCGTATGTCCGGCACGCCTCTAGAAGGGTATAGGTGCCCACCACATTGGTGTGGATAAACGGGGAGGGATCCCGCAGGGAATTATCATTATGGGACTCGGCGGCGAAGTGCACGACGATATCCGCCTTGGCGACGAGCGGATTCACCACCGTAGCATCCGCGATATCGCTCTCCACTAATTCCACATCGAGCCCCGCAAGGTTATCCCGGTTGCCGGCATAGGTCAGCTTATCCAAGACGGTGATGCGGGTATCTGGGCGCACCTTGGACATGAGGCGCACGAAATTGGCACCGATGAAGCCGGCGCCGCCAGTAACGAGCATGGTGTGCATGAGTCTCCAGTGTAGGGCAGTCCGTACAAGCGCTGCGCGTGGCCAGCCCCAAAACGCTTGTACACGCACTTCTAGGCCGCACGACATGATCGTACGGCGGTAGAGAGTGGGTGGTAAGGCATACTCACGCTGCGCCGGGAGGCGGCGGAGAAGGTGGTGAGCCCAGCGCCGAAGGCTGCGGCGATTCAACCGGGGAACCGGGTGGTGAATCCACCGGTGCATGAGGCTGAGCAGGCGGGTCAGTGAGCTTGCGCGCCGGGGCTTGCTCCGCAGCGGGGGAGTCATTGAGCTCTACCGAGGGGGAAAGGCCTCCGGTATGCGCCGAGCGATAACCCGCCCGGCCCGTTTCCGGGTCTCTTTCCGCATGCCCCATGCCATTACGGCCATCGCGGTTATCGTTATTGTCCACGTGGTGCCGGCGGCAGAGCAGGGTCAGGTTCCGGAGGTCTGTAGCTCCCCCGTGGGACCACGCCTGCAGGTGGTGGACATCGCAGTCTTGCCACGGCCGGTTGCAGTCTGGGTGGGTGCACACGATTTCATTGGCGGCGAGCGCTAGCTTTTGCCATAGCGAAGCGGTGCGCTTGGTGCGCCCGAGCTCGAGCGGGAAGCCCTTGTTATCAACGGCGCAGAAAAAGTCGTGCTGCGCGGCGCCCAAGCGGAGAAGATCGAGCGGAGATAGATCGATTCCCGCGCTTGTGGTGAAGCGGGTATCGCTGCTCATCGCTTGTAGCTCTTCCAGAGTGGTGGCGACGAAGAAGGAGCCGAGGCCATCCGATTTCTTTTGGCCTGCGGATAAGTAGCTCCCCAGTGCCGCGGTCAACTGATCTGCCATGCGCTGGGCATAGGTGCGCGTATCGTCTTCGGGACTCAGGCTTTCGCTGCCTTTATTCTTGGCAGGGGCGAAAGCGCTGGCTAGGACCGCGGCGGCGGAGGCATCGAGGTAGCCGGAGATGTGCACGCCACCGTCTGCATCTTGGTTAGAAATGCTGAAGCGGCGCTTGCGGGTGGCCGCGTGCGGATCGCGCTTCCCAGAGGGATCGACGGCGTGCTTATTTGCTTTGCGGATAGCGTGCCGCAACCAATCGCGCAGGGACTCATAGGAGCGACGCTTGGCTTCCTCTAGAGCCTTATTGCGCAGCTCCCGCGGCCCAGGAACCGCGAACTTATTGAGGTTGCGCAGCTCCCGTTCAATGAGGTTGAGGATGCGTTCTGGGATAGGGTCTTCCTCGAAGAGCTTCTTGCGGCGCTGTTCTTCCGCCTGGCGCTCACGATCGGCGCGGCGGCGCGCTTCCTCCTCGGCTTTCTTTTGCGCGGCCGCATCTGCCTCGTCGTCTGCTGGCGGGGGAGTAGGTTCAGGATCCTCAATGGGTGCAAAGAGGTTCTTGCCGTTGCGCAGGCGTGCGGCGGCCTCAGACTCTGTGAGGCCAAGGCGGGCGACTAAGTAGTCCTTAGCCTTAGAAGAGCCGACCCGCCTGCCGGCATCATCGCGCTCTGCAATAAAGGCAAAGGCGGCATCGATAGTGGATTTATTGCCCAGCGCCCGTTCTAAATGCTCGAAGTTAGGGTGGAGCAATTCGAAGGAGAGATCGTCCGGATTCTGCATAAGGTTGCGCAGGCGCGTAAGCCCCGCAGTCACATCAGAAATCGCTGAATTGATTTCTGTATGCTTAGCAGTTTCCATGGTTCCCTCCTTCCTGTTTCGCTTTCATGTTCTATTCTAGGTCAATAAAACACCAGCGCAACCGCAAGAAAGGAATTGGTCAATAGACTGTACATTCCCCAACCAAACGGGCCCAGACGCAACCAAACGCAAGCAACCCCCGCCAAACAGCGCCCGAAAACCACTAATCCGGAAACTTGGGCAACGCGGTTTCATCGAGCCATGCGGCAACGGTGGCATCGAAAAGAGCGGCGTCCGGCGCAGCCTCCCGGAAGGCCGAGAGGAGATCTGCGGGCTCGACCACGGAGTGCTGATGCTGGGTGAGATAGGAGGAGAGGGTGGGGAAGAAGGCATCGGCAAGCAGCCGGTGAATGGCATACACCGCGAGGGCACCGCGCTTGTACACGCGGTCATCGAACATATCGCGCGCGCCCGGATCAGAAACCTTGATGTCTTGGCGTTTGCGAGCCAAGACCTGATAATGCGAGCGCGCCGCCTCGCGCGCGGACGCGCCGCCCTTGTGCTCGCCCCACAACCACTCGCTGTAGCAGGCAAAACCCTCATTGAGCCAAATATCCGTCCACGCAGAAAGGCCGACGGAATTGCCAAACCACTGGTGGGAGAGTTCATGTGCGATGAGCCGCTCGAAGGCGTGATCGCCCTTCACATGGTTGGAACCGAAAATGGACAAGCCTTGGGCCTCGAGGGGAATCTCCAGCTCATCCTCGGTAATGATGACCTGATAGGCGGGGAACGGATAAGGCCCGTAGATAGAGGAAAAGAAATCCACCATCTCCTGCTGCTGGGAAAATTCCTCCCGCACGCGCTCGCGCAAAAACGCCGGGGCCCACGCCTGGGTATTATGCCCCAGTGAATAAGAAGAAAACTCTCCTACCTGCACCGTTGCCAGGTATGTGGCCATGGGGTGGCGCGTGCGGTAGTGCCACCGAGTGGTGGAACCGCCGGCCTTGCGGGAGACCAATTCACCATTGGAAATGACGGTAAAGGGGCTATCGGCGGTGATGATGATGTCATACGTCGCCTTTTCAGAAGGCGTGTCATCGCAGGGGAACCAGCTGGGCGCGCCATTGGGCTGGCTGGCCACCAACGAGCCGGATTCGGTTTCCTCCCAGCCAATCTCGCCCCACGTGGTGCGGATGGGGCGCGGGCTGCCGCCGTAGCGAATGTGCAGCTCAAACTCGGTTCCCGCGGGGATTTCGGAGGCAAAACGCAAGCGCAGCTTCCCGGAAGATTGGCGGAACTTGGCCACCCGGGGCGCGTGCTTGGCGGTCACGCGCCGCGCCACCATCGCCCCGCCAAGATCCAAGGTCAAGGAGGTCAATTCCTCCACCGCGCGCACGCTTAAAATGGCCTCGCCCTGCAGCAGATTAGGCTCCACGCGATAGTTTAAGTCCAGCGTGTAGTGGGTGACTTCAAATCCGAGGTTGAAGTCCACGCCGGTATAAGGATCAGTATGCGTACGCGAAAAGGCGGTAGGAAGCAATGTCATAATTGCACCCTACCGCCCGTTGCGCACAGCCTAAATTTAGCTATTGAAGCCCCGCTCGAATACTGGCCAGGAATCCTTCAGATCCTGGTTCCAGTGCGGCCACGAGTGGGTTCCGGTATTGCGGAAGTTAAAGGTGGCGGGCACGCCAGCCTGGTCAAGCTTAGCCTTGAAGTTGTGGGTGCAGTAGTTCACCCCAGCCTCGATGGCGCCGCCTTCAACCTGCAGGGTAGCGGAGCCACGCGCTGCCTCGATCGGGTTGTAGCCCTTGGATTGGATGTAGGAGAACGTGTCTTCCTCGCTAGCCAGACCAGAGCCAGAGGACACGTACAGCTCGGTGCCGTGCAGCTTCTCGGCATTCATCATGGCGTCGTTATAGCGGTTGGTGGGAGAACCCAACGGGCCCCACATCTGGTCTACGCTGCCGCCGCCGCGGCCAACGGTCAGCTCTACGCCCTGGCGCTCAATGGGGTACGCGGTAGCCGCGCAACCTGCAAAGGAACCAACGGCGTCGTAGAAGCCCTGGTTGTGCTGTGCCAGCAGCAGGGAGGAGGTTGCGGACATGGACATGCCCGCAATGGCGCGGTGGTTATCGGCATTGATGTGCTTCTCGATGGCCCCCGGCAGCTCCTTGGTCAAGAAGGTCTCCCACTTCTGTGGCCCCTGGAGGAAGCCCGAATTCGGCTCAGAGATCCAGTCGGTGTAGTAGGAGAAAGCGCCGGCCTGCGGGACAACGACGTTGACGTCCTTCGAGTGGTAGAAGTCAACGGCATCAGAAAGCTTCAGCCAATCCATGTCCTGTTCCGCGCCGCCTGCACCGTTGAGCAGGTACACGGTCGGGCGGTTTTCATGCTGGGCGCGGACGACGGCCAAAGGAATCTTCCGGCCGTTCATCGCCGGCGAGGTTGCCTCGAGCTTTTCAACGCGCGCGTCATCCTTGTACTTCTTGTACCAGGACTTACCCTCGATTTCCGGGGTGGGTTCCAGCGGGGAAATCGTGGACTGTGCGGCATCGCCCGCCACCTGCTGCGGGGTCAGCTCGGCCGCGCCTGCCACGGGGGCATAAGCCAAGCCCGTGCAAACCGCAGCTGCCGCGAGGACAGAATTGAGACGCTTCATGGTGCTTCTTTCCTGTAGGGAGTGGACTCGATAACTATACTTCGGCCGCGAAAAATTGGCATATTAAGGAAGTATATTCAGTGTTTAGACATATAGATATCGTCATTTATAGTGCCCAATAAATGCCTGCCGGTAAAGACCTAGGCCGATTTGGGGCATGAGCGGGGGTAAGTGGTGCTCTATACGCCTGAACCTTTGTTAATAGTAACAAACACTGTGACAATTGAGGTTTGTGTGTCATAATCTCCCAAGAAGTCGCGGCGCAGCTGTAACGCCAGCAGAAATGGCTGCGTTAGTGCTTTTAGTATGAAAAGCTAAGCAGTGCGATTGTGCACGTGCGCTCCAACAAAAGAAAGAACCTCAATGAACGTTTTCGATACCGTCCTCGTTTCCATCAACGAATTCCTCGGCCCCTTCATTCACTCCGCGTTGGAGGCCTACTCCAAGCTGCTGGTTTCCCTTCACCTGATCTAAGCCTGCGAAGCCTCAAGGGCCCTGCGGGGTGCATCTGCTGCTTGCCGATGCCTCCTTCGCAGGGCCCTTTCCTTCTTCTCACCGCCGTATGGGGTGGGGCGCCCCCAAGTGTGACCAATTACGCGACAATGAGGAGAAAGTTACGTATCCTGTAGGGCGTGACTAACGAACATTATGACGTAGTAGTACTCGGTGCGGGCCCTGGCGGCTACGTTGCCGCCATCCGCGCAGCTCAGCTTGGAAAGAAAGTCGCTGTTATTGAAAAGCAGTACTGGGGCGGAGTCTGCCTCAACGTAGGCTGTATTCCCTCCAAGTCGCTGCTGAAGAATGCAGAGGTTGCCCACACCTTCAACCACGAGGCGAAGGCTTTTGGCATCTCCGGCGATGTTTCCTTTGATTTCGGTGTGGCCCACAAGCGTTCCCGCAAGGTTTCTTCGGGCATCGTCAAGGGCGTTCACTACCTGATGAAGAAGAACAAGATCACCGAGATCAACGGTCTGGGTTCCTTCAAGGACGATAAGACCATTGAGATTACTGAGGGCGATGATGAAGGTAAGACCGTTACCTTCGATGACTGCATCATCGCTACCGGTTCCGTGGTCAAGTCCCTGCCTGGCGTTGAGCTGGGCGGCAATATCGTCTCCTATGAAGAGCAGATCCTGAACGAGGAAGCACCGAAGTCCATGGTCATCGTGGGCGCCGGCGCCATCGGCATGGAGTTCGCTTACGTGCTGGCCAACTACGGTGTGGACGTTACCATCGTGGAGTTTATGGACCGCGTCCTGCCGAATGAGGACAAGGACGTATCCAAGGAGATTGCTAAGCAGTACAAGAAGCTTGGCGTGAAGCTCCTGACCGGTTACAAGACCACCTCTGTGAAGGACAACGGCGACGATGTCACCGTTGAGGTGGAATCCAAGGACGGTTCCAAGCAGGACACCCTGACCGTGGATCGCGCCATGATCTCCATCGGCTTCGCTCCGCGCGTTGAGGGCTTCGGCCTTGAGAACACCGGCGTTGAGCTGACTGAGCGCGGCGCAATCGACATCGATGACCGCATGCGCACCAACGTTGGCCACATTTACGCCATCGGTGACGTCACCGCGAAGCTGCAGTTGGCACACGTGGCAGAGGCACAGGGCGTTGTAGCGGCAGAAACCATTGCTGATGCAGAAACTCAGCTCTTGGGTGACTACAACAACATGCCGCGCGCTACCTTCTGCAACCCGCAGGTCGCTTCCTTTGGCTACACCGAAGAGGCAGCCAAGGAGAAGTTCCCTGATAAGGACATCAAGGTTGCTACCTTCCCGTTCTCCGCAAACGGTAAGGCAGCCGGCCTGAATGAGACCGCCGGCTTTGTCAAGCTTATTGCTGACGGCGAATTCGGCGAGCTCATCGGTGGACACATGGTGGGTTCCAACGTGTCGGAGCTCTTGCCAGAGTTGACCTTGGCTCAGCGTTTCGACCTGACCACTGAGGAAATCGGCCGCAACGTACACACCCACCCGACCTTGTCTGAGGCCATGAAGGAAGCCGCCGAGGGCATCAGTGGCCACATGATCAACCTCTAAACAAGCCTCCCCTATACCGCATAACGGCACCGCAGCGTTCTCCAGAAAGGAGGACCGCGGTGCTGTTTCTCTGTGCGGGGCTAAAAAGCCCAGCTAGTAAGGCGCGACCGCCGAGCGGTGGATATCGATATTGATCGCCTCGTTGATGGGAGGGAAGGCGCGCTGCGAACAGTTTTCGCGGGCGCAGGTCCGGCAACCGGGGCCGATGGGCGTGGCGGCGTGGAGATTGGTGAGGTCGAGGCCCTCTGCATAGACCGTGCGATCGGCGTGGCGGGCCTCGCAGCCCAGGCCAATGGCGAAGAGCTTATTGGTATCGCCGTAGCGCCCTTGGTGGTGCTGCACGGCGCGGGAAATCCACAGGTAGTTGCGCCCATCAGGCATCTGCGCGAGCTGGCGCGAGATGACACCTGGACGGGTGAAGGTCTCATAGACATTCCACAGCGGGCAGGTGCCGCCGTTATTGGAAAAGTGCACGCCGGTGGCGGATTGCCGCTTGGACATATTGCCGGCGCGATCCACGCGCACGAAGGTAAACGGAACGCCGCGCAAGTTATCGCGCTGCAGGGTGGAAAGCCGGGAGGCGACCGTCTCGTATCCCACGCCGAAGACCTGGCACAGATACTCCACGTCGTAGCCGACGCGCTCGGCCTCGCTGTGCATCATGGCATAGGGCATGAGCGTGGCGGCTGCAAAGTAGCTGGCCAAGCCGCGTTGCGCCAGGCTGCGGGAGGCATCAGAGGTAAAGGGTTCATCGGCCACCAGCGCGGAGATCTGGTCTTGGGCCTCGAGTAGCCCGAGTTCAGCGGCCATGCGGAAGGCGCGTTGGCCCTCGCTCAGGCGCGAGGCGAGCGTGAACTGCCCGCTCTCGCGGTCAAAGCGGTGCAGCGTGCCATCCATCTGTGCCGTGAGCTCGATTTCTACGCCGTGTTCCTCACGCAGCCGGTTTGCCAGCGCTTGCTCGGTATCGCGAATGCCGAATTCGGAAACACCGAGGTCACCGGCGAGTTCCTCAGCGTGATGGTCCAGCCCGTCCAGGTAATTCTGCCGCGCATAAAAGAAGTCCCGCACCTCATCGTGCGGCATGGATAGGGCAGCTGCGCTTTCCGACGTCCTCCTCGTATCCGTAGCCAGCGACAGCTTATCGCGCACATTGCGGTAGCGACGGTGTACATCGACAAGCGTGCGGGCAACCGTAGGGTGGTTATACACCAGCTCCGATAGCTCCTGGAGCTCCACGGGGGAGGGGCAGAGCTCCTTGTCTTGAATGACGTCCTGAATCTCCGCGAGGAGGCGGGAATCATCATCGCGGGAGAAAAACGTGGCGTCGACGCCAAAGACCTCGGTAATGCGCAGCAGAACCGGCACGGTCAGCGGGCGGACATCGTGTTCAATCTGGTTGACGTAACTGGCGGAAAGGCCGAGGGTGCCAGCTAGGGAGGCTTGGCTGAGATCGCGTTCGCGGCGAAGCTGGCGAAGGCGAGAGCCCACATACGTCTTACTCATGCGCCAAAGGTTACTAGTAGCGAGCGCGGCTGTGCATCTTTATGGCGAAAATTTTGTGAAGACTCTTCGCTACCTGGACACGCTGTTTGTGGGGTTTCATGCGAAAGTTTGACACATAAAGGGGTGGACTAGTCACTTGCGCAACATGGAGTGGCGAAGCTCACAGTTTGGGCTACAAATATGAAACATCTGCATTGCGGAAATGAAGGTACCCAAGGTAACAGCGTTTTCACATTCTTCTTCTCAGGCTACCCTTGCCTAAAAGATCTCACTGCCTAGTCGCGCTTGCGAACCAGGAGCAATTGGCCGCTCGAAAATAACTAGTAACCAGCGGTTAAGCCCGGTTAAGGTAAGTACGACTATGGAGGTGTCATGACTTTAAGAAATCCGGACCGTGAGGCAATCGCTCACGGCCACATCACTAATGAACCAATTCGTCAGCAGCCCGGAACGCCATCGTGGGTACTGAAACTCATCATGGCCGTCACCGGTTTGATCTTTGCGCTTTTCGTCGTCGGCCACATGGCCGGCAACCTGAAGCTGTACATGCCGGCACACAACGGTGAGCCCGCGCTGGATGAGTACGGCGAGTTCCTGCGCTCTATGGGTGAACCGCTGCTGCCGCACGGCTCTGCCCTGTGGATCATCCGCATCGTGCTGATCGTGGCAATCCTTGCCCACATCTACGGTGCCTTTACCTTGGCTTCCCGCTCCAAGGCATCCCGCGGCAAGTTCAAGCGCACCAACCTGATGGGTGGCCTGGATTCCTTCGCCACCAAGTCCATGCTGGTAACCGGTGTCGTGCTGCTGCTCTTCATCATCTTCCACTTGCTGGACCTCACCATGGGCGTACAGCCGATGGCCCCAGAGGGATTCGTTGAAGGCTCTGTTAAGGCCAATATGATCGAAACCTTTAGCCGTTGGCCGGTCACCATCTTCTACGTGCTGGCAATGTGCTGCCTCTTCCTGCACCTGACCCACGGCATCCGCCTCGCCGCATCTGACCTGGGTATCACCGGTGCAAAATGGCGTCAGACCTTCTTGGTCTTGGCCTACATCATCCCGGCCGTTGTATGCATCGGCAACATCGTTATGCCTTTGTCCGTTGCCCTGGGCTTGGTCAGCTAAAGGAGATAGGAACCCATGACTACTACTGAACTCAAGCGTGAACACCCCAACTTCTCGCACCCAAAGTCCATCGTTGAGGGCGTCTCCGCTGGTAATATCCTGGAATCCCAGGAACCGCACGGCGTGCCGATGAAGGATATGTGGGCTCACCACGTTGACCACATGAACCTGGTCTCCCCACTGAACCGCCGCAAGTTCGAGGTCCTCGTTGTAGGTACCGGCTTGTCCGCGGGTGCTGCTGCGGCAGCCCTTGGTGAATTGGGCTACGGCGTTAAGGTCTTCACCTACCACGACTCCCCGCGCCGCGCGCACTCCATTGCTGCGCAGGGTGGTGTCAACGCCTCCCGCGCCAAGAAGGTGGACAACGACTCCGCATACCGCCACACCAAGGACACCGTGAAGGGCGGCGACTACCGTTGCCGCGAGTCTGACTGCTGGCGCCTAGCCAACGAGTCCGTTCGCGTTATCGACCACATGAACGCCATCGGCGCCCCGTTCGCTCGCGAATACGGCGGCACTCTGGCTACCCGTTCCTTCGGTGGTGTGCAGGTCTCCCGTACCTACTACACCCGTGGTCAAACAGGTCAGCAGCTGCAGCTGTCCACGACCTCTGCACTGTACCGTCAGATCGGTCTGGGCAATGTGGAGCTTTTTGCCCACAACGATATGCAGGACATCATCACCTATGAGGACAACGGCAAGAAGCGCGCGGGCGGCATTGTCACCCGCAACCTGATTACCGGTGAGCTCAAGGCCTTCACCGGCCACGCCGTCATCCTGGGTACCGGTGGTTACGGCAACGTTTACCACATGTCCACCCTGGCGAAGAACTCCAACGCCAGCGCCATGATGCGCGCTTATGACAAGGGCGCTTATCTGGCTTCCCCGGCGTTCGTGCAGTTCCACCCGACGGGCCTGCCGGTCAACTCTGACTGGCAGTCCAAGACCATTTTGATGTCGGAGTCCCTGCGTAACGATGGCCGCATCTGGTCGCCCAAGGAAGAGGGCGACGACCGCGACCCGAACACCATTCCGGAGGAAGAGCGCGACTACTTCTTGGAGCGCCGCTACCCGGCCTTCGGCAACCTGGTTCCCCGTGACGTTGCCTCCCGTGCAATTTCCCAGCAGATCAACAAGGGCCTGGGCGTTGGACCGCTGAAGAACTCGGTCTACCTTGACTTCCGCGACGCCATCGAACGTTTGGGTAAGGATAAGATCCGCGAGCGTTACTCCAACCTCATTCAGATGTATGAAGAGGCCATTGGTGAGTCCGCGTACGAGACCCCCATGCGCATCGCTCCTACCTGCCACTTCACCATGGGCGGCCTGTGGACCGACTTCAACGAGATGACCTCTATTGACGGCCTCTTCGCCGCCGGTGAGTGCTCCTGGACCTACCACGGCGCTAACCGCCTGGGCGCTAACTCCCTGCTTTCGGCTTCCGTTGACGGCTGGTTCACCCTGCCGTTTACCATCCCGAACTACTTGGCTGACCACCTCAACGAGGACAAGCTGGCCGAGGATTCCGCTGAGGCACAGGAAGCCGTGCAGAAGTCCCAGGAGCGCATCGATAAGCTGATGCAGGTCCACGGCGATGACCCGCACGGTCCGTCCCACTACCACCGCCAGCTGGGTGACCTGCTGTACTTCGGCTGCGGTGTGTCCCGTAACGTCGAAGACCTGAAGGACACCATCGAGAAGATCCGCGCGTTGCGCGATGACTTCTGGAAGAACGTCCGCATCCCTGGTGAGGCGAATGACATGAACCAAGTCCTGGAATACGGCCTGCGCGTTGCCGATTACCTGGACCTGGGTGAGCTCATGTGCATCGACGCCCTTGACCGCGATGAGTCTTGCGGCGCTCACTTCCGCGAAGATCACCTTTCTGAAGAAGGCGAAGCCGAGCGTGACGATGAAAACTGGTGCTTCGTTTCCGCCTGGGAGCCGGGCGCAAACAAGAACGAGTTCATCCGCCACGCAGAACCCCTGTACTTTGACTCGATCCCGCTGATGACAAGGAACTACAAGTAATGAAATTGACACTTGAGATCTGGCGTCAAGCCGGACCCACCCAGGAAGGTAAATTCGAAACCGTCCAGGTGGATGATGCCTCCGAGCAGATGTCCATTCTGGAGCTATTGGACCACGTCAACGAAGGCTACGTTGAGCGCGGCGAAGAACCGTTCGCTTTCGCTTCTGACTGCCGCGAGGGCATCTGCGGTACCTGTGGTTTGACCGTCAACGGTCGCCCACACGGCCCGGGTCAGAACACCCCTGCCTGCCAGCAGCGCCTGTTCAACTTCAACGATGGCGACACCATCCAGCTCGAGCCCTTCCGCTCCGCTGCGTACCCCGTCATCAAGGACATGGTGGTTGACCGCTCCGCACTGGACCACGTGATGGAGCAGGGCGGTTATGTATCCATGGATGCCGGCACCGCACCGGATGCCGATACCATGCACATCAACCACGAGACCGCCGAGTACTCGCTGGACCACGCAGCCTGCATTGGTTGCGGTGCCTGCGTTGCTGCCTGCCCGAACGGTGCGGCACACCTGTTCACCGGTGCCAAGCTGGTTCACCTCTCCATGATGCCGCTGGGTAAGGAAGAGCGCGGCAGCCGTGCCCGCAACATGGTTGCTGATTTGGAATCCAACTTCGGCCACTGCTCCCTTTACGGTGAGTGCGCCGATGTCTGCCCGGCTGGCGTCCCACTGACCGCAGTGTCTGCCGTTACCCGCGAACGTGCACGTGCTGCTTTCCGTGGCAAGGACGACTAAGCTAGAGTTATTCCGTAGGAATACTAGGAACGAGAGAAAGACAGAAAGACTCCGCCATGAGCGATAACACCCACGTAGTTGCTGACTACCAGAGCGAAACGTATCCGGAGTTCTCCGGCAAGATTCAGGACAACTACATCGAAGGCTACGACCCAGTATCCTTCGCAGCTCCTCACTCTTCCCTTCTCCGCACCTCCACGTGGGTCGGCATGGGCTTGATCCTGTCTTGCCTGCCGGCAGCCGGCATCCTTATCTGGGGCCTCGGCGTCTGGGACACCCCGCTGGGCACCGCAGGTGAAGGCAACTACGGCCTGACCATCGCCATCGGCGTCATTTCCTTGGTTGTGGTGGCCATCGCCGCCGCCGGCACCATTCACTATGGACGCCGCTACTACCGCCAGTACCGCAAGGAAACCGGCCGAGTTAACTAGTATTCGCTCTTAAAGCACCTCCAGCCCCACCTCCAATAGCATTGAGAACATGCCAGGAGGCGGGGCTGTTCCTGTTTTGACGGGGAGCATGCGCTTTCCGATGCCCCAGCTGCCCCACACCCCGGATCTGCTCAGCTTTCACTGGCCCCTGTTTGGCGGACACCTGATATGCAGCCCAGTCGCGTTGGCAAGATTGGTACTCTACCACCATGTCCAGATACTCCGAACAGTTCAAACGCGATGCCGTGGCCCTCTATGAGAACAATGAGGGCCTTTCGCTGAACTCAGCATCAGCCGAGCTCGGCATCAACCGTTCCTCGCTGCATTCTTGGGTCAAGAAGTACGGCACCGGCAAACGTGCCCGCACTAAAGCCCTGCAGGATAAAGCCCAAGCGGCAAAAGATTCCGAACGGATCCGCCAGCTCGAAAAAGAAAAAGCACAACTGCGCGAAGAATGTGACATCCTGCGCAAGGCCGCCAAATATTTTGTCTAAAACAGGCCCACTAGTGAGCGGCTCTAACTCCCGGCGTGTCCACTTTCCGGGGTTAAGTACCCCGACTAAGGTCGTTGTGCTCGTACATCGGACACCTGAGAATGGTCTTTGATCCAAGTCGCAGCATTAGGATCAATGTAGCTCGCCACCTTCTCGATAGCGTTATCAACGGAGTCGAGGTGTGCGATTTCACGGTCTCTATCGCGTTGTTGAACGATTGATTCGTGGTGAGAACATCTATTTCTCATTTCGTAGACAATGACTACAAGATCTTCGAACTGCTGTCTGCTGTCAGGGGGTTTCTTCAATACCTTCTTTACCTGAGGCCAGACACTTGCTTGATAGCGGCTACTTAAAAGGAAGCGCCAGAAGTCAAAGCTTAGCTCAGCGACGATTTTTCCTGATGGTACGCCTTCCCCTCCGGCCCGTTTCTTCGCTTTGCGGATGTTCTTCTTTGCTGCATCATTGAAAGGTATTAGATCGTTGTCAAACCAGCGCTCACTGTATCTTCCGGTTAGGGCATCGTGAATGCAATTTCGGAGAAGCACTTCTAAGTGCTGGATATCGGCGAGATAGGTCTTCGTGAGGCGAGTATTCCAAAGATATAGTGCTTCTGGTGTGGGGTGACCGGCGTACCGGCTCATTCGTGCGGATGAAAACCATTGAGATAGAAGTTCGAGGGTCGATCTTGGATTATTCATTGTAGAAATGTTAGTCTTTATCTTGAAAGCCTCGGAACGATCCCTGCACTACGAAAGTAGGAGTAAATCGCCGAGGTTATTGATCTTTCCGGGCAATTAATTCTTTCTGCACCTCTGAAGTTAGTCGTTGGGACTACCATACTGTGCGCCTGGGACAGCGAGGAGGATCTTTCGCAAATCCTGGGATCCGAGATAAGAACGCCCACCTCCGCGTGCAGCTTCGCGCCATAAGGGTTTGAAGGCTCCGAGCATGGATTGATAGGTCGGAAGCATCTGCCTGTGGGAGTTCATTCCCTTTTTTACGAGTTCTTCTTGCTCAGTCCACCGGCCACTCCTTACTAGGTATTCCGTGTAGCTGGCCATTTGGTTTTCGCGTTCACGTTGGTAGTCGAAACCTTTGAATGTGCCGAACCATTCGGCGTTCTCAACGCCAATGGCATCCCACCCGTTCTTGCCGAGCGCTTCAACGCTAAAGTGGATCACCCTAAACATGTCGAGAATGTCCCAGACTAACTCACAGTCATATGCAGTAAGAGTTTCAGTGTGGCCAGGGAATAGTTGGGGGTATTCTCCTTCATAGCCACGCTCCAACACTTCAATAGCACGTTCGTGCCACTTCGTGTCATAGGACTCTTCAGGAAGATGACCCTGGGCAGCTAGGACGGCCTGATGCTGAAGGATCAAGCTAGCTCGCTCGTAGGAAGTGAGCGTGGTGTTTTTTTCTGCGGGCTGGCGATCACGCTTCGGATCAACCCGCTTGACATGAATCTCTATGGCTTGACGCATGTAGTCACTTTGGGATTGTCCATTAGCTTCTGCTGCTTCGGCAATGAGGGTTCGGAGATCGTCGGGGACGCGTAGTGTAATCGTCTTCATAAAGCTAACCATAGCCAAGTGCATTACCGAATACAAATATGACTACAACGAATACGTTTCTTCGATTTCCCGACTCGATTCATGTGCTAAATGGGTATGGCCTGTGACGCTATGGCTTGACCTTGCCCAAGTGCTCTACCATTAAAAAGCTTCTTACACTGTTCGGCCTGTATGTGCAGGGTAAATTCTTAGATTAGGGGTTTTATGGACCTGACCCCTATT
This sequence comes from Corynebacterium sp. LaCa_282, assembly GCF_057198125.1. Classification (NCBI taxonomy): domain Bacteria; kingdom Bacillati; phylum Actinomycetota; class Actinomycetes; order Mycobacteriales; family Corynebacteriaceae; genus Corynebacterium; species Corynebacterium sp. LaCa_282. Next base: position 2,205,282 of record NZ_CP191095.1, on the reverse strand, counting down.
TGGCGGACACCTGTTATTCAGCCAGTCGGCCAGGAAGGGGATCTCCAGGGTCCGACCCCGACGTTCCCACTTTCTGGGGCAAGGTCCTAGTGTTATAGACCGAAGCTCAAATGTACCTTCACAATCCCCAAGGAGAACACATGACGCACCGCTCGGACGCAGAGCTCGATACGGCGAGGGAGCTGGCATCGTCAGGCACCGGTGTGCCGCAGGCCGGCAATCAGGAGGCGCGCCGGGCGGACCTGCGGCGGTGGAAGGCGATTGCGCTGTCGCTGCTTTTGCTGGCGGCGGTGATCTTCTTGGGGTGCTCGTGGTGGCAGGCATCGGAAAGCGGGGCGCCAGTGTGGGTCGGCTACGTGCGTGCGGCGGCGGAGGCTGGCATGGTCGGTGGCCTGGCGGACTGGTTTGCGGTGACGGCACTGTTCCGCCGGCCGATGGGCCTGCCCATCCCGCATACGGCGCTGATTCCAAATAATAAGGACCGCGTGGGCGATGCGCTGAAGGACTTTGTGGAGGAGAATTTCCTGACCGCGGATGCGCTGAGCGCCAAGGTGCGGGACGCGGAGCTGCCGCTGTGGCTGGCGCGCCAAGGGGCAGAACCGGGCAAGGCGGAGGAGGTCTCCGAATGGATTGGTCAGCGCGCCGCCAGCGTGGTGGAGGACCTCGACCCGGCTGAGGCGGAGCAGTTCATCCGCACCCAGGTCATGGACCGCCTGGCGGAGCCGGAGTGGGGGCCGCCGTTGGGCCGGTTGCTAGAGGGCTATATCGCGGACGGCAAGGCGCGCCCGCTGGAAGATGACCTCATTGACTGGGCGCACAAGAAGATTCTTGGCATGGAATCGACGGTGGTTACGGCGATTGATGAGCGCATGCCCGGGTGGGCGCCGCGTTTTGCCCGCGAGATGGTGGGGGACAAGGTCTATAGCGAGCTCGTTAATTTCGCCGAGGAAGTCCGCCGCGATGGCAATCACGAGGCCCGCCTGGCCATTCGCCGCAACCTGTCCAAACTGGCTGCGGACCTGCAATGGGATGCGGATATGCGCGAGCGCATCGAGAACATCAAGCAAGAGATGCTCGCCTCTGATCAGGTGCAGCAGGCACCGGCGGCGATGTGGCGCACGATTTCCACCACGCTGATTGACCAGTTCAATGATCCGGAGTCCTTCCTGCGGCAGAAGATGACGGCCAAGGTGAAGGAACTAGCGCACCGGTTGCTTGAGGATTCCGAATTCCTGGCCCAGGCCAATGATCTTGTGGACAAGGCCGCGCGCTACGCGGTGGAGAAGTTCGCCCCGGAGATCATCGCGATCATCCCAGAGACCATTAAGCGCTGGGATGCGCAGGAGGCTTCTCAGAATATCGAGCTGATGGTGGGCAAGGATCTGCAATTTATTCGCCTCAACGGCACGATCGTCGGCTCTCTGGCAGGCTTGGCCATATATGCTGTTAATCATCTCATTTTCGGCGCCTAATGCGCCGGAATAATACGTCACACGGAGGATTTCATGACTGAGAAGAAGAAGCTTTTTGATTCCCTGAAGGAAGCGGGTGCGTCCGCGCTGAATACCGCCAAGGACTTCGGTGGCCGCCTGCAGGAAGAACGCGAGAACCAGGGCGTGCAGGGCGCAGGTGCGCAGGACTCACAGGGTGAGAAGGAGGGCATGCTGGACAAGGCCACCACTACCGCCAAGCAGTGGGGCGCGTCCATCAAGAAGGCCGCGGAAGAAACCCGCGACTCGGAGGCTTTCTCTGAGGCCAAGGACAAGTTTGCGGATGCGTACCAGGAAACCCGCGAGGGCGTGAAGGACGCGTATGACTATGCCCAGGAGCGCGTGAACGAGAAGAAGAACGCGCCCAAGAACGGTAATTCCGCTGCTGCGGACAAGGACGATAATATTATCGATGGCGAAGTTATCGATACCGACGAACCCACGAATTAATCTGCATGTACCTCTTACTTGACATTGCCTATAAGTTTCCCATCTACTTCTTCCAGGTCCTGACCATTACCGCCATCATCGGGGCCGTACTCGCGGCATCGACGCGCGAGGATGCGTTTCGGGCCGGCGACCGCAAGGGTAAATGGGTATGGGTAGGCCTGCTTGCGGGCTCGGCGGTGGCGATGGCTACCGGCCTGCAATTTTTGGCGTGGATTGGCACGGTCATCACCGGTGTCTACTGGTTTGATGTGCGCCCGCAGCTCAAGGCCATCATCAACGGCGACTACAGCTACTAAGCATGAAAAATCTCCTGCACGCTTCCGCCGCTGAGGTCAGGGAGCAGGCCACGGGGCAGCATGTTTTGGTCTCGCCGCACCACGTGACGGTGGCGGCTGCAGCAGAGCCGGCGGGCATTACCGCCGTGGCGGGCTATCCCACCGGCCGGCACCACACGCTCATCAAGGCCTCTGAGGCCCGCCTGGCCATCCAGTCCGGCGCGGACGAGGTGTGGGTCAGCGTTGATGCCACGCTTGCCGATGCCACCCCCATCCTCTCCGAGCTCGTCGCCATCCGCGAGGCCTGCCCGGACCCGGCCCGCGTGGGCCTCATCCTGCCGGAGGCGGAACCGGCGCGGTCCCTCGCAGAAACCGCCGCCGCCCAGGCCGGTTTTCACAAGATCGTCATAGAAAAAGGCAGCGAGCTGTCCAGCTCGCTGCCCGTCGTAGAATTTCCCACCGCCTAAGTCGCTCCCTAGGTCGACACTCCCTAGGTCGACACTGTTATGTCCATGAGGTTTTTGGACTTGGAGTCCAGCTACTTTGTGGACTCGGAGTCTAGGGACTTTGCGGACGCGGAGTCTCCCCGCTTTTTGGACGGGGAGTCCACGGAGTTTTTGTACTGGTGCTAGCTTGGCTTCTTCCGGCGGCTTGGCCGTGGCCCAGAGAGGTTGGGTTTTAGCTCTGGGGGTTGTCGGTGCCACATGCCGACAACGTGGTTTATGTTGATTTGACCGCCGGGTGGACGCTGATTCAGTTGGATCGGTAGCGGAAATGAAAACAGTTTCTCACCGTCGTGATCAGTAAAAAATTCCACATAGTCATCGGCTACGCTGCTGTAGATGGCTCGATTTTTGAAGCGCAGCCCGACGTAGAGGCCGTGCCCCATAACGCGTACCACCCCGCTTTTGTTGATCCACAGCTTGTCCGGGATAGGCCAGAATGCATTTACACCGGTAGAGCTTGGCATTACGGTTGAGGAATCGGCATGGGGTGTATCTTGCTGGATCGCCTGAGTGTCGTTACTTGGTGCCCTGTCTGAAGCTGCAACTTCAGGCAGGGCATTATCTGTCGCGACCACTGTGTCGGCTGCTAAAGCATCTGCCTGGTTGTCGGGGTGAATCCGGTGATATTGTTTCGCGATTTTTGTCCATAAAACATCTGGGTCAATCGGCTGCGTCGGTGGCTGGGCATGCGAGATAATCTCCCAGGCTTGGGCTGGGGTGATGTGCATCTTGCCCCTGAGAAGTCCTTGGTGGCGACGGCGTGTGTTGTAGAAGTTGCGGTAGTCGACAATCAGCTGTTGGACCTGCGCCAGCGTCGTCGGGGTACGAGCATCCAAAAACCTGGTCATGGTTTGGTGCGATCGCTCGTCTTTGCCTTGCGTCGTGGGAGCAAAGCCCGCACTTGATTGAACTCCCAGGCTGGCGAGCCAGCGTTCGGTTTGCGACAGCCGGCCGCGATGGTAGGTGGCAAAGGCATCACCGTTGTCAGAGAGGACTTCTTGGAAAAGTCCGTAAGCATCAATGGCTCCACTTAGCGTGATGCGGGCATCGGTGCCGTTTTCTGGAGTTCCAAAAGCTTGGGAGCCGACGTCGAAGCGGCTGGCATCGTCGACGACTTGGTAGATAGTCACTTGCGTGTGAGGCACATCGAAGAGTCTGTAGGCAAACGCATCGATCTGCCACAGTTCATTGACTTCGCCCCTGGCAAAGTGCCTGTAGGACTTACGCGGTCGTTTACGTGCATTGATGTCAGCGACGCCAGCCTCGTGCAACCATTGTGCGATTAAAGCTCGTGACGGTGGTTGGTCGTAGCCGAGTTCGTCGAGGAAGAAGTAGAAGATTGACCATGGGCCGCAGTCTTGGCCGCGGGCTCTTAACGTACCGCGAGCTTGCAGGACCTGTTGTCGAATCTTGTCATCGTAGACCCGTCGCGGGTTCAGCGGTGCCGTGCTGTCGGGCACGATGCCAGCCCGCCCGCGTTCGGCGATACGTGCTTTGATGTTGTAGTACGTCTGCTTCGATACGCCGATGTTCTTGCAGAACTGCTGGACCGTGATGCCCTCACGGATGGGGTCGAAATCCGCTATCTTCTTGCGGAGAGTAATGGGAATTGCCATCCCCACATTGTCAAGAAGCCAGAGTCCAAAAAGTAGTTAGACATCCTGTCCATAAACCTCCTGGACTCCGCGTCAAAAAACTAACTGGACTCCGAGTCCAAAAAGTCAATGGACTCCGAGTCCAAAAAGTCACTAGACATCACATCCCTAGGTCGACACTCCCTAGGTCGACACTCCCTAGGTCGACACTCCCTAGGTCGGCCGCTTCTGCGGCCGACCCCGCCCTAGGACGACGCTGTTAGGCGGCCTTCTTCTGCTCGCCGCTCTCGGCGGAGAAGTGGTCCATATCGTTCATCGGGACATCGGTGCCGGTGATGGTCAGCGTGAGCTTGCCATCGCCCACATCCACGGATTCGACCTGCATGTCATTGGCAACGAGCTGCTCAGACATGCTGTCCTGCAGGGCATCAGAAATGGCGCTGGTGGCCTGCTCTGGCAGGGAGAGGCCAAAGATGGCGGCCTCGGTGGCATTGATCTCCAGCTTGCCGTCGCGGGCGGTGGGCTTGAGCGAAAGGCTGGCTAAGCCGCCACCAAACTTCACTTCAAGCTCGTCGCTCTGGTCATTCGCGGTGATTTCAGTGACCACCATATTCCCAATGGTTTCGCTGCCAGATTGGTCTGAAATTCCTTTTTGGAAGCTCGCCAGCAGGTAGTCATCCGGAACGGTGGTGGTGGCGCGGAGGAAGCCGGCCACAGGGTTATCCGCATCCGTGGACATATCTTCCACGTGGATTTCAGAGGCGGGCTGCCCCTTGATCTGCGAGCCTTCGATCTGCAGGGTCGACGGCGTGGTCATATCCATCTGGGAAATCGAGCCGCGCATAAGCCCAAAGAGGAGGGGGCTGCCGCCAAAGCTTACCGAGGGATCCTCCGTGACCTCGATGCCTTCTTCTTTGGCGCTATTTTTAAACTCCTCGGTCATCTGGTTACCAATGAACCAGCGCAGGCCAAACTCGGCGATGAGGATGATAATAAGCAGCGCTACGAGGACGCCTACGACAATTTTCCAAGCGAGCGATCCGCCCGATTTCTTTGCAGCCATGACTACCAGTGTGGCGCATGAGGCGGCCGGTGGCAATGTGTGCTGGATATTAGCGGGGCGCGATGCTCTCCCAGCTCACAGTGAGCGTATTATCGCGCAGCCGACGGCGGGGAGGCTGGAGGTTAAAGGGGGCATCGGCAAGCAGGGCTTGTGCCATGCGCCATCGCACCCGCGGGCCGTGCGGGGCCCACCCTGCGGCGCGATCCCAGGCCCTGTCGGAGGCCTGCAGGAGTTCGTGTATGGGCTCGCCGGGCACGTTGCGGTGGATGAGCACCTTGGGCAGGCGCTCGGCCACATCGGAGGGGCGGGCCACGTCGAAGGGATCCCACGCGAGCGTCAGCGTCTTCGGACCATGCTGATCGAGCAGGATCCACGCCGCGCGTCGGCCCAGCTCATCGCAGGTGCCCTCCACGAAGAACCCACCGGGGGCCAAGCGCGAGCACACCGTCTGCCAGGCCTCCGCAACCTGGTCCACATCGTATTGGCGCAGGACATTAAAGGCGCGCACCACCTGCGGCCGGTAGCCCGCCAGCTCAAATCCGCCCAGCTCAAAGCGCACGCCATCGCGCGGCGGCAGCACCCGGTCCGGGTGGATTTCTAGCCCGCGCACATCCACGCGGGGATTGATGCGGCGCAGCCACCGCGCCCATTCCACGGTGGTGGTATGGGAGGCGCCATAGCCCACGTCGAGGGCGAGCGGGGTGCGCACGTGGCGCAACAGCGCCGAGATTTCCGGGTGCGCCATCATCCACCTATCGCAGCGCCTGAGCCGGTTGTAGTTGGTGGTGCCGCGGGTAATAACGCCAAAAGGCCGACCCGCTGCTGCGCTGGCGCGCAGGTTATGAGCGTGGTCGGCCATGGGAATCGGTGGATTCTAAGGTTGGGAGTGCCTTAGAAGTTTTCAGAAATCCACTGTTCGGTCAGCTTGCCCTCGTTATCAAAGAGCTCTGCCAGGGATTCGCCCACCTTCGGCTCGATGGCTGCGCCCATCATCGGGATCTTGACGGAGATCTCGTTGGTGTAGGTCAGCTTGGTCATCTCGCCCTCGCCGGCCAGGGAAATCTCGCCCTTGAAGTCCACCGGGGTGCCCTTGACGTCTGCGGTGTAGTTGACGTCAGCGGCCTGGCCGTTGAGCTCGCCCACGGTGACCACGCGCTTGACCTTGAGGTCCTGCGAGACCATGGCGCGCACAGCCTCTGGCAAGAGGGTGGTCGGCAGGACCTCGTAGAGAGTTGCTACGTTATCGGAGAAATCGTGAACCTGGCCTGCCTCCGGGGAAAGATTTTCCACGATGTACTCCCAGTACCCCTGGGTAAGCAGCGCCTTGTGAACCATGTCGATAGGCTGATTGATGGTTACGGTGTTTTCACTACGAGTTGACATGCTTAACAGACTACCTTGGTATACGTGCTTGATAAATTTTTGACGCAACAACTCACAGCAATCGACGGCGTAGACGTGGATCCCACGGCGAGCTTTGCCGATCTCACCACCTTGCGCGTGGGGGGAAAGCCACAGGTCACGTTGCGTTGTTCGCGGCCTGAAGCGGCAGTTGCGGCCCTGCGGTACCTCGAGAAAGAAAAAGTTCCTTTCATCGTGGTTGGCGGCGGCTCTAACCTGCTGGTTTCTGATGGCGAGGTAGACGTGGTCGCCGTTGTCCTGGACTTTGCCGCGGTGGACATGGATACCCAGACCGGCCTCGTGCGCGCCCAAGCCGGCGCGGTATGGGATGAAGTCGTGGCGGAATCCGTCGCGCTGTCCCTGGGCGGCATCGAGTGCCTGTCCGGCATCCCCGGCACGGTGGGCGCGGTGCCCGTGCAAAACGTGGGCGCCTATGGCGCCGAGATTTCTGAGGTCTTGACCCGCGTGCGCCTGTATAACCTGCGCACCGATGCCGATGAGTGGGTTCCCGTCTCCGATCTCGATCTGGCCTACCGCTACTCCAACCTGAAATTCACCGGCCGCGCGGTCGTGCTCGAGGTCGAAGTGCAATTAACCACGGATGGGCTCTCTCGCCCCTTACGCTTTGGGCAGCTTACCGATAACCCCGGCGAGCGCCGCCCCGTCGCCCAAGTCCGCGAGGAGGTCCTCGCCCTGCGCCGCGGCAAGGGCATGGTGCTCGATGCCGCCGACCACGACACCTGGTCCGCCGGCTCCTTCTTCACCAATCCCGTGGTCGAATCCAGCGTCGCCGACGCCATCCAGGACAAGGTGCGCGCCACGCTTGGCGATGCCCCCGCCGACCGCATGCCCCGCCATCCCGCCACCGCTCCAGCAGAGGGCGAACCGTCCCCGCACGAAAAGCTTTCGGCCGCCTGGCTTATCGATAATGCCGGCTTCACAAAGGGCTACCCCGGCTCCGGACCGGCAACGCTATCCACCAAGCACACCCTGGCGCTGACCAACCGCGGAAACGCGACCGCCGCCGATATCGTCGCGCTAGCCCGCACGATCCGCGATGGCGTCCGCGAGGCCTTCGGCGTCGAGCTCGTGTCCGAGCCCGTGTGGCTGGGCCTATCCATGGACGAGGACTAGGCCGCGCCTTTCGGCGCGACGGGGCATCGGCCACTAAGTTCGCGCCGGGTTTTAGGCCTGCGCGCACATAAAAACGTCCAAAACAACCGCGTTCTTCTAAAACTCGCCCTCATTTTTGGCGAAACGCGGTTGTTTTGGACGTAATCGTTGCTTGCGGGCAGCGCGGGCGGCTCAAAAGCCGCCCCAGCGCAATGCTCTGCGCTACGGCCGGCGCATCTTAGGCAGCCATGACCTCGAGCCACTCCGGCTTGGCATCCAGGAACTTGCGGGCCGCATCTTGCGCGCCCTTCAGGCTGTGGTGCGCGCCCCAACCGCACTGCTCTTCGTTGGCGGCGGGAACCTCGGTGGCGGAAAGGATATCGTTCAGCGCACCCTCAACGGCGCGCAGCAATTCATCCTGCTCCATACCGTTGGTGATGGCGTAGAAGCCGGTGCGGCAGCCCATAGGAGCAAAGCCGATGAGCTTATCGGTGTAGTTGCGCATAAAGTTGGCCATCATGTGCTCCACGGAGTGCAGCGCCTCCGTGTCCAAGTGATCCTTATTGGGCTGGCAGAAGCGCAGGTCGTACTTGATAATCTCGACGCTGCCGCCCAAATCGGTGCGATCAGCCACGCGGATATAAGGCGCGCTGACGAGGCGGTGGTCGAGCTCGAAGGACTTGACGTTAATCTTTTCTTGGTTCTGTTCAGTCATACTCCCCAGCCTAATCGCTGCGAGTGTCACTTCACAGAATAGATTCTTAGGCCGCATACGCTGCGTAACTATGAGTGCCTTGGACGATGCCCCCGCAACCGGCAGCAAGCAAGCCCGGAAGCAGACTGCCCAACAGAAAAAGATCGTGCCAAGCACCGTTACCACCCTGGTCACCGTGGAAAGCCCAGCCGCCGATGCCGATCCGTGGGCGCGCGGCAACCGCCTGCGCAAGGACAGCTGGGGTCTGGTAATGCGACGCGTGTGGGCTGATTTCTTCCACGATGCCTTAATGGACCGCGCCGCCGCGATGACCTACTTCACCCTCATGGCCTTCGCGCCCACTGTCCTGGCGGCATATTCCATTGCCACGCTGGTCTTTTCTTCGCGCCGGGGCGAAGTGGAGGCGTTGACCACGCAGTTCATCGAAACGTACGTGCCCCGTTCCATGGCGGAAGAGGCCGGAAATATCGTCAGCTCCATTATCGGTTCCACGCGGGAGGGCACGTTTGCGCTGGTGGTCTCCGTTTTGATTTCACTCTTCGCCGCCTCGGCGTATGTGCGTGCCTTCTCGCGTACCGCCAATACTGTCTACGGCCGGGTGGAGGGACGCGGCACCATCCGCACATGGGCGTTGATGTGGGCCATTACCGTGGTCCTCGTCATCGGCGCGGTGGTGGTTCTGTGCGCCAATTTATTGCGCGATACCGTCGTGGACAGCGTCATCGAACCCGTGGCACTCCGCCTAGGGCTGCATGGAACCGTGGACTTTATCGGCGGCATTTTTATGCCCGTGTGGAATTGGCTGCGCTTTCCCATAACTGTCGTGGTGGCGCTGGCACTCATTGCCGTGTGGTACCACTTTGCACCCAACGTTCGGCCCAGCCGCTTCCGCTGGCTCACCTTGGGTTCGGTGGTAGCGCTGCTGACTAACCTGGTGGTGTGGCGTATTCTCCCTCTACATCAAGTACCTGGCCGGGGTGAGCATTTACGGGGCATTCGGAACGGTCATGGCGGTATTTATGACCGTCTGGCTGTCCAATACGATGCTGATTTTGGGCATCAAGATCGATGCGGAGGTCCTGCGTGCCAAGGAGCTGCAGCTTGGATTACACGCTGAGCGCTATATTCAAGCCCCGCCGCGTTCCGAATTCGCGGCGCAGCAGCAGGTGCGCGCGAAGAAGAAACTAGAAGAGCGCTCGGGGCGCATCTTTGCAGGTGCCGCCCGCGGCGAGGAATAGCCCCGCACCGGGACGTAGCCCGCGCGCCGGGAATCCACCGCTGCCGAGGATTAGTGTGAGGACACTTCTGCCACCAAGATGTCCTGCACCTGGCGGCGGCGCAGCTTTCCTAGCTGATCGGTGGGTAATTCTTCTTGCACTACGAAATGGCGCGGGGCCTTATAGCGGGCCAAGAGGCCGCGGCAGTGCTCGCGCAGCGCCTCCGCGTCGAAGGTGGCTCCGGGGTGGAGTACCAGGCAGGCGGCGACGTCCTCGGAACCATCGGCACGCGGGATGCCGGCAACCGCAGCTTGGCTTATCGCGGGGTGGCTAAGCAGGGCGTGTTCCACCTCGCTGGGAAAGACGTTAAAGCCACCGGTAATGATGACCTCTTTAATCCGGCCCACCAGCCGGAAATGGCCGTCGGCCTCGCGCACGCCCATATCGCCGGTGCGCAGCCACTCGCCGTGGAATGCCTCCCGCGTGGCGGCGGGATTATCGAGGTAGCCCGCAAAAACCTGGGGCCCGCGGGCAAGGATTTCGCCGGGCAGGCCATCGGGTTGGCTGCGGTCTAGGTCATCGGGGTTTCCGATACGCAAGTCGGTATCGGCAAGCGGCTTGCCGATGGTCCCCACGCGCCGCCCCTCACCAAGCGGGTTAATGGTCAGCACGGGGGAGGCCTCCGTGAGCCCGTAGCCCTCAACGAGCATGCCGCCGGTGCGGTCTTGCCAGGGCTCGATGATGCGCGCCGGCAGCGATGCAGCCCCGGAAATGGCGTAGCGCACCCCGCCCAGGTCTGCGGCCTGCTCGGCGGCTGTCCCGGAGGCAGATTCTGCCGCCAGCTCATTTATGGCGCGCTCATAAATGGTGGGCACACCCGGCATCCACGTCGGGCGGCGCTGTGCCAAGGCGCCGACCACGGCCGCGGGGCGCGGGGCGGGCAGCAGGATGATCTCGGCGGCGCAGCGCACGGCGAGCAAGACGCTCATGGTCAATCCGTAAGAGTGGAACATCGGCAGCGTGGCAAGGAAGCGCTCGTGGCCCGGGCGCAGATCGGCTTGGGCTTCCAATTGGATGCAGTTCGCGGCCAGGTTGCCGTGCGTGAGCACCACGCCCTTGGGCTGGCCGGTGGTGCCGGAGGTGTAGAGGATGAGGGCGGCATCGGCAAGCGCGGCCTGGCGGTGGGGCACTGGAGCGCCGGAGAGGGGAAGGGGCGCCGCCAAGGACACGGGGATCACCGTGCTGGCCAGGCCATCGACCACGGCGGCGACCTGATCCCAGACCAGGGCGATGCGGGCGCCGTGGTGGGCAAAGAGCGGGGCCAGCTCGTGGGCGGTGTACTGAGGGTTATGTTCGACTACGACCGCGCCCAGGCGCAGCACCGCGAAAAAGGCAATGAGGTGCTGCGGGGAGTTGGGCAAGACCAGCGCTACCCGGTCGCCGGGGCGGATTCCCATCTCCCGCAGGGCGCCGGCGGCAGCGGCGATGCGGGTATCCAGCTCCGCGTAGCTCAAGGTCTCGCCGCCGAAAAAGGTGGCGGGACGGTCGGGGAAGTTGGCTACTGCGGTGGCGAGGAAATCCGTCAGCGTGGCGTCGTACTCGAGGTCTGACATGGTGGTTAATACTAAGCCTTCTGCTTGAGGAGATCGAGCAGATCCTGTTGCACCATGCGTCGGCGGATCTTGCCCAGCTGGTCTGAAGCCAGCTCCTCAAAGTGGTAGAAGGTGCGCGGAATCTTGTAGCCGGTCAGGCGCTCGCGGCAGAAGGACTTCAGGCCCTCTGGGTCCAGGACGGCGCCATCGCGCAGGATGACGCAGGCGACGACGTCCTCCGAGCCATCCTTGCGCGGGCGGCCCACCACGGCGACCTCCTTGACGTCTGGGTGCTTGCGCACCACTTCTTCTACCTCGGCCGGGTACACGTTAAAGCCGCCGGTGATGATGATTTCCTTGATGCGGCTGACCAGGCGAACCCAGCCATCCTCATCCATGGTGGCCATATCGCCGGTGCGGAACCAGCCATTGTGGAAGGACTCCGCGGTAGCCTTTTCGTTGTTGAAATAGCCCTGGAAAATCTGCGGCCCACGGGCCAGCATCTCACCCGGCTCGCCATCTGGCTGGGTTTCATCGAGGTTATCCGGGTTGCCAATGCGCACCTCAACATCGGGGAAGGGCAGGCCCACATAGCCCGGGCGTCGATTGCCGTTCATAGGATTGCCGATGAGCACGGGGGAGGTCTCCGTCATGCCGAATCCCTCGACGAGCCGGCCGCCGGTCATGGATTCCCAGCGCTCCATCACGTCAACCGGCAGGGTGGCGGCGCCGGAGAAGGCGTTGCTGATGCCGGCGAGATCCACGCCCTTGCCCTCGGCGGCATCCATGATCTTCTCGTACAGCGTAGGTACACCCGGCAGCCAGGTGGGGGTGTGCTTCTTAATGATGTCCATGATGAGCGGCATCTGCGGGGAAGGGACCAAGATGAGCTCGGCGCCGAAGTAGATGCTGAGCACGCACAGCGTGGTCATGCCGTAGGCGTGGAAGAGCGGCAAGGCGGCGAGGAAGCGCTGCTCGGAGGCGTCCATATTGGTCAGCCAGGCCTCGCCCTGCACGCAGTTGGCGATGAGATTTCCGTGCGAGAGCAGCGCGCCCTTGGGCTTGCCGGTGGTGCCGGAGGTATAGAGGATAAGCGCGATATCGTCCTGCGTGACCTTGGCAATCTCGAGGTCCTTGCCATCGCCGCCGATGGCAGAACCGATAAGTGTGGACCAGGCCACGGTATTTGGGGCCGCGCCGGTTAACTGCTCACGCTTGGCGGCCAGCGGCGGCAGGGGAATCCGGAGCGCGAGGCGCTTTAAGGGCGGCATTGCGTCGATCATGTTGACGGAGACGATGGTCTCCAACGGGGTGGTGGCGCGCAGCTTATTCAGCGTCGGCGCCGTTTTATCCCAGGCGATGACCACGCGCGCGCCGTGGTCCTGGAAAAGCCCCTCGAGCTCGTGGGCGGTGTAGAGGGGGTTGTGCTCCACCGCGGTGGCTCCCAGCAGCTGGATGGCATAAAACGCCACTACGTGTTGGGGGCAGTTGGGCATGACGATGGCGACCCTATCGCCAGGCCGGATGCCAAAGGCCTTAAGTCCCGCGGCGGCGGCGCGCACCTGTGCGTCTAAGTCCGCGTAACTCTGTGTACTGCCGAAGAAGTAGGTAGCGGACTTATTCGCATTAATGCGGAGGTTATTGACGTAGTAATCAATGATGGTTTTATCGCCGTAATCAAGCGTGGCGGGGGTCCAGTCGCTGTAGTGCTTGACCCAGGCCCGGGATTCGTATGCGGACACGCTCTACCCTTTCGTTTGGTAAAGAAAAATATTACAAAGGGCGAGTATACCCAGAACGTGAGGAAATCCTCTAGTTTTCTTCGAGTGCCAGCAAAAAACGCTTGATATCCAGGCCGCCGGCATAGCCGCCGAGCGATCCATCGATGCGCAGCACGCGGTGGCAGGGCCGAATAATCGGCAGGGGATTGGCGCCGCAGGCGGTACCGACCGCCCGGGTAGCAGCGGGGCGCCCCACGGCGGCGGCGAGCTCGCCATAGCTTGAGATCTCGCCGTAGCCAATGGTGTCCAACTGCGCGTGAATTTGGGCGCGAAATTTGGTCGTCGGCGCCGGGTTAAGCGGCAGGTCAAACTCGCGGCGGCGCCCAGCGAAGTACTCCGCGAGCTGCTCCTGCGCCGCATCTAGGATGTCTGCACCGCGCTTGTCGATGCCCCCATGTACCCCGCCGCTTACTTCGTTGCGAACCTTCTTGGTGTCGCGGCGCCCTGTGCTTGCTCCGTCGCGATCGTTTCTTACCTCGCCGCGAACCTTACTGGTTTCGCGGTGTCCCTTGTTTTCCTCGTTGCGGTCCTTGCTGGTTCCGTCGCGACCCAACTGGATCGCGACGAAGTCGACGCGGGACAGCCCGTCCGCGTCCGCGGTGAGCAGCAGCGGGCCGATGGGAGTATCGATGGTGCGCAGCATGGTGGTGTGAACGCTAGTTCTTAGGCGTTCTTCTCCGCTTCGAGGCGGTTGATGAGGTCTTCTTGTACCTCACGGCGGCGGATCTTGCCCATTTGGTCCTTGGCCAGCTCTTCAAAGTGGTAGAAGGTGCGCGGGACCTTGTAGCGGGTCAGGCGCTCGCGGCAGTAGTCCTTGAGGCCTTCGGGGTCGAGCGCGGCGCCATCGGCAAGATCGAGGCAGGCTACGACGTCTTCGGAGCCGTCCTCGCGCGGGCGGCCCACCACGGCGGCGTCGTCAACGCTGGGGTGCTCGCGCAGGATTTCTTCGACCTCGCCCGGGTAGACGTTGAAGCCGCCGGTGATGATGATTTCCTTGATGCGGCTGACCAGGCGGATGAAGCCGTCTTCTTCCATGATGCCCATGTCACCGGTGCGGAACCAGTCACCGTGGAAGGCGGCATCGGTGGCTTCTTGGTTATTGAGGTAACCCTTGAAAATCTGCGGGCCGCGGGCCAGTACCTCGCCCTCAACGCCATCTGGCTGGGTTTCATCCAGGTTATCGGGGTTGGCGATGCGCACCTCGGTATCCGGGAAGGGGATGCCCACGTAGCCGGGGCGGCGGTCGGTGCTCATGGGGTTACCCACGATGATGGGCGAGCACTCGGTGAGGCCGTAGCCTTCCACGAGCAAGCCGCCAGTGGAGTGTTCCCACTTATTAACGGTCTCAGAAGGCAGGGTGGATGCGCCGGAGAAAGCTGCGCGCACGCCCTTGATGGGAACCTCTTGCTCCTCGGCGGCCTTGACGATGCGCTCGTACAAGGTAGGAACGCCCGGGACCCAGGTCGGGGTGTGCTTCTTCATCAGCTGCATGATGAGCGGGATCTGCGGCACGGGCAGGATGACCAATTCTCCGCCGATGAGCTGGGCCAAGGTGACGTTCATGGTCAGGCCGTAGGCGTGGAAGAAAGGCAGGGCGGCGAGCATGCGCTCTGGCTTATCGCCTAGGCCCGGGACCCATGCCTTGCCCTGGAGCAGGTTGGATACGAGGTTGCCGTGCGAAAGCATCGCGCCCTTGGGCGCACCGGTCGTACCGGAGGTGTACATCACCAGCGCGACGGTGTCCTTATCAATGTCTTCCGGCGTCTTAATATCGCTGCCGTTGCCACCGATGGCATCGCCAATCAGCGCCTCCCACGGCACGGTATTCGGCGCTGGGGCGGAAAGCTGCTCGCGCTTGGCCTTGAGCGGGGGAAGCGGCAGGCGAAGCGCGGCGCGCTGCAGGGTGGGCATGGCGTTGATCATGTTGATGGACACGACCGTTTCCAGGTTGGTGGTAGCCCGCAGCTTCTCCAGGGTGGGCGCGGCCTTGTCCCAGGCGATGGCGATGCGCGCGCCGTGGTCTTGGAAGAGGCCCTCCAACTCGTGGGCGGTATAGAGCGGGTTGTGTAGCACTACCTGGGCGCCGAGTTTCAAGATGGCGTAAAAGGCCGCGATGTACTGCGGGCTATTGGGAGCGACGATGGCTACGCGGTCACCGGGGCGCACGCCGAAGGCCTTCAGGCCGGCTGCGGCAGCGCGCACTTGGCGGTCCAGCTCGGAATAGTTTTGGGTACGCCCAAAGAAATACGTGGCTGACTTATCGCCATTGACTTCGAGGTTGTTGTCATACAGGTCCAACAGGGTGGTGGTGCCATAGTCGAGGCTATGCGGCGTCCACTCCGGGTAATACTGGAGCCATGCCTTTGATTCGTAAGCGGACAATGCGTGACCTTTCGGTAGCGTAGGTTGTTGGCAGGGGCCAGTATAGCGCCGCTAAGATGGGACAACATGCGCATCGCCATGATTTCTATGCATACCTCCCCCATTGAGCAGCCTGGCTCCGGGGATGCCGGCGGAATGAACGTCTACGTTTTAAATATTGCCTGCCAATTAGCCCAGCTTGGCGTGGAGGTGGACGTCTATACCCGCGCTACCCGCCCCAGCCACAAAGAAATCGTGGACGTGGCCCCCAACCTGCGGGTGATCAACATCGTGGCAGGCCCCTTTGAGGGGCTAGAAAAAGAAGATCTGCCCACCCAGCTCGCGGCCTTTTCCGGTGGAGTGGTGCAATTTGCCAAGTGGCAGGGCAAAAAATATGACCTCATTCATTCCCACTACTGGCTTTCTGGCCAGGTGGGGTGGCTGCTGCGCGATCTTTGGGGCATCCCGCTGGTTCACACCGCCCACACCTTGGCCGCGGTGAAAAACGCCTACCGCACGGCCGAGGACACCGTGGAATCAGAAGCGCGGCGCATCTGCGAGCAACAATTGGTGGATAATGCCGATCTCCTCGTGGTCAATACCGATCAGGAAGCCCGCGACTTGGCGGAGCATTACGATGCCGAGCGCGACATCATCCGCGTAGTCTCCCCGGGTGCGGACGTGGGGCTTTTTACCCCTGGTACCGACCGCAATACGGAGCGCTCCCGCCGCGAGCTGGGCATCCCGCTGCATACCAAGGTCATCGCCTTTGTGGGGCGGCTACAGAAATTCAAGGGGCCCGAAGTTCTTATCCGCACCGCCGCCGAGCTGTGCCACCGCGAGCCCACCCGCGATTTCCGGGTCCTCATCTGCGGCGGGCCATCGGGAGCCAATGCCTCGCCGGAGGCGTATAGGGAATTGGCGCGGGAGTTGGGTGTGCAAAAGCGCGTGCGCTTTTTAGGCCCCCGCCCGCCCGAGGAGCTGGTGGGAGTGTACCGCGCTGCCGATATCGTGGCGGTGCCCAGCTACAACGAATCCTTTGGCCTGGTGGCGCTCGAGGCCCAGGCTTCTGGAACGCCGGTCGTTGCCGCGGCCGTGGGCGGGCTGCCCATCGCCGTCGTCGATGGCGAGACCGGGCTGCTCGTGCCGTCCCACGAGCCGAAGGAGTGGGCGGATTCCTTGACCCAGCTGCTGGACGATGACCCCCGGCGCATCGCCATGGGTGAGGCCGCCGTCGCGCACGCCACGCGCTTTAGCTGGACCAACACGGCCCGGGAGCTGACGGAGATTTATGCCGAAGCCCAGCAGATTCCGGTGCCTGACTGCCACCAACGCCGCGCGATGGGAGACTAGCCTCACTGACGCGCCGGGCGGTTTCGTGGCATGCTGGAGGCATGACTAACGGAAAACTGATTCTTCTTCGCCACGGCCAATCCACCTGGAATGAATCCAACCAATTTACCGGTTGGGTCGATGTTGATCTGACAGAAAAGGGCGAGGCAGAGGCCAAGCGCGGCGGCGAGCTGCTCGCGCAAGAGGGCATCCTGCCTAACGTGCTGTACACCTCCTTGCTGCGCCGCGCCATCCGCACCGCCAATATCGCGCTGGATGCGGCCGACCGCCACTGGATCCCGGTCATCCGCGACTGGCGCCTCAACGAGCGCCACTACGGTGCGTTGCAGGGCCTGAACAAGGCCGAGACCAAGGAAGAATACGGCGAGGACCAGTTCATGGCATGGCGCCGTTCCTATGACACGCGCCCGCCCGAGCTTGCCGATGACGCCGAGTACTCCCAGGCCAACGATCCCCGCTACGCGGACTTGGACAAGGTCCCACAGACGGAGTGCCTGAAGGACGTTGTCGAGCGCTTCGTGCCCTACTTCGAGGAAGAGATCCTGCCGCGGGCTAAGAAGGGCGAGTCAGTCATGATCGCAGCGCACGGCAACTCCCTGCGCGCGTTGGTCAAGCACCTCGATGGCATTTCCGATGATGACATCGCCGGGCTGAATATCCCGACCGGCATCCCGCTGGTGTACGAGATTGCGGAGGACGGCTCCGTGGTCAACGAGGGCGGCACCTACCTGGATCCAGAGGCCGCCGAGGCCGGGGCCGCTGCCGTCGCCGCGCAGGGTGGCAAGTAACCCGCTACTGCATATAAGTCCCTGGGGAGGTGCTCCCTGGGGACTTTCTAATGGTTAGGCTTAATGACGTGGAATTAATTTTTGTCTTTCTCGCGGGCGTGGTTGCCTGCGCGGTGGTGCTGCCGTTAATTTCGCGGGTGCGCGAGCGCATGGTACGCCGCCAGCGCGCCAGCGATGCCCAGGCAAACCAGGTCACCACCGTGAGCCAAGGCCTCCACCTCGCGGTCCAAGGCTCGCCCACGGCGCTGACGGTGCTCGATAGGAACCAGGAAATCATCCTGTCCAACCCCGCGGCGCACGAGATGTCCGTGGTCCACGATCGCGCCGTCAACCCAGAGATCTGGAAGACCGCGGAGCAGGTCTTCGAGGATAAGGAAACCCGCACCGTGGACCTGGCCATCCCCAAGCGCCGCACCGGGCACCGCGTCACGCAGGTCAAGGCCGTCATCAAGCCGCTGACGCTTAACGATGGCCGCTTCATCATCATCTACGGCACCGATGAGAGCGAAAACGTGCGCATGGAATCCGCGCGCCGCGATTTCGTGGCCAACGTCTCCCACGAGCTGAAAACCCCGGTGGGTGGAATCGCGCTCCTGGCCGAGGCCCTGCTTCAGGACCCCGAGGATCCGGAGCACGTGAAGTACTTCGGTACCAAGGTGCAAAAAGAGGCCAACCGCATGGCGGATATGGTCAGCGAGCTGATTTCTCTGTCCAAGCTGCAGGGCGCCGAGGCGCTGCCGGAGATGGAACCGCTCTACGTGGACGATCTCATTGACGAGGCGATTTCGCGCAATCAGCTCGCTGCGGACGCGCGCTCCATCAGGCTGACCCAAGGTCCCTCCGAGGGCGTGCAGATCAGAGGCGATCGTTCTCTCTTGGTAACGGCGCTGTCTAACCTGATTTCCAACGCGATCAATTATTCGCCAGAGGAATTGCCGGTCTCCGTCTCACAGAAGGTGGTGGGGGATGACGTCGTGCTGATCCGGGTAACGGACCGCGGCATCGGCATCCCGCCGGAGCATCAAAAGCGCGTCTTCGAGCGCTTTTTCCGCGTTGACCAAGCCCGGTCGCGGCAGACGGGAGGCACTGGCCTAGGATTAGCAATTGTCAAACACGTGGTGGCCAACCACGGGGGCAATATCAAGCTGTGGTCGCGGCCTGGCACGGGCTCTACTTTCACCATCGAGTTGCCCATATATAAGGAAGAGAAGCCAGCGCACGAGGCTGACTTGCAGGATAATGAAGACAGGGATTCCGTCGATGCGGCGGCTCCTGGGCTCCAGCGTGCGGTAGCACGCGTAGCAGCACGTCGAAAGGATAAAGCACAATGACCACCATTCTCATCGTGGAAGATGAAGAGTCGCTGGCCGATCCGCTGGCATTCTTGCTCCGCAAGGAAGGCTTCGAGCCGATTGTCGCTCTCGATGGCCCATCCGCGCTGGAGAAATTCGCCGATAATGACATCGACATCGTGCTGCTTGACCTCATGCTTCCCGGTATGTCCGGCACCGACGTGTGCAAGCAGCTGCGCGCTACCTCCTCCGTGCCGGTCATCATGGTCACCGCGCGCGACGCGGAAATCGATAAGGTCGTGGGACTCGAGCTGGGTGCGGATGATTACGTCACCAAACCGTATTCCTCCCGCGAGCTCATCGCCCGCATCCGCGCCGTGCTGCGCCGCGGCAACGATCAGGCCTCCAACGCGGACGCCGCAGAGGGCGCCGAGGCAGAAGACGAGCAGATCCTCTCCGGCGGCCGCGTGAAGATGGATGTGGAGCGCCACATCGTCACCGTGGCGGGCGAGCCGGTAGCGATGCCGCTCAAGGAGTTTGACCTGCTGGAATACCTCCTGCGCAACGCCGGGCGCGTGCTGACCCGCGGCCAGCTCATCGATCGCATCTGGGGTGCGGATTACGTGGGCGATACCAAGACGCTCGACGTGCATATCAAGCGCCTGCGCACCAAGATTGAGGAACACCCCTCCCGCCCGAAGCACCTGGTGACGGTGCGTGGGCTGGGCTATAAATTCGAGCTCTAGTACCAGCCGTCCTTGATGCTGGCCGGGTGCTGGGTAAGCTGCACGCCGTGCTCGGCGGCTTCTGCGCGGGCACGGCATTGTTGAGCCAAAATATCGTAGCTTTCGCGCCCCATGAGCGCGACGAGCTCGTCCTCGTGCGATTGCCACATCGGCAGCGGATTGGCGTGGCAGGCGCTATCGGTAGAGCAGTACCAATCAAAGTCTTCGCCGCCATTGCCCCAGCCACGGCGGTCATATTCGCCGATGGTGGTGCGCAAAATTTCCTGCCCATCGGGGCGTTCTTCATAATCCTCGTAGCGCCGCAGCGGCAGCTGCCAGCACACCTCTGGCTTGACCACGGTCAGTTCCTCGCCACTATCGACGGCCCATTGGTGCAGCGCGCAGCCGGTTCCCGTTTCCCAGCCGGCGCGGTTGGCAAAGATGCAGGCGCCATCCACGATGGGCGTTTTCAGCGCCGGCTCAGGTTCGCCGTCCTCGCCGTCAAGCTCATCCCATTCCAACCACGGCTCTAGCTCATCGGTATTTTCTTGCGCCAAGAACTCATCTACCCCCGCTGGCCGCAGCTGCCAGTAGCGCGCGGGCATGCGGGAGACGGCATCGTAAAGCTGGTCCCGGTCTTGTTCATCGGCCATATATGCACCGTGCACGCAGCAGCCCACATCGGGCTGGCTCTTATCGATGCCCCTGCACGCCGACGTGCCAAATTGGCAGCTGTAGTGCGATTCCACCCACGTCAGATCGATGGAAAAGACGTGGTAAGGGTCGTTTGGGTTGGTAAATTCGAACCACTCCCGCGGAAAATCTGGGGCCTCTTCGCGCCCGGCTTTAATCGATGCCGCCGCTGGCGAGCTCGCGGGAAAACCTAGGTAAACGGTGTCAGATTTTGGGCGATTCACACCTAACCACGGTAGACCTACTACGCTATTAGTGTGCGATTAGGTGTATTAGACGTTGGAAGTAATACCGTCCACCTCGTTGCGGTCGATGCCGCAATGGGGGGACGGCCTACTCCGATGAGCGATTGGAAGACCCCACTCCGGCTGGTAGAGCAGCTGGATAAGAAGGGAAACATCCACGAAAAGGGCCTGAAAAAGCTCGTGTCCGCCGTGGGTGAGGCAAGTGAGCTGGGTGAGAAACTCGGGTGCGCCGAATTTATCGCCTTCGCGACCTCCGCGGTTCGCTCTGCCCCTAACTCTGAAGCAGTGCTCGATGAGGTGGAAAAGCAGACCGGCGTACGCCTGCAGATCCTCTCGGGCGTGGAGGAAGCCCAGCTCACCTTCCTCGCTGCCCGCCGCTGGTACGGCTGGTCCGCCGGGCGTATCACCAACCTGGACATCGGCGGTGGTTCCCTAGAGCTATCCACCGGTACCGATGAACACCCTGACCTGGCCTTCTCCCTCGATCTGGGCGCAGGCCGACTGACTCACAACTGGTTCGATACCGATCCGCCGGAGAAAAAGAAGGTCAGTGCGCTGCGCGATTTCATCGATGCAGAGCTTGAAGATGCCGTTACGCAGATGAAGGCGATGGGCCCCGCCGGCCTAGCCGTGGGCACCTCGAAAACCTTCCGCACCCTATCGCGGCTGACCGGCGCGGCACCCTCGTCTGCAGGGCCATATGTCAAGCGCACCTTGACCGCACCGGGCCTGCGCCAGTTGATTTCATTCATCACGCGCATGACTGCAGCAGACAGAGCGGACCTCGAGGGTGTAAGTTCGAACCGATCGCACCAAATCGTCGCCGGCGCTTTGGTTGCCGAGGCAAGCATGCGAGCTCTGGGAATTGAGAAGTTAGAAATCTGCCCATGGGCGCTGCGCGAAGGTGTTATTTTGCGCCGGACCGACAAGGGATTGGAATAGGAAGAGATCATGGCTGACGAAAAACAGTTGACCGTGGCCGAGCTGCTAGCTCGCAATAAGAAGGACCGCACGGATAAGGACGAGAAGACCTCTCGCCGCCGTCGGCGGAGCCTCGATGAGGGCGGCGTCTCCGTTGCCGAGCTCACCGGCAGCCTGAAGAAGGTAAAGTCCACCCCGCCAGAGGCGAAGCACACCAACGTCTCCATCGACGATGACGCTCCTGTCATCCGCGCGCCGAAGTCCAAGGACGAGCAGTCCGCGGGAAACAAGGCCGCCGAGTCCAAGGCCGCCGAGTCCAAGACCGCGGAGTCCAAGGCCCAGCAGGCTAGCGGTTCCGCGGCGAAGCCGGCCGGCTCCAAGCCTGCAGCGGGCAAGCCAGCCGCGGGCACGCAGGAAGGCTCGAAGCAGGGCGTGGGGCAGTCGGGCATCGGCAAGCCTGCGCAAAGCAAGCCATCCCAGCCCCAATCCGCTTCCCCTAAGCCGGCTGCCGAGAAGCCTTCCGCTGGTACCCCCACCGCGTCGCCTGCGCCGAAGCAGAACGGCAAGCCGAGCGGGCCTACCGCCTCTCCTAAGCCGGCAGCAGGTTCTGCCTCGCAGCCGACGGCCAAGCCTGCCCCCGCGCAGAAGGCTAATGCGCAGAAGACTAACGCGCAGGAGGCAAAGAAGCCTGCGCAGTCGGAGCCGGAGGCTAAGGCGGGTGCTCAGGACGCCGAGAAGAAGTCTTATCAGCCGTCCGCGGATGACACTGCGGTGATCCAGCGCATCGGCAAGTCGCAGTCTTCGCAGCCCTCGCAGGACAAGCGCAAGGACGCTGCTGACGGCGCCGAATCCGGCACCAAGGAAAAGGCAGGCGCAGCTGCTGGTGCCGCTGCAGCGACCGCAGCGGGAGCGAAGGATGCCAAGGACGCGGGAACCAAGGGCAAGGCTGGCGCGCCTGCGCAAAAACCTGCTGCGGCCGCGAAGAAGTCCGACGATACCGGCGAGCTGCCCCAGGTGCGGGACGAGGAAATCACCGAAGAGCACGAGAAGCTTAACCCCATGTCCATCCTCATCATGGTGGTTGTGGGCATCGTCTTGGCGATCATCATCTTCAAGGGCTTTGAAGTGCTGTGGGATAACTTCCCGCGCATCGTCGTGGCCATCCTGGCGCTCTGCGTCACCGCAATCATGGCTGGTGTCACGCATGCGCTGCGCACCGCCCGCGATGGCTTCTCCATGTTCCTTGCAGGCATTACCGGCCTGATATTGACCTTTGGGCCACTGCTTTTGGTCATGCTCTAAACCGGCCATCCGCTGAGAACCACCCGGCTGCTTCCCTCGTGGAGGTAGCCGGGTGTCGTTATTTTTGGCATGGTGGAGCCTATGACAAAGATTGCAATTTTAGGTGGAGGACAAATCGGTGAGGCTTTGACCTCGGGTCTTGTGGAATCGGGTTTTAATGCTTCCGATATCACGGTGACCAACCGCACCGCCTCCCGTGGTGAAGAACTCAAGAGCAACTATGGTGTTAACGTCACGGCGGATAATGCCGAGGCGGTGGACGGCGCGGACTATATCTTCGCGTCCGTCAAGCCTTACGCCATCTTGGACCTGCTGGGCGAGATTAACCCGGCCAAGGACGCCGTGGTGGTCTCTATGGCCGCAGGGTTGACCCTGGAGGCCCTGCAGGCCGCTGCGGGCGAGGGCGTGCCGGTTGTGCGCGTTATGCCCAATACGCCGATGCTGGTGCGCCGCGGCATGTGCACCTGCGCCGCCGGCGAGCACGTGACTGAGGCCCAGATGCAGGGCGTGACGGAGCTCCTCGAGGCCGTTGGTGAGGTTGCGGTCATTCCGGAGAAGAATATCGACGCCGCGACCGCCCTGGCGGGTTCCTCGCCGGCGTACTTCTTCCTCGTGGCAGAGGCGCTTGTCGATGCCGGCGTGCAGCTCGGCCTTCCCCGCGATATCGCCGAAAAGCTCGCCGCCCAGGCGGCTGCCGGCTCCGGCGATATGCTGGCCAATTCTGGCCGCTCGGCAACGCAGCTGCGCGCGGGTGTGACCTCGCCAGGCGGCACCACCGCCGCGGCCGTGCGCGAGCTGGAAGAGTCCGGCTTGCGCGGTGCGTTCTACCGCGCCGCCGAGGCATGCTCCGATAAGGCTAAGGAACTGGGCTAGCGGCCCGCCTAATGCGACCAGTTCCCCGTGGTGGGGGTGTAGTTGCCTCACACCACTTGGGGGCCGTACGGGAGCCATGAGGCGGTTGTTACGCAGCGCTTTTGGCGGTGAACTGAACAACTGCTGTGAAAAAATTTGGCACTTGGGTCGCATTAGTCACATGTTTCACGATAGGCTTGGGACAAGCACGTGCGTGAAGTCCTGTGGGAGGGGAAGCCTACAGCGCGTAACGAGCTGAAGGGTTAGATAATTATGGCAAATGAAGAAAAAGGAACCTTTCTGACCATCGCGGAGGTCGCTGAAATCATGCGCGTCTCCAAGATGACTGTCTACCGTTTGGTTCACGCAGGCGAAATGCCGGCAGTCCGCGTCGGACGCT
The DNA here is from genome assembly GCF_057198125.1 of Corynebacterium sp. LaCa_282. NCBI lineage: Bacteria > Bacillati > Actinomycetota > Actinomycetes > Mycobacteriales > Corynebacteriaceae > Corynebacterium > Corynebacterium sp. LaCa_282. Next base: position 2,181,152 of record NZ_CP191095.1, on the reverse strand, counting down.
CTTTCCGCGTTCACGAGTCCGCCGTCAACGAGTACCTCGAGGCATCCGTTTACGGAGCGTAGGTTCTCGCGCCTTTCAGGCAGCGCCCACTTCTGTTGGCCACTTTTGGTCAGCGGTGGTGGGCGCTGTCTCGTTTTCCCGCGCGACGTCTTGCCGCGGGTTTCCATCGGGGCCACTTTTGGAGACACGCTGGGGACTAGGTAAGATGGATCGCATTCGTGTCGGCACGCCGTGATGGCCCGCATATGTGCGGCCAAGGTGGCAAAGAGTGCACCTTTGCCGTTTCAGGCGCCGGCAGGTTCACAGTACGTACTAAAAGAAAGTGAGGACGCCTGTTATGGGTTCTGTCATCAAGAAGCGCCGCAAGCGCATGTCCAAGAAGAAGCACCGCAAGATGCTGCGCCGCACCCGCGTGCAGCGTCGTAAGTTGGGTAAGTAAACCCAACAGCCTAGGAATCCTCCGCACCGTGCCTTAGCGCGGCGGCGGAGGATTTCTGGTTTTAGTGCCGAAGCTGCTTCTACGCTGAGAGCGCTCCGCCGCGTGCGCTGCTACTTCCGGAAATAGCGCCAGCCGCCATAGGAAAAGGCGGCCGTGACAAGCGCTGGAAGGCCGTAGGTGCGGATGGCGCGGCGGATGGAGCGGTAGTCGCGGACGATCCAACCGCGCTCTTCTGCGATGTTGCGTAGCTTGCGGTCCGGGTTAATGGCTACGGGGGTGCCCACCATGGTGAGCATGGGCATATCGTTCGCGGAGTCGGAGTAGGCGGTGCACCGGTCCAGATCGAGGCCCTCGATGGTAGCGAGGGCGGCCACGGCGTGCTTCTTACCCGGGCCGTGGAGGATATCGCCCACCAGGCGGCCGGTGAACTTGCCGTCTTCTACCTCCGCGACGGTGCCGAGGGCGCCGGTAAAGCCAAAGCGGCGCGCCAAGACCTGGGCGAGCTGGACTGGGGTAGCGGTAACCAGCCACACCTGTTGGCCGGCGGCCAGGTGCATCTCAGCGAGCTGTGTGGTGCCGGGGTACGCGCGGCGGGCGAGGGAGGCTTCGACGATTTCCTCGCAGAGATCGATGAGCTCATCTACGCTGCGGCCTTTGACAAACTCTAGGGCCTGCGCGCGGCCGGCGGCGACGTCCTTTGCATTCTCCGCACCGGAGAGGCGGAATTTGAGCTGCTTCCAGGCAACCGGGAGTATCTCAGAGATGCGGATATAGCGCCGGCGGGCGAGCCCAAAGCCGAATTCCACCAAGGAGGAACCCTGAACGAGGGTATTGTCCACGTCGAAAAAGGCGGCGGCACCCACATCGACGGGGACGTCCGGATCCTGGTCCGTGATGCGCGGGGAGCCTGCGGCGTCATAAGAGCCGGAGACGGAGGCGATGCCGGAGGCGAAGTCCTCGAGCTCGAGCCCGAATTCCTCTAAGGCGGCGGCAGCGGCCGCCTCACCTGCGGCGCGCTGTTCTTCCTCGCCCAAGGGGGCCAGCGCCTGGTTTTCTAAAAAGTTGCGCAGATTGCCGCGCGAGGCCGTCCAATTGGCCAAAAAGTCGCGGGGAGATTCGGGGAATCCGGGGGGAGGTATAGCGGACACGAGTGGAATAAACAGCTTTCGCAAACGCGGGGTGGACTAATATGTCCATAGTAAACGTTTCCACCGTCGGCGTCCTTATGAGGAGAATCCCGCCCCTATGTCCCAGCATCTAGTCGAGCTCATGGTGCGCCCCACCTGCGGTTCCTGCAAACGGGTAAAAGAGCAGATTACCCCCGTTATCCAGGCGGCCGGTGCCCAGCTGGAAGTGCGCAACGTGGAAGGCAGCCGCGAGCTCGAGATGGAATTCGGTGACCGCGTTCCCGTTGTAGTGATAGACGGGGAAGAGTTCGCCTGCTGGGAAGTCGATAACGAAGAGCTGGCTGCCGAGCTGCGCTGACGATTCGGGTTCCACGCCCATGCGGGGTAGTCTTTGGAACCATTGCGGTCAATCAAAAGGTTGAGGAGTGTGGAGCATGAGCGTGCTTGTTGTGGGAATGTCCCACCAATCGGCACCCGTGGCGTTGCTGGAAAAGTTGAGCATGGACGATGTGGTGCAGCATTCCGCCTGCGGGCAGTTGGTTGATGCCGAGTCCCTGACTGAGGCGATGATCATTTCCACGTGCAACCGCCTCGAGGTCTATACGGTGACCAATGCCTTCCACACCGGCGTGCAGGACGTCATCCGGGTGCTCAAGGAAGTCTCCCAGGTCGATGAGGAAGAGCTGCGCAATTACCTCTACGTGCGCTATGCCGATGCCGCCGCGGAACACCTCATGTCCGTTACCTCCGGCCTGGATTCAATGGTGGTGGGCGAGCAGCAGATCATCGGCCAGGTGCGTTCTGCCTACCAGTCCGCCTCCGAGCAGGGCACGGTCGGCCCGCGCATCCACGCCCTGGCGCAGTCCGCGCTGCGTGCAGGCAAGCGCGTGCACTCGGAAACGGAGATCGACAAGGCCGGCGTCTCGATGGTGACCTTCGCCTTTGACCAGGCACTGCAGCGCCTCGATGCGGAGGATCTGCAGGGCAAGTCCGCGCTCGTGCTGGGTGCTGGGGCAATGGCCTCGCTTGCGGCCACCCACGCGGGCCGGCTGGGCATTGGCGAGCTGGTGATTGCCAACCGCACCCGCGAGCGCGCCGAGCGCCTTGCCAGCCACGCTGAGGAGGCCGGGGTGCGCACCCGCGTGGTGGACTTTCAGGACCGTGCCGCCGCGCTTGCCGATGTCGACCTCGCCATCTCCGCCACCGGCGCCGAAGGCTTTACCATCACCGCCGGCGATATCCCGCCCGCGCACCCGCTGATGCTCATTGACCTCTCCCTCCCACGCGATATCGATGACGAGGCAACGAAAATCGATGACGTGGACTTGGTGAACATCGAGCGCCTCAGCAAGTCCCTGTCCGCGGCCGCCACCGACGTCGCGGCCGGCACGAGCCCGCACGAGCAAGCCCGCACCATCGTGGACGAGGAGCTTGCCGCCTATACCTCCGCGCAGCGCGTGCGCGATGTGGCACCGGCTGTTAGCGCCCTGCACCGCCGCGCGGCGGACCTCGTGGAGTGCGAGGCGGCCCGCCTGCAGCAAAAGCACCCGGAGCTAGAGGGCAAGCAGCTTGCCGATGTCCAAGGTGCACTCAAGCGCGTTGCCGACAAGCTGCTGCATGAACCGACGGTGCGGGCGAAGAAGCTGGCGGCATCGGATAGCAGCTTTAGCAGTGAAAATGCCCTGCAGGAGCTTTTTGGCCTGCAGCTGGAAGGCTCCGGCGTTGCCGTTGCCGTCAATGAATTGCCCACGCTGAATAAGGAGGCGTAAATGTTCCAGATTGGTACCCGTGGCTCCAAGCTCGCCACCACCCAGGCAGGACACGTCCGCGATTGGCTTATCGATGCCGGATTCGATTCCGAACTCCACATCGTCACCACCGCAGGCGATACCAATATGGCCCCGGTCGAGCGCATCGGCGTGGGCGTATTCACCCAGGCGCTGCGTGAGGCGCTGTACCGCGGCGAATGCGATATCGCCGTGCACTCTTTCAAGGACCTGCCCACGGCCGAGGATGACCGCTTCCGCCTGGTCATCCCGCAGCGCCAGGACAGTCGCGAGGTGCTGGTCGCCCGCGATGGGATGACCCTGATGCAGCTGCCGGAGGGCGCGCGGGTGGGAACCTCGGCGCCGCGCCGCATCTCCCAGCTGGCCGCGCTGCGCCCGGACCTGGATATCCGCCCGCTGCGCGGCAATATCGATACCCGCATGTCCAAGGTGACCGACGGCGAACTCGATGCCGTGGTGCTGGCCTATGCCGGCCTGCTGCGCGGCGGCTACGAGGATCGGGCCAGCGATATTTTCGATCCAGAATTATTCATGCCCGCCCCCGCCCAGGGTGCGCTTGCCATCGAGGCCGTCGCCGGCACCGAGGCCGCCGCGGCGCTCGACGCTGTTGTCGATGAACAAGCCACCGCCGCAGCCCTCGCCGAGCGCGCCGTTCTCGCCCGCCTCGAGGCCGGCTGCACCGCGCCCGTGGCCGCCACGTCCCGCTGGAATGGTGATCAGCTCACGGTGCGCGGCGGCGTCTTTGCGCTGGATGGTTCCCGCCAATTGACCGCCACCGCCTCCGGCACCGCGGTGGACGCTGCGGAAGCGGCGGAGTTGGGCGCGCGGGTCTCTGATGAGCTTTTTGCCCAAGGCGCGGCCGACCTGCTTGGTCAGTAATTTCTACTTTAAGCGCTAATAATTTAAGGTGTAGATACCATAGATCATTTTTTGCAATGATACTCGGCCCCCTTTAAGGGCATCCCAGGACGTCGCGCCTGGGATTTTGGCCGTTATGACCTTGATACCCACCGACGGCGCGGGGAGAAACACTGCAGGCGATCATGTCCGTGTGCGGTGCCGCGGGCCCAGATCTAGAAAAGAACTTTATGAGCAATGCTGTGTCAGACACCCAGTTGGGCAAGATCGTCTTCGTGGGCGCTGGTCCGGGAAACCCAGACCTGCTGACCGTCCGCGCCCGCGAAGTTCTGGCCAATAACGCTATCGCCGTGGCAGATCCGCAGGTCATGCAGGGCGTGCGCGATGCCGTCGCCACCGCGCTGCCCGTTCCACAAGAGCTGCTGGACGCCGCGGAAGAGGAATACGCGCAGATGTGCGCCGATGCCAAGGCCAAGGGCGCGCGCCGCAAGCCGCCCCGCCCGCCGGCGCCGACCGCCGCGGTGGTCTACGGACCGGGCGAGGACATCGTAAGCCAGCTGCGCGAGTGCCTTGCCGAGGCCGATGGCGAGAACGTCATCCGCCTCGTGACCGGCAACCCGCTCAACCGCGAATCCATCAAGGCCGAAATCAACGCCGTGGCTTCCGCGGGCCTGGAATTCCAGGTCGTGCCGGGCATGTCCCTGCCCTCAACCGTGCCGTCTTTTGCCGGGCTGGCGCTCGGATCGACGTACACGGAGGCCGATGTCACCGATGGCGCCGACTGGGACGCGCTCGCCAATGCCACCCAGCCCATCGTTTTGCAGGCCACCAAGGATGACCTCGCGGAGATTTCCACCGAGCTGCAGCAGCGCGGCATGCCGGCGGAAACCGAGGCGTTTGTGACCGTCCACGGCACCACGCGCCTGCAGCGCACTTATGAGGCAACGCTGGGGACCATCGCCAAGCTGGATGCGGACCTGTCCGGCCCGCTGGTGGTCACGCTCGGCCGCAGCATCGATGACCGCACCAAGTACTCATGGTGGGAAAACCGCCCGCTCTACGGCTGGCGCGTGCTGGTACCGCGCACCAAGGAACAGGCCGGGCCCATGTCCGCGCGCCTGGCCGGCTACGGCGCCATCCCGCAGAACGTGCCGACGATTTCCATCGAGCCGCCCCGCAACCCGGCGCAGATGGACCGCGCCATCAAGGGCATCGTCGAGGGCCGCTACAAGTGGATCGTCTTTACCTCCGTCAACGCCGTGACCGCCGTGTGGGATAAGATTTCCCAGCTCGGCCTGGACGCCCGCGATTTCGCCGGCGTGCACCTCGCCGCCGTGGGCACCAAGACCGCCGATGCCATCCGCGCCAAGGGCATGGTGCCGGAGCTTTTGCCGCACAAGAAGAAGCAAAACGCCGAGGGCCTGCTCGAGGTCTTTCCCAATTACGTCGAGGACATCGACGCCGTGAGCCGCGTCCTCCTGCCGCGCACCGATATCGCCGCCGATACGCTTGTCGATGGCCTCCAGGCCCTCCAGTGGGACGTCGATGACGTCGTGGCCTACCGTACCGTGCGCGCCGCCCCGCCCTCGGCAGAAATCCGCGACATGATCAAGACCGGCGGCTTCGACGCCGTGGCCTTTACCTCCGGTTCCACCGTGCGCAACTTGGTGGGCATCGCCGGAAAGCCGCACCAGCGGACGATCATCGCGTGCATCGGGCCATCGGCAAGCGCGGCCGCAGAAGAGCTGGGCCTGCGCGTCGATGTCGTGCCGGATGTTGCGGACGTGCCCGCGCTTGTCGATGCCCTCGCCAGCCACGTCGCCGCCCTCCGCGCTGCCGGTAACCTGCCCGCGCCCCGCAAGAAGCGTCGCGCGCGCAAGAAGACTACTAAGGTCGAGAAGGCGTAAGTTTTTAGTCTCGCTCTAAGGAGTACCCAATGAGCTCTTTTCCTGCCCGCCGCCCCCGCCGACTGCGCTCCACGCCGCAGATGCGCAACCTCGTCGCCGAAACCACGCTGCGCCCATCGGATTTAATTCTGCCGATGTTTATCGCAGACGGCCTCGATGAGCCGAATGAGATTTCTTCCATGCCCGGCGTGTACCAGCACACCTTTGACTCGCTGCGCCGCGCGACCGAAGAAGCCCTCGAGGCCGGCGTTACCTGCGTGGACCTCTTCGGCGTTCCGCTGGAAAAGGACAAGGACGCCTCCGGCTCCGTGGCCTGGAACCCAGACGGCATTTTGAACCGCGGCATTTCCGCCCTGCGCGAGGAATTTGGCGATGACCTCATCATCATGGCCGATACCTGCCTCGACGAGTTCACCTCGCACGGGCACTGCGGCGTCCTCGATGACCAGGGCCGCGTGCTTAACGATGAATCCGTCCAGCTCTACCAAAAAATGGCCCGCTCTCAGGCCGAAGCCGGCGCGCAGATCATTTCGCCGTCCGGCATGATGGACGGCCAGGTTGCCGCCATCCGCGCCGATCTGGATGAGGCCGGGCGCGACGACGTCTCCATCATGGCCTACTCCGCGAAGTACGCCTCCGCCTTCTTCGGCCCCTTCCGCGAGGCCGTCGGCTCTTCCCTAGAGGGCGACCGCCGCACCTACCAGCAGGACCCGCGCAACTTCCGCGAATCCCTGCTGGAGGCCGAGCTCGATATCGAGGAAGGCGCCGACTTCGTGATGGTCAAGCCGGGCTTGCCGTATTTGGATGTCTTGTCCGCAATCGCGGAGACTTCCTCCGTGCCCGTCGCCGTGTACCAGGTCTCCGGCGAGTACGCGATGATCAAGGCGGGCGCCGCCAACGGCTGGGTCGATGGCGAGGCCATCATGCTCGAGTCGCTCACCGCCTTCAAGCGCGCCGGTGCCGATCAGATCCTGACGTACTTCGCCACCGAAGCCGCACGCCTGCTCAAGTAAAGGATTTTTGTGACACAGCCTTCTTCTCGTCCGACGCCGCCGCCCGCGTCGCCGGAGCCGGGCAACCCAGGCCCACAGCCAGGCGACCCGCGACCACAGCACGGTCAACAGGAGCCGCAGCCGGGCGCTCCAGGGGCCCAGCCCGAAGATCCGCGTGGCCAGCAGGGGCAACAACCCGGAACCCCGGGACCGCAGCGCGATAAGCAGCGTGAGCCTCAACGAGAATCGCGGCCCAAGCCGCAGCCCGGCAAACCGCGCGGCCAGCAGGAGCCACAGTCGGGCAAACCGCAGAACCAGCGAAACCAGCGCGGCCAGCACGGGAAGCCGAGCCCGAATCAAACTGGCGGTGGCCGGCAGGGCGGCAAGGACGCGAAGGGCGGTTCCAAGCGCCCCGAGACCGTGGTCTACATGTTGTGGCTATGGCTGGGCGTCGTCGTCGGCGAGACCGTCCACCAGATCCTCAACGTGGTGCTGACCCTGCTCAACCACGATGTGCTCATGGCGCAGGCCAAGCAGATGGTCGAAAGCGCCTCGGTTGGCGAGGACGGCGAAGAGGTATCGGATTCCTTTATTGAAATGGCCGCCTATGGATCGGTGGCGCTGTCGGCAGCCATTGCCATCGGCGTGCTGGTGCTGCTGCTCTTTTTGCTAAAGTCGCTGGCGGGGCCATCAAAACGCGCGGGCACCTCGCGCCGCATCTGGTTTGCCTTTTCCATTTACTTCGGTTTCCGCATCCTTCTGACCTTCATGGTCACGCCCGCGGGTGCCGACGTCCCCGACTGGCTCTTCGCTGCCGACGGCATGGTACAGATCTTGGTCGGCGTCGCCGCCGTATTGGGGCTTATCTTCTCCATTAAGCCCGACACCCTTGACTACACCGGCGAGCTCGAGCAAATGCGCGAGCTGGAAAAGGAACTCGAGCAGGCGCGCCGCGATAAAGAACGCGAGAAGCGCGAAAAGCAGGAAGCCAAGGAGAAGGGCGTCAAAGAGAAGGACGCCAAGCAAAAGGACCCCAAGGGTAAAGGCGGTCGCAATCAGTCTCCGCGGAATTACGGCTCCCAAAACAGGGGCGATGACGACAGGGTCAACCGATGACCAGCATGTTCCCCGGCCACGGCCGGCGCGATGATGGTCAAAGCGACGGTCCTGCGGATAAGAATCAACGCCCAGGGCCCCGCGACTATAACCGCCCCGTACAGAACATCACCCAGGAACAAGACTTGTTCGTGTGGCCGCGCCCGCTCCAGTGGGCGTATTGGGTTCTCGTTGTTGCCGCCGTCATCATGCTGGTCAGTGGCATGGTCGGCATCTTCGGCGGAGGCGGCGAGCAGATGGATCCCTCGGATTCGCGCGTCGCCGAGTACGTGCGGTCGAACCGCCTATTCGTCGCGGTGTTTAATATCATAGGCGCAATCATTCTGGCGCTCTTTTCCGCGCAACTCGCCAACGGATCGAAGTGGGCGCGCCGCATTATTTCCGTTGTCATTGCGATTGCCCTCTTCTTCAATATCGCAGCCCTGGCGCTTGGTATCGGCGGGCTTGGCTTATTGGTTATCGCCGTGACGCTGCTTATCGCGGTGGTTCTGCTCTTCCGGCCCCAGTCCAATCGGTTTATCGCCCACCGCAGCCTCCACGGGCGGGGCTGACGGGCGCTGATCGCAGGGCTAGCGCTCGCCTCACGCGAGGTTAGTGCGCAGCTGGCCTACGGCTGACGGACGCTGAACGCAGGGCTAGCGCGCAAGCCGAGGCGCCATTGACACGCATGAAGCGCGCGGGCAAAGGCGCGGCAAATTAGCCCCTGCTCCAACTTTTGATTCATAATGAGGGGTATGTCTCGACTTAACCGCGCCCCCATTATCGATGCCGCCCTCGGCCGCACTCCCTCCCGCCCGCCGGTGTGGTTGATGCGACAAGCTGGTCGCTCCCTGCCGGAGTACCGCGCCGCCCGCGAGGGCATCAGCATGCTGGACTCTTGCTTCATGCCGGAACTCCTGGCAGAAATCACCCTGCAGCCGGTGCGCCGCCACGACGTGGACGCGGCCATCCTCTTTTCCGATATCGTGGTCCCACTCAAGGCCGCCGGCGTCAACGTTGACATCGTGCCCGGCCGCGGGCCGGTGATGGAGAAGGCGGTGAGGGAGAAGGGGGACATCGGCAAGCTGCCTATTCTGGAAGCTGACGTGCCTGAAGTCGCCCAAGGCATTGCGGGAATCCTCGACGAGCTGACCGAGACCCAAGCGCTTATCGGTTTCGTCGGCGCGCCATTTACCCTGGCGAGCTACCTCATCGAGGGCGGGCCATCAAAGAATCACGAGCGGACCAAGGCGCTCATGCACGCCGAGCCCGAGACATGGCATATGCTCATGCGCCGGCTCGTGCCCACGATTATCAACTACCTGCAGGTGCAGGTCGATGCCGGCATTGACGCCATGCAGCTTTTCGATTCCTGGGCCGGATACCTCAACGAACGCGACTACCGCGAGTTCGTGCTGCCGTACTCGCAGGAAATCCTGGAAAGCGTGGACATCCCGCGCATCCACTTTGGCGTCGGGACCGGTGAGCTGCTGCCGGCGATGTCGGAAGCAGGCGCCGAGGTCATGGGCGTGGACTACCGCGTGGCCATGGACGCAGCCGCGCAGCGCGTGAACACCCGCGTCCTGCAGGGCAACCTCGACCCAGCGCTGCTATTCGCCGGCGATGATGCCGTGCGCCGCGCCGTGCGGACAATTCGCAGCGAGGTCGAGCGCGCCCAGCAGCGCGGCGACATCGACACCCATATTTGGAACTTAGGGCACGGAGTGTTGCCCACCACCGACGCGGAGGCCATCACCCGCGCCGTATCCATCATTCACGAGGAGGGCTAAATGCGTATTGCCATCATTGGCGCAGGGCTTGCTGGCTTGACCGCCGCGTACGAACTGCGCGAACACGATGTGGAGGTCTTTGAGGCTGCTGGGCGCATCGGCGGGAAACTGTATTCCGTGCCGTTTAATGACGGACCCACCGATATGGGGGCCGAGGCCTTCCTCGCCCGCCGCCGCGATGCCGTTGAATTCATCGAAAAGATCGGCCTGGGCGGGAGTTTAGTTGACCCGTCAGGTTTGCGCTCGCTGGTCTACAGCGGGGAGCTCAAGGCCCTGCCGCAGGGCGGGGTGATGGGCATTCCGTCGCATTCTGAGCCGGTGGCGCACCTGGTTTCGGAGGACACGGTGCGGCGCATCGATAACGAGCAGCCTTTCGAGTGGACCGTGGGCGGCGACGTCTCGGTTGGTGAGTTGGTGCGTCAACAATACGGCGGGGACCTGGTGGACCGCGTGGTTTCTGCGCTGTTGGGCGGGGTGTACTCATGCACCGCCGATGACCTTGGCCTCCGCGCCACCATCCCCACGCTTGCCGATGCCCTCGATACCCTCGCCGCCTCCGGCCCCGTCACCCTCTCTGCGGCCGTGCGCTCCCTCGAGGAAGCGCGTGCAGAGAACCCCAGCGCCGGCGGGCCCGTTTTCCAGACCTTCCGCGGCGGCTACGCCGAACTCTATGAGACCCTGGCCGAAAAATCCCGCGCCAAGATTTTCGTTGACACGTTCATTTCTGGCATCACGCGCGAGGGCGATAAGTTCCGCCTGGCCGGCGCGCCGGGCGATACTGCGCCCTTCGACCGCGTGCTGGTAGCTACCCCGGCACCGACCGCCGCGCGCCTTCTACCCAAGGTGGCTCCGGATGCGGCAAGGAGGTTGAAGGGGGTGAAGCTGGCGGCATCGGCAGTCGTGGGCCTCAAATTCGAATCCGACACCGATCCCTCCGGTACCGCGTTGCCACAAAACTCCGGCATCCTCGTCGCCACCGACCAAGATGACGTGCACGCAAAGGCATTCACGCTGTCGTCACGCAAATGGCCGCACCTGGCAGAGCGCGGCGGGGCGCTGGTGCGTGCCTCGTTCGGCCGGTTTGGCGACGACGCCATCGTCCGCGCCGAAGAAGACGACCTCGTGGACTACGCCCTCGATGACCTGCAGCACCTGACCGGCTTCGACGGCCGCGCGGCTGGCGTTGCCGAAATCTTCACCCAGCGCTGGTTCGGTGGCCTGCCCCGCTTTGATGCCACCCACCTCGACACCGTGGCCGCCGTGCGCGATGCCTTGTCCCAGTCCTCAGGCGTCGACGTCACGGGGGCTTGGGCCGGCGGCGTGGGCGTGCCTGCGGTCATCGCGGATGCGCGCGCTGCCGCTGCCCGCATCGCTAGCAGCTAGCTCGCGCGGCTGGGACCCGCATCTAGCATCAGAAGCTGGCCTCGGCTGCAACTGGCGCCGGTCGCAGCTAGCGAAGTCGGTGGCTGGCGCTGCCGGTAGTTACGAATCGCCGGCGGTCCCGCACTTGAACCGCGACGCGGTCCGGAGCTGGAGCGAATCTGTTTTGGGCATGCCTAAACAGGCAGCAGGGCTACTGCTGCCTGAACAGGCGCTTGCGGCCGATTCCGCGCGTGCGGAAACCTGACATGCGCGCAGATGATTGACATGTGCGAGGACACGTCCCTCGGCCGGGAATGGCGGCCCGACCTGGGCGCTAGGTGCGTGTACTAGGTTCCGGCGCTGGGGCCGGGCACGGCATCGGGCGCGGTGTCGGCCCAGGGCGGTTGCCACACCACCCGCCCGCGTCTGCGGGCGAGGCGACCGCGGCGCGGTGGGGCATTCGGGTCATCGTCGTTGATGCCGTTGTGATATGGGCAGCAGGCCGCGAGGTTGGCCATATTGGTATCGCCGCCGTGCTGCCAGGCTTCGAGGTGGTGGATTTGGCACTTATCCGCGGGATAGTTGCACCGCGGCCACGGGCAGACGGGGTTTTCAGCGGCGGCCATGAGCCGCTGCTTCTCGTTGGCCATGCGCTCGGTGCGGTAGAGGTTCACCGCGCCCTCGAAGGGATGCACGAGGGTGATAAGGCCGCGCTCGGAAAGGGTGCGCGCGACCAATTCGGCGCCGGTCAGCCGCGCCCCGTTGGTGAGCTGGATGGTGATTTCTTCGCCGTCACCATCGATGATGCGGTCGAGCTCGTCGAGCGTGATGATCGCATTGGTCGTTACCGTGGGATGCGGGGCGGCGGAGCCGGAGAAAAGCCCCGCGACGGAGTCTAAGGGCGCATCTTCGTCCAGGTTGGACTCCAAGTCAGCGATGAGGGCAGACGGCCCGGTAATCGCGAGCGTCCACGGCGCGTCCTTGCGGCGGCGAATGCGCACGCCAGGGCGCGGCGGGGTGGGCGGATTGATCTCGCGCAGTTTCTTGCGCGCGAGCTTTTCCATCTCATCGGTATCCGCGGCGGTGCGGCAAAGCTCCACCCGCAGCTGCCATGCCTGGCGCTTGGTCTTGGCGCGCGTGGCGTAGCGCTCGATGACCTCGAGCGTTGGCAGCGCGTGGGCGCGTTCGCGGGCGGCGGCCACGGCGCGGCGTTGTTGGCGGGAAAAGGAGGTGGGGGAGAAGAAGGCATCGGCAAGCGTGAGCAGCGTGCGCGCCGTCCGGTTCGGCGCACCGGCCGCGCGCAGCTCGCGGGCGGACATGCCTGTGCACCCGGCGACGATGTCGATGCCGGGCGCCAGGGCCGCGAGGTATGCCTGAAGTGCTGTCATGCCCCGCAGCCTAAGGTGATAGCGCAACTAAAGCGCGGCGCGCAGGCGGAGCCTGTGGATAACTCGGCCCAAAAGCGCTAAAAAGCCGCGGTTCGTTGACGCGACATGTGAATAACTAGCCCTTATTGCGGAAAACGAAGATGGACGAGAAGTCCTGGTTCCCGTGGCCCATGTCCTGCATCTCGGCGAAGCGCTCGATGGCAGCGGATACGGCGGGCAGGGGCTTATCGGAGGTCTTCTCCATGAGCTTGGCGTCCTTAGCCAGGGCATCGACGGTGAAATCGCCGGGATCGGTATTGCGCTCGCCGGTGATGAACGGGCCTTTCATATTGGATATGAACGACAGGCCGGTGATGTCGAGCATCTGCAGGATGACCTCGGAATCGAGCCCCTCGGATTCGCCGAGCTGCAGGGCTTCGAGCAGGCCTTCGGCGGTAACAGCCAGGGCAAGGTTGGCCAGCAGCTTGCCGATGGCCGCCGTCGCCGCCGTTTCCACCCCAATCAACTTCTCTTCGCCGGCCCAGGCCTCGGCAAGGCCGAGGGCGACCTCGCGGCGGTCATCGTCAGGCGTGCCGACATAAACGCCCAGGTTGCCCTCGCGCGCCGGGCCCAGCGAGCCCACGACGGGGGAGTGGACGTAGGAGTCGACGGCGGCGGCGAACTCGCGGGCATCGTCAGGCGAAACCGTCGTGGTGTCGATCCAGGTAATGCCCTCGGGGATGAGCTGCGGCTCGATGACCACCTCGCGGATCTGGTCGGGGCCGAAGAGGGAGGTAATGATGACCTCGGCGCCCTCGACGGCCGCGGCGGGGGTATCGGCGCGCGCCGCGCCCTCGTCCACGAGGGGTTGCGCGCGCTCAGCGGTGCGGTTCCACACCGTCAGCTCGTGCTCAGATAGTAGGTGGCGGGCAAGCTCGGTGCCCATGCGTCCGGTTCCTAAAAATGCAATCTTCATACCTCCCCAGTGTGCCATCTCAGCGGGAATGCTGTTTTCTATGACGCATCACGGAACCTCAGGGAACGTTGGAGGGTTGCTGTGAATTCCACCGACATGCACAGTCAAACTTTTGTATGTCGCGCGAGTCGCTAGAATGACAGACATGCCTAATACTTCCCAGTCGCAACAGTGGTTCGAGCGTTCCTCCAAAGTGATCCCGGGCGGGGTGAACTCGCCGGTGCGCGCTTTCGGCTCCGTGGGCGGCCAGGCCCGCGTGATCGAGCGGGGCGCAGGATCGCGCCTGTGGGATGTCGACGGCAATGAGTACGTCGACCTCGTGAGCTCGTATGGCCCGATGATCCACGGCAATGCGCACCCGGAAATCGTGGAGGTCGTGCAGCGGGCTGCCACCGGCGGGCTGAGCTTTGGCACGCCGACGGAGGGGGAGGCGCTGCTGGCGGAGGAAATCGTCAAGCGCACTGCGGCCGATAAGGTGCGCATGGTTAACTCCGGCACGGAGGCGACCATGTCGGCGGTGCGTTTGGCCCGCGGTTACACCGGCCGCGCGAAGGTGCTGAAGTTTGAGGGGTGCTACCACGGGCACGTGGATGCGTTGCTGGCATCGGCGGGCTCGGGCGTGGCGACATTTGGTCTGCCGGATTCGCCGGGTGTTACGGGTGCGACGGCGAAGGACACCATCGTCGTTCCTTATAACGACCTGGATGCGGTGCGTGAGGCTTTCGCGGAGAACGAGGGCCAGATTGCCTGCATCATTGCGGAGGCCTCTGCCGGAAATATGGGCACCGTGGCCCCGAATGAGGGCTTCAACGCGGCGCTGAAGGAAATCGCGCATGCCGATGGCGCCCTGCTCATCCTCGACGAGGTCATGACCGGCTTCCGCACCTCGTACAAGGGCTGGTACGGCGTCGATGGCGTGGCGGCGGACCTGATGACCTTTGGCAAGGTGGTTTCCGGTGGCTTGCCGGCCGCGGCCTTTGGCGGTCGCGCCGAGGTCATGGACTACCTGGCACCGGATGGTCCGGTCTACCAGGCGGGCACCTTGTCCGGTAACCCTGTGGCGATGGCTTCGGGCCTGAAGTCGCTGCAGCTTGCCGATGAATCCCTCTACCCCCGCCTGCAAGAAAAGGCCGACCAGCTTGGCGCGATGATTTCCTCCGCGCTGGAGGCCGAGGGCGTGGCGCACCACATTCAGCGCGCGGCATCCATGTTCTCCATTCGCTTTGCAGAGGGCGAGGGCCGCAACTTCGCGGATATGCAAGCCGCGGAGAACTTCCGCTTTGCCCCGTTCTTCCACGCGTTGCTTGAAAACGGCATCTACGTGGCACCGAGCGCGTTCGAGACCTGGTTCGTCTCTGATGCTCTTGGCGATGCCGACTTCGAGCGCATCGATGCCGCCCTCAAGCCCGCCGCGAAGGCCGCGGCCGCAGCGCGTCCCGCACAATAAGTCCTGCGCAACAAGGCCTACTCAATAAGGAGAGACATGACACGCACCATCGTTCACCTCGTGCGCCATGGCGAGGTACACAACCCGGGCAAGATCCTGTACGGGCGCATCCCGGGCTACCACCTATCCTCGCGCGGGCATTCCATGGCCGCGCGGACGGCGGAAAGCTTCCGCGATCATGATGTGACCTATTTGGCGGCCTCGCCGCTGCAGCGCGCGCAGGAAACGGCGCGGCCGATTGCGCAGGTAACGGGGCTAAATGTGGACGTCGATAAGACGCTCATTGAGTCCGGCAACCAATTCGAGGGCCTGCGCACCAAGGGTTTGCGCTCGGCGCTGTGGAATCCGCGGCACTGGCCCAAGATGGTCAACCCGCTGGAGCCGTCGTGGGGCGAGGCGTATGAGGGCATCGCCGAGCGCATGCTCGGTGCGGTCGACCGCGCGCATACCGCGGCAGAAGGCCACGAGGCCGTGCTGGTGAGCCACCAGCTGCCCATCGTGATGGTGCAGCGCACGGTGCTGGGCCAGCGCCTGCCGCATGCGCCGTGGAATCGCGAGTGCGCGTTGGCCTCGGTAACCTCGCTGCTTTTTGAGGATAACCAGGTCACCGATATCTTCTACTCCTCGCCGGCGCAGGAGATTTAATGGCACGCACACGCACCCGTGCGGCAACGCGCGTTGTGGCAGCCGCGCTTTCTGCAACCGTCCTGACCTTGACCGCCTGTACGCAGGATGCCGAAAACGCCCAAAACGCGGTGGCCACCGGCGGCGAGTTCGAGTTCATCTCCCCGGGTGGGGAGCGGGAAATCCATTACGAGGAAGCCGATAGGAAACCGCTGCGCAGCTTCAGCGGCGCCGATGTCCGCGATACGGATAAGACCATTTCCTTGGATGACTACGAGGGCGAAGTCGTGGTCTTGAACTCTTGGGGCCAGTGGTGCGCGCCGTGCCGCGCCGAGGCCGATGACCTGCAGGCGGTGCACGCCGAGCTGCAAAAACGCGACCTGGGCACGGTCCTAGGCATCAATGTGCGCGACTATAACCCGCAGGTATCCAATGACTTCTTGGACGATAACGGCTTGGAGTACCCCTCCATCTATGACCCGCCGTTTAAGACGGCCGCGGCGCTCGGCGGCGTGCCTACGTCCGTGGTGCCGACCACGATCGTCTTGGATAAACAACACCGCCCGGCTACCGTTTTCTTGCGGTCCATCACCACCGATGACGTGATGGATGTTGTGGATAAGTTAGAAAAGGAATAAATGGATTACGCAGCAAATATCGGCGGCCAGTTTGCCGAAGCTGCCACCTCCGGCCCGTTGATCCTCGGCATCCTCGCCGCGGCTCTGGCGGGTCTTGTCAGCTTTGCCAGCCCCTGCGTCATCCCGCTGGTGCCCGGCTATATCTCTTACCTCGCCAGCGTGGTTGGCGGTGAGGTGAGCTATGACGAGAAGCTGGGGGTGGGCGTCGGCAAGCGCAGGCAATGGGCCGTCGTGCTGGCGGCAGCACTGTTCATCTTGGGCTTTACCGTGGTCTTTGTGCTGGCGACGGTCTCGGTCTTTGGCGCGATTTCCGCGCTCACGCTCAACGCCGATACGCTGATGCGCGTGGGCGGTGGCGTCACCATCTTGATGGGCGTGGTTTTCCTGGGCGCGATTCCGGCGCTGCAGAAAGACACCCGCCTGGCGCCGAAGCGCTGGACAACGTGGCTGGGCGCGCCGCTGTTGGGCGGCGTGTTTGCGCTGGGCTGGACGCCGTGCCTGGGACCCACGCTGGCGGCGATTGTGTCCATTTCCGCCGGCACCGAAGGCGTGACCGCCGCCCGCGGCGCCCTGCTTATCGTGGGCTATTGCCTGGGCCTTGGCCTGCCGTTCCTGCTGGTGGCGCTGGGGTCCGCGAGGGCGATGCGCACCATTTCGTGGGCCCGCAAGCATTCGCGCACCATTCAGATCATTGGCGGCGTGGCGATGATCCTCGTGGGCCTTGCTCTGGTTACCGGCCTGTGGGGCGAGTTTATTTCCTATATCCAGAAATGGACCGTGGACTACGGCGCAACCCTCATTTAGGAGAAACGTGAAATATATCCGCAAAGCCTGGCGCTGGCTTACCAGCATGCGCACTGCGCTGGCCCTGCTTTTCTTGCTGGCGCTCGCCGCCATCCCCGGCTCCCTCTTGCCGCAGCGCGACCTGAACGAGCAGAACGTGCAGGAGTTCATCGAATCCAATGGCACCGTAGCGGAAATCTACGATAAGCTGCAGCTTTTTGATGTCTTTTCCTCCATCTGGTTCCAAGCCATCTTCCTGCTGTTGGCGGTCTCGCTCATCGGCTGCATCATTCCGCGCTCCATCGATCACTACAAGGCGTGGCGCACACAACCCACGCGCGCGCCGAAGTACCTGCACCGCCTGCCGCTGAGCGCCGAGGGGCATTCGGATAAGAGCGAGGAAGAACTCAGCGCGGAGATCCACAAGCGCCTGAAAAAGTGGCGCGTGGCCGAGTACGCCCCGGATAAGGATCGCGCCGGGGTGCACGCCTTTTCCGCCGAGCGCGGCTACGGCCGCGAGCTGGCCAACCTCATTTTCCACGTCGCCCTGGTGGCGATCCTGGTCACCGTGGCCGCCGGGCGCCTGGTCAACTACGAGGGCCAGGTCATCGTGGTGACGGAGTCCGGCTCGCAGGGCGGCAATACCTCGCTGGAGCAGTCCACGGAGTTTTGTAATACCTCCACCTCGAACTTTGACTCCTTCCGGGCAGGGCCGCTTTTCGATGGCACTGGGCTCCACCCCTTCTGCATGACCGCGCACGACTTCACCGCGAAGTACCTGCCCAATGGCCAGGCGGAGATGTTTACCTCCAACGTTTCTTACGCGGAGGGCGACGATATTTATAAGGATCCTTCCGAATGGAAGGACTACGAGCTCAAGGTCAACCACCCGCTGCGCCTGGCGCAAAACCGCGTCTACCTGCAGGGCCACGGCTATGCGCCGACGGTGACGGTGGAGTGGCCGGATGGGGAAAAGCGCACGCAGACCATCCAGTTCCAGCCCACTGACACGACCTTCTTCCTGTCTTCGGGCGTGCTGCGCTTTGACCCGCCTGCGGGCATGTACCCGGATCTTTTCGAGCGCCGCCAAAACCAGCTGGCCATCCAGGGCCTATTCGCCCCGACGGCCGAGTGGAGCGGTGAGAATGGCAAGCTTTTGCAGTCCTCCCACCCGGGCCTCAACGATCCGGCGCTGGCGGTTGATATCTACCGCGGCGATGCTGGCCTCGATACCGGTACGCCGCAGTCGCTCTTCTCGCTGGACACAAGCCTCGTGCACTCGGGACAGTTGCAGAAGATCGACCGCGTGAACCTGAGCCAGGGCGATGACGTCACGCTTGACGATGGCACCAAGATCACCTTTAACGGCGCCAACGAGTTTGCCAATTACCAGGTCTCCTATGACCCATTCCAGAAGTGGGTGCTGGCATCCGCGCTGATCATGTTGGTATCCCTCGTGGCCTCATTGATGATTAAGCGCCGCCGCGTCTATATTCGCCTGCGGCCGGATTCCGCCGGCGGCACCACCATCGAGATGGGTGGTCTTGCCCGCACCGACCGCGCCGGCTGGTCCGAGGAATTCCACGAGCTGCACCGCGCGCTCTTGGAGCTTCCGGATCCAGATGAGGTGGAAGAAGACAAACTCTATACTGATGATTAATCCAACTATAGTTGGATCCCGCTGTGTGCATGAGTAAGGTATTCAGCATTATCCCGCACGTGTGAAGGCTAGGTGGACTCCCTTGCAGATCGATCAGAATCTGTCGAACTTCTCGGATCTCGCGGTGCAGACCGCATTCGTGGTGTACTGCGTCGCGCTATTTATGTCGCTGTTGTACTACGGCCGCATTCGCAGCCTCATCGAGGCGCGCCGCGTGGGCCGCTCGGAGGCGTCCAAGGTATTAGTCGGCGCAGGGGCCGAGGCCGGCGCCGCTGCCGGGACCGCCACCGGGGCTGGCACCGGCACAGACGCGGCCACCGGCTCTGACGCCGCCACTGGCACGGGCGCAGCAGCTGCCAGCACCGATTACGAGGCTGAGGCGTCGTCTGCGGCCGCCACCTCGAGCGAGGACAAAGTCGCGGAGAAGGAACGCAAGCTGGATAAGCTCGGCGGAATGACCACCTCGCTGATGTGGGTTGGCATTGCTTTGCACGCCGCGGCAATCGTCCTGCGCGGGCTGGCCACGGGCCGTTTCCCGTTTGGCAACCTCTACGAATACGTGCTGATGGTGTGCTTCGGCGTGCTGCTGGTGGGAAATATCGCCATGCAGCGCAAGGAATGGCGCACGGTCTGGCCATGGATCCTTACCCCGGTGCTGGCGCTGATGTTTTACGGTTCCACCAAGCTTTATGCGGATTCCGCACCGGTGGTGCCGGCGCTGCAATCGCACTGGCTGCCCATTCACGTCACGGTGGTGTCCTTGGGCGCGTCCATCGGTATCGTGTCCGGCATCGCCTCGCTTTTGAGCCTGTTGCGCCTGTGGCAGCCAAAGGACGCCGAACGCGGCTTCTTTGGCGCGCTGGCTTATCCGCTGCCGTCCGCGGCAAAGATTGACCGCCTGGCATACCGCTTGGGCGTTATCACCCTGCCCACCTTGGGCCTAGGCATCATCTTGGGCGCCATTTGGGCAGAATCCGCGTGGGGCCGGCCTTGGGGCTGGGACCCGAAGGAAACCGTGTCTTTTGCCACTTGGATCCTCTATGCGGCCTACCTGCACGCCCGTGCGACCCCGGCCTTCCGCAAGGCCGCGCCGTGGATCAACATCTTGGCTACGGCCGTGATGATCTTCAACCTCTTCTTCATCAATATGGTGGTCTCCGGCCTACACTCCTATGCGGGGCTGAACTAAATGGCCACCAACCATAGCCCGCGCAATAAACAGGGAAAGCCCGCCGGCGATAACGAGCTCATCTTGGGCTTGGGCGCGCAGATTGCGCAGCGGCGGCGGGAGTTGGGCATCGTCCAGCAGCAGCTTGCCGATGCCGCCCAAGTCTCCCGCTCCACCCTCCACACCATCGAACACGGTGGGGCAGGCGTGCGCTGGGAAAAGGTTATCGCCGTGGCAGAAGCGCTGGGCTTAGAGATGCGTTTCGTGCCAAAGGATTAATCCTGGTTGTCGTCCTGGCCCTTTGAATCACCGTTGCCGTCGGCGTCGCGAGTGCGGCGCTGGCGGCGTTTTCTTCCTCGGCCTCCTGCTTGCGGCGCTGCTTGAAGCGCTCCTTTTCCAGGTTCCACAGGAACTCCTCGTCATCATCGGGGCCCTTGATGGAACGCGGTTGTTCTTCAACCTGGCGGGACTTCCAGGATGATGGCCCAAAGGCCTTCCACACCAGGTAGGCGGCGAGGACAAAAAGCAGTAGGAGGATTAGTCGACCCATGCAGATTATTCTACCTGTACGGCGTATAATCGACCCCCATGACGCACAACCCTGAGCCACCAAAACCGGACCCCGAACTGCGCCGTCGCTCCCGCAAGGCGCTATGGAAATACGGGCTCGCGCGCGTGGTGCTTTTTATCGCGCTCACCGCGGTCATCGAGCTGCTGGCGGTAGCGATTGATTTCCCCATCCCCGTCCTCGTGGCGGCGCTGCTAGCGCTCTTTGTGGCCCTGCCGCTATCGATGCTGATCTTTAAAAACTGGCGCATCGAGGCCACGCAGACGCTGGCAGAATACTCCGCGCAGCGCAAGGCGCATAAGCAGTGGGTGCAGGCCGAATTGGAAGGCCGCGCGGAAGCCTAGCCCTGGACTAGACGAGGGCGACGGCGATGGCCTCGATCACTGCCCAGATGAGCATGGCGCGCCCGGTCAGCCCCAGCACGGGGATGAGCTCGGCCCCGGTGGCGCCGCGATTGACGGTGCGTACCGCGCGGAGTGCAAACGGGAAGTAGACTAGGCCGGCCAGCGCGAGCCAGCTGCCGAAGGCGACCGCGATGGTAAGCACGAAGGGCAAGAGCAGCAGGCCGGTAAACAGCAGGCGGGCGTTCTTATTGCCTAGCCGCACCGCGAGGGTGATCTTGCCGGCCTCGGCATCGGAGGGGATATCGCGGATATTATTGACCAGGTTCACCCCGGAGCTCATGGCGCCGATGCCGATGGCCAGGGCCAGGCCCGTCCAGGAAATGCGGCCGGCTTGGGTAAATTCGGTGCCGAGCACGGCGACGAGGCCGAAGAAGACAAAGACGGCGACCTCGCCCAGGCCGCGGTAACCGTAGGGGTTCTTGCCGCCGGTATAAAACCACGCGCCGGCGATGCACAGCGCACCGATGAGGATGAGCCACCAGGCACCAGCGGCCAGCGACAGGATGATTCCGGCTAAGCCTGCGACGGCAAAGCACCCGAAAGCGGCGTATTTCACGTGGCTAGGCTGCGCGAGGCCGCTGCCGGTCAGCCGCTGCGGACCGGTGCGGTCATCATCGGTGCCGCGGATGCCATCGGAATAGTCGTTGGCATAGTTCACGCCGATGATTAGCGCCCACGCCACGATGAGTGCGAGCAGCGCGCGGCCGATATGCCCGCTATTAATGCCGAAGGCCGCGCCCGTACCTGCGATTACGGGTGCGAAGGCATTGGCCCACGTATGCGGGCGGGCGCCATTGATCCAATCCTGTGCGGTAGCGGAATAATTACCGGCTGATGAAGTCATAGCCACCATTGTGCCACTGCGTAGTGGGCGTGCAGCAATCAGGAAGCCGAGGCTGGGGCCCGCGGTGGGCTTAGGCGTTAAAGAGGGTGGCGACGGCCTGGCGGTCGACCTTGCCGGGGCCGATGGTGGGAAATTCCGCAAGGTGCTTTAAGTCTTTAGGCAGCTGCCAGCGGGGGAGCTCGGCGTCTTCGAGGGCCTCGAAGATATCGCCAAGCTCGGCATCACCGGTATAGGCGGCCACGATGGCCTGGCCCAGCCGCGGGTGCGGGATGCCGACGACGCACGCCTCGGCAACACCGGGCACCCGAAGGATCTCGCGTTCCAAGACCTCTGGGTGCAGCTTCAGCCCGCCGGAGTCGATGACATTATCGAGGCGCCCGGTGACGGTGAGGATGCCGTCTTTGATGACGCCGGCATCGGAAGTGGCAAACCACCCGTTTGCAGGAAACGCCTCGTGGCTCGGGGCATTGCGGTAGCCCCGCGCGATGGTGGGCCCGCCGAGCAAGATGCGGCCGTCCTGGACGCGGGCGGTCGTTCCAGGCAGGGGGCGGCCATCGTAGACGCAGCCGCCGGCGGTCTCGGAGGAACCGTAGGTCGTGGTGATAGTGATGCCCTGGTCCGCGGCCGCGGCGTGCAGGCGCGGGTGGATGGCGGCACCGCCCACCAAGATGGCATCGAACCTTTGGAGCGCATCGATGCCCTCCAGCACATCCATGGCCTTGGCCAGCTGCAGCGGGGTGAGCGCGGTATAGGTGCGGTCGCCGGTGCGGGAGAGCTCCGCGGCGGCGCGGGCGAAGGCGGAGATATTAAAGCCTGCACTGAGATCGAGGCAGAGCGGATCCACCCCGGCCACTAGGGAGCGGACGAGGACTTGGATGCCGGCGATGTGGTGGGCGGGCATCGCCAAGAGCCATTGCCCCGGGCCGCCGAGAACCTGGTGGGTGGCATCGGCGCTGGCCACCAGGTTGGCTGGCGTTAATTGCGCGCCCTTTGGGGTGCCGGTGGACCCGGAGGTGGAGACCACGAGCGCGATGTCCTCTGCGATGGGTTCACCGGCGCGTTGGGAATTGCGCAGGAGGGTGGCGCGGGTGGCATCGGCAAGCGGCAGCGGCAAAAAGCAGGACCTACCGGCAATGGCGGATTCGAGGTCCGGCAGGATGGCCGCGGGATCGTGCGGGTCGACGGGCAAGGGGGCGAGGATAGTCACGGCACTAGATCTTAGAGCCACGGCGGGACAAACCCCGGTTGCGGCCGGGGTGAGTCGATGCAGGAATCAGCGGTACGTGTCCTCCTGCTCAAAGGGTCGCTCGTTATTGGCCTCGGCTTCTTTAATGCGGCGCAGCATCCACACGCGGGAGCCAAGAACGCCCGCGACGGCAAGGACCGCGAGCAGGATACAGAATGCGATGAGCACGGTGCGGGGCACTCCTTAGTAGTAGTAAGGGAACTCGTCCCAGTTGGGCTCGCGCTTGTCCAAGAAGGACTGCTTGCCCTCGACGGCCTCATCGGTCATATAGGCCAGGCGGGTGGCCTCGCCGGCGAAGACCTGCTGACCCATCAGGCCATCATCGGTGAGGTTGAACGCGAATTTCAGCATGCGCTGGGCGGTGGGGGATTTCATGTTGATTTCCTGGCCCATGCGGATGGCGGCGTCCTCGAGCTCGCCGTGGTCCGCGACCTCATTGACCGCGCCCATCTCATACATGCGCTGGGCATCGTAAGTGCGGCCCAGAAAGAAGATCTCGCGGGCGAATTTCTGGCCCACCATCTTGGCCAGGTAGGCCGAGCCATAGCCCGCATCGAAGGATCCGACGTCCGCATCCGTCTGCTTAAAGCGCGCCTCCTGGCGGGAGGCCACGGTCATGTCGCAGACCACGTGCAGCGAGTGCCCACCGCCGGCGGCCCATCCATTGACCACGGCGATAACCACCTTGGGCATGGTGCGGATGAGGCGCTGGACCTCCAGGATGTGCAGGCGACCGCCTTCGACCTTGGCGCGGGCCTCATCGACGCTGGATTCATCCGCCGTCGCTTCATCGTGGGCATGCTCGGTGGCGTAGCGATACCCCGAGCGTCCACGAATGCGCTGGTCGCCGCCGGAACAAAACGCCCAGCCGCCATCTTTTTGCGAGGGCCCATTGCCGGTAAGCAAGATCGTGCCCACATCCGGGGTGCGGCGGGCGTGATCCAAGGTGCGATACAGCTCATCCACGGTGTGGGGCCGGAAGGCATTGCGCACCTCCGGCCTGTCGATGGCGATGCGCACTATGCCATTCTTCCGCCCGTCCGCTGCCAGCCGGTGGTAGGTGACGTCCGTGAGATCCCCAAAGCCCTCGACCGGGCGCCACAATTCCTCGCGGAACGGAGTTTCGGTGCTGTATTTCTTCTGCTCGTTCATAGCGCCCAGCATAGTGGGCGCGAAAAAGTTTAGTCCCCATTCCCAACCCTCACCTCTACGCACTGCCCAGCA
Organism: Corynebacterium sp. LaCa_282; assembly: GCF_057198125.1. Lineage (NCBI taxonomy): Bacteria > Bacillati > Actinomycetota > Actinomycetes > Mycobacteriales > Corynebacteriaceae > Corynebacterium > Corynebacterium sp. LaCa_282. The sequence goes on along the minus strand of NZ_CP191095.1, from coordinate 2,156,846 downwards.
TGCTGGTAATAATCGATACTCAATAACTGCGAGGGGTTATCCCGCAATGTACCCGTGTACCCTATGCCGGCGCGGTCATCAATCCTGTGGGAAGACTCGAACTTCCTCAACCCTTTAACGCCAAAGGGTGCCTAGATGTCCTCGAATTTCCCCTCGAAGGCGGGGGCATACTCGCTGCAAGTGCGTAAAGGCTACCGCCACGCGCGCGGCGTGGCATGACTAAAGCTTCGCTATGAAGTTATCAGTTCCGTATTCCAGTTCAACTGCTGGATGCGGGTATCAAGCTCCCGGTACTGCTTGGACAGGTCATCAACTCGCTTGCGCAGTTCTGCTACCGGCAGCGTGGCCACGAACTTAATCTCCGCGCGGGAGTAGCGGTCTTGGCGCGCGCCCGCGGCCTGGGCGAGGTCGTGGTAGATGCGGCGGGTGCGCACGAGGCCATCGCGAAGCGCAAGTGCCTGCATCAGGTTCTTCTCGCCATCAAAATCGGTGGCGACGTTCGTGGCATTGATGGCCTGCACGAGCTTATCGATGCGCCCGGTAACGCCCTCCAACTCGCGCAAAAGCTCGGCCGGATCCTCGTCCGGGGTATCGCCCTCCTGCACGCGGACGACGGAGAGCAGGCGCTCGCGCAGCTCATTAAGCCGCTCCTGCGCCTGGGCGCGCTCCGCTAATGCCTCTGCCAATAACATGGTTCCTCCTTCAGGGGTAGGTAGGAACCAACGTAGCCGGGGTGGGGGCTGGGGTCAATGGTTTCTGAGGTACCAGTTAGAATACCGTGGGCGCAGAGTTGCGTATGTTCTGGCAGCGGAGGTTTTGTTCTCATTATTCCTGTTGGACTTCGTAGGCGAGCACCATGCCCCAGGACCAGGCTGGGGTTCAGTTCTCATTACCCCTGATAGACTTCTGGGGCGGATGCGTTCTCAGTGACCGCAGCTGGGGTTCAGTTCTCATTACCCCTGATAGACTTCCTGGGAAGAGGTGAATAAATGAGCACCTGCTGGGGTTCAGTTCTCATTACCCCTGATAGACTTCACAACGTTGCAAGTACGCATTGCGTGTAGCTGGGGTTCAGTTCTCATTACCCCTGATAGACTTCCCTGGACGAAGCGGAGGCTAGCCCTAAGGCTGGGGTTCAGTTCTCATTACCCCTGATAGACTTCTTTGGTTCCGCAGTATGCGCAGCGACCAGCTGGGGTTCAGTTCTCATTACCCCTGATAGACTTCAGTGCGGCCCGAAAAGGGCCGTTTAACTGGAGTTTATTGGTGATCCTGCGTTAAAAAATTACGAGTTGGGATGGTTTTTCCTCTACTTCAGAGGGCTCTGCTTTAGAAAATCTGATGGCTTTTGCCCACTGATTATCAGTGACGGAAACTATCCTGATATCGCCTCCTTCTGGGAGAGCAGTCTTTATTTGTTTGACGGTCGAGGCAATCCTAGAAGACAGTGGGAAGTATTGGACATAAACGCTTAGTTGAGACCTGCAGAATCCGAGGTCCAAGAGATGGTTTCGGAATTTGTTCGCTTCACTAGTTTGTTTCTTAGATTTAACAGGCAGATCGAACATCACCACACACCACATTGGTTCACTATCCTTCGCTGGCATCGAGGATTCCTTCCCAACGGGGTACGCTTAGGTCACGAACTGCTCCCTCGACATACAGACCATAGTGCTGGCCAAATTCATTAAAAACGGTGCTTAATGACTTTCCACCAGCTTCGAAGGCCCAAGTTAGAGCAGTGGAAATTGCCGTCTTTTGTGCAGCATCTAGTCCCGCACCATAGTTGATGTTTGTGAACACGATTTGGTCCACCATAGGTCTGAATGGCTCCATGAGATCGTCCACAAGAGCCCAATTATTTCCACGGCCATGATGAAACACGCCCAATGTTCCAGACAAGCCAGCACCAGCGATGGCACGAATTCCGTAGCCGCGCAAGAGCGTATAGCCGTAATCTAAAGCGGAATTCCAACCAGGATCGCCAGCGCCAGGTAAGCGTGAGAATGCTTGATCATGCGAAAGACAAGACCAATATTTTCGGGCTGCTAGGGCCTCTCGATTTTCAGGGTCTCCGGATTTCACAGTGCGAGATAGTTTAATCAGCTCATCGGCTCCGGTCTTTTGCAAAGCTTTCAACACGGACGCCTGACCGTGGATTTTGGCGGCGACTATCCGGGTCCACGCCTGTTTCTTTTTAGGGACAGAAAGCTGCGCTTGTGCTTGCTGTCGTGCGCCCATCCTGGAGTGCGGGTTCCACGGATATGCCCCAGATACTGGAACTCCCCTCCAATCGCAGACAATCATTGCGATGTCATAGTCACCAAATTTCTGAAGTACGGCGCCGCTAATTGAACTCTTGGAACCGATAAGAACTACTGCAATTTGGGATAGGGGAATGGTGACATCGGCAGCGCCGTTCTTGCTGATGACGAGTTGACCTCGAGAATATCGAAGTGAACCGCGGAGATTTAGACAGTCTATTACTCGCCATCCAGCATTCATTTTTACTCCGCCTTCCATGAGATTGGAAGGTGCGCATGGCTGGTAAGCCTTGCTCTGCCCAAAGCGTCACGTCTTATCACCGTAACGTGTCCCCCACCAAAGAGCTTATTGATAGCAGTAAGCCATCCCGGATCATCAATTATCTTTTTGGGTCCTACTGAGGCATCCCTGGATAAACCCTCAGCACTCATTTGAAGGGGCCGAAGTCTTAACCTTGATGGGGAGTAGAAGCCATCCAATCTCCAACGCCGGACTTGACCGAATTCGTTTTGAAACTCTGCGATATGGCCAGTAACGAATTCGGAAGTATCGATAACCAGCTCATCATTGGTGACGAGCCAACCTAGGTACTCTGCCGTATTTTCTGCCAGTGCCTTTCGCAGCTTGGGTTCTGCTTGCCGGACAGACATGGTTTGTGGCTTGATTTCAACAGAAAACAGATCTTCGTGACGGTGTCGAATGAGATCGGCGTTATAGACGCGAAGCATGCAATAAACCGGCGCTTTCTTGCCGGGAATCTTGTAAATGCGTGCATGATGGAAGTGGCTAAGCTCGGCATAGCCGCCACGAACCTTGATGGCGCCAGCAGCTATGGGGAAGACTTCAATCTCATCTTCTGCGTCATACCAAGTCCCGTGAATGCGGATCCGGCGATCTGGATTTTCTGGGAGTCCGTTATTTTCATCGAAGTCCGGTTCGCGGGTAAGCGCACACCACAATGCTTCACTAGAGGCGCGGTCGATATCAGTGACGGAGATGGCGTCGCCGACTCGAATGGTCTTCAATTCTCCAATGGTATCTTCGTGTGCACGCCCATTTCCTAGGCGTAAACGCAAGTTGGAGGTAACGGTGATGCGATCTTCATCTAATGCCTTTTGCAGTAGGACAGCCAGTTTCTGCATCTTGGGAAGCCAAGCATTCCATGCAGCGCGGTGTTCTGCATCGGCCCCAGTGAATTCTTTCCACTGTGGGGCATTCTGTAGAAGTTGAGCTTCACGCTTTTTATTGGAACGAATCGCTAAGGTTTCCGCGACATAGTTTTGGGTGAATGCAATTACTGCCGCATCGACTGCATGGTGACGTCGGTCGAGTCGGGACTTTCCGGTTCCGTCAATAAACCGTAGCTTGTCGGAGATACCTGCAGCTCGGCGCGCTTCTGCAGTAAGCTCACCACGGTAGACGTTGACCACAGTATTTTCTTCCTGGAACCGTTGCGTCACTCGGCCTCGCAGTTCGTTTGCCATCCACGCTACTGACTCCATGGAACGAGCATCTAAAGGTTCATCGACAACGGTGCGCTTTAACCGGTCGCAGACGTTCTTTTGAAATTTCTCGAAGTCTTTTCGAGTCATTCCGGAATCTTCTGACCAGTGCCGTGTCCTATCAAGTGCATCTTTGACGCTGACGCCTGGAATATTGGTTTGCGCAGCCCACACAGCAAAAGGAATGTTCTTCTTCGCAAGGTTGCAGCGATGGCAGGTGGCAACTAAGTTGTCCCTAGTGTTCGTGGATCCTTCCCCCGCACGTGGAACAATATGGTCCATCTCGCAGGTTGTGTAGGTAATAGGAGAGCCGCAGTACGCGCATTGGCAGTTCTGCCTTTGTACGGATTGGTAGCGCCACAAATCCGAACTGCGCAGTTTTCCGTCGATGCCTAGGTTTTCCTGCATTTGCTTGAAGAGCTCTCGGTTCCGCTTGTGGCGGGCGTTGTTAGCTCGGTCAATTTCAATGGCTTTGGATTTACTGATGAAGCCATCGCGAACATGCTCAATGACCACAGACTTGGGAGCACCCCATTCATCTGCTGCAGCTTCTAACCACCGTGCCACTCCTTTAAGGACACGATCTACAGCTGGATTTCCAACGGGTTCGCCAATTCGAGGCGCGGGAGGTGCCCAGTCTTTGGGGATATCAAACTCAGCTAGGCGTGCTTCATAAAGATCTAAATTCTCGTCGAGCATTCGGCTAGTCAGACGCATCAAGGTGTCTTCACTGTATGCAGCACGCCCAATTGGGAGGTGAAGGGAATCTAGTTTCTCTTGTTCAGATTCATCCAAATTCGCGAAGAATGCTTGAACTTGTGCTCCGGCTGGGGAGTCGAAGTCTTCCACCTCGGAGTTGGATAGGGACTTCAGCATCGCAGCACGCTCATCGTCGTTGGCGCCTTCCCACCAGTGCACGAGGGATTTTACCTTGCACCCCAAGATAGTTCTGTTGGTATCGTGCACTGGGGGTGTAGCCCCAGCGCGTTCACCGTCATCGGTCATCGTCGCAGTACCACGTAGCTGGCCCCTGTCGATGTTTAAGACCTCGGCAACCTTGAGCCACGATGGTTCCACTTTATGAGAGAGGTTGATCAGGTAGTTGAAGACGATGAGTTTTTCGTCTCGGTCGAGAGGGGTAGAGACACCGTCGCGGTAGATACGCAGGTTTCCAGTCAAAGAGGCGATTCGGTATTGCTGAAATGCATCGGAAGCTTTTAGAGCACGGAGTAGCTTTGGTTGCAGCGGGTCTTTTCCTACGCGCCCAATTTGTGCACCTTTGGGAGATTCTGCGGCGAAGACAAGATCTAAAATCTGCTTTCTCAGGGTGTCATCAATTTTCTGCACGCGGCAGATTTCGTTGATTTCGCGAGCGTGATCAATCTGATGAAGACGAGCTGAGATTACTGCCTGCTTAACTTGCTTCTGTGGTTTCTTCTTGTCCTTTTGCTTTCCACTACCTCGTAGCCTGTCCTTGCCAAACTGTGCAAAGGAAATTAATTGGCCGACGGTAACGGTCTCTGGAATCTTGCGGCCAGTAGACTTCTCGAGTTCTTTGCGGATCTGTTCAAAGGCATCGCTCGGCTTGTCTGGGGAGTACAAGCTCGATATTTTCCAGTACGGATTCCGCCAGCCACGGTGGTTGGCAATATGGCGGAAAGCGATAGAGAGGTACATTCCTCGCTGGGTATCGTCGGAGATATATCCATTGACCAGCGCAACGCGTGCGTTCCAAGGGAGATAGGGATCGGAGTAATGCTCAAAGGGGCGAGTTTCCCATCCTTGGGCGGTGAGAAATTTTTCCAGATTTATCATGCGGCGACGCCGGCGACGATAAAGGCGACGGGTTCGTCGAGCTATGCCGGAAGACGCAAGCCTAGTTATCGGGGACTTGTGACCCGGCTCCAGCCCAGAGTCGTGAATAAGTGATACCGAGCTCAGAATATTGATTGGCTGGTCATGATCATCTACTTCAATGGCGGCGCATCCCAGAGAATAGGTGCCAACATCGATACCAACGCGGTAGGAGAGGGACAAGTGAAGGCCTTTCAGATATAAGAAAAGCCGAACCCGAAGGTTCGGCTGGAGCATTCAACGCCGGAAACGAGCCGACGCTTACTGAGGTTCAGTTCTCATATAAGAGTATATCTCATTATCCGGAACATTTGTAGATTAGGCAGAATATATCCACCCATTGGGGGTAAATATTAACCCTGCTGAGTGGCTCCGATGAGCAACTGTGGGCATCCCAACTTAGGTAGTGGTAAGTAATGCCGGATAGTATGGCTCTATGAACATAGAAGACGTTCTCGACCGCGCCCACGTAGTCTCCCTCCCGCTGGCCGTGAAGTTTCGCGGCATCACCACGCGGGAGGCGTTGCTTATTGATGGGCCAGCCGGTTGGGGTGAATTTGCGCCGTTCCTGGAATACGGGCCCGCGGAATCGGCCGCGTGGCTGCGCGCCGGGTTGGAAGCCGCTTACGAGGGTTTTCCTAAGCCCGTCCGCGAATGGGTAGAGGTCAATGCCACCATTCCCGCCGTTCCCGCCAGTGAGGTCCCGGCGATTGTGGATCGCTACCCCGGCTGCCGGACGTTCAAGATCAAGGTGGCGGAGAAGGGCCAGACGCTTGCCGATGACATCGCACGCGTCCACGCCGTCCGCGAACACGTGAGCGCCCGGGGCGTTATCTCGGTGCTGCGCGTGGATGCCAATGGCGGCTGGAGTGTGGCCGAAGCGGTAGAGGCCGCCCAGGCGCTCATGCCGTTGGACTACATGGAACAACCCTGCGCGAGCGCGGAAGAACTGGTGGAGGTGCGCAGGCAGCTCATGCGCAACGGGCTTTTTGTGCGCGTGGCCGCGGATGAATCCATTCGCAAGGTTGAGGATCCGTACCGTGTGGCGGATCTGCAGGCGGCCGATGTGGCGGTGGTCAAACCCGCGCCGCTGGGCGGGGTGCGCCGCGTCCTCGAGGTGGCACAGCACCTGCGCGAACGGCACATGGATATTACGGTGGCCTCGGCGCTGGATACTTCTATTGGCATCAATATGGGCTTGGCGGCAGTGGCGGCGTTGCCGCAAATCTATGACGATGAGGACATCGACGTCACCCCGGCCGCAGCGGGCCTGGCAACGGGCAGCCTTTTCGAAGAAGATGTCACCGCGCCCCGCCAGCTACACGACGGCCATCTGCGCGCCGAGATCCTTGCCCCAGAACCGGACCGCCTGTCCGCCTTGGCTGCCCCAGCCAACCGCCGCGACTGGTGGTACGAGCGCCTCCGGGAATCGTGGCAATTCCTGTAGTTTGCTCCTGAAAGCGCAAACTACTGGTGCTTAACGGCTAATCTTGCGTTGAGAGGGTCGTTGCAACACTTTCCCTTAGGTGCATGTTGCAACGGCCCCTAGAATCCAAGGTTTATTGTTGCTGCTTGGGCTTTTTTCTGGAGACCAAATATTCAATGAACACTAGGCCAAACCAAACAATGATAACCGTTGCAATTACCTGCCACTCGATTGCGAAATAGAGTGCCATTCCTAGAAAGACTAGTGGTGGTATAAAATCGCGAGCTTTTAACGGCATTGTGATCCTCGTAGTCGTCCTGCCCTCGGAAAGTGGACACGTCGGGGTTAGCTATGCTGCTTTAGTCAGTGTAGCTGAAGTTTCGGCTTCAAAGACATCCGGCGCTACAAGATTGCACCAGGAGTGCTGTCGGCGCGTGTTGTAGCGCATGCGCCACCGGAAGACTTCCCGGAACGGCATCAAAATACATCTTTAACCTGCGAGTTTTACGGGTTTGGGCCCATTAATAAAACGAGGAACGATTAAGCTTTAAAACGTGGCACATCCGTATAAGCCGAGTATTCGGTTCGGTGGTCATAGACACACTGGAAGCAGAACTCCAGTGAGTTGCTTTAAGCAAAATATGTGGCGGCATTGCGCAGGATGTCGCGTTCTTCGCGCAGCTTAGAGACTTCTTTTCTTTCACTGGCGGATCTGTTCGGAATCATTCGCCCCTTGGGCTTTATCCTGCACGGCTTTAATGCGGGCACGTTTGCCGCTGCCGTACTTTTTGACCCAAGAATGTAGCGAGACACGGTCGATACCGAGCTGGGCTGATGCTGAGTTCAACGAGAGGTCCTCATTGTTCTCATAGAGGGCCACGGCATCGCGTTTGAACTGTTCTCAGTACCTGGACATGGTGGTAGATCACCCTGCCCGACTGGGCTGGATATCAGGTGTCCACCAAACAGGGGGTCAGATCCCGAACTCATCCATACATGCTGGTGGGATGATGTTATTGAGATAGAAGTAGCCACGTTTGAGTGGGTCCCGTGGCGGAATTAGGTAAGGCTCCACCTGAGCCTGGGAGATCGAATCCCGGCCGAGGCGGAAACCGAATTGTGGAAGCAGACCCGCAACAGGAAATAATTGAAACCAAGGCAAATGCCTAGGAACAAAACTCGGGGCACTTCACTTTTGTCTATCTAAACCTTAGACCAACTCGTGGGTGAGGTTGGCCGGGCGGGTGTAGGTATTAACAACCGGGGACCACTTGATGGCGTCGTCCACGATCTTCTGCAGGGTTTCTTGATCGGCGTCGCCGTCGATGTTGACCTTAACGTTGACGTCAGAAACTCCTGGGCGCTTGTCCTCAGCCAAGTCGCCTACGCCCCAGGTGGGGGAGAGGTCGATATCGCCGACGATGTCGAGCTCGAGCTTGGTCAGGGTAACGCCGCGGTGCTGAGCGATGGCCTGGATGCCAACGTTGATGCAGGCGCCAAGACCAGCCTGGGCGACCTCGGTGGGGTTGGGTGCGGAGTCATCGCCAAGCAGCGGCAAAGGCTCGCCCACCTTGATGGTGTGGTCGCGCACGGTGGTGTTATTGCGGAAGAAACCGTCAGCCTCGGTGTGGGTGCGGACGTGCTTCTTAGCGCCCTCAGGGTTGTCGATGTTCTTCTGCGCTAGGTCGTTGAGCTTCTCGCCATCAATGGGCTCGAGAGCGTCGCCTTCGTTGTGGTTTGGGGTGAGATCAGACATTAAATTGCTCCTTGTATCAGATGTTTATTAACTGATGGCGCCATGGTAACGCGAAGGCAAATATAAATCTAGAACAAGGGGTCTATTTTGTAGAGAATGCCAGGTCTAGAGTGAATATAAATGTGTGCACCGCATTTGCTGACCTGTGAATTTAGAAATTGACACCGTAGTGCGCCTAGCCTAGGTTCGTTCTGAACAAACCACTTGGTCTAGTTAAGAAAGAACACATGGTTCACGATCTGAAGCTGTCGCGACGGCAGATACTGCGCAGCGCAGTAGCAATGGGCGGAGTAGCAGTGGGCTCGCAGGTGCTCTCTGCGTGTTCCTCGCCGCGACAGGAGGACAAGGCTCAGTCCGGGACATCCGGGCGGGGCGGGGAAACCCTCACCATCGGATTCGTGCCCATCGCGTGCGCGTCCCCGCTGGTCGCCGCCGACGGGCTGGGCGCCTTTGCAAAGCAGGGCCTCAACGTTGAGCTGCGCAAATTCGCGGGATGGGCAGATCTCTGGACCGCCTATGCCACCGGCGCCTTAGACGTGGCGCACATGCTCTCGCCCATGCCGCTGGCCATCGATGCCGGTGCCACCAATGCCTCCCGGCCCACCGAGTTGGCCTTTACGCAAAACACCAATGGGCAGGCACTGACCTTGTCCACTTCCCACCTGGATACCGTGTCGCGGCCCGCGGATCTGAAGGGCATGGTCCTGGGCATACCTTTTGAATACTCCGTGCATGCCCTCTTGCTGCGCGATTACCTCGTGGCCGGCGGGGTCGATCCGGTCTCCGATGTGGAGCTGCGCCTCTTGCGCCCGGCCGATATGGTGGCGCAACTTTCGGTAGGCACCATCGACGGCTTCATTGGCCCAGAACCTTTCAATCAGCGCGCCCTGACTACCGGATCGGGCCGGGCCTTTGTGCCCACCCGCCAGATGTGGGATAACCACCCGTGTTGCTCGGTGGCCGTGGCAAAGGAAGTGGACCGGGGCGTGCGCGACCGCGTAGTCGCGGCGCTGCACGAAGGCGCGCAGTACGTCGATAGCCCGCACCACGTCCACGATTCGGCCTCCATGCTGGCCAAGGAGAAGTACCTGAACCAGAAGGAAGAGCTGATCTCGCGGGCGTTGGCCGGAAATTACACCACCTGGGACGGCAAAGAACTGGTGGATCCACAGATGATTAAGTTCGGCGGCAGCACCTCTGCCACCGCAATTACGTGGATGGCCGCCCAAATGGCCCGCTGGGATCTGGGCGGAAAGGCAATGCCGATGGATGATCAAGCGCTCATAGACGTCACAAAATCCGTCTTGCCGCGCGAGGTCGATCTCACTACGGACCCAGTGGAAATCAACGGCCATACCTTCGATCCCCTGCACCCCACCGCCGGATACCAGCGTTAAGGACCCCCACGCTTATGACCACACTGAAAAATCACAGCACTAGCACCAGCACAGCGCACTCCACTGGCACTCACACCGCAGCGCTCCATTCGGGCCGCACCGCCAGCCGGAAGAAGCGGCGGGAGAGCCCGTGGAAGGCAATAGGCCTGGGTATTGCGCTTTTCATTGCCTTCATCGCCATCTGGCAGGCGGTCGCGGCTGCGGGCTGGCTTTCCGATATCGCCCCCACTCCCGCGCGCACCTGGGACAGGGCCGTGGAGATACTCTCTGATCCCTTCTACCGGGATGGGCCGGCCTCGGTGGGCATCTTTTGGCACATGGTGGCTTCCCTGCGCCGCGTGCTCATCGGCTTTGCCATCGCCATGGTGATAGCCATTCCGCTGGGCTTTTGGCTGGGATCTTCTGCTACCTTCCGCCGCGCGACGGATCCCTTTGTCCAGATCCTGCGCCCCGTGTCCCCGCTGGCGTGGCTGCCACTAGGCCTGGCACTGCTTCGCGATGCCGAAAATACCGCCGTCTTCGTCATCATCCTCTCCGCCTTGTGGCCGACGCTGCTCAATACCATCGAGGCGGTTCGCGGGATTCACCCCACGTATAAGAACCTGGCGGCCACGCTCGGCACGAACCGGATGCAGCAGCTCCTCTATATCGTCGGGCCGGCTGCGCTGCCGGGGATTATCACCGGCATGCGGCAATCGCTATCGACCGCTTGGTTGGTCATCGTGGCCGCGGAAATGCTCGTCGGCGGGCAGGGCGTCGGTTTCTTTGTCTGGAATATGTGGAACCGCCTCGATATTGACGCCATCGTTGTGGTCATCGTGCTTATCGGTGTTATCGGATTGGCCCTGGATTACCTCGTTGCTTCCCTGCAGAAAGTGGTGCGCTATGACTAATGCCCATATCGAATTTGCTGGTATTACCAAAAGCTACGGCCCAACGAAGATCATTGGGGAAACTTCAGTATCCATTGGGGAAAGCGAGTTCGTGTCCGTGCTGGGGCCATCGGGCTCCGGCAAATCCACCATGCTGAATATGATCGCGGGCCTGGCATTCCCCTCTACCGGCGAGGTGCGCGCGCGAGGAGAGGCCGTGACCGGCTCAGGTCCTGACCGCGGCGTGGTATTTCAAAATCACGCGCTCCTGCCCTGGATGACGGCGCGCGGGAATATCGAATTCGGGCTGCGATCGGCCCGCCCGGAGCTATCGAAGGCAGAGCGCAGCAAGATTGCGCAGGACTTCCTCGACGAGGTCAGCTTGGGCCATGCGGCCGACCGGCGCCCGTCGCGGTTATCCGGAGGCATGCAGCAGCGCGTCGGTTTGGCGCGCGCCTTCGCCATCGGCTCGGATATCTTATTGCTCGATGAACCCTTCGGCGCATTGGATGCGCTAACCCGCCGCCAGCTGCAGTCGTTGCTGCTAAATGTGTGGGAAGAAAACCGCCGCACGGTGGTCATGGTCACCCACGACGTGGATGAGGCAGTATTGCTCTCGGATCGCATTGTGGTCATGTCGCCGGGGCCAGAGGCCACCATCATCGAGGACATTGAAGTTGGGCTGCCCCGCCCGCGCAGCGGCAGCGATGACTCCGCGGTAGTGGAGCGCAAAAATGAGCTGCGCGAACGGCTCCTTGGGCTGCTCGAAAACGGCTAGAGCGAGAGGATGTTCCTATATAGGTTGTCAACTTCGTGGGTGGGTTTGTTGGGGGTGTGTTGACTTTAGGTTGCTGGGTGCTGTTGCAAAGTTGGGGCAGTAGGAAGAGCGAGGTGAAATAATCACAGCCATGGGTATCTTCTCCGGTCGTCATTTCCCCCGTGACATCATTCTGCGGGCAGTGCGGTGGTACTGCCGCTACGGGGTGAGCTACCGCGATCTGGAGGAAATGATGACCGAGCCGGGCGTGCCGGTCGATCACACCACGATCTACCGCTGGGTCCAGAAATACGCCCCTGAGCTGGACAAGCAAACACGGTGGTACCGGCAGGTACCTGACTGGCAGGCCAGTTCCTGGCGGGTGGATGAGACCTATATCCGGGTCGGCGGCAGGTGGTGCTACCTCTATCGGGCGATCACCGCCGGTGGCCAGACCCTGGACTTTTACCTATCTCCGAAGCGGAACGTGGCCGCAGCGAAGCGTTTCCTGGCCAAGGCCCTCAGATCCAATGCGTCAGCCGGGTATCCCAGAGTGATCAACACCGATAAATCACCCTCCCTAGCCAGGGCAATCGCCGAGTTGAAGTCAGAGGGAATCTGCCCGCCAACAGTGGAACACCGGCAGGTGAAATACCTCAACAACATCCTGGAAGGCGACCATGGTCGGCTGAAGCGGATTCTCGGGCCGAAAGGCGCGTTTAAGAACCGGACATCTGCATATCGGACGTTGAAAGGGATGGAGGCGATGCACTCATTGCGGAAAGGGCTAGGTACGATGTTTGCCTACGGGCAACCGAACCCGGACGCGGTGATCGTCAACCGGGTCTTCGAGACGGCCTAACAACGCCCACACGCAGCGGCCATCAGGGAATGAGAAACTGAGTCTTCGCTGCTCTCCGCCCAACTTTGCAACAGCACCTATTAAGTTAACTTTACGGATTTTGAGGGTAAGGTTTTATGATCCAGTCCAATAAAGCAGGTGTAGGGGCGGTTATCGTAGCCCTAGCTGTCCTATGGCAAGGAATCGGCACTGCGATAGTCGGAGCCCAAGTAGACCCAGAGCTATCTACTTTTACTACGTTTTCAGCGTTTCTTATCGCGGCGATTATCTCCACAGTGGTCTATTTAGCGTTTTATCGTAGAAAATACCGAGCTACGGAAACACCGCATCCCCCCATGAAAATGACAACTGCAGCAAGCCTCAATCTGTTTACTGCGGGCGCTTTCTGCTTATTCTATGTTTCCACTACTTTGATGCAGCCCACTGCAGCAAGTGTCATCGAAACAGGAGTCGGCCCTTTTATTGTCGCAGTAATAATGACTTGGTCGGCCAGAAGGCTCAGCAGTTCATTGGTGTCAGCAACTGCAGTAGTGGTTCTGGCTCTATGTTTTTCTTCCTAGGAACGGGAAGCAGTTCACCCCAGTCTTATCTGGGTTTCGCTCTAGCTGTAGGCGCAGGAATTTCTGCGGTAGGAGTGCTTTACTCCTCGCGCTGGGCTACTGAACAAGGGAACAGCGTTCTCACGATTGCAGCAGTGAGGTTTCACTTAGCTTGGATTATTAGCGGTCTCGTGGCTTTCTTTTCCGTGGAAGCGGAGATGCTTCGAGGCTCTACCCTGTCAATCGTCCTGCTATCGGTGATGTGCATTACTTTTCCTATCCTGCTCTTGCAGTGGGGAATTACCTTAGCGCCGCCTTTCATCTCGGCACTGATCATCGCGGCCCTTCCGGCCGTGGTGATGGCTACCGAGGTGGCATTGGGCTCTCAAGTCGAACCAATTCAGTTAACTTTGTTGATGCTCATTGTGGCAATAACCATAAGCCAAGCAATGTGGGGAACACGGAAAAATGAAAATATTAGTAGTTGATGATTCTTCAAGTGGCGCCGATCTGGTGGCAACCCTGCGCCAAAAAAGGGACGTAGAGGTTGCTACTGCTAACCCGCCGTATGCCATCTCAGCTAACGAAGACGGGAGCATTTCCGATCCATGGGCCCTGGCCCTACTCCGGGAATGTAGCCAAGAAAAATTTGACCTTGTTGTGCCGGGAAGTGAAGTGCCCCGAGTTTTGTTCCTAGGCATTTGCCTTGATTTCTATTATTGCCTGTGGCAAGTTCTGCTTCCAAAACTCGGTTTCCACCTCGACCGGGGTTCGGTATCCCAAGCTTTGGTGGAGCCTAGTCTCGTTCCACCATGACACCCACTCGAACGTCGCAATTTCTACCTCTACAACGTCATCCCACCTGCGAGTATGGACTAGCTCGTTCTTATGAGGGGCCGTTAACGTTTTCAGCCAGAGCATTGTCATATAAGTCACCGACACTTCCGGTGGAAGCGGCAATGCCATGCTGGGAAAGGCGCTGGTTGTAGACAACGCTGACGTACTGCGATCCGTGATCCGAATGGTGAATGAGACCTGTTGTTTCCTCAGCACACTTGGGTCGCCTGGTTGAGAGCTTGCAGCGGCAGTGCTTGAAGTGCGCATCGAATCTGATAACGCCCACCCAACGATCCGCCGGGAGTAAACGTCGGTGACAAATGCGGCATACACAAAGCCTTTCTTCGTGCGCACGTAGGTAATGTCGGCCACCCACAGTTTATTTTAGGCCTTGAACTTTGAATTCACGCTCAACCAAATCCGGGCGCAGATCAGGCACGTTAGCTTTTCGGGTTGTAATCGGTGATCCGCCTTTGCCTTTGCCAGAAACACCGGCCAGGCGCATCAGCCGGGTAGCGTGTTCACGACCGATATCGATTCCTTCACGGCGAAGAGCATGCCACATTTTCCGCACACCGTAGACACCATAATTATCTCTATGAACAGCACTAATGCGTTCAACCAACGCAGCATCACGAAGTCGACGAGCACTTAACCCGCGAGCCTTGGACTGGCGATACCCACGCGAGGTGATAAACCCACCAGCCCGGTTATTTTTCAACGTCTTGCAGATGAACTCGGGCAGTGAAACGATTCCGGTTTTCATCGATGAACCGGATCATTTCTTAACGTTTTGGGTCGAGTTCCGACGCGAAAAAGCTGACGCGGCCTTCAGTAGCTCATTAGTATCGCGTAGCTCTTGATTTTCGCGGCGTAGCCTCGCGTTTTCGGCAGCCAAATCTTCAGGCACAGGTTCTGGGATGCTCCCCGCACGGCGGGCAGGCTTAAGTCCATTGACGAGCCGTGTGCCATGAAACCCCCAGCTTTGGGGCTACTGCCTGGCACGCGGGGTGCATCGACATATTTTCCGCCACGATGCGGTCTTCCACGAGACGGACCACACGGTCCTTTGCATCCTGGTCAAATTTTCTCGGCATGTTCCAGATTTTCCCATCTACTCAAACGGAACAAAACCTGGGACACTTCAAAGATGGTCTTTATTCTTGCACCAATAACGGCATCAGAATACATCTTTAACCTGCGTTTTTTACGGGTGCTCACCCACTTGTAAAACGAGGAACGATTCAGCTTTAACGCATCGCACATCCGCTTAACCGAGTACTCGGTTCGGTGGTCATCGACAAACTGGAAGCGGATCACCAGTGAGTCTCTTCGGCAAAATATTTCGCGGCCTTACGCAGGATGTCGCGTTCTTCGCGCAGCTTAGAGACTTCTTTTTCCAGCTGACGGATTCGCGCAGAATCATTCGCCGCTTGGGCTTTATCATGCACTGCTTTTATGCGGGCACGTTTGCCGGTGCCGTACTTTTTGACCCAAGAATGCAGCGAGGCTCGATTGATACCGAGCTCTGCTGATGCTGAGTTCAGCGAGAGGTCCTCATTGTTTTCATAGAGGGCTACGGCATCGCGTTTGAACTGTTCGGAGTACCTGGACATGGTGGTAGATTACCTTTCTTCCCAGTCCGACTGGGCTGGATATCAGGTGTCCACCAAATGGGGGTCAGGTCCGAACGCAGATAAACATAACCTGCCCCAGCATGGGGCTAGGAGTATGAATCCTGGGCTCCTCTGAACGGAACTGCTAACAGCGTAATGGGCAGGCGGTTGCCTGCCCCCTCGCTGCTAGCTACGCTTGCCCCGCGAGTGCTACCTGGGCCGCGTGCACGGCGGCCTTATCGGCTTCCTGGATGAACCACGAATCCGTGCCCGGAATGGGCGGGGCCAAGGTGGTATCCGGGTACTCGGCGTGGGCGGGGATTCCCACGAGGTGCAGGCGCTTATCCACCGTGCCGTCGGCGTTGTGGACCTGGCGGGTATCGGGGTCCTCAGCAGGCGAGCCGGTGGGTACCTCGATGCCATCGCTTGCGGTTTCCGTAAACGCGCGCACGCGCCCGGATTCCACGAGGGAGTGCATGAAGGAATCGTGAGGGGTGCGGCGGATGTCGGGCTTGTGTACCCAGGCATCGAGAAGCGTGGTGCCCGGGATGCGCTTGCCGCCGGATGCGCTGGAGCTCATGGTCCATTCGTCGGCATCGGCATTCGTGCCCAAGACGGGGTTGCCGCCGACGAAGCTGACGATGCCGGCATCGACAAGCGCCAGCAATTGCTGCGTGCGGAAGGGCGGCGGGCCGGAGCACGTGGTTTGGCCCAAGGTAATGGCCTTATCAAACATGTGGTGGCGCGACTCCAAGGTATAGCGACCCTCGGCGCCGAGGACCTGGGTGGGTTTGCGGGAGAAACCGACCGACCACAGGGCGGCGCGCACCGGACTATCCGGGCCTTTTTGGGCCTCTGCCAGGTCCTCGCACAGGCTCTGCACGATGTGCTCGGTGAGCTCCTGCTGGCTGGAAAAATCCTCCGTGAGCAGGTGCATCCAGCGCAGCAGGCTGAAATCCTTGGTGGTATGGCGCTTAATGACCTCATCCAGTTGGGCTAGGCCGTTATAGGCCACCCCTGCATCCACCGGGGTGGCATCGAGGGCGGCAATGATGTCCTCGCGGGAGGTGCGCAGGCTCTCCGGCTCGACGCGGACGAGGGTATCGATATAGGCCTGGTAGGCATCGCGGGCGACTGCAGGCCACACCTCAGTGTCATAGTTGATGGAGCGCGGGCCCGTGCGGTGGGACAGCTCGGCGACGACCTTTTTCAGGCGCGGGATTTTCGCTGCCGGTGGCAGCGATCCTTCATCGGATTGCGGCAGGAAGGGATAGCCGCGCCGGGAGGCGGCCGCAAAAGTGGGCTCGGTGCCGGTGGCTTCATAGCGCATGCCCCAAGGCTTGGAGGAATCCTCGACGAATTTACCGCCGCCGCCCACCGTAGACAGGATGAGGATATCGAAAAAGCCCATGCCAAGCCCGCGCACGAGGACCTTCTCATTGTCCTTAATGGAGTCAACGCCCTGGTCAATGGGGTTATCGGCGCGGATCCAGCGCAGGCTGGGGTTTTCTTCCAAGATCCTGAGAATCCACCGCTCGTTTTCGGTATAACCCTGGTTCTGCCAGCCCGTAACCGCCAAGGTGGAGCCTGCTTCAACGGTGGTGTCGTCGGTGAGGTACAAAATATCCGCGCCATCGCGGGAAGCAATATCCACCACGCGGGCGTGGTGTTGCTTGACCTCTACCCAGCCTGGTACATCCTGCAAGACGGAGCGGAAGACCCACAGGATGTAGTGGCCGTAAAGCGCGCGCGGCAAATAGGATTCGGGGCGCAGCTTCTCCAGTTCTGCGCGGCCGAATTCCTCAAGCACCTGCGGATCCAGCGGATGGGCGGCGACGTAATCGCGGGCGCCGGGGGACACGTGGGCACCGCCAAGCGTCAGGCGGATCCACTCGTAGATGGTGGGGCCTTCCACCACTGGGGCCTCCACCGTGGAGTTGGGCTCAGAAAACAGCGTCATGCCGTGCGCGAAGGTATTCATGCACAGGTATTTGGGCTGGTTGATATCCCAAATCTTGCCGCCGCCGTGCTGGGCATCATCGATAAGGTGCAGCGTTAGCTTCTCTGGCGGGTGGGACACGGTATTGAGTTGTGCCACGAGGCGCTCGAGGACGGAAATGCCGCGGGGGCCAAGTCCAATCAGCGCGATGGATGAAGTGTTATCGGTCAACGCGGAGCCCTACCTTCTAGCTTATAGACCAAGCGGAATCGTCATAATAGACAATGAAGTCTATCAGCAAGAGTGTCGGCGAAATATGCACCGGCGGCAGCTTGGTGCTGGCAGGGCGCGCTCGCCAGCCGGAACACCCCGGGCAGGCGTGAAATTAATTCTTGGGCGGGCTGAGTGGTAGACAGATCGGTAGGCAATTCGCGGCGGGGGTGGCGGGCCGAAGCGTTGCCTTAGGAAGCTGGTGCGCGGGTAGGATTGTGGTCATGACAATCAAGGTTCGCGATGCCCACTTACACAACCTGCGCAACGTCGATGTGGATATGCCGCGCGGCCAACTCGTGGCGGTGACGGGAGTCTCTGGTTCCGGAAAGTCCTCCCTGGCCTTTGGCACCATCCACGGGGAAGGGCAGCGCCGCTACCTGGAATCGGTGGCGCCGTTTGCGCGCCGGCTCATTAGCTCCGCGGTGGACCCACAGGTAAGCCAAGTGGAGGGCTTGCCGCCCACGGTGGCGCTGCAGCAATCCACCTCTGGCGGCGGGGCGCGCTCCACGGTGGGCACGGTCTCCGCGCTATCTAATAGCGTGCGCTTATTGTACTCGCGCGCCGGGGATAACCCTGAGGGCCTCTACTCGGATGCCTTTTCACCAAATACCCCAGAGGGCATGTGCCCGCAGTGCCAGGGCGCGGGCGTGGTGCACGAGCCCACCGAGCAATCGATGGTGCCCGATCCCACCTTGTCCATTGAGGAAGGCGCCATTAAGGCCTGGCCCGGTGCGTGGGCGGGCAAGAATTTTCACGATATCCTCATGAACTTGGGCTATGACCTGGATTCGCCTTGGCAAGACCTGCCGCAGGAAGATCGCGACTGGATCCTATTTACGGAAGAACGCCCCGTGGTCACTGTGAAGCCCTTGCGCGGCGCGGACCAGATTCAGCGCAATTATGAGGGCACGTGGCGCTCGGTAGCCAGCTACCTCACCAAGACGCTGCAGGAGACCCAATCAGAATCGCTGCGCAAGCGCACGTTGTCCTTCATGGAATCCCGCGAGTGCGATACCTGCCACGGCCGGCGGTTGAACCCGCGGGCACTCAAGGTGACGTATGCGGGCATGAGCATCGACAAGCTGGGCGCCCTGCCGCTGGACCAGGTCTATGAGGTGCTCAGCGCGCAGGAACCGGAGGAGAATTCCGCTGAGGATCTGCTGCTCAAGCAGGTGCTTCCGGCGCTAACCTCCGCCCTAGAGCTGGGGCTAGCGCACCTGAGCCTGGACCGGCCCACCCAGAGCCTTTCGGCGGGTGAATTGCAGCGCATTCGGCTCGCCGCCCAGCTGCGTTCCGGCCTCTTTGGCGTGGCCTACGTGCTCGATGAGCCGTCCGCGGGCCTGCACCCCGATGAGCGCGGGGCGGTGCTGGAGATGTGCCGCCGGTTTATTGACGCCGGTAATTCGGTGCTGCTGGTAGAACACGATATGGATCTGGTGGCCCAGGCGGATTGGCTCGTGGACGTTGGCCCCTACGCCGGTGAGGGCGGCGGCAAGGTGGTTTATTCCGGGCCGGTCGAGGACTACGACGCCGATACCCCCACCGCCCGCGCCTTGGCGCAGCGGGAGCTCGCGCTTGCCGATGCCCCCCGTACCCCCTCCAACCACCTCCGCCTGCGCGGCATTTCCGCGCGCAGCATCGACGGGCTCGATGTGGACTTTGGCCTGGGGCAATTTACCGCGGTGGCCGGGGTTTCGGGCTCCGGTAAATCGACGCTGGTGAGCACCGTGCTGGCAGAAACCCTCAAGGAGTCCGCCACCGCCGTGGCTGATGAGGATAAAGACGATGCGGACGAGGGCGGCCACGAGTTCTCGCTCGCCGGGGTAGAGGGCCTAGATAAGGTCTCCCGGCTGGTGCAGATTTCCCAAAAGCCCATTGGCCGCACCCCGCGGTCCACGTTGGCCACCTATACCGGCCTTTTCGATAACGTGCGCAAGCTCTTTGCTTCCACCCCAGAGGCCAAGGAGCGCAAGTGGACGGTCTCGCGCTTTTCCTACAACGTGAAGCAGGGCCAGTGCCCTACCTGTGGTGGCGCCGGAAAAATCGAGGTAGAGCTGGTCTTTTTGCCGGGGTCCTATACCACCTGCCCGCAATGTGGCGGCGCCCGCTTCAATGATGAGACCCTCGAGGTGACCTGGCGCGGGCGCAGCATCGCAGAGGTGCTGGAGCTCACCGTGGACGAGGCCGCCGAGTTCTTTGCCGAGGAACCAAAGATCCACCGGGCCATCGCCACGCTGCAGGCCGTGGGTTTGGGCTACCTCCGCTTAGGACAAGGCGCGCCGGAGCTTTCCGGCGGCGAGGCGCAGCGCATCAAGCTCGCCACGGAGTTGCAGCGCTCCCGCAATTCGCGGCGCGGGCACACGGTCTACATGCTGGATGAGCCCACAACCGGCCTGCACCCGGCCGATATTGCCCTGCTCAATGCGGAGCTGCACAAGCTTGTCGATGCCGGGCATACCGTGATCGTCATCGAACACGATCTCAACGTTCTGGCCAGCGCGGACCGCATCATTGAGATGGGCCCTGGCGCCGGTGCAGACGGCGGGCAGATCATCGCGGATGCCACCCCAAGTCAGCTGGCCGCTGAAGATACCGCGACCGGCAGGACGCTGCGGGCGCGCCAACCTCAGGGCTAGCACCCTCTCCCTCGGTTCGGCGCTGGCATCTGGGAGACTCCCTGGGAACTCACAGGAAAATGATGTACATCTGGTAGGCATGACAAATAATGGCTTTGGTGAAAACGGTTCCAATGGCCGAAAAGGCTCTCATGATGATGGCCGCGGCACTGACGAGACCCGCCAGTGGTCTGGCCCGGCCGAGGATGCCACGCGCCAGATAGGCCGCGTCCCAGATAATGCGGCCGGTAACGCCCGCAACCAGCGACCACAGCAGTATTTCCCGGGCGCGCAGCAGCCGCAGAATGAGACGCGGCAATTCGACGCGAACGCCGATTACCAGCAGAATTACCAACAAAACTACCAGCAGCCCGGCGGGCAGTATGGCCAGCAGCAGTACGGCCAACAACAGTATGGCCAGCAGCAATACTCCCAGCAGCAATATGAGCCGGTGCCGTCGGACTATGACCCGGACCAGCGCGGCAGGGGAAAGAAGAACGGCGGGATGGCCGGGGTCTTCGCCGCCATCGCCGTGGTGGCCATCCTGGCGGCGGGCGCCCTGTTCTTCTTGTGGCGCAATGCCGCGAGCGATGCCGATAAGCCCGCGCCAGAACCGGTGACGGAAACCACGACCACGAAGGTGCCCACCACGGTGACCGAAACCGAGGATGCGGGCCCTGGAATCTCTGAGCGCTTGCGCAATCTGCCAAAGCTGCAGGACGAACTCCCTGAAGATATTCCTACCGAGCTGCCACCGGAAATCCAGGACCGCCTGGAAGAAGGCGATGACCTCGACGTGGAGCGCCTCTTGCGGGATCTGTTTGGCGATAGCGGCAACCAGCAGCAGGGCTAGGCAGTAGTAGCGGCAGAGTGGCGCGGCGGCTCGGCGGCGCGGCAGGGCGCGGCGCGATTGCCGATTGCCGATTGCCAGCCGCTGCGCCGCAATAGGTAAAATCTGGCAGCATGAATGAATCGATGCAGCTGGCTGAACAGGTGGCCGCCCAATTGGCGCGCCACCTTACTGATGTGGTGCTGTGCCCGGGATCCCGCAACGCACCGCTGTCCCTTGCGCTCTTGGCGCGCGAGGATATCCGGGTGCACACCCGCATTGATGAGCGCGGCGCCGCGTTTACCGCCTTGGGCATGGCGCGCGTGCAGCACCGCCACGTCGGGGTAGTGATGACCTCCGGCACGGCCGTGGCCAATACGCTGCCCGCGATGGTTGAGGCGCACTATTCGCATACCCCGCTTGCCATTATTAGCGCGGACCGCCCAGAACGGTTGATCGGTACCGGCGCCTCCCAAACCATCGTGCAAGACGGCATCTTCGGCGTCTATGCGGATACCACCCAGGTCAACGCGGAAGAAGATATCGCCGCCATTGCGGAGCGGTTTACACAAGACCTCCAAGTGCACATCAATATCGCCTTTGACGCGCCGCTGGTAGGAGATAGCCTGCCGGAACGAGTCGGCGGCGATGGCACTCGCGCGGCCACCCCACGGTTTTATGACCACGGCGAGGTCGCTGTGGACTTGAGTAAAAATACCCTCGTCATCGCCGGCGATGAGGCCTGGGAGGTCGAGGGCTTGGAAGACGTGCCGACCATCGCGGAGCCCTCCGCGCCGGGACCCTTCCACCCCGTGCACCCGGCCGCGGCGCATATTTTCCGCAAGGCGCAGGTCTCCGCCAATGACTACGTGGTCAATACCAAGGTTGAGCAGGTCATCGTGGTGGGCCACCCCACGCTGCACCGCGGGGTGCTCGCGCTGATGAATGACCCAGATATCGACCTGGTGGTGCTCTCGCGCACGGCGGACTTTACCAACCAGCGCGGGGATAACGCGCGCCTTGGCACCACCGTCAAGGTCACCGGGGAGCCAAGCCGCGAGTGGCTCAAGATCTGCCAGGGCGCGACCGACATGGCTGGCGAGGCCGTGCGCGCAACCCTGGAAGACGAAGAACTCGGGTTTACCGGCCTGCACGTAGCGGCGGCGGTAGGCGATACGCTTGCGGTCAATGACACGGTGGTGTTCGGCGCCTCGAATCCGGTGCGCGATGCCTCCCTCATCGGGCTGCCCTTCGACGGCGTGGATACCTACGCCCCGCGCGGGGTGGCGGGCATCGATGGCACCGTCTCCCAAGCCATCGGCGTGGCCCTGGCCACGCAATCGCTGGATCCCACCAATTGGCGCGCCCCACGCGTGATGGCCCTGGTAGGGGATGTGACCTTCCTGCACGATGCCAACGGTCTGCTGATCCCGGAGGACCAGCCGCGGCCGGAGAACCTCACCATCGTGGTGGCCAATGACAATGGCGGCGGCATCTTCGAGACCTTGGAGCAAGGCGCGCCCGCGCTTCGCGATGCCTTCGAGCCGGCCTTTGGAACGCCGCATGGGGTGGGCATCGACAAGCTGGCAGAGGCTTATGACGCAGACTACCGCCTGGTGACCACCCCGCAGGAGCTGCTGGATACCCTGGCAGAGCTCAAGGAATATTCCACGGGCATCACCATCGTAGAGGCGCAGACCACCCGTGCTACGCGCCGGGCGCTGCAGGATAAGCTCACGCAGAAGGTGGGCCAGTAAGTGTCCCCGCGCTATAGGCCCGCGGTTTTTCGGCGCCGGCTTCACCAGCTCGTGCTGGCCGTCTATGTGGCGCTGATCGTGGGCTCGGTGGGCCTGGTGGTAGGGCCCTTCCTTAATGACCGCGCCATTTCCGCGCAGCCTAGCCGGGCCTTGGCTACGGTCAAGGACGTCGGCGCGCTGCGCACCACCGTGGATTTCCAAGATAGCGACGGGATTTATCATTCCCCGCGGCAAGGCTTGCTCTATCCCACGGACCTGGGCGAGGGCCAGCAAGTATGGGTGCAGTACGCCGAGGATAACCCGGATTTGGTGAAGGTAGAAGGCCGCGAGTGGACCTTGGCGGTCATACCGGCGCTGTCTGTGGCCATCGTGTCTACGCTTGCCGCCGTGGGGTTGTGGCGGCTTATTACCGTGACCACCCGCCGCGCTGAAAATCGGGCTGAAAAATAATTTACCTAGATTTTTCATTGGATTCACCAAAGGCCGAGAAAAATAAGCCATTATGGTGGCATGCGAGTTGCAATCGTGGCCGAATCGTTCCTCCCCAATGTCAATGGCGTGACAAACTCGGTGCTGCGCGTTTTGGAGCACCTGCACGAAACCGGACACGATGCGATTGTCATCGCCCCCGGTGCCCGCGAGGGCCAAGAAGAAATCCCCGATTATTTAGGCTTTCCCATCTACCGCGTGCCCACCGTGCGCGTGCCGCTGGTGGATTCGCTGCCAGTGGGCGTGCCGACCACGGCCGTGGATGATGCGCTGCGGAAGTTCAAGCCCGATATCATCCACCTGGCTAGCCCGTTTGTGCTCGGTGCAGCGGGCGCATTTTCGGCCCGCCAACAGCGCATTCCGGCAGTGGCGCTCTACCAAACCGATGTCGCCGGGTTCGCCACCAAGTACCACGCCTCCGCATTGGCCTATGGCGTGTGGGAGTGGCTGCGTACCATCCACAATTCCTGCCAGATGACCCTGGCACCGTCCTCGCTGACCATCCGGGACTTGGAAAAACACCACATCAAGCACGTGCGCCACTGGGGCCGCGGCGTCAATGCCGAGCTATTCCATCCCAAAAAGCGCTCTGCGTCCCTGCGCCGCAGCTGGGACCGCAGTGGAAAGAAGAACATCGTCGGCTTCGTCGGCCGCTTGGCCGCGGAAAAGGGCGTGCACCGCTTGTCCGCACTCAATGGCCGCGAGGATATTCAGCTGGTTATTGTTGGTGACGGCCCAGAGCGCCCTCTGCTGGAGGCACAGCTTCCCGGCGCCGTGTTTACCGGCGCGCTCAGCGGTGAGGAGCTGGCGCAGGCCTATGCCTCGCTCGATGTTTTTGTGCACGCCGGCGAATTTGAAACCTTCTGCCAGTCCATCCAGGAGGCCCAGGCCTCTGGCGTGCCCACCATCGGCCCGCGGGCAGGCGGGCCCGTGGATCTTATCCAGGAAGGTTATAACGGCCTGCTCTTAGACGTGGATAGCTTTGTCGAGGACCTGCCCAATGCCGTCGATGCGCTTTTAAACCCAGAGATCCATGCGGAGTTGCGGGATAATGCTCGCGCCTCCATTTCTTCTAAGACGTGGACCGCGCTGTGCGAGCAGCTGGTGGGCTATTACGAAGAGGTGTTAGAAGATACCCGCCGGGTGCCGCTGACCATTTTGGGGCAGCGCCCAGAGCTGCCACGGTGGGCGGCTCGTGCCCTTGGGGCGCGCGTAGCCTAGACTAGGCATTTGTGTCTAAGGCAGATCTGGATAAAAAGCCCTTCGACGTCGCGCGCATGTTTGACGCCGTCGGCGAAAAATACGACCTCACCAATACCGTCTTGTCCTTTGGGCAGGACAAGCGCTGGCGCAAGCGTACCCGCGAGCGCCTTAACCTGCAGCCGGGGGAGAAGGTCCTCGACCTCGCGGCCGGAACCGCGGTATCTACAGAAGAGCTGTCTAAATCCGGTGCGTGGTGCGTAGCCTGCGATTTTTCGCGCGGCATGCTCGCCGCCGGAAGCGAGCGCGATGTGCCCAAGGTGGCCGGCGATGGCATGAAATTGCCCTTTGCGGATAATACGTTTGACGCCGTCACCATCTCCTATGGCCTGCGCAATATCCACGATTACGAGCTGGGCCTGCGGGAAATGGCGCGCGTGACCAAACCGGGCGGGCGCCTGGCGGTGGCGGAATTTTCCACGCCCATCGTCCCGGTATTTGGCACCGTGTACAAGGAATACCTCATGCGCCTGCTGCCCCCGGTTGCGCGCGTGGTCTCCTCCAACCCGGATGCCTATATTTACCTCGCGGAATCCATCCGCGCTTGGCCTGGACAAGAGGAATTGGCGGCGGCCATCAACCGCAATGGCTGGGCCAACGCGGGCTGGCAAAACCTCACCCTGGGTATCGTTGCCTTGCACTCGGCAACGAAGCCGCTTGCCGATGCCCCACAGTAACCCCTTGTAGCCCGCCTAGACCGCCGCGGTGGAGGCCCACAGGGGCGTATCGCGCCGGACGGCCCCTACGCTGCGGCCCGCCATGCGCCACAGGCGGGCGATAAGGTCGCGGTCCTCCTCCGTGATGAGGTTGCCCATAAGGCGGGCTGCGGCGGGCATCAGCAAGCGGCCCACCGGCCCGCGCAGCGCCAATGGGCCCGCCACGGGCAGGAATTGCGGGTAGGTCAACAGGCGGGCGGCCGTGCGCGCAAGCAGGAAGGATTCGCCGTAGTGCTCGCGCAGGGTGGCCGGCCACGCGAGGGTGAAATCCTTCGGCCCGAGCATGGCTACCGCGAGCGCAGCGGTCTCGAGGCCGTAGTCGATGCCCTCGCCGTTTAAGGGGTTGACGCAGGCGGCGGCATCGCCAATGAGCATCCAATTGGCCCCCGCCACATTAGAGACCGCCCCGCCCATGGGCAGCAGGGCAGAGGTGACGTGTTCGATGTCCCCAAGGCCCCACTCCGCGCGCTGCTGGGCGGCGTAGAACTCTAGCAACTTTTTGGTATTAATCTTGGCCGGCCGCTGCGCGGTCGATAGCGCGCCGACGCCGATATTGACCTGCCCTAGCTCTGCACCCAACGGGAAAATCCACCCGTAGCCGGGCTGGACTGCATCATCTTCATCTTTTAATTCCACGTGCGAGTGCATCCACGGCTCGGTTGCTTGAGGGGAGGCGGCATAGGAGCGCGCGGCGATGCC
This sequence comes from Corynebacterium sp. LaCa_282, assembly GCF_057198125.1. Lineage (NCBI taxonomy): Bacteria > Bacillati > Actinomycetota > Actinomycetes > Mycobacteriales > Corynebacteriaceae > Corynebacterium > Corynebacterium sp. LaCa_282. The sequence goes on along the minus strand of NZ_CP191095.1, from coordinate 2,130,586 downwards.
ATAGACCTCGTCTCGGTGCCAGGTGCGGCCCAATTGCTTGCCAAAGGTAGAACGCACGCCATCGGCCACGATGAGCCATTTCGGCCGAATAATCTGCTCGCCGATGCGAAACGAGGTCACCCGGTTGCCCTCCATCACCGGGGCGCTTGCGGGGGTACCGGATATAAGCGTGGCACCTGCGGCGGTGGCAGCCTCTACCAGCTGCGCATCGAGCCTAAAGCGCGGCAGGGCAGTGCCCGCCTGCGAAGGGTAGGTCTGCGGCCACGGGGCGGTGACGTCCCCGCCGTAGCCGTGCAGCTTGAGCCCGCGGTTGCGGTAGGAGGCGTTAACGGTGATGCCGAGCTTGTCTAGCTGGTGCATTGCCCGCGGGGTGAGCCCATCGCCGCAGGTTTTATCGCGGGGGAAGGTGGATGAATCAATGAGGACAGTCTCATAGCCAGCGCGGGCGGCGTGGATGGCCGCGGCACTTCCTGCGGGTCCTGCGCCGATGATGGCGACTTCGACAGGGCGGGGGGAATCGATCTGTTCCGACATAGGGACTATCATTGCACTAGTTCAACCCCTCAAGTGTGTTAAGGGGGCTGGTTTGGACTACGGTAGATAAACGATTATCTCTGGCTTTTAATTGCAAGGAACGCTATTTAATGACTCACGGCCACTCGCATGCCACTCACGTGGATCTTGGTGATCCACAGCTTAATGAACGCATTGGCGCGGGCATGGAAGCAGTAGAAGAAAAGCTGCGCAGTGAAACTGACCGCGGCCAGGACTTCTTGAAGGACAAGGTAAGCCATCTGTCTAAGGCAGGTGGCAAGCGCTTTCGTCCGATGATGGCACTGCTTGCCTCTGAGTACGGCGCCAATCCGGGCTGTGAAGAGGTTATTAAGTCCGCCACCGTTGTGGAGATGGTGCACGTTGCCACCCTGTACCACGATGATGTGATGGATGAGGCGGATCGCCGTCGCGGCGTGGAATCCGCCAACGCCCGGTGGAATAACTCCGTAGCCATCCTTGCTGGCGACGCCCTCCTCGCACACGCCTCCCGCCTGATGAGCCAACTAGATACCCATACCGTAGGCCACTTCGCGGATACCTTTGAAGAGCTGGTGACCGGCCAGATGCGCGAGACCATCGGTGCCGGTGAAGCCAACCCCGTGGACCACTATATGGCCGTTATTCAGGAAAAGACCGCGGTGCTTATCGCCTCGGCCGGCTACCTCGGCGCGTACCACTCCGGCGCCTCGGCCGACCACGCTGCGGCCCTGTACCGCATCGGCGGCGCCATCGGCATGATTTTCCAGATCGTCGATGACGTCATCGATATTTTCTCCGATCCGGAAGATTCCGGAAAGACCCCAGGAACGGATCTGCGTGAGGGCGTATTTACCCTCCCAGTCCTCTACGCCTTGGAAGAAGACGGCGAGGTGGGCGACCAGCTGCGTGAGCTGCTGACAGGCCCCCTAGAAACCGATGCTGAGGTCGAGCGTGCCATCGATCTCCTGCGCCAGTCTGGCGGCCGTCAGAGGGCGCTAGAGGACATTAACGCCTACCTACGCACCGTAGAAGAACAGCTTTCCGTGCTGCCGGAAAATTCCGCTAGCCAAGCGCTGCGCCAGCTCGCGGATTACACCGTTCGCCGCGTGGGCTAGCTGCTTGCCTGCACCCCTCCTACACACCCCATTTCTCCCCGCTGCGCTGGCGATTTGGAGGTAGGTGGGTGCTTCATAGTAAAGTACATACACGCACCACAGAGTGCATGCCAGGTTGCCCGAGCGGCCAAAGGGAGCGGACTGTAAATCCGCCGGCATTGCCTTCAGAAGTTCGAATCTTCTACCTGGCACAACACAGAGCCCCACAAGCACAAGCTTGTGGGGCTTCGTCGTGGTTAGCGCGATGGAGTGACTCCATCGGCTTGGGTTAAACGACAAAAGGGAATATTCCAGTTATGTCTTGCGAAGGGCAATCGAAGTTTTTATCATTTACTTGAGTTTCTTCCTATTTGGGAATTCAGAAGGAGGTTTTCCTTATCAATGAAACTGATAAGAGTGGATACTCCGCTGAAGTAGTAAATGGTATTGATCGTAAAGAAGCAGACACGATGTTTGTAGAAAGCCCGAATAGCGGAGAAGAAGCTCTGCTCACTTCAAAGACTCTCAACACTGGAGGGAAAGTAAACATCGAATACTCGGTTGGGGGCGACCAGATCACTGCAAAGTACTCGACGAATGTTGATCCAGAGTTGGTCGACGCAACCCTCATTCAGACTCGGTCTGCTGCTGGGTGTGCGGGGACCATCCTCGTAGGGATCGGAGGGACTACAGCAGCTGCAGTCGGGGTCGTCTCTGCACCGCTCACAGGCCCTATTGGTCCTACGCTGGCTGCAGCTACCATGGCAAGCGCATCTGGTTCTATCATAACAGCCGCTGACCAGTGCGGATAAATATAGGAAACACGAAAAAGTAAGGGGATAAAAATGGGCCTTGGACGTAGAATGCTGATCATTGCGTTGAGTACAAACGTTGCAATGATGTGCTTTGTGAGTGCTGTTCTAGAGATAGTTCTGCCGAATGATATACCGCAGTGGATCATCTTTGGAAATATTGTTGTATTCGTGGCATGTGTCTACTACACATACAAAGCAGTGACGGTATGGCCGGATAATGAGGAAAAATGATGTATTAATCCTCAATGGTTTAACATGGAAAAGGGCTTGGACTAAAAATTATGAGTCTCAAGAAATGATTAGCCGTGATTCGTTAGCGGAATATAAAGCTCTGAGTCTTCCTTTTTGTCTGCTTTCATCCTTGTCAATTCCATAAAATGCTGAGGAACGTTGTTGCTAGCTTTCCCGAGCCACTCGATTTTATCTCCTGAGTCGTAGTCCAAATCCCCGGCGAAGTACTCGCCAGCAAGTTTATCTGCCCAACCTTTTGCAGCGGTATCTTCCTCCGAAGAGACACCTCCAGTACTCGGTATCGGGGGCAATTCCATACCAAGATACGCAATCCCTCGGGTGGATTTTACAGAAAATACGCAGTAGACGAACCGGGACGTTCTCCAGGCTGCTCTAAGCTCGACAGCCTCGGGGGAAATTACGTTTTCTTCGGCGAAATATCTTTTCAAAAGAGAATTCATATAGCCCCCGAAAGCTGATGAGCTCCACTCAGTTTTCATACTCCACACTCCACTTTTCAATGAGTGGCAAGATTTTTGCCCTGCACCATTTCGCAGCATCTTACATCAAAGAAATAACTGGGGTTTATTCCCAGACTTGGGCTCTGGCTTTTGTTATCTCCTAGGGCGCGCGTGTCAAGTTGTGTGTGAGGTTGGGTTTACAGGTATTTGTCGAAGCAGTTGGTAAAGTCCACGGCCATTTGGTTGATGGTTTGTTTCCAGCCGGATACGGTCAAGTCCTCTCTCCCCGCGGAGGACCACCTATCCTCACAAAAGGTCGCAACAGGATCAATAGCGCCAGTTCAGCCCCTCTAACGAGGCAAAATCAACAACATATTCTGTCATTAAGTCCTAATCTGGAACGATAACTGTGCGCCCTTGGCGTCCAGCCCTGGTGACCTCGACGGGTAAGCCATAAAGTTGCTCGATCAACTCTGCGGTAACGATGTCTTCAGGGTTGCCATGTGCCACCAGCTCACCACTTTGCATGGCAACTATGTGGTCTGCGAATCGTATCGCTTGCTGGAGGTCATGTACTACGGCGATGACTGTTTTGTGCTCGTTTTTGCTGAGGTTTCTCACGAGAGTGAGCAAGTCATGCTGATAGCCCAAATCCAAAAAGGTTGTGGGCTCATCTAGTAAGAGCACTGGGGTGTCTTGGGCTAGCGCCATGGCCAACCAAGCGCGTTGGCGTTGACCGCCGGATAATTCATTCATTCGCCGGTCAGCCAGCGAATCCAGTTCCACCGTCGATATTGCTTGGGATACCTTGTCGAAGTCTTGGCTGCTGCGCTGCCCTAGCGGCCCTAGGTGTGCGAACCGGCCACGTGCTACCAGTTCCGTCACGGTGAGGTGTTCAGGGGCTATTGCATCTTGGGCCATGAGCGCGATGCGCCGCGATAATTCTTTGCGGCCGAAAGAATCAATCTGTTTGTTTGCTAAGGAAATAGTGCCTGCCTCTGTGGGCAATACTCGCGCCATAGCGCGCAGAAGCGTGGATTTGCCACAGCCATTGGGGCCAATAATGCACGTAAACTTTCCGCGTGGGAAGTCCACGCTTACGTTGTTTACGGCGGTGAAGTCACCGTAAGTGATGGTAGCGCCCTGTACTGCTACCGCGATGTCTCCATCGCTGTCTGAATCTGGGAAAGCCATTATGGGAAAAGTCCTTTCAAAATTACCTGCGGTAGGTGCGGTGCGCGAAGAGCATGAGGATGATCAGATACGTGCCGCCCAAGGTGACGGTTACGACGCCAACCGGAAGCATGGTGGGGTGGAAAAGCTGTTGCCCTATGATGTCGCAGACCAATAGCAAGGTGGCGCCGATAAGTGCACCAGCAGGGAGGCTGACTCGTTGGCCACCGGTAAGGAACCTTGTCAGGTGTGGTGCCGCTAAGGCTACGAAAGAAATCGGACCGGCCAGCGCGGTGCACAGTGCTGTTAAAAGGGCAGAGAGGAACACTAGAACAAGGCGGGTGCGGGTTACATTTAGGCCGAGGGAGTAGGCGGTGTCATCGGCAAGCTCTAGGGCCTCGCAACGCGACCTCAACGTGAAAGCTAGCACGATGATTAGTGCCAGCACGATGGCCGCTGGGCCGACAAAAATCCATTCAATGCCGTTGAGCGAACCAGCAGCCCACGTGGCCGCAGCCATGGCCGTGTCCAAATCTGCGCTCAAGATGAGGTAACGGTTGACCGCGGAGAGCGTAAGGGAGACTCCGATACCGACCAGGATGAGTCGCATGCCGCTTACCTGTCTGCGCAGGGCCAGGACGACGATGATCAGCGCGGTGATCCCGCCTCCGATCACCGCTCCTAATGCGACGTTAATAAAACTGCTAAACCCTAAGTAGCTCACCACGATCACCCCGGTATAGGCACCGGTGTTAAAACCAATGATGTCGGGCGAACCCAGTGGGTTGCGGGTTACGGTCTGAAAAAGTGTGCCGGCGATAGCGAGGCCAGCCCCTACCACGATGGCAGCGGTGACTCTGGGCAAGCGCCATTCGTAGATTACGGTGGTGCCGAAGCCGGAGTCGGGGTGAATGAGCGCCTGCCAAGCCGACACGCGATCTAGTCCTGCGCCAGGGTACGTCAGCGCTACGACGGCAGCGAGAAGGACTGCGGCGATGCCCACAAAAAGCACGATTGTTTCGCGGCGGCGGTATCGCGCAGCGATGGTGCGTACCGAGGTGGTAGCGGTCCTCGTGGCATTTAGGTCTGTGGTCTTCATAGAACCACCTGCTTGCGTTGTGCAAGGAAAATGAGGAAAGGAGCACCGATTATCGCGACGGTTACTCCGGCGGGTAACTCGCCGGGCAAGATAAGCCGCCCAATAATGTCGGCGAAGAGAAGCAGATTTGGACCGATTAACCCACTAATCCAAATCTGATCGCGCTCATTGGTGATGCCTACTTGGCGAACCAAATGGGGGACAAGCATGCCGACAAATGCTAAGACACCGACTGCGGCAGTGGTCGTTGCGGCGAGCAAAGACACAACAAAGAGGGCCAATGCGCGGGTTTGGGCTACGTTGATGCCAAGTGCTTCTGCAGCGTGTTCACCCAGCGGTAGGACGGTCAGGCGGGGCGCTAGGAAAACCAACATCACTGCGGCGACGGCCAATCCACACCCCATGAGATAAAGCGGGGTGGTAGAAGCAATATCCATGCTGCCCACCATCCATGCCTTTATTCGGGCAAAGGCTTGCGGATCTAGGAGCGACATGCCCTCAGAAAGGCCTTCGAATACAGCGCTTAACGCCACGCCGGCAAGCACGATACGGAGCGGATCAATGGCGCCAGAGATGTCTCGGCCTAGGCGCGCAACTAACAGCATCGTGCCACCCGCACCGATCAAGGCGGCGGCGGTAAAAGCTAGGGGTGAAGATAGCCCGAATACGCTAAGCGCGAGCGCGGCCGCGAAGGCAGCGCCGGCGTTCATGCCGAATACTCCGGTATCTGCCAGCGGGTTTCGGGTGATGATCTGGAGAATGCAACCGGCGACCGCGAGCCCAGTACCCGCGAGGATGGCGGCGACGGTGCGTGGGATTCGTCGCTCATACAGGATGTCTCCAGCCGTGCTGCTGCCGGGGCCGCCGCGGAGGCCTGCGACTATTTCAGAGGGGCTAAAAGACTGCGCGCCGATGAATAGGCTGAGCACAATCAGAAGCACCATTAGCAGAAGTGCAAGTGCAAGGAAGGCGCCGACCCGCCACCTGCGGCGACGTGCATTCTGTACACCCATTGGGGGGAGCGTTGATTTGGTATGCGTCATATTATTTTCAATAAATAAGTAAGTTAGCTTAGGCTAACCATTATGTCAGAAATAGTGTTCAACAAAAAACGCCTGCTATCAAGCATGGCTGCCGCCGTCGCCATTGCCTTGTCACTGTCTGCTTGCAGTGCTGCCGAAAATGACGATTCCAAAGGCGGTCCGGGCAATGAAAGCGTCTCCCATAGCGGTGAGCGCTTTGGTACCGCAGATGAAGAAACCGCCAAGTTGGGAACCGATGCTGAGCCCGGCCAGTTCCCGCGCACCATCAAACACGCCAATGGTGAAACTGAGATTAAAGAGAAGCCAGAGCGCGTAGTGGTGCTGGACATGGGTGAGCTCGACTCTGTGCTGTCCTTGGGGATTAAGCCGGTAGGCATGGTTACCTCTAAGGGTGCGAATCCAGTGCCGGATTACTTGGCTGACAAGGTGAAAGACGTACCTTCGGTGGGCACCATTCAGGAGGTAAACGTCGAAAAAATCGCAGAGCTCAAGCCCGATCTCATCGTGGGCAGCCAGCTGCGCGTGGACGATCTGTACGGACAGCTTTCCGATATCGCGCCGACCGTGTTGGCTATCCGCCCAGGATATCCATGGAAGGAAGACTTCCGGCTGATCGGTGATGCGCTCGGTGAAGAGGAGAAGACTGTCGATATCCTCAATGACTATGCGGATACCTTGGCTAAAGTCAAGGAGAAGATGCCGAAGGACACGACGGTCTCCATGCTTCGGTTCATGCCGGATAAGATCCGCTTGTACGCCAATAAGTCCCTTATCGGTGTTATTCTGCGCGATGCAGGACTGGCTCGCCCTGAAAACCAGGACATTGATGAGCTGGCAGCGGAGATTTCTCCAGAGTCCATTTCTGAGGCAGACGGAGATTACCTGTTCTACTCCAGCTATGGCGATCCATCGGCCACTGGTGAGGACAAAATTGTTGAATCCGAACAATTTAAGAATCTGTCAGCGGTGAAGGAAGGCAAGGCCTTCCGCGTCAGCGATGACCTCTGGTTCTTGGGCCTTGGCCCAACGGGTGCGAAAAAGATCGCGGAAGAACTAGTCGAATACTTGGATGTTAAGTAATCGACCTGATGGCATGAGGGCCCGCCCGAGTGGGGCGCTTCCCGCGTAGGGAAAGAAGAGCCCTTGTGCTCAGCCCGCCTTATAAAGCCTTATGGGCCAGCAGATTCGCGCTATGGTGGCGAAATCCTGCTGGCCCATAAACCTGTTTTCAGTAAGCGGGCGGATTAGAGCCCGAAATAATCGCGCAGATCGGCCGCGATGGCATCGAGGCGACCGGCGTCGGGGGACTCTAGGTAGCACTTGAGCTTGGGCTCGGTGCCGGAGGGACGAACGATGACGCGGTCATCGTTATCGGTGAAGAACTTCGAGCCTTGGGCAAACTTTTCCACCTTGGACACCGGGGAGCCGGCGAGCTCCGTCGGCGGGGTGGTAGAGACCTTGTCCATTGCTTGGGTAATCAGGCTCAAGTCCTCGACGCGGAAGGTCAGCGGCTGGGTGTGGAGGGCGCCAACCATGGCGTAGATATCATCCAAGCGGTCCAGGAGGCTGCTTCCAGCGGCCTTGCATTCAGCAGCGAGGCTGGCGAGCACCACGGAGGTGGAGATGCCGTCCTTATCGCGCACTGCGTTGGGATCGGGGCAGAAACCAATGGCTTCTTCGTAGCCGAAGGCCAGCTCCGGGGTGCGGGCGATCCACTTGAAACCGGTCAGGGTTTCCTCGTGGCCGAGGCCGTAGTGCGCGGCGATGCGCCCGAGCAGGCGGGACGATACGAGGGAGTTGGCGAAGTTACCGGTAGCGCCGCGGCGGGCGAGGTAATCACCAAGCAAGGCACCGGTTTCATCGCCACTGAGCTGGCGCCAGGTGCCATCGGTAGGCACAGCGGCTGCGCAGCGATCGGCGTCGGGGTCGTAAGCGATAAGGATATCGGCACCGATTTTCTCGGCATGCTGGATGCCAAGGTCTAGGGCGCCGGGCTCTTCCGGGTTGGGGAAAGAAACCGTGGGGAAATCTGGGTCAGGAGCGGCCTGTTCTGGCACCAGCGAGACGGTAAATCCGCAGCGAGACAGCAGTTCCTTACCCAGCTCGGCGCCCACGCCGTGCATGGCGGTCAGCGCAATGGTGATATCGGTATTGTCACCGACCAACGCGGCGGTGCGGTCGAGGTACTCCGCGCGGGTATCGACGTCCTCGATGTGATCGGAGGTGAGCGGGACCTCGTCGGCATAGGGGGCCTTAGCAATGGCGGCGGCGATTTCCTTATCGGCTGGGGAAATAAGTTGCACGCCCTCGTCCGGGCCGGTGGCAACGCGGCCACCCAGGTACACCTTGTAGCCATTATCGGCAGGCGGGTTGTGGGAGGCGGTAACCATAATGCCGGCGTCCGCGCCCAGGGAACGGACCGTGAAAGCGGTCAGCGGGGTTGGGTTCTGTGCAGGCAGGACCAGGGCCTTGCCACCGGCGGCGGAGATAACCTGCGCGGCATCGCGCTGGAACTGTGCGGAGCCGTGGCGGGCATCGCAGCCGATGACCACGACCGGGGTATCGACTTGCTGCTTGAGCCAGGTAATAAGCCCGTAGGTGGTGCGGATGACCACGGCGCGGTTCATACGGGATTCGCCCGCGCCCACGGCAGCGCGCAGGCCCGCGGTACCAAAGTTCAGGGGACCCGCGAAGGCGGCGGCGAGTTCTTCGGAGTTATTTTCTTCAATCCAAGTCAGCACTTGGCGGGCGGTGTCCGCATCCGGATCGTGTTCGGCCCAGGTGCGGGCGTACTCGATATCGAAGGTCTTATCCACAGACATGGCTTAAAGCTCCTCGAGGATCTTGGCGGAGGAGGATAGCCCCAGGCGGCTGGCGCCGGCCTCGATCATGGCGAGGGCATCCTCGGCGGTGCGAATGCCACCAGAAGCCTTCACGCCCAGCTTGTCGCCCACGGTCTCGCGCATGAGCTTGACCGCGTGGGTGGAGGCGCCGCCGGCGGGGTGGAAGCCGGTGGAGGTCTTGACAAAGTCCGCCTGGGCGGCAGCGGCGGCCTGGCAGGCGAGGACAATGGCGGCATCGGAAAGCGCGGCAGACTCGATGATGACCTTGAGCACCTTGCCTGGGGTGGCATCGCGCACGGCCTGGATTTCTGCCTGCAGCTCCTCGGCGCGGCCCTCGATGGCCAGCGGGATATTGATGACCATGTCTACTTCTTCGGCGCCATCGGCAACCGCGCGGGCGGCCTCAGCGGCCTTGATTTCCGGCTTGACGGCGCCGGAAGGAAAGCCCACGACCGTGGCGACGTGGAGGGACTCTGGGGTCTCGAGCGGCAGGGCGGAAGGGGAGACGCATACGGCGTAGGTGCCAAGCTCGGTGGCCTCTTCTACCAAGGCGCGGAATTGTTCCGGGGTGGCCTCTGGCTTGAGTAGGGTGTGGTCGATATAGGAAGCAACGTCAGTGCGAGAAGTCATGATTTTCTCCTTTAGGAAATAGCAGCGGATTCTTTACGGGCCATCTTGAGGTCAGAGACCACATAGAGGCCAGAGCCGATGGCGGCGATGAAGGTGAGGACCAACAGCGTGGTGGTGTAGCTGGTGGATTCCTGCAGCTTGGCGGTATAAGCAATGCCCAGGGGGACTGCGATATTGATGGTGAGGTTGTAGAAACCAATGGCGATGCCAGACTTGGCTGCGCTGATATTGCGCAGGGCGGTGTTGACCAGTGGGGCGTACATCAGGGCAAAGCCGCTGGCAAAGGCCACGATGGCGATGATGAGCACGGAAACGTGAACCTGTGCGAAGAACGCAGCGAACAAGAGTGCGCCGGCAACCATGCCAAAGGCGGTGTAAATGGTGGCGCGAGAGGACATGACCTTGCCAATCTTGCCGGAGAAGATGCCGACGAGGATGGCGCAGATATAGCCCGGAACCATCAACAGCGAGGCCTGATCCAAGCTCATGCCGTGCATGTCATGGGCTGCAAACGGCAGCAGGAAGATAAAGCCCAGCTGCGTGGAATAGACAAAGAGCACCATGATGATGGTCCACACGTAGCGGCCATTGGTGAAGAACTCCGGGGTGACCACGGGGTTCTTTGCGTTCTTGATGTGCACGATGAATGCGGCAACGCCCACGATGGCAAAGATGAGCCAGTACCAGGTGTAATCCTGCATGAACAAGATAAGCGCGCTGGCAAAGAGGGCTACGTAGAACAGGCCGAGCGCGTCCAGGTGGCTTTCCACAGCCTCATCTTCCGGCACATTCTTAATGATGGGCGGAATGGTCAGCAGGAGGATGAGCGGGATGAGGAACATCGCCGTCCAGGACACGTGGGTGGAGATGAATCCGGAGGTTAGCGCGCCAATGAGCAGGCCGGCCTGGAAGGCGGCGGTGGAAAAGCCGAGGTAGGTCTTTTGATCATCCTCGCTCAAGTGCTTGGTCACGTAGATGACATAGAGTGTTTCAGCGGCGGCCAAACCGGTGGTTTGAATCAGGCGGCCGGTTAATACCATGGCCCACGAACCGGAGAAGACGAAGGCCAGGATGGAACCCACGGCCACAAAAACGATGCCGGTAAGCATCAATTTCCGGATAGAGATGGAGTCCGCCAAGGCGGCGTAGACGACGGCGCCGATACCAATGATCACGCCGGCCAGGGAGGCCTGCAGTGACGCGGTCTTATCGGAAATTTCGAGCGCTTCCGCGATCGGCATGGTCATCGTCTTGAAACCATTGTCAATGATGAGGGAGAAGACGAAGACGAACAGCAGGATGGGGACGGCGGCCTTGGGATTTACCTGGGTGCGCTCACCCGGGGTGGCCTTAACTTTGTTCAGCATGGCGGTGGGTCCTTATTAATCCAGCGCGTTGAGCGGCAGAGCAAGCTCCACCATGGTGCGGAAGGCGGTCTGGCGGTCTTCAGCGGAAAGCTGCTTGCCGGTGACGATGTTGTCGGAGACGGTAAACAGGCCCAAGGCGTCGACGCCGGCCTCGGCGGCGGTGGCATAAAGGGCCGCGGATTCCATTTCCACTCCGAGCACGCCCATGTGTGCCCAGCGGTCATTGACGGTCTGGTCCATGTTGTAGAAGATGTCCGAGCTCAGGATATTGCCCACGTGGATGTGCTGGTCCTGCTTCTCGGATTCATCGACCAACGCTTTAAGCAGCTTCCACGATGCGGTGGGGGCGTAGGTACCTGGCAGGTCATACTGGGACAGGAAGTTGGAATCGGTGGAGGCAGAGGAAGCAACGATGACATCGTGCAATTCGATGTCCTCTTGCATCGCGCCGATGGAGCCGACGCGGATGAGCTTTTTCGCACCGAACTTGTGGATGAGCTCCCAGGAGTAAATGCCGATGGACGGGATGCCCATGCCGGTGCCCATGACGGATACTGGCTTTCCGTTATAGGTGCCGGTAAAGCCCAGCATATTGCGGATTTCGTTGAATTGGACGGTGTCTTCGAGGAAGTTATCAGCAATGAACTTCGCGCGCAGTGGGTCACCGGGCAGCAGGATGGTCTCTGCGATTGGTGCGCCGTGCGGGTTGATGTGCGGGGTGGAAATGTCGGTGGCGGACATTGACGTGCTCCTCCATGTGAACTTCGGGTGTGTACATGGGTTAGTCTAGTCCGCCCGGAACCAATGTCAATGGGATGGTTAACAAATGTTCCCTCAGTGTGACGCGTTTTATGTTAATTATGCTCCAATAGCCTGTGAGCTGTGGATTGATCGGTTACAAGGTGGGTGGCCAAGCCCATCTCAAGGGCTACGTTGATGGCGCGGGTTTTGGTGTGTCCGCCGGCCACGAGTACGCGAGTGGGGCGTTGGGTTAAATCGTCCAAGCCGATGCCGACGGTGCGCGCATCCACGGCGGGGGAGGCGATGGCGCCCTCGGCGGTATAAAAGCGGGAACAGACATCGCCTACGGCATTGGTGAGAAGTTCCTCACTTTCTTCCTCGGTGAGATAGCCCAGGTTCAGCGCCAGGGACTCCTTTTCGATGGCCCCCGCGGTAAATACCGCCACGTCCACGGACGCCCCCATATCGAGGATTGTGGAAATGTGCCGGTCGCGGACGACCCACTCCTTGGCCTCGACGGAATCAAAGATGACCGGGAGTGGGAGTAGGTGTGCCTCGGCATTAAAGGCCTGGGTAAATGCCTGCATAGTCTGCAGATCCTTGGTGGAGCGCTCCGAGTGGGAGTGTCCACCTTTGAGCTGGACGATGTCCACGCTCTCTAGCGGACGCTTGCGTAAATGGGAGGCCACCGCGGACATGGTCTCGCCCCAGGAAAGGCCTACCGAGGTGTGATCGGTAATGAGCTCTTCCAGTAGGGCGGCGCCAGCGCTGCCTAGATCAGCGAGCAGGGATCCGCCGGGAGGGGTGGCGGTGACGCGGGCATCGGCAAGCGAAAAGCGCTCGCAGAGCGCAGAAACCAGCTCATCGGACTGCTCGCGGGGATCGGTAATACTCACGGTGACAAAGCCGCGCTCGGCGGCGTGGGTGAGCAATTTGGAGACCGTCGGCCGGGAAATTCCCAGGTGCGCCGCCACCTCCGCCTGCGAAAAACCGGAGTTGTAGTAGAGCTTCGCGGCGTCGAGAGAAAGACAGTCTTTATGATCCAGCATGCCTTTCATTCAAGCACACCGGGCGGGCAGTACCACCATCGTCTAAGCCGCAGAAATTTCCTCACTTATGGGCGCTGACGTGGCGATTTGTGCAAAGTGGAGGTGGCAGGTTACATTATTGAAGTCCGCAACGGAGAGCACAACGAAATATTGACGTGCTTGATGCTGGGATATGCCCCCTTAGCTCAGTCGGCAGAGCGTTTCCATGGTAAGGAAAAGGTCGACAGTTCGATTCTGTCAGGGGGCTCCATTCATGTCTGGAGGAAATATCTTCCTGCAGGATGAAGGTGTTCACCATGGCGGTGTAGCTCAGTGGTAGAGCAAGCGACTCATAATCGCTGTGTCGCGAGTTCAATTCTCGCCATCGCTACCGGGAAAGAAAAGCGCCACTACGGCGCTTTTTTACTACCGTGCCTATGGCCTTAATGGAGCACTGGTTTCCGTGCGGAATTAGGGATCTGGTAAGGTCATCGGCGCGTGACGTTCTAGCGTCACGGATAACAAAATAGGGGCGTGGCGCAATTGGTAGCGCAACGGTCTCCAAAACCGTAGGTTGCAGGTTCGAGTCCTGTCGCCCCTGCAAGAATCCCCGTCACCAGCTTTCCAGGTGGCGGGGATATTTTTGTCACAGATGTGGCGTACCCGCCTGGCGTGCTTTCCTGCCCGTGCAGCTTTTGCTAGGGTTGACAAAGTTATGTCTGGGCGGAGATTCATGCCTAGAAAAAGAATTCATTTTCCCAAGGAGGGTTAGCTGTGAGCGATGAGCAGCAGCCGAAGGACTCGGCGGCCCCGCGTCCCACCGGTAAGCGTCAGCTTTCTGGTGCGGCTTCCACGACCTCCACGGACTCGGCGAAGAAGAACGTCGTCCGCGTTGAGGATAAAAACCGCACCGACAGCCCGGGTGGCGGCATCGCCGCATTCCCCGGCGAGGTTGTCTCTGAAATGAAGAAGGTGGTCTGGCCCACTCGTGGGGAGATGCTGCAGTACACCCTCATTACGTTCGCCTTCTTGATTGTCATGACCGCGCTGGTTTGGGGCGTTGATACCCTGGCTGGCCTCGGAGTTGAGAAGATTCTGACTAATTAGCTAGAATGACCCCATAATCTTTTATCCCGCTGTTTCCGCACTCCGGAACGGCGGGATACTTTTTGCCCACACGCGCCGCGGGTAGGCTGGTTCTACAACACGCGCCGATGACATTTTGGAGTACCACTCATGAGCGACGAGAATAACGTCGAAAACCCAGGAACCTCCCTAGAGGAGGCCATGCAGTCCAACGTGCAGGAGCAGGCTGCAGAGCACGCCAGCGCAGTCGAGGACGCCCAAGAGGAGGCCGCAGCGCCGGCTGAGGATGGCACCAACAACGCAGACGCTGCGCTTGCCGATGCCCCCGCGGCAGAAGCCGAGTCCGCCGCGGAGTCCGCAGAGGCTGCCCCAGCGGAGTCCGCCGAAACCGAGGAAGAGGCCGAGGACGCCGCTTACCGCAAGCGCCTGCGCGACTTCACCCGCGAGCTGAAGAAGCAGCCGGGCCAGTGGTACATCATCCAGTGCTACTCCGGCTACGAGAACAAGGTGCGCACGAACCTCGACATGCGTGCCCAGACCCTTGAGGTGGAAGACTCCATCTTCGAGGTCGTCGTCCCCATCGAGCAGATCATGGAAAACAAGGACGGCAAGAAGAAGATTGTTAAGCGCAAGCTGCTGCCGGGCTACGTCCTGGTGCGCGCCGAGCTTAACGATGCCGCCTGGTCCGTCATCCGCGAAACCCCCGGCGTGACCTCCTTCGTGGGCAATGAAGGCAACGCGACGCCGGTCAAGACCCGCGATGTGGCTAAGTTCCTCATGCCGAATGAAGCTCCCGCCACCAAGGGCGAGGCCGCCCCGAACGAGCAAGAGGGCGAGCAGGTCGTCGAAATGCCAGAGAAGGAAGTGGCCAAGAAATACGCCCACGACTTCGAGGTGGGCGAGGCCGTTACCATCCTGTCCGGCCCGCTGGCTGCCGTATCTGCCACCATTTCCGAAATCGACCCAGAAACCGGCAAAATGCAGGGCTTGGTCTCCATCTTCGGCCGCGAAACCCCAGTGGAGTTGTCGCCGACGGAAATCGAGCGCATTTCTTAAAAAATGATTTTGTGCAGGGCGCACGGTGTTCTAGACTGGAACACCGTGCGCCTTTTGCGTGCGCACGCGTAAATCGTTTCATCCTCCGGTGGCCCACTGAGGTGAGCATCCGGACGGGCCGCGTTATTCATCGTGACGCAGGTCCGGTACCACAGGAAAGAGGTAATTCGATGGCTCCTAAGAAGAAGGTATCTGGCTTCATCAAGCTGCAGATCGAGGCTGGCGCCGCTAACCCGGCACCGCCAGTTGGCCCGGCACTGGGTGCCCACGGCGTCAACATCATGGAATTCTGCAAGGCTTATAACGCCGCTACCGAAAACCAGCGTGGCAACGTGGTCCCTGTTGAGATCACCGTCTACGAAGACCGCTCCTTCGACTTCAAGCTGAAGACCCCGCCGGCAGCCAAGCTGCTGCTGAAGGCCGCAGGCGTCCAGAAGGGCTCCGGTGTCCCACACACCGATAAGGTCGGCACCGTCACCTGGGATCAGTGCAAGGAAATTGCACAGACCAAGTTCGAGGACCTCAACGCCCGCGATATCGAGGCCGGCGCACACATCATCGCTGGTACCGCCCGCTCCATGGGCCTTAACATCGATGGCGCACCGGAGAAGTAAAAACTTTATGTGGTAGGGCCAGCTTCGGCCCGTCAAATACCACGCCAATCCAGAAAAGGAATTGTTAAATGAGCACCAAGTCTAAGGCTTATAAGGCCGCTGCGGAACTAGTAGATAAGTCCCGCCTGTACCGTCCGATCGAGGCCGCAAAGCTGGCCAAGGAGACCTCCTCCAAGAACTTCGACGCCACCGTTGACGTCGTCTTCCGCCTGGGCGTTGACCCACGCAAGGCTGACCAGCTGGTGCGCGGCACCGTCTCCCTGCCTAACGGCACCGGTAAGGACGTTCGCGTCGCCGTCTTCGCTGAGGGCGAGAAGGCCACCGCAGCTCAGGAAGCTGGCGCTGACATCGTCGGCACCTCCGAGCTGATCGAGCAGATCAATGAGGGCAACCTGGACTTCGACGTTGCCATCGCTACCCCGGACCAGATGGCCAAGGTTGGCCGCGTCGCCCGCGTCTTGGGCCCACGTGGTCTGATGCCTAACCCGAAGACCGGCACTGTGACCAACGACGTTGCTAAGGCAATTAGCGAGGTCAAGGGCGGTAAGATCTCCTTCCGTGTGGACAAGGCTGCAAACTTGCACGCCATCCTTGGTAAGGCTTCCTTCGATGCTGAGAAGCTCGCTGAGAACTACGGCGCCCTCATGGATGAAATCCAGCGCCTGAAGCCAGCTTCCGCAAAGGGCATCTACATCAAGCGCGCCACCATCTCTACCACCTCCGGCCCAGGTATTCCTGTGGACGGCTCCGTGCAGAAGGGCTACACCGACTAAGACGGTGATAGCGCATAGCGCGTGAACGAAGACCCCGAGGATTTTCCTTGGGGTCTTTTTGCATCGAACATCAGGCCCTACGGTGTAAACGAAGGGCCTAGGTATTGGGCGTTAGTCTGCGTCTTTGATCTCGGCGTAGGCCTCGAGGGCTGCCTGGCGCGACTGCCTGAGGTCCACGATGGGCGGGGCCGATAGTGTGGGTGCCCACTGGCGTATATACGCGCCATCCGGGTCGAAGCGCTGAGCCTGGGTTTCCGGGTTGAAGATGCGGAAGAAGGGTGCGGCATCGTCGCCGCAGCCGGCCACCCATTGCCAGTTAAACGGATTGGAGGCGGCATCGGCATCCACCAGGGTGTCCCAAAACCATTCCTCGCCTAGGCGCCAATGGATGCCCAGATTCTTGGTAAGAAACGAACCCACCACCATGCGCACGCGGTTGTGCATGTAGCCGGTGTGCCAGAGCTCGCGCATACCGGCATCGACAAGCGGGATGCCCGTCGTACCCTCCTGCCAATCCTTTAGCCGCGGGTCATTCCAGGACCAGTCGAAGCGGTTGAATTTTTGCCGCACGTTGCGGGTGGCCAGATCGGGCAGGTGGTAGAGCCGGTGCCAGGCAAAGTCGCGCCACAGCAACTCGGACTGAAATTTCTCCGCGTCGGGCTCCTCGGCGGCGGCCACCCAGACCTCGCGCGGGGATACCTCGCCAAAGCGCAAGTGCGGCGAGAGCAGGGACGTGGCGTTGCGCGCGGGTATATCGCGCTCCTCGGCGTAGTGAGCTAAGTCGAGCTGGGCTAGGCGTTCGCGCGCACCGGCCTCTCCGGGAGTCCAATACTGGGCGAGCGACGCAGCCCACTGCGGCTCATCGGCGCTGGGGTTGGGCCAACTGCTGCTTGCCGATGCCCCCATCTCCCGCCCCGCCAGCAATTCCGGTACTGGCAGCGGTTCCTCATCAGCAAGCTGGGACCGCGCGGCGGCCGCGAAGGGAGTAAAGACTTTATAAGGGTTGCCCTGGGCGTTGGTGACCTCCCATGGCTCCACGAGGGTGAAACCGGGGCAGGAGATGGCGTTAATTCCGGCATCGGCAAGCGTTGCTTTGACCCTGGCGTCTACCTCGCGCAGCGGGCCGTGGTAGCGGCGGTTCCAGGTGACGGTATCGGCGCCAACCTCGTGGGCGATGCGGGGAATGACGGTGCGGGCATCGCCGGTAGCGCGCAGAAGCTTCACCCCACGGGAGGCAAGCTCCTGCGCTAGGGCATGGAGCGAACGCTCCCGCCACCAGTGAGTGGCGCCACCGAGCGGCCGGGTGCTGGGGTAGGCGGGCTCATCGAGGACAACGGCCACTAACTCTGGCTTTGAACCGTTTTTATCGGTGGCGGCCTCCGCGGCGCGGGTAAGGGCCTGGTTATCGGATAAGCGCAGGTCATCGCGAAACCACATGAGGGAAGTCATACTAGATAGCCTACGTGGCTGGGCAATTTGGGAATACGAGGAAAGCGCGGTAGTATCCCTTGTGAAGTTTGAACGGCCTTGTGGCCGAGTCAAAGTTCACCGAAGACCGTTGGTCATCCACTAAGGATTGAAAGTTCTCCACCCTGGAGGCGGCCCACGCAGGAGACACTTTGCGCATTCCGCGGCATTTCTCATGTCGCACGCCCTGTGCTCTTGCACGGGGCTTTTCTTTTTGGAAGGCCCCAGCGGAAAATAAAAGAGATGTTTTGGAAGGAGGCGAGAGACAATGGCAAACCCAAAGAACACTGCAGACTTGGCAGAGCTGAAGGAGAAGCTGGCCGATTCTAGCTCCGTCGTTTTGACTGAGTACCGCGGCCTGACCGTATCCCAGCTGCAGGAGCTGCGTAACAACCTGGGCTTTGACGTTGACTACTCCGTCGCCAAGAACACCCTCTTCAAGATCGCTGCCAACGAAGCTGGCATCGAAGGTCTTGATGATTTGCTGACTGGCCCGACCGCAATTGCGTTCATCAAGGGCGAGGCAGTAGATGCTGCGAAGATCATCACCAAGTTTGCTGATGACAACAAGGCACTCGTCATCAAGGGTGGCTACATGGACGGCGACGCATTGTCTGCGGAGCAGGTTCAGGCCATCGCCAAGCTGGACAACCGCGAGACCACCCTCGCAAAGCTGGCTGGCGCTATGAAGGGTTCTATGGCGAAGGCAGCTGCTGTCTTCAACGCTCCTGCAACCAAGGCGGTTCGCACCGTTGTTGCTCTGCAGGACAAGAAGGAAGCAGAAGCTTAAGTCGTCACAACAGACGCACACATAAAACACCGTGCTTGCTACCTCATCACCGGGGAACAAGCACACAACACAGAAAGGACTTGCCATCATGGCTAAGCTCACCAAGGACGAGCTCATTGAAGCTTTCAAGGAAATGACCCTCATCGAACTGTCTGAGTTCGTTAAGGAATTCGAGGACGTCTTCGACGTTGAGGCTGCTGCACCGGTTGCTGCTGCTGCACCGGGCGCTCCGGCTGAGGGCGGCGCTTCCGCTGCTGAGGAGCAGACCGAGTTCGACGTCGTTCTGACCGACGCTGGCGCTAAGAAGATCGGCGTTATTAAGGCTGTCCGCGAGCTCGTCTCCGGCCTGGGCCTGAAGGAAGCTAAGGAAATGGTTGAGGGTGCACCTAAGGCCATCATCGAAGGCGCTTCCAAGGACGACGCTGAGGCTGCTAAGACCAAGCTGGAAGAGGCTGGCGCTTCCGTCGAGCTCAAGTAATTTAACTGAGCTTCACGCTTTCGAAGCCCCCACTCTTACCGCGCTAAATGCGGTGGGAGATGGGGGCTTCTCCCGTTTTGCGGGTCCCTTGAGTTTAGTGGGGGAGCCCAAAATAAACGAGAACACCGAGGGGACATTGGAAAGGGATCGAAAGGAACTCACCGCTTGATTTTGCCGGTGACAACGATTCAATCCCAGTGTAATTCCAGGATTCCGGACTTGATCGTCTGGCTGCGGCCTACCGGATTGAAGTGGTCTACAACCATCGGGGCCGACGCTGAAACACTGGGTATGGTCTATCCCTTCGACTTCGAAACCTACTTCGGCCCAACCGTTAACAATAAAGAATTAGCTGCCCAACCAATAGGTAGCTCTACGATGTACCCGCGATTTGTAGGAAACCTGAAGTTTAGCCGATGTACCTGTAGTTTGTATTCGAAACTGGTTCGATACGTGCGACTCTAATATACGCACTTGGTATAAAATGCGGAAGAGCTTCTAATAGTTATCTATAAGTGAACCTAAATATATTTATATCGGAAGACTATTTATCAATGCTCTTGTCTTGGCGATCCGAAAATGCTATACAGTCTTATATTCAGCAGCGCAATGCTGAGATGTCGTGTTTCCTTTTATGAGAATCCATTCGAGGTATCTTGGAATGGAAGTTCAGTAATCAGGTATTTAGATAAAATATAAAGGAACTGGATAGTGAGGGATCCGGTCAGCTGGTCCTAGCGGGATTTATAAGAGCGGGTTTCAAATGAAGGTTCAGATTAAAGGTAGACCCGAATTTTGGATATCGCTGAATGTGATATCTGATGCTTTCGCAACCTCACTTTTCACTGCTGGTATCGGGTATTATACCGCAGAAATATCGTTCCTAAGTGCAAGTGACAGTATGCGCGCTGTAGGACTAGGGATATCACTGGGAACGATTACGTCGTTAGTGATGGCAAGAATGGCAGACCTGTTCGGTGCCGTGAGGCTGTTGGCCGGAGTCCAAGTTTTGCAAATTCTGTGTTACGCCTATTTAGGCTTCGCTCCAAAAAATGCAGGAAGCATCTTTGGGTGTGTCCTCCTCCTTTTCTTCCTTGGGAGGCTTGTTTCTCCTCTACGCGGGACGCTTCCCCCTTTGTTTCTCAGCAGGGAAAAGTTACTTGAGTTTAAGGCGAAGCTGCGGACCATGACTCTAACAGTCGTCTTTCTGGGTGCTATAACAGTTTCCCTTGGGGCCATGGCGCAGCTTCGGATGGAGCTGTTGATAGCTTGCAGTGGCATTGTCGCGTACAGTCTCTGTGCTGCTTCGACTTTTAGACTCTCGGTTGTCCCAGATATAGAAAGGGAAACGAAAAAGCCAAGTACTATATGGAAAGCACTTTCGTTTAACGATTGGAAGTTATGGTTAGCTCTCCTTGTATCGTTCTCTGTCGTCGCTGTAAGTGGTTCAATTGCTCCCTATGCTATTAGTCTATGGGGAAATAAAGCATCTTGGCTGCTCGGTTTCTCCTCAATTATTGGAATCTTAATAAATAGCGCGATCCATAAAATGATTTCCAATACCGACGGAGTGTTTAATAAGTTGACGAATAGGGCTCGTATTGTCTTAGCGATCGGAATCGGCATAATTGCTTTCTCGATCTTGTCAACAGCTATTTGGCTCTCCATAGCACTGATTCCATTTTTCCTCGTCATGGTGATTGTTATCGTTCTAGTTCACACAGGGCAGACGATTGCGACTGTAGTTGCTTGGGATACGCAATATAACGCAGGATCGGACGACAATAGAGCGTTGATAGTAGCAATATTTTCCCTATCATCCTCTTTTGGTGCCGGGTTAGCGCAGTTATTTGCGGCTAATATATACGGTGTAATCAACCGGTAGTCATCGTATTGCTCCCGCAGGGCAAACTTGAACTTTTGCTTTGTCGTACCCTTTCCGGACAACTAAAATTGGGTTTGCAGCGGAGCCTTTGTCTCCGTCGGAAAACGTAGCCCAACGGAGTACTTCAATGGACGGACCCACCCATCGTTGTGTATGGGTAGGCCCTCCACAAGAGCTCGAGATAACGAACTCCTGTTGAAGTGGACAGAAGATTCTGGAAATGGAAGTTAAGACAGGGTCTCGATACGAAACTTAGGGCGCTTCGCATCGGCAGGATGTGCTCTAGAATTGTGATGTCTAGTGACTTTTTGGACGTTTGCGGCGGTGGAATAGCCGGATGGCTATTCCATTGAGAGTGTCCGATTCTTTGTGTGTGGGGGCTTGGTTTACAAGTATTCCGCGAATCGGTTGGGGTAGGCCACGGCTAGTTGGTTGATGGCTTGTTTCCACCCGGTGGCTTTCGCTCCTTCACTACAGCCGTTGCCTTCAATGTCGCGTTTTGTTTTCTTCGCTCGCTGGGCAGCGCGCTTGTCTTCGATGTCGCAGATCATCAGCCACAGCGTCTTTAGTGCGGCAGTATCGTTCGGGAGTTGACCCCGGTTACGGGTAGCTTTACGCAGTTGGGCGTTGAGCGATTCGATCGAGTTGGTGGTGTAGAGCACTCGCCGCGCCGCTGGTGGGAACTGCAGAAACGGCACGAACCGCTCCCATGCGCCCCGCCAGACTTTGACCGACTGGGGGTATTTCCGGCCAAGTTCACTGGCCTCGAAGGCATCCAGGCTGGCACGTGCAGTGTCCTCGTTAGCGGCTGTGTAGACCTCACGCAGTGTGCGGGAGACTGATTTGCGGTCCTGGTAGGACACCCACCGGTTCGCAGCCCGAATCAGGTGCACAATACAGGTCTGCACCATGGAATTCGGCCAGGTTGCCTCCACGGCTTCCGGCAGGCCTTTGAGCCCGTCGCAGCACACGATGAACACGTCTTGGACACCGCGGTTAGCCAGATCCGCGCACACCGATGCCCAAAATGCGGCGCCTTCATTGTCCGCGATCCACAATCCCAGGATGTGCTTGATGCCGTCCATGTCGACACCAACCGCCATGTGGGCCCGACCCCCGGAAAGTGGACACATCGGGGGCTAGCTATGCTGCTGTGGTCAGTATAGCCGAAGTCTCGGTTTCAAAGACATCAGGCGCTACAAGATTGCACCAGGAGTGCCGCCGGCGCGTGTTGTAGCGCATGCACCACCGGAAGACTTCCTGACGACAGGAGATCGGACTGTCAAAAACTTTCCTATCGCGCAAGACTTCCCGCTTTAAGGTGGCGTTAAACGATTCTGCTAGGGCTTCTATCAGCACTCGTTCCTACCGCTCCCATGGACTGGCGCACACCCAACGACGAGCAGTAATTTCTAAAAGCTTGTGAGGTGTACACACTGCCGTGATCGGAATGGAATACAGCACCGTCAAGGCTGCCACGCACACCATGTGCGTGGGCTAGAGCATCGATGACTAGTGAGACTCGCATGTGGTCTGCGAGTGCATAACCTGCAAGTTTCCGTGAATAGGTGTCAATGACTGTAGCCAAATACATGTTTTTGCCTCCCTTGCACGGCAGGTAGGTGATGTCGCCTACATAGACGTGGTTCGGCCTGTCAGCGGTGAAATTGCGGCCTACTAAATCTGGCATGACACGGTGGCCAGGCTTGCGCTTGGTGGTGATGCATCGACGTCGTTTGGTAAAGCCTTTGATCCCCATCGATTTCATGATGCGTGCGACCTTCTTATGATTGGTCGGGCCGAGGTCCGTATCGTCGTTGAGGCTTGCGGCGATGCGTTTGGCACCATAAAGCCCGTGCTCATCATCGAAGATGGTCTTGATTCTTGCACCAATAAGAGCATCAGAGCACATCTTTAACCTGCGATTTTCGCGGGTATTGACCCATTTGTAGAACGAGGAGCGATTGAGCTTTAACACATGGCACATCCGCTTGACCGAGTACTCGGTTCGGTGGTCATAGACAAACTGGAAGCGGATCACCAGCGTGTCTCTTCGGCAAAATATTTCGCGGCCTTACGCAGGATGTCGCGTTCTTCGCGCAGCTTAGAGACTTCTTTTTCCAGCTGACGGATTCGCGCAGAATCATTCGCCGCTTGGGCTTTATCATGCATGGCCTTTGTGCGAGCACGTTTGCCGGTGCCGTACTTTTTGACCCAAGAATGCAGCGAGGCTCGATTGATACCGAGCTCTGCTGATGCTGAGTTCAGCGAGAGGTCCTCATTGTTCTCATAGAGGGCCACGGCATCGCGTTTGAACTGTTCGGAGTACCTAGACATGGTGGTAGATTACCTTTCTTCCCAGCTCGACTGGGCTGGATATCAGGTGTCCACCAAATGGGGGTCAGGTCCTGTAGCAGGACTTGTTGACCACGCGGTGGCCATCGCGGATTTTAACGCGTAGCGCGTCGAGGAAGATCACCGGATAGAACTCGTCGAGCTGGCGGTTTTGCCAGATCATGACCTCTTCCAAGACCGCGTCGGTAATGGTGCTGATCGTATCCGGGCTCATATCCACACCGAGGGTGGTTGCGAGATGGTGGCACATATCGCGCACGGTTATCCCGCCGGCGTACAGCGAGATAATCATGTCGTCGAGCTCTGTGAGCCGACGTGTGCCCTTGGGCATCATCCGGGGAGTAAACGTGCCGGCGCGATCCCTGGGCACGGTCACTTCCACCGCGCCGTAGCCAGAGTTGACGGTTTTGGTGTACGACCCGTTGCGGTGATTGCTGCTCTGTGCGGTTTCCACCTGGGCTTTGGCCTTGCGTTCGGAATGGCTATAGCCCAAATGCGCATCCATCTCTGCCTGCAGACCAGCGTTAATCGAAGCCTGCAACAGGCCTTTGACCAGCTCGCTGGCGTCATCGGTGGACATCGACAGCACGCCAATCAAGCTGGCGAGCTTAAGGATTTTCCATCAGCTTCTCACTGATGTCGTTGACCCTCGCCGGGTCATGGTTTTTCTTCGGTGACACAGTAGTCATTATCTGTGAAACTCCTTCTAGATCAGAGCCTCACACACAAACTTCCTGACACCCTCGGCCGAGATGGCTTTCGCCGCGATGAGTTCTTCGATGACCTTGCGTGTTGCCGGGCCGACTTTCCTGACATTCTCCCTCGGCACCTAGCACATCAGCATGCCCCCCGGCGGTATTTCAGGTCCGAGGCTGCGTTATGCCTCCGGATAAGTGAAATAATCCTAATACCAGCACGCCAGACCGGCTAAACATATAACTTCACCAACACATCCTGTCGTTTAGGCCCCCGAAGGAGCTGTTGGCGTTGACTTTATCGACTACCACTGAAGCACGCACTCATGTTGATGTTGTTCCCGTTCCGCATCCCGGAGAAATTCTTCTCCTAGAATTCCTCAAACCCTGCGGAATTACCCAGTATCGCCTGGCCAACGACATTGGCACTACCCGCTCTCAAGTCTGCAAAATCACCCGCGGTGCGCTCGGTATCAGCGCCGATATGGCCTTGCGCTGGTCGTCCTACTTTGGGAATTCCGCGGAGTTCTGGCTCGGACTCAAGAGGAATACGATCTGTGGAAAACTCGCCAGACCACTGATGTCAGCGCCATCGTTCCGTGGAATCACAAAGAAGAAGCCGAGTCTCATTCATAGGAACAGTTGACTTGCGCTCATGAGTGGCTAGGGGAATTCCCTTTCTCCCTCGCGTCTGCTTGCGCAAGGACGCGATCGGCTCGGCGCACAAAGATAAGGGCGGGCCCGATAGCGAGGAGCCCGGCGAGCGCATTGGCCCACAAACCAGTGGTCAAGGTCCAGCGATGAGACAATGCGGCCAGCGGGGTCGACCACACACTAGAGAGTGAAACGACGGTGCTCATTTGGATATTGGTGACTCGGCCAAAAGTTTCTTCTGCCAGAAGCCTGTGGAGTGCGGCATAGGTTACCGCGCCGGCGGCTGGGGCTGTAAGAACAGACAGCCCTAAGGGGATGATCATCAACAGGCTGGGGCTGAGCAGGGCACCACAGGCGATTGATGCAGCAACCCAGGCGCATGTGCCTACCTGAAGGGTGGCGAAGGAGAACTTCTTCTGCAACCAACCCGTCGACAAAGCCCCCACAATCCCGATGAGGCCTATGGACGTGCGGGCTAGTCCCGTTACCCATCCAGGGTTATTCCCCTCCTCCAGTATGAGGACCGCCATGAACAGCGAGCCGTTAATTGCGCAGTTCGACAGTGTTTGCATGGCAATGAGCCCGCGAAGTAGTGGCGCGCGAGCCACGATGGCTAAGCCTTCCTTCGTCGTGCGTAGGAGCTTGTTCCCTGCCTTCTTTGTGGGGTCTAGGCGAGCCCTGATGAAGAGGAAGAAGACAATGGTGAGGATATTTGCCAGACCGACAAACACGAAGGGCAGTGCCACATTGACTTCTAGAAGCGCGCCGCCCACAGTGGGGCCGATGAGTCCCGCAAATTGCAGACGTGCTTGGATGAGCCCTTGTTTGGCGGCGAGCTGTTCTTCCTCAACGAGCTGGGGCAGGCAAGGGTCGGAGCAAGCTTGACCTATCCGGTAAAAGAACATCATGCTCCCGAGAAGCGCACCGAAGACCATGGGGGAGAAACTTCCGGATAGGATGAGACTCGCTAACGCGAGGTTGAGTACCCCGGCCAGAGCGTTGGTCACAATGATGAGTGGCTTGCGGCGCCACATATCCGCAAGAGAGCCGCCGATGATTCCGCCTGCCAGTGCAGCTATTCCGGTGATGGTTCCATACAGGCCGGCAAGGGTAAGGCTATCGCTCAAGCGTAGAGTGACCACCGGAATAGCAAGCCCGGCTCCTACCCCGGCTATCTGAGCCACGAGGTCAGACCACAGGAATAGTCTAAAATCACTTGGGTTGGTGCGATCAACTTCATTTATATTCAATGCTCCTCCTATAACAAAGCCATCTCAGTCGTCCCTAGGCCCAACTGCAATTAGCATGCCCCAGAGGAAAGATCGCCAATCTAGTCCCGCGTTGTCAGCGATGATGTCTTCCCGAAAGAGAGAAATGCCCCGAGAGAGGTGGTCAGTGGCTGTAGCAACCATTTGAATAACTTGGCTAAGGTGCCCAATTTCTAGCCAGAGCGTTCGAATCGAGTTTAGACTTTCGTATTTCCAGGATATGACTCGAGGATCACCAACAGTAATAAAATGTATTGGGGCATCCACGACATGCGATTGTTTCCCAACCGCGGTCTTCCATTCCTTATAGGGCTCTAGATGATTGAGAAACAGTAAGGAATGGTTTTTCGGGTGGTATAAATAATAACCATCGTCGATTGAATCGCATCTACTAACGCGGACAATGAGCTCGGTTGAGCACAATCCTCCGGCAGATGGGACCGAACGAAAATGGATGTTTCCGGACTTCTGTTCGTTTGTTGTTGGGCGCTTTGAAAAGCTTGCGGAATCGTAAAGGATTGATGCTAGTGACCTAAGGCTAATTGATTTTAGCTCTGTATTCGTAAAACGTGCAGATTTTCGAGAATTCAAAACAGATTTGAAGCTTCTGGTGTAGCTTATTGTCTCGCCGTGCGGAAGGTTCAATTCTTGCTTGGCGAAAATCGGATTCTCCCATACATGATGCGGTGGGCCGGTGAGCGCGAGTTTTTCCCTTAAATGCTGGTGATGCTCATCTAGTTGAGCGATTGTCTCGTCGGAACGGACTCCGCTGGCAAATGCGTAGTCGCGCGCGAGCGGAGGAGTATCGGGCCACATATCTAGAACCGTGCATTCGGTATTGGGGGGTTCATTAGAAAAATGCTGTAGTACCCCTAAGTTCTGGAGTTCCGGAAATGAATCTTCGCTAGACACGACCGTTACTCCACTAATAGTTTGACTATCTAGTAAGCGGAAGAGTTCCTCCCTTGCCTTCTGGTTTAAGATTGTCTGAGTTTGCTCTAGAGGGTTGTCCCAAACGAGATACGGTCCCTTGAACCGAAAGTGGCCCACTGTCGCTATTCTAAGCATCGTTTAAAGTCCTTTGTAAATATCTAGCAATGGCGTTGGAGACGAGATTTGTGCCAGCTCGGTCTTCGTAGAATAGCCAATCGAAGCAAACGTTACATTCAAGAAATATTGGGTCACCTCCTTGTATTAGGAGGTCGATGGCACATAAATTACAACCGGATAGTTGGGAGTATTCAATTAGAATATCTTTTATAGAATATCTTTTAATCTTTGGGTAGATTTATATAGAGATACGCTCACGCCGTTGTTCTCTTGCCACAGGTCGTCTGCATTGTCATATCCCGATACTCGGAAAACGATAACTTCTTGGTCGATTACGTAGCAGCGGAGCTCATACTCTGAGTTCATATACTTCTGGAATAGGAGAGGTACCGGCTCATCACGAGTTGATTGATCTAGCTTCAAACGTTTAGGCATAGCTCCAAGAAGTGTTCCCGGAGTCGGTTCTACCCAGTGGGGGCCAATCGGTTTGGCAATTGAAAAGGGAAACGCCGCTTCATATCCAATTGACGTTTGAGGGGTAGTAAGTCCAATAGAATTGGCGAGCTGAATTTGTGCAAGCCGTGACCGAGCGTTACAAAATTGGTTTACGCTAAATAAAGCAATCTCTTCAAGCGTTTGTATGTAGGATATTGCCTGATCTTTGATATAAATTATTTCCTCTTTAACGCAGGATATATTTTTTATAGATTCGCGTGAAAAATGGCGGATCCAAGCTACTGCCACCGTGGTGTTGCCATGTTCCGTAACCAGTCTTCCGAAGTTATCTATTGGTAATAGCTCTTTACTGAGTTCGCCGTCGCTGTCAATTCGTACGACTCCAATGTTTTGGCTGGCGAGAATCAGCGACAGGAGGTCACATTCTGGGTCATCTTGGCGGGTTATGAAGACTACACTTTTTGATGGAAGCGATTCGGGGTGATTGTGGCGGAATTCTCGCTGAAAATCGTTGCTTGGGCCTTGAAGTCTTATGGTGATATTTTTGTCTATAAGGATCGTCATAGATATATGGTGGGGTCCTGTGGGTGCATGCTTGAGGGGCTTGCATCCACAGGGGGTAGCTAAAAGTCCTTTTTTACGTCGTGATTTGCTGCCTTGATTTTGTAATCATTAACAAAGGCGTCCAGCTTGTGATTGGGTCGTGGTGTGGGGTGTTCTGTCTGGTTTAGAATCTCCCGCGCTATCTGAGTGCTGAGACGCGGTGCTACTTCTGCGTGATGCAAGGTAAAATCTCCCGGTAGTGTGATGTGCATTACTTGAGGTAATTAGAATCTACATGAGCACTTTGAATCCGGGTATCCTACAAAAGTTCTATATCTCGTTTCAGGAAGTGTGTTTTGAACAAACGAGTCGGTAGGATGAGCCACCATGCTGCCCAAGTCCCGCATCTTCTCCGTCCTCCTGCTCGGCCTCGGCGTTGCGCTGGTGGCCGCCGGAGTAGCGGCGCCGGCGTTTTTGGATTTCTCGCCGCGGCTGCCGTTGGAACTCAAAAACACCACGTGGACTCTTAAGGATGAGTCCGCGGATTCCCAAGTGGTCAATAAGGATGGAACGTCGCCTTATTCCGGGCCGATGACCTACCAGATCAATGCGGGCATCCAAGAGCCTTCGGATGAAGATACTGCGACGCTGCGCATAGGGGAGACGCGCCTGCGCGGCGATGGCCAAGGACTCGATGATTTAAGCCAAGCGCAGGTGTGGACCTATTCCATTGACCGCCTGAGCGGTGAGGCAAAGGCAGAGGCCAGCCTGAGCCATACCTTGGCCAGCCCTGAGGAGAAGGTTGCTGTCGATGGGTACTGGCTAAAATTCCCGGCGGATGCGGAAAAGACGAATTACCCAGTCTTTGACCCCACCTTGCGCAAGGCAGTGGACGCGGTCTTTGAAGAAGAAACTGAAATAGATGGCCGTACGGTGTATCGGTATCACCAGGAAATCGAGCCAACAAACGTAGCGCAGCTTTATGCCGCCGATGGCAATACCACCTCTTTCCCCAAGGAAGATGGGGGACACGAACCTGGTTATTTGATGCACTCGGGCAGTACGGATTTCTACGTCGACCAAGCTACCGGCCTGGTGGTGGGCATGGACATGGATATCGATGACTACTACGCGGACCGAGAGGGCGTAGGCCGCGAGCGGGCATTCGTCTTTAATGGTTCCACCTCAGAGGAGTCCCGCGCGGCGCTACTCGATGAAGCGAAATCGTTCCCACGCAACCGCGTGGCGGAGATTGCGCGGTGGGCGGCACTGGGTATCGGTATCGTGTTCACCTTTATTGGAGTCATTGGGGCGCTGGGAATTTACGACCGTAAAAACAAGCATGTGCGCCGACGCGGAAAGAAAAGCGCCAGCGAAATGACTAGCGAAAGTGCTAGATAAGAGTATTAAGCGCGGTTCGGGTTGCGGTGGAATGAGTTTTTAGTGGTACGGTGCTTGTGGTTGCCCCACTAGATCTGGCGCAACATTGTTGCCGCGTTGGCGCAGCGGCGAGCGAGAGCTTGCCCCCTAGCGCGGGAAGAAAAAGCCTTAAAAGTGGTGTGTCTTTACATACCTGAGTTTTTCCTATACACTAATTCGTTGCGCTGGAATCTGGATCTTCGGTGCACATTTAGCCTTTCGGGTTGGTGATGGCAAAACCGACTTGACAAGGTGATTTTGTGCATTCTGAACCCAGACACTCCACAGCAGACCGAATGCTAAAATTACCAGCGGTTTTGCTGCTCGTCGGCCAGGGCGAGTAGCAATCCGCGTGAGGTGCTGGAAGGACCCATCTTGGCAGTCTCCCGCCAGACCAAGTCAGTGGCCAATATCCCCGGAGCCCCGAAGCGATACTCGTTTGCAAAAATTAGCGAGCCTATCGCCCTGCCGGGCCTCCTTGACGTACAACTCGATTCCTTTGCTTGGCTCGTCGGCTCGCCGGAATGGCGCGAGCGTGAGCAGGCTGAGCGCGGCGATAACGCACGCGTGACGAGTGGCCTTGAGGATATCCTCGAAGAGCTCTCGCCGATTCAGGACTACTCAGGCAATATGTCCCTGTCCTTGTCGGAGCCTCGCTTCGAGCCGGTGAAAAACACCGTCGACGAGTGTAAAGAAAAGGACATCAACTACTCCGCGCCGCTGTACGTGACCGCAGAGTTTATTAATAACGACACCCAAGAGATTAAGTCGCAGACCGTCTTCATCGGTGACTTCCCGATCATGACGGATATGGGTACCTTCATCGTGAACGGTACCGAACGCGTCATCGTCTCCCAGCTGGTGCGTTCCCCGGGCGTGTACTTCGATCGTTCCATCGATAAGTCCACCGAACGTCCGCTGCACTCCGTGAAGATCATTCCTTCCCGCGGTGCTTGGCTGGAGTTCGACGTGGACAAGCGCGATACCGTCGGCGTGCGCATTGACCGCAAGCGCCGCCAGCCGGTAACCGTCCTGTTGAAGGCGCTGGGTTGGAGCGAGGAGCAGATCAGGGAGCGCTTCAGCTTCTCTGAGCTCATGATGTCCACCCTGGAATCTGACGGTGTATCCAATACCGATGAAGCGTTGCTGGAGATCTACCGCAAGCAGCGCCCGGGCGAGCAGCCTACCCGTGAGCTGGCGCAGTCCTTGTTGGATAACTCCTTCTTCCGCGCTAAGCGCTATGACCTTGCCAAGGTTGGCCGTTACAAGGCCAACCGCAAGCTGGGCCTTGGCGGCGACCACGACGGTCTGATGACTCTGACCGAAGAAGACATCGCCGTCACCCTGGAGTACCTGGTACGCCTGCACGTGGGCGAGCGTGAGATGAAGGCGCCAAACGGCGAGATGATCTCGCTGAACACCGACGATATCGACCACTTTGGTAACCGTCGTCTGCGCACCGTGGGCGAGCTCATCCAGAACCAGGTCCGCGTGGGCCTGTCCCGCATGGAGCGCGTCGTGCGCGAGCGCATGACCACCCAGGACGCTGAGTCGATCACGCCGACGTCCCTGATTAACGTGCGTCCGGTCTCTGCTGCTATCCGCGAGTTCTTTGGTACCTCGCAGCTGTCGCAGTTCATGGACCACAACAACTCCCTGTCCGGCCTGACTCACAAGCGCCGTCTGTCCGCACTGGGCCCAGGCGGTCTGTCCCGTGAGCGCGCCGGCATTGAGGTGCGAGACGTCCACGCTTCGCACTACGGCCGCATGTGCCCGATTGAGACCCCCGAGGGGCCGAACATTGGTCTGATTGGTGCGCTGGCGTCCTACGCCCGCGTGAACCCATTCGGCTTCATCGAGACCCCGTACCGCAAGGTCGTTGACGGCAAGGTAACGGACCAGGTGGAGTACCTCACCGCTGATGAGGAAGACCGCTTCGCCATTGCTCAAGCCGAGGTTGAGCAGGACGAGGAAGGCCGTTTGATTGGCGAGCGCATCGAGGTCCGCTTGAAGGAGGGTGACATCGGAGTGACCGATGCCTCCGGTGTGGACTACGTTGACGTCTCTCCGCGCCAGATGGTCTCCGTTGGTACCGCCATGATTCCGTTCTTGGAGCACGACGACGCTAACCGTGCTTTGATGGGTGCGAACATGCAGAAGCAGGCGGTTCCGCTGGTTCGCTCCGAGGCCCCACTGGTGGGTACTGGTATGGAGCAGCGCGCTGCCTACGACGCCGGCGACGTGGTTATCACGCCAAAGGCCGGTGTTGTTGAAAACGTCACTGCTGATGTCATCACCATCATGGACGATGAGGGCCAGCGCGATACCTACATCCTGCGCAAGTTCGAGCGCACCAACCAGGGCACCAACTACAACCAGACCCCGCTGGTTTCCATGGGTCAGCGCGTAGAGGCTGGCCAGGTTTTGGCCGATGGCCCAGGTACTCACAACGGTGAGATGTCGCTCGGCCGCAACCTGCTGGTTGCGTTCATGCCGTGGGAAGGCCACAACTACGAGGACGCCATCATCCTCAACCAGCGCATCGTGGAAGAGGACATCTTGACCTCCGTCCACATCGAGGAGCACGAGATCGATGCTCGTGACACCAAGCTGGGCGCTGAGGAAATCACCCGCGAGATTCCGAACGTTTCCGAGGACGTTTTGAGCGACCTCGATGAGCGCGGCATCATCCGCATCGGTGCTGACGTCCGTGCCGGCGATATCCTGGTTGGTAAGGTCACCCCGAAGGGTGAGACCGAGCTGACTCCGGAAGAGCGCCTGCTGCGCGCCATCTTCGGTGAAAAGGCCCGCGAGGTTCGCGATACCTCCATGAAGGTTCCGCACGGTGAGGTGGGCAAGGTTATTGGCGTTGCTCGCTTCTCCCGCGATGATGACGATGACCTGGCACCGGGCGTCAACGAGATGATCCGCGTGTACGTGGCGCAAAAGCGCAAGATCCAGGACGGCGATAAGATGGCCGGCCGCCACGGCAACAAGGGCGTTGTGGGCAAGATCTTGCCGCCAGAGGATATGCCGTTCATGGAGGACGGCACCCCGGTGGACATCCTGCTGAATACGCACGGTGTGCCGCGTCGTATGAACATCGGCCAGGTTCTTGAGCTGCACTTGGGCTGGTTGGCTCACGCTGGTTGGAAGGTCGACACCGAGGATCCGGCTAACGCCGAGCTTCTCAAGACCTTGCCGGAAGAGCTTTACGATGTCCCAGCGGACTCCCTGACCGCCACCCCGGTCTTCGACGGTGCTACCAACCACGAGATCGAGCGCCTGTTGGCATCGTCCCGCCCGAACCGCGACGGCGACGTACTGGTCAACGAGCACGGTAAGGCCACGCTTTTCGATGGCCGGTCCGGCGAGCCGTACAAGTACCCCATCTCCGTGGGCTACATGTACATGCTCAAGCTGCACCACTTGGTCGATGAGAAGATTCACGCCCGTTCCACTGGTCCTTACTCCATGATTACCCAGCAGCCACTGGGCGGTAAGGCTCAGTTCGGTGGCCAGCGCTTCGGCGAGATGGAGGTGTGGGCAATGCAGGCTTACGGCGCTGCCTACACCCTGCAGGAGCTGCTGACCATCAAGTCCGATGACGTGGTAGGCCGCGTGAAGGTCTACGAGGCCATCGTGAAGGGCGACAATATTCCAGATCCGGGCATCCCTGAGTCCTTCAAGGTGTTGCTCAAGGAGCTGCAGTCCCTGTGCTTGAACGTGGAGGTTCTTTCCACTGACGGCACCCCGATGGAGCTGTCTGGCTCTGATGACGATGACATGGATAGCCCATCGCTTGGCATTAACTTGTCCCGCGATGAGGGTTCTTCCGCTGACATCGCCTAAATAGATTCTCGGTCCACTGCGGAATGCACGGTTCCGGTGTTTAACACCGGGGCCGCCGCGGGCGGGCAATAAAGATTAATTCATTAAAAGCCATCAATTCCTCACATGACGAGGATGAAAGGGAGACATTACGTGTTTGACGTAAATCTCTTCGACGAGCTCCGCATCGGTCTGGCCACTGCTGACGATATCCGTCGCTGGTCTAAGGGCGAGGTTAAAAAGCCCGAGACCATTAACTACCGCACGCTAAAGCCGGAAAAGGACGGCCTGTTCTGCGAGCGCATTTTCGGACCTACCCGTGACTGGGAGTGTGCTTGTGGTAAGTACAAGCGCGTCCGCTACAAGGGCATCATCTGTGAGCGTTGCGGCGTTGAGGTCACCAAGTCCAAGGTGCGTCGTGAGCGCATGGGCCACATCGAGCTGGCCGCTCCGGTAACCCACATCTGGTACTTCAAGGGCGTTCCTTCCCGCTTGGGCTACCTGCTGGACCTGGCACCGAAGGACCTTGAGCGCATCATCTACTTCGCAGCGAACATCATCACCTCTGTTGATGAAGAGGCTCGCCACAACGACCAGTCCACTCTGGAAGCAGAAATGCTGCTGGAAAAGAAGGACGTTGAGGACGATACCGAGTCCGAGATCGCGGAGCGCGCTTCCAAGCTGGAATCCGACTTGGCGGAGCTGGAGGCAGCCGGTGCGCGTGCCGATGCCCGCAAGAAGGTACAAAACGCTGCTGATAAGGAAATGCAGCACATCCGCGAGCGCGGCGAGCGGGAAGTCGCACGCCTGGATGAAATCTGGAACACCTTCTTGAAGCTTGCTCCGAAGCAGATGGTCATCGATGAGACCATCTACGAAGAGCTGGTTGACCGCTACGAGGATTACTTCACCGGCGGCATGGGTGCAGAAGCCATCCAGACCTTGGTCCGCAATTTCGACCTCGAGGCAGAGGCTGAGGAGCTGCGCGAGATCATCAACAACGGCAAGGGCCAGAAGAAGATGCGCGCGCTTAAGCGCCTCAAGGTCGTTGCCGCATTCCTTAACTCCGGCAACGACCCGGCAGGCATGGTGCTGGACGCTATTCCGGTTATTCCGCCTGAGTTGCGCCCGATGGTGCAGCTCGACGGTGGCCGCTTCGCCACCTCGGACCTGAATGACCTGTACCGCCGCGTTATCAACCGCAATAACCGCCTGAAGCGCATGATCGACCTGGGCGCACCAGAGATCATCGTGAATAACGAGAAGCGCATGCTGCAGGAGTCTGTGGACGCGCTCTTCGATAACGGCCGCCGTGGCCGTCCGGTTACCGGCCCGGGCAACCGCCCGTTGAAGTCCCTGTCTGACTTGCTCAAGGGCAAGCAGGGCCGTTTCCGCCAGAACCTGCTGGGTAAGCGCGTGGACTACTCCGGTCGTTCCGTTATTATCGTCGGCCCGCAGCTGAAGCTGCACGAGTGTGGTCTGCCGAAGCTGATGGCACTCGAGCTGTTCAAGCCTTTCGTCATGAAGCGCTTGGTTGAAAATGACTACGCCCAGAACATCAAGTCCGCAAAGCGCATGGTGGAGCGCCAGCGCCCAGAGGTCTGGGACGTGCTGGAGCAGGCCATTTCTGAGCACCCAGTGATGCTCAACCGTGCGCCTACGCTGCACCGTCTGGGTATCCAGGCCTTCGAGCCGAAGCTGGTCGAGGGTAAGGCTATTCAGCTGCACCCCCTGGCTTGTGAGGCGTTCAACGCCGACTTCGACGGTGACCAGATGGCAGTTCACCTGCCGCTATCCGCCGAGGCACAGGCAGAGGCTCGCGTGCTGATGCTGGCTTCCAACAACATTCTGTCCCCGGCATCCGGTAAGCCACTGGCTATGCCACGTCTGGATATGGTGACCGGTCTGTACTACCTCACCATGGACAAGGCAGAGGACGAGATTGGTGGCAACGGTCGTTACCGCGAGGCTGGCGAGGACTACCCGGCAACCGGCGTGTATTCGTCCTACGCCGAGGCCCTCATGGCCTACGACCGCGGCACGGTTGGCCTGCAGGCACCGATCAAGGTCCGCATCGATCACCTGCGCCCACCAGAGGACATCGAGGCAGAGCTCTTCCCCGATGGCTGGTCCAAGGGCCAGGCATGGTTGGGCTATACCACCATCGGCCGGATCATGTTCAACGAGCTGCTGCCGTGGAACTACCCGTACCTTGAGGGCATCATGGTCCGCAAGGGCGGCGGCACCGACGGCAAGGTCCTCATTGGTGACGTGGTCAATGACTTGGCCACCAAGTACCCAATGATCACCGTGGCTCAGGTTCTGGACAACATGAAGGACGCCGGCTTCTACTGGGCAACCCGCTCCGGTGTGACCATTACGATGTCTGACGTGCTGGTGCTGCCGAATAAGACCGAGATCCTCGAATCTTATGAGAAGGAAGCAGAGCGCATCGAGCGTAAGTACTGGGAGCAGGGTGCGCTTACGGAGCGCGAGCGTTATGACCGCCTGGTGGAGCTGTGGAAGGACGCTACCGATACCGTCGGTGAGGCTGTCGAGAGCATCTACCCGGATTACAACCCAATTCCGATGATTGTGAAGTCGGGTGCTGCCGGTAACATGCGTCAGATCTGGACGCTGGCCGGTATGAAGGGCATGGTTGTGAACTCGCACGGTGATTACATCACCCGTCCGATTAAGACCTCCTTCCGCGAAGGCCTGTCCGTGCTGGAGTACTTCAACAACTCCCACGGTTCCCGTAAGGGTCTGGCCGATACCGCACTGCGTACCGCTGACTCCGGTTACCTCACCCGCCGTCTGGTGGACGTCGCCCAGGACGTCATCGTCCGCGAAGAGGACTGTGGCACCCACCAGGGCGTGCGCGTTCCTATCGGCGAGGTCTCCGGCGACAAGGTCGTCCTCTCCGAGCTGTGGGAGACCTCCGCTTCCGGTCGCGTGCTTGCTACGGACGTCAAGGACGAGAACGGCGAGGTCGTTGCAGAGGCCGGTGCAGACCTGACCGAGGAGCTCACGCAGAAGCTTCTCGATGCCAAGGTCACCGACGTCAAGGTCCGCTCCGTGCTGACCTGCCAGACCCCGGCCGGTGTCTGTGCGAAGTGCTACGGCAAGTCCATGGCGTCCGGCCAATTGGTCGACATCGGCGAGGCCGTCGGCATCGTGGCTGCACAGTCCATTGGTGAGCCTGGTACCCAGCTGACCATGCGTACCTTCCACCAGGGTGGTGTCGGTGGCGACATTACCGGTGGTCTGCCGCGTGTGCAGGAGCTCTTCGAGGCCCGTAACCCGAAGAACCGCGCACCGATTGCTTCCGTGGACGGCACCGTGTCCCTGTCCGATGAGGGCAACTTCTGGACCATGACCATCACCCCGGATGACGGTTCTGATGACGTGGTTTACGAGAAGCTCTCCAAGCGCCAGGGCCTGGCCCAGGTGCGTCGCCCGATGGAGTCCAACCCGGATGCGATGATCGAGCGTTCCTTGAAGGACGGCGACCACGTTGAGACCGGTGACCGCTTGATGCGTGGTGCGGCTGACCCGCACGACGTGCTCGAGGTTCTGGGCCGTCGCGGCGTGGAGCAGCACCTCATCAACGAGGTGCAGGCCGTGTACCGCACCCAGGGTGTGGCCATCCACGACAAGCACATCGAGATCATCATCCGCCAGATGCTGCGCCGCGGTACCGTCATCGACGCCGGTACCACGGAGCTGCTGCCGGGCAACCTGATCGACCTTTCTGAGGCCAAGCAAATGAACGCTGCACAGGTTGCAGAAGGCGGCGAGCCGGCGCAGCTGCGCTCGGAGATCATGGGTATTACCAAGGCCTCCTTGGCTACCGAGTCTTGGCTGTCCGCAGCTTCGTTCCAGGAGACCACGCGTGTGCTTACCGATGCCGCTATTAACAAGCGCTCCGATAAGCTCATCGGCCTCAAGGAAAACGTCATCATCGGTAAGCTGATCCCGGCCGGTACCGGTATCTCCCGTTACCGCAATATCTCCGTCAAGCCGACCGAGGCTGCGCGCAACGCCGCTTACTCGATTCCGACTTACGGCGATTCCATCTACGGTGATGACGGCTTCGGTGAATTCACCGGCGCTTCCGTTCCGCTGGATGAGGACTTCACCTTCTAAGTCCTAGAGCGCGTGCCCCTCGGCACCGCGTCCAGTCAGAGCCCCCGCTTCCGTGCACACGGTAAGCGGGGGCTCTTTCAGGATATTTCTCTATTAACGCAGATGGCCTATAAATATTTTAATTTTCAAATATGGGCTTTGAATTGGGATACAATTTAACGTCACTTTGAACGAGGATCGTTTTTCAGAATTGCCGGAAGGGGATCGCTCGCCGAAAAATATTGAAGAACGCTAGGATCCAAGCAATTAAGTAATTCAAAAATTTCCTTCCGGTAGATGCTGCAATCGATATCGATCAGTGACTCTTGGTGGCTAATTCTATTTCTAAGCAAAACGGCGTGATGCATGATAAAACTGGCTCGATCAGGGGAAATAGTCTTAGGACCCGATGACAGCGCCCGGCTAGTTATCTCTTTGTACACGGACTTGAGATTCGTATAGGTGGTCTCGTTAGGGTAATACTTGCGGGTGCCATCGGGGCGAATTGTCGGTTCTCGGTAGAAGAAAGCTTCCTTCCATTGAGTTAAGGTGACTTGGGCAATAATGTCATCACGGTTAATGGGTTGACCTTTTCGCGGATGAGTTCCTTCGACGAGCCCAGTTCCGTTGTCGCGAATCCCTTTAGCATTCCTGGCTTTTCCTAGGGCTCTGTTTGCAATTTGTTGGCTGACTTTGGAGAGAGAGGGAAGGATACATTGCAAGTGGGATGTTCAATCCAATTTTTATTGCTTTGAGGCTCCTGCTCATCGCTCCATTCATCGATCGCTTTGCAAATCTTGTTTCTGAGGACAATCTCAAAAACGGATAATAAGTTCCAAAGCGCCGCAGATAGTTGAAGGTCCCACCTATAAAGCGTGAGGGCTCGACCAGCATGATTTCCCATTTGGGTTAAATATTTTTCAGTGCGCTGTTCTCCCAACGTCTGTAGTACATGCTGTTCATGTCTGGATCCGTGCATTGCTTCGTCTTCCTCGGCATCGCGGATTAGGTGATCTTGTCATAGTGTGCTTTTTGGTCTATTCTCGGAATGGAGAGAGTGATATAGCCACCTAGGATCTTAATTCACTCCAGTAGGAAGGGCCACGTTCGAACACCGGTTACAAACCGAAGCATCGGACGGGGTCCTTTCGTTTTGAGAGCGTCTGATGGATTGTGTATAGGCTTCCCGTTACTGGGAGCCCAATTCGGCCGCCGAATTGGTTGTGAGGACCCGTATGCGTGCCTGCTAGTATGAGTAAAGCCTGTGGCCCAGATAAGTAAAAATGTGGGCCTTGGACTACTTGATTTAAAGCAATACACGGGAGCTTTCAGAATCTGTGGGCCCGCGGGCGCACAGGCCGCACAGGCACAGAAATGAAGGCTGAGATACTGCGATATGACGCGGTGAACCGTTGAACCTGATCCGGGTAATTCCGGCGAGAGGGAGGAAATAATGACTACTAATGCAGCTGCGTCCGCAGCACCAAAGCGCAATCTGAACTGGCGCGTGGTGGATATCGTGGTGGCATCCGTCTTGGGTGTTGCCTGTGGCTTCGTATTCTTGGGCTGGAATGCCGTGGGCTATGCCTGGTATGAGGCCATGGATGCGCTCACGCCGGGCCTTGGCGGTTTGGCCACGGGCATTTGGCTGTTGGGCGGCATCCTGGGTGGATTGGTCATCCGCAAGCCGGGTGCGGCAGTCTACGTGGAGGTCCTTGCCGCCACGGTGTCGGCCGTCTTGGGTTCGCAGTGGGGCATTAGCACCCTGTACTCGGGCCTGGCACAGGGCATTGGCGTGGAGATCATCTTCGCCATCTTCATGTACCGCCAGTTCAACCTTGGCGTGACCATCCTGGCCGGTATGGCAGCAGGCTGGGGCGCCTTTGTTCTAGAGCTGTTTACCTCCGGTAACCTCGCCAAGTCCTTCGAGTTCAATATGATCTACTTGGTTACCCTGACCATTTCCGGTGCCATCTTGGCCGGCGCCCTGGGCTTCTACCTAGTGAAGGCATTGGCTAAGACTGGTGCCCTTGACCGCTTTGCAGTAGGCCGCGAACAGCGCGTTTAGGGCCTAGACTGCCGTGACTGATTTTTCACGCTTAGCAGGAAACGCCACAAAAATCGCGGCCCGCGGCTACGGCTGGACCCACGCTGGGCGTTCCCAACCGGCGCTGCAGGACATAGACCTTGTCATCGAACCCGGTGAGAAGGTCTTGCTGTGCGGGGATTCCGGCTCCGGAAAGTCCACGCTTTTGGCGGCGATCGCCGGCGTCTTGGGCTCTGACGAAGAAGGCACGCGCACCGGCGAGATCACCTTGGAGGATTCTGCGGGCACGGTCGAAGAACCGGGCCGGACCATTCCGGTGGGTTTGGTTCTGCAGGATCCGGATTCGCAGGTTATCTCCGCGCGCGTGGGCGATGATGTCGCCTTTGGCTGCGAGAACTTAGCGTATCCGCGCGAGGAGATCTGGCGCAGGGTGCAACAGGCTCAAGAGCTGGTTGGCCCCTATGTGGACCTGGATTTTCCCACAGAGCACCTGTCCGGCGGGCAGAAGCAACGACTGGCACTGGCCGGGGTCATCGCCATGGGCGCGGGCGTGGTTCTATTGGATGAGCCCACCGCCAACCTGGACCCGGAAGGGGCGGGGGATGTGGTGAGGGCCGTCGGCAAGCTGGTAGAGCACACGGGTGCCACCTTGGTGGTGGTCGAGCACCAGCATGCGGCGTGGGAAAGCGTGCTGGACCGCGCGGTAGAACTGAAGGATGGACGCATTATTTCCGATGGTCCCTTTGCTGATGCCGCCGGCAAGCGCCAGGTCACCGGTCTTCCGCAGGCAAGGTCGCTAAAAAGCGATGCGCTCGATGAGTCCAACGCCGCGCTGTGGAGCAAGGATTTGGTAACCCGCTATGGGCCGCCGCGATCCATCTCCCTGCCGGCGGGGGCTTCGACCGTTATTACCGGCCGCAATGGCGTGGGAAAATCGACGTGGCTGATGACTATGGCGGGGCTACTTCCGGCCGAATCCGGGGAAATCGGGGTCGCTGACTTCATCCGCCGCGGCGTAAAGGGCCCGCCTTCCCGGTGGAAATCCCGCGAGTTGGCTGACCGCATTGGTTTCGTCTTCCAAAATCCAGAACACCAATTTGTCGCCCGCACCGTGGAAGAGGAATTGCGGGTCGCGCCCAAGGTCATGCGCGTTGATCCCCCAGAGAAACGCATCGCGCAGCTGGTGGAATCGCTGCGCTTGGGGCACTTGCTCAAGGCCAACCCGTTTACGCTATCCGGCGGCGAAAAGCGCCGGCTTTCTGTAGCAACGGCGCTGGTGACCGCCCCGGAGGTGCTGCTCTTGGACGAGCCAACCTTTGGCCAGGATCCCGGCACCTTTGTGGAGTTGGTGGGGCTGTTGCGCCAATTGGCCGATGACGGCACGACCATTGCCTCCATTACCCATGACCCGCTCTTTATAGAGGCCTTGGGCGATCACCAGGTGGAGGTGCGCGGTGCCTAATCTCTTGCGCAACGTCAACCCGCTGACCCGCATCTTCCTGATGTTCGTGTGGGTAACGCCGCTGCTTGCGTCCATCGACTGGGTATCGGCGGCCTTATCGTTGGGCCTGACGCTCATTTTGGCGCCTTTGTGTGGTGTTTCCTGGTTGCGGTTGTGGAAGGCCGGTTGGTTTTTATTCCTTATCGCCCCGCTGTCAGGCATCTCTATGCTGCTGTATGGCGCCCCCGGCGGAGAGGAGTATTTCACCTGGTGGCTGATTACGGTGACGGAAAATTCGGTCACCCTGGCCATCGCCATCACGCTGCGCGTGCTCGCGGTCGCGCTACCGACGGTGGTGCTCGCGCGGGATATCGATCCTACCGAGCTTGGTGATGCTCTCTCGCAGATTCTCCGCCTTCCCTCCCGCTTTGTCATCGGCGCCGTGGCAGGAGTGCGCATGATGACGCTGTTGAAATCGGATTGGCAATCGCTCGGCATGGCGCGCAGGGCCCGCGGCCTGACGGATGAGGGGCGCTTCAAGCACTTGCTCACGATGTCCTTTGGCCTATTGGTGATTGCCCTGCGCCGCGGCGGCAAGCTCGCGACGGCGATGGAAGCGCGCGGTTTTGGGCGCACCCCACCCGGAGGAGGGGAGCGGACCTGGGCCCGAGAATCCAGGCTGCACGCCCGTGATGGGTGGGTGATGGCCTGCGGCCTCGCCCTTGCTTGTGCACCGGTGGTAACTTCGGTACTTACTGGGGCCTGGAGATTCTTTGGCCTTTAATCCGCGAAAGCAGTGATTCAAGCACTATGGACATTGATGCCGAACAAGAGCGCCTCTTGGAGGACATCGTTAAGCTAGCAGCCTCGAGAAAGCGTGCGTTTAAACCCATCACGGTGCTTATCGATGGCCCCTCGGGCTCCGGCAAAACCTGGACAGCCGCCACCTTGGCGGATCGCACCAATTGGCGGGTGGTTCACCTCGATGAATTCTATCCCGGCTGGCATGGCTTGGAAAAGGGCTCCGAGATGGTGGGCGAGCAGGTCTTGCGCACCATGAATCCCGGCTATTGGCGCTGGGATTGGGAAGCCAATTGCCCCGGGGACTGGGCCAGCCTCGACGTGCGCGACGATCTCATCGTTGAGGGCGTCGGCTCCGTGACCGCGGACAATATCGCAGCCGCGAAAAAGCGCGGCGCGGTAGTAACCGTGCGCATCGATGGCCCCCGCGAGCAGCGCTATGAGCGCGCGATTGCGCGCGAGCCGGCCTATGAGAAATGGTTTAGCACCTGGGAAGAGCAGGAGAAATCCTACTTTTCTGATAAGGCCGCAGAGCCGGACCTGACGTGGGAGTGGGAGTAGCCCCTCCGCGCCGCCGGCAGGACGGACTACCGGTTTTGTGTTCATAGCGCTGGCTTTGCTAGTCTTATCCCTAGTTCACTATGTACTGCGCACCCTGTGTGAATATGGCGCGCAAAGAACATGGTGAAAAGTCTGATCCTTAACAAGGCGCCCGCCTTGGGAAGAGTTCTGGACATGCGGAAGCGCCCCGGGAAAGAGCGCCTATTTTTGCATGTTTGGTTCCCTTCTTGAGAAGTGGTGCAATTCGACAGAAAGACTGTTTAATGCCAACTATTCAACAGCTGGTCCGCAAGGGCCGCCAGACCAAGCGCAAAGAGGTCTCTACCGCTGCGCTGAAGGGTTCCCCGCAGCGCCGTGGCGTGTGCACCCGCGTGTACACCACCACCCCGAAGAAGCCGAACTCCGCTCTTCGTAAGGTTGCTCGTGTGCGCCTTACCAGCGGCATCGAGGTTTCGGCCTACATCCCAGGTGAGGGCCACAACCTGCAGGAGCACTCCATGGTCCTCGTTCGCGGCGGCCGTGTGAAGGACCTTCCAGGTGTTCGTTACAAGATCATCCGTGGCTCCCTGGATGCCCAGGGTGTCAAGGACCGTAAGCAGGCTCGTTCCCGTTACGGCGCAAAGAAGGGACAGTAATAAACAATGCGTAAGAATGCTGCTCCGAAGCGTCCTGTAGTAAAGGACCCGGTATACAACTCCGAGCAGGTAAGCATGCTCGTCAACAAGATCCTCCAGGATGGCAAGAAATCCACCGCAGAGCGCATCGTCTACGGCGCACTTGAGGCTTGCCGTGAGAAGACCGGCACCGATCCGGTTGGCACCCTGGAAAAGGCGCTGGGCAACATCCGCCCGGACCTCGAGGTTCGTTCCCGCCGCGTGGGTGGCGCTACCTACCAGGTGCCGGTTGAGGTCCGTCCGGACCGCGCCAACACCTTGGCACTGCGCTGGATGGTGACCTTCACCCGTCAGCGCCGCGAGAACTCCATGATCGAGCGTCTCGCCAACGAGATCCTGGATGCCTCCAACGGCCTCGGTGCTTCCGTCAAGCGTCGTGAGGATACCCACAAGATGGCTGAGGCTAACCGCGCCTTCGCTCACTACCGCTGGTAATTTTTCAGCACCTTCATCAATGGCCTAAGCAACGAGAAACGAGTTTCGCGCTGATTTCCGGGTTCCCGGCGGCGACACAAAACTTCATATCTCTTGCTTGGGCCATTTTGGTGGCACAGGGTGTGATTTAGTCCAGCACAGCTGGGCTAGTCCAGCGCATTCGCTTTGTGTCCAGTACACTGAAGCGATGGAAGTCTAGGAGCCGCTGGGCACCTAGCACGGCCACACAATGGCAAACTTTTCAAGAACTTATCCATGCAGGCGTCTTAGCCAGGTTTCTGGTCACGGCGTCGACGACTATTAAGTTGGGGTATAAACGTGGCACAAGAAGTGCTCAAGGATCTGAACAAGGTCCGCAACATTGGCATCATGGCCCACATCGATGCTGGTAAGACGACCACCACCGAGCGTATTCTCTTCTACACCGGTATCAACCGTAAGGTGGGCGAGACCCACGACGGTGCATCCACCACTGACTGGATGGCACAGGAAAAGGAACGCGGCATCACCATTACCTCGGCTGCCGTGACCTGTTTCTGGAACAACAACCAGATCAACATCATTGACACCCCGGGTCACGTTGACTTCACCGTTGAGGTTGAGCGCTCCCTGCGTGTCCTCGATGGCGCCGTCGCCGTCTTCGACGGTAAGGAAGGTGTGGAGCCACAGTCCGAGCAGGTGTGGCGCCAGGCTGCTAAGTACGACGTTCCGCGTATCTGCTTCGTCAACAAGATGGACAAGCTGGGCGCAGACTTCTACTACACCGTTGACACCATCGTTGAGCGCCTGGGCGCTAAGCCGCTCGTTATGCAGCTGCCTATCGGCGCTGAGGATGACTTCGACGGCGTTGTTGACCTGCTGAACATGCAGGCCATCACCTGGCGCGGCAAGGTCGAGACCGGTGCAGAGCCAACCTACGAGGAGATCCCTGAGGACCTCAAGGAAAAGGCTGAGCAGTACCGCGAGCAGCTGGTTGAGGCCGTTGCAGAGTCTGACGAAGAACTCATGGAGAAGTACTTCGGCGGCGAAGAGCTTTCCATCGACGAGCTGAAGGCCGGCATCCGCAAGCTGACCATCAACTCTGAGATTTACCCGGTCTACTGTGGTACCGCTTACCGCAACAAGGGTGTCCAGCCACTGCTGGATGCTGTTGTGGACTTCCTGCCTAACCCGCTGGAC
Source organism: Corynebacterium sp. LaCa_282 (assembly GCF_057198125.1). NCBI lineage: Bacteria > Bacillati > Actinomycetota > Actinomycetes > Mycobacteriales > Corynebacteriaceae > Corynebacterium > Corynebacterium sp. LaCa_282. The sequence continues at coordinate 2,085,841 of NZ_CP191095.1, read as the reverse complement.
GTGGGCGAGGTTATCGGCCACGCTGTGGGCGATGAGGACCAGCAGCTTACCCGTAAGCCTTCCGTTGAGTCTTCCTTCTCCGCACTGTCCTTCAAGATTGCAGCTCACCCGTTCTTCGGTCAGCTCAACTTCGTGCGCGTGTACTCCGGCCAGGTCACCCCTGGTACCGAGGTCATGAACTCCACCAAGGGCAAGAAGGAGCGCATCGGTAAGCTCTTCCAGATGCACGCCAACAAGGAGAACCCGGTGGAGCAGGCTGACGCCGGCAACATCTACGCCGTTGTTGGTCTGAAGGAAACCACCACCGGTGACACCCTGTGTGACAAGAATGACCAGATCATTCTTGAGTCCATGGACTTCCCGGACCCGGTTATCAAGGTCTCCATCGAGCCGAAGACCAAGGCCGACCAGGAGAAGCTGGGTAACGCCATCCAGAAGCTCGCTGCCGAGGACCCAACCTTCACCGTTGAGCTGGATGATGAGACTGGCCAGACCGTCATCGGCGGTATGGGCGAGCTCCACCTCGACGTGCTGGTTGACCGCATGAAGCGCGAGTTCAAGGTCGAGGCAAACATCGGTAACCCACAGGTTGCTTACCGCGAGACCATTCGCCGCAAGGTGGAGTCCATCGACTACACCCACAAGAAGCAGACTGGTGGTTCCGGTCAGTTCGCAAAGGTTATCTGCACCATCGAGCCGTACAACCCGGACCCAGAGACCTTGGAAGAGGGCGAGTCCGCAACCTACGCTTTCGAGAACGCCGTGACCGGTGGCCGCGTGCCGAAGGAATACATCCCTTCCGTCGATGCTGGTATCCAGGACGCAATGCAGTACGGCTACCTGGCTGGCTTCCCGATGGTCAACATCAAGGCAACGCTGGAAGACGGCGCTTACCACGACGTTGACTCCTCTGAGATGGCCTTCAAGCTGGCCGGCTCCCAGGTATTCAAGGAAGCTATGGCCAAGGCAAAGCCGGTTCTGTTGGAGCCAATGATGGCCGTTGAGGTTGTTACCCCTGAGGAGTACATGGGTACCGTTAACGGTGACATCTCCTCCCGTCGTGGTCAGGTCTTCGCCATGGAAGACCGCTCCGGTGCCAAGGTCGTCAAGGCTAAGGTTCCGCTGTCTGAGATGTTCGGCTACATCGGTGACCTGCGTTCTTCCACCGCAGGCCGCGCTAACTTCACCATGGTCTTCGACTCCTACGCTGAGGTTCCTTCCTCCGTGGCTCAGGAGATCATCGAAGAGCGCACCGGCGGCGCTAATTAATAGCGACGCCCCGCCCGTTCAGCGGTGGCTAAGGGCTGGTAGTCTCTGCCAGTAGATGCCAGCCTCACCGCTAAATGTGGCAACTGGGCCAGGGTAGCGGCGGGCTGAGTTTGCAGCTAAAACCATTGGTTGTGAATTGAGCCGGCCGTTACCCTCCCAGGATCCTTTATTTGAGACTCTTGTTGAGGGAAATGGCCGCGAAGATACGCGGGGTTACCTCCTATAATGGCGGTTTGAAAAAACCGCGGGATAAATCTAGGATCGTGTAACTGGCACGTAAAGAAAGCGTCATTAGCGCTTTGTCCCTGAATATGGGTCAGGTGCCAATGACAACTGTCAACCACGTGGCTGCGAAGGTCGTAGCCACCATATAGTCCAGGAGGACATACAGTGGCAAAGGAGAAGTTCGAGCGTACGAAGCCGCATGTGAACATCGGCACCATCGGACACGTCGACCACGGCAAGACCACCACCACCGCAGCGATCACCAAGGTTCTGGCTGACCAGTACCCTGAGGAGAACCAGGCATTCGCGTTCGACATGATCGACAAGGCTCCTGAGGAGAAGGAGCGCGGTATTACCATTAACATCTCCCACGTGGAGTACTCCACCCCGAAGCGTCACTACGCACACGTTGACGCCCCGGGCCACGCCGACTACATCAAGAACATGATTACCGGCGCGGCTCAGATGGACGGCGCTATCCTGGTTGTTGCTGCAACCGATGGCCCGATGCCGCAGACCCGCGAGCACGTTCTGCTTGCTCGCCAGGTTGGCGTTCCTTACATCCTCGTTGCACTGAACAAGTGCGACATGGTTGATGATGAGGAAATCATCGAGCTCGTGGAGATGGAGATCTCCGAGCTGCTCGCAGAGCAGGACTACGATGAGGAAGCTCCTATCGTTCACATCTCCGCTCTGAAGGCACTCGAGGGTGACGAGAAGTGGGTACAGTCCATCGTTGACCTGATGGATGCCTGCGACAACTCCATCCCTGACCCGGAGCGCGCTACCGATCAGCCGTTCCTGATGCCTATCGAGGACATCTTCACCATTACCGGCCGCGGTACCGTTGTTACCGGCCGTGTTGAGCGTGGTCGTCTGAACGTCAACGAGGACGTTGAGATCATCGGTATCCAGGAGAAGTCCCAGAACACCACCGTTACCGGTATCGAGATGTTCCGCAAGATGATGGACTACACCGAGGCTGGCGACAACTGTGGTCTGCTTCTGCGTGGTACCAAGCGTGAGGACGTTGAGCGTGGTCAGGTTGTTATCAAGCCGGGCGCTTACACCCCTCACACCAAGTTCGAGGGTTCCGTCTACGTCCTGAAGAAGGAAGAGGGCGGCCGCCACACCCCGTTCATGAACAACTACCGTCCTCAGTTCTACTTCCGCACCACCGACGTTACCGGTGTTGTGAACCTGCCTGAGGGCACCGAGATGGTTATGCCTGGCGACAACGTTGAGATGTCCGTTGAGCTCATCCAGCCTGTTGCTATGGACGAGGGCCTGCGCTTCGCTATCCGCGAGGGCTCCCGCACCGTCGGCGCTGGCCGCGTTACCAAGGTTCTCGACTAATCGAGGCTTCGTAACCGCTCAGTAGAGCTTTAAGAGTCCGCTGCACCGCATACCGGTGTGGCGGACTTTTTTGATCCCTACTCGCGCCTTGAGTTGGAGAGGTCGCTGGCTACAGGCAGTGCTGGTGCTTTAGTGGCTTTTTCTGCACTCCGAGGGAACTGTAGGGCCAGCTTAAGACTACTCACGCCGCTAGAGGCCTGAATGCAGCGATATGGCTGTGCCAGGGTGGAGGCCATCTCGGAGGCCTTTAGCTGCAGGCGCCATTGGCGCGGGCCGCTCCTAGGTAGGAGTCGCAATGTGTTTGCTCTAGGGCACCCGTGTAGTAGCGAGTCCGATAAGCTGCCGGACGGTCTGCGCTGACGGCTAATGGGCCGCCAACGCGAGCCAGTCTCGCTGCCCACGCCTGGGCAGCGAGTTTGTCCCCTTAAGTTGGGTCCTGTTGGGGGTTAGCAGGGTCCAAACACACCCAAACACAAAGGAAGGCCTTCCATTACCTGCAGGCAGGTAGTGGAAGGCCTTTACCTAGTGAGGGAAGTAGTTATTACTTCTCCCAGCCGATGTTTTCCTTAGGAATAACGGCGAACCCGAGGGCACCCATGTTGGCGATACCCTTCTTCAGGCCGACCATCACTGGGCCGTTAGCGTACGGAAGCAGGCCGTACTCTGCGAAAGCTTCGGACTCGAGCTCGTTGATTCGCTCGATTTGCTCATCGCGGGTCGGCAGCTTCTGCATCTCTTCGATCTTTTTGTCAAACTCTTCGGTACCGGTAGAAGACTTGTTCAGGGTCGAGTCGCTAGCGTAAGTCTGGCCGAAGTATGCTGCGCCGAATGGGTCACTTGCAGCGAAGCCGGAGAGCAAGAGGTCGAAGTCGCGCTCGCTGGTGATCTTGGAGAAGTCAGAGCTTGGGCGTTCCTCAATCTTCAGCTCGATGCCGGCGTCCTTGAGCATCTTCTGGACGGCGGTAGCAGTGGACTTGGAGACCTCGTCATCGCCGATAAGGACGTAGCGCAGGGAAAGCTTGTCGCCGTCCTTGGCGTAGTAGCCGTCATCGCCCTCAGAATAGCCGGCGCCTTCCAGCAGGCTCTTGGCCTCTTCAACGTCGTACTTAAGAACCTCAGAAAGATTGTCCTTGTAGTCTTCCTGGGTTGGGTAGAGGGTCAAGGAGCCAGGCATTTCCTCTTCATAGCCCAGGCCGTTGTAGCGGATTTCTGCGAGCTGGTCGCGGTCGATGGCTGCAAAGACTGCGTGGCGAACATCCTTATCAGCTAGCTGTGGGGCCTTGGAGTTTAGGGTGAACAGGACGCTGGCCGGGCGGGTGGCTGCGCGGACGTCGATGGAATCGCCCATGTCTGCGGCGATGGTGAGGTTGTTCTTGCTGCCCACACCGGCGGCGTCTATTTCGCCAGCCTGGAAAGCGTTGATGGTTGCCTGGGACTCCATCACGCGGTAGCTGACCTTGTCCAGCTTTGGCTCATCGCCCCACCACTTTTCGTTAGGTACGAAGGACACGGTGCCGCCGCGGAAGTCGGCGTTTTCCACCTTGAATGGGCCCGCACCGTACTGTGGATTGAGCTTGCCCAGGTACTCTTGGTCAAACTTCTCGGCGGTATCGATCGCTGGGTGCAGGATGTCGTTGAAAAGTCCCTGCCACCATGGGTATGGGCTCTCGAAGGTGACCACGGCTTCCTTGTCGCTTTCACCCTTCTCCACGGATTCGATTAACTCGTAACCGTCGGTGGAATTGACCTGGACGTCCATGTCCTTGCCGTTATTGAAACGCCAGGTGTTCTCGAAAGCGGTCCAGTCAATGGGGGTGCCATCATTGAAGGTGGCGTCGTCGTTGATGTCATAGGTCACGACGGTCTTATCGCCTTCGGTGGACTCATCTACCGAATCCAAGTAAGCGGGGTTCGGGGTGTAGTTACCTTCGCCGTCAAAGAGCGCCATTTGCGGGTTGTACCAGCTCCATACGGTGCGGGTATCCGTGGTCATATTGGCGTGGAAGCTGTTTTGCTGTTCAGTCAGCTCGCCAAGGGCGAGGGTCAGCTCACCGCCGTCCTTAATCTCATCGCGGTCTTTTTCGTTGTAGTCACCGGTCGGCTTGACGTCGATCTCTAGACCACCGACTGCCTTATTGGAGGAACCGTTACCGTCGCCATCGTCAGAACTCGAGCAGGCGGTGAGTGCGAGTGCCGTGGCGGAGAGAGTGGCAACCGTTGCTATACGGAAGCGACCGAACTTTTTCATGGGGATTACTCCTTGCGTGAGATGAAGATGAAGTTGGCATAAACGGAGAGTGAAGTAACCGCAAACTCCAACTGTGTGAATAACTATACAATATTCAAATTTGTGTCCGCAATCACTTTAGGAAAAGAAGGCGGGGCTAGGGGGTAGCTAGGCCCGAGACTTTTCCCTGCGTGCGCGGGCAACCTTGGGATCCGGATTCGGGATGGCATCCAGAAGTTTCTTGGTGTAGTCGTCCTGTGGGTTATCGAAAATCTCATCCGTCGAACCGGACTCAACAAACTTGCCCTTGTACATGACCGCAACGCGGTCCGAGAGGTGGCGCACAACGGAAAGGTCGTGGGCAACGAAGAGATAGGACAGGCCCAGCTTTCGCTTCAGGTCCTCGAGCAGGTTAATGACACCCGCCTGGATGGAGACGTCCAAGGCGGAGACTGGCTCATCCAGCACGAGAACCGAAGGACGCGTGGCTAGGGCGCGCGCCAACCCGATTCGCTGGCGCTGGCCGCCAGAAAAGTGGCTAGGGAAGCGGTCCAGCTGCGAGGAATCGAGGCCGACCAGGTTCATGAGCTCATTCACGCGGGCATCGACGTCGCCGTCATAGCCTAAGGAATTGAGCGGTTCCGCAATTACCTCGCGAACGGTCAGGCGAGGATTTAGCGAGCTCATCGGATCTTGGAAGACGATCTGGATGTCTTTGCGGGCCTCGCGGCGCTCGGAGCTGCTCATGCCATTGGCGTCCTTACCGTTGAGGACCACGGCACCGTTTTCTGGGTCCAAGTCCATGATCTCCAGCAGGGTAGTGGTCTTACCGCAGCCGGACTCGCCGACGATGGCCAGGCACTCGCCTTCGCGGATATCGAAGGTAATGCCGTCCACGGCCTTGACAGTACCCACCTTGCGCTTAATCAACGCGCCCTTGGTCAGCGGGAACTGCTTGCGCAGTTCGTTCACAGCGAGGGTAGTCTTGCGGTCCTCGCGGGGAACGTCGGCCAAGACGTCATCGGAAAGCAGCGGCGGCTTGAACATCAGCTCGCCGTCAATTTTGCGGTCGTGGATCTCCGGCGCGCGCAGGCAGGCGCTGCGGTGGGAGGTGGACTCGTCCTTGAGTGGAAGCAGGTCTGGCTCGCCGGAAAGGCAAGCCTGTTGTGCGACGGGGCAGCGCGGGGCGAATTGGCAACGGTCCTTGAGGTCCACCAAGACCGGCGGGTTGCCCTCGATGGGGGTGAGCGGCTCCGAGGCCGAGGCATCGGGGCGCGGGGTGGAACCGAGCAGGCCCACGGTATAGGGCATGCGCGGGTTAGAGAAGATGGTATCGACGTCGCCGTGCTCTACCGGCTGGCCGGCGTACATGACCATGACATCATCGGCGGTTTCTGCCACCACACCCATATCGTGGGTAATCATGATGGTGGCGGCGCCGGTCTCGCGCTGGGCCAGCCGGATGACGTCCAGGATCTGGGCCTGGATGGTGACGTCGAGGGCCGTCGTCGGCTCATCGGCAATGAGTACGCGCGGGTTATTCGCGATAGCAATGGCGATGACCACGCGCTGGCGCATACCGCCGGAAAACTCGTGCGGGAAGGACTTTAAGCGCAGGTGGGGCTCGGGGATGCCCACGAGATCTAGTAGTTCGGTGGCTTGCTTCAACGCCTGCTTCTTACCGATGTCCTGGTGGGCCTGGATGGCCTCCACCAGCTGCGAGCCAATATCGAAAACCGGGGTCAACGCGGAAAGGGGATCCTGGAAGATCATGCCGATGCCATTTCCGCGGATGCTCGACATTTCCTTATCAGAAAGCCCGAGGAGCTCTCGGCCATCGAATTTCACGGAGCCTTCTACCTTGGCGTATTCCGGCAGCAGGCCCATGATGGACATGGAGGTCACGGACTTACCGGAGCCGGATTCGCCGACGATGCCCAGGGTGCGGCCCGGGTGCAGGTCAAAGCTGACACCGCGCACCGCAGAGACGGTACCTGCTTCAGAAGGAAAGCTGACGCGTAAGTCATTGACGGACAAGATAGGCGAAGTCATAGTTTACCTCCGGAATTGGAGTTGGGATCGAGTGCGTCGCGCAGACCATCGCCAATAAATGCCATGGAGACGGTCAGCAGCGTCAAGGTAGCGGCGGGGAAGTAGAACTGCCATGGGGCGGATTGCAGGGAGGCGGTGCCGCCCTGCAGCAAGGTACCGAGGGAGACATCGGGAAGCTTCACGCCCAAGCCCAGGAAGGACAGGGCGGTCTCAGAGCCCACGGTGCCCACCACGCCGAAGACGAACTGGATGATAAGCAGCGAACCAATATTGGGAATGACGTGGCGGATGATGGTGCGCATCTTGGATACGCCCATGTAGCTTGCGGCGCGGACATAGTCCTGCTCGCGGACGGTAAGGGCCAAGGACCAAATCACACGGGCCTGGTACATCCAGCCGAAGGCGATAAGGACGACCATCAAAAGCTTCCAGTCTCCGCCGGAGTCTGCCACCACGAGGGCGATGAGCAGGAAGGTGGGAATGGACAGCAGGAAGTGGATAACGGCGAGGACGGCCTTTTCCGCGATTCCGCCCCACAGGGCTGCGGCACAGCCGATGAATGCGGAGATAACCAACGTGGCAAAGGACACCACGATGGCGATGGTTAGGGACCTGCCAAGGCCGTGGATGGTTTGGGCATAAAGGTCATTGCCGGAATCGTTGGTACCGAACCAATGCTCGGAGCTCGGTGGCTCAGACAGGGCGAGGAAGTCCGGTTCCGTGTAGTCCCACTGGGCAAAGAAATTGCCAAAAAGGGCGGCGAAGATGAGAAAGCCCAGGATGAAAACACCGACGGTGGCTAGCTTGTTGCGGAAGAAGCGGCGGACGTACAGCTTGTACCGGGAAGTACCGCGGGGAACCTCCGGCAGCGTGGCCATGCGCTCGGCTTCCTCATTGCTTAAAGGATCCTCGGAGACGACCTCGGTACGCGTAGAAACCTCGCCACGGGGCTGTTTCTTGGACATCTTTGGTTCTTTGGGATTTGTCATTTAGCTCACCCTTACTCGTGGATCCAAGGCGACAACAACGAGGTCTGCCAGGACGGCGGACACGGCCGTCATCGCGGCACCGAATGCCGCCACGGCTACCGCGCCATTGATGTCATTCTTACTTATGGTCTGGATGAAGTACTGGCCCATACCATTCCAGCCGAAGATGCGCTCCGTCATCACGGCACCGGTGAAGATGCCGGGCACGGAGAAGGCGACGGACGTTGCCACCGGAATGATGGAGGTGCGCAGCGCGTGCTTGCGGATGGCCTGCTGGCGGGTAAGTCCCTTTGCACGTGCGGTGCGGACATAATCCGCATCGAGGTTATCGAGCAGCAGCGTGCGCTGAGTCATGTGGTAGCTGGCGTAGCTGATGATCACCAGGGAAATCGTGGGCAAGATGAGGTGCTGCGCGGAGTCCAAGAGCTTGGGGAAGAATCCCTCGACCCCCAAGGACTTAGAGCCGACGACGTAGAAAATCTTCTTGCCGGTCAAATCGTTGATCTCCAGGGCGGCCCAGACGACGGCGATGGAGGCAACAACCACGTGGGTATTCATTGCAATGATGGAAATTCCCTGCCACACGCGGTCACCGGTCTTGTACTGGCGGGAGGCGGTGTATACACCAACGGCCACACCGATGACGATGGACAGGATGGTGGCCAGCAAGAGCAGCTGTGCGGATACCCAGATGCGGTAGCTGATCTCTTCGTTAACCATCTCACCGACCGGAGATTGTCCCCAGTCCCACTTCGTGAGGATATTGGTCAGCCAAGTCCATCAGCGCTCCAGGAGCGGGGTTTCTGGGCTGAGGTTATAAGGCTCGAGGAGGTTATTGATTTCCTCATCTGAAAGTGGTGGACGGCGCTCGGTGTAGTTCGAACGCGGGTCCAAAAACGAGGCCGCCAAGAAATAAGCCAAGTTAGTGGCTAAAAAGATCATGAGTAACCAGCCCAAGATCTTTTTGATCAAATACTTTGTCATGGGGAAATTCTCCGTGCGCGGTTAAGCAGGAAACAGTGCGAATAAATATGAAGCCAACGATGGAGTCGTTGTATGTGACCAATCTAATAAGATATAAGCGAGCGCACAATTCACGTAGCCCCGTGATGTACATCGCCAATCAAACGACAGGTATTTTTTCAGTGTAGACGCTTAGGGCCTTAAAAAGAAAAATGGGATTCAGCTGCAGATTTAAAAACCTGAATTGTTCAACAGTTATAGGGAACGCTTACCTGAAAATAAGTGAAAACGGGGGTAACCAATCAGCCAAGGCGGGGTGCTGACCCGTGGCTGTAATAGGGCGGAACGCCTCGGTAGGCTAGACCCTTATGGAAGATCCCACTCGCATTGACCCGACCTTGGCAGCGCTGCGCAAGGCATGGGAGGGCCAGCCCGATCTGAGCCTGCCGACGCTCTTTGCCTTATTGGCCAACCGGGGCATCGGCTGGGGCGTGAGCGACGCGGAGTTAGTCACCGAACTCGAGCGGCAGGCCGAGGTTCACCCGCCGCTATTGCCCTTGGAGGGCGGCCGCGTGGGCACTGGTGTGTGGCTCGTGCTTAGCGATGCCCCCACCTCCCGCATCACCGCCGATTCCTCCCGCATCATCGTGCGCCGCCCGAATGCTCAGCCGGTGGTGTGGGAATACAGCGCCATTAGGCCAACGGGGCCTGGCCGGCCCTTCGTGGTTACGGATACTGAGGGCTTTGAACACCGCCTTGGGATCGTCTCCAGCATCATGCGCCTGGATGAGCCGCTGCCGGAACTTAGCGGCCTGAGCCGTTACGAGTTGGGTGACTTTGTCTATGTCCTCCGCTTGGAGGACGCTATCGCTGTCCTAGACCACGGACTGCATCTCTTTCACAAGGAAAACCGGCGGGTGGTTGCCCATAATTATGCGTGGAAGAGGATAGAAAAATGCCGCCCTGGCGAGGAGTTGGAGTTACTCCTCGAGGGCGGCGATTATGCGCGATTGGGCAAGGTAGTTGAGGTTCTTGTTGCAGAGACCCCAAACCCCTTATTCAGCTAAATCCTTCATCGGCTTGACCTTGGTGAAGTGCAGCTTATAGCTGGTATCTAGGTCAGCGTCGGGGAAAGCCTCCCGGAAGTCGCGCTCATTCGTTTCTACAGCGTTGGTCAGCCGCTCCAGCGGCGTGTCTGGGTTGGCAACCACCGTGTACTGCAGCGTTGGGCGGGCGCGGTCGTATGCAACCAAGCGCTCGACCCGGTCCACACCCTCTAACGCGTCCAGTTCCTTGGCCACCGCGGTGGCGATGGCGTTCATGGATGCAGAGATTGCGCCTTCTTCATTGGAAGCTGCGGATTCCACATTATTAAAGCGGCGGTGACGCAGGTTTACGACGATGAGCCACAAACCAATGATGAGCAATAGGGCAGAGGCACCGGCCAAGACCCAGACCCACCAACTATTGTCGCCCAAAGTGCGCCACGTATCGTGGTCTACCCACTCGGCCAGGTATTCAGCAAATTCCACATTGAAGTTAATGAGAATCGGCCACACACCGAGCGCGATGAGGATGATTCCGAGCAGGCCGAAGAGGATTCGGTCAAAGGTAGCAAGCTTTTTAGACATGATTATCCATCTCCGGAATCTTCTCTACGGCTACGGTGACCTTTGGTGGATGCGCAAGCACTTCCAAGGCACGGGTGACAGCAGTTTCTACGCGCCCCGGCAACTCGGAGTCTTGCTCATCGCCATTGACGGTAACCTTCGCGCTCTTGGTATCCGCGGAAGTCTGTGCGGACGCGACTCCCGGAACGCGGCGCGCTGCAGCAGAGCTCAAGCGCGCGACATCAACCGGACGCATCCACATGGAAGCGGACTCGGAAGCGACCTGGATGTGGGTATTGCGGCGCGTCTTTACCGCAGCGATTACAAAGATGAGACCAACGACGATGGAGCCCACGCCAGCCCAGATCATCCACGTTTCTAATTGCTCGGTGGCAATAAGATTGAGGACCGGCTGGACCCACGATTGGGCATTGGCGTCTGCGCCGACAAGCCAGGTTTCGCGTACGCCCACAATGCCAATGGCCAGCAGGACGAAACCTAAAATGACGGTCCACGTACGCACGGCAGGAGACGCCTTGGGCTGTTGCCCGAAATGCTCAGGCATATTCATCTCAGCCATTATTGCCTCCTTGCTCGTGGAATGGGGTGATGGAAATGGCACGCAGCGGCTCAGGCCGTGGCGCATAGACATGCAGCGGGCGCTGGCTCGTTGGGGTTACCTTGATGCGCTTGAGCGGTTCCTGGCGCGGGGCCTGAACCTTGCGCAGCGGGGCGGGCCTTGCGGTCCGCACGCGCTGCTCGCTCCGGGAATTATCGATCTCGATCTTGCGCAGTGGTCGTGGGCGAGGTGAGTGCACCTTGCGCAGGGGAGCCGGCCGCGCAACGCGAACGCGCTTGTACTGTTGCGCATTGTCGATGTCGATCTTGCGCAAAGGCTGCGGACGAGGGACAGAGACCTTTGCCTTCTTGGCGAAGGGACGTACCTGTCCGCTCGGGAGCAACCGAGCAGGGCGCGGGGCGCGAACACTGCGTACCCGCTCTGGGCGCGGTTCGATGATGCGGCGCGGTTCGTGATCTTCTGGAGCACTGATGTCTAACAGCTGGTGATCCGGAAGATCAGCGGAAATGCTGCGCACCGGCGCCTCCCGCGGCGTGTCAACGGAGCGCACCGGGGTATCGCCAGGCGGCGCCGATACTCCGCGGATGGCAACTTCCTTCCCGGAAGAAATCTCGCGGATATCCGCTTCTGGTGGAACGGCAACTGTGCGAACCACCGCCTCTTGCGGGGTATCGACGGTGCGAACCGCGGCTTCTTCCGGGGTCTCGATGCCTCGCACCTCGACCGAGTCCTGGGTGACAGGCTGGGTCACGGTAGACGGGGTGACCTCCGGCGTAAAAGCCGAAGCAGCAGGGCGCTGCGCTACCTGTTCTGCGGTAACGCGAGTATCCGGAACCGATTCACCAACGGTGACATTAACGCGGGTGGTGGTATAGCCGGTGTGGGCAGCAATGGCCTCTGAAATGGCGGCACGCGTACTTTCCGCGACTGCGGTAACCGGCGATGGCCACACCACAGCGATGGTCGCGCTTACTGCGGCGACCTCACGCTCTGGGTCCATCTGTACCGAAACCCGTGGATAACCGCGTCCGCCAATGCCAGCAAGCTTGGCATCTAAATCCTTTGTGCCAGGCACGCTAGCAATTGCGGCGGTCACGATTCGTTCCATGGTCCGCAGCGAGAAACGCGTGTGGCCCTTAGTGGAACCTTCTGACATTAGCCTTGGCCTTTCTCCTTGCCAATGAGGCCATTCCACACAGCGCTGAGGTCGATGCGGCCATCAAAATGGGAGCCCAAGAGGCCACCGATAGCAGCAAGCAGCACGGCGAGCAGCATCCAACCCCAACCTAAGTACAAAAAGAAGGCAAGTAGCAGGCCGATAACAATGCCCAATGTGGTGTAATTTTTCATATCTAATCCTTCGAGGGAGCAGCGGATAAGCCATCTACGGCATCAGAAAACTCAACGTCGACGCGATCTAATTCCGTACATGCCTTGCGGGCGGTCGAGCGGATTTCTTCCGCCAGACGGTACAGATCAGGTTGCGCACTGATATCAACGCGGACGTTGATTTGCAGGTGGCGATCGTCGCGGGGATCGGGCCGGCGCATGCCGGAAACCCTTTCGCCCGGGAAGAGTAGGTTCACCGAGCCGTAGCGTCCGCCGTCAAGGCCCGCGACACCGTTGAGCTTTTGCACCGCTTCCGCAATTGCGTGAGCGTGGCTTACCTCGAGCTCAAATTGCGCTCGGGGTTCAGGCATTGTTCTTATGCCTGGCCCTGGTTCAGTGCAGCCTGCTCTTCAGACTCGGAGTCTTCCTTCGGCAGCTTGACGTTGTGAACAACAACGTCAACGCGCTCTACGGTCAGGCCGGTCATGCGCTCGACAGCGTTCATGATGTTGCGGCGGATTGCCTCAGCCAGCTCGTGGATGGCAACGCCGTACTCAGCGGTGATGGCGATCTCGATCTTTGCGGAGCCGTTTTCTACCTCTACGTCAACACCCTGGCGTACGTCCTCGGATGCACCGAAGGACTCGCGGATGGTGCCCATCATGCGAGCGCCGCCGCCACCGAGGGAGTCAACGCCGGAAACCTCGCGGGCTGCAATGCCGGCGATCTTGGAAACAACGACGTCATCAATGGTGGTGGTGCCGTACTGAGTCTCCAGGTTGTTGTTTACCTCGCGCTCTTCAGAAGCGGCAACGTTGTTCTCAGAGTGCTTTGCAGGAGTGTTGTTCTCAGACATGGTCTTTAAGGCCTTTCCTTAAATATTGACTTGCATGGTCGCAATATGAAATTGAAGGACCAAGAACCAGCGGTTCTAAATCCCTCTTTGAGCGTACCTACCGCCTAACCGGACGTGGGGTCTGTGACAACAATATTTACCAAAACGTGATTATTGGCACTATTGCCGGGGTGGTTTGAAAAACACCAGCCCATCGTGCTTAAATACTTAGGTTGCTTTAACAGGGCAGCGCGAACCGGTAACGGACCGTCTTTAACACGGTGCATATCGGGGAGGCGCTGAGCTGGTAAAGCGAACATGACACCTTCGTTGTCACCGTGGATCAGGGCTTTCCTGAAACACAGACTGGAAGGTCATCCGATCGGGCTAGGTCCGCGCTAGAGCAGAGACACCCCGAGACGATGGACCGGAGGAGGGGCATGGCAAATAAACAGCGGCAGTTAGCGAATAGGACACTCTCCACGTGTAATGCGTGAAAACCGTCCTCTTCACAATACTTTGACTACGGGTCTTGTACCCCGTCAGGAGCACTGCAGACTGGCATTTGCCATGTGCTGTATCTCTTGGTTGTCATGACAGTCAGACCACTGGCGTTGTGTCAGGCCCCAGGCCCGGACAACGTTATAGAGAAATCGAGAAGCAATTTCCCACCGCTTCACGCCCCGGAAACGCCGGGAATGTGAAAGTGGGGAAGCGAGGAAGAGGATAAGCGTGGCGGGACAAAAGATCCGCATTCGGCTGAAGGCCTATGACCACGAGGCAATCGACGCTTCTGCAAAGAAGATCGTCGAGACCGTTACCCGTACGGGTGCTCGTGTAGTTGGCCCAGTGCCGCTCCCAACCGAGAAGAACGTGTACGCAGTTATTCGTTCTCCGCACAAGTACAAGGACTCTCGCGAGCACTTCGAGATGCGCACGCACAAGCGCCTGATCGATATTCTCGACCCGACCCCGAAGACCGTTGATGCTTTGATGCGCATCGATCTTCCGGCAAGCGTCGACGTGAACATCCAGTAAGCGACTTTGGTGGAGAACTAATAATGAGTGAAAACGAGATCAAGGGCATTCTGGGCAAGAAGCTCGGCATGACCCAGGTCTTCGATGACGAGAACCGCGTTGTTCCGGTCACCGTCGTTGAAGCAGGGCCATGCGTTGTCACCCAGATTCGCACCCCCGAAACCGATGGCTACAGCGCCATCCAGATCGCCTTTGGCGAGATTGACCCACGCAAGGCAAACAAGCCTGAGTCTGGTCACTTCAAAAAGGCTGGCGTAACCCCGCGTCGTCACGTTGCGGAAATCCGCATGGACGACACCTCCGCATACGAGGTTGGCCAAGAGGTCAAGGTAGACATCTTCGAAGGCATCACTTTCGTTGACGTCACCGGCCAGACCAAGGGCCACGGCTACGCTGGTGCTATGAAGCGCCACGGCTTCCAGGGTCAGGGCGCAGCTCACGGTAACCAGGCCGCTCACCGCCGCGTTGGTGGTATCGGTGGCGCTGCTACCCCAGGCCGCGTCTTCAAGGGCAAGCGCATGGCTGGCCGCATGGGCCACGACCGCGTGACGACCCAAAACCTGAAGATTCAGAAAGTCGATGTCGAGTCCAACCTGCTGCTCATCAAGGGTGCTATCCCTGGTGCGCGCGGCGGCCTCGTCACCGTTAAGACCGCAGTGAAGGGCGGTGCACACGCATGAGCAACCTCAAGCTAGACGTCCACACCTCTGAAGGTAAGACCAATGGCTCCGTGGACCTGCCGGCTGAAATCTTTGACACCGAGGCATCCGTTGCTTTGATGCACCAGGTTGTCAACGCACAGCTTGCTGCTGCTCGTCAGGGCACCCACGCCACCAAGACCCGCGGCGACGTCCGCGGTGGTGGCCGCAAGCCTTTCCGCCAGAAGGGCACCGGTCGTGCGCGCCAGGGTTCCATCCGTGCGCCGCACTACACCGGCGGTGGCACCGTCCACGGCCCGCAGCCACGTAGCTACGCACAGCGCACCCCTAAGAAGATGATCAAGGCTGCTCTCTTCGGTGCGTTGTCTGACCGTGCTCGCAACGAGCGCATCCATGTCATCGAAGAGTTGGTTCCAGGCCAGAAGCCGTCCACCAAGGCGGCCAAGGCTTTCCTCGAGTCCCTGACCGAGCGCGACAACGTGCTGCTGGTTATCGGCCGCGAGGACATCAACGCCCGTCGTAGCGCTAATAACCTGCCGAACGTTCAGATCCTGGACGCCGGTCAGCTCAACACCTACGACGTTCTCTACTCCGATGACGTTGTGTTCTCCGTTGAGGCGCTACACACCTTCATCACTCGCGCTACCGGCGCGGATAAGGAGGAGAACTAATGGCTAAGATTTCTAACCCGCGCGATGTCATCATCGCCCCGGTTGTATCTGAGAAGTCCTACGGTCTGATGGAGCAGAACGTTTACACGTTCTTCGTCTCCCCAGACTCCAACAAGTCCCAGATTAAAGATGCCGTCGAGCAGATCTTTGACGTGAAGGTCGACTCCGTGAATACCGTAAACCGTGCAGGTAAGCGCAAGCGCACCCGCACCGGCTTCGGTCAGCGTAAGTCCACCAAGCGCGCATACGTGACGCTCCGTGAAGGCAGCGACTCCATCGACGTCTTCGGCGCAGGCGCTTAAGCGCCACCGGAGAGCCGAAAGGAAAAGGAAGAATTATGGCTATTCGTAAGTACAAGCCGACAACTCCGGGTCGCCGCGCATCCTCCGTATCTGAGTTCGACGAGATCACTCGTTCGACTCCGGAGAAGTCCCTGCTGCGCCCGCTGAGCAAAACCGGTGGTCGTAATAACTACGGCCGCATCACCACCCGCCACATCGGCGGTGGCCACAAGCGCCGTTACCGTCTGATCGACTTCCGTCGTAACGACAAGGACGGCATTCCGGCAAAGGTCGCTCACATCGAGTACGACCCGAACCGCACTGCAAACATTGCATTGCTGCACTACGTAGATGGCGAGAAGCGCTACATCATCGCGCCGAAGGGCCTGAAGCAGGGTGCTGTTGTCGAGTCCGGCCCGAACGCAGATATCAAGGTGGGCAACAACCTGCCGCTGCGCAACATCCCGACCGGTTCGACCATCCACGCCGTTGAGCTCAAGCCGGGCGCTGGCGCAAAGCTGGCCCGCTCTGCTGGTGCTTCCATCCAGCTGCTGGGTAAGGAAGGCAAGTACGCCGTTCTGCGTATGCCGTCTTCTGAAATCCGTCGCGTGGACATCCGTTGCCGCGCAACGGTTGGCGAAGTTGGCAACGCCGAGCAGATGAACATCCGCTGGGGCAAGGCCGGCCGCATGCGTTGGAAGGGCGTTCGCCCGACCGTCCGTGGTGTCGTTATGAACCCGGTTGACCACCCACACGGTGGTGGTGAGGGTAAGACCTCCGGTGGTCGCCACCCAGTGTCCCCATGGGGTCACAAGGAGGGTCGCACCCGCAATCCGAACCGTTACTCCAACAACATGATCGTGCGCCGTCGTCGCCCGAACAAGAAGCGCTAAGAGGAGGTAAACAATGCCACGCAGCCTTAAGAAAGGCCCGTTCGTCGATGAGCACCTCCTCAACAAGGTGGATGCTCAAAACGATGCAGGCACCAAGCAGGTCATTAAGACCTGGTCTCGCCGCTCGACCATTCTCCCCGATTTCATCGGACACACCTTCGCCGTCCACGACGGCCGCAAGCATGTGCCGGTCTTCATCGAGGACTCCATGGTCGGCCACAAGTTGGGCGAGTTTGCACCAACCAAGACCTTTAAGGGTCACGTCAAGGATGACAAGAAGGGACGTCGATAAGCGATGAGTGAGACCATCACCTCCGCATCCGCCACGGCCCGCTACGTCCGCGTTACCCCGATGAAGGCACGTCGTGTGCTCGATCTGGTCCGCGGCAAGTCCGTAAGCGAAGCTTTGGCAATCCTGAAGTACGCACCGCAGGGTGCTTCCAAGCCAGTTGCAAAGGTCGTTGCTTCCGCAGCCGCAAACGCTGAGAACAACTTCGGCCTCGACCCACGCACCCTGGTCATCTCCGAGGCATACGCCAACGAGGGCCCGACCATGCGTCGTTTCCAGCCGCGTGCACAGGGTCGTGCATTCATGATTCGTAAGCGCACCAGCCACATCACCGTGGTTGTCGAAAGCCAGCAGGAAGGGGCCAAGTAATGGGCCAGAAGATCCATCCTCACGGCCTACGTTTGGGCATCACCTCCGACTGGAAGACCCACTGGTTCGCGGATAAGGACTACGCGAACTACGTAGCCGAAGACATCAAGATTCGTAACTACCTCAACAAGGGCCTCGAGCGCGCCGGCATCGCCGACATCGTTATCGAGCGCACCCGTGACCGCGTCCGCGTGGACATTCACACCGCCCGTCCGGGCATCGTGATTGGCCGCCGCGGCGCTGAGGCTGACCGCATCCGCCGCGAGCTGGAAAAGCTCACCGGCAAGATGGTTGCCCTCAACATCCTCGAGGCCAAGCAGGTAGACGCAAACGCAACCCTGGTTGCTCACTCCATCGCGGAGCAGCTGGTTAACCGCGTCGCATTCCGTCGTGCAATGCGCAAGGCTATCCAGTCCGCTATGCGCCAGCCACAGGTTAAGGGCATCAAGATCCTGCTGTCTGGTCGCCTGGGCGGTGCAGAAATGTCCCGCGTTGAGCGCTACCACGAGGGTCGCGTTCCGCTGCACACTCTTCGCGCCGAGATCGACTACGGCACCGCAGAGGCCCACACCACCTTCGGCCGCATCGGCATCAAGGTGTGGATCTACAAGGGTGACGTCGTCGGTGGCGTACGCGAGTCCGAACTGAACGCTCCGGCACAGGGCCGTGGCCGCGGTGACCGCAACGGTCGCTCCCGCCGCGGTGGCCAGCGCCGCCAGCGTGCACAGCAGAAGCAGGAGGGCTAATCCATGCTGATTCCTAAGCGTGTTAAGTACCGCCGTCAGCACCGCCCGAGCCGTCGTGGCGTGTCCAAGGGCGGAAACCGCATTAACTTCGGCGATTACGCAATCCAGGCACTGGAGCCTGCGTACATCACCAACCGTCAGATTGAAGCCGCACGTATTGCCATCAACCGCCACGTTAAGCGTGGTGGCAAGGTGTGGATCAACATCTTCCCGGACCGTCCGTTGACCCAGAAGCCGCTCGGTGTTCGTATGGGTTCCGGTAAGGGCCCGGTTGAGAAGTGGGTGGCTAACGTGAAGCCTGGCCGCGTACTTTTCGAGATGAGCTACCCAACTGAGGCTGTTGCAATCGAGGCTCTGCGCCGCGCTGGCCAGAAGCTTCCTTGCAAGGTCCGCATCATCAAGAAGGAGGACCAGTTCTAATGGCAACCGGTACCCCCGCCCACGAGTTCCGTGAGCTCGACAACGCAGAGCTGGAAACCCGTCTGAAGGATGCGAAGGAAGAACTGTTCAACCTTCGTTTCCAGAAGGCCACCGGCCAGCTGACCAACAACCGCCGCATCGGCACGGTTAAGCGCGACATTGCCCGCATCTACACCGTTCTGCGCGAGCGCGAGCTGGGCCTGTCTGTCGCTCCGGGAGCTGAGGCTTAATCATGAGTGAGGCTAACGTGACTGAATCCAAGAAGGGACCAACTCCGAAGAAGGAGAAGGTCAAGGGTGCTCCTAAGGTCCGCACCGGCTACGTCGTTTCGGACAAGATGTCCAAGACCATCGTCGTCGAGATCGAAGACCGCAAGCAGCACGCTCTGTACGGCAAGATCATGCGCTCTAACAAGAAGGTTAAGGCGCACGATGAGGAAGAAATCGCAGGCGTAGGCGATCTCGTACGTATCGCTGAGACCCGCCCGCTGTCTAAGGACAAGCACTTCCGTCTCGTAAAGATCATCGAGAAGGCTAAGTAAACCCTAGCCAGCGCAGCCCCTGTACCGGACCACATGGTTCGGCGCAGGGGCCTCTCGCTGTTTTAGGGCTCTTAAGGACGGGCCCTTCCATAAAACCAATAGGGCACCCAGGTGACGTCATCGGTGGGCAAGCCCCAGCCTTTCACCGCGAGGCCGCGCACCTTCTTTGCCAAATCTCCCTCGCCGGAGACCCACACGTACCCAGGTATCGGCGCAGCAGCATAATCTGCTTCCAGCGCGGCAACGACGGAATCTGCCTCCTGGTGCGGCTCAGTCCGAAGGACGCGCAGGCTGCGCACGCTGGGCTCCCACCTGGCCATGAGGCCGGGCTCTACTTCGTCATCGCTGGTGACCACGGCTACAACGTCAGTGGAAGCGAGCTTCGCCGGGTCATGTTTCTCTTGGTAGGCAAGGATATGCCGCAGGGCAGGCAAGGCGGAGGCATCGGCGACCAATAGCTGCGCAGCCTCGGTAGGCCGCCACATCTCGTTGCAGGTAAAGAACCCCGCGGTATCGCCGGGTTGCGCGCGGAGAATCCACCGCGAGCCGGGGCCGGAATCGCCGTGGGTGACCACATCGACATCGACAGTCGCGTCCTCAGGGTGCAGCGCGCGGATGGTATACCAACGCAGGTCCGGACGCGTCACTTCATCCATAGCGGCCACCGCCGCACGGATATTGACCCCATCGACCGGGAAGGGCGTAAATTCCTGCCCGGCTTGCGGCATGACGAGGCCAAAGAATTCATCTGGGCCGGCAAGCTCATACGTCCGGAACGCCTCGGCATGAAACGTCAGGCGGTGCAGCCGCGGCCGGATCTGCTCATTGGCGGTGAGGGTAACGGGGATCAATTCGTGTTCAGGCATCGTGGACGATTGTAAGGAAGAGTTCATGCGTCCAACATACCTGTGCACAGTTAAGCCTTGCCTAATCCTTTCGGGGGGGATAGGATATGTCACGTCATTTACCTCCTTTATTGAAAGGGTTAGCCTCATGAAGATTTTCGGACGCCGCACCATGGGTGTTGTGGCACTGCTGTCCGCCGGAGCCGTAGCCTTAGCTGGTTGTTCGCGCGGTGAGGGCGATGAAAGCACGCAGTCGTCCACCGAAGCCGCCAGCGAGGAGCGCGTGGCTAGCCTGGGCCTGGGTGACGCCGATACGCTGCTCGCCTTGGGCATCACCCCCGTGACGGTGGCGCCGTGGGGCGCTGAGGGCGACGGCGATCCTTCCGGTGTTGGCCCTTGGTCAAAGAAGCTGCTTGGCGATGCCAAACCTGAGACCATCTACAACACCGCAACTGGTTTCACCGCGGAGACCTTCGAGCAGATCACCGCTGCCGATCCCACCAAGATCATTGCGGTGAACCAGGCGGTGGATGCTCGCGCGAAGGAATCCCTGGAAGAAATCGCGCCGACTACCGTCAAGCCGGATGGGTATGAAGACTGGCAGATTCCTTGGGAAAAGCAGGTAGAGGCCATTGCGGACGCCGTGGATAAGGAAGACGACGGCGAAAAGCTTATCAAGGACACCGAAAAGGCCTTCGAGGAATTCCGCCGCGAGCACACCGAATTGCAGGGCAAGTCCGCGGCCATCGTTATGCCTTATGACGGAAAGATTGGCCTGTACACCGATGAGGACGGGCGCGGACAGTTCATCGAGGATCTTGGCATGGAGATCCCCGATGAGTTGAAGGGCGATGGCAGCAGCTTCTTCGTTGACATTGCCCCGGAAAACTACGCAAAGCTCAACCAGGTTGAACACCTCTTTGTCCTGGACTACAACGGTTCCGCGGATGTCTTGAAGAAGGATAAGACCTTCCAGGGCCTCGATATTGTCAAGGATGGGCGCGTGCGCTACCTGGACACGGATACCGGCAACGCCATGAGCATGCCGAACCCAGTGACCATCCCCTGGGCAATAGATAAGTTTGAAGAGAAGCTGTAATTGTCAGCAACCACGAAGGACGGCCAGACTATCCAGACGGGTTCCACAGCGCAAAACCCCACAGCCACACCGGTGATGGCGCGGGGAAAGGGTCGCACGACGTTCCTTGTTGCCCTGATTCTCGCCAGCCTCGTGCTGGCGGTGGCGTCCTTGGCGCTGGGTTCCCGTTCCATTCCGCCTGATGAGGTCATCGCCGCGCTGCGCGGGGCAGGCGAGCAGGATATCCGCGATATCGTGTGGAACCTGCGCATGCCGCGCACCTTCTTGGCCTATTTCGCCGGCGCTGCCCTTGCCGTCGCCGGTGTCTTGGCGCAATCGTGGACCAGGAACCCGCTGGCGGACCCCGGATTTATCGGTATTACCGCAGGCGCCTCGTTCTTCGTTGCCCTAGGTACGGCCATTGGCATTGCTACCACCACCGGCATGCGCACCACCCTCGCGCTCGTCGGCGCGGGCATTACCACGCTGCTGGTTTTGGCCGTCTCGCGGCGGTTCCAGGATCCGCTAACGCTCATTCTCGTCGGCGCCGGCGTCTCAGCAGCCCTGGGATCGGGCGCGGTGATCATCGGCCTGTATTCCACGGACGTCCTCGATAGCATGCGGCGCTGGACCATCGGCTCAACCTTCGGGCGCGGCCCAGAAGACGTCGCCATCGCGGGTATTGGCCTGCTCATCGGCCTGGTATGCGCGGCGATGGCGGCCAGGCCGCTTGACCTTTTGGCCATGGGGGAGGAGTCCTCGCTTGCCTTGGGCGGGTCTCCAACCACCGCGCGGGTGGGCGCAGCACTGAGCGTCGTGGTGCTGGCCGGCAGCGCCACGGCGGCGACGGGCCCCATTGCCTTCGTCGGCTTTGCCATCCCCCACATCGTGCGGCGGGTGGTTGGCCCCAGCGTGGCCACGATGCTCTTGCCCTCCGCGCTCCTGGGCGGTTGCGCCGTGCTTGCCGCCGATATCATCGGGCGGCTTATCGTGGGTAACTCGGAGCTAGAGATGTCTATCGTGCTTGCCATCGTGGGCGCGCCCTTCCTCATTTGGGGCGCCCACCGTGGCGTGGGCAGAGCGTGGGGCGATAACGCATGACAACGATAAACAGTATCCTGCAAGCGCAGCAGCGTGGCAGGCACGTCCGCGTGCTCGCCTCTACGCTCGTATTTGGCCTTATTGCGCTTGCCGCCTACCTGGTATTGCTGGGGCAAGGCCCGCTGGAATTGAGCCCGCGGCAGGTCCTCGATGTGCTCACCGGCGGCGGCAGCGAGAGCCACATCAGGGTGGTGTGGGACTTGCGCCTGCCTGTTGCCATCGCCACCGTCATCGTCGGCGCCGCCCTCGGTGTGGCCGGTTCGTGGACGCAGACCATGGCGCGCAACCCACTGGCATCGCCGGATATTTTGGGCGTGACCGGCGGTGCATCGGTCCTGGTGGTGCTGGGCACCGTGCATTCGCGCCCCGGTTTTGCGGACGGCATCCCGGACTTCTGGTGGCGGGCATGCTTGGCGATGATCGGCGCCCTCCTCGTCGTCATACTCCTCGCCGTCCTGGGCGGCATTGGCACGAGCAATCGCATCGTCATCGTCGGCATCGCCTTATCGCTGATGTTTCAGGCCGTCGTGGCGTATCTGATGCGCAGCGCCCAGATCCAGCGCGCGGCCGAGGCACAAACGTGGCTTGCGGGCTCGACCGGGTTCGTGCGCATGGAGGTCATCGTGCCCTTACTCGTGGCATTAGCACCGTTTCTTGCCATAGGCATCTGGTGTGCGCGGGAGCTGCCGCTGCTTGCCCACGATGATTCCTCTGCCACTACCCTGGGCGTCAATATCTCCCGCCAGCGCGCCCTGCTGCTCATCGCGGCAACCGGCATCTGCGCCGTGGTGGTCTCGGTGGTGGGGCCCATTGGGTTTATTGCCCTGCTGGCGCCGCACCTGGCGCGGATGGTGGCGCGCACGCCCACGCCATCGCCGGTGGCATCGGCAGCCGCGGGCGCGGCGCTGCTGACCGTGTGCGCCGTCATTGCTGGCGCGATTCCGGTCAACGCCCCGGTGGGTGCGGTTTCCTCGGTCATCGGCGGCTGCGCCCTGGTGGTATTGGTGTGGAATGCGGCCCGGCGCAGTTAAAGCCGTGGCGCGGCACAGCGAAGTTCAGTCCAGCCCGCCACCCAAATAGTGCTACACACTCGTACGTGGATGAAGGAAAAGATATGACGGATAATCAGCCCACGAGCCCGAAGCGTCGGTGCAGCCTCCAGACCACCGGCATCCATGCGGGATATAAGGACGGCGAGGATATCCTCGCCGGCGTCGACCTGCACGCCCGCGCCGGTGAGGTCACCACGCTCATCGGGCCCAATGGCTGCGGCAAGTCCACGCTGCTCAAGACGCTATCTAAAATCCTGGCCCCGCGGCAGGGCAGCGTCATGGTCGGGGAGGCTGACCTGCATGCGATGAACGCGAAGGAAGCCGCGCAGCAGGTGGCGTTGCTGCCACAGCACCCCGTGGCGCCGGATGGGCTGCGCGTAGGCGAGTTGGTAGCGCGTGGGCGGCACCCCTATCAGGGCAGGATGCGCGGCCTTTCTCCTACGGACCGGGAGATCATCGCCCAGGCCTGCGAAGTCACGGAGATTGTGGACTTCCTCGACCGCGATATTGCCTCCCTATCGGGCGGGCAGCGCCAGCGCGTCTGGCTGGCTTTGGCGCTCGCGCAAGATACGCCGGTGCTGCTTCTCGATGAACCCACCACCTTCCTCGACCCCGCCCACGCCATGAGCATGCTGGAGCTGGCTCGCGCACAGGCCCGCGCCGGCAAAACAGTGGTTGTGGTCCTACACGATCTCATGCTCGCGGGCCACTACTCCGATTCCATGGTGGTGATGAAGGCCGGCGATATCATCGCCCGCGGTGCACCGAAGCAGGCGCTGGCCCCCAAGGTATTGGCGCAGGCCTACGGCATTGAGGCGGAAGCCTGGGACGATCCGCTTGGCGATGCCCCCATTATCGTCCCCCGCCGCGTTCTCCTCAGCGACAGCTAAGCGCTCCCCCGCTAAGCGCGGGGAGCGTGTTGCTCAGATCGGTTACTGCCGGGCCAACCGGCGGATATCCAAAACCGAAATGGCGATGATGAAGAGGTTGAGCACGCAGCCTACGCTGAGTAGGAAATTGCCGATGCGGTAGGTTCCTGTGCCGACTGCCGCCATGTTGCCGTAGATGTAGATCCAGATTCCCCAGCCCACCAGCAGCACGATGCCGGCGATGCCGGAAAGCAGCTTGAGGCTGCGCGGGGAGGCGGGGGCGAAGAATTTAAAGGCGGCATCGATAAGCACGCCCGCTGCAAGGACGATGCTTAATCCACCCGAGAGCCACAGCGGGAGCAGGGCTGCGGTACCTACGACGACGGGGAGGATGAAGGCGAGGAATGCTAAGAGGAATAGGCCCAGGTGTATCCACAGCGTGCGTTTGGTGTAGCTCATAGGGCTGACTCTACTTCCTTGCACAATGGGGGATTGGCGCCGGTGCGGGAGGTCGTTCTGTTATCCGCGCTGCTGGTCACCGCCACAGTAGTCGGTTCTTCGCCGCACACATGAATAATCATACTTCCATAGTATCGGGGACATGAACCGCCGACCGAACTTCCACCTTGTGCAATCACTGGGGTGGTAGCAACGAATCAAGGGGAGATGTTCTGGCACAAGAAAAGGCTGGGGATAAACCCCAGCCTTTGTCTTTTTTGACGTACTTTAGGCGCCGTTGCGCGCCCGGCGGGCGAGAGCATTGCCCAAGCCCTGGATTGCTTGTACCACCACGATGAGGATAATCACCGTGAGGATAATGGCTACGGTATCGAATTGCTGATAACCATAAGAGACCGCCAAGTCACCGACGCCGCCACCACCGATGGTTCCGGCCATCGCGGTGGCAGAAATCAACGTGATGGTGGAGGTGGTTAGTGCCAAGATGATCGAGGCCTTAGCTTCCGGCAGCAAGAAATAGCGGATGGTTTGCCACAGGGAAGCACCCATGGATTCCGCGGCTTCTAGGATTCCATCCTCAACTTCCAACACCGATTGCTCGATGAGGCGGGCCATAAACGGCGCGATGAAGATGGTTAGCGGCACCAGTGCCGCGGTCATGCCAATGGAAGTGCCGACGATAAGGCGCGTGAACGGGACGATTGCCACCATCAAGATGATGAACGGCAAGGAGCGTACCGTATTGACTAGGAAGTCCGTGATCCTAAACAGCACGCGGTTGGGATACATGCCCTGTGGGTTAGCAAGTACCAGGATGATGCCTAGGGCAACTCCGCCGATCGTTCCTAAAAAGAGGGAAATACCCACCATATAAAGGGTTTGCCAGCCGGCCTCTAGGTACTGATCGATAGAAACCTTGGTATCGAAAATCTCGGTTAAATCCATTAGTTCACTACCTCTGCGTTGAGTTGGCCCTGCTGCTGTATCCATTGCACGGCATCGGCAAGGGCAGCTTCATCCTTATTGGCGAGCCCGAGCACCAACGTGCCAACCGTGCCATCGCGCAAGGCCACGTCGGAGGCGTGGACAATATCTGTGTCGATGCCTCGTTGCACCAGGCCGCTGACAAGCCCCTTCGCTGCGCCGCTGTGGTGTGTTACGCGCAGGACGCGGTCATAGTGGGAGGCATTGACCGTGTCTTGTACCGACGCTGGAAGATGCTGCGGGAGTACGGTCTCCACCAGCCGCTGCGTCAGGGGCTGCTGTGGATCAGAAAAGACGCCGCTGACGGAGCCGTTTTCGATGACATGGCCGTCCTCCATGACCACAACGGTGTCCGCAATGCGGGAGATAACACCCATCTCATGCGTGATGATGACGACGGTGATATCCAATTCCTGGTTCACGCGGACGATGAGATCCAGAATCTGGTCAGTCGTTAGCGGGTCGAGGGCTGACGTCGGTTCATCGCACAGCAGAATCTTTGGGTTGGTGATTAAGGCGCGGGCGATCCCGACGCGTTGACGCTGACCACCAGAAAGCTGCTTCGGCAGCGATTGAGCGCGTCCTTCAAGGCCCACCATTTCCAGCACCTCGGTAACGCGCTGCTGGATTTCCTTCTTCGGCGTTTTGGCCAAGATGAGCGGCATCGCCACGTTCTGGGCCACCGTCTGCGTATCGAGCAGGTTGAAGTGCTGGAATACCATGGACACTTCTCCGCGCAGCTCGCGCAGTTGTTTCTTGGACAGCGCGTTAAGGTCGCGGCCTAGAACATTGACCGTTCCAGCGGTGGGCTTTTCCAGTCCGTTAATGGTGCGCAGCAATGTGGACTTGCCGGCACCACTCGTGCCGACGACCCCGAAAATGGAGCCCTTTTCGATGTCCAAGTTGACAACTTCCAGGGCTGTCACCGAGGCCGACTTCGTGCGAAAGGTCTTGCCTAAGTCGCGAAATTCAACATCAAGCATGGAGAAAAGTTCCGTATTACTTCTTGAGCGAGTCTGGAACGAACCAGTAGTTTTCCTCGTTCACGCTATCGACGTGGTCGAGGAACTCCTGGGACTTATAGGCATCAATAACTGCCTTAGCCCAGTCAGCGTCCTTCTTGTCTTCCGTGGTTACGGCCTGGAGGATGAGGTCATCACTGAGATCTTCTTCCCCAAGGGCCAGGGAAGGGTCGACCTTGGAGGAATAAGCGATGGAGCCTGGGATAATACCCCAGTCAACATCGTCCATGGAGCGCGGAATGGTAGCAGAGTCCATCGGCTGAATCTTGAGGTCGTGCGGATTGTCCTCAATATCATTGACCGTCAAGAGGTTCTGGTCAGCATCGTCCTTCATGGTGAGCCAGCCAAGCTTGACCAAAAGGCGGAATGCTCGAGTCTGGTTCGAACCGTCCTGCGGGATGGCAACGGTGTGTCCCTTATCCACATCATCAATGGACTTATGGGACTTGGAGTAAATCTTGGTCTTAACGGTGGGGATATCGGTGAGGTTGGTCAGCTCGGACCCAGTCTCTTGGTTGTAGACGTTCATGTACGCCGTGTGCTGGTCTACGTTGAGATCAATCTGCCCCTCGGATAGAGCGACATCTGCCTGTCGCAGCTCGGAGAAGTCCGTGTAATCGACCTTAAAGCCCTCATCTTCAAGGATTGGCTCAATTCCGTCCTTGAAAAGTTCAGAATATGGTCCTGGGGAAGTACCAACCTGAATCGTATCCGTATCGCCGTTGTCTTCACTATCGCTAGCGCAAGCGCTCAGGGTGAGTGCGGTTGCGGCAGCGGTTACCGATGCGCCGATTTTTGTAAATAGAGAGCGTGACATGAGGAACCTTTAAATAGTAGACGTAAAAGTGGACGCCTCATAGACTACCCGGTTCAACTATGTAGACCAAGTGGTACGGAGTGAAATCTCTGTGTTTCGAGGGTTGGTCTGGCCGCTGGGGGTTGGCATTTCCGCAGGTGGCCCGGGAAAAATATAGACCGTGCATAAATAATCGGGGGAATTTAATAGGATTTACTATGCAAAATTGTACAGGCCGGTCTAGTTGTGTGTCAGGGCGCAAAAGCTTTGCGATGCTCCTTTTAGGAGCGGAGAGGGCGTGGGGAGGGGCTAATGAGGGTAGGGAAGGGCTATCGGGTTCTAGGGCATTGAGCCCGGCAGCCGTGAATCCCTCATTTGCCTTCCCCTTGGAATTTTTAACGCGCATAGAAAAAGGCTGTGCCGGCCGGGAATTGTTCCCGACCGGCACAGCCAGTCCTTTTTACGGTTTTACCGTGTAGGGGTGTTTCTTAAAGTGCTACACCTCTATGGGGTGATTGGCGGAGTCAAAGCGCTGCGTTTGCACTGTTTTGGAAGTAGCTAAGCCATGTGGTTCAATGTATAGGTTGCGAGAGCTGGTCGGTCCGTAGCGGTGCGTTTCCGAATCGCCGGTCCGAGACCCATCGACGCTTTTACGTGTTCGTTGTAAAGGCTCGAGCACAGCAAGTTTGTAGACCGCGTGTGGCAAGGACGGAAATCTTGTCGCACATCAATCCAGGTCAGGAGACCCATAGTGATTCAGCAAGAATCGCGTCTGCGCGTCGCCGACAACTCTGGTGCACGTGAGCTTTTGTGCATCCGCGTTCTCGGTGGCTCCGTCCGACGCTTCGCTGGCATCGGCGACATTATCGTCGCAACCGTCAAGGACGCTGTTCCAGGCGGCAGCGTTAAAGAAGGCGATGTAGTTAAGGCAGTTATCGTCCGCGCGAAGAAGGAAACCCGTCGTCCGGACGGTTCCTACATCCGCTTTGATGAGAATGCTGCAGTTATTCTGAAGGGCGATAGCGAACCTCGCGGTACCCGTATCTTCGGCCCGGTTGCTCGTGAACTTCGTGACAAGCGTTTCATGAAGATCGTTTCTCTAGCACCGGAGGTGATCTAATCTTATGAAGATCCATAAGGGAGATATGGTGATTGTCATTTCGGGCCCAGATAAGGCCGCGAAGGGCAAGGTCATCGAGGCATACCCGAAGCGCGAAAAGGTCCTCGTTGAGGGCGTTAACCGCATCAAGAAGCACGTCGCAAACTCCGCTACCGAGCGTGGCGCCGAGTCCGGCGGAATCGTTACCCAAGAAGCTCCGATCCACGTGTCCAACGTTGCGATCGTTGACTCCGAGGGCAACCCGACCCGCGTGGGCTACCGTTTCGACGAGAACGGCAAAAAGGTCCGTATCGCGCGTAGCAACGGGAAGGACATCTAAAAATGAGCGAGAACTACACCCCGCGTCTGAAGACTCGCTACCGCGAGGAAATCCGCAAGAACCTGAACGAAGAGTTCAACTACGACAACGTCATGCAGATCCCTGGCGTCACCAAGGTCGTCGTCAACATGGGTGTTGGCGAAGCTGCTCGTGACTCCAAGGTCATCAATGGCGCTCTCGAGGACCTGACCGCTATCACCGGTCAGAAGCCACAGCTGCGTCGCGCAAAGAAGTCCATCGCGAATTTCAAGCTGCGTGAAGGCATGCCGATCGGCGCACGCGTTACCCTGCGCGGCGACCGCATGTGGGAATTCCTGGACCGTCTGCTGACCATCGCGCTGCCACGTATTCGTGACTTCCGCGGTCTGTCTGACCAGCAGTTCGACGGCCACGGTAACTACACCTTCGGTCTGTCCGAGCAGTCCATGTTCTACGAAATCGACATCGACAAGATCGATCGTCCCCGTGGTATGGACATCACCGTCGTTACCACCGCTACCAACGACGAAGAAGGCCGTAAGCTCCTGCGCGAGCTCGGCTTCCCGTTCAAGTAAATAGAGCGCCAAAAATCCCAACTCCCTACAAGGAGTTGGGATTTTCTAGTTTTAATGTCAGCCTTGCATTCTAGGGGTCGTTGCAGCGATGATGGTTACTTTGGTGTGATACTACCGGTTTGTGTCAGGGCGTTGGTCATGACTTCGGCTGGGGTGCGCCAGTTGAGTGCTTTGTGTGGTTTGTGGTTGTGAATGTTGGCGATCATCTCCAGGTCCTCGGCGCTGTAGATGGACAGGTCGCTGTTTTTGGGAAGGTTTCTCCTGAGCCTGCCGTTGGTGTATTCGTTGCTGCCTAGTTCCCACGGCGATCCTGGATGGCAAAAATAGATGGGAATGTCAGCGGTCATGGTAAAAGCTTTATGGCCAGCCATTTCACTTCCTAGGTCGGGTTGGGCCCTCCTTATTAAGATTTAAAAACAAAAGGAACGTCGAAGCTATCATTAGCCCAAGGGAGAATGTGTAATTTGAATCATTCAATAATCCACCAAAAATCGATAGTATAAACCCGACGAAAAATACCCCAGCTTCCGATCTTGGGTAAAAATCTCTACGTATAGAGGTGTTGTACAGAGCCAAGAATATTACCGCCACAGCAATAGGGAAGACCCTTAATTCTCCCCAGAAAAAGCCTGCTAGAGAAGTGGATACAAGAATGATGAAAGGAGTTAAAGCAGATTTCGATATACGGCTAAACAAAGCTAATCACATTTCTTACGGGGAACCTTCGCCCGTCCATTGGTCATAAATTGCTCAGGGTACCATGTTGATTCACGTGGACCCAATTTCTCTTAGCGGTCAATTTATTCCATTATGTAGTCGGGCTATCACTGCATACAGGCTCAATTTCTACTGACTTTCCCAAGAACCCGTAAACAGTTAGATAAATTTAATTTGCATAGTGTTTCTTCGATAATAGGGAATGAGCCAGAAAGGTAGGTAGGCACCCAGCATAATCCATTGAACTATTTTTAACATGCTGAATATAACCGTTCAGTTTAGTTTCCGCCCCATTCGGGCAGAGGTTAAAAGCTTGGTGCGTAAATAACCACGTCAAAACGCAAAATGAGCCCGGCCCGAACTGGTAAGCGACCATGCTCGGGGCCGATCTCTGCGTCAGAAGTAGATGCTTCTTGGGGTCTAAGGTCGTGGAGCAGTTCCCCGGTGAGAGTTCGTTGCAGTGGGGCGGTGCAACGAACCCCGGAGCTTAAGGGCTACTGACTGTCCTTAGACTGCTTTTTCACCAACACTATGCCGCCGACAATAAAGAGTGCGGCGAGCACGAGTACCCAACCGATATTGGCACCCGTGGAGGCTAGTGCACCGTTGTGGGAGCTGGAGGAGCCTCCGCCGGATCCGGAGCCCGGACCAGAGCCACCGCCTGCTGCACCCTTAGCGGTTGTGGACTTGCTGGAGCCCTCCGACTTCCCAGTGCTATTTCCCTTGGCACCTGCATTCGATCCGGACGAGGTAGAAGCCTTGGACGTTTCGGAGCCCGGCTTATTAGTGCCGGTGCTATTCGAGCCGTTATCTGGCTTGGTAGCGCCTGGCTGCTTATCCTTCGAGGAGTCTGCGGGCTTGCCCTCTTCCTCATCGCTTTCTTTGTCAGCGCCTTTTCCGCCGGGCTGGGTGGTTGAATCGCCTACGAGGAAGGTCACGGTGTGCCAGTCGGTGAGTTTGTCACCGTTGTTGTTGACGGTGCGCATGTCCATCTCGTAGCGGCCTGGTTCGGTAAAGATCCAGTGCGCGTGGACATGAAAAGGACCATCCTCAACGCCCTTAATCGTATGGGTACCGTTGCTATCGGCTAAGGTCCGTTCCGGTGTGTTCAGGGAGGCAGTGTGGCCGGCCCACCATTGTCCGTCCGTAGGCGCTGACTTAGGACGAACCTCGATAGCAGCGTCACGGTAGTCTTGCCCGACCTTGATCGTGTCCCATCCCGGCCACACAGCATTGTGATCCTGTTGTAATGGCAGGTGGTAAATCGTTGAGCCAGTCTTTACCATTCCGGTAAAGGACAGCGTCTTAGCCAGAGAGCCAGCGACCGGCACGCGTTGCGCATCGTGAATGCGCAACGCTACGTCTTCAGGCACGTTGTGGCGGTTGTCTTCGTTGACATAGAAGCCAAGTTTATTGTCCACAACCTTTGGCCCGAAGTCGATGTGGCCCTTGGTGATCTCGCGCTTTTTGGAAGGCTCTTCGCTGGGAGCGGGGTCCGTGACATAGAAGCCAAGTTTATTGTCCACAACCTTTGGCCCGAAGTCGATGTGGCCCTTGGTGATCTCGCGCTTTTTGGAAGGCTCTTCGCTGGGAGCGGGGTCCGTTGACTCTGGGGTTGGTTCCTTCGATGGGGCGTTGTTGTCGGTTGTGCCGTCGGTGCTGCCATTGGGGCCGCCTTCGGTCGCATTGTCATTGCCCTTGGTTGGTGGGGTAGCAGATGATGAATCCTCGGTAGCTACCTTGAAGCGCAGAACGGCCTTCTTCGCGGTTTTGCCGTCTTTTTCGGCGACCGTGACACCGACTTCATACGTACCGGGCTTGTTGAATGCCCAGTTGAGGTGCATGTGGTCAGGGCCTTCGGTGGTATAGGAATGCGTACCATCGCTGCCGGCAAGGCGCTGGTCTAGGCCGGTTTGATCAGCCAGATATGCCAACCATTCGCCGTCCTTCGGGGCTTTGACGGGGGTGAAAGTAAAGGTGTAGTCCTTCTTGGTGTCCTGGTACGCATCTTCGGTGCTTATCCCAGGCCACACCACGCCGGTGCGCTGTGTCTCTGGCAGGACGTAGGCTGCGCTGCCTTTCTTTCCAAAGTGCGGGATGTCCTTGTTCAAGGTGGTCTTGACCTGCTTGGGAACGGTGAAAAAGACATCGGAAGGCTTACGCCAGATTGCACCAATATGGTACAGATTCGTCTCGTCCTTGATGCCTAGGTGCAGCTCACCGTCCTCGTGGATTGGGGCGATATCGACGTGGCCTCGGTGCAGATTGAGCTCCTTGTTGGGGGTGTCCTTATCCTTCGGGCCCTGCGGTTTGGGTTTGGGGACATTGGGGACAGAAAGCTTCGGGGTCGTGGAAGGTGCTTCAGGGGAAGACTCTTCGGTTGGGGTGGAACCCTCTGACTCTTCTGCTTCTTCCGAACCTTGCGGCTTCTTTGGTGTGTTGGAGTCTTCTGGATTCTCCGAGCCTTCTGGTTCCTGCGTGTCCGCGGAATCGGGAGCATCTGCGAACGAGACGGTGGTCTCAGCTATCGGCTTATAAGCCTCTTTGTGAGTATGGCTAAATAGCGTGGCGCCGCCGGCATCGGAACGCGAATCAGGAACGATGCGTAGCATGAGCTGGTAGCCGGGCTGCTTACAGCTATCGATGAGTTGCCTGCTCGTCCTTTGTCCTGGCCCGGAAGTAAAGCCGATTTCGCAATCTGCAATATGCTTTTCCGGTAGGTTGGTCATCGGTTCGCCATTTACCTTGTAGAAGCCGCCGGTAACGCGCACCGTGGTGCGGTCATCTTCGGGCTCTACGGTGATGTCGATATTGCGGTCACCATCGCCGTATACCTCGCTGGTGGACACGGTGATATCTGGGCTCTCGATCTTAAGGGGCTCTGTCTCAAACGGCTCTATCTCTTCCATTTCGGGAGTAGGAAGCTCCCCGCTTTTCGTTGTAAAAGCTTCGTCATCTTTAGCGGCCCTTTCCTTGACGGTGACGGCGCTGGTCCAGAACTCCACGGGTTCGGATACCCAGCGTGGGCTTGGGGCGTCATCGTCTGGGATAAAGATGGCTTGGAAGTCGGATTTTTCTTCACCGATCATTTCATCCCACGATGCCTTACCGCCTTCTACCTTGCGCTCGGCAAGGTAGTGGCCATTGATGGTGAAGACGGCGCGGCCGGTGTCTTTGGCATTTCCCGTATCGAGTGACAGCGTGGTGAGGATGCCTTCCTTCGCGCCCTTGGTATCGGCTGTGGAGGGAGCCATCTTGAACATAGGGGCATCGGACTCGGAATCTTCGGCTGCGGAGCCTTCAGACTTGGCGTCGTTAAAGGCAGCATCAAGATCGGTAATCGTGCGCTCGGCGGGGTTGGTCCCGCCTACCTGCCAGACTAAGGTTTGTGGCTCGGAGTGGATGAAGGTGCCATCCTTCTTTCGCGCAGAAGCGCGGTAGGTGACCTCGTAGTGGCCGGGACGGGTAAACGTCGTAGCGTTATGCGTATGCGTTCCCGCGTTAACCCATGTGGTACGGAATCCCGGATCGTGGGAGGACCAGAGTCGGTTGAGGGGGTAGTCCTCTCCGTTGTACCTAAATAGCTCCATGCGGCCGGGGCCCTTAAAGTCCACGATCTCCATGTTGAAGGACTTATCGCGGAATTGATCGGTAGGTAGATCTGCAGCGGCGCCGAACCCAGCCCAGATGGGCATGGTGTTTTTCGGGAAGCCGACCGCGGGGCCGCCGTAGTACATGAGCTGGTTTGTCTTGGCCTTAAGAAATTCAAAGCGTGGGTCATCGGGCACGCGCCAGGCATAGGCTCCTAGGCCGCCGTCGACGCGGCCGTGGCTCACCCAGTTGATCGTGTCCTCGATGGGGACTAGGCCCGCACTATTGGACATGAGCTTGAAGTTCCCGTCCTGCCACACCGCGTGCGGGGAATCCACGTGTGTTTGGGTGCGGACAATCGGGGCATCGCCAGCGAGGGCGAGGGGAGCGTGGAATAACGCGAGCGCCAAGGCCACCACTATGGTGGCAAAGCGCGCAAATGAGGTGCGCAAAGGCATAAGGTTCTCCCAAGGTTAAAGGCAGTGAACTTTTATGTAGATTCAAACGAATATTACACTATTGCAAACCGTTATCGGTACATATAGTGAGGTGAGGGAAAATATACCTGTGCGCTGGGAAAAGGGAGGATATGAAAAGTCCCTACTTCCGGCGGTGGAAGTAGGGACTGCGGGGAGTAGGCGGCGGAGGAGTGGCCGGCGATTAAGCCTTCTTGTCCTTCGCGGTGTGGGTGGTGCCCTCGTATTGCCATCCCACAACGGCATTGCGCACGGCGGCCTCGAGGGGGTTGGCGGGCTGGATGCAACTAATCGTCAGCAGCCTGCCTGGCATCGCGTCCTCGCCCCATACGCTGGAGTCACCGGCCAGGCCCTGTTTATCGGGGTCGTGGAGATCGGTTGCGGTGTAGATGAGCCAGTTCTGGTCGGAATTCTTGGTGCGGACGTAGAGCTTATCGCCGATGCTGACCTTGTGCTCGTTGGCGGCGCCATTGTAAAGCTTATTGAATACGGCAGGCACACCCGCGCCGGTGTGGCCGGCGATGACGACGATATCCTCGGCATTGGTTCCCGGCAGGGAATACGGGCGATCATCGGCGGTATAGGTGCAGGCCTTATCCATGGTGTCAGGGTTGATGGCGCCATCGAGCACGCGGCAATTGTCATCGTCGAACTTCGCATGGACATCGATGGCGGGAATGAACATCTCTACCGCGGCGGATGGCTCGATGACGGGGGCTTGTTCCGCAGTGACCTCGTTGGTCTCCAGGCCTTCCGGCGGGCTGATGCTGCGATTGATGGAGCTGATGACCAGCAGCGTGACCACGATGCCGGCGGCGATGCGCAGGACCCAGGACGACTTCCACGCATCTTTGACGCGATCCCATCCGGAAGGCTTCTTCCGGTGCCTGGGCAGGGAGGTCTCCTTGAGGCGACGGTTGGGGTAGCGGCGCTGAATGCGTCGCGCGTGGTTTTCGGCCTTGCGCCAATCGCGATCGTCGGAACGGTGCCTGCCGGAGCGTCTAGGCTGGGCTCCTATGGCGTCGCTGCTCGATGGCCGGGGGCGCGTGCTGCGGGTCCTGCGGGAATAAGACGTAGCGGCAGTGTTGCTTTCTGATGCCGCCGAGTGGCGCGATCGCGCCGCAGAACGTTGGGGCCTCTCCCTCCGTGGCCGGTCTTGGTGGTCCATGCGACCTTCGAGGAAAAATAGGGACATTAGGGACGATAGGGGTGGGTGTGAACCAAGTTTATAGTAATAATTTCTGTTTAGTTTTATTGACGCGGTGAATGCATAACGCGCTACGATAATCCGTGATTCTCTTGTCCGTATAAGTACAGCTAAATAAGGAAAATAAAAAACGGTGTCTCTCAACGAAGCTGCCAAGGCCGGATCCCTGAAAAAGGCCGCCCTACTCGATCAATCATTTTCACGATTTTCTGTCCGCGCAATCCTCGCCGGTGTGTATCTGTGCATCGGCACCGTATTTGCCGGCGTCGTTGGCCAAGCGGTGGAAGGGCTTGCCCCGGGCCTGGGGTCCGTGACCTTTGCCCTGTTCTTCGGCCTAGGCCTCTTCGCCATCGTTATCCTCGGTGCGGAGCTGGCCACGGGCAATATGATGTACATGGTCTACGGGGCGATACAGAAGCACTTGTCCTGGGGTAAGGCTTTCTACGTACTGCTTATTACCACGATCTTTAACCTTGTCGGCGCCATCATCTTTGCCGCCGTCATGGGGATGTCCGCCAAGCTCGCGAATATGGATCCCTCGCACCTGTTGGTCACCATCTCTGAAGGCAAGCTGACCAAATCCCCGCAGGGAATGCTTGTAGAGGGCATGGCCGCGAACTTCGTGGTCAATATGGGCATCGTTGGCGCGGTCTTTGCCAAGGAAATCGTGTCGAAGTTCATCGTCATCGTCCCGATTATCGGCATTTTCGTGGGCCTAGGCCTGGAGCACGTGATTGCCAATTTCTGCCTCTTTGCGCTCACCTTCTTCGGCAGCGATCCGCTGCCGGCAGCGCTGACCGTTGGCAATGTTGCTCTCAACTGGACGCTGGTGTGGATTGGCAACTTCATCGGCGGCGGCTTGCTCATCGGTGGCGTGTACGCCTGGCTCAATAATGGGCCGGAGGACTACCGCGACTAGGCCGTGCAGTGACTTGCGGGGTTCGCCGCATGGGGGAGCCCCGCTGGAGCTGGTTTAGAGCCGGTATAGGGCCGAAACAAGGTTATGACAAAAGGGTGCAGCCTCGACCACACAGTATGGAAGAAGCTGCACCCTTTACTGTGTTCCTTTACTCCCCCTTTAAATGGTGGGGAGTGAAGGAATTACTGATTAGTCAATGTCCTTGACCACGTCGGGGTTCTTATCCAGCCAGTCCTGGACGGCGTCAGGCTCTTTGCCTTCCTCGAACTGGTTAACAACGTTGTCCTCAAGGGAGCCATACTGCTCATCGTCCAGCTTCAAATCGCCGAGCCACTCGGAGACCTCAGGGAATTCGTCGCTGAAGCCATCGCGTGCCAACCAGTGCAGGGACTCAGGATCGCCCAAGGAGCCTTTAGGATCCTCAAGATCCTTGACCGGGAACTTGGCGTTGGCCCAGAACGGGCGCCACAGGGTCACAACGATGTCGTCCTCGTTGTCTACGGCGGTCTGTAGCTCGGAGAGCATGGCCGGGGTAGATGAGGTCGACAGGTTGTAGCCGTCCTCATCTAGGCCGTAATCCTCGATGGCCTTCTTGGAGGCCTCGGTCAGACCAGCACCTGGTTCGATGCCCACGACGGTGTCGTTGAAATCGGCGGACTTGCCTTTGAGATCCTCGATGGAGTTGATGTCCTCCATGTACTCCGGCACGGCCCACGTCAAAACGGCGTTGTCGTAGTAGGAGCCCAAGTCCTCGATGTCATCGGAGTACTTGTCCATGTACTGCTCGTGGGTCTTTTCAGACCATGCAGAGGGGTAGATATCGATATCGCCGTTGGCAAGGCCGGCGTAGAGCACGGCGGCATCGGTAAGCTCTTCGTGCTCAACGTCGTAGCCCGCTGCTTCCAGCTTGTTTTCCAGCAGGTACGCGGTGGACAAGCCATCGGTCCAAGAGGGCAGGTAGCCCAGGGTGATGGTGCCCTTATCGCCGTCGGAGCCGCTCGCATCCGAGTCGGAATCGTTATCCGCGCAGGCTGCCAGGCTGAGTGCTAGGGCAGCGGCCGAGGTGGCCGCAATAGTCTTGCGAATTTTCATGAGAAAACCCTTTCTGTAGATGGAGAGAGATGGTTTACGATGTGGAGTTTTTCTTCTTTCGCAGCAAGGAAAGCAGCGAAGAAGGGTAATGGGAGGGATTGCCCAATGCCGCGGTCAGGCGGTCCAAAAAGACCGCAAGGATGACCACGGCAAGGCCAGCTTCCACGCCCTGAGCCACGTCCAAGGTGGAAATGGCCGAGGTCACTTCTTTACCCAAACCATCGGCACCGACCATACCGGCAATAACGGCCATGGACAGCGAGAGCATGATGACCTGGTTAATACCAGCCATGATGGTGGGGATGGCCAGTGGAATCTGAATACCGCGCAAGATCTGCCCGGAAGTCGCACCATAGGAACGGCCGGCTTCCACGGTCTCTTGGTCTACCTGCCGAATGCCTAGCTCGGTCATGCGCACGCCTGGCGGGAGGGCGAAGATGATGGTGGAAAAGACACCCGGGACAACACCGATGGAAAAGAACGTGACCGCTGGAATGAGGTACACGAAGGCTGGCATCGTCTGCATGAAGTCCATGATCGGGCGCACGATGGCGCTGACGGTATTTGATTTCGCCGCCCAAATGCCCAGCGGGATGGCGAGGATAACCGCGGTAAGCGTGGAGACCAAGACCAGAGACATAGTCTGCAGCATGGTGTCCCATTGCCGCATGCCTAGGACGAGGACGAAGCCGATGATGGACCCTAGCGCGAGGCGCCACGACCGGAAGAACCAAGCGATAACGGCGAAGATGACCAGCATGACTGCGGCTGGCACGGAGGTCAGGGCTTCAGAAAAACCCTCCACCAGAAACTTCATCAGGGCACTAAAGGCATCAAAGAGCCACTTGGCATTGTCCGTAAGCCAGTCAATGCCATCATTGGTCCAATCCCCAATGGGAATGCGAGGAATGACGTTTTCATCCATTTAGGCGTTCACCTCTTTCGAATCCGTGGCTACGGCACCAAGGAGTACCTCGCGCGAGATCGTGCCCGTGAGCCGCCCATCATCGTCAGCAACAATGATGGGGGAAGGCGAATCCGCAGCGAACTGGAAAAGCTCATACGTGGTGGTGTTTTCTTCCACCACGTGCATGTGGTGTGCGGCCGTTTCAGGGAGCGCGCTTGCGCCTTGGCTTTCGGCCTCCCGCAGATCCTTTTCCCACAGCACGCGGGTAGGGCGTTGATCCTCGTCTACGACGACTACCCACGGGATGTCGGATTCGCGCAGCTGGTCCTGTGCGGTCGAAATATCGTCGTGCGCGGAGACCACGTTGGCAGTGTCCTGGGCAATATCGCCAGCAGAAAGCACGCGTGAGCGGTCAACGTCTTGAACAAAGTTCGCCACGAAGTCATTGGCCGGCTGCTGCAGGATTTCCTTAGCGCTGCCGATCTGGACGATTTCACCCGCCCGCATCATCGCGATGCGATCGCCAATGCGCATCGCCTCATTCAAATCATGCGTAATGAACAAGATGGTTTTATTGAGCTCTTTTTGCAGGTTGATTAGCTGATCCTGCATTTCTTTACGGATGAGCGGGTCGAGGGCGGAAAAGGCCTCATCCATGAGCAAGACGTCAGTATCCGCGGCAAGCGCACGGGCCAGGCCCACGCGCTGCTGCATACCGCCGGACAGCTCACCGGGTAAGTGATTATCCCAGCCTTCGAGCCCCACCATTTTCAGTGCTTCTCGGGCTTTTTCCTCGCGCTCCTTGCGGGAGACACCCTTGATGTCGAGGCCGTAGGCGGCGTTCTCGGCCACCGTGCGGTGGGGAAGAAGCGCGAAGTGCTGAAAGACCATGGAAATTTTATCGCGGCGAATGCTGCGCAACTGGGATTCCGACATCTCTGTGAGGGAGGTGCCATCAATTTCAAGGGAGCCTGCTGTGGCTGGTAAGAGGCCATTGACCATGCGGATAAGAGTGGACTTACCGCAGCCAGACAAGCCCATCACCACGAAGATTTCGCCAGGTTCGATGTCAAAAGAGGCGTCTATAACCGCAGCCGTGCTGCCTTGTTCCATTAATTCTTCACGGCTGGTGCCGCTTTTTAGAGCAGCAACCGCCTTATCTGGATTATTTCCAAAGACTTTGTAGAGCCCTCGCGCAGAAATTCCTGTCATGCAGTCCTCCTGACAATGCGCAGAGATAGAGGTGAATAGGGAAGGTATGGACCCATCCGCGGCCCCAGGGCAATAAATAGTGGGGATTAGACGAAACGCGCGTTTGTGGGCTTTACCACCTTTCTACACTTCCACGGATGATGGTGTAAGCCAAAATGGAGGTTTTTCACAGGAGAATTAAATATTTGAAATAAATTATTATTCCGCGAGCGCGCCTGAATAAAGGTTAAAGCGATCGGCACGGGCAAAGCCCACCAGCGCCATGCCGGTCTCGCGGGCGGTCTCTACGGCAAGGGAAGAGGCGGCGCTGACGGCAACGAGCATGCCAAAACCGGCCATGGCGGCTTTTTGCACCAGCTCGAAACTGGCGCGGGAGCTCATGACCAAAATGAGGTCATCGGCGGGCAGGCGCTCTTCCATGAGCAGGTGGCCAATGACCTTATCGGCGGCGTTGTGCCTGCCTATGTCCTCGCGGATGACCACCGGCTCACCCTCGAGGGTAAAGGCGCCGGCGGCGTGGATTCCGCCGGTCTTGCGGAATTCCTTTTGGGCGGCGCGCAGCTTCTCCGGCAGCTGGACCACCAGCTGTGGGTCCACGGGGATCTGGGGGATGGGGTAGCGAGACTTCTTCGCCAGCGCCTCGATGGACGAAGTGCCGCACACCCCGCAGGCCGACGTCGTCGTGGTTAAGCGGAGATCGCTCAAGTCCAACGGCGTATTCTTCACCAAGTCTATGTCCAGCAGGTTATAGGTATTCATGCCCTCGACGGTGGAACCGGCGCAGTAGCGGGCAGTGGTGACATCGGAAAGCGCGGCAATATGCCCCTCGGAGTGGAGGAAACCGTGCGCCAGCTCAATATCGTGGCCCGGGGTGCGCATGGTGGTGGTGATGGTCTGCCCGCCCACGCGAATCTCAAGCGGC
The DNA here is from genome assembly GCF_057198125.1 of Corynebacterium sp. LaCa_282. Taxonomy (NCBI): domain Bacteria; kingdom Bacillati; phylum Actinomycetota; class Actinomycetes; order Mycobacteriales; family Corynebacteriaceae; genus Corynebacterium; species Corynebacterium sp. LaCa_282. The sequence goes on along the minus strand of NZ_CP191095.1, from coordinate 2,045,257 downwards.
TCCTCACCGGCGACGGTATCGGCGCGGGTATCTACCTGCGCATGCTCGCCCAGGCGGACCTTCGTGACGGCAAAGGTGGCATTCTTGCGTCCGGCCATTACTTCAGTGCCTCCTTGAGGGTTTCGATATTTACCTTGGCTTCTGCAGTGCTTGCCGATGCCAACCCCACCACGAACGCCGTCAACGGTGCTGCCGGCCGCGATTGGGTATGGGCCACGTCCTTGGTTAAATCCAGCAGTTCCCGGGTTAGCGCCGTGGCCTCGTGGGGCTCGAGGTTTAATAGCCGTGCGGCTTCTTCGAGCCATTGGTGGGCGGTGTGGATCGGATCTTCGTTCTCGGTATTCATCTCAACTACTCCTCAACTATGTGGCGCTGTATCCGACTGTAATGAATGCAGGGGATTTATTTGGAAAACCGCAGGATATGGCGTAAAGTGTTCCCGCGTGCCTGCGCTGCAGCCGGTGCACGCGCGAAGCCTTGCGGGTTTTGCGTGCTGAGCTGGTTAAACGCAGAGCCGAACAAGAATTGAACATCAACTTTGTTGTAGGCCCCTCGCCGTTTATAGCGGACCGTTGTCTGAATCAAAGGGTGGCGAGCGCCTTGCGGTATTGACCGTGAGGAGCGTGAGTAGCCCGAAATCACACGGAAAACGCTTTGGTGAGAACGGGAACCGCAACGAGAAAGGTACACGGTCACTCATATGACTATGACTGATCCTATTGCCGACATGCTGTCGCGCGTGCGTAACGCAAGTAACGCACACCACGACGTCGTGTCGATGCCTACCTCCAAGTTGAAGGCAAACATTGCTGACATCTTGAAGCAGGAAGGCTACATCGCTGACTACACCGTTGAGGGCCACACCCTGTCCCTCGAGCTGAAGTACAACAACCGCGAGCGTTCCCTGTCTGGTCTGCGTCGCGTGTCTAAGCCGGGTCTGCGTGTGTATGCAAAGTCCACCGAACTGCCACAGGTCTTGGGCGGCCTGGGCGTGGCTATCATTTCCACGTCCCACGGTGTGCTGACTGACCGTCAGGCTGAGGAGAAGGGCGTAGGCGGAGAAGTTCTCGCCTACGTCTGGTAAAGGGAGGTTTGACACATGTCTCGAGTCGGTCTAGCACCGATCGCCGTACCAAACGGCGTCGAAATCAACATCAACGGCCAAGACGTTGAGGTCAAGGGCCCTAAGGGTACCCAGAGCGTAAACGTTCCGGATCCGATCACCATCAACGTGGAAGACGGCATCTTGACCGTTTCCCGCCCTGATGATCACCGCAAGCACCGTGCACTGCACGGCCTGTCCCGCTCGCTGCTCAACAGCGCCGTCATCGGCGTGACCGAGGGCTTCACCATCAAGATGGAAATCTTTGGTGTCGGCTACCGTGTGCAGCAAAAGGGCCAGGACCTGGAATTCAGCCTGGGCTATTCCCACCCGATCCTCATCAAGGCTCCGGAGGGAATCACCTTCGCAGTGGACGGCAACACCAAGCTGTCCATTACCGGTATTGACAAGCAACTAGTCGGACAGATCGCCGCTAATATCCGTCGCCTGCGTAAGGACGATCCTTATAAGGGCAAGGGTATTCGCTACGAAGGCGAGCAGATCCGTCGCAAGGTCGGAAAGACGGGTAAGTAAGCAATGGCAAACACTGAAAACACGAAGCGCACTCCAGTCGGCAAGGACATTTCTTCTCGTCGTCGCGAAGCACGCGCACGCCGCCACTTCCGTATCCGTAAGACCCTGCGTGGCACCCCTGAGTCCCCGCGCTTGGTCCTGCACCGCTCTTCGCGCCACATGCACGTCCAGGTCATCGATGACCTGGCAGGCCACACCCTGGCTTCCGCATCCTCCATGGAAGCGGACATCCGTGCACTCGAGGGCGATAAGAAGGCAAAGGCTGCCAAGGTGGGCGAACTGATTGCTGAGCGCGCCAAGGCCGCTGGCATTGAGCAGGTCGTCTTTGACCGCGCAGGCTACAAGTACCACGGCCGCGTCGCTGCGCTGGCAGACGCCGCACGTGAAGGTGGTCTGAAGTTCTAATGATCATCGTCAACGGAAACATCAACGGAAGGATCGCGTAATGTCGGACCGTGAACAGCGTGACGGCGGACGCTCCGCCGAGAACAACAAGAACAACCGCGGCGGCAACGGCCGTCGCAACGATCGTCGTAACCAGCAGGACAACGAGCGCGATAAGTACATCGAGCGCGTTGTGACCATCAACCGCGTCTCCAAGACCGTTAAGGGTGGCCGCAACATGTCCTTCACCGCTCTCGTCGTCGTTGGTGACGGCCAGGGTCAGGTAGGCGTTGGCTACGGCAAGGCTAAGGAAGTTCCGGCTGCAATCCAGAAGGGTGCAGAAGAGGCTCGCAAGAACTTCTTCCGCGTACCTATGGTTGCCGGCACCATCACCCACCCGGTAGAGGGTCGCGACGCAGCGGGCATCGTCATGATGAAGCCCGCCGCTCCTGGTACTGGTGTCATCGCCGGCGGTGCTGCTCGTCCGGTGCTCGAATGCGCTGGCGTGCAGGACATTCTGTCGAAGTCCCTGGGCTCCGACAATGCACTCAACGTCGTCCGCGCAACCGTGGACGGCCTCAAGCAGCTGGTCCGCCCCGAAGAGGTTGCCGCACGCCGCGGCAAGTCCATCGAAGAGGTCACCCCGGCCCGTATGCTGCGCAAGCGCGCAGGTCAGGAGGCATAAACAATGGCTCTGAAGATTACACAGGTAAAGGGCCTGGTGGGCACCAAGCCGAACCACCGCAAGAACATTGAGGCTCTGGGCCTCAAGCGCATCGGTCAGTCCGTTGTCAAGCAGGACACTCCGATCATCCGCGGTATGGTTCACAAGGTTCGCCACCTGGTCACCGTCGAAGAAGTGGCAGGGGAGTAAACCATGGCTGATATCATCAAGCTGCACGACCTGCGCCCAACCGCAGGAGCAAATAAGCCCAAGACCCGCGTTGGCCGCGGTGAGGCATCCAAGGGTAAGACCGCTGGTCGCGGTACCAAGGGTACCGGCGCTCGTAAGCAGGTTCCCGCTGCTTTCGAGGGTGGACAGATGCCCATCCACATGCGTCTGCCTAAGCTCAAGGGATTCAAGAACCCGAACCACGTTGAGTACCAGGTTGTTAACGTGGCTGACTTGGCCGAGAAGTTTGCCGATGGCGGCGACATCACCGTCGCTGACATCGCAGCTGCTGGCCTCGTCCGCGCTAACCAGCCGGTCAAGGTTCTGGGCAGCGGCGACATCAACGTTAAGTTGAACGTCACCGCAGACAAGTTCTCCAAGTCCGCTGTAGAAAAGATTGAGGCTGCTGGCGGTTCCGCCAACACCAAGTAATCTGGACTAGAGACTAACTACACCCCCTTTCCTCGCACCTTGTGTGCGGGGCGAGGGGGTGTAGTCGATCTATGCGGACGTATGCATGGCAGTGGTAGTGTTATCACCGTAAACACTCATCCCTACTAGCTAGGAGTTTGCTATGTCGTCCATTTCTTCATTCCTTGCCGCTGTCATCTCCGCCGTGCTGGCGCTCGCCGGCTCCACCGGCCCCGTTGACGCCAACCCGCAGCTGTCCCAGCCGGATAACGCTGAGACCGCGCAGGTGGCCCAGGAGCAGTAATCGCGCTGATTTAAGCCTCGGGCCTCGTCAGAGATTGGGCCCGTAGCTGCAAAAAGGGTGGAACGCTTTCACGAGCGTTCCACCCTTATGTGGTTTTGGGAGCCGTCCTATGCCTCGTCCACGGTCTTTTCAAAAAGGCCGGGGAAGCGGTCATCGGGGTCCGTTACGGCCTTGATGGCATCGGGAAGCTTCCCGCCATAGAGTTCCTCGAACCGCTCGCGGGAGTAGAAGGCCTCGGAGTACAGCGACTTGTGGCCACCCAAGTCATTGACCTTTTCTTCAATGACGCGGTTGAAGGCGCCGTTGCCAGGAGCGCTGGGATCGACGTGATCGCCGTCCACACCGGACCAGAAGCCGACGTTGACCCACGTCTTGCCGGGGCGCAGCGGGTACAGCGGCCAGGGGTCCTGGGACTCGGCGGCAATGTCGCCGCTGCCCACGAGTTCGCCCACGCCATCGCGCAGGCGGATGGGGCACAGCCACACGGGCTGGATATCGGAGGCCTGGAAGAACCAGTGGAGGAACTCCGGAAGGTTTTCCGGGGTGACCTCAATATCCTGGACCACGCGCTCGGCGCGCGGCTTGCCGTGCGGCTTTTTGATGAAGTTGTACTCCAACTCGTACTTTCGGTCCAGGCGCACCAGCTTCCAATAGAAGGAGCTGCGGCGCAGCTCGCGCGGCCAGACCTTGCGCACCTTGGGGTTCTGGGCGCCAAAGGCACGCGAGCACCAGAACCAGTCAGTATCCCAGCGCCAGATATAGTCGCGGATGGTAAGGCGGTCGCGCCGCATGCCCTGGGCGTGCTGCAGGCTGCGGTAGTAGATCTTATCCCGCGTGTAATCGGAGGTAGGGCCCTCCTCATAGGTAAAGCGGGCGAAGACGAGGTAAGCCTCGTCCTCGGAAAAGACCACGCCGTCTAGGCCATCGACGGTCTCACCCTCGTGGGTGTGGTTGACGGAGACATCGGCAAGCACGCGGCTTGCCTCCTCCACCGTGTTGAAACGTTGCTCGCGCAGCTCCACGTAGGGCGGGACGGGCTCGAGCTCGATCTTCAGGCGCACCGCGTAGCCCAGGGAACCGTAGGAATTGGGGAAGAGGCGGAAGAGATCGACGTTCTGCTCGCGCGAGCAGGTTAGGATCTCGCCGGTGCCGGTGAGGATGTCCATCTCGATGACGGATTCGTGCGGCAGGCCGTTGCGAAAGCTCGTGGATTCCACGCCCATGCCGGTCACAGCGCCGCCCAGAGTGATGGTTTTTAGCTGCGGAACCACGAACGGCATAAGGCCGTGCGGCAGGGTGGCATCGACCAAGTCCTCGTAGGTGCACATGCCCTGCACGTCGGCGGTGCGGGCGAGGGGATCGACCTCGATAACCCCGCCTAGGCCGGAGACATCAAGGCCTACCTGATTCTCGCTGCGGCCGCGGAAGAGGTTAGAGGTCTTTTTGGCCAGGCGCACGCGCTTTCCGGCGGGGACCTCGCGGAAGCTGCGCAGCAAGGTGTCTACGCCGGCGCGGTGGGCCTGCCAGCCCACGGGCTCGATATGCACGGCATCGACCGGGCGCGGCTGCAGGGCAGAAACGCGCTCGCGTAAGTGATCCAAAAGGGTCATATGGGCTCCTTTTAAAAGCGGCTGTCTTCCCACCAACGGCGCTCAGGAACGCCGGCGCGGGAGCCGGCCTCGCCGAGCTTGATGCCCAAGAAGTGGTAGAGGTTAATGATATTGCGCTCGAAGCCCCACTCCGAGCCGGCCATGTAGATGCCGTAGAGGCGCGCGGTGGGCAGGCCGACCAAATCGCATGCCTCTTCCCAGTTCTCCTTCAAGTTCTCGCACCACTCGTGCAGGGTGCGCATGTAATCAAAGCGCAGGGATTCGGTGTGGAAGACCTCGAAGCCATTGTCCTGCATGGCCTTGGTGACGTTGCCGGAACCGGTGAGCTCGCCATCGGGGAAGATGTAGCGGTCGATGAACCCGCCCTTGGGCGTCTTGTGGTTATCCGGGTAGGTGATGTTGTGGTTCAACATCAGACCGCCGATCTTGAGCTTGCTGTACATGAACTTGAAGAAGTCATTGTAGTTCTGCACGCCGATGTGTTCGATGATGCCGATGGCGGAGATGGCATCAAAGCCTTCTTCGGTGACATCGCGGTAGTCCATGAAGCGGACCTCAGCCAGATCCTGTAGGCCTTCTTCCTCGATCTTCTTTTGGCCCCACTCGGCTTGCTCCTGTGACAAGGTCACGCCGATGGACTTCACGCCGCGGCGTGCGGCGTAGCGCACCATGCCGCCCCAGCCACAGCCCACGTCCAGGTGGGTGTCGCCTTCTTTCAGGCGCAGCTTGTCAAAGATGAGGCGGTACTTGTTTTCCTGTGCCTCCTCCAAGGTGGCATCTGGGGTGGGGAAGTAGGCGCAGGTATAGGTCATGGAATCGCCCAAGAAGAGCTCGTAGAAGTCATTGCCCACGTCATAGTGATCAGAAATGACGTCGGCATCGCGCTCCTTGGAGTGCTTGGACAGGCCATCGTGCAGCTTGCGGCGCAGCCAAGAGGCGCGCTCTACCTCGGGCACCGGCTGGATGTGGAAGGCGCCCATGGAAGCCAGCGAACGAACCACGCGTGCCAAGTCTTTAGCGCCAGGCTTTTCAAACTTGTCATACATGGCGTGCAGGGCATTGAAGATGCCGTACGGGTGGGCGGGGTGCTCGCCTTCTACAGAGATGCCATCGGTGACATAGGCGCGGGCGAATCCGACATCGCCTGGGTGGGTGGCAATATAAGCAAGTCCGCCGAGGCTATTGATGGTGACCTTGTAATCGGCATCGGCAGGGCCGGTGGCCGAGCCATCAAAGGCCTCCCAGCGGAAGGGGTTGGGACTAGGGATAAAGACGTCGATGATCTCAGCAACGGTCATCGGCGTGAATTTTTTGCTCATTCAGACTTCTTTCGCAACGTTGGGTTCACACCAATAACGACCTTGGCGTTTAGGGACCGCCAGGCCGGAAAACTACGGGTAAAAAATTGCGCAGGGCAATAATTAACATGGTAAACCCCCAGCGGAATAAGCGCGAAAGAATGGGCAATCATTGTCACATAATGCGGGTTAGATGTGGCACGCAGATATAAGGCTGGTAGGGTTATGGGGTCAAAAGTGTTCCACCGTTCCTTTGGGACTCCTTGTCTTTACTTCTTAACGCCAAGTGAGAAAGATGTGGAGCCCTGCGGGAGCCATAGAGTGTCCACCTCCGTGTGTTGCTGCGTGAGGAATCCATAGATTCGCGCGTGACAGCGGTAGGCCAGGAGGATTTTGTAGTGTCCGCCATTTTGCAGGCTTTTAAGGATGCCGACCTACGCAAGAAGATCATCTTCACCATCGTGATGATCATTGCGTACCGCATCGGTGCACAGATCCCGTCGCCGGGTGTAGATTACGCGTCAATTGCAGGGCGCCTGCGTCAGCTGACAGAGGAATCCGGAGACCTCTACTCCGTGATTAACCTGTTTTCTGGCGGTGCCCTATTGCAGCTGTCGATCTTCGCCATCGGCATCATGCCCTACATTACGGCGTCCATTATCGTGCAGCTGCTGACCGTGGTCATCCCGCGCTTTGAGCAGCTGAAGAAGGAAGGTCAGTCTGGGCAGGCGAAAATGACCCAGTACACCCGCTACCTCACGCTCGCCTTGGCGCTGCTGCAATCCTCCGGCATCGTCGCGCTGGCGGACCGCGAGCAGCTGCTGGGCCAGGGCGTGCCGGTCTTGGCGGAAGACCGCAACTTCTTCACCCTCATCCTGCTGGTAGTAACGATGACCTCCGGTGCCGTCCTCGTGATGTGGATGGGCGAGTTGATTACGGAAAAGGGCATTGGCAACGGCATGTCTCTGCTCATTTTCGCCGGTATTGCGACGCGCCTACCTACCGATGGCATGAATATCCTGCAAAACAACGGCGGCATGGTCTTCGCCATGGTGCTGGCTGGCCTTATCGTTCTGGTCGTCGGCATTACCTTCATCGAGCAGGGCCAGCGCCGCATCCCGGTGCAGTACGCCAAGCGCATGGTGGGCCGGCGCCAGTACGGTGGTTCTTCCACCTATCTGCCGCTGAAGGTCAACCAGGCCGGCGTTATCCCGGTCATCTTCGCTTCCTCGCTTATCTACATGCCGGTGCTGATCACGCAGATCGTCAACTCCAGCTCCGTACACACCCCGGATAACTGGTGGCAGCGCAACGTTATTGCGCACCTACAGGCGCCGTCGTCCTGGCAGTACATCGTCTTGTACTTCCTGCTGACCATCTTCTTCGCGTACTTCTACGTCTCGGTGCAGTACGACCCCGCTGAGCAAGCCGATAACATGAAGAAGTACGGTGGCTTCATCCCAGGCATCCGCCCGGGCCGCCCCACCGCGGAGTACCTCGGCTTTGTCATGAACCGCCTCCTGAGCGTCGGTGCCCTGTACTTGGCGTTGATCGCCATCCTGCCGAATATCCTGCTGGACCTTGGCGTTGGCCACTCTTCGGCCGCCGGCACCTCCGCCTTTGGCGGTACGGCCATCTTGATTATGGTCTCCGTCGCCTTGACCACGGTCAAGCAAATTGAATCTCAACTTCTCCAATCCAACTACGAAGGACTACTGAAATAATGCGTCTTGTACTTCTCGGCCCTCCCGGTGCTGGCAAAGGCACCCAAGCAGCAATCCTGAGCGAAAAGCTCGGCGTCCCACACATCTCCACCGGTGACCTCTTCCGCGCCAATATTGGCGAGGGCACCCCGCTCGGCGTCGAGGCGAAGTCCTACATCGACGCCGGCAAGCTCGTGCCTACCGATGTCACCGCGCGCATGGTAGAAGAGCGCCTCAGCCAAGACGACGCCAAGAATGGCTTCCTCTTGGACGGTTTCCCGCGCACCACCGAGCAGGCAGACATCCTGGAAGAGCTGTTGTCCAAGAAGGGCGAAAAGCTCGACGGTGTATTGAACTTCGAGGTTTCTGAGGACGTTGTTGTCGAGCGCATGATGGCCCGCGGCCGCGCCGACGATAACGAGGAAACCATCCGCACTCGCCTGGGTGTCTACCGCGATGAGACCTTCCCACTTATCGAGCACTACGGCGACGCCATCATCCCCATTAAGGCAGAAGGCTCCGTCGAAGAGATCAACGCCCGCGCCATGGAAGCACTGGGGAAGTAGTGGCTTTTCGGCGCCGCACCAAGCGCATTCCCGCCCGCACCCCGGGCGAGCTGGATGCCATGCAGGCGGCTGGCGAGATCGTCGGCAAGGCGCTGCAGGCAGTTCGCGCCGCGGCGGCGCCAGGAGTGAGCACGCTTGAGCTCGATGCGGTGGCGGAACAGACCATCCGCGCCGCCGGTGCCACCCCTACCTTCAAGGGCTACGAGGGATTTCCGGGCTCCATTTGTTCCTCCGTTAACGATGTCATCGTGCACGGGATTCCGGATGCGAAGACCGTGCTTGCCGATGGCGACCTCCTCTCCATCGACTGCGGCGCCACCCTCGATGGCTGGGTAGGAGATAGCGCGTGGTCCTTTCCCATCGGTGAACTGGACCCGGACGTTGCGGCATTGAACGCGGCGACCGAGTGGGTGCTCATGGAAGGACTGCAGGCGATGGTCCCGGGCAACCGCCTGACCGACGTGTCCCACGCCTTGGAGCAGGCAACTTACCGCGCCGAAGACAAGTTTGGCGTATCCCTTTATATCGTGGATGGTTACGGCGGTCATGGAATTGGCCGGACCATGCACGAAGAGCCCTATTTGGAAAATGAGGGAAAGCCTGGCCGCGGGCCCGTCATTCAGGAGGGCTCCGTCCTGGCCATCGAGCCAATGCTTACTTTGGGCACCGTCGATAGTGCGGTGCTAGAAGATGACTGGACGGTGGTCACGCTCGACGGTTCCGTTGCCGCACATTGGGAGCACACGGTAGCCGCGACGGCGGACGGCCCGCGTATCCTCACCAGGCGCTACTAATAAATTCCCAGTACATATTCCCTGAAAAATCGCCGCTTAAACTAGGCGTAAATCCCCTGAAAGGTTTATACTCACCACTATGTCTAAATTCAGCCTCCGCAAGTTAAGTGCCACCGTTGCTGCACCAGCAGTGGCTGGCGTCATGGCATTGAGCACGATTGCCGGCGCCCCTGCAGCCTCTGCTCAGCAACTCCCTTCCCTCGATCAGCTCACTGCCCAGGCCCAGCAGCAGCTTGATAACTTCCACGGCCAGACCCGCGACCAGGCATGGCAGACCCGCAATGACATCCTGGACCAGGCTGAGAAGTACACCCCGGAACTGGTGCCTAACGTGCAGTCCGCAGTCGATAGCGCCCTGGAATTCCTCTTTCCGGGCCTAGTGGCTCAGAAGAACGAGGAAGCACGCCAGGCTCGCGAGGCTGCTGAGCGCGCACACGCACAGCAGATTGCGGAAGAAAAGGCGAAGGCTGAAGAGGCGGCGCGCCGTGCGGAGGAGCAGCGCCGCGCTAACCAATTCGACCGCGGCTCCTGCCCGGCAGATGCCAAGATTTGTGTCGACCTTGACGGCCGCCGCACCTGGCTGCAGGAAGGTGGCGACGTATCCTACATTTCCCCATCCATGTCCGCCGGCATGGTGGGCGAGGAAACCCCGCGCGGTACCTTCCACGTCAACCGCAAGGTGAAGGACGAAATCTCCCGCGAGTTCAATAACGCGCCGATGCCGTTCTCCATCTACTTCACCAATAACGGCCACGCTTTCCACTTGGACAACACCAACGTTGACTCCAATGGTTGCGTTCACCTGCCTTATGATGCAGCGGTTCGCTACTGGAACGATGTCCAGATTGGTGACAAGGTCTACATCTACTAATTCGGCGTAGCTCACCGCGTTAACGCGCCTCGCCCTCGCGCTTGGTTCCGGAACTTGGAACTGAGCGCGAGGGTATTTTTAGTTTTCCGCTGCCGGTTGGGGATTTATGAAAGTGCGTGCGGTTTGGAAATCGTGTCGCTGCAGCGTATGCTGGTTTGACGGTGTATAGCGCCAGTAGGTCTGGTTGGCTTGCACCACCGCAGTAGACAACAAACATGCAGGTGACAGGTACTTGTCTGTCGCCAGAAAAGTAGAGGTTATGGCTAAGGAAGGCGCAATTGAGGTAGAGGGTCGCATCGTCGAGCCTTTGCCAAACGCAATGTTCCGTGTCGAGCTCGACAATGGGCACAAGGTTCTTGCTCACATTTCCGGTAAGATGCGTCAGCACTACATCCGCATCCTCCCGGAGGATCGCGTCGTCGTAGAGCTGTCTCCTTATGACCTGACCCGCGGACGCATCGTCTACCGCTACAAGTAAACACAGTCAGCCTCCTCACCCAAGGGCGAAGCATGGCTTTGTCCTGTACACCTCAGGCTACGGTGGCCTGAGCCCGCACTGGTAAGCAACCCAAGGATTCCCGGCACGGTCCGGGCGAAGCGTTGCATGGAGCGGGACGGATGGGGAGAAAACCGCCGTAACAACCCGAAAGGACACGCCTTATGGCACGTCTAGCTGGTGTTGACCTTCCACGCAATAAGCGTATGGAGGTCGCTCTCACCTACATCTACGGCATCGGTCCAACCCGTGCCAAGGAATTGCTAGAAAAGACTGGCATTTCTCCTGACCTGCGCACCGACAACCTGGAAGATGAACAGGTTTCGGCACTGCGTGACGCAATTGAAGGCTCCTGGAAGGTAGAGGGTGACCTCCGCCGCCAGGTTCAGGCTGATATTCGTCGCAAGATTGAAATCGGAAGCTACAAGGGTCTGCGCCACCGTCGCGGTCTGCCGGTACGCGGTCAGCGTACGAAGACCAACGCGCGTACTCGTAAGGGCCCGAAGAAGACGATCGCAGGAAAGAAGAAGTAGTTCATGCCTCCAAAGACTCGTTCCGGCGCACGCCGTTCCGGCCGTCGCGTCGTCAAGAAGAATGTGGCTCTGGGCCACGCATACATCAAGTCCACCTTCAACAACACCATCGTCTCGATCACCGATCAGACCGGTGCTGTTATCTCCTGGGCATCCTCTGGCCACGTTGGCTTCAAGGGTTCCCGTAAGTCCACTCCGTTCGCTGCGCAGATGGCCGCTGAAAGCGCCGCACGCAAGGCAATGGACCACGGCATGAAGAAGGTTGACGTATTCGTCAAGGGTCCGGGCTCCGGCCGCGAGACCGCCATCCGTTCCCTGCAGGCTGCAGGCCTCGAGGTTTCCTCGATCACGGATGCAACTCCACAGCCGCACAACGGCTGCCGTCCGACCAAGCGTCGCAAGGTTTAAGGGAAGGAAAGAGGTAAGAAAATGGCTCGTTACACTGGCCCCGCTACCCGCGTATCCCGCCGTCTTCGCGTCGACTTGGTCGGCGGAGACATGGCATTCGAGCGCCGCCCGTACCCTCCGGGACAGGCTGGCCGCAACCGCATCAAGGAATCTGAGTACCTGCTGCAGCTCCAGGAGAAGCAGAAGGCAAAGTACACCTACGGTGTGCTGGAGCGTCAGTTCCGCCGCTACTACACCGAGGCTAACCGCCTCCCAGGCAAGACCGGTGACAACCTGGTCATCCTGCTGGAGACCCGCCTGGACAACGTAGTTTACCGCGCAGGTCTGGCACGCACCCGCCGCCAGGCTCGCCAGCTCGTTTCCCACGGTCACTTCACCGTGAACGGCAAGAACATCAACATCCCGTCCTACCGGGTTACGCAGTACGACATCATCGATGTCCGCCCGCGTTCCCAGAAGATGGAATGGTTCGAAGACGCTCAGGACGCTCTTATCGATGCCAACGTACCGGCATGGTTGCAGGTCGTTCCTGATACGCTGCGCATCCTCGTGCACCAGTTGCCCGAGCGCGCTCAGATCGACATTCCGCTGCAAGAGCAGCTCATCGTCGAGCTTTACTCGAAGTAAACTGTTATACCGCACGGCCCTGCAAGGCCACGCGGTCCATCAGGAATCTTCAACCTCAAGATTTTTACCCCCTCTACCGGCGTCAAATAGCGGTCGCCGAAAAGGAGAATTGCAATGCTCATTTCCCAGCGTCCTCAGCTCACCGAGGAATTCATCGACTCGTCTCGTTCCAAGTTCGTTATCGAACCGCTCGAGCCGGGCTTTGGCTACACCCTCGGTAACTCGCTGCGTCGCACCCTGCTGTCGTCCATCCCGGGCGCAGCGGTAACCTCCATCAAGATTGATGGTGTGCTCCACGAGTTCACCACCATCAACGGTGTGAAGGAAGACGTTTCTGAGATCATCTTGAACATCAAGAGCATGGTCCTATCCTCCGACTCCGATGAGCCGGTGGTTATGTACCTGAGCAAGGAAGGCCCTGGTGATGTCACCGCGGGCGATATCCAGCCGCCGGCTGGCGTGGAGATCCACAACCCGGATCTGCACATCGCTTCGCTAAATGACACCGCTAAGCTGGACATTGAGCTCGTCGTCGAGCGCGGCCGTGGCTACGTCCCGGCTGCCGCAACCTCTGGGGAAATCGGCCGTATTCCAATCGACCAGATCTACTCCCCAGTGCTGAAGGTCTCCTACAAGGTCGAAGCTACCCGTGTTGAGCAGCGCACCGACTTTGACAAGCTGACTATCGACGTCGAAACCAAGAACTCGATTTCCGCACGCGACGCCCTGGCTTCTGCCGGCGGCACCTTGGTCGAACTGTTCGGCCTGGCACGCGAGCTGAACAACGCAGCCGAAGGCATCGAGATTGGTCCCTCCCCGCAGGAGACCGAGTACATCGCCGCCTACGGCATGCCTATCGAGGACTTGAACTTCTCCGTTCGCTCCTATAACTGCCTGAAGCGTCAGGAGATCCACACCGTCGGCGAGCTTGCAGAATGCACTGAGTCCGACCTGCTGGATATCCGTAACTTCGGTCAGAAGTCGATTAATGAGGTAAAGATCAAGCTGGCTAACTTGGGCCTTGCTCTGAAGGACACCCCTGAGGACTTCGACCCAACCCAGCTCGAGGGCTACGACGCAGAAACCGGTGACTTCAAGGACCCGGCTGCGGACGATTCCGAGTAAAGAATCACCCTGAACTGCGGCACTCGTTGCCGCGCGCTCAACTTTTACCGCACACGAGGAGTAAACAATGCCTACCCCGAAGAAGGGTGCCCGTCTCGGTGGCTCCGCCAAGCAGCAAGCTCACATGCTGAGCAACTTGGCAGCTAGCCTGATCGAGCACGGCGCCATCAAGACCACCGATGCCAAGGCGAAGGTTCTTCGCCCGTACGTCGAAAAGATCATCACCAAGGCTAAGTCCGGCACCATTGCTGACCGCCGCGCAGTGCTGAAGCTCATCCCGCGCAAGGATGTTGTTTCTCACCTGTTCGACGAGGTTGCACCGAAGTTTGAGAACCGTGAGGGTGGCTACACCCGCACCATCAAGCTGGACAACCGCACCGGTGACAACGCCCCGATGTCCCAGATCTCCCTCGTTCTTGAGGAGACCGTGACCTCCGAGGCTAACCGCGCTACCCGCGCTGCCGCTTCCAAGGCTGCTGAGGCTGAAGAGGCTCAGGCAGACGAGGCTGCGGAGACCGAGGCTCCGGCCGAGGACACCGCAGCTGAGAACACCTCTGCTGAGGAGTCCGAGGAGAAGTAATCTCCCTCGGTCACTGAATTCGCGCAGGCCCTAACGCCCTGCGTGGATTGCAGTTCCTACTCGCAGAAGTGGCGCATAATCGCCGCCTTCCCATTCTCTTTACGAAGAGACAGGGGAGGCGGCTTTTGTCGTTTTGGACTTGGAGCCTCAGGTACTTGGTCCCACTCCGTCGTCCCGCCCCTCGTCCCACTCCGTCGTGCGACTTCGCCATGCAGCGGACCACGCAACTTCCAATCCACAACGACAACTATGTACAACCTCCTACGCTCAACCTCCTATGCGCATCCTCCACTGCAATAACTGAGCAAATACGGCCTTCAGATATTGCATTTTCTGCTCAAAACGAACAGGGGAGGTGTAGCAGGAGAGGTTGCACATTTCGGGAACTCGCCGATGCCTCCGGTAGCATTAGGTCCACCATGACTGAAGCAGCAGCGATCGCAGATGAGGGACCAGCAGAAGGATTCGTTCGGATCCGGTTAGATCTGGCCTATGACGGCACCGATTTTCACGGATGGGCCAGGCAAAAGGGCGGACTGCGCACCGTCCAAGGCGTGCTCGAGGAGCAGCTAGCAATGATCGCTCGGACGGAGGTACCGCTGACGGTAGCTGGGCGTACGGATGCGGGCGTCCATGCTCGCGGGCAGGTGGCGCACGTGGATGTGCCGCAGGAGATGCTGGAGCAACGGTCCGTAGCAAATGATCCCGGGAAGTTGGTGCGCAGGCTTGCCAAGTTGTTGCCGGAAGACGTCCGGGTGCACGGCTGCGATTTCGCGCCAGAAGGTTTTGATGCCCGATTTTCTGCGCTGCGCAGGCATTATGTGTACCGGATAACCACCAGCCAGAGGGGTGCGCTGCCGACGCGGGCGCGCGATACGGCCGAATGGTTTAAACCGGTAGACATCGGGGCCATGCAGGATGCGGCGACGGCGCTGGTGGGTCTGCACGATTTTGCGGCCTTTTGTAAGGCCAAGCCGAATGCCACCACCATTCGCGAATTACAGGAATTTAGCTGGCAGGATGTCTCGACGCCGGAAGAACCGCAGCTCTTTGAGGCCCGGGTGACCGCGGACGCCTTCTGCTGGTCGATGGTGCGCTCTTTGGTTGGCTGTTGCTTAAGCGTTGGGGAAGGCCGCAGGGACGTCGACTTTGCCGAGGCGTTGCTGCAGGAAACCAAGCGCTCCTCTCGCATCCCGGTGGCACCGGCGAAGGGCCTGTCTTTAGTGCAGGTGGATTACCCGGAGGCGGGCGAAATGTCCGCGCGCGCGGATATAACGAGGGAAAAGCGCACGACCTTGTGAAAACACGCTGCCAAGTGGCAGGGGTGAGGAGCCTGCGCTAGCCTGAGGTCTGGGTTTATTTAGACTTTTCGGGGAATTTTCGGGGGGAAATTCATGGCACGTCCATTGCCAACGACCAAGGCCCAAGTCTCGGGTCATAAATTTTTACGCCGCCGCGTGGAACACGGGCTCGTGTTGGGCGATACCCGTATGATCCATGATCCGCTGGCCCGCCGCCGCAAGGCGATGATATTCGGCGGGGTAGGCGTGGCCTTTTTAGCGGTCGGCTCGGGCCTTTTGGCTTGGCTGCAGCCGAGCCCGCAGCCAGGGGATGCGCCCATCGTGCGCTCGGAGCAAGGCCAGCTCTTCGTGGACGTCAACGATACGTATCACCCCGTTCACAACCTCTCTTCCGCGCGGATCATCGCCGGCGAGGCGGCCGAGGCGCAGACCATTGGGGACGAGCATTTGCGCGAGGCCTCGTTGGGCACGCCGGTGGGGATTTCGGATGCTCCCGGCTATTTGGCCGCACCGGGCGAGACCCCGCAGCGCTCGTGGGCGGCGTGCCTTGCCGGCCACGATGAGCAGCCTGCCGATAACCCCACCAGCATCGATGGCCAACAGGTGGCCCAAGAAGAGGTCATCGTGGTGGCGGATCCGCCGCAGGAGGGCTTTGGGGAGGAGCGCGCCGCGCTCGCAGAAACGGATGGCACGCAGTGGCTGCTCACCGCGGACGGGCGCGTGCGCTTGCCCGATGCGCAGAGTACGGAGGGCCGGGTTATCCGGCGCGGGATTGGCATCGACGGGAGCACCCATGCCTGGCCCGTTCCCGCGGAGTTGCTCAATGCCTTTGCGGAGCAGCCGCCGCTGACGTTTCCCGATCCGCTGCCGGACATCATGGATACCGGGCAGGGTCAGTGGGCCCGGACGGACGAGGGCGTGGCCGAGCTTTCCTCCACCCAGGCAGACATGTTGGTTAGCTACGGTGCGACGCGCAAAGAAGCTTCGCCGCAAGAGGTAGGCGCGCTTGCCGATGCCCCCTTAAACTTCCGCCTGCCCGCCACCACCTTCGACTTCGTTGGTCCAGATGAGGGCTGGATGTGCGCCGATAGCGACGGTGGCGCAGCGACGGTCACCGAGAACCCCGGGACGGTAGCGCTCGCCGGTGAAGGCGTAGCGGATCGCTTTGGTGGGCTATCGGCAGGAGGAGTTGGCGTGGATACCGGGCATGGCTATCACGTTGTCTCGCCTACGGGGCAGCGCCATGCGGTGGACAATAAGGAACTCTTGGAGGCCCTCGGCACCGGTATTGGGGCGGAGGTTCCGTGGGAAATCATCCGGCTACTGCCAGAGGCTTCGCGCTTGGACCGGGACGAAGCCCTGCAGGTCAGCCGCTAGGCGGTGCTATCCCGCACCGCGCTTGATGCTCGTACTGACCAGCACGAGCAATAAAACTTACGCCGACTTACTCAGACTTCGGTCGGCGTAGCCCGCGAGCAATCGCCAGGCCGGTCAGCAGCAGGACTAACCCGCCGAGCACCCAGCCGGTTCGGCTCGCAGCCGGGGAGCGTTCGTCTTTGGCGGGCTGGATAGTCAGATCGCGCG
Source organism: Corynebacterium sp. LaCa_282 (assembly GCF_057198125.1). Lineage (NCBI taxonomy): Bacteria > Bacillati > Actinomycetota > Actinomycetes > Mycobacteriales > Corynebacteriaceae > Corynebacterium > Corynebacterium sp. LaCa_282. The sequence goes on along the minus strand of NZ_CP191095.1, from coordinate 2,028,134 downwards.
CGGGTGCGGCATATTCGCCATCGATATGCGTCAGGGCGGCGAGCGGATCGATGAAACCGTTGCCGGGCTCGCCGGCGGAAAGCAGCCGTTGGCGTATATCGGCAGCGCTGGCGTCTGGGTAGCGCTCGGCTAATAGGGCGGCGGTGCCGCTGACTACTGGGGCCGCGAATGAGGTGCCATGGAACTGTGCCAGGGAATCCTGTTGGTTCTTCCCGTCCGCCCAGCCACCGGCGGGATTAAGCGCTAAAGGGACGAAGCCGTGGGCGGATAATTGTGGGCCATCGGCAGGCGTGAGGGAGTACTCGGCGAGTGCGTGGGCATCCTCTTGGGCGCTAACGGATAAAACGGTTGGTGAATCAGCGGGAAAGACGTGATCGCCTTCTTCGCAGGTGCCGGAGGAAATATTGCCGGAGGCTGCGATGACTACCGCGCCGGCATCTTCTGCGTGGCCGAGCGCCTCATCCAAGCGGGAGCTATCGATGCGCCGCGCGGTCTTCTCTGGAACGCAGGACACCACGGAAATATTGATCACCCGGGCGTTGTCCTCCACGGCATGATCGATGGCGCGGGCCAATGTGTCGAGCGAGCCGGTGGTGCTGTCCTCGTCGGACTCGCCGGCCGTGCCATCGTATTGGCGATAATGCGCGCTGGTTTGGCGGATGGCGCGGATCTCAGCGCGTGGGGCGATGCCAATATCGTGCCCGGAGATGATGCCGGCGACGACGGTGCCGTGCAGGTCGCAATCTCGGTGCGGATCCGGTTCTTCCGGAGTGACCAGGTCCGCGCCTGCGGTGAGATTCGGCAGCTGATCGTGGTGGGCAACGCCGGTATCGATGACGGCTACCTTTATGCCCTCGCCCGTGGCAAAGGAATGCAGCTGGGAACGGTAGGCGCGCTGGTCTGCGGAAGGTTCTGGCGCTAGGGGAGATGGATGCGCGGTGGCGCATTCCCGGTCCGGTTCCCGTGCGCCCGCGATGGGCGCGGTGGGAGCTCCTGTGATGAAATCGCCGGTTCCGGCGAGGACACATGCGGTAAGGGCGCAAGCAGCAAGCCTTGAACTGCCGTTGAACCCAGGTAGTGCGGAAAAACGACGCGAGCGGGTGTGGCCCATTATCCCAGCCCCCTGATGAGTTCGAAGATCCCGGCGAGGTGCGCGGCAAGCGGCAGGCAGGCGGCGATGGTGAGGGACTCAATGCGTTCGAACCAGGCGATGGTCGTTGGTTCCACCTCGCTCATTTTGGCCGTCCACAGTGGTGCGCTTAGCATCGCGGTAAGCAGGAGGGCCGCAACCACCGTTGGCGCCCAAGCGCCAGCAAGCCCATCTACGGCAATCGCATGCACGGCGCACAGGCAGGCGGTAAGACAGGCAACCATGGCGACGAGCATGAGAGCCCAGCTAGCAAGCACGCGCCCGTGACGCGCGGCGTGCATGACCACCGTTCCGGCAACGGAGACGCAGAGCGCTTGGACGAAGCCGAGCCCGGTTAATCCGGTGCCGAAAAGCACGGCGATGCGAGACCCGATGGTAGCGGCGGATCCCGCCTCGTCCACGGTCCCGTCCGTGGCCACGAGGGCGCCGGTGCCAGTGAAACTGAGCGCGATAAGGGCCGGGATGAGGCAGAGCGCGATTGCGCAGCAGATGCCCTCGTAGGCGTACCCGGCGCGGGTGGCGCGATCGTCCACATCGGGCTGAAGCTCATCCGAGACGGCGAGGTCTTGGCCTGCGGTGGGCAATTGCGGCACCTTGAGCCCCGCGGTGGCGATGGTCAGCGCGGGGGCGGTGGCAAGCACAATGACGCCTGCGATAACGGTGCCTGCGGCCGCCGCGGTACCGTGGCTCGTGCCGATGCCCGAATTTCCACTGAGCCCAGGAAGCAGGTAGCTCACGGACGCAATGAGCACTAGCCCGGCGATGGTGAGCGCGCCGGAGGTAATGCGTACCGTGCTTAACCGGGTGAGGTGGCAGGCCAATAACGCCGCGAGCAGGGTGGCGCTGGTGGTGAGGGCGGCATAGGGGGCATCGGCAAGCGCGGGCGAAATAAGTGCCCAGCCGCTCGCCGCCCCTGCCGCCAGGGTGAGCATGACAAGCGATAGCGCCCGCGTCCACAGTGCGAGCACGAAGGCCGCGATGGCGAGCCCGGCGCAGGCCACCGCTGGGAGCGAGAGTACCCAAGTGACGGCGAAGGCCGCGGCGAGCCCGGCCCACGCCCAGACGATGGGAATGGCGGAGGTGGTGTCGTCGCGGCTCTGGGCGGCGAGGGATTCGGCGGCGTCGCGGATTACGGGCGCGGGCCGCTCCTCGCGCGGGGCGAGCACCAGGATGGAGCCTTCCGCTAGCGGCGTGGCGGCAAGCGGTGCGGTGAGGTCGATGGTGCGCCCAGAGGCCGTGCTGGCGCGCCACGGCGAGGTGATCGCGGGTGCATCGACAAGGTCAGTAAGTTCTGCCATGAGCTCGCCGAGGCTGGAGCTTAATGGCAATGCCACGTCTGCTTCCTTGTGGAAGGAATCTGCGTGGATGCGGATGGTAAGGCGCATGTGATGCGCCGTTGGAGCGGTCATAATTCCCCCGAATTGTCTCATGATTGTGGGCATCCCCCTTGCCCAATGCCACATATTGTGGCTTACTGGTGGCGTCGTGTCCACCGCAGCGCGGGGAATCTTGGCAGGGGGCCAAGAGCGCTAAGCGTGTGGATCGGGGGAGGATTTTACCCATGCTTGGGATCGGGGAAACTCACATCGTGGAGCCATTGTCCATGCCGCTTCGGGACGCGCCACCGCCGCTTCCCACCGGCACCATCGAGGCAGAGGAAGTTCCGGAAGCGGTGCGCCCGCAGCCGGTGCCGCTGGTGCGCCTGCTGCTGCCCATCGTGATGATCGCCGCGATGTTGGGCATGGTGGCGCTGATGGTGTTGGGCGCGGGCGATTCGCGGCATATCAGCCCGGTATCCCTGATGTTTCCGCTGATGATGCTGGCCAGTATGGCCATGATGTTTGGGCCGCACAATAGCGGGCAGGACCCGGATGAAACCCGGCGGACCTACTTGCGCCACATTAAGGCGCTGCGGGAAAAGGCGCTGGATAATGCCGGTGCGCAGCGTGCGCACGAGTTGTATCGGCACCCGGATCCGGCGGGGCTGGAACCGCTGGTGGGATCGCGGCGCATGTGGGAGCGCGGGCCTGATGATCCGGATGCCTTGGAGGTGCGCGTGGGCACTGGGCCCACCACGTTGTGCACGCCCATCAACGTGCCTGATTCTGGTGCGACCGAGGACCTGGACCCGGTCTGTGCGGTGAGCATGCGCCAGGCCATCAAGGCGGTGGGTACCGTGCCGGATCTCCCGGTGGTGATCCAATTGCAGGCCTTTAGGTTTTTATCCTTTACCGGCGATAATGCCCGCGATACGGTGCGCGCCCTCGTCATGCAGCTAGCCCTGGCGCACGGTCCCGAGACCATCGGGGTTGAGGCCATCGGCGGCGAGTGGGAGTGGCTAAAATGGCTGCCGCATACGCGGGAGCCGGATAAGGCGCGGTTTCGCATTGTGCTTGTCGATGCCCTCCTTACCACCGGCACCGAAGACTTCTTCCACGGCGATTCTTATACCACCGTCATTGAGGTAGGCGGTGCGCCGTCATCCGCGTTGAGCCTGCGTGCGGAACAAGAAGGTTTGTGCCTCGTCGCGGCGGATACCCTGCAGGCGGTGACGGCCGCAGGCGTGGAAGAACTGGGAACACCCGATTATTTGGGCGCCGCCGCGGCCACGATTATGGCCCGCCGAATGGCGGTCTTCCGGCGCCCCGATAGCACCTCCGGGCGCCGGGGCAATGATTTGCTGGGGCTGCTTGGTTACAGCGGCGTGGATGAATTGGCCGCCAGCGGCATGTGGCACGGGCGCGATGGTGCCTCGCGGCTCATGGTGCCCATCGGCATCGATTCCATCGGGCAGCCGGTGACCGTGGATCTCAAAGAATCCGCGCATGGCGGAATGGGGCCGCACGGCCTATGCATCGGGGCGACGGGCAGCGGTAAATCTGAGCTCCTGCGCACCCTGGTGACCGCACTTGCCGCCACGCATAGCCCGGATGAACTCAATCTCGTGTTGGTAGATTTCAAGGGTGGTGCGACCTTCCTAGGCTGTGATCGCCTGCCGCATACTTCTGCGGTCATTACCAACCTTGAAGAAGAATCCACCCTGGTAGAGCGCATGTACGATGCCATTTCCGGGGAGATGAACCGCCGCCAAGAACTCCTGCGCACCGCCGGCAACTTTGCCAATGTGGGCGAGTACAACGCTTCTGCGGATGCCGTGCGGGACTATGGCCCCTTGCCGGCGCTGGTCATCGTCGTCGACGAATTTTCCGAGCTCTTGGGCCAGCACCCGGACTTCGCCGAGCTCTTCGTTGCCGTGGGGCGCTTGGGGCGCAGCCTCCACGTGCACCTTCTTTTGGCCTCGCAAAGGCTCGAGGAAGGGCGCTTGCGGGGGCTAGATTCCCACTTGTCCTACAGAATCGGCCTGAAAACCTTTTCCTCCGCCGAATCCCGCCAGGTCCTTGGCGTGACCGATGCCTACCACCTTCCCGGCCAACCCGGCGCCGGTTACCTGAAATCCGATGCTGAGGACCTCACCCGGTTTCAGGCCTCCTACGTATCAGGGCCGCTCGCGCGCCGGGCTGCACCTAGCTCGGGGATGCACGCGGCCACGGATCGGGATGGTAACTCCGCAGGCCCGCCACGCCGGGTGGAGCTTTTTACAGGATGGGCGCAGGACGATGCCGCTGCACAGAGTTCTCCTGCTGTGGTGATGGATGAATCCACATCGGTTCTTACTGAGGTGGTTCGCGCCGCCGGCGAAGAGGCCGCCGCGCGCGGCCAGGAGGCCCACCGCATTTGGCTGCCTCCGCTGCCGCCGGTCATTGAACTATCGTCCCTCGATATGGAGGGCGCGGAGTCCACCGCAGCGGAACTATCCGCGCCGATCGGGATTATCGATAGGCCGTACTACCAGCGCCAAGACCAACTAGTCATCGACTTTCACCAACACGGCGGCCACCTTGCCCTGTGCGGGGGACCGCAATCCGGCAAGTCCGGTGCGCTGCGCACGATAGTCTCCTCCTTGGCGCTTAACCGGCGGCCGGAAGATATCCGCTTTTATGTCATCGACTTGGGCGGCGGGCAGTTAGCGGCCCTAGACCGGTTACCGCACGTTGCCGGGGTAGCCGGGCGCGAAGAAGGCGAAAAGATCCGCCGCATCGTCGATGAGGTCGCCGGGTTTATTCGCCGGCCGGAATCGCGCGAGACCTTCTTGATTATCGATGGCTGGCACCACATCGGTCCATCCAATGCGGAGTTTGAGGATTTAGCCGAATCCATCACGGATATCGTTGCGGACGGTGCCTCCGCCAACGTCCACGTTGTCATCGCGACCTCCCGGTGGACCACGATGCGGCCGGCGATTAGGGATCTCATTGCGAACCGCCTCGAGCTGCGCTTGGGTGAGGCACTCGATTCGCTTATTGACCGCAAGCTGCAGCAAAAACTGCCCAGCGCGCCGGGCAGGGGGCTGACACAGGCGGGCGAAAATATGCTGCTCGCGCATACCTCGAATCAAGATATTGCCCATATCTGCCGCGTGCATGCGAACGCCGTTCCCGCCCCGCGCTTGAAGATGCTGCCGGCGGTCCTGACCCCAGAGGCGCTCGCCGCCCATGGCGAAGCACCTACTGGCGGCATCCCGTGGGGCATCGGCGGGCGCGACCTTTCCACCTTGGCGTGGAATCCGGAGCGCGAGCCGCACCTAGTTGCCATCGGCGCCCAAGGCTGCGGCAAGTCCAATTTCTTGGCACAGATAATGCGCGGGATTAGTAGCCTTCCGCGGGAGGCGGCGCGGCTGGTGGTCATCGATCAGCGCCGCGCCCACCTGGGCACGCTGGATCAGGACATGGTGGCGGCCTATGCCGCAACGCAATCAAGTGCGCAGGAGGCAATCGTTAATACCGTGCGCACGCTGGAACAACGCTTGCCGGGGCCGGATATCACCCCAGAGCAACTTGCCGCCCGCGATTGGTGGGAGGGCCCGGATATTTACGTGGTGATCGATGATGCGGACTTGGTCAGCGATATAGCCTTGGCACCCTTAATCGATCTTCTGCCTCATGCGCGGGACATCGGCTTGCACATGGTCATCGCCCGAAAATCCGGCGGCATTGGCCGGGCGCTGTTTGGCCAATTCTTTTCCGCGGTGCGCGATCTGCAACCCGCATTCCTGCTTTTCGATGCCGACCGCGACGAAGGCACCATCTTCGGCCTCAAGCCCAGCCACCAGCCGCCCGGGCGCGGGCAGTGGAGCATCCGCGGCGAAAACCTGGGAATCGCCCAGGTGGTTTACGGGGAAGGAGAAGAATAAATGTCTACAGAAACGCCTATCTCCGCAGCAACGGCAACGATTACGGTGACCGTTATGGATGCGGCCACCATCTTTGAAGGCCCAGAAACCGTGTACCGCTACGATCTTGCTGGGACCGGCATCGTAGAAGGCAAGGCACTCGGCCACGTCATGGACCAGATCGCGAAGATCGCTGGATCCGCTTGGCCGGACGTGGACGTATCCGTCATCGCGGATCCCTCTGGCACCGCCTTCTCCCGCGAGGCCGTCACCATTCTTACCCGCCAACTCGATGTAGCCGGCGCCCGCGTGCGACAGCAGGAAGCAACACCCGCACCGGAATCAACTCCAGCACGAGAGGCTGAATCGGCTGCGGGCGAGGCAGGGGCACCGTCGGCAGTAGCGGCGGCATCGGCACTTGCGGATGCCCTAGAATCCGCGCCCACCGCCCAGATGGATATATCCATGGAACACACGGAATCAGGAATGGAAACCGAGACCGGCACCGGCACTGGAACCGGAACTGGAAAGCGAGCAGGGAAGGAGAGGGGAACGAGCACGCGGTGGGCCGATAAGCTGCGCGGCTGGATAGGTGCCATCGATATGTTTCATGTCGCCATCGTCGTGGTGATCCTCGCCGTCGTCGGCGCCTCGTGGTGGGCCATGGGGGCGAATGCGTCCGATAATGAGGACGGCGGCGAGGCCGGCACCGCCGCTGGAAGTGCCACCGCTGCGAGCGCCGCCGACTCCGTGCCAAAGGAAGAATCCGGTGGTGGCAGCGATGGCAACGCGGACGCGGCTGGCGACGCGGGCGGTGACGGCGAGCTCAACCCAGGCGAAAAGCGCCTTGATATCGAAGGGCTCTCCGTCGTCCTTCCCACCGGATTTCAGGCCACTGTGGAGGAAGGCCTAGTGACCGCCACAGGAGAAGACCCTGATTTAAGGATTCTCTTAGCGGCGGACTCGCTTTTTAACGTGCCGGCCAAGGCGCTCTTTGGTGAAATCAAAGCGCAGGTAGACAAGGATCCGGAACTGCGCGATGTATCCGAGGACGCAGGGCGTTTGCACTATGTAGAAGACCCCGGCGATGGCTCCGTTGTGGAATGGACCATCTGGGAAGATACCGGCCACCACATGTCGGTGGGGTGCCATACCCGTCATAATGCCAATGCCGTGCAAAAAGCCGCGTGCCGGATGGCCACCGAATCCCTGAGTAAGAAATAAACAGAAAAGTTTTTAACGTCCCGGGAACCAAATGGGTCTGAGCACAGTCCAATAACGGTGAGAAAGCACAGAAGCTTTTTCGGGGGAAATCACACTCAACATCTCTTCCCGCCCTAAGGAGGGGCGCACTGTTATGTCTCAGACTTTTAAGACACAAGCCGATGTCATGGTCTCTACCGCCGGCCGCGTCGATAACACCAATGACGAGGTCCAAGGCGAGCTCACCCGCCTGCAGGGTGTAGTTGATTCTGTCCGCGGCAGCTGGGCCGGCCAGGCGCAGGTTTCATTCGATAACTTGATGCAGCGCTATAACACCTCCGCGCAGCAACTGCGCGAGGCATTGACCTCGATTTCTGAAAACATCCGCAGCAATGCCCACAACTTTGACAACGTCGAAGCCGAAAACACCCAGGCCTTCTCCAATGTTGGCGGCGGCCTCGCCCTGTAACCCAGCCACCTCCACCAGCAACTTCGAAAGGAAGCATTTTTCCCATGTCCGAAATTAAGTACCAATTCGGCGCCATCTCTTCTGCCGCAGCTGATATCAACGCCACCTCCGGCCGCATCAACAGCACCTTGGCCGACCTCAAGTCCCGCCTCCAGCCCATGGTGAGCACCTGGGAAGGTGAATCCGCAGTGGCTTATAACCAGGCCCAGGCCAAGTGGGATAAGGCAGCACAAGAACTCAATACCGTGCTGGCAACCATCTCCAAGACCGTGTCCCAGGGCAATGACGCCATGAGCGATGTCAACCGCCGCGCCGCCGCTAGCTGGGGCTAAAGCACTGTTGGCAGTATCTATTTAGCGTGCTTCCTTAGGCGAAGTAGAAAGGGGGACGGGCGGTGCCTGTGCCCGTATCCATCCGGCAGGAGGCGAACGCAGCCGCCGCCCCTTAGCGCTAATGACAAAAGCTAACCGCAAACTGCCACATAGAACCGCTTTTACCGGTGCCTTTTCTTCCTGAGAAGGTGCCGGTTTCGGCGTTTTGGTCTTTTCTACCGGCAGCGGCTAAAGTTGTAGCCCTATGTGTTCGCTCGTCGGCAAGCAGCTGGCGAAGCGCTTCCTGCAGGTCTCCACCGGCCGCTGTTGGGAAGCGAATGGATGCTTAGCGCTGGCCGGCAGTTCCGAGACAGACTTTCAAGGAGTCATTTTGTCTACTTTCCACCCAAAGAGCGGTGACATCACCCGCAAGTGGTACGTCATCGATGCTACTGACGTGGTGCTGGGCAAGCTTGCTTCCACCGTGGCAGACCTGCTGCGCGGCAAGCACAAGCCACAGTTCGCACCCAACGTTGACACCGGTGACCACGTGATCATCATCAACGCTGACAAGATTCACGTTTCTTCCACCAAGCGCGACCGCGAAATGCGCTACCGCCACTCCGGTTACCCGGGCGGTCTGAAGTCCATGACCCTGGGTCAGTCTTTGGACGCCAACCCGGTTCGCGTTATCGAAGAATCTGTTGCCGGCATGATGCCGCACAACAAGCTCTCCCGCGCTTCCATCAAGAAGCTGCACGTCTTCGCAGGCGATGAGCACCCGTACGCCGGTCAGAAGCCGGAAACCTTCGAGTTTAAGCAGGTGGCACAGTAATGGCTGAGCAGAACATCGACAACAATGTAGCCGAGGCTGCTGACATCGCTGCAGCAAGCGCCGCTACCGAAGAGTTCACCAACACCATCGGTGATTCGTTGGCTAGCGCCAACGCTGAGACCGAGGCAGAGGTTGAGGCCGCTGCTCCGGTTCACGAGGGCCCAATTCAGACCGTCGGTCGCCGTAAGCGCGCCGTCGCTCGCGTTCGCCTCGTCGCTGGCTCCGGCCAGATCGTAGTTAACGGCCGCGAGTTCGCTGAGTACTTCCCGAACAAGCTGCACCAGCAGGACATCCTCACCCCGCTGACCCTGCTGGACCGCGAGAACCAGTTTGACCTGAAGGTCACCGTTAACGGTGGTGGCCCAACCGGTCAGTCCGGTGCCCTGCGCCTGGCTATCGCTCGTGCACTGAACATCTACAACCCGGCTGATCGCTCCACCCTGAAGAAGGCTGGTTTGCTCACCCGTGACGCTCGTGCAGTTGAGCGTAAGAAGGCTGGTCTGCACAAGGCACGTCGCGCACCGCAGTACTCCAAGCGTTAATCTCGCTTCTACTGCGCGCGCAAGCGCCATACATTGCCGCTGCTTCCCATTCTGGGAGGCGGCGGCATTGTCGTTTTATCGCTCTTGGCGGTGTCCCTTTCGGTTGGGCCGGCCAAACCCCGCCTGGCCGGCCTCTTGAGGCTTAGCCTTGCGCGAGACAAAGGCGCTCAGCTCGGGTCGCGATGAAGCGCTCGCACGCCGCAGCGCGCCACGGACTGTAGGGACAGAGAAAAGCCCGCCTCTCATCGCGGTGAGCGCTAATGCGCAGCGCGATGGAGGCGGGCTAGGGACCTAGAGCCTAGAGGAGAAGGCCGGTTAGGCAGGGAGATTATTCATCGTCTTCTGCGTCCTTGCCCTTGATTTTCTTCTGTGCAAAGTCCTTGAGCTCGGCGCGGCGCTCTTCGCGGAGGGCTGCCTGCTCTGCGAGGTACTCATCCGATGCGTTGATGGTGTACCACTCGTGGAGGTACGGGTCATCGTTTTCAATTTCAGCCCCAGCACCGTGGTTTTCTGGAACGGCAGAAGAGCTGAATACGAAGTCGCCATTGTGTTCTTGGAGGCCCAAGTGGGTGCCGCGCTCGATGGCAGCATGTGCGTATTTCCTGCGCAGTATTGCGGGGTCGCGTGCCAAGTCTTTGCCCCACGCCACCATGATGCCGATGAGGATGAAGGTAAACGGCAGCGAGCTGGAGACCATGATGGACTGCAGGCCGCTGAGCGCATCCTTGCCGGCGATGAGCAGCAGGGACAAGGAAATGCCACCCAGGGCAACGCCCCAAATAACGGAAATCGATGTCGAGGGGATTGGTCGACCTGATTGGGACATGGAGCCCATGACGTTGGTAGCGGAGTCAGCGGCTGTATTGAAGAAGACGACCACAGCGAGGAGGACGATGACCGTGGTGATGCTAGATAGCGGCAGCGATCTCATGAGATCGAACATCACATTCTCGCCGGAACCTTCGATCTCGATTCCGTCTCCGTCCAGGTGGGTCTTAATTGCGGTGGCACCAAAGATGACGTACCAGAAAAGCGACAGGGTGGTAGGCACGAGCATGATGACGAAGACGAATTCGCGAATGGTGCGCCCGCGGGAAATCTTCGCGATGAACATGCCGACGAAGGGCGACCAAGAAATCCACCACGCCCAGTACAGCATGGTCCATGCGGTGACGAATTCCTTTTCCGGTTCACCCTGGGAGGCCGACAGGGACATCATGTCTTCGAAGTGCTTGAAGAACTGCAGCAGGGAGGCGGGAAGCAGGTCCAGAATGTAGAGCGTCGGCCCGGTGATGAGCACGAAGACCGCGAGTCCGATGACCAAGCCCATGTTGATATTGGACAGGATGCGGATGCCGCGCTTGATGCCGGACATTGCGGAAAGAATGAAAAGGATGGTGAGGATCGTAATGATCACCACCATGATTCCGTTGCCTTCGAGGGGCTTGCCGGTAAGGATAGAGGTACCCGTACGGATCTGCAGCGCGCCGATACCCAGGGAGGTCGCCGTGCCGAAGAGGGTGACCAACACTGCGAAGATATCGACGATCTTTCCAAATACCCGGTTATTCGAATCCGTAATGAGGGGTTCAAATAGCGAGGAAATGAGCGGGATACGGCCGCGTCGATAAGCGGCATAGGCAAGCGCGCCGCCCACCAGCGCAAAGATCATCCATGGCAACGTCGCGTGGTGCAGCACTGCCTGGGCAAAGGCAGGAAGGATGGCTTCTTGACTGCCGGATTCGACGCCGGAGAGATAAGGCGGGGGAGTCAAGAATAGGGCAAGCGGCTCCATCGGGCCGTAGAAGACCAGGCCGATTCCCATACCGGCGGCAAAGAGCATGGCGATCCAGGCGTTCCGGGAGAAATCAGGCTTGGAATCATCGGCGCCGAGCTTAATTTTTCCGGTTGGGGCGATGGCGATCGTCAGCAGGAATGCCGTGGTGGCAATCATGATGATCGTAAATAGCCATCCAAAGTTTTGGACGACCCATGCCCGCATGGTGCTTCCTGTGTTTGCCAGATTATCTGGGGCAATGATGGCCCACAGGATGATGGCGAAGGTTGATGCCAAGGCTACCGCAAAGACGGTTTTATTGGTCTTGAAATCTGCGCGGGTGTTTTCGACACTTACTCCGGGAATGAGGGCTGGATGAATAGCGCGTTCCCCAGAAGCGGCTTTCGCAATGGCTGAGCGAGCCTTCTGCGAGGTAGTTTCAGGTGACTTGTCACCTGAAGACCTAGGTTCGTTCATCGTTGATCCTCTCTAGGGCAAAAGAGTGAAGTATAACCTAGCTAATAATTTCATATAAATGCCAAAAAGTACGACTTTAAGCAAATTTTGCTTTTCATCACAAGGACATTTTTCGTGATGTTGGTTACCTAATTAGCCCGCTTGCCGATGCCCCAAACATGCGACCCGCGGGACTAACAAGGCATAATTGTCTGCATGACTCGACTATTTGGAACCGATGGAGTTCGCGGCCTCGCGAATAAAAAGCTGACTCCCATTTTGGCCTTGACGCTGGGACAAGCGGCTGCGGAGGTCTTTACTGCGCAGCGCGAATCTTATGAGCGCCGCCCCTTGGCAATCATCGGCCGTGACCCCCGCGTATCGGGCGAGATGCTCGATGCCGCCATCGCCGCTGGCTTGGCATCCCGCGGTGTGGACGTTGTGCGCGTGGGGGTGCTTCCTACCCCAGCCATCGCCTTTTTGACGGATGATTACGGAGCGGATCTCGGCGTGATGATCTCTGCCTCCCATAACCCGATGCCAGATAATGGCATTAAGTTCTTCTCCGCAGGCGGCAAAAAGCTGCCGGATAGCGTGGAAGATAAGATTCAGGCCGCGATGGATAACCTCGTTGAGGAGGGCCCGACGGGCACCAAGCTGGGCCGCATTATCTCGGAGGCGCCCGATGGCCGTGAGCGCTATCTAGCGCACCTGAAGGAGGTCGTCTCCACTGACTTGAGCGGCATTAAGGTGGTCGTGGATACGGCCAATGGCGCGGCCTCAAAGGTTGCTCCGAGCGCCTATGAAGCAGCAGGCGCTGAGGTCATCCCGATCTATCACCGGCCCAATGCCTTTAATATCAACGAAAATTGTGGTTCCACCCATATTGAAAAAGCCCAGGCAGCGGTGCTTGAGCATGGTGCCGATTTGGGCCTTGCCCACGATGGCGATGCGGACCGCTGCCTCGCCGTCGATGCCGAAGGCAACGTCGTCGATGGCGATCAGATCATGGCCTTGCTCGCGGTAGGGATGAAGGAAGACAATGACCTGCGCTTTAATACGCTGGTGGCCACGGTCATGTCCAACCTGGGCCTGACCCTCGCCATGGAAGAACAGGGCATTGAGGTCCGCCACGCGGCAGTGGGCGATCGCTATGTGCTCGAAGAGCTCCACCGCGGCGATTTCTCCTTGGGCGGCGAGCAATCTGGGCACGTCGTGCTTCCCGATGACTCCACTACTGGCGATGGCACCCTCACCGGCCTTTCCATCATGGCGCGTATGGCCAAGTCTGGAAAGAGCTTGAAGGAATTGGCCTCCGTGATGACCGTATTGCCGCAGGTGCTCATCAACGTTCCGGTATCCAATAAGGCAGCGATCATGGATTCTGCCGAGGTCAAGCAGGCCATCGTCGAGGCAGAAGAAGAGCTCGGGGAAACCGGCCGCGTCCTGCTCCGACCCTCTGGCACCGAAGAGCTGTTCCGCGTCATGGTGGAAGCTGCAGAAGAGGAACATGCCCGCAAGGTGGCGGGTAGGCTTTCTGCCGTCGTCGCCTCGGTATAGGCAGGAAAATAAGAAGTACCGGGAACCATTTGGTATAAACCCCAGTCCAATGAAGGTGAGCACACTTACCGCATATGGATTTGGGGATTATACCGATGTCTGAGGTTTTTCTTCGCCCCGCAGAGGCGATGTCCGCACTACAACAAGCTATAAGCGCCAACGATGAACAGCGCCAAGCCCACCGCGCCGATGTTCCAGACTTTCCCGTTGCCGCGGCTGGGCGGAATTTTTCCGGCCACGGGGAGCGCATACGCAGCATCCTCGCGCGCATTCATGACAATGGAACGTGGCGCTTAGACAATATCTCTGCCACGGGCCAGGCAGCGCACGATCAGATGCGCGCATTCGCCACGTACGATGCCGGCTTTAGCCGCTCCTTTGCAGGAGAAAGCGGAAAGGCAGTGGACTAATGAGTACGTTGACTAAGTCGCTTTTAGGGGATTATTCCGCCGCCATTTCGCAGTTCCAACTGGCCTGCCTGGGACATTATTCCGGCCCCAGCATGCCCTTGGGGCTTCTGAGTGAGCTCATCAGCGCGGTAGATGGAATCGCCCCACAAAACATTCTGCGCCATACCATTTCCGCGGTGGGCGGCAATCTCCCGCACGGTGGTGGAAAGGGGCTTGCGGATTTCTTGCGCACTGACGACTCCGATGTTGCTAACGGCACCTTGCGCGAGCACCTGACCGGCATTCAAAAAGACTTTGATATCCACCGCGATGAAGGCAAGCAGCTTACTGACTCTGCCAAGCAATGCTCGGGCGCTATTTCCGATGTCGTCGATACCTCCGATACCGCACTCACCGAGCTGATTTCTGCGGTAATCCCACTGCTCAATATCTTGTCCATGGTGGCTACCAGGCACCCGCTGGCCAAGTTCATTATTCCCATCGTCTCTACCATTGGTGCGAAGATCATCGATGACACCAATGACTCCATCGCTAGCACGTGCCGGGACCGCGATGATGCCATTGAATCCTGCTATGACGAGTTTGAGTCGCGCTGCGAATGCGTCTGTGAGCGGCCTCTTCCTGAGGAATGCCCCGAGCCGGCAGAGGCCGAGGAGGATTCCTGCCCACCACCGGTGGAAAAGTGCCCAGATACGCCAGCTCCCACGCGTCCGATGCCCGATGGCGGGGGCGACACCACTTCCAACCCGCCACAGCCAGCGCAGCCGACGCAACCCGCATCTACCGCTGAGTGCCCACCCAAGCCGGAACCGATGCCAGAGCCGACCCCGGAGCCAAGGCCAGACCCGAAGCCAGACCCGAAGCCGGCACCGCAACCGCAACCCGCGCCCGAGCCGAAACCAGCTCCCGAGCCGCAACCGGAGCCGAAACCAGGACCGGCTCCGAAGCCGGCTCCTGAACCCGCACCTGAGCAGCACCCTTCCGGGTGCCAGTGCCAACAGTGCCGCGGTTTCGTAAACGAGCCGCCTCGACAGAACGAATCCACGACCACTCCGGCGCACGCAGATCCGAATCCTGAGCCGGAACCCAAACCACAAGACTGCCCACCAGAACAACAGGAACAACCCGCACCGCAGCCAGAACAGGACCCAGTACCTGAGCCTGTGCCGGAAGATTCTGAATGCGAAAAAGAACCAACAACACCGGCTGCCGTGGAAGATGATGCGGCCTGTGACATCGAGTCCTCCTGCAGCGGCAGCTTGGGAATCGTCGGTGCAGGAATCGCTTTGGTGGGCGTAGGCCTCATCATTGAGGGTGCTGCGGAGTGCCTGGAAAATATCGCCGATGCAGATTGCCCAGAGCCTGAACCGGAACCTGCGCCTGAGCCGGAACCCGAGCCCGCACAGGAGCCTGAACCAGAACCTTGCCCTGAACCAGAACCAGAACCAGAACCGGAGCCGTGCCCAGAACCTGAGCCGCAGCCCGAGCCCGCGCCTGAACCCTGCCCGGAAGACGGAACAATTGAGCCACCTCCGGAGCTTTCCCAGGTGGAAGAGCCGGCCCCGCCTCCAGAAAAGGTACAGCACCTGCAGGCAGCGGAAGCCGCTGGAGCTGGAGCACCTGCGCCAGAGCCGCAACCTCAACCTGAGCCTGCACCAGCGCCTGCACCGGAACCTGCGCAGCCACAGGCCCCAGCCCCGCAACCAGCCCCGGCCCCCGAGCCTGCGCCAGCGCCAAGCTCAGATGAACCATCCGTGACTGCACGAAAGGCAGGGCAGTGGTAATGAATAACGATTTCGCAGAATTCGCGCAGGGATTTCGCGAGCGCACCGCGCGGCGCATGCTGGAATTTGAAAAAAGCCTGGCTAAGGCCCAAGACGAGCTAGAAAAGTCCACAGCCAAGGCCGTGCAGCAGGCCAAAAATGAGCAGCGCGGGGGAAGGGACGGTGATGCGGTGGGGCATCGGCAAGCAGCTGCTGGAACGTGGCGCCGAAATAGTGCTGCCCCAACGCGTGTCAATAACGCATCGGGGCAGGTGAAATCTGTGCTGCGACGTGGATAGGTCTAGTTCAGCGAGTTAGCTTTTAGTCATCGCGGGTCACGCCGGCGCGCTCGGCCAGGTCATCGCCGGTAAAGCTTTCTACCTTCTTCGCGCTCGCCTCAGGATCCGCAAAGCCGTCGTAGGCGGACTCGCCGGCAAGGGTAGAGAGCAAGAAGCCGGTGACGAGGCCGCGGGCGATTTCGGTGGGGCCGGATTGGAAGGCGCCGGAACCGATGGCCAATTTGCGGAAGCGATCTTCGCTAAAGCCGGCCTGCGTGCCCTTATCGATGGCCCGGTAGGCCACCTGGCCGCGCCAGTTATAGGCCAGTTTGGCGGGATTTCCGGCATTGAAAAAGTCATCGCGACCAGAGCCAATGACTATACCCGGCGTATCGAGGCTGCGGGCGGCCTCGACGGCGGACGGAGCGGTTACGGCGGGGTAAATCGCTGCGACGGCCTTGACCTTCGGGTTATCGACCGCGCTCAAAACCGCAGTGCCGCCGCCCATGCCGTGGCCTATCATGCCGAGCTTGCCCGGCGATACGGTGATATTGCCGGTTCCGAGCTTTACCCCAGCGGCGATCTGCAACGCAGATTCCATGTCTGCAGACAGGTTGCGGTGATCGGGGAACATGCCGGTCTCAGAATTGGGGGCGACCACGACGATGCCCCAGCTGGCGAGGTGGCGCAGCGTGGCGTGGTAATCCTTGATTTTGTGCATCCAGTCGTGGCCAAAGGCGACGGCGGGCAGGCCTTGGCCTTCCGCAGGGGTATAAACCTTGCCGGTAATACCCGCATAATCGAGGTCGCCAACCAGCACGCGGTTGCGGCCACGCTTCGATAACGTTCCTAAGTGTTTATTCAAATTCGCAGACACGCATTCTAGGATAGATGAAGATCACCCCGTGCTGGTGGCAAGGGGTGGCGAGTGGCACATGCGGGGGAATCGCGGAGGCCAAAAGGGGTGCGCGGCGCCGAAGTTATATGGGTTGCCTTACTTGCGCGCTGTCGAGAAACGAGGCGAAAATGTGCACTAGGTAACATTCTCTATGCTTCTCTGGGAAGGCAGGTCGCCGCATATGACTACCGGCACCCTTAAGATCGACCAATTATTTCCGCAGGATGGGCCGAAGGTAAAGACCGGCATCATCGACCGGGTGGCCTATGCCTCCGATGCCTCGCACTACCTCTACACCCCGAAGGCCGTGATTGAAGCGCGCTCGGCAGAACACGTGGCCGCCATATTCAAAGCGGGGCGGCAGCAGGGCATCCCGGTGACCTTGCGCTCGGGCGGTACCTCCTTGGCCGGCCAGGCCTCCGGCGAGGGCTACCTGGTGGATGTGCGCAAGCATTTCCGGGGCATAGAAATCCTCGATGACGGCAAGCGGGTGCGCGTGCAGCCAGGGGCGACCGTGCGCCAGGTCAATGCGCGGTTGGGGCTGCGCAATCGCAAGCTCGGCCCGGACCCGGCGAGCGAGGCGGCCTGCACCATCGGCGGCGTCGTGGCGAATAACTCCTCCGGCATGGCCTGCGGCACCGAGTTCAATACCTACAACACCTTGGAATCGCTGACCTTTGTCTTGCCTTCTGGCACGGTGATCAATACCGCGGACGCGGATGCGGACCGGCAATTCCAAGCGCAAGAACCCGAGCTGGTGGATACGCTGACCCGCTTGCAACGCCGCGTGCGCGATAATCAGGAATCAGTAGATATCATCCGCCGCCATTTCAAGCTGAAAAATACGATGGGCTACGGGCTTAATTCCTTCCTGGATTTTGATAGCCCCGTCAAGCTCTTTGAGCACCTCTTGGTGGGCTCTGAAGGAACACTCGCTTTTATCGCGGAAGCGGTCTTTCGCACCGTGCACATCTCAGCCCTCACGACGACCACCGTGGCGGTTTTTAATAATCTTTCCGCCGCTACGAAGGCATTGCCTTCATTGGTGGAGACCGGTGCCGCCACCCTGGAGCTGATGGATTCTGCCTCCATTCGCGTGGGCCAAGGATTCGATACGGTCCCGCAGGCCATTACCGGTTTCGACGTGGATTCGCAGGCCGCACTGCTCATCGAGTACCAATCCGATGACAAAGAAGAGCTGCGGGAAAAAGAGAACAAGGGCTCGTCCCTATTGCGCGAATTGGACCTGCAAGCACCGGCGGAGTTTTCTGCCGATATCCCCACCCGCACCGCCGCGTGGAACTTCCGCAAGGGCCTGTATGCCCAGGTAGCAGAAGCAAGGCCCTCCGGAACCACGGCGCTCTTGGAAGACGTTGTGGTGCCGGTGGGCGATTTGGCCGATACTTGTTCCTCCTTGCAGGAGCTTTTTACCCGCTATTCCTACGATGATGCGGTCATTTTCGGCCACGCGAAAGACGGCAATATCCACTTCCTTCTAACGGACCGCTTCGAAGGCGATAGCGCCATTGGCCGTTATAACAACTTCAATGAGGAAATGGTGGACTTGGTGCTTTCGGCAGAGGGAAACCTCAAGGCCGAGCACGGCACCGGCCGTGCCATGGCCCCGTATGTGCGCCGCCAGTACGGCGATGAGCTTTACGCGGTCATGCAGCTGCTCAAGCGTGCCTGCGATCCCGCCGGCACGATGAACCCAGGTGTCATCTTGGACGATGACCCCGATGCGCACATTACAAATATCAAGCTCAACCCCACGGTGGAAGAAGAAATCGACCCGTGCGTTGAGTGCGGCTATTGCGAGCCGGTGTGCCCGTCCAGGGATCTCACCTTGACCCCGCGCCAGCGCATCGTGGTGCGCCGTGCCCGCCAGCGGGCGCAAGAAAGTGGCGATACGCACTTGGTTGCAGAACTCGATGAGGCCTATGAGTACATGGGCATCGATACGTGCGCCGTGGATTCCATGTGTTTAACCGCCTGCCCAGTGGGCATTGATACCGGTAAATTCATTAAGAAACTGCGCCACGAGAATGCCGGGGCCGCAGAAGAAAAGGTCTGGTCCACCGCCGCCAAAAATTGGCAGGTCACCAGCCGCGGTGCCGCAACGGCGCTAACCGGCGCGCACATGTTGCCGGCACAGTTGGTCACGAAGGTTACCGATGTCGCCCGCTCGCTCATCGGCCCCGATACTGTGCCGGGATACCAGCCGGAGCTCGGCAAGGGCGGCAAGTCCCGCGAGCGCTTGGCCGGGCGCGTGGGAGATCGCTACGCTGAGACCTCGGGAATCTACCTTCCAGCCTGCGTAAACTCCATGTTCGCCCCACAAGGTGAGGGCATGGGCGCCACAGAAGCCTTCATTACCGTCTTGGAGAGGGCGGGGATCGCGCTGGAGGTTCCTATGGGCATCGAAAAGCTCTGCTGCGGAACGCCATGGTCCTCAAAGGGCATGCGCAAGGGCCACGACATCATGGAACAGCGCGTGCGCGAGAGCATTATGGAGGCCACCGATAACGCCCGCCTGCCCGTGATCGTGGATGCGTCCAGTTGTACCGCGGGCTTTCAGGAAATGCTGGAATCCATCGGCATTACCGTCATCGATGCGCTGAGCTTTGCTGCCGATACGCTGCTACCGCGCCTCGAGACCACCCAGCCGGTGGAATCTATGACGATTCACCCGACCTGTTCGGTGTTCCAGCTCGGCATGATGGGCGATGTTGAAAAGGTCGCCCGGGCCGCAGCTACGGAGGTGCATATCCCCACCGCCTGGAATTGCTGTGGTTATGCCGGCGACCGCGGCATGCTCCACCCAGAGCTCACGGAGTCCGCCACCCGCGCCGAGGCCGCCCAGGTCACGGAGCTGGGCGCGCAGTATCACGCTTCGACCAACCGCACGTGTGAGCTGGGCATGTCCCGCGCCACCGGCGAGGATTACCACCACGTCCTGGAGATGCTGGAGCGCGCCACCCGCTAGCGGTCCGGTAGGGAAGGGGCGCGGCTGCTTGCCGATGCCTCCCTCTCCTTCCGCATCGCCTACGAGCTGCAGCCAAGGAGCTTCGTTACCAGCGTGTTCCTGCTGATCTAGCTAAAGGAATTACCTCGACTGGGCCCGATGCCCTCATCAAAGTGGGCCGAAAGAAATTATTATGCATTTAAAATTAAAGTTCCGCTTGCAAAGGGGCTAAAATGACGGAGTAATTGATGAAATCAATAATTTAAAATCGTTCCCACTGTGCGTGTGCTTAGTTCGCACGCACTCAGCTGTTAGTGAAGGATTGTGCGCATGGCTGAGACGAAACAACAAAAGGGCGGTGCTCGCGTCGCCGTTCAAAAGTTCGGAACATTCTTATCCTCGATGATTATGCCGAATATCGGCGCTTTCATCGCTTGGGGTATTCTCACCGCTCTATTTATCCCTGACGGGTTCTTCCCCAACGAGAAGATAAATACGATGGTCGGCCCCATGGTGACTTATCTGTTGCCGATTCTTATCGCATTTACCGGCGGTAAGTTGGTGCATGAAGTTCGTGGTGGTGTGGTAGGTGCCATCGTCACGATGGGTGTCATTATGGGTACGTCCGCCCCAGAGTGGATTGGTGAAGATGGACACTCGTCGCCTATGTTCCTAGGCGCCATGATTTGCGGCCCACTGGCTGCCTGGCTATTCAAGAAGCTTGAATCCTTGTGGGCCGGAAAAGTCCGCCCTGGATTCGAAATGCTAGTGGATAATTTCTCACTGGGTATTTTCGGCTTCGCTGGTGCTATCGCGTCGATGTACCTACTGACACCAGTGATGAACTTCATCATGGACATTGCTGGACGGGCCGTGGAGTTCCTTATCTCCAACAACCTCTTGTGGCTAACTTCCGCTTTGATCGAACCCGCGAAGGTATTCTTCCTCAACAACGCCATTAACCATGGAGTTCTTACCCCGCTGGCGACTGACCAATCAGCAGAGACTGGTAAGTCGGTCCTCTACCTCTTGGAAGCTAACCCAGGACCTGGTTTGGGAATCCTGCTTGCCTTCATGGTTTTTGGCGTGGGGTCGGCCCGAGCAACGGCTCCTGGAGCCGCTCTGATCCACTTCTTCGGTGGTATCCATGAGATTTATTTCCCTTACGTGCTGATGCGTCCGCAGCTTCTGCTTGCCGCAATTGGTGGCGGAATGACCGGTGTTGCCATCAACACGATTATGGACGTTGGACTTCGTTCGCCTGCAGCTCCTGGCTCAATCATCGCAATTTACGGAACCGTCGCGTCCGATTCTTATCTCGGGGTAACTATTGCAGTTCTCGCGTCCACTGCAGTGTCCTTTGCTATCGCTGCGCCGATTCTGAAACTCACGAAGGGCACAGACGACTTGGATAAGGCCACCGCAGATATGGAGGCTATGAAGGGGAAGAAATCCTCTGTAGCAGGGGCACTTTCTTCTCAATCTGCAGAAGAGTCCCCTGAGATTCGCAATGTTGTCTTTGCCTGCGATGCCGGAATGGGCTCTTCCGCGATGGGCGCTTCCGTGCTCCGGAATAAAATTAAGGAAGCAGGATTCGGAGACGTAGTCACCGTCACCAATTCGGCAGTCAATAATCTAAAAGATAATTACGAGCTCGTCGTCGTTCACGAGGACTTGGCAGAGCGTGCAAAACCAGCAACGCCGTCTGCTATTCACGTAACAGTGGATAACTTCATGGCCTCGCCGCGTTATGACGAAGTGGTAGAGCTAATTCGCGAGCAGCAATCTGGTGAATCTTCCACCACAGCTCCAATTGCAGACGAACAAAATGCTGCAGAAGACCCCGCAGCTTCGGATGCTGTGTCCGAGAATGACTCTGCCGGTACTGACGTACTTCGTCCGGAAACGATTGTCCTCGATGGGCATGCAACTTCCCGTGAAGAAGCAATTGACCAAGCAGGAGCATTGCTAGTGTCTGCAGGGGCGGTTGAGCAAGCTTACGTAGATTCAATGCATGAACGCGAAAA
This sequence comes from Corynebacterium sp. LaCa_282, assembly GCF_057198125.1. Classification (NCBI taxonomy): domain Bacteria; kingdom Bacillati; phylum Actinomycetota; class Actinomycetes; order Mycobacteriales; family Corynebacteriaceae; genus Corynebacterium; species Corynebacterium sp. LaCa_282. Next base: position 2,006,260 of record NZ_CP191095.1, on the reverse strand, counting down.
GTCCGTATCCACCTTTATGGGCAATGGTCTGGCAATCCCGCACGGAACAAATGAGGCAAAGGAATCTATCAAAGGATCTGCCATCTCCTTTATCCGTCTGGATGAACCCGTAGACTGGGGCGGCAAGCCCGCCACGTTCATTGTCGGTATCGCTGGTGCAGATGGCTCTCACCTCAAGACATTGTCGAAAATTGCCAAAATCTTTGGCAAAGCAGACACCGTGGAGCAGCTTGAACAGGCCAAAACGAAGGACGAGATCCTCGAAATTTTCGAAAAGGTGAATAAGTAATGGCTACTAAGAAGGCATTGCATTTCGGTGCGGGAAATATTGGTCGTGGATTTGTGGGAGCAATCCTGCATGAAGCCGGCTACGAGCTAAAGTTCGCGGACGTTGCTGAACCATTGATCAACTTATTGAACGATCTTGATTCTTATACCGTGCACGAAGTGGGCGCTGACGCTCGGGACGTAACGGTGACCGGTTTTTCCGGTGTGAACTCCGCAGAAGACGAGGAAGGTCTGTATGCGGAGATAGTTGATGCGGACATGATTACTACTGCAGTAGGTCCCACTGTGCTGGGACTTATCGCGCCTTCAATTGCAGAGGGGTTAAGGCGTCGTGCAGCGGCTGGTAGCGCAAGGGTGCCTGTGATGGCATGCGAAAATGCGATCAACGCCACTGATGGGCTGGCTGATGCCATCCGCAAGGTCTATCCAGAGGTTGATGAGGTGGCATTTTTCCCTAATACTGCTGTCGATCGCATCGTTCCGAACCAAGAGCGTCGGACAGGCGCTGAAGCGCTGGATGTAACTGTTGAGACCTACCATGAATGGGCCGTGGAAGTTGAGCCGTTTGCACAGGCTGGCGTTGACGTTCCCGATATCTCTGGAATTACTTGGGTAGATAACCTCGCGCCGTATATCACCAGGAAGCTCTTTACTGTAAATACGGGCCACGCAGCGACTGCGTACTTTGGAAAGCAGCAAGGAATCTCCGCTATCTCCGATGCTTTGTCGCGCGAGGAAATCCGTGGAAAAGTGGCCGCTGTTTTGGCAGAAACGAAGCAGCTCATTATCGAGAAATTCGACTTCGATCCTGAGGTCCAGCAGGCGTACGTTGATAAGATTCTAAAGCGATTCCAAAATCCAGAGCTTCCCGACACTACCGACCGAGTAGGTCGTGCGCCATTGCGGAAGATTTCTCGTAACGAACGGTTCATCGGACCCGCTGCCGAATTGGCAGAACGAGGGTTTGAAGCTACTTCTTTGGTCGAAGCTGTGAGAGCTGCCTTGGACTTTGATGTTCCTGAGGATGCGGAGTCAGTCGAGCTTCAAAAACGTTTGCAAGACGCTGCGGGCGACCGCGCGGCGACGGATTCCCTGGCAACTGAGCTGACCGGAATAGCTCCGGAACACCCACTATTCCCCGAGCTATCTGAAGCATTTGCCCGTTAATTAATGATGTAGGATCACTTCTTATGTGTGGAATTGTTGGATATATAGGTCTAGCTAACGGTGACCGCGACTACTTCGCTCTGGATGTAGTTCTGGAAGGTCTACGTCGATTGGAATACCGCGGCTATGACTCCGCTGGTGTGGCGATGTACGCCGATGGGGAAATCGGTTGGCGGAAGAAGGCGGGCAAGGTTGCTGCCTTGGACGATGAGATTGCAGCGCGTCCGCTGAAGGATTCCGTTTTGGGAATCGGGCACACCCGTTGGGCCACGCACGGTGGTCCGACCGATCTCAATGCGCACCCGCACGTCGTTGACGGTGGCAAGCTGGCCGTGGTGCACAACGGCATCATCGAAAACTTCGCGGAGCTGCGGACTGAGCTCTTGAACAAGGGCTACAACTTCGTTTCTGAAACCGATACTGAAGTTGCCGCTGCGTTGCTCGGCGATGTTTTCCACAACGATGCCGCAGGGGATCTCACCAAGGCAATGCAGCTGACCGCCAAGCGCCTCGACGGCGCGTTTACCCTGCTGGCTATTCACGCTGACCAGCCGGATCGCATCGTTGCTGCCCGCCGCGATTCGCCCTTGGTCATCGGCTTGGGCGAGGGTGAAAACTTCTTGGGCTCTGACGTATCGGGCTTTATTGACTACACCAAGTCCGCAGTGGAAATGGACAATGACCAGGTGGTCACCATCACTGCTGACGATGTCGTCATTACTGACTACGACGGCAACCCCACCGAAGGCAAGTCCTTTGAGATCAAGTGGGACGCGGCTGCCGCTGAAAAGGGCGGCTTTGATTCCTTCATGGAAAAGGAAATCCACGATCAGCCTGCCGCCGTGCGCGATACCTTGCTCGGCCGCTTTGATGAGCAGGGCCAGCTGACCTTGGATGACTTGCGCATCGATGAGTCGGTCTTGAAGTCCATCGATAAGATCATCGTGATCGCCTGCGGCACGGCGGCCTATGCTGGCCATGTGGCGCGGTACGCCATCGAGCACTGGTGCCGCATTCCCACCGAGGTCGAGCTCGCCCACGAGTTCCGCTACCGCGATCCGATCGTCAACGAGAAGACCTTGGTCGTGGCCTTGTCCCAGTCCGGCGAGACCATGGACACCTTGATGGCCGTGCGCCACGCCCGCCAGCAGGGCGCGAAGGTCATCGCCATCTGCAATACGCAGGGCTCGTCCATTCCGCGCGAATCCGATGCGGCGCTCTACACCCACGCGGGTCCCGAAATCGCGGTGGCCTCCACCAAGGCTTTCTTGGCGCAGATTACCGCGACCTACCTGCTGGGCCTGTACCTGGCACAGCTGCGCGGCAATATGTTCTCTGATGAAATTCAGGGAGTTCTTGCTGAGCTGCGCAATATGCCGGACAAGGTGCAAAGCGTCATCGATGAAGAACAGCAGGTAGCCGGCCTGGCCAACTCCATGAAGGATGCAGAATCCGTGCTCTTCTTGGGCCGCCACGTGGGCTTCCCAGTTGCCCTTGAAGGCGCGCTGAAGCTCAAGGAGATCGCCTACCTGCACGCGGAGGGCTTTGCCGCCGGCGAGCTCAAGCACGGCCCGATCGCGCTGATTGAGGAGGGGCAGCCGGTCTTTGTCATCGTGCCCTCCCCGCGCGGGCGCGATTCGCTGCACTCCAAGGTGGTATCCAATATCCAGGAAATCCGCGCCCGCGGTGCCATTACCATCGTGATCGCAGAAGAAGGCGATACCGCGGTAGAGGATTACGCTAACCACGTCATCCGCGTGCCAAAGGCGCCGACGTTGATGCAGCCGCTGCTTGCTACGGTGCCCCTGCAGATCTTTGCCGCACACGTGGCAAAGTCCAAGGGCTATGACGTTGACCAGCCGCGCAACCTGGCTAAGTCCGTGACCGTGGAATAACCTTTCCGGCGCCTCAAGCCCCTTTCTCACCCTTGCTTGCACGGGCGGGGGAGGGGTTTATGCGTATCTGCAGTAAATTCAGCGCGCGGGTGGAAAGTGGCACAATAGTGGCATGCTGAAAACCACAATTGACCTTGCTGCCATCGCGCATAATGTGCGGCTGATTAAGGAGAAGATCGGCCCAGACGTCAAGCTGATGTGCGTGGTGAAGGCGGATGCTTACGGGCACGGGGCAGAAAGGGTCGTGCCCGTGATGCTGGAAGCAGGGGCGGATTCTATTGGCGTCGCCACGCTGACAGAAGCAGTGCAGCTGCGGCGCATGGGGGTCGATTCGCCCATTGCGGCATGGATCTGGCAGTCGGATCAGGTGCTTGAAGAGGCCCTGGCCTCTGGCATCCAGATTGCGGTCAATTCCCCGGCGCAGGCGCAGAAGCTGGTAGAAGCAGAGATTCCCGCCGAAATCTATATCAAGGTTGAAACCGGAATGCACCGCTCCGGGGTGGATAAGGCGGACTGGGATGAGGTTTTCGCGCTGCTGCGGGAAGCCCCGCATATCACCGTGCTGGGCCTCATGTCCCACTTTGCCTGCGCGGATGATCCGGATAATGCGCATAATGACACCCAGGAAGAAGAGTTTCGGCGCGCCCTGGATGCGGCGCGTGCGGCCGGGCTGGAGTGCCCGGTTAATCATTTGGCTAATTCGCCGGCCACGCTCTCGCGCCCATCGGCGCACTTTGACCAGGTGCGGGTGGGTATCGCGTGCTATGGGCTCGAGCCCATAGCGGGGCGGGACCATGGCTTGCGCCCGGCAATGACCTGGTCCGGAAATGTCTTCGGGGTCAAGCCAATTGATAAGAATGAGGCCACCAGCTACGGGCGCACGTGGAGCGCGGATAAGCCAGGGTTCCTGGCCACGGTGGATTGTGGTTATGCCGATGGCCTGCCGCGCGCGTACCAGGGCCACCTTCAGGTGGGCATCGGCGGGCGGCTGTATCCCCAGGTAGGCCGGGTGTGCATGGACCAAATAGTAGTGGATCTAGGAGATAACCCGCACGGTATTGCCCCCGGTGATGAGGTGACCATCTTTGGACAGGGTGGCATGTCTGCCACCGAGCTTGCTGATGCCGTGGGCACCATCAACTATGAAGTGGTGTGCCGACCCACCGGCCGCACCGAACGCGAATATATAGGAGGGGCCGATGCGCAGTAATTTTCCGGAGTCTGGAACCCGCGATCTGGCAACGGTGGAACAGACCCACGCCTGCGGCAAGGAACTGGGCGCAGCGCTGGAAGCTGGCGATGTCGTCATCTTGGATGGCCCATTGGGCGCGGGCAAGACCACCTTCACCCAAGGCATAGCCCAGGGCATGCAGGTCAAGGGCCGGATTACCTCGCCCACGTTCGTCATCGCCCGCGTGCACCGCTCCCGGGTCGGGGGACCGGACCTGGTGCACGTGGATGCGTACCGCCTCTTGGATGAGGGCGGGGCCAATTCCGGCGATCCCTTGGGGGAGCTGGATGCCTTGGACTTGGATACCGAGCTTGCCGATGCCGTCGTCGTCGCCGAATGGGGCGGCGGCCTTATCGAGCAGATTGCGGATTCCTACCTCTTTGTCAGCATCGACCGCGAACCGGCGGAGTTCGCCGGTGCCGATGAGGACGTGCGCCGCGTCAGCTGGTCGTGGCGTCACAACGATTAGCTAGGTCTCATTAATTTGAAGGTATAAGTGATGGATATCTTAGGGCGTCAAGTTGCTTTAGGTATTTAAGGTGCGGGATCCTTGAAGGGTGTTAGAACTCCTAGCCTCCAGTCCTCTGCTCGCCCTTTTTGCCATCATGGCCATCGGTTTGGCCATCGGCAAAATCAAATTCTTTGGTATTTCTTTGGGTGCCGCGGCCGCGATGTTCGTGGCGCTTGGGCTGTCTACCGCCAATCCGGATATCCAGATTCCACCGCTGGTGTATCAATTCGGCTTGGCCATTTTTGTTTATGCCATCGGCCTTAATTTCGGGCCGTCGTTCGTCCGCGAATTTGCTACCCGCGGCTGGAAGCTGACCGTCTTTATGATCGGCATGTTGGTCCTGCTCGTGGGTGTAGGCTTCGGGCTCATTCGCGTCTTCGACCTCGATACGGATGTCGCCGCGGGTATGTTTGCCGGTTCGCTATCGTCCACCCCAGGTATGGCAGCGGTGGTGGATATGCTGGGCAATTCCACCCCGGTCGTCGGTTATTCGCTGGCTTATCCGGGCGCGGTCATCGGCGCGATCCTGGTCGCCGCCATCGGCGCGAAAATACTGAAGGTGGACCACGAGGCGGACGCCAAGGAAGAGGGAATGATTCCCGCCCCGCTGGTGGCCAAAGGCGTGCGGCTGACCAAAGACTTCCCGGATACGGCCGGACACCTTTATCAAGTAACCGGGCACAGCGTAGTGGCCACCCGCGAGATTTCCGATATGGAACACCACCGGCTGGCGCAGCCGGATATGCCCCTGCGCAAGGGCGAAGCATTCCTTATTAATGGCTCCGAAAAAGACGTCGCCGGTGCTATCGAGGTGCTCGGTGAGGAATACCCCGTCGAGCTCACCCCAGAGGCGGGCCTGGAATTTAAGCGGATAACCGTGTCTAATCCGCAAATTGCGGGCAAGCGCATCCGCGATATCGATGCGCTCGAGCATGGATTCATCATCGCGCGCGTGCGCAAGGGCGATAGCGATGCGGTCCCGCACCCGGATATGGTGCTGAATTACTCCGACCGCGTGCGCGTGGTGTGTAGCCCGCACCACGTGCGCGAGGTGCGCAAGTACTTGGGCGATTCCGAATCGGCGCTCGGCAATGCTGACCTCTTATCCATGTCCATCGGTTTGACCTTGGGCATGCTGCTGGGCCTTATCCCCATCCCCATGCCGGGCGGATCGACCCTGCAGCTCGGGTTTGGTGGCGGCCCCGTCGTGGTCGGCCTATTCCTCGGCTACCTGAACCGCACCGGCCCCATCAATTGGCAGATGCCCTTCCACACCAGGGAAACACTTTCAAACCTGGGGCTGACGCTCTTCCTGGCGGGCGTGGGGACATCGGCAGGCGCATCGTTCCGCGATGCGCTTACGGATCCGTCCTCGCTGACCATCATCGGCGTCGGCTTTATCATTACCTTGGTATCGGCCATCCTCATCGGCGTTATCGGCATGCTTGTGCTGCGCTTGAAGTGGGACGAGGCCATGGGCTGTGCGGCCGGCATGACCACGAACCCGGCAGTATTTGCCTATATCCGGGGCCAAACCGGCACGGAGCTAGCCGGGCGCGGCTGGGCAACGGTGTATCCAACCACCATCATCGGCAAGATTATCGCCGCTCAGGTGCTGTTATTGTTATTGCTTTAGCCCCATATGCCCCGCGCTAATTATTCACCCACTGGGTAAGCCGCCTACACTGACAGGCACTACCCCGTGGGTGAGTGTTTGTTGGCCGCCGAGTAGCCTCGGTAATAGAACTGACAATCACTTCACCATATGTACATATAGGACCCCCTTGACCCGAGGAGCGTTACTCACCCCATGACTAAATTTGCTCGCAACCTGACCACGACCATTATCGCGCTGTTTATCATTGTGATGATGGTGCTCGTTGCCGGGGCCACCCTGCGTGATGAGGATTCCTTGGAGGGCAACCTCACCAACACCTTGCAGCATGCCCCGCGGAACCTCGAGGTAATGTCGCTCATTCCTTCTGATGTCTACGGTGCGGACTACAGCGCCATCGGCTTCATTTGCGAGGGCATGGCAGAAGACAAGGTCAAGGAAGCCGCCCCGAACCCTGATGACATCACCTTCGAGGACGGCGTTGTTCCTGAGGGCAAGAGCTACGTCATGGCGCTGGGCCACAACGTTGATCCCTATGTAGAGGAATTGGATTCCTCCGAGGTGGAGGTCTGCGAGATGATCAACGCCCAGGTTAAAGCCATGGAGCAGCAGGGCCACGGCCTAGACGGCGGGGTTCCGCTGGTCCAGGGCTCCCAGCCGCTGACCTTCCAGAGTGAAGACGGCGTGTGGAAGCTGGTCGGCTAATGCGCGTCCTGGCCATTGATACGGCGACGACCGCCCTGGTCACCGGGGCAGTCGACACCGAGTCAGGGCAGATTACGCAGCGCATTCTGGCCGATGCGCGCGCGCATAATGAGCGGCTCATGCCCACCATCCTCGAGGTAATGAGCGAGGCCGGTCTGGAGCTCGACGACCTCGACGCCATCGTTGCGGGCATGGGCCCTGGCCCCTTTACCGGCTTGCGCGTTGGCATGGCCACGGCGCAGGCGCTTGCCGATGCCCTCTCCATCCCCCTCCACGGCGTCTGCACCCACGATGCCATCGCGCACGCTGCGCTAGTTGGGGCCGATGCAGCCGATGAAAGGGAGGCGGCGGACGCGGCGCTAGTTGCCACCGATGCCCGCCGCAAGGAAATTTATTGGGCCACCTACCGCGCGGGACAACGCATTGCGGGCCCAGATGTATCGAAGCCGGGGGAGCTTGCCGTGCAGGATATCGCGCAGGTGATCATCCCGGAGAAGCTGGCCGACCAGCTGCCGGAAGAACTCGCCACGCTGCCGCGTAGCGAGGGCGCACCCACCGCCGAGGGCTTGGTGGCCGTCGCGCGGATCGACGCAGAACCGGCGCCATTCGTGCCCATGTACCTGCGCCGCCCCGATGCGGTTCCGCCCAAAAAGCAGCAGCTTTCCGCGGCCATTCCAGAGGTGCGCCTGTGAACCTGCGCGAGCTCACCCCCGCCGATGCGCCGCGCTGCGCCGAGCTGGAAAAGGTGCTATTTCCCGGGGAAACCCCGTGGACGGAAGCAGTATTTGAGCAAGAAATGGCCCAGCCCTTCAACTTCTACCTCGGGGTGGAAGGCGCCCTCGATCCCACAGCGCCAGAGGAGGGCGAGGATCCGGTCTTATTGGGCTATGCCGGCATCGGCATGATGGGCCCAGCCGCAGATCCAGAGTTTGAAATCCACACCATCGGCGTCGATCCAAAGGCCCAGCGCCGCGGCATCGCGCGCATGATGATGGACAATATTTGCTATATCGCGGACTTAAAAAGCGCGCCCATCTTCTTAGAGGTGCGGGTGGGAAACGATCCCGCCATCGAGCTGTACCGGCGCTACGGTTTTAGCATCGAGGGGATTCGCCGCAATTACTATCAGCCCTCCGGCGCGGATGCGCACGTCATGGTGCGCCCCAGCCAGTCGCCACAAGCAAGCCAGCGCGAAGCAAAGGAGCAGTAATGAAGGTCATGGGCATCGAGTCCTCCTGTGATGAGACCGGGGTGGGCATCGTCGAGCTGGACCAGAACGGCCATATGGAGATCCTCGCCAATGCCGTTGCTTCGTCGATGCAGCAGCACGCGCGCTTTGGCGGCGTCGTGCCCGAAATTGCCTCCCGCGCGCACCTGGAGGCCATGCCGCAGGTGATGCGGGCGGCGTTGGATGAGGCGGGCATCGATAAGCCCGATGCCATTGCCGCCACCGTGGGCCCGGGCCTGGCCGGCGCCCTGCTCGTCGGCGCTTCCGCTGCCAAGGCCTATGCCGCCGCGTGGGGCGTGCCTTTTTATGGCGTCAACCACCTCGGCGGCCACGTGGCCGTGGCCAACCTCGAGGGCGAGAGCCTGCCGCACTCGGTCGCGCTGCTGGTCTCCGGCGGGCACACGCAGTTGCTCGAGGTCGAGGCCGTGGGAAAGCCCATGCGCGAATTGGGCTCCACGCTTGACGATGCCGCCGGTGAAGCCTACGACAAAGTCTCCCGTCTCCTAGGGCTGGGGTACCCGGGTGGACCGGTCATCGATAAGCTGGCTAGCCGCGGAAAACCCACCATTGATTTCCCGCGCGGCATGTCGCGCGCCGAAGATCTGCGCGGCGAGCACCGGCATGATTTCTCGTTCTCGGGGCTAAAGACCTCCGTTGCGCGCTATGTGGAGCGCGCCGAAAAGGCCGGCGAGACCATCTCCGTGGAGGATGTATGCGCCTCGTTCCAAGAAGCTGTGGCCGATGTGCTCACCGCCAAGGCCATTCGCGCCTGCGAGGATACCGGGGCGAAGGTGCTCCTGCTCGGTGGCGGCGTCGTGGCCAATTCCCGGCTGCGGGAGCTGGCCGCCGAGCGCTGCAAGGCCGCTGGTGTGGAGCTGCGCGTGCCGCGGTTTAATCTGTGTACCGATAACGGCGTGATGATTGCTGCCCTCGGCGCCCAGCTCATTCATGAGGGTGCTGAGCCGTCGGGCCTGGGTATCGGCACCGATACGCAACTGGACGTGGAAGAGCCACAGTTAACCTAAAGTTCTTTTTCCTCGCACTGCGGGGTGGGGGAGTCGGCGGTAACGTTTAACGCGTTCACGCCCTCTCCGCTTTAAAGGAGCTTTCTCTCATGACCGTTGGTTTCCTCGTCAACCCCGATCTCACGCGCCGAAAAATCGAGTTCGAATTAGAACACGCCAACCAGTTCTTGGGCGGCACCACCGAGGATCGCGTCTCCGTCGTCTTTCAAGATGACGGTACGACCTACGCCGCGCTGTATAACCCAGAAGCCAAGCAGGAAGGCGCCGAGCCCAACCCGGTTGCATCCCTGGCACGCAATGCCGCGGACACGGGAAACTCCGCCTTTTTGCAAGACCCCATCCGCGCTATCAGCGGCCCGGTCATCTTCGTGGATGCAGAGGGCGAGGAGGACTCCATCGATGAGGTCATCGCTTCCGTCGAGCACGGCATCCGCGCGGTGAAAAACTACCGCGAGGATTTCCCTGACGAGTACACACTCTGGCGCGCGGCGGTCATCAACTCCACGAAGAGCGCGTAAGCACCCATCCTTTAGCGTTCGGTGTGGCGCAGCCACATCAGCACGGCCTTGACGCGGCGATTGGCGTCTTCGGGCCGAAACCCGAGCTTGAGAAAAACATTGGAGACGTGCTTGCTTACCGCCCCAGCGGTTAATACCAGCTTGTCTTCGATTTCTTGGTTGCTCAATCCCTGCGCCATCAGCCCCAAAACCTCGCGTTCGCGGGCGGTTAATTGGCTCAGCCCCGTGCGCCGCGCGGAGAGCAAGGCGGTAACCACTTCTGGGTCGACGACGGTGCCACCGCCTGCCACTTCTTCCAGGGTGCGCACAAATTCGTCCACATCGGATACGCGCTCCTTGAGCAGGTAGCCGAATCCGCCGTGCTCTAAGAGCCGGTCCAAATAGCTCGCCGCCACGTATTGGCTGAGCACGACCACCGGTTGAGACGGGTCTGCTGCTCGCACATCGTGCACGGCGCGCAGCCCATCATCGCTCATGGTGGGCGGCATGCGGACATCGCTAATGATCAGATCGAAGTCATCGCTGCCTGCGCAGGCGCGCAATTCTTCCGCATCGTTGACGGCGGTCACGCTATGGCCCAGTGCCGCCAAAAGCTGTTCCAGCCCGGCGCGCAAAAGGGCAGAATCTTCTGCCAATAAGAGTTTCATCGGGCCTCCTTTAGCGGTAGTGACATGGTCAATGTTGCTCCTTGTCCTTCTGCGTGCGCGGGGGAGAAGTCGACGCTGCCGCCGAGCGCCGCGGCCCGCTCGCGCAGCCCGGCCAGGCCAGTGCCCGCGGTTGCACCGGTGGTCTTTGCGGTAGTCGATTCGCCACCCGTATCGGTGCGGGTACCAGCGTCGACCCGGGAGTGCGCGGGGTCGGACGCGCTAGGGCCTACTCCTGTAGAGAAGCCACCGGAGCCGTTATCGCGGATGCTGAGGTGAAGATCGTCGCCAAAAGAGATGGACACGGTGGCGGCGGTGGCCGCGCCGTGGGTTGAGGCGTTGGTCAGCGCCTCTGCTACCGCGTGGTAGGCCAGTAGCGCCGTCGTTTCCCCAATCGATCGTTCCGCGCCTTCGACGTGCAGTTCCGCGTCGAGCCCGCTGTGGGCCAAGAGCTCATCGAGGGCGGGGATGAGGCCGTCATCGAAAAGCACCTGTGGCGCAATGCCGCGCACGGTAGCGCGCAGGGCGGATAGGGCTTGGGTGGCGTTATGTTCGGCATCGGCAAGCGCCTGCTGGGCCTCGGGCGGGGACTGGAGTTTGGCCGCTGCCAGGTTGAGCTTGAGCGCGGTCAGGTACTGCTGGGGGCCATCGTGGAGCTCGCGCTCGATGCGGCGGCGCTCGCCCGAAAAGGCATCAATAAGCGTGGCGCGCGAGGCCGCCAACTCCTCCGCGGAGGGGCTCAGCGCGAGCCGGGTGAGGGAAATAGAGGCCTTGACCAGCAGGCGGTTGAGCACCACCAGTAGGACGAAGAGCACGGCGGCCGCGAGCCAGCACACGACAAAAATCAATGGGCGATTATCGGTGGTCCACTCGCCGGCATTGAACTCGGCCTGCGGAATAAACGGCGCGATGACCAGTACGCCCGCGACAAAACCGACAGAGACCCAGTTGACAAAGCAGGCCACGCAAATAAGAAGCTGTAGTAAAAGGTGATAAAACTGCTGCCAATCAAACCATCTGTTGGCCCGCCGCGGGGGAATATCAACGCCCATCCACTTCGCGCCAATGCGGCCGATAAACTCTGCGGCGCGGGCTACCAGCGGAATCCACGGCAGCATGAGCACCGAAATCACGAGTCCCGGAAGGGCGAGTATTCCGAGGACGAGGCTCCACCCATTGGCCTTGACAGTTCGCATATCCGTTCAGCCTAGCCGCCGCGCCGGGGTGGGGGCAGTAGAGCTAGCCCCACCATTTTTCGGACAGCCTTCCCCATCGCGCGTGCGGGGGCCGGCCGGTGGAATGGAAGGCATGTTAAAAGCACAGAATCTGAGCAAGCGCTACGGCAGCCATACCGCACTCGCCGAGGTGAACTTAAGCATCGAGCCGGGGGAATTTGTCGCTATTATGGGGCCATCCGGTAGCGGCAAGACCACGCTGTTGAACCTGCTCTCCGGGCTGGATAAGCCCAGCTCCGGCACGGTCAACGCGCCGGGCCGCACGGAGCGCGCCTTCGTATTCCAGGACTATAACCTGCTGGAATCGCTCAACGCTCGCAAAAATGCCACGTTGACCGCGCACTTTTCTGGCCGGCGTTGCAGCCGCGACGAGGTGCAGAAGACCTTTGCGTCTCTGGGGCTTGATGGGCTTGAGCGCCGCCTGCCCGCGCAGCTGTCCGGCGGCCAGCAGCAGCGCGTCGCCGTCGCCCGCGCTTTGCTGGCCGATGCGCCGTATATCTTTGCTGATGAGCCCACGGGCGCGCTTGACGATGCCACCGCCCAGCTCGTCCTCACCCACCTCCGCACCGCCGCACGGGGTGGGGCCGCGGTGGTCATGGTGACCCACTCGCACCTTGCCGCGGAGGCCGCCGACCGCATTATCGAGCTCCAGGAGGCCAACCATGCTGGTGTGGCTTAAGGACTTACAAAGCAATTGGCTCTCATGGCTTGCCGTGGCCTTGACCATGGTGGTCTCATCGGCCGCGTGCGCGCTGGCGGTATCGATGCTGGTGGCCACCTCGGATGCGGACGAAGATCCCACGGGGCCGCTCGGCGGCACCGTGCTGGGCATGGCGGTCTGCACAGTTGTGTTGATCACGCTGTCGCAGATGCGGCTGATTATTGAAGAACGCGAACCCGTGTACCGCTCGTGGCGCATGATTGGTATGCCTGGGTGGATGATCAATAGCTTCATCGTGGGGCAGGTGATTGCCGTGAGCGCTATCGCTGCGCTGATAGGGACCTTCCCGGCGCGCCTGTTTGTCGAGCCCATGGCCGCGGCCTTTCGCAGTGACGGGATTCCCATGCCGGAGCTGGCCATTACCCCGCTAGTCATCCGCATCGCTGTATCCATTTGCGTGGCATCGGCGGTCTGCGGTGCCCTAGTGCCACTGCGCCGGGTCTTTCGCCCGCGGGTGGAACCGCGCCGCGTGTGGGTGATGCTGCGCTGCCTTGTGGCTGCCGGTTTGGTGGGCGGTGCCGTGTACGGCTGCCTGCAGATAGAGGAGCCGGCCGATAGCATCGCCGCTTCCATGGGGCTGGTCATCCTGGTGGCATTCATGACGCCATGGCTCATGCCCGCCGTGGACCAATGGACGCGACTATGCGGCATCGCCGGGGCCAATGTGCGGGTGCGCCGCCGCTTTTCCGTGCCCCATATCGTCCCGTGGGTGCTGTTTGGTGGCTTGATTGTCGCGGTCGGCTCGGGGATAAGGATGTTCAAAAGTAGTATGGGCGACTTAGACACCTTGTCGTCGGGGCAGGTCTTCGCGGCGTTTCTCGGCCCAGTCGTGGCCCCAAGCATCGTTGGTGCGGTGTTGACTTCACTCATCATGCGCTCGCGCATCGCCAGCGATGTTCGCGGCCTGCGGTTGGCCGGTGCCTCGCCAGCAGCGTGGGTGCGGGTGCAGGTGGGCGAGGCATTTTGCTTGACTGTTACTGCTGCGGTCCTAGTCATCGCCTTGAGCGTGGCGGTGGTCGCGGTGCTCAACGAGCTGTTGTATCCCGATTCTTATTCTGGGATGAGCGCGCTGCGGGAGGGCCTTGCCGGAGTGTGGTGGGAGCCGTTTGGCGCGATTTTTGGTGCAATGTTCCTTGCGCTGTGTGCGGTCAAGCTCATTCTTGCGGGATTCCTGCGCTCAACCGCCCAGATCCGCACAAACTGATGGATGAATCGCCGATATTCTGATGGGTAGAACGCGCTCAAACTGATGGGTGAAACGGCTTCAAACTGGTGGATGGATTTAAAATGACTGCTCAAGGCTGCTTATTCACCGTCTTTGACCTACACGGCGCATTAGTGTGGCCCCGCTGCGGGGGTCGCGTCGTTGTTGAGGGTTAGCAGTCACGAGGGTAGAGTGCTAATCAGGTTGTTTGACCCACAGTTGTTCACCCGCGACGACGGCTGTGCTGGACATCCACAACCGGCACGCGCGCGCCATTAAGGCGCGCAAACGAACAATACGGAGGAAACATCATGGCAACTATTAAGCCGCTTGAGGACCGCGTCCTCGTACAGATCGTAGAAGCAGAATCCACCACCGCATCCGGCCTGGTTATCCCGGACTCCGCAAAGGAAAAGCCGCAGGAAGCAACCGTTATCGCCGTCGGCCCGGGCCGCTGGGAAGACGACGATGACCGCATCCCAATGGACGTTAAGGAAGGCGACACCGTTGTCTTCTCCCGCTACGGCGGCACCGAGCTGAAGTACGACGGTGAAGAGTACTTGCTGCTGAGCCAGCGCGACATCCTCGCCATCATCGAGAAGTAGGAACTACTTATGGCAAAGCTTATTGCATTCGACCAAGAAGCCCGCGAGGGAATTCAGCGCGGCGTCGATACGCTGGCTGATGCCGTCAAGGTCACCCTCGGCCCGCGTGGCCGCAACGTCGTACTGTCCAAGGCCTTCGGTGGCCCGACCGTTACCAATGACGGCGTGACCATCGCCCGCGATATCGACGTCGAGGAGCCCTTCGAGAACCTCGGCGCTCAGCTGGTTAAGTCCGTTGCGGTCAAGACCAACGACATCGCTGGCGACGGCACCACCACCGCGACCTTGCTGGCCCAGGCGCTCATCTTTGAGGGCCTGCGCAACGTTGCAGCCGGCGCTAACCCGGTAGAGCTTAACCGCGGCATCTCCGCGGCGGCGGAAAAGGCCGTCGAAGAGCTCAAGGCACGCGCCACCCCGGTCAACTCCGCCTCTGAAATTGCGCAGGTAGCCACCGTGTCCTCCCGCGATCCGGAGGTCGGCGAGATGGTTGCCGGCGCCATGGAAAAGGTGGGCAAGGATGGTGTGGTCACCGTCGAAGAATCCCAGACCATGGACTCCACCGTGGATGTCACCGAAGGTATTTCCTTTGACAAGGGCTACCTTTCCCCGTACTTCGCTACGGAGGAAGAGACCAACCACGCCGTGCTTGACGATGCCGCCATTTTGCTCGTCCGCAACAAGATTTCTTCCCTGCCGGACTTCTTGCCGCTGCTGGAAAAGATTGCGGAAACCAACCGCCCGACCCTCATCATCGCGGAAGACGTTGAAGGCGAGCCGCTGCAGGCGCTCGTGGTCAACTCCATCCGCAAGGTGCTGAAGGTCGCCGCTGTGAAGGCGCCGTACTTTGGCGAGCGCCGCAAGGGCTTCATGGATGACCTGGCCGTGGTTACCGGCGCCACCGTGGTGGACCCTGAGGTGGGCGTCAACCTGAACGAGGTCGGCCTTGAGGTGCTGGGTTCCGCGCGCCGCGTGACCATCACCAAGGAAGACACCGTGCTTGTCGATGGCGGCGGCAGCGCCGCAGCCCTCGATGATCGTCGTGAACAGATCCGCGGCGAAATCGCCCGTACCGACTCCACCTGGGATAAGGAAAAGCTCGAGGAGCGCTTGGCTAAGCTCTCCGGCGGCGTCGCCGTTATCCGCGTCGGTGCCGCAACCGAGACCGAGGTCAACGAGCGCAAGCTGCGCGTCGAGGACGCCATCAACGCCGCTCGCGCGGCCGTAGAAGAAGGCGTCATCGCCGGCGGCGGTTCCGTGCTGGTACAGATCTCCAAGGAACTCGAGTCCTTTGCCCAGGACTTTGAGGGCGAGGCTAAGGTCGGCGTGCTCGCCGTCGCCCGCGCCCTGACCCGCCCGGCATTCTGGATCGCAGAAAACGCAGGGCTCGATGGCTCCGTCATCGTCTCCCGCGTATCTGAGATGGCCAACGGGGAAGGCTTTAACGCCAACTCCCTGGAGTACGGCAACCTCATCGATAACGGCATCATCGATCCCGTGAAGGTCACCCACTCCGCAGTGGTCAATGCCACCTCCGTTGCCCGCATGGTTCTTACCACCGAGGCATCCGTCGTGGAAAAGCCGCAGGAAGAAGACAACGCTGAGGCCGGTCACGGCCACGGCCATCACCACCACTAATTCCTGCGCTATAGCCCAGAGCCCGCCGCAGCCTCCCCGTCTTATTGGGTCGGCTTGCGGCGGGCTTCTGGCTTATACGTAAAGCACGCGGAAACCATAACCCGTGCGATGCCCCGGTAGGCCTTTTTAGCCGCCAGTGGCAGAAGGAGAGAGGATAGTTCACAAAAGCCGCCAAGCTTTGGGTTCCTCCTCAGCCGGCGGCCGCCTCGTCTTTAGTGGCACGCCCCAGGACTTAGCGGGCTCGAAGGAGTCCCTCACGGGGCGTTATTTGCAGCAGGCGCTGGCCAAGCAGGGCTAGTCCGGAACCCCGGACTCCCGCCCGCCGCGAGCGAGGTGTGTGGGCTTTACGCGCTAACTTAAATTGTGGCTTAAGCGTTGACCGTTGCGCGGCGACGCTTGCGCAGCGCCACCACGCGCTCAGACTCGCTCATTCCGCCCCAGACGCCATACGGTTCGGCCGAACGCAGGGCGTGCTCGCGGCAGAGCTCGATAACCGGGCAGGAATTGCAGATGGCCTTGGCGCGGTTTTCGCGCTGGGCACGGGCGCGGCCACGCTCTCCGTCTGGATGGTAAAACACGTCCGAGTTTTCACCGCGGCACGCACCTTGCAACTGCCAATCCCATACATCTGCAGTAGGTCCGAGAAGAGACTTGGACTGAGACACGTTTCTTAAGCTCCTTATAACAGGACGAGAATTCTTACGCTGGCGGCCGGTGGAGAGTCATCCGCGAACCGCAACGATTTGTAGTGTGTCGCGTCTTGGTAAACAAAGGGTTACTAGTATTTAACTTCTAGGTATTGTATCTATTTATGGGACTCGTTAGCGCCCATTTACCTGCAATAATGGCTAAGGTTAACGAATTATGAATTTTCCTCTTTCTATTGTGCAGGGGCCATAAACCCGCCTTCAAAGCGGGTACAACGCGCTAGGCGTGGGTTTCTTGGTGGTGTTTTCCTTGCTGGGGCATCGCCAAGCAAGGGCAGTGCCGAGGCGGAGGTGTGCAACGCAATAGTCCCTTTGTACTCCCTGCCCCAGAGGAAATATGGTTGAATATCGATTTAATAGTCTGCAGAGGGTGCACTCGTGAGCGATAAGGATAAAGAGCTAGCGGAACTCGTCCCGCTGGCCGCTGGTGGTAGCCGCCGCGCACTGCAATCTATCCTGCAAATTATTCATCCGCAGGTGCTGCGTTATTGCCGCGCGCGCATCGGTGGCGGGCGCCAGCCCACCGCGGAAGACGTGACCCAAGAAATCTGCCTCGCCGTCGCCACCTCTATCGATTCCTATGAAGACAAGGGCCGGCCGTTTATGGCCTATGTCTACGGCATCGCTTTTAATAAGGTCACCGATGCCCACCGCGCCATGGGCCGCGACCGCTCTACACCCACCGAAGAGCTTCCAGAAAGCACCGCGAACGAGGCGACTCCCGAGGAATGGGCGCTGGAAAATGACGGTAGTAACAGAATGCGCGCCTTGCTCGATACCTTAAGTGACAAGGCAAAAAACATCGTTATTTTGCGCGTGTTCGTTGGTCTTTCGGCAGAAGAAACCGCCGATATCGTGGGGTCTACCCCGGGTGCGGTTCGCGTCGCACAGCACCGAGCTCTCGCACAATTGCGAAAGGCTCTTGGGCAACAACTAGCTACCGAGGGCTAAAGCCACAACCCCCGCTCTAGTCGCACGCGTACACCTTAAGAAAGGAAGGAGGGACAGAAACCATCATGGCCTCCAAGCATTCTAAAAAGAATAACGATGACCTGACGGAGCAGCTCCAGCCCTTGGTAGATGATGATGCATTCCTCACCGAGCTGTCGCAGGGCAAAGATCCCTCCAACGGCAGCGATGAGCTCGCTGGGCTACTGCTGGGGCTGAAGGGGGACATCGATAAGCAGATGCCGCCAGCCCCGCGCGTGGATGGGGTAGAGGAAGAACCGGAAGTCGTAAGCCTCAATAAGGTGCGGTCTCGCCGGCGCAATCGCCCCGTGATGCATGGGCTTATCGGCGCGGCCGCCGCCACTGTGATCCTCGCCGGTGCGGGCGGGGTCATGGTTAATTCCGGCGCCTTTGATCACCCAGATGAAACCCGCAACGTGGAGCTGGCCGGGACCTTAGATGAGATGGAATCCCGCGCGGCAGAGGGAGATATCGAAGGCGCGCGGGAACTCATGAAGGAAGCCCGCGCCAAGCTCGAAGAGGCCGAAGGCAAGGAAGAAAACGCCATCGCCGCCAAGGAAGAGGCCGAAAAGAAGCGCTCTGCCCGTCCGAAGCACACGACCGTGACGGAAACCGCCACCGAGACCGTGCCGGGCCAGCAGCCGCAGGACAAGCCCGAACCGGCGCCGAAGACCGTGACGGAAACGCAGTACCAGACCTCAACCGTGGTGGTAACGGAGCAAGCGCCGGAGAACTCGCAGCCTGAGACGCGCGAGCCCGAAGAAAGCCCCACCACAACCATTCAGTTGGGGCCAGGCTCCGAGTAACAGGCTTCGAGTAACGAGGGCAAGGCTAAAGCCCTCGCCACTAAAGCCCTAGCGGTTTTCCAAGCCGTCCAAGTAACCCAACGCGTAGTCCCACGGCACGTAGCGGCGCGGGTCCGGCTCTGCTCCAGGCTCGTGCACTGGGGCAAGCTCGCCTGCCAGCGTGGCGCGCATATTGGCGGCCATAATGTCCCACTCGTAGAAGTGGTTTTCCTGGCAGTCTTCACATAAGAAGAAGATGCCATCGATCCCGCGCGGGCCGAGCACACTTGCGAATTTCTCTACCAGGGCGAGATCGTGGATGAGGGCGAGGCGGTCTTCATCGGAAAGCGGCATGATCTGCTCGTCCTCCTCCAGGAAGGAGGCGGGGTCATTCGGATCGTCTGCAAAAGGATCGCGGGGCATATTGGCGAAGAAGTTCACGCCTGCGAGCCTATTGAACTTGCCCGCTTAAGGCAATTAACCCCTAGCCTGAATGGTGTCATTGGCCGGGCACGCACTACAGTTGGGGTAGCCGCTGAACCTGTTTAAGGAGATACCTCGATGAGCGATTACCCTATTCACACTGGTGGAGATGACCCGAACAAGGTAGCCCTGCGCGGCTTGACCTTCGATGACGTGCTTCTTTTGCCCGCCGAGTCCAATATCGTGCCCTCTGAGGTCGATACCGGCGCGCAATTTACCCGCAATATTCGCCTGGGCGTGCCGCTGGCCTCCGCGGCGATGGATACCGTGACCGAGGCCCGCATGGCTATTGCCATGGCGCGCCAGGGCGGCATCGGCGTGCTGCACCGCAACCTTTCTGCGGAAGCGCAAGCTGAGCAGGTAGAAATCGTCAAACGCTCCGAGTCCGGCATGGTCACGGACCCGGTCACCGCCCGCCCCGAGATGACCATTGGCGAGGTCGACGCCCTGTGCGCCCGCTTCCGCATTTCCGGCCTGCCGGTCGTGGATAAGGACGGCACCCTGCTGGGCATTTGCACCAACCGCGATATGCGTTTCGAGCCGGACTTTGATCGCAAGGTCAGCGATGTCATGACCGCGATGCCGCTCGTCGTCGCGCGCGAGGGCGTGTCCAAGGACGAGGCCCTAGAGCTGCTGTCGGCCAATAAGGTAGAAAAGCTGCCGATTGTTGATGCAAATAACAAGCTCATTGGCCTTATCACCGTCAAGGACTTCGTCAAATCCGAGCAGTACCCCAACGCCTCCAAGGATGCTTCCGGCCGTCTGTTGGTTGCCGCGGGCATTGGTACCGGCGAGGAGTCCTATCAGCGCGCCGCCGCGCTTGTCGATGCCGGCGTTGATGCCCTTGTCGTCGATTCCGCCCACGCCCACAATAACCGCGTGCTCGAGATGGTTTCCCGCGTGAAGAAGGACTTCGGCGACAAGGTCGATGTCATTGGCGGCAACCTCGCCACCCGCGAGGCCGCCCAGGCGATGATCGACGCCGGCGCGGACGCCATCAAGGTCGGCATCGGCCCGGGCTCCATCTGCACCACCCGCGTCGTCGCCGGCGTCGGTGCGCCGCAAATCACCGCGCTGATGGAGGCCGCAGCCGTCGCCGCCCCCGCGGGCGTGCCGGTCATCGGCGATGGCGGCATGCAGTACTCCGGTGACATCGCCAAGGCGTTGGCCGCCGGTGCCGATACCGTCATGCTGGGCTCCATGTTTGCCGGCACCACTGAGGCGCCCGGTGACATCGTGGTCTACCAGGGCAAGCAGTACAAGCGCTACCGCGGCATGGGCTCCATGGGCGCTATGCAGGGCCGCGGGCTCTCCGGCGAAAAGCGCTCCTACTCCAAGGACCGCTACTTCCAGGCCGACGTACGCAGCGAGGACAAGCTGGTGCCAGAAGGCGTGGAGGGTCGCGTGCCCTTCCGCGGTGAGATCGATGCCATCGTGCACCAAATCATCGGCGGCCTGCGCGCGGCCATGGGCTACACCGGCTCGGCCACCCTAGATGAGCTCAAGACCAAGCGATTTGTCCAGATCACCGCCGCGGGACTGAAGGAATCCCACCCGCACCACCTGCAGCAAATCGCCGAAGCCCCGAACTACCGCTAGGACAAACATGCGTGAATACGCCGAAATCGGCATCGGCCGCGAGGCCCGCCGCACCTTTGATTTAGACCAGGTCTCCATCGTCCCCCAGCGCCGCACGCGCTCGTCCAAGGACGTGGATACCACCTGGAATATCGATGCCTATACCTTCGATACCCCCTTCGTTTCGCACCCCACCGATGCGCTCGCCACGCCCGAGTTTGTCATCGAGATGGGCAAGCAGGGCGGGCTCGGTGTCATCAACGCCGAAGGCCTGTGGGGCCGCCACGAGGACCTCGAGGGTGCCTTGGCGCGCATCTATTCCCAGCCGGGCGATAATTCCACCATTCAGGAGCTGCACGCCGCCCCGCTTGACGATGCCCTCCTTGCCTCCCGCATTGCCCAAGTGCGCGAGTCCGGTGTGACCGTCGCCGTGCGCGTTTCGCCCCAAAACGCCCGCGAGATGGCGCCCAAGGCCATCGCGGCTGGGGCCGAGTTACTGTTCATCCAGGGCACGCTGCTGTCCGCGGAACACGTCGCCACCGGCGGCGAGCCGCTGAACCTGAAGGAATTTATCGGCTCGCTCGAAGTACCCGTCATCGCCGGTGGCGTGGCCGACTACACCACGGCGCTGCACCTGATGCGCACCGGGGCGGCCGGCGTCATCGTGGGCGCGGGCGTGACGACCAACGCGGAAACCGTCGGCATCGATACCGCCATGGCCACCGCCATTGCCGATGCCGCCGCCGCCCGCCGCGACTACCTCGACGAGACCGAAGGCCGCTACGTGCACATCATTGCGGATGCGGAGTTCGATAACTCCGGGACCATCGCCAAGGCCTTCGCCTGCGGCGCCGATAGCGTCGCGCTCGGCCCCCTTCTTGCCCAGGCCCGAGAGGCAGGCGGTAGGGGATGGTACTGGCCGGCTACCGCAGGCCATCCTCGGTTCCCGCGCGGATACGCGCAGTTCGCCGGCGTCGATACCGACCTCGATGTGGATTTCCTCACCGCAGGCGATGCTGCGCCCGTGGCTGCGCCGAGCCTGGAAACCGTGCTGCACGGCCCATCCAGTGAACCATTCGGCCGCACCAACCTCGTGGGTGCGCTGCGGCGTGCCCTCGCAAAGTGTGGGTACACCGACTTGAAGTCGTTCCAGAAGGTCGAGCTCGCGGTTCGCTACTAAGTAGCGCGCGGCGCGCCTCGCACCGTGCAAGCCCGCGCCGCTCGCCCCGAATCGTTTCATCTCGCGCAGCCGCGCAACAGGGGCCCTTGCGCACCCCGATTCGCTTGCGCGCCCCGCGCCACCACGGCGCGAAAGCCGCCGCAATGCCCTACATGGGCAAGCGCTTCCTGGGCCGCGGGGCCTATGGGTTAGACTATGGGGCGTGACTAAGCCAAATACTACCCCGCGCCCAGTCCTCGTCGTGGACTTTGGCGCTCAGTACGCGCAGCTCATTGCCCGCCGCGTGCGCGAGGCCAAAATCTACTCCGAGGTTGTTTCCAACTCCGCCTCCATCGAGGAAATCAAAGCTAAAGACCCCGCCGCGCTTATTTTGTCCGGCGGCCCGTCGTCCGTCTATGCCGATGGCGCCCCAGCGCTCAAGCCTGAGCTGCTGGAGCTTGGCGTCCCGGTCTTCGGCATTTGCTACGGATTCCAGGCCATGAACCACATCCTCGGCGGTACCGTATCGTCTACCGGTGAGCGTGAATACGGCCGCACCGACATCGACGTCAAGGGCGGCATCCTGCACGAGGGCCTCGAGCCCACGCACAAGGTATGGATGTCCCACGGCGACGCCGTCTCCGCCGCCCCCGAGGGCTTCGACGTAACCGCAACCTCCGCCGGCGCCCCAGTCGCCGCGATGGAGTGCCCGGCCAAGCAGATGGCCGGCGTGCAGTACCACCCAGAGGTGCTGCACTCGCCGCACGGCCAAGAAGTGCTCACCCGCTTCCTCACGGAGATCGCCGGTCTGGAGCAGAACTGGACCGCCGATAATATCGCCGAGCAGCTCATCGCGGATATCCGCACCCAAGTAGGCGAGGAAGGCCGCGCTATTTGCGGCCTGTCTGGTGGCGTGGACTCTGCGGTCGCTGCAGCCTTGGTGCAGCGCGCCATTGGCGATCGCCTGACCTGCGTCTTCGTCGACCACGGCCTGCTGCGCGCGGGCGAGCGCGAGCAGGTTGAAACGGATTTCGTGGCCTCGACCGGCGCCAAGCTGGTCACCGCCGACGAGCGTTCGGCCTTCCTCAAAAAGCTGGCGGGTGTTAGCGACCCCGAGGAAAAGCGCAAGGCCATCGGTGCGGAGTTCATCCGCTCCTTCGAGCGCGCCGTGGCCGGTGTGCTTGACGATGCCCCCGCCGGCTCCACCGTCGATTACCTCGTCCAAGGCACCTTGTACCCGGACGTCGTCGAATCCGGCGGCGGCGACGGCACCGCCAATATTAAGTCGCACCACAACGTCGGTGGCCTCCCGGATGACGTCGAGTTCGAGCTCGTCGAGCCGCTGCGCCTGCTCTTTAAGGACGAGGTGCGCGCGGTAGGCCGCGAGTTGGGCCTGCCGGAAGAGATCGTCGGCCGCCAGCCCTTCCCGGGCCCGGGCCTGGGCATCCGCATCATCGGCGAGGTCACCGAGGACCGCCTCGAGACCCTGCGCCAGGCGGATCTGATTGCCCGCACCGAGCTGACCAATGCCGGATTGGACGAGCAGATTTGGCAGTGCCCGGTCGTGCTGCTTGCCGATGTCCGCTCCGTCGGCGTCCAAGGCGATGGCCGCACCTACGGCCACCCCATCGTGCTGCGCCCGGTATCTTCCGAGGACGCCATGACCGCGGACTGGACCCGCTTGCCTTATGACGTGCTAGAGAAGATCTCCACCCGCATCACTAACGAGGTAAAGGACGTCAACCGCGTGGTCTTGGATTGCACCTCCAAGCCACCGGGAACCATCGAGTGGGAGTAAAACCCACAAAACGGCATGCGTATAAGGCGCTCAGTACTTGAGCGCCTTATACGCATACCTGCGGCTAGTTGCGGGGTGTTACAGGTGGCCGCCAGACGATGCGACCGCCCACCCTTTCTAGCCGTCCGCGCCGAGGCGGGGCATTGGGATCGTCGTCGTTGATGCCGTTGTGGTAAGCACAGCACACGACGAGGTTGTTCATATTGGTCTCCCCGCCGCGGCTCCAGGCCGTGAGGTGGTGGACCTGGGATAAATCGGCCGGCTGATTGCATCCGGGCCAGGCGCAGCGCGGATTTTCCGCGGCCGCCATCATCCTCTGTTTATCGGTGGCCACGCGCGCCGTGCGGTAGAGGTTGACCGGCCCTTCTACAGGATGCACGAGGGTGACATAGCCCGTTTCGCCATCACCGCTGCCGTTGCCGCTGGGGCCGGGGGCGGAATAGCCGGTATCGTTAAGCACGCGGCGCAGGTACTCGGTACCGGACATGGTCGCACCGTTGGTGAGATCGAGTTGCACGTCGTCGCCGTGGCCGTCGCGGATGCGAATGAATTTCTCCAGCGGCACGATCGCGTTGGTGACCACCGTGGAGCGCGCGGCGCTGCCGGCGCCGAAGAAGATATCTTCCACGGCCTGCAGAGGCTTTTTATCGGCGGCAGTAATCGCGCCCTGCAGATCCGCAATGAAGCGGGAGGTGCCAGTAATAGCGAGCGTCCAGTAGTCATTGGGGCGCCGGTAGGTGCGCACGCCGGGGCTGACCGTGGACTTTTTCATCTCGCGCACCCGGCGCCGGGCGTGTTTGATAATGGCGCTCATCTCCGCGGACATCGCACAACATTCCGCGCGCAGCTCCCACGCCTGCTTCTTGCTGGGCGCGCGGTTGACCACGCGCTCGATGCCGGCGAGGAGGGCAATGGGGTGGGCGTTGGTGCGGGCATCGGCAATGGCGCGGCGCTGCATCCGGCTAAAGGCGGTGCGGCCGTAGTAGCTTTCGCATAAAAGGAGCAGGTCGGCGGCGATGGCATCGGGCGCGCCGCGCTCCATGAGCTTAGACCCAGAGAGCCCGCGGCACGCGGCGATGATATCCATGCCGGGCGCGAGGGCGGTGAGGTAGGTCTCGAGTGCGTTCATGCCGCCTACGCTAGGGCGGTAGTAGCCCGCGCTCAATCGCTAGGGCAACTGCAAAGGTGCAAACTGTGGATAACCCGAATCCGCAGCGCGAAAACCCGGGGAAATCCTGTGGATAAGTCCCCGCAGTGTCGCATGGATTAGACAAAGGCCAGCCGGCGCGTGCCATCCACGTGGGGGAAGGCGATAAAACTTATACCTGAGACCGCACCCCACACCAGCGCCGAGCCCCACGCGGGCAGGCCGAGGATGGGTGCGAGCATA
The DNA here is from genome assembly GCF_057198125.1 of Corynebacterium sp. LaCa_282. Taxonomy (NCBI): domain Bacteria; kingdom Bacillati; phylum Actinomycetota; class Actinomycetes; order Mycobacteriales; family Corynebacteriaceae; genus Corynebacterium; species Corynebacterium sp. LaCa_282. Next base: position 1,981,164 of record NZ_CP191095.1, on the reverse strand, counting down.
ATAAGGAGCCACAAAATCATCAGCGGTACTAGCTGCGCGATGGTGGGGATGAGATCGGCATCGTGCCGGTCGGCATAGGAGCGCATCTCGCGGCGGTAGGGGTGGGCAAAGACCAAGACGAAGGCCGCCACGAGGCAGACCGCGGCCCCAGATAGGGTGGCGAAGAAATGGGTGCGGGTGGTCAGCAGCGCGACGGTGGCGCCGAGCAGGATGGAGGATCCGAGGCGCACCCACGGCGGGGTGGGGATGGGGGTTAGATTCTCGCGCATAGCACCGTAGGCCTCGTTCAGGTTCATGCGCTTAAGACTACCATTCGAACATACAGTTGCATGTGTCCGGTTGAGGGTTCATACTGTGTGGGTGAGTCAAACGAGCGTTCGCCTGGAAAAAGCGGTAGCGGGGCTGGAGAGGTCCGACCGCGTTGCGGTGCTGCGCGCCCGCATGCAGGCGATGGAGCAGGAGGATGAAGACGAGCTGGTAGATACCGTTCCCCAGCTGGCGCGGCTACTTCCCGCAGGTGGGCTCGCCCGGCGGAAGGTGGTCTCGTGTGCGGAGTGTCCCGCGCTCGTGGTGGAGCTTATCTGCCATCTTACGGCCCACGGGGGTCATGTGGGGATAGTGGGGTGGCCGGATCTTTCTCTCGCACAGGTTGCCGAAATGGGGAGTCTCAATAACGTGGTCACCGTCCCCGATCCGGGCCTGGAGTCATGGGCGGTAACCAGTGTGCTGGCAGAGGGCATGGACCTTATCGTCCACCATGGCCCGCCCGGCGAGCTGAGCTCGGCCAAGGCGCGGCCGGTGTGGGCGAAGATCCGCGGCGGGCAGGCTGCGGTGCTGACCGTGGGCGCGCGGCTGCCGGGCACCGCGGTGCGCATTGGGGCGGAGGTGAGTACGTATCGGGGCATCGGCAAGGGCAGCGGGCGCATCCGCGGCGTGGACATCGATCTTGCGGTGGACTCGAAAAAGGGGACCGCGCGCGGCAGTCTCACCATGGGCGAACCCCGTAGGTTGGAGGCAGTATGAGGGCGGCCGCGGTGTGGTTTCCGGATTGGCCTATCCAGGCGGTCGCGCAACCGGGGCCGGTGTTGATTGCGCGCAATCATGCGGTGCTGGTCTGCGATAGCGCGGCGCGTCGGGTGGGTATTCGGCGCGGGATGCGCCTGCGCCAGGCCCAGGCGATTTGTCCTGAGATAAAGGTGGTGGAGGCGAACCCGGATAGGGATGGCGCGGCTTTCGCGGAGATTGCGGTGGGCTTGGACGCCGTGGCTTCGTCTGTGGAGGTGCTGCGCCCCGGCTTGGCCATCGTGGATGCGGGTGCGGCGCTGCGCTACCACGGGCCGGAAGCGCTGGAGATGCTTGCCGATGCCACCGCGCACGCCGGTTTTGATTCCACCCTCGGCGTGGCAGACGAGATCGCCACGGCCATCATCGCGGCTCGGCACCGCGGGGTAGGCGCGGTGGTGCCGGAGGGCGGGTCCCGGGATTTCTTGACCGCCCAGCCCGTGGGCGTCTTAGCCGAGGAGGCTGCGCTGGGGTTTTCTGCGGAATTTGTGGCCCAGCTGCAGAAATTGGGCGTGCGCCGGTTAGGTGATGTGGCGGAGCTGCCGTTTAAGCAGGTGGTCACCCGGTTTGGGCAGCAGGGCAAACGTGCGCACGAGGTGGCGCACGCGCGGGCGGACCGGCGCGTGTCCCCGGAAATGGCGCGGCCCGATCTGTCCGTGAGCAGCGAGCAATCCATCGAGCGCGTGGATGCGGCGGCATTCGTGGCCCGGCAATTGGCCGCGCAGCTGCACGTGCGGTTGGCGGAGGCGGAAGTGGTGTGCGTGCGCCTGCGCGTGGTGGCGGAGCTGGCCACTGGTGAAACCGTGGCCCGGGTATGGCGCACGCACGAGGCGTTGACGGAGCAAGCGACCGCGGACCGGGTGCGCTGGCAGCTGGATGGGTGGCTTACGGCGGCGCGCTCGAGCGGCAAGGACGGCGCCGCGATCGTGCGGCTGGTGCTCGAGCCGGTGGAGGTGGCTAGGCCGCAGGCCGATGGCCTCTGGGGCGGGGATACCTCGCAGGAACAGGTCAAGCGGGTGATTTCGCGCGTGCAATCGCAGCTGGGCATAGATCGCGTCTTGCAGCCGCGGGCCGCCGGTGGCCGTGGGGTGACCGAGCGCATCGAGTACGTTCCCTATGGGGAGCAGCGCGATGCCACGCCGCAAGGCAGCTGGCCAGGCAGGATTCCCGCGCCGCTTCCCGCACGCCTAGGCGGCGGGCCGAACCACCCGGCCGCGCGCATTCGGCTTATCGATGCCGTCGCCCGGGACGTCATCGTCACCGCCGAGGCCCTCCTATCCTCTGTGCCCGTGGCGCTCGGGTGGGGCGCGCACCGCTACCGCGTTATCGGCTGGGCTGGCCCGTGGCCGGTGGATACGCAGTGGTGGACCGAAAAACCACAGCATGCGGCGCGGCTACAAATTGTGGGCCAGGCTGAGCGGGAACAGCGCCAGCGCGCCTGGCTCTTGGTGTGGGCAGAGGGGCGCTGGCGCGTGGAAGCGACGTATTAGGAGCGAATATCTACCACGAGGCGCGTGGGATTTTCTAGCACCTGTACGGAATAAGGCTTGCGCTGGTTCATGCCGATGACAAACTGGCTGCGGCCCTCGTAGGTGCGGCCGTTGACCACTTGGGTAATAACGCCGCCGGCAGGTGCCTCGACGATGCCAATGCGCGGCTCGTCGATGCCTGCCTCAAACGGATAGACCACGCCATCGATATTGACATTGAGCGCGGTATCGCCGGCATAGTTAATGGGTTGGCCAGAGCCTTGCTGCTTGGGATTATCGGCGTAATCCACGAACCAGCCCGGGGAACCCTTGCCCTCGAGCTCGAAGACGGCGCGCTCAAAACCATCGTGCTGGCCCACGCGCACCTTGGTCACCACGAGCTGCGAAGGGGCCTCTGGGCGCAGCGTTTTCATGCTCATATCCGCCTCACCCAGCGGGTTGATGTGCGAGTTTCCCACAGAGGCCGCCATGGTGGTGTCATCCGCTGATTCGGTGCTGCAGCCGGTGAGGAAGGCTGCGGCGGCAAGCAGGAGTGAAAGGCGGGCTTTATGCATGACCACTAGAGTATAAGTTCCAGTAATTACTGCCTAGCGTTGGGGGTGGATCTTGACCGAATTGTTGCCAAAAATGTGAGCTGAGCTGCAGACAGGTTAGGCTAGGTTATATGACTGATTTCTGTTCAGATTACCAGGTGGAGCCGCTGCCAGGCACGGCCAAAAAAGAGTCCGTGTTTGTCCTCTTTGAGTGGCCCGGCGGCTGGTCGCGCGACGTGCTTGATGGCGATACTTTTGGCCCGGAGCTGACGGCCCAGCTGAAGAAAAAACTCAAGGGCCAGGCCGGGCTGCAATTGATTCGCCGCCCCGGCCGCGATGGCCGCCAAATCGGCACCATGCACCGGTGCTACCTGGTGTGGGCCGAGCAGGGCGTGATGGAATTGGTCCTTTTGACCGGACCGGAAAAGATCCTGGATTTGGATCTCACCGCGCCGGGCCGCAACGGGGGAGGATCTCTCGAAACACCGCTGGTTTTGGTGTGCACCCACGCTAAGCGCGATAAGTGCTGCGCCGTGAAGGGCCGGCCGCTCGCCGCGGAGCTGGTGGAGGATTACCCGGATATGGTGTGGGAGACCTCGCACACGAAGGGGCACCGCTTCGCGCCCTCGGTCATGCTCATGCCCTGGGCCTATTCCTTTGGCCGGATGAATAAGGAAGCCGCCGCGCAGATGATTGCGGCGGCGGCGCAAGGAAAGTATTTCTACCCGGTCAATCGCGGGCGCGGCATCTTCGGCCCGCGCGGCCAGGTGGCGGAGTTGGCGGTAGCGCGCGAGCTTATCGATGCCTCCGAGGACCTCTACTACGGTCAGCTCCACGCAGAAGACGAAAAGCAGGGCCCCGTGGTCACGCATGCCGATGGCCGGCGGTGGAGCGTGACGCTCGAGCAGCGCGCCGTGGAAGGAGTGGTCTCGTCCTGCGGCGACGCGCCCAAGACCGGCAAGGCGCTTGTGGCCACGGGCGTGGAGCTTATTAGCGGCGCATAACCTTGGAGGAGAGCCAGTTGCCAAAGAACTGCGCGGCCTGCACCAGCACGATGATGATAAGCGTGGCCACGACGGTGACTTCCCACTCGAAGGCGCGGTAGCCGTAGACGATGGCAAAGTCACCCAGTCCGCCGCCGCCGACGTAGCCGGCCATGGCGGACATATCCACGATGGCGATAAACAAGAAGGTATAGCCCAGAATCAGCGGGCCGAGGGCCTCCGGGATAATCACGGAGGTAATGATCTTCCACGGTGAAGCGCCCATGGCGCGGGCGGCCTCGATAACGCCGGGGTCGATGGCCACGAGGTTTTGTTCCACCACGCGCGCCACGGAGAACGTGGCGGCGATGACCATCACGAAGGTGGCCGGCTCGCGGCCGATGGACCCGCCCATCACGGCGACGGTGAGCGGCTGCGCAAACGCCAGCAAAATAATAAACGGGATGGGGCGAACGAAGTTCACCAGCAGGTTGACCACCAGGTAGACGGCCTTATTTTGCAGGATGCCGCCCGGGCGGGCGGTGTAGAGCAAAATACCGAGCCCCAGGCCCAGAATGCCGGCGACGACGAGGGTGGTCGAGACCATGATGAGGGTGTCGACGATGGCATCGACAAGCGATCCGCCCAAGCGGTCCCAGTCGGCGGCGGCGAGATAGTTGACGTTCATCGTTCAATCTCCTCAATTTGAGTGGTGGCAGATAGGGCGCGGTAGAACTCTTCGATGGCGGCGTCGTTGCCGCTCAAGCGCACGGTGAGCTTGCCAAAGGAGTGCTGCTGCAAGGTGGTAATGCCGCCGTGGACGACGGCGATGGATACGCCCGCATCCTTCAGCTTGGCCGCGGCGCCGAAAAAGCCGGATTCCTCGGTCAGGTTGATGGTAAACAGGCGGCCCTCGTGGGCGAGCAGGTCATCGGTTTCCACCACGTCGGGCTCATTGCGCAGCGAGGTGGCGACGAACTTGGCGGCCACGGCGGTCTGGGGATTGGAAAAGACCTGGTAGACGCTGCCTTGTTCCACGACGTGGCCATTTTCCATCACCGCAACCTTATCCGCGATGGAGCGCACGACCTCCATTTCGTGGGTGATGACCACGATGGTGATGCCGAGCTCCTTATTTACCCGGCGCAGCAGGTCGAGGACCTCCTGCGTGGTGGTGGGGTCGAGGGCGGACGTGGCTTCATCGGCAAGCAGCAGCGAAGGATTCGTGGCCAGGGCGCGCGCGATGCCCACGCGCTGCTTCTGGCCGCCGGAAAGCTGCTCAGGGTAGCTTTTTCCCTTATCTCCCAGGCCAACGAAATCCAGCAGCTCCTGCACGCGCTGTTGGCGCTCGCGCTTGCCGATGCCCTGCAGCTGCAGCGGGTACTCAATATTGCCCGCCGCAGTGCGGGAGTTCATGAGGTTAAACTGCTGGAAGATCATGCCGATATTGCGGCGGATGCCGCGCAGCTTCTTTTCGGACATGCCGACGATATTCTGGCCATCGAGCAGCAGCTCGCCGGAGGTGGGCGTGTCCAGGCCGTTGATCATGCGGACCAGGGTGGATTTGCCGGCGCCGGAGTAGCCGATGATGCCGATGATTTCGCCGGAATCGACGGTCAAGGAGACATCGTCAAGAGCTTTGACCTTGGCCTTTTTCTGCTGGAAGACCTTGGTGATATTGCGGAACTCAATGCGAGTGCCGTTCTGGGTGGAATCTGCCACGGGTTGCGTCCTTAGTGAGGAAGTGCCAAACCCCGCCGGGGTGAAAACCGGCGGGGTAGAAGGCAAGGGTGATTAGTCCAAATCTGCTTCGAGCTTGTCCAGGATTTCCTGGAGTTCTTCCGGGGTGCGCTCGACCTCGACGGAGGTACCTGCGGAGTCCTCGTCGACGCCCTTTTGTACCGCATCGGAGTGCCAGAGCTCGGCGAGCTTCTTGATGTCCTCGTTATCGGCGTCTTCCTCGCGAACGGCGAAGACGTTGATATAAGGCTCTGCCTCTTCGGAGTTCGGGTCATCCTGGAAGACGGCGGTGGCCGGGTCGATGCCGGCGCGCTCCAGGAAGGAGTTATTGATAATCGCCGGGGTGCCCTCACCGTGCGCGGATGGGGTCTGGGCGGCATCGACCGGCACGACCTTGACCTTGGACTTCTTCTCATCGATGTCCAGCGGGGTCGGGGTGATAAGCCCGTCCTTTTTCAAGGTGATAAGGCCAGCCTGGACCAGCACGTTGATGGCGCGGCCCTGGTTGGTGGAGTCATTCGGGATGGCAACTTCTTCGCCCTCGATGCCGTCGAGGGAGTCGTGGCCCTTCCAGAACAGCGCCAGCGGCACGATTTCGGTGGCGACGATGGGCACCAGGTTGGTGCCGTTGCCGTGGTTGTACTCAGCCAGGAACTTCAGGTGCTGGAAGTTATTGGTATCCAGCTCGCCCTGGTTTAGGGCCTGGTTCGGGGTGTTGTAATCCGAGAAGGACTTGATGTCGATGTCGTAGCCGGCGTCCTTGGCTTCTTGCTCAAAGGCAACCCAGGCCTGCTTTGCATCATCGGTGGTGCCAACGGTGATGGTCTTGTCATCATCTGCGTCGGAGGAGCAGGCCACGAGGCTGGTGGCGGCGACGGTAACGGCGGCGGTAGCGGCCGCTGCGCGACGAATCTGCATGAGGTCCCCTTACATGTAGGAGTTGAAATAAATTGACCGTTTAGCAATCTAGCAAGAAGCGAACCGCTTTGTCTATTGGGTGCGTCTCATCACGTTGGTTTGTATAGAACACTGATTCGACATTACCCTGTGAAGGGTGAAATTTAATGGTGGAAAGGCGCTGCCGTGGTCGCGTTTAGAAAGGATCCTCTCCGGTAAGGACACCGCCGCGCCCGTCGCCGTAGGCCATCTCGGCGGCGGCGATAGTTCCATCCAGCGCGGGTGCTCCGCTGTACCCTTCGCGGAGCTGCATGCGGTAAGCTCCTATAGCTTTCTCGACGGCGCCGCTGAGCCGGAAGAATTGGTCGCCCGGGCGCTAGAACTGGGCCTCGAGGGGTTGGCCGTCGTGGATCGGGATGGCTTTTACGGTCTGATGAAATTCGCGGAAGCCGCAGCTAAGGCGGGCCTTCCGGCCATTTATGGCGCGGAGCTTTCCCTGGTTGAGGCCCCGGTGACCGTGCTGGCGCGCACGCCGGAGGGCTATAGCCGCCTCTCGCGCCTTATTGCCCGCGCACGGATGGATGCCGGCGAAAAGGGTGGCGTTTCCTACCCGCCCCTAGATGCCGTGGCGCGCGAGCTAGAGGAGGAGTGCTTTTTCCTGCTGGGGTGGGAGGCGATACAAAAAATCGACCACGTTCTCGAAAGAATAAAAATAGACAGCATAGTTCTCGAATATGCGTGCACAATGTCTCCCGAAGACGCGGATCACCATAGTTTCCTGGATAAATACAATAACCTGCGAGCCATCGCAACCGCCCGCCCAGCCGCCGCCACTCGCGAACAAGTAAGGCTGGCCGCCGCCAAGCGGGCCTTGGCCCACCGCCAATCCCTGGAAGAAGCCGCACCGGAGGCCCATCCGATGGGGGCGGGTTGGCTGCGCTCTGGCGAGCAGATGGCCCAGTTACTTCCAAGTCGCCCCGAGCTTATCGCCGAAACCGTGCGCCTTGCCCGCGAGTGTTCCTTTACCTGGGATGCCCTTGCACCCAACCTGCCGGATTTTGCCGTGCCGGAGGGGCATACCGAGATGAGCTGGCTCGAACACGAGGTCTGGCGGCGCGGGGAAAAGCGCTACGCCTCGCGCCCGCCCGAAATACAGGCCAAGGCGAAAAAACAGATGCGGCACGAGCTGGGCATCATCAAGCAGCTGGGGTTTCCCGGCTATTTCCTCATCGTGTGCGACCTAGTGGATTTTTGCCGCCACGAAAATATTTTGTGCCAAGGGCGCGGTTCCGCGGCCAATTCCGCCGTCTGCTTCGCGCTGGGCATTACCAACGCCGAACCTATTTCCGCGCAGCTGCTCTTCGAGCGCTTCCTGTCGCCGGATCGCGATGGCCCACCCGATATCGACATCGATATCGAATCCGGCCGGCGCGAGGAAGTAATCCAGTACGTCTATCGCACCCACGGCCGCGAACGCGCGGCACAGGTGGCCAACGTTATTACCTACCGCCGCAAGGGGGCCACCCGTGACGCCGCCCGCGCGCTGGGCTTCCCGCAGGGCTCGGCCGATGCGTGGTCGAAGGGTATTGCCGAGCCGCCCGCCGAGGTTACCTCTCTTGCCGAGCAATTCCTCGACCAGCCGCGCCACCTCGGCATTCACTCCGGCGGCATGGTCTTATGTGACCGGCCCATCGCGGACGTGGTGCCGATGGAATGGGCCCGCATGGAGGGCCGCTCCGTGCTGCAGTGGGATAAAGACGATTGCGCCGCCGCCGGGCTGGTGAAATTCGACCTGCTCGGGCTCGGCATGCTGGAGGCGCTGCACCATATGATCGACGCCGTGCGCGCCACCACCGGCCGTGAGGTGCGCCTGTGGGAGCTTGACCTGGCCGAGCCCGCGGTCTACGACATGCTCTGCCGCGCCGATGCCGTCGGCGTCTTCCAGGTGGAATCCCGCGCGCAGTTGGCCACGCTGCCGCGTTTAAAACCGCGCTGCTTTTTCGACCTCGTGGTGGAAGTAGCGCTTATCCGCCCCGGCCCCATCCAGGGCGGGTCCGTGCACCCCTACCTGCGCCGGCGCGATGGGCTCGAGCCCGTAACCTATGACCACCCAGTGCTGGAGAAATCGTTAGGCAAGACGCTGGGCATTCCGCTTTTTCAAGAGCAGTTGATGCAGATTGCGGTCGATGCCGCAGGTTTTACTGGCGCGGAGGCCGATGACCTGCGCCGGGCCATGGGCTCGAAGCGCTCGCCCGCCAAGATGGCCGCGCTGCGCAGCCGCTTTTATGAGGGCCTGCGCGTGACCAACGGCATCGAGGGCGAGGTCGCGGAGAAGCTGTGGGCCAAGATTACCGCCTTTGCCGCCTATGGTTTCCCGGAATCGCACTCGCAGTCTTTTGCTTCGTTGGTGTATTTTTCCGCCTGGTTTAAACACCACTATCCCGCGGAGTTTTGTGTGGGCTTGCTGCGCGCGCAGCCCATGGGCTTTTATTCGCCGCAATCTCTCATTCAGGACGCCCGGCGCCACGGGGTGCGCGTGCTGCCGCTGAGCATCAACGAGTCCGGCGCGCAGGCCACGGCGCTGCCTACCGGCGAGATTCGCTTGGGCCTCAACCTCATCAAGGGTCTGGGGGATAAGGCCGCCGAGTGCGTGGAGGCCGCCGCGCCCTTTAGTAGCGTCTCCGATCTGTCGCGCCGCGCGGATCTCAGCGTGGAGCAGGTGGAGGCGCTGGCCACGGCGGGGGCGCTGGAGTGCTTGGGGTTGGAACGCCGCCAAGCGCTTTGGCAGGCTGGCGTCGCCGCCACCGAGCGCGAGGGCATGTTGCCTGGCACGTCTGCGCTCGCCTCGCCGCACCTGCCCGGCATGTCGGCCTTCGAGCTGATGGCTACCGATGTCGCCGCCACCGGCGTCACCCACGATAAGCAGCCTATGGAGTTAGTCAGGGCCGCGCTTGGCGATGTCCTGCCTTCCTCCCACCTTCCCCACGTCCCCGATGGCACCCGCGTGCGCATCGCCGGCATCATTACGCACCGCCAGCGCCCGCGCACCGCCTCCGGCCTGACCTTTTTGGGCGTGGAGGACGAAACCGGCCTGATGAATGTGATGGTCTCGCCCGGGCTGTGGTCCCGGCAGAAGGTGCTCGCCCGCACCGCCCGCGCCCTTATCATCCGCGGCATCGTGCAAAATGCCACCGGCGTGGTAAGCGTGGTTGCAGACAAGCTCGAGCCGCTGGATTTTGGCGATTTCCTCTCGCGCGGCTCCCGCGATTTCCGCTAGTTTTCTCCGCATCGAAGCCCAAAAGCGGTGGCTAGGCCGAGAAAACATCGCCGGCTAGTACTAAGCTGTGATGTCTAGTGACTTTTTGGACTCGGAGTCCATTGACTTTTTGGACGCGGAGTCCAGTTAGTTTTTTGACGCGGAGTCCAGGAAGTTTTTTGACGCGGAGTCCAGGAGGTTTATGGACAGGATGTCTAACTACTTTTTGGACTCTGGCTTCTTGACAATGTGGGGATGGCAATTCCCATTACTCTCCGCAAGAAGATAGCGGATTTCGACCCCATCCGTGAGGGCATCACGGTCCAGCAGTTCTGCAAGAACATCGGCGTATCGAAGCAGACGTACTACAACATCAAAGCACGTATCGCCGAACGCGGGCGGGCTGGCATCGTGCCCGACAGCACGGCACCGCTGAACCCGCGACGGGTCTACGATGACAAGATTCGACAACAGGTCCTGCAAGCTCGCGGTACGTTAAGAGCCCGCGGCCAAGACTGCGGCCCATGGTCAATCTTCTACTTCTTCCTCGACGAACTCGGCTACGACCAACCACCGTCACGAGCTTTAATCGCACAATGGTTGCACGAGGCTGGCGTCGCTGACATCAATGCACGTAAACGACCGCGTAAGTCCTACAGGCACTTTGCCAGGGGCGAAGTCAATGAACTGTGGCAGATCGATGCGTTTGCCTACAGACTCTTCGATGTGCCTCACACGCAAGTGACTATCTACCAAGTCGTCGACGATGCCAGCCGCTTCGACGTCGGCTCCCAAGCTTTTGGAACTCCAGAAAACGGCACCGATGCCCGCATCACGCTAAGTGGAGCCATTGATGCTTACGGACTTTTCCAAGAAGTCCTCTCTGACAACGGTGATGCCTTTGCCACCTACCATCGCGGCCGGCTGTCGCAAACCGAACGCTGGCTCGCCAGCCTGGGAGTTCAATCAAGTGCGGGCTTTGCTCCCACGACGCAAGGCAAAGACGAGCGATCGCACCAAACCATGACCAGGTTTTTGGATGCTCGTACCCCGACGACGCTGGCGCAGGTCCAACAGCTGATTGTCGACTACCGCAACTTCTACAACACACGCCGTCGCCACCAAGGACTTCTCAGGGGCAAGATGCACATCACCCCAGCCCAAGCCTGGGAGATTATCTCGCATGCCCAGCCACCGACGCAGCCGATTGACCCAGATGTTTTATGGACAAAAATCGCGAAACAATATCACCGGATTCACCCCGACAACCAGGCAGATGCTTTAGCAGCCGACACAGTGGTCGCGACAGATAATGCCCTGCCTGAAGTTGCAGCTTCAGACAGGGCACCAAGTAACGACACTCAGGCGATCCAGCAAGATACACCCCATGCCGATTCCTCAACCGTAATGCCAAGCTCTACCGGTGTAAATGCATTCTGGCCTATCCCGGACAAGCTGTGGATCAACAAAAGCGGGGTGGTACGCGTTATGGGGCACGGCCTCTACGTCGGGCTGCGCTTCAAAAATCGAGCCATCTACAGCAGCGTAGCCGATGACTATGTGGAATTTTTTACTGATCACGACGGTGAGAAACTGTTTTCATTTCCGCTACCGATCCAACTGAATCAGCGTCCACCCGGCGGTCAAATCAACATAAACCACGTTGTCGGCATGTGGCACCGACAACCCCCAGAGCTAAAACCCAACCTCTCTGGGCCACGGCCAAGCCGCCGGAAGAAGCCAAGCTAGCACCAGTACAAAAACTCCGTGGACTCCCCGTCCAAAAAGCGGGGAGACTCCGCGTCCACAAAGTCCCTAGACTCCGAGTCCACAAAGTAGCTGGACTCCAAGTCCAAAAACCTCATGGACATAACACGGCTAGTACTAAGCGCCTGCGGTGAGTTAGTCAGCCATTAGGAATTCTTCCTATAGATTTCCGTGGACATAGGTCAAAGTACTGCATAAGGCCAACATAATGACAAGGTTTTCTATTCCACTTCGAAGATATCGCCCGGCTGGCAGTCCAACGCCGTACACAGTGCCGCAAGGGTGTTAAAGCGCACGGCCTTGGCGCGATTATTCTTCAGGACGGACAGGTTAACTGGCGTGATACCTACCTCTTTGGCGAGTGCCGCTCCGGTAATACCGCGCTCTTCCATTATCCGGTCGAGGTGGCAGATCACCTGGGGCTCTTGCTCCTCAGACAAGGCCTTCGACCTCCTCTTCGAGCTTGCTGCCGCGCTTGATGGCAACTGAGAAGAGCTGGAGGGTGCAGACAAAAAGGTAGGGCAGCGCAAGCTCGCCTAATGAGGAACCGCTCTGGTTGGCCCACCAGTCAATGTCGAGCTGCGAGGAAGCCCAGTTATTGCCCATACCTTCGAGTGGGAAGCGTCCGATAAACCAGACGAGAATCCCAAAGGTCATTCCATTAAGGAAGCGGATGTTTTTCGTGTTGAAAACCTGCCCACGAAGCATTGGTTTCACCAAACGATAGGCAAAGAACGCGATAATCAAGATTCCTGCAATCTTGACGACGAGCCCCGCAGTGAGCATCCAGAATGGCCCGCCGTCGAGGTTGTGCTTGCTTAGGCCTTCCGGGATGGCCGCACTCAGCGCGGTGGAAAAGTGTCCGGTGGCAAGGTCGCGCAGGTAGGTGGGGCCGAGGATGGCAATGGTGAACAGGCAGAGGGCGGCCGCAGCGTTAATTTCGCGGCGCTCAGCTTGGGAGGTGGGCTGTGGGGTGGTCATGACAAGCCTTTCCGCCGATTTCTTATCGACTTTCGATGTTGTCGTAATTCGATAATATCGAATAACGATAAGTTGCACAAGGGTACGAGTCCGATTGCTACTGTCAGTAGCTATGAGCGAAGAAATGAACCCCGTCTCGCCGCGTTTGATCAACGTGCGCTATATCCGCCACCTGGGCTGGACGAGCATCTTCGCCGCGGCGGCCGCAGCGGCAGGGTACTGGTGGACTACGTGGTTCTACTGGGCGGCGGGGCTCTTCGCCGTCCTCTTTTTCTGGCTGATCTGGCTCATTCCGGCCCAAGTGCGCCGCATGGGCTGGTGCGAAACCGACGATGAGCTGCTCATTACCCGCGGCAAGCTCTGGCACACCTTTACCGTCGTGCCCTACGGCCGCATCCAGTTCGTCGACGTGACCGCCGGCCCCCTCGAGCGCGTTTTCGGGCTCAAGGAGCTGCAACTGCACACTGCCTCCGCAACGACGGACGCCACCATTAAGGGCTTGGAAGCCCCGCTTGCCGATGCCCTGCGTACCCGCCTTGCCGACCACGCCCGCGAACGGATGAGCGGCCTATGAGTGCTCCACCGAACTACCAACGCGTCCACCGTTTGACCCCGCTGCTGCGCCTGTGGTCGGTCATCCTGGCCGTCATCGCGGCCTTTGCCTTGAACGTTAATATGGAAGCGCTGCGCAGCATCTTTGCCTTTGTCACTGGTGACAACCGCACGCAGGCCCTGCGCGATATCAGCATGGCGTTGGCTGGTTTCGCTGCCGTGTGCTTTGTGGTGTGGCTAGTCTCCGGCGTATGGTGGCGCCAGATGGGCTACCAGCTGGGCGAGGAGGAACTCTCCCTGCGCCAGGGTCTTTTTTCTACGCAGCTGCGCACCGCGCGCTATGACCGCACGCAGGCTGTAGACGTCGTCGAGCCCGTCATCGCCCGCCTCTTCCGGCTCGCGGCCGTGCGCGTGGAAACCGCCGGCGGGCAATCCTCGGCCATCGAGATCGCATACCTGAAAAAGGCCGAGGCCGAATCCCTGCGCGCCGAAATCCTTTCCCGCGTCCGCGGCGAGTCGCGGGAACAGCAGGCAGAGGAAGAAAACGACACCCTCATTCCCGAAATCCCCATCGCGCGTTCCCTGGCCGCGGCCGCCTTGCACGCGTCCACGATCGTCCTGCTTGCGGCCCTTGTCTTCCTCGTGGTCACGCCGATGTCCCTGACCATCACGCTGCCCATCCTTTTGGCTACTGTCCCGCGCGCCTGGAACGTGATTGACTCCTCATGGCGCTATACCGCCAGCCTTGAGGATGGCGTACTCAATATCACCTACGGCCTTGCCGATCGCCGCCGCCAAAACATCCGCCTCGAGCGCATCCACGCCGTCCAAGTCACCCAGCCGTTCCTGTGGCGCCCCTTCGACTGGTACGAAACGCGCGTGTCGGTCGCCGGCTACGGTGGCACGGCGAGCGGCGAGGGATCGGGATCGACGCGGATCGTGCCCGTCGGCAAGCGCGAGCAAGCCCGGCAATTCCTGCCCGCCGATGCCGCCCCGACCTACGCCTCGCCCGCGCGCGCCAAATGGGTCTCGCCCATCGATTACCGGCAGCAAACCGTCGCGCTGGCCGGCGACTACGTCATCGTGCGCGCCGGCCGCTTCAACCGCCGCGTCCAAGCCATCGAGCTGCGCCACATCCAGGAGCTCACCCTGCGCCGCGGCCCGATTTCACAGCTATTTGGCCTAGCCACGGTGGAGCTTGACCTCGTGCAGGGGCCCGTGAAGATGGCGGCGCGCAACCTCGCGCTTGCCGATGCCCACGCGCTGCTTAACCGCCTGCGCTCCCGCGACCTGCCAGAACTTACACCGCTCCCTTAAAACCCAGCTGGCGCCAGGCCTCAAAGACCGCGGTTGATGCGGAGTTGGAGAGGTTCATCGAGCGCCTGGCCGGGACCATTGGAATGCGCACCTGCTCGGTGATGCGCGGATGGTTGACGTGTTCATCCGGCAGGCCGGTCGGCTCCGTGCCGAAGAGCAGCACGTCGCCGTCCTGGTACTCCACGTCTGTAAACCACTTATCCGTATGCGTGGTAAACGCGAAAACGCGCGCGCCGGGCAGCGCCTCCATGCACGCGTCGAAATCCTTATGAATCTGCACATCCGCCAGGTCGTGATAGTCCAGCCCGGCGCGCTTTAGGTGCTTATCGTCAAAGTTAAACCCCAGCGGCTCAATCAGGTGTAGGCTCGCGCCCGTCACCGCCGCGGTGCGAATGGCATTGCCGGTATTGGTGGGAATGACGGGATTGTCAAAGACGATGTGCAGCTGGCTCATGCCTTCAGTCTAGGATGGGGGCTATGAGCGCTACCAAACTAGATGGCACCTTGTACCGTGACGAGATTTTTGCGGACCTCGCCGAGCGCGTGGCCGCCCTGAAAGACAAGGGGATAACCCCTGGCCTGGCCACCGTTCTGGTGGGCGAGGACCCAGGCTCCCAGTCCTATGTAAAGATGAAGCACCGCGATTGCGAAAAGTTAGGTATTAATTCCATCCGCAAGGACCTGCCGGCGGATATTTCGCAGGAAGAGCTCGAGGCGGTCATCGATGAGCTCAATGCCGATGACGCCTGCACCGGCTACATCGTCCAGCTCCCGCTGCCCAAGCACTTGGATGAGAACGCCATTCTCGAGCGCATCGATCCCGAAAAAGACGCCGATGGCCTCCACCCGGTCAATCTGGGCAAGCTCGTGCTTAACGAGGAAGCCCCGCTGCCGTGCACCCCGAATGGCTGCCTGCACCTGCTGCGCCGCTTCGGCGTGGAGCTGAACGGCGCTAAGGCCGTCGTCATCGGCCGCGGCGTGACCGTCGGTCGCCCCATTGGCCTGATGCTGACCCGCCGCAGCGAGAACTCTACCGTCACCCTGTGCCACACCGGCACGAAGGATCTTGCCGCCGAAACCCGTGAAGCCGATATCGTCATCGCCGCCGCCGGTCAGCCTCACATGCTCACTGCGGACATGATTAAAGAAGGCGCCGCGCTTCTCGATGTCGGCGTGTCCCGCGTCGACGGCAAGCTCACCGGCGATATCGCCCCCGATTGCTGGGATAAGGCCGGATACGTCTCGCCCAACCCAGGCGGCGTCGGACCGCTCACGCGCGCTTTTTTGGTACGCAACATCGTTGAGTGCGCGGAAAAGCTGGCGTGAATTTAGACAATCCCCACGACGCGCACTTGGCACCGTCCCCGCTGCCCGCCTACGTGCAGTGGGTGGCCATCGGGCTCTTCATCGCCGGGGTGGCCTTGTCCGGCGGCTATGCCATTTTCGAGTATTGGCGCAGGGCCACCTTCTTGCTCGGGCTTGCGCTGCTGTGGCTGACGGTGGTGCGCCTGACGTGCGATTCGAGCCGTGTCGGCGTGCTGGCGGTGCGCTCGCGCCGCTTCGATGCCACGTTTACCGGGGTTATCGGCGCGCTGATGGCTTTCCTCGCCTACTCCGTGGACGCGCTGGGCAGCTAGTTATCCACAGGTGATTGTTTCAGTATCACCAATCTGCGGCGTGTCGCGCGGCTATCCACAGCCGCAGCGATCTTGGCCTCGCGCCCTCTGCTGCCCGCGGTTTAGGCTCGGGGTCATGATTTCGGAATACCTCGCAGCGATAAACTCCCCGATGGCGCTCATCGGGGAGTGCGCCGGGCTATCCGAAGCCGAATTGATAGACCGCGGTTTCAGCGATAAAGAGGCCGCGGAATTCGCGCGCTTGGCGGATACGTATTTTGGCAGGACATCGTTTAGCGCCAAGCAGCGCGCCGCCCGCACCACCGCGCTCCCGCTCGATGCGCTGAAAATCATTGAGGTGCACGCGCAGAAGCTGAAGACCCAGCGCGCGGCGTGGGCCCTGCGCGAGGAGCTGTGCCGACTCAACGTTTCTACCAGCGAGATAGAAAAGCGTGCCCGCCGCCGCGTCAAAGAAGAACGCACCCAGAAGCGCGCGGAGGGCGTCCGGCTCACCCGCCGCACCGATGACCTGTGGACGCTGACCATCACCGCGGAATCGGACCTGGTGGCTGAGATTAATAACCACGTCTCCACCGTGGACGATGCGCGCCGGGTCTTTGCAGAGGGCGCGGCCACCTCCACCATCACTACGAACGTGGTCCTGACCCTGGATGACATGGTGAAGGTCACCCACGGCGAGAATGATGTCACCCTGCAGCTGACCAACGGCGCCACCATCACCGGTGCGCAGCTAGCGGAGCGCGCGCTTGCCGATGCCGGCCTCATCACCCTCATCCACCCCGTCACCGGCCCCGTGAACCTGTACCATACGCGCCGTCTGGCCACCTGGAAGCAGCGGCAGATGGCGATGGCGGAAAATCCTGTGTGCCCGTGGCCTGATTGCCATATCCCTGCCGATGAATGCCAGGTTCACCACCTGCAACCGTGGCTGCTCGGCGGCGAGACCAATGCTGAGAACCTGACCATCGCCTGCAAGTATCACAATGCCGTCAACGACGATGACCCCAATGCCCCGCCGCGGCGCGGGCGCCTAGAGCGCCGCCCACATGAAGGTATCGTGTGGCGCCCGCCCTGGGCCCGATAAAAAACATCGCCGAAGCCAGCGCAGTTAAACCCTGCGCCGCTTCGGCGATCCTTTTGTATGCCTTCTGTAAGGAGTCCGGGCTAGCCACTCACCGCGCCCCGTTCCAGACCCCGCCACTGCCTGCCTCGCGCCGCGTCCCGTTCGTGGGTCGGACCACCCGCGACCGTAAGTCATGCGGGATTGCGCGCCAGCGCGATGGCCACCCGCACGCCATGCGACGAGAGTTCTGCCAGGCGCACTGGTGCGTCGGGGTCGTGCGTCGAGTCACTAGCGACTGTAAACCGCTGGCGTAGGCGGTGCGGATTTGCGCGCCGCGCCGGTGTGGAGGCGGGGATGGCTAGATGGCGTAGTCGATGGTGCTGTCCACGTCCAGCGGGTGCGGTTGGGACAGGGTGAGGAAGTTGCGCAGGATGCGGTCCATTTGGCGCGATTCCGTGAGGAATGCATCGTGGCCAACAGGTGAGACTACCTTCGCCATGGCCAGCAGGTTGCCTAGGTTGCGCGAGAGGTGTTCCTGCTGGTGATACGGATAAAGGATGTCCGTGTCGACGCCCACGACCATGGTCGGCACCTGTGAAGAACCGAGCGCGCGGTTCAGGCCGCCGCGGCCGCGGCCGATGTCGTGGCGGTTGAGGGCCTCGGTAAGCGTGACGTAGGAACCGGCATCGAAGTGATCCGCCAGCTTCGAGCCCTGGTAATCCAGGTACGAGTTCACGGCGAAGCGCTGGTCGTGCCGGCGGTAAGGCCCCAGCGGCTCTTCGCCGGTTTGGGCCTGAACACCAAAGCGCTCATCGATTTCCTGCTCGCCGCGATACGTCAAGTGCGCGATGCGCCGCGCTGCCGCCAGGCCCTCGCGGGGGCGCTGAGAGGAGGAATAATAGTCGCCGCCGTGCCAGAAGGGATCGCGTTCAATCGCGGAAATCTGCGCCGACTGGATACCAATCTGCCACGCGGAGGCGCGCGCGGAGACGGCAATAACGCACGCGGCATCGACAGCCTCGGGATACATCAGCGTCCATTCCAAGGTGCGCGCGCCACCCATGGAACCGCCGATGATCGCATGCACGCGCGTTATCCCCAGCTCTTCCAGCGCCTTTTTCTCTGCGGCCACCAAATCGCGAATGGACAGCGCCGGAAAGCGCGATCCCCAACTGCGGCCATCCGCATGCGGGGAAGAGGGGCCGGTGGAGCCATTGCAGCCACCGAGTGCGTTCATGGCGATAACGCACCACTTCGTCGTATCGAGCGCCTTGCCTGGGCCAATGAGATCGCACCACCACTCGGCCACATCGGCATTGCCGGTCAGCGCGTGTTCCACCAGGATGACGTTATTCCCGCCGTGCGGATCGCCGAGGAAATGGCCGAAGCGGTGGTAGGCGATGTGGGCATCGGAAAGCGTGGCGCCTGCTTCGGTGCGAAAATCGCCGATACTTATACAGCTCATGCCAGTGCGTTAAATCCCAGTTCGAGGTCAGCAATGATGTCGTCGATATCTTCAATGCCCACGGACAATCGGATGGTGGACTGCGCAATACCCGCCGCGGCCAGGGCGGCATCATCGGACTGCGAGTGCGTGGTGGTCGCCGGGTGAACCGCCAGCGAGCGGGTATCGCCGATATTGGCGAGGTTGGAGTGGAGTTTTAGGGCATCGATAAACGCCCATGCTTCCTCGCGCCCGCCGTCAATATCGAAGGACAGCACAGAGCCGGTGTAGGAATAGCCCAGCTTCTCCTTGACCTTCTTATACGGCGAGGAATCCAGGCCGGCGTAGTTGACCTTCGTCACCTTGGCGTGGCCTTCCAGGTACTCGGCCACGGCCTGGGCGTTGGCATTGTGCTTGTCGATGCGCAGCCCTACCGTCTCAATGCCATTGAGCGTCAGCCATGCATTGAACGGGGAAATGGCGGCGCCGGTATCGCGCAGCAGGCCGGCGCGGGCCTTGAGCGCGAAGGCGGGGGCGCCGAGGTCGGCGTACTTCAGGCCGTGGTAGGCCTCGTCCGGGGTGACGAAGTAGGGGAATACTGGCTTGCCGTCGCGCTCGACGGTCCAGTCGAAGGAGCCGCCGTCGATAATCGCGCCGCCCACGGCAGAACCGTTGCCGGTGTAGAACTTCGTGGTCGAGACCACGACGATGTCCGCGCCCAAGTCGAGCGGGCGGGCCAGCGCCGCGGTGGCGATGGTGTTATCCACGATGAGCGGGACCTGGTTAGTGTGGGCGACCTCGGCGATGGCCGGGATGTCGAGGACATCGGCTACCGGGTTGCCAAAGGTCTCGCCGTAAAAGGCCTTGGTATTGGGCTGCACGGCGTCCTGCCAGGATTGGGGATCATCCGGGTTTTCTACGAGGGTGACGTCGATGCCAAGCCGCTTGAGGGTGACGGTAAAGAGGGTGGAGGTGCCGCCGTAGAGGCGCGGGGAGGTAACGATGTGATCGCCTGCCGAGGCAAGGTTGAAAATAGCCGCGGTCTCTGCTGCCTGGCCAGAAGCAAAGGCCACGGCGGCCACGCCGCCTTCAAGGGAGGCCAGGCGCTCTTCCAGCGCATCCTGCGTTGGGTTGGTCAGGCGGGTGTAGATGGGGCCTGCATCGGAGAGGTTAAAGCGGTTGGCCGCGTGCTCGGCGTCATCAAAGACATACGAGGTGGTTTGGTAAATCGGCACGTTGCGGGAATTGTGCGCGCCGTCGAGGTTTTGGCCTGCATGAACGGAGCGAGTGGCAAAGGACCAGTCTGCGTTGGAGTTATCGTATTTCGTCGTCATGCCACGCAAGACTAGACCAAGCGGTATGTAACGTACAGCACCCAGCGCCGAAACCGCAGTATAGTCCGAGAATAAAAATAGACTAAGCGGTAAACTTCTCACCCTGCGCGAGCCGCCGATAGCCCGGCACTCCAGCATTGGTGAGCATGGTGTCGAAGGCGGTGCGGCCGACATCGGAAAGCACGGCGTCGTGGATGGGAACCGTGGCGGCGGCGCCTACACGCTGGGCATAATCGGCCGCCTCAGCAGCCTTTACCCACGGACCAGCAATGGGCAGGAGCAAAACCTCGGCCGAATGATCGATGTACTGATCGCCGGGGTGGAGCAGGCCGCCCAAGAGGTAGCCCACGTTGACCGGGCGCGGGATATTCGGGTGGATCGGCGCGTGCCGGCCCCCGAGCACCTCGATGTCCTGCCCCGCGACGGTGATGGTCTCGCCGGGTGAGACCGCGGTGCCGCGCCCCAGCTTCTCGCAGACCTCGGCAGGGCCCCAGAGCGGGGCATCGGGAAGCCGGTCCGGATCCAGGTGATCCGCATGCGCGTGGGTAATGAGCACCGCATCGGCATCGGGGATAGTCGGCGTCATTGTTCCGGGATCGATAAGGATGCGCCCGCCTGGTGCCTCGACGGCGACGCAGGCGTGGCCAAGCAGACTAAATTCCATACGCCCCAGCTTAACCGAAGGTAAACGAGTAAAGCTTAAATCCTTCGCTGACCTCGAGCTCGATGGTCTCCGACATTTCCTCTCCCTTGACCAGGTCAATCGTGCCATCCTCGTGGATGGGGAATTCCTCGGTATCGCCGTTTCCGCGGTGCAGGGTAACGGTGCCTTTCCCGGAGACCACCAACTGTACCCATGCGGCGTGATAGTTCAGGCGAAGCCGGGCGTTGTCGCCCGCAGTAATGGGCTGGTCCTCCAGCGTCCACGTCCCACCCAGCGAATACTGGCCCGGTTTCGGCTCGCCGAGCTCAAAATCGTGGGTTCCGGGGCGGTAACCGTTGTTGTCGAAATAACGAGCCCGATCCGTGCCCAGGTAGGTTTCCGGATTGCGCTCCGAGGCCCCTGTGTAATCGCTTCCTTCCAACGGCTCGGGTAGCGCAACGCCGGGGTCGCGCTCGAGCAAAAGCTCACGAATGTGGCGCTCGGTGGCGGCGTAATCGCCCTCGCCGTGGTGGGTTTCGCGCACAGTACCGTTGCTGTCTACCAAGTAGTGCGCCGGCCAGTAGTGGTTGTCGAATGCCTTCCACGTGGCGAAGTCGTTATCTTGGGCGACCGGATAATTGATGCCTTGCTCCTTGGCGGCCTTGCGGACGTTGGCGGCCTCGCGCTCGAAGGCGTACTCGGGCGCGTGGATTCCCACGACCTCGAGTCCAAAGTCCTTGTAGTGGTCGTAGATTTTGGTGATGTGCTCGTTGTTGCGCTGGCAGTTGATGCAGGCATAGGCCCAGAAGTCGATGAGCGTTACCTTCCCATTTGCGCGGGGATCTACGGGCTCGTCGGTATTAAACCACCCGGTCAGGCCCTGGAACTCGGGTACGGGTGTGCCCTCCGCGCTTGCCGATGTCTCCCCCTTCCACTCCACACTCGGCAGCTTCTTTTGCAGCCACGTCGGCATGCCTGCGGCAATGGCAATCGCCATGGCGATGACCAAGATGCCGGCGGTGATGCGGAGGGGGCGTTGGTGGCGTCGGAAAGCGTCAACGCGTTTGCCGGCCTCGTTGCCGCCAAGGGCGAAGGCAAGAAGAGGGATGGCGACGCCAGCCGCGAAGGACAGGCAGAGCACAAGGATATGGGCGTCGATCTGGCCGGTAGCCCCGGCGACGGAAATCGTCGCGAGGACCGGCCCGGCGCAGGGGACGAAGATGACGCCCATGGCCAGGCCCACGGCGAATCCTCCCTTATCGCGCGCCTTGGCTTGCAGCCCGCCGGCGTGTGGCAGTTTCTGGAAGGGCCATTCGAGTATTTCTTGCACCTTGGGGAAAATCATGCCGAGGCCCACGAGGATGAGTAAGACGACGCCCACCTTCCACACGATGTCGGCGGGCAGATGCAGGGCGTTGAGTACCGTAGTGGCGAAAAGCGTCACGAGGGTGAAGCTGGTGACCAGCCCACCTACTACCTGCCAAGGCTGCCGGCGCGAGCCGCCGCTGACCGCGACGACGAGGGGTAGAACCGGCAGGATACACGGGGAAATTCCCGTGATAAGGCCACCGGTAAACCCGATAAACAGTGTCTCTAGCATTCGTTGTGTCCTCCGAAATGTCGGTGCAGTGATATATCAACCAATTCGGAGTCGGGGCGAGAATGGATTGCTGGAAAGTTTTCCAATCCGTTTCCGCTTACCGCTCCGAATGGGTGGATAGAGGGCCGGAAAAGCCGGCCCGCGACTACAAGGAGAACCCTCATGAAGAAGATCATTTCCGCCGCAGCTGCCCTTGCTATCGCCGCCGGTAGCCTGGCTGCCTGCAATAACGATGACTCGAAGTCTGGGGAGACCTCGTCTGAGATGATGACCCCGTCGTCCGAGATGATGGCGCCTGAATCGGACAGCATGGACAAGGACTCCATGAAAAGCGACGAGATGATGGCGCCGTCGTCTGAGATGGCGCACTAATTCACCGTTATGCCCGCCCGAGTGCTGGAGGTAAACTCACACCCTGTGTCTACGCTCACTCCCGACGATCACGCGCGATTAAACCGCCTCTTGACGGCGTCCGCCGCGGGGGATAAGCGTGCCTTCAGCCAGTTCTACGACGCCCTCGCGCCGACCATTTACAGCGTGTGCCTGCACGTTCTGCGCAATCAGGCGTTGGCGGAGGAAGTGGCCCAGGACGTCTTCGTAGAGGTGTGGACCAAGGCCGTGCACTTCGATCCGGAGAAGGGGACGGCGCGTTCGTGGGCGGGGCGGATTGCGCATGGGCGGGCCGTCGATAAGCTGCGCAGCCACGTTGCCAGCGTGGAGCGGGATGACCGGGAAGCCGCGCTTGCCGATGCCGCCTTTCACCTAGACATCGAAGATGAAGCCCTCAGCAATGTGGAATCGCAGCGTTTGCGCGCGGCCGTCGACGAGATTGGCGAGCCGCACCGCACGGCCGTGATGCTTGCATTCTTTGCTGGATTAACCCGCGCCGAATTGGCAGAATCAACAAATGTACCGATTGGTACGGCGAAGACACGCGTGCGCGATGGCGTGCAGAAACTGAAACTTATCCTCGGGAAGGAGGGGAAATGAGCAACACGCACGAGTTTTCTGAAGCGGAGTTTGATGATTTCCTCGATTCCCTTCCTGAGATCGATCCGCCGCCCGAGATGAAGGACAAGGTATTTTCCTCCCTCGATGCGGAGGCCGAGGTGGTGGAGCTGCCGCGCCGGCGCTGGCGGGCTTTTGTTGCGGTCCCCGCGGCCGCGGCCGTTTTGATTGCCGGTGTGGTGTTGTGGATTCCCCACCAGGGTGGAGAAGGCGCTGGTGAGGACAATACCGTGGTGGCAGAATCGCCTGGTAAGGAGTCCATGCACCATATCATGGAGGCCGACGACCTGATTCAAGGAAAGGCCGATGCCTCAGGTGCGCGGCTGGATATCGTGTCCTCGGCCTCGATGGGCAAGTCCGGCGCGATGGTCGATGGCCAGCCTGAGCTGAAGGAAGGCATGGGCGCGCAGGTGTGGGCGATTTCCGAGGATAAAACGATGACCTCGGCCGGCGTCATCGGCCAAGACCCGCACGACGGTGTGTGGATGCCTTTTGAGAGTAATGCCGTCAAGGTCATGGTGACGGAGGAACCCGCCGCAGGCAGTGCGGAACCTACGGGCCGCACGCTCGTCGAGGTGCGTCTGAGCTAACGATCCTCGCTTGCGGATTCCTTTTTTGGCTTGCGCTGAAACAGGTACCAGATTCCTAGGATCGCGCCGAAGAGCAGGAGTGATGATGCGATGAAAACCATCGCGATCACCATTGTGCGGTGCGGATCGTTTAAGAAAATCATGCAGACGATGGCGGCGAGGAAAATCGCAGCGAAAAAAGTGATGAGCCAATTGCGTTTAGTGTGCTCTGCGAATGTCATGCATTAATTGTTACGGAAAAACCGGGGGTAAACAAGCTGGGTGGGAATTTTGGGGGCGGAACCCGGCTATATGGTGCACCGATTTTCCCAACAGTGCCCGGGTGAGGGCCGGCCGATGAGGGTGAATGGGGGTAGGTGCTTGTTGTTCGACTATTTAACACCGCTTTGTCCGTTCATAATGATGTATGTCGAACTCTCTAGAACTGTGAAAAGGACACTTTATGGCCAACACCACGACTGGGGTTGAAGACCGGAAGAAACCGGTCCTCAAGGTGAGCAACGTGTGGGTGCAGGGCATCGCCCTTGTCATGATCTTTGGCTTTTTGGTCATGGGATTTTTGGCGTACCGCACCTATGACGCATCCATGCCGTTGCCGGAAAAGATTGTCTCCGAATCCACGGGCGAAACGGTCCTCACCAAGGACGAAATCACTAACGGCCAGGCGCTGTACCAGGCCCGCGGCCTGCAGCAATACGGTTCCGTGCTGGGGCACGGTGCCTACCTGGGCCCTGACTATACGGCGGAGTACCTGCGCCGCGCCCTCGACCATGCCCGCGAGGAAAATGACGCGAACGGTATCCCCGATTTCGTTGATTCCTCCGCCACTCCCGAAGAGGCCGTGGTTGAAGAATTCCGCACCAACCGCTATGACGAAGAAACGGGCGTGCTGGAGTGGACCGATAACCAGATTTCGGCATTCGAGGCCAATAAGGACTACTACGCCCAGTACTTTGGCCCCGATTCCCACAATAGTGGCTTGCCGTCGGACTTTATTACCGATGAGCAAGACATCAATAACCTCGTTGGTTTCTTCGGCTGGACCGCGTGGGCTTCGGCGGCAGAGCGTCCGGGCCATGACTATTCCTATACCAATAACTGGCCAGCGGAATCGCGAGTGGACAACGGTCCGACCGCGGATCTAGTGGTGTGGTCGGTGCTCTCGCTCATCGCGCTCATCGGCGGTACCGGCCTGATCTTTGCGATTTACGGACGGTGGTCCAAGTCCATCGGTTGGCATTCGGAAGAAGCGCCGAACCTGGACTTTAAGCAGCCGGGCGAGGTCGGGCTGACCAAGTCGCAGAAGGTGGTGGCCTGGTTTGTTCTGGTCATCGCGTTGCTGTTCTTGATTCAGGCGCTGCTGGGTGCGGCCAGCCAGCACTATCGCACCGAGCTCACCGGTTTCTTCGGCATCCCGCTGCAAGAAATCCTGCCGTATAACGTCTCGCGCACCTGGCACGTGCAGCTCTCCCTCCTATGGACCGCCGGCGGGCTTTTGGCGGCCGGCATCTTCCTGGCCTCGTTCGTGGGCAAGAAGGAACCGAAGAAGCAGGATTGGCTCGTATGGTTCCTGCTCGGCGCCATCGCGGTCGTGGTCTTTGGCTCCATGGCCTTTGAATGGCTTTCTACCATGGGCTACATCGAAGAGGGCACGCTATTTTCCCAGCAATGGGAATACCTGGACCTGCCGCGCTTCTTCCAGGTACTGCTTACCATCGGCATGTTCGTGTGGATTGGCATTATCTACCGACAGCTGCGCGGCCGCCTGAAAAACGAGCACAAGTCCAATATGCCGTGGCTCTTCTTCTTTGCCGGCCTGGCCATCCCAGCGTTCTACGCAGTGGGCAACCTGGCGGGATCGGAAACCCACATCTCCGTCGCAGAGTTCTGGCGCTTCTGGGTGGTTCACCTGTGGGTGGAAGACTTCCTCGAGCTATTTACCACCGTCATGGTGGCCTACGTCTTCGTCCTGCTCGGCGTGGTTCGCGAAAAGATCGCCCTGGGCATCATCTTCTTGGACGTCATCCTCTATTCCACCGGTGGCGTGCTGGGCACGATGCACCACCTGTACTTCTCGGGCACCCCGGTCGAGCACATGGCCCTGGGCGCATTCTTCTCGGCCGCCGAGGTCGTGCCGCTGACCCTGTTGACCGTTGAGGCATGGACCTTCATGCAGCTGGGCTCCCGCCAACGCGCCTCGGGCGAGCGCCCCTTCCCGCACCGCTGGGCAGTCATGTTCCTGGTCTCCGTCGGTTTCTGGAACTTCTTGGGCGCGGGTATCTTCGGCTTCCTGGTCAACCTGCCCATCGTGTCCTACTACGAAATCGGCACGGCGCTTACCGCAAACCACGCCCACGGCGCGATGATGGGCGTCTACGGCTTCCTGGCCGTGGGTCTGTCGGTCTTTGCGCTGCGCTACCTCATCCCCAAGGATAAGTGGTCCGATAAGGCCATGGGCTGGGCCTTCTGGCTGCAAAACCTGGGCCTGCTGTGGATGGTGGTCATTTCGCTCCTGCCGCTGGGCATCATGCAGCTCTACGAATCCGTCGGATCGGGCTACGTGGAAGCGCGGTCGCTGGGCTATATTACCCAGCCCGGCAACTTCATCATGGAATGGCTGCGCCTGCCTGGCGATGTCATGTTCCTCCTCGGCGTCCTGCCCTTCCTCTGGATGGCGCTGCGCGGCGTGCTCTACAAGAAGGAGATCCCAACGGTGGAGGAGCACCCAACCAACCCGCTGTTTAGCATCATCACCCCGGACGAGGACGACCACGCGGGCGAGGTCCCCGTGGGTTCCTCGGTGGGGCTGGTTTCGGGCGGCAAGGGGCGCGTCGACAAGCGCAGCTCCACGGGCCGGCGCTACGGGTACATCGATGAGCGCGGTGCCTTCGTTGAGGAGGAAGATCCCGACGCCGAGCGCGGCGATTCCGCCACCGCGCCGCGCCAGGAATTTGAATCGCGCACCAAGTGGGGCGGTACCTACCGCTCGGATAAGAAGGACGACTAATGCCGGGTGCATTTACCGTATTATCCGCGTGCTACGGGCTCTTCCTGCTCGCAGTGGCCTGGGTATTCGACCTGCTCGCGCAACAAACCGCCAACCGCACCATGTCCAACCAATCCGGCACGTTCCGGTACTTGGAAGACCACGATGCTTGGCGCTGCCCCGAAGATCACTGGCTCTGGCCCTCCAGCTTCGACCCGGAAAACCGCGTCATGCGCTACCGTGCGAACCCGACCGTGTGCAATACCTGCCCGGTCAAGCAACAGTGCACGGTCTCGCACCACGGCCGAGAGGTCACGCGTCAGTTGGACCCGTGGCCGCACTCGGATTCGGGGCGCTTCCACCGCGGCATCGCGCTGGCAGTGGCGGCGATGGGCTACCTGCTGCCGCTGGCCTCGCTAATTAGCCACCATTCGCCATCGGAGGTGGCGTTGACGCTGGCCACGGTGCTCATCATTACCGGATTCGGCGTGTACCCGCTGGCCCGCCACCTGTGGAATACGCCCTCGAACGCGCCGCAGCTTGTGGTGCCGGAGATGGATAACCGCGAGGCGGAATTGGCCGCGCAGGTCGATCGCTATGGTTCGAAGTACGGAAAATCCACGCGCTATCGCTCGGTGCGTCAAGAACTGGAAGGGGAAGTCTAAGTGTCCGCTCCCGTATTCTGGCCGATCGTCATCGGCATCATTATCGCTCTCATCGGGGTGTTTTTGTCCTACTCGCTCAAGGTGATTAAGCAGTATGAGCGGGGCGTGACCTTCCGCTTTGGCCACCTGCGGCCGATGCTGGAGCCGGGGCTGCATTTCTTGCTGCCGGGCATCGATAAGCTGGAGCGCGTGGATTTGCGCGTGGTGACGCTGACGATTCCGCCGCAGGAAATCATCACTAAGGACAACGTGTCCGTGCGCGTGAATGCGGTGGTCATGTTCGAGGTCACCGATTCGAGCAAGGCGGTCCTCGAGGTAGAAAACTACGCCGTGGCCACCTCGCAGATTGCGCAGACCACCCTGCGTTCGCTTTTGGGGCGGGCAAGCCTCGATGATTTGCTGGCCCACCGCGAGGAGCTCAACGAGGACCTAGCGGCGATCATCAACGGCCAAACCGAACGGTGGGGAGTGCTCACCCGCATCGTGGAAATCAAGGACGTAGAGATCCCAGAGATGATGCAGCGCGCCCTAGCGCGCGAGGCTGAGGCGGAGCGCGAGCGCCGCGCCAAGGTCATTTCGGCCCACGGTGAGCTGCAGTCTTCCCGCGAGCTGCGCGAGGCAGCCGAGGAGCTGGGCAAGGCCCCGGCGGCGCTGCAGCTGCGCTACCTACAAACGGTGCTGGAGCTCGGCGCGGACCAAAACTCCACCATCGTCTTCCCGCTGCCCATAGACATCATGGGTGGGTTCATGGAAAACCTGGGCACCTTTAATAAGGGATTTAAGGAATTCAGCGAGAGCTTCTCGCAGGCGGTAAATACGGAAAAGCCTGCGGACTAGGTATTTAAGAATGCGGCCCCTGCTCAGCGGAGGGGCCGTTTTTCTGTGCCTCTCGAAGTTGCGCGATGGCCTGCGAATTCTGCTTAATATCATTGGAATTGCGCGCGACCTGCACGATTAAATAAATGACACCGGCTATAAGTCCGATGTAGATAGCTAGCGGGATGAGCATGAGCAGAAGTTCGAGCGGGCCAAGCGTCATTCTTACGTCTTTCTGTGCGAGGGCATTTAAATTCAGGCTAACATTCTCGTTGGGCTGCGGCGACTGCGTCCAGACTGCGGCGCAGGTCGTCATCGCTTAAGTGGCCAAAGCCTAAAACCACGCCGTCTTCGGCGTCCACGCCGCCCCAGTATTCGCGCAGCGGGGTTAGTTTGATGCCGCGGGCGGCAGCGCGCGGGACGACGGCGGGATCGCATAACAAGACCGCGTGCAGGCCGCCGTTAATGGGCAGCAGCCGCGCGCCGGGCAGATCACCCAAGGTGCCGGCCACGAGATCGCGGCGGCGCTTATATGTGCGGCGCATGCGGCCGGTGTGGCGCCTTAACGCACCGCTGGCGAGGTAATGCGCGAGCGCGGCCTGCGGGATGGTGCCAACCGGCTGACCAAAGATATCGCGCTGCTTGTCGATGCCCCCGCGCAGCCCATCCGGGACCACCACATAGCCACAGGCGATGGACGGTGAAATCACGGTGGAAAAGGTACCGAGCAACACGGTGCGCTCTGGGGCGAGCGCAGCGAGCGCGGGCAGCGGCTGACCCACGTAGCGCAGCTCGGAATCGAAGTCATCCTCGATGAGTAAAGCGCCGTGCTGACGGGCCCAGGCGACGAGTTCGGCGCGGCGTTCGGCCGGCAGCGACGCGCCATACGGATACTGGTGGCTTGGGGTCACGATCAGCGCCTCGAGGTCGGTGGCTGGAACGGTAACGCCATCGGCATCGGTGGGCACGTTTACCAACTCATGGCCAAGCGCTTGCGGAACGCGCCGCAGGCTGGGGTAACCGGGCGATTCGACGCCGACGCGCAGCGCGGTGCCCAGCGTACGCAGCACGAGCGCGAGACCATCGCGGGCACCGGCGGTGATGACGATGCGCCGCGGATCCACGCGCAGCCCGCGCATGTGCCGCAGGTGGTTGGCGATGTGGTGGGGGAGCTGGGAGGCATCGGAAAGCGGCTGGGCGGCGGCATCGCGCCAGGCGGCGCGCCATTCGGGGGTGATGATGCCGGCGGTATCGGGCAGACCGGGCGTCAGTTCCAGCAGGTTGGGCGCGGGAGTGGGCTGCGGCGCGGGCTCGGGGCGTGGCGGCGGGCTGTGGGGCAGGCGGGGATTGATGACGGTGCCGGATCCAACCTGGGCGCTGAGGTAGCCCTCGGCTGTGAGCTGCTCATATGCGGTAACGACGCTGCCGCGGGAGACACCGAGCTGGGTGGCCAGCGCGCGGGTGGAGGGGACGGGCTCGCCGGGCAGCAGGGCGCCGGAGGTGACATCGGCACGCACGACGGCGGCGATTTGTACCGGCAGGGCGCGCGTATCGGCGGGGTCGAGGCGCAGGGGCATGAACACAGTATAAGTGGTACAACCCAACACGCGGGAAATGGTTCTTTACTTGTACCACTTGAGCAGGGCAGTATAGAGCGCATGACCGAAAACATTGCGACCACGCGCGTGAAACGTGGACTAGCTGACATGCTCAAAGGCGGCGTCATCATGGACGTCGTCACCCCGGAACAGGCGCGCATCGCTGAGGACGCTGGTGCCAGCGCCGTGATGGCTCTCGAGCGCGTACCGGCCGATATCCGCGCTCAGGGCGGTGTGGCCCGCATGTCCGATCCGGAGCTTATCGAGGGAATCGTCGACGCCGTCTCCATCCCCGTGATGGCCAAGGCGCGCATTGGCCACTTCGTCGAGGCACAGATTTTGGGCGAGCTCGGCGTGGACTTCATCGATGAGTCCGAGGTGCTCAGCCCCGCCGATTACGTCAACCACATCAATAAGTGGGACTTCGACGTGCCGTTTGTGTGCGGTGCGACCAACCTGGGCGAGGCCCTGCGCCGCATCACCGAGGGCGCGGCCATGATTCGCTCCAAGGGCGAGGCCGGCACCGGCGATGTCTCCGAGGCCGTCAAGCACCTGCGCACGATTCGCGCGGAAATCGCCCGCCTGCAGCACCTCGACCGCGACGAGCTGTACGTCGCCGCCAAGGAACTCCAGGCGCCGTATGACCTGGTTGCGGAGGTTGCGGAGACCGGTAAGCTGCCGGTCGTCCTCTTCGTTGCCGGCGGCGTGGCCACGCCTGCCGATGCCGCCCTCGTCCGCCAGATGGGCGCCGAAGGCGTCTTCGTGGGCTCCGGCATCTTCAAATCCGGTAACCCAGCGGCACGCGCGGAGGCCATCGTGAAGGCCGCCACGCTTTACGATGACCCCGCCGAGCTCGCCAAGCTCTCCCGCGGCCTGGGCGAGGCCATGGTCGGCATCAATGTCGGCGATGTGCCGGCACCGCACCGCCTGGCCGAGCGCGGCTGGTAATCGCGTGGTCATGCCACAAGAAGCAAGCGCTACGATCGGGGTGCTCGCGCTGCAGGGAGGCGTGGAAGAACACCTGCACATCCTCGAAGGCCTGGGGGCGGACACGCGCCGGGTGCGCGTGCCGCGCGACCTTGAAGGCCTGGATGGGCTGGTGATTCCGGGCGGGGAGTCGAGTGTCATCGACAAGCTCGCCCGCACCTTCGGCGTGGCCGATCCACTGCGGGCGGCTGTAGCCGCAGGCCTTCCCGTGCTCGCCACCTGCGCCGGGCTGATTTATTGCGCCCGCGAGCTGGATAACCCCTCGCCGGGCCAACAGACCCTGGGGCTGCTCGATATCACCGTGCGGCGCAATGCCTTTGGCAACCAGCGCTTTTCCGCCGAGCGGACCGTGCCGGTCGTGGTCGGGGAAGAAACGCTGCCCATCGAGGCCAGTTTCATCCGCGCCCCGCTGGTCACCCGCGTCGGTGAAGGCGTGGAGGTCATCGCGACCGTGCCGCGCGACGGCGCGGAGGAGGCGGTCGTCGGCGTGCGCCACGGCGCCGTCACCGCTTTGAGCTTTCACCCGGAAGAAAACGATGAGGCGCGCGTGCACGCCGCCTGGCTGGACAGTATCCGCTAGGCGCCGGAGAGGCCGCGGCGCTTGAGCAGCGGCGCGACGTCCTTATCGCGGCCGCGGAAGTCGCGGTAGGCCGCGCCGAAATCGCGGGAGGCGCCGCGGGAGAGGATGAGGTCCCGGAACTTTTGTCCTGCGGCGCGCAGATCGCTTTGTTCCTTGAACCACTCGAAGCCATCGGCATCGAGCGCCTCCGCCCACAGGTAGGAGTAGTAGCCCGCGGAGTAGCCGCCGGCGAAGATGTGGTTGAAGTACGTCGAGCGGTAGCGCGGGGCGATGTGCGGGTTATCCAGGCCCACCGCGCGCAGGGCCTCCTCCTCGAATGCGTCCACGGCCTCCGGGGTGGCCTCCAGCGTTGCGGCGTCCTTGGCGCTGAGCGAATGCCACGCCAAATCGATAATGGAGGCCGCCAAGTACTCCGAGGTGGCAAAACCCTGGCCAAATTCGGAGGCGGCGGTCACGGCATCGAGCAGCTCATCGGGGATCGGTTCGCCGGTGTCGACGTGGCGCGCATACTGCTTGACCAGTTGCTTATCCAGCGCCCAGTTCTCATTGATTTGCGAGGGGAACTCCACCCAGTCGCGCGGGACGTTGGTGCCGGCGAAGGTGGGGTAGTGGACATCGGAAAGCAGCCCGTGCAAGGCGTGGCCGAATTCGTGGAAGAGGGTGTGCACCTCGTCCAGGCTCAGCAGGGGCTGGGAACCATCGGCGGGCTTGGTAATGCCCAGCACGTTGACGATGACCGGCTTGCGCTCCAGCAGGCCTGACTGGCCCACGAACTGGCTCATCCACGCACCACCGCGCTTGGTGGGGCGGCCGAAGTAATCCGTGAGCAGCAGGCCAATTCCCTTATCGCCGTGCTCGCCCTTATCTTCGTGCTCGACGTTATCTCTGTGTTCGACACCCTTGTCGAGCACCTCCCAGACGCGCACGCCCTCGGCATAGCCCTCCAGGTCCTCGCGCGGGGCAACGGTAATGCCGTACAGGCGCTCGGCAGCAGCGAATACGCCCTGGGTAAGGACCTTGTCCAGAGGGAAGTACTGGCGCAGTTCCTCCTCGTCGAGCGAGAAGTCGCGGGCGCGGACCTTGGATTCCCAGTAGGGCCAGTCGGCGGCGTGGAAGTCTTGCTCGTTGAGCGTGGCTTCCTCGGCTAGCAGCTTGTGCTCGCCGGCGGCATTGGCCGCGGCGGCGGGAGCGAGGTCTGCGAGCATGTCGCGCGCGGCGTCGGCGCTGCCAGCGGTTTCTTCCGCGATCACGTAATCGGCGTGGGAGGCATAGCCCAGCAGCTCGGCGCGCTCGGCGCGCAGCTGGACGGCCTCGATAAGCCCTGGAATGTTGTTCTCGGAGCCCCTGCTTGCCGATGCCGCATAGAGCTTCTTCCGCGCCCCCTCCCTAGCCAGGCGGGACTGCTCCGATTGCACGGTGGGCAGCTCGAGCGGGATGACGTAGCCTTCGCGGCCTAGGGCCTTGGCATCCGCCTTGGCTGAGGCGATGCGTTCCGGCGGCAGGCCCTCGAGCTCTTCCTCCGTAAACTCGACGGCGCGCTCGCGCGTGGAGGCCATGAGATTGCGGCCGAATTCCTCCGATAGGGCGGACAGGCGCTGGTTGATATCGGAGAGGCGGGCCTTGCCGGCGGCATCGAGATCCGCTCCCTGGCGCGCAAAGGTGCGTAGCAGGTGTTGGTGCAGGCGCGCTCCCTCCTCATCGCCAGCGGGCGGGGTGGCGTCCTTGATGCGCTGGTAGAGCTTTTCGTCCTGGTACATCGCGTCGTAGTGGGCGGACAGGCGCGGATAGATATCGGCGGCGATCTCTTCCATCTCATCGGTGACGTCCGTGCCAGAAAGATTGCCAAAGACCGACATCACGCGGTCGAGGTCCTGGCCGGAACGCTCGAGGGCCTCCACGGTATTTTCCCACGTAGGCTCGGCGGAGTTTTCAGTAATGGCACGCAGCTCGGCATCGTGGAGCGCGAGCGCTTCGTCGAAGGCGGGGCGGTAGTGCTCGACCTCAATCTCCGCAAATGGCGGGAGTTGGTAGGGCAATGATGAAGGGTGGAGTAATGGATTAGTCATAAATGACCAATGTACCCATTTACTCCACCCTGTGTGATGGCTTTCACTGAGAAGGCTAGCCCACCGTTACTAGCTCCGCGTCTTCATCCTGCTCCTTCTGCCGCGGCGTGGCCTTTCGTTTTCCGGTATTCATCAAGATGATGTCTAGTACGAGGAATGCGGCAAGAGTAATGCCCAAAAGCGGCATAAATACACCGACGGTGGCGGCAAAGAGAGCGCCCAGGCCGGTGGTGGTCCAGGAGAAGTGCCGCTTGGAGCCAGGTGCAAATTGCGGCCGACGCTTCCACCACATGTAGTAGCCCAGAACAACCATGGTGGCAATGGCGAGGCCGAGGGCGAAGAGGGCAATCTGCAGCGGTAGGCCAAACATGATGCCCATGTGCAGGTAGATGCCCCAGCTGCTGAGCTTGCTAAATAGCGGCAGCTCAGAGAATGGAAGGCGGTCGATGACCTCGCCGGTGGAACCGTTGACGGAGACCTCATCGGAGGTATAGCGCCACTCGACCCAGCGCTCACTGACCTTCCACCCCGAGTCGGTGTCTTCCGGCGCGTACAGGCGCAGCGGGCCCGTCAGGCCTTCCGCACGGCCGGTGGCATAGACGCGCTCTGCCTGCTCGGCGATGACCTCCGGCTCCGGCGCCTCGCCCGCAGCTTCCGCATCCCCGCCGTGGGCGCCGTGGGCGCCGTGACCTTCGTGCCCGGCGTGGGCATCGTGTGCGGCATCGGCGGAGGAATCGGTGGTGAGCGCGGTTTCTACCGGCGTGGCCTTCCAGTTCATCTTCTCCACCACGGAATCGACATTCCCGCCGGCCAGCTGGGACCAGGTGATGCCGGTGGCGGACAGGCCAATGAGCCCGATGAAAATCCAAGCGCCCATCGTGGAATGCAGGCGGGTGGCCTTCCAACGCTTGGATCGCTGTGGCTGCTTCTTTAGCGGTGCGGCAGCCTTCTTGGGCCGGCGGCGAATCCACCACATGTAGAGACCGCCGCAGGCCAAGACCCACAGCCAGGAGGCGGCTAGCTCGGAATAGAGCTCGCCCGGCTGGCCCAGGTGGAAGCTTTCATGCAGCGAGGAGATCCAGCGGCGCAGCGGCATTTCGCCCAAGCCGGAGTAGGTGGGGTAGTCACCGATGACCTCGCCATCGGCCGGATTAATAAAAACGGTGCGCTGCAGGCTCTCGTCGATGCCCGGATCCGCCACCAGCACGCGCGTGGAGTCCGTCGCCGATTCCGCCGGCCATACCTGGGAGACCGGCATATCCGGGTGCTCCTTTTGGGCAGCGCTGATTTGGTCCTCCAGGCTTACCGGGTTATTTACTTCCTCGACGGTCATGACGTCGCGGTAAGCAAATTTTTCCAGGGTCGGCGCTAGGGCGTAGAGGCAGCCGGTCAATGCCGCGATCAGGATGAAGGGACCGACGAACATGCCGCCGTAGAAGTGTATGCGTTGGATGAAGGAACGCAGAGTCGTCCGACTCATAAAATAGTTCTCTTTCGTGCTTAGTGGTCAGTTGCATGGGTGCTGATATCAACTGCACTAATAGTCGGAACTTAGGCAACCGTGGTTCCCGGAAGGTGAAAAAATTTTTTCAGTTGTGTGAAATTGAAGGAGCGAAAACGACGACACTGCGCGCCCCAGTGAAGGGAACGCGCGGTGAAAATTAGCTGGTGAAGAAGCTTTTACTTTCTCAGGCCATCGATGAAGTTGTTCCTGGTTTCCTCGGCTAGCCGCTTGTGCTCGCCTGCCGCGTAAAGAGTTTTTGCGGAACCCAATCCTTATGCTGCTCAGCTAGTACGGCGCCGACGAGGCGGAGGTCAGGTCCGTTGGATCGATATGATGGTCGCCCTATTGTGCACGGCCGTGAGGCTTACCACGAGCTCCACACCACGCTAGCGGGCGCAACCGTTTTGGCTTGAGAAGCAAGAAACGAGCAAGAAAAAGTTTGCGCAGGTAGATGGGTAGATTTGGTGATAAAAGCGGTTGTTTTGGCCGGATTTCGGCGAACGAAGCAAGAAAAGACCGCCTCGAACTCCGAGGAGTAATCGAGGCGGTCTGTGGCTAGAAACCTAACGCGGGTTTACTTCTTCAGGCCATCGATGATCTCGTTGAACTGTGCGACAGGGCGCATGACAGCGGAGGTCTTCTCGTCGTTGGGCCAGTAGTAGCCGCCGAGGTCGGCGGGCTCACCCTGGGCATCGATAAGAGCCTGGGAGATTTCATCGGCCTTGCCGGAAAGGTCGGAGGCGACGTCCTTGAAGGCGGCCGCGAGATCGGCATCCTCGGTCTGGTTAGCCAGCTCCTCGGCCCAGAAGGTGGCCAGGAAGAAGTGGGAACCGCGGTTGTCGTTCTCGCCCACCTTGCGGGATGGGGACTTGCCCTCATTGAGCAGGCGCTCGGTGGCCTTGTCCAGGGTGGTGGCCAGCACGCCGGCCTTCTCGTTGCCGTTGGTCTGGTTCTCGTGGCGGAAGGACTCGGCCAGCGCCAGGAACTCACCGAGGGAGTCCCAGCGCAGGTGGTTTTCTTCCTGCACCTGCTGGACGTGCTTCGGGGCGGAGCCGCCGGCACCGGTCTCGAAGAGGCCGCCGCCTGCCATCAATGGAACCACGGACAGCATCTTTGCGGAGGTACCCAGCTCGAGGATGGGGAAGAGGTCCGTGTTGTAGTCACGCAGCACGTTACCGGTCACGGAGATGGTGTCCTCGCCGCGGCGGATGCGCTCGATGGAGGTCTTGGTAGCGGTGACCGGATCCTGGATCTCGATGTCCAGGTCCTCGGTGTCGTGGTCCTTGAGGTACTTTTCCACCAAGGACTGGATATTGCGGTCGTGGCCGCGCTCTGGGTCGAGCCAGAAGATGGTCTTCATGCCGGACAGGCGGGCGCGGTTGACGGCGAGCTTGACCCAGTCCTGGATCGGCTCGTCCTTGGTCTGGCAGGCGCGCCAGATATCGCCGGCCTCGACGTCGTGCTCGATGAGCACCTCGCCCTTGGAGTTGCGGACCTCAACGGTGCCGGCTGCCGGTACCTTGAAGGTCTTGTTGTGGGAGCCGTACTCCTCGGCCTTCTTGGCCATCAGGCCGACGTTCGGCACGGTACCCATGGTGGTGGGGTCGAAGGCGCCGTTTTCCTTGCAGTCCTCGATGACGGCCTGGTACACGCCGGCGTAGGAGGAATCCGGGATGACGGCGAGGGTGTCCTGCTCCTCGTCGTTCTTATTCCACATGTGGCCGGAGGTGCGGATCATGGCCGGCATGGAGGCGTCAATGATGACATCGGAAGGCACGTGCAGGTTGGTGATGCCCTTGTGGGAGTTGACCATGGCGAGATCGGGGCCATCGGCAAGCGCGGATTCGAAGGCTGCCTTGATTTCCTCGCCATTGTCGAGCTTGTCCAAGCCCTCCAGGATGGAGCCCAAGCCGTTTTCGCCGTTGAGGCCGGCTGAGATGAGCTCGTCGCCGTACTTATCAAAGACATCGGCGAAGTAGGTGCGCACCACGTGGCCGAAGAGGATGGGGTCAGAGACCTTCATCATGGTGGCCTTCAGGTGGGTGGAGAAGAGCACGCCCTCTTCCTTGGCGCGCTTGACCTGCTGCAGCAGGAACTCATCCAGGGCCTTGGCGGACATGAAGGTGCCGTCGATGACCTCGTCCTTAAGAACCGGCAGCTCCGGCAGCAGGGTCTGCTCGCCGTCAGCGGTCTTCAGTACGATGGACAGGGTATCTTCCTCGGGGATGATGACGGACTTCTCATTGTGGCGGAAGTCGTTATCGTCCATGGTGGCGACGTTGGTCTTGGAATCCTTGGACCACTCGCCCATGCGGTGGGGGTGCTTCTTAACAAAGTTCTTTACGGCCTCCGGCGCGCGGCGGTCGGAGTTACCTTCACGCAGGACGGGGTTAACGGCGGAGCCCTTGACGGAATCGTAGCGGGCCGCGATGTCCTTTTCCTCGTCGGTGGAGGGGTTATCCGGGTAATCAGGCAAGTCGTAGCCGGCGGCCTGCAGCTCGGCGATGGCCTTCTTCAGCTGCACCAGGGAAGCCGAGATATTCGGCAGCTTGATGATATTAGCCTCTGGGGTCTTGGCCATCTTGCCCAGCTCAGCCAGGGCGTCTTCCACCTTTTGGTCCTCGGTGAGGCGCTCCGGGAACTGCGCGGCGATGCGGGCAGCTAGGGAAATATCGCGGGTTTCTACGTCAATGCCCGCGGTGGAAGCGAAGGCCTCCACGATGGGCTTGAGGGAGTAGGTCGCCAGAAGCGGCGCCTCATCGGTACGGGTCCACGTAATCTTAGCCATGATTCTCCTATTAAATGTGGGAAAATTTCTTCAGGTGACCAGATTACCGATTTTGTCCGCTCCATGTGGAGCGCTCGGTACATTCTGGGGCTGGGTGGCATCGGTCACGGGGCCATGCGCTGGGTAAATCTCTTCACCTGTCCACGCCCTGAACATGCTTTATGCGCAGGTGGGGTGTATCGTCGCCCCTCGTGAAAATTATCGATCAGTTAAGCCCGCGCAGCGCCCATGAACATCGCATTCACCGTCGGCCTTTGCCCCGCCAGACGGAGATTTCTACCGCGCGCCGCACCATCGTCATGGTGGCGATGGCCCTTGGTGCGTTTGCTATCGGTACTACCGAGTTCGTCTCGATGGGCCTGCTGCCGCTGATCGCGGAGGACTTCGGGGTTTCTGAAGATACCGCCTCCACGCTGATTACCACCTACGCCCTCGGCGTGGTGGTCGGCGCGCCGCTGATTGCGGCCTTTACCGGCAAACTCCCGCGCCGCCGCCTTATCCTCTTGCTCATCGGCTTTTTGGTGGTAGGCAACCTGCTCTCGGTCCTCGCGCCGAATTACTGGGTGCTGATGGTGGCCCGCTTCATCGCCGGCATGCCCCACGGCGCGTATTTCTCCGTGGCTAACCTGTCCGCGGCGTCGATGGCCCCTCCCGGCGGGCGCGGCAAGGCCATGGCTTTTGTGGGCATGGGGCTTGCCATCGCCACGGTCATCGGCGTGCCCGCGGCACAGGCCCTGGGTTCCGCACTGGGGTGGCACGCGGCCTACCTGGTGGTCGTGGTCATCGGCCTTATTACCGCCGTAGCCCTGTTTTTCCTCATGCCGCACATGACGGAGATGAAACAGACCGATATCCGCACCGAGTTCGGCGCCTTTAAAAACAGCCAGGTGTGGCTCACCGTTATCATGGGCGTGGTGGGTTTCGGGGGCATGTTCTCCGTCTATACCTATATCTCCTGGACCATGACGGAGGTCGCTGGCCTGAGCGATAGCCTGATTTGGGTCGTGCTCATGGCTTACGGCATTGGCATGACGATAGGCAATGCCTTTGGTGGCTGGTTGGCAGACCGCAACCTCGAATTTGGCATCATTTTCGCCTTAGCCAGCCTGATCATCATCCTCACGGCCTTCTATTTCCTTTCCAGCCACGCCATCGCCGCCACCATTTGCTTTGGCATGGTGGCGTTTATGGGTTCCACGTTGGTGCCGTCGCTGCAGCTGCGCTTGGTCCACGTGGCGGGCGATGCCCAGACCTTATCCGCCGCGCTCAACCAGTCCGCGCTCAATATCGCGAACGCGGCCGGTGCGACCATCGGCGGCATCGTCGTCGGCGCGGGCTTGGGCTACTCTGCTCCGGCGCTGGCGGGCGCCGGCTTGGCGGCCGCGGGTTGCGTTGTGTGGGCGATAACAATGTGGGATAAAAAACGCCTTGCCAATCGTGGCTAGAACTACCACCGCACACGCCTATATTCTGGAGCACCATGAGCCTTACCATCGCTAGCGTCAACGTCAACGGAATCCGCGCCGCCTGCAAGCAGCGCAATGAGAATAACCCCGGCATGAATGCCTGGCTGGAGCAGACCCCGGCCGATATCGTGCTGATGCAAGAGGTCCGCGCCACCCCGGACCAAGCCACAAAGGCCCTGGCTCCCGCCCTGGAGGCGGGCTGGCACCTAGAGCTTGCCGATGCCGCCGCCAAGGGCCGCGCCGGGGTCGGCATCCTTTCCCGCACGCCGCTTGCCGATGTCGAAATCGGTTTCGGCTCCTTCACCGATGCCGGCCGCTGGATTGCCGCCACCACCCGCGATATCCGCGTGGCCTCGCTGTACCTGCCTTCCGGCGATACCGATTCGCCGAAGCTGGATGAAAAGTACCGCTTCCTGGATGAATTCGATGCCGTGCTGGCAGAAAACGCCGATAAGGACATGGTCATCGGCGGCGACTGGAATATCTGCCACCGCGCCCAGGATTTGAAGAATAATAAGGTCAACGAGAAGAAGGCCGGCCACCTGCCAGAAGAGCGCGCCTTTCTGGACCACGTCTTCGGCAGCTTCCCGGATGAGGCGCCGCAGGAGAAAAAGAACCTGGGGGAGTGGCTCGGAGTCGTGGACTACGCGGGCATCACGCCGTGGGAGCCGGCCACCGCGCCGCAGTGGTTCGACGTGGCGCGCCGCCTCCACCCAGAGGCCGACGGTCCCTATACCTGGTGGACCTACCGCGGCCAGGCCTTCAATAACGATGCGGGCTGGCGCATTGACTACCAGGCCGCTACCCAGCCGTTGCTCGATCGCGCGCAGCGCACCTGGGTGGATAAGGCCCCGACCGTGGAGCAGCGTTGGTCCGATCACTCGCCGCTGCTGGTGGAATACGCCTGATGTCGCCGCTTTTTAGCGTCCTGTACGTCATCGGCATTACCGCCGAGTCCATGACCGCTGCGCTATCGGCCGGCCGGCAAAAACTCGACCTGTTCGGTGTGACGATGATCGCCTCCATCACGGCGCTAGGCGGCGGCACTGTCCGCGATATCGTGCTGGCGGATCCGCCGCTGACCTGGGTGGAACACCCCATCTATCTGGTCATCGTCATCGCCGCTGCCATCGTCACGGTGGGCATGTCCTTCCTCATGCACTATTTCCGCCACCTCTTCCTCATCCTCGATGCCTTGGGGCTGGCGGTCTTTTCCGTGCTGGGCACCCAGATTGCCGCCCACTTGGGCTACGGCTTCATCATCGCCTCGGTATCCGCGGTTATCTCCGGCGTCTTCGGCGGCGTGCTGCGCGATCTGCTCTCAGACCGCATTCCGCTGGTATTTTCCGGCGAGTTTTATGCGGCCATCTCGATCCTCGCGGCCGGGCTGTACATGATCCTCTTGCGCGCCGGGCTATCGGAGGAACCCACAGCGATCATCACCGCCCTAGTCTGCTTTAGCGCGCGCCTTGCGGCTATCTACTTTAAGAAGGGCCTGCCCGTCTTCGAGTACCGCGACGGCGAGCAACAGATGGATCCGCGCCTGCGGCTATCGGCGCGCATCGTGCGCGATGGTGCCCGCCGGGCCAAGCGGAAGGCGGGCGCGGCCACCCGCTACGCCAGCCCGATTACCCGGCCGCTGATTCGTAACAAGCGCACCGCAAGCGATTTTTCCTCCCCGCTCAGCCTCGAGGAGCTAAATAGCAACCGGATCGCGCGGCCGACCGCTCACGCATCGATTACCCGCCCCAGTGGGAAGCACTCGCCTGGGGCGAGGGGAGTGGATGTGCAGCAGCAATGGACCTTCAACAAGGAGGATGTGGGCAGGCAAAGGACCCCCAAGCACAAGCAGTAGTGCTAGTATAAACACGTTAAAAATTTCGAAATCTGCAACGGAGAAAGTTCATGGCTCGCGCAATTATTCCTTTTGTCCTTGGCGCCGTAATCCTCGCCCTGAGCATCTGGTGGTGGACCGCTGTCGGACCGTCCTTCGCCTTCCTTGGCCCCATCGTCCTCATGGGCGTCGGCGGTGCCTTCATGGTGACCGGTTTCGCCGTCTTCATGGACATCGTCAGTCCCACCTCCCGCAAGGTCTAAGGGCGCGGTCTGGCGATGAGGGCTATCGATCTGCTTACGGACATGGCGCAACGCCCGCTCGATGCGCTCGCCGCATTGCCGGATCTGACTAACGAGACCGCCAATGCGCACTTTGGTGATCACCCGAATTCGATCACGTGGCTGCTATGGCACACCGGCCGCATGGCAGACCTGCAGCTAGCGCAACTGACTGGGGAAGAAGAGCTGTGGCAGCGCTACGACCTCGACCTGCCGGATGCCATGGGCTATGGCCAATCGGCGGAGGAAGCGCGTGCGGTGACCACGCAGGACATCGGCAAGCTCTGCAGCTATACCCAGGAAGCATTGGAGCAGGTCAAGGCGTATGTGACCTCGCTGGAGGATGACAACCTCGATGACGTGATCGATACCTCGTGGACCCCGCACGTTACCCGCGGTGTCCGGCTGGTCTCGATTTTTGATGACGCCGCGCAACATCTTGGGGCGGCCAATCAACAAGCAAAAATGACGGAGTAACATTACCTGACATGACTGATTCCACTGCATCTAATTCTGCGTCCCGCGTACTTTCCGGCATTCAGCCCACCGCTGATTCCTATCACTTGGGAAATTACTTGGGAGCGCTGAAGCAGTGGATCGACCTGCAGGAAGGCTACGATGCCTTTTACTTCATCCCGGATCTGCACGCGATTACCGTGGAGCAGAATCCGGAGGAGCTGCGCAACCGCACCATGGCGGGGGCTGCACAGCTCATCGCGCTGGGCATCGACCCGGAAAAATCCACCCTCTTCGTCCAGTCCCACGTGCCCGCCCATGCGGAGCTGACCTGGGTATTCCAGTGCCTGACCGGCTTCGGCGAGGCCTCCCGCATGACGCAGTTCAAGGATAAATCCGCCAAGCGCGGCGCCGATCGCACCTCGGTGGGTCTTTTTACCTACCCCATCCTGATGGCGGCCGATATCCTGCTGTACTCGCCGGATTACGTGCCGGTGGGCGAGGACCAGCGCCAGCACCTGGAGCTCACCCGCAATCTGGCCGAGCGCTTCAACAATAAGTACGGCGAGACCTTCCACGTGCCGGAGCCGTTCATTCCAGGGGGCGCGGCAAAGATCTATGACCTGCAGGATCCGACGTCCAAGATGTCTAAGTCCGGCCCCAACCCCAAGGGCCTGGTCAACCTGCTTGATGCCCCGAAGACCTCTGCCAAGCGCATTAAGTCCGCCGTCACCGATGACCTGGGCTCGGTTGCCTTCGACCGGGAAAACCAGCCGGGCGTATCGAACTTGCTGGTCATCCAGTCCGCGCTGACCGGCGAGTCCATCGACTCCTTGGTCGAAAAGTACGCCGGCCAGGGCTACGGGCACCTGAAGGTGGATACCGCGGAGGCGCTCGAGGCCTTTACCACCCCGCTCAAGCAGCGCTACGACGAGCTCATGGCGGATCGCGGCGAGCTGGAGCGCATCTTGGAGCGCGGTGCCCAGACCGCACAGGAAGTAGCGCAGCCGCTTGTCGATGCCGTCTATGAAAAAGTCGGCTTCCTTCCTCGCCCGCGCAGGTAGTAGGTACCCCTTAACCCACCCCACCGAGGGACAAGTGGGTGTTTGCCAGCTACGCTATACGAGGATAAACGCTGTGCGAACAAGAAGGGAAGCACGTGTCCACCACCACGCAATCCTCCTCTAAAAAGACGGACCACTACGGCATCGAGCGCGCGAACGCCGATGATCCGGGGGCGATAGATAAGGTCCGGCGTAAATCGCCCATGGTTGACCACCTCATGCGCATGCAAGAGCGCTATGCCGCAGAGGGCGGAAACCAATTTTCCGCTGGCATTACCTATTACTCGGTCCTGTCCATTTTCCCGTTGGCGATGCTGCTGGTGGCCACCATCGCCGCTGTCCTTGCTAACCGCGAGGACCTGCTCAATGACTTGCAGTCCTATATCACGGACTCCATTGACGGGAACCTCAGCGAGTCGGTCAATGAGATCTTGGATAAGGCCATTGACCAGCGCGGTGCCATGTTCGGTATCGGTGGTTTGACCACCCTGTGGTCCGGACTGGGCTGGATGAACCATCTGCGCATCGGCATTTCTGCCATGTGGGGCATCGATGCCAACGACGGTGGCTCCTTCCTGAAGAAGAAGTTCTCGGATCTTCTGGGCCTTATCGGCCTGATCGTCGCCTTCGTCGTGGCCTTCAGCGTGACCGCGGCGGGTTCCTCTGGGCTTACGCAGAAGGTATTTGACCTCTTAGGCATCGATTCCTTCCCTGGCATGGGCTACGTGTTCTTCTTTAGTGGCCTGCTGCTGGGTCTTATCGCCAACTTCATCGTTATGTGGTGGCTGATTATGATCCTGCCGCGCACGAAGGTGCCTAAGAAGTC
The DNA here is from genome assembly GCF_057198125.1 of Corynebacterium sp. LaCa_282. NCBI lineage: Bacteria > Bacillati > Actinomycetota > Actinomycetes > Mycobacteriales > Corynebacteriaceae > Corynebacterium > Corynebacterium sp. LaCa_282. The sequence goes on along the minus strand of NZ_CP191095.1, from coordinate 1,937,350 downwards.
CGGCTTTATCGGCGCCGCCATTGGTGCGGTGGCATTCGAGGCCATTAAGCAGCTGTCCACGGTGATTATGTCCTCTGCCACCGGCAGCCCGGCCGGTGCGGTCTTTGGCCCGGTCATCGTCCTGATGATCGTCATGTACTTGGTGTGGCGCGTGGTGCTGTATATTTCCGCATGGACCGCGACGACCGCAGAATCCCTGAAGTACGCGCACCCGCCGGTTCCAGAACCCGCCGTTATCCGCGTGCGCAATGAGGTGCGCGAGGGTGCACCGGCAGGCGCGGTCTTCGGCGTGGGCGCTGCTCTGGGCGCTGCGGCCGTGGGAGTGGCGAAGCTTTTCCGCCGGAAATAATTATCCTCCCTACGGGTGAGGACCGCCGCGCGCCTTACCTTTAAGATAGGACACTATGAACGCCGATGATATTGCCCCAGACCTCTACGAACAGTGGGACCTCGACCGCAATGGTGGCGAGGATGAGCTTTCCGTTTTATTGGAAGCAAAAGACATCAAGCTCGGGCAGCAGGGATATAACCAGGATGAGCCGCGGCGCGTCCAGCTGCGCATAGCGGCCAGCATCCTGGGTTCGGCGAAGAAGAGGGCCGAATACGATGAAGCATTGCGCACCGGCCTTCGCCCGACGTGGGGCGAGCTCGGCACGCTGAGCTCGGTGGGGCAGTGGTCGCCGGCGCCGCGCCCGCAACCGAGCTTCCACGATCAACCGCAGGGCCCGGCGCAGGCACCCGGTTTTGCCCAGCCCAGCCCGTATAGCTCCCCGTACGCGCGCGATCCATTCGCCCAGCATGCTTCGCCGCAGCAGCAGATGGTGCCATCGCCCGCTGCCGCGCCGGCGCCAGTCCAGCACCAAGCGCAGAAACGGCCGTCCCAAGAAACGCGCATCGGCATGGGCATCTTGGACTTTTTCTTGGCCGGCGGCATCAGCGGCGCGGTTGGCGCGGGCGTCGACGAGCTCGCGGATGTGGAAGCGTTGTCCTTCGTCGCTGCCTGCATCGTGATGGTGGTTTACGTCCTGGGCAGCGAGGTATGGATGGGCGCTAGCCCGGCAAAGATTCTTGCCGGCTATACCGTGCGGGACGTGGATACGAAGGAAAAGCTCAGCCTTAGCCAGTCCGCCAAGCGCCAGTGGTGGCGCCTTATCAACGTGATACCTGGCATTGGGCAATTAGTGGGCATGCTGGGCGCAGTGGTGCACGCGACCACCATCAACGAGGAAAACAATCTGCGCGGTTCCCACGACGATCTCGCAAACGCCGAAGTGGTTAAGAGGAAGCCGCGCAAGTAGATCGCTGACATGGCGTATCCCAGGGCTGGTGCCTACGATGGTGCGCATGCATGATGCACCTTTGATTAGCCCCGAAAACAAGGATTCCGCCGAGAACGTGGTGGAACAACTGCCCAAGGTATCCCTGTGGGAACCAGTCCGCTCGCAGGCCGGCACCGCGGAGGAATTGAATGCGGATATCCGCGAGCAGTGTGCCCAGCTTGCCGATGACCACGTGGTCTACGCAGAATTGCAGCTCAACCCCGCGGCTTATTCTTTTGATACGTCCGCAATCGTGCGGGAGGTGGCCGCGGAACGCTTCGGCGATCTTGAGGTACGGTTTGTCCTCGAGGCAGCAGAGCCAGCGGATAATGCGGGGGACTCTGCGGGTATTGCGGGCTATACCCTGCCGGAAGGTAGCGCTGCCGCCGCAGCGGAATTACGCGCGAAGTACCTGCCTACCCAAATCGCGGTGGGTGAGGATTTCGCCGCCACCGAAAGCGCGGCGCAGGCCGGAGTGAACCGCCTACTTCGCCCAGTGAATATGATCGATGATTTCACCGCCGATGTTGATGGAATTCGCCCAGGCAAGGCCTCCGGATGGATCCGCGACCGACACATTCCGCTGGTATTTTCGCCCGTGGACGATGTTGAGGAACTCACGGATCACCCGCTGCCGCTGTTACAGCAGCTTGGTTTTACCTGCTCGGTCTCCTCCGGCGATTCCACGCTGAGCAGGCAATTTCTCGCCTTGAGCGAGACCTTTGGGTACGGCTTGGAGGAGTTTTTCGATCTCACCGTGAAGGCGATTGAAAATATTTTCGACACCGAAGAGACAAGGCAGCGTATCCTTGAGACCGTTGTCCTTCCGGCCTACGAGGACCTCTCCGATCCGGAACTTGCCGGCCCCGATGCTGAGGAGTCGCTCCAAGATTCCGGGTTCTCAATGAACCTGAATGACAACGCTTCCGAAGGGTAATAGAGAGTTAATCTACATAAAGGAGGAAGAGATGCCTTCCGCACTATTCGTTGTTACCGCCGCTGATAAGTGGACGCTCGCAGATGGCAGCGCCCGTCCTACCGGTTACTGGGCCGAGGAGCTCATCGCTCCGCACCGCGTGTTTAAGAACGCTGGTTGGGATATCGACTTTGCTACGCCGAACGCAAAGGCACCAGTAGTAGACGAGTACAGCCTCGAGGTATTGTCTGAGGGCGACCGCGCCGAGCAGGAGAACTACCTCGCAGAAATCGGCCCGGACCTGGAAGACCCACTGAACCTGGCCGATGTTAAGGAAGCCGACTACGACCTCGTCTTTTACCCCGGCGGCCACGGCCCGATGGAGGACTTGGCTTATGATCAAGACTCCGCCAAGCTGCTGCAGGAACGCATTGAGTCCGGTCGCGCCCTGTCCCTGGTTTGCCACGCACCGGCCGCATTGCTCGCGCTGGACAATGACAACTGGCCACTCAAGGGTTACACCATGACTGGCTTTACCAACGCCGAAGAGGGCGAGGAGACCATCGCCGCTGCCAAGTGGGTTGTTGAGACCCGCCTGCGCGAGCTCGGCGCTGATTTCAAGCAGACCGATCCGATGCAGCCTTATGTTGAGGTTGACCGCAACCTGTACACCGGTCAGAACCCAGCATCGTCTGAGCCTTTGGCACAGCGCATCCTGCGCGACTTTTAATGCGGGTGCTGAAAGCTCTCGTTGCAGGCAGCGCGGTTGTAGGGGCGGCGGCATATTTTAAGAGTCGTCGTCCTTATCTGCGCAGCGTTGCACCTGAGCTTCGCAGCCCATTACTGTACCTGCCGCTGCACCTGCTCTCGGGCGATCGATTTGCTCGAACGAGCAGGCTATTTGCCAATATGGATGTGGCACGCCCGAAGTGGCGCCCGGTGGATATCGAAGAGCTATCTTGTTCTTTTGAAGACCAAGCATTCCGCGCCCGCGTTATTACTCCACGCGGAGATGGAACGTCAGCCGAGCCACGTCCCGTCGTGATGTGGATTCATGGCGGAGGTCACCTGCTCGGTGGTCCGGCGATGCATGATCCCCAAACTTCGCTCTTCGCATCGGAGCTGGGGGCCATCGTCATCGCACCGCGCTATCACAAATCCACGCAGGAACCTTTTCCTGCGGATCTGGAAGAGTGCTATGCCGCTTTGCGCTGGATGCAGGAAAACGGCGAGCTGCTAGGCGCGGATACTTCGCGCATTGCGGTCGCTGGCGATAGCGCCGGCGGCGGCTTGGCCGCTGGTCTCGCCCAACGCACGGTGGATGAAGGTCATTCCATTCGAGCGCTTGGATTGGTCTATCCAATGCTTGATCACCGCACCATTGCTAAAGAGGGGGCGGTGGGGCAGTTTATTTGTCCACCGAACTTAAATCGCGGCGCTTGGGATATGTACTTAGGCAAGGACCATTTACGAACCCCGCTGCCACCGTATGCATCGCCGGCGACGCGTTCGGATCACTCGGGGATGCCGCCCACGTGGATCGGCGTGGGAGACATCGACCTTTTTCATGATGAATCCGTAGCCTTTGCTACCGCACTGCAGAATGCCGGAGTCGAGACCACACTTGATGTGTATGCAGGTGCCTATCACGGCTTCGATCAGGTACGCCCGCGCGCGCCCCAATCGCGCAGAATGCTGGCAGATCTTATCGATCACCTCGGCTCTCACCTTTAGCCGCACTGTATTCGGAATGAGATGTGGGTGAAAATGCAGCAACCGCCCGAGTCCACGCTCCACTATGAGGAGTGGTTGGACTGGGGCGGTCTTCGGCTAGCGGCGGCTCCCGGCAGCTGAGGTAGCTAGAGCCGGTAGACCGCAGGGCAGAGTAAAAGCTTAAAAGCGGGAGAAGCGCTTAATCAGCATGTTCTCGAGGCCCTTCCAGGACTCGGCGTGTTCGTTATACGGCTTCGACGGGACGTAGCCGGCGTGCTCGGTGGAACCGAGCATGTAGCCCAGGTAGTCCTGCAGGCGCGGATTGGCCAGCATATAGGAGTTGATGGAATCGTCCCCGGCCCAGTCCGCGGCATCGGCGCAGACCTCGTAGCAGCGGGCTAGCTGGTCAGAGTCGACCGATTCGGGTCCCTTTTCAATATCGCGCACGAGGCCGTTAAAGGAATATTGGTTATCCGGGTGGACTTGGACCTCCAATTCGCCGGCGTTGGCGGCGGTGACGACGTCCTCCCAGGTAGATACGCGCGCCAAGTCGTGGTCATCATTATCGATGAGCCATCGCACCAGCGTCTTGGAGGAATCGAAGGTAAAGATTTCGCCCCACTTGCCCAAGAAGATGGGCTTGCCGTCCAGGTAGGTGCGCAGCGTGTAGACGGATTTGGACTGTGCGGTGATTTTAATCGGGTCGATTCCGGCGGCGGCCCAGGGGGACTCGTCATAAGGATCGGCAGCATCTGCTGCGGCCTTGCGCTTTTCTTCGGCCTCCTTGGCGGCAGCCTTGTCCGCGCTCGCAGCCTCGGAGATGCGGGATTCGGCGTCCGAGACCGCAGAGTCGTCGAATTCACTATTAGGAACCACGCGGACGTGCTTATCCAGATCCGCGATGACCTTCTTCCAATTGGTCAAGATGACCCGCCCGACGCCGGTCCACTCATTCAGTCCCTGCTCGCCCGAGTAGTGATCGGCGCCGCGGGAGACGTTGCGCAGGATGGAGTGGGTGGCGAAGAAGATGGTGGTCTGTTCGGCAGCGGCGACATCGGCAAGCGCGGATGCCACCTCGAGGTCGCGCGCCACGGTGGAGACATTGGCGTGGCTGGGGCGGCCGGCGAGGGCTTCCGGCATGCCAATGAGATCGTATTCATCGCGCTTGGCCGGGGTGACCCGGTGCGCCGGGCGGGCGGAAAATTGCTCCCACTGCGGGTGATCCAGCAGGTCATGCTTGGCATCGGACTCCAGGTAGCACAGCAGCTCAGCGGGGGAGTCAAAGACCAAAACGGAGTCATCGTCGCCCAAAAAGGCTTGCCACTCGGAGCCATTTTCGCGCCACTTGGGCGCCCAGAGGGTATAAAAATCGCCCTCAGTCAAGGAGAGCTTAATAGGCACAATCGCACGGGTACTCATGAGCTTTTAGTCTACCCAACGCCCCAGCTGCCGCGCGGAATTGGCGGGCGCTTGTCAAGCAGTCGGGCGCCAAAAGCCCTTAAATTGCATGCCCATATTATTCGTCCGCAGCGGGTTGGTCTGCACGGGGTCACCGGCCTCCACGATCTCGCCATTGCCGGAATACATCGCCACATGGCCATCCCAGACCACCAGATCGCCGGGCTGGAGTTGATCGGCGCTGACCTGCTTGCCGATGGCCTGCTGGTCCGCCGTGCGCGGTATATCCACCCCCGCTTGGGAATAGGCCCACTGGGTAAGCCCTGAGCAGTCAAAGCCACCGTTGCCGGTTCCGCCCCAGGTATAGGGCTGGCCCACCTGGCTCTTGGCCGCGGCCACGGCCGCGCGGCCTGCCTCTGAGCCGGCTTCTGCGCCCGCTGATGGGGGCGGCGCGGGTGCAGCGCCGAGCTCCGCCGGAGGAGCCACCGCGGTATGCGTCGCCGCGGCGGCCGTGGCCTGCTGGGGCTGGCCAACGGCTGATTCCACCGGCCGCTGGGAGATGGGCAACAGGGCCGCGGCGGTGGTGGTGAGCTCGTCTTTCAGGCGGTTGACCCGGGCCATCGCCAAGCCAATGTGCTCGTCTATCACGGTGCGAAGGGACGCAAGCGCTGCAGCCCGGGAGGCGGGATCGAGGGAGATTAATCCCATCGCGATGGGCGCAGCGGCCTGGATGAGCCGCGTGCCGATGCCGAAGATATCGCCGGCAGCCGCCGTAATGAGGCCGCGGGCCTGGTTCAGTACTGCGGAGACGGTCTCGTTATCGCCGGTGAGGAGGTTAGCGGCGGCGATAAGCTGCGAGGCATCGCCGTGCGCGATATCCGCCAGCGGCTGGGCGGCGGAGAGATCTGGGACGCTGGGAAGTTGGACATCGGGAAGCGGCGAAGGCTGCAGCGCGGCGATATTTTTAATGGCGGTAGCAAGCACTTAGATCGCCGCCCCGAGGGAGTCACGCAACGCCGCATCGGAGTCTTCCGCCTCCCGCGACATCTGGAAGGAAGACTGCGCGATGTGCCCCATATCGTGGCGCAGCATGGTCATCCGCGCCCCAATATTGTCTAAGGCGGCATGGACCGCTTCATTGAACCCGGTAAAGGCCGAATCTTCGGGCAATGCCGGGTGGGGTGGATTGTCTCCCTGCGCGTTCGCGTGCAGGTCACGGGCTAAATGGCGGGCGTGGGCGGTATCTATCTGAAATGGTCTCATGCCCTATTGGACTGGCCAATGGCCCAAGTGGTTCCCAAAAAGTTTAAAGTAGTGGGCATGGATATCCACGTCGTAGACCACCCGCTTGCTGCTTCCCGCCTGACCCTGATGCGCGATGCGCGCAGTGATAACTCCGCTTTTCGCGCTGCGCTCAAGGACCTGGGAACCATGCTCGTATATGAAGCCTCCCGCGATTTGGCGGTAGAAAACTTCGCTTGCGAAACCCCGGTTGCCACAGCACAAGGCACCCGCCTGCAGGATCCACCCATCATCGTGCCCATCATTCGCGCCGGGCTCGGCATGGTGGATCCCGCCCTGTCGATGATTCCAGATGCCCAGGTCGGCTTCATTGGCATGGCGCGCGATGAAGAAACCCACGAGCCCGTGCCGTACTTGGAGGCGCTGCCGCAAGACCTCACCGGGCGCACCGTCTTCGTCGTTGATCCCATGCTGGCCACCGGCGGATCCCTGCTGCACGCCCTGCGCCTCTTGGCCGCCCGCGGCGCTACCGATATCACCGCCATCTGCATGGTCTCGGCCCAAAATGGCGTGGATGCGCTGGAGAAATCGGGCCTTCCCGTCCGCCTCGTCACCGCCGCCATTGACCCTGAACTCAATGCGGATGCCTATATCGTGCCGGGGCTTGGCGATGCCGGCGATCGCCTCTACGGCCCGCGCAATATCGATCTTTAAGCTAGTATTTCTCCCTGAAAGCCCGAAGGCGGCTTTCAAAGGGGGAAATGATCGTGAGTTTTATTCAACTAATGTGGTCGAGCTACGGCTACGGATTTTCGCAACAGCTGCGCCGCGTGCGCGAGCGGCGCGGGGTATCCCAGCAAGTGCTCGCGGATATTTCGGGGGTATCGCGCAGCCAGATTTCCAACCTGGAACGCAATGAAAATGGCCTACACACCATGGCGGACCCGCAATTATCCACGGTGTACAAACTGGCGCTGGCTTTAGAAATCCCGCCGGCGGTCCTCTTGCCGGCCGGTGGGGACGTGGTGGAGGGCCACTTGGCAGACTCCGCCGTGCTCGGGGTAGAAGATGTGGCGCCCTTTCCACAGGACTACATCAACCAGCGGCGCTTTAGTGATGCGCGGGGCTAACCACCCTGACTTACTGAACCGCATGGTCTAGTTGTAGACTGCCTCCAAGAGATAGTCCAGCAACAGGGAGGCGTGCGCGTGATCTCGGAGTTTATTAACGAGTGGTTCGATGCTCACCGTGCGGAGGTCATCGCGTGGCGGCGCCATATCCACCGCAATCCGGAAACGGCGAACCAAGAGGTGGAAACCACCAATTACATCGCGAATATCCTTGCGGATTACGGGCTCGAGCCGCAGCGCTTCCCGCACACCGGCCTCATGGTGGATATCGGCCCGGATACAGAGCTTGGCCGCTTGGCCTTCCGCGCCGATATCGATGCCTTGCCCATTACCGAGGTAACAGGGCTGGAGTTTACCTCCGAGAAGCCCGGTACCATGCACGCGTGCGGCCACGATGTGCACACCACCGTGGCGCTCGGCCTGGCTTGCGCGCTGGCGGATTTTCAGCGGGTTAATGAGCTGGAGCTGGGCATTCGCATCATCTTCCAGCCGGCGGAGGAAGTGTGGGTCGGCGGGGCCACCGACGTTATTTCTTGGGGCGCGTTAGAAGGCGTGCATTCCATCTTCGCCATCCACGCCGAGCCGAAGCTGCGCGTGGGGCGCATCGGAATCCGCGCCGGGGCCATTACTTCGGCAACGGACGTGGTGGAGCTCAAGATCAAGGGCCCGGGCGGGCATACCTCGCGCCCACACCTATCCGCGGACGTGGTCTATGCGCTGGGCAAGGTTATTACGGAGCTGCCGACGCTGCTGTCTCGCCGCGTTGATCCGCGCACCGGCACGGTTTTGGTCTTTGGCCAGGTCAATTCCGGCTACGCTCCTAACGCAATCCCGGAAACCGGCATGCTGACCGGCACGATGCGCACCGCCGATATCACCATCTGGCGCCAGATGCAGGAGCTCTTCGCGGAGCTAGTGGATCAGATCCTCGCGCCGGTGGGGGTAGAACACGAATTGTCCTATAACCGCGGCGTGCCGCCGGTGCTTAACGATGACGTCGCTACCGCCATGCTCGCTTCTGCCGCACAATCCATCGACCCGCAAGCCGTGGTCCAGGCCCCGCAGTCTTCCGGCGGCGAGGACTTTTCCTGGTATTTGGAAAAGGTGCCCGGTTCCATGGCGCGCCTTGGTTGCTGGTCCGGGGAGGGGGAGCAGCACGATCTGCACATGGGCGACCTCATCGTGGATGAGCGGGCAATTGGTGTGGGCATTAAGCTTTTCGGGGCTGTGGTCGAGCAATTTATGGGGGAGAATGCGCAGGCGGACTAACGCGCTGGGGTTACCTACGGGTTAGACTCGTAGGCGACTTTAAAAGTGGAGCCTATAAAGGAGCAATTGCGTGTTGAACCAGACCAAGCGAATTGTCATCATCGGCGGTGGCCCGGCGGGCTACGAGGCAGCGCTGGCTGGCGCCAAGTACGGCGCGGAAATCACCATCATCGAAGACCAAGGCATGGGCGGCAATAGCGTGGTCTTGGACTGTGTTCCCTCCAAGTCCTTCATCGCCGGCGCCAATATTAAAACGGACTTGCGCCGCGCGGATGACATGGAGCTGAACGAGGGCATCGGCAAGGCGCAGCTTTCCATCAGTGCGCTGAACCAGCGCGTGCAGGACTTGGCGGCTAAGCAATCCGGTGATATCCGCAATACCATGGATTCCCTGGGCGCCCGCGTTATCGATGGCCGCGCGCACTTCCCGGAGGATCAGCAGGCCGATGCCTTTGGTGGGCACAAGGTCACCGCGGTCTTCAATGAGGATGGACACGAGGAGACGCTGGATGCGGACCTCGTCTTGGTGGCTACCGGCGCCACCCCACGCATTTTGCCCGGCGCCCAGCCGGATGGCGAGCGCATCCTGACCTGGCAGCAGGTATATAACCTTACCGAGCTGCCGGAGCACCTCATTGTGGTGGGTTCCGGTGTCACCGGTGCCGAGTTTGTCTCCGCCTTCGCTGAGCTGGGCGTCAAAGTTACGATGGTGGCCTCGCGCGATCGCATCTTGCCGCATGATGATGCCGATGCCGCCGACGTCCTCGAAACCGTGCTGAGCGAGCGCGGCGTGGAGCTGGAAAAGAACTGCCGCGTGGAAACCGTTAACCGCACCGAGGACGGTAACGTGCTGGTCACCACGCAGGACGGGCGCGAGATTCACGGCTCGCACGTCATCATGTCCATTGGTTCTGTCCCGAATACCAAGGATCTGAAGCTGGAAAACGTGGGCGTGGAAACCGCGAAGTCTGGTCACATCCAGGTAGACCGCGTCTCGCGCACCAATATTGCCGGCATTTACGCAGCCGGTGACTGCTCCGATCTTTTCCCGCTTGCCTCCGTGGCCGCGATGCAGGGCCGTGTGGCGATGTACCACGCGCTTGGTGAAGGCGTCTCGCCGCTGCGCCTGAAGACCGTGGCTAACGCGGTCTTTACCCGCCCGGAGATCGCCGCGGTCGGCTTTACCCAGGCTGAGATCGAGGCCGGTGAGGTCGCCGCCCGCGCCATTACCATGCCGCTGAATACCAACCCGCGTGCGAAGATGCGCTCGCTGCAGCACGGTTTTGTCAAGCTATTCTGCCGCGCAACGTCCGGCCGCGTGATCGGTGGCGTCATCGTCGCGCCGACCGCCTCCGAGCTCATCCTGCCCATCGCTATGGCAGTGACCAACCAGCTCACGGTGAACCAGCTGGCCGATTCCTTTGCGGTCTACCCATCGCTATCTGGCACCATCACCGAGGCCGCCCGCCGCTTGGTGGCCCATGATGACCTGGAGTAAACCTCGTTCCTAGAACGTGGAGTAAGCATGCTCCGCAGTGCGGTTAAGCTCGATTTTGATCGGCCTATCTGCCTCCGGCAGGGCGCGCTGCGGACAGAATTCGCGGGGGCAGGCCGTACAGCCTGGGCCAATCGGGGTGGCGGCGGAACTGTCCAGGTTCAGGGCATCGGCATAGACGATGCGATCGGCCTGAGTGATATCGCAGCCTAGGCCCACCGCGAATTCCTTGCGCGGGGTGCCCCACGACTTGGCGGTTCCCTGCACGAAACGCCCGATCCACAGGTAGGCGTGGCCATCCGGCATGGCGGCGACCTGCCGGGTAATGCGGTTCGGGGTTTCAAAGGCGCGGTGGACTACCCACAGGGGGCAGGATCCACCAGAGCGCGCGAAGTGAAAGGCGGTAGAGGACTGCCGCTTGGAAATATTGCCCGCACGGTCAGTGCGGATGAAGGAAAACGGCACGCCCTTAAGCCCTGGGCGCTGGAGCGTGGCAAGGCGCTGCGCGGTTGTTTCAAACCCGGTTCCAAAGTAGTTGCATAGCAGGTCGATATCGTAGCGGGTATCTTCTGCCATCGTGAGAAAGCGCTGGTAGGGCATGGTGACAGCCGCCGCGAAATACTGCGCAAGGCCTAGGGTTGCTAAGTCTTGGGATTCGCCTTCGGGCAGTTCAGATACGAGGTTGTCACAGATATCGCCGTAGGCAAGTAAGCAGTATTGCAGGGCCATTTCAAAGACCAATTGCGCCTCAGATAGCCCATCGCGCAGCGAGAGTTCGCGCGTATCTGGGTCGAAGCTGCGCCGAGGGCCGGGACGGGAAAAGCGCACCGTAACCCCCAGATCCTCATGCATGCGGGAGGCGAGCCGGCCGCGGCGCAGGACGCGATCGCCCAACTTGCCAGCGAGTTCTTCTGCGAGCACATCGAGCTCGTGGATGTAATTATGCGCGTCATAAAAGAAATCCCGCACCACTTCAAAGGGGGAGGGGTCCGCAGCGGGCGCGCGGGAAGCAACATCAACAAACCGCGGCATCAACTCGGGAAAGCGAGAGGCGAGATCCGAGAGCGTTTCTTCAGAGGCATCGGGGAAGATGTGGCGGAGCTCGGTAATCGTATGGATATCGCGGTCTTCGGCGAAGTAGCTGGGATCCACGGTAAAGCGCTGGGCTAGCTGCATTAACACGGTGACGGTCAGCGGGCGCTGGTCGTTTTCCAACTGGTTGAGGTAGCTCGTGGATAACCCCAACTTCTTCGCCATCGCCACCTGGGTGAGCCCGCGCTGCTTGCGCAAAGCGTGAATCCGTGCCCCCGCATAGTGCTTGGTCATGCGTCCCCGTCCTTCCTTTAAGTCCCCTGCGCTGTGAAAATCACAAGTTTTGCAGATTTCACAAAAGAAGTCCGCTAATTTCCACAAACATTACCTATAGCGTGCACCACATGCAAGCATTTACTGTGATGTGCAACGCATTCTTGATGAAGGAGGACGCAACTAGTGAAAAACCATGAGGTACGCACTCATAAATCCGCCGAGGACTTCCCGTACGAGGAGCACCTGGCGTACAAGGTGGCCGAGGTGGCCGCGGACCCCGTAGAGGTCCCGGAAGAAACCACCGAGATGATCATCAACCGCATCATCGATAACGCCGCCGTAGCTACGGCCTCCGTTGCCCGCGGCCCCGTCACATCCGCGCGGGTGATGGCAGAAGCCCACCCCGTGGACAAGGGCGGTTCCACCATCTTCGGCATCGATGGCACCTATTCCGCGGAGTGGGCAGCACTGGCCAATGGCACTGCGGTCCGCGAGTTGGACTACCACGACACTTTCCTCGCCGCCGAGTATTCCCACCCCGGCGACAATATTCCACCGCTTCTTGCCGCAGCGCAGCATAAGGGCCTGAGCGGCCGCGACCTTATCCGCGGCATCGCAACCGGCTATGAAATCCAGGTCAACCTGGTCAAAGGCATGTGCCTGCACGAGCACAAGATCGACCACGTGGCGCACTTGGGGCCATCGGTAGCCGCAGGGCTTGGCACCATGTTGGGCCTGGATAGGGACACGATTTACCAGGCCGTCGGCCAGGCGCTGCACACCACTACGGCAACCCGCCAGTCCCGCAAGGGCCTGATTTCTTCGTGGAAGGCCTACGCGCCAGCCTTCGCCGGCAAGATGGCCATCGAGGCCGTCGACCGCACCATGCGCGGCGAGGGCGCTCCGGCACCGATCTGGGAGGGAGAGGACGGGTTCATCGCCTGGATGCTGCATTCACCAGAGCGCACCTACACCGTGCCCCTGCCAGAAAACGGTGAGGCCAAGACCGCCATCTTGGATACCTATACTAAGGAGCACTCGGCGGAATACCAGGCGCAGGCGCCCATCGATATGGCCTTCGCGCTGAAAAAGACGTTGGAGGACAAGGGCCTGAAGACGGCGGATATCGAGTCCATCGTGCTGCACACCTCCCACCACACCCACTACGTCATCGGCACCGGCGCGAACGATCCGCAGAAGATGGATCCTTCCGCCTCCCGCGAAACGCTTGACCACTCCGTGATGTACATCTTCGCGGTCGCGCTAGAAGATGGCATCTGGGACCACGAAACCTCCTATTCCCCTGAGCGCTCCAACCGCCCGGAGACCATCGAGCTGTGGCAGAAGATCTCCACCGTTGAGGATCCCGAGTGGACGCGCCGCTATCACTCCAACGACCTTGAGGAAAAAGCCTTCGGCGGCAAGGCCGTTATCACCTTCAAGGACGGCACCGTCATCGAAGACGAGCGCGCCGTAGCTGACGCCCACCCGCTGGGCGCCCGCCCCTTCGCCCGCGAGCAGTACATTGCCAAGTTCAAAAAGCTTGCCGATGGCGTCGTCGACGAGGCCGAGCAAGAGCGCTTCCTCACCGCCGTGCAAGACCTAGAAAACCTCACCGATCTAACCGAACTCAACGTGCGGGTCAGCGATGAGCACCTTGCCACCGCGCCCGAGAAACCGGAGGGAATCTTCTAATGGCTGGACTATTTGGTTCTACAATCAGCAACGCAGAAAAGCGCGCGAATTTCCGCAAATCCATCGAATCCGGATCGATCACCACGCTGCCGGGCGCGTTTAACCCGCTGACCGCCCGCCTTATCCAGGACATCGGCGGCTTCGACGGCGTCTACGTATCCGGCGCGGTGCTGGCCAATGATTTGGGCCTGCCCGATATCGGCCTGACCACCTTGACCGAGGTAGCCCAGCGCGCCGGGCAGATTGCGCGCGCTACGGACTTGCCCGTGCTTGTCGATGCCGATACCGGCTTCGGTGAACCTATGTCCGCCGCCCGCACCGTCGCCGCCCTCGAAGATGCCGGGCTGGCCGGCTGCCACCTGGAAGACCAAGTCAACCCGAAGCGCTGCGGGCACCTCGACGGCAAGGAAGTGGTGGACAAGGAAGTCATGGTCCGCCGCATCAGCGCGGCCGTCAACGAGCGCCGTGATCCTAATTTCATCATTTGCGCGCGCACCGATGCCGCCGGTGTCAATGGCATCGATGACGCCATCGACCGCGCTAAGGCCTATGCCGAAGCCGGTGCGGATCTGATTTTCACCGAGGCGCTGTATTCCCCCGAGGACTTTGAAAAGTTCCGCGCCGCCGTGGATACGCCACTGTTGGCGAATATGACGGAGTTTGGCAAGACCGAGCTGCAATCAGCAAAGACCCTCGACGGGTTGGGATACAACGCCGTGATCTGGCCGGTCTCCAGCTTCCGCGTGGCCATGGGCGCTACCGAAGAATTCCTGCGCGACTTGCAAGATACCGGCATCCAGACCGAGTGGTTAGAGCGCATGCAGCACCGCTCCCGCCTGTACGAACTGGTCCGCTACCAGGAATACAACGAGTTTGACCAGTCCGTATTCACCTATTCCAAAGACAGCTACCAACCCATTTTTGAAAGCTAAGGAGCCAGTGACCATGTCCGATAAGAAAAACGAAACCCCAGAAATCCGCAAGGGCCTTTACGGTGTCGTTGTCGATGAAACCGCCATTTCCAAGGTCGTTCCAGAGACCAACTCTTTGACCTACCGCGGCTACCCGGTCCAAGAACTGGCCCGCTACTGCTCCTTCGAAGAGGTCGCTTACCTCTTGTGGAATGGCAAGCTGCCGGGGCAAGAATCCCTCATCCGCTTCTCCGCGCGTGAGAAGGCATTGCGACACCTAGACCGCCACCTCATTGACCTGATCATGTCCATGCCGCAAAGCTGCCACCCCATGGACGTTCTGCGCACAGCGATCTCCTTCATCGGTGCCCAGGACGCGGAGGAATACACCAAGGACTCCGAGCACGTGCGCCGTACCGCGCTCGAACTCATGGCGAAGATCCCCACCATCATCGCGCTCGACATCCGTCGCCGCCGCGGTGAGGGCTACATCGAGCCGTCCCGCAAGAAGGGCTTTGCCGAAAACTTCCTGTGGATGGTCTTCGGCGATGAAGAAGGCTCCCCAGCGGTCAACCGCGCCGATATCGAGGCCTTTGATAAGTCCCTCATCCTTTACGCCGAGCACTCCTTCAATGCCTCCACCTTCTCGGCGCGCGTGGTTACCTCCACGATGTCTGATACCTACTCCGCCATCGTCGCCGCCATTGGCGCGCTCAAGGGGCCGCTGCACGGTGGTGCCAACGAGGCCGTCATGAAGAACTTCCTCGAGGTAGACGATCCTGCCAAGGCCGAGGAGTGGACCAAGAACAAGTTGGCCAACAAGGACCTGGTCATGGGCTTTGGTCACCGCGTGTACAAGAACGGCGACTCCCGCGTTCCCACCATGGAAGCTGCCTTCAAGGAGTTGGCCGAGCAGCACGACCAGACCAAGTGGATCGAGATGTACGACATCATGGCCAAGACCATGGAAGAAAACACCTCGATCAAGATCAAGCCGAACTTGGACTTCCCGGCCGGCCCTGCTTACCACATCCTCGGGTTCGACATTCAGTTCTTCACCCCGATCTTCGTCATGGCCCGCATTACCGGTTGGACCGCGCACATCGTGGAACAAAACGAGAACAACTCGCTGATTCGCCCTCTGTCCGCCTACGTCGGCGAAGACCAGCGCTCCGTTCCGCTGAAGTCCTTCTAATCGCTCGGCCCCGCGCGCTTGCGGCCCGCGGTGGGCCGTTGAGTAGGCCGTTAAATGGACCGAATTTGCTCCCCACGTTCGCGTGGGGAGCATTTGTGCATCTTGCTGCGTTAAATGTGTATCCATCGGCGTTAAATGTGCATCCTCCTACGATATAACTGAGCAAACCGCGCCCTCAGATGTTGCATTTTCGCCTCAGGTATTGCAGAGGAGGATGCACATGTAGCGGCTGCGGTACCGACTGCTGCGGCGGTTGTGGATTCGGCGGTGGCTGTGGCCACGACTGCGACTGCGGCGGCTGTTGTAGCGGCTGTGGCTGCGAAAAATTTGCCGCCTGAAAATTTGCAGACTTTGCAGAATTGCTAGGCCTGTTAATACTGGTTGGCTGGCAGAAATTGCTTACGTGGGGTTTAAGTTGCAGGTGAGTGTAGAAAATCCCGTTTTTAAAAAGGGATGATAAAAACTATTCTTATCTCTAAACTGAGAGACGGATCACCCCAGTGGGGACGTTGCAACGCGGCGTCTTCCAAGTTGAAAGGAACACCCAAGTGGCCAATTCCGCCCTTCCATCGTTCGACAAGATTTTGGTAGCCAACCGAGGTGAAATCGCCGTGCGTGCCTTCCGCGCTGCCTTTGAAACGGGGGCGAAGACCGTCGCCGTCTATCCTCGTGAAGATCGCAACTCCTTCCACCGCGCCTTTGCGGATGAAGCAGTGCGCATTGGTGACGAGGGACAGCCCGTCAAGGCGTACCTCGATATCGAGGAAATTATCCGTGCTGCCAAGAAGTCTGAGGCGGATGCGATCTATCCGGGCTATGGCTTTTTGTCCGAGCGCGCCGATTTGGCCCGTGCCTGCGAGGATAATGGCATTAAGTTCATTGGACCCACCCCGAGCACGCTAGATCTCACCGGTGATAAATCCGCCGCGGTCAACGCCGCGAAGGAAGCGGGGCTGCCGACGCTGCAGGACTCGGAGCCGACCACGGACATCGATAAGCTGGTGGCAGACGCCGGTGACTTCAGCTTCCCGGTCTTTGTCAAGGCCGTCTCCGGTGGTGGTGGGCGCGGTATGCGCTACGTGGAATCGGAATCTGAGCTGCGTGAACGGGCGGCAGAAGCTTCGCGCGAGGCGGAGGCGGCTTTTGGCGATGGCAGCGTGTACCTCGAGACCGCGGTGATTAATCCGCAGCACATTGAGGTGCAGGTACTCGCGGATTCCCAGGGCAATGTCATCCACCTTTTTGAGCGCGACTGCTCCGTGCAGCGCCGCCACCAGAAGGTCGTAGAAATCGCTCCCGCGCCGTCGCTGGATCCGGAGCTGCGCGATCGCATCTGCCAGGATGCCGTGAACTTCTGCGAGCACATCAACTACGAGGGCGCCGGTACGGTGGAGTTCCTCGTGGACGAGCGCGGTAACCACGTCTTCATTGAGATGAACCCCCGCGTGCAGGTGGAGCACACCGTGACTGAGGAGGTTACCGGTGTGGACATCGTCAAGGCGCAGATGAATATCGCCGCAGGTGCTTCCTTGGAAGACATCAACCTGTCGCAGGAAAATATCACCATTACCGGCTCTGCCCTGCAGTGCCGCATTACTACCGAAGACCCGAATAATGGCTTCCGCCCAGATACGGGTACGTTGACCGCGTACCGCTCGCCGGGCGGTGCTGGTGTGCGCCTAGACGGCGCGACCTCCGTGGGTGCTGAAGTATCGCCCAACTTTGACTCCCTCTTGGTGAAGATGACCTGCCGCGGCACCACCTTCGAGCAGGCCGTCCACCGTGCCCGCCGCGCGCTGAATGAGTTCCATGTCTCTGGCGTGGCCACCAATATCGGCTTCCTGCGCGCGTTGCTCAATGAATCCGACTTCGTCAACACCCGCGTCGATACCGGATTCATTACCGAGCACCCAGATCTGCTCAAGGCGCCACCAGCGGTGGATGAGTCCGGCCGTATCCTGGACTACATCGCGGATATCACCGTGAATAAGCCCAATGGTGATAGGCCCACCGCGCTGCGCCCGTTTGATAAGCTGCCGAAATTCAACACGGAAGAGCCGCTCCCGCGCGGTTCCCGCGATGACCTCTTGGAGCTCGGGCCGCAGAAGTACGCGGAAAAGATTCGCGCCCAAGACCCTTTGATGGTCACGGATACGACGTTCCGCGAT
This sequence comes from Corynebacterium sp. LaCa_282, assembly GCF_057198125.1. Lineage (NCBI taxonomy): Bacteria > Bacillati > Actinomycetota > Actinomycetes > Mycobacteriales > Corynebacteriaceae > Corynebacterium > Corynebacterium sp. LaCa_282. The sequence continues at coordinate 1,919,591 of NZ_CP191095.1, read as the reverse complement.
GCCCACCAGTCCCTGCTTGCCACCCGCGTGCGCAGCACCGCCTTGGTTTCCGCGGCAGAGGCCGTGGCGCGCCTGACCCCAGATCTCTTCTCCGTGGAGGCATGGGGCGGTGCTACCTATGACGTGGCCATGCGCTTCCTCCACGAGGATCCCTGGGTGCGCCTGGATCTGCTGCGCGAGGCGATGCCGAACCAGAACATCCAGATGCTCCTGCGCGGGCGCAATACCGTGGGCTATACCCCGTACCCGGATTCGGTGTGCCGCGCCTTCGTGCAGGAAGCGGCTAAGTCCGGCGTGGATGTCTTCCGCATTTTCGATGCGCTTAACGATGTCTCCCAGATGCGCCCTGCCATCGATGCCGTGCTCGAGACGAATACCACCGTGGCCGAGGTAGCCATGGCGTATTCCGGTGACCTTTCTTCGCCGAAGGAAGACCTCTACACCTTGGATTACTACTTGAAGCTCGCCGAGCAGATTGTAGAATCCGGCGCGCACATCCTGGCCGTTAAGGACATGGCGGGCCTGCTGCGCCCAGAGGCCGCGCACACGCTGGTGACCGCGCTGCGCAAGGAATTCGATCTGCCGGTCCACGTGCACACGCACGATACTGCCGGTGGGCAGATCGCTACCTACTTTGCTGCGGCGCGCGCCGGTGCCGATATTGTCGATGGCGCCTCGGCGCCGCTGGCCGGCACCACGTCTCAGCCTTCGCTTTCCGCGCTCATCGCTGCATTCTCCAACTCCAAGCGCGATACAGGAATCGACCTGCAAGCGGTCTCGGATTTGGAGCCGTATTGGGAGGCCGTGCGTCAGCTATACGCCCCGTTCGAGAACGGCATTCCTGGCCCGACCGGCCGTGTGTACAAGCACGAGATTCCGGGTGGTCAGCTGTCGAACCTGCGCGCGCAGGCCGTCGCATTGGGCCTGGCGGATCGCTTCGAGGTCATCGAGGATAACTATGCCGCCGTCAACGAGATGCTGGGCCGCCCCACCAAGGTCACCCCATCTTCCAAGGTGGTGGGTGACTTGGCACTCCACCTCGTGGGCACTGGCGTTGCTCCGGAAGATTTCGCGGCCAACCCGACGAAGTACGATATCCCGGATTCCGTGGATCAATTCCTCCGCGGCCAGCTGGGCACCCCTCCGGGTGGCTGGCCGGAGCTGCGCGATAAGGTCCTCGATGGTCGCGCCGAAACCGGTGCGCAGATTAACGATGTCCCGGCAGAGGAGCAGCCGCACCTGGAATCGGATAACTCGGATGAGCGCCGCGCCAGCCTGAACCGCCTGCTCTTCCCCAAGCAGTTCGAGGAATTCAACGAGTTCCGCCGCAAGTATGGCAATACCGAGGCGCTGACGGATACGACCTTCTTCTACGGCCTGACCGAAGGCGAAGAAAAGGTAGTGCACTTCTTCCCAGAAGATTCCACCGATCGCTCCAACCTTAAGCAGATCGTGGTGCGCCTCGATGCCGTGGGTGAGCCGGATGAGAAGGGCATGCGCAATGTCGTGCTCAACGTTAACGGCCAAATCCGCCCGATGAAGGTGCGCGATGAAAACGCCGAATCCACCGTGGCCACGGTGGAGAAGGCGGATCCGTCCAATGACGGCCACGTAGCGGCCCCGTTCGCCGGCGTGGTCAACCCCACGGCAGAGCCAGGCGACGAGGTAAAGGCCGGCGACCAGGTCGCGGTCATCGAGGCCATGAAGATGGAAGCCTCCATTTCCGCCACCAAGGATGGCGTGGTGGACCGCGTGGCCATTGGCCAGGCCACCAAGGTAGAAGGCGGGGATCTTATCGCCGTCATCAAGTAGCGGCGCCACCTAGCGCGGACGCGCAAATCCCCTCCCGGCTTGGATGAATTTCCAGCTAGGAGGGGATTTCTATGTTTGAAAGGTAGCGCGCCAGGCTAGAGAACCATTGGTGCCACGATGACGCCGACGATGGCGGCGTTGAGCATATTGGTCAGGAAGCCACCGAAGAGCGCGCGTGGGCCAAGCTTGGCCACTTCGCCGCGGCGCTCAGGGATGAGGCCGCCGATGGAACCAATCTGGATACCGATGGACGACAGGTTGGCAAAGCCGGCGAGGGCGAAGGAGGAGATCAAGACGGCCTTATCGCTGAGCTCATCGACGCTTTCACCAAAGGCGGTGTAGCCAACGAACTCGTTGAGGATGGTCTTTTGGCCGATGAAGTTACCCACCTCGAGGGCCTCGTTCCAAGGCGTACCGATAAGCCAGGCCACTGGGGCGAAGATGATGCCGAAGAGGCCTTCCAGCGACCAGTTATCTTGACCGAAGAGGGAACCGATGCCGCCGAGGATGGCAGAGAGCATCACGATCGAGGCGATGAAGGCGATGAGCAAGCAGGCAACCGAGATGGCGATCTTACCGCCGGCCATGGCACCGCTACTGATGGCGTCGATGATGTTTTTGGATTCGGTATCGCGGACGTCTTTAACGGTAGCGTCGAGGTTCGTCTCTTCCGTCTCAGGCATGAGGCCCTTGGCGACGAGCAGGGATCCCGGTGCATTCATGAGCGATGCGGCGAGCAAGTACTCCAGGGGCGCACCCAGGAGCGAATAGCCGATCAACGTGGATCCGGCCACGGAGGCAAAGCCGCCGACCATACAGGTATAAAGCTCGGATCGGGTGAGCTTGGGCAGGTAGGGCTTAATGACCAGCGGGGCCTCGGATTGGCCGAGGAAGATGACGGTGGTGGCCCAAACCGATTCCACCTTGGAGGTACCCATGAGCCACTTGATGGCGGATCCGACGTATTCCACGAAGTACTGGATAACCCGGAGGTAGTACAGGGCGGCGATGATGGCGCCCAAGAAGATGATGACAGGCAGCACATTGAGGGCGAAGACGAAGTCATCACCGAAGAGCCCGCCGAAGACGAATTGGGTACCCTCGTTGGTAAATTCCGTGAGCTTAGTTAGCCCATTGGCGATGCCCTTGAGGGCTTTGAATCCAGGTTCCCACGCGAGGACCAAGAAGCAGAAGACCACCTGCAGGACAAGGCCCACGCCAATGGTGCGCCACTTGATATTTTTACGCGAGCTCGACAGGACGTAGATCACTGCAAGAATGGCAATGATGCCGAGCAATCCTTGTAAGCGTTCCATATTTTCTGACCGTTCTTTGAAGGGACTTTTTAATTAGAGTGACTCTGGGCCAAAGGAGTGGGGGAGGATCTCGGCAAAGTCGTGGCTCCGGGGCTTTCCATCGACGGAGACGATGACGCGCTCGCAGTTGAACTCCCGCAGGACCTGGCGGCAGGCACCGCAAGGGTAGCAAGGCGCGGACTTTAAGCCGACGATAGCAACCGCTTTAATCTGCGGGATGCTGGGCAAGTGGCCATCGGTGGCCGTTACGTCTGCGGTGGTGACCATGTGCGCGGCGGCATTGCGTTCGGCGCAAATGCCTAGCGGACTGGAGGCGTTTTCGACGTTGGAGCCGGTGACAATGCGGCCATCGGCAAGCAGCAAAGCCGCACCGACTGGGAAAGAGGAATAGGGAGCCCAGGCGTGGTGGGCTGCTTCTTCAGCGAGGCTGAGCAATTCGGCATCGGTAGGAGGTGAATCCGGGGTGGCGTTCATTGCGGTATGGGCTTTCTTTCTACGGGATGAAGAGAGACTGCGTTAATTCTCCATTAGAACAAAAAGAAAAATACTCATTGACATCTGTTCTATAGGGAATAATAATTGGACGTGGTGGAGTGTACAACCACTATATATAGTGCAGTAAATCACATTATGTGCTTGTATGTTTCGGTTTCCAAATCATTACAGGAGGAGTCGTCATGGCCGAGAAATTCGATGCGGTAGATGTTATTCGCACCAAGCGCGATAAGGGAGTGTTTAGCCCGGAGGAAATCGACTGGGTCATCGATGCCTATACTCGCGGGGTCGTGGGCGATGAGCAGATGGCCGCACTCAACATGGCGATCTTCCTCAACGGCATGAATCGCGAGGAAATCTCGCAGTGGACCAAGGCGATGATTGCCTCCGGTGAGACGATGAGCTTTGAGTCCTTGTCCAAGAAGACCGCGGACAAGCACTCCACCGGTGGCGTTGGCGATAAGATTACGCTGCCGCTCGCACCCCTCGTTGCCGCTTTTGGCGTCGCGGTCCCGCAGCTTTCTGGCCGCGGCTTGGGCCACACCGGTGGCACCCTGGACAAGCTGGAGGCCATCCCGGGCTGGCAGGCGGATATTTCCAATGAGCGATTGATGGAAATCCTGGAGGATCCGGGCTGCATCATTTGCGCGGCAGGCTCTGGCCTCGCGCCCGCGGATAAGAAGATCTATGCCCTGCGCGATATCACCTCCACCGTTGAAGCGATTCCGCTTATTGCTTCCTCCATCATGTCGAAGAAAATCGCGGAAGGTACCTCGTCTTTGGTCCTCGACGTCAAGGTGGGCTCTGGCGCCTTTATGAAGGATGAGACCTTGGCCCGCGAGCTGGCGCAGACCATGGTGGACTTGGGCAATGATGCCGGCACCGCCACCACGGCACTGCTAACGGATATGTCCACCCCGTTGGGCCGCAAGGTGGGCAACGCGCTCGAGGTTGAAGAATCCGTCGAGGTTCTAGCCGGCGGTGGGCCAAGCGATGTCGTCGAGCTGACCCTGGCACTTGCGCGCGAGATGCTGGAAGCAGCCGGCGTGCACGATGCCGACGTGGAAAAGGCGCTCAAGGATGGCCGCGCCATGGATAAGTGGAAGCAAATGATTAAGGCGCAGGGCGGCGACCCAGACGCCAAGCTTCCAGTGGCTACGCATACCCACGATGTCATTGCTGAATCCGACGGTTACCTCACCGAGCTTGATGCCTTGTCCGTCGGCGTGAGCTCCTGGCGCCTGGGCGCAGGCCGCGCCCGGAAGGAAGACCCGGTACAGGCAACCGCGGGCATCGAATTGCACGCGGTGAAGGGCGAAAAGGTATCCAAGGGCCAGAAGCTTTTCACCCTGCACACGGAGACTCCAGAGCGATTCGAGCGCTCCCTTGAGACCTTGCAGCAGGGCTTTAAGATTACCGACGCCCCGCTGGATAAGGAGCGCCAGATCATCCTGGACCGCATTGGCTAAATCAGGAGTAATGGAAGAGCAATCGACCCGATGATGATGACCGCTATGACGGCGAGGAAGACCTTAGCCTGCCACGTGGCGTAGTTGAAGGACACTCCGACGCCCAGGCGCTTGTCCACCAGCACCGCTGGGTCATCGGGGTTGTAATACAGGATCCCCCACTTATAATGCTCGTCATTATCGGGGGATTCTTTGTCTCCATCCGGAAGTTTCACCCCGCGCAGCTGATCCTCGAGCTGCGATTGGGCGCGCAGTATCATTGCCACGATGGCTATGGTGCCGCTAATGGTCATCACCACCATGGTGATAAAGGAGAGGCCAGCTAGGTCCTGATAGCTCGGTACCGGGCCGGTTATCTGTATAAACGCCAGCCCGAGGGACATGAGAAGCAGCAGGACGCCCATCGCTTCGTTGGAGGCTGCAAGGTTTGCCTGATTCCGCAGCCGCGCCTTGATGGAGCGCTCCGAGCGTGGACGAACCGCGGTGCGTTGGATAAGCCAGCAGATGCCGGCGAAAAGCAACCACATTCCCAGCGCGATAAACGTGATGAAAAAGACGCTGCCGATGGACTTGTCGCTCCAGCTATCGGGCTCCATAGAATCATCCCAGTGCACCGGTACGGGATCGGGGATATCGGTCCAATGGGCGGCGACGATGAGCGCGTCGGCGACGATGGCAAGCAAGGAACCCAACATGGTCAGCCAGGGAAAAGACGGCGTTGGTACATCAATATCCTGCACAGCGTCGGCGTCCCGCTCCGCTACCTGGGCGCTGACCGCGGTTTCTACCCCGTCGAACCAGCCGCCGTTCTTCTTAGCCGCGATGATATAGCGGCGCTGGGAGAGGTAAGCCCACATGCTGCCGATAATGACCAGCAGGGAAGACAGGGCCGCCACCCACGAATGGTTAACGTAGAACAGCGAGATAACCGTCGCGGCGATGCCCACAACCCACGTCCGAGTCTTAAATCCAGAAATAGCACCGACCACAACGGGATCCGAAAGGTGGCTTTGGGGAACGCGAACGCCGAGCGGGGCGCCTGGCGCCGCAAGCGCCGGGATTGTGGTCATTATCCACGTTATGGCCAGCGTGGTCGCGGCCATGAGGACGGTAAGAATCATGCGAGCTCCTTCAGTGTGGAATCGAGATAGCCGTGGAGCTCCTCAGCGGAAAAGCCCTGGGCGCGGGCGAGGGTTGCCACGCGGCGCAGGCGTTGCCGAACCTGCTGTTCTTGCGCCGCGGTGTGCGCGCCGGACCGGACGATCGATCCGGAGCGACCCGCAGTTTCGACGAGGCCATCAGCAACGAGCAAGTCGTAGGCGTGTTTTACGGTGGCCGGGTTGATACCAATATCCGCGGCGACCTGGCGCACGGGATCGAGCTTGTCGCCGGCAAAAAGCTGCCCGCGGGCGATGGCCAGCACGATTTCATCGTGAATCTGCTGGAAGACCGGCGCATCCGCGTCAGGGTTGAGCGTGATGAGCATGAGCTACCTCCTTCCAATAAGTTTTGTGCAACTAATAGTAGCACAGTCTGTATTAGTGGAGGTAATACAAAGCGGAGACTGGGGCCTAGATATGCACCTGCGAAGTGAGGCTGAGCTCTTTGCAGAAACCGTCATCGTGGCTGACCAGCAGGTACGCACCCTCGTAGGACTCGAGGATCTGCACGAGCCACTTTATGGTGGTGATATCCAAATTATTGGTGGGCTCATCAAGCAAGAGGAATTGAGGGCTGGGCTCGGCCAATAGGACTCGGGCAAATTCCGCGCGGAAGCGTTCGCCGCCGGAAAGCTGGCCGGTGCGGCGGTGCACCTGGTCATCGCGAAATAGTAGCTGTGCCAATTGATCGCGGATGACTTGTGGGTGAGCCGTGGGATTGGCCTCTGTTACCATTTCTAAGATTGTGCGATCTTCTGGCAGGGTGATTTTCTGCCGCAAGTATCCACAGTCCAAGCTGTACTCAACGCCGCCCCGCGCAACCTCATTAAGGAACGTGGTTTTCCCGCTGCCGTTTGGTCCCATAAGGCGTACATGCTCAGGGCCGGTTATATCCACGATGCTACTGGTGAGCACGCGGGTGCCGTTAGGCAGCTGCGTGCCTGGGAGGTCAAGGTGTACGTGTTCGTCCGGGCGGATCTTATGTTGCGCAGCTTGATAGGCAGCAAATGCTTCCTTTACCGAACCCGATGCCTGAGCTGAGCGCTTAGCCGCGGTATTTTGGGAGCGATTCTTGTCGTTGCCCATTGCCATCCCGGGTTTCCGGTTGTTGTGGGAGAAGGCTTTGCCGCGGCGATTGTCCCTGGAAATTCGCACCTGCATCGCCTCGCGCTCGCGCACCTGCTTGCGGTGTTCGGCCTTGGCCTCGCGCGTTTCTGCTTCAGCAGCGCGCTGTTCGGTTTCTATGGCCTCCCGGTAGGCGTGATAATTTCCGGAAAATAACCGCAAACTTCCCGCGTAAAGTTCTGCAATGTGCTCGACATGGGAGAGCAGGTCTAGGTCATGGGAGATGACAAGAATGGGCGTAGAAGAGCTGGAAATGAGCTCGGTGACCTTGGATTTTCCTGCTGCGTCCAAGTTATTGGTCGGCTCATCGAGGATGACAAAGTCCGGGTGATCAAAAAAGGCGGCGTTTAATGCGATGGTGACCGCTTCGCCTCCAGACAGCGTACCGATGGTGCGATCTAGCGGGTAGGCAACGCCTACGTTATGAAGGCAAGCATGAATCCTGTCTTCGATATCCCAGTCGTTACCAATGGTTTTCAGCAGATCCTCGGAGTAATTTCCCGCTTCAAGTGCGTGGAGCGCGGCAATCTTTTCCGCCGCGCCGAATACTTCGGCGATGGTTAAGGAATCACGCAAGCCAAGATCTTGGTCTAGGTACGAGACCTCTGGTGCCGTGAATGTACCCGAGGACGGCGCGATCTGGTGGGACAGGACCTTAGCAAGGGTTGATTTTCCGGAGCCATTATCGCCAATCATCCCCGTAACCGAGTCAGGGATTGTTCCGGAAAGCTGTGAAAAGCAGGGCGTGCCGTCTGGCCACGACAGGCTGAGTTGGGAAAAAGAAATCGGCATGAAGAATCCACCTTTAAAGAACGAGTGTGCAAGGGACGTCGTACTAGGCGGAAATCTTCATAGCTTTTAACAGTAGCAGCTGTGGTGCAGAACACAAGGGCCCTAGCTAAAATTCATCTCTTGCAGGAACCGGAGGCCTGCAAGAGACAGACGCCAGATTAGAAGCGGCGGAAGAACTTACCCTGGGTGAGCTCCTCGAACCCCGGTAGTGGCGTGGCGGACGCGATGCCAGGGGCGGTTTGCTCGGCCGCGAGATCGATGGCATTGGCAACGAGCAGGTCGTGGGCGCGGGAAGCCTCGTCGTCGGTGCCATTCGTGGCGACGATGAGCTCGGGGATGTCCTCGGGATCGAAGGGGGTGAGCCAGGTGGCATCGTCAAGCGGGTCAGCGCCCGGATCCCCAAGGAAGGCTGGGCCCTTGGTGGCGGCGGGGTAGTAGCGCAGGAGCGCGGCCCCCACGGGCTTTACAGTTGGGTCCTCATTGGCGGCAAGGGGCAAGGCGATGACGCCGCCATCAACGATGGGGGACCAGTCCGCGATATAGGAGGGGAAGAGGCCCGCAAGGTAGTCGCGGTCCTCTTCCTTGGCCAAGCGAACACCAAGAGAAGAATCAGTCATTCTTCCAGGCTAGCTGGCGCGGCTACTTAATTTCCAGCAGCTGCGCGCCCTTGGTGGTGGACGAGCCGACCTCGACCGCCAGCCCGGTTACGGTGCCGGACTTGTGGGCCTTGACGGGGTTTTCCATCTTCATGGCCTCAAGGACCATGACGATATCGCCTTCTTCTACCTCTTGGCCCTCTTCCACGTTGACCTTGATAACCGTGCCCTGCATCGGTGCGGTCACGGCATCGCCGGATACCGCGGCCTTGGCACCGGCACCCTTGCGCTTTTTCCGCTTGCGCGCGCCGGTAATGCCAAAGGTGGCGGGCAATGCTACCTCGATGCGGCGGCCGTCGATTTCTACGGTGTGGACCTGGGAGGCCTCGGGCGCGCCGGCTTCCGCATCGGTGGAATCATCGTGCGGCGTCAGCTGGTTATCCCAAGCCTCCTCGATCCACTTGGTGTAGACATCGAAGGAACCATTTTCCGCGGTAAAGGCGGGATTCGCGACGATGGCCCTGTCAAAGGGCAACACGGTGGGCAGGCCTTCAACCTGATATTCAGCCAGGGCGCGGGCGGAGCGCCGCAGGGCGGTTTCACGGTCCGGACCCCAGACAATGAGCTTGGCCAGCATGGAATCGAATTGCCCGCCGATGACCGAGCCCTCGACGACGCCCGAATCCACGCGCACACCCGGGCCGGCTGGCTCGGAGTACTTGACGATGGTCCCGGGAGCCGGCATGAAACCGGCCGCGGCGTCTTCGCCGTTGATGCGGAATTCAAAGGCGTGCCCGCGCGGTGTCGGGTCATCGCTGAGCGAAAGCTTTTCGCCCTGGGCAATCCGGAACTGCTCGCGCACGAGGTCCAGCCCGGTGGTTTCCTCCGAAACGGGGTGCTCCACCTGCAGGCGGGTATTGACCTCGAGGAAGGAAATCAGGCCATCGGCGCCAATCAAATACTCCACGGTGCCGGCGCCGCAGTAGTCAGCTTCGCGGCAAATGCGCTTGGCGGACTCGTGAATGGAGGCGCGCTGCTCGTCGCTCAGGAAAGGCGCCGGCGCCTCCTCTACGAGTTTTTGGAAGCGGCGCTGCAGGGAGCAATCGCGCGTGCCGACGACCACCACATTGCCGTGCTTATCCGCCAAAACCTGGGCCTCCACGTGGCGGGCCTTATCGAGGTAGCGCTCGACAAAGCACTCGCCGCGGCCAAAGGCGGTGGTGGCCTCGCGGGTCGCGGATTCAAAAAGCTCCGGAATCTCTTCGGCGGTGTGCGCGACCTTCATGCCGCGGCCGCCGCCACCAAACGCCGCCTTGATGGCCACGGGCAGGCCGTGCTCATCCGCGAAGGCCTTGACCTCGTCCGCGTTGGCCACCGGATCCTTGGTACCAGGGGCCATGGGGGCTTCGGCGCGCTCGGCGATGTGGCGGGCCGTGACCTTATCGCCCAAAGCGCGGATGGATTGGGGAGGCGGGCCGATCCAGGTCAGGCCGGCATCGATAACGGCCTGAGCAAAATCGGCATTTTCGGACAAGAAACCATAGCCGGGGTGGATGGCATCCGCGCCGGACTTAGCGGCAGCGTCCAGAATCTTGTCAAAGACAAGATAAGAATCAGCAGAGGTGGAACCGCCGAGGGCAAAGGCTTCATCGGCAAGCGTGACGAAGGGCGCCTGCGCATCCGGTTCGGCATAAACGGCGACTGAGGAGATCCCGGCATCGCGAGCAGCACGAATGACGCGCACGGCGATCTCACCTCGGTTCGCTACGAGAACCTTGGAGATCTTCTTGGTTTCTACTGCCACGGCAGTAACCTCCTGAATACACTTCGTTTACTACGGGATCTATTGTTGCACACCAAAATATTAATTCGTCCGTTTGGCAATAATTGTTACGTTTAAACAAAAATAAACCCACATCGTCACGATGTGGGTAATTAATGACCGGACGAAAATCTACTTTTCAATCGGCATATTGACCATGTTGCCCCACTCAGACCATGATCCATCGTAGACCTGCGCCTTTTTAAAGCCCAAAAGGTAGGTCAGCACGAACCACGTAAACGCGGCCTGCGCGCCCACGTGGGAATACAAAATGGTGGGGGTATCCGGCTCCAGCATGCCGTAGTTGACCTTGAGGTCATCAATGTTGCGGAAGCAAGAATTGGGGTAGGTTGCGCGGTCCCACTCCAAGTTGATCGCACCCGGAATGTGGCCGTGGCACATGGTCGTGCCATACGGCGAGTTTCCATTCGGGTCGAACTCCGTCGCCTCACCCGCGAATTCCTCCGGCGGGCGGGTATCAACCAGGGAACCAGTTGCCTCGCGAACATCGGAAACAAAGGCGCGCAGGACGGAATCGTCCCGGGTTACCTCGGGATAATCCGACTCCGGGAATTCCGGGACCATGAAGGAGGTATCGCGTTCTTCTGACATCCACGCATCGCGCCCGCCATCGAGAAGGCGAACATCCTTGTGTCCAAAGAGGGTAAATACCCACAGCGCATAGGCCGCCCACCAATTGGACTTATCGCCATACAAAACAACGGTATCGTCTTCGTGGATGCCCTTTTCCCGCATCAAGCGGGTAAATTCCTCGCCGTTGATAAAGTCGCGCGTCAGCGAGCTCAACAGCTCGGTGCGGAAATTAATCCGCGTGGCCGTGGGAATGTGCCCGATATCGTACAAAAGGGAGTCTTCATCGACCTCGATGACGCGCAGCCCTTTAACGCCCAGGCGCGCAGACAGCCACGGAGCGGAGACAAGCCGCTCTGGGTGCGCATATTGCTGGAATGGGGGATAGGGGTCTACTTCTGCCACTGCCCGCCTGCCTTTCTAATAAAACGGGATGATTCGCTCCCACCACTCTAACCCGATGAATGCCAAATTGATCACTTGGGAGGCCGTAGTGTGGTATTCCATACAATAAAACAGCCAAGTGGGGGCGGGAAAGCATTAAACATAATAGTGCTTTTACTTGGAGCCGCGATTCTACAAGTTTTCCCGCTGCATTACTTAAGGAGCGCACCCAGCAGCTCTCGAAGATTAATCGGGGCAGCGAATTTTAATCATGTTTACACCGCGCCACGCGCTGAAAAGGTCTATAGTCAGATCGTTCTGTTTCTCCCTAGACCTAGGAATATGGGCTGCGATTATGGCTGATCATAGCGACAACTCCACCAACGACAACGAGGAATTCTCGAAGGGCTTCGTTGCCCGTGATTTCTCTGAGGGTCCGCGCAATGACACTACCGAGGATTTCGGTGCTTTTGCGGACAATGACGCGCGAGCTTTCGGTTCCCATGGCACCCCGCAGGCTGGCCAGGAACAAGGCTCGCAAAGCAGCCAAGAGCAGCACCCGCAATCGGGCCAGGAACAGGCGGCTTATCAGCACCCCGAGTACTCGCAGCAACCGGGTCCAGCGCAACCGGGGCCCGCGCAGCCGCCAAATTCCTATCCAGAACAGGGCAATTCTTGGCAGGGACAGCAGGCGTGGAACGCGCCGAATGGGCAGCAGCCAGGATTTACTGCGTATCCGAATAACAGCGGGCAGTTCCCGCCACAGGCTCCGCGCACGAAGACGCCAACCGATGGCTTCTTCTCCGGCCTCTTGGACTTCAGCTTCGATAAATTCATCACCGTAGGCTATGCTTCGGCGATTTATGTCATCGGCATGATCATCCTTGGCTGCACGTGGTTGTTGGGCCTACTTTTAGGATTCGTTTTCTTTGGTCCGTTCGGGATTATCACCGCCATCTTGGTTACGCTTATCTGCTTTGGCGAGCTCATTGGCTTGAGGCTCTTTTTAGAGTTCGCAGTCGCAAATATCCGGACGACGCAATATACCCGCGAAATCCTGCACCGGCTGAACTAGGCATGAGCTACAAGAAAAGCACATTCTCCTCTGGGATTGAACAGGGAGAATGTGCTTTTATATTGGCCTAATAAGCCGCAGTGTGGGCTTAGTCGAGCAGCTGGGCAACGCTATCGGGGTCGGCATCGGAAAGCATCTGGCGGATGCGGTCGTACTCATCGTCCTCGCCGATGGCCTTGGCGGCGCGTCCGAGGGCGGCAATGGCGCGCAGGACACCCTGGTTGGGCTCGTGGGAGAAGGGGACTGGGCCCCAGCCCTTCCAGCCGTTGCCGCGCAGGCGGTCCAAGCTGCGGTGGTAGCCGGTGCGGGCATAGGCATAAGCGGTGATGTACTCGTTGGGGTCCGCGCCCTCGAGCTTGGCGAGCTCCTGCTCCGCGAGCATGGCCCATAGCAACGGGGAATCTGGGTGGTCTACGATGCCGGCCGCAGGCGCGGCCGCGTCCTTAGCGCCGGGATCGGCGGGCAACTTAATAGGTTCTGGGGCAAGCATGTCTTTCATTTCCATAAGACACACTCTAGCGATGCTCGTGCGGGCCTACCAGAAATCAGAAACGCTGAGCCCAAAAGAGTAGAGCGCGCGGCGCACCACCGGCAGGGACAGCCCAATAACAGAAGATGGATCGCCGTCGATGCTATCGATAAACCAGCCGCCCATGGCTTCCAGCGTAAACGCGCCCGCGCACTCCAAGGGCTCGCCGGTGCGGGCGTAGGCCTCAATATCGGTGGCAGAAGCCTCTGCGAAGCGGATGGTCGTGGTGGAGGTTTCCACGTGGCGCTGCGCGCCAAAAATCAGGCAATGGCCGGTAAGCAGCTGCGCGGTGCGGCCTGCCTGGTGGTGCCAACGCTCGATGGTGGCGTCGACGGTGTGCGGTTTGCCCTGCAGTTGGCCATCCAATAGCAGCATGGAATCGCCGCCGATGACCGGCTCGTCGGGGTACCGGGAAGCAACCTTCTCGGCTTTGGCGGTGGCCAGCGCTGCCACGGTATCGGCAGGCGAGTGCCCCGCCAACTGGGTTTCCAGGGCGCGCTCGTCAATATCGGCGGGCTCGAGCACCGGTTCCACCCCGGCCCCGCGCAGGATGGCGGCGCGCGAGGGCGACTGCGAGGCCAAAATGAGGCGCATTAGTAATACCGCACGGTGTGGAAGGCAGATGGATTAAAAACGCGCTGCGCGCCGTAGTGGTCGAAGCGCTCACCGGGCCTGCCCCAGTGGTTGCGATCCCCAAAGGCACCGGAGTGGTCCTTTTTCATCTGCTTGAGCACCGTCGATAGCGCGGCGCGCTCTTCTTCCGTGGGGTTTCCCTTCAGGACTTTGATTTCGGTTTCAGACATTTTTTCCTAAACAGTTCCGTGCTTCTTGGGTACCTGGGCTACGACCTTGCGCTCTAGCAGGCGCAGGCCTTCAACCAGGTAGTGGCGGGTAGCGGAAGGCTCGATGACATTATCGGCCAGCCCGCGCTCGGCGGCGGCGTAGGGGTGCAAGAAAAGCTCGTCCATTTCTTCCTGCTTGTCCTCATCGCCGTAGATGGCCAGCGAGGTCTGGGCTGCCTCGGCGACGGAGATTTCCGCGGTCGGCCAGGCATAGACCAAATCCGCGCCCAGATCCTTGGACCCCATAAACGCGTAGGCCGGGCCAATGGCCTTGCGGGTGACCACCGTAAGCTTGCCGACGCTCGCCTCCGCCTGCGCATACGCAAACCCCGCCGCCCGGCGCAGGAGACCGGCCTTTTCTTCCTCCGGCGTGGCAACGAAACCGGGCGAGTCCACGAACTCGATGATCGGGGTATTAAAGGCATCGCACAGGCGCACAAAGCGCGCCGCCTTTTCCGTCGCGGCCGAATCCAACGCGCCGCCAAGTGAAAGCGGTTGGTTGGCAACGATGCCCACGGCGCGGCCATCCACGAAGGCAAAGCCGGTAATGATATTGGGCGCAGCCTCGGCCGAAAGCTCAAAGAAGGAGCCCTTATCGACGACCGCGTTGACCACCTCGCGCATGTCATAGGCATCCTCTGCTGAATCCGGGATGACGGTATCCAGATCGAACTCGGCGACCTCGCGCGTATCGATGCGCGTTGCCTCGGCGCGGTTATTGGCCGGCAGGTAAGCCAGTACGTCGCGGACCAAGGCGAGGGCTGCCTGCTCGCTCGGGGCGCTGAGCTGCGCGGTGCCGGACTTCGCGTGGACTGCGGCACCACCAAAGGTCTCCGGTTCCGCTTTGGCCACCTCGCCGGCTGCCTGGTGCAGGCTGGTGCCGTGGGTGACAATGAGGACATCGGCAAGCGTGGGCGCAAAAGCCGCAATGCCGCTGGTATCCCCCGCCACCACGGAGATCTGTGGAATAAGGCCGGAAGCCTCGGTTGCGCGGGCGAGGATGCGGGCGTAGCCGGCCAGCGTGACGATGCCCTCTTGCACGCGCGGGCCGGTGGAATCATAGATGCCGACGATGGGCACGCCGGTTTTCAGTGCAAGGTCATAGACCTTGGTGAGCTTTTCCGCATAAACCTCACCCATCGTGCCATCAAAGACGGTGGCATCCTGGCTGAAGATGCACACGCGGCGCCCGTCGATGGTGCCGTAACCGGTGACGATGCCATCGGTGTACGGGCGATCGTGTTCGCGGCCAAAGTCGGTGGAGCGGTGGCGGGCCAGTGCATCGGTTTCTACAAAGGACCCCTCATCGAGCAGCTGATTCACGCGGGTGCGGGCGGCTGGCTCGCCTTCCCCCAACGGCGCGCGGGACTCGGCGAGCTTGTTGTCCAGGTCCTCAATCTTGCCAGCGGTGGTCTTCAGGTCAGTCATAGGCGTTGAGTTTACTAGTGGAAGGCCAAAGATGCGGAAATTGTCTGGATTCGCGCAGGCCGGTTAGCGGTGGCGACGGGAGGGCGCCGGCGCGGTATAGGCGCGGCATCGGTGGGGCTGGGCCTTTAGGAAGCATTAGATCCCCTTTATTGGGGGATGGGGCGCGTGGCAATCTCTGGCATTTCTTACCAGTAAGACGGTATTTTCCCACCGCACGGCGGGTGAGAAGGCATGGGTGAAAAATTCTGTAACTGTTGAGGACTTATAACAGCGGGCTTAATATTAGCTGCGTCTTCACGAATAATTTCTTGTATATTTCACAACCACAAGGATGGTCTTCAGGTGATTTCAAAGAGACTGAGATTCATCGCCCCACTTGCCATCGCGGCGCTTATTGCCCCCGCAGCACAGGCGCGCGATATTCCACCAATGCCGCAGGCATATCCCATAACCAATCTCTACAAAAGCTGTAGTGCCGCCGGAGATAACGCCGAGCGCGAATGGCGTTTTGCTGAAACCGGGCGTCGCTATTTAAGCGATGGGACCCTGCAATTTAAAAACAGCACCGACCAGGAAGTGCCGTATACCGCAGAGGTAGAAACCGGCACCAACCACGAGATTGATGCCAATTCCAAGGCCAAGCTGCCCTCTGGCTGGGATACCACCGCTAAATCCGATATCGGCCTAAAGCTGGCCAACGGCTGGCGAGACAAGGAAACCTTTGGCCCCGTCAAGCTCAAGCCGGGCGAATCCTTCCGCGTGGAATACGGCGTGGTGGAAAAGGACTTTATTTCCATGTTCGTCGGCTGCAATGATGATCGCCTCGAAAACATCCCGGGCGCCAATGTCATCCGCGGTAAAGGCCCAGCAGAGCGCTATGCCTTTGCCTATATCATCAAGGCCGATGGCTCCGTATCGGATCTGGCCATGGAAATTCCTTCCCGCTCCGGCAGCACGAATTCCAAGCCCATCGAAGGAAACTACACCGCGGTCTCCGGTCCCAGCTTGGAAAAGATTGCTGATCCAGACAAAGACGAGATCGTGCAGCCGGCCGCCGAACCCCAACGCGATCCCGCGTGGCCCAAGGAAGGCGATACGTGCGAGGCCAAAGATAAGTCCTGGTACCCGCTGGATATCACCGCGGTGCAGCCAACCTTCCGCAAGCCCGGTTACTCCACCGACTTCCTCAACTGGTCGCACGGGGACTATGAATTTGCGCCAGTGACCGACTTCGTCGTCGGCGCCCAGCACGATCCGTATACCAATTGGCGGGGCAATAGGGGCGATATTCCACAGGGCTGGCTCGAATCCGTTGGCGCCGTCAAGCGCGCCTATATGCCGGTTGGTACTGAGCTCAAGCACATACACCTTGAGCCCGGGGAACGCGTGCGCGTGGAGTACGGCACCACCATGACCCGCATCAACTACCGTGAGGTGCACTGCGGAAAATCCGGCAAGTACGACCTCACCTCGAACTATAAGCAGACCACCGCCCCGAGCGGTTTCTGGGCCGAGGCCACCATCACCTCCAAAGACGGCAGCACCCGCACCGTAGACGTCACCCCTGACGAATACCGCGATCTGCCCGTACCCACCCAAACCATCTACTAACTACCTTTTAGGAGCACACCTCATGCGCATGTCCAAGATTGCGTCCACCACCGCGGCTTTGGCCGTTGCCACCGGCGTATTCGCTGCCCCAGCCGCTAACGCATTGCCACAGCGCGACCTGGGCCCAGCAAACCCCACTACCATTGGCGAGCGCTGCGCCAACCCCGGCGATACCGGCCAAACCGTTGACATCAAGCGCACCTATTTCGACGGCTCCGCCGGTACCTGGACCATCTCTAACTACAACGACGAGCCGCTTCCAGTGACCCGTTCCATCAAGGAAACCAAGACCAAGGAGTGGAACGTTTCTGCTGGTGTGGACTTCAAGCTGCTGGATCTGATCAACTTCACTTTCTCCTCCAGCTACACCTCGAGCCAGTCCTATGAGGTTGGCGAGCAGATCGGCCCATACGATATCGCGCCGGGCAAGACCGCTGTGCTGAAGGCCGGATGGGTAGTTTCTGATTTTGAGGGCCAAAAGACCGTGTGCGGTTCCGACCACACCTGGCAGGCCAACGGCGATACCTTTACCGCAACCCTGCCCAAGGAACGCCACGTCGCGGTCTCCACCCGCGATAACAACGATTGGGGTTAAACCGTGAAGGCGAAGTCCATCGCTAGTGCGATCGCAGCGCTGAGCCTGGTGGCCGTCCCCGTCGCCCACGCCTCTGACTTCGGCGGAGACTTTGAGCTGCCCCAGCGCTGGAACGATGACTTTAAGCCCGGCACGCATTGCGCAACGCCGGGGGAGAACTCCACCTATGTCACCGCGAAGCGCCGCTGGTTCAAGCAAACCGATGCCGCCAGCGTGGCAAACCACAACGCTGAGCCGCTGCCGGTTAAACACACCGTATCCAAAGCGCGAACGGAAACCGTTCAAGTGTCTGGCTCCGTGCGCGGTGAAGGCGATCTGGCCAAGATCCTGACCAAGACCTACGGCTTCAACTACGTCAGCGAACAACACTGGAAGATTAACCAGGTAGTTGGGCCATATACCTTGCCGGCAAATTCCCAAGGCAAGTTGGTGTGGGGCTTTACCATGCTGGATACCGACGGCCAGGATGTGCGCTGCAATCAAGATCAAGTGTGGGAAACGGTGGGCAAACCATACTCGGCCACCGTTCCAGAGTCCCGCTATTCCGAGCTGCGCTTAGAAGACGCCCCGGACTGGAGTTAAGTCATAAGGAAATGAGCCCAGCTGCACCCTGTGAATGGGGGTGTGGAGCTGGGCTCTTTTTTGTGGCAGGACCGCGGGCACTGCCCGTGTCGCGCACTGCCCGCTTTGTAGAAGTACATTCTCCAAAGTACACACTCCAAAGTGCAGGGTCCCCTGCAACTTTTGAGGAAGATTTGCGATATCTGAAGGCTGGGTTTGCTCAGTTATCGCAGTGGAGGATGCACAAAGTTAAGCCGGCAACCACGCGTACCCGTAAGGCCCGACCTCGACGGGGCCTAGGTCAACGGAGCGGTCGCTGAAATTGTGCAGGCACAAAAGGTCGCCGCGCTGGTAACCCAGCACGCTTTCTTTTCCGGTTTCCACCGGCTCGCAGGGTGCCGTGCCCAGCTCGGGGTGCGCGTGGCGCTCCGTGATCATGGTGCGCACGCTGTGCAGCAGGGAAGTGGCATCATTGAGCTGCGATTCCACGGACGTGCCGCCGACGATGGGCAGCCGCGCCGGGGTGCGGGCGCTAAAGCCCGCGGTTTCGCTATCGTCCCACTGCATAGGGGTGCGAACGGCATAGCGGTCCGGCAAAGAGGTGTCATCGAGCATGCCAATTTCATCGCCATAATAAATAAAGGGCGCGCCCGGCAGGGTCATCAGCAGCGAAAACATCAGCTCTACCTTGCGGCGGTCCCCGCCCATGAGCGGCATGAGCCGCCTGGCGATGCCCACATGCGCCCGCATGCCTTCCTCTGGCAGGTAGGTCTGATACATCAGCTCGCGGACGTCATCGTCGACCATCTCCAAGGTTAACTCGTCGTGGTTGCGCAGGAAGGTACCCCACTGGCAGCCCTCGGGCAGCGGCGGTAGCTGGTTGAGGATGTCGTAGACGGGGGTGGCATCGCCAAGCGCGAGCGCCTGGTACAGCCGCGGCATGACCGGGAAGTTGAAGACCATGTGGAAGCGATTGCCGGAGCCGTAGTACTCCATCGTCTCCTTGGGTGGCTGGTTGGCCTCCGCAATGAGGACGGCCTCGGGATAGTGGGTATCCATAAAGGAGCGAATCTTTTCCACGAACTCCACCGTCTCCGGCAGGGATTCGCCGCCGAGCTCATCGCGCTCGAAGAGGTACGCGATGGCATCGAGGCGCAGGCCATCAAGGCCCTTGTCCATCCAGAAGGACAAGATATTAAAGACCTCATCCTGCACGTCCGGGTTATCGTAATTGAGATCCGGCTGGTGGGAGTAAAAGCGGTGGAAATAATACTGCTGGCGCTCCTCATCCCAGGTCCAGTTGGAGGTCTCGACGTCCGTGAAGATGACGCGGATTTCGGGGTAGCGCTCGGGGTCATCGCCCCAGACGTAGAAATCCCCAAACGGGCCATCCGGGTCGGAGCGCGAAGCCTGGAACCACGGGTGATCGGAGCTGGTGTGGTTGAGCGCCAAGTCCGTCATGATGCGCATATCGCGGCGGTGCAATTCCTCGACCAGTTCCTCGAAATCCGCCATCGTGCCGTAATCAGGGTGGATGGAATAATAATCGGCGATATCGTAGCCGTCATCGCGCAGCGGCGAGGCATAAAACGGCGAGAGCCAGAGGCAGTCCACGCCCAACCACTGGAGGTAATCCAGCTTGTCGATGACCCCGCGCAGCGTACCGATGCCCTTATTCTCGGCCTCGCTATTGCCGGAGTCCTTAAAGGAGCCCACGAGGGCTTGATAGAAGACGGCGTTGTGGTACCAGCTCATTGCAGATCCTTTCTTTTTGCCCGCCAGGCAAGGTAGGTCAGTGCGCACAGCGCGCCGGCCACCAGGCTGGGCCATACGGCGGGAGAGTCTTCAAATAAGTTCACTACGGCTTGGATGACCGCAAGGCACGCGAAGAAGCCGAGGAATCCGAGGAGCGAATCCCACAGCAGGGACCGGCGCATTAGGCCTTGACACCTCCTGCGGTAAGCCCGGCGACGATGCGGTGCTGGAAAATGAGCACCATGATGATAAGCGGAATGGTCACCAATGCACCAGCCGCCATGGTTGCGGCATAAGGGTACTCGAAGGCCGAGGGGCCAGAGAAACGGGCGATGGCCACCGTGACCGGCTCGGTGCCCGTCGTGGATAGCTGCTTGGCCAACATGAATTCATTCCACGTGGTGATAAAGGCAATGATCGCGGTGGTAAAGAGCGCCGGTGCGGCCAACGGCAGGAGGATGAGGCGGAATGCCTGGGCGCGGGAAGCGCCATCCACGCGGGCGGCCTCCTCGAGCTCCCACGGCAGCTGCCGGAAGAAGCTGAGCAGGGTATAGACAGTCAGGGGCAGGGCGAAGGAGATATTCGGGATGATCATCGCGCGGTAGGTGCCGATCCACTCTAGGCGGCCAAAGAGCTGGAAGAGTGGGGTAACCAGCGCGATGGCAGGGAACATGGAGGCTGCCAGGATGATGCCGGTGACAATGCCCTTGCCGGGAAAGTCATAGCGGGAGAGCGCATACGCGGTAAATACGCCGACCAAAACGGCTACTGCGGTGGTCGCGAGCGAGATGAACAGCGAATTGCCCAATGCGCCGAGGAAGTCATTGCCCTTATCCGTCGCGAGGGCATCGCGGAAATTATCGAGCGTGATATGCGTTGGCCAGGGCGTGGTATCGAAGGTGAATTCCTGGCTGCGCAGGGCGGTGACTACCATCCAATAAAAGGGGGCAAGGCCCCAGAACATGATGAAGATAATTCCCGCGTAGTGTCCGAATTTACGCATTACTTTGCACCCTTTCTGCCGGAGACATCCGCGCCGAGGAAGCGGATGAGGATGAAGGCGACGAAGAAGATGAGCAGGAAGATAAGGGTGGATAGCGCCGAGGCGGAATTGAAATTACCTTGGCGCATATCTTCCACCACCAGCTGGGAAATGGTGGCGGTAGGGGAGTTAGACGAGCTCGAAATCATGATGACGGGAAGGTCATACATGCGCAGCGCATCCAGGGTGCGGAAGAGTACGGCCACCATCAGGGCTGGGCGCACCAGCGGCAGGGTGATGCGGAAGAAGGTTTGGATGCGGTTGGCGCCATCGACGCGGGCGGCATCGTAGACGTCCTTGGGGATCATCTGCAGGCCAGCCAGGATGAGCAGCGCCATAAACGGTGCGGTCTTCCACACGTCTGCGATGATGACGGCAAAGCGCGCATAAAACGGGTCCGTGGTCCAGGCGATATTCGTACCAAGCAAGGAATTGACTATGCCCTCTGGGGCGAACATGAACTGCCACAGCTTGGCAGTCACGGCGGTAGGAATGGCCCAAGGGATAAGCACGGCGGCGCGCACCAAGCCGCGGCCGCGGTACTCGCCGTTCATGATGATGGCCATGAACATGCCGAGGATGGTCTCCAAGGCGACGGTGACCACGGTGAAAAACAGCGTGATTTTAACGGCGGGCCAAAAGTCGGTGGCGATAACACCGGGCGGGCACGTCGTGATTTCACCCGCACCGGAAACACAGCGGTTATTGATCCAGTACAGGTAATTGTCTAGGCCGGCAAAACCGCCTTCTTCAAAGATGCCCGTTTTGGGGTTCAGCTGCCGGTTTCCCTGGAAAGACAGGATGACCGCGCGCACGATGGGATAGCCGATGATGATGCCCAGCACGATGAGCGCCGGTGCGATCAGCGCGGCGGGACGCCCGAAATTGGCAAACCTGCTGGAGCTAGGGGTGCGCTTGGGTTTCTTCGATGATGAGTGCGTCTGTTGCGTCGGCGAAGTGGTGACCACGGTTATTCGCCTTTCTGGTTCAGATAATTTCTGGTGCGCTAGATTCTATCCCCAACTAGGGTGGGAAAACCACAAAGGGTGAGGCTATGGCGTATGCGCCTTCCTCACCCATTTGTGCACTAGCGGTTCGCTATGTATTTCTCGGTTTTCAGCGTGCTCCCTGCTCGTGGGATACGAGGGGCAAGGAGCGTATCTTTAACCCTGCGAAGCAGAGTCGATAGCCGCCTTCATATCGGAGGTGGCATCCTCGACGGACTTGCCATCGGTCAGTGCTGCATAAGCGTTGTCCTGAATGGCCTTAGAGATGGCGGAGTAGAACGGCGATACCGGGCGTGGTGCGGCGTTTTCCAGGGATTCCTTCAGCGCTGGCAGGTAGGGGAATTCCTCCTGCAGCTGCGGGTCATCGTAGATGGAGGAAAGAACCGGCGGGAAGGACTGCTCAGCAAAGGACTTCTGGTTTTCCTCATTGATGATGAAGTTCATGAAGTCCAGGGCGGTGCCCTTGTTCTTGGAATTGATGTTGATGCCGTTGTTGTAGCCACCCAAGGTGGATACGCCGACGCCGTCCTTGCCCAGCGGTGCCTGGACCTCAACGTCGATGCCGGCATCGACCGCGTTGGTGTACATGTAGGGCCAGTTCACCGCGAAGGCGGTCTTGCCCTCGGTGAAGGCCATGTTGGTCTCTTCCTCGGTGGCGGCGGTGGAATCCTTGGAGATGATTTCGTCTTCATACGCATCCACCATGGCCTGCAGGCCTTCCTGGGCTTCCTTGGAGTCGACGGTGGCATTGCCGTCATCGTCAAGCACCGAGCCGCCCCAGCCCTCCATGAAGCCGGCGGTGTTCAGAGCCAAGCCCTCGTACTGCTTGAGCTGGGTGGTCAGGCACTTCTTGCCATCTTCCAGGGCCTTGCAGGCGGATTCGAGGTCAGCGAATTTCTCCGGGGTAGCGTCCGCGAGCTCAGTATTGCGGAAGAGGAGCTGGCCATTGGTGTTTTGCGGCAGCGCATACAGCACGTCATTGTAGGTTGCCGATTCCACGGTGGCCGGCAAGAGCTCCGAAGTATCGGTCTCGAAGTCACCGTTGAGCGGCTGGAGCCACTGGTTGGCGGCGAATTCCGCGGTCCAGACCACGTCGAGGGCCATGACATCGTAGTCATCGTTACCGGCCTGGAGGGACTGCACGAGGGTCTCGCGCTGGGCATCTGCCTCGCCCGCGAGCTCCTTGAGCGTGACCTTTTCATCCGGATTTTCTTCATTCCACTTATCGATGATGGGAGTGATCTTATCCGTGTCGTTCTTGCCCATGGCAAAGGTGATGGGGCCGTGGGAGTCAGCGCCGGAACCGGAACCGGATGCGGAGCCATCCGCGTTATCTGCACCATCATCAGACGTGGAGCAGCCGGCTAGTGCCAGTACCGCCGTGGTGGCGACTGTGGTGCGAATGAAGTACTTCTTCATGGGGGATTCACCTTTCAGAAAGCTTGGGTGTTCCTTAAAAATAATTTACAAACACCGCGTGCTGAATAGATTTTGATTATTCACCTCTATACGGGGGTGCTTTATGAGGTGGCGATGCGCTGCCCGGTTTCTGGATCGAAGCGGTGTGCCGCGCTTTCATCAAAGGTCAATACAACCTCCTCGCCGCGCTGTGGCGGGGTGCCTTCGCAGCGCGCAACGAAACGCTCGCCACCCACCGTGGCGTAAACGAAGGATTCGGAACCCAATTCTTCAACCAGGTCGACCACGCCGCGCAGGCCCTCAGCACCCTCATTGAGGTGCATGTTTTCCGGGCGCACGCCCAGGCGCTCGCCGTTGTGGTCAAAGATGTTCATCGCAGGCGAACCGATAAAGCCGGCCACGAACTCGTTGGCCGGTTCCGCATAAAGCTCGCGCGGCGGGGCAACCTGCTGCAATACGCCATCTTTGAGCACGGCTACCCGGTGCCCCAGCGTCATGGCCTCTACCTGGTCGTGGGTTACGTAGACCGTGGTGGTCCCAAGCCGTTGCTGCAGGCTCGCAAGCTCGGTACGAGTCTGCACGCGCAGCTTTGCATCCAGGTTAGATAGCGGCTCATCCATGAGGAAGGCCTTAGGATTGCGCACGATGGCACGGCCCATGGCCACGCGCTGGCGCTGACCGCCCGATAGGTCCTTGGGCTTGCGCTTAAGGAACTCGCTTAGGCCCAGCATTTCCGCGGCATCCTGGACCTTTTGCTTGATTTCAGCCTTCGGGAGCTTGGCCAGTTTGAGCGAAAAGCCCATGTTTTCTTCCACCGAAAGGTGCGGGTAGAGCGCGTAATTTTGAAAAACCATCGCGATATCGCGATCGCCCGGCTCGAGGCCCGTGACATCCGCATCATCGATGGAGATCCGGCCACTAGAAATTGGTTCAAGGCCCGCAAGCGCGCGCAGCGTCGTGGACTTGCCGCAGCCAGACGGACCCACCAAAACGAGGAACTCGCCGTCCGCGATTTCTAGGTCCAATTCCTTCACGGTGGGCGCCGCCGCGCCGGGGTAGGTGATATTTACCTTTTCAAAAGTGACCTTTGCCATGCGCAACACACTAGCACCACCAGCGGACGGTATCTTGGAATCTATGACTGCACTTGATAAGCACCGCATTCGCACCGCCCTGGCAGAGGATTTCACCACCATCGATTTTGTGGATCAGACCGGTTCCACCAATACCGATCTGATGCAGGCCACAAACGTTGCCGATGGCACCGTGCTGCTTGCCGATGAGCAGCTATCCGGCAAGGGCCGCCTCGGCCGGGCGTGGACTGCGCCGGCCGGCTCCCAAGTGATTTTTTCCATGCTGCTCTTGCCCGATTCCCTCGATTACTTGGGCACGCTTCCGCTGGCTGCCGGCCTGGCCGTGACCGATTCCATCGAGGGCTCTGTGCTCAAGTGGCCGAATGATGTGCATATCGATGGCAATAAACTCTGCGGCATCCTTGCCGAGGCCGGTCCCGTGGGCCAAGCCTTCAAGTCCGCACCGAAGACCGAGGTCAACAAGGCAGAACTCAATAAGACTGAGTTGAACAAGGCCGAGATGAATAAAGCTGAAGTCAATAAAGCCGAGGTAAATAAGGCCGTCGGCGGGCAGGCGCCCTCCGCGCGCGTGGTCGTAGGCATGGGCATTAATGTCACGCTCACCCGCGAGGAATTGCCCATTGAAAAGGCGACCTCGCTGGCGCTTGAAGGCCGCGATACCGACCGCACCGAGCTGGCCATTACCGTGCTGAAAAACCTGCGCCGGCGCATTACGCAGTGGGAGAACCAGGATCCGCAGCTGATGCAGGATTACCGCGCGGTGTGCTCATCCATTGACCAAGAGGTGCGGCTGGAGACCCCGACTGGCGATGTCATCGGCCGCGTCGAGGGCATCGGCGATGACGGCCGCATTAACGTCGCGGGCGAGTACTACTCCGCCGGCGACGTGACGCATCTGCGTCCGGCGCGATAAGCGCCGCACGATAGGCATCGCGCGGCAGGTGCTGCGGAGTCCGCGTGGACTGAGCAGCACGGCCTCGCACTGGTACTATCCATGGCTATGGGATTGATGAAGATGGGCCAAGGCGAGGTAAAGCGCGCGGATGTATCCGCGCCGTTTCGCGCGCTCGTTTTCCCATTCTTGGAGCTCATCCTCATCACCGGCGTGCTGTGGATTGCCATCGGCTGGTGCGATGCCGAGGGGGTAGAACCAATACTGCGCAATGGGCTCGTCGTCTTATGGGCTGGGCTGAGCACGTGGCGCTTCCTTATTCCTTTATATAAGGCCCGCCGCAAGCGGTTCATCGTGACCAACCGCCGCGTCATCGTGCGGGAGGGCCGCCACATCGATTCGATTCCGCTGGAAGATATCCGCGGCGCTCGCAAGCGCCGCGGCGGTATCTCCATTGCTCTCAACGGCTGGGACAGGGCCATGTATTTTCCCACCGTGGCCAAGTCAAAGCAGGTTGCAGAGATTATTAATGATCGCCCCTGGTTTTAACCTCGGTGGAGTGCAATTGCTTATCTAAGTCCTCCGGTGCGAGGTTAGCGCGGCCGAATTCTTGGGTCAGCGGCAGGCGCAGTTCTAGATCGGAACCGGGGCAGAGCTCGATTTTCGCCTCATCCACGGTGTAATCCAGCACGTGTCCGCCGGACTTACGCGCGGCGTCGATAAAGTGCACGTGGCAGCCGGGCACCGAAATCCCGCGCTCATATACGGGAGTGCGGAAGCCACCGATGACGCCTTCGACATCGCTAAAGAGCATCTCTTTATCGCCGCCGACCGCCTTGGTCATTGGGGGATAGGGCTTGGTTTGTTTGACCACGGTGCGCGTTGAGACTTCAGAAAACCTGCCCGTGATGCGGACGGCGTACATGTAGTTGGCGGAAGGCTCTACCTCGTCGATGAAGGCGGAAAGCTCGTTGCGGCGCAGGCCCCGTGGGGCATCGACAAGAATGCGCGGCACAAAGTTGGTGGCCACTGCATAAGGAGTCTGCTGGTCTAGGTCCGCAACCCGCGCGGAGCCATCGCCGCGCAGCTGGTAGCAGGTCCCGTCCAGGATGATCATTTCACCATCGAGGCCGTTAAAGGTACCGATGCCGAAATTGCCCTTTCCTAGCAGCTCAGAGATGGTCATCTCGCCGTCATAAATGCCATCAAGGAGGGCGCTCATGAGGGAGTTCTGGAAGATCGAATGACGGGTAAACATGGTATCCAAGCTAATATTGTGTGCGTGAGTGTCTCAAAACCTATTGTAACTGTCTGTGGCGATGGTCAGTTGGCGCGCATGATGCAGCCTGCCGCCGCGGAACTCGATATTCATCTGCGGATTCTTGCTGGTAGCCCGGATTCTTCTACCGCGCAGGTCACCCCGGACATCGTGGTGGGCGATTACCACAAGTACGAAGACCTGCTCGCAGCAGCCCGCGGCGCGGATGCGGTTACCTTTGAGCATGAGCACGTGCCCAATGAGCATTCCGCCGCGCTTATCGATGCCTCCTTCAACGTCCAGCCCCAGCCCAGCGCCCTGCGCTATGCCCAGGACAAGCTGGACATGCGCGAAAAGCTTTCCGCTCTGGGGGCGCCCGTTCCGCGGTTTAGCGCCATCGAATCCGTCGCCGATGCCCGCGCTTTTTTCGATGCCGTAGACGGGCGCGTTTGCCTCAAGGCCCGCCGCGGTGGCTATGACGGCAAGGGCGTGTGGTTTCCTTCGGATGCCGATCTCGATGAGCTCGTCGCCGAGCTATTAGATGCCGGCACGCCGCTCATGGCCGAAGAGAAGGTGGACCTGACCCGCGAGCTATCCATCTTGGTAGCGCGCCGCCCATCCGGTGAAGCCAAGGTCTGGCCCATTACCCAGTCCCGCCAGGCCAACGGCATCTGTGCTGAGGCCATCGCGCCCGCGCCCGGTCTCTCGCCTGAGCTGGCAGAACGTGCCTCTGCGCTGGGGCTGAGCATTGCCGAATCCCTCGGTGTGACCGGCGTGCTGGCCGTGGAGCTTTTCGCCTTCAACGGTGAGGGTGGCGAGGACATCTCCGTCAATGAATTGGCCATGCGCCCGCACAATACCGGCCACTGGACCCAGGATGGCTGCGTGACCTCGCAGTTCGAACAGCATCTGCGCGCCGTACTGGACCTGCCCTTGGGCGCGGTGGATGCCCTTGCTCCGGTGACCGTGATGGCTAACGTGCTCGGCGCGGACGAAGATCCTGAGATGCCCATGCCGCAGCGCGTGCGCGAGGTCATGGAACGCTACCCGCACGCCAAGATTCACCTGTACGGCAAGGAGCACCGCGCTGGCCGTAAGATCGGCCACGTCAATGTCGCTGGTACATCACTCGATGAGACCCGCGATGCGGCCCGCCAGGCCGCTCACTTTTTGATGCACGCAACGTGGGCATAACTCTTAAACCTAGAAAGGACATTATGGAACCGCAGGTAGGAATCATCATGGGCTCGGACTCGGATTGGCCCACCGTCGAACCCGCAGCGGAAGTCCTCGCGGACTTCGGCATCCCCTTCGAGGTTGGCGTGGTCAGCGCTCACCGTACCCCAGAAAAGATGCTGGCCTATGCCAAGGGCGCGCACTCCCGCGGCCTGAAGACCATCATTGCTTGCGCCGGCGGTGCTGCACATCTGCCCGGTATGGTCGCGGCGGCCACCCCGCTGCCCGTCATCGGCATTCCGCGCGCACTTAAAGATCTCGATGGCCTAGATTCCCTTCTTTCCATCGTGCAGATGCCCAGCGGCGTACCCGTTGCCACGGTGTCCATCGGAGGGTCGAAGAATGCTGGCTTGCTAGCCGCCCGCATCTTGAGTGCCGGCGACCCCGCATTGCAAGACAAGATGGTTGCCTACCAAGAACAGATGGCGGACGAGGTTGAGCAAAAGGATAAGAACCTGCGCTCGAAGCTGCTAGGGGAGTAGTCACTAGCACGCCGTGTCCAAAACAACCGCGTTTCTCCAATTTTGGGCCCGATTTTTATAAGAACGCGGTTGTTTTGGACATTTTTGTATGATTGCGTAGGTTTCCTGGCTCCTAGGGCGTTCATCGGGCGGCGCTGCGTTCAAAACAACCGCGTTTCTTCATTTTTCGGCCTGATTTTTATAAGAACGCGGTTATTATGGACGCCTCAGGGCTGAGGTCGGTGGCACGTGGCCCTGCGAGTCCGCGCTGCCTCACTTACACTTCCACTCGGGGCGTAAGTGCTTCGAGGGGGAGTAGATGAAGGAACTTTTAGTATCGGGGTTGAATCAAAGGCAACTGAGGTCCGGTCTGGCCAGCGGCAAGATAATTAAAATTCGCCGTGGGCTGTATACGTGGCGGAAACCTACGCCATTCGAGCTTGCTCGCATCGTGCATGAAAAATGGCCTGGAATAATGCTCGCGGGGAAATCTGCGGTTGAGCTCTATTCCAAGAAGGAACTGACCTTTCCGCTGCATTGTGCCTACGAGCACCCGCTAGCCAACTCCACTTGGTTAAAAGTGCAGCGTACGCGTCAGACAACGACCTTTAGCCATGAAGGCGTTCCCGTGCAGAATCCGCTTTTGGCTGCGGGAGAAGTAAGCGAAGCGGACGCGGTGGCGATGCTAGAAGCGCGCTATCAGACGCGACGCGGGAAACAAGCCCTAGAGAAGGAACGGGGCGCTATCTCTCGGGTACCAGCAAGGGTTAAAGAATTGGTGAAAAAGGCCGCCATCGGTGCCGATAGTGAAGTGGAGAGAAAGGTGACCCGCGCATTGCAGAAGCGCGGTAAAAAGGTGCAGGTTAACCACCAAATCGGTCCGTACCTGTGGGACATTGTGGTGGGTAAGGTGGCGGTAGAGATTGATGGTTACGACTACCACAAGGCTGAAGATCTAGGGACCTTCATTAAGGACCGATGGAAGGGAAATAACGCTGCGTTGAAAGGCTATACGGTGTTGCGGTACTCGGGGAGCTGCGTGAAGCACCACTTAGTTGATGCAGTGCAGCAAATAATCGAAGCAGACGAGGACCGCACCAACTTCACGTCGCACGTTCACAAGCCCGTGTGGCAGTGGCATTGGATTCTTGCCGGATTTGAGTCCGAACCAATCTACGGCTAGATACCACCGAACACAGTTCTATTTCTGCGTGACCTCTGGCAACCTCGAAGAGGTCGTGGGATAGGACGGCTGGGCGCCGGCGCTGGTGGCGGCGAAGGCACCGACGCGGGCGGCAAAGGTGGCGGCATCGACAAGCGTGGCGCCTTCAAGGAGTTTGGTGCAAAATGCTCCGGCAAAGGCATCGCCGGCGCCGGTGGTATCGACCGCGGTGATCTGTGGGGTGAGGATGTCCGTGTTGGATTCGGGCGTTGCCACGTAGGCGCCTTCGGCCCCGAGGGTCAGCACCACCGACTTAAAGCCGGCGGAGACGAGGCGGTGGGCGAGCTCACGCGGGGTGCCGGTGGAAGAAAGGCCCAGTTGCTCAAGGATGAGGCCGGCCTCGTGCTCGTTGGCCATGAGGGGATCGGCCTGCAGGAGGGCGTCGCGGTCCACCTCGATGACCGGGGCGAGGTTGACGACTACGCGTCCTTGGGCGGCATCGACAGCAGCTTTGAAACCGGAGGCGGGGATTTCGCCCTGGAGCAGGACCACGTCCGCATCAGCGATGGTGGATTGGCGGGCGGTGACGAAGGGGGCATCGACAAGAGCGTTCGCGCCGGGGGAGATGACGATGGTGTTTTCGCCATCGGCGGAGACCGTGATGACCGCCAAACCAGTAGTGGTATCGGACTGTTCCACCGCGCTGAGATCGATGCCGGAGCTGTGCATGTAGTGCATGGCGGGCTCGGCGTAGGGATCGGAACCGACCGCGCCGACGAAAGCTACATTGGCGCCCAATTGCGCAGCGGCTACCGCTTGGTTTGCGCCCTTGCCACCAGCGAGGATCTCGCCGCCGGAGCCCAGCAGGGTTTCGCCGGGGTGCGGGTGGCGTTCGGCGTGGACAATAAGGTCAGCATTAATCGAGCCGACGACGGTGAGTTTGCTCATTGGAAATCCTCCACGGTGTCTTTGGTGACGGTAATAACCTCAACAGGGACATTCTTTTCTGCGCTCTCGCCGTGCAGAAGCGCTGCTGCTTGTTCAATTGCTCGGGCACCAAGCTCGGCAGGCTGCTGAGCGATCGTTGCCTCCAGCTTGCCATCTTTTACAGCTTTGAGCCCGTCAAAAGTGCCATCGAAGGCAACAATTTTGACTTCCTTGCCGGCTCTGGAACCGAGAGCCTCAACAGCGCCTAAAGCCATCTCATCGTTTTCTGCAAAAATGGCGCTGATATTCGGGTTCGCCTGCAGCAGATTGGTCGTTACGTTGAGGCCTTCAGTGCGGTCGAAATTCGCGGACTGTTTGCCGGCGACCTTGATGCCGGGGTACTGCGCGATCCTTTCCTCAAACCCCTTGCCGCGTTCGCGCGAGGCAGAGGTACCAGCGGTTCCCTGCAGGATCAGAATTTCGCCCTCTTCTCCGATCGATTCTGCGAGCTTATCCGCCGCTTGGGCACCACCGGCCTCGTTATCAGAAGCCACCATAGAATCTAGTTCCACGCCGTTGACGTCTCGGTCGACCCCAATGACTGGCACACCATCATTTTTGATGCTGCGTACAGCGGGGGCGACGGCATCAGAATCGGTGGGATTAATGACAACGACTTTTGCGCCCATGGATGTTGCATTTCCCAACTGATTGACCTGTTGAGCCGGGTCATCGGAGGCATCTTGGATATCTAGGGGAACGTCTAGTTCTTTGGCCTTATCTTGCGCGCCGTGGAGTAATTCTACGAAGAATGGATTAGTTTGCGTCGATACGGAAAGGGTGATGCGGTTTCGGTCCTCCTCGGAGCGGTTGCACGAGGCAAGGCCCAACGCTAGAGCTGGGACGATGAGTGAGGCTAAAAGTTTCTTCATGGTGTCCTGCCTAATTCGCGGTCTTATTACGGAATACGTCGAAGCCCACGGCTAGGGCGATGACCAAGCCGATGACAATCTGCTGCCAGAAAGAAGAAACATTGAGCAGATTCAAGCCATTGCGAATCACGGCCAATAGGATGGCGCCAACGAGTGTGCCCGTCGCTTTGCCTTGTCCGCCGGAAAGGGAGGCACCACCGATGACAACGGCTGCAATAGCATCTAGCTCATAGCCAGTTCCGGCTTGTGGCTGTGCGGACTCAAGGCGGCCCGCCATAACCATTCCTGCCCAGGCGGCGAAAAATCCGGAAAGCGCGAATACTGCGATTTGGATACGCCTTACTGGCAGACCAGACAGGCGCGCGGCTTCAAGGTTTCCGCCGATGGCATACATCGAACGGCCAAGGACGGTGCGCTCTAAGATAAACCAACAAATAACGCCAGCGATGACCATCATGATGATGGGAACAGGGAAGCCGAATACGTCACCGCCGAAAGCGTTAACCGTGGGGGCAGTTTCGATGGGCGAACCCTGTGAAATTACGAGCGTGATGCCGCGGGCGATGGACATCATGGCCAGAGTTGCAATGAAAGAGGGAATTTTTCCCCAAGCCGTGGCCATACCGCAGATAGCACCGGCGAGCGCACCGACGAACAAACCGATAAGCAGAGTAAGCCAGCCGGGAAGCCCGGCAGTGGAGAACATGTAGGCCGATACCATCGCTCCCAAGGCGGCTACCGAGCCAACAGAAAGGTCAATGCCTGCGGTGACGATGACGAAGGTCATGCCAAAGGCCAAGATTGCAACTGTGGCGGCTTGGATACCTACGTTGAGGAGGTTGGCGACGGTAAGAAAATAGGGAGTGGCGATAAAAAGCGCAATACACAAGGCGATGAGCCCCACGAGCGCGCCATTATTCATGGCCCAGTTGGCAATGCGATTCTTGGTCATGAGTAGTCCTTATTTTGTAGAGGCGGAGGGTGATGTGTCGGATTCGGTGTTGACCTCGGAGACGTCCGTAGCCGCAGCTACATTAGAAACCGCCAAGGCCATGACCTCGTCTTGAGTGGAATCCTTGGGTAGCTGTCCCACCAGTTGGCCACCGGACATTACGAGGATGCGGTCAGACATACCGAGGATTTCGGGCAGATCAGAGGAAGCCATGAGTACTGCTCCGCCTTCTGCAGTTACTTCGTTGATGATGTTGTAGATTTCTACCTTTGCACCAACATCGACGCCGCGAGTTGGTGCATCAAGCAATAAGACTTTGGAGCCGGCCAGTACCCACCGGCCGAACACAGCCTTCTGCTGGTTACCACCCGAGAGATCACGGATGGGTTGGTCCAGCCCGGCCATACGGATCCGAAGGGTTTCGGCAACCTCACCGGCTCGTCGGTGTTGCCCCTTGCGGTCTGCGAGCCCTGCCTTCGCCGTGGGATACAAGGTGGCAAGACCAAGGTTGTCGGATACTGAGGCATCGAGGATCAAGGCCTGTGATTTACGGTTTTCCGGAATATGGCCTACCCCTGCGGCGATGGAGGAACTGATATCGCCGTTGGGTAGAGCGTTTCCTTCGACATGTATCGTGCCCGAATCGTACGAATCCGCCCCGGCGATAGCGCGGATAATCTCTGTACGGCCCGCTCCCACAAGGCCGGCCAGCCCGACCACCTCGCCGGCGCGCACTTCAAACGAGACATCGTGAAATGCGCCTTCGGAGGACAGGTCTTTAACTTCAAGCAGTGCCTTACCAGGCTGAGCTGAAGCTTCTCGCGGATACTGATTTTCAATCTCACGGCCAACCATAAGCCGCACCAGCTCGTCCTTATCGGTATCAGCGGGGACTTCAGCGATGAAGGCGCCGTCTCGCAGCACACTGATGGTCTCTGCAATTCGCGCCAGTTCATCGAGGTGATGGCTGATAAAAACCATCGCGACGCCCTTGGCTTTCAGGTCCTCTAATACCGCGAAAAGGGCATCGACCTCCTTGCCCGTCAATGCCGCGGTTGGCTCATCAAGAATGAGGATGCGCGCATTCATCGATAGGGCTTTGGCAATTTCTACCAATTGCTGCTTGGCGATGCCCAGCTCGCTTACCGGTTGACTTAAATCAACGTCCAAGCCGATGAGGTCCAATGCTGCTTTAGCCTGTGCTTTAAGGTGTTTTCTGTTGACTAGGCCAAACTTATTCGGCGTCCGCCCGAGCATGATGTTTTCTGCCACAGACATCGTGGGAACGAGGTTGAGTTCTTGATGGATTGTGGCGATGCCAAGTGCTTCGGAGGCTTTGGTATCGGGGATTTTTACCTCGGATCCATCAATGAGGATTCGTCCTGAATCCGGCTCGTGTACGCCTGCGATCATCTTGATGAGCGTGGATTTCCCGGCACCATTTTCACCGAGAAGGGCTTGTATCTGCCCATAGCGTACGTCTAAATCTACGCCTTTGATGACCTCGACTGGTCCGAAAGACTTAGTAACGTTGTCGAGTTTGAGGACGGTATCGCTCATGTGTTTTCTCCCTGCACCTCGTGGGCTGTGGACATCCGCGGAATATAGCGGGTGGGAAGGATTTTTCCTTGGGGTTGCCGTTTATCTTCGATGGATGCGATGAGTTCAGCAGCGGCGGTTCGGCCCATGCAGGCGACATCTTGGTCCACCACGGAAATTGGGGCCGCTTGAAACCGCAGATAAATAAAATCATCGAAACCAACGAGCGCTACTTCTTGGCCGATGGCTTTACCGGCATTATGGCAGGCCTCTAATGCGCCGGCAGTCATCATGAAATCCCCGGCAACAATTGCGGTGACTTCTGCTTGCAGCAGTTCGATGGCGCCCTTATAGCCTTCCCTGTGCCGAAAGTTGCCTTGATGGATGTGTATATCCATTCCCTGAGCGGCCTGCTTAAACACCTCGAGGCGCTGGCGACCAGTAGATGTTTCCTGCGGCCCTGAGAGATAACCAATCTTGGTATGGCCCTTGTCCTTGAGTTGGGCCACGGCGTCGTTGATTCCAAGGGAGGGGTCCGAAACCACGGCTGGCAGCGAGTCGAGTTCGCGGTCAATGAGAACGAGGGGGCGTTGTTCCTGCGATTGCGCCAGGGCATCCTTTGTTCCAGCGAGCGGTACGGCGATGATGCCGTCGACTCGTCGTTGTCCCAATGCTTCCAATGCTGCCACTAGGCGTTCCGGATCTTCCCCGCAACTGGTAATGATGGTGGCGATGCCTTGGGCGTTTGCTTCTTTTTCCACCGCTGCTGCCATGGCGGCGAAGTAGGGGTTATCCAGGTTGGGAATGATGAGCCCGATGGCGTGTGAGCGCGCGCTGCGCAGGGCCCTCGCTTGAGCATTGGGCCTGTAATTAAGCTTATCGGCGATGTCTTGAACCCGAGTCCGCGTGGCTTCTGAGATCGAGGTATTTCCCGCCAAAGACCGTGAGGCGGTGGAAATGGACACCCCAGCAGCCGCGGCGACGTCTTTCAGCGTGGTTGTAGCCATGCCGAGCTCCTCATTGGTGGGGAATAAACGACTAAGTGTGCAATCGTTTGCATGATTGTTTTAACTCTACGGTTTGGCTCTTATCAGTGTCAAGGGTTCCCGCCGGTCTAAGCTAATAATCATGGAACATTCCCAGCGCGATCCGCTCCTTGTTTTGGGCTCCCGTGTCACCCACGGCCATCCGGGCGCCATGCTGCGGTCTCGCTTGGATAAGGCACTCGAGCTCTATTCTGGGCAGACGGTCATCGTCTCTGGCCGAGGGGAAGCGGGCGCGATGGCTGAGTACTTGTTCCAGCGGGGTGTGGATCCTGCGGATGTACTTGTGGAACCGGCCGCTACCAGTACAAATGAGAACCTAGAAAACGCGCACAGCCTCGCACCAGATGCTGTGTTGCAGGTGGTTACCAACGATTTCCATGCACTGCGCACCACATTGTGGGCTTGGCACTTGGGGATCGCGATTAACGTTCATCCCGCGCGCACGCCGTGGCTTTCGATGCCGAGCAATTACCTGCGCGAGGTTGTGGCGACCCCGCATTCCGCGGCGCGCATCCTGTGGCGGCGACTGCGCAAGTAGTGGGAAGCGATTGTGCAGTGGGTGATCTCGTCTGGCTTGGACTGCTGGGAGGCTAGTATTCCTCGCATTCTGGGGGAGAGGTAAAAATCAATCTCAGGCATGTGGGTACGCAATGGTGTGGGTATGTACACCGCAGTAGCCCTGAAATGGGTCAATCTTGCAGTGGCCGAGCTGGCCAAATGCTCCTTTTAAGGAGATGGTTGTGCAAACGATTGACTTGATTTTGCGCGAGATCTTAAGCTGATTTCAATCACACGTTATAGCCAGAAAGGTCGTTAATATGACCGGTTATACATCGAATGAAGAGCGCGCCGACATTGAGTGCGTCAGCATCTCTCATGGCGATTACTTAGCCGAAATTGCCCTATGGGGCGGCGGCGTGAAGTCCCTGACCTTTCAGGGACGGCCGCTGTTAGAAACCTATAAGGACAAGCCCCCGATGATGGCCGGGGTGGTAATGGCGCCGTGGCCTAACCGCACCGAAGACGGTCAATTCACCTGGCAGGGTGAGCACTACCAGCTGGGCATTACAGAACCAGAGCGCAATAACGCTATTCATGGGCTTGCAGTGAACTGGTGGAAGCTAGTTGAACAGCATAAAGACGAGGTCACGCTAACTTTTAGCATTGGGCCCCACAATGGCTGGCCTTGGACTGTAGAGCTAGTGGCCACCTACGCCGTGGATGACAGCGGCTTGCATTCTCATGTGAAGGCCGTGACCGAGCACGCCGAGGAGATTCCATTTGCTTATGGGCTTCACCTTTACTTGTCTGCGCAGGGTGCACCCACGCACGAGTGCGTGCTCAACCTGAATGTGGATGAGCACCACCTTCTGGATGAAAGAAACCTGCCCACCGGTGAGGTGCGCCCGGCGAAGTTGGTGGACACACCGCTGGACCGTGTGAACTGGGATGACTGTTTTCACGGACACGGCCCGCTTGTAGCGGACTATACCGCCGATGGCCGCGGGGTCCGCTTGGCCATGGATAGCGGTGTGGAGTGGGTGCAACTGTATACACCGGAGAATTTTCCCCGCGATGTAGCACCATCGGGCAAGGCCTTGGCAGTTGAACCTATGAGTGCGCCACCTAATGCCTTGCGCAGTGGGATAGATCTTGTGCGACTAAAGCAGGGGAAACCGCAAGTTTTTAACCTACATTTGTCTGCCGTAGAAAAATAAAATCGAGAAAGGTCAGCGATGGAAACAGCTGAATCCGTATTGAGGCTGGATGCCTCATGGGTGGACTACCTGTTGGTAGCCATTTACTTCCTATTCGTTTTGGGCATCGGCTGGGCGGCAAAGGCCCGGGTCTCAAACTCCATTGACTTCTTTCTATCCGGAAGGGGTCTGCCGGCTTGGGTAACCGGGTTGGCCTTCGTTTCCGCCAATCTGGGTGCGGTAGAAATTATTGGTATGTCCGCCAATGGTGTGGAGTATGGCTTCCAGACCATGCACTACTTCTGGATCGGTGCCGTTCCCGCCATGGTATTTCTTGGCATCGTGATGATGCCGTTTTATTACGGCTCCAAGGTGCGTTCGGTCCCAGAGTTCATGCGCAAGCGGTTTGGCAACGCAGCACACTTGGTGAATGCGATTTCCTTTGCCATCGCTCAGCTGCTCATTGCCGGCGTGAACCTCTACCTTCTAGCCACCATCGTAGAAGCCTTGCTGGGATGGCAGATGTGGGTATCTCTGCTGGTAGCCGGGATTATCGTGCTGTCCTACATCACATTGGGTGGCCTTTCCGCAGCCATTTATAACGAGGTATTGCAGTTCTTTGTCATCGTGGCGGCACTCGCACCTTTGACGATTATCGGCCTTAACCGAGTCGGCGGATGGAGCGGCTTGAAAGATGCCGTTGCTGATGAATCGCACTTTCACACGTGGCCGGGCACGGAAATTTCCGGTTTCGAAAACCCCGTGTGGTCGGTCATCGGAATCGTCTTGGGTTTGGGCTTTGTGCTGTCTTTCGGCTACTGGACCACGAACTTCGTCGAGGTGCAGCGAGCAATGGCCTCAGATTCCATTTCCGCTGCTCGCAAGACTCCGATTATCGGTGCCTTCCCAAAGATGTTTATCCCATTCTTGGTGGTAATTCCGGGCATGGTGGCTTCGGTATCGGTTGCGGACCTGATGGAACAACGGGCTGAACCGAATGATGCCATCTTGTTGCTGATGCGTGATTTGCTGCCTAATGGCCTTTTGGGCGTGGCCATTGCGGGCTTGTTGGCATCCTTTATGGCTGGTATGGCCGCCAATATCTCTGCCTTTAACACAGTTATGTCCTATGACATCTGGCAAACGTATGTGGTTAAGGATCGTGAGGACGATTATTACCTCAAGTTCGGGCGATGGGCTACGGTAGCGGCGACGGCGATTGCGATTTTCACCGCGTTGTTGGCGAAAAACTTTGGCAATATCATGGATTACCTGCAAACGCTCTTTGGATTCTTTAATGCGCCGCTCTTCGCCACGTTCATCTTGGGCATGTTCTGGAAGCGGATGACTCCGCACGCCGGTTGGTCGGGCTTGGTTGCCGGTACGGCTTCGGCGATTGCGTTCTGGTACGTAGCTACCTTCACTGACGCCATTAATCTTCCGGGGCAGGGAACTGCGTTCGTTGCTGCTGGTGTCGCCTTCGTTGTGGATATCCTTGTGTCCATCATCGTCAGCATGTGCACCCAGCCCAAACCTGACAGCGAGCTCGTGGGCTTTGTGTCTTCCGTTACCCCAAAGGGCCACTTCGAGGACTACACCGAAAAGTCCCTGCCGTGGTACCAGCAAACTGTCCCATTGGGCATTATTTGCCTCGCCATGGCCGTCGGCCTCAACATCATCTTTGCCTAAGGAGTAGCTCATGTCTGATAAAAAGCACGCAGGCGCGTTTGACCTGCGCAATGTGATTGGCGCCTTATTAGGCCTGTACGGAATTATTCTCATTGCTTGTTATTTCTTCCTTGACCCTGGCGTCAACCCGGATACCGCAATGCCAAAAGAGGCGGCGAATAACCTGTGGGCAGGCCTGGCAATGCTCGCGGTAGCAGCGCTTTTTGTTCTGTGGGCGCGCCTGAAACCAATCAGGATCCCAGGAGAAGACTAATGGTTGATATCACTCACGCTCAGCTTGCCGATGGCCGCGAGATCATCTACTTCGACGATCAACCGCATTCCGACCGCGTGCTTGATGATGCCCGCGATATTCCCACCGTTGCTCCCGCTTCCGAAATGCGGCGCGATCCATTGACGGGAGATTGGGTTGCTTTTGCCGCACACCGCATGAACAGGACCTTCATGCCGCCGGCAAATGAGAACCCTCTAGCCCCGACGCGGCCAGACCAACTGCCTACTGAGATTCCCAGCCCCAGCTATGACGTGGTGGTTTTGAAAACCGCTTTCCCTCTTTCTCCATGGCCGCCACGATTGAGGAACCGGATAAAGATGAGCTCCTCGGCATGGTCCCGCGTCTGCCAGCCCAGGCCCGTTGCGAGGTGGTGTGCTTTACCGAAGACCCAACCCTTTCATTCCGCGATCTGCCTGAATCCCGTATTCGCACCGTGATCGAGGCCTGGGCACACCGCACTGCCGCATTATCCGCCATCGATGGAATACAGCAAGTATTCCCCTTTGAAAATCGCGGGGAAGAAATTGGGGTTACCCTCCAGCACCCGCATGGCCAGATTTATTCTTACCCGTTCCTTTCCCCGCGGTTGCGCTCGATTGTGGATTCGGTTCGCGCCTATGACGGCGATCTTTTTCAGGATCTTCTCGATAGGGAACGGGAAGCAGGCGATCGCATCATTGCGGAGACTCAATATTTCACGGTCTTCGTTCCTGCGGCAGCTAAATGGCCGCTTGAGGCTATGGTTCTGCCTAATGACGATGTCCCAGACTTTTCGGCGCTCGATGAAGCACAACGCGCCGACCTTGCTGGAGTGCTGAAAAAGCTTTATTCCGCGGTCGATCGCTTTTTTGAGGGCGTGGAAAAGACGCCATATATTGCCGGCTGGACACAAGCCCCGGTGGATCCGGAGCTTCGCCCTGGCATCCGGATGCACTTGCAGATATTTTCGCTCATGCGCTCGCCAAATCGCATGAAGTATCTTGCCGGGTCTGAATCCGCGCAGGGAGTGTGGATTAATGACACCACCCCAGAACGCATCGCTGCACGCTTTAAGGAGGTCTGGGATGCCTAATTGGTTTACTACGCGCACGGACGAGGAACTCGCAACCGCTGCCCATCGGCTTTTCGTGGAGACTTTCGCTGAAGATGAGGCAGGTGCTGCTGCCCCTGAGCCGGTGGGGGTGTGGGCGGCTCCAGGGCGGGTAAACCTCATCGGCGAGCATATTGACTATGCCGGTGGCGCATCCATTCCTTTTGCCTTGGAACAAAATACGGCCGTGGCCGTGCGCCCGCGTACAGATGGCGCAATTCGCATTGCATCGGAATTCGAAGGTTCCGTAGCTCAGGCCTGTGTCCCGCTTTCTAGCGTGCGGCCGAGGCATCCCGCTGACTGGTCAGGCTACGTCGCTGGCACAATTTGGGCGGCGGTGGAAGCCGATCTATTGCAATGCGATGGACTCGATATCGCGATTGTATCGGACGTTCCCGTTGGCTCTGGTTTATCCAGTTCTGCAGCGTTGGAGTGCTCTATTGCCGTAGCGGCTTATGAGCTTGACCATGGGCATTTACCCGATGACGCTGCCCGCGCCGGGCTCGTTGAAGCCTGTATTCGCGCGGAGAATGAGGTGGTGGGCGCCTCCACCGGGGGACTGGATC
The DNA here is from genome assembly GCF_057198125.1 of Corynebacterium sp. LaCa_282. NCBI lineage: Bacteria > Bacillati > Actinomycetota > Actinomycetes > Mycobacteriales > Corynebacteriaceae > Corynebacterium > Corynebacterium sp. LaCa_282. The sequence goes on along the minus strand of NZ_CP191095.1, from coordinate 1,879,350 downwards.
AAAATGCCAGCCTCTTTGGGCAGCGTGGAAAGGCGCTATTTCTCGATTTTTCCACCGGAGCCGTCGAACGCATCCCATTCGATATCGCCTCCCAGGACTTGGTGCTGCTCATTGCGGATACCAACGCACCTCACACGCTTTCCGATGGCCAATACGCCTCCCGCCGCGGAGTTATCGATGACGTGCACTCCGCAGCTGGGGGCACCATCCGCGATATTCCGGATGCCGTGGACTTTGCCGCAATCGTTGCCGAAAAGTCCTCGGACTCGGCCGAGTTGTACCAAAGGCGCGTGCGCCACGTGGTGGAGGAAACCGAGCGCACCTTGAGCGCTGCTTCCGCCTTGTGCGCATCCGATATGGATACATTTCGCCAGCTGATGCGCGATAGCCATGTCTCGCTGCGGGATCTTTACGAGGTCACAACGCCCGAACTCGACTCTGCTTTTAACGCGGCAGGTGAGCTCGGTGCGCGCATGACTGGCGGTGGCTTTGGCGGCGCAGTTATCGCCCTAATAGCGAAGAACGACGTGGACGCGACCGCGCAGGCTATTGAAGAAGCAGCGGCACAGCAGGGCTTTCCCGCTCCGACCTTCGTGGTGGCCCGCCCCGGAGAGGGCGCGCGCCGATTACACTAAGCGTGCTGCGACGGAAACCGTTACCGGGGCTTTACCGCCTTGAGCGCCTTGCTGATCCCGCTTTGCAAGGTAGGCCGCGATTGCTTCATGGGGTGGGCAATGGCGCGCAGCCCCATATACGCAATCTGATCGGCGGCGCGATTGAGCGGATCCCCGGCATGGCCGAGCACCCTGCGGATATCCACCTCGCAATTGCCTTCTAGGTCGCCCCAGGCCTGTTGGAATCGGGAGCGCGCGCCAGAGGATACCCCGCGCCACCTGCGTCCGGACCGCGCCGCCTTCGAGCCTTTCTTGTGCACAATGTGGTTGACCGCATCCAATGCCGCAACGGAGTCGGATTCGATCACGGCCTTCGTCGCACCTACCTTGAGCAGGTACTTTAACGCGAGCGTGAGCGCTTCTAGTTCCAGTTCGTCCGTGCTGGCTTTCGTTTCGCGGGTGCACAGGCGGTAGTCACCGTTTCCCGCCACGAAACACATCGAGCCCTTGAACACGGTATCGGAGGAGGCGTCGGTGGCGATGCGCACCACCGTGCCCGCCGGCCACGACGTCGTGTGCGAGAAGTTGGGCCACCATTTCGCCTCTGGCGTTTCGACGTGGTTGGCTTCTTTCTTTTTCGGGGCCTCGCCCAGCTTGCGCGCCTTCCGCGCGGTCAGGCCAGCTTGTTTGCGGCGCACGGAGCTCGCGCTTGCCGATGCCCGATTCTCCCCCGCAAAGCTCCCCGTCACCGTATAGCCGCGCTTCTCGAGCGCCGCTCGGAGCGCATTTTGCCTGCGACCCGTAACAATCCAGGTGCGTCCATCGATTCCGTGCAGGGCGCGCTGTAGCTCGCTTACTGCAACTTTGACGATATCGCCTTTTTTGATCTGACCTTTGCGCACGAAGCGCGCCTGCGGGGTATTGACCGCGATGACCCACCCTTCGATGGTTCCGTCCTCCGCTGAATCCCAGCGTTCATCCCACAACGCGATCGCCACATGGACCGGCGCAGACACCATGTCCTTGGTGATTTTGCGGGTACCGTAGGTGCGCGATTGCGTGCCGGTAAGTGCTGAGAGTTCGAGGGGTTCCATTGGTTCTAGTAAATCACGCCCCATTCCAGCGGTGAGCTGCACGCGCCTGATGTGGGCTCGATTCGTGAAGGTTCGCGATAGTTCTAGTACTCGTTGCGGTCCGGACCGCAACAGTGCCGCAAAGAGCTGTACGGTGGGCTGTTCAAAGGGCCCCTCAGAAGCTCCGCCAAAAGCTGCGCAAAGCCGCTTCAGCATACTCCGCAACCGGCAGCTCGAAGGCCTCCTCAGGGAGCTTCGCAAAATGTGCAGGGTCCTATGCAATATTTGAAGAAGATTTGCGATATTTGAGGCGCCAGTTTGCTCAGTTATTGCAGTGGAGGTTGACCATAGGAGGCTGACCTTCGAACTCTGACCAAAGCGACCGACTTCCGGGCCTTCGCAAAAGGTGTTAGTCGCCCGTCCCGTGGGATTGGCACCCGTTCGGTGCAGGTGTCCCGCAAGGAGCTCAGAATGTGACCATTTGGAGCATCACGCTCAGCAGTTTCTCCAAGAAGCGGCGAAGATAAAGAGCATGTTAAATCATGAGTTCATTAATCTTCGTTATGCAGGTTCAACTAGTCCTTACTATCCAGCGCTCTACTCAGGAGAACTAAAGCGGGTTGCACCCTGGATTGCAGTAAAAACAACGACGTGGGAAAGCTGGCCATGGCATAAGCAACAGTTGGCCCTTACTTTAGGGGCCGGCCTAAGTGCGCACAGGGCATCGTTGGTGGCTAAGTTAGCTGCGCGTATTTGGGGAATTTGGGTGATTCCCCGGAGAAATGAGCTCATTGAGCTCGCTTCACCGTCAGGAAGTATTCCACCGCACACGCAGTGGCCGCGAAAGTATTACCGCATGGCACGGATAGAGGAAACAACGGTGGAAAGGTCTGGAGTCCGCGTGACGAATCCGGCGCGGACATGCTTGGATATCGCCAGGCTACATGGGTTTGCGGAGGGGCTTGTTGCGGTCGATTCCGCGTTACGTGCGGGCCTGGTTTCGGTAGAAGATCTGAAGGAAACACGGGCAGCGATGGCTCGGATGAAGGGGCCTATCCCCATGAAAATGGTAGTCAAGCATGCGTATGCCGGTTCCGAATCACCGTACGAGTCGCTTTTGCGGGCGTTAATTATTGAAAGGATTCCCGCTGCCACTGTGTATCCTCAATTTCGCGTATTGGGAAAGTATCGGGCTGACTTATGTATCGATGGGTGGCTCATTATCGAGGTCGACGGGGACACTAAGTACGACGGTACGTATGGGACAGCGCCGGAAACAGTGGTCAAGGAACAGATGCGCCGGCAACGAGAAATCGAAAACCAGCAATTTACGGTATTGAGATTTGGGCCAAAAGAGCTGGTCAATGACCCGAATAGGGTCGTAGAGACAATAGTTGAATACCTGGAGCGAAAGGCGGGAAAAGTAGCGTAGATCACCCCCGCAGCACCCCTTGCCATAAATGTTGTTGAACAACCTCCGGGGGAGCAATTATGATGATGCGAATCACATTTAGGAGAGACCGGCGTCACGAAAGGTGAAATTAGTGAGTGCTGAAAAACAGGCTTCCGCCCCGCCCAAGGGCATCGGCGCCATGGCAGGCGCCATGTTCCTCATGGCTACCTCGGCTATCGGCCCGGGCTTTTTGACCCAGACTTCGGTCTTTACCGTCCAGATGGGCGCTTCTTTTGCCTTCGCGATTGCGCTGTCCATCCTCGTGGACATTGCCATCCAGCTCAATGTGTGGCGCGTGCTCTGCGTGACGGGAATGCGCGCCAATACCTTGGGAAATACTGTCCTGCCCGGCTTGGGCTGGGTGCTCGCCGGCTTCGTCTTTTTCGGCGGAGCGATTTTTAATATCGGCAATATCGCCGGCGCAGGCTTGGGCCTGAACGCGATGCTGGGCATCGATGCGCGCATTGGCGGCGTCATTGCGGCGGCGATTGCGGTTTTCATCTTCCTCTCCCGCCGCGCTGGAATGGCGCTGGACCGCCTCGTGGCAGCCCTGGGCGCGGTGATGATCCTGCTCATGCTGTATGTGGCCATCGTCAGCCAGCCGCCGGTAGGGGAGGCGCTGAAGAATACCGTCGCGCCGGGTGAAATCGATTTCTTCGTCATTACCACCATCATCGGCGGCACGGTCGGTGGCTATATCACTTTCGCCGGCGCGCACCGGTTGATCGATGCAGGCTTATCCGGCGTTGAAAACGTCAAGAATATTACGCGGACCTCCGTCAGCGGCATCATCGTCACCGGTATTATGCGCATGCTGCTCTTCTTAGCGGTATTGGGCGTGGTGGCTACCGGCGTCACGCTAAAAGAAAATAATACCGCCGCCGATGCCTTCTACCACGCGGCCGGTGAATTCGGCCTTCGTGCATTCGGTATGGTGCTCTTTGCCGCAGGGCTGTCCTCGGTCATCGGTGCCGCTTATACCTCGGTTTCCTTTGTGACCACCCAGGAAACCCCGGCCCGGACCCGTAATATCTTCACCGTTATCTTCATTGCGGTCTGCACGGTCATTTTTGTAATAATCAATTCCGCGCCGCAAAAGCTCTTGATCTTCGCCGGTGCGATTAACGGGCTCATCCTTCCCATCGGCTTCGCGCTGGTGATGTGGGTAGCTTGGCGCCGCAAGGATCTGCTGCAGGGTTATAAGTATCCAAAGTGGCTGCTTATCCTTGGCGGCCTGGCCTGGTTGCTTACCATTTTCATCGGCCTCCGCGCAGTCTCAGGAATCACAGCAATATGGGCATAATGCACACACCAGAAGAGGTGCGCGAGTTCGCGCGCACCCACGAGATGACCACCACCGCTGGGCACGCGCGGGGCTACATGCAGGCCAACCTGCTCTCGCTGCCCAGCGCATACGCCTTCGACTTCCTGCTTTTTGCCCAGCGCAACCCCAAGCCGTGCCCCATCGTTGGCGTGCTTGAGGCGGGGCAGTACACCTCGGATCTGCTACCTGGCGGCGATATTCGCACCGATATTCCGGCCTATCGCATCTTTGAAAACGGTGAGCACACGGCCACGCTTGCCGATGCCACCTCCTATTACACCCCCGACATGGTCAGCTTCCTCATCGGCTGTTCGTTTACCTTTGAAACGGCGTTGGTGGATGCGGGTATAGAGATCGCGCATATCGAACAGCAGCGCAATGTGCCGATGTACCGGACGAATATCCCCACTACTCCTGCGGGCGTATTCTCCGGGCCAATGGTGGTATCGATGCGCCCGATTCCGGCATCGCAGGTCTCCGATGCGGTGCGCATTACCTCCCGCTATCCGTCCGTGCATGGTGCGCCGGTGCACGTGGGGGATCCGGCGGCCATCGGCATTGTGGATCTAGCGCACCCGGACTTTGGCGATGCGGTGGACATCCCAGAAGGTTGCCTGCCCGTCTTTTGGGCGTGTGGGGTTACTCCGCAGGCCATCGTGATGGAATCAAAGCCGGAGCTGGCCATTTCCCATGCTCCGGGCAAGATGCTGGTGACCAATGCCCGCGATGCGGAGTACCTCATCCCTTAGGCATTGTCCCCGCTACTTTCTTAGTCCGTGAAGGATAAGATGGTATCGCAGGTTTCTAAGAGGCTATCGCGCAAGTGCGTGGTGGCCTCTTCGCGTTTTCCGTCCGCGATGAGCGTGGCCACATCCACGTTGTCTTGAATGTGCTCGGCGTGCAGCTGCGGGTAGCGCGGGATGACCAATAAGAAGGTAAGCCGCATGCGTGCTAGCAGGTTGCTCATCTGCTCATCCAAGGTAGCGGAACCTAGCCCTGCTACCAGTGCTTGGTGGAAGCGCTGGTTAATGGAGGAGACTTCCTGGTGCTTATTGCACCTTGCGCACTCGAAGGCGGAGGAGGCGAGGGAGATGAGCGAGGGGGCATCGGCAAATGCGCCCCAGCGCGCCGCGGCGGGTTCGATGGCGGCGCGGGCGGCGAATAAATCGCGGATATAGGCGGCATCCGGGGTGGCGATGAAAACGCCGCGGTGGGGGATGCGCTCAACTAGGCGCTCGGCAGTGAGGGTGGTGAAGGCCTCGCGAAGGGTATTGCGGGAGCAACCGAATTGCTCGGCCACCTTTACCTCACTGAGCTGCTCGCCGGGCTGAAAATTGCCGGCCGACATCTCTTGGCGCAAAGCGGTGGCGACGGACTGGGAAAGCATGACCCTCACCTTACTGAATGGGTGAGGCGTCAACGGCCATTCCGTATAACTTAAAGATCTAAAAGTTCTAAAGAGGCGGCGAAGTTCTAAAGGATCTAAACTGAAACCATAGTTCTAAAGGTTCTAAAAGGAAGGTCTGGCATAGTGATTCCGGATAAGAATCCTTTTCGTCCCAGTTTTGGCGCGTCGCCGGTGCAGCTGGCCGGGCGCGATTTTGAAATCAGCTCGTTTAACTATGAGCTCCTGGGTGGCGTGGGCGCCATGCAGCGCGCCTTGCTGGTCAGCGGTACGCGCGGGGTGGGCAAAACGGTACTTCTCAATGAGTTCGAAGAATCCGCGCGCCGCCTTGGGTGGGTTGTCATCCGCGCCTATGCGGATGCCCAGATGGTGGCGCAGCTGCGCGATTCCACGATTCCGGAAGCCATAGAGGAGCTGGACTATACGGAGACTCCGGGCCGAAAGACCACGGGATTTTCTGTGGCGGGCGTGGGATCTGTAACGACGCAATTGCCCCACAACCAGGCCCAACCCAGCTTGGTTTCGCGGCTGCGCAGCCTCCTGAAGGCCGCGCGTGCGCATGATGCGGGCGTCCTATTGACCGTCGATGAGGTGCAAGCGGCCAGCGTGGATGAGCTTGCGCAACTTGCCACCGCCATCCAGGATCTCATTCGCGACGAGTACGATATTGCCTTCGCCGCCGCGGGATTGACGTTTGGGGTAGAAGAGCTATTGGAGCACGAGGGCACCACCTTTTTGCGCCGCGCTCAACGGCTGGATTTGGGGCTGCTTGATGATGCCACCGTAGCCGAAACCCTCCACAGCACCGCCACCGCGGCTGGGCGCGGTTTCAGCGAGCGCGCTTTAAAGGAGGCGACCGCATTGGTGCAGGGGTATCCGTACCTATTGCAGCTGGTCGGCGCTTTGGCGTGGACCCGTGCGGTACTCGATGGGGCGGATGCCATCGAAGAGCGTCACGTGTCCTCTATTGCGCGCGAGATTCCAGCGCATATGGGCAACCAGGTGCACAGGATTGCGTTGAAGAATGTTCCTGACGCCCAGCGCGCTTTTCTCAACGCCATGGCGGAGCTGGAATCCGAACACGGGGCTGATATTCCCACCGGTGCCATCGCGGCGCACCTGGGCAAGACTCCCAATGCCATTTCCATGGCCCGCAAGCTGCTTTTAGAACGCGATCTCATCGCTAGCCGCAGCTACGGAACCGTGCATTTCCTTTTGCCCTACCTTGGCGAGTATTTGCGCAGCACGCGCTAGTCGATGGTCGCAATCACCGTCGCGGAATCCAGGCGGTCGCCCTCTTCAGCGAGGATCTTGATGGTGCCGCCGCGCGGGGCCTTGATGGCAGATTCCATCTTCATGGCCTCGACCGTGGCGATGGAATCTCCTTCGGAGACGCTATCGCCATCGGATACATTCCAGGCCACGAGGTTGGCCTCGAAGGGGGAGGTGACCGCGTTATCGTCGCTGGACTGTGCCCCGGCCGTCGAGGGAGCGGTGGCAGTGGCACCAGAATCACCCGCGGCGCCCGCGCCAGCGCCGGCACCAGCACCAGCGAGGAAGTCCATGGGCACGCCGATATTGACGAGTTTGCCATCGATTTCCACCGCTACCGTCCGGCGCTTGGTGTAGATGGCCTCGACCTTGTCTACCTGGTTGGCGGCAGAGGGCCGGTAGTTGTGGTCGAGCCAGTCGGTGAACACGCCGATGTCGCTGGCACCCGCATCGGCCTCGGCGGAAGACGGGGTGCCAATAAGTGCTGGCTCGTCCATCATGTCGCGGTGGAAGGGCAGCACGGTGCGCACGCCGGAGACGTCGAATTCGCGCAGCGCCTGGTGCGAACGGGCGAGGGCCACCTCGCGCGTGGGGCCCCAGACGATGAGCTTGGCAATGAGCGAGTCATAGTACGGCGGGATAATGGATCCCGAGCGGACAGCAGAATCGACGCGGATGCCGGGGCCGGTGGGCGGCTCGAAGGAGACGATGGTGCCGGGGCAGGGGGCAAAGCCGTTGAGGATGTCTTCGGCATTGATGCGGAACTCGAAGGCGTGGCCGGTGGAGGCTGGATCCTCAGAGATAGACAGAGGCTCGCCCGCGGCGATGCGGAATTGCTCGGCGATGATATCGGTGCCGGTCACTACCTCGGTCACAGGGTGCTCGACCTGGACGCGGGTATTGACCTCCAAAAAGGAGATGGTGCCATCCTCGGAGACGATGTACTCCACGGTGCCGGCGCCGGTATAGCCCACGTGGGAGCAGATGGAGCGGGCACCTTCGATGATGCCGGTGCGCTGGGCATCGGAAAGCGCGGGCGCAGGGGCCTCCTCGATGAGCTTTTGGAAGCGGCGCTGGGTGGAGCAATCGCGGGTGCCCAGCACGCGGACGTTGCCGTGGGTATCCGCCAGGACCTGCGCCTCTACGTGGCGTGGGTGGGTCAGGAACTTCTCCACGTAGCACTCGGCGCGGCCGAATGCCTCCATAGCCTCGCGCCCGGCGGAGTTGAACGCGCCTTCGATCTCATCCATGGAGTCCACGACTTTAAGGCCGCGCCCGCCGCCGCCATAAGCGGCCTTGATGGCAATCGGCAGCCCATGCTCCTCAGCAAAGGCGCGGGCCTCCTGCCAATCATCAATCGGATCGGAGGTGCCCGGAGCCAGGGGCGCGCCGACCTCTTCGGCCACGCGGCGCGCGGCAATCTTATCGCCCAAAAGCTCGATGGATTCCGGCGAGGGGCCGATCCAGATCATGCCGGCATCGGTGACGGTGCGGGCAAAGTCGGCGTTTTCGGAGAGGAAACCGTAGCCCGGGTGGATGGCATCGGCGCCGGCGCGCACTGCAATATCCAGTAGCGCCGGGGTATTCATATAGGTATCGGCGGCGGTATTGCCGGGCAGCGCATAGGCTTCATCGGCAACCTGGGTGTGCAGGGCGCCGGCGTCGGCCTCGGAATAAATGGCGATGGACTTAATGCCCAAATCGCGGGCCACGCGGGCGATGCGCACGGCGATTTCGCCGCGGTTAGCAATGAGGACGGTTTTAATCTGCATTTTCTTCTCCAGTATTTAAAGCTTGGGGTGTCACGAGGCGGAAGGTCACGCGCGCGCCGGGCGGGAGCTGCGCGGCGATGTCGATATCTTCCTCCAGCACGGTGGCGATGACGGGGTAGCCGCCGGTGACGGCGTGGTCGCGCAGGAAGACCACCGGCTTGCCATTCGGCGGGATCTGGATGGAACCGGCCACCATTCCCTCGGAGGGCAGCTCGCCATCCTTCACGCGCTGCACGGTGATATCGGAAGCCCCTGCGCTGTCTTTAGCCCCGGAAAGCCGCAGGCCAACGCGATTGGAATCAGAGGAAACGATCCATTCGGTATCCAGGAAGGTGGAGATATTATCGCCAAACCAGTCATCGCGCGGGCCCAGCACGCAGCGCAGCGTCGCGCGCGTCTTGCCAGCGGAATCAGCGGATACGCGCAGGGGGTTGACCAATTGCGCATCCGTCATGCCGGTGGAGCGGGGCAGCACGCCGATGACATCGCCGGTGGTGACGGGGTCGGGGCCGAGGCCGGAGAGGACATCGGTGGCAGAGGAGCCGAGCTCGGATTCGGCGATGATGCCGCCGCGAATGGCCACGTAGTTGCGCATTCCCACTGTTGCGGCACCGACCGTCACGGTCTGGCCAGCGGTTACGAGCACCGGGCGGGCGAGGTGCACGGGCATCTCACCTAGGCGGACGCGGGCAGTGGCGCCGGTAACGCAGATGACGGTATCGGTCAGCGCGCGCAGCTTAATGCCGCCGATGTTTTCTAGCACCGTCGCACCCCGCGGATTGCCCACGGCGACATTCGCGGTTGCCGCGGCGGCGTGATCGGCGGCACCGGAGGGTGTTACGCCCAAGTCACCTACGCCGGGGCGGCCAAGGTCTTGAAAAAGCGTGAGCAGGCCGGTATCGAGGACCTCCATGCGGGGCAGGCGGGCCGGCGAGCGCTTGGATTCCGCGCTGCGATCCACCAAGTCCGGTAGCTCGTCCACGGCGCGGTAGCGCACGCGGTCACCGGGCTGCACCAGCGCGGGTGGGTTCGCATGCGAATCCCACATTGGGGTATTGGTGGTGCCGAGCAACTGCCAGCCACCTGGGGAAACGCGCGGGTAGACCGCGGAGAACTCGCCCGCGATGCCCACGGCGCCAGCCGGAACGGCGGTGCGCGGATCGGAGCGGCGTGGCACGGCCTTGGCCTGGGCCGGATCAGAAGGCGCGCAGTAGGTAAAGCCGGGGGCAAAACCACCAAAGGCGGCGGTCCATTCGGTAGAGGTATGCCAGTCAATCAAGGCCTCGCGCGACATGCCGAGGAGATCGGCGGCGGCGTCGACATCGTCGCCATCGTAAAGCACATCGATGTCTACCGTGCGCGCCTCCTTCGCGGTAGCGGCGGCAGGGGAGAAGTCCGTCAGGAACTCCGCGGCCGCGCGCGCGGAATTCGGCGCCTCAAAGGTAATGAGCAACGTGGTGGCGGCGGCAATGCAATCCACCTGATTCTTGAGCGGTTTAGCGGACAGCGCCGCGTGCCACGCCATGACCTGCTCGAGCCCGTCCAAATCAATGAGGAGGGCGCGGGTGCCAACGAAGTGAATATGCGGCATTAGATAAAGCTCCGAATATCGATTCCTTCCGCGCTGAGGCGTTCGACCACACCGCGCAGCAGTTTCACGGAGCCCGGCGAGTCACCGTGGGTGCACACGGATTGGGCATCGACATCGAGCGTGGTGCCATCGATGGCGGTAATAGATCCGGTTTGGGCGACTTCCAGCACGCGCTTGACGACATCCCCCTCATCCCCCAATACCGCATTGTCCTGTTTGCGGGAGACCAGCGTGCCATCCGGGTTGTAGTTGCGATCCGCGAAGGCCTCGCGGATGACGGTGAGGCCTTGGGATTCTGCAATATCGACCGCGAGGCCGCCTGGCAGCAGCATCACGGGGAGGTCACCGAAGGCCTTAATGCCTGCGATAACGCCCTTGGCTTGTGCCTCGTCCTTGACGATGGTGTTGTACATCGCGCCGTGCGGCTTCACATAAGACACCCGCGTGCCATTGGCGCGCGCCAGCGCATCGAGCGCACCAATTTGGTAGGTGACCTCGTCCGCGAGCTCCGCCGCGTTGTAGTCGATAAAGCGGCGGCCAAAACCGGCCGGATCGTTATAGCCCACGTGTGCTCCGACCGTGACTCCCGCACGCGCCGCGGATTTAAGGGTCTGCGCAATGGAGTGCGGGTCACCGGCGTGGAAGCCGGTGGCGACATTGGCGGAGGAGACCATCTCCAGCATCGCGGCATCATCGGCTACCGGGTTGCCAGCGGTGGTTTCACCCAAGTCTGCGTTGAGATCAATGTGGAGCGAAGCCATTCAACACCATCCTTAATTGTTGAACAATAAGTGTGGTTCCAAGTGTAACCCGTGCCACTGTCATTTGTGAAGGCGGTTACTTTTTGGGCGGAGTGGTGTCGGTGGAACAGCTCCTTTCCGGACAGACCGAGGGCAAGGCAGAAAACTAAGACTCCACGGCGGCTTGGGGTTTGACCTGGAGGACAGAGGAGATAATCCCTTCTGCCTCTTCGCGGGAGCTGGCCTCGTGCAGCTGGGCGCGGAAATCCTCCTTCATGATGGCGCGGGCGAGGGTGGACAGCAGCTTTAAATGCTGTTTTCCAGCGTCATCGGGAACGGCGATAAGGAACGCTAAGGTCGTTGGTTCTTCGCCGCTTCCCCAGGTGATACCGGCCTCGGGAAGCCGGGCGAAGGCCAGCGTCGGTGTGGTAACCCCAGCGGAACGAGCATGCGGGATGGCCACGCCATGGCCTACGCCGGTGGAGTGTTGGGATTCGCGGACAAGGGCGGCATCGGTAACCACGGCGGCGTCGTTAATGCGGCCATCGGCTGCCGCGAGGGAAACGAGCGACTTGATGACGGCCTCGGAGTCATTACCGAGTGGCTCATCGAGGCTGATGGTGGAGGCATCGAGAAGCGGGAGCGCGGTGGACTCCGCCGTGGCCTCGTCCGATTCCGGGGAGCGTTGCGTCAGGCGAATGAGCAGGAGCATGAGCGCAGCACACACGGCAACGCCGCAGAGCAGGGACAGGAAGAACCACGCCACGTGATCCACCGCGCCGAGGACGGCGACGATCGGGCCGCCGTGCATGACATGATCTTGGACCCCAAACGCGCCCGCCATCGCACCGGCAACGGCACCACCGACGACGTTGGCCGGGATGACCTGCAGGGGACGCGCCGCCGCCAAGGGAATGGCGCCTTCGGTGATGCCGAAAAATCCCATAAATAGCGCGGCGATACCGGAATCCTTTTCCGCCTTATTGAACCAACTGCGGCGCAGGAGGGTGGCCACGCCCACTGCGAGCGGCGGGACCGCAATCGCGGCGGCGGCCATACCCATCGGGGCAGCATTTCCCGCGGCGATCATGCCGCCGCCAAACAGGAAGGCAGTCTTATTGAACGGCCCACCCATATCGAAAGCGATCATCGCACCGATGATAAGACCCAGCACAATCGCCGATGAGCCTTCCAGCCCGCCGAGGTATTCGGTCATGGCCTCAAAGGCCGTGGCAATCGGCGCGCCGATGAAATAGATGAAGGCTAGGCCTACTATCAGCGTGGTGAAAATCGGGATGACGATAATCGGCCAAATCGGCGCGATGAATTTGTGCACCGGGATCTTCTTAATCGCAAGGGCCACGTAGCCGGAGAGAATACCGGTGACGATACCGCCCAAGAATCCGGCGCCAGCCTCGGACCCGTACAGCGAGCCGGTCGTGGCGATGAGCCCGGTGATAAGGCCTGGCGCTAACCCCGGCCTATCCGCGATGCCAACGGCAATGTAGCCAGACAAGACCGGCACCATCAGCGAAAACGCCAGGCCACCGAGCTCATTGAGCGTATTCCAGAAGCTATCTTCAGGAATGGACAGCCCCTCCGGCGTGGGCGTACCGCCCAAGGACAGCGCCACAGCGATGAGCAATCCGCCGGTAACCACGAAGGGAATCATGTGGGAAACGCCATTCATCAGCGCCTTGTACATGGTCTGCCCAATACCGCGCAGCCCCGCATCTTCCGCAGCGTCCTCTGCCTCGCTTTCCGATGCCCCCTTATCCTCACCCTTCCACGCTGCTGCCTCCAAGGACTTGGTCAGTAGCCGCTCTGGGTGTTTGATGGCCTCGTCCACGCCGGTGGCCACCAAGCGCTTGCCGTGGAATCGGTCCTTTGCAATGACGGTATCGGCACCGATGACAATGGCATCGGCTTGCTCAATGTCTTGTGCGCTGAAGTTGCCCTCCACGCCGATCGAACCGTGCGTTTCAATCTTGATGCGGTAGCCCAGCTTTTCGGCGGCGGCCTCTAAGTTCTCGGCGGCCATATAAGTATGGGCGATACCCGTTGGGCACGCCGTGATGGCGAGAATGAAAGGCGAAGAATCTGATGTGCTCATACTCTTATTAAAGGCACCTGCTTAAACGAGCACAAGGAAAAGGGGAGGTTCTTTGCGCAGAGTCCGCTGTGCGGGGGCCTGTGTGCGGGAGCCAATGCGCAGTGCCCGATGTACAACCTCCTCTGTGCAGGGTCCTATGCGCATCCTCCTCTGCGTCAATTGAAGGCGCGATGCGATTTTTGAAGGGCGAGTTTGCTCAAACTGTGCAAAGGACCTATAGCATCGCGGAGATCGCACAAGCGAAGACCGGCGGTACCCTAGAACCAGAGCTAGAAACAGAACCGAAACCGCCCGCACTTGGGGAACACGAATGAATCGTGCCCACTTGAAACGAAGAAAGCCGCATCGTGAGTACAGCATCGCCGGATAATATCCTGCTCTACCTGCCAGAAAAGCAGGAAGAGCAGATTCGGGAGATCTTTGCAGGTCTGGCCGAGCGCGGATTCCCCGTGCAAAATCAGCGCCCGCATATTACGGTGACCTTCGCGCCGGAGATGGATCCTCACGTTGTGGAGCTTGCCGCGGAGCTTTTACCGGCGGTTATTCCGGCGACGTTTCGGCGCGTGGGAAACGTCATCTTCGGCACCAAGCGGAAACGAACCGTGGCTTGGTTATTAGAGACCAGCGATGAACTCGAAATAGCAGCGCGGAAGATTAGCGCCGCCAATCCCGAGGGCCGCGGACCGCGCTGGACGCCGCATCTGACGATGGGTCTGCGCTTACCGCGCGAGGACGTGGGCGACTATTTAACCGCGATGGATGAGCTGACGTCCTCGCACTTTAAGGAACTTAACGCAGTAGAAGCTGCGTATTGGCGCCCGCGCACGCAAGAAAAGACCGTGCTAGCGGGAGGCTAGCCAGCTCATGACATTAAGCTTCTGAGCTCGAACTCGCGGCGGTACGCCGTATTGATATATTCCCGTGCCGCCATCATTTGCAGCGTTCCATACTTGGAGTTGGATGGATCGACCAAGAGCTCGCACTTTTGCAGAGCTTCATGTTGCGCCACCGTGTCTGCGGTATCCAGGCACATGAGATCGATGCCGTCGCCATAGCGGGCGTAAAACGCCGTGGCAACGTCGAGCAGATTCGGCCGGTCAGCTTTCGCGCGCGAGAAATCAACCGAATAGGCAAGGTCAACATCATTCGCGTTGGTGGTATCTACGTGCGCGCTGCCAAAAAGAACCAGCAGGTCAATGCCGGTATCCAAGCAGAATGACTCCAAGGACCCGTCATCGGCCTCAGCGCGCAACCGCGCGGCAAGCTGTGCTGGAGTGCTCATAACGATCACCTTACCAACGACGTCAGCAGGCAGAGACGCGCAGAATTGCGGTGTGCTTAAAGCAGCGCCTGAATCTCGCGGGCGACGCGCAAGACGGTGAGATCCTGGCCCGGCTTGCCGATGACCTGCACCGCATCACCCACTCCCTTGGTCTCCGTCGTGCGCAGCGGGATAGTGATCGCCGGCCAGCCCAATACATTGAATGGCTCGGTCCAGCGGCGCAGGCTGGCAGCGGAATCCGCAGTGTTTTCTGCGGTGATGTCGTCCCATTTGATGGGGCCGGCGTCGAGGGTGGGGGTGAGGATGATGGGGGAGGCATCGAAAAGCGCCAGTGCTTCCGTGCGCAGTTGTTCTACCTGCTGTGCTGCAGCGTCGTAGTCTGCCTGAGTAATATCCTGCCCGCCGAGGACACGCTCCAAGATGACGTCCTGATACTTATCCCGCTGATCAAGGTAGGGCTGATGGACGTCGTAAGCCTCCTTGAGGCGCATCGGCGCGTAGAGCTTCGCGGTGGTAGCGATGGTGGATTCGAGCTGGGAGTAATCGAGGCGCTCCACGGCTGCGAATGTGGAATCCTGCAGCGCAGACAGCAGACCAGCAAAGCGCTCACCTTTGGTCGTCAATGCGGAAATATCCATGGTGGCCACGTTCTCGGCCGGAGTCGGTTCTTCATTCACCGTGGCTAGCAGGGCCTGCTCGATGAGCTCTATGGAGGTGGCGAAGAATCCGATGCAATCGAAGCTCGGCGCGAAGGGGAAGACACCATCGAGCGGGATCGTGCCGGTGGTGGGCTTAAATCCCAGCACGCCCTGGCTGGCGGCCGGGACGCGCACGGAACCGGCGCTATCGGAACCCACCGTGAGATCGAGCGCCCCAGACGCAACCAGCGCCGCCGACCCAGAACTAGAACCGCCGCTGCAGACCTGCGGATCGCGCGGATTGATGACGCGGCCATACGCGGAGGCATCGCCCAAGATGCCATAGGAAAATTCCTGGAGGTTGGCCTTGGCCACGGGAATCGCGCCGGCATCCATTAGGCGCTGCGTCACCGTGGCATTCATAGTCGGAGCCGGTCCCATATCCACGTTGGTGCCACAGGTCGTTGGCACCCCGGCGATATCCACGATGTCTTTAAAAGCAACAGGCAATCCGCGCAGCGTAAGCGCAGTATCTACGGCATCCTCATCAATAGGAATGGTGGAAATCACCGCGTTAAAATCTTGCTGTGCCTGGGTCAGGCGGTCAGAAATTGAAGGCATGGCGGGGCGAATTCCTTTCCACGACGGTTTATACCGTTTACAGGGTGACTTGCTGCTTTCCAGGGTACAGCTGGTGAGCACGGAGGAATTGAAGCTATGCCACACGCTGAAACCGTGGCGGTCTTCACCGACCAAAAGTAGGCTCGAGACATGACGCGAAAAATTATTCTGGACTGCGACCCCGGCCACGATGACGCGGTAGCCCTGCTCCTGGCTATGGGTAACCCCAACATCGATCTGCTGGGCATTACCACCGTTGGCGGCAACCAGACCTTGGACAAGGTCTCCCGCAATGCCCTAGTGGTCAAGGAGATCGCCGGTCATCCGGAGATTCCGGTCTATGCTGGTTGCGATCGCCCGCTCGTGCGCCCCGTTGAAGTTGCCGAGGCCATTCACGGCTCAACTGGCATGGATGTCAATGGAGTCCAGCTTCCGGAGCCCAGCACCGCGCTTGCCGGTGCCCACGCCATCGACTTCATCATCGACACCATCATGTCCCACGAACCTGGCACCATTACCTTGGTTCCAACGGGTCCGTTGACCAATATCGCTATGGCCGCGCGCAAAGAACCGCGCATCGTAGAGCGTGTCAAAGAGGTTGTGCTTATGGGCGGCGGCTACCACGAAGGCAATTGGTCCCCCGTTGCCGAATTCAATATCAAGATTGATCCTGAGGCGGCACATATCGTCTTCGAAGAGCCGTGGCCGGTCACGATGGTGGGGCTAGATCTGACCCACCAGGCACTGGCCACAGCCGGGGTCGAAGCCGAAATTAAGGCGTTAAATACGCCCGTCGCGGACTTTGTTGTCGGTCTCTTCGGTTTCTTCCGCGAGGCGTATCAGCAAAACCAGGGCTTTACGGATCCTCCGGTTCACGATCCGTGCACGGTGGCTTACCTCATCGATCCGAGCATCGTGCAAACCCGCAAGGCACCCGTTCACGTTGAGCTCGCCGGCGCACTAACCACCGGCATGACCGTGACTGATTTGCGGGAGCCCGCCGATGACACTTGCCATACTCAGGTCGCTACCAAGCTGGACCATGCGGGCTTCTGGAATTTGGTAACCGAGGCCCTTAAAAATCTCGCCTAGCTCTTTGTGTGCTTTGACCAACGTAAACTGCTTCATTGCAGTTAAGCGAACCGAGTCCCGATTGAGAAGGGCGGCATTGCTTTATAAATACTGATATAGAGCAGCGGCGTTTGATGGCGAAGAAAATGAAGGAGTACTACTTCTCACTTTAAGAGCCGGTTGTGGGGTCAAGGATCTTTGTAGACTTCTTCAGAATTGAGAAGTCCTCGCAATTTTTGGGAATGAGGCTGCTCCTCGTCAATATCCACATCCGCAAATTCACAGTTCGGGGCTGGTAACTCGATGCGGATAAACTGAACAGGAAAACCCAACTCGAGGAGCCACCATGGACCAGAACAAATTCCGTCACGTCGTCGTCATGGGAGTCTCTGGCTCGGGTAAGACAACGGTGGGGGAGGCCCTGTCGCCGCTGGTCGGGCTAGAGTACCGCGACGGCGATGATATGCACACGCAGGCAAATATCGACAAGATGGCCGCGGGAACGCCGCTGAATGATGAGGACCGGGAGCCGTGGCTAAAACAGATCGGTCAGTGGCTGGCGGATAGGCCGGAAGGTGCGATGGTGGGGTGCAGCGCGCTAAAACGCAAGTACAGGGATCTGATTAGGCAGTACTGCCCAGGCGTGGCGTTTGTGCACGTACACGGGGACTTTGATGTGTTGTATAAGCGGATGCAACACCGGCCGGGACACTTCATGCCAGCGTCGCTGTTGCAGTCGCAGTTCGACACCTTGGAACCGTTGGAAGAGGACGAAACTGGCCGCGTTTTCGATGTGACGCGGCCAGCGGAAGATATTGCAGAAGACGCTGCTGCTTGGATAGAGTTCGGCGCCTAAAAGACTGCAGCCGCGCCGTAGAGGACGAGCACGAGTGCGAAGCCGATGACGGAGATGAGCATCTGGTTGACGGTCCACGTCTTCAGAGTGGTCATTGTATCCATGCCCATCAGGCGGCCGACGAGCCAGAAGCCCGAATCGTTGACGTGGGAGCCGAAGACCGAACCAGCGGCGGTGGCCACGACGATGAGCGCGAGTTGGAGTTCGTTGAACCCGCCAGCTTCCACAGCGGGGACCATCAGGGCAGCGGCGGTAGTGAGTGCGACGGTGGCTGAACCCTGTGCCAGGCGGAGGGCTACGGCGATGAGATAGCAGGCCAGGATGACAGGGATGCCGAGGCCGGAGAGGGAATCGGCAAGCGCATCGCCAATGCCGGAGGTGCGAAGCACGCCGCCGAACATGCCGCCCGCACCGGTGATGAGCACGACGGAACAGATAGGGCCGAGCGAGGAGTCAACGAGTTTTTCCAGAGCCGTCTTTTCCTCGCCGCGGCGCAGGCCGAGGACTACCAGCGCGATAAGCACCGTAATCAGCAGTGCGATTGGAGTTTGGCCGAGCATGACGAAGAACCTGACCCACGTGGCATCAGCATCGATGGTGCCGTAGGAAGCTAGAGCGTTGAGCCCGGTATTGAAGAAGATGAGCACCATCGGGATGAGCAAGATGGAAATCACCGTGGCGGCGAAGGCTGGTTTTAAGGGTTGTTCTTCCTTTTCAAGGACAGGCCCGGTGATGGCATCGGTGACCTTGAACGGGAACTTCTTTCCGGCAAAAAGTCCGAAGCGGTAGCCGGAGATATACCAGGTTGGAAGGGCCAGCAGCAGGCCGACGAGCAGCACCAATCCGAGGTCGGCGCCGTAGAATTCGCTGGCGGCGACAGGACCGGGGTGCGGTGGCAGGTAGACGTGCATGACAGAAAAGGCGCCAGCGGCCGGCAGGCCAAAGGCAAGGACTGGGCCATCCAAGCGGCGGGCGACGGCAAAGATAACCGGCAGCATCACGATAAGACCAGCGTCGAAGAATATAGGGAAGCCCATAATCAGCGAGGCGATGCCGAGTGCAAGGGGCGCTTTGTTTTCGCCGAAGCGGCGAACCATGGCATCGGCAAGCGACTGAGCACCGCCGGAAGCCTCCACGAGCCGGCCGATCATGGCGCCGAGTCCCACCAGAAGCGCCACCGAGCCAAGTGTGGAGCTGAAGCTTTCCGTCATCGTAGGGACAATGCCCTCGAGGGGTATGCCGGCCGCAAGTGCTGTTAGGGCGGAGACCACCAGCAACGTTAAAAATGCATGCAGCTTGAAATAGATGACAAGCACGAGGATTAATGCAATCGCGGCGATGGCGATGCCGAGGAGTGGGCCAGTAGAAAGTGTTGGCTCCCAAGTATCCATGAGCTAAAGGATCCTTTGCATCCGTTTGAAATTTAATAGGGCGTATTAGCCATATCAATCCGTCACGGTAGCAGCATTGAATTCGCCCTGGAACGCGTTCTGCGTGTACTCGTGGAAAATGAGGCTGACGCGACACCCGATGGAGGTGAACCGCCGCGGGTTTCCTGGGATGAGTAGACAAGGCTACATTGGAATTATCTCTCTCACCTTTGGAAAGGACTCTTTATGAAGCGCAAGCTTGGCTTTTCGGCATTGATATTGGCAGGTGCGGTGGCACTCGGGGCGTGTTCTTCTGGCGGCGATGATGCTGCAGAACCAGCTACCAGCGCACAATCGGAAGCGACGTACTCTACCTCAGAGGCTGCGCCAGCCTTAGGCAAGGGCGATAGCTTCGATGTACCGTGCAGTGGCGATGATGACACCACGTGCATGACCGTGAAAATCAATGACATTGTCGATGATGCGCACTGCGCAAGTACCGAGTCGAAGAAAGGGAAGTTTGTCGCGGTAGAGATTTCCGCGTCCATGCCTGAGGGCGCGGATGACGGATTCACCTCGCCTTTTAGGTCTATGCCGTGGCGAGCAAGCACCGCTGACAACAAAATTAATAATGCACGGGCAGAAGTTAGCTGCGATGATGGCAGCTACCTCAACCTCATGGATGAATTCCCAGGCTACAGCGCCGACGGTACGGCTTTCCTCGATGTTTCTAAAGACACCAATATGCTGCACTTTAAGGCCACGAATGAGGTGAGCTACAAGATTAAGGTGGAAAGCGGCGGTGAAGCGGAGCCTTCTTCGCAGGAGCCCACCAATGAAGCAAGCTCCAAGAATGACCCTGCCCAAGAGCGCGCAGGCGAAGCTGCGCAGCCTGCCCCGCAGCCGAAATCGGGAACAGATAGTGGGGGACAACAGCAGGTAAACCCGAACAACCAAGGCGGCGATGCGCCCCAGAATGCTGGCGATGCGCCTGTCGTAGGAATTACCCAAGCCCCTGGCGTGGAGAATCCGCACCCGCTCGATAAAACGGTTGCTTCCTGTGGCGACCCATCCAATCAGCAACCAGGGACCACCTATTTCACGGATGGGACGACTGGGTGGACGCAACAGTGCGCAAGCCAGATGGCGCAGTAAAAACAACTCCAGCGCCCGGGCCTCAGTGAAGGGCCGCAGGGCGCTGGAGCTGGTTCTCTCTATCTCTCTTGCGTTCTCTCAAACGCTAAGGAAAGTATGGGCCTAAATCCTGTTATAGGCATTGAAAAAAGCTGAAATTTTCCTGAAAGTTAGTGCAGGCTAAGAAGATCACGGGGTAGGCACGCGGTGCGCTAGTCTGGGAGGTAGAAGAAATAGCCAAAATGTGGGTGGAAGCTGGGGCAATGGCCGCCGAGAAGTGGCCTGGATCGCAGCTTTCCCGCGAGGTA
Organism: Corynebacterium sp. LaCa_282; assembly: GCF_057198125.1. Classification (NCBI taxonomy): domain Bacteria; kingdom Bacillati; phylum Actinomycetota; class Actinomycetes; order Mycobacteriales; family Corynebacteriaceae; genus Corynebacterium; species Corynebacterium sp. LaCa_282. The sequence goes on along the minus strand of NZ_CP191095.1, from coordinate 1,858,713 downwards.
GAGGTGGAAGACTTGTCGTCGCAGTATGATCCGAATTTTCACCGGCAGATGGGCGTGGAAGCTGACGTCGTCTTGCGCGTCGGAATGATGCTGATGGGGGCGGGCACATCGGGCTATCGCGTGCTGCGCGGCATGAAGCGCAGCGCCCGGGCGTTGGGGTTTGATCATTTGGACGCAAACGTGGGCCTGACGCAGATTACCTGCACCTTCCACCGGGGAGATTCCTTTCGCACCGTGATTGCGCGCACGCACTCGCCGGCCGTCGATGCCTCCCGCATTGAGGCATTGGAGGACCTTACCCATAACCACCTATATTCCGGCATTACCGCGGAAGAGCTTTCGGGAATGCTCGATTCCATAGAAAGCGATGTGAAAAAGCGCTGGAGCGTGTGGGTCCTATCCACAGCGGCCGCGGTCGCGTGCGCGGCGTTTGCTTTCTTAAATTTCTTCCCAGTGCAAGCGGTAGGGCTCGTGGCGCTGGCGGCATTCGTGGGGCAGTTTGTGCGCTATGAAGTGCTTCACCAGCACGTGCACCAAATTGGCGGGATCATTGCCGGTGGCGCGGCAGCCAGCATCACCTTCTTTATCCTCATCGAGCTCCTCGGATTTGCTGGGGTAGTAGAGCCGAGCTCGCTGTCCTCGGGCTATGTTGCGGCGGTGCTCTTTTTGATTCCGGGGTTCCCGCTGTTCTCGGCCCTGATTGATATCGCGCGCTTTGACTTTGATGCGGGTATCGCCCGGCTGGGTTATGCGTTTACGGTCATCTTTACCGCTACGTTTACCGTCTCCATGGTCAGTTGGCTAACGGATCTCAGCCCGGATCCGCCGGTTCCTGCACCGGATACGCGGTGGTACCTGCTGGCTTCTGTCGCCAGTTTCTTCGGCATCGCGGGCTTTGCCTTCCTCTTTAACTCCTCGCGCCGCATGGTGTTGGTGGCTGCAAGCGTGGGAACCGTGGCCAACGCGGTGCGCCTTGGCCTCCTTGAGCTGGGCACGACCATCTACTTTGCGGCGTTCATTGGTGGGCTGATTATCGGGCTCTTGGGTGCGGTGGCCTCCCAAAAGGCGCGGTTGCCGCGCATCACCACCACCGTGCCGGCCGCCGTCATCATGATTCCTGGAGTGACGATGTTTCGCGCGGTCTATTACCTTAATGACGGCCAAATGGATCAGGCGGTGGCAAATGTGGCCACCGGCTTGATGGTGGTAGGAGCCATCGGCGCAGGAATGGTATTTGCCCGGTTGCTCACGGACCGCGATTGGGCGTTGGGGCGGCTCATTGATTTCGATAAGGAAATCCCACGAAAGAAGCCCGCCTAGCGCGGGTGGTTCGGCCTTGCAGCGGGGCCGAGGCGATAGCCAGCGGCGGCGGCCAGAGGCAACAGGCAAAGCGGCAGCCAATAACACGAATAGTAAAACGCCAGCGGCACTCGGTTCCTTTCGGTTCCGAGTGCCGCTGGCGTCTCTCTCTACAAGGGTGTTTCCATGTATCGGTGTGCACCGCCCTCTGGAAACTGAGGGGTTCTCTCTATCTCTCTCTCGTATGCGCTCTCTCAAACGCATGATTTAAGTATGGGGCACGCGGCTGGAACGGCAATGGAATCTGCCTGAAAGGTTGCTGCAAAGTGCTGTGAGTTGGGTGGGGAAGGGAGGCATCGGCAAGCAAAGCGTGTCAGCGAAGCTATAAAGGCATATAAAAGTGACCTAAAACATAGTAAATTCTGTAGGCTCGTCGCTACGGGTGCAGACTATGCTGCGCCATTTTTGCGAAAGAAGCTCAACAGAAACGAGGTGAGGAGCATGGCTCCTCTGATAGCCCCACCGCCAGCGAGCGATGAATCTGCGCGAACGGACGTGGACGTTCCTGGCACTTCACATGAACAGCGCGTTTCCGCCATCAAGGCCGCATTCATCGGCACGTTTATTGAGTGGTTCGATTATGCGGCCTATATCTATATGTCCGCGATTATCTCGCGCGTCTTTTTCCCAGAAATGGAAGGCCGCCGCGCGCTGATTTTGACCTTCGCGCTCTTCGCGCTGTCATTCTTGGTGCGCCCCATCGGTGGAATCGTCTGGGGACATATTGGTGATAAGCACGGCCGCATCCACACGCTGACCTATTCCATCGTGTTGATGTCGTTAGCGACCGCCTGCATCGGCCTATTGCCTGGGTATGCCACCATCGGCTTTGCCGCGACGCTCTTGCTTCTTATGTGCCGCATGGTGCAAGGCTTTTCCGCCGCCGGTGAATATGCCGGCGCCGCCACCCACCTGGCTGAGATTGCCCCACCTGGGAAACGCGGGATTTATGCTGCGGTGGTGCCCTCGGCCACCGCATCCGGGCTGCTCTTGGGCTCGCTCATCGCGGCATTTCTTACTGGCGTGCTTGATGATGATGCCCTGCATTCCTGGGGCTGGCGCGTGCCCTTCCTGGTAGCGCTACCGCTGGGCTTGTACGGACTGTGGATCCGCCGCCACACGGAGGAATCCAACCGCTTTGAAAAGCACGCGGACACGGAGCTTTCGCCCCTGCGCCAGGTGCTGAAATACCCCAAGGCCCTGGCCATTGCCTTTGCCGGCGCGGTGCTCAACGCGATTGGCTTCTACGTCATCTTGACCTACCTGCCCACCTATCTTTCGGAGGAGCTGGGCATGGCAGAAACTCCGGCGTTTATCGCGTCTTCGGTGGCCTCCGCGTTCTACGTGGGCTTTGCGCTATTGACAGGCCTGCTGTCCGATCGCCTTGGCCGGCGCACCACCATGCTGTGCGCCGCGCTCTTTATGGGACTTGCCATTATTCCGGCATTCATGCTTCTCGACGGCGCAGGCATCCTGCTCGTCATCATCATTCAGGTGTGCCTGGGTGGGGTGCTGGCGCTTAACGATGGCGTCTTGCCCTCCTTCCTTTCCGAGCAGTTCCCCACGCATGTGCGCCTGTCTGGTTTCGCGCTGACGTTTAATACTGCCAATGCCATCTTCGGCGGTACCGCCCCGATGATCGCGACGTGGCTGATTGATACCACCGGAAATAAACTAGCCCCGGCCTTTTACCTGGTGGCTGCGGCGATCGTGACGGGTACTGCCGTGCTCTTCGCGCCGCGCAAGAACAAGCTGGTGGCATAACCCGCGCGGGTTATGCCTGTAGAACTAGTAAAACGCCAGCGGCACTCGGTTCCTTTCGGTTCCGAGTGCCGCTGGCGTCTCTCTCTACAAGGGTGTTTCCATGTATCGGTGTGCACCGCCCTCTGGAAACTGAGGGGTTCTCTCTATCTCTCTCGTATGCGCTCTCTCAAACGCATGATTTAAGTATGGGGCACGCGGCTGGAACAGCAATGGAATCTATCTGATAGGTCGCTGAAAAATACTGAAAGTTTCCTGTAAATCCATTTGTGCTGGTGAGCGGCCCTCAAAGATTATCCTTCTAGCAGGCCTTCATCGATGAGGAAATCCTGCGCCACGGCGGTGTAGTCCTCACCGTCGACGTCCACGCGGGCATTAAGCTCCTGCATCTTCTCATCCGTCAGGAGTTCCGCGAGGGGAGCGAAGAGGTCCTTGATCTCTGGGTATTCCTCCAAAACCTCGGTGCGCACGACCGGGGCGAGGTTGTACTTGGGGAAGAAGAGCTCAGGGTCCTCCAGCACGGTGAGGTTTAAGGACTTAATGCGGCCATCGGTGGCAAAGATGGAACCGAGGGTGCACTCGCCCTTATTCAAGGCGGCATAGACGGCGCCGGAATCCATAATCCTGATGCGGTCGCGCGGTGGTTGTTCAATGCCATAGCTATCCAACATGGTAAGCAGGCCGTCATTGCGGGCTAAGAACTCGCTATCGGTGCAATAGGTCTGTTCACTGGTGGGAATACCCTTGATATCGGCCAGCGACTCAAGGCCGTACTGTGCGTGGGACTGCTCGCTAATGGCCAGCGCGTACGTATTATTCATCGGCGCTGGGGGTAGCCAGGTAAGTCCATGGTCCTTATCGGCCTCCTTCACTGCCTCGTATTGCTCCTGCGAGCCGGGGACCGGATCGGCGTTGCCCAGGTAGGTAATCCAGGCGGTGCCGGTGTATTCAAACATGGAGTCCATATCGCCGACCTCCAGCGCTTGGCGCGCCGAGGTAGAGCCGGGGATATTGGTCAGGTCCTTTACGTTGGCACCGGCGGATTCCAAGAGGATGGCGCCAATCTTGCCCAGGATGACCTGCTCGGTGAAGTTTTTGGAACCGATGGAAATATTGGCGCCGTCCAAGTCGATATCGGCTAGGTCGCCCTTTAACTGTCCGCTCGGGATGAGGCCACCGGCGGTGCCGAGGCCACATCCAGCGAGGAAGAAGGTGCTTGCGGCGGCAAGTGTTGCGAGGAGGCGTTTCATTTGATCATTCCCTTCGGGGCGAAGACAACCTCAAGAACGCGGCCCACCCATTCGACCGCTAAGGCTAAGGCGGCGATGAGGACCGCGCCAGAGATGAGAATAGGGTTGCGGTAGAGGGTAATACCGGTGGTAATCAGCCCGCCGAGGCCGCCGGCATCGATAAAGGTGGCAAACGCACCGGCGCCGACCAAGAGCACCAGGGAGGTGCGGATGCCGGTCATGATGACCGGCAGGGCCATGGGCAGCTCGACCTTGGTGAGCACTTGGATGGGTGACATGCTGAGGCCGTAGGCGGCCTCGACAAGCTGCTTATCCACACCCCGCAAACCCGCAATCACGTTGGCGAGCACCGGCAAGAAGGCATAGAACCAGAGGCCGAGGATGGCCACCGGCTCGCCAAAGCCGAGCCAGATGGCCAATAGGACGATGACACCGACGACGGGCGCGGCCTGTCCAATATTCGCGATGCTGGTGATGATCGGCGCCATGAACTTGGTGGACTTGCGCGTTAGCACGATGCCCAGCGGCACGGCCGTGGCGATGACCAGCAGCGCGGAGATGACCACGAGGACTAAGTGCTCGCGGGTCATGGTGAGCACAGAACTAATCTGCAGGGTGCGCTCTTCAATATCATCCAGCTCGGCCGTGGCGTGCCAGATGAGCCAGCCGCCCACCGTGAGTACGACCAGGATGGGGATGCCGATGATTAGGAGGCGGTCTTCACCGGTCAGGCGCTTAAATTTCTCCACCGGAATCCACCTCCTGGTCATCTAAAGCCTCTTGGGCGGCGGCATTCATCTGCTGGATATAATCCGTGACCGTTTCGTAGTACAAAACGCCCACGAATTCACCGCGGCGGGTAACAAGCGCGCCGCTGTGGGAGGAAGCAAGCATGGCGGACATGGCATCGCTTAGCGTAGAGTGCGCATCCACAACGGAGTTGAGCTCGAACTGCGGCTCCGGAATGGTCTCGTAGCGCTCGAGCTGGCGGGCGAAGATCCAGTCGCGGGGATGGCCCTTGTCATCGACGATGACCACCATTTCTTCGCCGGCTTCGCGCAGGCGCGCTAGCGCCTCGGTAGTGGATTCGCCGATGCGCGCGGTTGCCTGATCCGCAAGCTCCAGCTCGTCCGCGCGGCGCAGGTTGAGCTGCTTTAGGGCAGAGCCGGAACCAATAAAGTCAGCCACGAAGTCATTCGCGGGCGCGGCCAGGATGTTTTCGGGCGTATCGTATTGGCTGATCTTTCCGCCCGGTTCAAAGATGAGGATGCGGTGGCCCAGCTTGATGGCCTCATCGATATCGTGCGTGACGCAGATGATGGTCTTTTTCAACTCGGATTGGATATTGACCAATTCATCCTGCAGGCGGGTGCGGGTGATGGGGTCTACTGCGCCGAAGGGCTCGTCCATCAAGACCACCGGCGGATCCGCCGCTAGGCCACGGGCGACGCCGACGCGCTGTTGCTGGCCACCGGATAGCTCGCTGGGGAAGCGATCGCGGTAGGTTGCAGGATCGAGCCCGACCATATCCAAAAGTTCATCGGTGCGCTGAGCAATCTTATCGGCCTTCCACTTCTTCAGCTTGGGCACAAGCGCAATATTATCCGCGACGGACATGTGCGGGATGAGGCCGCCGCCTTGGATGACGTAGCCAATATCGCGGCGCAGCTGCGTGGGATTTTTCTTGGTGGCATCCTCTCCATCGATATAAATGGTGCCGCTGGTCGGCTCCACCAAGCGGTTAATCATCTTCAGCGAGGTGGTCTTACCGCAACCAGACGGCCCGACGAAAGCGACCAGCTCGCCTGCCGGAATTTCGAAGGAAAGGTCCTCCACGGCGGGGGAGTCTTGGCCCGAATAGGCCTTGGTGACGTGATCGAAGACGATGCTGGCACCGCTATTGCTCGCGTCCGCGGCGTGCGTGGATGAAGCGTGCGTTGAATCAGACATTCTTAGATACCTTTCGGGGTGGTCAATTTTTGGATTCCGGCGAGAATCGCATCCACGATGAGCGCAATAATGACGACGCCGATGGTGCCCACCAGCGTGAAATTAAGTGCGTTGGTGCCGCCGATTTGGCTGAGTCCTGAGTAGATATATCCACCCAGTCCTGGGCCGAGCGCATAGGCGGCGATGGCGGCAACACCCATAGACATCTGGGTGGAGACGCGAATGCCGGTCATAATCACCGGCCAGGCCAGCGGCAGCCGGATGCGGAAGAGGATAGCCGTCGAGCTCATGCCCTGCCCGCGGGCGGATTCGATGACATCGTCGCTGACATTGTGCAAGCCGACGATGGCATTGCGCAGGATGGGAAGGACGGCATAAAAGACCACGAGGGCAACCGACGGTATGGTGCCGATGCCAAACAGCGGGATGGCAAGACCAAGCAGCGCCAGCGATGGCAAGGTCAGGCCGATGGAGGTCAGGGCATTAGCGATAGCCGCACCGCGCGGGCGCTGGGCTACGAAAATGGCAATAATCAACGCGATGACCAGGGCCACGGCGACTGATTGGATGACAAGGCTTGCGTGCTGGTAACTGCGGAAAAGGATATCCTGCCAGCGCGCAGCGATAAATTCGTTCATTTCATCACCTAAAAGAAAGAGAATAGGGCGCAGGGAAAATTATTAGGGGCACAGACTCTCTGGTCCTTCCTCTGCGCTGATGATGTGCTTCTAGCGTACAAGCCTTTTTACGCGCGAAACAATAGCGTGACAGGCTGGGCACAAAACCGGGGGCAGTGAGCACGAGGTAATACCGGTCTTAGTGGCGGCCTAGAAAAACAGCACTTGGCCGATAAGTGCCAGGGCAGCGGTAATAGCTACCACCGTGACGATGCGGTTCAGGCGCTTGGTATCGATGAAGTGGTTGAGGTAGTTGGCAATGAATAAGCCGACGACTACTAACGGGCTATAGGCTGCGGCGGCGTAGACCTGCGGCTGGGTCACCTGGCCGTTAAATCCCAGGATGATAAGGGACATGACGGTACCGATCACAAAGGTGCCGGCGAGGCTGCCGCGCGTGCGCTGTGGGTCGAAGCGCTTCATGATAAGCGCCATCGGCGGGCCGCCGATGGAGGTAGAGGTTCCCAGGAACCCAGAGGTAAGGCCGGCTAGGACGGTATTGCGCATAGTAGGTTCGGGGCTCCAGCCGAGGCTGGAGAGGGACATCGCCAAGAGCACGGCGCAGCCAATGAAGATGGAAAGGCCATCGTGCGAGAGGGAAGCGATCGCCCACGCGCCGGCAAATGAACCCGGAATGCGGGCTATGACGGAAATGCCGACCAAGCGCCAAGAGGTTTCGCGAAAGGTTCGCGCCAGCGTATAGATGGAAATGCACAGCGCGAGGAGCAAGATAAGCGTGGGGACTAAATCTGGGCGCAAGAGCGTGACAATGGGGGTGGCGATGGTGCCGAGCCCAAAGCCGATCGAGCCCTGAGTGATAGTACCGCCTAAGATGAGCACACCAATAAAGATGTAGACCCACGCGTCTGAAGAGATTCCCAAGAACATGATGGAAGGCAAGTATAGGGCACTTGGCCTAGAGCCGGGCGGTTACTTTCTCATTCGCTGCAATTTCATCCAGGCGGGACGCGGGGCAGAGTCCAGCGACGATGACGGCGGAGCCGCCGGCCGCTAAGGGCTCGAGGACGGCGCGGGTGAAGGAAGATTTATCGCTCCACCCGGTAGATAGCAGCCGCTCGGCGCAGCCGGGCGGGGTCACCAACTCCGGCAGGGGCTGGGTTTCACCAAAGTACTGATCTCCATAAAAACGGACGGTGGGGCCGAAGTCGATGGCACCGGTGGGCAGATCCCCGCCGGATTCAACGATGCCGCGGCCAAAGGGGTCGTCGCTGATGAGCACGATATCGGCCTGCGGCTGGTGCTCTTGGGCGGCGAGGTAGCGGGAGGGGGAGGTAAAGACGACATCGGCAAGCGCGGCCGATTCACCGAAATCAAAGCTGGGCCCGGCGGCGAGGGCGCCTAAAGCAATGACGGCGGCCTGCCACGAGGTGGGCACGTCGATGGCGATGGTGGAATCCGGCTCCAAGTCGAGCTCTTCTTCCAACATATTGGCGATCTTGGCCACCCAGTTATCGAGCGTCTGGGCGGAAAAATCCATGCGCGCGCCGGTGGATTCGTTATAAACAGTCAGCCGCGGGGTGGCGGCATCGGCGTTTAAAAGATGGGCGAGTAGTTCCATACCCGCCCATCGTAGGCCAGCCTGCTTAGTTCACGCAGCGCGGACCGTCGCCGCCGGCGTCGATTTCAGGGGCAACCTTGTTGGCACCGAAGTCATTGCCCGGGGTTCCTACCAGGTCGGTATCTTCTTCGGCCGCGGATTCCTCGGCGCTGGCTTCCTCATCGGAAGGGCCCTGGTAGTCATCGGTGGCCACGACGAGCAAGGTATTGGCATCGAGCTGCGGGTTTTCTACCACCGGTAGGCCACCGAGCTTTTCCGCCAGCTTCTTGGCATCTTCGCTCTCGGGGTCTGCGGCAACAACTTGGGACTCTGAGTAGATGCCGGGCTGGGCATTGGCGGAGCGCTCGACGGTATAGCCGGTGTTTTCCAGCCAGGTGCCGATGCCTGCGGCCAAGCCATCGATATTGCCGGCATTGAGGACGTGGACCTCGTTATCGGAGTTGATATCGGCATCATGCTCCGCTGCGTTTTCGGCGTTTTCCTCCTTGTGGGCCGCGTCTTCTTCAGCTTCCTCGTGCGACATGGCCAGATCCTCCATGAAGCGGTGGACCTCATTGGTATCGATGGTGACGATGGATTCGCCGTAATCGCCGCGGCCATCGATGGAGGTCACCGGAATGGTGGTAAAGGTGACATTGCCGCCGGCCAGGCCTGCTAGCTGGGTGACGAAGCCCATGATGTCCCAGCCGTCATCGATGACCACGGAGCGCTCCACGGCCTTGGCAATCTTGGAGAGCTTGGACGGGCTGGTCAGCGTGTCATTATCGAGCACCTTATTCACCAGCGAGGCCATATACGCCTGTTGGCGTACGATGCGGTCAAGGTCACCGCGCGGCAGGTTATAGCGCTGGCGCACGAAGGTCAGCGCCTGCGCACCATCGAGGGTCTGGGTGCCCTTGTGGAAATTGGCGCCGGACATCTCGTCCTCAACGTCCTCGTTGAGGCAGACCTCGACGCCACCGACGGCATCAGTAAGCAGCGTAAAGCCCAGCAGGCCCACCTCGGCGTAGTGGTCAATGGATACGCCGGTCAGGGAGTGCACCATCTTCAGCAGGCCTTCGCGGCCGGCTTCTACGCCGCGCTTTTCGATGTCCTTATCCGTATACGGTGCCTTTTCGCCCTGCGCCTCCGCCTGGGCGTTTTCCTGCTGGAGCTCTTGGACCTTGTCGTTTTTGTGCGAGGCGTAGACGGCATTGATCTTCATATTGCCGTAGTCCGGATCGTTGACATAGGTATCGCGCGGAATGGATACCGCGGTAGCGCGCGAGCCGTCTTCCGGAATGCGCACGAGCATGATGGTGTCGGTGTTTTCCTCGCCCTCGGCAACGCCGGCGTGGAGATCCGCCAGCTCCTTTTCAGAGAGCGGATTGCCCTGGGCATCGGTGCGCGAGTCCTTGCCTACGAGCAAGATATCGGCGGCGCCGTCCAAGGAAGGATCGGATAGACCATCCTCGCCCAAAGATAAGTCTGAGGCGGAGGACATGCCCGTATCCAGGCGCCCCACCGTGGCGTAGCCCACGCCGGAGACAGCTAGGATGAGGGCAGAAATAACAGCCACGATGGTTTTGGTGGCCGTGGAACCCTTTTGCTTAACCGCGCTAGCGGCAGAGGGCGCGGGTTGGATATTGCGCGCCCGGCGAGTGTTCTCAGAAGTCACAAGTGAAGGCTTTCTACTTTCCGGGGATCTGGAGACAGTTTAGGGGAGATCTCGCCAAAATTAGGGATCCGTGACCAGTTTCGCGCAATTGAACAGTGTCTGTCTCCGGACACAGCCCCTGGCGTGACTAAGCTTGGGGCCCATTGTGACTACTGAAACTACAGCTCCGCTCGCCATTATCACCGTGACCTATAACCCCGGTGAGTACTTGGCGCGCTTTATAGGCTCCCTGCCGGACGCCAGCGACCAAGGCGCCCAGGTGGTGCTGGCGGATAATGGCTCGACCGATGGCATCCCCGAAGCCGCCGCGGCGGAAAGGGAAGGGGTGGACTTCCTCGATACCGGCGGCAATATTGGCTACGGTGCCGGCATGAACGCCGGCGCGCGGTGGGTGCGGGAGAACCGGCGCGTAGACGATGAGTTCTTCCTTATTTCTAACCCGGATGTCACCTTCAGCGAAGGTGCGATTGACCAGATGATCGCGTGCGCGCGCCGCTGGCCGGATGCTGCAGCGGTAGGCCCGCGCATCGTGGAACCAGACGGCAGCAACTATCCGTCAGCCCGGTCGGTGCCGAATATATCCACCGGCATCGGCCACGCGCTGTTTTCTAACCTATGGCCCTCTAATCCGTGGACGCGCACGTACCGCAACGATGCCGATATGTCCGTCCAACGCCCCGCCGGGTGGTTATCCGGATCCTGCCTCTTGGTGCGCTGGGACGCCTTCGATGCCATCGGCGGTTTTGATGAGCGCTACTTCATGTACTTAGAAGACGTGGACTTGGGCGATCGCTTCGCGCGCGCCGGGTATCAAAACATTTTCTGCCCGGAAGCCGTCATTAGCCACGCCAAGGGGCATTCCACCCAGGCGCACGCCGGGGCGATGCTGCGCGCGCACCACAGCTCCGCGTACCGCTTCCAGGCGGACCGCCACCCGGCGTGGTGGCAGGCCCCGCTGCGCGCCGCGCTGTGGCTGGGCTTGCGGGTGCGGGGCGCGGTAACGGCCGCTCGTGCCAGTACCGCCAAAGATTCGGAAGCCTGAAGCGCGTGCCGTTGACCTGGTTTCTGGTCGCGGCCGCATACACTGACCCTCGAAAAACCTCAGAATAAGATTGTCTGCATACAAAGGATGACTATGACTGAAGCAGCCACCACTTATGGTGCCACCACCGATGCAGTGATTTTGGTGGGCGGGCGCGGTACCCGCTTGCGCCCACTGACCATTGGTACGCCCAAGCCCATGCTGCCGACGGCGAACTACCCGTTCCTGCAGCACCTGCTCGCCCGCATCAAGGCCGCGGGCATTGAGCACGTGGTGATGTCCACCTCGTACAAGGCAGAGGTTTTCGAGGAATACTTTGGCGATGGCTCCGAGCTCGGCCTGGACATTGAATACGTGGTGGAAGAAACCGCGCTGGGCACCGGCGGCGGCATCCGCAACGTCTATGACAAGCTGCGTAATGACACCGTCATGGTATTCAACGGCGATGTTCTTTCCGGCATGGACCTAGAAGGCATCTTGACCACGCACCACAACAAGGGTGCCGATGTCACCATGCACCTGCTCAACGTGGCGGATCCGCGCGCCTTTGGCTGCGTGCCCACGGATTCTGAGGGCCGGGTCACGGCCTTTTTGGAAAAGACCGAGGATCCACCAACCAACCAGATCAACGCCGGCTGCTATGTCTTTGACCGCTCCGTTATCGAATCCATCCCGGCAGACCGCGTGGTCTCGGTCGAGCGCGAGACCTTCCCGGGCTTGCTTGCCGATGGCCGCTTGGTCGTCGGCCACGTCGATAACTCCTACTGGCGCGATATGGGCCGCCCGGATGACTTCACCCGCGGCTCCTCCGACTTGGTGCGCGGCATCGCCCCATCGCCGCTGTTGGAAGGCCGCACCGGCGAGTCCCTCGTGGAATCCTCTGCGGGCATTGCCGGCGGCGTGCTGCTGCTATCTGGCACCGCGGTGGGCCGCGGATCCGAGGTGGGTGCTGGTTCCCGCCTGGAGGGAACGGTGGTCTTTGATGGCGTGCGCATCGAACCGGGCGCCATCATCCACAACTCCATCATCGCCTCCGGCGCGCATATTGGCGCCAATGCGGTCATCGAAAACTGCGTCATTGGCGAAGGCGCCCACGTTGGCGCCCGCTGCGAGCTCGTGGACGGCATGCGGGTATTTCCTGGTGTGACCATCCCTGATGCCGGCATTCGCTTTAGCTCTGACGCCTAAAGCACCCACCACCTACCCTCCGCACCGCTTTCAGCTCGGCCACGAGCGCGGTGTGGAGGGCTTTGTGATCCCCGCCCGGCCGAGATTTTGGGAGACACGCCGACACTTCCTGAAAATTGTTGACAGAAAAACCGGGCACCACTATATCTAGTACCCCCTACCTATACCCCCGGATGGCACCGGGTGTTACTAATGTGACGGATGGGGATCGTGTGCAGCGTTTTTGCGGTAAAGCGCGAAAAAGGCGCTAATTCAGGTTGACGATATTTAGTGATCCGGTGTGAAATTACATCAGTGCAAGAAACGGCGACCGACACACGTGTTTTCGCGGATTGATGGCGATTCAGCCGCACTTCAGCCTCGTGTACAGTCGGTTGCACTGATTAGGATTACCCAACCTCGGAGAAAGGAAAAGGCGTGGACAAAATGGCTAATAACAACGCCATTCTCCGTGGCGGTGCTGCTGCAGAGGTATCGCTCGATGAACTCTTCGGTGCCGTCGAGCAGGAGTGGCAGGATCAAGCGTTGTGCGCGCAGACGGATCCAGAGGCATTCTTCCCCGAAAAGGGAGGTTCCACCCGTGAGGCAAAGCGCATCTGCCAAGCCTGCGCGGTGCGCGATGAGTGCCTGGAATACGCGCTGGAGCACGATGAACGCTTCGGAATTTGGGGCGGGCTTTCGGACCGCGAACGCCGCCGCCTCAAGCGCGAGATTGGTTAATTAAGTTGTGTGTGCTCTAGCCCTTGGCTGCGACCCTGAGTGGTGTGGCCAAGGGCTAGAGTTTTCTCTGTGGTGCGAAAAAGTGTCCCTACCAGCTATAGCGCGGGTCTACCTCCTCTGGGGCGAGGTTTAAGTAATTGGCCACCAGGGCGGTAATGACCGTGCCGAGGAGCTCTGCGCGCTCGGCGGAGGTCACGGCACGCTGCTCAATGGGCATGCGGAAGATAACGAGCCGGGCGCGGGTAGGGCTACCAGCGGAATCGACACCGGCGGGCACGATGCGGCCGAGCGGCACGGGGCCATCGGCAATGATTTCATCCGGCAGCACCGTCATATCCGCCGAAAGGCGCATGCGCGGGATGGTGTCTACCGCAAGGTCGAGCCCGCGCAATTGCGGGGCGAAGGCGTGCTGAATGGGTGCGTAGGCCTCGAGGACGGCGGCATCGAAAAGCTCGCGGGCGCTGCGGTAGCGTGGGGTTTGCTGCGGCAGAAGGGGCCCGTGCAGGCCGCGCCCGTGGCGATCGTGGGCGGGGCGGATATGCGGGCGGGGGCGAGCAGCGGTCATGGCGTTGATTCTAAAGCTCTAAGGTTGCGCAATAAGTGCAGCCACGCCGGGGAAGTACTATCTAAATCTCAACCAAGGGTTTAGACTAATGCGCGTGACTGAATCTCGCCATTGCTCCCGCCCAGGCTGCGGCCGACCCGCCGTGGCGACGTTGACCTACGCATACGCGGATCAAACCGCCGTGGTTGGCCCGCTGGCAGAAGAGGATAACCCGCACAGCTGGGATCTCTGCAGCACCCACCGCGACCGCATCTCCGCGCCGGTGGGCTGGGAGCTGGTGCGCGTAGACCGCATCGAGCTCGACGAGGATGACGACCTTATGGCCCTGGCCCAGGCGGTCAAGGAAGATGGCAGGGTGACCACTGGGCTTGTCGATGACCGCAGCGCCGGCTCCGGGGCAGATCCCATCGATTACGCCGCCACCTTCGATGGCGCTGATCCCGCCAATTCCAATCATCCGGTATTTCGCACCCGCCGCGTGGCCTATGCCAAAAAGGCCCGCCGCGCTCACCTGTCCGTCGTTCCTGATGCGCAGAGCGAAGATAATTCTGCCGAGAGGCAGGACACGGACACCGAATCTGATTAAAGCAAGGGCGCTGAGCACAGCGCCTGAGAAAACTCGCGCTACCTAGCCGCAGACACGGAAGGAGCACTGCGCTAGTTGCCCGTAGGCAGGGAGTAATATTGCGAGGTATGCGAACTCGTGAGCATCTTGATGCAGTGATTAAGGCCTATGACATCCGTGGCGTGGTGGGCGAAGATATCGATGAAGACTTCGTGCGCGATACTGGCGCCGCCTTCGCCGCAATCCTGCGCGAAGAAGGCGAAAACACCGTGGCTGTAGGCCACGATATGCGCCCGTCTTCTCCCGCGTTGGCGCAAGCCTTTGCTGAGGGCGTGGTGAGTCAAGGCCTCCATGTGACGCTTTTGGGGCTTACCTCTACGGATGAGCTCTACTATGCGGCGGGTTCTATGGAGTGCGCGGGCGCGATGTTTACCGCCTCCCACAACCCGGCGAAGTACAACGGCATCAAGCTCTGCCGCGCCGGTGCCGTCCCCGTGGGGCAACAGACTGGGTTGGAAGAAATCAAGCAGATGCTTATCGATGGCACCCCAAGCTACGACGGCCCTAATGGTGCCATCGCCGAGCAAGAAATCCTGACCGGCTACGCGGACTTCCTGCGTCACCTCGTGCCGCTGGAAGAATCCAAGCCGCTGGTCGTCGCCGTCGATGCCGCCAATGGCATGGGCGGGCACACGGTCCCGGCCGTTTTCGATGGCCTGCCCTTTGATGTCCGCGATCTCTACTTCGAGCTCGACGGCACCTTCCCCAACCACGAGGCGAACCCGCTGGATCCCAAGAACTTGGAGGATCTGCAGAAATTCACCGTAGAGCAAAACGCCGATATCGGCCTTGCCTTCGACGGCGACGCCGACCGTTGCTTCGTGGTGGATGAAAAAGGCCAGCCAGTATCGCCGTCTGCCATCTGCGCGCTGGTGGCCAGCCGCTACTTGGATAAGTTCCCGGGCGCGACCATCATCCACAACCTGATTACCTCCAAGACGGTGCCGGAGCTCATCGCGGAAAAGGGCGGTACCGCCGTGCGCACGCGCGTGGGCCACTCCTTCATTAAGGCCCAAATGGCCGAGCACACGGCGGCCTTTGGCGGCGAGCACTCCGCGCACTACTACTTCCAGGAATTCTGGAATGCCGATTCCGGCATGCTGGCCGCTATGCACGTCCTGGCCGCGTTGGGACAGACGGATAAGCCGCTCAGCGAGCTCATGGCGGAATACTCCCGCTACGAGGCTTCCGGGGAGATCAACTCCACCGTGGCGGACCAAAAGGCCGCCACCCAGGCCGTGCTCGATGGGCTGGCGGATAAGATCGAATCCGTCGATGAGCTCGACGGTGTCACGGTCGAGCTCAAGGGCACGGACGCGTGGTTTAATGTGCGCGCGTCCAATACCGAGCCGCTGCTACGGCTCAACGTTGAGGCGAAGACCTCCGAAGAGGTTCAGCAGATCGTAGACGAGGTCCTCGCCATCATCAGGCGCTAATTACTGGAGTTACTGAATTACTGCGCGCGGGAGTGGGCGACCATGTCTTCCCACTCCACGTACTTCTTTCGCTCGCGGCCTTCGCGCTCGCCCAAAGCGCGCTCAGCGGCATCGAGGCGTTGCCAATCCTGCCAGGTGAGGTAGTCGATGCCCTTATCCGCGAAGGCCTCGGTGATATCGCCGGCGGTGGGGGACGGTAGGGTGCCCGCGGCGGCATCATCAAGCAGCATGCCAATGGTTTCGCTGGCATCGGACTTGGTATTGCCAATCAGGCCCACGGGCCCGCGTTTTACCCAGCCGGTGGTGTAGAGGCCGGGCACGATGGCGCCCTCTTCGTCGATGACGTGGCCGCCGTCATTGTTGATGACGTTTTTCTCGCTATTAAATGGCACGCCATCCACTGCGTCCGAGCGGTAGCCCGTGGCAAAGTAGACCGCTTGCACTGGCCACGTGGTGAATTTACCCGTCCCGCGCACGCTGCCATCGCCGGTCAGCTCGGTGCGCTCCGTTTTAATCCCGCTCACCCGGCCGTTCTCACCGAGGATCTCCACCGGCTGCTCAAAGAGATGAATCTGCAGCGTATGCGGGGCCTTTTTGGGATCGCGAATGGCATATTGCTCAAGAACCTGGCAGACCAAATCCGTGGACTTGCTGGAAGCGCGTGCCTCTAGCGAGGCCTCATCGTAATCAATATCTTCGGGGGAGACGACCACATTGATGTTATTCGAGTGGTCGAGCTCTTTGAGCTCTTGCGGGGTGAACTTGGCTTGGGCGGGCCCGCGGCGCCCGAAGACGCGTACGGTCTCTGCCTTATTTTGCGCCAGCGAATCGTAAACATTATCGGCGATCTCGGTCACCTTAAGTTCATCGCCAGTCTTGGCCAAGATACGCGAGACGTCCAGGCCCACATTGCCCACGCCGATGACAGCGACCTCGCTGGCGGAGAGATCCCATTCGCGCTCAAAGCGCGGATTGCCGTCATAGAAGCCTACGAATTCACCGGCGCCGTGCACGCCCTGCAGCTGTGCGCCAGGGATATCGCGGTGGCGATCGCCTACCGCACCGGTGGCAAAGACGACGGCATCGTAGTGCTGCTGCAGCTCGTCCACGGTGATATCGCGGCCGATGTGCACGTTGGTAAGCAGGCGAATCTGCTCCGTGTCCAATACGCGGTGCAGGGATTTAATGATGCCTTTAATGCGTGGATGGTCAGGGGCCACGCCGTAGCGGATGAGGCCGAAGGGAGCGGGCATCTGCTCAATGAGATCGATGTGTACATTGCCACCGGTCTTTTTCACCAAGATATCGGAGGCGTAAATGCCAGCGGGGCCGGCACCGATGACGGCTACGTTTAAGGGTTTATCTGACACGGTAATTTTGCCTTTCTTGTCTGCGTAGTCTCCCGCGGTGGGATGAAGGGAACGGGCCCTCGATAAATATGCGTAAATAGACCAATTAGTCTAATTCTCGTGGGCGAGCGCGGGATTTCTCTTAAGAGAGTGAACCGTATGGTCTGTTTGCACACAAGCGGAAGAATTAGATTCTTTATTAAGCCTTCTCAAAGTGCAGGTCATAGCTTTGGGAAAAGTGAAAATAAAACAGACCGCTTTGTCTGCACTCTATAGACGGGTAGGTTTTCCCTCAACGCTTTGAAAGGGAGGTCTACACCACATTATGGCTACCGCAACAACGACCAAACGCAAGCCACGCGCCAATAAGCCCGAGGGCCAGTGGAAAATCGACGGTAAAGAACCGTTGAATAACGATGAGGCCATCAAACAGGATGATGGTGGTCTCTCCGCTAAGCAGCGCGTGATAGACATCTACTCCAAGCAGGGATTTTCCTCCATCCCGCCGGAGGATTTAGCACCGCGCTTTAAATGGTTAGGCCTGTATACGCAGCGCAACCAGAACCTGGGCGGGGAGATGACCGCCAAATTATCTAACGCGGAATTGCAAGATGAATACTTCATGATGCGCGTGCGCTTCGATGGCGGCCGCGCCGATCCAGCCAAGCTGCGCGCGGTGGGAGAAATCTCGCGCGATTATGCCCGCTCCACCGCGGACTTTACGGACCGCCAGAATATTCAGCTGCACTGGATTCAGATCGAAGACGTACCCACCATCTGGGACAAACTCGAATCTGTGGGCCTGGGCACCTTGATGGGGTGTGGCGATGTGCCGCGCGTCATCTTGGGCTCGCCGGTCGCGGGAGTTGCCGAGGATGAAATCATCGATGCCACCCCAGCCATCGAGGAGATTAAGAATAATTACTTACCGCGCGAGGAGTTCCATAACCTTCCCCGCAAGTTCAAAACCGCTATTTCCGGCAATGCGCGCCAGGACGTGACGCACGAAATTCAAGACGTTGCCTTCGTCGGCGTCAACCACCCCGAATATGGCCCCGGCTTTGATTGCTTTGTGGGCGGGGGACTATCCACCAACCCGATGCTCTCGCAATCCTTGGGCGCGTGGGTGCCACTCGAGCGCGTGCCGGAAGTATGGGCCGGTGTGGTCAGCATCTTCCGCGACTACGGCTTCCGCCGCAACCGCAACCGCGCGCGGCTGAAGTTTTTGGTGGCTAAATGGGGCATCGACAAGTTCCGCCAGGTCCTCGAGGAAGAGTACCTGGAGAAGCCGCTTGCCGATGGCATCCCGCTCGAGGTTAATCCCGGCAGCCGCGATCACCTGGGCGTGCACAGGCAAAAGGACGGCAAGTTCTACGTCGGCGTAAAACCCACCGTGGGCCATGCAACGGGTGAGCAGCTCATTGCCATTGCCGATGTCGCGGAAAAATTCGGCATTTCGCGCATCCGTACCACCCCGATGAAGGAATTGCTCTTCCTCGATGTGGAAGAAGACGATATTCCGGCACTTTCGCGCGCGCTGGATGAAACGGGCCTGTATTCCCAGCCCACGGAGTTTCGCCGCGGCGTCATTTCCTGCACTGGGCTGGAATTTTGCAAGTTGGCGCACGTGACCACGAAGGCCCGCGCCATCGAATTGGTGGACATCCTCGAAGACACCCTGGGGGATTTGGACGTACCCATTTCTATCGCACTCAATGGCTGCCCCAATGCGTGCGCGCGCTCCCAGGTATCCGATATCGGACTTAAAGGTCAGATCGTCACCGATGCCGATGGCAACCGCGTCGAAGGATTCCAAGTCCACCTAGGCGGTGCCCTCGGCCTTTCTCCCGACTGGGGCCGCAAGCTCCGCGGACACAAGGTCGTAGCCGATGAGGTACCGGACTACGTCATACGGCTGGTCAATAAATATAAGGAACAACGCGAAGAAGGCGAGCAGTTTCGCCACTGGGTACTGCGCGCCGAGGAGGAAGATCTGCAGTGAATTTCCGCCGTAAACCTAATCCCAATCGCAATCACCCCACCTTTTGCCCTTACTGCGCCGGCACCGATCTGTTCCCGGATGAAGAAGACGACTTTGCCTGGAATTGCCAGGAATGCCTGCGCGTATTTTCGGTCCGCTTCCACGGCCAAGACGATGCCCCCGTGGCACCGGCCCCGGCCGTTTCTTCCACCGAAGCCCTGCAGCGCTCCCTAGCCCGCCGCGGACACTCCACGGCTCCGGTGGATTAAGGATGCACCATGACCACACTCATCACCTTGTCCCACGGCTCGCGCCACCCGGGCGCCGCCGCTGGCATTGAACGGCTCACCCAGGCCGCTGCTGCCGCGATACCAGCCCGCCCTGCTTATCGGGCGGCGCACCTAGAGTTCAATACTCCCGATCTCACCGCAGCTGCGGTCGACCTCGCCCGTTGTGGGGAGGATACGGCCGTAGTCATTCCATTGCTCTTTACGCAGGGCTACCACCAGCGCGTTGACGTTCCCCGCGTTATTGCCGCGGCCGAACAGGCCTCAGGCGTGCGCTTGGTACAAGGCGAGTGCTTGGGCGGAGGGCGCGCCGCAGAACATGGCGTACGAGATGTGGGCAGGCGGGAAGCCGCAGAAGCGGACCTGGCGGCGGTGCTCGCGGCACGCGCAAGGCCGGAAGATACCCACCACGTCATCTACTCCGTCGGTTCCTCTGATGCTGCGGCCAATGACTCCATCCACCGGCTGGCCGTTCGGGTATCCCAGCTCACCGGCGTCCCCGCCACGGCCGCGTTTGCCACCCGGGGCGGCAGCAATGACATTCATGCATTGGCAAGAAGCACTGCGCGAATGCGGGTTATCCCGCTCTTTGTCACCGCAGGACTGCTCCTTAAACCACTGTCATCTACCCCCAGCAATGTCACCGTCGATCCCGTTCTTGGTACCGATCTCGCTGGCATCGTTGCTGCTCACTACCACATCGCCCAGGAGGTCGGTGTCCCATGCTAACCCTTATTTTAATCGCCGTGGCCGGTGCGGCCGCCCAGCTTGTCGATGGCGGCATCGGCATGGGCTTCGGCGTCACCTCAACCACCATTCTTCTCCTGGCGGGCCTTGGGCCCGCCCAAGCCTCCGCCGTCGTCCACACTGCGGAGCTAGGAACCACCGCAATGTCGGGCTTGAGCCACGCCCGTTTTGGCAATGTGGACTGGAAAACCGTCTTCCGGCTGGGTGTGCCGGGTGCCATCGCGGCGTTTATCGGCGCCACCGTGCTCTCCAATATCTCCACCGATGCGGCAGCCCCCATTACCGCGCTCATCTTGGTGGCCATCGGCAGCAACCTCATCTGGCGCTTTTCCCGCCCGCGCCGGGCGAAGTTCGTGCAAAAGCGCAGCCATTCCACCCCATTTTTGATTGGGCTCGGTTCCGTCGGCGGCTTCGTTGACTCCACCGGTGGTGGCGGCTGGGGTCCGGTATCGACCTCGACGCTCATGGCGATTGGCCGCGAGCAGCCCCGCCGCATCGTCGGCACGGTAAATACCGCCGAGTTCCTGGTCACACTGGGTGCCACCCTCGGCTTCGTCGTTGGATTGTGGCAGGATATCGTCGCCAACCTCTCCGCCGTGCTGGCCCTGCTCATCGGTGGTTCCATTGCCGCCCCGATTGCGGCCTGGGTGATTTCCCGGATTGAGCCGGTCGTCCTCGGTGGACTCGTGGGTACGGCCATCGTGGCTCTCAATATCGGCAAGGTCTTAGGTGGGCTAGAAACCTACTTTGGGCTGACGGTACCGGGCTTTGTCTCCCCGCTGCTCATGGTCCTAGTCCTCGTCGTGGGCATTTCCGCCACCATCCACGGTGCGCGCGCTACCCGGGCAGCCCGCGCAAGGGAATTGGAAGCCGAAAACGCCGAGGCCAAGGCGCACGCGGAATTTCATGCCGCAGGCTTTGCGCACAGCGCGGCCGGTGCCTCCAAGGGCGAAAGCGCCGTGGAGGACTCCTCACCGCGGGCGGATAAGAGCTAATCGCTGGCCGGGTCGAGGCCGGCAACCTCGCCAATGACATACACGGCGGGGGAGGAGACGTTATTGTCCTCCATCGTCTGCGCCAGGTGTTCTAGATTGCAGCGAAATTCCCGCTGCGTATCCAGGGTGCCCTCCTGGATAATCGCGCACGGTGTCGACCCAGCAAGCCCGCCTTCCTGCAATGCCCTGGCAATCGCCGGGGCATTTTTCACGCCCATGATGATGGACAAGGTTGCGCCGGACTGGGCCAGGGCGTGCCAATCCACCAGGGACTTCTTGTGGCCAGGCGGCAGATGCCCTGATACGACGGTAAAGCCGTGAACCATTCCTCGCTGGGTGACGGGGATGCCAATGCCTGCGGGCACGGAAACCGCGGAGGTCACCCCTGGAATGACGGTGGTGGGGATAGATGCCTTGGCTAGGGCCTGTACCTCTTCAAAGCCGCGGCCGAACACGAAAGGATCGCCGCCCTTCAGCCGCGCTACCTTCCGCCCGGCTTGGGCGTGCTCGATGAGCAGCTCGTTGATCTTGTCCTGGGTAATCGACTTCTTGTAGGGCAGCTTGGAGACATCGATAAGCTCCTTGGCTGAAATATCGCAGAGTTTATCCAATTGCGGGGCCGGACCCAGGTGATCGGTCAGGATGACCTCGGCCTCCTGCAAGGCGCGCATGCCGCGAACCGTAATCAGGTCCCACGCGCCGGGGCCGCCACCGATAAGGGATACGGGGTGAATCTGTGCGGACGTCATGCCGCACCATCATAGTGGGAGCCAGACTATGCTTGAGCGATATGGATAACGGTTTCACTGAGGGTTCCGCCTATGACACCGAAACGGTGCGATTTTTTGATGTCGCCCACGAGGGCGCGCAGATTCGTCTGCTCGCCGGGCAAATGGAGCGCTGGGGTGAGATCCTCAACGGGCTCAATCCGCGCTCCCTGGTCATCTTGCCCACCGATGCCATCGCCCGCGAGGCAGCGCACCTCGGCGTCGGCTTGGCCGAACCGCTGCGCATCCCGCTGGTGGTGACGGAATCGCTGCCGCAATACGTGGGCGCGCTCGATATCGTCGTGGCGGTGGGCGAGCCCGCAGAATGCGATTGGGCCTCCCGCGCGCTCATTGCGGCGAGCCAGCGCGGCGCCACCACCATCCTGGTGGGCCCGGCAAGCGGCCCCTTGGTAGAGGATTGCCCGGAAGACACCCTGATTGCCCCGTCGCTTCCCACCGCAGAGGGCTGCTCGCCGGCGCGATTTATCACGGCCCTGTACGCGCTGTGCAGCATCGTTCATACCTCCCCGCGCGCGGTGTGCGAAGAATTAGAGGACCTTGCCGCCGCCGTGGACCGCGAGATCGAGCAGCTTTCGCCAGAGCGCGATGATGCCATCAATCCCGGCCGGCAGCTGCGCGAATACGCCGAGGGCGCGCGGATTATTCACTCCTGCGTCATCGATCCCTATGCATATGCCGAGCGCCGCGAGCGCGTACACATCGATACCTTGGTCGCCCGCATGGCAGCAACCATCTGGGCTGTGCACGGGTTGCCCGGCACTTTCGTCGAGCCCGCTGACCTGCGCGGCGCACTCGATCGGAGTGCTGAATCTAGTACGGCGCCCGCGCCTGCCGATGACCTTTTCTACGACCCCTTCATCGACGGTGCTGGGGCGGATGCACCTTTGATACCCTTGAAAGTGATTTTCTGGGGGCAGGAAGAGGCGAACCTGCCCAACTCGCTTGCAGTCCGCAGCACCGACCCGGAACCGGGCCTTGGGCATCTTGCCCGCTCACTGCAGCTTATTACGCGGAGTTTTGCCGCGACCGCCTACGAGATTTCTAAAGGATAGAAATAAATGCAATTACTGGAAGGCGCTACCCGCAACTACTCGTGGGGTTCGCGCACCCTCATCCCTGAGCTGCGGGGCGAAGAAGCCGCAGAAAAGTCGGTGGCTGAACTCTGGTTTGGCGCCCACCCAGGCGATCCCTCCACGGTGGATGGCCAGCTTCTCAATGAGGTTATTGCGGCGGATCCAGAAGGCCAGTTGGGCGCTCGAGTCTATAAAGAATACGGCGAGAACCTGCCGTTCCTGTTGAAGATCCTCGCCGCCGAAGATCCGCTGTCTTTGCAGGCCCACCCGTCTAAGGAGCAGGCCGAGGAGGGTTTCGCCCGCGAAAACGAGGCGGGCATTGCCCTGCAGGCTGCAAACCGCAATTACAAGGACGATAACCACAAGCCGGAACTTATCGTGGCGCTGTCGGATTTCTACGCCATGGCGGGTTTCCGTCCCCTGGCACAAACCCGCGAGCTCTTTGCCGCCTTGGAATGCCCGGAGCTTGAGCGCTACCTGGCCATGCTTGACGATGACCCCGCGGAATCCTCCGAGTCCGCCAACCTCCGGGTGCTTTTCACCACGTGGATTACGATCCCTTCGGCCAAGCGCAAGGAGCTCATTAAGGCCATCGTTGCCGCCGGCGAGCGCCTGATTGCCGTCGATCCCAAGGATTGGAAGGCGCGGGTCATGGCTACGGTGGTGGACCTTAATGACCGCTATCCTGGCGATATCGGTGTGCTTGGTGCGCTCTTGCTCAACCACATCGAGCTTGCTCCGGGTGAGGCCGTCTACCTCGATGCCGGGCAACTCCACGCGTATGTCTCCGGGCTGGGCGTAGAAATCATGGCCAATTCCGATAACGTTTTGCGCGGCGGGTTGACCCCGAAATTCGTGGATGTGCCGGAGCTGGTCAAGGTCCTGACCTATGCGGCCGCCAATGAGCCGCGGGTGCAGCAAAAGGATAAGCAAAACCAGGACAATGTCCACGGCGCCGAGGCGTGGTCCTATCCAGTGCCCATCGATGAATTCCTGCTCGACCGCGCCGAGCTCGGGCCGGATTCTTCCGTCGACCTCGACTATGACGGCCCCACCATCGCCTTGTGCACCGGTGGGTCCCTCAACCTGCGCAATGCTGCGGGCGAGGAATTGATCCTTTCCCCGGGCCAGGCCGCATGGCTGCCGGCCTCCGACGGCATGGTTACCGCCCAGGCTCACGCTGTAGAAAAGGAAAATCCTGAGGGCAGCACGGCGCAATTATTCGTCGCCCGAGTCTAAGCGGCCTCACAACTATGCCCCCTTGCTGGAAAATCCCAGCAAGGGGGCATTTTTAGGCGCTAGCCGCGGTGAAAAGTTAGCGCGCAGCAGAAGAACTGGCGGCTGAGCTTCCCGTAGCCGGGAGATCCGTGGGTTCTTGGTTTCCTGGCTGCTGCGTAGGAACAAGCTTCTCGGTTGCCTGCGGCTCGGCGTGGGACTTATTTTTCGTCTGCTGTGTACCAGAAGGCGCGCCCGCTCCTGCACCGTGTCCCTCTGTAGTGGCATCGGGAGCCGACGGGGTGCGCTGCGTGCTCGACTCGGGACGAGGCTTGTGCGGAGCCTGCGTCGCTGGCGGCGCCGGGATACCGGATTCGGCGGGCTCCTCCGGCTTACCAGGCTTGCCGGGCTCGCCACCTTGATCAGGCTTCTCTTCGCCCGGGGCAGGGGATGGAGCCGGTGAGCTCGGTGCCTGGGACGACGGTGCTAGGTTATCCGGCTTGCTGGGGTTATCTGGGACCGCCTGCATGGTGCCGGTGCCTGTG
This sequence comes from Corynebacterium sp. LaCa_282, assembly GCF_057198125.1. NCBI lineage: Bacteria > Bacillati > Actinomycetota > Actinomycetes > Mycobacteriales > Corynebacteriaceae > Corynebacterium > Corynebacterium sp. LaCa_282. Next base: position 1,833,924 of record NZ_CP191095.1, on the reverse strand, counting down.
CCGTTACCATTTTGCGGCACCTGCCCGCCCTGGTTAGACGGGGCATTATTAACGGAAGTTCCTGGCGAGTACACATTTTCGGGGCGGTACACCTTGGTAGGGCGGGTGGCCGCGTGGGGATGCGTGACGGCATTCGGCGCCAAGTATGGGTCCGTTGATTCAGGGTGCTGGTGGTCTGATTCACCGGCGCCAGAATTGGCCTCTGCGGGGGCAGAGTTTTCCGTCGAAGGCTTCTTATGCGTCGACGATGTCGTCGATTCTTCAGCGGAAGTATTTTTTGGTGCCACGGTAGAGGTAGGGGACTCATTCGCGGCGTTGGAGTAACGGGCGCTCGGCGTGCTCATGCGCCACACGCCCACTCCCACGACGACGGCGGCGATAAGGCCGAGCACGATGAAGACGTACACGCGACGTGAATCTGGTTTCATCGTGCCCTCCTTTCTTGGTTGCATAGGGTGGGTAACAAGTTGATAACGAGAGTATCATGTATTGGAATTTCCGCGACAGGCTGCGGATTCCGTGATATGTAAACAACGTGGAGATGAGAAATGGCAGTGCTTATGCAATCCTTTTCATGCCCGATTTTTCTCCGCCGGAAAAGCGTGTATAAATGGCGCTAAACCCGTCGAAGGAGTGAGAGATGAGCAGCTGGGACGAAGAGATTTTTAGTACCGATCTCAACGTGGATTTTCTAGATGAATTAGCAAACCTCGATGAAGAAGGGGTAATCCGCGCAGTACAGGATGCCTGCGAGGTGGCCCGCAGCAAGGACGATATAACCGAAGAGGAACAACTCAACGCCCACGCCGCGGCCACGATCGCCGCCATTTGGGCGGGTGCGCCGTTCAGTGCCAGCGAAACCGTTGAGGACTACCCCTATATTAGGGACTTGGTGGGAACCGTTGACGATACCTTGACCGAAAATGCCCTCGAGATCTTGGACACCGTCGAAGAAGACTACGACGTGGAACCTTTTATCGAGGCACTTTCTTAAAAACCATGTCCTTCGGTGCCAAAGGCGCCGCCACAGAGCAGAAAGGATTCTGCGTATCTCACCATGCTCATAAGCATTGAAGGCATTGACGGCGCCGGAAAAAATACGCTTGCGACCGCAGTGCGAAGCGCCCTCGAAGTCCCGGTAAGGACCATAGCCTTTCCACGCTATGAGACCTCCATCCACGCGCAGCTCGCGCGCGAGGCGCTGTACGGAAAGATGGGCGATCTCACGGATTCGGCCTACGGTATGGCCACGCTCTTCGCCCTCGACCGCTTTGGGATAAAAGAGGAATTGCGGGCGGCGAAGGAAACCCGCGAGATAGTCATCTTGGATCGCTATGTGGCCTCCAATGCTGCCTATTCCGCGGCCCGGTTGCGCGACGATAGCCTCTTCCAGTGGGTCCACGATTTAGAATTTGGCACCTTGGGCCTGCCGAAAGCGGACCTGCAGGTGTATGTGGATACGGCGGTGGAGGTGGCATCGGCAAGAGCGCAGTCCCGGGCCGCCACCGATTCCACCCGCGAGCGCGACCACTATGAACGCGATGGGGGATTACAGGAGCGCACCGCCGCCGCCTACCGGCGCTTGGTCGAATCCGGTTGGGGTGGGCGCTGGATCGCCACCGCCGATGCGGATACTATTACGGCAGCAATTAATGACCTTGTAGGAGATTAAAACGTGGCGCCAACGATTTTGGTCGTGGATGATGATCCAGCGATCTCGGAAATGCTGACCATTGTCCTTGAATCTGAGGGACTAAACCCCGTCCCCGTCATGGATGGCAACGATGCCGTTCCTGCCTTCCGCGAGCACGAACCGGATCTCATCCTTTTGGATCTTATGCTGCCGGGCATGAACGGTGTGGATATTTGCCGCACCATCCGGCGCGAATCCGCGGTGCCCATCGTCATGCTGACCGCCAAGACCGATACCGTGGACGTGGTCTTGGGCCTTGAATCCGGCGCGGATGATTACATCACCAAGCCCTTTAAGCCGAAGGAGCTCATCGCCCGCATTCGGGCGCGCCTGCGCCGCACCGATTCCGCGGAGCCGGAAACCCTTGAGGTCGCCGACCTGATCATTGACGTGCCGGAACATACGGTGCGCCGTACCGATGGCACCGAATTGAACCTGACCCCGCTGGAGTTCGAGCTCCTGCTGGAAATGGCGCGCCACCCAGGGCAGGTGCATACCCGCGAGTCACTCCTGGAATCCGTCTGGGGCTACCGCAATGCCTCCGATACTCGTTTGGTGAACGTGCACGTGCAGCGCCTGCGCGCCAAGATCGAGCACGATCCGGAAGATCCGCAGATCGTGCTGACGGTGCGCGGCGTGGGGTATAAGACCGGCAAAGCCGGTGCCGGGGAGTAAGGAAACATCAGAATTCTGGACCGCGTGCGGCGCATTCGTGACGCCATAGTAGATACGCTGCGCACCTCATTGCAGGCGCGCGTTATCGGCATGATTGTGGTCGCCTCCTCGGTGGTCATGATCATCTTGGCCTACGCCTTGGTCTCCGTGCTGACCCAGCGGTTGGTATCCCAAAAAGAAGACGTGGCGCTGCAGGAACTCGAACGCGCCCGCACGGCGGTGGAACAGCAAATCGATGCCACCAGCTCGGCCAACTCGGTGCAGGTGCGCATCAACTCCGCCCGCGCTTCTTTGGATCAACTCTCTGCGCAACAAGGCGATGCGCAGGCCGTATATGAACCCGTCATCGTGGTGGAAAACCAAGATGGATCCATCACCACCTCGCCGGAGGATTTCCCGGTGCCGGAACAAATGCGGCAGATGGTGGGCCAGGACCAGATTGCGCAGCAGTATTATCCGGTCCCGCGCGGCAATGGCGATTACTATAACGCGCTCATGGTGGGCACGCCCACCGATGCCGAGATTCCGAATCTGCAGGTCTACCTGGCCCTGTCCATGGAATCGGAAGAGTCCACGATGGCGCTGATGCGCGGCCTGCTCTCTGCCGCCGGCGTGGTGGTCGTGGTCTTATTGGTGGGCATTGCCTGGTTGGCTACCCAGCAGGTCATCACCCCGATTAAGTCCGCGTCCCGCATTGCCCAGCGCCTGGCCGCCGGCCATCTCAAGGAGCGCATGGCCGTGGACCGGGACGATGAGATGGGCCGGCTTGCCGCCTCCTTTAATAATATGGCGGATAAATTGTCCTCCCAGATTGCGCAGCTGGAGGAATACGGCGATTTGCAGCGGCAATTCACTTCCGATGTCTCGCACGAGCTGCGCACCCCCATTACCACCGTGCGCATGGCCGCAGACCTCATCGAATCCGAGGCCGATAGCCTGCCCGCGGGCGCGCAGCGCGCCTCCAAGCTCATGTCCAGGGAGCTGGACCGCTTCGAGGAGCTGCTCGCGGATCTGCTCGAGATTTCCCGACACGATGCCGGCGTGGCGGACCTGTCCACCACGGCCATTGACCTGCGATCCTGCGTGGATGCCGCCTACCGCCAGGTTGAGCACCTAGCCCAAAAGCTCGACGTGGAGGTGGTCCGCAATATGCCAGACGAGCGGATCACCATCCAGGCCGATTCCCGGCGCATCGAGCGCATTTTGCGCAACCTCTTGGCCAATGCCATCGACCACTCTGAGGGTAAACCCGTGGTCATCGATATCGCTACCACGGATAAGGCCGTGGGCGTGGCGGTCACGGACCACGGCGTGGGCCTGAAACCCGGGCAAGAAGAGCTGGTATTCAACCGTTTCTGGCGCGCGGATTCCTCCCGTAAGCGCCACTCTGGCGGCACCGGGCTGGGCCTTGCCATCGCCCGCGAGGACGCGGTCTTGCACGGCGGCACGCTCGATGCCTTTGGCGTCTTCGGCTACGGTTCCCGCTTCCGCCTCATCATCCCGCGCGAGCCGAATACCGAGATCGGTGAAGAACCCATCTCCCGCGAGATTCCAGGCGCCCCGGGCACCGGTTCAGACGCCGCGCACGACGGGCACGATTCGCTTGACGATGCCCCTGCTACCGCAGAACCCAGCGGCGCAACTGGCGCTGCCGATGATGCAGCTCGTGATGCTGGTTCAGCGGAATCTGATGCAGCGGATGCTGGGGAAGCGGCTGCTGGTGCAGCAGAAGATGAGGGCGAGGGTGGCGCCGGTGGGGCATCGCCAAGCAGCAGCTCGGTGGTAGGCCGCGGAATTGGCATCGACGATGACTCGGCGGAGGTGGCCGAGGCGGATGGTGACGGAATCTTGTGGCCTTCTGAGCGCAATCGTGGGGCCGCCTCGCCCGAGAGGCGCTCCTATAAGGCGCCGGATTTTAAGGGGGATAAATAAATGAATTCGGTCATACGCAATGGATTGTGGCGGCGGAGCACCGCCGTGGGCGCGGTGGCGGCGCTGTGCTTTGTCACCGGCTGCTCAACCTTGCCGCACGATACGAGCCCCCAGGTCGTGGGTACCTACCACAAACAGGCCGATGGCGCGGAAGAGGTCATTGCCCCAGAGGTGGGGGCGGACCCGGACCTTACCCTGCGCGATTTTTATCGCGCCGCGGCCGTTCCCACCAATGACCACGATGCCGCTCGCGGGTTCCTCACGGATAACGCCCGCGGGGCCTGGGATGCCTCGGGCGATGTCATGGTGGTCGATAGCCTGGATATCGTGACCGCGCCTGATAAGAAGCAGAATACGGCGGCGGATGCGCGCTCGTTCAATGTGCGCGGCACCATCATTGGACGCCTCAAATCCGGCGGGGCCTATGTGCCGGAAAATGAGAGCTACGAAGCTACCATCGACATGAAAATGGTAGATGACCAGTGGCTCGTTGATAGTTTGCCGGCCGGGTTGGTTATCGAGCGCAATGAGCTGCGCAATCATTACACCCCGCAATCGCTCTATTTTTATAAACAAACCGATGACGTCCTCGCCCCGGACCGCCGGTGGCTGTATAAGGGCAGCGAGGAATCCGAGTCCACGCTGATTACCCTCTTGATGGAAGGCCCATCTAGCAGCATTGCTCCGGCCACCCGCCGGGCGGCGGATGAAAAGGTCACCTTCGCCGGCTATGACAACGAAAACGGCTACCAGTTCGAGGGCCTGTCGGACCTGGATGAAAATGACCGCACCCGCTTTGCGGCGCAGTTGGTCTGGACGCTTTCTGATGCCGGGCATATCGGCCCCTTCAAGGTCAAGGCCGATGGCAGCAATCTGTTAGAAGGCATGGACACCGTCAGCGTGGACGATTTTGCTGACTATAACCCCAAGGTAAACAGTAATTCCCTGTCCACGCTGTACGCCTTGAACGAGGGCAACGTGCTGGAGGTCGATAGCGGGGTGGCCGAGCCGGTTAAGGGCTCTTTGGGCTCGAGCGGCAATGTGCAATCGGTCGATGTCACCGAGTCCGGCATGATTGCGGCGGTTAGCCGGAAGCCTAGCGGCGACTTCAAGCTGCAGATGGGCGAGATTGGTGCCGCGTTGCAGGATTCGGTCGAAGGTAAGACGCTGGCGCGGCCCACCTTTGAATATAACGGGCAGGCCGTCTGGACGGTGGTCGATGGTGACCGTATCGTGCGCGTCGTGCGTTCCAAGACCACTGGGCGGATTTCAGAATCCGAGGTCGATGCCCGCAGCATCGACGATATCGAGGGCGAAATCTCCGTTATCCGCCTCTCCCATAGCGGCGCACGCGCGGCGATGATCATTGACGGCCACGTCTACATCGCCGCGGTGGCTCAATCCAGCAGCGGCGATAAGCGCATCGTCAACGCCCGCGAGGTGGGCCCTGAGGTCTCCGGCTCGGCATTATCTTTGGATTGGAATAACGATGGCTCGCTCATCGTGGGTACGTCCTCTGGGCAGTCGCCGGTATGGCGCATCGAGCAGGATGGTTCCTCGGCCTCTACCATGCCGACGGGTAATATCACCGCCCCGGTAGTTGCGGTGGCTACCTCGCCATCGAAGCTTTATATTACGGATTCCCATGCCATGCTGGAGCTTCCCGCCACGGTGGTCGATGAGGTGAACTGGCGCGAGGTGCCTGGCCTGCAGGGCCGGCGCTCTTCGCCTATCGTGTCCAGTTAGAAGGCGGCGGCGCTAGGCGACGCTGCCGCAGAGGACCTTTCGGGGATGGGGTGGTGTCGCGCCGTGAGCATGCGAGAGCTGATTTTTCCGCGTGCGTGTGCCGGGTGCCGCGCGCCCGGCCACGTCTTGTGCCCGCAGTGCCGGGAACACCTGCGCCAGCCTCCCTACCTGGTAAGCCGGCCGCGGTTGCTCGGGGCGCCGGTATTCGCCCTAGGGCCTTATTCCGATATTCGCCGCAACATCGTCATCAGCATGAAAGAACAGGGCAATAGGGAAGTGCGCGATTATATAGGTGCGGTGGTGGCCGCGGGCGTGGCGCACTTGGCCGCCCGTGGCGAGATTCCCCGCGAGCTGTGCCTGGTGCCGGCCCCTACGCGGCGCCGCTCGGCGCGCATGCGCGGCGGTGATCCCGTGACGGCCATGTGCCAGGGTGCGGCGCGCCGGCAGCAGGGCCTGCGGGTGCGCGAGGCGCTTGTCATGGGCGCGGATACGGCGGACCAATCCGAGCTCAATGCGCAGGATAGATGGGCGAATCTGCAGGGGCGAGTGGGGGTTTATACCCCGGTGCGCGGTGAGCCGGCGCTGCTTGTCGATGACGTTATAACCACCGGTGCCACCCTCGCGGCCAGCATGGCGGCCCTGCGCGCCGCTGGCGCTACGGTCTATGGGGCGTTGGCTTTTGCCGATGCTTAAGGCGCATCACACAGTAGGGTGCACGGTGTTACCCCCTAATGCCATCAGGTCATAACCACTGGTATTATTAGAGGTGTCACAGAGGAACAGTTACTGTGATTGTTTCTAGTCCCCACTACCAAAGGGAGGCATCTCAATGTCCCAGCCAAACAAAGCTCAGGTAACGATTACGGGCCGTAACGTTGATGTACCGGAACACTTCCAGGAGCGCGTCAACGACAAGCTGGCAAAGATTGAACGCCTTGATCCCACACTGACCTTCTTCCACGTGGAATTGCAGCACGAGCCGAACCCACGCCGCGAAGCAGAGTCCGACCGCATCCAGATCACCGCGACCGGCAAGGGCCACATCGCCCGTGCAGAGGCTAAGGAAGACTCCTTCTACGCAGCGTTGGAAACCGCAATGGGCAAGATGGAACGCTCCCTGCGCAAGGTGAAGGTGCGCCGTGAATACGTCAAGGGCGGCCACCGCGCACAGAAGGGCACCGGCGAAATCGCCGCTGAGATGGTTGCGGAGGCAGAAGCACAGCGCGCTAAGGAAGAGCGTTTGGTCGATCCTTATGCTGAGACCGTCGAGGACGTTCGCCCCGGCCAGATCGTGCGCACCAAGGAGCACCCGGCCACCCCGATGAGCGTGGACGATGCTTTGAGCGAGATGGAGCTGGTTGGCCACGATTTCTTCCTCTTTGTCAACGAGGAAAACAACAAGCCATCCGTGGTTTACCGCCGCCACGCCTTCGACTACGGCATCATCTCCTTGTCCGAGGATGCAGAGGGCTAAAATCTCCCGCGCCTGGCTAAAGAGTTAAGCCTCTTTATTCCCCCTTCCTACCCATCACATTAGAACTCGATGAGGTTTGGAAGGGGGATTTGTCATGCTGTGAGTTATCTGTTTTCTTAGTGCCCTTAGTATGAAATCACTATCGTTTAAGGGCGGGTAGAACGCGAGAAGGGCAGTGGCGTGAGTACAATTGCGGGAAGTTAACTAATGTGTCGCGACAAGAAGGACTAACGAATAGTGTTTGGACTTTCCAAGCTGCTGCGCGCGGGCGAGGGCCGTACGGTCAAGCGCCTGGGCAAAATTGCAGACGATGTAATTGCACTCGAGGATCAGTACGCGGAGCTTTCGGACGATGAGCTAAAGGCCAAGACTGACGAGTTCAAAACTCGCCTAAAGGATGGCGAAGAAAAGAACGACATCTTGCTCGATGCTTTTGCTACCGTCCGCGAAGCCGCTTGGCGCGTCCTGGGACAAAAGCACTACCCCGTGCAGATCATGGGCGGTGCCGCCCTGCACTTTGGCAACGTGGCAGAGATGCGCACCGGTGAGGGCAAGACCCTGACCTCCTTGCTGCCCGCTTACCTCAACGCTTTGGAGGGGCAGGGCGTACACATCGTCACGGTCAATGACTACTTGGCCAAGCGTGACGCCGAGATGATGGGCCGTGTGCACCGCTGGTTGGGCCTGTCCGTGGGCGTTATCCTGTCTGAAATGCGCCCGCAAGAGCGCAAGGAAGCCTACGACTGCGACATCACCTACGGCACCAATAATGAGCTGGGTTTTGATTACCTGCGCGATAACATGGTGCGCACCCTCAATGATGTAGTTCAGCGCGGACACAATTTCTGCATCGTGGATGAGGTGGACTCGATTCTTATCGATGAAGCCCGTACCCCACTCATCATTTCCGGCCCGGTTGACGGTTCCTCCCAATTCTATGGCGTCTTTGCGCAGCTGGCGCCGCGCATGCGAGAGGGAATCCACTACGAAGTGGACCACAAAAAGCGCACCATCGGCGTCTTGGAAGAAGGCGTGGAGTACGTCGAAGATCAACTCGGCATTGATAACCTCTACGCGCCGGAGCACTCCCAGTTGGTTTCCTACCTCAATAACGCGTTGAAGGCCAAGGAGCTATTTACCCGCGATAAGGACTACATCGTCCGCAACGGCGAAGTGATGATCGTGGATGGCTTTACCGGCCGCGTTCTGGCAGGACGCCGCTACAACGAGGGCATGCACCAGGCCATTGAGGCCAAGGAGCAGGTGGAGATCAAAAACGAGAACCAGACGCTGGCGACGGTTACCCTGCAGAACTTCTTCCGCCTCTATGAAAAAATCTCCGGCATGACCGGTACCGCGGAAACGGAAGCCGCGGAGCTGCATTCCATCTACGGGCTGGATGTGGTTCCTATTCCTACCAATAAGCCGAACCAGCGCACCGACCACTCGGACCGCATTTACAAGACCCAAGAGGCAAAGTTCGCCGCGGTGGTTGATGATATTGCAGAACACGTCGAACACGGCCAGCCGGTCTTGGTTGGTACCACTTCTGTGGAGCGCTCCGAATACTTGTCGCAGTTGCTTAGCAAGCGCGGCGTGCAGCACAACGTGCTCAACGCCAAGCACCACGAAGAAGAGGGCCAGATCATCGCCCGTGCGGGTCGCCCCGGCACCGTGACCGTGGCAACCAACATGGCCGGCCGTGGTACCGATATCGTGCTCGGCGGTAACCCGGAAGTTATCCTCGATGAGAAGCTGCGCGAGCGCGGCCTCGACCCCTTTGAGGATGAGGAAAAGTACCAGGAAGCCTGGGAAGCCGAGATCGACGGCGAGAAAGAGCGCTCGAAGCGCTTGGGCGATGAGGTGCGCGAATCGGGCGGACTCTATGTCTTGGGCACCGAGCGCCACGAGTCCCGCCGCATCGATAACCAGCTGCGCGGTCGTACCGGCCGTCAGGGTGACCCGGGAGAGACCCGCTTCTACCTGTCCATGCGCGATGAATTGATGGTGCGCTTTGTGGGCCAGTCCATGGAGCACATGATGAACCGCCTCAACGTGCCTGATGATGTCCCCATTGAGGCCAAGATGGTCTCGAACTCCATTAAGGGCGCCCAGGCGCAGGTGGAGAACCAGAACTTCGAGATGCGCAAGAACGTGCTGAAGTACGATGAGGTGCTCAATGAGCAGCGCAAGGTGGTTTACTCCACGCGCTATTCCATCCTCGATGCCGATGACATCAAGGACGATATCCGCACCATGATCGATGACACGGTCTCTGCCTACGTCGCGGGTGCTACCGCCACCGGTTATGTCGAGGACTGGAACCTCGAGGAACTCTGGAATGCCCTCGAGGCACTGTACGGTCCCACGATGTCCCCAGAAGAATTGGTGGAAGGCTCCGAGTACGGTTCCCCAGGCGAGCTCACCGCGGAGCAGCTGCGCGATGCCCTCGTCACCGACGCGAACCGGGAGTACGACAAGCTGGAGGAAGCCGTGTCTGCCATCGGCGGAGACAAGCAGATGCGCAATACTGAGCGCATGGTCATCCTGCCGATTATTGACCAGAAATGGCGCGAGCACCTTTATGAGATGGACTATCTCAAGGAGGGCATCGGCCTGCGCGCGATGGCGCAGCGCGACCCGCTGGTGGAATACCAGAAGGAGGGTGGCGATATGTTCAATGCCATGAATGAAGGCGTGAAGGAAGAAACCGTGCGCCAGTTGTTCATGCTGCGCAAGCAGTTCAAGCAGCAGGAAGAAAACCAAGAGTCCGGCGGTGACTCGGGCTCTGGTCCTGCAGGCCAAGAAACCGTAGAGGCATAAAACCTCCGCGCTCTTTTGCGCCCCTTCCTTTTCCTCCGGCCCTCGCGCGGTGGGGGAAAGAGGGAGGGGTGCGGTCAGTTTTAGAGCAGCCGAAACGAGCGCAGGCCCTGGTCTGTGGCGGAGCCGGTAAAGGCGTGGCGGTGGGTGCCGATGACTGCGGAACCGAAGTATTCGCCATTAGGCCGCGCGTGCAGGCTGGTAAGGCGCAGGGCATCGGTGTCATAGGGGCTTTCCCGGCGGTGCACCCAAGAACCAATGTGCAGGCGGATGGAATCCGAAAAGCGCGGGGAATTAAGGTTTGCCAGCGGGCGGTAGCCGGCGGCGACCTCAAGGATAAAGACCACCCAGGCTTGGATATGGTGCTGGGCGGCGACCTCTGCAGTAGTGGGCAGGCGGCCGTAATGGATGCGGTGCGGGGCGATATATAGCTTGAGATGAGAGTAGCCGGGAATGGGCTCATACATGGTGAAATGAGTGCTCCTGCGAAAAGGGCAGGGAGGCGAACGCGTGATAATTATCTCATGGGGGCGCTGCGCGCGCTATTTCTGGCAGTTTCCTGTATGAGGCGGGCGAGAATATAAGCGCAGTTCGCTATACTTTCGGGAGTTACAAAGAATTCGTGTACTGAAGGATTAAAAATTATGCGTGGTCTCATCGTTGACTATGTCGGCGTCCTCGATGGCGCTGAAGAGGACAATCGCCGCTGGAAGGCTCTTCTATCCGCGGCGAAGGCAAATGGTGCCGCAACCGCTATCTTGTCTAATGACCCGGGCGGTTCCGGCGCTGAGCACATTCGCGAGTGGGAATACCGCGGCAACGTCGATGCCGTGGTGTTGTCTGGCGAAATCGGGGCGGAAAAGCCGGAGGTTGCGGCCTTCCAAGCGGCTGCCGATGCCCTCGAGCTGCCCTTGAGCGATTGCGTCATGGTCGATGATTCGATTCTTAACGTGCGCGCCGCCGTCGATGCCGGGATGATCGGTTTCTTGTACACCAGCTTCGACCGCGTGTCCGTAGAAATTCAAGCCGTATTCGATATTGAAGGGGAATTTTAGTGGCTGAAGCTCGCGTCTATATTCCGGCGACCTATGCCATGCTGGCGGAGCTCGCAGAAACCGGTACGCTCGCGGCGCGTTCCGGTTGGGGTTTCATGGTTACCCCGGCCCTGCGCGATTTTTATACCGCAGGCGATGAAGAAGAGATCGCCTACTCCGCCTTCCTCGAGGCCTCCATGGCTTCGCTGCGCCTGTTGACCATTGGGGATGAGGAGAAGTTCCCGCACCGTCGTGTGGTCATTTCCATCGACGTTGATGACGCTGCAGTCACCCCGCGCCCAGATATGGGCGAGCCGGTGGTAGAGCTTCAGCCAGCGCAGTTTGGCACCGATAACCTCGCCGCCATTCACGTGGATATTGAAGAATCCGAAGAGGCAACGGCCAAGGCCATCGAGGCCATCGATACCGCGGACCTCGGCGATGAGGATGCGGAGCTCGCGGTGGGCGATGCCCTGGATAACTTCATGGCCTTCTACCACCCCACGGAGCTGCCCTTCCTTGTGGAATTGCTTTAAGGTGTGCTAATTTTCCCACTCCACGTTGGTGCGCAGGGCTTGCAGCAGCCCGCGTACCGCATCGCGGCGGCGGGCGGTAGCGGTGCCCTCGGGGATGATTTCTGGATCATCGAGCCCGCATTCGGGATCCGCCGGTGGCCCCGCGTGCGTACAGCCGCGCGGGCATTCCTCAATGGCCGCGGCGAGATCCTCGAAAACGCCAAGGATGGTATCCGCGTCCACGTGCGCCAGCCCAAAGGAGCGAATGCCCGGCGTATCGATGATCCAGCCGCCCTGGGAGTCGGTGCTAGGAGCGTCGGTGGGCAAGGGGAGGGCCACCGATTGCGTCGAGGTATGCCGGCCCTTGCCGATGCCCGATACTTCCCCCGTTTCCCTTTCCGCATCTGGGACCAGCCGGTTAACCAGCGTGGATTTGCCCACCCCGGAATGCCCGATGAGCGCGGTGATATGCCCATCTACCTGCGCGCGCACGGCTTCCAAGCCATCCTCGACCCCGGCCTCGACCACCGTGACATCTAGGTCAGCGAATTCTTCTGCAAACGGCGTCGGGTCCGCGAGATCCGTCTTGGTAAGGCACAAGATGGGGTGGAGGTTGCCCACGAACGCGGCAATCAAGGCGCGCTCGACAAAACCGGACCGCGGGGGCGGGTCGGCCACGGCAGAAACGATCAGCAATTGATCGGCATTGGCCACCACGATGCGCTCATACGGATCCGTGTCATCGGCGGTGCGACGCAGCACGGAGGTGCGATCCGCCAGCTTGACGATGCGCGCCAGCGTGTCCTTCGCACCAGAGGTATCACCAACCACGCCGACGCGGTCACCGACCTCGATGGCGGTGCGGCCCAGCTCGCGGGCGCGCATGGCGGTGACGTGGGGGCCATCGTCAAGCGCAACTCCCCACCGCCCGCGGTCCTTGGTGATTACCATTCCGTATTTGGCATTTTTGTGCTTGGGACGATCCTTGGTGCGCGGGCGCGAGCCCTTGCCGGGGCGCACGCGCACATCAGATTCATCAAAGGAACCGAAACGTCTAGCCATGTAAATCCTGTTGGTCGGGGTGCAGCATCGTCTCCCACATGCGGGCGAAACCGGGCAAGGTCTTGGAGGTGGTGGAAATATCCTCAATCTGGATATCAGGGACTTTCAAACCCAGAATGGCACCGGCGGTGGCCATGCGGTGATCGGCATAGCACGGCCAATTGCCGCCGTGGAGTTCGGCGGGTTCGATCACCAGGCCATCGTCAAGCTCGGTGACCCTGCCGCCCAGCGCATTGATATTCGCCGCGAGCGCCTGCAAACGGTCGGTCTCGTGGCCGCGCAGGTGGGCGATGCCCGTAAGCCGGGACGGCGTTTCCGCGAGCGCGCACAGGGCCGCAACGGTGGGGGTAAGCTCCCCGATATCGCCCATATTGCGCTCGATGCCCTGCAGCTTGCCTGCCGGGTTGCCCTCTGCCGTGACGCTGTTGTGCTCCTGGGTTACCATCACGCCCATATCCAGCAGGATCTGGCGGCTGGCATCGCCCGGCTGGGTGGTATTCGCCGGCCAATTCTTGATGGTCAGGCGCCCGCCGGTGACCGCCGCGGCGGCGAGGAACGGCGTGGCATTGGAGAGATCCGGCTCAATGAACCATTCGCGCCCGGCAATGGGGCCGGGATGCACCGTCCACGTCGTGCCATCCGAATCCACGCGCACGCCCGCCTGGCGTAGCATGCCCACCGTCATTTCCACGTGCGGCATGGACGGCAGTTGGCCGCCCTCGTGGGTGAGCTGGATGCCCTGGGAAAAACGTGCCCCGCTGAGCAGCAGGCCGGAGACGAACTGGGAAGAACCGGAAGCATCGATGGTGACCTTCCCGCCTTCTGGCAAGTCGTTGGCGGACACCGTAAAGGGCAGGCTATCGCCTTTTACATCAACGCCGAGGCTGCGCAGCGCATCCAGCGTCGTGGACATGGGGCGGTTATAGGCCTGCTTATCGCCATCGACGCGCACCGGGCCATCCGCCAGCGCCGCAACCGGCGGCACAAAGCGCATCACGGTGCCGGCCAGCCCACAATCCACCGTGGCACCGTGCAGCTTCCCAGGCTGGACGTGGATATCGGCGCCGTCATGGGTGAAGCGAACCCCCATGGCACTGAGCGCGTCCTCCATCAGTTGCGTATCGCGCGATACCAGCGGGGCGTGCAGGATGGACGGGGAATCAGCCAGCGCGGCCAGGATGAAGGCGCGATTGGTAATAGATTTCGATCCTGGCACCTGGTGTTCCCCCGTAACGGGGCTGGTAGCCAGCGGGGCGGTCCAAGGTTGAGACATAGTGTCCATAATAGAGGGCATGTGCGGAAGATTCGTTCTTTTTACCGAGTCCCTCCTCGATGAGGTGGGAAACCTCCCGGGTGTCCAGGAAGTCCACGCCCCACAGGGCACGCCGGGGCCGCGGTATAATATTGCCCCCACCCAGCCCATTCCCATCGTGCGCGTGCGCGAGGAGCTAGCGGAAGTCGATCCCGCGCGGTGGGCGCTCTTGCCGCAGTGGAAGAAAGACCTAGATGGCCCGCCGCTTTTTAATGCCCGGGCAGAAACGGTGGCGAGCAAGCCGTCTTTTCGCACCGCCTTTAAATCCCAGCGCTGCCTTATCCCCATGAACGGCTATTACGAGTGGCACAAGGATGGCTCCACCAAGACGCCGTACTACGTCCACCCAGACCAGGGACTGCTGTGGGCCGCGGGGCTCTGGGATACCGGGTTGGACCGGCTCTCTGCCACCATCGTGACCACCGCGGCTACCGAAGAGATGGAGTGGCTGCACCACAGGTTGCCGCGATTTTTGGCGCCGGAGGAGATGCGCACCTGGCTCGAGGGTAGCGCCGAGGAAGCCAAGGAGCTGCTAGCGCCCACGGGCCTGCGGGGATTTGAGTACCACGCGGTGGATAAGGCCGTGGGGACCGTCTCTAATGACTGCCCGGAGCTACTCAGCCAGTAGATCGGCAAAGTCTGCCCCGCACAAGCGCGCGAGGTCTTCTGCATCGAGCTCGATATCTAGGCCGCGGCGGCCGCCGGAGATAAAGACAGTATCGAATAGCACCGCGGATTCCTCGATCACCGTGGGCAGCGCGTTCTTTTGCCCGAGCGGGGAAATGCCGCCGTGCACGTAGCCTGAGGATTTCTCGGCATCGTGCACCTGCGCCATGGCGGCCTTAGATACGCCAAGGGCAGCGGCGGCCTTCTTGAGGCTTAAATGGTGCGTGGTGGGAATCACGCACACCGCCAACTCGCGGCGCGGACCTTTGCCCGCGGTGAGATCAATGATGAGCGTTTTCAGCACGCGTTCGGGTTCTACGTCTAAGGCCGCCGCGGCGTGATCACCAAAGTGATCCTTGCCCGCCTCGAAGGTGGATATGGAGTGTTTGACTCCGGCATCTTCGATGACTTTCAGGGCCGGGGTAGCGGCATGCGGGGACTTTTTGGCCATATAGGAATTTTAGCGTGAGACGTTAGGATAGATTGTGTGGTTAAAGAAACAGTGAGCGAGAAGGAGCTGCAGCGCCGCTTTGAAAAAGAAGCGCTCCCGCTGCTTGATCAGCTCTATGGCGGCGCGCTGCGCATGACGCGAAACCCGCAAGACGCGGAAGACTTGGTGCAAGAGACCTATCTCAAGGCCTATAAGTCCTTTCATTCCTTCAAACAGGGAACGAATTTGAAGGCGTGGCTGTATCGCATCATGACCAATAACTACATCAACTCTTATCGCAAGGCGAAGCGGCGCCCTACCGAGTCTTCTGCCGATGACTTGAGTGATTTTCAGCTCTATACCACCGCAGGCCACGATTCCACTGGCTTGGAATCGGCCGAGGTGGCAGCGCTTAAAGAGATGCCAGATAGGTCCATTTCGCAGGCCATTAATGACTTACCGGAGGATTACCGGATGGTGGTCTATTACTCCGATGTGGAGGGCTTAGCGTACAAAGAAATCGCCGAAATCATGGATACTCCACTGGGAACGGTGATGTCCCGCCTGCACCGTGGAAGAAAAATGCTCCGGAAGGCGTTGAAGGACGTAGCACGTGAACAAGGAATTGGATTAGAACACCCGGACATGGAGGAGAAGTAATGGAAGGCGCAACCGGAAAGAACTGTGGTGCGTGTAGCTCCACTGAGGTACACAACCTATTTTGCGAGCTTCTCGATGAATCCACGACCTACGCCCGCGCTTTAGCCATCCGCGAGCACATCGCCCAATGCGATTTTTGCCAGCAACGCCTAGAGCGCGAAGAACTCGTCCGCTCCCTCGTGCGCAATTGCTGTGCCGGCCAAGCTAAGGCACCGCAATCGCTGCGCCGCCGTATCTCGGTAGAAATTACGGAGATCGAATCCCGCTGGTAAGAAGCGTCCTTCAGAGCTGCGAACGTCTCGCAACAAAAGTCGGGGCAGTTCGTACTGCCGTGTTTTCTCATCCAGTTCAGAAGCCGACGTACAAACCGTTAGGCGCGCTCTGCCGAAGCGGTGCTGTGGAAAAACTTTTTCCACAGGATCGCACTTGCAGCGGCTAGCCCAAGAGTCAAACCCCACCACACGCCTTGGGGACCTAATGCGAGTGGATAGGCAAATAGTAGAGCGATAGGCAGACCAATAATCCAATACCCGACCAACGACGCTTTTAATCCAGTGGTGGTATCCCCGATCCCACGCAAGACACCGATTGCCACGTTTTGTCCGGTATCGACGACCTCCATAAACGCGCCAATCGTTAATAACGATACTGCTAGAGTGATGGTCTGTTCGTCTGCTGCGTGCAGAAATGGGCCTAAGACCGTGCGAGGGATGGTCCAAAAAGCTAAAGCGGCTAACGCAACGATGATGAGCACCATCACCATTGCGCGTATTGCTGCAGAACGCGCGGCTTGTGGTGACCTCGTACTGAACATTGAGCTGACGACGATTGATGCACCGTGTGAAAATCCCACGCCGAACTGGAAGACAATAAATGTAACTTGGTAAGCGACATTGTGTGCTGCCAGAGCTTCGGCACTGAGCGTACCCATAATCATGGCTAGTACTGAAAACATCCCTGCCTCTGCGCCGTAAGTTAATGAAACCGGTACTCCGAGCTTGAGCTGCCTACGTATTGATTCGGGCGAGGCTTTCCATAGGCGGTGGTCATAAAACTCGTTAAAAGTAGAGTTGCGTTTGATGAGCGTCAAAAAGATTGATGCTGTACACAGATGCACGAGGCTGGTTGCTAACCCTATTCCCCAGACTCCCATTGCTGGGATTGGACCGTATCCATGAGCTAACGCGAGATCGAGCACTAAGTTTATTAGGATGCTCACTAAGGTAATGAGCAATAATGCTTGCGGTTTGCTTAGACCGACAGTGAACTGGCGAGCCACTTGAAACCAGAGACATGGGATGAGTCCTGGCGCGAGGGCAATCATTGTTGGAAGGGCATAATCGACAATTCCGCTAGGTTGACCAATCAACGGTAAGGCGAGGCCGATGCCTACGAGTAAGAAGCCTCCTACCACCCCGAGCAGTGTCGATAGCAACAATCCCACCCGAGACAGATCCTTAATCTCTGCTGCAGCTTGGTCCCTCTCTGTGGATCCAGCTTCAGATTCTTCCCATCGTGCGTGGTGATGTGCAATTCGGTTACCTAAAGGAGTGAGTATCCCGACGCCCATGGTGCGTAACTGATTAAACCAAATCACGGCTAGGCCACCACCGGCTAATGCTTGGGTCCCCAATTGTCCCATGACTATGGTGTCAGTCGTCGACAACGCAATATTAGCGAGTTGAGTTCCAGCAAGAGGTAATGATAACGATAGCAAACGTCGATTAATGTCGACTGGAACCTTTTTATGGGGTTGACTCATTTCGCCTAGTTTTCCATACCCAGATTGGGGATGACAGAGGGCGTAAAGAACTTTTTTGGGGCCGATCCAGGTCATCGCACATGTGACCTTGGGCCATTGCGGATTCTTGAAGCTAGGGCAGGGGTACCCCGGCCGGTGAGGGCTTAGAGCGACGTGTCGGAGCCTTTCGTGTCGTTTTGTAGTTCGAGCCGCGCAATATTGCACGTGATTAGGGACAATTCGCAAACGATATGGCGACGGTGAAAAGCTGTAGGTGATGAATTGCGATCAAAGATGAAAACGCTGCCCAGCGGCCGGGGAAAGGAAAACATTTGATCGAGTGCAACGTCTAAATTGAAGGAATAAGAGCCATAGGGGGTGTGGTATCAGCCAATTGGTTGTGGCATGCCCCGTAGATTTCCGGACTACCGGTAAATCAGAGTCCGAGCGCAGAGAAATAGACATGCTCACACGATTGCCAAGGCATATTGCAAAAGGGTAGGCTTACCTCTTAAGTTTTGGCCGATTGATGGTTCAGTCACTGAAAATTCAATAAATTACATATTATATGTCAGTGTTGAGCCATCCTCAGAGAGGAAATAATATGTTCGGACCTCGTATATCCCGAATGCATGCCAGTATCGCAGCAGTTACCGCTGCTTCTCTTTTATTAGTCTCATGTAGCGACCACGCTGACAACTCGGCATCCGAAGCGCCGGCAGGTGAAAAGGATGGCAAGGAGACAGTTTTACGAGTTGGAGCTCTCGGAAAAGCCGCTGATGCACAGCGGGACCCGCACAAGCTACTGCCAAATGATTCAGATATGCTCATCAATTCGTTGATCTGGGATGCGATGACAATTCCTGGCGCTGATGAAGTCGTTGAATCTCGTTTGATGGATTCTTGGAAGCAAACTGGTGATACAACCTGGGAATTTACGATCAATGATCGTGCAAAGTTCCATGATGGCACTGACGTCACGGCAGATGACGCAGAATGGTCATTCCACCGGTTGTTGGAAGATGAGGGGAACTATTATAAGTTGCCGGTCATTCCTGAATCCATCAAAGCAATTAATGAGGATACCGTGGCTATGGAGACTGAGGAGCCAAATTCACAACTTCCAATGCTAGCCCGGCTCATGACGTTTGTCATGAAGAAAGACACGACCCCAGAAGATGCCATTGGGACAGGCCCATTTAAGCTTGAATCTTGGAAAGATGGCGCTGCAACCCTCGTGGCTAATGAAAATTATCATGGGCATAAACCGGAGATTGACAAAATTGAGGTCATCCCATTTGAGGACACCACTGCGATGACAAACGCGATTGTCTCCGGACAAATCGATCTTGCACAGTCTGTTGGTGCAACGGCTGCACGCACTGCAGAGGGCAACGATGACCTGCAGGTCCATACGCGCTCGAATGACTCGGTTCTACCGGTTGCTATGCGTACTAGCGATGGACCATTCGCCGACAAGAAAGTCCGTGAAGCAATTCGTCTCGGTGTAGACCGGCAAGCAATCGTGGATGGTGCATTGTCGGGCTTTGGAAAGACTGCTAATGATGTATTGGGTACTGGAGATCCCAATTTAGATACCAGTTTGCAGCGTGAACGTGACATCGAAAAGGCTAAAAAACTACTAAAAGAAGCAGATTTCGATTCCAATAAGACCTACGAGCTATACGTCACTCCGGAAGCCCCCGGGCAATTGGATGCAATGAAGTTGTTTGCTGAGCAGATGAAAGACATCGGGGTCAAAGTAGACGTCATCGAAAAAGAGTCCGGAACTTTCTATGATGATATCTGGACAAAAGCGGACCTTTACTCCACGTACTGGGGTACTAACGACACCACACTATTTTTTGCAGGCAAAGTCCTAGACGGTGATGCACCATCGAATGAGACTGCATTCGATGACAAAGAATTCAACGAGACATACAGCAAACTTTTGGCAAGCAATGACGAAGATGAAATCATAAAGCTGAATAAAAAGTTGCAAGAAATCCAGTTCAATCGCGGTGGCTATGTGGTGTGGGGAGCATCGGATGCTGTCGATATTGCTGCGAAGAACGTTAATGGAATTCCAGATGCTCCAGGTTACGGCCGTGTGAAACTCGAAACGGTGACGAAGTCTTAATATGACGGTGCTGCGATGGTTGCTTCCTCGGCTAGGCCTTCGGTTGCTGTTGCTAGTCGGTGTTTTGGCTACGGTATTTATCTTGGTGGATCTTCTACCAGGTAATGCAGCGACCCAAAGGCTTGGCACGAACCGCACGGAGGAAGCACTCGCGGCTGCTGAATCCGAATTAGGATTAGACAAACCCGTTTATCTTCGATTTGTATCCTGGCTGGTTGGTGCGGTTCAAGGAGATTTCGGTACTTCAGCTAGTGGGAGGGAAATTAGCGATCTTTTAACGCATTCATTACCAACCACGCTGATAACCACCGGAATTGCTTTTGGAATTACTGCCGTTTGCTCGATTGTAATTGGGCTGTGGTGGGCATTTACAAGTAGTAAGAGTTTTGCAGCTCGAATAATTGATATTTCGACAACAAGCTTAATTGCAATCCCGGAGTTTGTCGTCGGTGTATTTTTGATCGCAGTATTTGCGTTGTGGTTGCGCATTCTCCCCGCATCGTCGTTAACCGGCTCAGCTTCGGGACTCGATTGGAATATGTATGTGCTACCAGTGGTGACATTGTTGGTGCCCCAAGTAGCTTGGAACAGTCGAATAGTCCGTAGCGCCACCAGTGATGTCTGTAAATTACCTCATGTTGATGCAGCACGTCTTGCCGGGATCAGCGAGCGCCGCTTGCTATGGATACACATATTTCCTTTAACAGCGCCTGCAATTGCGGCATCTCTAGCGACTAGTTCTGGTGTATTGGTAGCGGGAACTGTGGCAGTAGAAACTCTCTTTAACCACCCTGGAGTAGGGCTGGTAATTGCTTCAGCAGTTAACCAACGCGATATTCCAGTTTTGGTAGCCATGCTGGCGGTCACCGGTTCCATAATACTGCTCTTGCTTACAATCGCTGATGGCATAAAAGCAGCGCTGAGTCCGAAAGGGCAACTATGACACGATTCAAACTAGTGAGACTTGGTTTCGCGTTCATCTTCTTCATCAGTGTCTTTTGCGGGCCATGGATAGCAGAATTGATCGGTGACGTCGCGTCCGTTTCCCCACAAGGCGTTCCATTTGCTCCTTCGGAACAGGTAAAACCACTTGGAACAGATCACCTTGGTAGACCGGTATTTGGTGCGATTTTGCACGGTGGACAATCGCTACTGTTGACTGCGATTATTGGTGGCACGCTTACGACTATTTTTGCTGCTATTCTTGGTTCATTTGGCGCTTTGTATCCACGGCTAGGAGTAGTTATCGATACCTTGGCCGATGCCATTATATTAGTGCCATCGGTAATCCTGATGCTTTTGCTTACTGTTATATTCCCCGAGGCCGGTATCTGGTTGCTGATACTTACTGTTGCTTTTCTAGGGACCCCATATGCGGCGAGGGTATGCGCAGCGGGCGCACATAATATTGCAGGAACGGGATATGTTCAGGCCGCGCAATCGATGGGGGAGCCATCGTGGCGAATCGTAGTTAAGGACATCGTCCCGAATATGTCCCACATTTTACGGTCAGTATGGGGGCTTCGGATTATCGAAGCGCTGTACCTTTTAGCTATCGCATCTTTCCTGGGCGTAGGCAGCAGCCTTGGACCTTTTGCGTGGTCAACAATGGTTAATGAAAACGCACAAGGAATTTTGTTAAATCCTTGGGCTGTAGTCGCCCCAGCTACGCTGTTGGGGCTGAGTTCTGTTGTCATATTGTCTTTGCTTGGTGCTGCAGAAGCTACAGAAATTTCCAGTCAGAAAAAGGTTACCGATTATGCTGGATGAGAAGAGCAATATCAAAGGAAACCTTAGTATCTCGTTGCGCGGGAAGACCTTGCTTCCACAAGTCAAATTCACCGTTCGTGCTGGTCAAATTATGGGAGTTGTAGGGGCTAGTGGTGCTGGAAAATCAACTCTGCTTCGTGCACTCGTTGGTTTTAAACCTGAGAACAGCCGTGTCACAGGTAGCCTGCACTTATTCGGTACCGACCCGTTTTCCTTGGATCGTAAGCAATTGTTGAAATTTCGGCGTGAAGACGTCGCATTTGTCGGACAAGATCCAGGACTCGAATTGCACCCTTTGATGAACGTCCGCTCTATCTTGCGCGAAGTCTCCGCTGAGAAAAGCCGATTAAACGTCACCGAACAATTGCGGGAGGTTGGTCTGGAGGCTGGTGTCGCCAGACGTCGGATAGGGCAATTATCCGGAGGTCAACAACGACGTGTCGCGTTAGCTCGTGCATTGGTCCGTGCACCGAAAGTCATAGTTTTGGATGAACCATTGGCTGGCCTAGATGCGGAAACTTCTGCCAAAATATGCGCGCTGTTACGTGAATTAGCAAAGGGTGGAACTGCAATTATTTTCACGGGGCACCAAGAAGGCGAAGTGCACGGTCTTGCAGATATGATCCTACGAGTCGGAGAAGAAGCGTCATCTGAAGACCGAGGTGTTGATTTCCCCGAAAATACTCATTCCGCGGGACGACAGAGGTCTGGGACCAAGGCTTTGCAATGCTTCAATATCGCAGTGCAACGCCCTGATGGCTGTGACTTGATTAAAGGGGTGAACTTCGAGCTATTTCAAGGAGAAATGGTTGGAATTTATGGTCCATCTGGTTGCGGCAAATCGAGTTTCTTGCGAACCCTACTAGGGCGTTATGCGTATGCTACGGGTGATCTAGAGCTTGCGGGGTCGCGCCGACCAGCTGATAAACCTATCCCACGTAAACTTCGTCCTTTAGTCCAGATAGTGCCGCAGGATCCTGCATCGGCGTTAAATCCAAAAAAGACAGCGCTTGATTCGGTTACACGAGCTTCCCTGCATGCAAAATCAGTTAAGACTAAGCGGCTTGCGCAGATAAGAGCGCAAGAATTACTTATCGGCGTTGATATTGACGACTCACTTCACCGTAGGCTACCTGTTGACTTATCTGGTGGCCAGCGGCAACGTATCGCAATTGCGCGAGCATTAGCAACAGATCCCGCAGTAATTTTGTGTGATGAGCCTACCTCAGCACTTGATCACGCGACAGCTGCAGGAGTTATGCGTAAGTTGTACGATTCGGCTGCCGCCGGGTGTGCAGTGGTTATTGTTAGCCATGAGGAAAGCTTGCTGAGGCAATGGTGCACCAGAGTGATGCACTTTTCCGAGCTCGCGGGGCCCGCATAATCCCAGTCAGGAGGATGTCGCCTAAGAATTAAAACTTCGTTGCCGAGTATCTATTCCGCGCTCAAGTGGTGAGTTTTCACAGAAGTTCATTTTCGCGTGGCGGATGGCTCTGTCGCGGTTTCAAGGCGTGCTGTGCCGGCGTCGCGGCCATGCCTAGTGATCAAAGTGCTGGTGCCCACCAAACAGGGGTCAGGTCCGTTTGTGCGGGTTCCGGCTACTACCAGTTTGCATGCTGAGTCTCGGGCAAGTCCTGCATACTCGTCGTCGTCCAGCGTCTTTCGCCTTGAGGAGGTAGTTGAGGCGAACAGCTTACGGACGATGGGCACCCATATGTAACAGGAGCCACCATCGCCGATCGCTATACCTGCTAAGGGAAGACATCCAACGTAAACCACGAGATGAGTTCAATTAGTGCACATCGCGGGAAGTTATGACCGATGCCCCGTTGCGGACCAGTAGTATCAAACCAAAATGAGCGCTCTGGTCGCTACTACTCCGAGAGTCGGATTCCTAATAGAAAGATTAAAAACCCGGCTGTACGAGTTCTTAAGGTGAACTGGTACGAAACCGGGCTTTTAATATGTGCTGTACGTTATGCGCCAGGACGCTTGCCGTGATTAGCGGCCTTCTTGCGGCGATCCTTGCGCTTGCGACCACGCTTGCTCATTGCGCACTCCTTCGTTGAGGGTTTCTGAACTTTATTCAACTGTAGCGGCTAAGGGCGCCGAAACGAAAATTGGGGTAGGCGTTAGGCTCTCCGGGTCCGCGCTTTTAGGCGGACACGCGGGAACGGCCGCGGCCGCGGTTGCGGCGACGCTTGAGGGCGCGGCGCTCCTCTTCGGACAGGCCGCCCCAGACGCCGGCGTCGAGGCCAGACTCGAGTGCCCAGTTGAGGCAGGAAGAAGCGACGGGGCAGCGGTTGCAGACCAGCTTGGCCTTAGCGATCTGGGTAAGAGCAGGACCAGAGTTACCTACTGGGAAGAACAGCTCTGGGTCTTCGTCGCGGCAAACGGCTTCGTGGCGCCAATCCATGATTGATATCTCCTAACAAATTTTTGACAGCAGTAAATACGAGCGCAATCCGTGCGGGGCAGGAAAGCACCTTGATTTTTAGGTGGTGTGTGAACTGGTCTGCTAGCAGTGGGGCCCGGTCTCGAGGTCGGGCCAGCGTCGCCGCCGCCTATGGTTCACGGTGTTGTTGCCTGAAGTTTCCTCCAGGTTAAGAAGAGGTTTACGCCCTCTTTCTTTTTGCTACTAGAGAATCATGACATGTTTACCCGATCGCCGCTAGGGTTAAAGGCTAAATTGTGGTTAACATCACGCAAATAGGCGCAGTGTGGGGGCCATAAATGCCAAAATCAAATTTTAAAGAAGCCTGTGAGAATCGCCGTGAGCTGCAGCTATAGGTGCTATATGGTGAGTGTGGTGAGGGAGAGACCGTCAAATCTCCCAGTTCAGCCCCCCTGCCCCCGCGCCACTGCAGGCAACATCGAGGCCCGCCGTGGGTGGCACAGAAAAAATCCGCGCCGCATTAGTAGACTGGGGATTTGTGTCTAAGCAGAACAAACGCCACGTAAATAAGCAGCAGCGAGATAAGTCGGCAGCGCCAGCGGCAGCACCGGATAGTGCCCCACGGTCGGTGCTGATAGGCGCTGGCATTGCCACGGTGCAATCCATCGCGGTTATTTGTTTTGGCATTTTCCTCATTGTGCGCGAAGCGGTGGGTGCGGAAAATGACTCGATGGTCTCTGATTCCGGATCGGGAAGCTTTGTGGGGCTTGGCACCGCCATCTTTATCTTCATCGTCTTTGGCTTCGTCATCGCAGGCGCCTGGGCCATGGTGAAGGGAAAGCGATGGGGAAGAGGTGCCGTGGTCCTCGTAGAGCTCATCTTGGGCGCGAGCGCGTTTCAAATGTATAGCGGTGGATCCCCGGTACTGGGGACTATCACCCTGTTAAGCGCGGTTGCGGTGCTTTATCTCTTGATGTTTAGGCGCGAGTCCTCGGAGTGGGCCGCCTCGAATTTCTAAGGGTCACTCGCGTTTGGGCCATTCGCGCGGGAGCAGCGAGTGGCACTCGCTTAGTCGCTGCTGAGGCCAACGACGGTATCGCCGCGGGTTTCTACAATGGTCTCGCCCGCCAACGTGAGGTGGACGGGACCACGGTAATCTCCGCGGTCGACGGCTATCTCGCGCAGTACCTCCCCGGTAGACCAGTCCACCACTGATATGCCCTTTTCGGTGGGCATCAGCATGCGCCCAGCCACTGAAATTGGGGTGCCGATGGCGCCGTCAATGACGTGATCGATCCGCAAATCACTGGGGGCTAAAAGGTAGAGGCGCTGCCCACCAAACCACGTCATATGGTGCGGGAGATCCGCAACGGCCGGGGCGAAAGGGCTTGTGCCGTAATCGATGGCGTCGGAAGGCTTTACTGGGGTAGAAGAAAGCTTGTCGCCCTGGTTGTTGTAGGACTCAATGCGGGGTTCTGGGCCGGGGACATAGACCGCGGCGGCGTCTTGGCCCACCGCGATAAGCCGCGCCCCATCGCGATCGACGGAGATATCGGCGTCCATTTCTGGTTCCCGGGAGTCCTCCGGGGTGGTGGTTTGAAACCTTAACCAGGTGGTGTGAGGTTCTTCCGGGCATGATTCCGTCAGCGCGAGATTCTCGGTACGCGTCAACGCCGAAGAAATGGTGCACTCCTCGTGCGGTTGCTTCTGCGCCTCCTGCTTGGCCTCTACGTCGCCGTATTCCACGGTGCGCACGAGATCTGAGCGCCACAGATCGATTCGCCCGGCAGAAACGGTCCCTACACGGTCATTGGATTGCACGGGTACAACATCCGGGGAATTAATAGCGCTGCGGGTGGAGTCATATTCACCCGTCGCGGCGTCGATGGCAACCGTATCCCCGCAGCCCACGCCCGTGCGATAGGTGGCAACCACCTTGCCCCAGGCGGTAGAAAGCGAGCAGAGTTCGGCATCGCTGCGGGTATAGGTCCAGGCCGTGGAGCCATCGGCATTGGTGGCCGTGAGTACATCGCCATCGTGGCTAATGCTCAACCCGTGGGTGGAAATGGCGCGGTATTGGCCGGGTACGGGCTGGTTGGGCAGGCTGTAGGCAGTGGTGAGGGAGGAGGGGACATCGGCAAGCACAGCGGCATCGCTTTCCCCAGGAACGGCCTCTTGGTGCAGGTCAGCCTGGTGGATATTGGCCGTGGCGACTGCCCCGCCCACCGCGATGGCGCAGATAGCGCCGATGATGCCGGTGGCCTTCCAATCCGCCGCGGTAGCCCGCAAGATGGGGGCCTTAGTCATCGGCGCCCTCCTCGGGGCGTGCCATTACCGCGCCGAGCCCCGGAACGAGACCGCGACCGAGACTGGGGTCGCGTCTGGGTCTGTCCCGCGGAACGCTTATGCGCCGGAATCTGGCCAATCACGCTGGTGGCAGGCCCCACCTTTTCCTGCACACCAGCGGGGATGGAAAGCGCCTGGGCAAGCTCCGGGGAGGTGGAGAACCACTGCGGCGGCGTGGCCATATCTAGGCCTAGCTCATCGTTGATGACCTGCCATTTGGCCAGCTCATCGTAGCCAACGAGGGTGACGGCGGTGCCGGTGTGCCCAGCGCGGCCGGTGCGCCCGATGCGGTGGATAAAGGTCATGGGATCATCGGGAACCTGGTAGTTGATGACGTGGGTGACATCGTCGACGTCGATGCCGCGCGCCGCGATATCGGTGGCGACGAGGATCTCCACCTCACCCGAGCGGAAAGCCTGCAGGGACTTCTCCCGGGACTTTTGGCCCAAGTCACCGTGCACGGCGCCGACGCGGAAGCCGCGCTCAGCAAGGTCATCGGCTAATTGCGCCGCCGAGCGTTTAGTGCGGGTAAAGATGATGCTGCGCCCCCGGCCTTGGGCCTGCAGGATATGCGCGATGACCGCCACCTTATCCATGCGGTGGGCCTGAAAGGTGACCTTGCGGGTGGTTTCGTGCGTGACCTCATCCGCCTCCGATTCGGCCCGAATGTGTACGGGCTTATGCATGAACTGGCGCGATAGGTTCAAGATTGCGCCCGGCATGGTGGCAGAAAACAGCATTGTTTGGTGCGCATTGCCATCGAGTGCTTCCAAAATGGCCTCTATGGAGGGCAAAAAGCCAAGGTCCAGCATCTCATCGGCTTCATCGAGCACCACGATGGCGACGTGGCGCAGGACCAGATCGCCGCGCTCATGCAGATCGAGCAGGCGGCCTGGCGTGCCGATGACCACGTCGACGCCGCGCTGGAGGAGCTTAATTTGCTCCTCATAGGGGCGCCCGCCGTAGATGGCAGCGAGGCGGACCGGCAGGTGCGCGGCCGCGTCCTGCAGATCCGCGGTGACCTGCTGCGCGAGCTCGCGGGTGGGCACGACGATAAGCGCCCGCGGCGTCCCATCCAGCGGGGCAATATCCGCGTCATCAAAAACGCGGTCGAGCAGCGGTACGCCAAAGCCAAAGGTCTTGCCCATGCCGGTGCGCGCCTGGCCAATGAGGTCTTGGCCATTGAGCGCAATGGGCAGGGTTAATTCCTGGATTGCAAAGGTTCGCGCGATGCCACGGTCAGCGAGCCCATCGCAGATTTCGGCGGCGACGCCGAGCTCCGCGAAGGTCGGTGGCTGGGTTTTTATGACAGACACACCTTGATAGTAGCCGGGATGGTTATAGTGGGGCCATTGGCATGTAAAACTCTAATTAGAGGAGGATAATTTTATGGATATCAAGTTTGGTTTTGCAGATACCCCGCGCGAGCTGATTATTAGCGCTAAGGGCGAGCAGGCGGAGCTGACGCAAAAGATTAATAGTGCTTTGGCGGAAAACGCCACGTTGGAGCTAGAAGATGACAAGGGCCGCAAGTACCTCGTGCGCACGGACCGCGTGGTGTACGTCGAAGTTGGTGCCGCGAAGAAGCAGTCCGTCGGTTTCGCCGGCGCCTAAGCTTGGGGCTTTCTAAAGGTTTGCTAATTCAGTGTGTGAATAAGCAACCGGGTATCCTCAATGCCTATGGAAAGTAGGCAGAATCGCAAGGCTCAGCAGGGCCATGGGCGAATTCCGGATCACCCGAACCCGGTGGTCCGGTTCGCCCGCCGCTACGGCTGGTGGCGTGTGGTGGCTATCCCCGTGATGGTGCTGCTTACCGTCTGGGTGATTGTGGATATCGCGTCTGGCTCTTCGGGCGATGACAATGGCGATGCATCCAGTGCGGAAACTACCGCCGCCGCCACTCCTACCCACGAAGATCTCACGGGCCCGGATCCCGCAAATGCGGAGGCGGTAGAGCGCGAGATTAGTGAGATGCCCCCTGGAAGTGACTTCACCAAAAAGGGCAAGGGCACTTTCCACGCAATCGGCCGCCCCGGTGCTGTAGCCGGTGAAGGCGGCGAGAAGAAGGTCCGCTATTCCATCGAGGTAGAAGATGGACTTAATACCGCTCCCTACGGCGGCGATGATGCCTTTGCCGCAATGGTGGAGGCAACCCTTGCGGATCCACGCGGGTGGACCGCCCAAGGTGACTTCGAATTCGAGCACGTTGCCTCCGCAGACGATCCCGATACTCGCATCCAGCTGACCTCATTAGGTACGGCCGCGGAGCGGTGTGGTGAGAAGATCGAAACGGAAACCTCCTGCCACACCATGTTTACCGGCGAATCCACCACCATCATCAATGAGGCGCGGTGGGTACGCGGAGCCACGCCTTTTGAGGGCGATTTGGGCAATTACCGCCAGTACGTCATCAATCACGAATTGGGCCACGCCATTGGCTATGCCTCCCACCAGCAATGCGGCGGCGAGGGCAAATTGGCCCCGGTGATGATGCAGCAGACGCTGAGCTTGAACAATAAACAATTGCATGACCGCAATCCCAAGGAGGTCTATCCTGATGAGGATGTGACCTGCGAGCCTAACCCGTGGCCATATCCCAATCCGGAGCACAAGGATCCCCACCAACCCCAATAAGGAGTACTGGATGCCGCTTCCCCCAGAGCATGTTTTAAGCGCCTTCCACGCGGAGACCGGAGCGACAGGGTCGCGCCGGGCCCAAGGCGATCAGCTGGGCCCGGTTTGGGATAACGGCATCAAGGTGGGAGACGTTGTCTACTCCCAGGCCGGCCCTTTCGCGGCGTGGTCTGCCAAGGTGCGCGAAAGGCTCAGCGTGCCGGGCGCGCGGGTATCGAGGCCGGTTCTCGCGAGCGACGGGCGCCATACCGCGGCCGGGTGGAAGGCGACGCAGTTCCTTCCCGGCGAGGTCACCGGGCGCATCGATGAAGCGGCGCAGACGGCCTTGCGCTTGGACGATGCCATGGCCAATGCACCTGCGCCGCCGGGTGCGCACCGCGATGATGCCTTTGCCCGCGCGGAGCGCACCGCCTGGGCGGAGACGGGGGAGGCCTACGATAAGGCCGCGCTTGCCGATGTCCCCTTGGTCACCGCTCATACCGCTCTGCTGACCACCACGGTCTTTTATGGCGCGCACCCACCGGGAATCGTGGATCTCGTGCCGAGCCAATCTGCCCGCCCGGCGGGGTGGAGCGCAGCGCTCGTGATCGTGGACGGTTTGATCGCACAGGTGGTAGATGATGATATCTGCCAGCGGTTTGGCCACGTGCCGGGCATGCAGGAGCTTTTGCTGCGGGCGGTGTCTTACCGCCGGCATATCAATGATCTGAATCCGCGGTCGCGCTCGAATGTGCGTTCTAATATTGAGCGGGTAGAACAGTTTCTTGTGTCTAGGGCATCTGCGATACTGGGGCGGTGACTTACAATCCCCATTCCACCGCCCGCGCGGGAGTGGTCTTACCGCCGTCGCCCGAGGTACGACTCATCGCCCGCACCCCGTCCGCATACGCTCGTTCCTGGCCTGTTGAGCTGCCGGAAACCGGTACCTGGAAGGTAACCGGCACCGCTGGAACCGGCGTATCCAGTTTTCTTATCGATACCGTCATTCATGCCCTCGACCGCGCCCAGGAGACGGGGGCAGATCCCTCCGGCATCCTCGTTGTCGCCGCCTCCAAGGAATCCGGCGCCCGCCTGCGCCGCGAGCTTTCGGAACGCCTCGAAGATTATGCGGCACAATCCTCCATGGTCCGCTCCATCCACTCCTTGGCCTTTGCCCTTCTGCGCAGTGCAAGCGACGAGGAATTGCGCCTTATTACCGGCGCGGAACAAGATGCCGTTATCCGGGAATTGCTCGAAGGCCACGCTGAATCCGGCCACGGCGACTGGCCAGAGGAAGTCCGCCCCGCCCTTGAGTACGTAGGCTTTGCCCGCCAACTGCGCGATTTTCTTTTGCGCTCCATTGAACGAGGACTTAGCCCCGCGGATTTAGAGAGCCTCGGAGCTAAGTACGGCCGCGGTATGTGGAGTGCTGCCGGTACGTTCCTGCGCGAATACGAACGCGTCCAAGCCCTATCCGGGGCGCATTCCTATTCCGCGGCCGAGTTAGTCAACCAGGTCTTGCTGCGCCCAGAACTTACGAGTTCGCATCCGTGGCACACCATCGTGGTCGATGATGCCCAGCTATTAGATCCCACCGCGGGCAAGCTCATCTCTCGCTTGGCCTCCGATGCACAATTGCTGGTCATCGGCGGCGATGCGGACCAATCCGTCTTTGCCTTCCGCGGTGCGAATTCGCAGTTCCTCGAGGAATTTCCCGCGGAGAACTCCGTCGAGCTTTCGCAGCCGCACCGCAGCGGATCTCCGGCCTGCGTTTCCATCGTGGATTCTGAGGGCCGCCTGCGCGATGTGGTGGCCGATACCGTGCGCCGCCGCCATTTGGACGATGGCGTGCAGTGGCGCGATATCGCCGTCATTGTGCGCTCAACGGCGGATATTGGCCAGATGCGCCGCACCTTGCTGGCCGCCGGGGTGCCCGTGCATATCAGCCCAACCGACGTCATTTTGGCTGAGCAGCGCCTAGTATCCGCCATGCTCCTTGCCCTGCGCGCCTTGGAAGAAGACCTCAGCAATGCGGAGCTCGAGGAATTGCTTACTGGGCCCGTGGGCGGGGCGGATCCCGTCACACTGCGCCGCCTGATTCGCGGCCTGCGCCGGTGGGCGCCCGATACGCGCGGCATGGATAGCCTGCGCGAGCTCTTGCACGGCGATCTACCGGACTTCAACGGACAGCTCACCGAACGCGAGTTTTCCATCCTGGAGCGCGTGCGCGCGGTACTCGCCGCGGGCCGGCAGGCCATGCAAGCCCAAGCCTCTGTGGAAGAGATCCTGTGGGAAGTATGGAGCGCTACCGAGCTGGATATGCGCCTGCAGGCATCCGCCTTGCGCGGCGGCGCCACCGGCTCCCAAGCAGACCGCGACCTCGATGCCATGATGGCGCTCTTTGACGCCGCCGGTGATTACTCCGAGCGCCGCCCCGGCTCCTCACTGCAGTCCTTTTTAACCCACATCACCGAACAAGAACTGCCCACCGGCGTCCGCGACCGCCGCACCGCCATCCCACAGGCCGTGGAGATCATCACCGCCCACGGCGCCGTCGGCCGCGAATGGGATACCGTCATCGTCGCCGGAGCCCAAGAAGGCGCGTGGCCCTCGCTGGGGGAGACCGGGTCCATTTTTGGCCAAGAAGATCTCATCGATCTCCTGGACCGCGATATTGAGCCTGATACCCCTGTTAGCCACATCGCCTCCCGTCTGGCCGAAGAGCGCCGGCTCTTCCACGTCGCCACCACGCGCCACCGGAACCGGTTACTCATCGCTGCGGTGGAAAATCCCAACGAGGATGCCTTTGCAGAGCCTTCCCGCTTCATCGCGGAATTTACTGGGCGCGGGGTTGATGTTCCCGGCACAATGGCGCGCCGGGAAGCCAGCCGCGCCTTGCGCGCCACCCAATTTCCCCGCGAGCTGGGCTTAGACGTTCCAGAGCCAGCACCGGTGTCCCTGCGCGATGGACTCGAGGTCGATCCCCTCGATATATCGGTGCTGTCTGTACCTTCCTTCGTGGCGCAATTGCGCCGCGTGGTCGCGAACCCAGAATCCGGCGAGGCGGAGCGGCGTCAGGCGGCCCGGCAGCTGGCGCGTTTAGCGCAGGCGGGAATCCCAGGCGCCCACCCAGACCAGTGGTTCTCCGCGCGCTCTGTGGCATCGCATACGCAGCTGCGCGGTAGCAAGAGCCTATCGCCATCCCGGGTCGAAGCCCTGCTCAACTGCCCGCTCAAGGCGATTGTGGGAAACTTGGCCGAAGATCCCAGCGGCGCCGAGCACCTCTTGCGCGGCACCATGGCACACGCCTTCTTGGAGGCCATCGGCCGCGGCATGGATGCGGAAAAGGCCCGCCTGCTCGTCATGGAAGCCTATGAGCTCATCCTGGATGTTCCGCAGTGGCAGCTACAGAGCAAGTTGGAAGAATTCTCCCGCCTGCTGGAGCGCACGCAGCAATGGGCACAGCAATCCGAGGTTAAAAATGAACTCGCCGGGGTGGAAGTACCCGTCTACGTCGAGGTCGCCCCGGATATTCGGGTCGGCGGATTCATGGACCGCTTGATGCAGGACGGGGATGGAAATTACCTGGTCGTGGACCTCAAGACCGGTAAATCTGCAGCGACGCAGGCGGAGGCGGAAGAAAACCGCCAACTAATGACCTACCAATTGGCCTTGTCCCGGGGAAGCTTCGACGGGCAGCGCGTGCGCGATGGCGAAGGGATGCCGCGCGCAGGCGGAGTTCTTGTCTATCCCGGAAAAGATTCCAGCAAAATTACCACCCGCACACAAAGCCAGCTCACCGCAGAGGCCCTGGAAGAATTCTCCGCACTTTTGCCACCACTGGCGGCGGAATTGCGCGGTCCGCAGCTTACCGCCCGCACCAATAAGGATTGCGATAAGTGCCCCATTCGTACCATCTGCCCAGTGCAGGAGGAAGGAAAGATGACCATCCATGCCTAAGCAGAATTTTTCCCCGGAACAAATAGCGAAAGCACTGGGCAAGGACTACCCACCCACTGAGGAACAAGCCCACGTCATCGAGGGTCCTTTTGGCCCCAAGCTTGTGGTGGCCGGCGCGGGTGCCGGTAAGACGGAAACCATGGCCTCCCGCGTGGTCTATTTGGTAGCCAATGGCTACGTGCGCCCAGAGGAAGTGCTGGGGCTGACCTTTACGCGCAAGGCGGCGCAGCAACTAGAACAGCGCATTCGCCGCCAGCTCATTCAGCTGCGCGATTCCGGGCTCATCGTCCCCGGCAGCCCCGCTGCGGAGGCGCTTAACAATATCGCACCTACCGTGGCCACCTATGATTCTTATGCCGGCGAGCTCGTGCGCGAATACGGCCTCCTGGTCCCAGTAGAGCCCTCGGCGCGCATCATCACGGAAGCAGAGCGCTTCGCCATTGCTTATGACGTGGTGAAAAACTACGGCGGCAAATTATCGGATGAAAAGACCTTGGGTTCCATTACGGAAGTCCTGCTCAAGATCACCTCCGATATGGACAATTCCTTGAAGGATCCGGATGATATCGCCGAATTCGCACGGGATTTTCGCGCCGATATAGACAACCTGGAAAAGGCCCCGAGGACGAAGGGCGAGTATTCCAGGGACCTGCAGAAGTACATCAATGTCCAGGATCTACGCGTGCAGTACGTGCCTTTGATCGAGGAACTCAAGCGCGCGCAGGCAGAGCAGCAGGTCATCACCTTTGGCGAGCAGATGTCTGTAGCGGCGCGCCTCGCGCAATCGCACCCGGCGGTGGGCAAGCAACAGGCGCAGCGCTACCGCGTGGTCATGCTGGATGAATATCAAGATACGTCTTATGCCCAGCGCGTACTCCTGCGCAGCCTCTTTGGTGGGGAACACAAGGACATTTCCGTGACCGCGGTGGGCGATCCCATGCAGGCCATTTATGGCTGGCGCGGGGCTACCTCAGAAAACCTCACCGCGTTTGTGGAGGATTTCCCGCAAGCCGATGGCACGCCTGCTCCCAAGGATCAGCTCACTACCTCGTGGCGCAACCCGTCGGGTGCCTTGGAGCTGGCCAACTCGGTGGCGGCCGGGGTCTTTGGGGGCGGCCCGCGGCCCGTCGATGAGCTGCACGCGGCCCCGCACAAGGGCGAAGGCGAGATTGAGCTGGCCTATTTCGCCAGCGAAGACGAGGAACACGAGTTTATTGCGCAGAAATTAAGGCAGCAGTGGGATGCGCGCGAGGGCGATGGCTTTCGCGCAGCGGTGCTGGTGCGTACCAACCGGCAAACCGCGGCCATTGCAGCAGCCTTGGATGCCGTCGATGTCCCCAATGAAATCAATGGCCTGGGTGGACTGCTGTGGCAACCGGAAATCCAGGACCTCGTAGCGCTGGCGACCATGCTGGTGCGGCCGGAAGACGCGCAAGCGGCCCTCCGCATTTTCGCCGGGCCCATTTGCGGGCTGGGAATGGGCGATATTCAAGCCCTTGCCGCGCGCCAAAAGAACCTGGCGGGGGCAAAACAAGAGCGCCTGCAGTGGGAAGAGGGTATGGATCCTGAGGAGTATCTGCGCGCCCAATTAGCGCAGCTTACGGCTGAGGGCCCAGATCAAACGGTGGGGCTTGCCGATGCCCTGGCGGACCTCGGCGAGCGCGACCGCTATACCCCGCAGGGCTTGGCGCGCATGGAAGAGGTATCTGCCAAGCTGCGCTACCTGCGCACCTACTCGCTATCCAAGCCTTTAAGCGATCTCTTTGCGGACATCGAGGCCATCTTCAATATCCGTACCGAGGTCCTTGCCCGCGGCAGCGCCGGGGGAGCCACCCACCTGGATAAATTCGCCGATATCGTCGCCGGATTCCACGGGGATTCCCTGTATGCGCTCCTAGATTATTTGGAGCTCGCCCGCGAACATGAAGATGGCCTCGGGCTTGGGGAGGTGCCCGCCTCAACGGATCGCGTACAAATCATGACCGTGCATAAGGCCAAGGGCCTGGAGTGGGAACACGTCTATGTCGTGCACGCTGACTCTTCGAGCTATAAGGCCCAAGCAGAGACCTTTTTGTCCAAGATAGAAAAGGTGCCCGGTGACAATGACTACATCGAGGTCTCACCGGATGCGGTTACCCGCTCAGAATTCGAAAAAGCCTGCAAGGCATTCTTGGATGATGACCGCGCGCATAACGCGGAGGAAGCGGCTCGCCTGTTTTATGTGGCCCTCACCAGAACCGAGTCCACGTTGACCGTTACCGGCTCCGGCACGAATAACCGGACGGGCAAGGCTAAGAAGGGCCCGTACGAGTACCTCGAAAGGCTAAAAGAAACCTTCCCCCAGTACGTAGGGGAATGGACGGTGCCCGAAGAGCCGGTGGAAACCTCGGCTCATGCGGCAGAAAGTGGGCTCTTCCCGGCCCTTGAAGCAGATCCGGATTCCCTAGCCGGCGCGGATGCGGTCCTGGCCGCGATGGAGGACCTTCCTGAGTTAAGCCACGGCGAGACCTTCGAGTTGTGGGAACAGGATGCGGGCGCGCTCATTGAGGAATACAAGTCCTTGCAGCAACCGGTTGTGAATGTGGAACTTCCCAGTGAACTTACCGCTTCTGACATGGTGGCCCTGGGCAGCGATCCGCTACAGTTTGCGCGCCGGCAACGCCGCCCCGTGCCGTTTAAGCCCAATTCCTATGCCAAGCGAGGCACCGCCTTCCACGCGTGGCTGGAAGAGCGCTTTGGCAGCCCCGCGCTGCTAGGGGAAGAGGAATTGCCGGGCATCGATGAGCCGGAGGATTTCGATCTGGAAGAGCTTAAGGAATCTTTCCTGAATTCCGAGTGGGCGCAGCGCCAGCCGGACTTTGTGGAGGCGCCGTTTGAAATTACCATCGGCAGCGCGGTGGTGCGCGGGCGAATGGATGCCGTCTTCCGCTTGGCAGATGACACCTGGATGGTGGTGGATTGGAAGACCGGGCGGCCGCCGAAGGGTACTGCCATGGAAGCGGCGAAGATTCAGTTGGCGGTCTATGCCGAAGCCTGGCGGCGCATCCACGGCGGCGATAAAATCCGCGCCGCTTTCCATTATGTTCACGATGGTTATACTTTTGAGCCAGATACTTTAGCCCAAGGTGAGGAGCTGCGTAGCCTGCTTGAATCGTCAGTAGCAGGCCACTAGGGCTAAGGTATGGGGACGGAACGCGGACGATGAATGGATAGTTGCGTCCCCGTATAACCGGCGGAATCAAAAATCGATCCAGAAAAGAAGGCTGGGCCAGTGGCCAAAAAACATGCGAAGGTGCTCAAAGGGCGTATTAAACAGCGCTTTTTGCCGCAGGTCGAGTTGTCCTCGCAACCTGATCACGCGCTCCTTGATGTCATCACTGTGCCCAAGGATCAAAACGCCAGCCCGTGGCGCCAGTTGGCCAAACGCGCGCTGTGGGCATTTGGCATCCTCATCTTTGTCACCATCGTGGTGTACTTAGACGGTGAGGGCTATAGCGAGGACATGTCGCTTTTGGATTCCTCCTACTATGCCGCCGTCACCCTGACTACCGTGGGGTATGGCGATATCGTTCCCGTTACGGAGCAATCGCGGTTTATCAACCTCGTACTTATTACCCCAGCCCGCCTCGTCTTCCTTGTGCTGTTGGTTGGTGCGACGCTATCCGTGCTGACGGACAAGGCCCGCCGCACCTTTGAAATCCAGAACTGGAGAAAACAATTGCGTAACCACACCGTCGTTATTGGCTATGGAACGAAGGGCGCCGGGGCAGTCGCCGCGCTCTTGGCAGATGACGTGCCCACCTCCCAGATTGTGGTCATCGATAATAACCGCGCCTCGCTGGCTCATGCGGAACACCATGGGCTGGTCACCATCTTTGGCTCGGGCACCAAGCAGGACGTGCTTAAGATCGCCGGGGTGGAGCACGCAAACTCCATTGTGGTCACCCCGTCCTCGGACGATACCGCGGTGCTGTGCTGCCTATCCGTGCGCGAGCTTGCCCCCAAGGCCAAGATTGTGGCCTCGGTGCGCGAGTCCGAAAACCGCCATCTCTTGCTCCAATCCGGTGCAGATTCCGTGGTGACGTCTGCAGAGACCGCCGGCCGCCTGCTGGGGCTTGCCACCGTGACCCCCACCGTGGTGGAAATGATGGAGGACCTGCTTTCTCCTAACGAGGGCTTTTCCGTATCTGAGCGCGCCGTGCGCGAGTTCGAGGTTGGTTCCAACCCGCGCCACCTGGCGGATATCGTGCTCGCGGTGCTGCGCAATAACGAACTTCACCGCGTTGATACCGCTGATGCCTCCGCACTGAAACCGGGCGACCGCCTGCTGTATATCAAGCATGACTTGGAGCAACCCGTGGAAGTGCAGGATGAGGACGAGGAGGATTAATTGTATTTGCCCGTAACGCACACGGGTCTAGTGCCTGCCACCGCGAGCGGGGACGCCGCGTTGGTGGAGCAATTGCCGGAGGGCGTGGGGACACCGGAGATGGTGGACATCGGCACGCTGCACGTTTTTGCCTGCCCGGAAGCAATCGCGCGGGGGATGGGGCAGCTGCAACCTGCGACTTTTTTCGCCGATAATACCCTCGTCATGCAGGCCATTGCCTTGATTCGCAACCGGCTGGAGCAGCGCTTCGATCCGCGCACGGGCCACCCGTTGGACTATCCCACGCCGGGTATTATTGGCCGCGATCCGCAGGATTCGCGCCGCATGGTGTTTCCGCGCCTAGACCCGGCGGTTATCGGGCTCATTGAACTCAAGGGCGAGGAGCAGATTTTGCTGGCGCGCAATCGCGGGCGCAATAGCTTCTTTTCCTTGATCGCCGGATACGTGGAACCGGGAGAGACCATTGAGGCCGCCTTTGCCCGCGAAACCATGGAGGAAACTGGGCGGCGCATTGAGAATCTTCGCTACTGGGGATCCCAGCCGTGGCCGCCGAGTGGCTCGCTTATGCTGGGCTTTCACGCAGAGACATCGGATGTCCAGCCCACCTGCCATACTGATGGGGAACTGGAAGAAATTCGTTGGGTGACCCGCGCCGAGCTGCTTGAGCTCCCGTTGGCCACCGCGGGTTCTATCGCACACACGATGATTATGGAGTGGTATCACGGTGAATAAGCCGGATTTGTCCCTGCTGGATGAGGATCAACGCCGCGCGGCCACCGCCCCGCGCGGGCCGGTGTGCATTTTGGCGGGCGCGGGCACCGGTAAGACGCGCACCATTACCTATCGCATCGCCAATATGGTGGATCAAGGGTTCGTAAACCCCCAGCGCGTTTTGGCCGTGACCTTTACCGCGCGTGCGGCAGGAGAAATGCGGGATCGCCTGCGCATGATGGGCGTGGCTGGCGTGCAGGCCCAAACCTTTCACGCGGCCGCGCGGCGCCAGCTGAAGTATTTCTGGCCGCAGGTCGCAGGCGATCTGCCGTGGACTCTATTGGATAATAAATTCCCGCTGGTAGCCCGCGCGGTGCGCTCGGTGGGGCTGGATAATTCCAAAGACATGATCCGCGACGTGCTGGCGGAAATCGAATGGGCGAAATCCGCGCTGGTCAGTGCGGAGGACTATGAGAGCGTCATCGCGGAAACGGATCGCACCGCCCCGGCCGATGCCGCCAAGGTGGCCGAGGCCTTCCGGCGCTACGAGAAGGCCAAGGC
This sequence comes from Corynebacterium sp. LaCa_282, assembly GCF_057198125.1. Taxonomy (NCBI): domain Bacteria; kingdom Bacillati; phylum Actinomycetota; class Actinomycetes; order Mycobacteriales; family Corynebacteriaceae; genus Corynebacterium; species Corynebacterium sp. LaCa_282. The sequence continues at coordinate 1,795,278 of NZ_CP191095.1, read as the reverse complement.
TACCCCGGATATGATGCATCTGGACTTCGATGATCTGCTCATGCACATCGCTGGCGCCATCGAAAATGTTCCGGCCATTGCAGAGACCTTCCGCGAGCAGTACCGCACCTTCGTCGTTGATGAGTACCAGGACGTCACGCCCCTGCAGCAGCGCGTGCTGAATGCTTGGCTGGGCGATCGCGATGATCTCACCGTGGTGGGCGATGCCAACCAGACCATCTATTCCTTCAATGGCGCATCGCCGGAGTACCTGTTGAATTTTTCGCGCAGCTATCCGGACGGGACCATCGTCAAGCTGCAGCGCGACTATCGCTCTACGCCGCAGGTCACGGACCTGGCTAATCGGGTCATCGGCAAGGCTACGGGGCGCGCGGCGGGCACCCGCCTGGAGCTGCAGGGTATGCGCGAGCCTGGGCCGGAGCCGACGTTTAAGGCCTACGAGTCCGAGGAAAATGAGGCGCAAGAGGTGGCCGGGCAGGTGCTCACCCTGCTCAATCAGGGCGTGCCGGCCTCAGAAATTGCCATCCTGTACCGCATCAACGCCCAGTCGGAACAATTTGAGCAGGCGCTTGCCGATGCCGGAGTGGTCTACCAAGTCCGCGGCGGTGAAGGTTTCTTCCGCCGCCCGGAGATTCTGGAGGCCATTCGCGTGCTCATTGCCGCCACGCGCCGCGATGATTTGCCGGAGGACCCCGTGGCGATTGCGCGGGCCGCCTTCGTCGAGCTTGGGCTCAGCGCCACCGAACCGCAGGGCGCGCAGGCCCGCGAGCGCTGGCAATCGCTGAACGCGCTGGTGGGATTGATTGAGAAGATCGTGGAATCCACCCCGGGCATCGATCTCAACGGGGTGCTGGGTGAGCTGCGCCGCCGCTCTACCGATAAGCAAGCCCCCGCCATGGAGGGCGTTACTCTCGCTACGGTGCACGCGGCAAAGGGCTTGGAGTGGGACGCCGTCTTCCTCGTCGGACTGAGCGAAAAGCTCATGCCCATCAACCACGCCATTAAGGCGGGTAACGAGCAGATCGAGGAAGAGCGCCGCCTGTTTTATGTAGGCATTACCCGCGCCCGCGAGCACCTAGCCCTGTCGTGGGCATTGGCGAAGACCGCCGGTTCCAGGGCCTCCCGGGAGCGCACTCGGTTCCTCGACGGCATCGCGCCAGGCGTGGAATCGGCTGCGGGAAGTGGCCGCTCCCGCCGCCCGAAGCGCTGCCGCGTATGCAGCGGGGTACTAGAGACCCCGGCGGAAAAGGTCATTGGCCGGCATGAAGACTGCGAGGGCAATGGCGATGACGAGGTGTTTTCCGCCCTGCGTTCGTGGCGCGCGCAGGTTGCCCGGGAAGAAAAGGTTCCGGCCTATGTCATCTTTACGGATGCCACGCTGCAGGCCATCTCAGAAGAGCTGCCAGCAGATGAGGCGGAGCTATTGTCCATTTCCGGAATAGGGCCCAATAAGTTGGAGCGCTACGGCGAGCAAATCCTGGAGGTCATTCGCTCGGTGCGGATGTAGCCAGGTTGACCTTGCCGCCGTAGCACACCGGGCAGCGCGGATGGGCGATGGCCGTGCGCTGCTGGTGGCGGCCGTAGACGTCTACCTCCCATTGTTGGCCCGGGCGCGGAGAAGAGGTGGGCGCGCCTGGCGGGAGGGGGCGCTTGCTTAAGCGGCGGATCACCACCTGTGCTTGTGCCGCTACCGCATCGATGACCAGCTTTTCTGGCTGCCTGCGCACGCTAGTGAGCTGGGAGGCGATGGTGGTCCACTGCGGATCCGCATCCACGCGGAATAAGTGAATGCACAGCGGGCAGGGGCCTTGCCCCTCCACGCGCAGGGGTCCGATAATGCCGCGATTGTCCAGTACGGAGATGGGTAGCCACGTCGTCGGGGTGCCGGCAAGCGCATTGGCGCAATCGATGGGGCAGTGGAGCTGGTCGATGGCAAGCACCGTAAAAAGCCCATCGAGGTCGTGGATATAGGAAAAGATATTGTCCTCATCAAGGGGGATGCGCACCGTATATCCATCTGCTGCCAAGCGGGCGCGCAACTCTAGAGCAAGCGGGGATTCGCCCAACATGATGATGGTTTCAGGCTGCTCGGGGTGTGGTGGCTGAGGCCAGAGGATGCCATAGTCCAGGGCATCATCGATAAGGCTGCTGGCGGCGGCGCTATCCAAGCCAGCCGCTTCCAACCGCGCCGCCAATTCCCCGGAATCGACCGGCTGATGGGCCGTGGCAAAGGCGCGAGCCACGCCTTGTGCATTGCCCGTATCCGCCACCGCCACCCGGGTGGCGTCCATCCCGAATTGCACCACGGAATCCTCGCGGCAAAATACGCCGCACCCTGGCGCCAATGTCACACGTTGGGCCGTGCCTTGTGAGCCAGTCACTGGTTCTCCCCCTCGATTCCCCTTTTATCACCCCGAATACGGCATATGTGCCGCATGTGCGTCCATTGCACCACAGGTACAATGGCCTGTCATGTCGAGCACGCAACCACCAGGACGTAACCACCCTGCGGTCAAGGTTATCCGCTCTGCGCGGCGGCGAAAGTCGGTGCAGGCGCGCATGGTGGCCGGGGTATTGGAAGTGCGCATTCCGGCCTGGATGTCCGCCCGCGAGGAAAACGAGGCGGTACAGGACATGCTCGCGCGCCTAGAGAAGAAAACCGGTGGTGGTGCGAAGACCGATGCGGCGCTTCTTCAGCGCGCCGAACAGCTCAACGCGCAGTACCTGGACGGCCGCGCGTGGATTGGGTCCATCCGGTGGGTGAGCAATCAAAATACGCGGTGGGGTAGTTGTACTACCTCCACCGCGGATATCCGGCTGAGCAACCGCCTACAGCAGGTGCCGGATTACGTGTTGGATTCGGTCATTATCCATGAGCTGACCCATACCTTCATCCCGCGCCATGGGCGCGAATTCTGGCAGTGGGCCGATAGGGTGCCCTACGCCGAGCGGGCCAAGGGCTACCTTGAGGCCTACCAGCGCTGGGGCGGTTAGCGCGAGCTACTTATCCTCGCCGCCGTTGTCCTTTTCGGAGCTGTTGTCGCCGTCGTCCGCGTCGTCGCTGCTCTGCGCATCCTTGTCTTCTGCAGAATCCTTGTCCTCTTCGGACTTGCTTTCGGAGTCCTCGCCGGAGCCCTCGCCGTTTTTGAGCATCTCTTCGAGCTTGGCAAATTCTTCCTCGAAGCCCTCATCCGGCTCATCATCCAAGAGGGAATCGATGAAGGCGGCCGGGTTATCGAGGTGCTCTGCGGTGGGCAGGAAGTCTGGGTGGTCCCAGGCCTTATCGCGCTTTTCGGCACCTACGGCCACGGTGGCGCGGCGCCACAGCTCGGCGGCCTCGGTGACCTTGGGGGCGTTGAGCTCGATGCCCACGACCTTGCTAAAGGCCCGCTCGGCAGACCCGCCGGTGCTGCGGCGGTGTGCCCAGGCCTCAGTGAGCTTGGAGGTGGAGGGGATGCGCTCGCCCAAGGCCTCGCTTACGACGTGCTCGGCCCAGCCCTCGACCAAGGCCAGCAGGGTTTCCAGCCTGGAGGCGGCGGCGGTGTTCTTGGAGGTAACCCGCGGAGAGAGATCCATTCCCTGCAGTTTGCTCATGGCTTCCTGGATGGCCTGCGGGTCGCCGGATTCCAGGTTCAGCTCGCGGGCGAGCTCTTCAATGTGGGAGGTATCAATGACCAAGCCGATGGCGTATTCCTCCACGGAGGAGACGATGCGCTCTACCAGCCACGGCACGTGCTTAAACAGGCGCTGGCGGGCGGCCTCGCGCGCGGCGATGTAGACCAAAACCTCCTGGCCAGGAACGTTGAGCTCGCGCGCGACCTTCTGAATGGTATGCGGCAAAAGCGCCACCGTATTGGCCGGGGCGATGGGCAGGCCAAAGTCGGAGCCGGTCAGCGCCTGGCTGGCGAGATCGCCTAGGGCGTGGCCTAGCTGCATGCCGAAATTCATGCTGGACATCTGGCCCATCATCTTGGTCATCGGGCCCATCATTTCGCGGGCCTCTTCCGGCATGGATTCCAGCTGGGCATCGTTCATGTGCTGGGCCACGGGGGTGACCATGCGCTCCCAGGCGGGCATGGTTTCTTCCAGCCACTGCTTGGAATCCCATGCCTGCGTGGTACCGGAAGCGGTGGGGAGAATGGAGGCATCGTCAAGCCAGAGCTCCGCCAGGCGCACCGATTCTTCTACTGCCTTGGAGTCTTCCGCGCTGATGCTCTTTGACTTGGGGATCTGCTGCAGGGCTATGCGTTTGGCCATGTCGTAATTGACCGGCCCGGAGTTCTGGGGCGAGTTCATGGACGAGCCCATGCCGGATAGCATCTGACCGAACTGGTTCAGCATGTCTCCGAGGCCGCCACCATTACCGCCGCCGAATGCGCCGAACGGGTTCTGGTCACGACGGCCGTCATTATCGTCGTCATCGTTATTTGGGAAAGAAAAACCGAATCCGTTGCTCATGCGCTCCAATCTACCGGCACCGTGCGGAAAGTTTCCATGATCACAGCAACGCTGACAGCGAACAGTACGCCAAAGGTTGTAGGCTATTGCTTCGTGAATTCTCCTGCTAGCCGTCGCGTCCGCACCATCGCCTGGGGTGCCATCCCCGTTGTGCTTACCGGTGCGTTGGTATCGCTTGACCATATCCCGGGCACCGATGTCTCGCTGACCGTTCCTTATGCCGCCGAAGGCCCTGGCCCTACCGTTGATACGCTGGGTGAGGTTGATGGCACCCACGTTGTTGATGTGCAGGCGCCGAAGACCTATGAGCCCAGTGGTCACCTCAATATGACCACTGTGTCCGTGCGCACCAATATGACCTTGGCGCAGGCGCTGGGGCGCTGGGCGCTTACCGATGACACTTTGGTGCCCATCGATACCGTCATTCCGCAGAATATGACCGATGAAGAGGTCCAAGAATCCAATAAGCAGGCCTTTACCCAATCTGAATCCGCAGCCACCATTGCGGCGATGGACTATTTGCACCTGCCGGTCAAAATCACCGTGGCCGAGGTCATCGAGGACGGCGCCGCCGCGGATCACCTCAAAAAAGACGATGTCATCACCGCCGTCGATGGCACCGAGGTCACCGAGCCGAGCGAGGTTCAAGACATCATCAAGGACAAAAGCCCCGGCGATAAGGTGAAAGTCAGCGTCACGCGCGGGGATAAAGAGCTCAGCGAAGAAATCGAATTGGGCGAAAACCCGCACGATAAGGGCAAGGCGTTGCTGGGAATCGCCATGCTATCCCAGCCCAAGGATGATATCTCGGTGAACTACAACCTGCAGGATATCGGCGGGCCATCAGCGGGCATGATGTTTACCCTGGCGGTCATCGACAAGCTCAGCGATGAAGACCTAACCGGCGGCACCTTCGTGGCTGGCACCGGCACCATTCAGGCCGATAGCAAGGTCGGGCCGATTGGTGGCATTGAGCATAAAATCGCCGCCGCGCACGAGGCAGGCGCCGAGCTTTTCTTGGCGCCCAAGGACAACTGTTCAGCAGCAGCCGGCAGTGACCACGGCGATATGACCATTGCGCAGGTAGAAAACCTCGACGATGCCGTGGCGGCCATGAAGGACTTTGCGGCGGGCAAAGACGTCAAGGAATGCAGCTAAAAAGAGCTTGTGCGGCCGAGGCCTAGTCCTTTACTAGGCCCAATTCCTTAATCTTTTCTTCCGGGTCCACCTGGTCAGAAGAGATCATCTGCTGCATGACCAGGCCTTCCTTATTATCCACCACGGTGATTACGGCCGTGGTGCCCAACGTGGACCAGCCGACGACGCGATCGCCATCGTCCTCGATGGCATGGGAGCTGCGCAACTCCGTAAGTACCTGGGTGGTTTGGGAGGCCTTGGAGTGGGACTTAAAGAACTGGAATTGGCCCACCTTAGGACCGGAGCAATTGTAGGAAGAGTCCCCGCCGGTGGAATCGCAGCGCTCAAACTGGGCGAATAGGTCCTTGGGTGCCAGCGACTTATACACGTCGTAGACTTTGGCGACTGACTTATCCAATTCGCCGCCAGCACTCGGCTCGCTGGTGGTGCTTTCCTCGGAAGCCTCGTCTTCATCCTTGTCCGCCGATTCTGATTCCGAGGAGGACGCGGCGGAGGATTTGGTGCTGGATGCCGTGGATTCCTCGTCGTTTTCCGCCGTCGTGGTGGAGGCGGCAGGAGTGGTCTCTACGGGGGCATCGTCAGGCGCATCAGCACCGGAGGAACAACTTGCCGCAGCCACGCTGAGTCCTAGTAGCGCTGCCGCTGTAGCGGTACGGGCAGGAAAACGGCGGGAGAAGGAAAGGCGTCGCACTGTATAGAACTCCTTGGTTGCGGGCTTAATTGCCACCTAGTCTAGTTCATCCGGATCCTGGTTGAGGCCATAGCGCAGCGCGGCGATCACACCGGGGGCCACCTGCGGGCCGCCGCGGAGCTGAATATCGTCCTCAGCAAAGGGGCCGGCCGCCTCTAGCTCTTCTTCCGTGGGACGCAGCTGCAGCAAGGTGGTCTCGATTCCTTCCTCGCGCAAGGCACCCGAATACAGGCGCGCCGGGCGAGGGGAGGGGTCCTCGCTGGAGGTATCCCGGAATTTGATCTCCTGGGCCAAGATGGCGCCCGCAACCTCGCGCGGCCAGGCCAGGCGGGAGACGTAATCAGCCAATTCCTCAGAACCCGGCTCGATGTTTTCCGGGACATTGTCTTGCACGATAAGGGTCAGCGGGGACGCGGTTTCCTCATCCATGGCCGCTAGCTGATCCGCCACCAGATGGGTGGGAACAAGGGCGAAGATGGTGGGGCGGGCGTCCCACCCTTCAGCATGGACGAACTCCACGGCCTCCGTCATGGCGCGGTTTAAAGCTGGCTGTGATAATTCGGGGGAACTCATAGGCATCCTTATTCGTTATCTGAGTATTGATTCCTTAAACTGGGAAAAGTCTACATGTTTTATATTCGCACTATTTGATTGGAGCTGGCGTTGTCCCTAGGGTCATCCACACCAGCCGCCCCATTGAAGCGGCCTCCTAAGGTCGCGGCAATTATTGCGGCCATCATTGCCGTCCTCTTATTCTTCGGCCCCATGCTCGTGGGCATGTACACGGATTGGAGGTGGTTTGGCTCCATTGATTACCGCAGTGTTTTCACCACCGCGATTATTGCGCGCATAGTCCTCTTTATCATCTTCGGGCTCGTTGCTGCCGCAGTGGTGTGGGCAGCCGGGTTCTTTGCTTGGCGCGGTCGCCCCGATTCCCTGGATATGGGGGATCTGAATTCACCGGTCTATCAGTACCGCCAGTCCATTGAGAAGTCCATGGGCGTGCTGTTCAAGGTCATCCCGGCCATCGTGGGCATCATCGCCGGTTTCATCGGCCAGTCCCACTGGCGCGATGTGATGCTATTCCTCAACGGCCAGGACTTCGGCGTACAAGACCCCCAATTCCACCACGACTTGGGCTTTTATGCCTTCAGCCTGCCTGTGCTGCAGATGGTGGTTAACACCCTGTCCATCCTGCTCGTGCTCGCCTTCCTTATTGCCTTGTTTGGCCACTACATCTTGGGTGGAATCCGCATTGGCAATAAGGCTGCAGGAGTGCGCGGCTCCATTTCCCGCTCGGCGCGCCTGCAGCTTGCCATTACGGCCGGGCTGTGGATGGTGGCCCAGGTCGCCGGCTACTGGCTGGAGCGCTACGGGCTGCTGTATTCCGAGCACGACCTGTTTACCGGTGGTTCCTACACGGATATCCACGCCTACCTGCCGGCCAAGATCATTTTGATGATCATCGGCGTCTTCGTCGCTATTGCGCTCTTTATGGCCATCGTTATTAAAGACCTGCGCATTCCTGGCCTCGCCGTCGTGCTGATGCTCGCGTCCTCGCTCATCATCGGCCAGGCATGGCCGCTGCTCATGGAGCGCTTCTCGGTGCAGCCAAACCGCCAGGCCAAGGAAAACGAGTCCATTGCCCGCAATATCGAGGCCACGCGGTATGCCTACGGGCTTACCGATGACCACGTGACCTACAAGGAAAACTGGGGCGGCGACAACGTATCGGATGACAAGGTTGCCTCCGATAACGCCACCATCAATAACCTGCGCCTGCTGGATCCAGAGATTTTGTCGCCGACGTTTACCCAGATGCAGCAGCTGAAGAACTTCTATGGGTTCCCAGAAACGCTGTCCATGGACCGCTACGAAATCGACGGCAAGATGCGCGACTTCGTCGTTGCGGCCCGCGAGCTGGACCCGAACGAGCTGCGCGAAAACCAGTCCGACTGGATTAACCGCCACACCGTATATACCCACGGCAATGGCTTCGTAGCCGCGCAGGCTAATACCGTCGATGAGGTTGCCCGCGATGCCGGTTCCGCCCGCGGTGGTTACCCCATCTTCACCGTCTCTGACCTGCAGACCCAGGCCGGCGAGTCCGAGGGTGAGGGCGAGACCCAAGACGCTGAGAAGTCCTTGGGCATCAAGGTAGACCAGCCCCGCATTTACTACGGCCCGGTCATCGCTAGTGCCGCAGATAACTTGGACTACGCCATTACCGGTACCACCGGCGAGAACCCGGTGGAGTACGACACCGATAGCACCAACTACACCTATGACGGTGAAGGCGGCGTTGAGATTGGCAATCTTTTTGACCGCACCATGTATGCCGCTAAGTACCGCGAGCTGAACTTCCTGCTTTCGGACCGCGTGGGCAGCGAATCCAAGCTGCTCTATGACCGCGACCCCCGCGAGCGCGTGGAGAAGGTTGCCCCCTGGTTGACCACGGATTCCGCTACCTACCCGGCCGTTATTGATGGCCACCTGAAGTGGATCGTTGATGGTTACACCACCCTGGACTCCCTGCCATACTCGCAGCGCGCTTCGCTTTCCGATGCCACCCAGGATGCCCTCAACCCCGATGGCACCACCCAGCGCTTGGTCAATGACCGGGTGGGCTATATCCGCAACTCCGTGAAGGCGACCGTGGATGCCTATGACGGCAGCGTGGACCTCTACGAGTTCGACAAGGAAGACCCCGTTCTCAAGGCATGGGAAGGCGTTTTCCCGGATGTGGTGAAGCCGGAATCCGAGATCTCCGATGAGCTGCGCGAGCACTTCCGCTACCCAGAGGACATGTTCAAGGTTCAGCGCGATCTCTTGGCCCGCTACCACGTTGATGACCCGAACGTCTTCTTCAATAACGACGCCTTCTGGTCCGTGCCGAATGACCCAACCGCCGAGGAATCCCGCGATCTGAACCAGCCGCCGTACTACGTGATGGCTGCCGATCCGGAAACCGGCGACCCGAGCTTCCAGCTGACCACCTCGTACCGTGGCCTGAACCGTGAGTTCCTGTCCGCGCACATGGCGGTATCTTCCGATCCGGATACCTACGGCGATATCACCGTGCGCGTGCTGCCAACCAATACGCAGACCCAGGGTCCAAAGCAGGCGCAGGACGCCATGATGTCTTCTGACCAGGTGGCCCGCGACCGCACCCTGTGGGAGGGCACCAACGACCTGCACAACGGTAACCTGCTGGCCTTGCCTGTCGGCGGCGGCGAGATCCTCTACCTCGAGCCGATTTACTCGCAGCGCAAGGATCAGGCTTCCGCCTTCCCGAAGCTGCTGCGTGTGCTCGTGTCCTACAAGGGCCGCGTGGGCTACGCACCGACTATCGGTGATGCCCTTGAGCAGGTGGGAATCGACGCCAAGTCCGCCCAGGACATCGAAGAGATCGAGGGCGACTCCGGCGACGACGATGCCGATAAGGACAGCTCTTCTGCGGACAAGAAGGACGAGAAGAAGGAATCTACTGAGGAATCCGCTCCGGCTTCGGCCCCTCGTTCCTCCGATGAAGCAGGCGCTATCGAGGACATCAACAAGGCCCTGAAGGGCCTGGAGGATGCCCGCAATGGCTCCTTTGAAGAGTACGGCCGCGCCTTGGATGAGTTGGACAAGGCAGTTGAGTCCTACCAGAAGTCCGAGGGCTAAAGCCTCCAACTTCTTACACTCGAAACTCAGGAAATAAGGCACCTACCCAGGGGATTTGGGTAGGTGCCTTCCTGTCTGTATAGTTACAGAAGTCGCCGGGACAGAGCGAATACGTTAAGTATTACTGCACTGTTCAAGCGCAGATGATGGAAGTCATCTCGACGCGGGGTGGAGCAGCTCGGTAGCTCGCTGGGCTCATAACCCAGAGGTCGTAGGTTCGAATCCTGCCCCCGCTACCAACTTCCAGGCCCCTACCAGCGGAAACGTTGGTAGGGGCTTTAGTTATTACTCTTAAGGCGCACGCCCTGGGACTCAAATTGGGACTTTAGCGATGGCATTTTGTCACTTAAGCCGGTTTGGAAGCGATGCTGCCCGACACGCCCCTAAGCGTTACCCTTCGCGCGGTTGTGGGACATAAAAGGAACTGCTACCCTCAGCCTAGGTATACAAATTCTGGAGCTTTCACTGTAGACGGTGATCCGATTTAATATGTTGGGCGAAACTCTTCTTTTTACAACTTACTTCCTCGCTCGAGAGTCTGACCTTGAACAATTCCATAAACAGTATTTAAAAAGAGTGGATAAGGCTCGAGAGATCACGCAGATACTCTATGTAACTGACGAAATTACACATGGGGGAGACGGAGTAATTCGCGAAGTCATGATGCAAGATTTCCGTAGGGATATGCGAGACTTTGGCACTTACCCATTTGATGAATCTGAATGGGGTTTGTATAACCTTTCATGTGTGGCTAAAGACGTTGACGAACCCGCCATGGAAGGAGCTGGTGTCTCTCGGCTATGGCGTGATTTGGCATTAGGCGAAGAGACAGTACCTAGGGAATTTACCAGTCATGTAAAAGCCGTTAATGTGTCGAGCGATGGCAGAGGGTTCCCTCTGGGATCTATTTGTGCTTGATTGTCATCCAGAAATTCAACGGAATATCCATATGATAAATGCCGTCACCTCTTGATTAAGGCGTCAGTGTGTAGTCTGGGCGACTAGGCTAATCACTGGTGCACATATCCGGTGGCTTCATTTCTGGTACTAAATCGCTTCGCGAAGCACCAATAGCCAAAGTTTTTGACAGGCGAGCAGACGCACGTATCGCGCGATTTAGAGACTCCCACGCCATATCATCCCCACCATCGTTGTATTCTCACACCACTTCTCGCGTTGATCGTCGCGATAATCATGGGCCACAGCCAAGTATCCTCGATCTACAAAACGCTAGACCGTAAGCTGAGTTGTACGAAGTTACTTCTTTTCTCTTACCTGCATCCTGATCTCGCCATGTATTTGACTGGAAGAATTCTCTATATAGATGACGCGACGGTGAAAATGCAACAGGCTCCATTTGCCCAGGAAGAGTTAAAAGCGGTTAGCGATATGGCGGATACGCTGGTGCCTCTTACTATTTCAAAAACACCACTATATGGCTCTAACGATGGCAGCGACGTAGTTCCTCAATGGTTTAACATGGAAAAAGGCCTAGCCTAAAAATAAATGCGGTAAGACATAATAAAAAGGTCGGACGTGATTCGTTATCGGAATGTAAAGCTCTGCGTCTACTCTTCTGTCTGCTTTCATCCTTCTCAATTCCATAAAATGCTGAGGAACGTTGTTGCTGGCTTTCCCAAACCACTCGATTTTATCTCCTGATCCATAGTCCAAATCTCCAGCAAATGCATCGCCAATCACCAGCCCAACCGGAGCCAGCCTTAAGATTCAGTGAGGAAAGTGCGGCTCCTCCCCCGCCCCCATAGAAAAGCGGTATATGTCACGACAAACGTAGACATCAAAACATGCAATGGGACAGCCCGCTCTGGCCCCCCAAATAAACTTGCAGAAACCCGATCCCCCACTGAATTATGATGAACAGAATAAGAACTTTAGCGATTCGTTGAATGCCCTCTGGAGTTCCAGACTTATGTAAAAATATTGCTACCACCACTGTAATCAAGAGGTAGACATACGTAGCTCCAGAATGGACATAAGCCAACATCAATGTGTCAAAAGCTAAGCGTCCTTCCGCAGCCTGTTGCCAAACTCAATTGCTTGATGGATTGCCCGCGCAACGCCTTCAACGGGGACAAGGGAGCCCGCATGACAATTTGGCCAAGTGTTACAGCCACGACCGGAACCAGTCACGCGGACTATAGACGGACTATAGACCCCATGACACTAATTCGGATCTGGCCCCCTTTTTTTGGTGGACACCTGATATCCAGCCCGGTTGGGTTGGGAAGAAAGGTAATCTACTATCATGTCCAGGTACTCCGAACAGTTCAGACGCGATGCTGTGGCTCTCTATGAGAACAATGAGGACCTCTCGCTGAACGCAGCATCAGCCCAGCTCGGTATCAACCGTGCCTCGCTGCATTCTTGGGTCACCAAGTACGGCACCGGAAAGCGTGCGCGCATTAAAGCTGTGCATGATAAAGCCCAAGCAGCAAATGATTCGTGAGACGGATCCGCCAGTGAGACAAAAGAAAACGCAAAGTTGCGCGAAGAACGCGATATCCTGCGCAAGGCCGCGAAATATTTTGCTTAAAGCAACTCACTGGTGATCCGCTTCCAGTTTGTCTATGACCACCGAACCGAGTACTCGGCTCACACGGATGTGCCACGTGTTAAAGCTCAATCGCTCCTCGTTTTATAAATGGGTCCAAACCCGTGAACAGCGCAGGTTAAAGATGTGTTCCGATGCCGCTATTGGTGCAAAAATCAAGACCACTTTTGATGATGAGCACGGGCTTTATGGTGCTAAACGCATCGCTGCAAGCCTTAAAGCCGATACGAGCTTTGGCCCGATAAGTCACAAGAAGGTCGCCCGCATCATGAAATCCATGGGACTTAAAGGCTTTACCAAACGCCGCCGATGTGTCACTACCAGGCGCAAGCCTGGCCACCGTGTCATGCCGGACTTAGTAGGCCGTAAATTCACAGCTGATAGGCCAAACCACGTCTATGTTGGCGACATTACGTACCTGCCGTGTAAGGGTGGCAAGAACATGTACCTTGCCACGGTCATCGACGTCTACTGTCGCAAACTTGTCGGTCATGCACTCGCGGATCACATGCGGGTATCGCTGGTTATCGAGGCTTTGTCTCATGCCAGAAAGGTCCGCGGAAGCCTTAAAGGGGCAATTTTCCATTCTGATCATGGCAGTGTGTACACCTCACAGGCGTTTGGGGACCACTGCGCCCAGCTTGGTGTGCGTCAATCCATGGGAGCAGTGGGAACGAGTGCTGATAACGCCCTAGCAGAATCCTTTAACGCCACCTTAAAGCGTGAAGTACTGCGTGATAGGAAACTCTTTGAAAGTCCAATCAGCTGCCGCCAGGAAATCTTCCGGTGGTGCATGCGCTACAACACGCGTAGGCGGCACTCCTGGTGCAACCTTCTAGCCCCCGATGACTTCGAAGCGCTTAATTCAGCTACACTGACCCAAGCAGCATAACTAACCCCCGACGTGTCCACTTTCTGGGGCCAGGCCCGTGGGATGGATGTGTCTAGTTGGTGTTGATTGCGCTTCACGTAATAGACTTGGAATTTGAGTTGAAATGCCGTTAAGTGGCGGTGCGTTGCCTATCGCTTAGCGGCGCAAGAGGATAGTTTATTATTAACATGACTTCGGATACATGCTGTTGGAACCGCGCAAGAGAGCTTTACACGCACATGACATTCCACAGCGTCTAAATTCGGGAGGTGGACAGGATGCAACCTCTTAGAGGGAAAACGCCTCTCGAGCTCTTATTTTCACCTTCGGTCATTAATAGATTGTCTCAAGAAGGTGGTCGCGATTACATTGATCAATTCGCTAATCAAATTGGTTTCAAGGCTGAGCACGGCCAAACAGTGTTTGACTACTATAAGGCAGCGTATTCGTTGATGGGGCGAGAGAAGTTGAGATCCGATTTCGTTTTTCGGAACGAGATTGTCCAGAAGCGATGGCTTCATAGGCATTCAATTAATACAGCTACAGTGTTGAGTGAACATCGCGTGGCACGATCCCGTGCGGATTTGGTTTTGATTAATGGGTTAGCCACTGGGATTGAGATTAAATCTGACCGTGACACATTGAACCGGCTTTCGTCGCAGCTTCGAGACTATTCAAGAGTTTTTCCAAAGACCATGGTAGTGACCGGTTCGGTACATTTGGCAGACGTAATTCGGATGGTTCCTAAGTCGACAGGTGTAACAGAGCTGACTCGCCGGAACACTTTGCGACAAATTGTGCCTGCTGTAGAAAACTACAATTATATCGATTCAGACTCCATGGCTGGAAGTATGAACCAGGACGAAGCTAAGGACCTGCTGGCTATTTTGGGGGAAGAAGTCCCCCAAAACCTAATACGCTGATTTGGGCAGAAATACGCCGTAAGCTTAGTGAGTTTGATCGTGAAGAATTGTGTTCTGCGTACGCGAAAGTTCTAAAGGCAAAGCGCTCAAAATCGGGTTTTCGCGCTTATCTGTCAAACTTTCCGCGAGCGGTCCAGACTGCCCTGCTCTTGGGAAAGTATGGCCACGAAGAGTGGAGTAAACTGGCGGCAACGATGTCTCTTAGGATGGAGGAGTAGTGGATAGATACTGGCCGATTTTTAGAGGTAAGCAGTTTGAGCTGCTTGCTTTACGGGATTTGTCTGAATCTCTCTCCGGCGCCTCCGTTAACCCTGTTATCGAGCCAGTGAAAAAGCGACTTGGTGGGCTTCAACGATGCCTACAATCTTTAAAGGATGCTGCCGTTCCTGCGTCAGTGGTGATCAATCCGGAGGTCGGCGAGTTTTCAGATACACCGCTGGGGTTGCTTCAAGAACTCGAGAAAGGTGGAGACGAGGCGGAATCGGTGCGGTGCGTACTTGCGGCAGCCGACTCTTTAGTCCTGAATTTGAGTGCAAATCTGAGATGCGAGGATATCGATTCTGTGGTTGTTAAACTAGGGGAGATATACGAAGAAGATTCCAAGCCTAGTTTGCATATTTTGGCGAGGGGGTTCGCAGAGCCAGTGGCGGTTAAAGAGATTCTAGATAAAAATGGTTTTAAAGTCGGGCCTGGCTTAAATATTCTATTGGAAGATCTATCTTCTAGGCGCCACTATAAAACGATTTTTGAGGCCGCTCAGTTTGTATGGATCGCCGATGGTTTCAAAAAGCGTAAAAATGCTGATTATCTTGCGTACCCTACGGAGCTTTACGCGACAGCCCTCTGGGATTATTCGGAGTTCGGCTATGAAGGTTTCGGAGACTATTCCATTGTCGGTTCTGATTATTCTGAATCTGGTGGTCCTGCCTGGGCAGTAGCCATTCACCTAACCTCAAATAGCAATGCGATGGTTCCCGAAATGTATGTTCACCACTTCGTTTCGGATGACAATGATTCTCCCTCATTTCCGGCTGAGAAATATGCTCAAGCGTTGGAAAAATTAAAAGTGGAAGTGACTAACCCTAATACGACGATTGTGAGGACCGGAGCTGTCGGAGAATTTTTAAGGCTCCATGAAAATGGGCACTATCCTGGTCTAGGTTATGTGAAAAAGTTGTCCATGATGCACCATCTTGAGCTCATGATGGGGCTCGTGAATGAATAATGTTCAATTTCCAGAGCGGTTCTGCCCAGCGTGTTTTGGGGATCCGGGTTTAGAAGAAATCATAAAAGCCCACGGTCAACGAGAAAAAGGCTGCCCTAACTGTGGCAGGGGAGACGTTGTTCTAGCTGGACTTGATGCGATTAAAGAGCCGTTTCGGTTAGTCGCTGATGCATACGAACCGGATGAGCACGGCGAAACGTTAGTTAGTTGTCTTAAGCGTGATTGGAAGCTTTTCGCCAACAACGCCCTGCGAGAAGACACCCAGCGGGAAATCTTGGCGGGAATCCTCGGTGAGGACCGCATATCTGAAAAATATCGACCATTTCAGGTTCAGTCCGTGGAAGAAGGCTCGGAAGCTTACCAAAGGTTTCGCGATGAGATTATCAGGGAAAACAGATGGTTTGTTGAAAGCTCTAGTTTTATAGATGGAAGTAAGGAGTTTTTGTCTAATCTTCTCTACGATGTAGGGCGCTCAACACTATACCGTGCACGCATCGCTAAAGATCCCGAGAACCCGTACGTAGTTTCCGAAATGGGGGCGCCGCCTTCCGAGTTTGCTCGAGGAGGGAGGTCTAACCCTGAGGGAATAAGCTATTTGTATCTGGCTTCTAATGAGGCTACCGCATTAGCAGAAGTTCGTCCGCAGGCAGGACATATCGTGTGTGTCGGTAGTTTTGAATTTGAGAATCTTCGAGTGGTTGATTTAACAGATCTGCGTCATAGTTATTCGCCCTTTCTCTTGGACGATGTTTCTAAAGTTGGGAGCAGTGCTTCAAAGCTAGCTCTGTTTGAAGCCGTGTCGGAGGAGATGAGTGAACCCATTGTGGACAGTCCATCGAGGGAATATTTACCAACACAATATATGTGTGAAATGATGAAATTCTTGGGTTTTGAGGGGGTCCGCTACCGTAGCAGCCAAGGGGACGGAGCGAATTTCGTACTTTTTAATCATACGGACGCTAAGCCGCTGGAGGTTCACCACCGGAAAGTGAAAAAACTCCAAATTGAGAACGTTGTCGTAGATTCAACAAGAAAGACCATCTAGGGTAGATCCTCTCCGAAAGTTTGGAATCGCTCGGGGTCCTCTAATTCGGCGGATAGAAAGTGTCTAAAATAGATTTAGAACGTACGTTTTAGTAAAACGGCCCTTCCGGTTTTAGAGAGCGTTGATTTTCTCTTGTAGTTGTCCGGAGTGAATTAGGCACCGCAAGACGTAGTGGTTGGGGTTTTTAAATCCGAGGGCGATACCGCGTAGGTGCTCGAGTCTGCCGTTGATCGCTTCGACGGGGCCGTTGGAGGCACCGATATCGAAGTAGACGAGCACGTCGTCGCGTCGACGCCATAGGGTTCGAGCCAATTGAGCGAGCTCCTGCAAGCCTTTCGGTAATTCCTTACGCAGGATATGGATGATCCGTTCCATGAGCTTTTGCCTTCCGATTTCTTCGGATGCGCGTATGCTGTAATAATGTCCTGATAGAGCAGCCATGTTACTTCGCAGGTGAGGGTCATTTTTCTTGTGATGAAGTGGTGGAGCCGCTATGTCGGTGCGAGTTCCTGCTGAATTGCGGCTCTCACATGCGCAAACGGAATAAGCTCCTACTCAATGCGCAGCCGGCCCAAAGTGAAGAGAAAGCGGTAGGCGCGCTGCTCTTCGGTGGTGAGGTGGGTAAGGGTGGCGGAGCCGTCGCCGGGGTCAGGGACGGTCAGGTGCTGGAATTCGGGACGGTGGACCTGACCCCTTTTTTGGTGGACACCTGATATCCAGCCCGGTTGGGTTGGGAAGAAAGGTAATCTACTATCATGTCCAGGTACTCCGAACAGTTCAGACGCGATGCTGTGGCTCTCTATGAGAACAATGAGGACCTCTCGCTGAACGCAGCATCAGCCCAGCTCGGTATCAACCGTGCCTCGCTGCATTCTTGGGTCACCAAGTACGGCACCGGAAAGCGTGCGCGCATTAAAGCTGTGCATGATAAAGCCCAAGCAGCAAATGATTCGTGAGACGGATCCGCCAGTGAGACAAAAGAAAACGCAAAGTTGCGCGAAGAACGCGATATCCTGCGCAAGGCCGCGAAATATTTTGCTTAAAGCAACTCACTGGTGATCCGCTTCCAGTTTGTCTATGACCACTGAACCGAATACTCGGCTCACACGGATGTGCTGAAGTGCCCCGGGTTTTGTTCCTAGGCATTTGCCTTGATTTCCATTATTTCTCGACTGGGGTGATGTTCCCAAAACTCGGCTTCTACTTCAGCCGGCGTGCGGTAGCCCAAGCTCTGATGGAGCCGTGATTCGTTCCACCAGTTGACCCACTCGAACGTGGCGTTTTCCACGTCGACGACATCGTTCCAAGTGCGGGTATGGATCAACTCGTTCTTGTAGGAGCCGTTGACATTCTCAGCTAAAGCATTGTCGTAGGAGTCGCCAACCGTCTCGGTGGAAGCGGCAATCCCGTGCTGGGCAAGTCGCTCGTTGTAGACCACGCTGACATACTGCGACCCGTGATCCGAATGGTGAATCAAACCCGTTGTTTCCTTGGCACACACGATCGCCTGGTTCAGCGCCTGCAGCGGCAAGGCTTCGGTGCGCATCGAATCCGACAGCGTCCATCCGACGATCCTCCGGGAGTACACATCGGTCACGAACGCGGTGTACACGAAGCCTTTCCTGGTGCGCACATACGTAATGTCCGCCACCCACAGCCGATTGGGACCAGGGGCCTTGAATTCACGATTTACCAAGTCAGGGCGAAGATCCGGGCCCTTGGGTTTGCGCGTTGTGATTGGTGCCCTACCTTTGCCCTTGCCGGACAGGCCAGCGCTGCGCATCAGCCGGGCTGTTTGCTCGCGGCCAATGTCAATGCCCTGGCGGCGCAGCGCGTGCCACATCTTGCGGATTCCGTAGACGCCGTAATTGTCAGCATGAATTTCGCTGATGTACTCAATGAGGGCGGCGTCGCGAAGACTACGGGCACTCAGCCCACGCGCCTTGGATTGGCGGTAACCACGCGACGTGATAAAACCGCCTTCACGGTGGATGTTTAACGTCTGGCAGATGAACTCGACTGAGAAACGATTCCGATGCTCATCGATGAACCGGATCATTTCCGACGTTTTGGGTCGAGTTCCGACGCGAAAAAAGCTGAGGCAGCCTTCAATAGCTCGTTGGTATCCCGCAGTTGTTGATTCTCACGGCGTAACCGCGCATTCTCCGCAGCCAGATCCTCAGGCAAGCGTTCGACAACGCCTCCTTCACGACGAGCGGCCTGCGTCCACTGCCGGGCTGTGTGCCACGACACGCCCAGTTTCGGCGCCACCATCTTGCACGCTTCCTGTGTCGAAATATTCTCCGCCAGAATGCGATCCTCAACAAGGCGGACCACACGGTCCTTCGCATCCTGATCAAACTTCTTCGGCATGTTCGAAGATTTTCCCATCTACTCAAACGGAACAAAACCTGGGGCACTTCATTTACTTATGTGCCACCCCAGTGGGTGGGCTTAGTCCTTGGGCTTAAGCCGGTTTCCTGAGCGGGACGATGAGCGGGTCTCCAGTCTCTGGATCCTCGATGACCCGCGCCCGCAGATCAAAAGCGTCCTGCAGCAGCTCTGCGGTGATGATTTCTGCAGGTGCGCCGGAAGCTATGACCTGCCCCTCCTTCATAACCACGAGATAATCGGAGTAGCGCACTGCCAGGTTCAGATCGTGCAGCACCATTACCACCGTTCTGCCAAGCTCCTGGCGCAGGCTATCGACTAGCTCGAGGATGTCCACGGAGGTCGCGAGGTCAAGGTATGTCGTTGGCTCATCTAGGAAAAGGATGTCGGTGTTTTGCGCCAGCACCATGGAGATCCACACGCGCTGGCGCTGGCCGCCGGAAAGCTCATCCAACGTACGGCTGGCAAGATCCGCAGAACCGCTTTGCTTTAGGGCCTCGAAGACCGCGTCTTCGTCTGTGGAGGACCACTGGCGGAACCAGGCCTGATGTGGGTGCCGCCCGCGGGCCACCAGATCGGAGACCAACAGGCCTTCAGGGGCCACGGGGGATTGGGGCAGCATGCCCAGTATGCGGGCGACGTCCTTGCGCTTCATGTCCGAGATATTCTGGCCATCCACACTCACGGTCCCGGTATCAAGGTTGAGCAGTCCTGACATGGCGCGCAGCAAGGTTGATTTACCGCATCCGTTGGGCCCCACGATGGTGGTGATCTTTCCGGCCGGGAACGTGGCGCTGAGATCGCGGATAATGGTGCGCTGTCCGTAGCCCACCGTGACCGAGGAAGCGACGACGCCACCGGCGGTATTTGGTCGGTCTGCGTTTGGCTGGGGAATGGGGGAGGTCATGCGTCTGTGCTCCTAGTGCGTTGAACGAGTAGGTAGATGAGGAAGATGCCGCCCAGTGCGGAGGTGACAATACCCACCGGAAGTTCCACCGGCAGAACCGCTTGGGTGACGATGTCCGCGCCGAGCAGCAGTACTGCGCCGGTAAGCGCCGACGCCGCAAGCGGGGGACTGGGTACGCCACACAACCGAAGGGCCACCTGGGGCGCTACGAAGGCGATGAAGCCGATGGGCCCGGCAGCGGAGACCGCTACCGCAGCTAGGGCTACGGCCAATGCCAGCATCGCTACCTGCACGGCGTTGACTCGCTGGCCCAGCGCTCTGGCGAGGTCGGGGCCCAGAGTGGTGGCCAGTGCTTGGTAGGCGATCCAGGCCAGCAACGGGGCGCAGACGATCACAAGGACGGCGATGGGGATGGTGGTACTCCACTCCGACCTCGCTAGGGAACCGGTGAGCCAGAACTGTGCCTGGCTTGCATCCCGCAGCTCCGCGCGGACCATGAGGAAATTGATGTAGGAACTCAGCAGCGCGGTAATAATGATGCCCACGAGGACGAGACGGTAGGAATCGGCTTGGCGTCGCCAAGCCAGCGCCCAAATCACCGTGGCGCTCAGGATCGCGCCCAGCAACGCGGCCAGAGGAATGCCGATTCCGGCGAGCCAACCGGCGAACCCACCGCCACTGCCGAGGACGATGACCGTGACGGCCATGGCCGAGGCTCCCGTGGTGATGCCGAGGATATCGGGGCTGGCCAGCGCGTTGCGGGTGACTGTTTGGGTGAGCGCGCCGGACAGCCCCAGCGCGCAGCCGACCGCGATGGCGGTGGCCACGCGGGGCATGCGCCACTCCAGGACCACGAGCCTTTCCACGCGGCTTCCTTCCCCTTGGAAGATCACCTCAAGTACCCGGGGAACGGAGATGGGGTAATCGCCCAGCCCAATGGAAAGGGCACCCAAAAAGACAATGAGCGCTGCGGCGATAACGCATACCAGCACCACCCTCGGGCGCCAGAGGAAGGAGATGGGCCCAGCCCGGAATGGTATCCCGCCGGGCATTTGCCACGGCGTATTTTGTTTATCCTGTACAGCTTGTGCAGCTTTGTTGCGTCGCATCACAGCGTCATCACCTTCTTCCGGTAAATCAAGGCGATGAAGAACGGTGCACCAACGAAGGCCAAAACGATGCCCACTTGGAGCTCGCCGGGGCGGGCGATGAGGCGGCCTACCACGTCTGCACACAGCAATAGCGCCGCGCCGGCAAGTGCTGAGTACGGCAAAATCCACTTATAATCTGGGCCGGTAAGTGCCCGGACGATATGGGGCACTACCAGGCCAATGAAGCCCAGCGGGCCCGCGGCAGCCGTGGCCGCGCCGGCCAGCAGCGCGATGATGCCCATGCCGCCCAGCCTTGCGGCTGCGGTGTTGATGCCGAGCCCTGCGGCGACGTCGTCGCCTAAGTTCAAGATATTCAGCTGCGGGCCGGTGGCGAACGCCAGGACCAGCCCCAGCACCACGAACGGCAAGATGCCGAGCGCAATGTTCATATCCCTGCCGGCCAGGGAGCCAACGGTCCAAAAGCGCATCCGGTCCAGGTTATTCTCATTGGTGAGAACGAATGCGCTGGTAATAGCGCTTAAAACCGCCGACAGCGCGGCACCGCCTAGCACTAAGGTCAAAGGATCGACCGCTGCCTTGCCCGCGGAGGCCAGGCCAAAGACGAGTGCGGTGGCCGCAATCGCGCCGAGGAACGCTACCACGACGGTGGCCCACGGGGCGCTGATGCCAAATAAAGCGAAGCTGACCACAACGCTGAGCGCCGCGCCGGAACTGACACCCAGGATTCCCGGATCCGCCAGGGGATTGCGGGTGTGGCCTTGGATGAGAGCACCGGCGACTCCGAGTGCTGCCCCCACGATGATGGCCAGGATGGTGCGCGGCAGCCGCAGCTCAGCTACCACGCGTTGGTTGGTGGAAACTTCCTCCTGGCCACCGCGTGCGGCCGGGAGTTCCCGCAGCGCAGTCCACACGTCCTCCGCAGGAATGGAACGGGCGCCATACAGCAAACTGCAGATAGTGCCAACGAGGACCAGCAGGAGCAGCGCCCCTAGACCCAGGAGGCGGGTAGTGCGCACACTCATGGCGTGGCCTCCAATCGCTGCTTCCGCTTGCCGATGCCCCCACGCCCAGCCAATAGTGCCCAGCGAGCACCGGTGCTGCGGAGTGACGCCACGGAAAGTACTGGCTCACAGGTTGCGATGGGATTCCCTAAGTCGCGGGGTGGAGAAAGGTACCTAGCTACTCCCGCTGGGCGGGGAGGGGAGCTGCGCCCGAGGCGTGGCTCAGGCTGTTGCTGGGTGTGATTGTCAATCATGGACAAGCATATTACCGTTTTCATGTAAGGTAAGCCTTCATTTAATTAAAAGACTGTAAAAGTGAAGGGTTGCAAGTCATCGCAACTGGCCCTAGGCGCCCACTATTTAGGTGAAACTCTATGCGGCACCTTTTGTAGTGCCTGTCTCAAAGTTGAGTGTGCTGCATGTGCATCGCATAGGCGGTAGCTGGAAATCTTTTAGTGACCAGCGTAACATTGATTATTTAGGCAAGACTAAGTTATCTTTTTAACGTGCAAGAATGCGTCATCATGGCTGTCGATTGGGGAACTTGGTTACCCCCCCATTTGGGTATAACCGACCAAAAATTCTGACCTTTCCCCATTCGTGAACGGACTAGGCCTTGCGCTGAGATCCGTCACCAGTAATAACGGAGAAAAATGACATTCAAGAAAATTCTTGTCGGTACTGCTACTGTGCTGGCTCTGGGCACCGCGGTGACGGCGTGTTCGACTGATGACCAGTCCGAAAACTCTGCAGACTCCCAGGCGGTCAACGCCGAGCAAGGCGCATTCCCCACGACCATCGAGCATCGCTATGGTTCCACCGAAATCAAGGAAGCCCCGCAGCGCGTGGTCTCCCTAGGCTATACGGATCAGGACGCGCTGCTGGCGCTCGGAATCACGCCGGTTTCCGTGAAGTATTGGGATAGCATGACCCCGGATGGGCAGGCTGCGGGCAACTGGTCTAACGACAAGATCGAGGGGGATACCCCTCGAATCGATAAAGACACAGAGGTCAATGCGGAAGCCATTGCTAAAGACAAACCAGATCTCATCGTGGCCGTGTACTCGGATATTGATGAAAATACATACAAGAAACTCTCCGATATCGCCCCTGTCGTCGTGCAAAAGGGTGAATATAAAGAGCTGCAGCAACCGTGGGACGTGACTACGGAAGAGATTGGGCAAGCCGTAGGAAAGCCTAAAGAAGCAAAACGTCAGGTGGAGCAGGTTAAAGCGAAGTTTGCAGACCTAAAGGGCCGTCACCCAGAGTGGGCCGAGAAGGAACTCGGTGTGGCCACCGTCTCTGCCGACAGCCTGGCCGTCTTTGCTGAAGAAGATCCGCGCAGCCGCTTCTTTACCGAGCTGGGGTTCAAGATCAACCCCGCCTACGCGGCAATCACCAAGGATAAATTCTACGGCGAGGTCTCCAAGGAAAACGCTGACCAGGTTGATTCCGACGTACTGGTGTGGGACCAGTTGTCCTACGCTCCGACGCAGGACAAGGCATCTGTTACCGAGGATCCAATCGTGAGCAAGCTACCCGCCGTTAAGGACGGGCACAGTGTCTACTTGGAAGGTGACCTAGAAAAGGCCTTCGGATGGCAGACCGTGCTGAGCTTGGACTACCTGTTGGATAAGATCGAGCAGCCGTTGGCGGACGCCACGAAGTAATAGGAGTCAATCGCTGAACCGCTCCCGCATGAATGTGAGGGGGCGGTTTTCGCTGTGTGGGAAGCCGGTCGCACCGCCGATCCGCTGCCTGGAAGTGCATCGTCAAGCAGCATTTTCTTTGGCCCCCGCACTTTTATAGCTAGGGGAATGGGTCTTGTGCAGGTGTGGGCTTAGGGGTCCTGTAAATAGGAAATATCTATAGGAAAATAGTTTAACAAATCTATTGCAACGTGAACCAGGTAACGCTAACCTAACTTAAAAGTTGCCTTCGGGTCTACCGGAAAATCCGATGAAAAGAGCTGAAAGGCAACCTCAGGAAACCGACTTTAAGGAAAAGGGATGTCAGTAAAAAGGGGCGCGCGTTCATTTATCGCTGCCGCTATCTGTGCCGGATTGGTTCTGTCAGGTTGCTCGTCGAACGATTCAACCGATGAAGCGGCAACAACCTCCGAAGTCGCAGAGGACGTGACCATTGAGCACGCACGCGGCACGGATACGTATCCGGTCAACCCGCAGAACGTGGTTGCCGTGGGGCCGGCCGTTGATAACCTGCTGGAACTTGGAATTAAACCGGCAGCCGTCGTGCAGAATGCAAAAGACAAGAACTCGCCCTGGCGCGAGGGCAAGCTTGATGGCGTCAAGGTGATCGACCAGACAGACTTCAAGACTCTGCCCCAGGAACAGATTGCGGCAATCGAACCCGACTTCATCGTTGGTGATTACTGGACAATTTCTGAGGCTAATTACAAGGAATTGTCTGCAATCGCACCGACTCTCGGCGGAATCTCCGATAAGGGTGAGGGAATTGGCTGGGAATCTCAGCTAGAAGCTTTGGGCAAGATCTTCAATAAGGAATCCGAAGCGAAGAAAGCCATTGAAGAGGACCAGAAGCGTTTCTCCGACGTGAAGGAGAAACTGCCTAACCTCTCCGGTAAGACCGGCATTGTTTCCCAATTTGCCCAGGGCTCCTTTGGTGCCGTTGCTGACCCTGAGGATCCGGGTGCATCCTTCATCTACGATCTGGGCATGAAGTTCCCAGACAAGCTGACGGACGGATCCGTGCCTGTTGATAAGGGTCGCGTCACGCTTTCTCCGGAAAACGTGTCCTACCTGGCGGCCGACTTTATGGTTATTTATAACCGCACCGGCTCAATCGAAGAGGTTGAAAATATTCCGGGTTACAAAGATCTGCCGCAGGTGAAATCCGATGCGACTCTCGCTGGCGATGAAGCTGTCGTCGCCGGACTCAACAACCCAACGAGCTTGAGCCGAGCTTGGGTGCTGGATAAGACGATGCCGACGCTGGAAAAGGTTGGAAAGTAGTCAAGGTCCGCATAACCCTGATACCTGCTAGAAGAGGCTCGCTCCGTTGCAGCAGGTAGTCATGAACGCCTTCCGATTTATCGGGAGGCGTTCTCTTCAATGGACTGTACCCAAGGCAGTGGTGCGTCCGTTCTTGCCCTTCGAAAACCGAAAACCTGGCCTCACGCTTCCCGCATATTCGCTCATCGGCACAGCACGATGACTGTATTAAAAGGTGTGTAGGTGAGCCGGAAAATGCTTGGCGCTGGGAGAGGCGTTCAAGGCGTCAGCACAACTTAATAAGACAATTTAGGCCATCGAATAAAGTGAAATAAAAGCCATCAAAACCGAGAGGGGAATGGTCTCAAAAATGCCAAGGAACAGCCGGAGCAGGGAAATTTATCCAATTTCTTACCGGGAATTGTATGTGGAAAATATCGAAGATATATCGCCAGCCATGCGGCGAATTACGCTCAGCGGGGAGCAACTCCGAGACCACGATCGCGATGGTATTTCCGTTCCTTCGCTGATAAGCCATGGTTTTGACGACGACGTTCGGCTCATCTTCCCGGATCCGGAAACGGGGGAGCGGCCGCACCCAATAGCGCAAAATGATGGCAACTTATTGTGGCCAGAAGCCGTTAAAAACCTATTCCGCACATACACGGTTCGCTACTTTGACGCTGTTAATGGGCGATTAGCAATTGATTTTGCGCGCCATGGTGAGGGCTTGGCCGAAAACTGGTCACAGAGTGTCCGCATCGGTGACCCCATTTTTGTGGCAGGGCCGAAATCGTGTGCACAGTTACCCACGCATACCGATTGGCTTTTCTTGGCAGGAGACGAGACGGCGCTCCCAGCAATCGGCCGCTGCCTCGAGTCGCTCCCGGCTGGGCATGATGCGATTGCGGTGATAGAGGTTCCGACGAGCGCTGATATTCAAGACCTAGACATTCCCGATTCGGTACAGATCCACTGGGCCATACGTGACCGAGGCGAGGACTTCGTAGAAAAGTCGCGTGCGCTTTTTGAGGAGACTTCTCAGTCGGCATTGCCAGGTGGCGAAGCATACGCATGGGCGGCGGGGGAGGCCTCCCGGCTGAAACCGCTGCGGCGTTTGTTTAAGGCTTCCGGAATTTCCCCTGAGCATCGGGAAATCACAGGCTACTGGCGGCGTACCAGCCAAAGCGACGCTAAAGAAAGCGCATCGAACAGCAGCAATAGTGTTTTGCACAATATCCATGATCTGGCTGAGCTGAATTCAGCCTTTGCGCTCCGCACTGCCGTGCGTTTAGGGCTCTTCCAAGAAATCGATGCAGGTGCGAACACGGTCCCTGCTCTTGCTGCTGCGACAGAACTGCACGAGGATGCGCTACGGAGGTTTATCCGTTACCTGGCGGCTCTTCAACTCGTCGAAGTACGCGAGCGTACCCTCGCGTTGACCGCAATGGGAACTGAGTTGGCGGACCCAGATTCCAATGTGGTGCGTTGGTTAAGCGGGCCTGCGCATCTTGAGGCGATGGCGCTGATGCGCCTTGAACACAGCCTTCGTACCGGAGAGTCGGCGCCGCAAGGCGAAAGGGGATTGCCGTGGTCAGAATATCTTGGCCAAGACCCGCACCTGGCAGCCGAACGCTTTGAGCAAAAGAATGTGAGTGCTGGGTGGACTGCTCCTTCCGCGGCAAAGGAACTGCAGCAGTACCTGGATGACACCGCTCGCGTTCTCATCATTGGCCAGGGAGGTGCAGTATATGCGGATGAAATTCTCCGCCGATGCGAACATGCTGAGTGCCGGATTATCACCGATGCGTCCTCGGAAGCGGTGCTACGGGAAATCGCAGGAGCCTCTCGTGAACGATGCGAAACGAGTGGCGGCGAAAGCGGCTTTAATCCCACCGAAGCAGACTATGCGTGGGCAACTGACGTTATTTTCATCGATCCCTGGAGCGTCTTTGGTAGCGAGGCGGTGGCCGCCGAATTAGGCCGCGCGGTTGGTGGGGATAAGTCCCGCCGGGCTTATATCCTTACCGAGGTCCTCGAGGAAGCCGGCGGCGATGAGCATTCCTATGAAGAGGACTTGGTAAGGCTTTCCATGTTCGGCACCAAGGTGCCGACCCAGGACGATGTCAGCGCTGCTACCGCTGATAGCCGCGCTCTTATTTCTTCTGCCACGGCTGTTGGCTGGGGCAAACACCTCTTCGTCCTGGAAGCAGAAGCGAATTCCTAAAGAGGAACCTCGGTAGGCCAAAATCCCCAAGCTTAACCTTTCATTTGCGGACCACGGTTCCGCGCGGGAGCCGGGTGGCCGTGGCTGCCATAAGCGTGGTGAACACGGTGAAGTAAGCGAACGTTGTCCAGCCGACCCCGTGGGTGGGGGCCTTTTCGACCGCGACGTTGTGTTGGCGCGGCGGTGGAATATCCAAAACAACCGCGTTTGTCCACTTTTCGGCTCGATCTTTGGCGAAATGCGGTTGTTTTGGACAACCCGAGGCTCAGCCGTATCTCTCACTGAAGGGAGGGGCACTGAAATCACAAAAGAGCCCTCCGATTTTCCAATTCCGGTTTCCTGTGCACGCACCTTAACTTTCTGGAACGCTAGGATAGGAGAAAATAGATCTAGTTAAGGAGTACAAAGCAATGGCTAAAGAAACTGCACGCGCCCTTGGCCACGAAGTAGACGTGGATCGCGAGAAATTTACTTACCTAGCATCCACTGATGCCGAGGGCAACAAGATTGAATCCGGCAAGGCTGCGGGAGCCGGTGTAGCCGGAGCCGCGGCTGGCGGGGCTGCTGCTGCCAGCGCCGCCGCAACGGCAAGCGCAGATGAGCAAAATGATGCTGCGGCGCAGAGTGATTACGAGCCGAAGAATCACGTCGTTACCGGCGCTGAGGAAGAGCACGTCGGCACTGCGGCGGAGCAGCCCGATCTGCAGGAACAGCTGGATGAGGGTAACGCGGACTATGAGCCCTCACAGCATGTGGTGGGCGAGGCCGAAGAAGAGCACATCGGTACCGCGCCGGAGCAGCCGGAAGAGAATGCGGCAGATGATGAGCGCGATGACTTCGATGACCTGAAGGATAAGGTCACCGAGGCCGGCAATGTCGTTGAAGAGGCCATCAACCGTGCGAAGGACTTTGTAGAAGACAAGGCCCAGGAGTACCAGGAGGGTTCCGGTAAGAAGGGCGGTTTCTTTGACCGCGTGAAAGACGTTGTGCGCGAGGCTCGCGATAATCTCGATGAGAAGCGCAAGTAGTTAACTACGCGTAGGCCGCTGCTTTTCCCGTAGGGGGAGAGGCAGCGGCCTTTGTGCTGCCACGCTAGTCCAGCGCGTGCAGGTAGAACCGGCGGATGAGCAGGCGGCGGGGGATATCGACAAGCGGGCGCAAGAAGGGCAGGAAGGGCTCGGAGGCGGCATCGATAAGCAGCAGCGTCCGCCCATCGCGCAGGCGCTCTAAGGTGAAGGTTTCCTCGCCGCGCTCGAGGTGTCCGGGCAAGGTGCCGTAGGTAAAGCCGCAGCGGCCATCGCCGGCGAAGGTCTCGACCACGCGGCAGCGGAAATCAAATGGGCCAAGGCCCATGGTGATTTCGGCGCCTTCTTGGACGACCGGGTGGGTAGGTCGCACGCGGAAGAGGCCGCTGCGCTGGATGCCCCAGCGAAAGAGCCGGTGGGCTGCGGTATCGAAATCGGCGTCGATGACCCGGCTCATGTGCAGCTGCGGGAATCCGGCGGTATCGGAATAAGAAAGTGGCTCTGGCATCTCAAGCGCCAGCGTTTATCTGTGGGGAGCTCATGGGGGTAAAGAATAGGGCATCGAAAAGTTTTGGGGACGGATTGATCGCGGGATCACCCCCGAAACCTGAAAGAACGGTAACGGCTTGGAAACAGTCACAGGACTTAGCTGCTTTCACACGCGATCCATGTCAGGATTTAGCTAGCACGATCTTGACAACTGAAAGAAGGTAGTTTGATGCTTCGCATTCCGCACCTAAAGAAAGTCCTGGTGGGCTCGGCTTTCGCTGGTGCGTTTTTCTTGGGTTCCCCGGCAGCAGGAGCCCAAGAATTGCCCCAACCGGATATTGACTCGGCAGGGTTTATCAACCACGTGCGCGAGGGCCTCGCGGGCTTTGGTGTTGAGACCCCAGAGGTGGATAAGCAGGTCACCGATACCGTGGATTCCGCGCTGCATAACGCGCACGACACGGTGGCGGATCGCGCCCAGCAGGGGGCTCAGTATGCGGAGCCGGCCACCAACCCGAATCCCTTCGGGCTGCTGGAACAAGCCACCCAGGTAGAGCAAAAGCCACTGGGTAATAACCCCAACTACCAGTGGAAAAATGATGGTTTTTCCAAGGTAGCTGCGGGCAAGCCTGACGCGGACTTTGTTTTGCACCGCGTGCCGGGCTCCTTGTTCGATGCCCCGCGCATCCCCGAGGAATCCGATGCCGCCATGAACCAGGGCAAGTCCCTCTATGGCCCCGGCACCCCTATCTATGTCAATGGTGAGACGATGTGCACCTTGAGCGTTGCCGGCAATGACGCCGCCGGCCGCAAGGTGGGGCTAACCGCAGGACACTGCGGCAACGAGGGCGATGCGATTACCTCGGCCGATTCTGATCACATTGGCCCGACGGGCACCATCGTGTCCAAGAACGCTGCGTTGGATTACTCGGTGATCGAATTCGGCTCCAACGCTGAGGTCACCCGCACCTACAACGGGGTTACCGTTAACTCCCTAGGCGGGACCGTCAACCCGGGTGAGACCGTGTGCAAGCAAGGCGTTGCCACCGGCAAAACCTGCGGCATGACCTATCAGCAGGCGCAAAGCGTCCAGGTCAACCAGGTCTGCGCCATGATGGGCGATTCCGGCGCACCGCTGCTTGCCGGTGACCGCCTCATCGGTTCCATCTCCGGCGGCTTCCTGCCGGTGAACTTCCCGTGCCGCACCCCGCTGCAGGGCGCGGTTCACAACCCCACCGCCGCTACCAATATGGATACCGTGTTGGCGGATATGAACCGCCGCGGTGGCGTTGGCGCAGGGTTCACCTTGCCTGAGGCTTAAGCGCGAAGAAGATAGCGCCCCGTTTGGCTTTGAGAGCCGCATGGGGCGCTTTTTCGTGTGCTATTTCTATAGTCATATAACGCGCATCCGCCCCGCCAAAGCGGGGGAAAGCGAAGGCTATCCTTGTTCGCGGACAGCGGCCTAAACTAAACTGAGACTTACCTATTGGCCACTTAGGGTTAGTCAATATCTGCTGTGGATGCCCCGTCCGCAGCTAAGTTTGAACCGAGGTTTCCCCATGCACCAAACCTATCCCACCCCACCAGAAACCGGTCCCATGCGCGCGGACCAAGCACCCACCGACGCCGTGGTGGAACTGTCCGCTGAGTGCCTGCACAACGCGATCGAGACCCAACCGGCGCTGGCCGTGCGGCTGCGCGAGCTGGGCTTTCGGCCCGGCACCCGCGTGCAGATCGGCCGCACCGTCGCAGGTGGCGCGCGCGTGGTGAGCGTGGGCACGGCCCGCTATGCGGTGGATGCGCACACGCTGCGCCAACTCGAAGTCATTCCAGTGGAGGCATAAGCCATGGCACATAACTCCACGGCCCCAGCAAGCTGCCACAGTACCTCTAGTATGCGGATAGCGGCGGAAGGCACGCCGGTGCTTGCGCTGGTGGGCGCGCCGAATTCCGGAAAATCCACACTCTTTAACGCATTGACCGGCGCGAAGGTCCAGACCGGCAATTGGCCGGGCACCTCGGTCGAGGTCAGCCGCGGGCTCTGGAATGCGCAGCCAGAGGCCTTCGACATCATCGACCTGCCCGGCGCCTATTCCCTAGACCCCATGAGCCCCGATGAGGCCTTTACTAAGCAGATGCTCATTGACCGCCCCGCAGACGAGCGCCCCGATGTCGTCGTGGTCCTCGTGGACGCGACGGCCCCGGCCCGCGGGCTCAACTTGGCGCTGCAAATCGCCGCCGAGCCATACCGCGTGGTCCTCGGCGTCACCAAGGAGGATATGGCCGAGCAGCAGGGCATTAGCATCGATACTGATGCGCTCTCCCGCGCTACCGGCATGCCAGTGGTCAGCGTCAATGGTCGGCGCCGGCGCAACCTCGACGGGTTGGAAAGCGCCGTGGCGCAGGCCATGCGCGCCGAGCCGACCATCATTCGCGAGGATTCTGGCCTGGATCAGCGCTTCGCGGATCTCGATGCCGCCGAAAAGGCCGCGGTCCACCGCGTGGAGGTGGGCGAGACCCTCACCCAGCGCGTCGACCGCATGGTGCTGCACCCGGTGGTGGGCCCGCTGCTCTTCCTCGCGGTGATGTGGGCGGTCTTCTTCATCACCACCACGGTGGCAGGGCCCATGCAGGACGGCCTCGAGGACCTTATTACCGGTCCGGTTTCAGATGCGGCCCGCGCCGGGCTGGAAGCCATTGGCCTCGACCATTGGCTGATTACGGGCTTGCTTGTCGATGGCCTTATTGGCGGCGTCGGCATGGTCCTGACCTTCGCCCCGCTGCTGGCGCTGATGTTCTTGTGCCTCGCGGTGCTGGAGGATTCCGGCTACATGGCGCGCGCCGCGGTGGTCACCGATAGGGTGATGCGTTCGATTGGTCTGCCTGGCAAGGCCTTCATCCCCATCGTGGTGGGCTATGGCTGCAACGTGCCAGCGATTTCGGCCACGCGCGTGCTTGGCGATGTCCGCCACCGCATCCTTACCTGCCTGCTTATTCCGTTTACCTCGTGCTCGGCGCGGCTTATCGTCTTTATGATGCTGGCGCAGGTCTTCTTCCCCGATCACGCCGGATCGGCGGTCTTTGGCATGTACGTCTTATCCATCGCCCTGGTGGTTGCCGTGGGCCTGGCGCTGCGCAAAACGGTCTGGCGCGCCATGCCGTCCGAGGCGCTCGTTATTGACCTGCCGTCGTATCAGCTGCCCACGTTCAAGCTATCGCTCTCGGTCATGTGGGTGCGCCTGAAGGGATTCCTGCACACTGCAGGCGGCATCATCGTGGTCACGGTGGTGGTCATTTGGCTGCTCATGTCCATCCCGGTTACCGGTGGACATTCCTTTGACGAGGAGGCCGTCCCGCCGGAGGACTCGGCCTATGGCGCGGTATCCAAGGCGATATCCCCGGCGTTTGCGCCGGCTGGCTTCGATTCGTGGTCGCTCACCGGCCCGCTGGTAACAGGTTTTGTGGCGAAGGAAACGCTGATTTCCACCTGGGCGCAGACCTACGCCGTCGATGACGTCACGGATGCCGATCCTGAAGAACAAGCCGAGTCTTCGCTGGCCGATCACATCCGCAGCGATTTCGATGCCGCTTCAGGTGGGCACGGGCTGGCCGCGGTGTGGGCGTACATGGTCTTCCTCTTGGCCTATACGCCGTGCGTAGCCACGGTGGCCGCGCAGCGGCGCGAAATTGGCTGGAAGTGGACGCTCATCGGCTTTGTGCTGCAGCTCGTCACGGCATGGGTTTTGGCTCTTGGCGTCTTCCAAGTGCTGAGGTTATTCCTATGAGCCCTACAGACAAGGTAAAAGAAGCGATCCGCGGCGGTCACTCCACCCCCGCGGACATCGCCCGCGCGACCGGACTGGGGCAGGGGACCGTGGAGGTCATCCTCGCCCACTTGGAACACAGCGCACAGCTCGTGCGCGAATCGCTGTCCTCGTGCCCCACGGGCGGCTGCGGAAGCTGCTCGCACAGTGATGGCTGCTCTGGCGCCGAAGGCGGGCGCCGTGAACCGGTCTTATTGAAGCTTTCGGCCCACCCTTAATCCTGCAGCATCTGCAGCGCGGCCTTGTGCAGGCGGCCATTGGAGGCAATGGCCGATCCGCCGTGCGGCCCGGGATTGCCGGACAGATCCGTAAACGTGCCGCCCGCCTCGGTCACGAGCAGGGATGGGGCGGCGAGGTCCCAGAGGGAGACCTCAGGCTCGGTGGCGATATCGACGGCGCCTTCTGCCACGAGGCAATAGGACCAGAAATCGCCGTAGCCGCGCAGGCGCCACGTCTTATCCGTGAGGTTGAGGAACTTATCGCGCAACCCGCGCTCGGACCAGCCTGTCAGCGAGCTCATGGCCAGGGAGGCATGCCCAAGCTTTTCGATCTGAGAGACGTGCAGGCGCTTCGGCTCGCCGCCAAAAACGCGGTAGGCACCGGCGCCTTTCGCCGCGTACCAGCGACGGCGCAGGGCAGGCGCGGAGACCACGGAGACGACCGGTTCGCCGTCCTCGAGCAGGGAAATAAGCGTTGCCCACACGGGCACGCCGCGCACGAAGTTCTTCGTACCATCGATGGGATCGATAACCCACTGGCGGCCCTCGTAGCAGGCCTGGCCGCCGAATTCTTCGCCCAAAACCTCATCGCGCGGGCGGGAGCGCTTCAGCGAATCGCGGATGTGCTTCTCGCAGTTCAGATCCGCATCCGAAACCGGGGTCAGGTCCGGCTTTTCCTTGACGGAAAGGTCGGTGGCCTCAAAGCGATGCATCGTGACCACATCGGCGTGACCGGCTAACTCGAGAGCGAGACCTAAGTCTTCTTTGAATTTACCCACGGAGCCATTCCTCCATTTGTTGAACTACCTGTTTATTTCCGGCCAAGCACCACTCGACGCCACCGGCTTCTACCTTGCGGGCGGCACCACCGGCGGCTTCAATGAGAGCCTTGCCGGGGAACCAATCCCAATCCGCTACCGAATGCTGCATCCATGCGCCCCACGTGCCTTCTGCCACGGAGGCCAAGTCCACCGAACCGGCACCAAGCATACGGACTGTAGCAAAGTTTTCGGCCACCCGCTGCCACGCGGCACGAATTTCTGGATCCGCCAGCGACGTTGGGTGTAGGTAGGACGAGAGAGAGATTTCTTCTGCCGGCTTATCCTGCAGCTTGGCAACGTCCTTGCCATCGAGCGAGGTGGGGTAGTCGCGCCCGCCAAACCAGGTATAGCCCATGGCGGGGCGGTGGACGGCGCCGAGGGCGACCCCGGAGGCATCGGTAAGCGCGAGCGCCGAGCACCAATAATCCGAGCCAGAGGTGAAATTGTAGGTGCCATCCACCGGATCGATGACCCAATTGCGCCCAGACTGGGACTCGCGGGCGGTGCCTTCCTCGCCCACCAAGCCGTCCTCGGGGCGCACGGCCTCTAGCACGCCAGCGACGAAGCGCTCGGCGGCGCGGTCCGCATCCGTGACCACGTCAGAAATAGAGGTTTTCTGCTCAACCGAGACGCCCATCTCGCGCAAGCGCCAAGCCAAGCGTCCGGCGTTATACACAAGCGCCTGCGCCAAATGGGCATCCCCATCGTCTGCATGCGCGACAATAAACGTTTTGATGACCGCATCGATCATCTCCTGCAAGCTTGGCTTTTTATCCATGCACACCATTGTCGCCCTAAATCCAACCAATGGCTAATTCTGTGGGGGAGGTGGGTAAGATTGGGGCCTATGCGTCCCGAAGTAATTACACGGCTCAAGCAATTGGACACCACCCTGACCACCATTGAAAAGGTCATGGATCCGGAAGCCTTGGCTGCGCGCATTCGGGAGTTGGAAGCCCAAGCTGGGGATCCCTCGCTGTGGGATGACCCCGAGCACGCACAGAAGGTCACCTCTGAGCTATCAAGCGCGCAAGCAAAAGTCCGCAAACTGGAGTCTTTGCGCGGGCGTTTAGATGATATGCCGGTGATGTACGAGCTCGCGGAGGAAGAAGGCACCGTTTCCGTTGCCGATGAAGATCTTGCTGAGCTGGAAAGCGCCATCGAATCCCTCGAGGTAACCACCATGCTCTCCGGGGAATACGACCCGCGCGAGGCCGTGATCAATATCCGGTCGGGTGCTGGCGGGGTAGACGCGGCCGATTGGGCGGAGATGCTCATGCGCATGTACACCCGCTGGGCCGGAAAGCACGACCACAAGGTGGATATTTACGATATTTCCTATGCCGAGGAAGCAGGAATTAAATCCGCCACCTTCGTGGTGCATGGGGAATACATGTACGGCCAGCTTTCCGTGGAACAGGGCGCGCACCGCCTCGTGCGCCTTTCGCCCTTTGACAACCAGGGCCGGCGACAAACCTCCTTTGCAGAGGTCGAGGTCCTTCCTGTAGTGGAGCAAACGGACCACATTGACGTGCCAGATAATGAGGTGCGCGTGGACGTGTACCGTTCCTCTGGCCCCGGTGGACAGTCCGTTAACACCACCGATTCCGCGGTGCGCCTGACCCATATCCCCACCGGCATCGTGGTCACCTGCCAGAACGAGAAGTCGCAGATTCAAAATAAGGCTTCTGCCATGCGGGTTTTGCAGGCAAAGCTGTTGGAGCGCAAGCGCCAAGAAGAGCGGGCGGAGCTCGATGCGCTCGGCGCCGGCGGCAATGCCTCTTGGGGCAACCAGATGCGCTCTTATGTTTTGCACCCGTACCAAATGGTCAAAGACCTGCGTACCAATTTTGAAATGGGCGATCCCTCCAAGGTGCTCGATGGGGATATCGACGGATTCTTGGAAGCCGGAATCCGGTGGCGCATGCAACAAGAGCGCGGCGAGGATTAACCTCAACCGCGCTCTGCAGACTTAAGCTGGGTAGTGCATTGGTGCGCCCGGTCCGAGCGGGATGCCCAGCAGGTACCACACGATAAAGAAGAGGAACCAGCCGACGATCATGGCGATGGAATACGGCAGCGCCAGCGACATCAGCGTGCCGACACCCGCCGGCTTGTAGTACCGCTGCAGGAAGGTCAGCGCGAGAGCGAAGTACGGCGACATCGGGGTGATGATATTTGTCGGCGAGTCACCGATACGGAAGAGCATCTGGGAGACCTCAGGAGAAATGCCCACATACATCATCATCGGGACGATCACCGGCGCCATCAGGGCCCACTGCGCGGAACCTGAGGTAATGAACAGGTTGAGGATTGCCACCATGGCCACGAGCGCGGCGAACATCAAAATAGGCGGCAGCGACCATGCTTGCAGCAGTTCAGAGCCCTTAATCGCGGTCCAAACACCGAGGTTTGACCACTGGAACCACGCCAGGAACTGGGCCACGGCGAAAAAGAGCACCAGCATGGGAACCAAGGTTTTAATGCCCTTGGCCATAAAATCTGGCACGTCGGAGGCAGACTTCAGCGTGCCGGCGTAGATGCCGTAGACGATGCCGCAGACCAAGAACGCCAGGGCAATGGGAACCGCAATCGCGCTAATCAGCGGCGATTCCATGAAGCTATCTTCTTGGCTAGCGAGCGGGGAGCCTGGGATGAAGAGTAGGGCGAAGAATCCGGCGAGGAAGATGAGTAGCGCGATGCCAGAAGCGGTCAAGCCCTTTTGCTCCTCCGGCTTTACCCGCAGCTCGTCTTCTTCTTCCTCGAAATCAACGTCGCTTTCTTCCTCGTCCGCCTCGTTATCAGCGGCGCCGGCGGCCTGGGAGAAGGAGACTTCCTCGTAATTGATCTTGTCGTGGTTGACCAGGTCGCGGGCCTTTTTCACCATGAACCATTCCGTGACGGCGGTGATGATAAGAGACAGCACGATGGCGGATGGGATGACGAAGAAGATATTGGCCAGCGGGCTGACCTCATAAGCCTCATCCACAAACTGTGCGGCAGGAGTGGAAATACCGGCCAGCAGGAGGTCAGTGATGTTGAGGATTAGCGAGGCGTTGAAGCCCGCCGAGGATGCCGCAAAGGCCACCATGGCACCCACGATGGGGGAGCGGCCCACCGAGTGGAAGGCCATCGCGCCCAGCGGGATGAGGATGACATAAATGGCATCCGAAGCCACGGAACCGGTCACGCCGGCCAGCGCGACGATGAAGGTAAGGAACTTCGGGCTGACCTTGGTCACCATGGTGCGCACGAGCGCGGACAAGAGCCCGGACTGTTCGGCCACGGCCACACCCAGCATCACGGCGAGGATGACGCCCAGTGGCGGGAAGCTCGTGAAGTTCTCCACCGCGTCCGTGACCATGCGCGAGATATTCTCGGTGGTCAGGAGGGATTCAACCTCGATGGTATCGCCGGATTTAGGATCCTCGGCGCTCATGCCAATTAAGTGGCCAATCCATGAGGTAATGGCGACGATGATCGCGAGGATGACGAAGAGCCAGAAAGGATCGGGGAGTTTATTGCCAATCTTTTCTACGGTGCCTAAAAAGCCGCTTGCTTTCTCCGGTTTTTCTTTGGTTTTAGTCTCGGCCATAGTATCGGCACTTTCTGTCGATCGGGTCGGGCATCATTGCGTACCAGATTTTGTGTTCTAGACTACACTACTAAATAGCGTTCACAGGTCACTGTCAACTTTGGTTGCTACAGTGGCGGGGTGATTACTTTCAATAACGTGACTAAGGTGTATTCCGCCCAGTCCCGCCCCGCGCTCGATGGGGTGTCTTTTGAAATTGCGGACGGTGAGTTTGCGTTCCTCATCGGCCCTTCGGGGTCCGGAAAGTCCACTTTTCTTGAGCTCATGGTGCGCTATAGCAATGTGACCTCGGGCGATATTTACTTCGGTGACTTCCACGTCAATGAGTTGAAGGGCAAGGATATTAACGCCCTACGCCAATCCATTGGCTACGTATTCCAGGATTTTCGGCTGCTACCCAAGCTCAACGTGTACCAGAATGTGGCGTTTGCCCTGGAGGTCATCGGCAAGAGCAAGCACCGCATCTCCACCGCGGTGCCGCAGGTACTGGAGATGGTGGGGCTGGAAAACCGCCACCATGCGATGCCGCACGAGCTTTCCGGCGGTGAGCAGCAGCGCGTTGCTATCGCCCGCGCCCTGGTCAATCGCCCGAAGCTGCTGCTTGCCGATGAACCCACGGGCAACCTCGATCCCGCCACCGCCGACGGGATCATGGACTTGCTGTTGCGCATCAACAAGCGTGGCACCACCGTAGTGATGTCCACGCACAATTCCCG
This sequence comes from Corynebacterium sp. LaCa_282, assembly GCF_057198125.1. Taxonomy (NCBI): domain Bacteria; kingdom Bacillati; phylum Actinomycetota; class Actinomycetes; order Mycobacteriales; family Corynebacteriaceae; genus Corynebacterium; species Corynebacterium sp. LaCa_282. Next base: position 1,757,371 of record NZ_CP191095.1, on the reverse strand, counting down.
CGCCGTGGATAAGGCGAAGAGGCGCGTGCTGGAATTGCGCGATGGCACGCTCGTTCGCGATGAACACAACGCCGCCTATTCGGCGCAGGAGGAGCAGGCATGAACCTAGGATTCATCTTCCGCGAGGCCACCAAGGGCTTGGGCCGCAACCTGACGATGACCATCGCGATGCTCATTACCACAGCCATTTCTGTCGGCGCCGTGGTTGCCGGCATCATGGTCACCAACCTCACCAAGGATACGAAGGATATCTACTTGGACCGCGTCGAGGTCATGGTGCAGCTCAACGAGGATATTTCCGCCACGGATCCAAACTGCTCCACTCCCGCATGCGCGGACTTAAAGGACCAGCTGGAATCCGATAGTTCCGTAGAATCCGTGGAATTTCGCAACCGCGAGGCCTCCTACGAGCGCTTCCGTGAGCTATTCCAGGACACGGATCCGGTGATGGTGGAACAAACCTCGCCGGATGCGCTGCCTGCAGCACTGCACGTGCGCCTCGTGGACCCGGAGGAGGCCTCCGCCATCGATGCCGTGCGGGATAACCCGGCGGTAGAAGAGGTCGTGGACCAGCAGGAAGAGGTGCGTGAGGCGGCAAGCAACCTTGATTCCATCCGCACCGCCACCTTCATCGTGGCCATCGTGATGTCCATTGCAGCCATCTTCTTGGTGGCCAATATGGTGCAAATCGCCGCCTTCCACCGCACCCGGGAGACCGAAATTATGCGCATGGTGGGCGCCTCGCGCTGGATGACGCAAGCGCCGTTCGTGGTAGAAGCGGTGCTCGCCTCCCTTATCGGTGTGGTCCTGGGCGGTGCCGGGCTGCTCGTGGCGAAGTCCCAAGTGATCGATCCTGCGCTGCAGGGCCTGTATGAATCGCAGTTGCTGGCACCGATGAAGTTAAGCGATCTGTGGATAGCACTGCCGCTGGTGGGGCTGCTCGCCTTGGCGGTTACCGCTGCCACCGCGCAGATTACCCTGCGTTCCTATGTCCGCCGCTAAGCCGTTTGCCGGGTGCGGTAAACGAGCAGTACACTGAGGCAATTATGGCTAAAAAGGGCAAGAAGAATAAGAAGGCGGCTTCCGGGGACGCCACGCTTGCGACCAACCGCCGGGCCCGGCACGACTATAAGATCCTGGAAGAATTCGAGTGCGGCATCGTCTTGCTCGGCACGGAGATCAAATCCCTCCGGGAAGGCAAGATCTCGCTTAATGATGCCTTCGCCACCATTGATAATGGCGAGGTGTACTTGCGGAATCTACACATTCCGGAGTATTCGATGGGGTCCTGGACCAACCACAGCCCGCGGCGCACCCGCAAGCTCTTGCTGCACCGCCGGGAGATCGACAAGCTCTACGGGCAGGTGCGCAACGGCAATAAAACCTTGGTGCCGCTCAAGGTGTACCTCAAAAATGGGTACGCGAAGTTGTCGCTGGCGCTCGCGCAGGGTAAGCAGGATTATGACAAGCGCGAAGACATCAAGCGGCGCGACCAGAACCGCGAAATCACCCGCGAGCTCGGCCGCCGCGTGAAGGGGATTAATGCTTAAAACGGTAAAGGTTCACGATGCAGTCAAGGGCGAGGACTCCATTTCCGGAACCGGCGTATTGGTAGACCGCCTGTGGCCGCGGGGCATCGCCAAGGCGGACCTGGACTATGACGAATGGTTTAAGGACGTGGCGCCCAGCCCCGAGCTGCGCAAGTGGTGGGGCCATGACGATGATTCCTTCCAGGAGTTTTCGCGCCGCTACCGCGCCGAGCTCGATGACCGCGAGTCCGAGGAACTCACCCGGTTGCTCTCCTTGGCAAAGGAGGGGGACCTCACCCTGCTCTTTGGTGCTGCCGACCGCGAGATTAACCACGCGGTGGTCTTAAAAGACTGGCTGGAAGAGCACTTGGAGAAATAAAAGCGTCTGCGGTAGTGTTGGAATAACCGTAGGGAATGATGCACTATCCCGTCCCTACAGTGCTATGGGGTTGATTTGGTTTCGACTTCGTACACTGCGCCAGGGGAAGCGTGCCGGTGAAGGCTATCGACCACCGTTTAAGCGTCGTAGTAAACAAATAAACGCAGAGAAGAACTCTCAGCGTGACTACGCCCTCGCTGCCTAATTACAGCGACGCGTGTCTGTCAGCCTAGGTTTCGTTCCTGACCTAGAACCTGGCATCGACTAAGGAACTTGCCGTCTGGCTGTGTCATCAGGACCAGATGGGACTCTTACTGGTGACTGGGCCCATCATCCGGTACGAGTTCGCCCGAACCGGAGGGCCGAGCAGAGATCATGTGCGAACTGCGCACGGAGAAGCCCTGGCAAGGTGACGAAGGACCCGGGTTCAAGTCCCGGCAGCTCCACCGAGAGCCCCTCACCTGCATTTGCAGGTGAGGGGCTCTTTATATTCCGCATCGGTGAGCTCATCGGTGATTGTGACTAACTTGGATCTAGTTGATCGGGATGCCGGATGGAAAACTTGTTAAACTGACCAACGTGAATACTTTCACGTTGTGCCAGCTAGAGATAGGTTGCACGGCCTCGACTGACAGAAGGTGAAGCATGGAACCTTACGTAGGAATAGTGGTATTCGAGCTGTCTCGTGTCGGGACACAAAAGAGCTATTTCCGTGAAGATTTTTATATCGTCTATGCAGATACGGACGAAGCTGCCTCGGAGCGTGTACAGGCGTTGGCGCATGCACAAGAAGACGAAGGAGACGCCGAACATGGCTCAGTAAAGGTTCGTCACATCGTAGATATTGCCCCTGCCTTGTATGGGACTGTGGAAAAGGACATTGACTTGTACTCTCGGCATTTCGCTTCACTCGAAGACTATAAGCGATTCGAAATGAAGCTTGGAGGGACTAACCCCCTGAAAGATTAAATCAAGCTCAACGTCGAGGTTAGGCAGCTTTCTTAGCGAGTAGTGCTGGCTCCATTGCTTCGGCGATTGCTTCTAGGACGGGGAAGGGGGGGAATAGTTGACTTTTAGGCTAGTGCCATAGTCGACGGCTTGTACCCAATTGGATACTAAGCGACCTTTACGTTAGTGAAATGTCCCAGATTTTCCCATCTATCCACACGGAACAAAATCTGGGACACTTCAGTACTAGGCTCAACTCTCGCCGCCCTGGTGTCCAGGTAAGTGCAGTTCGGCCAGTAACGTCCATGGCTTAGACGGGTTCAGTTCCCGGCAACTCCACCGAGAGCCCCAGCTGGATTCAGCTCTAGCTGGGGTTTTCTTATGAGAGTCCCCGCGCGCGGCTAGGGTAGTGGCCATGCAGCGAGTATTTGATTCCCACCTCCACATCATCGATTTTTCCCACCCCATTCAGGAGAATCAGGGTTATACGCCGCCGGAGTTTTTGGTTCCGGCCTATGACATATGGCGCGAAAAGCTGCGGAGTGAGGGTTTTGATATCACCGCTGGCGCGGTAGTTTCCGGATCCTTTCAGGGCTTTGACCAGGGGTATCTGGCAGAAGCTCTGGGGGAGTTGGATAACTTCGTCGGGGTCACGCAGCTGCCTGCCGATGTCTCCGATGCCGAAATCCGCCGCCTCGATGGCCTGGGCGTGCGGGCGGTGCGCTTTAACTTCCGGCGCGGTGGCAGCGCAGCGCGGGAGGACCTCGAGGAATTCGCCTGGCGGATCTATGACCTAGCCGGCTGGCACGTGGAGCTGTATGTCGACGCGGCCGCGCTGGGCGATATGGCGCCGGTGCTGAAGAAGCTGCCGGCCGTGAGCATCGACCACCTGGGCCTGAGCGAGCAGGGAGTAGATGACCTCTTGGAGCTTGTCGATGCCGGGGTAAAGGTCAAGGCCACCGGATTCGGGCGCGTGGACCTCGACCCGGGGGAGGTGGTGCGCCGCATTGTTGACGTCGATCCAACCGCGCTCATGGCGGGTACCGATCTGCCCTCACAGCGGGCGAGCCGGGTGTTTTCGGTAGACGATTTCCAGCTCATTGGGGAGGCCGCGGGGGTGCATGCCGATGCCGTTTTCTTTGCAAATGCAGCGCGTTTCTACGGTCGGGACGATGCGCTTTAGGAAAGGTTACCCTTAACCTTGATTGGTTAGGGTGACTTAAGATAAGTTAATGAGGCATTTGTTTCTCGTCTATAAGGAAAGCACAATGAAGAAAATTCATCGCGCTCTTTTGTCTGTCGTAGCTGTCGCCTCCTTGGCACTTACCGCATGTAGCACTGCGGAAGAAGAGGACCAGGGTTCGAATAAGGGGACATCGGAAAGCGCACTGCAGATCGAAGATAATAACGGCACCCACGAGCTGGACGTACCGTTCGAGCGCGTCGCGGTAACGGATAACCGCGCCTTCGAAATCCTCGCGGACTGGGACCTCAATATCGTGGCTGCCCCGCTCGGCATTGTCCCAGATACCCTCTCGGACAAGATCAATGAAGACTCGATCGAGGCCAACCTGGGTATGCACCGCGAACCTGACCTGGAAGCACTGGTTGCCGCAGAGCCGGACATCGTCATCAACGGTCAGCGCTTCACCCAGCACCAGGCTGATATCGAGGCACTGATGGAAGATACCCCGGTCCTCGACTTCTCCCCGCGCGACGATAAGGACATGGCGGAAGAACTCATCCGCCAGACCGAAGCACTGGGCAAGATCTTCGACCACGAAGACGAAGCAAAGAAGCTCGTGGATGACTTCAATAAGGCGCTGGACCGTGCCAAGGACGCCTACGATCCTGAGAAAACCGTCATGGCGGTCAACACCACCGGTGGCGACATCAACTACATCGCCCCAGGTAAGGGCCGCTTCTTCGGGCCATTCTTTGACCTGCTGGGCATGAAGCCTTCCCTCGAGGTGAAAAACGCTAGCGATGACCACGAGGGCGATGACATCTCCGTCGAGGCAATCGCTGATTCCAACCCTGACTACATCCTCATCATGGACCGCGACGGTGCTATTGCCAAGGATGAAGCAGGCTACACCCCAGGTAAGAAGCTGGTAGAGGATTCCGCGGCACTCAAGAACGTGACTGCCGTTAAGGAAGGCAACATCGTTGCCGCTCCGCAGGATACCTACACCAATGAAAACATCATTACCTTCACGGAGACGCTCAACGCGATGGCAGACGCGTTTGAAAAGAACTAGCCACCACTAAAACCGGAAACCGGAGGGATTTTGTGCCCTCCGGTTTTCAGGTGCGTAAAGGATAGTTATGGAAACCACCACCCGCACAAAGGTCTGGGACTGGAAGCTGGGCCTTGGCATACTCATCGTCGCCGCGTTGCTCGTTACCTCTTTGTTGACCGGGCAGTACGACGTTTTTGGCGCTGATGATGGCGCCGCCATGTTCGGCATTACCCGCTTACCGCGCACCATTGCCTTGGTGCTCGCCGGCGCGGCCATGGCCGTTAGCGGCCTGGTCATGCAGCTGCTTACCCAAAACCGCTTCGTTGAACCATCTACCACCGGCACCACGGAGTGGGCCGGGCTGGGCCTGCTCTTCGTCATGGTCGTCGCACCCACTGCCTCGATCCTGACCAAGATGATAGGTGCGGTGGTCTTTTCCTTCCTGGGTACCGTCGTATTCTTCCTCTTCTTACGTCGAGTGACCCTGCGCTCCTCGCTCATCGTGCCGATCATCGGCATCATGCTGGGTGCCGTGGTGTCTGCGGTCTCGACGTTTTTCGCCTTGATGACGGATATGCTCCAGCAATTGGGAATCTGGTTCATGGGCTCATTTACCGCGGTGTACAAGGGTCAATACGAGGTTTTGTGGATCGTGCTCTTGGTGCTGGTGGCAGTGTATATCTACGCCGACCGCCTCACCGTCGTTGGCTTGGGCGAGGACGTGGCCACCAACGTTGGGCTGAACTATAACCGCATGTTGTTGCTTGGAACAGGGCTCATTGCCATTGCTACGGGCGTGGTCACCGTTGTCGTAGGATCTCTGCCATTCCTTGGGCTTATCGTGCCGAATATCGTCTCCATGGTGCGCGGCGATGACCTGCGCTCCAACGTTCCCTGGGTCTGCCTGCTGGGCATCGGCATCGTCACGGTGTGTGACCTGGTGGGGCGCGTCATCATCGCCCCATTCGAGATGCCGGTTTCGGTCATTCTTGGCGTCATTGGCGCCATCGTCTTCATCATCATGATTGTGAGGTCGACCCGTGCGAACTAAGATGTCCGCCCCACCCAAGAAGTACTGGATCACGCTGGTCTGCGTATGGGGCTTAGCTGCGGCTTTGGCTTTTGCCTACCTGGCCTATGGCAACCCGATGGACTTTGGCACCCGCAAGTTTTGGCTCATCGCCCAGCGCCGCGCCGATGCCCTCATCGCCATGGCGATCGTCGCTGTGTGCCAAGCCATGGCCACGGTGTCTTTTCATACCGTGACGAATAACCGCATCTTGACGCCATCCATCATGGGCTTTGAGTCCCTCTACGTTGCCATCAATACCGCGACCATTTTCTTCCTGGGCGCTAGCGGGCTTAACGATGCCCGCACTGTGCCCACCTTCCTCATGCAAATGGGTGTCATGGTGGGCCTTTCCTTGGTGCTTTATTCGTGGCTGCTGACCAATAGGAAACAGAATATGCATGCCATGCTGCTGGTCGGCGTGGTCATCGGCGGTGGCTTGGGCTCGCTATCGACCTTTATGCAACGCATGCTTACCCCCAGCGAGTTCGACATCCTGACCGCGCGCCTGTTTGGCTCCGTCAATAACGCCGAATCCGAGTACTATCCCATCGCCATTCCCATCGTAGCCATCGCCACTACGCTCTTGGTGCTCAATGCGCGCAAGCTCAACGTGATTTCCTTGGGCGCCGATGTCAGCACCAACCTGGGCGTGAACCATAAAGCGCACGCAATTTACACGCTGGTGTTGGTCTCGCTGCTGATGGCGACGACCACCGCGCTGGTAGGTCCCATGACCTTCCTGGGCTTTTTGGTGGCTACGCTGGCTTATCAATTCGCCGATACCTACGATCACCGCTACATCTTTCCGATGGCGGTGGGCTTAGCATTCCTCGTGCTCATTGCGGCCTACTTCCTCATGCAGCACGTATTTTCCGCCCAAGGCGTGGTGTCCATCATCATTGAGCTGGTAGGTGGCTCCGTGTTCCTGTTTGTCATTATGCGAAAGGGCCGACTGTGATCGAATTAAAGAACGTTTCTAAAACCTATTCCGCCGAGACCGCTATTGGTCCGCTCAACCTGACCATCCCGCAAGGAGGCATCACCGCGCTGGTGGGGCCGAATGGTGCGGGTAAGTCGACGATGCTCACCATGATCGGGCGCCTGCTCGACATGGATGAAGGCAGCATCGAAATCGCCGGCTATGACATTCAATCCAGCAAGTCCGCCGACCTGGCGAAGATTGTGTCTATCTTGCGGCAGGAAAATCACTTCGTCACGAAACTAACTGTGCGCCAGCTCGTGGGCTTTGGCCGCTTTCCCTATACCAAGGGGCGGCTCAACAAACACGATGAAGAAGTCATTTCTAAGTACATTCACTTCCTACACTTGGAAGAATTGCAGCACCGCTACCTTGACCAGCTGTCTGGTGGTCAGCGCCAGCGCGCGTACGTAGCCATGGTGCTGTGCCAAGAAACCGATTACGTGTTGCTGGATGAGCCGCTGAATAACCTGGACATTTCGCACTCGGTGGACATGATGCGCCACCTGCGCGAGGCTGCCCAGGAATTGGGGCGCACGGTCATCGTGGTTCTGCATGACATCAACTTTGCCGCGCGTTACGCGGACTATATCTGTGCTTGCAAGGACGGGCAGATCGTCGAATTCGGCCCGGCCGAGGAGATTATGCGCGACGATATCCTGACGCCCATCTTCAATACTCCGGTGCGCGTTATCGATGGGCCCGATGGAAAGATCGCGTGCTATCACTAAAAACCAACGTTGGCCTGCGGGTTTGCGTTGTGTAGTGGCGTAGTATAAATTTTAGCGAGTCGCCGAGAGGTAGCCGGTTGGTTGCTTGTTTGTGACTTTGTGTACTGGCTTGGTTCGATGATTTGACTTGGTTCAGGTTGTTGGGTAAGTTGGTACGAGCCGCCGCTGAGAGGTTAACGTTTGGTTAATTTTCTTGTGGTGTGTGGATGTTGTTTGAGAACTCAATAGTGTGCCAATGTACTTATTTTTTATTTTTGTGTGCATGGTTGTGTGTTGATTGGTCTGTTGGCCGGCAAGCCTAGTGTGCTTGTTGGTTGGTGTGTGCCGGTAAGGTGTTGGAATACGCATCTTTTTGAATACTGTTTAGTGTTTCGGCTGCATTGATGGATTGGTTGGCATGTGATTGTGTTCAACTTTTTTGTCTCCCTTTTTGTGCCCCGTCGGGTTGGGGAGGCAGTTTATTTTTCTTTGTAGTAATTTTTGGACGCCAGCATGGGCCTGCTTTTGTGGGTTTGTGGTGGTTTGTTCTTTTGGTTAGGTTTGGGCTTTTCACGGCCTTTTCAGGATTTTGTTGTTCTGAAATTTCTTTTTGTGGAGAGTTTGATCCTGGCTCAGGACGAACGCTGGCGGCGTGCTTAACACATGCAAGTCGAACGGAAAGGCCCTGCTTGCAGGGTACTCGAGTGGCGAACGGGTGAGTAACACGTGGGTGATCTGCCCTGCACTTCGGGATAAGCTTGGGAAACTGGGTCTAATACCGGATAGGAACCATCTTTAGTGTGGTGGTTGGAAAGTTTTTTCGGTGTAGGATGAGCTCGCGGCCTATCAGCTTGTTGGTGGGGTAATGGCCTACCAAGGCGGCGACGGGTAGCCGGCCTGAGAGGGTGTACGGCCACATTGGGACTGAGATACGGCCCAGACTCCTACGGGAGGCAGCAGTGGGGAATATTGCACAATGGGCGCAAGCCTGATGCAGCGACGCCGCGTGGGGGATGAAGGCCTTCGGGTTGTAAACTCCTTTCGCTAGGGACGAAGCTTTTTGTGACGGTACCTAGATAAGAAGCACCGGCTAACTACGTGCCAGCAGCCGCGGTAATACGTAGGGTGCGAGCGTTGTCCGGAATTACTGGGCGTAAAGGGCTCGTAGGTGGTTTGTCGCGTCGTCTGTGAAATTCTGGGGCTTAACTCCGGGCGTGCAGGCGATACGGGCATAACTTGAGTGCTGTAGGGGTAACTGGAATTCCTGGTGTAGCGGTGAAATGCGCAGATATCAGGAGGAACACCGATGGCGAAGGCAGGTTACTGGGCAGTTACTGACGCTGAGGAGCGAAAGCATGGGTAGCGAACAGGATTAGATACCCTGGTAGTCCATGCCGTAAACGGTGGGCGCTAGGTGTGAGGGTCTTTCTACGACTTTCGTGCCGTAGCTAACGCATTAAGCGCCCCGCCTGGGGAGTACGGCCGCAAGGCTAAAACTCAAAGGAATTGACGGGGGCCCGCACAAGCGGCGGAGCATGTGGATTAATTCGATGCAACGCGAAGAACCTTACCTGGGCTTGACATACATCAGATCGCTGCAGAGATGTAGTTTCCCTTTGTGGTTGGTGTACAGGTGGTGCATGGTTGTCGTCAGCTCGTGTCGTGAGATGTTGGGTTAAGTCCCGCAACGAGCGCAACCCTTGTCTTATGTTGCCAGCATTTGGTTGGGGACTCATGAGAGACTGCCGGGGTTAACTCGGAGGAAGGTGGGGATGACGTCAAATCATCATGCCCCTTATGTCCAGGGCTTCACACATGCTACAATGGTCGGTACAACGCGCTGCGACACTGTGAGGTGGAGCGAATCGCTGAAAGCCGGCCTTAGTTCGGATTGGGGTCTGCAACTCGACCCCATGAAGTCGGAGTCGCTAGTAATCGCAGATCAGCAATGCTGCGGTGAATACGTTCCCGGGCCTTGTACACACCGCCCGTCACGTCATGAAAGTTGGTAACACCCGAAGCCGGTGGCCTAAACGTGTTAGGGAGCCGTCGAAGGTGGGATCGGCGATTGGGACGAAGTCGTAACAAGGTACCCGTACCGGAAGGTGCGGGTGGATCACCTCCTTTCTAAGGAGCTTTTATTAGGCTGCAGTTGCAGCCATGACCCACAGTTGTGGGTTGCCCACTGTTGTTTGATGGTGGGTTGGTGGTTGAGTAGGCGAGTGTTCTGCTGCCACCATTGTTGAATCCGGGTAGGAGACACACCTTAATCAGCAGGGTCTAAGTGTTGAGACAGTGCTTTGTGACATGCGTAAAAGTGTCCATGCATACAGGAAGTAAAGTTGATTGGTAAGTCGTTGGTGCATTGTTGGGTGTCTGGGGCATTATCCCCTTTTTTGTGTGCCTGACTGGTTGATGAGCATCGTTTGTTGTGGTGGTGTTTGTTGCTGGTTGGGGTGTTGTGTGAGAACTGTATAGTGGACGCGAGCATCTCACATGATGCCGCCTGCTTATGTGGGTGGTGTTGTGTGTGTGATGTGATTTTTCTTTTTGTTTATTTTGTCAAGTTCACTTGTTGCCACTGCATACGGATTGTGTGACCTTTGTGTTGTGTGGTTTGTGTGTGGTGGTTGGTGTGTTCGTTATTTAGGGCGCATGGTGGATGCCTTGGCATGCTGAGCCGATGAAGGACGTGTAAGGCTGCGTTAAGCCTCGGGGAGTTGTCAATAAAGCGTTGATCCGAGGATGTCCGAATGGGGAAACCTGGCCCTGGTTATGTGGGGTTACCCTTCAGTGAATTCATAGCTGTTGTGGGGGTTACGCGGGGAAGTGAAACATCTCAGTACCCGTAGGAGGAGAAAATAATAATGATTCTGCTAGTAGTGGCGAACGAACGTGGATGAGGCTAAACCGTGTGCATGTGATACCTGGTAGGGGTTGTGTGTGCGGTGTTGTGGGGCCTGATTTTGTGTCATCTACCAGTGGCACGCCCTTTTTGCATTGTTGTTAGGTGAAGTGGTTTGGAATGATCTGCCGGAGTAGGTGAGAGTCCTGTAGCTGAAGATGATGATGTGGGGGTTGTTGGGTGCCCGAGTAGCAACGGGCTCGTGGAATCTGTTGTGAATCTGCCGGGACCACCCGGTAAGCCTAAATACTCAGTGTGACCGATAGTGGATAGTACCGTGAGGGAATGGTGAAAAGTACCCCGGGAGGGGAGTGAAATAGTTCCTGAAACCATGTGCTTACAATCCGTCAGAGCACCTGTTTGTGTGTGATGGCGTGCCTTTTGAAGAATGAGCCTGCGAGTCAGCGGCATGTCGCGAGGTTAACCCGTGTGGGGTAGCCGTAGGGAAACCGAATCCTAATGGGGTGTTTAGTGGCATGTCCTGGACCCGAAGCGGGGTGATCTACCCATGGCCAGTGTGAAGCAGCTGTAAGAGGTTGTGGAGGCGCGAACCCACGTAGGTTGAAAACTGCGGGGATGAGCTGTGGGTAGGGGTGAAAGGCCAATCAAACTCCGTGATAGCTGGTTCTCCCCGAAATGCATTTAGGTGCAGCGTCGCATTTAGCTTGGTGGAGGTAGAGCGACTGGTTGGTTGAGCGGGACTACAATCTTAGCAATGTCAGCCAAACTCCGAATGCCATCAATTGTGTTGTGCGGCAGTGAGACTGTGGGGGATAAGCTTCATAGTCGAGAGGGAAACAGCCCAGATCGCCGGTTAAGGCCCCTAAGGGTGTACTAAGTGGAAAAGGATGTGGGATCGCGAAGACAGCCAGGAGGTTGGCTTAGAAGCAGCCATCCTTGAAAGAGTGCGTAATAGCTCACTGGTCGAGTGGTTCTGCGCCGACAATGTAGTGGGGCTCAAGTACACCGCCGAAGCCGCGGCAAGCAACAATTTTTTGTTGTTTGGGTAGGGGAGCGTCGTGCATGGGTGGAAGCGTTACCGTGAGGAGGCGTGGACTGTGTGCGAGTGAGAATGCAGGCATGAGTAACGAATTGTAAGGTGAGAATCCTTACCGCCGGATGACTAAGGGTTCCTGGGTCAAGTTCGTCTTCCCAGGGTGAGTCGGGACCTAAGGCGAGGCCGACAGGCGTAGTCGATGGATAACCAGTTGATATTCTGGTACCCGTACATGTGCGCCCATGATAAAGCACGGATACTAACCACTGCGGATACGCTACCTTTGCACTCTTTGAGTGTTGGTGGTGTTGATGTCGTGGGGCCTGATGTGTGGTTCAAGTGATGGGGTGACGCAGTGAGGTAGCCGCGCCACTTAGTGGATTGGTGGTGTAAGCGTGTAGGCCGTGTGGTAGGTAAATCCGCCACACATTGTGGTTGAGGCGTGATGCGTAGACCCAAAAGGGTTGATGGTGGTGATCCTGTACTGTCGAGAAAAGCCTCTAGCGAGTGTGTGTATGGCCCGTACCCTAAACCGACACAGGTGGTCAGGTTGAAGATACTAAGGCGTTCGGGTGAACTGTGGTTAAGGAATTCGGCAAAATGCCCCCGTAACTTCGGGAGAAGGGGGGCCCTGTGACGTGAAGACCCTGTGCGGTTGGAGTGTTGTGGGGTCGCAGAGAATAGAGGGAAGCGACTGTTTATCAAAAACACAGGTCCATGCGAAGACGTTAAGTTGATGTATATGGACTGACGCCTGCCCGGTGCTGGAAGGTTAAGAGGACCGGTTAGTTAACGTTTGTTAGCGAAGCTGAGAATTTAAGCCCCAGTAAACGGCGGTGGTAACTATAACCATCCTAAGGTAGCGAAATTCCTTGTCGGGTAAGTTCCGACCTGCACGAATGGCGTAACGACTTCTCTGCTGTCTCGACCACAGGCCCGGTGAAATTGCATTACGAGTAAAGATGCTCGTTACGCGCGGCAGGACGAAAAGACCCCGGGACCTTCACTATAGCTTGGTATTGGTGTTTGGTTCGGTTTGTGTAGGATAGGTGGGAGACTGTGAAACCGTCACGCTAGTGGTGGTGGAGTCGTTGTTGAAATACCACTCTGATCGGATTGAGCATCTAACCTTGGCCCATGATCTGGGTTGGGGACAGTGCCTGGTGGGTAGTTTAACTGGGGCGGTTGCCTCCCAAAATGTAACGGAGGCGCCCAAAGGTTCCCTCAGCCTGGTTGGCAATCAGGTGGTGAGTGTAAGTGCACAAGGGAGCTTGACTGTGAGACAGACATGTCGAGCAGGGACGAAAGTCGGGACTAGTGATCCGGCACCTACTTGTGGATGTGGTGTCGCTCAACGGATAAAAGGTACCCCGGGGATAACAGGCTGATCTTCCCCAAGAGTCCATATCGACGGGATGGTTTGGCACCTCGATGTCGGCTCGTCGCATCCTGGGGCTGGAGTAGGTCCCAAGGGTTGGGCTGTTCGCCCATTAAAGCGGCACGCGAGCTGGGTTCAGAACGTCGTGAGACAGTTCGGTCTCTATCCGCCGCGCGCGTTGAAACTTGAAGAAGGCTGTCCCTAGTACGAGAGGACCGGGACGGACGTACCTCTAGTGTGCCAGTTATCCCGCCAGGGGTATCGCTGGTTGGCTACGTACGGAAGGGATAACCGCTGAAAGCATCTAAGCGGGAAGCCTGTTTTAAGATGAGGTTTCTTTTGAGGTCCCCTAAAGACTATGGGGTAGATAGGCCAGACTTGGAAGCACTGTAAGGTGTGAAGGCTACTGGTACTAATTGACCAAAACAAACACACCACAACAACCCAAACACTGTTTGGTTATGTTGGGTGGACTTGTTCTAGCGAGTAAACAAACAAGAAAACACATTATCGTGTGTGTCGCGTCCACTATGCAGTATCTGACACAACACCACACGCACATGTGGTGGGTAGTGTTCTGATAGGTTTGTCGGTGGTTCATAGCTACAGGGAAACGCCCGGTCCCATTCCGAACCCGGAAGCTAAGCCTGTACGCGCTGATGGTACTGCAACCGGGAGGTTGTGGGAGAGTAAGTCACCGCCGACACCAAACAACAAAACAACAAAATAGTGTTTATACTAATGTTTGTACCGAGAGGGGCAAGGACACCGATTTCATCGGTGACCTTGCCCCTCTTTTTCGTGGTCCCATAGTTTTCTATAATGTAGCCTATGAGGACTCTTGCACAGGCGGTAACCGATCTCGTTCGGACCAATGACCCTGATCTGTACAAGGGTGAACGCGGGGTGTATTACAGCGACCGCATATTTGAAGCTGCTGAGCTATTAGAACAAGCAGTGGAGAATTCTGCACAACTTCTCGGGATTGTGCCGCCGAGTCCGCCCGATATTGTGCTTGTTTCTCTAGACGCTGTAGAAGAGATTCTCAAGACTATCCCTAGGGTGAATGATTATGCCCATGCCGTAAGGGATGCCGGCGAAGTCTTGGCGCGGGTAGTTCCTTCCGCGGCACAGCAAGCTAGTTATTCTGGTTGCGCTTTGGCTGGCTGGTTTATACGAATGAATGAGATTCTCCCAGCGGAAGAAATCGACCTCGACCCAGTCTATTTGGCACCTGCCTTTGGTGAAGAGGGGGTGGCTCGCATCCGTTCGTGGAATACGGCGGAGCAAGGTAGTGGATACGTGTGTGATGTCTAGTGACTTTTTGGACTCGGAGTCCATTGACTTTTTGGACTCGGAGTCCAGTTAGTTTTTTGACGCGGAGTCCAGGAGGTTTATGGACAGGATGTCTAACTACTTTTTGGACTCTGGCTTCTTGACAATGTGGGGATGGCAATTCCCATTACTCTCCGCAAGAAGATAGCGGATTTCGACCCCATCCGTGAGGGCATCACGGTCCAGCAGTTCTGCAAGAACATCGGCGTATCGAAGCAGACGTACTACAACATCAAAGCACGTATCGCCGAACGCGGGCGGGCTGGCATCGTGCCCGACAGCACGGCACCGCTGAACCCGCGACGGGTCTACGATGACAAGATTCGACAACAGGTCCTGCAAGCTCGCGGTACGTTAAGAGCCCGCGGCCAAGACTGCGGCCCATGGTCAATCTTCTACTTCTTCCTCGACGAACTCGGCTACGACCAACCACCGTCACGAGCTTTAATCGCACAATGGTTGCACGAGGCTGGCGTCGCTGACATCAATGCACGTAAACGACCGCGTAAGTCCTACAGGCACTTTGCCAGGGGCGAAGTCAATGAACTGTGGCAGATCGATGCGTTTGCCTACAGACTCTTCGATGTGCCTCACACGCAAGTGACTATCTACCAAGTCGTCGACGATGCCAGCCGCTTCGACGTCGGCTCCCAAGCTTTTGGAACTCCAGAAAACGGCACCGATGCCCGCATCACGCTAAGTGGAGCCATTGATGCTTACGGACTTTTCCAAGAAGTCCTCTCTGACAACGGTGATGCCTTTGCCACCTACCATCGCGGCCGGCTGTCGCAAACCGAACGCTGGCTCGCCAGCCTGGGAGTTCAATCAAGTGCGGGCTTTGCTCCCACGACGCAAGGCAAAGACGAGCGATCGCACCAAACCATGACCAGGTTTTTGGATGCTCGTACCCCGACGACGCTGGCGCAGGTCCAACAGCTGATTGTCGACTACCGCAACTTCTACAACACACGCCGTCGCCACCAAGGACTTCTCAGGGGCAAGATGCACATCACCCCAGCCCAAGCCTGGGAGATTATCTCGCATGCCCAGCCACCGACGCAGCCGATTGACCCAGATGTTTTATGGACAAAAATCGCGAAACAATATCACCGGATTCACCCCGACAACCAGGCAGATGCTTTAGCAGCCGACACAGTGGTCGCGACAGATAATGCCCTGCCTGAAGTTGCAGCTTCAGACAGGGCACCAAGTAACGACACTCAGGCGATCCAGCAAGATACACCCCATGCCGATTCCTCAACCGTAATGCCAAGCTCTACCGGTGTAAATGCATTCTGGCCTATCCCGGACAAGCTGTGGATCAACAAAAGCGGGGTGGTACGCGTTATGGGGCACGGCCTCTACGTCGGGCTGCGCTTCAAAAATCGAGCCATCTACAGCAGCGTAGCCGATGACTATGTGGAATTTTTTACTGATCACGACGGTGAGAAACTGTTTTCATTTCCGCTACCGATCCAACTGAATCAGCGTCCACCCGGCGGTCAAATCAACATAAACCACGTTGTCGGCATGTGGCACCGACAACCCCCAGAGCTAAAACCCAACCTCTCTGGGCCACGGCCAAGCCGCCGGAAGAAGCCAAGCTAGCACCAGTACAAAAACTCCGTGGACTCCCCGTCCAAAAAGCGGGGAGACTCCGCGTCCACAAAGTCCCTAGACTCCGAGTCCACAAAGTAGCTGGACTCCAAGTCCAAAAACCTCATGGACATAACAGGTAGTGGATACGTGGGGCGTCGGCTAGCGGTACTAGAAGGAACTAGTGAGGCCGTCCTTCGTACCCATGGTCTCAAGGGAAGTGCGGCGTCGCGCTATGAGGAGATTATTGCCGGCCTTTGTAATATCGGCCGCTACGATCTTGCCTTCGATTGGTCCGCGAAGGCAGTTGGTGAGTGCGCCCCAGCGGAAGTCCGAAATATCGCTTCGCGTTGGGCCGTACTTGCTAAGGAGCATTTTCCCGAACACTCGGAGCGCGTGGCTCGCAGTGTATTCGACACAAATCCAGAACTGTCGTCCGCTCAGCAACTCTATGCTGCGGGCACCGACAAGGCGAATTCTGCGACGCATATACAAGCCACGTTGGCGGCGAAGCCGTGGGACTTAGCGATGTTCCAGCACTTGTGCCTTGAAGACCCTGGACTTGCCTGGAGAACCGTCGCAAAGGCGGGAATGGAACAGTCAATGGCGCAACGGTTCCTTGATGGCCTCCCGGAGCAGGCTCTTCCCTTCGTTCGCGACGATGTGGTTGCGTCCAGTAGCGTGTGGTGTATCTGTAACTGACGGTGGGCCCCTTATGAATGAGGCCGGCGACCACCGTAGTACCTTTCGATTCCGTAACCACACTTCCTCGAAAGGGATAACCACGATGGCCGCTAGCCCATATTCTATAGACCCGACTACCTACTTAGACGAATTGCTTGCCCAAGCATCCCCAGATCTCATGCGCGAGATGCTTCAAGGATTCATCAACCAAATCCTATCGACTCAAGCAGACCAGATCTGCGGCGCCGACTACGCCACCACGTCTAAGTCTCGAACCAATGTCCGCAATGGCTACCGCCACCGCGATCTTGATACTCGCGTTGGCACCATTGATGTCGCTGTACCCAAACTACGTACCGGGTCATTTTTCCCGGACTGGTTATTGCAACGACGCACTCGGGCAGAACGAGCACTAACAACCGTAATAGCTACCTGCTATTTAAAAGGCGTGTCCACACGCAGGATGAACGATCTCGTCGCCAGTTTGGGAATTAATAATCTTTCAAAGTCGCAGGTATCTGACATGGCTAAAGACCTGGACGAGATGGTCGAAGACTTCCGTACCCGACCACTCGATACCGGTCCATACCTGTATGTTGCCTGTGATGCATTGACCATGAAAGTCCGCGAAGGAGGACGCGTGGTCAAAGCTTCCGTCCTCGTGGCTACCGGGGTTAATGCCGAAGGCTATCGTGAGCTATTGGGCATGCAGGTTGCTACATCTGAGTCTGTGGCGTCGTGGACTGGGTTCTTTAGGGATCTTAAAGCTCGCGGACTTAATGAGGTCTATCTTGTCACCAGTGACGCGCATCTAGGAATCCAGCATGCGATTAGTGACGTGTTGCCGAATGCGTCCTGGCAGCGGTGTCGAACGCACTTTTCTAAAAACCTGTCTTCGATGGTTGCCAAGACCCAGTGGCCAACCCTATCGGCGATGTTTCATACGATATTCCAGCAACCAGACTCGGAATCGGTGTGGTCCCAAGCACGTGAGGTCGTAGCGTTTTGTGAAGATAAATTCCCCCACGTTGCCAGCTACCTGGAAGAAGCCCTCGACGAGCTCTTAGCTTTTACCAACGCCCCGAAATCCGTCTGGAAGAAAGTCTGGTCGAATAACCCTACTGAACGGCTCAATCGTGAAATCCGCAGGCGTACGGATGTTGTAGGCATCTTCCCCAATCGTGACGCTGTCGTGCGCCTTGTTGGTGCTGTCCTAGCAGAACAACACGATGACTGGATCCAGCAAAACCGCTACATGTCACTAACCAGCCTGGAACAGACCAAAGCATTGATTACCGCCAACGTCATAGACGCTGACACCACCAAGGAGGTCGCATGAACCAGTTAAAGCACCGAGCACGTGCTGGCCCCTGACACCATCACACTGCATGCTCTATCGAAAGGTAGAAACACCACTCAAACGGACTTGACCGACGATGTCGCAACGTATTTAGATTCGACTCGGGTTGGTCGCGATATGGGCATCGAGCTGCTGCAGACCATGAGGGAAAAGTCGGCGGAGCTAGGGGAGCCCTGGGAAGCGGACTTCAATGCATTCTTGACAGGCCTGCGCCGTCGCTACGCCGAACGGCATGTCATTTTAAGGCGACTGGACGAGGTTTTTCTTATTTCTTAATTCGACTACCGCTAAAACGCCCAGGTAGTTCCTATAGGCAACCATGAAGTCAACGGCACCAGGTAGGGACAGCAATGTACGGACACTGCTCACGGGTGTACAAATCCGTTAACTTGTTGTAAGCGTGTTTACATGAGCGAGTCAGTGATCAGTTTGCGCGTTAACGCGAAGCAAAAGGAGCGCCTAGATGCGCTTGCTTCGCGGACTGGACGGACAGGGGCCTTCTATCTTCGCAAGGCCCTAGATTCCTACCTAGATGAACTTGAGTATGTGTATGCGCTCGAAGCCGAAGCCGAAGCAGCCCGATGCGGAGAATTGGACACAATCTCGTTGCAGGAGTTAGAGGACGAGTGTGGCTTGGTCGATTGAGTTCACCCCACGTGCGGTTAAGTCGTTCCGTTAGGTCGGACCAAACGGGGGTCAGCTCCGACTGATTTAGACGATTTTGGTCCTTCGCTTTGCTAACGCGCTTCGCGGTATCAAGAACGGCCTTCCGTAGGGGATTCTGACTACAAGGTGATCATGTTGCCCATCACGCTTGGCTTATTCGACTAGAATTATTGAAAACTATTTGCGACACTCTCGTAGATTAAATATTCTAAACAGGGCTATCTAAGCTGATTGCTATCAGCATTTTAGTCTTTGACGTGATTTGCATGTATCCATTTGCCGTCCAGTTGCAAATCTGTGTACTTATACGTACACACACCACATCCGCTCACAATGAAAATTGTGATGGTGTGGTTTTCATTTTTATGGGGGGTCAGGTCCGTGCGCGCATTAAAGCTGTGCATGAGAAAGCCCGAACCATCGATAGGCTCGAGACGAATGCTAGTAGAGCACGGCAGTCATCGGGGAGTTGTTAATTATGGCTGTCTTGGCTTCTAACTCAGCATGTGAAGGGGAAACCTCGATAGGGGAGCTCTTACATCTAATTTTCGTATCATGGAAAATACGATAACTAAATCCAACCGTAACCGTCCCACCATCCCTCACTAACGCTTTGTCTCTTCCCCAGTGACAATTGCTTACGATCCCATCGCACTCAACGCGCGGGAACGTAAAAATCTTGTGGAACCACCAGCTCACCCAAGTTGGTTTGAAAACCGTGCGGATTTCACGGCAGTCCACAAAGTTCTCTACGTTTTTATCGTCTTCCAACTTAGGTACCCTTTCTCAACAGGAATGGTCGAAGCAGGGGCCTGACCCCCGGACAGTGGACACGTCGGGGGTCAGGTCCGTCAGAGTAAGCTCTTCTACCGCAATATCGCTCTATATAGGAGCGGCTTGAGGTAACTCTGCTACTTGCCCGCGTGATTGCTACGGTGGCTGAAAGGTCATCATTACAACAGGATGCCCCATAAGAGTTAGAGCATTTCATGGATTAGTAATCCAGTGAAATTTTACCAACACCACCACAACATCAAAACCGACCGACGCGTCAACTACAACATGGACCTAGGCACTGGCACCGTACCTACCAAGTAGACCACCCGAAAGGACCACTGGCCACCCACAACACACACTGGCACTACACCTGGAAGCAATTCTTAGACCACAAAAAGAAAAAGCACCAGAAACAATCTGGTGCTTGAGAGTCCTGACTAGAGGACGAGCAGGTCATAGCGGGTTGCTTTGACATCGGAAAGCCGCTTGCGGGCGCGATCTAGGCGCTGCCATTGGTCCTGTGGGATGGACTTGCGGGCGATGGTGACGGTTTCAGCATCGGGGGTTCCCCATGCAATAGGCATGGGAGAGATCTGCTGCCAATGCTCCTTATCGGATGAAGAACGTTGGCCGGAAACGGCGGCGACGGGAACCTTGGTGCCCACGGTGCGCTGAACGCCGGGGATGGCAGATACCGTGCGCAGGCACGCGCCCCAACGCGGGGGCAGGGAAGGATCCACGTTGGTATTGACCAAAGCCATGAGGACCATGTCACGCTCGTTGACCTCCGCGATGACGGCGGGAGCCAGCGGATAGGAGTCATAGAGAGATTGCGCCGTTCCCACCTTGCTGGCGGCGGCAACGCCGACAATCGCCACGACAATGCCGAACAGGATAAGCCCTAATCCCAAGGTAATACCCCAAGAAAACCTCCACCACACGGCGGCACCGGCGATTACGAGAATCAGCCCGAAGATAAGCCCGGACACGCGCAGGCGGTTGGAATCACGAAGTAGCTCATTATTGGACTTAGCAAAGGACTCGTCAACGTCGAACTTAAAGATTTTCATTAACCCAAGTCTACTGCGTCCATCAGCCGGTAGGCATATCCTTGCTCGGCGAGGAAGCGTTGGCGGTGCATGGCATAGTCGGCATCGAGGCTATCGCGGGTTACGAGCGTATAAAACAGGGCCTCGGTTTCTTTCGGGCGAAGCAGGCGGCCTAAGCGTTGCGCTTCTTCTTGGCGGGACCCAAAGGTTCCAGATACTTGGATAGCCAATGCGGCCTCGGGAAGGTCGATGGAAAAGTTCGCGACTTTAGAGACGACGAGCGTGGGCAAGCTTCCCTCGCGGAACTGCTGGAAGAGTTTTTCGCGCTTGGAAGTGGACGTGGAGCCATCGATGACGGGGCAGTCGAGGTGCGTGCCGAGTTCTCGGAGCTGGTCCACGTAGCCACCGATGATTAGCGCCTGCTGATCGTGGGAGGCGAGGATCTTGTCCACGGCGCGGAGCTTCGCGGAGGCTTGGGCCGCGATGCGGTAGCGGTCGCGCGGCTGCGCGGTGGCATAGAGCATGCGTTCTTCCGGATCCATATCCACGCGGACTTCGATGCACTCCGCGGTGGCGATATAGCCGGCCATTTCCAGCTCTTTCCACGGCGCGTCGTAACGCTTCGGGCCGATGAGGGAGAACACATCGCCTTCACGGCCATCCTCGCGCACGAGGGTGGCGGTAAGCCCTAGCCGGCGCCGCGATTGCAAGTCTGAGGTCATGCGGAATACGGGTGCGGGCAGCAGGTGGACCTCGTCGTAGATAATAAGGCCCCAGTCGCGGGAATCGAAGAGTTCAAGGGCGCGGTACTCACCCTTGGTTTTTCGGGTGACCACTTGATAGGTGGCGATGGTGATCGGCTTGATTTCTTTCTTTTCACCGGAGTACTCGCCGATGTCGTTGGCGGAAAGCGTCGTGCGGCGCAAGAGCTCGTCGCGCCATTGGCGGCCGGCAACGGTATTGGTGACCAAGATGAGGGTGGTAGATTGCGCCTTTGCCATGGCGGCGGCACCAATGATGGTTTTTCCGGCACCGCAAGGCAAGACCACTACGCCCGAACCGCCGGACCAGAAGGCGTCGGTGGCGTATTCCTGGTAATTGCGCAGGTGCCAGCCATCCTCGTTCAGCGCGATGGGGTGGGATTCACCGTCGATGTAGCCGGCGAGGTCTTCGGCGGGCCAGCCGGCTTTGAGGAGTTCCTGCTTGAGGCGGCCGCGCTCGGAGGGCGCGACGGCGATGGTGTTGTCATCGATGCGCGCACCAAGCAGTTTTCCTACTTTGCCCCGGGAGAGCTCGGTAAGGATGGCGGGCTCTTCCGACTCGAGGATGAGCCCGTGGGCGGGGTGGGCGTGGAGGCGGACGCGGCCGTAGCGCGACATGGTTTCGGCGACATCGACAAGCAGCGATTGCGGGACCGGGAACCGGGAGTAGGTTTCGAGGACATCGACGACCTGCTCGGCGTCGTGTCCGGCGGCGCGGGCATTCCATAGCGCCAGGGAAGTAATGCGGTAGGTATGTACGTGTTCGGGGGCGCGTTCCAGCTCCGCGAACGGTGCGAGGGCGGTGCGCGCAGCGGCGGAATCTGGATGATCGACTTCCAGCAAGACGGTCTTGTCTGACTGCACAATCAGTGGTCCGTTCATGCGTCTAGGGTAACGGAGGTGATGCGGTGCAAGGGAAACCGGATGGTGGAGCCATCGGCGGCGCGGGCATCGATTTGGCCACCGGCGACGGTCAGTGGGGTGACGGTGCGGGTCTTGGTATTGCCATTTTTATCGGCATAGCCAATGGTGATGGGGCGTGCGGTACGTGCGGCGGCGTGGACCAGATCCAGGTTGGGCAGGCTTGGAGCCTCCCCAGTGGTGAGGTTGCGCAGTGCACGGGCGATATCCGGCGGAGCGGCTTGGGCGCGGGGGCTGGGTGTGGGAAGCGTCGCGGGCTCGGGCGCGATGGACAGGCTAGCGCCGTTTTCGTCCTCGGCAGCGGGGGAGAGGCCGTTTTCGCGCAGGCGCTCCAACAGCTCGCTGACGCGCAGCTGGGAAATCGCGACCGTGGGGGCTAGCAGGCGCAGCGGGGCGGCCTTCGCGGCGATCTGCAAGAGGGCTGGGTCCTCGCTGCGCAGGTAGGACAGGGCAGGCCCAGAGCGCAAGGTGCCGTGGCGCTTGGCGATGTCCTCGATGTGGAACGCCAGCGTATGCGGGACATCGCCATGCGCGGCGAAGAAGTCGCGGATCTCTGTGCCCGTCATCCCGCGGTCGAGGCCGCGGCGAATGGAGGCATCGCTGATGCGGTAGACGCTGGCTAAACCGGGCGATTCTAGGTCCGCGAGGGACTCCAGGGTGTGGTGGGCCGCAGGCTCGAGGGGCCCTGGCACGAGCACGGTCATATCCGCTTGAATCAGGAAATAATCGATGGTGTCTGGGGTTAAGGCATCGGCCGCAGCGAAGCCATCGATGAGCACGCTGGTAGCTCGCCCGAGCGCGATGGCGCCTATCCATTCGGCCTCGCGGTGCAGCTCCTCGATGGTCTCTGGGGAGGTGTGCGTTGCAAAAAGGGGAAAGGAAAAATGCAGATCCTCTTGAAACTCGGCCGCGGATAGCGGCTGCGCGGAGTGGAGATACACATCGAGGATATGCCGGCGAAACTTGGGCAGGCGGTCGGTGCTGGCTGCGAGTACCCGGCCAGATTCCCACGGGGTCCAAGGGGAATGCTCCCAGGCCACGAGGAGCACGCGCCACTGCGCGGCTAATCCTGCATCGAGCCACTCTTGGGCGGAATCGGTCGGCGCGAGGAAGTTTCCCTCGTACCCAGACGGTTCGCCGCGGTTGATAAGACGCGCAGATAGGCCAAGCGTAATCAGGCGGCGCAGTTCTGGTTCCGCGATGTCCAGCTGCTTGCTGAGCTGGGCAAGGGGGCGCACGCCGACGGTCTTATCCTTGAGCAGCTCGATCGGCCGGGCACCCAGGGCAGAAATGAGCTGTTGCATGCCGCGCACCACGGACAGGCCCGCGGCGGTGCCGGCGTCATCGGCCTTGCGGTCAGCGGTGGGCTCGCCGCGCCGCGCGGAGGGCTCGGTGGGAATATGCGGGACGGTGTGCCCCTTCATCGCGCGGTGCACCTCGCGCGGCAGGCGAACGGTCTGGGAGTCGACGCGCTGTAAGAGCTGCTTGGCAATCAAACGCGGCACCGGGTGGGACGGATTGGTCTCGCGGGTGGTACCGATGCCATTGGAGCGCGCCAAGGTGGCAAGGACGTGGCGTTCGTCTTCAGCAAGGGCATCGATTGTTGTTGGCGATACCTCGAGCTGATTAAGCAGCGACCAGCCGGTGGGCAGCGCAGGCATGACCTCCGGCGGGATTTGCACCGCGCCGAAGGCGAGGCCGCGTTCCTTGAGCTCGCGGGTGATGGCGGGGTTGTGGTCTTCTACCTCTGCAAGTTCGCCGCCGCGCTTGGCGATGTCCTCCAGTACCGCCAACTGCTGTGCGTTACACTCCGCTAGCGCTCGGGCGATAGAGGTGCGCAAGAGGAGCCGCGTGGCCAGTGCCGCGATGGAGGGCGGCAGCGGGGCTAAAACATCGGGGCGGTGGCGAAGGATGGTGGCCAGTTCTTCTTCTGAAAGGGAATTAAGCCAGGTGCGAAAATGCGGGAGGTGGGAGGACTGAGTCATGATAAATCACAATTTTAGCGCCCGATTGAGTTACGTTTTTGCCCGAGGTTTGAAATAATAAAGCTATGTCGAATGAAAAGAATGGCTTTGTTTCCCCGGCGTGGCCGGACAATGAACACCGCGAGCATGCAATTACGGAAATTTCTGCGCCTTTTGCTGGTGCTTCCAGCCCCTACGGCGACGATCTGGTGCTGCCGATGCCGGCAGAGAAGTTGAACTACGTTCACCCTTATACCCGCATCAACCGCTAAAAAAATTCCCCTTGCCGCGGACGGCGAGGGGAATTTTTATGTGCTTATTTAGCGGCTGAAGTTCTCAACCAGCTGCGCAACCGGGTCGATGACGTTGCGGTTTGCGGAGTAGAACGCATCAAAGTCGTGGCGGTTGGCGTGGTAGAAGTCGGTGAACTGCGCCGGCAGCTGCAGGCCATAAGCGTTAGCGGTGTCCTTAACGAGGTTGTAGACGGCGTCTACGGCGAGCTCATCGGACTTGTTTTCTACTGCCTGTTGCACTGGCTGCGGTGCCTCAGCGGGTGCGGAAGGAGCGGTGCGCTCGGTCGGCGCGGAGTTCAGGCCGAGGGAGGCCGAGCATGCGGGCCATGCGCCCCAGCCCTGGTTAGCCAGGGTGCGCTCAGCGATGACAATCTGCTGCTCGCGGGTTGCCTGGTTAGCGGTAGGGGCGAATTCACCGCCGCCGTATGCCTGCCAGGTCTGCGCGTTGAACTGCAGGCCGCCGTGGTAGCCATTGCCGGTGTTGATGTGCCAGTCGCCGCCGGACTCGCACTGTGCGAGGCGGTCCCAGTCGGAGTCAGGGGCAGCGGCGGCGTTCGGTGCCATGATGGCGGCGGCTGCGCCCAAGGCAACGGTGCCCGCGGTGAACTTAGCGGCAAAGTGGTTAGTCTTAGCGGAGTGGCGTCCCATAAAAGTAGTCCTTTCCGTGGTGCCCGTTTTCGTGGAAATGATTTGCGCCTAGAAGAAAGGATGGGCGGGGAAACCTTCTTTGCGGCGACACTGGGGGCCAGCGTAGCGGTTTATAACGAAATAGTCACGTTCTGGGCACTAAATGGGAAAGAATTGAGACTATTGTGGTTCCGTCTGTAATATTTCCGCAGGTAATTGCGGTGTTGTGAACTATATCACACGACACGTGGAACTTCTGTTCTGTATAACTTCCAGCTAAACTTAAGACTTTACCCAAGAGAAGAGGTGGATACCTATGCCCATTGGCAAAGTGAAGTGGTATGACGCCGAGAAAGGTTTCGGTTTCGTTAGCAACCCGGGCGATGAAGACGTCTACGTCGGCCGGAATGTCCTGCCCAAGGGAGTAGAAGAAATCTTTCCGGGCCAGCGCATCGAATTCGATTTCGCGGCGGGGCGCCGCGGGCCGCAGGCGCTGCGGGTGCGCGTGCTGGATAAGCCGCGCCGCCGCACGCCGTCGCGCAAGCCGGAAGAGCTCGGCAGCATGGTCTCTGATGTCATGACCCTGCTGGAATCCCAGGTGCAGCCGGTGCTGAACTCGGGGCGCTACCCCGAGCGCAAGACCGGGCGCCAAGTAGCAGAAATCCTCCGCGCGATTGCGAAGGATTTAGATAGTTAATTATCCATGGTGGATAGGGACCACACGGTGGCGAGGGGGGTTTCTTCGCCATCGTCGTCGGTGCCAATCATGAGGGAGGAGACCTCCACCACCATGAGCCGGGGGCGCTCGCCAGTCGATGCCTCGATGGGATCTACCGAACCGGGGATATCTACCTCGGTCGTTTCATTCGCACCGTGAGAGGTCTCATCATTGGCGGCGGGGTCATCATAAATGGACAGCACCTTCCATTCGTGATTAGAAATCTCCTCGGGGATTTCAAGATGCAAGGTGTCATCCTCGCCCACGGTTAGCTGGGGGACATCGCCTTCAGGGCAATCGGTTCCCGGCTCGCATACGAGGTAGGGCGTGACCTCCTTGGTGTTATCCCCCACGGAGGCGGTAATCGCAATCTCGCTCGGCTCAGGGCCTGGCCGCGAATTGCGCCAGCTCTGGAAGATCACCGCGGAGGCGACGATGACCGCCACGACCACGATGAGCGCGAGGATTTGCAGCAGCGACTTTTTCCTTGCTTCCTTACGGGTTGCCATGGCCCATTACTTTACTCGAACGCGGTAGAGCTCATCCCACCGCTTGCCGGTAAGCCAGAATTCATCGGTGCCCTTGATATGGGCGATGCCATTTAAGACATCATCGGGATCGGTGTATTTCGATTTATCGATGGCATCGGTAGAAATCACCGCGGTGACCTCCCCAGAGGAGGGATCGATGCGGTAGATATCGTTGGTCTGCCACACGTTGGCATAGACATCACCGTCCACGCATTCCAGCTCGTTGAGATCCTCTACGGGCGAGCCCTCGAGGGTGACCTCGGTGGTGGAGCGCTCCGCAAAGGTTTCCGGATCCATGTGCCGCAGGGTAGAGGTGCCATCGGACATGATGAGCTCGTCCTGGTTGGCACAAAGCCCCCAGCCTTCGCCGGTATAGGTGGCGGTCCCAGTGCGCTGGAAGTCGCCGTCATAGCGCAGGGCCTGCCCGCGCTTCCAGGTCAATTGCCAGATGGAATCGCCGTATTGGGTAATGCCTTCCCCAAAAAGCGAGTCATCCAGGGCATGGGCTTGGAGGACCTCGCCGGTTTCAGGGGAGAAGCGGATGAGCTTGGATTCGCCCCATTGCCCGGTGCCGAGCAGGAGGTTGCCCTCTCCGTCTTCTTCTAGGCCTTGCGTAAAGGAGTTCTCTGGCAGCGGCGCGGTATCGAGGACTTCCACTGATAGGTGCTCGGGGGAGGAAGATTCAGAAGCATCAGAAGAGCAGGCTGTTAAGGCGCAGCAGGGCACGGCAATGAGCGCGGCGCGGCGGAGAAACGACATGCACCATATGTACCACTGTTGGCGGGCCATCATGAATAATGAGGGGCGTGAGTAAGCGAAAAGCAAATCCGTTGATCGATTCCCGCGCCGTACGCATTGCGCGTGAGGCATTGGAAGAGGTGGGGGAAGGGGGCATCGGCAAGCATAGGGGCGTCGCCGGAATGGGCCGCAACGTTGTCACCCATCGCTTTGCGGCGGATATGCCGGGCTACCCAGGATGGGAATGGCAGGCCGTGCTCGCGTGCGCGGATGGCTCGCGCTACGTCACCGTCAACGAGGTGGCGCTGGTGCCGGGCGGGGAGGCGCTGCAGGCCCCGGAGTGGGTGCCGTATGAGGATCGCGTGCTGCCGGGGGATTTGGGCCCGGGAGACCTCATGCCGCCGGCCATCGATGATGAGCGCCTGAATGGAGATGAGCTTTCCGCCAAGGGGCTGGCGGATGCCAAGCATCGCTGGCAAGAAGAATATGGCCCAACCTCGGAGATGGCGGCCAAGGCGCACCTGCAGTGCCGCACGTGCGCTTTTTATATGCAATTCATGGATAACTTTGGGGTATGCGCCAACGAGTATTCCGCCGATGGTCGCGTTGTACATGCGCGCTACGGTTGCGGTGCGCATTCGCAGACGCGGGTGAGCGAGGAGAAGGCGCCGGCCGCGGCCTTCGATGATGAAAAGCCCATTTACCAAGATTTTGATTTTGAGGATTAAGGCAGCACACTTAGGGCGTAAAAATACCGCTCTACGTGAAAGGGCACGGCGTGAAAGCCACTCTCGATCGCTATTTCCACATTTCTGAACGCGGTTCCACCATCGGAACCGAGCTACGCGCGGGAACGGTCTCGTTCTTCGCCATGGCATACATTATTTTGCTCAACCCGCTGATCCTGGGCACGAGCCCGGACGCGGAGGGCTATACCTTAGGCGTGCCGCAGGTTGCGGCCGCCACGGCGCTGGTCGCCGGCGTGATGTCCATTGCCTTCGGTGCGATTGCGAAGTACCCCTTCGCCATGGCCGCGGGCCTGGGCATGAATACCTTCGTTGCCGTCAGCATGGTCGCCACCAGCGGGCTGACCTGGCAAGAAGCAATGGGCCTCGTGGTAATCGAGGGCCTTATCATCGTCCTGCTCGCCGTGTCCGGATTCCGCACCGCGGTATTTGACGCCATCCCGCAGCCGATGAAGGCCGCGATGGGCGTGGGCATTGGCATGTTCATCGCCATGATCGGTTTCGTGGATGGCGGGTTCGTCACCCGCGTGCCCGATGCCGCACAGACCACCGTGCCGGTGGGGCTGGGCATTAATGGCTCGATTGCCACCTGGCCGGCGGTGGTCTTCGTCATCGGCCTTATTGTTTGTGCCTTTATGGTCATCCGCAATGTGCCGGGCGGGCTTTTTATTGCCATCATCCTCAACACCGTGATTGCTTTTATTGTTCAGGCGCTCACGGACTCCGAGGACTGGGGCATGGCCGCCCCGGAGAGCCCGGAGGCGCTGGGAGGCCTGCCGGATCTTTCCATCGTGGGCGATGTGAACCTGGTTGGCGCCTTTGCCAATATTGGCGTGATTTCCACGGTCCTGCTCATCTTCACCCTGCTGCTGACCAACTTCTTTGATGCCATGGGCACCATGACCGGGCTGGGCAAGCAGGCCAAGCTCGTGGATGACAACGGCAACCTGCCGGGTATGAAGAAGGCGCTGGTCGTGGAAGGCGCCGGCGCGGTGGCCGGTGGCTTGGGCTCGGCATCCTCGAATACCGTTTTTGCGGATTCCTCTGCCGGCATTGCCGATGGCGCGCGCACCGGCCTGGCCAATATCATGACCGGCTTGCTGTTTATCGCCGCGATGTTTTCACCCCGCTCTATGAGATCGTGCCCATCGAGGCCGCCGCGCCCGTCCTGGTCATCGTCGGCGTGATGATGGCCGCGCAGCTCACGGATATCCCGTGGACCCGCATGGAAGTGGCCATCCCGGCCTTTTTAACCATCGTGGTCATGCCGTTTACCTATTCCATTGCTAACGGCATTGGCGTGGGCTTTATTACCTTCGCGCTCATGTCCACCTTTGCTGGTAAGGCCAAGCAGGTGCACTGGATCATGTGGCTGCTTGCTGGCTTGTTCGTCATTTACTTTGGCATCGATCCGATTTCGGAGGCCATCGGCTAGCCTGGAAGGCATGCACATTTCTGATCCCCGTGACCCTCGTCTGGATGATATTCGGAACCTCAATAAATCCGATAAATCCGGCGAGGGTTTGGTCATTGCAGAAGGCCCCTTGGTGGCCGCCCGCCTGATGGAATCGCGGTTTCCCATGCGTTGCTTGGTGGGCTTTCCCCAGAAGCTGGAGGCCTTCTTTGCCGAGTACGGCGAGCCCGAGTGCCCCGTCTACGAGGTCTCGCGCGAGACCCTGGCGGAGGTCGCGGGCTTCGATATGCACCGCGGTTTGGTTGCCGCAGCGGACCGCGCCCCAGAGCCGGAGGTGGGCGAGATCCTGGAGCAGGCCCGCACCATCGCCGTGCTGGAGGGCGTGGGGGATCATGAAAATATCGGCGCCATTTTCCGCCACGCGGCCGGCATGAACGTGGATGCGGTCTTGCTCGGCTCGGGTGCTGCGGATCCGCTCTATCGCCGCTCGGTGCGCGTATCCATGGGCCACGTGCTTCGCGTGCCCTTTGCCCATTTGGAGGGCGGTTTCACCACGTGGCAGCGTTCCTTGCAGGCGCTTGCCGATGCCTCCTTTACCCTCATTTCCTTAACCCCCAACCCCCAGGCGGTGCACCTAGCAGAGGCCATGCACGGGCAGGACAAGGTGGCCATGCTGGTAGGCGCGGAGGGCCCCGGGCTTACCGAGCACGCGATGAAGGCCACTGATATCCGCGCGCGGATACCGATGGCCCCTGGTACCGATTCCCTTAATGTTGCGACCGCGGCCGCCATTTCCTTTTATGAGCGCCAGCGTTCCTTGAGTGACTTGAACGTCTGACGCAGCCAGTTGCTAATCAACGAGCCGAGGTGCTTGGCGGTGGAAAGGATCTCATCGCCGGTGGAATCCGGCTCGGCATCGTGATCCTCGTAGTCGTCATAATCATTTAGACCCAGCCGGTTCGCAGATTGCGCGGCGAACTCGCTGACCGGTTGCTTTGGCTTCGGCGGATCGATCTTGGGCTCTGGGCGCCCGTCCACGGCATAACCCACGACGTCCAGGTCTGGGCCTTCCCGCCCCACGGTGATGCCCAACCAGTGTTCCTGGGCGGCCTCCATGATGCTGTGGGGCCTAAACGGCAGCGAAATGCCGCCGAGGGATTCGTCCTTTTCGCCGGCCCAAAACGGCGCCTCGAAGGGCTCGGGCAAGCCGGTGTCCTCGTAGAGGCGGTCGCGCGTGGCGCACAGGCAGCGCTTGAGCTCGCCGCCTTCCCACAGTGCGAAGCCCGCATAGTCCTCGTCCGCGTTGCTGACCAGCGCGATGACCCGCTGGGCGGGGACCGCGTTTAAGAGGTCTTGCGGCAGTTGGGAGAGCAGGACGGAATCGCCCTCGCAGACCGTTTGCACCACGGTAATGCCTGGATAGCCGCCGATGTAGTACTCATTCGGATCCGTCTGCGCGGAGCGGTTCAGGGGGAATTGCCCAATCGGGGTGACCGGGAATTTCGGGTTGAGCTGGGCTAGGAACTTGCGGCCGAAACCGCGGTCCGCCTTGGGCTCGGTCTTGAGAACTTCTTCAGCTCCGGGCTTGGAGATGTACCACAGCGTGAGAACGGCATGAGAGATGTCCACTGTTTAGTCCCTCGGGCGCTTGGTATTGGAGCGAACGCCCAAGAGCACGTCCTCCCAGTGTGGGGTCACGGCCTTGCGGCGGCGCTTCGAGGGCTTGGGCTCGGAGGAAGGATTCTGCAGGAATTCCTCTTCCTCCGCCTCCTCGCTGGAGCCGGAAATATCGGTGACATTGGCGGGCTGGTTGCCGTCAATGGCTTCGTCGTAGCGGCCGCTTCCCAGGGAGGTCAGCGATCGCACCGGCTGCACGAAGTCCGGGTCCGTAAGGTCTGCCGCGACCGAGTTGCGGGCCTCGACCGTAGCGGGGGAGGACATGGACTGCTTGAAGGTCCATTCCGCCTCGTTCTCAGAAAGGCCAGCCTTCCAGGTCACGCGCACCGCCCACGGCTCGCCCTGATGGCGGTAGGCATCCCACGTGGATTCTGAAAGGGAATGGCCGCGGGCGGCAAAGGAGCTCGCCAGTACTTCCCACAGGGTGAGCTTGGCGGGGCCGTCTTCGCGCACCGGGTGGGCCTGCTTGGCCACCTCAGAAATGCGGTTGCGCTCCAGCATGACCGGGTAGGCAAAAGGCTCGATGCGCGATTCATCGACATGCATTTCTTCCGCGAGCTCTGCCGTGGAAGCACCGGCACGGATGCGGTTTTGGATCTCCGCCGGCCGGATCTGCTTTTCTTCCTCTTCGTGGGAGGGCTTGGGCATCGGCGCTAGCTTCGGCGGCTCCGGCTTGCTAGCGGCGGGCGTGAGGGCGGAACGCAGCTCATCGGTGATGGGAAGGGAAAACTCTTCGCCTTCTTCGGTGCGTAGCACCAATGAGTCTTCGCTCGATTCGCTGTCAACGAGAAACAGCTCGCGCATAGTGTGGCGCTCCTTTGCCTATCGACGGAAGGACGGATCTGTGATGCAGTCAACTATAACGCGAAAAGGCCCCGCGCCAGGCGAGGCGGCGGGGCATGTTGATGACTTAGTTGGCATCCAGCACGTAGTCGATGCACTGCGTGAGCTTGGCGATGTCCTCGGTTTCAATCGCCGGGAACATGCCCACGCGCAGCTGGTTGCGGCCCAGCTTGCGGTACGGCTCGACATCGAGAATGCCGTTGGCGCGCAGGGTGGCGGCAAGTTGTGCGGCATCCACGGATTCGTCGAAATCGATGGTGCCCACGACCAGCGAGCGCGCCGCCGGGTCGCTGACGAACGGGGTGGCCTCCGGGCGGGATTCGGCCCAGTTGTACAGCGTGGAGGAGGACTCGGTGGTGCGCTTGACCATGCCGTCGAGCCCGCCGTTGTCATTCATCCACTGAATCTGGTTATCCAGCATGAGCAGGGTGGCTATCGCCGGGGTGTTATAGGTCTGGTTCTTGCGGGAGTTATTCACCGCGGTCTGCAGGTTCAAAAACTCCGGAATGAAGCGGTCAGAGTTGTTGATCTTTTCGATGCGCTCTAAGGCCGCCGGGGACATCGCGGCGAGCCAGAGTCCGCCGTCGGAAGCAAAGCACTTCTGCGGCGAAAAGTAGTACACGTCGGTCTCTGCAATATTGAGGGGAAGGCCGCCGGCGCCAGAGGTGGCATCGACAAGCACGAGCTGCTGGTCGTTGTGGGGGTGGGGGCGAACGACCTCCGTCATCGCGCCGGTCGAGGTTTCATTGTGGGCCCAGGCGGCGACATCGGCATCGGCCGCAAGCTCGCGCGGATCCGGGGCGGTGCCGGCGGGGGATTCGGTAAGAGCCGGGGCATCGAGCCACGGGGCCTTGGAGGCTGCCTTGGCAAACTTGGTGGAGAACTCGCCAAAGGTGAGGTGGGCCGACTGGCGCTCGATAAGGCCGAAGGTAGCCGCGTCCCAAAAAGCGGTGGCGCCGCCCAAAGACAGGACGATCTCGTAGCCTTCAGGAAGCGAGAACAGATCGCTTAAGCCCTCGCGTACGGATCCCACGAGGTTTTTCACCGCCGGCTGGCGGTGCGAGGTGCCCACGATAGCGGGGTCTATGGCCTCGATCTGGGCGGGGCGCACCTTGGAGGGGCCGCAGCCAAAGCGGCCATCGGAAGGCAAGAGATCTGCTGGCAGGGTGATTTCTGGAGTACTCATGCCGCCAGTGTAGAACAGTTCCGGTTGTACGGCAGGTATTTTGATGCCTGTAAACTTGTTGGCAGAATCACAAAGTTTGCTAGAGTGTGAATAGGTATAAGGCTGACTTGTCTAAGTTAGTGCCTTAAAGAACTCTTTAACAGGGAAAGGAAATTCCGTGTCTACTGAAGAAAACAAGGTAGTACTCAAGCACGCTGGCAACGAGTACGAGATGGATATCAAGCAGTCCACTGAGGGTGATTCCGGCTTCGATATCTCCAAGCTCCGCAAGGAAACCGGGCTTGTTACCTTCGACCCCGGCTACACCTCCACCGGCTCCACCGAGTCCAAGATTACCTTTATTAACGGTGAGGAGGGCATCCTTCGCTACCGTGGCTACGATATTGCTGAATTGGCAAATAACGCCACCTTCAATGAGGTTTCCTACCTGCTGATTAAGGGCCACCTGCCGGATGAGCAGGAACTGTCGCAGTTCAATAGCGCCATCCGCCACCACACCCTCTTGGACGAGGACTTTAAGGCGCAGTTCAACATCTTCCCGCGCGATGCCCACCCGATGGCCGTGCTTGCTTCCTCCGTGAACATTCTCTCCAGCTACTACCAAGACCAGCTGGACCCACTGGATGAGGAGCAGCTGGACAAGGCCACCGTTCGCCTGCTGGCTAAGGTGCCGATGCTGGCCGCTTACGCTTACCGCGCATCCCAGGGCAAGCCATATATGTACCCGGATAACAACCTGAACGCGCGCGAGAACTTCCTGCGCATGATGTTCGGTTACCCCACCGAGGAGTACGAGGTTGACCCGGTTGTCTCCAAGGCGCTGGACAAGCTGCTCATCCTGCACGCTGACCACGAGCAGAACTGCTCCACCTCCACCGTCCGCATGATTGGTTCCGCACAGGCCAACATGTTCGTCTCCATCGCCGGCGGCATCAACGCCCTGTCCGGCCCGCTGCACGGTGGTGCTAACCAGGCCGTGCTGGAGATGCTCGAGGACATCGAGAAGAACAACGGCGGCGACGCTACCGACTTCATGAACCGCGTGAAGAACAAGGAAAAGGGCGTTCGCCTGATGGGCTTCGGCCACCGCGTGTACAAGAACTACGACCCACGCGCGGCCATCGTCAAGGAAACCGCACACGAGATCATCGATCACCTGGGCGGCGACCCAATGCTGGACCTGGCCATGAAGCTGGAAGAGATCGCGTTGAATGACGATTACTTCGTCTCCCGCAAGCTCTACCCGAACGTGGACTTCTACACCGGCCTCATTTACCGCGCCATGGGCTTCCCGACGGACTTCTTCACTGTCCTCTTCGCCATCGGCCGCCTGCCGGGCTGGATCGCTCAGTACCGCGAGCAGCTGGAGATGAACACCAAGATCAACCGTCCTCGCCAGATTTACACCGGTGAAACCCTGCGCAAGGTTACCCCTCGCAGTGAGCGCTAAATAGCGCTTTTGGTCGCCCCAATTCAGCCGAATCGGGCTTGAGCACTATAATTGGTGCAGCTCGGTTCGGTTTTATTGCGACCGCACGAACAAACTAGATTTCCCAAGGAGAATAATCCCCATGGATAAACCTGTTATTGAAGCCCAGTCTGGCCCGGCGCCGACCGACCTCGTCATCGAGGACATCGTCGTAGGCGATGGCGCTGAAGCCCAGCCTGGTGGCGTAGTGGAGGTCCACTACGTTGGTGCCGAATATGAGACCAACCAAGAATTCGATTCCTCGTGGGACCGTGGCCAGTCCATCGAGTTCCCTCTGACCGGTCTCATTGCCGGCTGGCAAGAGGGCATCCCGGGAATGAAGGTGGGCGGTCGCCGTCAACTCATCATCCCGCCGGAAAAGGCCTACGGCCCCGCCGGCGGTGCGCACCCGCTGTCCGGCCGCACCCTGGTCTTTATCATTGACCTGATCCGCGCCGACTAAACTGCGCTAAAAACGTTGAACCGGCTCCCGAAAAAGGGGAGCCGGTTTTTCGTTGTACTGGGGCCTTAGTTCTTTCAAGTGCCCGCATAAGACGGGAAACTGGGGCACAATGGGAAC
Source organism: Corynebacterium sp. LaCa_282 (assembly GCF_057198125.1). Taxonomy (NCBI): domain Bacteria; kingdom Bacillati; phylum Actinomycetota; class Actinomycetes; order Mycobacteriales; family Corynebacteriaceae; genus Corynebacterium; species Corynebacterium sp. LaCa_282. The sequence goes on along the minus strand of NZ_CP191095.1, from coordinate 1,722,298 downwards.
TATGACTGTGCCAACTATTTCTTTCAATGATGACCGCGAGATGCCCCAGCTCGGTCTGGGCACCTACAAGCTCAATGATGATGAATGCATTCACGTAGTCCGCGAAGCCATTGACCTGGGCTACCGCCACTTTGATACGGCGACGCTGTACAAGAACGAAGAGGCCTTGGGTACTGCGCTCCACCAGGCCATTGACGCGGGCGATGTCAGCCGCGAGGACCTGTTTATCACCTCCAAGGTCTGGCACTCCCACCACGGCGCGCAGAAGGCGGAACAAGCCTTCCAGGAATCCATGGAGAAGCTGAAGCTGGATTACTTGGACCTGTACCTCATCCACTGGCCGTGGCCACAGGGCGGGCTGTACGTGGAGACCTTTGAATCCATTGCCCGCCTGCAGGGGATGGGCCAGATCGCTTCCATTGGTGTTGCTAACTTCTACGAGGAGGTCCTCGAGGATCTCATTGACAAGACCGGTATTACCCCGGTGCTCAACCAAGTGGAGCTGCACCCTGGGTTCGCCCAGCCGGAGCTGCGCGAATTCCACCACAAGCACGGCATCGTGACCGAGGCGTGGTCGCCGCTGGCGCGCGGCGTGGTGCTCAATAACCCGGAGATTGAAAAGATTGCCGCCGCGCACGAGGCTACCGAGGGCCAGGTGGTGCTGGCGTACCTGATGGCCAAGGGCATTTCCGTTATTCCGAAGTCTGCCCGCAGCGAGCGGCTCAAGGAGAACCTGGCCGCCGCGGAGCTGGAGCTGGGCAAGGATGAAATCGCAGCGATTGACTCCTTGGAAGGTCAAGAAGGCTTTGGCCGCATGTTTAATGACCCCCGCGAATTCCCGGGCGCGGAGGGCTAAGAACACACCTCGGGTTAAGGGGCCACCGGCGACGGCGTCGTCGGTGGCTTTTGCTGTGCAGGATGGCTGAGTGGGAAGTACGTGCTGGTTAAGGCACTCACCTCGCTGATAGGTGGTTCCTTTCGCGCCGCCTTTACTCATTAGTTAATGTCTGGTTAACAAAATTTGCGAACACGTTAACTCTGGGGTGGAGGGGGTGATTTGCAAAGAATATTAGCCCAGTTCACCGGAACCTATCGGGCTAAAAGGGGGGAGTTTTTGTGAGGCATATTGGCAATATTTACTGCTTTGCAAAGATTGTTCTGTATCTTACATAGCAACGCGGGTAGTGATGGACAACACATTGCGCCTCGTTTGTACAGAACCTCTCTCACCCAAGGAGACAACCCTTCTATGAGTGATACAACTGCTCCAGTCGAGCGCCGTGAGCTTACGGCAGCCGACTACATAGAAATGCGCGATAGCGAAGAGTTTGGCGAGCTGCGCAGCGCTTATCGTAGCTTCACCTTTCCCATGACCGTCGCGTTTTTCGTGTGGTACATCGTCTACGTGCTCACCGCCGTGTTTGCGCCTGATTTTATGGCCATTGAGCTTGGCGATGGCGGCTGGAACGTCGGCCTCGTCTTCGGCCTGGCCCAGTTCCTGACCACGTTCATCATTACCTGGATTTACGTGAAATACGCCAATAAGAATATTCAGCCTAAATCGGTTGCTATTCGCGAGAAGTTGGAGGCCAAGTAAATGACTACCACTTACCTTGCACAAGAAACTTCTGCCGGTAACCCGATTCTGAATATCTCCATCTTCGGCATCTTCCTCGTGGTTACCATGGCCGTCGTGTTGCGCGCCGGCAAGACTACGAAGAAGGCGTCTGACTTCTATACCGGCGGTGGCTCGTTCTCCGGCCGCCAGAATGGCTTGGCCATTTCCGGTGACTACCTTTCTGCGGCATCCTTCCTCGGCATCGTTGGTGCGGTGGCGCTGAACGGCTACGACGGATTCTTGTACTCCGTCGGCTTCTTCGTCGCTTGGCTCGTAGCCCTGATGCTCGTGGCTGAGCCGATGCGTAACGTGGGCCGCTTTACCATGGCGGACGTTTTGTCCTTCCGCCTGAAGCAAAAGCCGGTGCGCGTGGCCGCGTCCATCGCCACACTCTTCGTGACGCTGTTCTACCTCATTGCCCAGATGGCCGGCGCCGGTTCGCTGGTGGCCGTGCTGCTGAACATCCATGACTTCAAGTGGCAGGCAGTTGTCGTCGGTATCGTCGGCGTGCTGATGATCCTCTACGTCTTGGTCGGCGGCATGAAGGGCACCACCTACGTGCAGATGATTAAGGCCGTCCTGTTGGTGACCGGTGTGGTCGTCATGTGCATCATGGTGTTTGTCTCCCTGCGCGGTGGCTTCAGCAACATGTTCAGCACCGCGATTGATATGCACGCATCGTCCGATTACCTCCATGAAAAGGGCTATGAGGCCAAGGAAATCATGGAGCCGGGCCTGAAGTACGGTGGCTCTACCGCCGCTAAGCTGGACTTCATCTCCTTGGGTATGTCCCTCGTGTTGGGTGTGGGCGGCTTGCCACACGTTCTGATGCGCTTCTACACCGTGCCGACCGCCGTTGAGGCGCGCCGCTCCGTGACCTGGGCCATCGTTATCATCGGTGCCTTCTACCTGATGACCCTGATCCTGGGCTACGGTGCAGCCGCACTGGTTGGCCCGGACCGCATCCTGAACGCACCGGGTGGCGCGAACGCCGCAGCACCGCTGCTGGCACTGGAAATCGGTGGCTCCATCTTCATGGCCATTATTTCCGCCGTGGCCTTTGCTACCGTGCTCGCCGTGGTGGCGGGCCTGGCGATTACCGCCTCCGCCTCCATCGCGCACGATATCTACCACGCGGTTATCCGCAACGGTGAATCCACCGAGGCGGAGCAGGTGCGCGTCTCGCAGGCCACCGTGGTGGTCCTGGGTATCGTCTCCATTATCTTGGGTATCTTGGCGATGACCCAGAACGTGGCCTTCCTGGTCTCCCTGGCCTTCGCTGTGGCGGCATCGGCTAACCTGCCGACCATCCTGTACTCGCTGTACTGGCGCCGCTTCAACACCGCGGGTGCCGTGGCCTCCATGTACACCGGTGTTGTCTCCTGCTTGGTCCTCATCTTCTTCTCCCCGGCGGTATCCGGTAACGAAAGCGCCATGTTCCCGAACGCGGACTGGGCTATCTTCCCGCTGACCTCGCCGGGTCTGGTCAGCATCCCGCTGTCCTTCTTCGTCGGTTGGTTTGTCTCCATCGTGACCAAGCCGGACAACTTGGACGAACTGGCGGCAGAGATGGAAGTTCGTTCCCTGACCGGTGTGGGAGTCGAGGCCCCAGTCCAGCACTAATTGCCCGAAAAGGAGCAATTACCGGTAATATGGTTCGACGTGTTTAATCCGTCCTCTCTCAACGCGGCGGCATCAGTAAAGGCTGGTGCCGCCCTTGCCGTGTGCATGCTAGCCTGCTCTACGGTTGCTGGGTGCAGCAATAGTGAGCGAGATAGCACCGCCAAAGCCGAAGACACCACGATCACCGCGCATAGGGTGGCAACCGTGCCCCAGCGGATCAATGAGTTCCTCAAGGGGGATGAGGGCCATTCCATTAGCTATATTCGCCTGCACGATGGCATGTATATGGGTTCTGCGGCCGAACACGATCCCCGCCCGGCGCTCAGCCTCATCAAGCTCTATATCGCCACCTACGTCATTGAGCAGGGCGAGTACGAGGATAAATACGAAGCGCTCGGCATGATCGCCAGCTCTTCTGATAAGAGCGCCGAAGAGCTCTTTAAAAAGTACCCGGATTCCATCGATAAGATTGCCAAGGAATACGATCTGGAATCCACCAAGGCGGGCGAGACCTGGGGCTATTCGGAAACCTCCACCTATGACGTGGCCAGCTTCATCTCCCAGCTCATCAAGCGCGATGAAACCCACCCCGTGCTGGTGGCTATGTCGCACGCGGATCCCGTCTCAGAAGATGGCTATGACCAGGATTATGGCACCGCGAAGCTCTCAAATGTGGTGGGCAGCAAGTGGGGCTGGTCTAATGACAAGTCCATCAATTCCTCGGTGTCCTTTGGCAAGAACTTCGTCGCCGCGGCCTCCATTAATGGTTCTGCCGATGACCTCACGGACTACGTCAAGAGCGAAATCACCGGCGAGAACCTGGGTAAGGCTACCGAGCGGTTCCTGAAGTACAAGGACGGCGAGGACGTCCCGCCCATCGAGACGACCTCGGAGAAGCCGTCCTCGAGCGAGAAGAAGGACGAAAAGAAGTCCTCCGAGCCCAAGGGGAAATAGGCCTACTTAATGGCCTTGGCGATGTCCTGGGCGGCATCGGCAAGCCCGCGGATTTGCTCGTTGCTTAGCGATGACCCCTTAAAGCTCACCCCATCCGCGTTGAGCTGCGGCAGCTCCGGCATATTCGGGATGGCCTTGTCCAGGGTGGAGCTGAGATCCTGGATGCCTGGCTGCTTGGAACCGGGCGTCCATTGGCCCCAGTCGCTGGCATAGACCTCGTTGACATCGACAATGACGTTCTCGATGGTCTGCTGGCGCGACTGCGGTAGCTGGTGAATGGTGGTCTTGGGGTGGATTTTCCCGTTGGAACCCCAATCGTGCATCCAGTAGAACGTGCCAATCCCATCCTGGCTGGTCCACTCGATGGTGTTGTAGTTGCCGTAGACGCCGGTTTGGTAGCCGGCGACAGACAGCGCCTTGGAGAATGCCTGCAGGTATGGCCGGATGAACTGGGTGTAGTGCTCGCGGGTGGGATTATCGTCGATGGCGATATAAATGGGGCGGTGCGTGGGTCCACCGGCGGCCTTGTGCAGCGAAATGGCCTGCGGGGCGTGGATGGCAGCGCCGGCCGCGCCCTGCTTCCAATCGGCGGTTTCGGCGCGGCCGAATTGATAGACCGAGGCCGTGGGCAGGCCGGCGGCGGCATTGGCGGCAGCCTCTTGCAGCGTGACCGGCTTGCCGGTCATCCAAGCCGCGCCGGGGCGCTTATTGGAGACGTAGCGAATGGCACCGATGTGTCCCGCGCGCTTGATGGCGGCGGGGGAGGGTATGCCGGAGGAGAAGTCGATGATGGTCCCGCGCACTGGGCCGAGGGCGGCGGCAGAGGGTGCGGCCGCACCGATGGCTCCGGCGGTAACGGCAAGGGCGCTTGCCTTCAAGAGGCCGCGACGAGATAGAGATGGTGACATGAAAAGCTCCTGCAGTGATCGCATTAGTCACAATAGTTAACAAATGCACCATAGCAGGAGATAGTGGGGGAATCGTGTTTATTTTGACTCGTTGCTAAATTCCACGTTCGTGGCGTGTTCCACGGTGCGAGATACCGTGCAGTCCTTCTCGTGGGAGATGCGGATGAGGTTATCCACGAGCGTGCGGGCCTTATCGCCGTCCGGGGTGGAGGGGAAGGCGAGGTCGAAGGCAACGCGGACATCGGAAAGCCGCGAGGCGCCATCCTCATCCACGCGGTCGCCCTCTGCGCGTACCTGGAAAGACTCCGGCTCGGTGCGCCGGGAGGTCACGACATCCACGTCCACCGCGGTGCACCCAGCGACGGCGGCCAGCAGGAGCTCTACCGGCGATAACAGGCTCTCCCCACGTCCGAATTCGATGCTGGCGCCATCCGCATTGGTGGCGCGGTACACCGAATTTTCTACGCGGTTAAGGTCAACGGAATACTGCTTAGTGATTTCACTCATGGCTTAAAGCTTAAGCCAGGCTCGGGATATAGGCCACGCTGCCGCCCAAGGACATCGTGATAAAGATGGGCGCGATAACCAGGGGGCCAAGCCATACGCGGCCGGTATTGGCATAAAACATCTTGTTCAAGATGGGCAGCAGGATCATCATGGGCAAGATGGACTGCAGCATGTTCACATACAGCCAGTCATCGGTCCAGTGCACCGTGCCGGTGGCGGCGAAGACGGAGTACTGGATAACGAAGATCATCGCCAAGCCGACGGAGTTAGCTAGCGCCGCAATGAGGTAGGTCTGCCACTTGGGCGTATCGCTATAGCGCGTGCCCACGCCGGCGCGAATGGAGTTGGCCAGGTAGAAGATGAACATCGCCGGCACGTACATGAGCGCCACCAAGAACCAGCGCAGCGTTAGCGGGCGGGAGGCCACGACCAAGAAGCGGTAATCGCTGTGGAAGGCAAGGTAGACGATGGATAGCACGGAGAAGTACACGAAGAGCAGGATGAAGGCCAGCAGTAGCGTGCGCCAGAAGGTGCGCCAGCTCATCGTGATGCCCCACGCGCGGGCGCGCTCGCCGCGGGCATAGGTGGACTTATCCCGGGTGATATAGAACAAGATAAGCCCCACGATGCCGTTGACGATGGCCCACAAGACCACCGAGTTGACCATGCGCGCCGGGAAGAACCAGGTGCTGACCTTATTCGCGGCATCGTAGAAAACGTCTTGCGAAAGGTCCGCCAGCGGCATGAACGTGAAGAACGCGATGGCCGCCGAAAGCACGAAGAACGCCCAGAACTTCGCGGCCTCTTTACCCCGCGGACGCTTCGGCACCGTCGGGAGCGCCTGTGCCACCGGGGCGAAGTAGCGGGTGCGCAAGAGCATGCGGGTCAGCGGGAAAAGCATGGCAATGCCGCCGATGAGGGACAGGAGGTTAAAGACCTCCTTGAGCCACCACGTCTGATTGCCGGAATCCATCTTCACCGGCGCATCCAGGGTGTCATCGAAGAACTCGAGGATACTGCCGATGGCACTGGGTGTCAGCGGCTGCAGCGGGTGCAGCGTTTCATCGTTATAGGCAACGCGGTAGGTGCCCTTGTCGATGTCCCCGTAGCCACGGCCGATCTCAATGCGGTCCACCTGGTCTTCTTTCTTAAGGCCAGAGTTGACCATGGACAGGGCCTCCGGCGCATCGCGCAGATCACCATCGCCATTGATATTGCGGTAGCCGCCTTCATCGTAGCGGGCATACCCCAGCGCCATATTGGAGTGCACGTGGGCAAACTTCTTATCGTTTAAGTTCTTGAGCCAGCCAGAGATAAAGACCGCGGAAATCTTATCCAGGTCCTCGGCGCGCTTGCGCTCGCCATCTGTGATGGTGGTGCCGCCTTCGCTATCTGGATCCTTGGCAGCTTTGAGGGCATCATCGACCTTCTTGCCGTATTTATTGGCCGCGGTGCGCACCGCGGTACCACCGGCGGAGTGGCCGGTAATGCCGATGCGATCCTCATCGACGTAATTAAACGTATCCAAGTGGTCAGTGACGTAATCAATGGCGGTTACGACGGCGGTATCGCCATCGTCCGGGTGCTGCGAACTCGATTCGCCCTGGTTATATGGGTCAACCACCAGGGTGACAAAGCCGCGCCGGGCCAATTCCAGCGAGTTGGAGACCTGAGTTTCCTTGGTGCGCTGGAAACCGGGCGAGACGATGACCATGGGTGCTTTATTCTCCGGTGTCGCGTCCTTGGGCCGGAAAAGATCGGCGGTCACGGTGGCGCCGTGCTTGCCGGCGATTTTGAGATCGGTGACCTGAATATTGCCGCCGTTGGTCTGCACCAAGGAGGAACCCAAGGCACCAACGACAACGATCACAATGCAGATAAAAAGCTTCCAGCCATCGCTAAAGCGGCGCTTTTTGGTGAGCTCTTCTGGGCTTGCCGATGCCTGTTCGGTCACGGTTTTGATATCCCGGTCTTCTGCGGGGCTGGTTGGGGGAGTGTTGGATGCGGACATGTACGCGTTCCTTAGACGTAATAGACGGTTAGTACATGGGCACAAAGTGTCCGAAGTGAAGAATGTTATTTTTCAACCGCTAAGTACTGTAGGACGGTGTGCACATTCCGGCAAAAGATTTCACTATTCGGGGGTGGAGTGCAGTTGCGGGGTGGGTACTACCTTCCATGTCGGATTGGTTTAATTCCTCTGGTGGGAGGGTCGAGCCTTTCACTCCCCGGGGTGGGCTCTGGCCTCTCGCGCAACCTTCGCCGCCTTGCGGTGTGTAAACCTGCAGCACAGAGGGGCGCTCTAACCCCAGATAGGGGATTAATCTATAGTACAATAGATATTAAATACCTGTAAGACTACCGTTATAGAAAGGAAATTTTGGACAATCTACAAGGAGACGCAATGGATGCGGTGACTGCAGGTAATGCCAGTTGGATGCTCATAAGCGCAGCTTTAGTGCTGCTGATGACACCAGCGCTGGCACTTTTTTATGGTGGCATGACTGAGCGCAGGGGCGTGCTCAACATGATGCTGATGTCCTTTGGTTCTCTCGCCGTGGTCAGCATTATCTACGTCCTCTGGGGCTGGTCAATGAGCTACGGAACGGAGTCCTGGGGCGGAATCGTTGCCAATCCCTTCGAGCTTTTCGGGCTGAAAGATTCCATCTTTGATGACAACGGTGGCTACATCGAAGGGGAGAATGGCTACCCCAACGTCATCGATATCGGATTCCAGCTCACCTTCGCCGTTATCTCCACCGCGATTATCTCTGGTGCGCTGGCAGGTCGCGTGAAGTTTGGTACGTGGATGATCTTCAGCGGTATCTGGGCAACCCTTGTCTACTTCCCGCTGGCACACATGGTCTGGGGTGGCGGCATCCTTGGCGATGGCGAAGACAGCATCGCCAGCTGGATCTTCGGCAGTGAAGACGGCGAGGCCCTCATTACACCTATCGACTTTGCCGGTGGCACCGTCGTCCACATTTCCGCTGGTACGGCCGCTTTGGTCCTGGCCATCGTGGTAGGCAAGCGCCAAGGATTCCCGCACAGCGTGCAGCGCCCCCACAACCTACCCATGGTCATGCTGGGTGCCGGCCTGCTGTGGTTTGGCTGGTTCGGATTCAACGGCGGTTCCGCCTTTGCTGCCGATGGCCTTGCCGGCCTGGCCTGGATCAACACCACCGCCGCTACTGCTGCCGCTATTTTGGGCTGGTTGCTCGTGGAAAAGATTCGCGATGGCTACAGTACCTCGCTGGGTGCAGCCTCCGGTGTCGTGGCCGGCCTAGTGACCATCACGCCGGCCGCCGGTGATTTGAACCCCGTAACCTCTCTCATCATGGGTCTATTCGGCGGCATGCTCGGCAGCGTGGGCGTGGGACTGAAGTTCCGCTTTGGCTTCGATGACTCCCTCGACGTTGTGGGCGTCCACCTGGTCGCCGGCCTGTGGGGCACCATCGCTATTGCCTTCTTTGCCAATGACCGCGGCATTCTTACCGGTGGCGGCGCCGACGGCTGGAAGCTGTTGGTCGTGCAGTTCCTCATCGCCGTAGTTGCTGTAATCTTTGCCGCCGTCATCACCGCCATTATCGCGGTAATACTCAAGTCCACGATTGGCTGGCGCGTGACCGACCAGATTGAAACCGACGGCATTGACTTCGGTGGGCACCGCGAGACCGGCTACGACATCGGTGGCCGTGCCATGCGCGGAACGACGAGCCGGGACTAATCCATCGAATAAACAGCGAAAGTAGGAACAGACATGAAACTCATTACAGCCGTGGTCAAGCCGTTTACCCTGGACGATATCCAGCAAGCGCTCCAGCAACTGGGTTCGCCCGGAATGACCGTCTCCGAGGTGGAAGGCTTTGGCCAGCAACGCGGCAACAAGGAAATCTACCGCGGCGCCAAGTTCGCCACGTCCTTTGTCAACAAGGCCAAAATTGAGCTCATCGTCGCCGATGACCAAGCTGAGGAGATCGTAGACGCCATCGTCGAGGCCGCCTGCACCGGCGAAATTGGTGACGGCAAGATTTGGATATCCTCCATCGATGACATCATCCGCGTGCGCACCGGCGAGCGTGGAGAAAAGGCTATTTAAATTCCAACAGCCCAACGCCCCAGGAACTCCGCACAGCAGTGGAGACCTGGGGCTTTATGCTGCGGTGCGCAGAACTGGCCTTTTAGCTTTCTAGCTGACCTGTGTCTTTTGCTGAAGCCATAATATTGGCTAGGGCATCCACCAAGCTATCGAGCACATTTTTATCACTAGAAACCAGTGCATCTCGCTGCTTGCGCTGTTCGATGCCACTAAAAATTGCACGCGTTGCTTCGGCCTTAAACCGCTTAGAGCGCTTGAGCTGCTCCTTGGAGTTTTCTTGGCCGAGTTTGACGGCTGCTGGCTGGCTAGAAAGCGTGCCCCAAGCAGCAACGATCATTTGGGCGGTATCGCCGCTGTCAACGTCAACTCCTGCGAGCGAGAAAAGATCATTGACCTTTTCTACGGCTTCATCAAAGGCGCTGCGCAGTGGAGTCTGTGGCTCGCCCAGGCGAACAGTGAACTCCGGCACCTGCAATGCCTCAGATTCGCCGCCGGTAACGCTATGATCCTCCTCAACTTCACCTTGGGCAATCGCGACGCCGGCCAACGTGACACCGGTGAGGAAGTCTTCACTGTCATCCAGTTCGGTAATGTGCAGGTTTGGCTCTAGGACGCTGCACAGCATTGCGCGCCGGGATACATCAGCATCGGCATAAGCGACGATTTGGGATAAGAACTCGTAGGCGTGGCGGTATTTGAGCACATGTGCCTTAAAGTCTTTGGCGCGCTCGCGGGTGTCCTTATCGTTGGAGTTTCGGTCTGCGCGCCAACGGCCAAGGATCGTGCCTGCCGCACCGCGCAGATTTTCTGAGTCCTCGCCTGCCATATAGGCTTCGGCAACCTTGTTCATCTCGTCAAGGTCATAGTAGCCCGCGGTATCGAGTTCATCTGCCAGCGAGTGCAAGGAGTTAGGGTCAATGTCGGTATCAATGGCCGCGCCCTGGTAGTAGCGCTTGAAGTCAGCTTCAATGTTGGCCGGGTCGTTAATGAAGTCAACAACCATGGGAGCGGGCTTGTTCGGATAGATTCGGTTCAGGCGCGACAGGGTTTGCACGGTGGCGACACCAGAGAGGTGCTTGTCCACATACATCGCGCACAGTCGTGGCTCGTTGAACCCGGTTTGGAACTTGTTGGCCACGATGAGCACGCGGTAGTCCAGGTCGTCGTCTTTGAAGGCGCGCTCCACATCGGATTCGCCGTTCATGCTGACTTCGGTAACCGGCTCTGGTTCGTCCTCCATGCGTACCTTGTCGGAGAACGCCACCAGCGAGTGAAACTCGTAGCCTTTTTCGGTGATGTAGCGGTTCATCTCACGCGCCCAGTGCACTGCTGCCTTGCGCGAGGAGGTCACCACCATGGCGCGTGCCTGGCCGTCTAAGTGGTGGGCAACGTTGCGGCGGAAGTGCTCGACCACCACCTCAACCTTCTGTGCAATGGAGGTCGGGTGCAGGCGGACAAAACGCACCATGTCCGTGATCGCTGCGGACTCGTCTACTTCTTCGGTTCGTCCCAACTCGTCGCGGACTTCCGCCCACATGGTGTAGGTGGAATAGTTGGTAAGCACGTCCATGATGAAACCCTCAGCAATAGCCTGGCCCATCGGGTACGTATCAAAAGCGATGTAGTGTCCATCCGGGGTCTGGGTTCCGAACAGCCGAAGAGTTTTGCCCTTCGGCGTAGCCGTGAGCGCTACAAAAGTCATGTTGGACGCGGTAGCAACTGCGTCCTGGCGCAGCTCTAGCAGGTCGTCGGCGGTGTATTCCTCCGACTCGTCTAGCTCAACTTCTGCCAGAAGCTCACGCAGCGCCGAGGCGGAGGAGCCAGTCTGAGAGGAGTGCGCTTCATCCGCAATCACACACCAGTTGCGGCCCTGAATATCTGGGTCGTCATCCAACAATGAGAGCACATACGGGAATGTCTGCAACGTACAGGTGATGATGTGCCCGCCCTCGACCAGTGCCTCGCGCAGCTGCGGTGATTTCGCGCCGGAGTTTTCACCGACCGAGACCACCAGACCACGCGATGCCGCAAGTGCCTGCATGTCTTGGCGAATGTTGGTATCGAGCGCTGTGCGGTCGGTGACCACGATGACGGAATCAAAGGTCTTGGTACCGTCTTTAGCCACCTGCCTAATAAGGCGGTGCGCAAGCCACGCAATCGTCTTTGTCTTTCCTGAGCCAGCAGAGTGTTCGATGAGGTAGCGCCCGCCAGCGCCGCGCTGAGCTACATCAGTGGTGACTTTCTCCACCGCTCGCAGCTGGTGAAAGCGCGGGAAAATCAACGTTCCTTTCGCACCACGCTTGGACTTAGAATCCGGCTCCCACACAGCGAAGTCACTCAAGATGCGCAGCAGCAACCTCGGCTGCAACACCTGCTCCCACAAGTAGGACGTAGCCGACTTTCCTGCGATTGGCGGGTTTCCGCCTGCGCCGTCATGTCCCTGATTAAACGGCAGGAACCTCGTCTCGTTGCCATGAAGCGCGGTGGTCATGTACACCTCGTCATTCGACACCGCGAAGTGAACCAGCGCGAGCCCCGGCAGGAGCACGCGGCGATTCTTCGACGGTACACGATCCCTGCGGTATTGCTTCATTGCATGAGTTACGGACTGCGTGTTGTCGGTCTTCAGCTCAAACGTGGCCACCGGAATGCCGTTGACCGTGGCAACGAGATCCAGTGTCTCGCCACTGGTGGTATCAAAGTGAACCTGGCGGATAATACGCAGGCGGTTGTCCTCTGCACGCTTCGCCGCGGACACACTGAGCGGGTTGGCAGGTGGGAATGCCACCATGGGGCCAAAGGCTGCTGAGCGCGCGTTAGTCTGCGCGTACTTAAAGCCCTCGCGCAGGGTGCCCAGCAAGCCTCCACGGATGCGTCCGGTTTGTGCGTCCTTGCGCGTTGCGGATTCGAGCCGCTTGGCAACGTACTCCAGTAGCAACCTTTCCGCATTCTCCCGCGTTGCTTCAGGGGCATCCTGCGGCACGGCCTTGGCGTAGTTCTCTGGGTATTGGGTGGAAAGCCAGTGCAGCACATCAGCCGGGAACAGGCCCAGGCGTGCATCCCAGCCGGTGTCTTTCATTCCCGGCTCATGGATCCAACCGCTGGATTGAAGCGACTCGCAGATGGTCTCTTCCAAGCGTTCTTCGCGCATGATGTCACGTTTAAGCATGAGGTTCGTCCTTGTCGTCGAGTGAAGCAGGAATATCAATCTGGCCGGTCACCGCAGCAGAAATCACCGCGGCGCGACGCTCAGCAAGCAAGTCTCGCAACTTCGTAATGTCCTCCAACATTGAGTCAATCTCGGCGGTCTCACGATCAATCTCGTCCGCAATGCGACGCTGTTCGGTGTAGGAAACATTCAGAATCGGCAGCTCGCGGGCTTTATCAGAGGATAGGCCTGGGATCGTTGCACCATCCGCCAAAATGTCGATCAGTCCCGCGCCATAGTGTGCACGAATCGTGTAGTCGATGAATCGACCACTGGCACCGGCCCAAGGCCGAACCCGAATTACATGGTTCTGGAATCCCCAGCCGGGGAGTTCCTCACGAAGATACACGGAGTGGCCATACCCGGCCCCGCCCTCAACGACCAGCACGTCCCCTGCTTCAAGAGCTAGCTGTTTCAACTCATTAGGGGTAAACCACATCGGCTGATCATCAAGAACTAAGCGGCCATGAGGCTGAATATGCGCAGCACGCACATAGTTGCGTAATATCTCCGACGTGTCCTTTTGGGTCTTCTGAACCGTCTTCCCCAAAGACACATCCGCAACCAGCTTGATACGCGTATAGGTTCCATTCTCGGGAAGTACATGGCGCTGAATTATTGACACACGCCTTTCTTCCAGCAGCCGCTCCATCTCGTCCAAGTCGGCGCGCATACCGTCGATCTCGGCGGTCTCGCGGTCGAGGTAGTCAGCGATGTCATGACGCTGCTTTAGGTCTAGACTGGGAAGCGGAAGCCCTAAAACTTGCTCAGAAGAGAGATGCTTGACGGTCGTCGAATACGTGAACTCATTGATGAGTTTTAGCTGGTCAGAGATAGCGTAAGAAATAAATCGAAGATCCTTGCTGTCAGGAGAACGCAGCAGGCACATTCTTTGATTGAGCGCCGCGGGGCCTTTGCCCCAAATTTTGGAATTGAAGTCGCCGTCCATTCCAATAACGAGATCTCCATTTTGAATGACGACATCATCAGGAACTTGTTCTCGGTCAATAAACGTGGTGAACTCGGGATTTTTGATGTCTCGAATTCTAGCGAGGGGTATATCGTTTCCCGTCGTTCGTTGCTGAAATCATCCGAACTAAAAGGATGACCGTTCACCAAGGTAGCGAGGAAGCGCACACGTGTGGACTTACTCATTACGTCCTCACCTGTCCGAACTTGTCCATTAGTCGGCCTATAACCTCGGCTACGTCGGCATCAATCTCAGCCAACGAGCGTACTGGTTCTGGTTTGTAGAACACGCGCTTAAAGGGGATCTCGTAGCCGATCACGGCCTTGGTCGCGTCCCAGGTGACATCGGGTGCGAAGGGGAGCACCTCGCGCTGCATGTGCTCGTCAATGTCTTCAATAAGCGGCACGCGCTCAGTCATGGTGAATGATGGGTCGAGAACCGGGTTGCCCTTGCGGTCAACTGCGGGCTCTGCGTCTGGGTCGGGGACAGCAATTGCCTTGGAAATGGCATCGATAAGCGTAGCGGGCATTTTAACGCCGTGGTCTTTGGCAGCGGCTTTAAGCATGTTCGGCAAGTCGTTGTAATTTGCATCTGCCACCGCGCGCATTACGTCGGCGTGTTCGTCCACGGCCTGCTTGTGCTCTAGTACCTCGGCAATCGCGTCGTCGGTGACTTTCACGGCTAGGCTTGCTTGCTTGGTTACCTTTACATCGCGGAAGCCCAAGTCATCCGGGGTGAGCACCTTGGACATGTCACTATCAGCAAACTCGTTGTAGGCTTCCAACACCTTGTTACGGTCGGCCTCGCGCATCTCGCGACGCTTATCGCCTAGACCCTTGCTTGGGACAGACCAGCACTCGGAGGCATCGATAAGCTGCACGAACCCCTTGCGGTGGTCTTCTTTGTTGGTATCCAGAATCCAAACATAGGTGGAAATACCCGTGCCGTAGAACATGTTGGTGGGCAGCTGAATAATTGCGTCCACCAGATCGTTTTCTAGCAGCCAGGCGCGGATTTGGTCAGGCCCTGAGCCGGGTCCACCTGTAAACAGTGGTGAGCCGTTGGACACCACTGCGCCACGTCCCCCGGAGCCATTGTCGCCTGCGGGCATGAGCTTGGAAGCCACATGGGCGAGGAATAGCATCTGCCCGTCACCTTTATTGGGTAAGCCGTGGCTAAACCGTGAACCAGGGATCTTGGCCTGCTCTTTCACTGCTGCCTGCTGCACGGACCAGTCGGAGCCGAACGGAGGGTTGGACAGAATGTACTCGAACTGCTCGCCCTCATAGAGATCAGTTAGCAGGGTGTCGCCGTGGCGGATCGCATCCGGTTCTCCGCCTTGAATAAGTAGGTCGGCTTTGCCAATAGCGTAGCCGGTGGGCATGAGTTCTTGGCCGGCGAGATTTACTTCAATGTCGGGATTAAGTTCTTTTAGTGCACGTGCTGCGACCAGCAACATACCGCCAGTACCGGCGGTGGGATCGTAAACGGTACGTGAAGCACCTGAAGAGGTTAGTCCAGTGTCATCGGAAGCGAACAGGATATCCACCATGAGGCGAATTGCGTCACGCGGGGTATAGAACGCACCTGCGGCTTTGCCTTTGGTGTTGAACGCGCGGTACATGACGTTCTCGAATAGGTCGCCCATCTGAGCATCAGGAAGCGCCTCGAGAGACATATCAATGGTGGAGAAGTGCTTAATCACCGGCCACAAGCGGCCTGCTTGATCGAGAGTGCTCATCTTCACTCCGAAGTCGAATGCATCCCAGATATCCCGAACAGACTGCGAGAATGCGCCCACGTAGTCCATCAATGAGTCGTAGACATGGTCATCGGTTTCAGCGATGCGAGTGAGATCGAGCTCGGACCTGTTATAGAAGGAAAGTCCAAACTGGGACTGCACTTCCCAGTCCATGTACGCCTCGCTGACGCCGTCGGCGTGCAAGGAGCTTACCAACTTAAGCACCTGGTCTTTGGTCGGCGCCAGAATGCATTCAAGGCGGCGGAGAACTGTCAGTGGCAGGATGTAGTCGCCGTAATCCTCGGGTTCCACGATGGACCGGAGGTACTTATCGGCGGTGTTCCAGACGACAGACTGGTTGAGGTTAGCGGTGCTCAATCTGGGAGTTCTTTCTAGCAAGGCGTGGGGCAGTACCTTTGTAACCTTAGTTCTCCGAAGTAAAGAAGTGGTGGAAGCTCGGGCTTAGATTCCAGAGGATTGAAGGCTCAGGCGATACAGCCAGCAACGACCGTACCGAAGCTCCGACTATTTTCAGCTGAGTTCTTTTCGAAGAATTTCGAATGCTTCAAGATATTGGATCCCCGTTTTTCCTATTTCCCTCGAGACGCACTCGCAAATTGCTTCGATTAGCGCGAATGCGGGAACCAGAGTGTCAGAGGGGCCGAATGCCTCGACGCGGGTGACCAAGGTTGCATCACTGTACGAGGATATAGGGGACATCCATCTATCTGTGGTTAAGATAACCAAGGCGCCTTTTTCCTTGACTAGCCGCGCAATTCGTTCTGAACGTGGACTGTATCTCCGGAAGTCGAAGAAAACCCAAATGTCGTCGGCAGACGTTTGGGATATTAATTCAATAAGGGCAAGATCGGACAATGGTGCTGCTAGTTGGTTACCACGGAAGAGACTGAGCTGAGCAACAAAATGTTGAGCTAGTACCCATGAGAAAGTTCCGCCGTGAGAAACAATGCGGTGCTTTTGATCCGATAGGAGGGTTATGACTTTTTCAATATCGTCTTTTTTGGCGTATTTAAAAGTCGATTCAATTCCGCGTAAAAAAGCTTCGGCTGAATGATTGAGTGTCTGTTCTACTCGGTCATTAGCCAGGCTGGGGAAATCGTCCCCAGCCTGGCTGAGTGGTGAGGCATCTCTTTCAGAAACCTCTTTCATTAGAGCGCTCTGAAATTGCTTAAACCCTTTGAAGCCCATGGTTTGCACAAAGCGAACGATCGTTGCACTGCTGACATTTGCTTGGACAGCAAAGTGCTGGACCGTCTTAAGGCCGACCCAAGGATAGCTGTTTAGCAGACACCTTGCCGCATCCTTTTCTGCTTGTGACAGGGTTGGAAATTTAGCATTGATCTGCTCAGTGATGCTGTAGGACATTATCTTTCCAGTAAGTTATCCGCTGCGGCAATATAGCCAGTGATAAAAGCTTTGGCGACGTGGATAATTGCTTCATCTGGTGGTAAAAATTCGGCATCGTGTAGTGAAGGGGTATCGCCTTCGTTGACCCCCACGAAACACATTAAAGAGGGACAGTTTTCTCCGTAATAGGAAAAATCATCGGCGCCTAGAGAGCGCATCGTATTGGTTAATGGTATGTCAATCTCTGCAGCGTACGACTCAAATTTATTAGCCAAGGAGTCTGCGTTGACCAGGGCTGGTTCGCCGGGAGTATATCTGGTTTCTGCAGAACAGCCTAAGCTCTGTGCCGTAAAAGCGGCGAATTGATTGATCTGGTTTGCAAGTTCGTCATTTGTTTCGATGCTAGTGCTTCTAATCGTTGCGAAGATGCTACCAGTTTGAGGCAAGACGTTTGCGGCTCCTTGTCCGACTGAAATGCTACCGATGCTCACCACAGCTGGGCTCATTGGATCGTTATTCCTACGTACTACCTCGGATAGTCCGAGAGCGATCTGAGCAGTAGGTGTCGCTACGTCGTTGGCTTTGTGAGGATAAGCCCCATGCCCTCCTTTACCGCGCACTCTGATTTCGATTTCGCCTGCCGCAGCGTTGACAAATCCAGAGCCGGCCGCGATTGAGCCGAGTTGAATGGCTGGATGCACATGTGCCCCGATTACATGGCTGACTTTGTGCTTTTCTAATAGACCGGATTCAGAGATATCAAGAGCCCCCGAAGGATAGGTTTCTTCTCTGGGCTGAAGAATTGGGACTAACCCAAAAGGAAGATCGATATTTTTTGCTGCGTTGACGACGCCTGCTAACGCCGCAAGATGAATGTCGTGGCCGCATGCATGCATCTTGTTGGAGGTGGCAGCCCACTCGACGTTTGTATTCTCTTGCACTGGCAAAGCATCCAATTCGCCACGCATTCCGATACTGGGGCCTATCGTTGGACCAATTCGGCCGACTGCGCCAGTCTCTGCAACGGAGTCAAAACTGATGCCCATTTCTTTTAGCATCAGTTCTTTTGTAGGGCCCTCTTCGCCGCTAATTTGCGGATGTTGGTGAATGGTTTTTCTGAGCGCGCTCGATTTGGAAGCAGTTTTCAGGAACTCATTAATCCATTGTTGAGATAGCTTCTTCAAATGCTCGTTCATGTTTCCAGCTCTCCTAATCTACTTCATAAAGTCGTGCTGCGTTTTCGTAGCCGATCATCCGAGCGATTCGGTAGCATTCGTCAAGAGGCCAATTCGCTTCTTCGTGGAAGTTGATTAGAGCCTTAGCTAATCCCTCGCGGAACAATTTCGCCCCTAGATAGTATAGCTCAGGGAGTCCAAACGCATCGGAGCTGAATAGAATCTTTCCGAAAGGACTTAGTTCTAGAGATTCAGCAATTACAGCATTAGCGCGGGCCCCAGTGTAATTAATCGCTAGCCCTACATCGAAGTAGACATGTGGAAACACGTCCGCTAGGTACCCAGCCTCTCGATGGTAAGGGTAGCAGTGTAGCAGAGTAAAGCGCGCGCCAGATCCGATCGATTGCCGAAATAGATTGGTAAGCAACAGTGGATTGCATCGATGAAGGTCCACGTCGTCATCGCCATATCCGATATGGAGCTGAATTACTTGAGCTTTGTCGATTGCGAACCACAGTAGGTGTCGAATGATTGTACTATCCTCGAGTCGAATACTTCCTTCCTGGGCTAGTAATTTAGTCACCGCTTTTGATAGTTCATTCTCGGTTGGACGAGTGAATGGGAAATCTAAACCAACCCGGTACGCGGCAATGGACTTTACTCCTATTGCATTTTTTATTCGAGCCCGCAGAGTGGTGTCGAGTTCTTCGAGAAAGGCAGCCTCCTTTTCGTAGCTTTCCTGATCGCGGATTTTTTCAGCTACTTCTTCGGCGACCCTTTCTAGCCGAACTACTTCATGGACAGTTTTCCCGGTTAGTTGATGTAGTTCGTTAGGGGACGTGATCATATCTGCGGAGTGACCTGTCTCGAGACCAAAAGTCTCGATTCCGGTGGCTTCGAGAAACTTCTTGTTAATGCTTTCTGATGGCATAGATGTTCTCTTCGCCATGTACTCTTCTGGTGAGCAAAATGAGTCCAATCCTAAGACTGGAGCACAGGCGCCTCGAACCTGAAAACCAATTTGGGAATCGAATCGAGTCGTTCCGACGGTTGCTGGGCTAGACGACTCGGAAATGAGTTCTTCAAAGTCGGGGCGCTGAAGTTGTTCAGTAACGGTTCCATGGCAGTGGTGGTCGAACAATGGAAGAGAATCCAATGCATGTAGGAACTCATTGATACTCTTAATAGACATCTGCATACACCTCACATTGCTCTTCGATGCTTTTTTCTTCTAACGTGGCAATTTCATCTCGCTTCACCTTAAGGAAAGTTTCTACCCAAGCCTCGGAGAACCAAGAACGAACAACTTCATTTTCTTCGAAAGCCTTTAGGGCTTCTTCCAAGGTCGATGGCAACGGCTGACCCTCGAAAGAAGAGTCTTTGTCCGAGTCCGCTTCACCTACTACCACCCTTACAGGGTCCAAGTTTTCAACTATCCCAGCCATGCCTGCTCGAATGATAATACCCATCAGGATCCAAGGATTTGCTCCGACGTCTCCACCGCGGAACTCAAAGTGGAATTGTTTGTCAGGCTTTCGATTACCAATTTCGTTAGTTGGGCAGATTCTTACAAGTGCTTCTCGGTTTTGCTCCCCGCAGAAAGCCTGCGCGACGGACCATTTATTTGGTTTCAGGCGGTGATAGCTTACGGTTAGAGGCGCGAACAAGCTAGTCATTGGAGCAGCGTACTTTATAATTCCTGCATTAAACTGGCTAGCAATCTTAGACATCCGCCCCGGTTTGTTTGGATCAAAAGAAATGATCTCACCATTGCGTCCGTAAAGCCCGTAGTGAACGTGCACGCCGGATCCACCCTCGGAGGCGTCTGGGACAGGTGAAAACGTAACCTCACGACCGTAAGCTTTGAAGCAGGTACGCACGATTTCTCTGAGCAGAATTGCACGATCGGCAGCCAAGACTGGATCGGAGGGTTTCATAGTGAGTTCATACTGGTAAGGTGCATACTCGGGAAGCCAACATTCTGGTTCAATTCCAGCTTGCTCTAAGATTTCGAAAATCGTTCCTCCTACAGGCTCTCCGTCTACGAAGTTCGAGAACGAAAATGGGTGAGTGGATTCGGAGGCATTTGTTTCGGTGAACTCGTGTTCAAATGAAGCAGTAAGGGTGAGCCCGTGTTTGTCTTTCAGTTCTTCTACCGCATTTTTTAGAAAGGTACGCGAGCAAGACTCCCATGCCGTTCCATCATTGTTGACTAAGTCAGAAAAGCAGACGTTAAAATCGGGGAGGTTTGGGATTCCCTTTAAGTGAAAAAGGGCATTGGGATCTGCTAGTAGGCGAATGTCACCAGTTGAATCGTAAGGAATACCGCTGACGATGTGACCTAGAGGCCCAATTCCCAGGTTGGCTGGCACCCAACCCACGCTTGTGCCTTCTTTGAAATCCTTTGTGCTTACAGCGCGGCCTTTGGTTCGAGCCGAGATATCGCTTGTTGCGAGGAAAGTAAAGGTGCTTGAGTTTTTGGGGTTAGACATTATTCGATGTCCTCCTTAGTTAGTTTTCTTCCAATTTGGTTAGCTAATCGGGGTTTTGCCAAGACGATTATGAGTCCTAGAAGGCACCAGGCCCCTGAAATCCAAGGGAAGTAGGTGTACGGCGCCTCTTGGCCTACAACTTGAATGAAGTAGACGTAGACTAGATAGCCCACAGCAAGTAGCGGAAAGATGGTTTCCCACCGAGGAATGCTGGAATCTTTTTTTAGAATAAATTTGATAGCCCCTACTGATGCCATGCCATAAGCAACAACCATGCAGAGGGTGGCAATTGTCGCGTACCAATAGTAGATTTCGACGCTGGTCCGCCCAGCAGCTCCAAGTGCGAGAGCCAAAAGCAAACCGATAATGTTAGTGGCCCATACGGAGCTTTTCGGAATAAACGTTTTTGAATCGCGATTTGCGAACGTTGAGGGACCGAAGCCGTCGCGAGCAAGAGTGTGGATGAGCCTGGAGGTGGCGGTACTCGAGCTGAGGAATGCCCCGAATGCAACTGCGAAGGCGATTACTGAAATTAGAACCGAGAACCACTGTCCGATGTACATTGAACCAAGCTGAGTCAAAGTTGAGGACGATTCGGCAAACATAGCTACGCCCTTCTCGTCAGTTCCGAAACCATTGACTTGGGCGAACATGACGAATACGTAGAGAAATCCACCAATGATTACTGCTAGGAGCAATGAGAGTGGAACTGTGCGTTTGGGATTTGCCGTTTCTTCTCCAAGCGATGAACCAGACTCAAACCCTGCCCAGGAAAGGAAAGCGAATACAGATGCCGTCATTACGGCTGACCAAGAATTCCCAGCCGGAGTAAGTGTTTGAAAATCAAGGGAAGTAGAAGCTAAAGAATCTCCTCCGGTCACTTTGACCAATATGACAACGGAAAGGACCACCATCGCTAAGATTCCAACAAAGCCGATCGCAAGCGTCACACGAGCGGCGGCAGATGAGTTTCTTAAATTTAGATAGAGTCCGGCTGTAGAGACAATGATAGGTATGAGAAGCCAAAGGCCAACCGGAGTTTGAGCCCCCAATTCTTGCAACATTGCTTCGAAAAAAACGCTACAGGCGCCCAAAATGCAAGTAGTCATGAAGACATATGTGCCGAGTAATGCGAAGCCGCTAAAGAATCCAGATTTGGGGCCAATGGTGATACCGGCCAACGCATAAACCGATCCTGCATGTTTAACTCTCTGAAGGAGTCGTACGAAGGCATAGGCAACGAAAAGTGTTCCGGCAAAAGCGATAGCAAATGCGAAAGGAACCGCCTTGCCGACTAGTCCGGCAACTCCGATTCCATTCAAGGACATGGCCATAACTGGTCCCATAAATCCGACAGAAATCGCTGTGACTTCCCAGGTAGAGAGCTTCTTTCTATCGGAGGGGGGAGAGTTTATTGTAGAGGACCCCATTTTAAAGTTCCTTTCATCAAAAGTGTCCTGTGAAACAAAACATACATTAATATGACATAGGTCGCAATAGATTGTTGTTGTCGGCCACTTAATAGCAGTGTCGTGACTATCTGGTAGCGCTTTAGTGGGTATCCGGTAGCAGCTCACAACGCTCCGGGCGGTACTGGAAGGATTCCGTCATGGCGGATAACCGTGCGGTGAAGACGCAGCTGATACGGCAGCGTTCTTACCGATAGTTTGAAGACCCGCTCGGGTGCTCGCATCACGCGATTTCAGGAGCGAATCATGCATTGCGGAGCCGGGACCTGACCACGGTTCAGCAGGTCGCGGCATCAACGAATGGCGAGTTGGACGAATTCTTCATTGAGAAACGCAGCATTGGGTAAGAAGAATTCGTCCCGATTGACTTTGACGCCGTAGTCAAAACACACACTGGGCACACAGTGCACACACTGCAGGAATTGTAGGCTTGCTACACTCAATCCACCGTCCAGGCGGGTCAGTGTCACTACAGCTACCACCGCCTTCGCCAGCTGATGGGCTCCCATGTCGATGTGGTCGGGCTTACCGCCCGTATCACCGGACCTGACCCCTGATTGGTGGACACGAGGAAACGCGCGTCCAATCAACCTACTGGTTGATTCAAGGTTCAACCGCCTCTGCGATTCAAAGCCAGAGAAGTCGGGGCAAGATATGTATATAGAGAAATTGATCGCCTCGGCTATCCAGTCACTGTGATGACTGGGAAGGAGTAATGACATGAAGGCTTTGTACAGGGCAGCGATTTTCTACCTCGTCTTGGGCTTGGTCGCTGGTTTGTTTTATCGGGAGTTTACGAAGCTACAAGATTTCCCGGAAGGCGAATATACGCAGCTAAGCGTGGCCCACACCCACTTGCTGGCACTGGGCTTCATGCTATTCCTCATCTTGTTGGCGCTGGAAAAGGTCTTTGCACTGTCGCGGTACCGCCAGCTATTCAACTCGTTCTTCTGGCTGTATAACGTGGGCGTGGTGCTCACCGTCGGCATGCAAATTTCGCACGGCATTTTGACGGTGCTGGGCAAGGAATCCAATGAGATGATCTCCGGTATTGCTGGGCTGGGCCACATCTTCATCACGGTGGGGCTGACGGTCTTCCTCGTGAATTTGGGCCGGGCCATCAAGGCGCCAGATGACGGCAGCACCAAAGCTTCGGTGAACGCCTAACTATGACCAAGCGCAGCGCACAAGAAAACGTCACAGCACCTGCTCGCCGCGATTGGATAAGCCTGGCGGTTCTATCCGTCGGACTGGGCATCATTGTTCTAAATGGCACTATCGTCGGCGTGGCATTGCCATCGATCATCACTGACCTGCAGCTCAACTTGACGCAAGCGCAGTGGGCTAACAGCCTCTATGCGGTGTTGTTGGCGGCGCTGCTGCTGTCGACAGGCAAGCTTGCTGATACCTGGGGCCGCAAACGCGCCTTCCTCGCCGGCCTGACGATATTTGTGGCAGGCAGCGTATTGGCGGGATTTTCTACCTCCGCTGCCACGCTGATCTCCGCGCGCGCCGTACAGGCTATCGGCGCCGCGTTCATCATGTCGTCCATGCTTTCGACCGTTAATGCCGTATTCCGGGGCAAGTACCGTGCCGCAGCCTTTGGTGTGCGGAGCGCAGTGATTTCCAGGGCTGCAGCGGTCGGGCCGCTCGTCGGCGGTGCGCTGACGGAATGGGTGTCCTGGTATTCGCGATTATCGAGGGCCCCGACCTGGGCTGGTGGGAGCCCCAATCCTCATTCAGCATCTTTGGCTGGACGTGGTCAGAAAACGCGGCCATTTTGCCGGTTCCGGTGGCGCTCGCGGTTTCGGCCGTGGGCTTCGCGCCGTCAGCCATGGCAATCGGTGCATTCTTCTCCGGTGCAGCCGCCCGCCGCGTCGCGGCACGGTACGGGGCGCCTGGGGCAGTGGTGCAGGCCTTAAGCGAGGGCATGACCAACGCCGCGCAGCGGTCGCTCATCGCCGCTACCGCGTTCCTCGCGCTGGGCTTTGTTGGTGCACTTCGGGTGCGCCGTGCTGCGGGGGAGAAGGGTGCCCCCGCAAGCAATGCCGATCTCGGTGCCCGCGTTAATCGCGTCCAGAACTGATTTTCCACCCGCGTGCTGCTTTGCGTTGCTGCCAGAAGTGACGGTAGATACCGGGGACATCGGAAAGCTCAGCGTGGGTACCAAGTTGGCTGACGTGCCCGTGTTCATCCAAGACTACTATTTGATCAGCAGATTTGATTGTATCCAGCTTGTGGGCGATGACGATAAAAGTAGACTTCTCCCGTAGCTCGTCCATTGCGGCAAGGATATTTGCCTCATTTTCTGCATCGAGCGCGGAAGTTGCTTCATCAAAGAGAACAATCGGCGCTTGTTTGAGCAGCGCGCGAGCAACAGATACGCGCTGGCGCTCGCCGCCAGACAGAAGCCGTCCTCCTTCACCAACCGGAGTGTGCCACCCTAGCCGGTTCGCAATAGAAGTCACGCCTGAAAGATTAGCTGCACGGAAGATTTCCTCATCGGAGGCATCGGGACGACCAACGCGGATATTAGCAATCAGCGAATCATCAAAGAGATAGACGTCCTGAAAGACCATGGATAGTCTGGACATTAGCTGTTCGGTTCCAAGCTCGCGGATATCTACGCCGTCAACCATCACCGCCCCGGAATCTACATCCCAGAATCGTGAAATAAGGCGCGCAATTGTGGTCTTTCCGGAGCCGGAAGGACCGACAATGGCGGTAACGGTGCCCGGTTGGGCGTGGAAGGCGACATCGACCAATACCGGCTTATCTCCGTATCCGAACGTGACATTGCGCAGCTCAACACTGCCCGAACCGTCTCCTGTACGCGGAGTAGTGGGTTCTGGCAGGGAAGGGGCATCGGTGATGAGCTCGGTTTCTGCGAGCGCGATACGGCCTGCGTCTAAACCGACGAAACAAGAGCCCAGCTGCTCAAGCGTGCGGGTAAACCTCAAGCTGATTCCGATGATCGCAATTGTTTCTAGTGGCGATAGGGCGCCTTCAACGGCAAGATTCGCGGAGACCATAATGAGAGCCACGATGAAGATCTGCACTACTATGCCGTTGAGTAGCAAAGCTAATGTGGATACCCATAGCTCGCGTATCCGTGCTTTATGATCGATTTCTAGTGCTTGCTCAAGCGGCGCAAACCCTTGTGATTTTCCCGCCGCGCGCAAGGCCGGCTGGCGGTTAGCAAATTCTACGATGCGCTGGGAGAGCTCTTTACTCGGCCCGAGTGCGCGGTTCGATGCTTTCTCACGAATCCACGCAGCCAACTGCATCACCACGAGCGCCAATGGTGCGATGATTAGAAAGACCAATCCCAACCGCGGATTCCAGAAACACGCTCCAACCAACAGGGTCATAAGTGCTGCACCATCGCGGTACACCATGCCTTGAGTATGTGCAAGAGTCTCGGCCGCCACCATAAAACGATCTGAGACGAGACGAGATAGGCCGCCGGTATTAGCCGGTACGAACCAGCCGAGCGGTAGCGTTGCTAATTTATCGCCCACAGTCGTGTGCGCGGTTCGGATGAAATCCAAGGCCGTGTGGTAAGAGGCCATGGTTGCGAAAAATCGTAGCGCAAAAGCTACGAGCGCAATTGCCAAAAGCGTCCACATCCATGGTGCGATCGTCGTATCCCCATCGAGTGCCTTTGTAAGTGGCACGAGCGTGAGAACGGCGAGGCCGTCAAGCACGCCAACGATAAGCGATAGACAAGCATGCCTTTTATTGAGCTTATGACCTACAGGACTTTGCAGCTTTTTGACACTGCGAGTAAGTAACGGATCACGAAGCCGCGAACTAGCAGGCGTGGTGGCATTAGACATGAGAATTATCCTTCACAGGCTTGAGGCGGATTATTTGGTCTGCGCCTTGGATGGACTCTGGCTTGTGGGCGATGACTAAGACGGTCTTGTCTCTGACGAGTGTGGCTAGAGCTGCTTGAATTTCTGCTTCGCAGTCAGGATCAGTTGCCGCAGTAGCTTCATCCAGGATCAATATTGGGGCATTGGTAATAATTGCCCGGGCAATAGAAATGCGTTGCTGTTGTCCACCGGATAAAGAGATGTCCTCACCAACAACGGTGTCGAGCCCAGCCGGTAAAGCGCGAATATCAGCAGCTATGTGCGCGGCCTCTGCTGCTTGCCAGATCTCTTCATCACGAGCTTCTGGGCGTGCAAGGCGAATGTTTTCCCGAATACTCATTCGCAGTAAGTGAGGATCTTGTAAGACGAAAGCCACAGTGCGGTACAAACTGTCGAAAGTGAGATCACGGATATCCACGTTGTTGATAGTGATTGTGCCCGAATCTGGATCCTGGAAACGCGCCAGCATCGTTGCTGCTGTGGATTTGCCAGACCCGGAGGGGCCAATCAATGCCGTGACAGTGCCTGCGTTTAATTGCGCAGAAAAGTCTTGGAGGACTGGTGTGTCTGGGGCGTAGCTAAAGCTGACCTTGTGGAATTCCACCTCCATGTCTTCACTACTGGCATCGAGGCTCTTTTGGCCTTCTTTTACGTGGGAAATTGTCATGACTTCATCAAGGCGCAACGCCGCATTGCCAGCGAGCTGGTAAGACCACATCATGCGGCCGACGGTTTGAATCGTGCCCGGGATCACCAGGGCAATCAATGTTGTGGCGATGACTTCAGCAACCGTGACATAGTCCCCGGCTATTAGCAGAGAACCGACTCCTACATTGATAAGGATGAGCACGGGAACCGCCACCACGGATTCTGAAATTGCGCTAACGCGAAGAAGCGGACGTACCCACTCGTAATAGAAGTCAGCGAATTGTTTAGCAGCTTCGCGGTACCGCGCGTGAGCTTTACCAACGGTGCCAAAAGCCTTGACGACGGAAATACCTTCGGAGAACTCCACCGCAGTGGCAGAGACCTCACCCAGATAATTATCCATTTCCGCAGTTTTTGTGCCCATATCTTTCATTGAATACGCTTGGATTGCTAGGAAAATGGGCACAGTGGCAATAGAAAGTAGGCCAAGGTGCCAATCCAAGATAAAGGCATAAATCAGAAGCGCAAGGGGTGTAAAGATCGCGGCGACCTGCTCTACAGGAGCATGGGCTGTCAGGGTGTGCAGAGTTAGCGTATCGTCCTCGACAGCTTTGCGGACTTTGCCGGAATTAGTCTGGCTAAACCACGAGAGTGGTGCTTTCGCAATAGCGGTAATAATTCGGTGCCGGTTAATCCCCACCAGCTTTGCATCAGCGAAGTGGGTGATCGTAAGGGCAAGGAAATAGAAGAATAGCTGGCCCAAAAATGCAGCAAGTAGCCATTTCACAATGGACGCGATGTCATCAGTATTGCCGTCGATTAGAGCATTTCCCAATGCCACCAACGCGACGTAGGGTGCTACGGCGAGTACCGAGGATATAAGCGCGAGAAACTGTGCGAAGTAGATGGTTATTTGTACTGGGGCCAGTAGCTTTTTTAGAGCGGCCTGGCCGGCTTTTTGTTTTGCGCGAGCCTCTTCTTCCGGTGACGCACCGTGTGATTCTGGTGCGTGGGTTCCGTTTGATCCTGTGGAACTTTGTTTTACCTCAGACATTTCTTTCTCAATTCTTGTTGATGTCAGTCATATCGATGATTCTGGTGACTGATTCTTGGATGAATTCGTGGTCATGGGTGATAACGATGACCACTGCGCCGCTTGCTGTAAGAGAGCGAAGCAGCGCAGAGATGGATTGCAGTTGGCGCCAGCCCACTCCAGAGGTAGGTTCATCGAAGATGTAGACCTCTGCTTGCTCGGCTTGGGCTGAAGCTATGGCTAAGCGTTGCCGTTGCCCACCGGACAGAGACTGCGGATGCCGTTGGGCCATCTCTTCCAGATCGAGGCGATGGAGAATCTCGTTGACATCGATGTGGTCCCGCTTCTTCTTTGCCAGTCCGAGCGTGACCTCTTCTTCGGTGGTGGCAGCGAATAGCTGGCGGCCAACATCCTGCATTACCATGTACGCGCTGCGCCTCCGAGCTGCTGCTCCTACTCGTTTGCTGTTCAAACGGAGACTACCGCCGCGTTTGGGAGAAGCAAGACCACAAATGATCCTGGCGAGGGTGGTTTTTCCAGCGCCGTTAGGCCCGATTAAGGCGGTGACTTCGCCGCTGGGGAAAAATGCGTGGTCAATGTTGAGCACCTCATGCGTGCCATAAGAAAAACGGATATCGCTTAACTCGAGTCCGCTCCGCTGGGGATCGGCGTTTTCGGGCGTGGGTGGTTCGGGCACGCTCGCGGGGAGTGGAACGTGGTGTAAGCTGCGTAGCCCCAATTGTTTGCGTTCGGGTTCGTCTAAGGCATAAAACTCTTGGGCGTGGAAACTGCGCGCTATTTTTCCCTGAGTCAAGTAAATAACTTGGTCAGCGATATCTTTTAAGAAAAAGAGGCGGTGATCAGCGATAATGATCGTTGTGCCTAATTCCTTCAAGCGGTGTAGCACGCGTGCAAGAATATCGATGCTTTCCATGGAGAGATTGGACGTGGGTTCATCGAGAAGCACGAGACTGCCCGGGGACACAAGCGCGCATGCGCATGCCACGGTTTGTAACTGTCCACCGGATAATTCTTTGAATCGCCGGCCCCGAAGATCGTTAATGCCTAGCAACTCGACCGCTGATTGAATCCTAGATTCAATTTCTGTGGGATCCACACCCAGGTTTTCTAGCCCGAAGGCTAATTCTGCATTGACGCTTTCAGTGAAAAACTGCGTCCGTGGATTCTGGAATACTGAGGCGCTGAACTCGATGGCGCGGGACAGCGGTTCCTGCGCAGGGTTAAAGTCCTGGCCATCCTTTGTTATAGTGATGGTACCTAGTAGCTCTCCTGGATTGAAATGGGGGATGAGTCCGTTGATCAACTTGAGTACCGTGGACTTTCCCGATCCGGAATCACCGGTAATCAGTAGGCACTGTCCTGGAGAGACAGAAAAAGACACATCAGATACACCTTGAATGCCTGGCCGAGCGCCCAATGGATATGTAAAAGAAACGTTATGGGCGTTTACACTGGTTGCGACACTGCGTTCGTTCATAAGTGGACCTCCGTGGGAAGCCAGACAGAGGCAACAACGAGGCCCAACCCAGCTATTGCAGTTGCATCGACAAGCTTGAAGGAAAGATCGGCGGTGGTGGTTGGGCGTGTGGGTCCTCCCAATCCGCGGACAAGAGCAGAGGCAGCGAGCTCATCACCAGCGCGGACGACGGCGCCTAACAAGGGGATGATCAGCATCGCGGACGATTGTGTGGGCTGTGTGAACCAGCTTTTCGCTCCAGGCTGGAGACCCCGAAGGACCATGGCATCGCGGATGGCTTTGGCTTCTGCCACGATGATCGGCAACACGCGCAGGAACACCGCCGGTGGAATGGTGGCCCAGCCTGGTAAACGCAGGTCCCGCAGTGCTGAGGTCAACGTGGATGGTGTGAGAGTGAGTAAGCCGAATGCGCCGATGGATATGCTGATGACAAAACGGCTTAGCCACGAAAAAATTGCCGCCGAAAAAGCGAAAAATGTGGAGCCAGGAAGCTGTAATAGGCCCCAATACCCTAGATAGGATAATGCAAAAGCGCACAGGCAAATAAGACCATAGTGTGGCTTTACTGTAGCTAGTGCGATGGAGCTGAAGGCGATAGAAATCAGCAGTGTCGGTAGGTGGCCGTGGCTGAGAGCTACCGCATTGATTACTAGAACAGAAAGCAGCACGGTCCGTGGATCGATCGAAGCTCGACGAAGCACGCCCTGTTTTTGCAGGCTCACAGGAGACCAGCGCTTTCAAAGTGTTTGCGGCTGACGCGAACTCCGACCTTTCCTCCGATAAAGCCGACGATGAGCGCACAAATGGCCAGTACTCCAATGGTCCATGGCTGGAATATATCCGACATAGCATCGGCGTATTCTTGCCCCATTTGGTCTGCGATATCGACGTAGTATGAGTCCGTATCCAGAATTAGCGGGATAAAAGGCAAAGAAATCCAGACACAGAAGACGCTGTAGGCAAGAGGGAAGGATTTGGCAATACTGAGGTGGCTTTTTGTAATAATCAAATCCGCGATAAACCCTAGAATTATGCTTCCCAGCAGGGTCCAGAAGTAGTGTCCGGTGAGCATGAATGCTAGTCCGTTAATACCACCGACGAGGGTGAAAGCACCCATTTTGGGCGTGCGGGCAGCATAAAGCGCTAGCACGATTCCGTTTGCGATTGCCGCGATGAACCATCCAATAAACATGAATTGTGGTCCTGCGAATCCAATCATTCCGCTTACAAAGGTGATTACAAAGTAAAGTGCAGCAAAGATGCCAGCGTTGATGAGATCTCTGGTGTTTAAACGTGCCGTCGACCCACTGGATGAGCTTGTATTCCGTGCGGGCGTAGAGGACTGTTGGGTCATGGTAAACCTCGATTCATAAACAGTAGGGAAAGTAAGGCTTACCTAAAACGTATAATACTGTTTATAAGCTATTTCTAGCCGGATCTGAAGATTTACCCTTAATGGGGGCGAATGCAGATAAGCGGTTTTTAGGGATCATAAAATAACTATTTATTGATATGAGGGAACTAAGGTGTACCGCCTCTGCATGCTTGGACCGAATGAAATCAGACAGCAAACGGATCGTTATCGGGATTGCTGTTGACGATGAGCTCAATATGATTGGTGACAGAGGATGCTGTTTCTTCACCGAAGAAGTGAGTAATGAAAGCCACCGCCATATCAATTCCTGCCGCCACACCGGATGATGTCCAGAGGTTGCCGTCGTGGACCCATCGAGCTTGCTTTTTCCATTCAATTTTCTGGCCGTGCGTTCTAACCCAGTCGAACGCGTTCTTATTTGTGGTAGCGGTGTGGTTTTCTAAAAGGCCCGCGGCGGCGAGTAGCGCTGCCCCAGTACAAACTGAGGTGATGATGTCCGCCGAGCTTGCAAGGGCGGTTAGCTGGCGGAGGAATTCTGGATCTTGAACAAGTGAGCGTGTACCGCGTCCTCCTGGCACAAGCAGAGTATCTCCAGAGAAAGATTCAAAACGCATTGTCGGAACTATGCGTACGCCTTGAGCGCTGCTTACCGGGCTGTCATGTTTTGACAGATAGTTGACCTCAAGGCCTGGAGTATTTGCGAGTACTTCTGCGGGGCCACAAACATCGAGTAACTCGAACCCATCAAAAAGTATGATGCCAATGTTCTGCGGACGCGTCTGGTTCATGACTAAACCGTATCAAAACCAAATTCGACGCCTTAGAGTTTTGGTGCTCGGGGTCAATAAGTAGAAGCGTGGAAAAATTTACCCCTCTGATGCAGGTCAGAGGGGTACAAAATGGTGCCCCAGAGAAGATTCGAACTTCCGACACCGGCTTTAGGAGAGCCGTGCTCTATCCCCTGAGCTACTGGGGCGGGGAGGTTGCTCATGCAACTCGGATCATCATAGCAGTGGGGCGCGAGTGCGCCCCAAAAGGCTGCGTGCGCGGCCATTTGTATAGGTCCGGCCAGCAGCCTTTGCTATGGGGTTTAGGCGCCTGCCAGCTCTTCCTGCTTATTGCGCACGGAGGATGCAGGCGGGTTGGTCTCATGGGTGCCGTCGGAGTACAAGACGGTGGGGATGATGCGGTTGCCGTCGTTGACGGACTTGATCCACTCGTTGATGTCGTCGGCGTTATCGCCTTCTACGTCCACGAGCTCGTAGGGGGTTTCGGTGCGATCCAAGTTCTTGATGAGCTTGGCGCAAAATGGGCACCAGTCGGCGTAGAAGATGGTGGCATCGGCGTTGGTTTCGGGTGCTTGTACAGTCATTATGCTGCATCCTTTCTATCGTAAGTTAAAAAGCGGTACTTCATGGGTAGCTCGCTGGCCGGCTGCTCGGGAAGCTCTAAATGCCCCGTGTCAGAGGTGAGCCAGTCCGTGCTGTAGGCCAAGCCGAACGTTTCGGGGATATCCGGGGCAAAGACGGCGTCATCGCCATAGATATCGCCGATGTTTACGCCCATGAGAGTGACTTCGATGCGGTCCACCTGGTCCAAGGCGGCGGTGTAGATTTGGCCACCGCCGATGACCCAGGCATCGGCAAGCGCGGGCATCGTTCTGCCCACCGTAGCACCAGTTGACCACGTGCCGGGCGCGCGTGAGGAGAGCACGTAATTCTCCCGGCCGGGCAGGGGGCGGAACTTAGGGTTGAGGGACTCCCAGGTCTTGCGGCCCATAATGACCGGCGCGCCCATGGTGACGTCCTTGAAGTGCTTGAGATCCTCCGGCACGTGCCAGGGCATCTGCGCGCCATCGCCGATGATGCCGTCCAGGGACTGCGCCCAAATCGCGCCAAGCATTAGACCGACACCTGCGCCTTGATGGCCGGGTGCGGGTCGTAGCCCTGCACCTCAAAATCGGCGAAGTCATAGGAGAAGAGGTCCTTCGCCTTGTTGAGTTTAAGCTGCGGGTACTCACGCGGCTCGCGGGAAAGCTGCTCTTGGACCTGCTCCACGTGGTTGTTATAGATGTGGCAATCGCCGCCGGTCCAGATGAGATCGCCCACCTTGAGGCCGACCTGCTGGGCAAACATGTGGGTCAGCGCCGCATAGGAGGCGATATTAAAGGGCACGCCCAGGAACATATCCGCCGAGCGCTGGTAGACCTGCAGCGACAGCGTGTCATTGGCTACGTAGAGCTGGAAGAGCAGGTGGCAGGGCATAAGCGCCATCTGGTCGAGCTCAGATACATTCCACGCGGAGACCAAATTTCGGCGCGAGTCCGGGTTATTCTTCAGGGTATCGAGCGCCTGCTGGATTTGGTCGATGTGGCTCCCATCCGGGGTGGGCCACGAGCGCCACTGCACGCCGTAGACCGGGCCCAGATCGCCATTCTCATCGGCCCACTCGTTCCAAATGCGCACGTTATTATCCTGCAGGAATTTCACATTGGAATCGCCGCGCAGGAACCACAGCAGCTCGCCGATGATCCCGCGAAGGTAGACCTTCTTCGTGGTCAGCAGAGGGAAGGATTCCGCCAAGTTATAGCGCAGCTGTGCGCCGAAAATGGAGCGCGTGCCGGTGCCGGTGCGATCGCCTTTGGCCGTGCCTGATTCGAGGACGCGGCGGAGGAGATCCTCATACGGGGTTTTGATAGTGGCACTAGAGGCGGTGGACGTATCACTCATGGTGCCCCAGTGTAGAACGTTAGAAAGCCATGGGGATAGTCGGAAAATCAATTTCTTGTTGGTGCTGGTAGTGGGGCTGTCCGTGCGAAGGGTTTCGCGGATCGCTTGCTCGATCGGGGTGGCTTCCCACTGGGCGGTGGCACCGCTCAAAATGGAGGGGTGTTCCCACAGGTAGCTCATCTCCAATAGCCCATTAAGATCGGAGTTAAAGAGCCCGCCAAGCTTGAGCATCCACGGACGCAGCGTTATGGGTGAGTGCCGGCAGCCTGCGAGGTATGCGAACTCCGCCTGGGTAATTGCAGGGGCGCAGGGTACGGAAATGATAGGTGGGCTGGTGGGGTCAAGGAGGGCATCGGCAAGCGCGCGGCCAAAGTCCGGAAGGTAGGTAACCGAATGCTTGGTATGCGCGTTGAAGAGTGCGAGGGGAATGCGCTTGCCGATGATCAGTTGGTGATACACGCACCCCGGGCCAGAATCCGGGCCAAATAGATCTGCGGCCACCACCGATACGGTGCGGGCAGGTGAAGCGAGGCGGGTATTGATGAGCGCAGCGCGCACGCCGGGTTTTCCTTGTCTGGATGTGGTTAAAGGGGTATCTGGTGAAACCGTTTCGTAGCCTGGATCGAATCCGTAGATGGATTCTGGGAATACTATGGGGATATCGCGTTCGGCGGCGACGTGGAGGGCTGTGTGCTCAGCGGGGATGAGGAGCGTGCGCCATGCCTCGGCGTTATAAGCGGCGTGGATGCAGTGGACAATGCCGTCGACGTCTGCGGGATAGGACTCTTTTTGGGTGGCATCGCCGGTGATGTGCTGTACGTGTGGGCCTAGGTCGAGTGTGGAACCGTGGCGACTCATGATGATGCATTCATGGCCTCGGGCGGTGAGTTCGCGGGCAACCGCACGGCCAACGGGTCCAGCGCCAGTGATGAGGTATTTCATTATCCGGAGTCCTATTCATATTAGTGACTGGTGCTCTCTAAAAGTATAGGGCGGGGCCACTGAAAGCAAGAGCAGTGCTCTCTTTTGTGAGTTGCTATAGTTTTCCCATGGCACAAACCCCACGCGAGCGCGCCCGAGAGCAGACGATGACCCGCATCATCGAGCTGGGACGGCAGCAACTAGCTAGTGGTGGTGTAGAGGCGCTGAACCTACGGGCCATAGCCCGTGAGCTAGGAATCGTCCCTTCTGGTATTTACCGCTACGTACCGGATAGGGCGAGCCTTATTACTCTCCTCATTGTTGATGCTTTTGACTCCCTTGATGGGGCAGTGGTGCGGCGCGATGATCCGAGTGCGCAACCGCGTGAGCGATTCATTGGCCTCGTAGGTGCGATGAGGCAGTGGGCCCTTGAATTTCCGCAACGGTGGGGGCTGATTTACGGCACCCCGATTGTGGGCTATCAAGCGCCAGCTGCCGAGACGATAGCAGCGGGTACCAAAGTTAGCCGCCGCCTCGCCGCCTTGCTAGAACAGTCTACGGTCGCGTCGTTGGGGCAGCGATCGCGCCAACTGGATGCAGATATGGAGGCAGCCGCGAAAGATATGGGCTCCGAGCTCAGCGCGGACGCTATGGAAATGGCGCTGGAGGCCTGGGTGAGGATCATCGGGGTGATCAACGCCGAGGTTTTCGGCTACCTAGGGCGCGATACGCTGAGCGAGTTCGCTGAGTTCCATGCCCGCGCTGTGTCGCGGCTCGCCGATGAGCTAGGGCTCTAAAATCCGCCATTCTCCTCGGCAAAGGCCGCGGCGTGCTCTAGAATCTCGTCTTTGAGCTCGGGGCGGCAGATGAGCAGATCGGGGATGAAGGTGTCCTCGTTATTGAAGGTGATGGGGCTGCCGTCGAGGCGGGAGCAGTGCAGGCCAGCTGCCATCGCCACGCCTACCGGGGCGGCCTGATCCCATTCGTATTGGCCGCCGGCGTGAATATAACCGTCATAATCGCCCAGCAGAACGTGCATGGCCTTGGCCCCGGCGGAGCCGACGCCCTCGGTTTCATAGCCCATCTTTTCCGCGATGTAGCCGGCCACCTTGGGCGGGCGGTTGCGAGAGATGACGAATTTCTTGGATAGCGGGCCGGCGACGGCGCGCACATCGGAGGACTTGAAGGTCACGCCGTAATCCGGCAGGCCCACCGCGGCGTGGACTGGGGTGCCGTCCTCAACGAGGGCGATGTGGACCGCCCAGTCCTGGCGGCCGGTGGCAAATTCCTTGGTGCCGTCTAGCGGGTCCACGATCCAGACGCGCTTCTTTTTTAGCCGGGCAAGGTCATCGGAGG
Organism: Corynebacterium sp. LaCa_282; assembly: GCF_057198125.1. Classification (NCBI taxonomy): domain Bacteria; kingdom Bacillati; phylum Actinomycetota; class Actinomycetes; order Mycobacteriales; family Corynebacteriaceae; genus Corynebacterium; species Corynebacterium sp. LaCa_282. The sequence continues at coordinate 1,686,728 of NZ_CP191095.1, read as the reverse complement.
CTTCCTCAGAGAGCACGCCATCGCCGGGCCGGTGCTGTTCTAATACGCGGGCGATCCATTCTTGGGCGGCGTCATCGCCGGCATCGCCAAGCGAAAGGCCCCGCAGCAGGCCACCATTGCGCACACCCTTTAAAATCTCGCCGCAGCCTTGGGCGAGCGAATTGGTCAGGCGGGAATCAGAAATCTCGACGGTCATGGTGCCCACATTACAACGGGGACTAGAGTGTGGTCATGCCAGAAAACATCCTCGAGCGCTTTCGCCCCCAAGTGGCGCGGTGGTTCCAGGACGTTTTTGCCGCTCCCACCGCGGTACAAGCCCAGGCCTGGGACAAGATTTCCCGCGGGGATCACGCCCTGATGGTTGCCCCCACCGGTTCTGGTAAGACGCTCGCGGCGTTCTTATGGGCGCTGAATAACCTGGTGGAGCGCGAAGGACAACTGGCCCTGCCGGTAGGAAAAGCTTCCGGCTCCGCAACGGGCGTGCGGGTGCTGTATATCTCGCCGCTCAAAGCGCTGGGCGTGGACGTGGAAAATAACCTGCGGGCGCCGCTGACCGGCATTGCGCGCACCGCGGAAAAGTTGGGTCTGGAGGCGCCGAATATTTCCGTGGGCGTGCGCTCGGGCGATACACCCTCGGCAGAGCGCTCCCGGCAGGTGCGCAAGCCACCGGATATCCTCATTACCACCCCGGAATCGGCATATTTGATGCTGACCTCAAAGGCGGCGGGGATTTTGAAAACCGTCGATACCGTCATCATCGATGAAATCCACGCACTGGCCGGCACCAAGCGCGGCGCGCACCTCGCCCTGACGCTGGAGCGCCTGCAAGAGATTGCGGGCGATGTTCAGCGCATTGGGTTATCAGCCACGGTGCGCCCGCTTTCGGCCGTCTCGGATTTCTTAGGCGGCAACCGCCCGGTGGAAATCGTGGCGCCGGAAGCGCACAAGAAGTGGGACTTGGATGTGCGCGTGCCGGTAGAGGATATGTCGGATCTTCCTACGCCGGAGGCGGGCTCGACCATCGGGGAGCTCACCGTCGATGATGCCATCGGCATTACCGGCGGGCCGGAAGGTAGCGGCGACGGCGGGGAAGAATTCGACGGGGAGGACTTCGGTGGGGAAGAAGACACCGCGCTGCCCACCGCGAACTCCATCTGGCCGTTTATTACCCAAGACCTCTACGCGGACATCATGGCGCATCGCTCCACGCTGGTCTTTGTGAACTCGCGGCGCAGTGCTGAGCGCCTGACCAGCCGGCTTAACGAGCTATACGCGCAGGAATATGACCCGGATTCGCTCTCGCCGGAAACTCGGCGCGATCCCGCCCAGCTGATGGCGCATTCGCACGTTGCGGGCAAGGCGCCGGCGGTCATCGCACGGGCGCACCACGGCTCGGTGTCCAAGGACGAGCGCGCCATGACGGAAACGATGCTAAAGGAAGGCACGCTGAAGGCCGTGGTGGCCACGAGCTCGCTGGAGCTGGGCGTTGACATGGGCGCGGTGGATTTGGTGGTGCAGGTAGAATCGCCGCCCTCGGTGGCCTCGGGCCTGCAGCGCGTGGGCCGCGCCGGGCACCATGTGGGCGCGGTCTCGCACGGCGCGTTTTATCCCAAGCACCGCGCGGACCTGGTGCAGTCCACGCTGACGGTCGCCCGCATGCGCGGCGGCATGATCGAGAAGATGCATACCCCGCGCAACCCGCTGGACGTGCTTGCGCAGCAGACCGTGGCGGCGGTGGCCGCCGCGGGCGAGGAGGGCTTAAGCGCGGATGACTGGTATGACATCGTCAAGCGCAGCCATCCCTACCGCGAGCTGGCCCGCGAGGTTTATGACTCCGTCATCGATCTGGTCAGCGGCGTCTATCCGTCCACGGATTTTGCGGAGCTGAAACCTCGCGTGGTCTATGACCGCGTCTCCGGGGTGATGACCCCGCGCCCGGGGGCGCAGCGCGTGGCCGTGACCAGCGGCGGCACCATCCCGGATAGGGGAATGTTCGGCGTCTTCCTCTATAGCGGTGGCGAATCCGGCAAGGCCCCGCGCCGGGTGGGCGAGCTTGATGAGGAGATGGTTTATGAATCCCGCGTGGGCGATGTCTTTACCCTGGGCGCGACCAGCTGGCGCATCGAGGAGATTACACGCGACCAGGTCCTGGTCACGCCCGCGCCGGGGCATACGGGCCGGCTGCCGTTTTGGAATGGCGATGGCGCCGGGCGCCCCTATGAGCTGGGACAGGCCTTGGGCGAGTATCGCCGCGAGGTAAATACGGACCCGGGCATTATCGCGGATGCCGATGAGAATGCCCGCAGCAATATCTTGTCCTATCTGCGCGAGCAGCAGGAGGCCACCGGGATTATTCCGGATGAAAAGACGCTTGTGCTCGAGCGTTTCAAGGATGAGCTTGGGGACTGGCGCGTGGTGCTGCACACGCCCTTTGGCCGGCCGGTCAACTCCGCCTGGGCCTTGGCGGTAGGCGCGCGGGTGGGGGAGCGCACCGGGATGGACCCGCAAGCGGTGGCCGGCGATGATGGCATCGTGCTGCGCCTGCCCGAGGGCGAGGCCGATCCCGATGGCACGATTTTTGCCTTCGACGCCGACGATATTGCCGATGTCGTGGCCGAGCAGGTGGGCAATTCCGCCCTTTTCGCCTCCCGCTTCCGCGAGTGTGCGGCCCGCGCGCTGCTTTTGCCCCGCCGCAATCCCGGCAAGCGCGCCCCGCTGTGGCAGCAGCGCCAGCGCGCCGAGCAGCTTTTGGATGTTGCCCGTAAGTACCCATCCTTTCCCATCATTTTGGAAACGGTGCGCGAGTGCGTGCAGGACGTCTATGATGTGCCGGCGCTGCAGGAGGTCATGCGCGATCTGGGGCACCGCCGCGTGCGCATCGCGGAGGTCACCACGGAGCAGCCTTCGCCCTTTGCCTCCTCGCTGCTATTTAATTACACCGGCGCCTTCATGTACGAGGGCGATTCCCCGCTGGCGGAAAAGCGGGCGGCGGCGCTCGCCCTTGATCCGGCGCTTCTGGCCAAGCTGCTCGGCACGGTGGAGCTGCGCGAGCTCTTGGATCCCGCGATCATCGATGAGATCCATACCCAGCTGCAGCGCACCGCACCCTCGCGCCGGGCGCGCACCACCGAGGAAGTCGCGGATCTCCTGCGCGTGCTGGGCCCCATCCCGGTCGAAGAGCTGGGCGAGCATACGGATGTTCCCCTGGCCGCCTTGGATAACCTGGGCTCGCGGATTATGCGGGTGCGCATCGGCGGGCGCGAGCACCTTGCCCAGTCCCAGGATGCGGCGCTGCTTCGCGATGCCCTCGGTATCCCCATCCCTCCCGGCATCCCCGCCCAGGTGGACACGCTTGCCGATGCCCTCCCACAGCTCATCAGCCGCTGGGCGCGCACCCGCGGCCCGTTCGTGCTCGCGGACTTAACCGCCGCCTTCGGCATTTCCGTTTCCGCAGCACACACCACCCTGGCTGGCCTGGACTCGATCGTGGAGGGCCACTACCGGCAGGGCATAGAGGAGCAGGAGTACTGCGCCGCCGAGGTACTAAAGACCATTCGCTCGCGCTCGCTTGCTGCCGCGCGCGCGGATACCGAGCCGGTCTCCGGCGCCGCCTTCGCACGCTTTCTTCCGGAATGGCACGGTATTGCGCCCGCAGGGAAGCGGCCCGCGCTGCGCGGTGCCGATGGAGTATTTTCTGCTATCGAGCAGCTCGCCGGGGTTCGCCTGCCGGCCTCTGCCTGGGAATCCATCATTTTGCCCGCCCGGGTGGGGGATTATTCGCCCCGCATGCTAGATGAGCTAACCGCCAATGGTGAGGTGATGATCGTCGGCGCCGGAAAGGCCGGGGCCGCCGACCCGTGGGTGATGCTGTTGCCTGCCGATTACGCCGCCCAGCTCGCCCCCGAAACCGATCCGGAGGGCGTGAGCATGCTGCAGCGGGCCATTTTAGGCGTGCTCGAGCGCGGCGGTGGCTTCCTCTTTTCCGATATCGCCGCCGAGGTCCCCGGTACCGCCGAGGAAATCCGCGAGGCCCTCTGGGGGCTGGTGGAAATGGGCCTGGCCAGCCCAGATTCCTTCGCCCCCATCCGCACGCGCTTATCGGCAGGCGGGCGCGGTGCCTCCCGCGCCGGCCGCGGTTCTACCGCCCACCGCTCCAAGCGGCGCCCCACGCGCTCGCGGCTGCGCATGGGCCGCACCTCGTTTGCCCAGACCCAGAACGCCACTGGCGGTACCGGCCAGACCCCACCTGATATGCTCGGCCGCTGGTCGCTGGCGGTGCCCGCCGCCCAGGACGCCACCTCGCGCTCTGTGGCGCACGGCGAGGCCTGGCTGGATCGCTACGGCGTGGTCACCCGCGGCTCCGTGGTGGCAGAGGACGTCCTTGGCGGCTTCGCGCTGGCCTATAAGGTGCTTTCCGGCTTCGAGGAATCCGGCAAGGCCATGCGCGGCTATGTCATCGAGGATCTCGGCGCCGCGCAGTTTTCCACCCCGGCTATTATCGATCGCCTCCGCGGCCTGGCGGATTCCCCCGATGTCACCGGCTGGCCGTCCGGCACCACCGATCCAGAGACCTTCGTGCTCGCCGCCGTGGACCCCGCCAACCCCTACGGCGCGGCGTTGCCCTGGCCGCAGCGCGACGATGCCGATGGCAAAGCCACCGGCGGGCCCGCCCGCTCCGCCGGAGCGCTGGTCGTGCTCTGCGATGGCCTCCCCATCGCCCACCTCACCCGCGGCGGCAAAACCTTGACCACGTTCATCGACGCCCTGCCCGATGGAATCGAGGCCACCGGCGTCTACGCCCGCCTCCTGTCCGCGCTCGTAGAACTCATCGCCGCCGGGCACATGTCGCCCCTGGTGATTGAAAAGTGCAATGGCAACCCCATCCACCACACCCCAGCGGCTAATATCCTGCGCTCGCTCGGGGCAGGCATTACCCCGAAGGGCGTGCGCATTGTCGGTCGCGCCGCGCCGCCGCGGGTCCCGCGCCACGGGGCGAAGGACGGCTCGCCGGAGGATTTTCGCGGTGATTCGCGTGGCGGCCTGCGCGGCGGCAGGCGTGCCTCCGAGGCCATCGAGGAGCTCAGCTTCGACGATCCGCCGCCGCCTCCGCCACCCCGCAATTCTGGTGGCTTCCGCCCGCGCGGCGGATACCGCCGCTAGCGCTACCCGCCCGCAGGTGTATTTTGGTGGGGCCACAGTGTGCGAGACCCGTGGAAGGAGGCCAGCCCCCATGCCCGAAGGCGATTCCGTCCTACAACTTTCGCGCCGCCTGCAGTTTATGACTGGGCGCGAGGTCACCGGCTGTTCCGTGCGCGTGCCGCAGCACGCCACCGTTGACCTCACCGGCACCATCTGCGAGCGCGTGTGGCCCTATGGCAAGCACCTCTTTATGCAATTCGACCAGACCATCGTGCACACCCACCTAAAAATGGAGGGTACCTGGGCCATCCACTACGCCGGCGACCGCTGGCGCAAGCCCGGCCATAGCGCGCGCATCGTGCTGAAACTAGCCCATTCACCGCGCGATATTGAACTGGTGGGCCACTGGTTGGGCATTGTCGATATCTTCGACGCGGATCAATACTTTAGCCGCATCGCGCACCTTGGCCCGGATATCTTGGACCCCGACTGGGACCGCGAGGAGGCGGTGCGCCGATTGCGCGCGCGACCCGAGCGCAGCATCGGCACGGCGCTTTTGGACCAGAAGGTCGTGGCGGGCATTGGCAATGAATACCGCGCCGAAATCTGCTTTCTCGCCGGCGTTCACCCGGCCACGCCGGTGGCAGAGGTGGATGTGGAACAGGTGCTGGACATCGGCAAGCGCATCATGTGGGCTAACCGGAACTCGCCCATCCGCGTGACCACCGGCGTGCGCCGTGCCGGGGAGACCACCTATGTCTTTGGGCGCAACCGCAAGCGGTGCCGGCGCTGCGGCACCATCATTCAGAAGGATTCTTTGGGCGGCGTTGACCGCGGTGGGGACGAGGGTGAATTAGAGCGCATCATCTGGTTCTGCCCGCACTGCCAGCCGCTCTAAGGTTCCTTTATGCTTTTCGCGCTAAGCTGGCGGGCATGCGATCACTACTAAATCTTGTATTTAATATCATCTGGCTACTCTCCGGCGGCATCGTTCTTGCGCTGGGCTATTTCCTCTTCGGCATCATCGCCTGCATCTTCATCGTGACGATTCCTGCGGGCGTGGCCTCGTTCCGCATGGGTCAGTTCGCCCTGTGGCCGTTCGGCCGCTCCGTGGTTGAGCCCCGCAAGGGCACCGGCGGGATGTCTGGCATCTCCAATGTCATTTGGTTCGTCATCGCTGGCCTGTGGCTATCCATCGGCCACGTCGTTACCGCCGTCATCCAGGCGATTACCATCATCGGTATCCCGGTTGCCTGGGCCAACCTCAAGATGATTCCAGTGACCTGCTTCCCGTTCGGCCGCAAGGTTGTGAGCTCGAAGAATATCCCGTCCGGTTGGCAGCCCATGGTGAGGCTGTAAATTCACCTCGCCTGAGAGCGCCTGGCCCGAAGCGACACGTTGCTCCGCGGCTGGGCGCTTTAGTGATCTGTGGTGCTTAGGCACGAAAGTGTCCACAACAACCGCGTTTGTCTGAATTTGAGGGCAGATTTTTCAAGAACGCGGTTGTTTTGGACACTTTTACGCTAGAGCCTGGGGCGTATGCCCCGGGCGCGGGCCGGAGCTAACGGTTGGCGCGGTACCAGCCGATGAGCTTATCGGTGGACTGGTCGCCGGAATCTACCTCTTGGCTGCCGGAGACGGCGGGGGCCAAGTCATTGGCCTGCTGCTTGCCCAGCTCCACGCCCCATTGGTCGAAGGAGTTGATATCCCAGATGATGCCTTGGGTAAAGACGATGTGCTCGTAGAGCGCGATAAGCGCGCCCAGGGTGGTAGGGGTAAGTTCCTCGGCCATAATCGTGGTAGTGGGACGGTTGCCCGGCATCACCTTGTGCGGCACAAGGTCTTCCTCCACGCCTTCGGTAGCGATTTCTTCTGCCGTCTTGCCAAAGGCCAACACCTTGGTTTGGGCGAAGAAATTGCCCATGAGCAGGTCATGCATCGAGCCGGTGCCGTCCGCGGTGGGGAAGTCCTCCTTGGGGCGGGCAAAGCCGATGAAGTCCGCTGGGATGAGGCGGGTGCCCTGGTGCATGAGTTGGTAAAAGGCGTGCTGGCCGTTGGTGCCCGGCTCGCCCCAGTAGATTTCGCCGGTCTGCCCAGTGGTGACCGCGGTGCCATCGCGGCGCACGGACTTGCCGTTGGATTCCATGGTCAGCTGCTGCAGGTAGGCCGGGAAGCGGCCGAGGTCCTGCGAGTAGGGCAGCACGGCGTGGGTTTGGGCGCCGAAGAAATTGGTGTACCAGATGCCCAGCAAGCCCATGAGTACGGGCACATTGCGCTCTAGCGGGGTGGTGCGGAAGTGCTCATCCATGGCGTGGAAGCCTTCCAACAAGCGCATAAAGTCCATCGGGCCAATGGTGCACATCAAGGACAGGCCAATGGCGGAATCGAGGGAGTAGCGACCGCCCACCCAATTCCAGAACGGGAACATATTATCCGTATCGATGCCGAATTTCTCCACCTGCTCCGCATTGGTAGATACGGCCACGAAGTGCTTGGCTACAGCGGATTCATCGCCATCGAATTGATCGATGAGCCAACGGCGGGCCGCGTGCGCATTGGTCAGGGTTTCCTGGGTGGTAAAGGTCTTGGAGGAAACAATAAAGAGGGTGGAGCCGGCATCGAGCCCGTCCAAGGTGGCGGCCATATCGGCAGGGTCCACGTTGGAGACGAACTCCGCGGAAATGCCGGCCACCTCATAGGAGCGCAGGGCCTGTGCGGCCATGGCGGGGCCGAGATCGGAACCGCCGATGCCGATATTGACCACCTTTTTGATGGTGTGGCCGGTATGCCCCAACCAGGAACCGGAGCGCAGGGCGGTGGCGAAATCGCGCATGCGGCCCAGGACCTCGTGGACATCGGCGGCGACATCTTGGCCATCGACGTGCAAATCATCTTCTACCGGCAGGCGCAGGGCGGTGTGCAGCACGGCGCGATCCTCGGTGTTGTTGAGGTGCTCGCCTGCAAACATGGCATCGCGCCGGCCTTCCACGTCGGCGGCTCGGGCTACCTCGAGCAGGTGCTGGAGGACGTCTTCATCGATGAGGTTTTTGGATAAATCCACGTGCAGGTCGGCGGCGTCGAAGGTGTAGTTCTCGGCGCGGTTTGCGTCTGTGGCGAAGAGTTCGCGCAGGCGCATGTCCTGCTTTTCTTCACAAACCTTGACCAGGTCTTTCCACTGGGACGATGCGGTGATATCCATGGCAATTGGCCTTTCTGGCGACGAGCGCATTGGCAATGTGTACCCCTCCCACCGTAGTCGAGAATGAGTGCCAACGGCACCGTGAGAAGTGTGGCATTTAGAGCATGAGCGCGCCCGCCCAGCCGGCGATAAGAAGTGGGATATTGAAGTGAATAAAGGTAGGGATGACGGAGTCACGGATGTGATCGTGTTGGCCATCGGCGCCGAGGCCGGCGGTGGGGCCGAGGGTGGAATCGGAGGCGGGGGAGCCGGCATCGCCAAGCGCGCCTGCCGTACCAATGAGCGCCACCGTGGCCGCGGGGCTAAAGCCAAGCGAGGCGCACAGGGGAACGTAGATAACGGAGATAATCGGCAGGGTGGAAAAGGATGAGCCGATGCCCATGGTGACCACCAGGCCGACCAAGAGCATGGCGCCTGCGGAGAGGAACTTATTGGTGCCAAAGAGGTTGGCGGTGGCATCGACAAGCGGGCCGACTTCCTCTGTTGCCGTCATGACAGAAGCAAAGCCCTGCGCGGTGATCATGATAAAGCCGATAAGGGCCATCATTTTCATGCCGTTGGTAAATACGTCATCGGCGTGCTTCCAATCCACCGCGCCGGAAATGAGCAAGATGCCCAGGCCGGTCAGGGCGCCGACGAGCAGGCCATCGGACTCGAAATCGAGCGCCTGCATGATGATTTGGACGGCGAAGGTGGCGATAATCGCCAGGATGGAAACCCAGATTTTATACCGCGAGGGCGTTTCCTGGTGCTCTTCGGCGGCAATGGGCCGGTCCTCGTACTCGCGTGGGGCGCGGTAGCTGAAAAAGATGGCGATGAGCAGGCCGGTGAGCATGCCCAAGGCCGGGATGGCCATGACCTGCATAATATTGATATCGGAGGTATCCAGGCCAGCCTCTTCGATATTGAAGAGCAGGATATCGTTCAAATAGATGGACCCGAAGCCCACCGGAATGAACATGTAGGTGGTGATAAGGCCGAAGGTCAGGCACGTGGTGATAAGGCGGCGATCCAGCTTGAGCTTATTCATCACCGCCAATAGCGGTGGGACGAGAAGCGGGATGAAGGCAATGTGAACGGGGATGAGATTCTGGCTCATCACGGCCATGGCGATAAGGCCAAGAACGAGCATCCACTTGGTGGTGGCCGCGGCCTTGGGATCTAATTCGCCGGTGCCGCCGAGCTTGGCGATGAGAAAGTTGGCCAAGATCTGCGGCAGCCCGGCGGAGGCAACACCCATCGCGAAGGCGCCCAAGAGGGCATAACTTAAGGCAATCTTGGCGCCGCCGCCGAGCCCGTCCTGGAAGGCAACCATGGTGGCATCCAGGCCCATGCCGGATATCAGGCCGCCGACGATCGCGCCGATGAAAAGCGCCACCACCACGTGCACGCGCAACAGGGCGAGCGCGAGCATGACGATGACGGCGATGAGTACTGCGTTCATGCCCCGCAAGCGTACTGCATAGTATGGGTGAGCTCGTAATTAATCCGAGGGGTTGAGTGGTGGATTTAGCCTAGGCGTCCGCGTCCCATGCGCAGCAAAGCAGAGGCGATGGTGGGGCCTTCCTCACCAAGTTCCGCGCGGAACTCATTGAGAATGGCGATCTCGCGGGTGTGCACCAAGCGTGTGCCGCCGGAGCTCATGCGGGTGCGGCCCACCGCGCGGGAGACCTCGGTGCGGCGTTTGACGGCATCCAAGATGATCTGATCCAGGCGGTTGATTTCCTCGCGATACTGCTGGATTTCCGCATCAGATAGGGGATCATCCGTGCCGGTGGGCGTGCGGATATCCAAGCCATTGTCAACGATGGATTCATTATCTTCAGCGGTCATGGTCCCTTATTGTGCCACTTGGTCAGGTATTTAGAAAGCGCAGGGTATGCCGCAAATACGGGCCATGTCCGGTGGGGCTAGTAGGTTGGTAGGCATTATGACGAATAACTCTCCATTTAGCCCAACTTCTACCCCGCGCGAACCCGTATCCGGTGCTGCTTCCCGCGGCGGCTTCGCCCCTAGCCAGCCCGAGCAGCAGAACCCCTTTGGCAGCACGCCTAGGCCCGCGGAATCCGATCCTTTAACCCAAGGTTTGAATCCACAGCAATTAGAGGCGGTCACCCATACCGGCAGGCCCCTGCTGATTGTCGCCGGCGCGGGTTCTGGCAAGACCGCGGTGCTTACCCGCCGCATCGCGTACCTCATGCGCCACCGCGGGGTAAACCCGTGGGAAATCCTCGCCATTACCTTTACCAATAAGGCGGCCGCAGAGATGAAGGAGCGCGTGGGTTCCCTGGTCGGTCCGGTGGCCGAGCGCATGTGGGTATCCACCTTCCACTCCATCTGCGTGCGCATCCTGCGCCAGAACGCCCAGCTCGTGCCGGGGCTTAATACCAACTTCACCATTTATGATGGCGACGATGCCCGCAGGCTTCTATCCATGATTGCCAAGGACATGCAGTTGGATCTGAAGAAATACACCCCGCGCGTGCTGGCCAACCAGATCTCCAACCACAAAAACGAGCTCGTGGGCCCGGCCGAGGCAGCCGACAAGGCGCAGCAGACCAAGAACCCCTTTGAGACCACCGTGGCGGATGTCTACGCCGAGTACCAGCGCCGCCTGCGCGCGGCCAATGCGGTGGACTTTGATGACCTCATCGGGGAAGTAGTGCGCATTTTCACCGAGCACAAGCAGGTAGTGGAGTTTTATCGCCGGCGGTTTAAGCACGTGCTCATTGATGAGTACCAGGACACCAACCACGCCCAGTACGCGCTGGTAGCAGCGCTCGTGGGCAAGGGCGAGCTGGGTCCTGATGCCCCAGAGTTGTGCGTGGTGGGTGATTCCGATCAGTCCATTTATGCCTTCCGCGGCGCCACCATCCGCAATATCGAGGAATTCGAGCGCGACTACCCGCAGGCGCACACCATCTTATTGGAGCAGAACTATCGCTCCACGCAGACCATCTTGAACGCGGCTAATGCCGTGATTGCGAAAAACGAGAACCGCCGGGAGAAAAACCTGTGGACCGCGCACGGCGATGGCGAATCCATCGTGGGGTATGTGGCGGATAACGAACACGATGAAGCCCGTTTTATCGCCGCAGAGATCGACGCGCTGGCGGATAAGGGCCACAGCTATTCCGATATCGCCGTGATGTACCGGACCAATAATTCCTCCCGCGCGCTGGAGGATATCTTCATTCGCTCCGGCATTCCCTATAAGGTCGTGGGCGGGACGCGCTTTTACGAACGCCGCGAAATCCGCGATACGGTGGCCTACCTGCGCATTATGGATAACCCCGACGATACGGTGAGCCTGCGCCGCATCATCAATGTTCCCAAGCGCGCCATCGGCGATAAGGCCCAGGGCCAGATTGCCCTGCACGCGGAAAACCAGGGGATAAGCTTTGGCAAGGCGCTTGCCGACGTCCCCCAGGGCGACGTCCCCGGCCTTGGCACCCGCGCCGTTAATGCCGTTACCAAGTTCAACGACATGATGGAGGGCATCCGCGCACAAATCCCCGGCATGCGCGATGAGGTGACCGGCCAGCCCGATCTGGGCGAACTGCTCACCGCCATCCTGGATGCCACCGGATATAAGGCGGAGCTAGAAAATTCCAACGACCCGCAGGACGGTGCGCGCCTCGATAACCTCAATGAGCTGGTATCCGTGGCCCGCGAATTTACCTCAGAGGCCGCCAACCAGCTGGCCGCAGCCGGGGCGGATGCCGTCGATCCCAATGAGCTTTTAGAAGAAGGCGAAGCCGCGCCGGGCTCGCTGCAGGCCTTTTTGGAGAAGGTCTCCCTCGTTGCGGATGCGGATCAGATTCCGGATTCTGAGACCGGGGTAGTGACCATGATGACCCTGCATACGGCCAAGGGCTTGGAGTTTCCCGTCGTCTTTGTCGCCGGCTGGGAGGACGGCCAATTCCCGCACATGCGCTCACTGGGTAACCCGAAGGAATTAAGCGAAGAACGCCGCCTGGCCTATGTGGGCATCACCCGCGCCCGTGAAAAGTTGTACCTCACGCGCGCCATCTTGCGTTCTGCGTGGGGCAATCCGGTGACCAATCCCGCCAGTCGCTTCCTCGCCGAGATCCCAGAGGATCTCATCGACTGGCGGCGAGAGGATTCCGATAGTGACCTCACCGGTTCCTGGGGAGCCGATGACTATCAATATGGCCGGAGCTATCGCCGCGGTTCTAGTGGCGGCTACGCCGGTGGTGGGGGTGCTGGGTTTGGCCAGCGCGCTACGTCTTCCCCTTCGCAACGCACTCGCCAGCCTGCAGCTAATTCCATGCCGAAGAATAAGAACCTCAACCTTGCTGTGGGAGACCGCGTCAACCACGCCAAGTACGGGCTCGGAACCGTAATTGAAACGGCCGGTTCCGGTGCCCGCGCCACGGTGACCGTGGACTTTGGTTCCTCCGGCAAGGTGCGGCTCATGCTCATCGGCGGTGTGCCGATGGAAAAGCTCTAGACCGAGATCCCGCGCTCGTTGAACCAGCCCACTGGGTCAACGGCCGCGCCGCCACCTGGGTGGATTTCGAAGTGCAGGTGTGGGCCGGTGGAGCGGCCCTCGTTGCCGATGTCCGCGATGTGGTCGCCCGCAGAAACGTGGTCGCCCACGTTCACGCGCAGCGAGCTAGCGGACATGTGGCCGTAGACGGAGATGCTGCCATCGACGTGCTGGATGCGAATCCAGTTGCCGAAGCCCTGTGCCGGACCGGAGTTAATGACCGTGCCGTCCATGACGGAGTAGATCGGGGTGCCGACTGGGTTAGCCACGTCGATGCCGTTGTGCATCGCGCCCCAGCGCATACCGAATCCAGAAGTCAAGGTGCCGGAGGTGGGAAAGACCACTGTATTGCCGGCAGCATCGCGACTGCGCTGAGGGGTCAGTCCAGAGCGGTCGCCCTCGGGGGCGAAAGCTTCCCGTAGGCCAGGAACGGAGGAGGGGTCCAAGATGATGTTGATCCCGCCGGATTCGTTCGGGCTAAATTCCGGGACGTCTTTGCCGGTGAGTACACCGGCGGCGGCGTTTGCGAAGCCGACGGCGGCGTCGATAACGCCCGCGTTATCAACGTTGGTTGCTTGCGGCTCAGAGGAGCCATTGGAAACGTCCACGCTGGCCACTGGATCAGCAGCAAAAGCGGAGGTGCCGGTAGCAAAAACGGTGCCAAGCGTAACGATGCTTAGCGCTACATTCCTGCGTGCGCGGTTCATGCGCTTCATAGTTTAAGTCCTTTTCATGGCTGTGCATGGTCTCGAGGCGCGCAAACCTTAAAGGTTTGGCGTCTTTCAACTGCCCTCTGCGACACGCCGAGGAATGGAAATACCCCATTTAGCGTTCGCTTGTGGCAACGAGTTAAAAGTTAGCCTGCCCATAGAGGCCGCGCAATCTGTAAAAATGCTGGTAGAAAAGGCGTTTATTCGAAAAGTTTCGAACATGCCAGCTTGTTGCGCGTGTTACGAAAGTGGCCAAAGTTGCGGGTTTGAAGTACTGGTTTAAGCTCTGGGGGTGACTGTCGGGGGTGAGGGGAGGGGGTTATTGGCACCAGGCTAGAAAACTGCCATCTACCTGCGACAAGTCTGCATGCTGGACTTAACTGGCAATCGGTGGGACTATTTTGGGGCCTCTATTGGCGGCTCCTTTATGGCGGCGCGCGCCCGGTGATAATTCCCGGTGCCGCGTGTATGTGCTCTCGTGCGGTGTAACGGCGCTCAGGGCGAATGGAGGGGCCCTAATCCCGCGATGTGGAGGCTTGGGTGGCTATGGGGACCCTAGGGGCTCATATGGGCCCTGGAGGGCGGCTGTGCGGCTTTCTAGCGCTCTTTGGACCGTCTTGGAGGGGTAGAACTATCTCAATCGCGGAGATCGCCTCTGGCGGGACGAAGGTGGGGCTGTGGCTCCGCACGAGGGGTCTTGTTGTGGAGGCTGCGGGCGAGTGGAGCTTATTGGGGTCTAGGCATAGCAAAAGCGCCGCAGAGGTTATCTGCGGCGCTTTAACAAGAAGGAAAGAAGGCTCTTAGAGCTGAATGCCTCGCTCGGCCAGCCATGCCTGTGGGTCAACGGCGTCACCGGAGTTCGGGTGAACCTCGAAGTGGAGGTGGGAACCGGTGGAGAAGCCAAGGGAACCCATGCCAGCAATCTTCTGGCCGGCGTGTACGTGCTCGCCCACGGCGACGTCGAGGGTCTGCATGTGACCGTAGACGGTCATGGTGCCATCATCGTGGAGGATGCGAATCCACTGGCCGTAGCCGGAGGCTGGGCCGGAATCGATGACGGTGCCGTCCATGACGGAAAGGATGGGGGTGCCAACGGCGTTGGCGATGTCCACGCCAGAGTGGAAGGAGCCCCAACGCGGGCCGAAGCCGGAAGTGAAGGCGCCTTCAGCGGGGCGAGCAATGGAAGGAGCGCGAGCGGCAAGGTCCTCGGCGGCGCGGTCAGCGGAAGCCTGGATGGACTTGCTCAGCTGGTCAACCAGATTGGTAACCGGCTTTGCCTCAGCCACGTTGAGGATCTGCGGTGCAGCATCAGAGGAGCCGGCTGGGGTGTTGTTGACCTCGGAAGTATCAGCGGCAAGCTTGTAGTCAACAGACTGTGTCGTGGTGGTGGAAGATGCAGCGTTGTCGGATTCAACGTTAGCGGCAGCTGCGCCGCCTACGCCGGCGGTGGACACGGCACCGGCTGCAACGGTCATGACAGCGATACGACCCTTGGTGGTCTGCGAGGTGACAATCTTGCGATGGCGGCCGGCGCCACGCTGAACTTTGCTTCGCATTAAATCTTCTTTCGTGTCTTTCACAATCTTCAAAAAGAGCGTTACACCGTCTCTGGGTTAGTTACGAGATTGTGACCTTCTTGTTACCAACGAGATGTAACAGTAGCGTCTCAAAAAGATAACAGCAAGCCAAAAATGAATTTTTTCTCGCGCCGGTCTGGAATAAGCCTACATGCAGGCACATTATGGAAAGTTGTGGCGCATAGTGCGATATAAATCTCTTAAAACTAAGCCCCCGCGGTAGCCCCGAAGCTGTAATGGTGCACTGTAACGTCCTGCCATGGAAATGCAACGGCATGTAATTACTGTGACCAGTGGGGGATAAGAGTTAAAACTTTATTCCTTATATATGTCTACAGTAGTTACTGAACAAGTCCACGGTGATTTTGGAGGCGCCTCGTCGCGCCACCCCGCTACCGCGGGCAAAAGGTGGCAAAGTGGACGCCGATGAACAAAAACACCAGCCCCCAATCTCGGTCAACGCCCCGCCCGCGTAGCCAGGCGCGGGGCCGGACAGTGCAGACAGAGCGCGCCCCTCGTGCACCGCATGCCACTGCGACGCAGAAGCCGCATAATTCCGCAGAACGCGTCGCCCGCAAAGCTGGGTCGAAGGCGAAGGCCCGTCGCACGCCGGCCCCGCTGACGAAGGCGGGGCGCATCCGCCAATTATTCATGTCGGCGGCCCTGCCGAATATTATTGTCGTCCTTATTATTGTGGCGCTCGCATTCGGCGCGCTTTTGCTTTTTGGCTCGCCCCTTGCGTGGCTGCCGACCATCGTGGCGGAAGCGTGGATGGTCTTTAACCTCGCGCCGGTATCTGCGGCCGGGGTGGACCTGTCGTTCCTCCCGGCCTTGCCCGCCCTCATCCTCGCCACGGTGGTGGCGGTGCGCGTGCGCGCCGCGGTAAAACACAAGGTCAGCGTGAAGGACCTGGCAATTCTTGTCGCCTGTGTGGTGGGCGTGCCGGTGGTACTGACCTGCATTGCCTGGGTGATGTTGTGGGATGCCGGCAAGGTTTTCGACGTATCCCCGCCGAACCTCGCTGCTGCGCTTGCTCGCGTCATCGTCGTGCACCTAGCGGCGATGGCAGCCGGCATGGGTACCCGCCTGTGGCGCGCCTTGGTCAAGCGCTATGGTGCCCCGCCGCTGCTTGTCGATGCCGCCCTTATCGCCCTGCGCTACCTCGCCTACCTCGCCATTGGCGCGACCGTGGTCTTCGTGCTCATCTTCATCGTGAACTTCTCGCGCCAGGGGGAGATGATGGATGAGTACCCTTCCATCTCTGGGCTGGGCGTTTTCACCCTCATCCTGTTGAGCCTGCTGTATATCCCCAACGCCATCGTCAGCACCGGGGCAGTGCTGGTGGGCTCGGAGTTTTCGGCAGGGGAGGCGCAGGTAAGCCTCTTTAGCACCCACCTTGTGCCGCTGCCGCCGCTGCCTATTACCGGCGGCATCCCAGCGTCCTCACCCGGCTGGGCGGTCGTCTTCATGGTGGTTCCCCTCATCGCGGCGACGATGTCCTTGTATAAGAAGCGCCCGTCCTTCCAGAAGGTGCTCGCGGCCACGGTGGCTACCGCGGTCATCATGTTCTTCGCGTGCTATCTGGTTAGCGGCACGCTTGGCTATTACGGCCACACCGGCCCGCACCTGTGGACTGCTGCTGGCCTTGCCGCGCTATGGATCGCCGTCGTGGGCTTGGCCGTCGCGGCAGCCTTTGCGCTTATGAACTGGCGCGACGCCCGCGCGGCCGAAGCGGAGGCAGAGTCTTCGGCGGAGGAGGTCGCAGAGGCAGAGGCCTCCGAAGAGGATTCAGAAGACGCTGCAGAGTCGGCAGAAGATACCGCTTCTGAGGACACCACTGACGCAGAACAATCTGACGCGGACAAGGCCGAGGCCGACGAGGCTGACGGCGACGATGCTGATGCCGATTTGGACGAGAGCGAAACGGACGAGGACGAGAACGAATCGGAATCGAGTGACGGCGACGCCGCTGAGTCCGCTGCAGAAGAAACAGAGGATGCAGCCGACGACGATGACGCTGCCGCAGAATCCACGGACACCGCAGACACCGTCGACGAGGTCATCGAAGGGGAGGTCGTTGAAGACAGCGACGACGGCGATGACGCGGAGAGTGCTGCGGGAGATGGTGGGGAAGAAGGGGCATCGGAAAACAGCGAGCGCGAAGCGGCTGAAGCCCCCGAGATCCTGGAAGGCGAACTCGTGGAAGAGGACGCAAATGAGGGCAAGCCTGACGCGGCAGATTCTACTGAAAGCGGGAAGAGGGACTAGGCTATAGCGCGTGACTTCACCGATGCCACCACGCGCTACTGCAGCTACTGACCGCCTACGAGTTGTCGTGCTTGTCTCTGGGACGGGCTCGCTTTTGCAAGCCATCTTGGAAGCCCAGGATGAGCGATACCAAGTGGTGAAGGTGGTTGCGGATAAACCGTGTCGAGGTATTGAACGCGCCCGAGAACGCGGTATCGATACCGAGATCGTGGAAATGGGTGCGGACCGTGCCGAATGGAATACATGTCTGGCTGATGCAGTAGATGCTGCCCAGCCAGACATTGTTGTTTCTGCAGGCTTTATGAAGATTTTGGGGGAAGGCTTCCTCCGCCGCTTCGAAGGCCGCACCATCAATACCCACCCGGCGTTATTGCCTGCGTTTAAGGGCGCGCACGGGGTGCGCGATGCGTTGGAATACGGCGTGAAGGTCACAGGCTCTACCGTCCATTTCGTGGACGCGGGCGTGGATACTGGTTCCATCATTGCGCAGCGGCCGGTGGCCGTGCGGACAGATGATGATGAGGCCAGCCTCCACGAACGCATTAAAAAGGTAGAGCGCGAACTCATCGTCGACGTGCTGCGCGCGGCGCAGCCCCGCGGCGAGGAGCTTTTTATTCAACTCGCAGACTAAGACTTTTCGAAAGGCTTATTCCTCCTCATGAGCGAAGACCGCAAGCAGGTAAAGCGCGCACTCATTAGCGTGTACGACAAGACGGGGCTGGAGGATCTGGCCCGCGCACTTGATAAGGCAGGCGTAGAGATTGTCTCTACCGGCTCCACCGCCAAGAAGATTGCTGACTTGGGAATCGAGGTCACCCCGGTAGAAAAGCTCACCGGTTTCCCCGAGTGCCTGGAAGGCCGCGTCAAGACGCTCCACCCGCGCGTGCACGCCGGAATCCTGGCGGATACCCGCAAGGAAGACCACCTGGCGCAGCTGGGCGAGCTTGAGGTAGAGCCCTTCCAGCTCGTCGTGGTGAACCTGTACCCCTTCCAGGAAACGGTCGCCTCCGGCGCGGACTTCGATGGATGCGTGGAGCAGATCGATATCGGTGGGCCTTCCATGGTGCGCGCGGCGGCCAAGAATCACCCGTCCGTTGCCGTGGTCGTAGATCCGGCGCGCTATGGCGAGGTAACCCAGGCCGTTGAAGAGGGTGGATTTAGCCTTGACCAGCGCCGTGGCCTCGCTCGCGATGCCTTCCTTCACACCGCTAACTACGATGCGGCGGTTTCCGCATGGTTCGTGGACCAGCTCAGCGACGGCGAGGAGACCACCTCGCTGCGCTACGGCGAGAACTCTCACCAGGCCGCCACCGTGACCCGGATTGGCACCAAGGGCCTGGCCAATGCCAAGCAGCTCAACGGCAAGGAAATGAGCTACAACAACTACCAGGACGCCGATGCTGCCTGGCGTGCGGCCTGGGATCACGAGCGTCCCTGCGTGGCGATTATCAAGCACACCAACCCGTGCGGCATCGCCGTATCGGATGAGTCCATCGCTGCGGCCCACCGCGCGGCGCATGCCTGTGACCCAATGTCCGCATTTGGCGGCGTCATCGCTGTCAATCACGAGGTCAGCGTAGAGATGGCTGAGCAGGTCAAGGGCATTTTCACCGAGGTCATCGTCGCGCCCGCCTATGAGGATAAGGCGCTGGAGATCCTGCAGAGCAAGAAGAACCTGCGCGTGCTTTTGGCCGAGCCAGAGGAACAAGGCGAGGAGCGCAAGTACATCTCCGGCGGCGTGCTGCGCCAAGAGCCGGATACCTACCAGGCCGAGGGCGATAAGCCCGAAAACTGGACCCTAGCAGCGGGCGAAGCCCTGAGTGACGAGGACTTGGCTCAGCTCGAGTTCGCCTGGCGCACGGTGCGCGCGGTCAAGTCCAATGCGATTTTGCTGGCTAAGGACAATGCGACCGTGGGCGTGGGCATGGGCCAGGTCAACCGCGTGGATTCCGCCAAGCTTGCGGTCGAGCGCGCCAATACGCTTGCCGATGCCACCAACCGCACCCAAGGCTCCTTCGCCGCCTCCGATGCCTTTTTCCCCTTCGCCGATGGCTTGCAGGTGCTTCTCGATGCCGGCGTCAAAGCCGTTGTCCAGCCCGGCGGCTCCATCCGCGATGAAGGAGTTATCGACGCAGCTAAGGCCGCTGGTGTTACGATGTATCTCACCGGAACACGCCACTTCGCTCACTAGCGATAGCGCCTGAAACCTAAGGATCCTGGCCATGCTAGCACCCACCCGCACCGCACCGAGGCGTACTGCACCGAAGCGCATGGCGCTCGGCGGCCTACTTGTGGCGGGGGCGCTGTGTCTTAGCGCGTGCGGGCAGGGCGAGCAGGGTACGGAATCAGAGCCGGGCATCGCCAAGCAGACAACCTCGCGCTCTATGGAGAGCGCGACGGATAGGGCGGATACGGCGGATAGCCCTCGCGATGCCGCAGCGCAGGATGAGGCTGCGCCGGCCGATGCCCAATCCGATGCCGCGAAAGCTGCCGAAGATGGCGGGGCGGCTGTGGCTGGTGACCTGCAGCGCGAGCTCGACCGCATCGCCGCTAACTACGGCAATGTAGGCATCGCGGTATCGGATGGCACCACTACCGTTGCCGCCGGGCGCACTGCGCCCGAAACCGCCTGGTCCACCTCCAAGGTGCCGGTGCTCATCGCCGCCCATCGCGCAGGGCTCATCGGCCCCGACGTGGTGACATCTGCGATTACCTATTCCAATAATGCGGCGGCGCAATCCGCCTGGGACGCACTCGGTGGCGGCGCACAAGCCGCCCAGGCCGCCCAACAGGTACTTGCCGAGGCCGGCGATACCACCACCCAGGTACAAAGCCAGGTCACCCGCCCGGAATTTAGCGCCTTCGGGCAAACGCAGTGGAGCGTGGGCGACCAGGCCGCGTTCATGGCAAAGCTGCGCTGCGTCAACGGTGCCGAACCCATCCTCACCGCGATGTCTACGCCCGACCCCGCCCAAAGCTATGGCCTGCGTAACCTAGAGGGTGCCGCCCTCAAAGGCGGCTGGGGGCCAGATATCGCCGGCGGCTATGATGTGCGGCAGATGGGTCTTGCCACCATCGGCGGCCGCGAGGTGGCGGTAGCACTCATCGCCTCGGCCCCGGATGGTCAGTACGCCTCCGCCCAACCATTACTTTCGGGCACGGCGCTCGATCTCTCCAAGGCCGAAATAGCTTGGCCCACCCCAGCTTGTTAGCCCCACTTCCGGCTTATGAGAAAGGACTTATCATGCCGCACTTTCATCTAACTCCACGTTTGCGTTGGGGGCTGCACCTCGGCGCGGTAGCGACCGCGGGCATCGTTTTAAGCGCCTGCAGCAGTAGCACGGATGGGGATCAGCCCGACTTTTCCGGCGATGGCGGCATGACCACCGTCGAAAGTACGACGGAGACTTCCACCGAAGAAACCTCTACGGCGACAAAATCCCCGGAAACCCAAAAGAAAGAACCACCCGTGGTGACGGTGACCGAAACCGAACAGGAACAGGCGCAGCCACCGAAGAACAATAATGGCGGCGGAAATGAACTCATCGACGGCCTAGGTGAATACGGGTGGACCGATACCAATACCTACGCCAATTGCCACCGCTATGAGCGCGTCGTCTTCGCCGGCAAAGGCCCAGACGGCAGGGCCATCATCTGTGAGAATCAGGGAAACGTCCTGACCTATCGGTCGACCATTTTCGGCGGCGAATTCACCGGGTCGATTATTGGCCAAGACGGCGGTAACTACTACGTGGACGCCTCGCCCTCGACCATCGTCGTAACCCCCAGCGGCATTAGCGTGCGCGAAGGCGGTGGATTGGCCGCAACTGCGGACTTTACCGATTCCTGGCAACGCTAACCACTAGTAAGTGGTTAGCGACGCCACAAGGAATAGGTTAGCGAGACTTTTTCTTCTTGCGGTCTGCGGCGGCCGCCGCGGCCGCAGAGATCGAGTCATTCCGGTTCTTCAGCAGCTCAAGGGTCATGGCTTCGGCGTCCTCGGGGACGGTGGCTCCGAGGACGGCAAGGGCGGCATCGGCAAGCATGGCGGCAGTCTCCGGAACCGACTGGGCCGCGGCGTAAGGAGGCGTGCCGTTATTGGGGCGCATCTCGATGACAGACAACGCGATGTGGAAGGGCAACTCGATGCGCGGATCCGCTTCGCCCACGATGGCGGCGGCGGTGGTGCGGAAGTGGCTCTGCAGCCGCTCGCGGGAGCTGTGGTACTCCGAAAATTCCGGCGAATTGGCCACCGGCAACTGGTACAACCGGCCGACATTCCAACCGCTGGTGAGCAAAAGGCGCGATTCCGCGGCGACTAGGGACCACAGGCGCTGCTCCGGCTCGGCATCGGAATCCACCAGCTCATCGGCAAGCTCCAGCGAGGGCTCAATGGTGGAATTAAGCAGCGCGAGGAAAATCTCCGTCTTGGAGGGAAAATGATAGTACAGCGATGCCTGCCGGATGCCCACCGCGTCCGCGATTTGGTGGGTCGACGTCGTGGCAAAGCCCTGGGTGGTAAATAACTCTGAGGAGGCGTCCAAAATCTCTTCCCGGGCGCTATTGCCTCTGCGGCGGGGGCTATGTTTACGCGGCCTACCGACGTTTCCTGACATGCGGCGGACGCCTCCTTTCTCTCAGCAGAAAATGCTTTTACTCAACAACTCTACAGCCCTGCAGCCCGCCGACGCGGATCGCATGCGTAGCCACAAAAACTTTGTGGCGATTTTAATGTGCGCCGTCCGCGGTGCGTTGGGAGATGGACTCGAAGGTCGCAGACACCATGCGGCAGGCTGTGCCGTAGGCCGTGCGCTCCAGTGGTGGCAGGTCTTGCAGGACGGATTCACGGCCGTGCACATTGTCGTACCAGCGGCGCATTTCTACCGAATACCCAGTGCGCCACGCAAGGTCGAGGGTTTCTGCGTCCTCCGCGGTGAGCATCCCGCGCTCTTGGCCAATGGCGAGGCGATCGACCGTGGGACGCGGGCCCGGTGCCGCCCAGCGCGCAATGGCGGCGATGGGGGATAACAGCATGGACTTGATATCCACGGCCGCGTTGCGATCGGGCAAACCCCCAACGCGCTGGAGCAGAGGCGGACGCTGGGACAACGCCTCCTCCAACAAAGCCTGTTCACCGCCGCGGCCTAAAGGCAGGCCGGCATCGACGCGCGCTGCCATGGAACCGGCCGCTTGATGTACCTCAAGCCCCACATCGCGAAAGACGGACTCCAAGTCGCTGTCTTCTCCCATCCACTCGATGGGCATGCTGGGTAGCTGATCCCCGCGCGCCGCCGCGCCGGTTAAGCGGATATCCGCATCCACGCCTGGTGCGCGCACGATATCTGTCAGCAGCCGCGAAAACCAGTTGGCTAATTCAATCTCATCGTCCTGGTGCGCTACCGCATTGCGCAAGACATCTTGCGCTTCCGCCAATAAGCCGCGAGCGGTTGCCCGGGACTGGCAATGGGGAGCAAGCTCCGAAAGATCGAGAAGGGATTGATGCAGGGCCATACAGTCACTGCCTTTCACTCATTGCAAAGCGGTGCGCATCTAAAAGTTGTGCGGCGCAGGATTGCTATAAATGTAACATTTATGCAATTGCGCAGTAGCGCTCGGGGGAGTGTGCAGTGGGTTCGTCGCGTCCGTGCCTGTGGGCTTTCGCGGAGGAGCTTTGCGGCTGGTGTTGGCGTGGGAACTGGCGTTTGCGGCGTAGCGCCAAAGAATACCCCGAAAACGACTTTCGCCGCCTGACCTCGAAAGGCGGGGCGGCGAAAGCTTATGGTTCTTTTACCGTGTCACACTTGCCAGCGGCAAAAGTGCGCTGTTGATACCCAGCTACTGTTTAGCGGGTGGTGAACGGCAGGAGAGCCATTTCGCGTGCGTTCTTGACTGCGGTAGCAACCTGACGCTGCTGCTGCGGGGTCAAGCCGGTGACGCGACGGGAACGGATCTTGTGGCGATCCGAGATGAATAGACGCAGAGTCTTGGTGTCCTTGTAGTCCACCTTCTCAATGCCCTCAGCCTTCAAAGGGTTCTTCTTCGGGCGACGGCTCTGCTCCATACGGAACTTCTTTTGGTTATTGCGCTTATTAGCCATTGTGCAATTACCCCTTTACCAGCTGGACTTGCGAACGCCCGGCAGCTCACCACGGTGAGCCATGCCGCGCATACGGACACGGGACAGGCCGAACTTGCGGAGGTAACCGCGCGGGCGGCCATCGGCTGCGTCGCGGTTACGAACGCGGGCTGGGGAAGCGTCACGAGGCTGGCGGTTCAGCTCGAACTGAGCCTCCAAACGCTCCTCATCCGGGGTGTTCGGGTTCTTGATGATCTTCTTGAGCTCAGCGCGACGCTCCGCGTAGCGGGCGACGATTTCCTTGCGCTGCTCGTTCTTAGCGATCTTGGACTTCTTAGCCATGAATTATCGCTCCTCGCGGAATTCGACGTGCTTGCGGGCGATCGGATCGAACTTCTTCAGGGTGATGCGATCCGGGTTATTGCGCTTGTTCTTACGGGTCACGTAGGTGTAACCGGTGCCCGCAGTGGACTTCAGCTTGATGATTGGGCGAATATCGTTACGTGCCATACTTAAATCTTCTCCCCACGTGCGCGGATCTTGGCAACAACGGACTCGATGCCGTCGCGGTCAATGATCTTCATACCCTTGGTGGAAACATTCAGAGTAATGGTACGGCCCTCAGAGGGCAGGTAGTAGCGACGACGCTGCACGTTGGGGTTCCAACGGCGCGAAGTGCGGCGGTGCGAGTGCGAGACCTGCTTGCCGAATTCCGGCTTGCGGCCCGTTACCTGGCAAATAGCCGACATGGGTCTTCTTTCTCCTAGCCGCCCACATCGTGGCTATAAACGACTACGTGCCGACTGCCGTGTGAGGGTGGCAGTGCTCAAAAAGTGAGGTGTGAGCAGGTGCGGCATCGTCGTCAAAAACCAGTAGACGGGGCGTAATACGTATATTTTGACAACAGCAAGAGCAAATCTTACAGCCTTACTCGCGATATACCTAATCGCTGTCGCGATAGCCTCGCGCATTAAGCCGTCGGCTTTGCGTCGATGATCAAGCAGCACTGCCTAACGCATTGGGGAGATTCGAAAGCTTACTATAACGAATGGGGCGTAGATGT
Source organism: Corynebacterium sp. LaCa_282 (assembly GCF_057198125.1). Lineage (NCBI taxonomy): Bacteria > Bacillati > Actinomycetota > Actinomycetes > Mycobacteriales > Corynebacteriaceae > Corynebacterium > Corynebacterium sp. LaCa_282. The sequence goes on along the minus strand of NZ_CP191095.1, from coordinate 1,662,183 downwards.
GCGCCTGTGGCGACTGTGGTTGCTGCAGGTGAGCAATTTCGTATATATGGCGGTGGAATGTAGGATAATTCAGGTTATCGGTCGGCGCGCTTAGTGGCGCCGGGCGAGCTGTAACTGTTCATCCCAACTCGGGCACGATCCGTACCGTCATTATTCAGTGTGCGGAACCGACCCGTAGTCCAACCCTGAGGGAATATCTATGAAGAAAGACATCCACCCGGATTACCACCCAGTGGTCTTCCGTGATGCTGGTACCGGTCACTCCTTTTTGACCAAGTCCACCGCTACCTCTTCTCGCACCGTTGAGTGGGAAGACGGCAACGAGTACCCGCTCATCGTCGTTGACGTTACTGCTGAGTCCCACCCGTTCTGGACTGGTGCACAGCGCGTTATGGATACCGCTGGCCGTGTCGAGCGCTTCAACCAGCGCTTCGGTGCCATGGCTCGCCGCAAGAAGAAGAACGCGTAAGGAGAAGAAGAGAAAATGGCAACTCCTAAGTTTAAGAAGTCCCGTGCGAACACCCACGCACGTCGTTCCCAGTGGAAGGCTGACAACGTCGCCCTCCAGGAAGTCACCATCGATGGTCAGACCGTGCGCATCCCGCGCCGCCTGGTCAAGGCCGCTAAGCTCGGCCTGGTTGACGTAGAGCAGTTCTAAGCCTGCTTTCAGTCTCACCCCTCCCAGTTGCTTATTGGCAACTGCGAGGGGTTGTGATGTTTTAGGCCCTTTTTAGGCACCGGTGATGGGCAATAAAGAGCGCCTGCCATCCCGGGTGGGTGGCAGGCGGTGTAAGGAGAGTGCGCAGTAATAGCGCGTGCTCCTAAGTTGAAGGCTTATGCTTCAAGCGCGGCCTTGCGTTCTTCGGTGAGGCGCACTTCTTCCTTATTAATAAAGAGGAAGATAGCCAACACGAGGACAGTAAAGAGCAGGAAGACCATAAAGGTGACATTCCAGCCGGCGTACTTGACCAGGTAGCCCACACCGGTCGAGGCGAGCGTCGCACCAAGCAGGTAACCGAAAAGGCCCGTAAAGCCGGAAGCGGTGCTTGCCACATTGCGCGGGGAGAGGTCGAGGGCCTGTAAGCCAATGAGGCCAACCGGACCGTAGATGAAGGCACCGATGAGCGCGATGAAGATAACCATGACCGCGAACGGGGTGCCTACGGGGGCCAGCCAGTAGCCGGCGATGGACAGGCCCGTAGCCAAGATAAAGATCAAGATGACCTTAGAGCGGTTGCCGTGGAAGAGCTTATCGGACATCCAGCCGCAGAGAATGGTGCCCAGCAGGCCTGCGAGCTCGAAGGCGCCGAAGGCGACCAAACCGGAATTGATGTTCATGTGGTGGACTTCGGCGAGGTACGTCGTAATCCAGTTGAGCACGCCGTAGCGCAGTGCATAGACAAATACGTTGGCAATGGCCAGAAGGACAATGATGCGATTGCGCAGGACGTATTTGAAAATGAGATCCTTGGTGGAGATTCCATCGCCTTCTTGCCGCTGGATATCTGCAACCTTGGCGGGATCATTGCGCCATTCATCGACCGTCGGCAGTCCTTCTGAAGGTGGATTATCGCGGATGAGCAGGAAAGCTAAGGCCGCGATGATCAGCGCCGCGATTGCGGGGAGCCAAAAGGCTACCTGCCATTGATTGCTGGTCATCGCCAAGCCGACGCCTACCAGCAGCGGTAATACGCCTGCACCCACATTGTGCGAGGTATTCCACAGCGAGCCCTTCCAACCGCGCTCGGATGTAGAGAACCACTGCACGATGACGCGGCCGCATGGCGGGTGTCCCATGCCTTGGAACCAGCCATTGAGGAACATGACGGTGGCAAAGACGCCTACGGATGCAGAGACCCACGGGACGAACCCGACTATCAGGTTCATCAGCGCGGACAAGCTCAGCCCGATGGGCAGGAAGTAACGCGCATTGGATTGGTCCGCGAGCATGGCGGAAAAGAATTTGGATAAGCCATAAGAAATCAGCACGGCATTACTAATGATGCCGATTGCAGGCTTGTCGATGGTCCCGTTATCTTCCAGCAGCAGCGGCGCGATGGTGGAGATGTTATTGCGGATGAGGTAAAAGCCCGCGTAACCCAGGAAGATTCCCATAAAGACCTGGAAACGAAGCCGGGGGAATTTCTTGTCAACGTCCTCTTTAGGTAATTGAGGGCGTGGGCGGGGAGATTTGAGCCATGTCAGCACTGCCTACTCCTTGGGTCGTAAAGATTCAACGAAATTAACTTAAAGTTAAAACTAAGCTAACCCTAAGTTAAATATAAAGGTACACTAACCTGATGGTGGGTCGATTTTATGCCCCGGTGATTCTGTTGACAGTGGTGCGCGCCGCAGGGTGGAAGGATGCTTAATAGGGGTAATGGTGCAGTCGCGTGCGAGTGTCAAGAGGGCGTCAAATGTGGTGAGTTTGACCAGCTTATCGCCTACAGTAACTTCACAGGAACTTCTAGTAGGTTGGCAGAATAGTTTAAGTTGTGACTAAGCGAAGCGAGGCATAGTGTTCCTATGAACATGAGGAATGATGACAACCGCGGCAATAATGGTGGGTCGCACGGTGTCCCGCAGGATCCCTACGGCACGAGTAACGGGCAGACGCCATATAACCAGCCGCGCGGCGGCCAACAGGATTCTGGATCCGCGTATTCCAACGGAACCTATTCCCAAGGCTGGAACCAGCCGCGCATCAACGAGCAGGAGGCACAAGCCTCCGCGCACGGGAGCGAGGCACCGTGGCACGCGCAGCACACCCCGCCCAGCAATCGCCTTTTTGGTGGCACTCAGCCGGGTGCTACCCGCGGGCAGGAGGAAACATCTAGCTTCGCTACCCAGCAGGGCGATTACTCCCAGCAGGGGCCTGCGAATAACCAGCCTGGCCAGCCGCCCGTGCCTGGGGTAACGCCTTTGCCGCCGCAGCCAAAGGAGAAAAGGAAGATCGGGCTGGGTGCCGCGACGGCAATTGCTGCGGTAGCGGCAATCGCTGCAGGTTCCATTACCGGTGTGGTCGTGGGCAAGAACCAGTCCAGTAGCGGTACGTCCGTGGTCAATGAGGCGCTCAATAGTAAACCGGCCGCCAATAGTATGGGTAAGGAACCGGAGGAGGGCTCGGTGGAAGCGGTTTCGGCTAAGGTTTTGCCGGCCGTGGTATCCATTCAGACTGCGACTCGGACCTCGGCTGCGGAAGGTTCCGGTTCCATCATTTCTCCTGATGGTTACGTCTTGACCAACCACCACGTCATCGCCGGTGCAGAGCAAGGCGGCATCATGCAGGTCACCTTGAACGATGGCAGCAAGCACGAAGCCGATCTCGTGGCTTCCGATGCCAATACGGATGTTGCCATCATCAAGATCAAGGACGTGCACGACTTGCCGCACCTGCAATTCGGCGACTCGGATGCGGTTGCGGTTGGCCAAGAGGTAGTCGCCGTCGGCTCGCCGCTCGGCCTCAATGCCACGGTGACCTCCGGCATCGTATCCGCGAAGAACCGCCCGGTGCGCGCATCTCAGCAGGGTGGCGAGTCCTCGCTTATCGATGCCATCCAGACCGACGCCGCCGTCAACCCCGGCAACTCCGGTGGTCCCTTGGTGGATATGGAGGGCAATATCGTTGGTATGAACTCGATGATTGCATCGTTGTCCGATAAGACCTCGGGTGAGGGCGGATCTATCGGCCTCGGGTTTGCCATTCCTTCCAACTTTGCCAAGCGCATGGCTGATGAGCTCATCAATAAAGGCCACGTAACCCACCCCACCTTGGGGGTTAAGGTCCTGGCGCGCGATGACGGAAATGGCGCGCGCATTGCAGAGGTCGAGCCAGGGGGACCAGCGGATCAAGCAGGTTTGAAGCAGGGCGATATCGTCACCCGCGTCAATGACCGGCTGATTGAAAACGCCGATGCGCTTATCGCTGCCGCGCGTTCCCAGGACTTCGGTGCGACCGTCACCTTGGAAGTATCCGATGGACATTCGGATGACACTCGTCAGGTAGAGGTAACCCTGACAGGCGAGTAGATTAAAACGCAGCCCGCGCCGTGTCCGCATTGCGCCCCCGACGTTTCTTTGAAGGAGAAAAATGGCAGACTCCCAGCAAGACTTGACCGACTCCACCAGGTTGGAGGATTCGGCTTCCACAGACGCTTTGCGGGATGTGGCGGAGCCGGATGATGCCTACCTTTTGGCCAGCGAGAAAGAGGACCGGGTGGCGGCGCCGCGCCGCGCGCTCGTCGTGATAGTCACGGATCATCCCGGCGAAAATTCAGATAGCACCTCCAAATTGGTTACTGAACTTTTGGCAGAGGCGAATTTCCGCATCGATGGTTCGGTGGTTGTGCGCTCGAAGAAATCCAAGATCCGGCAGGCCATTGAGACTGGCGTCGTCGGCGGTGTAGATCTCGTGCTTACCGTCGGCGGCACCGGAGTGAGCCCGCGCGATAAGACCCCAGAGGCTACCACTGGGGTCATCGACAAGATGGTGCCAGGCGTGGCCCAAGCCTTGCGCTCTTCGGGTCAGGCATGCGGCGCGGTCGATGCGTGCGCATCCCGCGGCATTTCGGGCGTTTCTGGTTCCACCGTCGTGGTCAACCTTGCGCCGTCGCGCGCTGCCGTGCGTGACGGCATGGCCACGTTGACCCCGCTGGTCCACCACCTTGTGGATCAATTGCAAGAATCCAGCGTGCAATAATGCGAAGGAAAGGGGTGGAGATACTGCCATGACCTCTCAATCACGTCGCCAGCGCAGGCGCGTATTCCGGCAATCAGATGCGCCGGAATATGACCGCAGCGCGGATCGCCCAGTAGGGCAGGACTTAGCAAGCGGAGAAGGCACCGATGCCCAGCGCATCGTTACCCTCGATGATGCTGCAGTGGAAGGCGACGGCGCCCAAGCCGCCGAGCGCGGCGAAGAGTTTTACCGGGAGAATCAGCCGCCGCACCACGGCGGGTAGCCCGCACATCCTTGTCCCGAGCCCGGAAATTCTGAAGCAGTCTTAACAAAAGCCCGTGTCCTCCCTCATTGCGAAGGTGGACACGGGCTTAACTGCGCTTAGTAAGAACTAGTCGTCGTGGCGGCTGTGCTTGCCCTCAGACGCGGTGGAGTTTTCGATCGTATCTGTTGCAGTGGCATCCCCAAGTGCCTTATCTGCGGCGGTGACAGCGTCCGCGTTCTGAGCCTGCAAGAGATCGCGGATTTCTGCCAAGAGTTCTTCCGAGGTCGGTGCCGGTGCCTCTGGGTCCACACCCTGGCGGCGCTTGGATGCTTCAGTGAGCTTGTTGAGCGGCATCACGATGAGGAAGTAGACCACTGCGGCGATGATCAGGAAGTTAATCGCGGCGGTAATGACGGCGCCAAAGTCTACGAGGGTGGACTTATTATCGGTGATTTGGAAGCCTAAACCGTCGACCTCTGCGGAGCCGAAGGAGTTAATGATCGGCTGAATGATGGAATCCGTCACGGAAGTAACGATCGCCGTGAATGCGGAACCGATGATGACTGCGGTGGCAAGTTCGACGACGTTGCCGCGCATAATGAAGTCTTTAAAGCCCTTGAGCATGGGAGAAAACGGACCTTTCTGGGGATAGGTAAGGGTGGGTGCGATCCATGAGCACGCTGGGAGTTTAGTTCAAGCTAAAAGTCATCACAACCTGAGGGATTAAAACAGGAGACAATGTTACCTGGATAACTAATGGACATCGGTTGCGGTATAGGTATTTAGTGTTAGTGTGAAAGTGGAATATAAAAAATATTGTTTGTAAAAATAACAGTATTCTAATGCGTGGGCAGAAGGGAACCCAGCATGAATATCGCACTCGCTTTATTTGCCTTGGCAGTCACAATTGGGGCAGGCTACTTCCTCGTTAAAGGTCATAAGCCTGTCATCATTTTATTGCTCGCCGGGTTTATTCTCATTGCAGTTTCAACCGCGGCCAAAGCAGGCTACGGAGTGTTAGATGAGGAAGACTCCACCGGCTCCCGGTGGTTGGACATCATCGGAATATTCGAACAAGTTGCTGGTAGCCAATTAACAGGCGTCGGCCTCATTATCATGGCCGCCGGCGGCTTTTCGGCATATATGAATAAGATCGGCGCCTCGCAGGCACTGGTCGAGGTGCTTGCCGCCCCAATCTCAAAATTCAAGCACCCCTACATCACGCTCATTCTTACGTATTTCCTTGGCGTGGTGCTTTTCATGTTTATCCCCAGCGCTGCTGGGCTCGCTATCTTGCTTCTGGTGCTTTTGCTTCCGGTATTAAAAGCGGTAGGAGTCAGCCCCGCGGCGGCAGGCGCGGTCATCGTATCCGCCTCGGCATTGCCTATGGGGCCAGCTTCGGGAACCTCGGTGCTGGCGGCGCGGACCATTGATCTATCCCCTGTCGTCTACTTCGTCCAATATCAGCTGATCGTGGCCATTCCCACTGCCATTGCGATTGCTATAACTCACTACTTCGTGCAGCAGCACTACGACAAGCGGGATTTGGAAGACTACAAAGAAACCGACACCTTGGGCGATGGTTCTGGCGAGGCTGGCCCGAAGTGGTACGGGGTATTTCTCGCACTGCCCATTATCTTGTTGGTGATCTTTAGCCCCTTGGTGAATGACAGCATCGAGCTAACCACGGTTGGAGCATTCGTAATAGTGTGGCTCATAGCCTTGCTGTGCGAAATCATTCGCCACCGTTCTTTTTCCACCGCGACCGAACAAGCTACATCCTTTTTACGGGCATGGGAAAGATGTTCGGTGGCATCGTCGCATTGATTATCGCGGCACAAATCTTTGCCACCGGTTTAACGGCCACAGGCGCCATTTCCATGCTGATCGATGGAGGACAGCAACTCGGTGCAGGCGCAATCGTCATCACCCTCCTATTCACCTTGATTGTGGGTTTGGTGACGTTCCTGACCGGTTCCGGTGTCGGCGCATTCTCTTCCTTTGCCAGCCTGGTGCCTGACGTTAGCCGCGGACTCGGCGCTTCGGCAGCAGCAGTTATTACCCCAATGGAGTTTGCCAGCGGCCTATTCCGCGCGGTGTCCCCGGTCTCCGGGGTAATCATTTCCGTTGCCGGTGGCGTAGGGATTTCTACCACCGAGCTTATTCGCCGCACGCTGCTTCCAATGGGAGTTGGCTTTGTCGTGATGATCGTATCCAGCCTGGTCTTGCTCTAAGCAAGTTCTGGGGCCACAACCTACATCTGTAAAAGTAAGGAATTTATCATGGGAATCGGCGCACTGAACTCGTCTTTTCAGAAGAAAGGCTATGCCACAGCGGACATGGAAGCCCACTGGGAAGAAGCGCAACTTATACGGAAGATTTTCGCTGTTGAAGCGGCAATGGCGCGGACGCAGGGACACATGGGAATCATCCCGCAGGAAGCTGCCGAGGCAATCTCAGAAAATGCAGTCGCCAGTAATGCGCTGATAGAAAAAGCCCAAAGCGGCGGGGTTGGCAATCCTTCGGTTGCTGTTCTCGATGCGTTGCGGGAGGCGATTCCGGAAGACCAGCGCGGTTGGGTCCATTTCGGGGCGACGACTCAAGATATTTTGGATACCGCGCGGGCCCTGCAGATCAAGGCAGCGACTGACCTAATGCTGGAACGCTTGAACGCCGTTATTGCAGCTACCGCAAAACTTGCTCACGAGCATGCCCGGACGCTAATGGTCGCGCGCACCAATGGGCAGTATGCATTGCCGACGACCTTGGGTACGCGTTTTTCTCGGTGGAATGCAGAACTGCGCCGGAGCAGGGAACGCTTGGAAGCGATGCGTGAGCGCACGGAACAGATTCAATTTACTGGTGCTGTAGGTACGCTGGCGTCTTTTGGAGAACAGGGCCCCGAGCTAAGCCAGCGCCTTGCCAAAGAACTGGAACTGTTCTATCAGCCGATTTCATGGCATGCGAGCTCGGATACCATGACAGAGCTTGCGACGACAGTGGCTACCTTGGGGCAAAGTCTGGCCAAGATTGCAGAAGATCTCTTTGCTATGCAGCAATCCGATCTGGTCGAGGCTCGCGAGGATATGGATGCACATACTTCCGGTTCGTCCACCATGCCGCAAAAACTTAATCCCTTTGCCACAATGAAAATTTCCGTGGGAGCCAGCATGGCTAGCGGCATGGCGGCGAACATGCTGACACAAGCTCCGGCTACCTTTGAACGCGATCATCGCCTATCCGAGGTCCATCGCAACCTGATTCCACAAATCTTCGTCGCAGTCGATGGAGCGCTAGAAAAATTGGACCAGCTCTTTCCTCGCTTGCGTTTTGATGTCCAGACATTAGAAGACAACGTAAAAAGCGCCGGTGTGTCGTTGATGACTGAGGGAATCATGATGGAGCTGGCGCCGCATATTGGCCACAGCGCCGCACACGATGTTCTTCAGGAATTCGCCCGAGAAAATAGAGAAAAAGGCACCTGCCTGGAAGAGTTTTGCGCAGCCCACCCGAAGCTCGCGGGCCTTAAGGAAAAGTTGGACTTTGAGTCCCTGACAAATCCAGCTAATTACATTGGCCAAGCCGTTGAAATCGCGGAATCGGCGCAGGAATAAACACCGCCAGTACACATAAGGTTCTCACGGTCCTTAGGAAGCAGAATCGGCGTCAACAGGCGTTTGAGGCTGGGCGCGATCGCCCACGATGACCACGGTCAGCGGTTGGTTTAATGAAGCGGCGGCTACATCGTTGGCGTGCTCATTAGGCAGCGCGAGCAAGACGGTGGCAGAAGAAACTTCGCCCTCCGCGGTGGTGGTGGAGACCACTCGGGCGCCGGAAGCGATGACGCGGGCGGTCGCGGGCTCTGAATCGGTGGCATCGCTGGCCGTGACGATATCGACGGTATCGCCGTGGTGCAGGTGGGGAATGATGTCAGGATCGGCAAGTTTGACCGGGATCATGCGGCCGGAGCCGCCTCCCTTAGAATCGGCAGATCCCGAGTTCGCGACGAGGCTAGAGACCAACTCTTGGCCCAGGAGCCGCTGGCTGGTGACAACCTCGCCCTTGCCCGCGGCGGCGGTGATGATGCGGCCGGCGAGATCGGAGGGGGCATCGGCAAGCGCGCTGCTAGGAATGGAAGAAGAAGGCAGGCGCTCGAGGGAGACATCGGAGGCGGAAAGCTCCGTGCCGGCGGGCAGATCGTGGCTAAAGACCAGTACCTGCGGCAGTTCCTTCGCGCGAGAGACTGCGGAGGCCAGCGCGGCGATGAGCAAGACCAGTGCGATGGCGCGGCGCACGAGCACGCCGCGGCGGTGGCCAGGGGTGCGCAGGGTGCGGAAGAACTGTGAGATTCGCAGGGACGGGGAATAAGCCATGCACAATTAGACTGCGCTACCGCCTGCGCGGTTCCCTCGGTTTAGGAAGAAAAGCGGTGGATTCCTGCGGCGGTAACCACGGCCTCGACGCGGCGATCGTGGGAGGTGGCCGGGATAGAGTCAAGGAACTCGGTGGGGTAGACCATGGCGAGTACCGCGGGGTGGTTGCGCGGCACCAAGGAAAGTGCGCGGTCGTAATAGCCGCCGCCCTTGCCCAGGCGGTTTCCGGCGGCATCGATGGCCATGGCTGGGGCCAAAATCAGATCGCAACCGCACAGCACGCGGCTATCAAAACGCGGGCCGGCGGGTTCGGATATGCCCAGCTGGCCAGGCTGCATGCTGTGCGTGCCCTTGTATTCTGCCCAGTTTAAAACGCCGTTACCGCAGGTGATGGGCAATAATACGCGGTCGACGCGGCGGGAAAGCCACGGGATGAAATCCGCCCCGCCCGGCTCTGTGCCCAGCGGCCAATAGGCGGCGATGCTCGATACACCGGCAAGCTCAGGTTCTAACTGCTCGCGCAAGGCAGTGGTCCATTCCGCGCGCTTATCGGCGGTGAGGCCGCGGCGCGCGCGAAGCAGGCGGGTGCGCAGTTGCTCTTTGATATCGCTGGAAGAAGGCATAAATAAATAATAGCGTCCGTGGCGTAGCGCTACACAGGAAAATAGTGCGCCGTTGTACCCTAAGATCCATGGCTAATGAACGCGAAGATTCCGCCACCGGAATCACCACGGTTGTAGTTCCAGCGGCTGGCATGGGCACCCGCTTTCTGCCCGCCACGAAAACCGTCCCCAAAGAATTGCTGCCCGTTGTGGATACTCCCGGCATTGAATTGATTGCTGAGGAGGCAGCCTCTGTGGGCGCGCGCCGGCTTGCGGTTATTACTGCACCCGAAAAGCAAGAAGTAATGCGCCATTTTGCGGAATTTCCGGATCTGGTAGAAACCCTAGATTCCCGCGGCAAGGATGAGCAGGTAGCCAAGGTCAACCGCGCCCACCAGCTCATTGAGCCCATCGCGGTAGAGCAAGAAAAGCCCTTGGGCTTGGGCCATGCCGTGGGGCTGGCGGAAGACGTCTTGGCAGAAGACGAGGACTCCTTTGCCGTCATGCTGCCGGATGACATCGTATTGCCGGCCACCGTCATGGCGGATATGGCGCGCGTTCGCGCCGAGCTCGGCGGCAGCGTGCTGTGTGCCTTTGCGGTGCCGCAGGAGCAGACGTTTAACTACGGCGTATTCGACGTAGAAGATACTGACGCGCCGGGCGTGAAAAAGGTCGTCGGCATGGTGGAAAAGCCGGACCCGGAGGATGCGCCGTCTAACCTGGTGGCTACCGGGCGCTACCTGTTGGACCGGAAGATCTTTGATGCGCTGCGCCGGATCGAACCGGGCAAGGGCGGGGAATTGCAGCTTACCGATGCCATCGAGCTGCTCATTGAGGAAGGCGAGCCCGTCCACGTAGTGGTCCACGAGGGCAAGCGCCACGATTTGGGCAACCCCGGTGGCTATATCCCAGCCAACGTGGACTTTGGCCTGCGCGATGAAAAATACGGCCCAGCGCTGTATAAAGCTATTAAACAAATCATGTCCGATTTCGAGGCGGAACAAGGCCTTAACTAACTATCTTGCCGCGCGCACGTGCGTTGAGGGCAGCAAGGTAAAAGGGCAAGAAGAAAGGGCGGGCAGAGACCGTATGCGTTCAGTAGATGACCAGTTGGCGCTGGTTACTGATGCGGCGACGACCCCGGAGCCGGTGCGGATGAGCATTTCTAATGCGCTGGGGTTAATGTGCGCCGAGCAGGTGCAGGCCAATCAGCCCTTACCGGGCTTTCCCCAGGCGGCCATCGATGGGTATGCGGTTCGCGCCGTTGATATCGGCGGCGAGCGCGGGCTGAAGGTGCGCCGCCCGAAGAATCAGGACCAGGAAAGCAGCGAAGGGGAGGGATCTGCCGAGCAGGCCGAGGACGCCGCCGCGCAGCCCGCCCCACCCGAGGTCGAGCGCTCCTTGCCCGTCGTGGGCGAGGTTCCGGCCGGTTCGAAGCAGCCGTTGCGCCTGCAGCCCAAGCAGGCCGTACGCGTCTATACGGGCGCGCCCTTGCCCACGCTTGCCGATGCCGTCCTGCCCCTCGAGTGGACCGATCGCGGCCGCAAGCGCATCACGGCGCACCGGACGGTGCGCTCGGGCGACTTCGTCCGCCGCGTGGGCGATGATATTCAGCCCGGCGATGTCGCTGTGTCCTCCGGCACCGTCCTTGGCCCGGCGCAGATTGGCCTGCTGGCCGCCGTGGGGCGCTCCAAGGTGCTGGTTTATCCGCGACCTCGTGTGACCATCGTGTCCTTTGGCCGCGAGCTCGTTGATGTGGACAAGGAACCGGGCCTAGGCCAAGTCTTTGATGTGAACTCTTACTCCTTGGCTGCCGCTGCAAAAGAAGCGGGGGCGGACGTGGTCCGCGTGGGCATTGCCGAAGGCGAGCCCCGTCGCATCCGGGAAGTGCTAGAAACCCATATCACGCGCAGCGAGGTCCTCGTGATTACCGGTGCCGTTGGTGGCGCCGGTGCCGAACAGATCCGCGAGATTTTGGCGGAAATCGGCGATATCGATACCTCCCGCGTGGCTATGCACCCAGGATCCGTGCAAGGTTTTGGGCTGGTAGGAGATGAGCGCATCCCCACCTTCCTCCTTCCCTCGAACCCGGTATCGTCGCTGGTTATTTTCGAAATCTATATTCGCCCCTTGATTCGCCTGGCCTTGGGCAAGCGCAACGCCCACCGCCGGGTGGTGCGTGCCCGCGCGCTCAACCACATTGATTCCCGCCCCGGGCGCCGTGGTTTCATCCGTGCCCGCTTGATGCGCGATGCCGAAACCGCCGATTACTTGGTCGAAGGCCTTGGCGGGGCTAGCGGTGCGCCGGCGCACCTTCTGGCCGGACTTTCCGAGGCCAATGCCATGATTCGAGTGCCAGAAGAAGTCACCGAGATCCGCCCGGGCGATGTCGTCGACGTCTTATTCCTCACCCAGCGCAGCTAATGCTTGACCCTTTCGGTACCGCCTCAGCCAAGCTGCGTCATCCAGTTACCGGGCCCACTGATGATCTGCATCCCGGTTGGCCGGAAGCGACGCCGACGGTGCAGCTTCCTTCCTCGGGGACACTGCCGTCTGGCGGGCGAATGCGGCTGAGACCCTTGCTGCGCTCGGATGGTCCCGAGTGGCGGCGCCAGCGCATTGAGGATGAACCATTGCTCCGGCCGGTGGAGCCGACCCAAGCGACCACTTGGACAGAGGCCCACAGCTCGCGGGCCTGGTGGAATTACCTCATTTTTCTGCGCAACTCCGCGCGCGATGCGCAGGTGATCCCCTTGGCCATTGAACTCGAGGGAAAATTCGTCGGCCAGGTAACACTTGGCAATATTCAGCATGGCAGCATCCGGGACTGTTGGATTGGCTATTGGGTGTATTCCGCCGTGCAAGGCGCAGGCGTTGCCACCGCAGCTACCGCCTTGGGAGTGGATCACGCCTTTGGACGGGTAGGCCTGCACCGGGTGACTGCTACCTACTTGGAGCAAAACCCCGCCTCCGGGCGCGTGCTGGGGGCCAATGGTTTTCGGTCCGAGGGGTATTTGCGCCGCAACCTGCATATCGATGGCGCTTGGCGGGATCACCATTTCGTGGCCCTAGTCAAGGAAGACTTCTCATCCACGGCGGTGGAGCGGCTGCGCCAAGCTGGGCGTTTGGTGTGAAAACCTTCCTTAAATCTGGGTAATGCTTTCACAATTTTCACATAAGTAACAACATTGTAATTTACAGCTTATGTGGGCCCTAAAGTGCGGTTTTAGCGATTACAGTGGAGTAATCATCTGTATCCCAAGGGAAGGTCCTTAAGTCGTGTCCACAGCTGTGCCAGTTATCGCAATCATCGTGGTGTGGCTCTTCGTGCTCGCGCCGTGGCTACTGGGTAGGAGCAACCGCCCGATGAGCCATACCGGCGAGGCATTTGAGGATACCCGCGTGCTCTTTTCCGGTGATTCCGGCAATGTCGCCGGCCGCCGCCGCCCGCGCTTGCGGGCCGATGATGTCCACTGCAGCGGCTCGGATGAGGATTACGACTACGAGGTCGTATCCGCTGCCGCTGAGGACCCGGACAGCGAGGCAGACGTCGATGACGTGCTGATCGATGAGGAAGCAGAAGACCGTTCTTCCCACGCGCAGTCGCGGACCATTGCTGGCGCTGCCCGCCGCGCCCGGGCGCAACCCTTTGGCGTAGGTGGCCGCGCATACCGCTCCGCCGCAGACGAGGATGAGGCTGACGCGCGCGACGAGCAGGCCACCCAGGCTGGTGGGCCGGCAGAGACCATCGAGGGTGAAGTCATTGAGGAATCCGCGGTTCCAGCAGCTGCTGACTCACCCGACGCGACCGATTCCACAGAAGCAGCCGATAGCGCACGCACGTCCAATGATTCCGACGATGCAGATGCGGACGTTGACGATGCCGATGATGTCTTGCTTGATGATGACGAGCGCGCCGCCGGGGAAGAAGGCGATGCAAAGCGCAAGCGCCGCCGCGGCGATGTGGTTGCCAATTCCACCGAGTCTTTCACCGCGCCGGTGGCAGCAGACATTGCCGAGGATGCGTACGACTATGACGAGACCTATACCTCCCCGGTAGATCTGATGTACCCAGGTGCGGTCGATCCTGCTCCTGTTATCGATGCCGAAGAGGCAGACACCGCAGAGACCGACTCGGAAGAGCCGGAGAACGACGGTGCACTCGAGGAATCCGCGGAAGCAGATGAGTACGGCGCCCGTGGTGCTGAGGACGCGGCGCTGAATACCGACCTTTCTGAGGACGAGGTGGCATTTGCCCAGCGCCGCCTTGGCCGCGGTGGATGGGACCCAGTGGCGGATAAGGAAAAGTCCGCCACTCGCTATCAACGCCGCCAGCGCACGCTCATTGGCCTAGCCATCGCCGTGGTCCTCACCGTGGCCTTGGGCATTGTGGCCGGTGGATGGACTTGGTGGCTGGCAGGCATCGTCGGCGTCTTGACCGGCATCTATCTGGTGGCGCTGCGCGCACAAGTCCGCCAAGAGCAAGCACTCTTGCGCCGCCGCGTAAAGCACCTGCGCCGGGCGCGGTTGGGCGTTCACAATACTGATGATGAGGCATTGAAGATCCCCCGCAACCTGCGCCGTCCGGGTGCGGTCGTCGTCGAAATCGATGATGAAAGCCCCGACTTTGAGCACCTTCCCTTAAGCTACAGCGACGATGAAGACGGCGACTTTGATGGCCCACACGCCGGGCCCGATGGGGTAGGGCGCCGCGATGACTTGGCCGCTCGCCGCGCGGGTTAATTAGCCCGCTGCGCCTCGCTTCCGTGCAGTTTTTCGGTTTCCTCCGGCCATACGCCGGAGGTTGCCCGGCGGTGGGAGCCTAAGAGATGGGTATCGACCATACCGATGGCTTCCATGAGCGCAAAGCAGGTCACCGGCCCCACAAACTTAAATCCGGCCTTCTTCAATTCCCGCGACATTGCCTGCGACTCGGGGCTCTTCTTCGGAATATCCTCCATGACCTCGGGATAGATATTTTCTGCGGGCTGAAAGCTCCAAATGAAATCCGCTAGTCCACCGTCTTCGCGCAGTTTAATGGTGGCCTTCGCATTATTGATGGTGGCGCGGATCTTGGGCTCGTTGCGGATAATGGTGGCATCGGCAAGCAAGTGCTCCACCTCGGCCTCGCCGAATTCCGCGACCTTTTCTGGATCAAAATGGCAAAAGGCCTCGCGGAAGGCCGGGCGCTTTTTTAATACCACGGCCCAAGACAGCCCAGACTGGAAGGACTCCAAGCTCAGGCGCTCAAAAAGACCGGCCTCGTCCCTAATGGGAAGGCCCCATTCGGTATCGTAATAATTCGTCAACAGCGACGATGTCACGGCCCACGGCGTGCGGGCTACCCCGTGCTCATCGTAGGCCAGCGGGGTGCGTTCTTCGGTGGTGGTTTCAGTGTCCATGGGAGGTTCTCCTGTTGGTATGTCGTGCCTATTGTCCTTGTCTTTCCCATTGAAGCAGCGATGGCGGGTGAGGCGCAGCGTGAGTCTTGCTAGATGGTGAAATTGCAAGCTAGGCGGGTGGGGCGGTGGCATCTTCGCGTTGGGGTGGGCATTCGATGTAGTCTATTGACCATGAATAGACCTGCCGTTCGCGATGCCGCATTGCTGCTTTTTCGGTTGGTCCTCGGACTCATTTTTATCGCGCACGGCGTGGACAAGATGTTCATGGACGGAATGGATGAGACGGTAGGGCAGTTTTCTGCCCTCGGCATCCCGCAGCCACAGATTGCCGGTTATGCCGCCGCAATCGGGGAGATGGTAGGCGGCGCCTTCCTCGTCATTGGGTTGTTGACCACCTTCGCCGCGGCGGCGCTGGCCGTGGATATGGTGGGCGCGCTGTACTTCGTGCACTGGGGCAATGGCCTTTTCGCTGGCGACGGCGGCATCGAGTACCCGTTGGTGCTGTGCATGTCGCTCATAATGATCGTTATTTTTGGTTCTGGCCGGGCGAGCTTGGATAGGGCGTTAAGCAATGTTGACGCATAGCCAAGTACAAGCAGCGATTTCCGCCCAGTTGGATGGGGAAGAGGCGGAGCTTTCCGCAGATGTCATCGACGCCCACCTGGAACACTGCGCGGAGTGCCGGGCCTTTCGCGATAAGGCAGCGGCGCTATCGCGCTCCTTAAGCTTCGTGGAACCGGCGGATTCCGGAATGGCCCCGCCGACGGACCTCTCAGAGGTGATCCTCGCCGGGGTGGAACCGGAGTGGAAGCGGGCATCGAGCGCTAGGCAGGCCAACCTCACGGTGGCGCGCATCGCCTTGGTGGTCATGGGACTTGTCTTTGCAGTGTGGGCCATCGTGCAGGTGGTACGCGCCTCCGGTCTGGTGCCGATGGGTGCAGAGGGGTCGGTGCTGGACCCCGCGGCCGATCCAGAGCGCGCCAACCTCCTGATGGAGGGCGCGGCCGTGCGCTTTGGTATGGCGTGCGGACTGCTGTGGAGCGCGTGGCGCCCAGCCTCTGTGACCGGGTTGTTCCCGGTATCAGCCACGATGTTTGCGTTTCTTTTTGGTTTTGGCGTGCGCGATATTGCGCTGGGCACCGTCACCATGGAGCAGGTCTATTTGCTTATTGCCACCGCGCTATCGACCATCAGCCTGGCCTGGGCATGGGCGGCCGAGAAGGGCTACCTGGTGCGCGCGTGGTGGAAATCCCTGAACGCGCAGCCACACTAAGGCGAACGGGCCTCTGCCACCTATTTCCAGCTGGGCAGCCACATCATGGACTGGTACCAAGATTCCGGGATGATGAAGCCGTATAAGATGGGCGCGAAGTAGAAGAACATCGCGACCACCAGCGCGAGGTAGCAGGCGGCGGCAAATGTTCCCCGCCGCATCGTTCCACCAGCGATGCGCGTTACCCACCGCCACCTGATGGGCTTACCGTGCCCGACCATTTGGCCCAGTATGAGGGCAAGAAGCACGATGACAAAGGGGATAAACGCGGTGGCATAAAAGAAGTACATCTGCCGGTCAAAGGCTGCGAGCCACGGGAGGAATCCGGCCGCGAAGCCCACGAGGGGGATGAGGAAGGCGCGGTTGCGGCGGATGATAAGGGACCACAGCCCCCATAGCACCGCGGGGACCACCAGCCACCAGATCGCCGGGGTGCCAAAGAGGTAGAGCATCTTGCGGCATTCGCCACCGCCGCTGCATTCCAGATCCGTACTGGAGTAGTACAAGATGGGCCGAGCGCCGGCCAGCCATGCCCACGGCTTGGAATCCCACGGGTGGTGGTGGCCACCGGAAGAGGTCAAGCTCGCGTGAAAATCTAACACAGAAGAGTGGTAATAAAACCAGCCGGCCATAGGTTCCGGTAAGTGCATGAGCCACGAGTCTTCCCCGATGGTCCCATCCACCTTGGCGTGCCGGTAGACCGCGGTTTCTGAGGCGAACCACGCGCGCCAGCTCCACACATAAATCATTATTGGCACGGCTACTAGGGAGGCAAGTGCCGCGGGTGTATCGCGAATGAGCGTGCCCACAATATAGCGGCGAATGCCGTACTTGCGGCGCAACGCGAGGTCGCTAAAGACGCAGAGCAGGCCGAAGAACATGATGTAGTACAGCCCGGACCACTTCACGGCGAGCGATAGTCCTAGGAAGACTCCAGCGGTAAAGCGCCACCACCGGAAGCCAAAACGCGGGCCGAAGGGGGAGGTGCCTATTCCGCCGCTCAGCAGGGCGTCGTGCAGGCGCTCGCGCATTTGTTGATGATCGCGGGCTAGCGCCCACGCGGCGGCGACGATGAAAAAGACCTGGAAGATATCCAGCATGCCAAACTTCGCGGAGACCAAGAGTACGCCATCGCAGACGGCCAAAATGCCGGCAAAGGTGGCCACCTGCCAGGAAAAGGACAGCCGGCGGGCCAGCGCCATGGTCATCAGCACGGTGGCGACGCCGAAGAGGGCCGTCATCAAGCGCCAGCCCAGCGGGGTATAACCAAAGACCCATTCTGAAAGGGCAATGATCTGCTTGCCCAGCGGCGGGTGAACGACGAGTCCAAAGCCCGGGTTGGTCTCAATGCCGCCGATGAATAAGTTATCCCAGCTTTTGACCATGTCCCAGGCCTGCGGCACATAGTGCTTTTCATCGAAGACGGGCGTGCCCTGGGACACCGGCGCGGTAAGGCCCACGAACCGGGTAATGAGCGCGAGAACCGCGATGATGCCGGTGCTAATCCAATCGGCCTTGCCCCACGTATAGGCACGCGGTGCCGGCGGCATCACACGGTTATGCGGGGTGCGCGGTGAGCTAGCGGGGGCAGCGGTAGCAATAGTCACGAAGAAGAGTTTAGGCCACGAGCCTGCGCGCGGGCGCATAGGAGAATGTGGAATGCTAGAGGCATGTCAGCTTTAGGTCTGGACCCACTTCCGCGCGGCGTTATCCTTGCCGCCACGCCCTTGGGAAATGTCGGTGATGCCTCGGCGCGCCTGATGCAGGCATTGGCGCATGCTGATGTCATCGCCGCCGAAGATACCCGCCGCGTGCGCAACCTGGCGCAGGCCCTGGGCATCGAAATTTCCGGGTCCGTGGTATCCAACTTTGACCACAATGAGCAGGCGCGTGCGCAGCAGCTTATCGATGCCGCCCAGCACGGCACCGTCCTCGTGGTCACCGATGCCGGCATGCCGATCATCTCCGATCCCGGCCTGTCACTGGTGGCCGCGGCCGCCGAAAGAGATATTCCCGTGACGTGTTTTCCAGGCCCCTCGGCGGTGCCCACGGCGCTCGCCCTCTCTGGTCTGGGCGTGGGCCACTTCCTCTTCGATGCATTCCCTCCGCGCAAGCCCGGTCCGCGAAAGGCGTGGCTGGAATCGCTGCGCAATGAAAAGCGTGCCATCGTATTTTTTGAATCGCCCCACCGCATCGCCGATACGCTTGCCGATGCCGCCCAGGTCCTCGGCGGCGATCGCCCCGCCGCGGTGTGCCGCGAGCTGACCAAGACATACGAGGAAGTGCGCCGCGGCTCGCTAGCTGAGCTGGCCGAATGGGCGAGCGAGGGAGTCAAGGGCGAGATTACCGTGGTCATTGAAGGCGGAACCGGCGCTGCCGTGACCGCCGCGGATCTCGTCCCACAGGCCTTGGAGTTGGCCGAGGCTGGCATGCGCTTGAAGGACGCGTGCAAGCAGGCCGCCAAGGGGAGTGGGGTATCCAATCGGGAGCTTTATGATGCCGCACTAGAGGCCCGCTGAGTGCCCGTTAGCTGAGCACTTGTTGAGGTGACAGCAGCTTATTTCTATGCAGTGTATAAAAGGTCACAATTAACCGTGCTAGCAGGTAGTTTCACGCTTCTGTATAAGTTATCGAATCGTTATACTTTCCGGGCGTGTGGCGCCTAAAAGCCGTCTACGTGGGGATATGCCACCTATAGTCATGCAGGAAACCTTAAGGAAACGCTCAAAAATGTGCGTAAGCTGGGGTTTTGATAGAAAAGTGGTTTGAAAAATTGGGGTCACGCCACCAATGTAGAAAGCATGACTAATACTGAAAATAACGGCGCTGGTGTGCCCGAAGAAGGGAAGGGGCCCGGCGAATCTCCTGCTGGGGCCACTTCTACTGCTTCGAGCGATCAGCCGATTGAGGATTATCAAACGGTAGAAGAGACGCTGGATGAGCAGACGGCGACGAGCCAAATCCAGGACATGATCAACTCTGAGGGGTTCCACCCCGAAGAGTATGACGATCCGGAAATCGAAATCGCCGCAGACCGCGATAATATCCCGATTGACTGGACCATCATGGGTATCGCTGGTGTGCTTGTTGCCGCCATCGTTATTTGGGGCCTTGCCGCGCCGGATAACTTCGCGGACTTTTCTTCCGCGGCCCTGACGTGGGTCGTCGATAAGTTCGGTTGGGCCTACGTGCTCTTTGGCACCGTCTTCGTGGCCTTCGTTATCTTCATCGCTTCCTCTAAATTTGGCACCATCAAGTTGGGCCACATTAATGAGGAACCGGAGTTTTCCACGCCTTCGTGGATTGCCATGATGTTCGCTGCCGGTATGGGCATCGGCTTGATGTTCTACGGCGCTTCCGAGCCGCTGGCGAACTACCGCGACGGCACGCCCGGCCGGGGAACGGAAAACGTGGGCTCGTCCATGGCCTATGCCATGTTCCACTGGACGCTGCACCCCTGGGCTGTGTACGCCATCGTTGGTTTGGCCATCGCGTACTCCACCTACCGCATCGGCCGTAAGCAGCTGTTGAGCCAGGCCTTCGTCCCGCTCATCGGCGAGCGCCGGGCTAATGGTGGATTGGGCAAGTTCATTGACATCCTGTCCATCTTCGCCACCGTCTTCGGTACCGCCTGTTCCCTGGGCCTTGGCGCGCTGCAGATCCAGGCTGGCCTGGAGGCATCCGGCATCATCGATAACCCAACCCAGTCCGTGGTTATCGGCATTGTTTTGGTCCTGACCCTGGCTTTCTTGCTCTCCGCACTCTCCGGTGTGGGCAAGGGCATTCAGTACGTGTCCAATGCCAACATGGTCTTGGCTGCGGTGCTGGCCATCTTCGTGTTCATCTTGGGTCCAACCGTGACCATCCTGAACCAGGTTCCGGGTTCCATCGGTAACTACTTCAACTACTTCACCGAGATGATCGGCCGTACCGCCGAGTCCGAAAACGGCACCGCCGGCGAGTGGCTGTCTGGCTACACCATCTTCTACTGGGCATGGTGGGTCTCCTGGTCCCCATTCGTGGGCATGTTCTTGGCACGCATTTCCCGCGGCCGTTCCGTCCGCGAGTTCTGCTTGGGCGTCCTGCTCATCCCAGCCGGCGTTTCCACCCTGTGGTTCGCCATCTTCGGTGGCACCGCAATCCACATGGAGCAAAACGGCGAATCCATCACCGGCGAATCCGCCGAGGTAGAGCTGTTTAACCTTCTCCACAACCTGCCTGGTGGCTTCATTGCCGGCGTCGTTGCCGTCATCTTGCTGTCCACCTTCTTCATTACGTCTGCGGACTCCGCCTCCACCGTGATGGGATCGATGACCCAGAATGGTGCCGCAACCGCGAAGCCGTGGCTATCCGCCATGTGGGGTGCTCTGACCGCAGCCGTTGGCCTGACCCTGCTCTTGGTTAATGAGGACGCGCTGTCCAACCTGCAGAACGTCACCATCGTGGCGGCGCTGCCGTTCTTGTTCATCGTCATTGGCTTGATGTTCGCCATCTACAAGGACTTGAGCAATGACATTATTTACCTCGAGTACCGCGAGGCGCAGCAGTTCCAGCGCAAGATGGCCCGCGAGCGCCGCTTGCACCGCGACTACCAGCGCACGCAGGAACTCAAGAAGCGTCGCAACGAGCGTTTGAAGAACCCGATGAAGCGCAAGTAGATAAAGCATCTACCGCCTTTGGTAGCAGCGCCCGCCGCTTTCCCGCACGAGGGAAGGAGGCGGGCGCTTTTCGGCTGTAGAGGTTATGTGCCCTCAACGTGTGTTCGTGCAGGTGCTTCGATAAACTGGACTCCATGACTGAGTCTTTAGTAGTAAATGTTGCCTGGCCATATGCCAATGGCCCGCGCCACATCGGTCACGTGGCTGGCTTTGGCGTTCCCTCTGACGTATTCGCCCGCTTCCAGCGAATGCGCGGCCGCAACGTACTCATGGTCTCCGGCACGGATGAGCACGGCACCCCGTTGCTGGTCCAGGCCGATAAGGAAGGCGTATCCGTCCGCGAACTCGCGGACCGCTATAACCGCCAGATCGTCAACGATCTGGCCAACCTCGGCTTGTCGTATGACCTTTTTACCCGCACTACCACCCGCAACCACTACTCGGTGGTGCAGGAACTTTTCAAGGGCCTCAATGAGAATGGCTACATGCTTAAAGAGACCACCAAGGGGGCAATCTCGCCGTCCACCGGCCGCACGCTGCCAGATCGCTATATCGAGGGCACGTGCCCCATCTGCGGCGCGGATGGCGCCCGCGGTGATCAGTGCGATAACTGCGGCAACCAGCTGGACCCGGTAGACCTCATTGACCCGGTATCCAAGATCAACGGCGAAACCCCGCAGTTCGTGGAGACCGAGCACTTCCTGTTGGATCTGCCCTCCCTTAAGGACGAGCTGCAAAAGTGGCTTTCCACCCGCGAGGATTGGCGCCCGAACGTGCTGAAGTTCTCCCTCAACCTGCTGGAGGATATGCGCCCGCGCACAATGACCCGCGATATCGACTGGGGCATTCCCATTCCGGTGGACGGCTGGCAGGACAATAACGCGAAGAAGCTGTACGTGTGGTTCGATGCCGTCGTGGGCTACTTGTCTGCCTCCATCGAGTGGGCGCACCGCACCGGCCAGCCGGAGGCGTGGAAGGAATTCTGGCAGGACCCAGAAACCCGCCACTATTACTTCCAGGGCAAGGACAATATCACCTTCCACTCGCAGATCTGGCCGGCGGAATTGCTGGGCTATGCGGGCAAGGGCTCGAAGGGCGGCGAGCTGCACCAGTACGGCGAGCTGGACCTGCCCACGGAAATCGTGTCCTCGGAATACTTGACGATGTCCGGCTCCAAGTTCTCCTCCTCCAAGGGCGTGGTGATCTACGTTAAAGACTTCCTGGCGGAGTTTGGCCCGGATCCGCTGCGTTACTTCATTGCCGTGGCTGGCCCGGAAAACAACGACGCGGACTTTACGTGGGATGAATTCGTGCGCCGCGTCAATAATGAGCTGGCCAATGGCTGGGGCAACCTGGTCAACCGCACTGTGTCCATGGCGCACAAGAACTTCGGCGAGGTTCCGGTTCCAGCAGCCCTAGAGGCGCGCGACGAGGCCATTTTGCAGCTGGCGGAGGAGACCTTTACCACCGCCGGTAACCTGCTGGAGCAATCCAAGTTCAAGCAGGCCATTGTCTCCATCATGCACGTGGTGGGCGAGGCGAATGCCTATATCGCCTCCCAGGAGCCGTGGAAGCTGGCCAAGGATGAAACCCAGCGCGAGCGCCTGGCCACCGTGTTGTGGACCGCCCTGCAGGTCGTGTCTGACTGCAACGTCATGCTCACCCCGTTCCTACCGTTTACCGCACAAAAGGTGCACGAGACCCTGGGCCGCACCGGCGAATGGGCCGCGCAGCCTGAGGTGCGCGAGGTCAAGGACGATATCCCGGTTGAGCTCGTGGGTGCGGGGCTTCCCCCAGAAAACCACGAATATCCGGTGATTATGGGTGACTACACCCAGCAGCAGGCCAAGTGGGAGCGCATCCAGGTGGCACCGGGTACGACCTTGGCAAAGCCGAAGCCGCTCATTTCCAAGCTGGATCCAGAGCTCGGCGAAACCGGCCCGGAATGGGCACCGGTGATGAACTAGCTGGGTAACCCCAGCGTAGATACAAAGGCGCGGTGGCCAATCCCAATGAGAGGGGGAGGCCACCGCGCTTTTGCTATGCCTTAAAGGCTCTGCCTAGTGCTGGAAATCGCGCTGCAGGTGAACTAAGCCCAGGCGCACGCCGTCCTTGGTGTGGATATTGGGCATGCGGCCGGTTTCTTTAAACCCAAACTTCTTGTGCAGCGCAATGGAACCGGCATTGGTATCCACGATATAGGTAATCATGGTCTCGATATAGGGATCATCGGCGGCGATGTCCATGAGGGCATCGAGAAGCTCAGAGCCCACGCCCTTGCCCTGGGCTGCGGGGGAGATATACACGGAATCTTCGACGGTGCCGTAATAGATGGCGGGCGTGACGAATTGAAAGTAGGCGGCCCAGCCGATGATTTCATCATCGTCCACGGCAACGAGCACGGGCGAGCCGGCCTTGGACAATTCTTTTAGCCAATCCTCGCGCTCAGAAACCTCTTCTTGCCAGGTAATGAGGTTATTGGCCGGTTTAGCCGCGGAGGCGGCGTTGTAGATGGCGGAAATGGAGGGGGCATCGGCAAGCTCGGCGGGGCGAATATGCATCAAAAAGTCCTTTACACCAGAAGTTCTAAGTGGGTGAGGCTAAGCCAGTGATCGAATTTGTAGGTTACCTCTTTGAGAGTTCCCACGTTTTCAAACCCGAACTTTTCGTGCAACTTTAATGATGCTGTATTAGTAGACACGATTAAGGCGAGCAGCGCATGCACCTTGTCATCTGCCCGGGCGCGGTCTACTAGCTCACTCATAAGCGCGGTGCCTACGCCTTGGCCTTGGGCATTGGGGGAAAGATAAATCGTGGTTTCATAGCAGCCCTGCCAGATGCGGGGATCGCGGTAGGGGTGATAGAGCGCCCAGCCTAGGTATTCGCCAGCATTGGTTTCGGCAACGAGGAAGGGACATCCCAATTCCTGAATATGACGCAGGTGTTCTTCGCGCTCTGCCACGGTAACTGGGGTGGAGTCAAAGATGACGTCGGTATGCTCGATGGCCCAGTTGAGGGTATCGGTCATGGCGGGGACATCGCTCAGGTCCGCTGGTCTGATCAACATAGCTGCCAATATTACAATTGCGGGTATGTCTAAAAAGAAGCCACGTCCTACTCCCATTCCGGCCCCAGGGCTCAGCGGCCTCAGCGATGCGCATACCCACCTTTTCTCGCATAAAGACACCGATGAGGTGCTGGTCAACCGCGCCCGCGCCGCAGGGGTATCCCGCCTGGTTACGGTTGGCGATGACCGCCGCGAGTCCGAGGCGGCCCTTGCGACCGCGCGCGCTTTTCCCAATGTGTATGCCGCCTGCGCCATCCACCCGGTGCGGGCGAATGAACTAGACGCGCCCACCAAAGCCGCGTTGGAGGAGATGGTGGCGGATCCGCGGTGCGTGGCGGTGGGGGAGACCGGCATGGATGCCTATTGGGTCCACCACGAACCGGAGACGACCGCGAGCTTGGTCCAGCAGGAGGAATCCCTGCGCTGGCATATCGATCTGGCGGTGCGCACCGGCAAGACGCTTATGATCCACAACCGCGAGGCGGACCAAGACCTGCTGCGCATTCTTGCCGATGCCCCCACGCCCACCACCGTCATGCTCCACTGCTTCTCCTCGCCGCTGCGCGTGGCAGAAGAGGCGCTCGAGCGCGGCTACGTCTTGTCCTTTGCTGGCAATGTCACCTTCAAGCGCAATGCGGAGCTGCGTCAGGCGGCGGCGCTGGCCCCGGCGGGGCAATTGCTCGTGGAAACCGATGCGCCATTTATGACCCCGGAGCCCTTCCGCGGGCAGCGCAACGAGCCATCCCTCATCGGGCACACCTATGACTGCATCGCCCGGGCGCGCCACCAGACCACGCAGGCCTTGGCGGCGGAGGTCAATGAGACTTTTGACCGCGTATATGGGCTCAATACAGAGCAGTAGTGAGGATCGTCACAAAATTAAATCCGCTGGTCGCTGGTGGCATGGGTGCTGGATGTGACAACTGTTTTCGCCCGTTATAGCTGTGGCGCAGCGCTTCTCGACTTTCCCCACCCGTTATCGTATTGTTATTGATTGTTCGTTGAGGCTTTATGCCTCTACCTTCCCGCAGCGTTGCTCCACAGTGGGGCAGTCGCGGTACCGCCGCTGGTTTCCCTAGGCCAGCGGCAACAATTGTGATACTGGATAGACAGCACCACCGGAGATTAACTACACATGGCACCTCACCACATTAAGCGCATCAATAATTCACGTTCCCTGCCGCTGCGCCTGGCAACGGGTGGCGTCTTGAGCACCCTCGCCGTCGGCGGTGTCGTGGCGGTTGCCGCGCAGAAGGACCTGGTCGTAGACGTCAACGGCGACAAGGTTGAGCTGGCTACCTTTGCCAAGGACGTAGACGGTGTACTGCAGGCCGCCGGCGTCCAGGTGGGAGAAGAGGATATCGTCTCGCCCGCACCGTCTGAGTCCGTGGCCGATGGTGATGAGATTTCCGTGCGCACCGCCAAGCCGGTTGCCGTGTCCATCGATGGTGAACAGCAGCAGCTTTCTACCACCGATCTCACCGTTTCTGATCTGCTCAATAACCTGCAGGGTGTAAACCCAGGAGCTGCCGTGAAGTCTGGCGAGGATGACGTGGATAAGGATGCCCAGCTAAAAGACGGCATGGATCTAGAAGTCGTCTCCCCGAAGATCATCAAGATCAACGATGGCGGCAAGAATACCTACACCAAGATTGCCGCCAAGACCGTGGGCGATGTGCTCAAGGAGCGCGGTATCAAGCTCGGTGAGGATGACCGCGTCTTCCCGGCCAAGGAAGAAAAGGTCACCGAGGGCATGTCTATCAAGGTAGAGCGGATAGACATCCAGACCGAAGATGTCACCGAGGAATTCGACGCCGAGCCGAATTTCGTGGATGACCCTGAGCTGGAAGCCGGCGCCGAAGAGGTGCGCGAGCAGGGCGAAAAGGGTAAGCGCGAGATCACCCGCAAGGTGGTGCTGAAAAACGGCAAGAAGGAATCCGAAGAGGTCATCAAGGATGAGGTCGTTGTAGGACCAAAGCCTGCGACCATCGCCCGAGGCACCAAACAAGCGGAGCCGGAACCGCAAGGCGGTAACTCGGGCGCGGCTGCCCCTGCCGTGGCTGATGGCTCCGTATGGGATGCCATCGCGCAGTGTGAGTCCAACGGTAACTGGTCCATTAATACCGGCAATGGTTTCTCCGGGGGCCTGCAGTTCGCGCCGTCCACCTGGGCTGGTCTCGGCGGTACCGAATACGCCCCTGAGGCTTGGCAGGCCACCCGCGAGCAACAAATTGCCGTGGCACAAAAGGTGCAGGCCGCCCAGGGTTGGGGCGCATGGCCTGCATGTACCGCCAAGTTGGGACTGCGCTAAAAAGCACGCGCCACACCGCGCATTCTGCACCGCACCTCGCGTCACCGCATTCCGCGTCACCACGACGCGGGGTGCGACTTTCTGCATTCTTCTACTAGGTTAGAAAACATGACTGATTCCCCGGGCGCCGCGTTTTTAGGCCCAGTAGAAATCCGAGCTTTAGCGGAGAAACTGGATATCACGCCCACCAAGAAGTTGGGGCAGAATTTTCTCCACGACCCCAATACCATCCGCCGCATCATCGCGGCGGCGGACCTGGACCCCACAGACCACGTCGTGGAGGTCGGCCCTGGGTTGGGGTCGCTGACCCTCGGGTTGGTGGAGACCGTCCAGGATCTCACCGCGGTGGAGATCGATCCGCGCTTGGCCGCGCAGCTGCCGGAAACGGTGGGCGAGCGCGCGGAGGACTACGCTAAGCGCCTGCGCGTGGTGGAAAAGGACGCGCTGCGCGTGACCAGCGAAGATGTCGCTGCACCTACGGCGCTGGTGGCCAACCTGCCTTATAACGTGGCGGTGCCGGTGCTCCTGCACTTTTTGGAAACCTTTCCCTCCATCCGCCGCGTGCTCGTTATGGTGCAGCTGGAGGTGGCGCAGCGCCTCGCTGCGGAGCCCGGCAGCAAGATCTACGGCGTGCCTTCCGTGAAGGCTGGCTTTTATGGCGCGGTGAGCCAGGCTGGGACCATTGGCAAGAATGTCTTTTGGCCCGCGCCCAATATCGCCTCCGGCTTGGTGCGCATCGATGTCTTCGATACCCCGCCTTGGCCGGTCGACGATGCCGCGCGCGCTGCGGTATGGCCGCTTGTCGATGCCGCCTTTGCCCAACGCCGCAAAACCCTCCGCGCCGCGCTATCGGGCCACTACGGCTCCGGCGCAGCCGCCGAGGAGGCCTTGCGCGCGGCCGGAATCGATCCGAAGCAGCGCGGGGAGAAGCTCGCTGTTGCAGACTTTGTACGATTGGCAGGACTACAGTGAACGCATCGCACGGAAACGAGCCGATTACCTATACCGCGCATGCGCACGCCAAGGTCAATGTGCACCTTGGCGTGGCCGAGCCGCGGGAGGATGGCTTTCACGAGCTGGTCACGGTCTTTCAGTCTTTGAGCCTGCACGATACGGTAACGCTGACTGATTTAGGCAATGCCGAAGTGGATAAGCCACGCGTGCAATACCTCAAGGTATCCGGTCCGCACGAGGCGGGCGTGCCCGAGGACGATACGAACCTGGCCTGGACTGCGGTGGACCGCATCATGCAGCACTTGTATGTCACCCGCGGGGGCATCAAGATTCCGGAGGTCGGACTCGAGATCCACAAGGCGATTCCTACCGCCGGTGGCATGGCGGGCGGTTCCGCGGATGCTGCGGCTGCGCTGCGCCTTGCCGAGCGCTGTTACGGCCGTTATTACGGGATCGATTCGGTAGGCGATCACATTCTGGATGCCTTGGGTGCCGCCCTTGGCTCCGATGTTCCCTTTACCCTGCTGGGCGGTACGGCGTTAGGGACTGGGCGCGGGGAGCAATTGACTTCCATGATGACAAGGGGCACCTATCACTGGGCGCTGATCGCCTCTGATCGCGGCCTTTCTACGCCTAGCGTATTCCGCAAGCTCGATGAATTGCGCGATGCGGGGCGGGCTAGTGCACCGGCCCTCGATACCACGGAGATTTCCCAGGCACTTATTTCCGGCGATGCCCAGCGCGTGGCGGCGCACCTGCACAATGACTTGCAGCCCGCCGCGCTATCCCTGCGCCCAGATCTCCGCAAAACCTTGGAGGCAGGCATGGATGCGGGCGCGCTCAATGGCATCGTCTCCGGCAGCGGGCCTACCTGCGCCTTCTTATGTGCTTCGCAGGAAGATGCGGAGGAAATCGCAGCGCAGGTCAGCATAGAAATACCGGGCACCAAGGGCGTTGTCGCCCAGGGCCCGGCTGCGGGTGCGGAAGTGCTCTAGCTTAGGGCGATGGAGGAGGGGCATCGCCAAGCACAAGCGCTAGAGCGCTGGATATTTAGAGCACGGCCATTTCGGTGGGCTCAAAGTCCAGCTCGTAGCGGTCGGTTTCCTTACCGCGCAAGAGGTCGATGACGACGAGCTCCTTCTTCTGCGCGTCCGTGATGTAGGCATAGCCATTGGCGGCCTTCAGGATCGGGCCCGGCTGCTGCCACTCCTCGTTTTCTTTCCACTTGGAAATCGCGTCGATCTGCTTGGTGATTTCCCCGGAGTCTGGATCGATGATGTTGAGCTTGCCGTCGGTGGTCAGCACCAGTGCCTCGCCCATTGGGCCGCGCGCCAGCGAGCGGAACCAGTAGGAACCGTCCAAGTCCACCTTCTTGGCGGAGTAGTCCTCGGTATTGATCAGCGTCACGGAGGTGGGGTGCTCGTGCTCGGCGTCCTTGTCGGTCTTATTATCGGCCAGAATGACGTTCGATTCCTCAGAACCCGCGGCGTTTCCGGAGCGCTGGTAGCCTTCGGCGCCGGCGTAATCGGAGACGTCCACCTTGTGGAACTTGGAGCCGTCAAAGACTACGGGGCTGTCTTCGCAGCCGAAGAAGAGCTTACCGTTTCCAGCGGCCGCTTCGCCGTGGACGCCGGGGCATTCGGTGGTCTCATCCAGGACCTTGCCGTCCTTATCCAGGTGCTGGATGGTGTGGCGCTCGTCCTCGGTGCCCTTGGTGATGACCACGGAGCCATCCTCAAGCGGGACGGCCACGCCGTGGTGACCCTCGCCCGTCTTGACGGTGTTGACGGGCTTGGCGTCCTTGGAACCGATGTCCTCGGTCTTATAAATCTTGGCTACGCCATCGCCATCAGAAAACAGGGCGGTAAAACCATCGTGGTGGACCACGTGGCCGGCGTGGGGCGCCTTAATCTTGTCATCGCCCAGCTTCGGATCCGCGGTGTAGTAGTGGTTGTGGTCGCCGTGTTCCTTGGTGATGCGGCCGGTATCGTAGGTAAGGAAGTTATCGCCCTTGGTCACCATGACGTGGCGGTCATTGCCGGCATCGTTAAGGCGGAGGAAGGCGTTCATGTCCTCTTCATCGAGAACGTCGCCGGATTTGGCATCGTAGGTGGTCAGGCCCCCAGCGTGGGAGAAAACGATGCGCGTGGGAAGCTGGGCTACCTCGGTCTGGCCTTCTTCGGCCTCCATGCCGTCGTGGGAGTGGCCCTCGTGATCATGATCGTGGTCATGGTCGTGTTCGTGGCTTTCCGCAGTGGTGGATTCGCTGGTGTTTTGGGCGTCGGTGTCTTCTTCAGGCGCCGAGCAGGCAGCGATGGTGAGAGCTGTGGCAGAGAGGATAGTGCAGAGGGTAAGTGTGTGCTTCTTCATACATGCGCAGGGTATTGCAAGTGAATTTCGGTAGCAAGATGATTGGGAATGCGGGGGTAGCGGTGGGGAGGTATTAAGATGAGTCCCTGTTATGGCAAACCTGATTAACCTCGAGCAAGTCACCAAATCCTATGGCTTAAAAACTCTCCTTGATGGGGTATCCCTCGGCGTGCAAACCGGGGACCGCATCGGCATCGTGGGCGTGAACGGCGGCGGCAAAACCACCCTGCTGGAAGTGCTCACCGGTATCGAGCCGCCGGATTCCGGCCGCGTATCCCATACCTCGGATCTGCGCATGGCCGTGGTGACGCAGCGCTTTGATCTGCCCGAAGAGCTCACCATCGCTCAGGCGATCATTGAGCCCCTCGAGCTCGAGACCTACGAATGGGCCTCTAATGCCAAGGTGCGCGACGTGCTCGGCGGCCTTGGCATCGTGGACCTGGGGCTGGAGACTCCCGTGAGCTCCTTGTCCGGCGGTGAGCGCCGCCGCGTCAACCTTGCCGCCGCGCTGGTGCAGGATTTAGACCTCGTGGTGCTCGATGAGCCCACGAACCACCTTGACGTGGAAGGCGTGCAGTGGCTGGCGGATCACCTGCTCAAGCGCAACCTCGCCGTCATCGTGGTCACCCACGATCGCTGGTTCCTCGATACCATCGCCACCTGGACGTGGGAGGTGCACGACGGCACCGTTGATGCCTACGAGGGTGGCTACAACGACTGGACGTTCGCCCGCGCCGAGCGCGCTCGCCAGGCCGATGCGATGGAGCAACGCCGCAAAAACCTGGCCCGCAAGGAATTGGCGTGGCTGCGCCGCGGGGCACCGGCGCGTACCTCGAAACCGCGCTACCGGATTGAGGCTGCGGAAGCGCTTATTTCTGATGTTCCCGAGCCGCGCAACAAAGTCGAGCTCATGTCCTTTTCCAAGCAGCGCCAGGGCCGCGTGGTCATCGAGCTAGAAGATGCCACCGTGAAGTCCCCGGATGGCCGCACCTTGGTCGATCACCTCACCTGGCGCCTAGCCCCGGGCGAGCGCATCGGCCTCGTTGGCGTGAATGGCTCCGGAAAGACCACGCTACTGCGCACGCTCGCCGGCGAATACGAGCTCGCGGCCGGAAAGCGCATCGAGGGCCAAACCGTGCGCTTGGGCTGGCTGCGCCAGGAACTCGATGACTTGGATCCGCAGCGCCGGCTTCTCGATGCCGTCGAGGACGTTGCCACCTACGTGCAGCTAGGCAAAAAGGAACTCAGCGCCTCCCAGCTGGCCGAGCGCCTCGGCTTTTCCGCCAAGCGCCAGCGTACCCCGGTCGGTGATCTTTCCGGTGGCGAGCGCCGCCGCCTCCAGCTCACCCGCGTTCTTATGGCAGAACCCAATGTTTTGCTGCTCGACGAGCCCACTAACGACCTGGACATCGATACCCTCCAGGAGCTGGAATCCCTGCTCGATTCATGGCCGGGCACCCTGGTGGTCATCTCGCACGATCGCTACCTCATCGAGCGCATTGCGGATAATACGTACGCGCTTTTTGGCGATGGCAAGCTGACGAACCTTCCCGGTGGCATCGACGAGTACCTGCGCAAGCGCGAAGAAATCGAGGCCGGCAAGAACACTGGGGTTATAAACCTGGGAGAAAAGAAGACGGACGCGCCGGCGCCGAAGCCGGAAAAGAAGCTTTCTTCCCAGCAAGAGCGCGAAATCACCAAGAAGATGAATGCGCTTGAGCGGAAGATGCAGAAGCTGGAGAAATCCGCTGCGCAGATCAATGAGAAATTGGCCGCGGCGGCAGAAGAAGTCGATACCGAAGCGATGACCCGGCTTGATACGGAATTAAAGGGTAACCGCAGCGCCTATGAGGATTTGGAGATGGAATGGCTGGAGTTAGGGGAGAAGCTCGAGCAGTAGAAGCTCGCATCGCCGATATCGTCCGCCACCTCGATCCGTGGGGCGTTATCGGCGCCGCCATTTTGTCTACGCTGGGCCTTACTCCGTCCATTTTGCCCCGTGATTGGCCCTATCAAGGCCTGATATCGGGCCTTGCCGCCGGTTTCGGCTACGTGGTGGGCATCGGCGTGAAGCTGGTGTGGTACCGCTTCGTCGTGAGTAAATGGGCGGATAAGTATCCCTGGCTTGCCGCCTCCGCCTGGGAGCCAAAGCGCTACAGGCTGCTCGCGCGCATCGCCACAGGTGCGTTCATTGCCTGGCTGGTCGGTTTCGTTATTATCGCCGTGCGCTGGCAGCGTGAGCTCGCGAGCGTATATTCCGTGCCCGCGCCATCCATGTCCAGCTACCTGCTGGTGGTGCCCTTGGCGCTGGCGGTATTTACCCTCTTCCTGCTGATCCTGCGCTCCATTATCTTTCTGGTCCGCTGGTTGGCGCGGCGCTTCCCGCAGCGGTTTCGCTCCACCTACCGCCGCCTAGGGGCGGTAATAATCGTTGCGGTCATTGCCATCTACACCGTTGAAAACATCATTCCCGGTGCTATCGTGAGCTTGGGCGATAGGGTATTTACCGCCCAAAACGCCGACCCCGATCCGGACACCCAGCGCCCCACCCTCAGCGAGCGCTCCGGATCGCCTACTTCCGATGTCGACTGGGACGGCGTGGGCTTGCAAGGCTCCCGCTTCCTAAGCTCCGGTGCGCATAAGGACGAGCTAGAGCAGGTGACCGGCAAACCCGCCAAGGAGCCCATCCGTGCCTACGCCGGCCTGGGCAACCGCGACTCCAATGAGGGGCGGGCGCAGCTGCTTATCGATGAACTCGAGCGCACCCACGCCCAAGACCGCAAGGCCCTCCTATTGACCATGACCACCGGCACCGGCTGGGTATCGTCCTATTCCGCGCAAGCCTTCGAATTGCTCTATGGCGGGGATACCGCCATCGCCGCCGCACAGTATTCCGCCATGCCGTCCGTCTTTCACTTCTTTGGCGGCGGTAGCCAAGTAGAGCGCGCCGGGGAAGAATTCATCAACCCCATCGTGGACTGGTGGAATTCACTGCCAGAAGATGACCGGCCCAAGCTCTACCTCTACGGCGAGTCCTTAGGCACAACCGGCATCGAGGCAGCCTTTTCTGGTGTGCGCGATACCGCCAATTCCGTCGATGGCATCTTATTGACTGGCCCGCCGCACTTTAATCGGTTGCGCTCGCAGTTTGTGGAGCGCCGCGATCCCGGGTCCACGGAAATCTCGCCGGTCTACGCCGGCGGCCTCGTGGTCCGCTTTGCCAACGACGTGGACCAAGTTCGCCGCTGGGGACGCGTGCCGGAAGAAGAGTGGGGCAGGACCCGTATGCTGTATATCCAGCACCCATCCGATCCGGTGAGCTGGTGGTCGCCCGAATTGGCCTTCAAAGAGCCCGATTGGATGAAGGAAGATACCTCCTATTCCCGTGAGCGCGTGATGCAGTGGATGCCTATTATTACCTACCTGCAAGTTGCCGCAGACCTGCCTGGGGCCAAGGATGTGCCCGACGGTGTGGGCCATAATTACGGGACCTCTGTCCTCGATGGCTTTGCGGCCATCGCCGGGCCCGACGTTGCGCGTTCCATTGACTCGGAAGAACTGCAGCGGCAATTCGATGAACTCGATGTAGGTATTTATTAGACTTCTTGGGACGTTATACCTCTCGCGCAGTAACCCAGATCACTCAGAATGCCGTTTATATAACAAAGCCATATCGAAGTGGAGCGTATCCGGTAATAACCTTTCGCCCTCTGAAAAGTTATGACAAGCTGAAAAACATGAAGCCGATTCGAAGCGCCACCGCAGCAGTCCTGACCACCGTACTCGCCCTGTCCGGTACCACGGCAGCGGCTTCTGCGGAGCTCACCGCGGCCCCGCAGGTACAGCAGGTGTCCACCCTTGCTGAAAAGTACAACGTTACTTTGCCCAGCTTCCTCCAAGCTGCACCCGATGCCGAGCCGGAGGTGGCCGCGGAAGAAGCGGCCACGGCTGAAGCCGCCCCTGAGGCACAGGCGCCCGAGGCTCCACAGGTTGCCGCTGACTTGCAGGCGGCCACCGCGGACCACTTGGCTCAGGCCGGTCACCACCCAGATGAGAACGCTGCCGCCATCGCGCAGGAATGGGCAAACCAGGGCGCAAACGGTGAGCTAACGTACTACGGCGACGTGGCAAACGGCGTTACCCACACCGAGGAAGGCCAGGGCAACGTCTACCGTCTGTCCGAAGAACAAGCCCAAGAGCGCCTCAACTGGTTCAACCGAGGCCTCGAGGTAACCCCCGGACCTGAGTACGGTTATGGCGTCGCCACCGCCTTTGACGGCGAGTTCATCTACATCGCGGAGTACTTCCTTAACTAGTTCTTAGCTTTCGCGGAACCTGCCCCCGATTCTTCCGAGACCCGCGTGCATGGCAGAGCAGCCATGACGTAGTGGACATATCATTGGTAGAATCGGGGGCATGATTTTGATTAACGTACAGTTCCACGTAAAGCCTGAATACGCCGATACCTTCCTTGATGAGATCAACTGGTACACCGAGGCTTGCAACGCCGAGCCCGGCTGCATCGACTTCAAGTGGTACCGCGATCCGGAAGACTCTCAGCGCTTCCTGCTGCTCGAGTCCTACGCTGATGGCAAGGACGTAGAGCACGTTCAGGGCGAGCACTTCAAGCGCGCCTGCGACGAATTCCCCAAGTACCTCGTAGAGACCCCAGACATCATCAATGTCCACATCGATGGCCGCACCGGTTGGGACAAGATGGGCGAGTTCGCCGTCGACTAATCTCGCCGCTTAATACGAAAGACCGCACTCATGTGAACCATGAGTGCGGTCTTTATTTTTGCGACTACTTCGAGCCGGGATCTACAGCCCCGCGCTTTGCGAACCCGCCCTTCGCGCTCACAGGGAGCGGGGTACCCGCTCGTGAGAACGGAACCCGTGAGCGCGAAGGGCGGGCTGGAGCTGAGGCCGGGTTTGGCGCCGGGGCCGAGGTGAGGAGCCGGGGCAGCAGGCTAGCCGAGTTGGGGTTAGCTGCCTGCCCTCGTGGACTTCACTAAGCCTGGCATTGCGAAGAGACGCTCTTGTCGTATTTGGAGTACTGCTTCAGGGCGTTATAGAAGGCATCGGAGTAGCCGCTGGCGCCTTCGGGAAGCGGGTGCACGCCATCGGAGTAGAGCATCTCCGGATTGTTTTTGGCATAGCCACACCAGTCCGCGATATAGGCGTTGTCGTACTCCTTGGCGGCGTCAATGACGTCCTTCTGGGACTGCGCCATCCACTCGCGGTCGCCATAGGGAACCACCATGACCACGGTGTGATCCTCGCCGATGATATCCATGGCCTGGCTGATTTGGTTCGGCTGGGCGGCGCCGTTGGTACCAAAGCCCAAGAAGACGGTATCGCGCAGCGTGCCGGCGTTCTTCATCTGTTGGAGGATTTGGATACCTGACGCGTAGTGGCGGGATTCTTCGGCATCGATATAAATGCCGGGGAAGCGTTGGCTTAAGGCATCGCTGGCCGCCAGCATTACCGAGTCACCGATTGCGGTGATATTCGTGCCCTGTGGCATCGGACGGGTCTTAGTATCGTCCTCTTTCTTTGCGTCGTCTTCCTTATCTTCGGCAGGCGGCGTGGAGGGTGCGGCCGCCTCTGGCGGGACAGGATTATTATTCTGGTTTTGCTGCTGGAGCTGGTCGAGCTGCTGCTCCAATTCCGTCTTATCGTTGGAGTTGACCACGCCGTAGACAACGCCAACCAAAGAAGCGACAACCAACAACGGGACCACTGGCCACATGGCCTTGCCAAAGCCGTCCTTGAGCTCGCTGAAGCTTGGGCGCGCAGCCCAGTAGTTCTTCCATGTCTTCTTGTACCCGCCGCGGCGGAATGGGTTCTCGATGAACTGATAAGAAATCTCCGAAAGGATCAGGGAGATGGGGACGGCGACAAGGCCCAGAATCCACGTATTCTCAGAATTCTGATTGCCGTGGAACAGTGCCTCCAAAATCATGATGACCGGCCAGTGCCACAGGTACAGCGAGAAGGAACGCTGACCGAACCAGCGCATGACCTTCGTCCTAAACAGCGGCGTCATTGGGCCGTACTCGTGGATGACGCCCCACACCATGAGGGCACCAAGGATGCTGGTGAGGAAAAGGCCGCCGCGGTAGGTAAATTCGGCATCGTCAGGCATGAGAAATAGCTGCGCGACATAGCCGATAAGCGCCAAGAAGCCGATGATGCCGGCGGCGCGGGTTTCGACCTTGCCGGAGGTGGCCCAGGAATCCGCGTTGGGATCGGACTTCGTAGAGGTCATCAACAAGGAGAGGACCGCGCCGGTCAACAAGCCGAATGCGTGGGTATCCGTGCCGTAGTAGACGCGGGTGGGGTCTTCGCCTGGGGTGAAGATGAACCACATGGCCGCAAAGGATGCCAAGCCCAACACGCTGGCGACCACGACCGGAAGGCGGCGCGGCTGGCGCGACGAGGCGCGGAAAATAACTAGGATGAGCAGCGGCCAGATGAGGTAGAACTGCTCTTCAACCGCGAGCGACCAGTAGTGGGCAAAGACCTGTACTTCGTTATCGGCAAAATAGGACTGCGAAGTAGCAATCTGCGTCCAGTTATTGACAAAGAACAGGGTGCCGAAGAATTGCTGGCGCAGGCCGACGGCCAAATCGCCGCCAATCCACGCGACGATTGCGGTACAGAAAACGAGTACGGCGACGGCGGCGGGCAAGATGCGCCTAAAGCGGCGCACCCAAAAGTCCTTCAGGCTAATCGTTCCGGACGTGCGGTACTCGCGCACGAGGAGCGAGGTAATAAGGAAGCCGGAGAGGACGAAGAACATGTCCACGCCCAGGTAACCGCCGGGTAGGGCATCACCGAAGAAGTGGTATAAGACCACGGCAATAACGGCGAGGCCGCGCAGGCCGTCAAGGCCCTTGACTTGGCGCAGCCGCGCGTGCCGCTTCTTGCGCACGTTTTTATCCTCTGGCGGGACTGCGAGTACTTCGGAGTCGTTCTGCTGGTTCTGCAAGGGATATTTCGATTTATTGGCGTCTTGTGTCTCGTGCGGAGAAGACTGCTGGCCAGCCTGAACGGCCGCGGTCTGGTGCTCCCGTGCGGTCTGTTCGGCAGGAATGCGCTGTGGTTGAGAAGCCCCCATTGCGGCGGCCTTTTCTCCAGCAGGAATCCCTGATTCTTGCTCTTGCGCAGAGGCAGGCTTGCGCTGCTCTGCTTGCGGACGCCCGGATCCGGATGCCTGCTGCTCCGGTTGGTGCGGTGCAGACTTACGCTGTTCTGGCGGGCGCTGTTCCTGCTGACGCTGCTCTTGCTGGCGCTGCTCCTGCTCGCGCTGAACAGGTTGTTGCTGCCCAGATGTGTGCTGCTCTGGCTTACGCTGCTCCGGCTTGCGCGGCTCTGTCTTACGCTGCTCGGCTTTGCCTTGCTCAGGTTTGCGCTGTTCAGGCTTGCGCTGCTCTGGCCTTTGGGCAGGCCACGACTGCTGGGCGGGAAATTCCGTGGTTCCCTGCGCGGAGTTCTTCGCATCGTCGGAAGGCTTCGCGGTGCCGGTGCCGGTGGACCGATTGGCGTCGGAAGGCCGAGGAGTGCCAGCGGAGTTATTGGAGCGGGAAGAATTTTTGGAACCGGCGGGAGTAGAAGTTCGGGAAGCGCCAGAGGTCCCGGACGCGCGGGAAGTGCCGGAGGGGCTGGCGGGAAATTCCTTCGTTTCGGCGGCTGGTTGCTGCGGTTTCTGTGGTTTCTTGGGCGTGGCCGGTTTTACCTGCTGGTGTGGCTTTGCTCCGGTTTTCTTCTGGGCAGAATTATTCTGCTTGTCTTGGGCAGAGCGTTTGGCCGCAGCGGATTTGGGGGTCTGTGCGCCCTGGTTTCGAGAAGGCTTCTTGTCTTGAGGCGTGGGGTTACCCACCTGGCGGGATTGGCGAGCGAACCCACGGGTGGGATCCGTGGGCTGTGCGTGCGAGGATTTAGTGCCATCCTGTGCATTCGAGGTGGGCGGCTGGTGTTCCGTGCGCGCCTCGTGATTATTGCGGGCATGTGGATCCGGCCCGGTAGGGATACCGGAATTAGGCGTGGAAGCCCCAGTGGAGGAATCACCTGTAGGCCCATCTGATTGCCGCGTCGTGGGCGGCGTGGCCTCATTACGCTCGGAATCTTTCTTCCCCAGCAGCGAGCGCAGAAAACGATTCACGTGAACTCCCATTGCACTACGAAAATGTACTAGTCGGCCAATTTTAGACCGCGAGAAGCGCCATTACCCAAAGTAGAGAGCACGGCGTGGCGCGGGAAATTGGCAATGTTTTGGCGGATAGATGGTGAAAAAAGAAAGTCTAATCCTGTTGGCTGTCAAAAAGCTGATTCAGCACTGTCAGCACCCCATACTCGGTATTGGGCGGGGCGATGGTATCGGCAATCGCCTTGAGCTTAGGATGCGCATTGTCCATGGCAATGGCGGTTCCGGCGGCTTGGAGGAGTTCGAAATCGTTGAGGAAGTCTCCAAAAGCCGCGGTGCGGGATTGGGGGATATCCAGCAGCGACGCCATGGTTTCTAGCGCCACGCCCTTATTTACCCCGGCCGCCATGACATCGAGCCACACTGCCCCAGATACCGCGATATTGTGCTCAGGCACGGCCTCGCGCAGCGGATCGTGGAGGTGCCTTTCGCTGCCATCGGCGCAGAAGGCGGCGATTTTGATGATCTCCTCATCGAGCAGATCATGGAGATCATCTACCCAGCTGATGGATTTATAGTACTTGGAGATCTCGGTGGAGGCTTGGCTGTCGATGCCCCTTTCCACAAACGCCGTAGCTGGCGTACACAGCACCACGGTGTGGGGTTGGGACACCGCGTCGAGCGCCGCTACCGCAGCGCGGACGGCCGATGACGGCAGGGGAGTGGTGCTCAGCAGCTCGTTATTGTGCACGACCACGGAGCCATTTTCTGCAATAAAGGTCTCCTCATGAGGAAACATCTGTTGCAGGGTGGCGAGCTGGCGCCCAGATGCCGGAACGAGGGTGACGCCAAGCTCGGTTGCGCGCTGGCTGGTCGCCGCGAATCCTGGCGGCAAGTCGCCGTTTCCATCGAGCAGGGTGCCGTCCATGTCTAGGGCGATAAGCTGTGGAAGCAAAATTAAGACCTATCTGTGAAGTCGCAAACGGTAGCTAGGTACATGAGTTGTGTGTCACAATAGAGGATATGACTAATGATGCACCTATCGTGTCCTCAATCCGCAACCATACCGGAGTCATTGAGCTCAACCGCCCAAAGGCTCTCAACTCTCTCAGCCCAGAAATGATCGATCTCATCGCCGCTGCCTTGGATAAGTGGCGGGGTGATGACGAGGTAGAGCAGGTCCTTTTGACCTCTACCAATCCCAAGGCCTATTGCGCGGGTGGCGATGTCCGCATGGCTCGCGATGGCATCGTCGACGGCAAGTACGACGAGGTCGATGACTTCTTCGCCTCGGAGTACACCCTCAACGGGGATATCGCGGAATACCCTAAGCCGGTCATCGCGCTGGTGGATGGCATCGCTATGGGTGGCGGCCTTGGTGTCTCCGCGCACGGCTCGCACTGCGTGGTCACGGACAAGACCTTCGCCTCCATGCCGGAGATGAATATTGGCTATGTCACGGATGTGGGCATGGCCTATGCCTCCCAAAACGCGGTGGGCACGCGCGGTAAGGCCTCGCCAGAGCTCGCAAAGTTCTGGGGTATTACCGGCTACCGCATGTACGCCGCAGACCTCGTGTGGAGCGGGCTGGCCACTGACTACGTAAAAGACGGCGATGCGTTTGCCAGCGACGTCATTGATAAGGGCATTGATGCCGCGCTGGAACAGCACTCCGTGCAGCCAGAAGATGAGGCCCCGCTTGCAGAGCTCATCGAGGGGATCGAGGCCAGCTTCCGCCACGATTCCTGGCAGGACATCACCGCGGCCGCTAAGGAATACCCGGAGCTGAAGGAGCTGGTGGATAAGCTCACCGCGCAGGCCTGCCCGACCTCCATCGTGGCCGCGCTGGAGCTCTACCGGGCAGAGGCGCAGTGCTCGAGCATTCGCGATGCCCTCGAGCTGGAAAAGAAACTGGGCGCTTATATGTATCGCCGCGATGACTTTTCCGATGGCGTGCGCGCGGTATTGGTAGATAAATCCAATGACGCGGCCTTTAACCCCGCAAGCGTCGCGGAGGTGGATGTAGACGCCATCCGCGGCGTATTAGCTAAAGGTTAATCCCGCGGAAGGAGGCGTAGGCCGATCGGGCCTGCGCCTCATTGATCTCTCGGGGCGGGGTCACTGCGAGCGTTGCCTCCGTGGCCGCTGACGTGGGCTGCGGCAGATGCAGCGCCTCGGAATCGAGGAGGGCGAGGCCGACGCGGCCATCGGCAAGCGTGGTGCCCACCAGCGTCCACATGCCCAGGATGGGCAGGGCCAGCTGCGGTACCTGCCGGGCGCGCGCGTAGTCCAAGGGTAGCGCGGGCCGGATTAGCGCCGGTACCTGGTGATCGATGCCGAAGCGGTACAGGTTCGCGGCAGCCTGCGCGGCTGCGGTGTCCTTGACCGCGGGATCGGCCCAAGACCACAAGAATTGATCCTCCGAAATGGTGGCGATGAGCACCGCCGTGGCCTCGTCCCTCCCGCCAGAGTGGCGGA
Organism: Corynebacterium sp. LaCa_282; assembly: GCF_057198125.1. Classification (NCBI taxonomy): domain Bacteria; kingdom Bacillati; phylum Actinomycetota; class Actinomycetes; order Mycobacteriales; family Corynebacteriaceae; genus Corynebacterium; species Corynebacterium sp. LaCa_282. Next base: position 1,621,603 of record NZ_CP191095.1, on the reverse strand, counting down.
TCTCCGCCGTGGCACCGTCCAGATCGAGGTGCACCGTGGCCTCCGGGAAATTGCCCTGGAAATACAGCTGGTGCTCCATGCCGTAATAGAAAGCATCCTCGATAATGCGGGTATCCTTCATGCCCGGCTCGATTGCCGTGATCTGCGGCGCACCCAGTGCTCTAGAAAAATGCAGCGTCGTTCCATCGGAATAATGCTCGGCAGACTCCGCAGGGGAGCCCGCGCCAGTCTCTGCGAGCGTAATGCCCAAGTGGTGGGCGAGTTCGTGCACCGCGCGCTGCTCATCAATGTCCGGCGCGCTGCGGCGAAGCCCCGCGGCAATGCTGGTGGGAAAATCGAGCCGCGGATGAAAATCCACGGCGATGATCGCCTCATGATCGCCTTGCCGCGCCCGCAGCACCGGGGCATTGCCGGCCAGGAGGCGGGCGAGGGGGATAAACTTCGCCGGATCATCCCCGCCCTGCGGCAGATCGGTTTCCGCTTGCATCGCCCACCGCCAGGTGGGCGAGGCGGCGCGATCGATGACGGCGATGCGCGTGCCCCGGAAGTCTTTGACGCTGGAGGACGAGCTGCAGCGGATTTCCACGGGCTGATTGTGGCTAAGGCGCCCCTCGGCATCCGTCGAGGGGGTGAGGAAATTAAATTCCACGTCGGTGGTATCACCCAGGCGGGCCCGGAAGGCGGCGTCAAGGCCCGCCTGAATAAAGCAGGCATCGCGGGTGGCCTGGGCAAGCGAATTTGAAGTATCCATAATTACCTACGAGGATACTGAAACCTCATACGAGGCCGCGCAGGGTGGCAAAGGCGTGGTGGACCAGCTCATCGCGTTCCCGTTTGCTGGGCGCCTTGCCCATTTCGCAGCGCCTTTTCAGCTCTTGCTGGCAGGCATTGCCGGTGCTGCCGCACGCGTTCAAAATGATGGTGAGCTCGAAGGTCGAATATTCGGGGTAGCGCTCTTGAAAAGCAGCGATGATCCTGTGGGTGACGCTATCGAATTTCTTCTTTTCCTCGGCGGTGTGGCTGAGGTTTTCCATCGCTTCGCCGATTTTGAACAGGCTGTGCAGCGAGCGCAGCTCCATGTATTCGTTGTCGAGGGCATCAATGAGCGTTAATTCCAAGACCGAAGAGATGGGCTCGCCGGGAAATGCGGTGGGAATATCTTCTGCGAATGCCTCGAGGACATCCGCGGTGTAGTGCAAGAGGGAATCCGCCACCGAAGAAAAATAATTGTGGAATGTGCGCGGGGAGACCCCGACGGCGCTGGTGATACCTGAGACCGTGACTGCCTCAGCGCCGCCGTCCAAGGCGAGGCGGGCCGCGGCATCAGACATGGCCTGGCGCGTTGCTCGCTTCTTGGATTCGCGCAAACTAGTCACGATGAACCTTTCCTACCTTGTCGTGTTGAAAGCCTAGGAGCGCCTCGCGCTCCTTGTGCAGGGCTTCGCCCTCGATATCCATATTAGGCACGATCTTATTCAACCACTTGGGAAACCACCACGCCTTGTCTCCTAGGAGGAACATGGTGGCGGGGATGACCATCATGCGGATAACGAAGGCATCGATAAGCACGCCCATAGCCAGGGCAAAGCCCATGGTCTTGATGAATGGCTCGTCCATCAAGATGAAGGCTGCGAAGACCGAAATCATGATGAGTGCTGCTGCCGTGACCACGCGCGCGCCGTGCTTAAAGCCATTCGAGGTCGCGTTGGCAGCGGTCTTGCCGCTGACGTAGCCCTCGCGCATGCGGGTGACCAAGAAGACCTGATAGTCCATGGCCAGGCCAAAGGTCAGGCCGATGAGCATGATGGGCAGGAAGGATAGCAGCGGCTGCGGGTCGTTGACGAGGCCGAACATGCCCTCTTGCCAGATGCCGACGGTAATACCGAAGGTGGCGGCCACGGACAGCCCGTAGCCTGCGGCGGCGATGAGCGGGACCCAGATGGAGCGGAAGACCAGCATCAACACGATGAAGGCAAGGCCCAAGACGATGGCCACATAGGGAACAAGCACGCTATTGAGCCGCTCAGAAACATCGTCGAAGATCGGGGTGATGCCGGTAATGCCGTAGGAGCCGCCGTCCTTAGAAAACTCGCCCCGGTACTCGCGCAGGCGTTCCAAGGTCTCGGTGGTTTTCTCATCGGTCGCACCTGTCGTCGGCGTGATCATGATCTGGGCGGCATCGCCATTGTCCGTGGTTTGGATGATTTGGGCGTTGTCTACGCCTTCGGTGTCATTGAACTTGTGGAGCAGATCCTGGAAGACCGGCATGCGGTCTTGCTCGGAGACGTCTTCCACATTGACAAAGGCGATCATCGGGGCATTGCGGCCTGGACCAAAGGCCTCCTCGGACATCTCGTAGGCCTCGCGCTGCGGGGTGCCGGGTTTGGCGGAGCCATCGGTAGGCATGGCTAGGCGCATATTCGCAAACGGGATGGCCAGGATGGCAAGCACGATGACGCCCACGCCGAGGTGCAGCCACGGGTGGGCGCGCACGCGGCGGACCCAGCGCAGGCCCATGGTTGGCTTCTCGTCTTCGGGGTCTGGGACCTTGGGGCCGGGCACGCGCCCGGCGAAGATCTTGGTGCCCAGCAGGCCCAGCACGGCGGGGATAAAGGTATTGGCCACAAGCACGGCGATGACCACGGTTCCGGCGGCGGCGATAGCCATGGTGGACAGGAACGGAATGCCGATAATGGTCAGGGCCGCCAGCGCGATGACCACGGTGGTACCGGCAAAGACAACGGAGCCGCCGGCGGTGCCCAGCGCCATGCCCATGGCGTGGGCGCGGGTGCCCTTATCCATCTTCTTCAGTTCCTTGGCCAGTTCCTTGGGCGTCAGGTTATTTAGGCCCGAGGAAGTGATGAGCTCATTGCGGAAGCGGTTGACAATGAAGAGGGCATAGTCGATGCCCACGGCCAGGCCGATCATGGAGGCCAGCGTCGGGGTCATATCGGAGACGGTATCGGTAAAGATGGTGGCCAGCTGCACGCCGAGGATACCAATGCCCACGCCGATGACGGCGGAAATTAGCGGCATGCCGGCAGCTACGAAAGAGCCGAAGGTCACCAGCAGCACGATGGCGGCAACCACCATTCCGATGAGTTCAGCGCTGCCATTCATGCCGGCATCGGCCATCGCAAAGGCATTGCCCTGGTACTTAACGGAAAGGCCTTCGCCGTCATGCTTGTGCAGGACATCCGTGACCGCAGCCATATCGTCATCATTGATGTCCATGACATCAGCGGCATCGAAGGCGATGGTGACGGAGCCGGTGGTCTTGTCCTCGCTGAGCGGAGAAAGTTGCTGCAGGTTCTTCGCAATCTGCTCTTCGGGCATGCCCTGTGCCCGCATCTGCTCGCCCATCTGCTTTTCCATGCCGGCGGCGGCGAGGACCGGGCTGACCAACTCATCCTCGTTCTTTAGCGCACCGGTGTCTTTGAGGTCTTGGAGCAGCTTGTCGATGCCCCCGGCAACAGCGTCATCGCTTAGCTCCTTGCCCGCAGGGGCTTGGATGACCACGGTGCCCTCCGGGGCGCTCATGGCATCGGTATCTTGATCGAAGTGCTCCATCATCTCTTCTTGAGTGGTGGTGGAGTCCATCTCCGGCATGGCGAAGTTGGGGTTCGGGGTTTTGGCAAAGCCGGCGGTGAGGCCAACCATCGCCACTAAGACGATGAGCCAGAAGGCGAGGAAGGGCCATACCGTGCGGTAGGACCAGCTTCCCAGCCGGTAGAGGAATTTGGACATGGGCGAGCTCCTTTATGAGTGAGAGAGGTGGGCGCTGCTTCTAAAATCGTGCATAGTCTATGCAATCCTGCACATGTGGTGCAAAATAAGGTGCAGGTGGGCATAGTAGCTCTTTAATGTGACCTATAACCCACGCGCGGCCAGAAAGCACAGGGCGGCGGGAAGGATAGGTAGACTATCGCGCATGATTCACGCGGTAAGTTTCGCCCTCTTGGATTCGGTCAATGCCTTGCTCATTGGCATCCTTGTAGCCATCGGCATCATGCTCCCGCGCGGGAAGTACCGCTGGATCGCAGGCCTGGTCATCCTGGGCGACTGGCTGGGCGTTCTCGCCGCTGCGGCCGTGGTGATGTTCGTCCTTTTGGGCGTGCGCGAACAGATCGCGGCCATCTTGGAGTCACCGATTGCCGGCGGCATCCTCATTATCGTCGGCATCGCACTGGCCTTTGGCGCCTGGCACTCCCAAGGCAAACCCAATGCCTTGATCGGGCGCATGCTGCAGCCGCTGCGCACGCCTTCCATCACCACCGTGCTGATCGGCTTCGTGATGGGCGTGGTCCAATCGCTGACCTCCGTGCCGTTTTATTTCGGCCTCATGTTCTTGGCCACCCAGGATCTATCGCTCGCCGCCCAATACGGCGGCCTCTTGTGGTACGCCACCCTGGCGCTGTCCCTGCCGGTGATCTGCGGGCTTTTCATCGCCGTGGTGCGCGCCCACCCAGACTCAGCTGCGGGGCGAGTCTTTGCGGCGGCGCGCGAAAACAGCACGCGGGTCACGCTCATCGGCGGCTATATCGTCGCCGTCTTCCTCATCATCATGGGTGTCGTGAACCTATAGGGATGCGCTAGTCAAAGTAGACATCATCAAGTGCGAGCTCAGCGGCAGACTGCTGCTGAGCAAGGTCCACATAACGCGCGGCGTGTGGGATAAACGCCGCGGACTGCTCGGCGAAAAGCTCGCGGCGCACGGTGGCTGGGACGCCGGCGGCCAAAGAGCGCGCCGGGATTTCCGCGCCCTCGCGCACCAGCGCGCCGGCGGCGATGAGCGAACCGGGCCCGATGGTGGAGCGAGATAGCAGGGTAGCGGACATGCCCACTAGGCTGCCGGCACCCACGTGGGTGCCGTGGAGCATGGCCATGTGGCCTACCGTGACATCGTCTTCAAGGATGCACGGTGCCTCCCGTTCCACGTGGATAACGCTATTGTCCTGAATATTGCACCGGCGGCCAATGCGGATGGGGCCAACATCGCCGCGCAGCACGCATCCATAAAAGACGGAAGAATCCGGGCCGATTTCCACATCACCAATGATGGTGGCATTCGGCGCGATCCACGCGCTGCGGTGGATGCGCGGGCGTTTTCCTTGGAAGGGGTAGATAGGCATTATTCCACCACCACCGCGAGGCTGGGGGATAGCTCGTACTCGCTGGAAGTGGGGGCATCGGCAAGCGGAGTACCCGCAAGCTCTGCCTGGGAAAGCGCGCTCGCCAGTGAGGGCGTGATGGGGATAATCCAGCCGTGCTTGGGATCTTTGACCGGCAGCACATCCTTCTTTACGGCGGGGAAATGCGCCGTGGTGGTGGGGGAGATGAGGGTTGCGGACTCGCGCGAGGCGGCGCGCTCAGCAAGGGCCCGGGCGCCCTGCTGGCCGGTGATAATGATGATGAGCTGGCCGGCGGTCCTAATATCCAGCCGGTCCACCTGCATGGTGGTCGCCGCGGAATCGGGCCGCGCCAACTGCGGCGCCCCATTCCCGGTGAGCTTGGCAAGAGCATCCAATAATCCCATAGCGTTCAAGTCTAGCCGCGCAGTCAGGTAGCGGGTTGACCGCCGTAACATCGCCGCGCGTACTATGGGAGACCATGATTGATGCCAGCAACACCGCCCTAGTGATCGAAGGCGGCGGAATGCGCAATTCCTATACCGCCGCCTGCATAGTCAAACTCATCCAAGAAAACGTCACCTTTGGATGGGTGGGCGGGGTATCTGCTGGCGCCTCCCACACGGTCAATTACCTCTCGCACGATGCCAAGCGCGCGGAAGAATCCTTCACGGATTTTGTCAATAACCCCAGCTTCGGTGGCGTGGGCTCGCTGGTGCGCGGCAATGGCTATTTCAATGCGGAATATATTTATGAGCGCTCCGCGGATAAGGATATGCCCTTTGACTGGGATGCCTACCGCCAGCACCCAGCGGATATGGTGCTTGCCGCCGCGCGGGCCGATACCGGCGAATCCGTGTATTGGACCCGCGATGATGTGACAGAACCGGAAGATCTGTATGTGCGGGTGCGCGCCTCGTCCACGCTGCCGCTGCTTATGCCCATCCGCATCATCGATGGCTCGCCCTATGTGGACGGTGCCCTGGGCTCATCCGGCGGCATTACCATCGAGCAGGCAGAGGAGGCCGGCTACGAGAAATTCCTTTTCATCGGCTCCAAGCCGCGCGGGTATGTCCGCCCTGAGGTGGCGCGCCCGGCGATCACCCGCCGCATCTTCCGCAAGTACCCCGCTATTGCCGATGCCCTCATTGGCCGCCCGCCCATCTATAACGCGGCCAAGGACCGGCTCCTCGAGCTAGAGCGCCAGGGCAAGGCGCAGCTGTTTTTCCCAGAAGATATGCAGGTGGCCTCCACCGAGCGCAACGTGGATAAGCTGCGGGCGAATTACCAGGCTGGCAAGGCGCAAACCCATGCTGAGTGGCCAAAGTGGAAAGAATTCCTGCTGGACTAGCTCACCTCTGCACGGCGGTGTGAGATCGCCCTCCTGGTTCTTGGCGGCATCAGGAGGGATAATCGCGTGCGCTGCACTAATGGCGGTATTCGGTGCACGGTGCCAAGCATTTTCAGCTAGCTAAATCGCGCCAAGCTCCTAAGATTGCACAGCGTGTTAGCGATTTTTGATGGCAATATTTGGCTGAGCATTTTCTTCATGATCGTGCTCGGCACGCTATTTGGCATGATTCCCTTTGGCCCGCTGCGCTTCGGCGCGGCGGGTACCCTTTTTGTCGGCTTAGCCTTCGGATCCTTTATTGATCTAGATGACAATATCCTCAGTTCCTTGCAGGAGCTGGGCTTGGGACTCTTTATCTATATGCAAGGCCTGTCTGCCGGCGAGGCCTTCTTCAAGGGCTTTTCCACCCAGCTAAAACACATGCTGCTCGCCACTGTGGCGGTAATAGCCGCGGCGGCCGCGGCGCTGGGCATCGGCAGCCTCATGGGGTTATCGCCGCTGACGGTGACCGGCGTATTCTCCGGTGCAACGACGTCCACGGCGTCGCTTGCCGTGGCCCAGCAGCAATCCGGCGAGGAGCTGCCCGCCGTGGGATACTCCTTGGCCTATCCGGTCGGCGTGGCCGTGGCCATCCTCCTTGTGGCATTCGTCCTGCGGCATAGCTGGCCAGCGCAGAAGGACCAAGACCACTCGGCGGAAAAGATTTTCCGCTCGCGGACGATTAAGGTCACCCGCGATATCTCCTACGCCGAGCTGCGCGAGAAATTCGCGGATCATTTCATCATCGCTACCATCCGCCGCGGCCGTGACATCGACGTGCCGGGCGATAACCCGGAATTGCACCGCGGCGATGTCCTGCGCGTGCTGGTGACCAAGGCAAAAGCCAAAGAGCTTACCAGTGCCCTGGGAAAGCGCCAGCCCCAAACCCCGTTCGTGGATAAGCCCTGGTCAATGAGACCGTGGCCATTTCCAATGAGGACATTGAGGGCCGCAAGGTCAAGGAATTAAACCTCTTTTCGCGCTATGGCGCGCGGATCGTGCGGGTGCGCCGCGGCGATGAGGAATTTCTTGCCACCAATGAAACCCACCTCGAATCCGGCGATGATCTAGAGATCGTGGTCAAGCAAGACCGTCTGGGCGATGTCCGCGATTACTTTGGCGATTCCGTGACCGCGTATTCGCAGCTTAACTGGGTTGCACTCGGCGGTGGACTGACCATCGGCTACCTCATTTCCCTCATCGTCGTTCCGCTGCCAGGTGGTGCGTCCTTCGAATTGGGGTTTGCATTGGGCCCATTGATTACCGGTCTGGTCCTCGGCGCCCTGCACCGCACCAGCCGCATTCCGTGGCAGATTCCGTCTCCTATCAATACGGCATTCCAGCAGTGGGGGCTTGCCATCTTCCTGGCCTCGGTAGGACTGTCTTCCGGCGAGGCCTTTGTGTCCACCGCCTTTTCCTGGATGGGCCTGAAATCCATGGTGCTGGCTGCGATTATTGCCGTTATCATCATCGGGATTTTCGCGGTGGCCAGCCGCTTTATGGGGCAATCCGAAACCCGTACCTCCGGCGGTATTTCCGGCCTCTTTGGCCAGCCCGCGGTGGTCAATTACGCCACGGGTACCAGCTCAGATTCGCGCATCCTCACCGGCTATACCTCCACCATCGTGGTGGCGCAGTTCATGAAGATCGTGGTCATCCCGGTCATGCTGCTGTTTTAAAAACGCCTGACGGAGGCGTTGGGGGAGAAAATTCCAGGGGATGCGCGGGCGCGGGATTAACCCGCGTGATCTGGCAACGACGACGCTGCCACGGGGGACTAATCCGCGACCAAGGTCTCCATGGTCAGCTCGGGGTGTTCTTTTTCAATGAAGGCGAGCTTCCACTTATCGCCAAATAGGGCGATGAGCTCGCCGTCTTGGCGGGTAAAGATCTCCACGCCGCGTTGACGGCCCAGCTCTGGGGCTGATTCGGCATCGGTACGCCGCGCCACGGAGTAGGGGATGGGCTCGGTGACGGTTTCGACGTTGTACTCGAATTCCATGCGGGCCTGCATGACCTCGAACTGCATGGGGCCGACCGCCGCCATGACCGGGGAGGCATCGCCGCGGGCATCGTTGCGCAGGATTTGCACCACGCCTTCGGCAGAGAGCTGTTCCAAGCCCTTGCGGAAGGCCTTGTATTTGCCCAGTGATTTCGCGCGCAGGATGCGGAAGGCCTCAGGGGCGAATTGGGGCATGGGCTTGAATTGCACCTTTTTACCGGAGTAGATGGTGTCACCGGGCGCTAGTGCGCCCGCGTTGACCAGGCCGACGATATCGCCCGGGTAGGCGGTATCCACGGTATCGCGGGTGCGGCCAAAGACCGTGAGGGCATACTTGGTGGAAAAGGTGCGCCCGGATTGGGCGTGGTTGACCTGCATGCCGCGCTCAAATTCACCGGAGACCACGCGCATAAACGCCAGGTTATCGCGGTGTTTTTGGTCCATGCCTGCCTGCACCTTGAAGACGACGCCGGAAAAGTCATCGGCCACCTCACGCACCTCATCGATGGCGCTGGTGGCCGCTTCCACGGCCTTGGGATCGGATTCGCGGGAGTGCGGGGCTGGGGCGATGGCGCACAAGGTATCCAGGATCTGGTGGACACCGAAGTTCAACATGGCCGAGGCGAAGATGAGTGGGGAGGTCACGCACTGTTCAAAGAGCTCTTGATCGTGCAGTGCGCCATCGGCGGCAAGCAACTCGGCTTCTTCCACCGCGGTTTCCCACACATCCTCTTCTTTTTCTTCCGCGCCTGCGGGATCGTAGTGCTCCTCCGGTGCGATGGTGGAACCACCGGCGGTGCGGATGAAGTGGATGTAATTATCGGCCTCGCCGTCATCATTGATGTGAGCTAGGCCGCGGAAATCGCCCGCGATGCCCACCGGCCAGTAGAGAGGGGTGGGCTGCAGCTGGATTTCGTTCACAATCTCATCGACGAGCTCGAGTGGCTCGCGGCCCACGCGGTCCCACTTGTTGATCACCGTGACGATGGGCAGGCCGCGCGCCTTACAGACGCGGAAGAGCTTGAGGGTCTGCGGCTCGAGGCCCTTGGCGGCATCGATAAGCATCACTGCGGCATCCACGGCGGTAAGCACGCGGTAGGTATCCTCCGAAAAGTCCGCGTGACCTGGGGTATCGACCAGGTTGATCATATAAGGCTCGCCCTCGTGTCCCTCCGGGGCGTATTCAAACTGCAGCGCAGACGAAGCCACGGAGATACCGCGGTTTTTCTCCATGTCCATCCAGTCAGACACGGTGGACTTGCGGTTGCCCTTGCCGTGGACTGCGCCGGCCTCATTAATCACGTGCGCATGCAGCGCCAGCGCCTCCGTCAGCGTGGACTTACCGGCATCCGGGTGGGCGATAACGGCGAACGTGCGGCGGCGCGAGGCCTCAAAAGCGACAGAACTCATGCGCCATAGTCTAATGCTTGAGCGCTACCACTCCACATTGAGGCGGCGGCCCAGATCCTCAAAGACGCGGTGGGCCACGGAGGTATTCTTCGCAATCGGGCGCTGCACGCCCAGCGTGCGCCTATTATTGTAATACTCCCCGGACTGGAAATGGATGCCTTCGGTACCGGTAAGGAAGTAGGCCAAGTTCTCGCCGCCGGCCTCTGCGGTGCCAAAGGCCTTGCCGATGACCCCGGAGTACAACTTGCCCGTAAGCCCCGTGGAGGACTTGCCAAATTCGGTGGCTAAAACGCCCGGGTGAAAGGACACCGCGTTGATGCCGTGGGCATCGATAAAGCGGGCGAGCAAGATATCCGCCAGCTTGGCATTGCCGTAGGCGCGCTCTGGGCTGAAATGCTCCAGTGTATTGGGATCTGCCGGATCGAAATTCGACATCACCATATTGGCCAACGACGCCGTGTTGACCACGGTGGCGTTACTCTCGCGCAGCTTGTCTTGTAGCAGGGACGTCAACAGGAACGGCGCGACCACGTTGACCTGCCACGTGCACTCGAATCCATCGGCGGTCATGGTGGGTCCATCGAAAATACCGCCGGCATTATTGCCCAAGGCATCGATGCGCTCTAGCTGCTGCAGGTCATCGGCCAGCTGGCGGACCTGAGCCAGTGACTCGAAATCGGCGAGGAAATACTTACCTCCCACCTCCTTGGCGATGGCCTCGGTCTTGTCCGGATTGCGGCCGATGATGACGAGGTTATCCTGCGGGCGGGTGCGGTGAATCTGCCGGGCGGCCGCGGCACCAATGCCTGACGATGCCCCGGTAATCACGATGGTCCTAGCTGCGGAGTACGGCGAAGTCATGGGCCCGATTCTAGCCATGGTCGCGACATCCGTCCGCGATATCCTTCCGTGATATTTATCCGCGTCGTCCCCGCCTAGCAGTTCCGCTTGGGGCTGGACAGGTCTATACTTCCGGCTTGTGAAGCGCCTGCTTTTTCTGCGGCAGTGGGGACCGGCGCGGCTAACCGCCACCGGGTTTCTACTGCTCATCCTGATAGGAACGGTTCTGCTCTTACTGCCGTTCGCCGAGGCCGGAGATTCCCGCGCCTCGTTTTTATCCGCGCTTTTTACCGCGACCTCTGCGGTCTCACTGACCGGCTTGGTCGTGGTCGATACCGGCAGCTTCTGGAGCCCGGCCGGGCAAGTTGTCATCTTGGCCCTTATCCAATTGGGCGGTTTGGGCATTATGTCGCTGGCCTCGCTATCTGGCCTGCTCTTGACCGGCCGGATTAGCTTTAAGGCGCGCAAGACCGGCGCCTATGAAAACCGGCCCATCCTCGCCGGTGGCATTCGCCGCACCCTGATTTTCACCTTCGCCTTTACCGCGGTGGTAGAAAGCATTATCGCCGCGGCGGTCACCGCGCGGCTTATGGTGGGCTACGGGCATTCCTTCCCGCGGGCGTTATGGGAGGGCATCTTCCACGCCATTTCGGCCTTTAATAACGCTGGGTTTAGCACCAATAGCGATAACCTCGTGCCCTTTGTCGGCGATGCCTGGATCCTCTTGCCGCTGGCCGGAGCGGTCATCGGTGGTGGGCTGGGTTTTCCAGTCTGGGCGGAATTGGTGCGCCACGTGCGTCGCGGGTCAGAGGCGACGCGTCGCATCTCAATTACCGCGCGGATGACGCTGGCGGCCACCGGCGTGCTCATTGCGGCAGGCACGATATTTTTTGCCTTGACGGAGTGGAATGGCGTGCTGGCGCCGATGACGTGGGGCGAGAAGCTCCTCAACTCGTTCTTTGCCAGCGTCTCCCCGCGCACGGCCGGATTTAATACCTTCGACTACGGTGAGGTTCACCCGGTAACGCTCATGGGCACCGATACCTTGATGTTTATCGGCGGCGGCTCGGCCGGTACCGCTGGCGGCATCAAGGTCACCACCGCGTGCGTGCTATTGGCCGCCATGGCGGCGGAGTTTTTGGGCAAGGAAAAGACCTCCATCTACCACCGCAGCCTTCCCCACAGTGTTACCCGGCAGGCGCTAGCATTGAGCTTTGCCGGCGTGCTGGTGGTGACCCTCGGCGTGGCGGCGCTGCGCTTTTTCGACCCGCAATTTAGCGGCGATCAGATTTCCTTCGAGGTCATGTCCGCCTTTGCCACCGTGGGCCTATCCACCGGGATTACCGCCAGTTTGTCCGCGCCCTCACAAATCGTGCTGTGCTTCATCATGTACCTGGGCCGCGTTGGCCCAACCACCCTGGTAGCAGCGTTGGCGGCCAAGAACCTCGGCCGCCGCTACAGCTACCCCGAAGAAAGGCCCTTCATTGGCTAGCATTTTCAAGGCGTTGGGCCACTCCCGCGCCACCCTCGACATTGCCCCTGTTGTCGTCATTGGCTTGGGGCGGTTTGGTTGCTCCCTGGCTAGCGAGCTGATGGGCCATGGGGTAGAGGTCCTTGGAATCGATTCCGATGAAAAGATCGTGCGCGAACGAGCACCACACTTAACCGAGGCTATTTCCGCGGATACCACCGATCCGGCGGCGCTCCGCCAACTAGGCATCGACGAGGTGGAGCGAGTTATCGTGGGCATCGGCTCGCACCTGGAGGCGTCCATCCTCACCGTCTCCAACCTGGTGGAGCTGGGGGTCAAGGATATTTGGGCTAAGGCCAATTCGGAGGCCCACGAGCGCATCCTGCGCCAGATTGGTGCCCACCACGTCATCCGCCCGGAGCGCGATACCGGCCGCCGCGTGGCCTACCTCTTGGGCGGGCGCTTCCGCGACTTTGCTGAGATCGCCCCGTATTACGGAGTGACGCAGATGGCCGCGCCCTCTTCGGTTACAGGGCGTCCGCTCGATCTGGGCGAGGTTTGGCGCACCCACCACGTGCAATTGGTCTCAGTCTGCCAGGTGGAGGGTGCTTGGGCCCCGCTTGCCGATGCCACCCAGCTCGCCCCCACCGACTTCATCGTCGCCGCCGGCAGCCCGCAGGCGCTGGAGAAATTTTCCCAGTCCTAGCGCGAGTGAATGCGGTTTTGGGCTTGTACGAGCCCTTGCGTTGCGATGAGTTGGGCGGCTTCGGCGGCGGTGGCGATGGCGGTATCGAAGCCGGGGCCGGCATCGACAGGTGCTAAAACATAATTCGGAATCGACGAGCCCTTGGGCGGGCGCGCAATGCCAATGCGCACGCGCACATAATCCCGCGTGCCCAGGTTGTGCGTGAGCGATTTCAGCCCGTTGTGCCCATTTTCATTGCCACCTTGCTTTAGCCGAATCTTATTGGCAGGCAGGTCTAGCTCATCGTGAATGACGATGATGTGGTCTGCCGCAACACCCAAAGCCCGCGCCAGCGGGGCAATCGGATCGCCAGAGAGATTCATAAACGTTATCGTGCGCACCGCCAGTACGCGGGTATCGCCCCAGCGCAGCGGGGCTACCTCGAGGTCCATCCCGCGCACCGGCTCGAGCACGTCGCCGCCTTGGGCAAGCACATCGTCCACGGCCATATATCCCACGTTATGGCGCGTGGCGGCGTACTTCGCGCCGGGATTTCCCAGGCCAATGATGAGCCAGTCTGCCTCCAACTCGGCCGGATCCAGCCCCTGCTGCACTGGCGAGGGACCGCAGAAAATCCGGGCAATAAAATCTGTCAAAGCTGCCACGAATGCGCCTTTCTAGCTTGGTACAGTAGTTTCCTATGAGTCAGGTTATTCAATCTTTGCGACGAACCGTAATACCAGCGCCCATGGCGGGCGGGCCTACCACCGTGGATCTGGTGCGCGCCGCGCATCAGGCCGGTTCCTTTGGCACCCTGGGACTCGGGTCTGCCAGCGTGGACTCTGCCCGCAGCCAGATTGATGCCTGCGCCGGCATCCCCTTTGGGGTGAACCTGTTTTGCCCGCAGGATCCGTTAACACCCGAGCAGTTGGCCGCCGCCGCGGAATTGGCTGCGGCCGAAGGTGCCACGCTGCCGGATCCCGATTATTCCTTCGGCTTCCATGACAAGCTCGAGCTGGCGCTCCAGGGCGGCGCGCGCGTCGTGTGGTCTATGTTCGGCACCTTTGACTCTGAGCAGCTTGCCCGCATCCACGCCGCGGGCGCCGAGGCCTGGACCACCGTCACCACGCCCGATGAGGCCCGCACCGCCGCCACGCTGGGAGTGGACGCGCTGTGCGTACAAGGGCCCGCTGCCGGCGGGCACCGCGGCACGTGGGACCGCACCGCGCTTCCCGATGATCGGCCCCTGCCAGATCTCATCGCCGCCGTCCATGAAGCCGTTCACGCGGTCGCACCGAACATCCCGCTGATTGTCGCAGGTGGGCTGCGTACGGCAAGAGACGTGACCCAGGTATTAAGCCTGCCCGGCGTGGCCGCCGCATCGTGCGGCTCTGCCTTTTTGCTGACTAAAGAAGCCGGAACCAGTGACTACAACCGCAAGCTTCTCCAACGCGGCGGGGCCACCGTATCCACCCGCGCTTTTTCGGGGCGGCATGCACGCGGTTTAGAGACCGACTACACCCGCGCCCACCCCGATTTACCCCCGATATATCCCATGCTTAATTCCGTGCTCAAGGAACGCCGAGCGCAGCATGATGATGCCGTAGCCTACTGCCTCGTAGGTGAGCCGGCCGCCAAAATCTGCGGGGGTAGTGTCGCAGACATTCTGGACTCCCTATGCCAAAACAAACACTGATACACGCTAAAATTTGGGGCGAAGATTTCTAGCCACCCCCGAAATAGAAATGGATGGAGCCTCGTGACTGCGAACGCACATATTGGACATGATGACTGGAACGAGCGCCTCGAATTGGCGCAACAGATGATTCCCCTCATCCACCAACTGCACCGCAATAACAACGTCGTCGCCACCATTTTCGGCCGCCCGCTGGTGGGGCAGACCGATATCGACATCATCAAGTCCCACCGCTACGGACGCCGCATTGCCCAGCGCCAGCTCTCCACGGCAGAAACCCTGCCCATCCTGTCCGAGTTAGCGGATATGAACCTAAGCTCCGCGTCCATCGACGTCGGACGCCTCCTCTTGGGCTTTGAAGAGTCGGGCGAAGATGACCTGCGCCGCTACCTCGAAGATGAACTCACGGAAATCGTCGGTGCCGGCGAGGACATCGACCCAACCGATGTCGTGCTGTACGGCTTTGGCCGCATCGGCCGCCTCCTTGCCCGCATCCTCGTCGCCCGCGAGGCTGCTTACGGCGGCGTGCGCCTGCGCGCGATCGTGGTGCGCAATAAGGGCGAAGGGGACATCATCAAGCGCGCCAGCCTCCTGCGCCGCGATTCCGTCCACGGCGCCTTCAACGGCACCATCAGCGTGGATGAGGAAGAACAGGTTATCTGGGCCAATGGCACCAAGATCCAGATGATCTACGCCAATGACCCAGCCACGATCGATTACACCGAATACGGCATCAACAACGCCGTGCTGGTGGATAACACCGGTGTTTGGCGCGATAAGGAAGGCCTGTCCCAGCACCTGGAGGCCAAGGGCGTGGCTCGCGTGCTGCTGACCGCGCCGGGCAAGGGCGATATTAAAAACATCGTCTTTGGCATCAACGATTCCGCTATTACCGATGACGATAAGATCCTCTCCGCCGCATCGTGCACCACCAACGGCATCACCCCGGTGCTCAAGGTCATCAATGACCGCTACGGCGTGGCGCACGGCCACGTGGAAACCGCGCACTCGTTTACCAATGACCAAAACCTCATTGATAACTACCACAAGGGCGAGCGCCGTGGCCGCGCCGCTGGCCTGAACATGGTTCTTGCCGCCACCGGTGCCGCCAAGGCCGTGGCCAAGGCCCTGCCGGAGTTCGAGGGCAAGCTGACCGGTAACGCCATCCGCGTTCCCACCCCGGATGTGTCCATGGCGGTGCTTAACCTGGAGCTGGAGCAAGAAGTCGACCGCGATGAGGTCAATGACTTCCTGCGTAACGTCTCCCTGCACTCGGATCTGCGCCAGCAGATTTCCTACATCGCCTCCCCAGAGGTCGTCTCTAGCGACTTCGTGGGCAATACCAATGCCGGCATCGTCGATGGCATCGCCACCATCGCCTCCGGCAAGCACTTGGTGCTCTATGTCTGGTACGACAACGAGTTTGGTTACTCCAACCAGGTCATCCGCGTGGTGGAAGGGCTTTCTAATGCCCGCCCGGTGGTCCTGCCCAAGCGCGTATCTCCCTCTGAGCTTTAAGCTCGCATAGTTTAAGGCCCGCGGAGTCCCCGCGGGCCTTAGTTATTTAATCGGTAGGGCGAAGTGCCCGTGTGCGCAGCAACCGCCTGGCGGCCCACGAAGTAATGGCGGCGAAAAGCAGGGTCATTATCGCAGCACAGGCGTAGCGGCCAGGAGAATCCGCATTCATCGGCCAGGCGGGGAAAGCAACGAGCCAGAGGACGGTCTTTGCAAGGACATCGCCGCCTACCGTCACGGAGACAATGGTGCCGATGATGGTGAGAACTAGCGAGCTCCAGATACCAAAGCGGATCACCATGATGAGCGAGACCACCGCGAGCACGTACCCGACGCCGATGGCTAGCGGCAGTTGGGCGAGCACAGCTAGGGTGGCTTCACCCGCGAAGATAACTGCGACCGAAGCACACGTGCACACCGCTGCGATGATGCCCAGTAACCACAGGAGAAGGGCAGTAGAGCAGTGGCGAGATTCTGTATAGACAATCGGCCACGCGCCCGAGAACCCCGGCCAGACCAGTACAGGAAGTACACCGGCACCCACGGGGAGAAGCAGAAATACGAAGAATCCCTGTACATAGCGTGGTGGGTAGTAAAGGGCAATAAAGATCAGCGCTAAGGCGCTTAATACCAAGCACGTAATGACCGCTGGCGTCATTATGGCCCGGTGAAAGCCCCGGAGCGCATCGGAAAGGCGGGAGCAGGCAGCGGCACGAGAGGCACTCGCAGGCTGCCACCCTTGAGCTGGCGTGGCGGCGGTACTGGTCGTGGGTATCGCTACGCGTCGGCGTCGGGAAAGCGGACGTACTCGCCGAGGCGTCATGGTCGCGGTCAAAGAGCCTGCTACAGCGAGGATGAGGCATAACGCCAGTGCAGGAAGAGGGCTTTCCTGCAGGAGTGGATCGCCAGGCTCGAGCGGAACCGAATTTTGGTGGATACGCAGCGCAGGTAACAGTAACCGCAGCGGCCAGGCGGGTGGGAAGGCCCACCATAGCTGCCCCTCGACAACGCGAGGAAGCACGCTAATGACCTGCCAGATAACCGCGAGGATAAGTGTGACGGCAAGGCCCAGCCTGCGGGCGCATGCGGTCGCAAGCCCCGCGATGCCGATGGCTCCGAGGAAAGAATAAGCCCCAGCGATGAGAAGCAGCTGGTGGTCTGCACGCCCTTGCGCTGCAACCGCCGCCCAGGACAGACCGAAATTAAGAAGGTGAAAAACTGCGAGGCTTACCACGACGAAGAGGAACCGGGACGCGTGCTCGTAGCGAGGATGAAGCCGGCGCCATAGGGTGCCGCCGCCGCGGCTGAGCACCTCGCGGCGCTCTGGAACGCCAGCAAAAAGCGCTATGAGTGGAGCGTACATGCCGGTGATAAACATGGACTGCCAGCCAAGAACCCCGGTAGCGTCCTCGGCGGAGGAGGCG
The DNA here is from genome assembly GCF_057198125.1 of Corynebacterium sp. LaCa_282. Taxonomy (NCBI): domain Bacteria; kingdom Bacillati; phylum Actinomycetota; class Actinomycetes; order Mycobacteriales; family Corynebacteriaceae; genus Corynebacterium; species Corynebacterium sp. LaCa_282. Next base: position 1,604,041 of record NZ_CP191095.1, on the reverse strand, counting down.
AAGGCTGAAAAGAATACCGTCATTACCACCAGAGGCAGGGCGAGCAAGGGTAACCACTGCAGGGCGCTGCCGCGGCTGCGCAGTAGTTCCGCTGAGAGATACCGTCGATACTGGTTACTCATCGGTCTCACCATCTGCAGAAGTCAGGCGGAAGAATTCGGCTTCCAATTCACCGCTGGGGGCCAGTTCTTGTAGGGAGCCGGAGTACCGGATAGTGCCTTGGGACAAAATAGTGATGTCGTGGGCTAGGTGAAGGACCTCACCGAGTTGATGGGAGCTGACCACGACTGTGTGCCCAGCGGCGGCGAGCTGCTGGAGGAGTTTGCGGAGCTCCGCGATGCCCTGTGGATCGAGTCCATTTTGCGGTTCATCGAGCAATAAGATTTCTGGATCACCGAGTAGGGCTTGGGCTAAGGCCAAGCGGGCTTTCATTCCGGTGGAAAAAGACTTTGCCTTCTTAGAACCAGCCCCGGCTAGACCAGCAATGTGCAAGACACGGTCGATTTCAGTATCAGGCAATCCGAGAAGGCGGGTATGCACGCGGAGGTTATCCGTAGCAGAAAGGTGGCCATAGAAAGCCGGCCCGTTAACCGAGGCACCAACATGGTCGAGAACTTCCCGTGACCATGGTTTGCCAGCCACGCGCACCGTTCCCGAATCGGCGGGTAGCAGCCCGAGGAAAATGGAAAACAAGGTGGACTTGCCGGCGCCATTTCTCCCGAGCACAGCGTGTACGCGGCCAGGCGAAACGTGAAAACTTATATCCCGCAGTACTGCCTGGGAGCCGAAAGACTTTGTGATGTGTTCGAAAGAAACCTCATAGCTCATACGAAAAGTATGAGCCGCGCTACTGCCTTGATCTTCAGCCCTCGAGACGGTCTTCGCGCCGGGGTAGTCCTACCACAGTAGGAGGCTAGGCAATGCCAGCTTTGTGCGCCAGCAGTACCAAAGCCACGCGGTCGCGTGCAGCTAGCTTGGACATCAGAGCGGAGACATGCGTTTTTACCGTGGTATCTGCGATAGACATGTGGCCGGCAATCTCGCTATTTGTAGCACCGCGCGCGATGAGCGTGAGCACCTCCATCTCGCGCCGAGTAACTAGGCTCAGTCCTTGGCGCTCGTGCGGACTGAGCTGGCTGTGCGTTAGCGCCTTGCGGTAGCCCTCTAAAACAGGGCCCGTTACCTGGGCGGCGAGGACAGACTCGCCCCTGGCAACGTCGCGTACGGCTTCTACCAGAACCTCTGGGTCGGCGTCTTTTAGCAAGAATCCATGCGCACCGGCGGCAATAGATTGCGATACCAGATCCTCTTCATTGAACGTGGTGAGCATGATAATCTGGCAGTTAGGGGTGCGGGAAAGAATGGCTTGGGCCGCGGCAATTCCATCCATGCCCGGCATTCGTATATCCAAAATGGCCACATCGATGCGGTGGCGAAGTGCCAAGGAAACGGCATCGGCTCCGGAGGTTGCGGTAGCCACCACCTCAATATCTTCCTGCGCGTTCAAGATGGTCGATAAGGCAGCGACGAGCATTGCTTGATCGTCTGCAAGCATGACGCGAATCTTAGGCATGGTTGTCCTTGTGTAGTGGTAGTTCCGCAGTCAGTGTAAATTTCTGGGCATCACCATTGCTGGTTAAGTGTCCGCCTAACGCTTGGGCGCGTTCCTTAACTCCCACCAAACCCACGCCGCTGCCGGATACCTCACTGGGCGTAGGCGACGTAGCGGTGGAGGTGAGGGTGACTCGTGCGGCATCGGAAAGCGTAAGTTTTAGCTGCACATGCGTGCCGGGGCCTTGATGGCGCAAGGCATTGGTCAGCCCTTCAGAAATGATGCGCACCAGGGCTAGCTGAGTCAGCGCGGAAACCTCGAAGGAGGAAGGCAATTCCGCGTCAATCTCCAGACCAGCGGTGCGAAAGCCATCGATGATGCCCTGTACATGCTCGAGCTGCTGCGCGGGTTCCAAAGCCGTAGGCCCCGTACTGCGTAGTGCCGTGACGATGCCGCGCACTTCCTCCAGCGCGGAATCCGCACCATCGCGAATACTCTTCAAGGTGTCCTCTGCGGCGGTCGAATCCGTTCGCGCGGCGATAATCCCGGCATTTGCCTGAACCTTGATCAAGGTGAGGGAATGGGCCAAGACATCGTGCAATTCCCGGGCGACGAGTAAGCGCTCTTCCTCCTGCGCTTGGTGGAATCGTTCTTGGGCTAAGCGCTCGCGTTGCCTATCCAGGTCAAAATAGCGTGCGGCGATGAAATAGGCGCTGCCGAGCACTGCCCAATGCACCACCAGCAAGGTGATGTAGCGGCGATCGAGCTGGAAAGATAATAAAAAGGACTCGGGGTCAATGCGCCACATCGCGGGCGATATAAAGGAACCCAAAAGCGCCGCGGTAAGCACCGCGCGGGGAATTGAGCGGCGTTCCACGTAGCGGGAGGTGGCGTAGACGGCCATCGGCGCGGTCAATGCCCATGGAGTAACCCCGAGGTTGGCTGGTAGCTGGCTTATCCACGCCGCGGCCCACGCACCAAGGAGGACAATAAAGCCAGCTGCACTGAGTACTGGTTTGGTACGCCAGACCCAGATGAAGGGCAAGAATAAAAGCGAAAGCGCTGCTTGGATGAGCTCGATAGCTCCTGGAGCCGCCCAAGCCCCGATGAGATAAAACAGCGCGATGAGCGCTGCCACCGCGGTGAGGATTTTATCCCCTAAGCGTGCTTTTGCCACGGTGTCAATGCTCATAGTCGGACATAGTAGTACGCCTTCGGGGGACTACTTCTTTTTGTCCTCCTTCTTGCCTTTCTTCTTCCCTTTCTTTTTAGACGAGTCCTCTAGCTTGGCGGCTACATCCGGTACGTAACGGAACTCTTCGCGGTCTGGGCGCTCGTAGGTCTTGCCATCGGAATCGGGACGGTGCGGGATCTCCGGCAACTCGCGCTCGATCTTCTCGTAAGGGATCGTATTGAGCAGGTGCGAAATGACGTTGATGCGCGAGCGTTTTTTATCCTCGGACTCCACGGTGTACCACGGCGCGGTCGGGGTATCGGTGTGGATGAACATGGCATCCTTGGCGCGGGAGTAGTCCTCCCAGCGGGTAATGGATTGCAGATCCATGGGGGAGAGCTTCCAGCGGCGCAGCGGATCATTGCGGCGGGATTCAAAGCGCTTAATCTGCTCTTCATCGGAGACAGAGAACCAGTACTTGCGCAGGATAATGCCGTCTTCCACAAGCATCTGCTCAAAGGTGGGAGCCTGGTGCAAGAAACGGACGTATTCTTGGTCGGTGCAAAAGCCCATGACGCGCTCAACGCCGGCGCGGTTGTACCAAGAGCGGTCAAAGATGACGATTTCGCCCTTGGTGGGCAGCTTTTCCACGTAGCGCTGGAAATACCACTGTCCCTGCTCGCGCGAGTTCGGGGCCGGTAGTGCCTCGATGCGGCAGGTACGGGGGTTGAGGTACTGCGTGATGCGCTTAATGGCAGAACCCTTGCCGGCGGCGTCGCGGCCTTCCATGATGATGACCACGCGGGCGCCGGTTTCAACGACCCACTGCTGCATATCGACGAGCTCTGCTTGCAACCGCTCGAGCTCTTTTTCGTAGGCCTTCTTATTCAGCTTCTTAGGGGATTTGCTGCTTTTGGTGCTCATTCTTCCAGCTTAACGGCTTGGTAGCCCTATCTAGAAAACTGGTGTGCCCTCGTTGGAGTGAGAACCCAGCCACAGCATGTGCGGGGTATGTGCAACAGGCTTAGAGGCCGGGCTCGCCGTAGCGAGTGGTATTAGAAATATGGCCGAGCCCTTCGATATCGATGGCTACCGTATCGCCATCCTGGAGGAATTGTTGCGGGTCGCGGGCAAACCCAACGCCTTCGGGCGTACCGGTCACGATGACGTCACCGGGGTTGAGGGGATAGAGCTGTGAGCAAAATTCGATGAGCTCAGCGATGGAAAAGATGAGGTCATCGGTATTGTCTTGCTGGCGCACCTCGCCATTAACCGTGGTGGTCAGCCGCGCGCTACCACCTGGCGCCCATTCATCAGGGGTGGTCAGCCAAGGCCCAAACCCTGCGGTGCGATAAAAAGACTTGCCAGCGTGGAATTGGCTGGTCTGGCGCTGAAAATCGCGCAGGGTGTAGTCATTCATGATGGAATACCCCGCCACGTAATCCAATGCGTCCGCGCGGGTTACGCGGTGCGCGCGCTCGCCGATGACCACCGCTAGCTCACCCTCATAGTCCAGCTTCTGGGTAGCGTATTCGGGGATATAGACGTCATCGAAGGGGCCGGTCAGGGCATCGGCGAACTTGATAAACAGCGTGGGGTGCTCGGGAAAGTCGCGGCCCATTTCCCGGATATGTTTGGCGTAATTAAGGCCTACGCAGATGATTTTTCCTGGCGTTGGGACGACTGCTTCTAAATCATGCTGATCAAAGACTATCGGCTCGCCGGATAGCTGTGCGGCCTTGCGCCAATCTTCGCTGCGCAGCAGCGCTCCTACGTCTTCGTAGTCCAGCTCCACTCCCACATTATCGCCTTCAATGCGGATTGCGGAGGTGCCGAACGCGGTGCGAAGAGTAGCCAATTTCATGCCAGCTAGTCTAGCGCACTCCTTATTTCTGCTACCGCGTCAGCGCAGAGGATAGGGATTTCCACCTTTTCTTGGTTGGACCATGGCTTGAGCACAAACGATGCCGGATCCATCCGGCCTGGCGGCCTTCCGATGCCGATGGAAAGACGCTGATAGTTCTTAGTACCGAGCGACTTCGTAGTAGAGCGCAGACCGTTGTGCCCGTGATCGCCACCGCCTTGGCGCAATTTCACGGTCCCGAAGTCGAACTCTAATTCATCGTGCACCACCACAATATCCGCGGGCGCCAGATGGAAGTACTGGGCGAGTGCCTTGATCGGCCCGCCAGAAAGATTCATAAAGGACCGCGGTTTAGCGCAGATTACCTTGCGGCCGGATAGCATTCCTTCCGCAACCTCGGTATTAGTCTTCTTATGTACCGAAAAGCTGCTCATTAATTCACCGGCGAGCTCATCGGCAACGTCGAAGCCGATATTGTGCCGCGTGCCTGAATATTTCGGGCCAGGATTGCCAAGGCCTACTACGAGTAGTGGAGTCACTGCATTATTGTCGCATAGATTGAAATTCTATTGGAAATACACTTCCATGCTCCATAGAATATGCCGCCGAGTATCATTGCTGCTCGGTTGCTAAAAATACCTCTTACAGCGGTGGACTTGGAGAAGTATCGTAGTGATTAAGGAGGTGCGTCCCATGCCCGAAAAACTACCTGAAGATGATCGCGAAACTGAAAAGATTCCTAGTAGCAAAGTTGCTGCTGCGCGGCTCATTATCAAACGCGCTAAGGAAGGCAAAGGCAAGATCGAAATCACGCCTAGAATTCGTGAACTTGCCGGACAAGATTTATAAAACCATCTATAAAACCACGATATCGCCGTGAGCAGCAATGCTCACGGCGATATGCGTTTGGGGGAGTGGGAAATTACTCCTCGGAGTCGTCGGACTCGGAGGACTCGCCTTCGCCCTCTTCGTCGACGGAGTCGGCACCAGCGTCGGCGCCGCCTTCCTCGGCAGCCTCAGCGGCCTCCTCGAGCTCCTCGTCAACCTCAGGCAGGGTGATGGAGAGGATAACGGTCTCTGGGTCTGCCACCAGGGTGGTGCCTTCCGGCATAGTGATGTCGGCGGCGGTGATGACCTCGCCGTCCTCGAGGCCCTCGATGGACAGCTCGATCTCTTCCGGAATGTTCAGTACGTCAGCCTCAACCATGAGGACGTCTGCATCCTGGATGTGCATGGTGCCCGGTGCGGACTCGCCGGTCAGGGTAATCGGAACCTCAACCTCGACCTTCTCGCCGCGCTTAATCAGCAGCAGGTCAACGTGGTCGATGTCCATGGTGAGCACGTTCTGGTCAACGTTCTTGACCATGGTCAGGTACTGCTCGCCCTCAATCTCGAGCTCCAGAACGGCGTTGACACCGTTGTTGCGAACGAGGGACTGGATGTCCAGCAGCGGCACTGCGAAGTGTACGGGCTCCTGGTCGCTACCGTAGATTACGCCGGGAACCTTCCAGTCGCGGCGCAGGCGGCGGGCGTAGCCCTTGCCAAAGACGGTACGTGGTTCTGCTTTAATAATTGGGCGCTCTGCCATGATGCAATCTCCTTTGTCGGTGTAGTGCGGCGAGGCTATCGAAGTTATAAAAACGACGAAAGCCTGCCGATGAACGTCTTGGACGAGTCATCGCAGGCGTCAATAAAAGCAACATGCTCTAACTTCAATCGCGTCGATAACGGCTTCCCAATTTTTGAGTCGCCCTCGCCGAGACTGAGTTAGATTAGCATCTCTCGGCCGACGAAACCAAAACCCACCCCGTTAATCTTCCTTCGCGCCCTTTCCTCTGATTACGCCCTTCACGCTCACCGGCGGCGCGTATGTCTGTAGCTCGGGTTACGCAGTGAGCGCGAAGGGCGGGTGGGAGAACAGCAGGCGGTAGTGCGGTAGTGCTTGCGTGTACCTGCGCCGCCCTTGGCGCTCACGGGGATGGAAAACACCAACACCCCGCCGTTCACGGTGAGCGCGAAGGGCGGGGTGTGAGGTGTAGTGCGACCGGCTAAACGCTTATGCGCGGTCGAAAAGGGTAGTTACGGAACCGTTTTCGAAGATCTCGTGGATGGTCCGAGCCAGAAGCGGGGCGATGGACAGGACCTTGAGGTTGGACCAGCCTTCGGTGGACTGCGGCAGGGTATCGGTGGTGATGACTTCCTCGGCGCCGCACTCGGACAGGCGCTCGCGGGCGGGGTCAGAGAATACGCCGTGGGTGCAGGCGATGATGACCTTCTTTGCACCTGCTTCCTTGAGTACGCGCACAGCACCGGCGATGGTGCCGCCGGTGTCAATCATGTCATCGAGAAGCACGCAGTCCTTGCCCTCAACTTCACCCACCACGCGGTTGGAGACCGTCTTATTGGCCTCGGTATTGGAGCGGGTCTTGTGCACGAAAGCCAGCGGGGCATCGCCCAAGTCGTGAGCCCACTTTTCGGCAACCTTCACGCGGCCGGCATCGGGGGAGACGACGGCGATGTTATCGGTGGCGTACTTGGACTTGATGTAGTCAGTCAAGATGGGCTGGGCGTGCATGTGGTCCACAGGGCCGTCGAAGAAGCCCTGGATCTGGTCCGTGTGCAGGTCCACCGAGACGATGCGGTCCGCGCCGGCTGCTTGCAGGAGGTCTGCGACCAGGCGGGCGGAGATGGGCTCGCGGCCCAAGTGCTTTTTATCCTGGCGCGCATATGGGTAGAACGGCAAGATTGCGGTGATGCGCTTGGCGGAACCACGCTTCAACGCATCGATCATGATGAGCTGTTCCATCAACCACTTATTGAGCGGTTGGGAATGCGATTGCATGACGAAGCAGTCAGCGCCGCGCACGGACTCTTCGAAGCGGATAAAGATTTCGCCATTGGCGAAGTCCCGGGCGGTGGTAGGAACCAGATCGGTGTTAAGTTCCTTTGCCACTGCCTCTGCCAATTCTGGGTGTGCGCGCCCAGAAAAGAGCTTCATGTTCTTGCTACTACCAGTTACCTTGCCAGTCATAGGAGAATATGCCCCTTTACTTTTCGTTGTCCTGTGCACGGGCTGCGGCTTGTGCCGCTGGGGTGCCCGGACGCTTCTTTTCAACCCAGCCTTCGATATTGCGCTGTTTGCCACCGGAGACTACGAGTGCTCCCGCGGGAACATCGTCTTTAATTACTGTACCCGCACCGGAGTACGCGCCATCACCGACATTGACCGGAGCGATAAACATCGTATCCGAGCCGGTGCGCACGTGGCTGCCAATGGTGGTGTGGTGCTTGTTCACACCGTCGTAATTGACGAAGACCGAGGATGCCCCGATATTGGATTCCTCGCCCACGGTGGCATCACCAATATAGGTAAGGTGCGGCACCTTGGTACCGCGGCCGAGCTCGGCATTCTTCGCCTCCACGAAGCCGCCGAGCTTGCCGTCTTCGCCCACGATGGTATTCGGGCGAATAAAGGTAAAAGGCCCGATCTTGGCGTTGACGCCGATGACGGAATCGCTGCCGTGGGTGCGGACGACGGACGCGCCGGTACCGATCTGCATATTCGTCAACGTGGAATCTGGGCCGATCTCGGCATTATCGGCAATGCTCGTTGCACCCCACAGCTGGGTGCCGGGGTGGATGGTGACATCGGTGCCGATGGTGACATTGACACCGATCCAAGTGGTCTCTGGATCGATGATGGTGGCGCCACCGCGCATAGCCTTTTCCACCATGCGGCGGTTGAGCTCGCGGCCAGCGGCGGCCAGCTGCACGCGGTCATTGACGCCGGCGAGTTCCTGCGGATCCGCGGCCACGTGCGCACCCACGCCATGCCCAGCGGTGCGGGCGATTTCGAGGACATCGGTAATGTAAAGCTCGCCCTGCGCATTATTGGTATCAAGCTTGGTCAGGGCATCGCGCAATGCTGCCGCATCGAAAGCGAAAACGCCGGAATTGACCTCATCAACCAAGCGCTGTTCATCGGTGGCATCCTTGTGCTCCACGATGGCGGAGACAGACCCATCCGTGTCGCGAATGATGCGGCCATAACCGGTGGGATCTGCAAGGCGCATGGACAGCACCGTGACCGCATTGCCTTGAGCAGTGTGGGTATCGCGCAACCCCTCGATGGTTTCTGGGGTCAAAAGCGGCACGTCACCATTGGTAACGATGATGGTGCCTTCAAAATCCGAAATCCGGGAAATCCCGCAGGACACGGCATGGCCGGTACCGCGCTGTTCTTCCTGCACGGCCTGCACAACCTCGCGGTCCAGCTCATTCGAAATCTTTTCTACGACGGGTGAGACCTGCTCGCGCTGGTGGCCCACGACGGTCACGAGGTGGTCTGGGTTAATTCCCGCCGCGGCGTGCAGCGCGTGTCCAAGCAGCGTGCGACCGCCAATTTCGTGCAAAGTCTTTTGCTTTGTGGATTTCATGCGCGTGCCGGCGCCCGCCGCGAGGACGACGACGGCACTTGGGGTAGTTGCTTCCACGGTCAACAAAACTCCTGGGGGTTGAGTTTGATTAGTTCTTCGGGCTTCATCATATAGTCCCTATTTAAACTATGTGCGAGAAACCTCCTTTAGGCTGCCCGCGCGCCACACGCCAACAAAGCCAACGAGCGCCAAGAAAATCAACGCTGCCTCTGGCCCCGCGAGAGCGATGACGGAAGAAATACCACCCACGATGAGCAAAATAATGCCCATCATTGTATTAGCGGCACCCACGTACTGCGTCCTTTTATCGCCGCCGGCCATATCCACAACGTAGGTCTTTCGGGCCACGCGGACTGCCGTATGCGCGAGGTTGACGGCAAAGAAGCCGAGCGGCATGACCCAAGCATTCACGGAGTCTGGGGCCCAATGGGAACTAACCACGATGAGCAGGATGATGACGGAGGAAATGGCCGCACCAGCCGCCATAGTGTTCTTGGAGGATCTATCCGAAAATATGCCAGAAACGCGCCCACCTACGAGCGAAGCCAGACCGGAGGCAAGCACGAAGCCGTAGATACCGGAAAGGTCATCGTGCAGCAGCACGATAAATGCGGTAGAAAGTGCCGAGACCAGCAACAGGGCGCGAACGATGACGAAGTTGCGGAATTGGGCATCGCCAGTAAAAAGCTTCCAGGTATCTGACCACCAGCTCTTATCGATGCCCTCTTGCTCCCCCTCCGGCACCGGCTCTTCCGCGTGCGAAAATACCCACGTAGCAATGGCCCAGGTAGAAGCGCCGACCAATAAAACGATGCCCATAGTGGAAATCGTGAGATCCCCCAAGAGGAATAAGATGACACCGGCTAACAGGGTGGCCCCGCCGCCCAAGGCCGCTGCTGATCCGGTGACCCGGCCGCGCTGGCCCTTGGAAATCGTGCGCGCCTGCACGTCCTTTCCCGCAATAGAACACAGAGCGCGGAATAAGGACAGCGCCGCCAAGGCGAGAAGCACGACCACGCCCAGCCATGCGCCGCGGATAAAGAATGCGGCGAGGGCGATGACGGCGCCGGAGATGGCTTGGCCGGTCGAGCCGATCATCCACAAGCGCTTGCGGGCGCGGTGCGTGGTCACCCAGGGGGTAAGGGCGGCTTGCGGCAGCATGGAGCCAGATTCCCGGATAGGGGTAAGCAGGCCGGTGAAGAAGGCGGGAACGCCTGCCGCATTAAAGAGTGCTGGCAGCACCGTTTTGGAGGCAACGATCTGATCGCCTAAATTTTGCAGGCCATTGGACCAGATGAAGTACCTGGCATTTGAGTTAGACATGAAAGAACTTTCGAGATAACCGAGACAAAGCGGGAGAACACTGTAATCCGGCCATAAGAGACCGTCTATCAACCTTACTCGCCAGCTACCCCTGGAAAGGGCGAAACCGGTGTGATCGGCTATGTTCAGTAGTTGTTATGCACGACGTGGATCCCCTCATCAACACGATGTACCAGGCCTTCGATCTGATCGGAGTGGCTTTGAACGGCATCATCGGCGGCACGATTGCCCGCCGCCGCGAATTCGACATCGTGGGATTTATTTTCCTCGCCCTCTTCTCTGGCCTGGCTGGCGGCATGATCCGCGACATGCTTATCGATGACGGCCCCGCCGCCGCTATTTCAGACCCCTGGTACCTGGGCCTTGCCTGCGCCGGCGCGCTGACCGCCTTCCTTATTGAACTGAAGGGAAAGGCGTGGGAGATTTTCCGCGAGCACGGCGATGCCATCATTTTGGGCATGTGGTCTACCACCGGTTGCGTGAAAGCACTGGCTGCGGGCATGCCCATGATCCCGTGCGTATTTTTGGGAGTTCTTACCGCCGTTGGTGGGGGAATGGTCCGCGATGTCGCCTCTGGACAAATCCCGTCCATTTTCGGCGGCAGCCCCCTCTACGCGGTGCCATCCATCGTTACCGGCATCGTCATGGTGACCTTTGCATCCTATGACCAATTTGCCATGGGCATGGTGGTTTCTCCGATCGTCGGCAGTGGCATGGCCATCATCTCCTACTGGCGGGGCTGGGTCCTGCCGCGCGCCGGGGTCGCGCCGGTGAACTACACCGCGGCACAGGTGGCCGCGATTGCCAAGAAGGCGGAGCTAAAAGGTTTTCGCCGCGGCCGGCGCAAGCGCTAGGGGACTAGACGCCTAGTCGGACCATGCCGTCGCCAGCTTTAAGGCAGGTTGGTGACGATGGCGATGATGACAAGGATAATAAGGACAAGAACGCTCCACCTAAGGAATGGATCCTTGGTTAAAGGCAACGGCTCCTGGGAGTCGTCATCAGGTTCCGGGGAAGACGTGGAGTGTGGAGCGTTCATGGCAGGAATCCTTTCGAGTGCAGTGGTGCCTCAATGCTAGTGAGGGTGACTACAGATTATCCACTGCGTACTGTGCTTCTTCTGCGGTGAACTTTTCACCGTATTCGCTGACGAGTTGGTCATAGATGGCGTTGGGGGACATGCTCATCATTTCTTCGTAATTGCGAGCCGTTTGAAGAGCATTATCGTGGTAGTCCGCTTCCAAATTATCAATGGCGTACTGGGCGGCTTCCGGGCTGAATTGCTCACCGTACTCGCTGCTGAGCTGGTCGTACAATCCCTGCTTGGACATGTGCATGGTGTCTGAGTACACCTTTGCGCTCTTCAGGGCATTCTTGAATTCGCGCGGGACGTCCTGGTCATCCTGCGCAGCGTGAGAATCTTCGCCTGCGTCAACCTCCTGAGCCTCTTCTTCTGGGTTGGCCTCCACAGTGTCTTGCTGGGTGGTTTGGTCCGTGGAGTTTGTGCTGCTGCTGTTTTCATCATCGCTGCCGCCCAAACCCGCAATGATGGAAATAACAATGAGGACACCGATGATGATTGCGCCCCATTTGAGGCACCCGCCCTTTTTCTTCTGCGGCGCGTCAGCTGGTGGTTGACCCACCGGTGGTTGGCCCGCGGGTTGAGAGTTATTGGAATACGGAGACGGAGAAGAGGAGGGGGTACTCATGGTGAGCGTTCCTTTCAATGTAGGTGGGGGAGTGAAAATTGTGCACCACTCGTCGAATCGCGGCCAAAGGTGCGAAGTTGCAACGTCAGTTACTAAATCAGGTGGGTCGGACATAAGGATGTGCCCACCGAGTAAATTCGCTAATAGGTGCGAAAATTGCCAGAAATACCCGCAAAATGTCTACCGGCCTATCGTGTGAGTGCTCTTTTTCGCTAGCATGTGATGATGCGCTTTTCCTACCTAACTGTCCCTTCCGTGGCAGCGTGTTTATTGTTAGCGGCCTGCTCGAATCCCGATAGTGGTGACACGAATCAAGCTGCGAGTGGTTCCGAATCTGCGTCGTCCTCTAGTGCCGCCGCGCACTCAAAGTCGGCGAGCGCACAGCATACGGAGATTCCGACCGCAGATGCCGATGCGTCGCAGCTTCTGGCGGGGATGACGATGAGCAATCTCGTCGATAAGCAATCGCAAGAAGTAGCCCGCACCGCGCTTGCCGATGCCGGAGTGCCACAAGAAAGCATCGACGGCTTTTTTGAATTGGTAGACGAATACAACACTGCCGTACCAACGGACAGCATGGTGGCCGAAGGCTTCACGGATTACGGGACGCAGGATCCGGACTACGATGTGGAGGCCATTTCAAAGGCCTGGAATGACCATCACGCGGATTATGTGGGTACCAATTGCCGCATCAATACCTTCACCTTGGCGGATTCGCTCTTTTCCGTTGATGACCAGGACAATCCCAATGACTCCTTGCTGTTTTTAGATCAACAGTCCCTAGATAATGCGCCGGATCAAATCTTTGATGAAGCCGAGCGCGCCAAGTTCGAGGCCTTCTATGGGAATGTGGAAACCACCATGGAACAAGATCCAGGGCAGCACATCGCCGATATCAAGGCTTATTTTAAAGACCGCGGCATCGAGTTCGCGGATACCGATGCCCGAGTGGTCTCGGTATTCTCGCACGATACCTTGACCGAACCGGCCACGCTTTTCATCGGACATACCGGCGTTGCCGTGCCATATGAGGATGGCTACCTATTCTTAGAAAAGCTTGCCTTCGATATGCCTTACCAGGCGGTAACGGTGAAGGACATGCAGTAGCTTAATGATTACCTGATGCATAAATACGACGACGGCCCCGATCTGGAATACGGCCAGCCCGTCATCTTTGACAATGATGACGTCATAGAAGGCATGCGCTACGCCAAGAAGTAAAAGGGCAGGGCTGGAAATAGGCCATCAACTAAATGGCCGTGGCCTGCTCCGACGGTTTGGGCAAATATCTATAATCGCGACCTCTCACACAAAACACCTGACCCGCCCTCAGCTCATGCGGTGGCGACTTTTGGTCTTGAAGGGTCGGCTAAGTGTATTAAGGCAAGCATAACCACGGTCACGTCGCGCGCTACTGTGATATATGCCTCACATTTCGGGCTTGCGATAGTTGATTGATATGTCCCTATAGGTATACTCACTAATCGTGTCGAGCTGGAGTTCTCAGAGGCTAGACACCGCCTCCCCAGCAAACGTTGGGAAAACTCACAAGACTCACAAGAAGGGTTGAAGACATGAAAATGAAGAATTACCGCCGCGTTTCCATCGCAGCTGCAACCGCCGCTCTGGGCCTGACTCTGGTGGCCTGCAGCGATAACGGCAGCTCCGCCCCAGCGACCGTTACTGAGACCGTTGCGTCGACTGATCAGGGCAACCAGAGCAACCAGAATGGTGGCAAGGAAACCGTCACCGTTACCTCTGGTGCTGATGCTAACGCGAACGGCGGCAACGCTGGTCAGGGCGGCCAGGCTGGTGGCAACGCAGCTACCAACGACCTGCCAACCGAAATCACCGGTTACTCCGGTGAGGCAGAGCGTGACCTCACCGAAGAGCGCCTGACCAAGGATGAAGTGACCCAGGTTCTGCAGCGTGCCCACAATGGTGAAGGCAAGGTCAAGTGGGACAACGACGGCTACTGGGAAGTTGAAGTTGGTGGCGTTGACATCGACATCGACAAGAACGGCCTGGTACTTAGCGTCGACCGCTAAATAGGTCATATTGCTTCTGTATAGGCTTTGTGACTATACAGAGCACTCAATAATTGGTTCTTTTTGAGAACCCAGCGGAACCGTCCGATGCGCATCTAGCGCACCGGACGGTTTTCTTATTGGCGGACCAACTGGTAGCAACAGCGTTGAGCGGTGGGGATTCAATAATGTGGTTGCAGGAGCAGCCCTTCTCCTTCGTCATCTCCTCTTGTGCACCTACCTGTTTTAATCGAAGGCGTTGCGCATCCTGCTGGTTATCGGACAGACCCACTGAAATTGTAGATGAGCCACGAGAAGTCTTTGACAGAGTTGAAGAGATGACGTATGTTCCGGCTAGGTGCTGGAGCCATAGTCTCAGACTAAAAGCAAGCGCCAGATGGGCCAAGTCTCAGACTTATCACCCATAAATAGCGGGTATCCATACCGCATTGATTCCCATACTTACCGCGACGCCTCACTTTCCTGTGAGGCGTTTGCTTTGCTGCAATGACCCAAGAATTCAAGGCAACCGGGAGAAAAAGAAGAGCCCGTAACCAGAAAACCGGTCAACGGGCAATAAAAATGCTTCCCCACCAGGACTCGAACCTAGAATGGCGGTACCAAAAACCGCAGTGTTGCCGATTACACCATGGGGAACCACAGCGAATGCTGTAGTCATAGCGTACCTGACGCCCCCGGGTAAATAACAAATTACTAGGTAGGGGTGGGGCAAAGGATAGGGTAGAGGGCATGGTTCGACAGAGAATGACCGGGCGCGAGCGCCGCGAGCAATTGATTTCTATTGGGCGCGCTGCTTTTGCGGAATTGGGGTTTGAAGGCACGAGCGTCGAAGAGATTGCGTCCCGCGCCGGCGTATCGAAGCCGGTGGTCTACGAGCATTTTGGGGGCAAGGAAGGCCTGTATGCGGTGGTCGTGGATCGGGAGATGCTGGCGCTGGAAGAAGTCATTAAGGATTCTTTAGAAGAAGGCAGTTGGCGCGAGCGCATCGAGCAGGCCGTGATGGCGCTGCTGAATTACGTTGAGGAAGAAACCGATGGTTTCATCATCTTGGTGCGCGATTCGAAGCCGGGCGAGGAACGCAGCTTTTCCACGCTGCTCAATGCCGCGGTGGGGCAGGTGGCCTATATCTTGGGCGAGGCTTTTGAACACCGCGGTATTAATCCGGAGCTGGCCAATATTTACGGGCAGGCCCTCGTGGGCATGGTGTCTACCACGGCGCAGTGGTGGTTGGATGAGCGCAGCCCGGATAAACCGGATAAGGAAGTCGTCGCTACGCATATAGTCAATCTATGCTGGAATGGTTTGTCCGGTATGGAAATTAAGCCCAAGCTAGGAGGCAGGAAGTAAATGGCGACGCCAATGCTGGCAGGTCTGCTTAAGGTCGCGGCCACAGACCCGAAGCTTAAGGGGCTCGTGGCCAATGTGGGCCAGGACCTGCACATTACGGGTATCGATCAGGCGCGCCCTTGGGCTCTTGGCACCTTGGCCCACCATGCGCCGGTGCTGGCGGTCACGGCCACCAGCCGCGAGGCCGAGGATCTCACCGCGGAGCTTACCGCCATGATGGGCGATAAAGTCGCGATGTTCCCGTCGTGGGAGACGCTGCCGCACGAGCGGCTGAGCCCGGGCGTGGATATCATCGGCAAGCGCGCGCAGGTGCTGCACAACATTGATGACCTGCGCATTATTGTAACGGCCGCACGCGGGCTGTCCCAGCCCATCCTGCAGGACATCGAGGGCCGCGCCCCGGTGCATCTGGAAGAAGACCACGAGTATAACTTCGATGATGTGGTGCGCAGCCTGGAATTTCGGGCGTATAAGCACGTGGACATGGTGGCCAAGCGCGGTGAGTTTGCCACCCGCGGCGGCATTATCGATGTCTTTCCCACCACCCTGGATTACCCGGTGCGCGTAGAGTTTTGGGGCGATGAGGTCACCGATATCCGCCAGTTTTCTGTTGCTGACCAGCGCACCATCCCGGAAATCGAGGTCGGTCGCGTGGATATCTTTACCGCCCGCGAGCTGCCGATTACGGATGCGGTGGCACAGCGCGCGGCCACATTGGCGGCGACGCATACCGGAAACCCGGCGCTGGTGGAGCTTTTGACCAAGGTCAGCGAACATATTCCGGCTGAAGGCATGGAGGCGGTTTTGCCCGTGCTTTCCGATGCCCCACTGATCACCCTCTCCGAGTTCCTCCCCGCCGCCACGCACGTGGTGATGATGGCGCCGGAAAAGATCAGGCGCCGCGTGGAGGATCTGGAAAAGACCGACGCGGAATTCCTGGCCGCCGGATGGGAGGCCGCGGCCATGGGCGCGGATGGCCCCTTGTCCACGGAAGGGCTCGATACCGAAGGTTCGAGCTACCGCTCCTTTGAGTCTCTGGAGGTCTCCATTCGCGAGGCCGGCCAGCCGCTGTGGACATTTTCCCCACCGGGCATGCTGGCCGGGCCAGAGGAAGAAACCCTGCCGCTCGAGTTCGAGCCCGGGCCCACCCCGCGCGGAGATATCAAAGAAATCGACGCCATGATGGCCCAGCTGCTCGCGCATACCAACGTCGGCGGGCGCGCGGCGTTTATCGCGCCCGCGCAGGGCGCCATCAAGCGCATGGTGGAACGCTTTGCCGAGCAGGGCATTCGCACCAAGGTGGCAACCCCCGGTTGGGAACCCAGCGCGGGCGAGGTCACCTTGTATCAGGCGCTTAGCCATGCCGGCTTGGTCTTTCCCAAGGTGCGCAAGCTCAAAGACGCTGAGGCACTCCCGCTCGTCGTGGTCACGGAAACGGATCTGACCGGTAACCGCGTTGGCGATATTGCAGACGCTAAGCGGCGGCCGGCCAAGCGCCGCAATAAGGTGGACCCGCTGGCGCTCAAGCAGGGCGATTTTGTGGTGCATGAAACGCACGGCATCGGCAAGTTTTTGAAGATGGCCGAGCGCACCATCCAATCTGGCGATGAGACCAGCCGGCGCGAATACATCGTGCTGGAGTATGCGCCCTCCAAGCGCGGGCAGCCGGCGGACCAGCTGTGGGTGCCGATGGATTCGCTGGATCTGCTGAGCAAATACACCGGCGGCGAATCGCCCCACCTTTCCAAGATGGGCGGCTCGGATTGGAAGAACACCAAGAAGAAGGCGCGCGCCGCCGTGCGCGAGATCGCCGGCGAATTGGTGGATCTCTATGCCAAGCGCCAGGCTGCACCGGGCCACCAGTTCGCGCCCGATAACCCCTGGCAGGCGGAGATGGAGGATAATTTCCCCTTCGTTGAAACCGAAGACCAGATGCTGGCCATCGACGCGGTGAAAGAGGACATGGAATCCACGGTGCCGATGGACCGCGTGGTCGTCGGCGATGTGGGCTATGGCAAGACCGAGGTCGCCATTCGCGCCGCCTTCAAAGCGGTCCAAGATGGCACCCAGGTCGCCGTCCTGGTGCCGACCACGCTGCTGGCGCAGCAGCACTTCGATACCTTTAGCGAGCGCATGGCCGGTTTCCCCGTCAAGATGGCGGTCCTATCGCGCTTTACCTCCAAGAAGGAAGCTACGGAGATCTTTAAGGGGCTTGCCGATGGCTCGATTGACATCGTCGTCGGCACGCACCGCCTGCTGCAAACCGGCGTGCACTGGAAGAACTTGGGCCTTATCGTCGTCGATGAGGAGCAGCGCTTTGGCGTAGAGCACAAGGAACACATTAAGGCGCTGAAAGCCAGCGTTGACGTGCTCACCATGTCCGCGACACCGATTCCCCGCACGCTGGAGATGTCCATGGCTGGCATCCGCGAAATGTCGACCATCCTCACCCCGCCAGAGGATCGACACCCGGTGTTGACTTATGTCGGTGCCTACGAGGACAAGCAGGTCGCGGCCGCTATTCGGCGCGAGCTGTTGCGCGATGGCCAGACCTTCTTTATCCACAATAAGGTCTCCGATATTGAAAAGAAGGCGCGCGAACTGCGCGACTTGGTGCCAGAAGCGCGCATCGTCGTCGCCCACGGTCAGATGAATGAGGACGTGCTGGAAAAGACCGTCCAGGGATTCTGGGACCGTGAGTATGACGTTTTGGTCTGTACCACGATCGTGGAAACCGGCCTGGATATCGCCAATGCCAATACGCTCATCGTGGAAAATGCCCACCATATGGGCTTGTCGCAGCTGCACCAGCTGCGCGGGCGCGTGGGCCGCTCCCGTGAGCGCGGTTATGCCTACTTCCTGTACCCCAAGGGTGCCACGCTGACCGAGACCTCCTATGACCGCCTGGCCACCATCGCCCAGAACAACGATCTGGGCGCCGGCATGGCCGTGGCCATGAAGGACCTGGAGATGCGCGGTGCCGGCAACGTGCTAGGCGCCCAGCAATCCGGCCATATCGCAGGCGTGGGCTTCGACCTCTACGTGCGCTTGGTGGGCGAGGCCGTCGAGGCCTTCAAGTCCCTGGCCCGCGGCGAGGCACCTGCGGTAACAGACGAGGGTCCGAAGGAAATCCGCATCGATCTCCCCGTGGATGCGCACATTCCAGAGTCCTATATCGACTCCGAGCGCCTGCGCCTCGAGGTTTACCGCAAGCTCGCGGCCTCGCAGGACAACAAGGATCTCGCGGCGGCGCGGGAGGAAATGGAAGACCGCTTCGGCCCCTTGCCCAAGGAGGTCGAGCGCTTGCTCGCCGTGGCGCGTCTGCGCCACCAAGCCCGCCGCGCCGGGGTGGCAGACATTACAGTGCAGGGCACCCGCGTGAAATTCCACCCGGTGGAACTGCCCGATTCCAAGCAGGTGCGCCTAAAGCGCCTCTACCCGGGCTCGAGCTTCCGGGCCGCGGCCAAGGCCATCAATGTGCCTTTCCCCAAGGCTGGGCGCAATGTCACTTCGCCCAAGCTGCGCGATGAGGAGCTCATCCAGTGGGCGGCGGACTTCTTGAGCGCGCTTTTTGATGTCCAACCCATCAACGTCTCCGGCGAGGAAGCCGGCGCCGGGTCGGTCATCAGCGTAGGCGAGTAGCCGGTCGGCGCTTAGGAGAAGTCCAAGCCGATATCCAGCACGCGCACCGAGTGGGTGAGGGCACCGACGGCGATAAAGTCCACGCCCGAGGTGCCGTACTCGCCGGCGTTTTCAAGCTGCAACCCGCCGGAGGCTTCTAGCGCCGTGGTTGGGCTGAGCGTGTTGCGGCGGTGGACGGCGGTGTGGACATCGGCAAGCGCGAAGTTATCCAGCAGGACCATATCCGGGTGCAGCGGGAGCACCTCCTCGAGCTGGTCTAAGGTATCGACCTCGACCTCGCAGGGGATATCCGGGGCGTGTTCGCGCACGCGGCGCAGGGCCGTTGCTACGCTGCCGCCCACGGCGAGCACGTGATTGTCCTTAATCATGGCGGCATCGCCCAAGCCCATGCGGTGGTTTGCCCCGCCGCCGGCGCGCACGGCGTATTTCTGCAGCGCGCGTAGGCCAGGCAGGGTCTTGCGGGTATCGCGCACCTGGGCCTGGTTAACGCCATCCGGCGTTCCTGTGTCCGCCGCCGCTGCTGCGATGGCATCGACCCAACGCCGGGTCTGCGTCGCGATGGCGCTTGCGTGCGAGACCATATTGAGCATGGTGCGCTCAGCGGTGAGCACCAAGAGGGTAGGCGCCTGCACCGTGGCGATGACCTGGCCTGGGGCAACGCGGTCGCCGTCGGTGGAGTGGAGGGTGATAGAGGGGGCATCGCCAAGCGTGGGGCCTGTATCCACGCCCCACTGGCTCAAGCGCTGGGCGGTCGCATCAAGGACCTGCTCTATAAGGCCCAAGCCTGCGATGGTACCGGCCTCGCGCGCGGTGAACTCCGCCGTGCAACGGGCCTTACCCGGCACTGTGGCAAGCGAGGTGTAATCCGGCCCATAAGCGAAATCCTCATCCAAGGCCGTGGCAATGAGCCCGGAGCAATCCGGCAGGCGCAGGTTTCCCATTTACTCGCCCCCGCCGGGGTTGCCAATGGAAATCATGGCTTCGAGGGACTTGCGCGCCGCATTCGCGGTATCTTCTGGCACCGTAACCTCATCGGTCTCTTCCACCAGGCAGCGCTCCAGGGCCTCTGGGGTGATCATCTTCATGTACTTGCACTCGGCGTGATCGTTGACGGCCTGGAAATCGATGTCTGGTGCGGCCTGGCGCAGCTGGTGCAGCATGCCGGTCTCGGTGGCAACGAGCACCTTGTTTTGGGGCTGCTTCTGGGACTGGGTGATCATCTGCCCAGTAGAGAGCATGTGCACGCGCTCTTGCGGCACTAAACCTTCGTTGGCCAGGTACAATGCAGAATTGGAGCACCCGCACTCCGGGTGGATATACAGGTCCGCGTCCGGGTTGTCTTGGGTCTGTTGGGTTAGCTGCTGGGCGCTAATGCCTGCATGCACGTGGCACTCACCGGCCCAAATGCGGATATTTTCCCGGCCGGTCTCGCGCTTGACGTAGGCGCCCAAGAACTGGTCTGGGCAAAAGAGGATCTCTTTATCCGCCGGCAGCGAGTTGACCACGTCGACGGCATTGGAGGAGGTACAGCAGACATCGGTTAGCGCCTTGACCTCAGCGGTGGTATTGACGTAGCTGACCACGAGGGCATCGGGGTGCTCGGCCTTCCAGGCGCGCAGCTCATCGGCGGTGATGGAATCTGCCAGGGAACACCCAGCGCGCTCATCGGGGATGAGAACCTTCTTATTTGGCGAAAGGATCTTGGCGGATTCCGCCATGAAGTGCACGCCGCAAAAGACGATGATATCTGCATCGGTTTCCGCCGCCTTGCGCGAGAGCGCCAAGGAATCACCGGTGTGGTGGGCAACGTCTTGGATCTCCGGGATCTGGTAATTATGGGCCAGGATCACGGCATTGCGCTGCTCCGCTAATTCTTTGATCCGCTCGGCCCAGGCCTTACCTGTTTCGGTGTCCGAACCGGCATAAGTGGCAGAGGGCATGACGCCAACATTCGTTTGAGTCACAAGTGCTCCAAAAAGTGATAGTCACGGGAATAAGTGGGGTGTTATAACCGTACTAAACTGTCTGTGTTGAAGACCACTTGCGATGGCCCGTGGCTGGCGGGCGAGGCGGCTAGAGCTCCAGCGATCCTTGGGCGAGGCCGACCGCAGCGATGATGGCGGCCACCAACACCACGATGACGATGGACCACTCAAATCGGTTAAAAAGCTTCTCGCGTCGCGATAGGCGGGTGAGCACATACGGGATAAGTCCCGGCACAACGGCGAGGGCGCCGAAGAGAATATAAACCGGGTCGGCGGCGTAAATCAGCCACAGCGAGTACACAAAGGCCACCAGCGCAATGCCAAAGTGGCGCCGGTTTTCGCGCCTGGGAATATCCGGCCCAGATAGATCGAACCGCGTCCCGGCGTGCGGGTGGGTCACGCCCTTGCCGCGTATCGCTAGCAGCAACAGATACAGCGAGGAGAAGATATAGGGCAGGAGGTACATGATGGTGGCGAGCTGTACCATCGCGGCATAAGACGCCTCGTTGACGTAGAAGACGACGATGAAGATCTGGATGGCGGAGGTGGAAATCAGCTGGGCTACCCACGGGGCGCCGGCCACATTGATGGTGCCGATGCGGCGGGGGATAAGGCCATCGATGGCCATCATGACGATGGGCTCAGCACACAGCATTTGCCAGGAAACGTAAGCTCCGAGGACCGAGAGGCACAGGCCGATGGAAATCAGCGCGCCGCCCCACGGGCCGACGACCTCCGTAAGCACCGAAGCCATGGAGTTATCCGGCAGCGCGGCCAGCTCCTCTTTGGTCATCACGCCAAAGCTCAAGGTGGATACGGAAACCAAGAGCGCCAGCACGGAGAAAAAGCCAATGACGGTAGCGCGGCCGACATCGGTGCGCTTAGCGGCCTGCTTGGAATAGACGGAGGCACCCTCTACGCCGATAAAGACCCAGACGGTAAAGAGCATGATTCCTTGGACCTGCTCAAAGACGCTGGCATTGGAATTTTGGCCCCAGAAATCCAGGGTGAATTTATCCCAGCTAAAGCCGATGAACGCGACCAAGACGATGAAGGCCAGGATGGGGACGATCTTGGCAATCGTGGTCACCAGGTTCATGAATGCGGCCTGTTGCACGCCGCGGGCCAAAACGGCGAAGATTCCCCACGATAGGAGGGAGACGGCGATGGCAGAGGGCCATTGGTGGTCGGCATCGAAAAGCGGCAGGTAATGCCCAATCGTATTGAAAAACAGGGTGGCATAACCCACCTGCGCCATCACTGAGCCCAGCCAGTAGCCCCAGCCCGAGGTAAAGCCGATGAAATCACCCAGGCCAGCGCGCACATAAGAATAGACGCCGGAATCCAGGTGGGGCTTGCGGTAGGCCAGAATCTGGAAGACAAAGGCAACCGAGAGCATGCCGACGCCCGCCACCAACCAACCGATGAGCATGGCACCTGGGCCCGCCACGGAGGAAATATTTTGGGGTAGCGAAAATATGCCCGCGCCGACGGTGGATCCAATAATCAGCGCGACAAGCGTCCACAACGACACCGAGTGGGACTTATTTTGGCTGGAGGTCATTGGCCTAAAGTACCGCGCCCGCCCCGCTAAAGGGAACTTGAGAATTTACACGGGATAGACTTTGTAGCTATGACAGTCCTGTTGCTCGATGAACGCTGGCCCACCATGATCCCCATGCGCGCCTATGGCAGGTTATATGGACCCGTTCAGTTCACCGGGGAAGTGCCGGTATCAGTGCGGTGGAATTTCTCGGATCTCTTAAGCGGCGATGATGCCACCGGCACCTTGGTCACCACCGATGAACACGATCCAGAAACTCAGGCGCGCATTGCCACCGGCGAGCAGGTCATTAGAGCCGAGTCGCTTGACGATGCCGTGATGCAGGCGCGCAGCGCCATGGCGGCGGCCCGGCGCATCGGCGAATGGGAACGCGAGCAGACCCATGAATCCCTCTTGCCGTACCTAGAAGAAGAGGCAGGCGAATTTGCGGCGGCCGTGCGCCAGCGCGCGCCCGAGGAAGATTTGCTCAAAGAGCTTGGGGATATCTTCCTGCAGGTGCTTTTTCACGCCGAGATTTCCACCTTCTCGCTTGACGATGTCGCCGCTAGCTTCGTGCGAAAGATGCGCTCCCGCGCGCCGTATCTCTTTGATGGCACGGTGGACATAGTGGGCGTAGAAGAACAAAACCGCCTCTGGGCGGAGGGGAAATCGCGGGAGTAAAAGCCGGCTAAGAGTCTCAGGGACTTTTACGCGCGGCGGGCGCGTGTAGTTATCCGGCGGGGTGAATGTCACTTAGTAGGATGGCTACTCATGAACAGGCTGCTGCGAACAATCGGGGGCTGCGGACTAGCCGTAGTAATCATCATTGCGCTGGTAATGGGGCTATTTGTATCCAATTCCACCGATGATTCCTCGGTCCCAGATGCCACCCCGCCCGTAGGTGGAAAAGAGGTGGCCAATATCGATGTCAACGCGCCGGGCCGCACGGCCGATAAGCTCACCCACTGGGCATCGGATTTGGCAGAAGCGACCGATATCCCGCCGCAGGCGCTGCGTGCCTATGGCAACGCGGAACTTATCGCTCGGCAGCAGCACCCGGGGTGCAATTTGCGGTGGAATACACTCGCGGGTTTGGGCTTTGTAGAAACCCGGCACGGCACCTATAACGGCAACTGGTTTAAGTCCTCCAAGCTGGATGACAACGGCTATCCGCAGCCGCCGATCGTCGGCATCACCCTGGATGGCTCGAATAACACCGCGCACACCCCAGATACCGATAATGGCGAGATCGATGGCGATACGGAATTTGACCGCGCGGTAGGTCCGTTGCAGTTCATCCCGACCTCGTGGGAGTCCGTCGGCGGCGATGCCAATGGCGATGGCAAGGCCGACCCGAACCAGATCGACGATGCCGCCCTGGGCGCGGCGAACCTCTTGTGCTTTGGTGATAGGGATCTCAGTAACCCGGATCAGTGGGAAGAGGCCATCTTAAATTACAACCAGTCCAGGGAATATCTGGACAAGGTAGCCCACGCGGCCAATGCCTACTCGGTACCGCAACCGGCTCGCTAGCCTCACGCGTTGCGGTTTTCTGGAACAATTGGGCCTGTAACTGAACTAAGTGGCTCAGCGACGAACATCATCTATAAGGAGTGAGTTACAGCATGGCTGGTATCATCCACGCATTTGGACGCGAGATTCTGGATTCCCGCGGTAACCCGACCGTAGAGGCCGAGGTCTTCTTGGAGGACGGCGCCCACGGCGTTGCCGGCGTTCCCTCCGGCGCATCCACCGGTGTGCACGAGGCACACGAGCTGCGCGACGGCGGCGACCGCTACCTGGGCAAGGGCGTGCAGAAGGCCGTAGAAAACATCAACGAGGAAATCGGCGATGAAATCGCTGGCCTCGAAGCTGATGACCAGCGCCTCATTGACCAGGCGCTCATCAAGCTGGACGGCACGGATAATAAGTCCCGCCTCGGCGCCAATGCCATCCTCGGTGTTTCCATCGCTACCGCTAAGGCCGCGGCCGAGTCCGCCGCGCTGCCGCTCTACCGCTACATCGGCGGCCCAAACGCTCACGTTCTTCCCGTTCCCATGATGAACATCCTGAACGGCGGTTCCCACGCTGACTCCGGCGTGGACGTGCAGGAGTTCATGATTGCCCCCATCGGCGCAGAGACCTTCACCGAGGCTCTCAGCATCGGTGCTGGCGTATACCACTCCCTGAAGGCCGTCCTGAAGGACAAGGGCCTGTCCACCGGTTTGGGCGATGAGGGCGGCTTTGCTCCTTCCGTCGATTCCACCCGCGCTGCGCTCGACGTCATCGTTGAGGCCATCAAGAAGGCCGGCTTCGAGCCAGGCAAGGACGTTGCCCTGGCCCTCGACGTCGCTTCCTCCGAGTTCTACGAGGACGGCAAGTACCACTTCGAAGGCGGCGAGCACACCGCCGAGGAGATGTCCAAGGTCTACGAGGAGCTCATCAACGAGTACCCCATCGTGTCCATCGAGGACCCACTGCAGGAAGACGACTGGGAAGGCTACACCACCCTGACCGCCGCTATTGGCGATAAGGTCCAGATCGTCGGCGATGACTTCTTTGTCACCAACCCGGCTCGCCTGCAGGAGGGCATCGATAAGAAGGCAGCCAATGCGCTGCTGGTAAAGGTCAACCAGATTGGTACCTTGACCGAGACCTTCGATGCCGTAGAGCTCGCGCACCGCAACGGCTACCGCACCATGATGTCCCACCGCTCCGGCGAGACCGAGGACACCACCATCGCTGACTTGGCTGTCGCCCTCAACTGCGGCCAGATCAAGACTGGTGCCCCGGCCCGTTCCGAGCGCGTGGCTAAGTACAACCAGCTGCTGCGCATTGAGCAGGAGCTTGGCGATGCCGCCGTCTACGCCGGCCGCTCCGCCTTCCCACGCTTCAACGCTTAAGGCCTGGCGGTCTAGTCTAGAAGCTAGACGCCGCTAGGAATTTAGTCCCCGTTGCACCCCGAAAAGGTGCGGCGGGGACTTGCTCGTTGTGTCACCATTTTCTGTGTAGGGTGGCCGCGAAAGGTCCATTGCGCAGCACCTGTTCCGGGCGCTGAAACCGCCCGAGAAAGTTGGTGAATTTCCGCGCGTGCCACGCCCGTGTTACTGGTGTGGCGGCGCTAGGATAGTAACCCTATGGCACGTGAGAAGAAGACGGAGCGCCGCCGGAGCCGCACTAGGGTTCCGGTGGCCTCGCGTGCTGCGGATATCCGCAAATCCCAGCGGGCGCAGGAAAAGAAGAACCGCAAGCCCGATCGCATGAGCATCGTCGGCATGACCGTCATCGTGGTCTTTGTCTTGTTGATGCTCGTCATCATCGCGGTGCCGCTGCGCAATTACTACCACGGCCGCTCCGAAATTGCCCGGCTCAATGAATCGATTGCCGCGAAGCAGGATGAAAAAGATGCCCTGTTGGAAGAGATCGATAAATATAAATCCGAGGACTATATCAAGCAGGAAGCCCGGCGGCGCTTCGGCGTGGTAGAGCAGGGTGAGACCGCGTACCGCATCCTCGATCCGAATATCCAGCCCGATAACCAGGTCACGACCAATAGCAAGGAGCAGGAGGATTCGCGCCCGTGGTTTGAGGTGCTGTGGGATTCGGTGGCAGAACCGCCCGAGGAAGAGGCCCCAGCGGGCGAGTCGCATCACCTGCCGATCGAGCCAGCGCCTGAGGAAAGCGGCGATGTGCGATAATTGTTCGCATGACCGTCACTGATGCAGATTTAGTCATCGTTTCCGAGCAATTGGGCCGCACCCCACGCGGCGTGCTGGAGATATCCTTCCGCACGCCGGACGGCCAACCGGCCGTGATTAAAACCTCTCCCAAGCTGCCGGATGGCACCCCATTTCCCACGCTGTATTACCTCACCGATCCCCGCCTCACCGCGGAAGCCTCCCGGTTGGAGGTCGCCCACGTGATGAAGTGGATGGAGTCCCGCTTAGCCGAGGACAAAGAGCTCGCCGCGGACTATCACCACGCCCACGAGCACTTCTTGGCCAAGCGCAACAAGATTGAGGACTTGGGCACTGATTTCTCTGGCGGCGGCATGCCCGAGCGGGTGAAGTGCCTGCACGTGCTCATCGCCTATGCACTTGCCGAAGGCCCACAGCACTTCCGCCTCGGCACCGAGGCCGTGGCCATGGCGGCCGACCACGGTAAGCTTCGCGGAACGGCGATTCCGCAGGATTGGCCCACGGTGGAAGATCTGGGCATTGACCTGGCGGAGTTCGATTTTTCCAACGCGGAATAGGAGTAAGACATGACTCGCGTGGCAGCCATTGACTGCGGTACCAATTCCATTCGCCTGTTAATTTCTGAGATCGATGAAGACGGCAAGGTGCGCGATATTACCCGCACCATGGAAATCATTCGCCTGGGCCAAGGCGTGGATGCAACGGGTGAAATTGCCCCCGATGCCTTAGAGCGCGCCCGCGTGGCCTTGGAGGGCTATGTGCGCCAGATGAAGTTTGAGAAGGTTTCCCGCGTGCGCATGGTGGCAACGAGTGCCACCCGCGATGCGAAAAACCAGCAGGAATTTTTCGATATGACCGCTGAGCTTTTGGGTCAGATCCAATCCGGCGCTAAGGCGGAGGTTATCTCCGGCGAAGAAGAAGCACTCCTGTCCTTCAACGGCGCGGTAGCCGATATGGAGCCGGACCGTGGCCCCTTCTGCGTCATTGACTTGGGCGGCGGGTCCACCGAATTCGTCGTGGGCACCGCCGATGAAGAGATTCTAGGTTCGCACTCCGCGTACATGGGCTGCGTGCGGCTGACCGAACGCATCATGCGCACCGACCCGCCCACAGAATCAGAAATCGAGATCGCCTCCGAATACGTGGCAGAGCGTATGGGCGAGGTGGAAAAGATCGTCCCCATGTCCAAGGCGCGCACCATTGTGGGCTGTGCGGGCACGTTTACCACGCTATCCGCCCTTGCCCAGGGCCTAGAGCGCTATGACCCCGATGCAATCCACGGCTCGGAGCTGCGTTTTGATGCCCTGCGGGTGCTGCTCAAGCAACTCGTTAGCATCCCTTCCGAGGAACGCGCCCTGAATCCCGTCATTCACCCTGGCCGCGCCGATGTCATCGGCGGTGGGGCAGTAGCCGTTGAGGGAATCATGCAGCTTATCGAGCGCACCAGCGATGCACGCAGCTTCTTCATCAGCGAAAAAGACATCCTGGACGGCATCATTGCAGGTCTGGTTAGTGAATCTACCCCTCATTAACTCTTTTTAGGAATAGTGTCCTACACTATTCCTTGCACCCCGCCCCCATAGCCCAATCGGCAGAGGCAGTCGACTTAAAATCGATTCAGTGTGGGTTCGAGTCCCACTGGGGGCACGTTGTGAAGTCTCGAGACACCGCTCCTAAGGTGTCTCGAGATTTTTCGTATGGCTGAGCCTAGCGTTTGAACTGGCTGGGAGAGCCTAGCCTGTTCGCATGCCATTCGCACACCTCATCTGCGAGCCAAAGACGCGTGCAGCCTATATCCCGGCCGGTCCACAGCTCCTTGTCTGAACCCGCGTCAATAATTTTAGGTTGTACGGTTTTTCCGGTTGTTGCCGTCGATGGCAATTCCGACTGCGATGAATGCAGGGATGAAAAATGCGCTAGCGCCCGCCAGCGTCATGATGATTGCTGTGGCAATGGAAATGAGTGTAAAACGCAAGATATTCCTTCACTTTCAGCCGAAGTATGACTGTCTAGGCACACGAGGATTAGCTCATGAAGAAGATGCCTCTTTTAAGTTTATATCGAAACTGCGGATAGTAAATCCGCGGTGCACCTGACAGGGTGTGATGGCTAGCGAAATATTGATAGCAGAGCGGCAGGAAATAGGGCCGCTAGAGCCCTGGAGGAGCTGTTCACCATAGTGGACCGCCTTGTAGTCAGAAAATCCTTGGCAATCAGCTGTGGTTCTACGCCGAGAACCTTTCCGGCGGCTCACCCGACACGAGAGCAAGTTCCTAGCAACAAAACTCGGGACAGGTCACAGGAGGGGCCGGTCCAGCAATAAATTTCTTGGAATCTTGAACAAATTATTCTAAATGAGGAACTTTGTGAGGCGTAATGACGTTGATCTACATGAGAAAGATGATTCGTACATCACTGAGAAAGGACAACCGTGCGTTCAAGCAATCCGGTTATGACCTCGCTGACTGAAACTAGCCAGCAGCAGAACCCCGGCTCCGGCTACGCGAGCGAAGCCCCTCGCCCCATGACCGTGGATGACGTCGTCACCAAGACGGGCATCACCCTCGGCATCATTATCGTGGCCGCTGCTATCAACTTCTACCTAGGCACCATGAACCCGGGCACCGCCATGATGCTTATGCTGGTCGGCGGTATCGGCGGATTCATCACCGTACTCGTGGCCTCCTTTGGCCGTAAGTGGGGTTCCCCGGCTGCGACCCTCATCTACGCAGTATTCGAAGGCTTTTTCGTTGGTGGCTTCTCCTTCGTCTTCGCCAACAGCACCATCGGTGGTTCTAATGGCATGGCACTGATTGGCCAGGCAATCGTTGGCACCATCGGTGTATTCATCGGCATGCTGATTGTCTACAAGACCGGTGCAGTAAAGGTCACTCCAAAGTTCACTAAGATTTTGGTCGGCCTCATTGCAGGTGTCGCGGTAATGGCTCTCGCTAACTTCTTGGGTGCCATCTTCTTCGACTTCAATCCGCTGCGCGATGGTGGCCCCCTCGCCATCATCTTCTCCTTGGTCTGCATTGTCTTGGCTGCTCTGTCCTTCCTGACCGATTTTGACCAAGCAGACCGCCTTATCCGTGCCGGTGCTCCTGCCAAGCAGGCATGGGGCGTAGCCCTTGGCTTGGCCGTGACCTTGGTCTGGCTCTACACCGAAATCCTTCGCCTGTTGAGCTACGTTCAGCGCAACTAAGCCTCTCCGCGCTTTCGGCCCGCACTTCGGTGCGGGCCATTTTTGTGTTTTCCTTTGGCTTACGGGCGTGTAATTATTGGGGTAATTCAGGGGGTATTAAGTCGTTCTTTAGGTTTTAAGCGGGTAGGAGCGGGGATTCAGGTTTAAGACAGCTAATGAGCAGCTAATTTCACCATTTGAAAAGATTTAAATGTGGCGAATGAGACTAATGAGATAGTTAAAAATTGACTAATTTGCGCTCTCAACGAGAAATTCTTGCACGATTGATGCATGCTATGTGGCGGGAACGGGAAACCGGAAGGTAGAGAGTTCTCTCCTCTATTTTCTTCTCGTTCCAGCTCGTCTAAAGGGAGTAACCGAAGGATTGTTGTGAAACGTCAGGCAACCGTAGCAGCGCTGGTAGTCAGCTCGGTCGCGCTGAGTGGCTGCGCTGCGGAAGTCGGCTCGAAGAGCGCATCAGAAGATGCCGCGATGACGGCAGAAACTGATGGCACTAGTTCAGTCGATGGCGCGGGTGATGCCAACGGGAGCCAGGGGGATGATGTGGAAGACAATCCGGGGGATTCGGAACACCCCGAAGGCGAGTATTCGAGTGCCGGCGCCGGTCTTCGGGGGGAGACCGGCGCCACGGGAGATGAGGATTCCGGGGTACTACCGCCACTGGGAGAATTTGATCCTGCTGACCCAGATTTCGAGCTATTCGATCCATGTACGGAGATTCCGTCGGGAAAGCTGGAATTGAAAGGCTTTAGGCGTGTAGAAGACTCGACCGATACTACCTCAGGGATTAGAAGCTGTAGCTTTCAACGGTTGGACGATGGCGTTGAATTTTCGATTAGCGCCCAAAATGTGCACATGGCTGCTAAAGACTTGGATGCAGATTATATTGTGCAACTTGAAAGAGAGGATGGAAACGAAAACATACTTTATCGGAGTGAGATTTTTACACGCTCAAGTTGTATGAGTTCAACTAATACTTCACGGGGACTGGTGACAATTACGTTCGTAGATTTTTTGGGCGAACCTGAACAAATTTGCAAACAAGTCAATGAAATATATCTGGCTTTGAAATGATAACGAGTCGGGGGGAATGATGAAGCTAAGTATCGAAAATCTCGATAAGAATGCTCGTGAAATTCTAGAAATTGTGAATTCTGCAGAATCCGCTGCAAATTATAAAGACAGTCCACTAAATAGAGGGTTTACACCGGTTATCGGATTGGATCATGTTGGTGAGGTACATGAAAAGGTACTTTCTACTGATCCGGGATCCGCAGTAAGATCCATCACTAAGTTTGCCGAGCAACTGGATTGGTTGACCGCTTCCTTGAGTAAAGAGGCTCGAGGCTTTGAAGCCCAAGAAGTTGCAAATAGTAGGGCGATGGATATCGCTGATGCGGGTGGTGAGATTGGTGTTGAATCGATGCCGATTATGGACCAGCCGGAGCCGGGGTATAGCCCCTTCGCCTTTACTCCTCCGGTAGTTAACGTCGGCACATCGATTACCAAGTTGGCGACGGACTTGATGTCAACGCAGATTTGGAGTGTGTCTGAAGCTAATGCGCGTTGGGCGTCGTTAGGTTCTGAGGTTCGGGAGATCGTCAGCGGGCTTGAAGAAGCCGCAGGGTCCCTGGAAAGTGAGAATGACAGCGAAACGACGTCGCGCGCGGCGGCGAAGATTAGGGAAGTGGCAGCCTCGGGAAAGCACTTTGTGGCCAATGCCGCAGCAATGGGAGAAAAGCTTACTGGGTTCCACTCGCGGTTGATGATGATTCAGCCTTCGGCGATGGCCATGGCGATGGATATTATGAAAATCCCTGACCCAGCGAAGCGAAAAATCGCAGAGAAGGCGGCGTTGGCAAAGCTGCAGCCGGATCTCCAGAGGTTTGCCATCGACGCCATGCCTAATCAACATCCGCTGATGGAACAGTCGCCAGCCTCCGGAGGCGGCGGCGTAGATGCTGGTTTGTCAGGCGTAGAGGGCGATGGCCAGAAATACAACACCGATAACGTCGTCTGGCCGCGTGCAATTCAGGAAGCTATTGCCCGCGGTGATGTGGGGCCGGGAAACTTTGACGTGGCTAATGGTACGGTCCACGATTTGGAATCCGTCGGCATGACTCCAGAGGAAACCGCCGCGTTCCAGGAACAATTGCATGCAGATGGCAGAAGGGCGCTTTCTGAGCTAGGTGTGGGCGACGGTATAGACATCAGCGGTCGCGATGTCGCAACCAGTGGGGCCTCACTTCCTGGGGCGACGGCATCGCATGGCCACTTAGGATCTATGCCAACCGCAGGTGCCGCTCCCGGTACCGCGGGTATTGGTGCTGGAGCTGGCAGCGGTAGCGGTGGACTCGGTTCTACCGGGATGGGAGCACCGCTTGGTGCTGGACGTGGAACAGGTTCTGGTACCGGAGCCGGATCCGGGGTAGGCACAGGAACCGGTATTGCCGGTGCAGCGGGTGGTCCTGGACTCGGCGGGCGAACTGGACGTGGAAGCACTGGCGCGCTTCGCGGAGGCGGATTCAATTCGCTGGCCGGGCTCGGCAGCGGGGCCATCGGTACGGGCGGAAAGCCTGGTTCTGGAGCAGGAGGAAATATGGGCGCACTGGTAAATTCCGCCCCTGGATTGGGCGCTGGCGGAACCGCTGCGCGCGGCGGAGCAGGCTTACGCGGTGGTGCCGGTGAGGGGGTCGGCGCCCGCGGCGTGGGAGGCGCGCTTCCTCGGGCCGCAGGAGAAGCCGCTGGCAATAGCAGCGGCGGTAACGGTAGCCGCGGACACCTCGAAAGGGGCGCTGCGCGTGAAGCTGTGGTGCGCGGGGGAGGTGCAGCCAATAGCGCAGGTGCTAAATCCGGTGCCGGGAGACCGGCTGCTGGCATGCGGGCCTTTGCACCAATGATGGGAACCCGGGGTCAGGGAAATGACAAAAACCGGGTGAAGGCGGTAACCACGCAGGTTGAGCGCGATCCGAATAAGCGGGATCTGTTGGGCGAGCCGCCGGCGGTCGTGCCAGGGGTCATCGGCAATTGGGCGCGAGAATCCTAGGTAGTGAATTGGGGAAAGAAAAAGGGCTGAAGGAAAGTATCCTTCAGCCCAATTCTTTTATTTTTATTGCGGCAGTTGTGTCGCGGTAGCGTTTGGCAGCTGCTCAGGTTCCTCGACCCCGTTTTGCAGGCCCTCCGGATCCACGCCAGGCTCGGTGGTAGCAGCAGAGGAAGACGTCTCAGCATTCTTCTGTGCCGGTGCCTCGCCGGTAAAGGTCGATGCGTTGTCGATCTTGCCGGATTCAGAATCCTGCTCGTTCGGCGGGTGGCAGGCGGCCAAGGAAAGGCCGGCGGTAAATACTAATCCAGCGGTGGCGAAACGGGAGAATTTCTTCATGGGGATGTGCTCTTTCTCCAGAGTAGTGAAGGCGGTAGTGGGGTGGACGGAGGAAATTAGGACTCGCGCGGGGTGGCAGCCTTGGCGGAATCGTATGGGGCAGCCGACTCGATGGTCACCGAGATGGTCTTACCGTTTGGCGCGGAATACTCGCGGGTTTCGCCCTCCTGTGCACCGATGATGGCGGCGCCCAGCGGGGACTGCTCGGAGTAGGTCTCCAGGTCCTTGTTGTCGGTCGCAGCGGCGCGGGTACCGATGAGGAAGGTTTCCTTATCGTCCTTGTTGCCGTTGTAGTACACGTGAACGACGCTGCCGGTGTAGGCAACGCCTTCCTGCATGGTGCCACGCTCGGTGGTGGAGTTAGCCAGCAGCTCAGAAATCTGCTTGATGCGGGCCTCTTCCTGGTCCTGCATCTCGCGGGCGGCATCGTAGCCGGCGTTTTCTTTCAGGTCGCCCTCTTCGCGGCGCTCATTGATTTCCGCCGCAACCTCAGGGCGGTGATCGATGAGTTCCTGCAGCTCGGTCTCGAGCTTTGCCTTGGTTTCTGGGGTGATGTACTGCTTTTGCTGCTCAGCCATTCTAAAACCTTCCGTGCTGTGGAATAGTGGTCAAAGCCCCGCGATGATGGCGGGACCGAAGTTAAGTATGCAACCAGGCAAATGCCCAGTTCTAGGCTGTACAAATCCTAGCACATGGGGCTAGCGACTTTCCGCGTAGTCGGGGTTGTCCATATCCAGGTAATCCGGGATATTGCCGGAGCAGCCATAGGCGCCACCGGCGACGGCGCGGGCATTAGTGGGGACATCGACAGCAATGCGGTGGGTTTCATTTCCGCCGGCAGGAACGGCGAATTCGCGGCGGCCCACCTCGGATTTGGAGTAATCGTAGGCCTGCACGATGCAATAGGCGTCTTCATCGGTGTGATTGCGGGTCACATCGACCCAGACGCGCGTGGTGTCATCGCTGAGAACCTCCTGGGTGACCATAGAGATCTGCGCATTGACGGATTCTTTTTCCCGAAAATACTGGAAACCGTAATAAAGAAGGGTGACGAGCATGGCGGCGAAAATCAACACCAGCGCCTTATTGGTCCAGCTACCAGAGTTCTTTTGTGATTTATCGCGCGAGCCGTAGCGCGCGGCGGAGCGAGAATTTCCGGCGGAAGTCATAGCCCTACTTTAACCGAGGAGTACCATTTTCCCATTATCTACTAAGATAGTGATCTGTTCTAAAAGCTAGTTTTAAAGGGGATGGATTTTCAGTGAGCGACTTTCGCCTCCTAGCAATCCACGCACACCCGGACGATGAATCCTCCAAGGGTGCTGCGACTACGGCCCGTTACGCTGCAGAAGGTGCGGATGTAATGGTGCTAACCTGCACCGGTGGTGAACGCGGTGACATTATTAACCCGGCTATGGACCGTCCTGGTGTTAAGGAAAACATGGCTGAGGTACGCCGCGAGGAAATGGCTAAGGCAGCCCGCGCGCTTGGGGTCCAGCACCAGTGGTTAGGCCACGTTGATTCCGGCCTGCCGGATCCTGAGGAAGGCAAGAGCATGGAAGACCTCTTGCCAGAAGGCTGCTTTGCCTTGATGGGCGATGATGCAGCGGCCCAGGAAATGGTGCGCGTTATCCGCTCATTCCGCCCGCAGGTCATCATTACCTACGACGAAAATGGCGGCTATCCGCACCCGGACCACTTGATGGTTCACCGAGCATCCATGATTGCGTGGGATAAAGCAGGCGACCCTGACTACCACCCAGAATTGGGCGAGCCTTGGGAGCCGCTGAAGCTGTACTACTCGCATGGCTTTGTATACCAACGCATGAAGATGTTCCACGATCTCCTCCTTGAGGAGGGAAAGCCCAGCCCGTATGGCCCTATGCTGGCGCGTTGGGATACGGCTTTTGGCGATATCATGGCTCGCGTTACCACTCAGGTGGAGTGCGCCGATTACTTCGAAAACCGCGACGATGCGCTGCGGGCGCACGCCACGCAGATCGATCCTGCGGGCGCATTCTTGGCCACCTCCGTGGAGGTCCAGCAGCGTCTGTGGCCGACGGAGGAGTTTGAGCTAGCTAAGACTCGAGTATCGACCTCGCTGCCGGAAAATGATTTATTTGCGGGCATTGAAAAGAACGAGGAGACTTAAAATATGAGCGTCTATGACTCCCTTTTCCTTGCCGCACACGATGTCACTGTTCTTGCGCAAGGCACAGAAGGTGCTGAGGGCGGACCAATGGGCCCTGAGTTTGGTAAGGCTTCGCCCATCGGACTGCTTATTCTCGCCATCCTAGGCGTTGCCGTGCTGGTAGCGGGCTGGAACTTCCACCGCCGCTTTTCGCGCTTTCGCCGGCGTACCATGTTCGCTGAAGACCACGGGATCGATCCATTCGATGAAGAGGCAGTGGATGCGGCGCTGAAGGAAGCTGGCCTTTACGATAACCGCAAGAAGTCGATTTTCTAGCCGGCTGGAGTAATCAACGTGACATTTCTCAAGCGGCTGATGTACCCCTTGTATGAAGCGCGCCTCGTGCGGCTTATCAAGGGCAGGCCACAGCCGAAGCACGTGGCGATCATGGCTGACGGCAACCGCCGCTGGGCGCGGGAAGCCGGGTTTACTGATATTAGCCATGGCCACCGCCAGGGTGCGAAGAAAATCGGAGAGATGATCGCGTGGTGTCGCGATACCGATATTGAGGTAGTCACCATCTACCTCTTATCCACGGAGAACTTGAAGCGCAGCCAGCAGGAAGTGCAGCTGCTTTTTGACATCATCTCAGATGTGGTCACGCACCTGTCCCGGGGAGATTTGGATTGCCAGGTGCGCCTTGTAGGCAACTTGGATTTATTGCCCGCGCCGGTAACCCAGCGCATGGTCGATGCCGCCGAGGAAACCAAGGATAACCAGGGCGTCATCGTCAATGTGGCTGTGGGCTACGGTGGGCGCCAAGAAATCGTTGATGCCGTCCAAAAATTGGTGCGCAGCGAGGCCGAAAAGGGTACCAGCGCGGCCGAGATGGCGGAGCGAGTTACCGCAGACTCGATCACAGAACACCTGTATACCAAGGGCCTGCCGGATCCGGATTTGGTGATCCGCACCTCCGGTGAGCAGCGCCTTTCCGGGTTCCTGCTGTGGCAAGCGGCCTATTCAGAAATCTGGTTCACCGATACCTATTGGCCGGCGTTCCGGAAGGTAGACTTCCTGCGCGCGCTGCGTGATTATTCCCAGCGTTCGCGCCGCTTTGGCAAGTAGCGGCTAAATTTTTCGCATTCGTACCTTTTCAACGAGGTGATGCGAGCCCTTTTTCAATACCAACGAGGCGCGCACGCGGGTGGGCAGGATGTTTTCTACCAGGTTCGGCAGGTTAATGGATTGCCAAATTTCGCGGGCTTGGGCGCGCGCCTGCTCATCATCCATATCCGCATAGGCGGCGAAGTGCGCATTCGGCCGGCGGAATTCGGTATTGCGCAGCGTGAGGAAGCGATCGATGTACCACTGCTCAATATCGTCCGTGCGGGCATCGACGTAGACGGAGAAATCAAAGAGATCCGCAATGGTGAGGGTGGGGCTGGTCTGAAGGACGTTGAGGCCCTCCAAAATCAGAATATCGGGCTGGTTGACCTCTTGGTAGCGATCTTTGACGATGTCATAGGTGATATGCGAATACAGTGGCGCCTTGACCACGGGCTTTCCGGACTTGACGTCGGTGACAAAGCGCATGAGCGCGCGGCGGTCATAGGATTCGGGAAAACCCTTGCGCTTCATTAGACCGCGCTCTTTAAGCGTTTGGGTGGGAAAGAGGAATCCGTCCGTGGTAACCAGATCCACCTTCGGATGCGAGTCCCAGCGCTGCAAGAGCACCTGGAGGAGGCGGGCGGTGGTGGATTTACCCACGGCCACGGAACCGCCCACGCCAATGACGAAGGGCACGTGCGTGGGCGGGTTGCCCAAAAAGGCCTCGGTGGCGGCGGTGAGCTGCTGCCGGGCGGTGACCTGCATGTGGATAAGGCGGGAGAGGGGGAGATAGACGTCTGCGACCTCGTCCAAATCAATGCGGTCACCGATGCCGCGAAGTTCTTCAAGCTCGTTTTCTGTCAGCACCTGCGGCATCGATTTGCGTAGTTCACGCCAGGTTTCACGGTCAAAGTCGAGGTAGGGGCTCGAATCCAGGTTGCGCGCCATGGCTTAATTGTCGCACGCCGTAACAAGGGAATGAAAAATTTGCCCCTGTAAGGTAGCCGAAAGGTTATGATATGTAATGGCTCATACTGCTTCCTACCGAGAAGAGGACTAGTCTTATATGGCTTCTTTCAATACTGACCTGCGCGATCTTGACCCAGATGTTTTCGGCGCTATCCAGGGAGAAATCTCCCGCCAGCGTGAAACCCTGGAAATGATCGCCTCTGAGAACTTCGTGCCGCGCGCCGTCCTGCAGGCACAGGGTTCTGTCTTGACCAATAAATACGCCGAGGGCTACCCGGGGCGTCGTTACTACGGCGGCTGTGAGCACGTCGATATTGTTGAGGATCTCGCCCGCGACCGTGCGAAGGCGCTCTTCAACGCGGAATTTGCTAACGTGCAGCCACACTCCGGCGCGCAGGCTAATGCCGCAGTCCTGGCCAGCATCGCGGAACCGGGCGATAAGATCCTCGGCCTGTCCTTGGCCCACGGTGGGCACCTGACCCACGGGATGAAGTTGAACTTCTCCGGCAAGCTTTACGATGTCGCAGCCTACGGCGTGGACCCAGAGACCATGCGCGTGGACATGGATAAGCTGCGCGAGCAGGCAATTAAGGAGAAGCCAAAGGTTATCATCGGCGGTTGGTCCGCCTACCCGCGCACCCTGGATTTCGCGGCCTTCCGCGAAATCGCCGATGAGGTGGGCGCTTACCTGTGGGTTGATATGGCCCACTTCGCGGGTCTGGTTGCCGCGGGCCTGCACCCGAACCCGGTAGAGCACGCCGATATCGTCTCCACCACCGTGCACAAGACCTTGGGCGGTCCGCGCTCCGGCATGATCTTGGCCAAGCAGGAATACGCAAAGAAGCTGAACTCCAATGTCTTCCCCGGCCAGCAGGGTGGACCGCTGATGCACGCGGTGGCGGCAAAGGCCATTTCCATGAAGATTGCGGCCAGCGAGGAATTCAAGGAGCGCCAGGAGCGCACCCTCGAGGGTGCCCGCATTCTGGCTGATCGCCTCTTGGCGGAAGATACACAGGCAGCTGGCGTCGACGTCGTCTCCGGCGGCACCGATGTCCACCTCGTCCTGGCGGATCTGCGCAATTCGCAGCTCGATGGTCAGCAGGCAGAAGATCTCCTGCACCAGGTAGGAATCACC
The DNA here is from genome assembly GCF_057198125.1 of Corynebacterium sp. LaCa_282. Lineage (NCBI taxonomy): Bacteria > Bacillati > Actinomycetota > Actinomycetes > Mycobacteriales > Corynebacteriaceae > Corynebacterium > Corynebacterium sp. LaCa_282. Next base: position 1,565,791 of record NZ_CP191095.1, on the reverse strand, counting down.
GTCAACCGCAATGCGGTCCCGAACGATCCTCGCCCGCCGATGGTCACCTCGGGCCTGCGCATCGGCACCTCCGCCTTGGCCACTCGTGGCCTCGATGCGGAAGCCTTCACCGAGGTTGCCGATGTCATCGGTACCGCCTTGGCGCAGGGCAATAATGCCGATGTCGAGGCACTTCGCCGGCGCGTCGATAAGATCGCCGAGGACTACCCGCTGTATGAGGGCCTCGAGGACTGGAAGCTGGTTTAGTCCTTATCTTCTGAGGAATCCTCTGCGGCGTCCTTGTGGACGTCGTGGCCGCGAGCCTGCGCTAGCGTGGCGCGGGCTTGCTGCAGCCATTCCGGCTGCTTTTCCAAAAGCTCGCTGATCTCCGCGGTGGTCAGCGGCTTATCCATGTCATTCTTCTTTAGCGCGGTAACGGAAATGCCCAGTTTGTGGGCAACTTCCTGCCGGGGGTGGGGGCCTTCGCGGCGCAGCGTTTGCAGCCACTGCGGGGGATTGTGCTGCAGCTCGCGCAGTTCCTCGTGACTGACCGCGCTATTTTGAAATTCTTCAGGCGCGGCGGGCAGATAGATATTCAGCTTCTTAGCGGCGGTCTGCGCGCGCATCGCGGTACCGGACGGTTGCTGTTGGTTATGTTGTTCACTCACGGTTTAACCGTAGCACTTTCAGTAGACTGTGCTCCATGCTGCGCTTAGCCTTTGTGACCGGTACGGAACCTGGAAAATGGTTTCAGAGATTTCAGGACAATACTGCCCACGGCGGTTTATCTACCATCGATGCGGATGACGGCATGGCGGAATTGCTCGCAGGTCGCGTGGATCTGGCGTTAACGCGCCTGCCGGATGCGCGCCTGGATGACTCCTTCCACGTGGTCCGCCTCTATGAGGAGGCCCCTGGCATTGCGGTCCCGAAAGATTCAGTTTATGCGGAGGTGGGCGAGGCGCTGGCGCTTGCCGATGTCTCCGATGAACACCTCAACTACCGCCTCACCGATGCCGGTGAGGTCGATATCGCCGCCGTGCGCGAGGCCCTGCAGGTGGTCGCGGCCAATGTGGGCATCGCCATCGCACCGCTGCCGCTGCTAAAAATCCTCAGCAAGAAACAGGTGGTTCCGCTTGCGCTGAAGGGCAGCGAGGTGCCGGTCACCGAAATTGCCTTGGTCTGGCGGAAGGCGGAGGATAATGAGGCCATCCAGGACTTTGTGGGCATCGCTAAGGGGCGTACCGCCCGCTCCTCCAGGCAGGAGAAGCCGAAGCGCACGGCCCGCGAAAAAGCTAAAGCCAAACAGTCTCGAAGGATTGTTAACAATCCGTTACAGAAACAAAAGAAACGCCCTAAGCAGCGCAAACGGCGATAAACTGAAGCCTGAACCGCGCAAACCTCGGTGCACAGAGTGGCGGCATAGTGCACTTGGGGTCTACGGTGGGCTGCGCTCGCCTCAACGGCGGCCTAAAACTACAGTGAACTAATTTTCGGCTGAAAATCGAAAGGTAGATCTAGAAATGCGCAAGATGACTCGTCGTATCGCAGGTGGCTTCGCGGCCGCAACCCTCTCCGTTGCTCTCGTTGCATGCTCGGATGCAGAGGACGCCGCCGATGACGCAAAGGATGCCGCTGGCTCCGTAGCCGCAGACGCCTCGGATGCTGCTGGTTCTGCCGCATCCGATGCCACCGATGCCGCTGGTTCCGCTGCCGCAGAGGCAACCGGCTCCAAGGACGGTGACGCAGAGGGCGCCAAGGGCGAAACCCAGACCATCACCACTGCACATGGCGAGGAAGAAGTTCCCGCTGATCTTGCAGCTGCCATCGAGGAAAAGCAGGCCGAGTGGGGCGACGTGCAGAGCGTAGAGTCCTCCGATGAGGGCACCCTGGCTACCTTCGAGGGTGGCAAGTACTTGGCATACTCTGAGGAGACGGGTGCACAGCCGGTCATCGGCAAGATTGCTGAGACCTGGGTGAACGAGGGCGGCCTCGCCTCCTCCGTTGGCCTGCCTACCAAGCCAGAGGCTGACGCAGCCGAGGCGAACGGCTGGACCCAAGAGTTTAGCAACGGCACCATCTCCTGGACCGAGGGTGAAGACGGCCAATTCAAGGCTGATATCGAGGCCTAGAGGCTAAAATTCGGCGCCTGCCCAAGCGGCACGCCGAACACTCTCGTCACTTTCCCTGCGGGTTTTCCCGCAGGGATTTGTCGTTTTCTTAAAGTTCATCTTCCACCCATGTGATTTCAACCTTGGGTGCTTAGGTTGGGTGGCAACCCCTAAAGGATCGCGATCATTAGCGGTCCTGGGGGAGATAGACAAGGAAGAACAGCTTTCTACCGCTTCACAAAGGAAGATTCCTGCCATCATGACTCGCCCCTCTGTACTTTCTACTCCACTAGGCACCACGGAAAATGACGTCGCTACCAAGACCTACGTCCTTGATACCTCGGTCTTATTATCTGACCCGTGGGCGCTGCGAAAATTCGCCGAACACGAGGTTGTCCTTCCCGTCGTGGTTATCTCTGAATTGGAAGGAAAACGTCATCACCCGGAGCTTGGCTGGTTCGCCCGCCAAGCTCTTCGCTTTTTGGAAGAGCTGCGCGCTACCTATGAGGCGCTTGACCAACCCGTTCCGGTCAACGTGGCCGGCGGTACCTTGCGGGTAGAGCTCAACCACCAAGATCAGTCGCTCTTGCCGGCCGCATTCCGCGGGCCGGAAGGAGATCACCGCATCTTGGCCTGCGCCTTGAACCTCGCGCACGAGGGCAAGGACACGGTCCTAGTGACCAAGGACGTACCGCTGCGCGTCAAGGCCGGCGCCGTGGGCGTGCAGGCCGATGAATACCACGCCCAGGACGTCATTTTGACTGGGTACTCCGGCATGGCCACCGCCTATACCACCACGGATCTCATCGATGCCCTCTACAGCGATGGCGAAGTGCTGCTCGATGGGGTCGTCACGGACGATGACACCCCAGTGGAAGACTTGCCGGTGCACTGCGGCATCACCTTGGTTGCCGGAGCGCAATCTGCCCTGGGCCGCATCATGCCGGACGGGGCGATGCGCCTGGTACGCGGCGATCGAAATGCCTTTGGCCTGCAGGGTCGTTCGGCGGAACAGCGCATCGCCCTCGATCTCCTGTTGGACCCGGAGGTTGGCATCGTGTCCATCGGCGGTAGGGCAGGCACCGGCAAATCCGCGCTGGCCTTATGCGCCGGCTTGGAGGCGGTCTTAGAGCGCGGTGAGCACCGCCGCATCGTGGTCTTCCGGCCCATGTACGCCGTCGGCGGGCAATCGCTGGGGTACCTGCCGGGGTCTGAGTCAGAGAAGATGAACCCGTGGGCCCAGGCGGTCTATGACACCTTGGAAGGTCTAGTCTCTGACAATGTCCTGGAGGAGATCCACGAGCGTGGGCTCATCGAGGTCCTGCCGCTGACCCATATTCGCGGCCGTTCTTTGCACGATGCCTTCGTTATCGTGGACGAGGCGCAGTCGCTGGAGCGCAATGTTTTGCTTACCGTGCTCTCGCGCTTGGGGGAAGGCTCGCGAGTAGTACTCACCCATGACGTTGCCCAGCGCGATAACCTGCGGGTGGGCCGCCACGATGGGGTACAGGCGGTCATCGAAAAGCTCAAGGGCCATGAGCTCTTCTCACACATTACCCTTCAGCGTTCGGAGCGCTCTGCCATTGCGGAGCTGGTAACGGATCTGTTGGAGGGCAATGACTAAGGGGAGGGATGAAAGCGTGTTCGCAGACAGCGAATTTAATCAAATTTATATGGCAAAAATCACCCAAGACCAGTAATAATGGTGCCTATGAGCGAGAACGCCAAGCAAACGTCTGCGGACGAAAAGAAAAAGGATTTCCGTATCCGGCCCTTCACGTCGGCCGATTACCCGCAGATGCGGGAGATCTACGAGCAGGGCCTGCAAACCGGCCATGCCACCTATGAGACCCGTTCCTTGACCTACGAGGAGTTTACGAACTCCAAGATCATGGCTTCGGTGCACGTAGCCGTTGAGGCGGACGATGATTCCAAGGTATTGGGGTGGGTTTCGGCCGCCCCGATTTCCTCGCGCACCGTCTTCCACGGCGTGGTGGAGGATTCCATCTACTTGGGATCTGATGCCCAAGGCCGTGGCATCGCCGGGGCCTTGCTCGATTGCCTCATTGAGGTGTGCAAGGACCTGCACAAGTGGGCCATTCACTCCTGGATCTTCCCAGAAAATGAAGGCTCTGCGGGCCTGCACAAGTCCCGCGGCTTTGAAAAGGTCGGCACCTACTCCCACATGGCCAAGATGACCTATGGCGAGTTGGCCGGTCAGTGGCGCGATACCGATGTCTACGAACTCCTGCTTCCCAAGCCGGAGGAAAAGAACCGCTAAATACACTGTGCCTCGTAACCACGAAGGCCGTAGCGCTGCCGAGCAGATTAATTATCCCGGGTGCTACGGCCTTTAGTCGTTTTCTACTTCGCGAGGCCGCCGAGTGGGTAGCCAAGGGCGGACTCGATGGGAGCATCGGCAAGCGGCAGGCTTTCGCGCAGCGCATGCAGCTCCCCTAATCGATCGTCTCCTTCAGGCGCTCTTCGCGCAGGGGAAGCAGGACGAGTAGGGCGATGATGACGAGTGGCACCATCAGCGCGATGACTGGGGTAAGGCCGTCATTGTAGGAATTCAATACTGCCTGCTCGAGCGGCTCTGGCAGGGAAGAGACCAAATCTGGGGTCAGGCTATTGGCATTGCCGTCCGCATTGCCAAACTTCTCGGCATAAGCCGCGCCCTCAGGGCCGAGCTGCTGGATGGCCCGCGGCAGGCGGTTGGCCATCTCATCCTGCATATTGTTGATGAACATGGAACCGACCAGGGAAGCGCCCAGGGCAGAGCCGATCTGGCGGAAGAAATTATTCGCCGCAGTGGCCGTGCCCACCTGGGACAGTGGGAAGGAGTTCTGGACGATGAGGACGAGCACCTGCATCACCATGCCCAGGCCAATGCCGAAGGCCAGGAATTCGAAGCCCAGCTGCGTGAGCGAGGTGTCTACCGAGAGGCGGGACATCCAGAACAGTGCACCGGCGGTGATGGTAAGGCCGACAAGCGGGTAAATCTTGTAGCGGCCGGTGCGGGCGATGATGAAGCCGACGCCGGTAGAGGTGCCGATAAGGCCAATCATCATCGGAATCATCATCAGGCCAGCGCTGGTGGGCGATAGGGTATGGACCATCTGCAAGTAGGTGGGCATATAGCCCAGCACCCCAAACATGGCCAGGCCCAAGATGACGCCGGATAGGGTGGTCAGGGCCATATTGCGATTCTTGAACAGGCGAACCGGGATGAGTGGTTCGGCAGCGCGCAATTCCACGATGATGGTAATGATCGCACCGACGAGGGTGATGGCGCCGAGGGCGAGGATCATGGAGGAATCCCAGTCATACTCGGTGCCGCCCCAGGTGGTCATGAGGATAAGGGAGGCGGTGGTAATGGCGATGAAGGTGGCGCCGAGCCAGTCAAAGCGCTTCATATCGGCCTGACCCACACGCAGGTTGAGTACCAGGATGCAGACCACCATGGCCAGCAGGCCGAGCGGGATATTCATCCACATGCCCCAGCGCCAGCCGGGGCCATCAGTAAACCAGCCGCCCAAGACGGGGCCAAGGACAGAGGACAGGCCAAAGACGCCGCCCATAATGCCCATGAACTTGCCGCGCTCACGGGAGGAGGTGACCTCAGCGATGATGGACTGCGAGGAAATCATCATGAACCCAGCGCCAAAGCCTTGCACGGCGCGGGCGATGATGAGCACCGTCATGGAATCGGCGAAACCGCCGATGGCGGAGCCCACGACGAAGACGGCGATGCCTCCAATGTAGAGCCACTTGCGGCCCAGCATGTCACCCAGCTTGCCGGAAATCGGCATGGCGATGGTCATGGTGACAAGGAATGCGGAGATGACCCAGCTCATGTGGTCAACGCCGCCAAGCTCACCAACAATCGTTGGCAAAGCGGAAGAGAAAATCATCTGGCCCAGGGAGCTCATCAACATGGTGAGCACCAGCGCAGAGAAAATGAGCCCCAGGTTATCCGCCCGCGACTGGCCCTGCGCAGGAGCCTTTTCGGCTGTATCTACCATCGGATTCCTTTCATAACATCATTAATCAAAGTCAGTGAATCATTCAGACGCGAACTCAGGGCGTCGCTGCAATCGCTATCGGGGGCGGCGATGGAAAGCCAGAGGGCCTCGCGGACCACACCGGCGATGACCATGGCCTCCGTTGCCGTGGAATGACCCTCGAGGACGCGCAGTTCCGGTTCCCGGTCAAGGCGCTCCTCAATGAGCCCAATAAGCTCGATGGATTTCGCCCGCTTGCGGCTAATGGAGGCGGCGGCCGCCTCTGGGTCATTAGCAATGCGCTTGCGTCTCTCCCGAATCGTGGGATTAACGTGATGGCTCTCCATGTGCTGTTCCACCAGGTTAAGGACGAGCTCCATGATGTTGGTGGTGGGCTCGTGGAGGAAATACTCGCGCATTTCCGCGGTGAAGTCAGCGCTTGGCGCCCCAAGCACGGCGGATTCCTTCGAATCGAAATAATTAAAAAATGTGCGCCGAGAAATACCGGCTAGTTCGCAGATCTCTTCAATAGTGACCTCGCCAAAGGAATGCTTATCCACCAATTCTGTGGCGGCATCCTCGATGCGTAGCCGCGTTTCTAGGCGTTTCTGCTCGCGTAGTGATAGTTCTTCTTGCACAAAATGCAACTTTACACTCGGTGCAAACTTGCACCAAGTGCAAAATGGGTGATTTTGTAGATGTGTACGCTGAATCTATGTTGTAGTTCACAGCCTGCGCTTGCCGATGCCCCTTTCTTTACCCGCGCTTGCCATGCCTGGGAAGCGCGTCGAGGCATGCGAAACCCCCGCTCAAAAGTGATTTCCGAGCGGGGGTTGTAGCGCTAAACGCGGACTAAATTAGATATTGTCGCGCTCGCGGTTGGTCATGCTCAATACGTCCAAGCGCTTGTCCAGCTCTTCCTCGGTGAGGTTCTCGCCGTCAACAAAGCCCAAGTCGATAACGGCCTGGCGGACGGTGATCTTCTCATTGAGGGCGTGCTTTGCGGCCTTGGCGGCGTTCTCGTAGCCGATGGCGGAGTTAAGCGGGGTCACGATGGACGTGGAGGACTCCGCGAAGTGCTTCATGCGTTCCTCGTTGGCCTCGATGTGGTCCACGCACTTCTCAGCAAAGACGCGGGCGGAGTTGGCCAGCAGGCGAGCGGACTCGAGCACGTTGCGCGCCATCATCGGGATGAAGACGTTGAGCTCGAACTGGCCCTGTGCGCCGCCGAAAGCAACGGCTGCGTCATTGCCCACGACCTGGCCGGCCACCATGGTAACCGCCTCAGGGATAACCGGGTTGACCTTGCCCGGCATGATGGAGGAACCAGGCTGCAGGTCCTTCAGGTGGATTTCTGCCAGGCCGGTCAGCGGGCCGGAGCCCAGCATGCGCAGGTCATTGGCAATCTTGTTGAAGGATACGGCGACCGAGCGCATGGCGCCGGAGAACTCTACGAGGCCATCGCGGTTAGCCTGTGCCTCGAAGTGGTTTTCTGCTTCCTTCAGCTTCTCAACGCCGGTGAGCTTCTTGAGTTCCTCGGTCACCTTGCCGCCGAACTCTGCGGAGGTGTTCAGTCCGGTACCGGTGGCGGTACCACCGATGGCGAGCTCGCCCAAGCGCGGGAGGGTAGCCTCGATGCGCTCGATGCCGAGCTCTACCTGGCGGGCGTAGCCGCTGAACTCCTGGCCCAGGGTGATTGGGGTGGCGTCCATGAGGTGGGTGCGGCCGGCCTTGACGACGTCCGCGAATTCCTTCGCCTTCTTGGTCAGGGACTCGTGCAGGACCTTTAGGCCAGGGATGAGGTCATTGACGGCAGCTTCCGTAGCCGCCACGTGGGTAGCGGTGGGGAAGGTGTCATTGGAGGACTGGCCCATGTTGACGTCATCGTTCGGGTGAACCTCGACGCCCTGCTTATGTGCCAAGGAAGCGATGACCTCGTTGGTGTTCATATTGGACGAGGTACCGGAGCCGGTCTGGAAGACGTCAATGGGGAAGGCGTCGTTGTGCTTGCCTTCTGCGATTTCCTTCGCGGCGGCGATAATCGCGTCTGCCTTTTCCGCATCCAGACTGCCGGAATCCTTATTGACCTGTGCGCATGCAGCCTTGAGCAGGCCGAGCGCGCGGATCTGCGCATTTTCCAGGCCGCGGCCGGAGATGGGGAAGTTGTCTACCGCGCGCTGGGTCTGTGCGCGCCACAGGGCATCGGCGGGAACTTTAACCTCGCCCATAGTGTCATGTTCGGTACGGTATTCGGTCATGAAAATCACCTCGGTTAATTGAATGTGTGCGTCTACCCCCAGTATGGCGAAAAGCTAAAAACTAGAGCGCGAAAAGCCCGAGCCCGCCCCGCCATTTGGGGGTGAGGTTTAGTTCTTGGTGGGGTCCGAGTAGTCCACGACGGAGTATTCCTGCAGCTTAGCTAGCTTGTGGAAGGAATCGACGTAGCGAATGGTGCCGGATTTGGAACGCATGACCAGCGAACGGGTGGAGGCACCATTATTGCGGTAGGAGACACCGCGCAGCATGTCACCGTTGGTCACGCCGGTGGCGGCGAAGTAGCAGTTCTTGGAGGAGGCCAAGTCATTGGTGCCCAAGACCTTATCCAGGTCGTGTCCGGCGGCGCGGGCCTTTTCCGCTTCCTCTTCATCCTTTGGCCACAGCTTGCCTTGGATTTCGCCGCCCATGCACCGCATGGCGCAGGCAGTGATGATGCCCTCAGGGGTGCCGCCAATGCCCATCATCATGTCGATGGAGTTGGAATCCTGGCAGGTAGCGATGGCGCCTGCCACATCGCCGTCCATGATGAGGCGCACCTTGGCGCCAGCCTCGCGGATTTCCTGGATGAGCTTTTCGTGGCGCGGGCGGTCCAAAACCACCACGGTGACATCCGCGGTGCGCAGGCCCTTCGCCTTGGCCACGGACTCGATATTCCACTGCACGGACTGGTTGATATCGATGGAACCGACGGCTTCTGGGCCCACGGCGATCTTTTCCATGTAGAAGACCGCGGACGGGTCATACATGGTGCCGCGCTCAGCGGCGGCGATCACGGAAATGGCATTGGGGCGGCCCTCAGCCATCAACCGCGTGCCGTCCACGGGATCCACGGCGATGTCCATCGCCGCACCCTCACCGGTGCCGACCTCTTCGCCGTTGAAGAGCATCGGGGCCTCATCCTTTTCGCCCTCACCAATGACGACGACACCCTTCATCGCCACGGAGTTAATCAGCTTGCGCATGGCATCGACTGCCGCGCCATCGCCCTCATTCTTCATGCCACGACCAACCCAGCGGCCAGAGGCCAAGGCGGCGGCTTCGGTCACGCGCACCAGCTCCATGGCCAAGTTACGGTCGGGCAAATAAGAAGTATTTTCGGACATGTGTAGTGGTTGCCTTCCATGTGTTCTCACCGTGGGGGTAATTCCCACGCGCTTAGTGTTCTACTTTTCCTATTCTGGCACTTTTTGGCGCCAATAGGTCCGATTTGGGGCCCCTTTTGTGGGGATTTTCCTTGTTATTGGCGGCATTAACGGCGCGAATGTGCGCACGCGGGAGGCATGTGGCACTTTCACGGCGGCTCATGCGATACTAAGGCGCGTGGCAGCAGAACAAAGACCGAAGATTTTCGAAGGCGCTCGCGACATCATTTTGTCCCTATTCGTAGTGGTCGTCATGATGTTGCTCGTGGTGGGCGCGACCGGGCTCTGCTCGGTCAATCCGGAAACAGCGCAAGGCCCAGTCCAAGAGGTAGACGAGGAGACCTTCCTGGATACGCAGGCCCGCGCCGGTATTGGCGCCATCCGAGATCCCCAGATGCCTGAAGGCTGGCAAGCCAATGCGGCCCGCCGCTCGCAGCTAGGCGGCGAGACAGCCACCGTCGTCAGCTGGCTGACTGCGGACGGAAATTACGTGGAATCCACCCAAACGCAGGTTTCTGCAGAAGACGCGGGCGAAAAATACGACGCGAACTACCGCGGGCTGAACTCTACGCGCGAGGTAGCCGGTCAGCAGGTGCGCGTGCTGGCAAGCGATGACGATTCGGTGCGCCGCTTGTGGATTGTTGACCTGGGCGATGCCCGCCTCATCATCTCTGGCGCGGCCCCCGATGAAGAATTCGCCGCCGCCACCGAGGCCTTTATCAAGGCCAAGCCTATAAGCGGAAAGTAACCTCGCTGAGCCCCTCAGAGTCCGCTTCCACCGTGATTCCTTCAGTATTACCGGTGGCTTCTTCTAAGCCAGCGGCATCCAGGCCGCTCAGCCGCATCTTTTCTAGGTAGACATCCACGCGCTCGCGCTGGGAACGCTGCGGGTAGATGGAGACTTGGACCACGTGGGCATCGGCAAGCAGCAGCACGATGGACCGGGAAAAGTAGCTGAGTTCCTCCTCGGTGCCCGAAACCTGGGTGCTGGTATGCGCCGGCCCGAAGAACTCCTCTACCAGCGCGCGGGAATCGCCGCCCATGATGGAGCCTGCCGATGCCGATTTGGATACGAAATCAATCCGCTTTCCCGGGTAACCATAAATCTGCACTACTCTTCACCCTCCTCGGCCTGCTGCTCGTTGTTTTCTGCCTTCTCTAGGGCATCTTCCACGCGCTTGGAGGCGCCATCCAGGTGGGACTCGCACGTGCGGGCAAGCGCCTCGCCGCGCTCCCAGTACTTCAGGGACTCGTCCAGGCCCATCTGGCCGAGCTCTAAAATCTTGACGGTCTCAATGAGCTCATCGCGCGCCTGCTCGTAGCTCAACTCCTCTACGGGAGTAAAGGCATCCTGGCCCGGCTGGCCGGAACCAATGGTTTCATCTGACATCAGCAATTCTCCTACTATTTCTGGCTAATCGGCGGCCTGGGAGGCCATGGACACGGCGGTGATGGAACCATCGCCCACGCGAATTCGCAATTGCGCGCCGGGCGGTGATTGCTCATAAGAGCTGACGACCTCCGGATCGCTGCCATCTTTGGGCAAGACCTGGACAATAGAATACCCACGGGCAAGCGTGGCCGAAGGCCCCAAAGCAGAAACCCGCGCGCGCAGGGATTCCACGTGCCGGGTCTCGCGATCCAGCAGCACCCGCAGCTCGCGGCGCATACTCGTGCGCATGCGCTCTACTTCCTCGCGCCGGGCGCGGATGGGCGTCATCGGATCGGCCAGCACCGGGCGGGAGCGGATATTATCCAATCCACGGCGCTCGCGTTCTACCCAGCCGCGCAAGGCCGCCGCCATGCGGGACCGCGCCTCAGCGATGACGGCGCGTTCCTCTGCCACCGACGGGACCACGCGCTTGGCGGCATCCGTGGGGGTCGCCGCGCGCAGATCCGCCACGTTATCGAGCACCGGGCTATCCGGCTCGTGGCCAATCGCGGAGACCACCGGGGTACTTGCGGCCACGACGGCGCGTTGCAGGGCTTCTTCAGAAAAGGGCAGGAGGTCTTCGACGGAACCGCCACCGCGGGCGATGATGATGACATCGATCTGCGCATCGGCGTCGAGCTCCTGCAGGGCGGAAATCACCTCGGGGACGGTATTCGCCCCCTGGACCGCAGTATTAATGACGCGGAATTGCACGGCCGGCCACCGGTCGCGGGCAACCGCCATGACATCGCGCTCGGCGGCAGAACCGCGGCCTGTAATCAGGCCGATTTTCTGCGGGAGGTAGGGAAGCGGGCGCTTGCGCGCGGGATCAAAGAGGCCTTCTGCGGCAAGCTGCGCGCGTAGCTTTTCGATGCGCGCCAACAAATCGCCGATGCCTACGTGCCGGATCTCCGTGGTCCACAGGGAAAAGGATCCGCGGCCGGCATAAAAGGCGGGCTTGCCGTGCACGATGACGCGGTCGCCATCTTTTAGCGGCGTGGGCAAGTTGTGCAGCATTGAGGACGAGCAAGTCAATTGCACCGACTTTTCCTGCTGGACATCGCGCAGGGTGAGATAGGACAGCTTCCAGGTGGGCTTGTAATTAATCTGCGTTAACTGGCCTTCCACCCACAGGTATCCTAGGCGCTCGATCCATCCCTTCACCTGGTCATTGACCTGGCCCACGGGCCACGGGGTCTCTGGAGTATTTGCCGGTTGGTTCACGCAGCCACCCTTTCCTTGTACAGCGCCATACAGTGCCTTTTAGTGTAGGTGCTCAGGGCCCGTGGCGCCCCGCTTGGGTGGCCTAGATGGGCGCTTTCCCTGCTGGATAGGCCTTACTATTGTTTTGCTTTACCTTTCGATACTCTGGGAGGCATGACTGATGGTAAAAATGTTCTCCTCGCGGCACCGCGCGGTTACTGCGCTGGAGTGGACCGCGCCGTCGAGACCGTAGAAAAGGCGCTAGAAAAATACGGCGCACCCATTTATGTGCGCAAGCAAATCGTCCACAACCGTTATGTCGTTGAATCTTTGGCCAAGCGCGGAGTCATCTTCGTTGAAGAGGCCGCCGAGGCCCCAGAGGGTGCCCACCTCGTCTTTTCCGCCCACGGCATTTCCCCGGCGGTGCGTAATCAGGCGCAAGAGCGCAAGCAACTGACCCTGGATGCCACCTGCCCCTTGGTGACCAAGGTGCACAAGGAGGCCCAGCGTTTTGAGCGCGATGGCTACCACATCCTCCTCGTGGGCCACGAAGGCCACGAAGAGGTAGAAGGCACCGCGGGCGAGGCCCCCGATGTTACGCACCTGGTCGATGGTATCGACGGCGTGGACAAGCTGCCGGATTACCTGCAGGATGAAAAGCTCATTTGGCTTTCGCAGACCACGCTCTCGGTGGATGAGACCGTAGTCATCGTCAATAAGCTGCGCGAGCGTTTTCCGCACCTGCAAAACCCGCCGTCAGATGATATTTGCTACGCCACCCAAAACCGGCAAGAATCCGTCAAGGCCATCGCGCCGAAGTGCGATCTGATGATCGTGGTGGGTTCTAAGAACTCGTCCAACTCGGTGCGCCTGGTAGAGGTTGCACTCGAGGCGGGTTCGCGCGACTCCCATTTGGTGGATTTTGCCGAAGAAATCGATGAAGCATGGCTGGACGGCGTAGAGACCGTTGGCGTGACCTGTGGCGCTTCCGTGCCAGAGCTTTTGGTGCGCGAGGTGCTCGAGTACTTGGATGATCGCGGCTTTAATGATGTGGAGCAAGTAACCACCTCCACCGAATCCATCACCTTCGCGCTGCCGCGCGACCTGCGCCCCGCGCGCACCTAGCGCGTAACCGCCTAGAGGCAACGAAAAACCGTGAGCCCCGCGGCCTCGTAAAGAGCGCCGGGAGCTCACGGTTTTATTTACTCATAGAGATTATCGTCCCACCGCTGCTTCTTGGCAGCCTCGTCTTTTGCTGAAGAGGAGGGGCCTCGTTCGGGAGCCGGTGGTATCACGTCCCCCGCGCGCCGGTTCGGATCCGGCTGCAAGCGATTTTCGCGTTCTGCCTGTTGCTCGCGGCGGCGCTCTTCTCGGTCGCGTCCGCGGATGCGATCCTGCGGCTTCTGCGGCGGTTGCGCCTGTGCATGCGATCTGCGGCGGGAGGCGCGTGGGGACTGAACCTGTCCGTTTTCGGTTCTATCGCGCGCCATGAGTTCCGCCACGGAGAGCCGCTCAGCGCGGTTTTGGCGATCCCGCTTCATGTCCGCGCGCCGCGATACCTTTTGCTGGTTGACGGCGCGCTGGGCGGTCTTGCGGAAACGCATCCAGCGCAGGATGCCGATTGCAGCCGCGCCGAGGACCGCGATAAGCAACCACAGGAAGTTCTGGACCAGCGGGTACACGGAGGTCAGCAGCGACGTCTTAGAAAAACTGGTGCCTTCCGGGGCATTGGACTTGGTGATGACGATTCCCGCCGTCACCACGGTTACCGCGTAGAAGATGGGGATGGACGCGATGGACAGGAATAAGCCCCGTTCCTCAACGATGAGCGCTATGAGTAGCGAGCTGATGATGAGGAAGGCAAAGTACATCCAGCCTATGGAGCCGGCAAGAATGGAAATCAATGCGCCGGTGATCAAAAGTGCCGCCAATAGCCCAAGGCCTTTCAGTAGCGAGATGCTCGGCATGCTTAGGCGTTGCGCGGCGGTAGGCTTTCGTTGTTTGGCTAGTGACACGTCGCAAAATCCTACCGCCTGGCGCGGGCCAATGGCTATATCCACGCAGTGAAACCGCCTAGAATTTAGGAATAATTTGTCCCGCGCGGCCACGTATCAATGGGGGAGGGCTCGCGAGGCGCCCGGTTTGTGCGGCCGGGAATCTCCATTTCGTGGAGCTTGCGGGCGGTCACGCCCACCCGCGAATCCAGCGAAGAGAGCGTGGAATTATAGGCCTCCACTGCCTTTTCGAGGCTCTGGCCCACCTTGCCGTAGTGCTCCGAGAGCGTATTGAGCCGCGAATAGAGCTCGCGGCCTAGGCGCTGGACTTCTTTTGCTTTGGCGGAAATATCTTCCTGGTGCCATCCCATGGCCACCGTGCGCAAGAGCGCGAAGAGCGAGCTCGGGGTGGCGATGACGACGTTGCGTTCAAAACCAAACTCGATGAGCTCAGGATCGACCGACAGCGCCGCATCGAGGAAGGGATCCGCGGGCACAAAAAGCACCACGAATTCCGGGGTGGGCTGGAAGGCCTCAATATAGTCCTTGTGGGACAGCGCCTGGATGTGGCTGCGCAGCTGGTGCGCGTGGCGGCGCAGGTAGCCAGCGTGTTCTTCTGGATCCTCGGTTTCTAGCGCGTCGAGGTAGGAAGAAAACGGGACCTTGGCATCGACGATGATATGCCTGCCGCCGGCCAAGTTGATGAGCATATCCGGGCGCACGATGCGGCCGTTTAGGGGAGCTGAAACTTGGGAATCGAAGTCCACGTGCCTTGTCATGCCGCCGAGTTCGACGACGCGCTCTAGCTGAATCTCGCCCCACCGGCCGCGCACATTGGGAGAGCGCAACGCGGTAACGAGCTGATCCGTGCGCTCCGTTAGCCGGGAAGAGGTGCGGGTTACCGCCTGCACTTGGCTGGACAGGGAAGCCAAGTGGGCGGTGCGATCTTCTTCCAATTCTTGGAGCTGGAATCCGAGCCTATCCATGGCCTTTTCTAGCGGTTGCAGCTCGGCCTGGCGGCGCTGCGATTCTTGCAGCGCCCGGTGCTCCTCGCTCGGCGCGGAGCGGGAGGCGGAGTGGGAGTGGGCCAACCAGCCCAGAACGGCGCCCAATAGGAGACCGATGAACAGCAGCAGCACGGGCAAAGTGGAAGTCATGGGATCCAATATGGCACGTGCTACCGACACGGCACACTATTTTTTCGAATCTCCGTTCAAAAGATTTTCGAAGGTATTCCGCGCCCGGCGCAAGTTGGAGCGCATGCTTGGCTCGTCATAGTCCTTCGGGGTGGAATCGACATCGACGGAATCATCGAGCGTGGCGGATGCGCCATCGGATGCTGCATCGGCGCCTGCGATGTCGGGGGAGGCATGCTCTGGAACCTTGCGCCATTGTTCGCGCTTGTATTGCGCCTGTTCTTCGGTATAGCGGCCGATGAGATAGCCCGCAACGGTAGAGTAATTGAGATCGGAGGAGTGCTTTTCCCCGGACTGCAACTTCAACATGTCCTGCACATATCGATATGCCACCGCGATCATGGCGGCGGTCGGTACGGCTAGGAATCCACCGATGAGCCCAAAGAGCGCGGAGCCGACGATAACGGAGACTAAAACAATAACTGGGTGCAGGTTCATGGCCTTCGCCTGCAGCCATGGCGAGAGGACGTTGCCTTCAAGCTGCTGGACCAAAAGGACTAGGCCCAACACCAACAGGGCTTGGGTAAAGCCCAAAGACACCAGGGCGATAACCACCGCGAGCGCGCCAGAGACGATGGCGCCGACGAATGGGATGAAGCCGGCGATGAAGGTGATGATCGCCAGGGCCATCGCCAAGGGCACGCCGATGATAACGAGGCCGAGGCCGATAAAGACGGCATCGATAAGCGAGACCACCGCCTGTGCGCGAATGAATCCGCCCAGGGTATTCCAGGCCCGCGTGAGCAATTCCGTCAGGTGCCAGCCGGCGCGCCGGCCAGTGGCATCGCGCAGCCACGGCAGGAATTTGGTGCCGTCCTTGAGGAAGAAGAAGGTGAGCACCAACACGATGAACACCGTGACGAAAAATGAGGTGGCATTGCCGATGCCCGTAAACACCGACCCAGCAATCACGCCGGCGCGCTCCTGTAACCAGCCAGCGGCCTCGTCGATATAGGTGCTCATATCATCACTATCGAGGTTCAGGGGCGGTCCCTGGGCCCATACCTGAAGCTGCTGGATGCCGGAGACCGTTTGCAAGTAGAGCGACTGGGATTGCCGCATGAAGTCCGGCGCCACCGAGGCGATGAGCCCACCGACGGCGGCCGAGGAGATCAGGATCGTCACAATTGCCGCCAAGCCCGCTGGCAGGCCCTTTGTGCGCATCCACCGCGCGATGGGGTGTAAGACGGTACAGATAATAAGAGCTAAGAGCACCGGGAGGATGCCCTGCCAGAAACTCCCCAACACGTGGTAGATCGCAAAAAGAAATACGCCGATTATCAGCAGGCGTATGGCCCACAGGGAGGTCGACTTCACCATTTCGCCCGCAATGACGGAGCGATCGACCTGATTGCCCGGGGGATGTGGCGATACATCGTCCAATTGGCTGGTGTCGAAGTCACCGTCCAATTTATCGCCCGGGCTTGCCTGCGGCTTTTCGGGTTTTGGTTGCTTATCAGAACTCACCCCACCATCTTGCCTTAAAAGAAAGCCGGTGCGTTAGGATTAGCCCCGTGAGTCTTACACTAGGAATCGTCGGCTTGCCCAATGTGGGCAAGTCCACTTTGTTTAATGCCCTGACCCGTTCCGAAATCCTGGCGGCTAACTACCCATTCGCCACCATTGAGCCCAACGTGGGCTTGGTGGAACTGCCGGATCCCCGTTTGGACACCCTCGCTAAGATGTTCAATTCCGAGCGCATTTTGCCGGCGACCGTGTCCTTCGTGGATATCGCCGGCATCGTCGCAGGTGCCTCGCAGGGCGAGGGCATGGGTAACGCCTTCCTAGCTAATATCCGCGAGGCCGACGCCATCTGCCAGGTGGTCCGCGCCTTTTCTGATGACAATGTCATCCACGTCGATGGCCAGGTAGATCCCGGCAACGACATTTCCGTTATTAATACGGAGTTGATTCTGGCGGATCTGCAGACCATCGAGAAGGCCCTGCCGCGCCTGGAAAAAGATGCCCGGAAGAATAAGGACTTGGCACCCGTGGTGGAGGCAACCAAGAAGGCGCAGGAAATCCTGGAGGATGACCGCACCCTCTTCGCCGCCGCCAAGACCGGCGAGATCGATCTCTCCCTCGTGCGCGAGCTGCACCTGATGACGGCTAAGCCCTTCCTCTACGTCTTTAACTCGGATGAGGCTGTGCTTACCGATGCCGCCAAGAAGGACGAACTGCGCCAGCTCGTCGCCCCAGCAGATTGCGTCTTCCTCGATGCACAAACCGAGTCCGAGCTCTTGGAGCTGGATGAGGACGAGGCAAGCGAGCTGCTCGAGGCCGTAGGGCAAGAAGAGCCTGGCTTGGCTACCTTGGCCAAGGCCGGTTTCTCCACCTTGGGACTGCAGACCTATCTCACCGCCGGTGAAAAGGAAGCCCGCGCGTGGACTATTAAGCAAGGCGCCGCCGCACCCCAGGCCGCTGGCGTTATCCACACCGACTTTGAAAAGAAGTTCATCAAGGCTGAAATCGTCTCCTTCGACGATCTCGTTGCCGCCGGCTCCATGGCCGAGGCGCGCGCCAACGGCAAGGTCCGCCAAGAAGGCAAGGACTACATCATGCACGATGGGGACGTGTGTGACTTCAAGATCGGTGGCTAAATCCTAGCTTGTTGCAGGTCGCGGGAGTAGACGTGGCGAGTGCGCTAATTTAGAGTTATCCTATTTGCGTACTTAACAACAATAAGGAGGTCATAATAATGGCTGAGCTAGAAAACAAGACGATCGCAATCATTGCTACCAATGACTTTGAAGACTCCGAGCTGACCTCTCCGCTGGAGGCCGTGCAGAAGGCTGGTGCCACCGTAAAGGTATTGGCACCTAAGGCCGGCACCATTACGGGCAAGAACGGTACCGAAATTAACGTTGATGCTACGACCAAGGACTCCGAGGGTGAGACCTTCGACGGCATCATCTTGCCTGGCGGCACCAATAACGCCGACCTCATCCGCTTGGACGAGGCAGCCGTTAGCATTGTGCGCAAGCACATGGGCGAGGACCGCCCCTTGGGCGCCATCTGCCACGGCGGTTGGATCCTAGCCGATGCAGAAGCACTCAAGGGCCGTACCTTGACGTCCTTCCCGTCCCTGCAGACCGATCTCCGCAACGCAGGTGCTACCTGGGTTGACGAGGAGGTCCACTGCGACCAGGGCTTGGTCTCCTCCCGTACCCCTGATGACCTGCCTGCATTCAACGCGAAGTTGGTTGAAGAGTTCGCAGAGGGCCAGCACTAAATTAGGCTAGAGCCTTAATTACTCCCTACGAGCCAGAGCGTGAGAATCCTTCTGGTTCGTAGGGAGTTTTTCGTCTCTAGCGGCTGCAAGGGCCCATGGGAGGATCCAGGCTTTGGCTGTATTTTTCCCCTTCCCTCTGTCTGATAACCTATGACCTCAGAAGGGGAGTAGTTCCTACGGCGCCCACTGCGCCGCGATGACTGGTCGACACACTGGCCTCAAAGCCCGGCCACTCAGCATCGATGCCTTTGATGCGAACGAGACCTTCGGACTGATTTTGGTTGCCGAAGGGAGAGTAGTAGACCTTGTCTTCTTTAAGTTCTGAGCAGCGCATTTTAGAGCGCTTTATGATGTTGTCCATCGCCGCGGCGGTGGCGACGATTATCTTGAAATCCCTGGCGGCTTGGCTAACGGGCTCGGTTGGTTTCTTCTCTGATGCCCTCGAATCCCTCGTGAACCTCGCAGCCGCCATCGCGGGTTATTGCGCCTTGCGCATTGCCGCCAAGCCCGCCGATCATAATCACCACTTTGGACACGGCAAGGCCGAGTATGTGTCCGCGTTGGTAGAAGGCGCGATGATCTTCCTCGCCGCAGGGGCCATCATCTACACCGCGATCCAGCGCCTCATTACTCCCCAGCCCGTTGAAGAAGGCGGCTGGGGCTTAGCGCTGTCGCTCTTGTCCTCGCTGCTCAACCTGGGCGTCGGGTTGGCCTTGATTAAGGCGGGCAAGCGCTACCGTTCCGCGACGCTGAATGCCGATGGCCACCACCTGCTTACGGATGTGTGGACCTCCGTCGGCGTCCTCGCCGGCATGGCTGCGGTGTATCTCACGGGCTGGCTGTGGCTCGATGCGCTCGTCGCCCTGGCCGTTGGCATCAATATCTTGTGGACAGGATTTAAGATTTTGCGCGAATCCGTCAGCAGCCTGCTTTCTGAGGCGCTCCCGGAAGAAGAGCAGGATCAGATTTGGGATCTCTTAACTGAACTGGAAAAAGAAAAGGCCGTGACCTTCACGGACCGGCGCACGGTAGCCTCCGGCAGGCAAAGGATGGTCTACCTGACCATGGAGGTGCCGGCGAGCTGGAGCGTTTTATACTCGCACGAGATCGCCGACGACGTCGAAGTCGCCCTCGACCAGCTTTTCCCCGGATGCAGCGTGTTTATCCACGTGGAGCCGGCCGGCGTCGCGCATCGCCGCCCACTTCCATTCCGGCAATAAATTAAGGCCCAAGGCGTACTGCCCTGGGCCTTCGTTCGCGATTTATTAAGCCTTGACGCTTACTTCCTCGTCGGAGTCTTCCTCCATGATGTGCTTGACGCCATTTTCGGCTTCATCCCAGACCTCTTGGTTCTGGATGCCTGCGCGCTTGGCGACGACCGTCGCGCACAATGCCTGACCCGTGACGTTCAGCGCCGTACGGCCCATGTCAATGATGGGCTCAACGGCCAGCAGCAAACCGACGCCAGCCAACGGCAGACCCAGCGTGGACAGGGTCAGCGTGAGCATAACCGTCGCGCCAGTGGTACCCGCGGTAGCCGCGGAACCAATGACGGAGACGAAGATGATGAGCAGGTACTGCGTGAAGTCTAGGTCCACGCCATAGAACTGCGCAACGAAGATCGCAGCAACGGCAGGGTAGACGGAGGCGCAGCCATCCATCTTCGTGGTAGCGCCGAGGGGCACTGCGAAGGATGCGTACTCGGTGGGAACGCCCAAGGCGCGTTCGCTAAAGCGTTGCGTTGCAGGCATAACACCCATGGAAGAACGGGTGACAAAGCCCAAGGAGGTTACCGGCCAGATGCGCTTGTAGAAGCCCTTGACCGGAATATTGTTGAACTTCAGCACTGCAGGGTAGACCACGGCGAAGACGATGGCCAGACCCACATACATTGCCAAGACGAACTTGCCCAGCGAACCAAGTGCGTCCCACCCGTAGGTAGCAACGGCCTTACCGATAAGCGCTGCGGTACCAATCGGTGCCAGGCGGATAATCCACCACAGGACCTTTTGGATGACCTTGAGAAAGGACTCCGTAAAGTGCAAGAACGGATCGGCAGCCTTACCGGTCTGTACCGCGGCGATGCCAATGGCCAAGGAAATAACCAGCAGCTGGAGCGCACCGAAGTTGAGGGTAACTTCGCCATCGCTAGCAGAGGCCGTAAGCCCGATGAAGTTTTGAGGGAGCAGCTGCTCGAAGAAGGCAGTCCACGAACCGACGCTCGATGGATCCTTTGCAGCGGATGCATCGACGCTCGCGCCAGCACCGGGCTTCATGACCAATGCCACGACGATGCCCACGATGACGGAGAAGAACGCCGTAATGGCGAACCACATCAACGTAGAAACGGCCAAGGATGCGGCATTGGCAACCTTGCGCAGGTTAGCCACAGAGGTGACCACCGCGGCGAAGATGAGCGGTGGAACCATGACCTTCAATAGCTGGACATAGGCGCCACCGACACCGCTGAGCAGATTGGTCAGCCACCCTGGATTATCAGGATCGGTATCCATGCCAGATGCGATCAGTCCCAGGATAAGGCCGATGATAAGGCCCGCAATGACTTGCGCGCCAAACCCTGTTGCCCAGCTAGGGAGCTTGGAGCGAGAGGAAACTTTTTGTGTCATAGAACGTCCTTTAGAAATCAACTGAACAGGTCTGACTATTTTCTTAGTACGGTTCTGTTCAACTTCAACCCGTCTTACTTTATTCCATGCGTCAAACCACAAGGAAAAAGGGTCTCGTTTCCAGCTGCGATGCCGTTAAGACTGCTTTGTAGACTAAGCAGTTCAGCGCCGGTGTACCCTCTTACCCACACCGAGCCATTCAATCTGCGCCCCTCAATCCTCATCCGCCGATCCCGCGCTTCATCCCTTGTCCTGCAACCCCACCCTTCAATCCTCATCCTGTAACCCGCCCTTCGCGCTCACCGCGAGCCTCATTTCGGTTAGCGCTCCCATCCCCCGTGAGCGCGAAGGGTGGGGAGAGGGGGATGGCGCAAACAAGATGCTGGGTGTACCCAATAGGTAGCCCGTGAACCTCCTGGTACCTTTACTCTTATTTCTTTTACAGGAGGTAGAGGCATGGGCTGGATAAAGCCATTAATTGGCGTTGCCGTACTCGGTGGCGTGGTGTCGATGGGAGTCGGTGCAGCGAATAGTGATGAGCGCGCAGTGGTTAATCGCGTCATCGATGGCGACACCATAGACGTCATGCTTGATGGCGAAAAGACAAGGGTTCGACTCCTCAATATCGATACTCCCGAAATGGGGCGCAATGGGAAGCCCAGCGAGTGCTTAGCGGAAGAAGCCAAGGAGTACCTCGAAGGTCGATTGCCACAAGGAACCGAGGTGACACTGGAATACGACGAGGAGAAGACTGATAAGTATGGGCGCACATTGGCCGGTGTCTTTCTTGGAGGCGATCTTGTAAATGCAGACATTGCTGCTGAGGGGCTTGCGGTTGCCAAAAAGATTGGCGCTAATGGCAAGTTCTATAACGAGGTAAAAGAAGCAGAAAGCGGGCCAAGGACTAAGGGCACGGGAGTCTTCGGGGTTTCCGATGAATGTCAAGTGTCCAGCGATGAAGATATGGCAGAGTCACTTCAGCAAGCTGAAAGTGCTACGGCTGCTGCCGCTGGGATCGGAATTATTGCTGCCAACATCGATAGCGACGACGGTGGGGCCACAAAGGCTCTGGCCCAGATCTACGCTGCCCGGAAGGGGTTGGACGCCTTGCGTGGACGTAGCGATGATCGCAGTGAGTTCCAAAAAGCCGCATATCCAGAAGCTCCAGAGCGCTTGGCAAAACAGATGGAGAAGGAACTATCTGAACATGAAGAAGAAATTGAGGAACAGGTAGAGACCGCCAAGCGGGAAAAGGCGAAAGAAGAGGAGCGAAGGGAACAAGAGCGCGAGCGCCAGGAGGCGGCTGAGCGCGAAGCGGCGGAGCGAGAGACTGAGCGCGAGAGGCGACTGGCAGAAGAAGCTGCACATGTAGACGCCACAGCGCCCGCCGCAGGGTCTAATTCAAACACGGCCGGAAGCCAGTACATGGTCCCGCAGCCGCAACAGGCACCACGCGTGGATACCTACACCGGGTGCCGTGCATACGGCGGCAACTACGCCTTTACCTCCGTGGATAAGAAGGGCCGTGCCTACGCAAAGATTGATTGCACGACCAAGCAACAAATCGGCTAACTGCTCAGTTTTAGAACTCCGCCCTTCGCGCTCACCGCGAGCGCAACGCGTCGGTGAAACCCCAATGCCCGTGAGCGCGAAGGGCGGTGGGACGGGGGACGGGGCGCGATGCATCTTAGGCCTCAACGTAACGCACTGCCCGTCCGTTCGAATCCGTCCACCTCACCCTTCGCGCTCACCGTGAGCACAGTGCCCCGGTGAAACCCCAACGCCCGTGAGCGCGAAGGGCGATGGGGCACTACGAGGAAACTAAGAGGACAGCGTGGAATCAAAGCAGCGGGGCGCCGTCAGCTGTCATACTGGAATGATGAAGATTCTGGTAACTGCTTTTGATGCCTTTGGTGGCGAAGAAATTAACCCTACGGAACGCGCGCTGGATCGCTTGCCGGATGAAATCGGTGGCGCGCAGATTATTAAGCATCCTGTGCCAACAGTGTTCGGTGAAGCACTGAAGCAGGCAATTGCTGTGGCCGAGGAAGAAAACGTGGACGCGGTGGTCTGCCTGGGGCAGGCCGGCGGGCGCGGCCATATCACTCCGGAGCGAGTAGGTATCAACTTGGCGGATGCTTCTATTCCGGATAATGCGGGTAACCAGCCCAGCGATGAAGCAGTGGTTGAAGGTGGCCCGGCCGCGTACTTTTCCACCCTGCCAGTCAAGGCAATGGTTGCAGCGATTCAGGAGGCCGAGATTCCAGCGCAAGTCTCGACCACGGCGGGAACATTCGTCTGCAACCACCTGCTCTATGGCCTGCTGCATCATTTCAAAGATACGCAGGTAAAAGCAGGCTTTATCCACGTGCCGTTTATTAAGGAACAGGCTAAAGAAAACAGCCCGATGCTGGAGCTTACGGACGTCGTGCAGGGCGTGGAGCGCGCGATTAGTGCCGTGGCGAAAAGCGCTTAGGGTCACCTTGCTAGAGAAATTTTCCGCCCAAATATAGATTTAAAGTCATGTCTCGCTTAAGTCCTCTCAACTGGCCGGTGGTGCGCCAGCTGCGTAGCGGCGATCCCTTTGGCAGGGATATCAATACGCAATCAACCAAGAGTAAGGAAAAGCACGGGCGCACGGTGGAAGCTGACCGCGTGGTGCAATCCGTGTGCCCATATTGCGCGGTAGGTTGTGCCCAGCGCGTATACGTTAAAGATGACCGGGTCATCCAGATTGAGGGCGATCCAGATTCGCCGATTTCGCGCGGACGTTTGTGCCCCAAGGGCTCGGCGTCGGAGCAGTTGGTCAACTCCGCAACGCGATTGACCAAGATTAAGTACCGTGCCCCGCGCTCTACCGAGTGGCAGGAGCTGGATGAAGACACCGCGATGGAGATGATCGCGGATCGCTTTTTGGAAGCGCGCCGGAATGGTTGGCAAGACACCGATGATTCGGGGCGGACGTTGAACCGCACGCTGGGTGTCGCTGGCCTTGGTGGTGCGACCTTGGATAATGAGGAAAACTACCTCATTAAGAAGCTTTTTACCGCTGCCGGTGCGGTGCAGCTCGAAAACCAAGCGCGCATATGACACTCCGCCACAGTTCCTAGTTTAGGAACTTCGTTTGGCCGCGGCGGCGCGACCCAACCGCTGCAGGATATGGCGAATGCTGATTGCATCGTCATCGAGGGTTCGAATATGGCTGAATGCCACCCGGTGG
Source organism: Corynebacterium sp. LaCa_282 (assembly GCF_057198125.1). Taxonomy (NCBI): domain Bacteria; kingdom Bacillati; phylum Actinomycetota; class Actinomycetes; order Mycobacteriales; family Corynebacteriaceae; genus Corynebacterium; species Corynebacterium sp. LaCa_282. The sequence goes on along the minus strand of NZ_CP191095.1, from coordinate 1,541,374 downwards.
GATTCCAGTGGGTCGTGGAAGCCAAAAAGCGTGGTGCCCGCATTATTCACGTGGATCCGCGGTATACGCGTACCTCTGCGTTTGCTAACCGCCACATTGGCATTCGCGGCGGTACCGACGTGGTGTTGTTGGGCGCTGTTATCAACTACATGCTCCAAAATGAGCTGTATTTCCGCGATTATGTGGTCGCGTATACCAATGCGCCGATGATCATCTCGGAGGATTACCAAGACACCGAGGAATTGGACGGACTGTTTTCTGGCTATGACCCGGAAACCGGCACGTACGTGACCGATTCGTGGCAATACGTGCAAAAACCGGAAGGTTCCTCCTGGAATGTCGAGCGCGATGACACCCTGGAGCATCCGAATTCGGTTTTCCAGATTCTCAAGCGCCATTATGCGCGTTATACCCCTGAGCTGGTAGAAGAAACCTGCGGCATCGCGCAGGAAGACTTCTACTACCTGGCGGATTCCATTGCGCAGAATTCTGATCCGGAACACACCACGTGTTTCGCCTATGCGTTGGGCTTTACCCAGCACACCTTGGGCGCGCAGTTCATCCGTACCGCTGCCATTTTGCAGCTTTTGATGGGCAATGTGGGCCGACCGGGCTCGGGAATCATGGCCCTGCGCGGGCATGCCTCCATTCAGGGTTCCACCGATATCCCGACCCTTTTCCACTCCCTGCCTGGCTACCTGCCCATGCCGAGCGTGGAAAAGCAGACGTGGCCGGAATTTGTGGATGAGATCCGGGATGAGTCCCAAAAGGGCTTCTGGCAGATTGGCGAGAATTACGCAGTGTCCTTGATGAAGTCCTACTGGGGAGATGCGGCTACCAAGGAAAATAACTGGGGCTATGACCTCATGCCGCGCATTTCCGGCGCGCATTCTACCTATGAAACCCTGCAGGCCATGCTCAATGGTCGGGTAGATGGCTACTTCGTCTTCGGCCAAAACCCGGCGGTGGCGCAGTCCAATGGCGGCATGCAGCGCCGCGGTTTGGCGTCGCTGAAGTGGCTGGTCGTACGCGATTTCCAGGAAATCGAAACCGCATCGTTCTGGAAGGATGCGCCGGAGATTAAAAACGGCGAGCTGAAGACCGAAGACATCGAAACCGAGGTCTTCCTAATGCCCGCAGCCACCCACGTGGAAAAGGCCGGTACCTTTACTCAGACCCAACGTATGCTGCAGTGGCGCTTCCAAGCGGCACCGCCGCCAGGCGATGCCAAGAGCGATCTGTGGTTCTTCTACCAGCTGGGTAAAAAGCTGAAGGAACGCCTGCGCGATTCCACCGATCCGCGCGATCTCCCGCTCCAGAAGGTGACGTGGGATTACGTGGAAAATGAGGAAGGCGAGCCGAACTCGGAGGACGTCCTCAAAGAGATCAACGGCTACTACCTGGATGGTCCCAAGAAGGGCGAGCTTTTGCCCACCTTCGTAGAGATGAAGAATGACGGCACGACCTCCGGCGGCTGCTGGATCTACACCGGCGTGTACAAGGATGGCGTCAACCAGTCCGCACGCAAGGTCCCGGGCTCGGAGCAGAACGAGGTCGCGCCCGAGTGGGGCTGGGTCTGGCCTGCTAACCGCCGCATTTTGTACAACCGCGCTTCGGCGAAGCCGGATGGCACCCCGTGGTCCGAGCGCAAGAAGTACGTGTGGTGGGACGAGGCCCAGGGCAAGTGGGTAGGCGATGACGTCCCTGACTTCCCGGTGACGAAGTCGCCGGAGTACAAGGCTCCTGCCGATGCCGTCGGTCCCGACGCCCTCGATGGCACGGACGCCTTCATCATGCAGGCGGACGGTCGCGGTTGGCTCTTTGCGCCTTCCGGGCTTTCCGATGGCCCTTTGCCCACCCACTATGAGCCGCAGGAGTCCCCGGTGACCAATGTGCTGTATAAGCAGCAGCAATCGCCGACGCGCTTGACCATCAAGCGCCCGGATAACCTGCAGCGCCCAGAACCGGGCATGCCCGGTGCGGAAGTGTTCCCGTTCGTATTTTCTACTTACCGCCTCACGGAGATGTACACCTCGGGTGCGATGTCGCGCCGCCTGCCCTATCTGGCGGAGCTGCAGCCGGGCCTATTCTGCGAGGTGGATAAGGACTTGGCCGCAAAGCGCGGCTTGGAAAATGGCGAGTGGGCAACGATTATCTCGCCGCGCGGTGTGATTGAGGCGCAGGTCTTGGTTACCGATCGCATGCAGATGCTGAAGATCAATGGGGAAGAATTCCACCAGATTGGCCTGCCCTTCCACTACGGCGAGTCCGAGACCACCGCTGTGGCCGGTGACGGCGCTAACGATCTCTTGGGCCTGACCCTCGAGCCGAATGTGTTTATTCAGAACTCAAAGATCGGTGCCTGCGATATCCAGCCGGGCCGCCGGCCAAGGGGAGAAGGCCGCTTGAAGCTACTCAAGCAGTATCAGGAGCGGGCGCAGTTGAGCGTGGATTCCGGCAATGATTTGTTGTCGGTCCCTGACTCGTTTACCTATAACCGCGAGCCCGAAAAGCATGGCCAGCCTGGGGCGGAAAGTAGTGACGGCGAGACGGCAAGTAAAGGCGAAGAAGGTAAGTAAATGACTAATCTACTGACCGAGGACGCGGGCCGGCACGGCTATGATTCCTACCGCCGCATGGCCTTTTTCACCGATACGTCCGTGTGCATCGGCTGCAAGGCCTGCGAGGTGGCGTGCAAGGAATGGAACCGCAACCCGGTAGAGGGATATGACGTCACCGGTGATTCCTATGACAACACCGGTGCCTTGGGCGCTAATACGTGGCGCCACGTGGCCTTTGTGGAACAAAACAATGACCGCATCGAAAAGGCTCGTGAAGAGGGAAAACAGCTTATTTCCCTGGGCATGCCCACCATCGGTGGAAAGCCTGACGAGGTCGATACCACTCCGCCTGATACGGATACGTTCCGGTGGTTGATGTCCTCGGACGTCTGCAAGCACTGCACGCATGCAGGGTGTCTGGACGTGTGCCCCACGGGCGCGCTCTTCCGCACAGAGTTTGGCACCGTGGTCGTCCAAGATGATGTGTGCAATGGTTGCGGAACCTGCGTGGCGGGTTGTCCCTTCGGCGTCATCGAACGCCGCGATGACGGCGGGGTGTCGTTGAAATACGATAAGACCGCGACGGTGGATTATCAGGATAATTCGCATGCCGGCATCAACGTGCTCAAGAAGCTCAAGCAGCGCAAACCCCAAGGCACTGACCATACGCCGGGCGAGGCGATGCCGATTAAGAATGTGGGCGTCGCCCAGAAGTGCACCATGTGCTATGACCGCCTGAAACAGGGCGAGCAACCGGCCTGTTCCAAGACGTGTCCCACGGATTCCATCCAGTTCGGTACCTATGAGGACATGCTGGCCGCGGCGAAGGATCGCGTGCGCGTCCTGCACGAACAGGGCATAACGGAGGCGCGGCTCTACGGCGCCAATGATAACGATGGCGTGGGCGGAACCGGCTCTATCTTCTTATTGCTAGATTCGCCAGAGGTCTATGGCCTGCCGCCGGATCCGCGCGTGCCCACCGCGGATTTGCCGAGCATGTATAAGACCGCGGCCAAGGCCATCGGCGGGATGGCGCTGGCCGTGGCGGGTTCCTTTTTGATTGGAGGGCGCAAATGAGCGGTTTTGATGAGTACCGGCCACCGCAGCCGGAGCGGCCGAATCGCTACCGCAACTTCGATGGGCCGAAGCGCAAGAAGAAGCGCAAGCGCCCGGGTGCGGGTGCGCAGGATGGCTCCAAAGAGGAGCGGATGGCAGAAGACTTCGAGTTTTCTTCCTATTACGGCAGGCCGGTAGTTAAGGCCCCGCCGTGGGAGTGGCCCATCGGTGGGTATTTCTTCTTGGGCGGTATTGCCGGCGGTTCGGGTCTTCTCGCCACCGGTGCACAGGCGGCGGGCAATGCGCCATTGCGCCGGACCACGCGGGTAGCGGCCTTTGGCGCGGCGGCCGCCGGATCGGTCTTTTTGATTTTGGACCTAGGCCGGCCGGAACGCGCGTTGAATATGTTCCGCGTCTTCAAGGTGACCTCGCCGATGTCTCTCGGATCGTGGTTACTCGCGGGCTTTTCCACCGCGGCGGCCATTCCTGCCGTGATAGAGATAGATGACGCGACCAAGCGGAAGCTGCCGCTGCCGAAGTGGCTGCGCGCGAGCCTAGGCAAGGCCGCGACTTCGGCCGGGGTGATAACCGGCGTGCTCGGCGGCCCGTTGGCCGGATATACGGCGGTGTTGCTGTCCAATACGTCCAACCCGGTATGGAATGACATGAAGCGGCACCTGCCCTATGTCTTTGTATCCTCTGCCTCGGCAGCGGCCTCCGGCCTGGCCATGGTCACCACCCCGGTGAAACACGCCGGGCCTGCCCGGGCCTTGGGCATGGCGGCTGCGGCCAGCGATATCGCGGCGACGAAGGTATTAGAAAACAATATGGAGCCGGAGCCGCGCGAGGAATTGCACCACGGCGCACCGGGGAAGCTCATGCGCGCCTCGGAGTACCTGATTGCCGCTGGCGGCGTGGGCAGCGCGGTGGCGGCGGCAACGAAGTCCCGCGCCGTGTCTGTGGCTTCGGGCCTGGCCTTGCTTGCTGGTTCTGCGTGCACGCGCTTTGGTGTGCTCAACGCTGGCTTGGAGGCGGTGAAGAACCCGGCCACCACGATGGGGCCGCAAAAACGCCGTGCGGAGCGGCGCCGGCGCGAGCAAGGGCTTGCCACCGACGTGCTCAGCGCAGGCTAGCGAGGGCTAGCTAGTTTAGTCGAGGTTGGCGAAGGAATCGGCAAGCTCTTCGCCGATCTCCTGCATGCGCGATTGCTCCGCCTCCAAGGACTCGGAATCGCGGTGGAGATAGTAGTTCACCGCAGCGTCATGCACCGTGGTCACGCAGGTGGTTGAGACGGCATCCTCTATCTCCCAGGCCGAGCAATAAAAATGCCGGTCCGCGGCGGTGAAATCGAACGGCTTGTACTCATTTCCCACGCGGCCTTGGGCGGCATTTTGCTTATCGATGTCCTCATTGACCAGCTCCAAGTAGCGCTCCGCCGCCGCATCTGGGTCATCGGGGCATACGGCCTCATTATCGGACTCGTATTTCGTGCCCAGCACGCTAATCTTTTCCGGCGAATCGCCGCCATAGAGCACGGAAAAGGAGTCATCCTCATCGCTGGTGGAATCGGGATCCTGGTTAGCGCCGATCAGGGTGTCTGGCAATGACGTGCGCAGTTCCGATAATTCGATGGGCGAGCAACCGCGGTTGGTGCTCTCGTCAGCGCAGGCGACAAGGCTCGCACCGAGGGCGAGGGTGGCAAGGGGCAGGCTAAAAATGCGGTGATTCATCTTAGGAAATGGTGATATAGGAATCGTCAGAAAGCGGTGTCGTGCGACCAATAACGGGGTAGCCCGGGACCTCGCCGATGATGAGGAGGCCGCCGGAGGTTTGGGCATCGGCAAGCAGCACTAGCTCTTCCTCCGTAAGGGAGGAGGGCTGCAGGTGCGGGCGCACCCAATCCAGGTTGCGGCGCGAACCGCCCGGGATAAAGCCTTCCGCGAGGGCATCGGTGGCGCCGTCCACGGTGGGGACCGCGGAAAAGTCCAGCTCAGCCGATACGCCAGAGGCGCGGCACATCTTGTACAGGTGGCCCAATAACCCGAAGCCGGTGACATCGGTGGCCGCGCGCGCACCTGCGGCGACCGCATCCTGGGCGGCCTGGCGGTTGAGCGCGGTCATGGAATCGATGGCGGCCTGGGATACCTCGCCGGTGGCCTTGTGTTTATTATTCAAAATGCCCACGCCGATGGGCTTGGTCAGCGTAATGGGCAGGCCGGCCTCCGCGGCATCGTTGCGCATGAGTTTTTCGGGATCAACGATGCCCGTCGCCGCCATGCCGTACAAGGGCTCCGGGGCGGTAATGGAGTGGCCGCCGGTAATGGAAATGCCTGCCTCGGTGGCCTTATCCATGCCGCCGCGCAGCACCTCGCGCAGGACGTCCAAGCCAAGCTTCTCATTGGGCCAGCCCACGAGGTTGATGGCGGTAATGGGGGTGCCACCCATGGCGTAAACATCAGATAGCGCATTGGCCGCGGCAATCTGGCCCCAGGTATAGGGATCATTGACCATGGGGGTGAAAAAGTCCGCGGTAGAAATCACGGCGACGCCGTTGTCGATCTTGACCGCTGCGGCGTCATCGCCATCGTCGAGGCCGACCAAGACGTTGGGATCGGCCTTGCCGATGAGCCCTTCTACTGCGGATTCCAATTGACCGGCGGGAATCTTGCAGGCGCAGCCGCCACCTGCGGCGAAAGAGGTTAAGTTAATCTGCTCCGTCATGGTGGTCATTTTACCCGCCGGAAAGTGGTGGGGCGGCGACGGTGGGGTGCGCGCGGGATCTGTAAAGTAGCCAGGCGGAGGCGTACGTGTCCTGGTGGGCGCCCCGGTCTTCAAAACCGGTGAGGCCGAGCATCTCGGTCTGGCAGGTTCGATTCCTGTCCGTCTCCGCCAAAAGCGCGCAAGGAGGAAAACGAGTGCCGAGTCATAACGCTGGTCGCCCCGCGAATAATGCCCGTGATCCCCGCCGGAATTTACCCCGCATGGATGAGCTATTGCGGCTCCCCGCGGTAGAGCGCGCACGGGAGATATTCGCTGAACACGCCATCCGCGCCACGATTAGGGCCGTGCTCTCTGCCGCCCGCCGCGGGGACGTGCCCGTTGCCAGCGTGGAGGAAGAAATAGCGCTAAGGCTGGCTGACCACAGCACCCATTCCTTGCAGCCGGTCATCAATGCCACCGGCGTCATCATCCATACAAACTTGGGCCGCGCCCCGCTGCCTGCGGCCGCGATCGACGCGCTGCAGGACGCGGCCGGATATACCGACGTGGAAATGGACTTAGACACCGGGCGGCGCTCGTCCCGGCGCGGTGCCGGTGCCACCCAGGCCCTATTGGCGGCGTGCCCCGGCGCGGAGGATGCGCTGCTGGTCAATAACGGTGCGGCGGCCTTATTGCTGGCCACGGCCGCGCTGGCCCCGGGCAAGGAGGTCATCATCTCGCGCGGCGAGCTCATTGAAATTGGCGCGGGGTTTCGCCTGCCGGAACTTATTGAATCCACCGCGACGCGGCTGCGCGAGGTGGGTGCGACCAACCGGACGCACCTCCACGATTATGAAGCCGCGCTGGGGGAGGAGACCGGCGCGATTTTGAAGGTGCACCCGTCCAATTTTCGGATTGAGGGGTTTAGCTCCTCTGTGGGCGTGGGCGAGCTGGCGCGCCTGGCGAAGAAACAAGGCACGAACCTTATTGTGGATCTCGGCTCGGGCTTGCTTACCCACGATCCGGTGCTGCCAGATGAGCCCGATATTCACGCGCAGCTGAAAGCCGGGGCGGATATCGTCATCGCCTCGGGCGATAAGCTTTTGGGCGGGCCGCAGGCCGGCATCTTATTGGGCACTAAGGACGCGATTGCGGCGGTGAAAAAGCACCCGCTGGCGCGGGCGGTGCGCATAGATAAGCTGCGGCTCAATGCCTTAGAGGCAGCGATCACGACGCCTGCCAATGCGGTGAATCAGGCCCTCCACCTTGACCCGGCGCGCCACCGCGCGCGCACCGAGGCCATCGCCGCGGCGGTGGGTGGCGAGGTTGTTGAGCATGCTGGCCGCGTGGGCGGGGGAGGAGCCCCCGAGTACCCGCTGCCCGGCGTAGCGGTATCCCTGCCGGAGGAACTTGCGCCAAAACTGCGCCAGCACACCCCGCCGGTGGTGGCGCGCCAGCACCAAGGCCGCTGCCTCATTGACGTGCGCTGCGTGCCCGAGTCCCAGGACGAGGTGCTCATCGCGGCCATTCGGGCGGTGATGTAGGTGTACGTTATCGCGACCGCCGGACACGTGGATCACGGCAAGTCCAGCCTGGTGCGCGCCCTCACAGACATGGATCCGGATAGGTGGGCCGAGGAAAAACGCCGCGGGCTGACCATTGACCTGGGCTTTGTCTGGACGGCGCTGCCCTCGGGTGCGGACGTGGCCTTTGTCGACGTCCCCGGCCACGAAAAGTTCTTTGGCAATATGCTCGCCGGGGTGGGCCCAGCCTCCGTGGTGCTCTTTGTCGTTGCCGCGGATGAGGGCTGGCAGGCCCAATCCACCGACCATCGCGACGCGCTGCACGCGCTGGGCATCGAGCACGGCATCATCGCCTTGACCCGCAGCGACCGCGCCGATGATAAGCGCCGCGCGGAGGTCACCGCCCAGGTGTGCATGCAGTTTTCTGCCACCCCGCTTGCCGATGCCCCCATCATCCCCGTCTCCTCCCACACCGGCGAGGGCCTGGCGGAACTGGGCGCGGCGCTCGATGACTTGGTGGCCCGCGTGCCCGCACCCGACACAGACGCCCCGGTGCGGCTGTGGATCGATCGCGCTTTTAGCGTCAAGGGCGCGGGAACCGTGGTGACCGGGACGCTGAGTGCTGGCACGCTGCGCACCGGCGATGCCCTGGTGCTTTCCACCGTGGCAGGGGACAAGCGCGTGGAGATTCGCGGCTTGCATAGCGAAAATACCGCGCAGGAATCCTTGGGCCCCGTAACACGTGCCGCGGTCAACCTGCGCGGGGTCGATGCCGCCGATATCCACCGCGGTGATCTGCTGCTTACCCCAGGTGCGTGGCGCGGTGTCGATATCGTGGACGTCCACCGCACTTTTGGCACCGCGCTTGATGAACTACCCGATAACCTCGTGGTCCACTGCGGCACCGCCGGGATAGAAGCGCACCTGCGGCCGTTGTCAGCGGATTTTGCCCGCCTGCGCCTATCGCGCGCTATGCCGCTGGTCATCCTGGATCGCCTAGTCGTCCGCAGCCCCGGCGGCCGACATGTTAGCGCCGGCGTGGAGGTCATCGACGTGCGCCCGCCGGAGCTAGACCGCCGCGGCGCCGCCCGCAAGCGTGCCGAGGCATTGGCGGAGCACACCTCTTTCCGCAATCCTTCCTCCTACCTGCAGCGCGCGGGCTATGCCCGGCGCGCGGACCTGGAACTCGATGGTTATGACACCGATGCCACGCCGCCGGGCATCATTAACTTCCAACAGTGGTGGATTGCCGCCCGCCAGGTAACGCGCTGGAAAGAAGCGCTGACTACCGCGCTGCAGGAACACGCCGCGGCCAACCCGCTCGCACCCGGCATGCCGCGCAATGCGGCACTCGATGCCTTGGGCCTTAAGGAAGAAGGGCTGCTGCGCCTAGCGGTAGCCGCTGCGCACGCTGAAGAATCCGAAGGCTTAATCCGGCTGCCTGGCCACACCGTAGATCTCGGCGCCGCCGAGCCCGCCGTGGCCGAATTGGAACGCAGGTTAGAAACTGAACCCTTTGCCGCGCCGGAGGCACACGAGCTTAAAGAGCTGGGGCTGAGCGAAAAAGAACTGGCCGCCGCCGAGCGCGCTGGGCGCCTGCTACGTCTGAAAGATGGCATCATCCTCCTGCCGGACGCCCCAGACAAGGCACGGGAGCACCTCTCACAACTCGAACAGCCCTTTACCTTGTCCGCCGCGCGCCAAGTGCTGGGGACCACCCGCCGGGTGGCTATCCCACTGCTGGAATACCTCGATGCCCAAGGCATTACCCGCCGTGGCGAGGGTGGCAAGCGCACACTGCGCTAAGCAAACGCGGCCGACTTATTTGCGGTGGTTTCCGCCGCGCGGGCGGGACTGTTCGCGCGCCACGCGCCGGGCGCGCACGCGGGCGGATTCGGAAGAAAAGCGGCCCGGTTCCTCCGCGACGGGAAGTGCGCGCCAGCTCAGGTTCTGTGAGCCCGGCATGGACGAGACCAAGTCGGCCAAGCCGCTGCTAGCGGGCGGTGCCGCAGCCTGGTCGCCCTCGTGGGCACGAGGCGTGGTCGGGGCAGCGTCGTTCTCTGGAGCAGCGCTGGGCATTGCGGGCGACGCTTCGGCCGAGCCCAGATCCTTGTTGGCACTCGGGCTGACTGGGCACCGGAAGCCGGCGGGAAGATCGCCTGCAATGTCGGCGGACTCCAGCGCGAACTCCCACCCCTCGGGCTGGGCTGGGGTGGTAGGGCGGGATGTGGTGGTGCTGGGAAGCGCGGTGCGGCCAGACGGCACCCGCAGGGGTGGTACCGCCGGGGAGAATAATTCGGTATCTGTGGCATCCTCTGCGGGGATATCGACCGCGATCATCCCGCCGCCGCTATAGGCACGGGCTGCCAACACAGTACCGGCTTCTTGTGCCGCCGCATACGCTGCGCGCAGACCCGGCAACTGGCTTAACACGCCGCACGGGCCGACCACAGTATCGCCACACGAGGCCACGACGGCGTCATCGATGACCTTGAGCGTGACAAAGAATTGCTGCGTTTCAAGGTGAGATAGCTGCTCATCGGTCAGATCGCCTGCCGCAGAATCGATGACCGCACCGTGACCGCCGGCAAGAAGCGCCGATTCGGCCGGCTGGTCATTGACCGGTACCATCCACGGCCACAGCCCGAGGGAGACGGCGACCTCGAGTTCGCCGTCAACGATGCCGACCGTGGCTACCGTCTGCGGAGTGGCCTGCGATGCCTTCAATCGGTGTAGGTCCGGGTATTCGGCTGCCTCTACCTCGTCGAGGAACCCGATGAAACCAAATTCCGAACGCACCCGCCAGCCGTTGGAGTAGGTATCGGGCTCTAGAGAGACATCGATAAGAGCAGGCTGACTACCCACGCCAGGAATGCTCAGCACCGTGCCGGAGATGACATGTTCCAGGATGGCGACGTGTTCGACGCCGAAGTAGCTGGTCGCAAGCGGGTAGGGCACCATAGGAAAAGTAACTCCAAAGCGTTAAAGCGGGGCGTAACGTACGGATCTCATTTTACGCATGTGGGGGTAAAACAGCGCTTAGTCGGTGGTTTTAGCCAATGTTCGTTAACGTATTAATGATCCCCTCAAGTTGAAAAGTGCATAACGAAATAGGAGTAGGGCTTTGTCGTCTAATTCATCGCCCCGGCCCGATAACGGAACCACCAGTGGGCTGGAAAACGTTAATAATACGGAAGAAAGCCAAAAGCGCGTGCGCGGCGCCAAGCGCATCCTGCACGACATCATCTACCCGCACAATATTCACCCCGCCTTGGTCCCTGGCGTATCCATTGAGGACCAAAAGGTTAAATACAGCGTGGATAAGACCATCTTGAGCGTTGTCGGTGGGCTCGTCATCGCCTTCGTGGTGTGGGGAGTGCTCGCCCCCGAACAGGTTTTTAATACCTCCTCTACGGCCCTGGACTGGGTTATGCGCAACCTAGGCTGGATCTTTACGGCGCTGGCCACCTTCCTGATGTTCCTGCTGTTGATCCTGGCCTTTTCCAAGTACGGGAAAATCCCACTCGGCGTGGATGGCGAAAAGCCGGAGTTTTCCACGATCAGTTGGGCCGCCATGCTCTTTGGCGCGGGCATCGGCATCGGGCTTATCTTCTTCGGCCCCTACGAACCGCTTACCCATTATCTCTCGCCGCGCCCTGGTGCCTATGAGGCCGCCAGCGATGAAGCGGTGCTCGGCGCGCTGGCCCAATCGGCCATGCACTGGGGCCTTAATGCGTGGGCTATCTATGCTATCGTCGGGCTGTGCGTGGCCTATGTGTCCTTCCGCCGCGGGCGCGTACCCCTGATGAGCTCTATCTTGATGCCGCTTTTTGGCAACCGCTCCACCGATTCCACACCGGCGCGCATTATCGATGGCCTGGCTATCATCGCCACCCTCTTTGGTACCGCGGCTACTTTGGGCATTGGCGCGCTGCAGATCGGCCGCGGCGTGGAAATCGTCAGTGGCTGGTCCACCGCCGGCAATACCGCGGCGTTGGTCATCATCATTGTGCTGTCCATCGGCACCATCTTTTCCGCCGTGTCTGGTGTGGCTAAGGGCGTGCGGTGGCTATCCAATATCAACCTGGCATTGGCGCTAGGCATCGCCATCTTCTTCTTCGTCATCGGACCGACTGCCTTGCTGGCCAATATGATGCCCGCAGTCATCATCGAGTACCTCGATAACACCCCTGAAATGTTGTCCGCCAACATGGGCGAAGGCGAAGATATGGTCTCCTTCCTATCCTCGTGGACCACGTTCTACTGGGCGTGGTGGGTATCCTGGTCGCCGTTTGTCGGCGTATTCGTGGCCAAGATTTCCCGCGGTCGCACCATCCGCCAATTCGTCCTTGGCGTGCTGTTTATTCCTTCTGCCATCATCATCGCCGCATTCACCATCTTGGGTGGCACCACCATTTGGCTGCAGCGCCGCGATGGCGATATCGCCCCCGATGGCACCATCGATTCCATGCCGGCGGCCGAAGACATCTTCTTCAACGTCTTGGACCATTTCCCCGGATCCAATTGGATGGCCCCACTGGTCATCGTCATGCTCGTGGTATTTTTCATCACCACTGCGGACTCAGCCTCGCTGGTCAATTCCCAGCTCACCCAGCGCGGCAACCCACAGCCGAAGCCCTTGGTCACCGTCTTTTGGGTGATCTGCATGGCGGGCATCGCCGTGGTTATCCTCATGTCCGGCGGCAAAAACGCGCTGCAAGGCCTGCAAAACCTCATCACCATTACGGCGCTTCCCTTTGCCGTCATCATCGTGTTGATGTGCATTGCCCTGATTAGGGAACTGCGCCACGATCCGGCCTCCATCCGCCACTATTACGAGCACCAGGCCGTGTCCAATGCGGTCATCCACGGCGTGCGCGAATACGGCGATAACTTTGCCCTGTCGATCGAGCCCACTGCGGGAGACTCCGATTACGCCACCGGCGGCGAATTTGATTCCACCGCCGCAGAGGTCACTGAGTGGTACGCGCGCACCGATGAGGAGGGCCATGCTATCGGTTACGACTACGAAGCCGGCCGCTACGTGGATGATGATCCTTCGGTGGCCGATGGCGAGTTCGTCTCTGGCTCCACCGATGACGATGCACAGACTCCGCCCGCTCATTAAGGCTCGATAAGTTTAGTTAGGTACAGTCACAGACCATGACCTTGTCCACGTTCGCCTTCGCCTTTGGATTGGTCCTGCTCTCGGGCCTGTCCACCTCCATCGGCGGGGCGCTGGCGGTGGGAAAGCGCCAGCCAGGGCCCGCATTTATGGCCGCGGCCCTGGGCCTTTCGGCGGGTGTGATGCTCTATGTTTCCTTCATGGAAATCCTGCCGGAAGGCATAGAGCAGCTTGGCGATGCCCTCGGGGGCGAAAAGCCTGGCACCTGGGCCGCGGTAGGGGCCTTCTTTGCCGGTATTGCGGTCATCGCGATTATTGACCGGATGGTGCCAGAAGAAATTAACCCGCACGAACCGGGCACGACGGAAGAAGACGCCCGCCGGGGCAGGTTGATGAAGACGGGCGTATTTACCGCAGTAGCGCTGGGCTTACACAATTTCCCGGAGGGCTTTGCCACCTTCTTATCCGGCCTGGAGTCCAAGGAGATTGCGGTGCCGGTGGCCGTGGCGATTGCCATTCACAATATCCCGGAAGGCATCGCCGTCGCAGTGCCGCTGCGGGAGGCGACCGGCTCGCGCAAGAAGGCCTTCTGGTGGGCCACGCTTTCCGGACTGGCTGAACCACTCGGCGCGCTCATCGGTTTTGGCCTGCTCATGCCGGTATTGGGGCCGGCCACCATGGGCATTAGCTTTGCCGCCGTGGCAGGAGTCATGGTGTTTATTTCCCTCGATGAGCTGCTTCCCACCGCGGAAGAAACTGGCGAGCACCACTACGCCATCTACGGCCTTATTGCCGGCATGGCCATTATGGCGGTATCGCTCATGCTGTTTATGTAATTCTTAGTGTTGCGCTGCCGAGGTGGCAGACGGCGAGCCGGTTGAGGCCTTGACGGCTATGACGATGCTGGCGATGACAAGGCCGAGGATGAGCCCGCACACCATGGACAGGCCGGTTTCGGCCAGCCAGCTCAGCGCGTCATTGTGGATATGTTCAGTGGCGGCCTCGATAAACCCGTGCGGCTGGTCCACCCCGAATTCATGCAGGCCCGTGGTGACGATATGCCCGCCTACCCACAACATGGCGGCGGTACCGATAATGCCGATGATATCGAGCACGATGGGCATGCCCTTGACCAGGGCATTGCCAAGAAGAGAGTTGCCATCGCGGCGCTGGGTTAAGGCAAGTCCGATGTCATCCATCTTGACCAGCAGCCCCACGGCGCCGTAGACGCCCAGGGTCAAGATTATGCCGACGGCAATGAGCGCGCCGAGGCGCAGCCAGAAGGGCTGATCGATGACCTCATTTAAGGAAATCACCATGATTTCAGCGGACAGGATGAGATCGGTGGTGATGGCGGATTTCACCAGGCTATCTTCGGCCTCGGGGCCCTTGTGCTGGACGGTATCGGTGGCATCGCTTGGGCTGGAGTGGAAGAAGGAGAGGATCTTTTCCGCGCCTTCGAAACACAAATAGGTACCGCCGCACATCAAGATGGGTGTCAGCGCCCACGGCGCGATCCAGGACAGGATCATCGCAATAGGCAAGATGATGACGAGCTTATTGATGAGCGAGCCCTTGGTGATGCGCCAGATCATTGGCAGCTCACGCTGCGGTTTGATGCCCTCGACGTATTGCGGGGTCACCGCGGCATCATCGACGACGACGCCGATGGCCTTCATGGAGGTCTTGCCGCCTAGGGCGGCCACATCGTCGACGCTGGAGGCGGCGGCGCGGGCGATTAAGGAGACATCGTCAAGCAGGGCGAAAAGGCCACCGGCCATGGCTTATCCTTCGGGGGCTAAAGTTACGTTGTCTGACCAAGACAAGTCTATGCCGTGGTGGGCAAGCCAGGCCATTGCATCGTCGCCGTGGCGGGTAATTCCCTCGACCGCGTTCAGGGTGGTATCGATGGCGAGCTCGGCGTCCTCGGCGGAAATGAGGCCCGCAGACGTCGCCGCGGAGAGCTCGTCGATGTCGAGGACGGTGATGGGCTCGCCGGTGGTAGTCACCAGGTCAACGTAGAGATCGCGGGTGGTCCACTCGTTGCCGTGGCGCTGGATTTCGGCGACGTCGATATAAAAGTCCTGCTCTACCTCAACGCCGGGGCGGAAGTGGAAGATATTCGCGCGCAGGTTGAGGCTTGGCAGCAGCCAGGATTCGAGGTAGCCAAAGCGCGGGTGATCGGCGCCGCGGGCCATGTACAGGCCAAACTCGGTTTCGGTGTAGGTATCGACCTTGCGAAGGTAGCCCTTGGGATCGGTATTGGTAAAATCCGCGGTATTAAAGGTCTCGCGCTTGACTGGGTGGAGATCGACGGCCATTACTTCACCTCCAGGAAGGCGGCGGTGGGGGCGAAATCGCAGCGCGCCTCGGTGGTATTAACGGAGCCGGAAAGCAGCGCGATGACCAGGCCCTTGCCCGTGTGTGCGGTGCCGGAGAGCGTCGTGGGCCCATCCTGGTTGATGCCGTTATTGTGCAGCGGGGTAATACCGCTTTGCAGGGTATTGATATTGAACCACTGCACGTGCATGCCGCCTTGATCCGGTGCTGCCGGTGGGGTGCCCAGGGCGGTAAAGAGGAAGGCGGTCTCGCTCTCGCCGGCACCGGGGGCGGGAATCTCCGTGGGGCCGGGGACCGCGATGGCAGAGCCGGTGGCGGCGTTGGTGCCGCCGATGCAGTGCGCGGAGACGGTGGGCCAGTAGAACTGCCGGAAGTGCGGGTTATCGCCCTGTGGTAAGGCGACGCCGCCATCGCCGTCGCCGTTGCCGGCAAAGAAGGCCAGGCCTGACAGGATTGCATTGCGGGCCTCTTCGGGGATCCACGGCTGTGCGGCAAAGGCGCGCACGCGGTCCTGGGTCTCCGGGGTGGGGCGGCCGAGCTCATCTAAGGGGCTGGCGGGCAAGTGCTGCTGGGCCAGTGAGGAGAGGTCCGGGGCGAAGGCCTGCGCGGGCGCAACCAGGGGAGAGGCAAGGCCAATTAGTGCGGCGGTGGCAGCGGCGATATAGCCGGTGCGCCCGCTTAGGCGCCAAGAGGTTCGGGCGTGGCTCACGGTATCAGGTCCTTGTTATCTCGCGGAGGGAAAGCAATACAGCCCCATTAATCACATCAGTAACAATAATAACTCTAGTAACGATAGTGATCCGCTGGGAAGTGTCAAGTACTAGGTCGTTTCCGGCGCGCGAGACGTTACGGGGTGGCATAGGTCGCGTCTTGGCTCCCCGATGCTGCACTATGCCCTGTTAGGGGGTATCGTAGGACGTCGTTCAAGAACATTTCTCGCGCACCAGCGCTTGTAGATCCTCCGAAGGAGAACCCAACTAGTGAGTAATACCGAGTTCCGTAATGTTGCCATTGTCGCGCACGTTGACCATGGCAAGACCACGTTGGTCAACGGCATGCTGGAGCAGTCCGGTGCCTTTGGCGAACACGGTGAGCACACGGACCGCGTCATGGACTCCAACGATCAGGAGCGCGAGCGCGGCATTACCATTTTGGCCAAGAACACGGCCATCCGCCGCCAGGGTCTGGGCAAGGACGGCGCAGACCTCATCATCAACGTCATCGACACCCCGGGCCACGCCGACTTCGGCGGCGAGGTCGAGCGCGGCATTTCCATGGTGGACGGAGTCGTGCTGCTTGTCGATGCCTCTGAGGGTCCCCTCCCACAGACCCGCTTCGTCCTGACCAAGGCGCTCGAGGCCAAGCTGCCGGTTATCGTCTGCGTGAACAAGACCGACCGCCCCGATGCCCGCATCGACGAGGTTGTTACCGAGTCTCAGGACCTGCTGCTGGAAATCGCCGCCGGCCTCGAGGATGAGGAGGCCGCAGCCGCCGCCGAAGAGCTGCTAGATCTCCCGGTCCTGTACGCCTCTGGCCGCGCCGGCGTTGCCTCCACCGAGAACCCGGGCGATGGCAACGTCCCCGATAGCGAGGACCTGCAGGCGCTTTTCGATGTCATCTACAACGTCCTGCCCGAGCCTTCCGCTACCGTCGATGCCCCGCTGCAGGCGCACGTGACCAACCTGGACGCCTCCGACTTCCTCGGCCGTATCGCGCTGCTGCGTATCTACGCCGGCCGCATCAAGAAGGGCCAGCAGGTGGCTTGGATCCACTACGACGATGAGGGCAACCAGCACACCAAGACCGTCAAGGTCGCCGAGCTGCTGCGCACCGTCGGCTTCGAGCGCCAGCCGGCCGAAGAGGCCATCGCCGGCGATATCGTCGCCATCTCTGGTATCTCCGATGTCATGATTGGTGACACCATCGCCGATCCAGAAAACCCCGAGGCCCTGCCGCGCATCACCGTTGATGAGCCGGCCATCTCCATGACCATCGGCGTCAACACCTCGCCGATGGCAGGCCGCGGCGGCGGCACCAAGCTGACCGCCCGCATGGTCAAGGCCCGCTTGGAGCAGGAGCTTATCGGTAACGTCTCCCTGCGCGTGCTGCCCACCGAGCGCCCCGATACCTGGGAGGTTCAGGGCCGCGGCGAGATGGCTCTGTCCGTGCTCATCGAGTCCATGCGTCGCGAGGGCTTCGAGCTGACCATCGGTAAGCCGCAGGTTGTGACCCAGCAGATCGATGGCAAGACCTACGAGCCTTATGAGATCCTCACCATCGACTCCCCGTCGGAGCACCAGGGTGCCATCACCCAGCTGCTGGCCTCCCGCAAGGGCCAGATGCAGTCCATGGACGTGCGCGAGGGTGACTGGGTGCGCATGATCTTCCGCGTTCCCGCCCGCGGCCTTATCGGTTTCCGCACCCAGTTCATGACCGAGACCCGCGGTGCCGGCATCGCCAACTCCATTTCCGATGGCCTCGATGTCTGGGCCGGCGAGATCAAGTCCCGCGCCACCGGCTCCTTGGTGGCTGACCGCACCGGCCAGATCACCCAGTACGCACTGATGCAGCTGGCTGACCGCGGCAACTTCTTCGTCGAGCCAGGCGCCGAGGCCTACGAAGGCATGGTCGTGGGTGCCAATAACCGCGATGAGGATATTGACATCAATATCACCAAGGAAAAGAAGCTGACCAATATGCGCTCTGCCACCGCAGACGCCACGGTCACCCTGGCCAAGGCCCACACGCTCTCTCTGGAAGAGGCGCTGGAATTCTGTGGCAATGACGAGTGCGTCGAGGTCGCCCCAGACGTGCTGCGCGTGCGCAAGCTGGAGCTTTCCGCCACCGACCGCAAGCGCGCCGCTTCCCGCGCTAAGCAGATGAAGAAGTAACCTGCCGACCTAAGTAGTGCCGGCGGTTGATACCGCAACCGCCGCGATAATCGCCGTCGTCTCCTGCAAAATGGTTTTTACCGCAGAGGCGGCGGCATCGTCGTATTCCACCTGTTGTTTTAATTCTTTGATGCGGTTGCGCATCTCCCGGCGTTTCATTTCGGGCGCATCCTCCTTGAGCAGGGGATAGGCCCCATTAATTTCGCGGAGAATATCCAAGATAATCACGTCCTTGGCGCTAGGGGCTTTAGTCCCGTCAAGCACCGCCGCGAGCCTCTCGCGCACTTCATTTTCTAGCGCCGTGTCCGTCATGATGTAGCGGTCGCCGCTCAACTGCCACCACGCGGCATCCTCAATTTCCAATTGGCCGCGGTCCTGAAAATCCTGGGCAATCTTCTCGCGCGGGGAGAACCACCCCGCCTGCAGCAGCGTTTTGACCGAGCTTATCCGGTGCTCGTGCAGGCTATCCCACGCCCAGGCAAGCACCGGGTGCTCTGGCTTTTTATCCGTGGCGTGCACCTTATTCTTTGCAGTTATGTCAACTGCGTCGTGCAGAAGCAAATCGCTAAAAAGTCCGGCGCGCAGGGCGGTCTCGTTATTAGATAGCACTTCCTTTTTACCATTGTCCTTGGTAAGCAGTAGGAACATTTCTTGGCAGATAAGCATGGTGGGGCAATCCCTTCAACGGTGATTTTGGCCGAGTTTAGCGCAAAGGATCTTCGTGTGGCGGCGAGAAGGTACTAAAGTAGTCCGCGATGAAAAATAGTCTCAAGGCCCGTGCACTTGCGGCCACTGCCGCCATCGGCCTCGCGTTTGTCAGCGGGTGTTCGGCCAATCCTGGCCCACCGCCGGTGGTAGAAGACTCGGACGAACAGGAATCTACCGCCCAAGAAACGGAATCAACCCCAGCAACGACAGACGATGAGCCGCCGCGTGCGGAGGAAGATAAGTCGCGGCCTACCATTTCCATCGGCGTCGATCCCCTGCGTGCTGGACTCAACCCACACCTGGTGGCCAATAATTCCGAGCTCGTGGATCAGATCGCCGAGCTGGTCTTGCCCTCAACGTTCCACTGGGGCCGCATGGATACAGACGTCCTAGAATCCGCCGCGGAGGTCACCGCGCCGGAGGGCGTGGCCCAGCGGGTGCGCTACGTCATTGCCTCTCCCGCGCAGTGGTCCGATGGCACCCCAATTTCCGGGGCGGATTTCAGCTACTTGTGGAAGAAGATGACCGCGACCGCAGGAGTCAAGGACCCGGCGGGGTACCGCGCCATTTCCGCGGTGACCACCTCCGATGGCGGGCGCGTGGTCACGGTGGATTTTGCAGAGCGGGTTAAAGATTGGAAGCAGCTATTCAACCAGCTCCTGCCCTCGCACCTGCTGCAAAATTCTGATTTTGATTCGGCGCTGGCCAATGACATCCCAGCCTCGGCCGGCCGCTTCTCGGTCGATAGCGTGGACCGCAGCCGCGGGGTCATCACCCTCAACCGCAATGACCGCTTCTGGGGTGCCGATCCCGCCCACATCGACGTCGTCCAGCTGCGCGAGGTGCGCGATAGCACCCAGGCGCTGAATATGCTGCGCTCCGGCCAGATTGGCTTCGCGGACTTCACCCCGGATCAGACCTCGCAGGAAGCGCTCGGCTTGCTGGGGCACGTGAGCGACAAGACGGTTACCCGGCCGCGCCAGCTGCGCTTGCACATGTCCACCGAGCAAGGAGCCTTGGAGGACGCCGCCGCGCGGCGCGGTCTGGCCTCGCTTATCGATACCGGGCAGGTCGCCCGTCTCGCCACCGGCCGCGCCTCCAACCTGAAGGCCGGGCATAACCCGGTCTCCGGCGAGGCGAACCTGACCGCCCTGCGCGAGCGCGCCAGCAAGAAACCCATCCGCTTCGCCGTCGATCCGACCAGCCCCACGGCTTTGGCTGCGGCAAATACGCTTTACGATATCCTCGAGGCTCACGGCATCCCCGCCGAGGTCACCACCGATAGGCTTACCACCATTACCTCTAAGCTGCTGCCGGAAGGCAAGGTGGATGCGGTCGTGACCTGGGAGGATATCACCTTAACCTCGCTGTCGGCCGCGAATATCTTCAATTGCGCCGAAGACGAACCGCTCGCCGGGGATCTCTCCGGGT
Organism: Corynebacterium sp. LaCa_282; assembly: GCF_057198125.1. Taxonomy (NCBI): domain Bacteria; kingdom Bacillati; phylum Actinomycetota; class Actinomycetes; order Mycobacteriales; family Corynebacteriaceae; genus Corynebacterium; species Corynebacterium sp. LaCa_282. Next base: position 1,521,039 of record NZ_CP191095.1, on the reverse strand, counting down.
TCTGCCCCGACAACGCTGCTGAGACGCGCATGGACATCCTCTCTGGAAAGATAAGCCCCTCGACCGCGCTGGGGCGAATCCGCGAGATCAACGCCCAGGACGTGTTATACGTCCCGCTCTTAGATGAAACGCGTGTGCACGCGCTGGGGGAGGGTATTGTAGGCCCCGGCCAAAGTATTGATGATTGGGATAAAGGTCTGGTCACCGCGCCGGTTTGGAGGATAGATGAGGACTAAGGACTTGGTGGGCTACCGCGTTGTTGCAGTGCACGCGCACCCCGATGATGAAACGCTTTTTACCGGCGGCAGCCTCGCCACTCTGGCCGCGCGCGGGGCGCAGGTCACGGTCATCACCCTTACCCTTGGCGAGGACGGCGAGGTCATCGGCGCGCCCTATCAAGGTCTTGCCGAGCACCATCAGCTCGGCGGCTTCCGCGCCCGCGAATTGGCCTGCGCCCTCACTGCCTTAGGCGTAGAGGGCATACAGCTGGGTGGATTCGGCCACTTCCACGATTCTGGCATGGTGGGATCTCCCTCTCACGACAGCCCCCGCGCGCTGGTCAATCGCCTGGATGAGGCGGCAGATTTGCTCCGCGCGGAATTAGAGGTGCTCCAGCCGCACGCCATCCTGACCTATGGGCCGGATGGCGGCTATAACCACCCGGACCACGTGGCGGTGCATAGGGTGGTGGAAAAGGCGGCATCGGCAAGCACGCGCATTTGGTGGGCGATCTTTGACCGCGACGCCAATTACGCCGGCCTGGACACCCTCGATGCGCCCGCGGGCTGGCGCAAACCCGATGCCGCGTACCTGGATAATTTCACCACCGCCGGCGCGGATCTGACCTTCGCGCTTGACGATGCCGCCCTGCACGCCAAACGCGCCGCCATGCGCGCCCACGCCACCCAAATCTGGCTGGCCGATGGCAGCACCTCCGCCACCAACCCCGAGGCCGCCGTGGCCGCCGTCCACGACCCCGCCGCGGTGCCCGGGGCCTACTGCCTGTCCAATAGATTGCTCATGCCGTTGCTGCGTGCCGAATACTTCCAACTCGGCAGGGGCGAGCCCACACGCGACCTCCTAGGGGATCTGTAATGCGCACTGATTTTAGCCGCGGCGAGCAGGTTACCGGGCTTATCTGGCTCTCCCTCGGCGCTCTGCTATCGCTATTTCTGGAGGTCATTTACCTCACTGCCCGGATTCCGCTGGCTGATGGCGCGAGCATCGCGTTTCCCATCACCATCCTCATCGCTGCCGCATTCAATGTGGTGTTAACCCGCACCGCGCGGCTGTGGAGTGATAGTACTTACATCGCGGCCATCCCGCTCATCGTCTGGGGCCTGGGCTTTTTCGGGCTTATGCTGCTGGTTCCGATTACCGGCGATGTCATAGTGGGCAATAATATTCTCAGCTTGCTCCTGCTTTTGGCTGGGATTGGCGGCGGCGTTTGGCCTTTCCTAAAGCAGAAGTGACATACTATATTTCATCCCCCAACCCCATGAAATCAGGAAGATTCAAGGATTCTCCATGACTTATACAATCGCTCAACCTTGCGTTGATGTAATGGACCGCGGCTGTGTTGAGGAATGCCCCGTCGATTGCATTTACGAAGGCAAGCGCATGCTCTACATCCACCCAGATGAGTGCGTGGATTGCGGCGCCTGCGAGCCCGCATGCCCGGTAGAAGCCATCTTCTACGAGGACGACGTTCCCGATGAGTGGATCGATTACAACGATGCCAACGCAGCATTCTTCGATGACTTGGGCTCACCCGGTGGAGCGGCAGCCCTTGGCCCGCAAGATTTCGATGCGTCAATGGTAGCCGCGCTGCCCCCACAGAATCAGGAGTAATTCATGGCCCGCACACCGCTAGGACAATCGCTTCCGGATTTCCCCTGGAACTCGCTGGCTGGCGCCAAGAAGAAGGCCCAGGCGTACCCAGATGGAATCGTTGACCTTTCGGTGGGCAACCCCGTAGATCCGGTCGCCCCCGGCGTGCAGCTGGCGCTGTCCTCTGCCGCCGAGGCCCCCGGCTACCCGCAAACGCAGGGCACTTCCGAGCTGCGCGAAGCCATCGCCTCCGCTCTCCGCCGCCGCTACCACATGGACGTGGACCGCGTCCTGCCCGTGGTGGGCACGAAGGAGGCCATCGCGTGGTTGCCCACCCTGCTGGGCATGCGCGGCGAGACCGTCGCCTTCCCCTCGGTGGCCTATCCCACCTACGAGGTCGGCGCCCTCCTCGCTGGGGCCACCCCGCTGCGCGCCGACGACGACTTCCAGGATGCCTCCCTGGTATTCATTAATTCCCCATCCAACCCTACTGGCCGAGTCGCTGGGGTAGAGGAGCTGCGCCGCATCGTGGCCTGGGCCCGCTCGACGGGCGCCATCATCGCCTCCGACGAGTGCTATATGGGCTTGGGCTGGAACGACGACAACCCGCCGGTATCCATCCTGGATCCCCGCGTGACCGACGGCGATAATACCGGGCTTATCGCCATGCATTCGCTGTCTAAGTCCGCGAATATGGCCTCCTACCGCGCCGGATTCTTCGCCGGCGATAACGATCTCATCGCTGAGCTCTTGGAGCTACGCAAGCACGCCGGCCTCATCGTGCCAGGCCCGATTCAGGCGGCCATGGTTGCCGCGCTTGACGATGACCCCACCGAAGCCCTCCAACGCCAGCGCTACGCCGCGCGCCGCGCCGAATTGATGCAGGCGCTCATCAAGGCGGGCTTTACCATTGACCACTCGGACGCCGGCCTGTACCTCTGGGCCACCCGCGGCGAAGACTGCCGCGAGACCATCGACTGGTTGGCTTCTTTGGGCATCCTCGCTGCCCCCGGTGATTTCTACGGTCCCTCGGGCGCACAACACGTGCGCATTGGCTTAAACGGCACCGACGAGCGGGTGCGCGCCGCCGTCGAACGCCTCGCCAGTGCCTAACTCACCTCGCGCGTTTCGCCCGCCTGCGCGGGAGGGGATTTCTCCCCGCAAGGTGGTCTTGCGCGATCGCGTTCCTTTAGAAGGCGAGTACTGGGCCGCCCGTGCCGGGGACTCGCCCTTTCCGGAGGGGACCCTCCTTCCCGCGGGTGCGGTTCTTTCGCGCCCCATCCCCGTGTGGCACCATCCCGTCGTCCCGCCGGAGGATCCGATCCCCTTTGGCTACACCGTCGTCCACGCGGATGAAGACATCATCGTTGCCGATAAACCGCACTTTCTTCCCACCACCACGAATGGTCGCTTGCAGCGCGAGACCCTGCAAACCCGGCTGCGCGTGGACTTCGGCGAAGACGAAATTGTGCCGCTTCACCGCCTCGACCGCCTCACCGCAGGTCTTGTCATCTGCTCGCGCAATCCCGCGACCCGCGCGGCCTACCAGCGCATCTTCCTGGAGGGGAGGGCGGTGAAGAGGTATAGGGGCATCGTCAAGCAGCCGCTTTTCTGCGATGAGGAAATCCAGCTGCCCATGCACAAGCCGCGGGGCAGCAGGCAGGTGCTCGTGGCTGACAATGGCACGCCGACTTCGACGTATGTGCGCGCTGCGGGGCGGGAGGTGACCATGTGGCCGCGGACCGGGCATACGCACCAGCTCCGGGTGCTGCTGAACCACCTTGGGAGCCCGCTCATTGGCGATGACACCTATCCCACGCCGCGTCCGCTCGACCTCTACGATTTCTCGCGCCCGCTTTCCTTGCTGCACGAAACTATATCTTTTATAGATCCTTTATCACATTCGGAGCGTCAGTTTTTCAGTTCGCGGGGCTTAGGAACTACAATCAGGTAATTACTAACTTCCGGCAAGAAAGGCGGCCCATGGCAGACCTCAGCGTTGCGCGCTTTGCGTCCAATTTTGGGCAATTCCTTAAGTTCGGTCTTGTCGGCGGCTCGGGAACCGCGGTCAACCTCTTCGTGTATTTTCTCGCGCAGAAACTCTTTGGCGCGGCGGATATCTTTGCCGAGGATCCCTTCATGAACCTCTTCGGCTCTGCATTCCACATCCGCTGGTACCACGTCTTTGCCACCATCTCCTTCCTCGTGGCCAATACCTGGAACTACCAGCTCAACCGCATGTGGACCTTCCGGACCGTGTCCAAAGTGTCCTGGATTCGCGGTTTCTTCCCGTTCCTTTTGGCGGGAATCGGGGCGTTTATCGTCAGTCAGGTCATCCTGACGCTGCTCATGAACCCCAATTCGCCCGTGGGGCTGCCCACCGATGTCTTCGATAACTCCACCGGATTGCGCACCAAGTCCTATTGGGCGCAGGCCATTTCCATCGTGGTGGCGATGCCCATCAACTTCATCATCAACAAGCTCTGGACGTTCCGCTCCAAGCCCAATAAGCCCGTCGTCGTCGACGAGGTCGCGCCGGTTTAACTACCCGCCCTTCGCCGCCGGCCACGGCCCTGCCGCCCGCACAACCCCAGCCGCCCTTCGCGCTCACCAGCGTGGGCTGCTGGGGTCTTTTTGTACCCGCCGGTGAGCGGCAAGGGCGGGGAGGGGCATCGCCAAGCGAGTGCGTGCAGGGCACTCATCCCTTCGCGCTCACGGGAAGGTGGTCGTCGTGCGCAGCGCTCGCCCCCGGTGAGCGGCACGGGAGGCCTCGCCCTTCGCGCTCACCGGCAACAGTTGACGGCGGTGAAACCTACTCCCTGTGAGCGGCAAGGGCGGGGAGGCCGGGCGCCGTTGTCGCTGGGACCCCTTCGCGCTCACGGGGAGTAGTAAACGAACGCCACCCGCCGTCCGCGGTGAGCGCGAAGGGCGGGTGGTGGAGTGCGTGATGGCGGTGGGAGTGAGCATTAGTCCTCGAGCTCGGCGTCGAGGCGGGATTGATCGCGGCGGTTTTGCTTACGTCGGAGTGTGGGGGAGAGGAGGACGGCCGTGATGGCACCTACGGTGGCGCCGATGAGGTAGGAGGCAGCGGGGGCATCGGAAAGCGCGTAGGCGTGGTAGGCGATGCCGGCGAAGCAGAGGAACATCGGGATGAGGTAGAGGGCGGTCAAAGTCCAGTTGGAGCGGACCGTTGGGGTGGCGATGTGCCTGCGCAGCCAGGCGGCGCTGAGGGACGTGCCGGCGATGGAGGGGACGATGGCGAGGAGGGCGAGGAGGCTGAGGTGGCCGGGGAGGGACCACGCGAGGATGGCGGCGACGATGAGCTCGAGGAATGTGATTGGGGTCAGGGTGATGGCGGAGGCCTTGGTGAGGATGTCGCGCTCGAACTCGTCGGTGGAGGCGCGCTCAATGTGGTTGAGAGACATGTTGGCGATGGCGTTAATCATGTTGTTCAGCTCCAAAGATTTCTTCGACTGTTTTGTTTAGTTCGTGGCAGATGTCCAGTGCGAGGTGTACGGACGGGGAGTAGTTGCCACGTTCGATATTTGCGATAGTTTGCCGGGAGACGCCGACGCGCTCTGCTAGTTCGCCTTGCGACCATTCGCGCCAGCGCCGCCACTTGCGGACCATGTTGGGTTGTCCGGCCACATCATCACCTCTCTTGTCGTGTTTACATGACCTAATGTAAATCAAACTTGACATTATGGCAAGGGCTAGACGCACAGATGCCAGCGCCAATATGGCTGGGTGGCGGACATGGGAAGCTGTGGCTTGCGGCCTTTGAGCAGGTCACGGGTGGCTTTGATAAGCAGGATGACTTGGTCAAGGTGGTGCGTGACGTCATCGGCAGTAAAGCGCAGGACCGTGTACCCGTGTGCGGTTGCGGCGTTCTGTTTGGAACGGTCGGCCTGGAACGCGATGCTGTGGCTGTGGTAGGTCCAACCATCGATTTCCACGATGAGCTTGCCCATCAGTAGGTCGAAGCGGTAGCCACACACTAGGGCGTTGTGAACAGGGATAATGCCTTCTGCGCGCAGCGCGCGGCTGACTTTCCGCTCCGGCGGGCTATCCGCGCCGATGGCGGAGCGCCGAATCGTCTCCTTCAACGCGCGCGGTGTCCGGCCCATTCGTTTGCGGTCCCGGTCCAGCCGGCCGGGCCCCTTTTCACCGCGGTAAAACTCTTCCAGCAGCGGGCCACAGGCCCTAGCAATCTTGCGAGCAGCCCACAGAACCTGCACCACCGGCAGCCCTTTGACCAGGCTCGTTGCCTTGAGGCGAGAATGCGAAACCCGGAAATTCTTACCCCGCAGCGTGCGCGGGCCCTCCGCCTCCAGCGGAAACGTCAGCGGCCGGTCGAGGTGAATTTCTTGCGCGGTCTTCCCCGTAAAATGAATGCGGCTCAGCCCATGCACCAGGGCCTTCGCCACCGCCAGCGGCGACCACTCGTCGGTATAAATTCCCCGGTGCACGCGGTGCAGCTTGCCCGCGCGCACCCGCCGCCGAATCGCGTCCTTGCCTAGTCCCTGCTCGCGCAACTGCGCGGTTGTCCATGCCCCCATGGCTTCAACTTAAAAAGGGGCCGCCTCCTCGTCCAGACGGGGTCCGACAGCCTGTGGATAACCCGCCTATTTTGAGGTTTCGCGCTCCCTTCTCGGCGCTGCCCTGTGGATAACTCCCTCCACTCCTCCCTCGACGCCCCCCTTCGCGCTCACCGGCGGCCACTTGGGTGCGCTGGAACGTCCCCTGGTGAGCGCGAGAGGCGAGTGTGGTCCCAGCCCGCCCTTTGTGCTCACGCCCACGCTTTCCGATGCCCATTTCCTCCTCCCCGTGACCGCGAGGGGCGGCCCCACACCCGTCGCGCTCACTGGGAGGTGAAAACGCAGCACCCCGCCCAGCGCTGGTGAGCGCGAAGGGCGGGGCGTCAGGTGCTGAGGGTTGGGTGGCAGGCGCGGTGAGCTGGATGTGAGGCGGTGTAGGGCGTGAGGGCTGGAGGCAGGAAGCGGCCGCTAGGTCAGAGGAAGCGTGGAGGTCGGGTCGATGCCGCGAGCCTTGGAATTGAGCACGCCCGCGATGGCGAGCACCGCGAACATGGCGGCGGCGGAGAGGAGTTGGGTGCGGGCGGTGGCATCGGTAAGCATGAGCACCGCGATGGCCGCGAAGAGGCCGAGGGCGAACCAGGTGAGATAGGGGAAGGCCCACATGCGGATGGGGAGGGGATGCAGGGCCTCGAGTTGGCGGCGCAGGCGCAGCTGGCTGACGGCAATGAAGACCCAGACGATGAGTAGGGAGGCGCCGGCGGCGTTGAGCATGAAGGTGAGCAACCAGCCGGTATCGGCGTAATTGAGGACGACCATGAGCGCGGACAGTGCGACGGACAAGGCGATGGCGGTCGTGGGCACGCCTTCGGTATTGGTGGCGGCGAAGATGCGCGGGGCCTCGCCGCGGGAGGCGAGCGAGTGCATCATGCGGGAGGAGGCGAAGATTTGCGCGTTGAAGGCGGATAGCAGCGCGAGGACGATGATGACCTCCATGATGCCGGCGGCACCGGGAATGCCGGCGCGGTCGAGGACCATGGTAAATGGCGATTCGGCGGCGGTGGAGGCGGCGTCCAGGCTGGAATAGGGAAGCAGGAACGTGATGACGAGCACGGAGCCCAAGTAGAACACGGAGATGCGCAGGATGGTGGAGCGCACGGCGTTGACCAGGGATTTCTCGGGATCCTCGGATTCGGCGGAGGCGATGGCGACGACCTCGATGCCGCCGAAGGCGAAGGCTACGGCGAGCAGGCCGGCGGCGACGCCGCCGAGGCCGTTGGGCATGAAGCCATCGGCAAGGAAGACGGATGTGCCCACGAAGGTGTGGCCTGGTAGGAGGCCGAAGATGAGGAGGACGCCGATGATGAGGAAGGCGATGATGACGACGACCTTGATGAGCGCGAACCAGTACTCGAATTCGCCGAAGTTGCGCACGCGCAGCAAGTTGACGAGGCCGAAGACGGCGACGCAGATGGCGGCGGGGATCCAAGGCGGGACGTCGAACCACGAGCCGATGAAGCCCGCGGCGCCGGTGATTTCGGCGCCGAGGACGGCGACGGTGGCGCACCAGTAGATCCACCCTTGGGTAAAGCCCGCCCAGCGGCCGATGCCGTGTTCGGCGTATTCGGAAAAGGAGCCGGAGGCGGGGATGACCGTTCCCATTTCCCCAAGCATTTGCATCACGAGGATGGCGAGGAAGCCGGCGATCGCGTAGGCGATGATCACCGCTGGGCCGGCGGCGGAAATGCCGACGCCCGTGCCGAGGAAGAGACCGGCGCCAATGGTGGAGCCAAGCCCCATCATGGTCAGGTGGCGGACCTTCAGGCCAGAACCAAGGGTAGAAGAGTTATCAGACACTTCTCCATGGTATTTCTCGGCCGCAGGGCACCGGAATTGGGGTGGCGTTAATTCTTGTGGAGGTCCTCGTTCAGCGCGACGGCCTCGGCATTCCACTCCACGGCCTCGACGGCACCGGAGACGGAATTGCGGCGCAGCAGTAGGCCGGAGGCACCGGAGAGTTGGGAGCCCTTGACGGCCTCGCCATTGCCGACGCCCAGAGCCTCAGCCACCTTGCCAAAGACGGCGACCTTGGTGCCGGCGGTGACGTAGAGGCCGGCTTCGACAACGGCGTCATCGCCAAGCGAAATGCCAATACCCGAGTTAGCGCCGAGCAGGCAGCGCTCGCCGATGGAAATAACTTCCTTGCCGCCGCCGGACAGGGTGCCCATGATGGAGGCGCCGCCGCCGATATCGGAGCCATCGCCCACGACGACGCCCGCGGAAATGCGGCCTTCCACCATGGAGGCGCCCAGGGTGCCGGCGTTGAAGTTGACGAAGCCCTCGTGCATGACCGTGGTGCCCGCTGCCAGGTGGGCGCCCAAGCGGACGCGGTCGGCGTCACCGATGCGCACGCCGGAGGGGACAACGTAGTCCACCATGCGGGGGAACTTATCCACGGAGTAGACCACGACGGGGCCGCGGGAAGCGAGGCGGCCGCGCACCATCTGGAAATCGGAGACGGCGCAGGGGCCGTAGTTGGTCCATACGACGTTATTGAGGTGGCGGAAGATGCCGTCCATGTTGAGGCCGTGCGGCTTTACCTCACGGTGGGAGAGCAGGTGGAGGCGCAGGTAGGCGTCGTAGGTATCGGTGGGGGCCTCGTCGAGGTCAGCGATGGAGGTTTCCACCGCCACGCGGGCCACGCCGCGCTCCTCATCGGGGCCGACGAGGGCGGAGAACTGCTGCGGAGTCTCCTCCAAACGCGTCGTGCCGGTGGTCTCTACTTGCTTATCGGTATGAACTGCTGGGAACCAAACGTCCAAGACGGTGCCGTCGTGGGTAATGGTTGCCAGGCCACGTGCGGATGCAGAAGTCATGGTGGCTAGCTTAGCAATTACTGCCGTACTTGTTCGCGCTTGCCCGCGGGAACCACGAAGGACAAGGCAACGAGCGCGGCAAAGAGGATGATGACGGCGATGACTTGGTTGCGGGCGGAGGGATCAAAGAGCATGAAAATGGTCAGCGCGGCCAGCGCGGCGGCGGTTGCCCAAGGCAACCAGGGGTAGCCGGGCACGCGGATATCCGTAAGCTCGCCGTTCGCTTTCAACTGCGGGTGCAGCTTGAGGAAGGAGGCGACGATAAAGGCCCAGACCACCAAGAGGCAGCCGCCGACGGCGTTGAAGAGGAAGGCCAGCAGTCCCGGCGGGTTCCAGAATTGGAGGCCCACTGAGGCGAAGGCGAAGATCATGGACAAGATGACGGCATTGATGGGGGAGCCGGAGTGGTTGGTCTTGAGGAAGAACTTGGGCGCGCAGTGGTCCTTGGCCATATCAAAGACTAGGCGGGAGGTGGCGTAAATCTGCGCGTTGAAGGCGGACAGGAGGGCCAGCGCGATGATGGCCTCCATGAAGCCTGCGGCGAAAGGAATCTTGGCAGCCTCAAGCACCAGGGTGAAGGGCGAATCGGCGGCGGCATCGGCGTCTTGGATCTGGCTAAACGGCAGGGCCATGGTGATAACCACGATGGAGCCGATGTAGAAGATCATGATGCGCACGATGATGGCGCGCACTGCAGTTGCCACGTTGCGGGCTGGATCCTCGGACTCGGCGGCGGCGATGGTCACCAGCTCGATTCCACCGAAGGCGAAGGCCACGGCCAGCAGGCCCGCGGCGAAGCCGGGCATGCCATTGGGTAGGAAGTTATCGGTGAAGTTGGTTCCAGCGCGGGAGAGATCCATGCCGGGCAGGATGCCCAGTGCCATGAGGATGCCGATGACGAGGAAGGCGATGATGACGGCGACCTTGATGATGGCGAACCAGAACTCGAATTCACCGAAGCCCCGCACGGCGGCTAAGTTCACCACGGCAAAGAAGGCCACCGCGATGAGCGCGGGAATCCACGGGGCAATATCGAACCAGCTGCCGATGATCGCGGCGGCGCCGGTGATTTCGGCACCCATGACCATGATGAGCATGAACCAGTAGATCCAGCCCATCGTAAAGCGCGCCCAGTGGCCGAAGGCCTGGCCGGCATAGGTGGAAAAAGAACCCAGGGAAGGGCGGGCCGCGGCGATTTCCCCGAGCATCCACATGATGAGCGCGATGAGGACGCCGGCGACGGCATAAGAAATGAGCACCGAGGTGCCGGAGATTTGGATTCCCAATCCGACGCCCAAGAAGAGACCGGCACCCACCGCGGAGCCAAGGCCCATCATGGTGAGGTGTCGCGATTTCAATTGTGTGGCTTCGGCCATAATTACCACCTTGTGAGAGGTTATTTTTTACAGTGAAGTGAACATTACACAATGCAACGGACCCAGCGGGGCGCTACCATGGCGGCTTGTGACTTTAGATCTATATGCCGACCCCATTGAAGTGACCAAGGCGCTCGTCGATATCCCGAGCCCCTCCCACCACGAGGAGGCCATCGCGGATGCGGTGGAAGAAGCCCTGCGTGGTCTAGACGTGGAGGTCGCCCGCTTTGGCAATACCGTGTGTGCGCGCACGAACCGCGGGATGGATTCTCGCGTGGTTCTTGCAGGCCACATCGATACCGTTCCATTGGCAGATAACGTACCGCATCGCATGGACACCGCCGAAGATGGCGCCGAGATCATGTTCGGCTGCGGCACTGTGGACATGAAATCCGGCATGGCGGTCTACCTCAACGCCTTTGCTCACCTGCATGAATCGGAAGAGCTCCAGCACGATCTGACCGTCATTGCCTATGAGGGCGAAGAGGTATCTACTGAATTTAATGGGTTGGGCCACTTGCAAAAGGACCACCCCGAGTGGTTGCAGGGCGATTTCGCGCTCCTGGGCGAGCCCTCCGGCGCCATGGTCGAGGCCGGCTGCCAGGGCACGATTCGCCTGCGCGTGACGGCGCATGGCACCCGCGCGCACTCGGCCCGCGCCTGGCTGGGCTCCAACGCCGCACACAAGCTCGCCCCCGTCATGACGCGCATTGCTGACTACGAGCCGCGCGAGGTCACCATCGATGGCTGCACCTACCGCGAGGGCCTGAACATCGTCCACATGGAGGCTGGCGTGGCCACCAATACCCTGCCGGACGAGGCATGGATGTTCGTCAACTTCCGCTTCGCCCCGGATCGCAGCACGGAGGAGGCGCTGGAGTACATGAAGGGGGTCATCGGCAAGCATGAGGACGTCACCATAGAGATCGATGACATCGCCGGTGCCGCCCTGCCTGGCTTGGGGCAGCCTGTGGCACGCGCGCTTGTCGATGCCGTCGGTGGCAACGTCCGCGCCAAGTTCGGCTGGACCGATGTCTCGCGCTTTGCTGAGATGGGCATTCCGGCCGTGAATTTTGGCGCCGGCGATCCGGGCTTTGCGCATAAGAAGGACGAGCAGGTGCCCACGGCGCAAATCACCGAAGTTTCAACCGCTCTGCTTAATTACTTGAAGGGATAAAAATGACCCCTGACCACATGCGTACCCTGCGCGGCCCGCTCTTGCTGCGCAGCGAGGGAGAACAAGGCTCCACCTTTGACCAGCGCCTGCTGGAATCCGGCGCGGACCACGAGTGGCAGCATGCCGATCCGTGGCGCGTGCTGCGCATCCAAGGCGAATTCGTCGCTGGCTTCGATGCGCTTGCCAAGTTGCCCAAGGCAGTGACGGTCTTTGGTTCCGCGCGCACCAAGCCTGAGGATGCGAGCTATCAGATGGCCGAAGAACTCGGCCGCAAGCTCGCCGAGTGCGCCTACGCCGTCATCACCGGTGGTGGCCCCGGCATCATGGAGGCTGCGAATAAGGGCGCGCACGAGGGCGATGGTCTCTCGGTGGGACTCGGCATCGAATTGCCGCACGAGCAAGGCCTCAATAAGTACGTGGACCTCGGCCTGAACTTCCGCTACTTCTTCGCCCGCAAGACCATGTTCTTGAAGTACTCCCAGGCCTTCGTCTGCCTGCCCGGCGGCATGGGCACCATGGATGAATTCTTCGAGGTTCTCTGCATGGTTCAGACGGGTAAGGTCACCAACTATCCCATCGTGCTCATGGGTACCGAGTACTGGTCGGGCCTGCTGGAGTGGATGAAAAATACCCTCGCCGCCGGCGGGTACATCAACGAAGATGACCAAGAGCTTTTCCTGCTTACCGATGACCCCGATGAGGCCGTCGCCCACATCATCGAGCGCCACAAGGTCATGAGCGATAAACGCATTAGGGAGCCGCGTTGAGCCTCGCGCGCGTGATGGCGATAGTCAATCGCACCCCGGATTCCTTTTATGACAAGGGGGCCACCTTTGACATGGACCCCGCCCTTAAGCGCTGCGATGAAGCCATTGCGGCAGGGGCCTCCATCATCGATATTGGCGGAGTCAAGGCTGGGCCGGGCGAGGAGGTGGATAGCGCGGAGGAAATCGACCGCGTCGTGCCCACCATCGCCCGCGTGCACGAGCGGCACCCAGAGGTACTTATTTCCGTAGACACCTGGCGCAGCGAGGTGGCCGAGGCCGCCATCGCCGCCGGGGCCGGGCTGGTCAATGACACGTGGGCCGGCTGGGAGCCGCAGCTTATCGAGGTCGCCGGCCACCACCGCGTGGGCTACGTGTGCTCGCATACCGGCGGGATTACCCCGCGCACCCGCCCACACCGCGTGCACTTCGACGACGTCGTCGCCGATGTCATTGCTGAGACCACCGCCCTGGCAGAAAAGGCCGCGGGGCTCGGCTGCCCGGAAGAACTCACCTTCATCGATCCCACACACGACTTTGGTAAAAACACCTATCACGGCCTAGAACTCCTGCGGCGCATCGACGAGATCGTCGCTACCGGCTGGCCCGTGCTCATGGCGCTTTCCAATAAGGACTTCGTGGGCGAGACCCTCGCGCGCGGGGTAGGAGACCGAGTCGCCGGAACGCTGGCCGCCACGGCCTGGGCCGCAGCGCACGGGGTGGCCGCCTTCCGCGTCCACGAGGTTGCTGAGACGGTCGACGTCATTCGCATGACCGCCGCCATCCAGGGCACGGCCGCACCCCTTGACACCACGCGCGGGCTCGCATGAGCGTTTCCGTCATCATCCCGGCGCTCAATGAGGAATCCACCGTGGCCGGCGTTATCCGCGCCTGCCTTGCCGATGACCCCCTCGAAGTGCTCGTCATCGACGCCGACTCCACCGACTACACCGCCGCAGTGGCGCGCGCCGCCGGTGCCGATGTGCGCAACTGGCGCGATATCCTGCCTGAGCCACCGCGCCCCGGCAAGGGCGAATCCCTCTGGCGCGGGGTCGCCGCCGCGCGCGGGGACATCGTCGTATTCATCGACGCCGACCTAGAATCCGCCGCGCCCGGCATGGTCACAGCGCTCGCGGCACCCTTTGCGGATCCGGGTGTGAACATGGTCAAGGCGCGCTATCGCCGCAGCCTCAACGGCCAACCCACCGGTGGCGGACGCGTGACCGAATTGACCGCAAAGCCGCTCATCCGGCAATTCTTCCCAGAGCTAGCCCACATCGATCAGCCCCTAGGCGGCGAGTACGCGCTTCGCCGCTCTGCCGCGCTAGAGGTGCCCTTCGTGGAGGGCTATGGGGTGGAAGCGGGGCTGCTGGTGGACATCGGCAAGCGCGGCGGGCTGACAGAAGTCGACCTAGGTACCCGAGTCCACCGCAACCGACCGCTTGATGAGCTCGCGCCGATGGCGGATATCGTGGCACGCACGCTGCTTTCGCGCGCTGGGGTGGGAGCGCCGATTGCTCAGCGCCCGCCGCTGCTGGGTAGGATTTAGGCCATGCTGTCCTGGATTGTGCTCATCGTGGTGCTCATTGCGTTCATTGTGATCGGAACGTGGCTGTGGGGTTCGATTTTTGGGCCCGGGACCGTGATGGACCCGCCCGATGAGCCGCAGAAGGTGCTGGAAAATAACCGCTTCGCCGCAGCTCAAGGCCGTTTTGAGGATGTGCAATTCGAGGTCGTCCCGCGCGGGTACCGCCAGGATCAGGTTGATGATCTGCTCGCGCAGCTGGAGCAGGAATTGGAGGCCGCGCGGAAAAGCGGGCAAAAAGGGACTAAGCTGGAAAGAAACGAAGAAAGTTAAGGAGCCCTACTATGGCAGCAATGAAGCCACGTACCACTGGCGGCGAAATGGAAGCGGTGGTGGAATCCCGCAAGATCGTCATGCGCATCCCATCTGACGGCGGCGGGCGCATCGTTATCGAGCTGAACAAAGAAGAGGCCGCGGAGCTCGGTTCTTTGTTAACCGAGGTTTCTAGCTAGTCTGGATACATGCTTTCTCATATCGTCGACATTCTGGCCGATCCAAACGACGGCACGGCGCTTTCCGGCGCCGATGATTTTTCCCGCCTCGTTTCGGAGTCTGGCCATTCCTTTGATGTGGCCAAGCAAGGGTATGTGACCTTAGCGGCCGGTGCTGGCCTGAAGCACAAGGGCGATGACATGGATATGGTCAACGCCCGCGAAGCCTACCTAGCCACCGGCCATTTCGCGCCCTTCGTCGAGTCTGTGACCGGCGCGGTGCAAGACGCGCTCGATGCCAGCTCGCTGTCTGCATCTACGCCCGCCTCGCTCCTCGAGGTCGGCGCCGGAACCGGCTACTATCTAGCCCACACGCTTGATTCCATCGACGGCGCGCGCGGCGTTGGCCTCGATATTTCCCCGCATGCGGCCAAGCACCTGGCCAAGTGTCACCCGCGCGTGGGCGCCGTGGTTGCCGATGTCTGGCAGCAACTTCCCATCCGCGATGAATCCATCGATGCCATTTCCGTGGTCTTCGCCCCGCGCAACCCATCCGAATTCCAGCGCGTCCTCGCCCCCGGCGGCCAGGTCATCGTCCTGACCCCGGGTGCGGGGCACCTCGATGAGCTGCGCGAACCCCTCGGCATCCTTGGCGTGGAAGAGGGCAAGGTCGAGCGCATGTATGAGCAGGCGGAAGGCTACCTCGAGCAAGCCGCCGATCCGGTTGATATTTCCTTCCCCATCCAGTTGGACAAAGCGGCCATCGCCGCACAGGTAGGAATGAGCCCGTCCGCTCGCCACATCAGCGCCGACGAGCTCGCCGAGCGCATGGCCGCCCTTCCACCCACGCTGACGGTCACCGCCCGCGCCCGCCTAGACCGCCTCCGCGCGGTTTCTTAATCGCAGGTCCGCCTCGCGGCAACCTGTACCGCCCTTCGCGCTCACCAGCAGCGCGCGGGGCGGTTCTTTTTCGCTTCCGGTGAGCGCGAAGGACGGGTGTGGAATCGGCCAGTCACCGTACCCTCCCTTGGCGCTCACGAGGAACAGCTTGCCGATGCCCCTCCACCTTGCCCGTGAGCGCGAAGGGCTGGTGGCATCGGCAGGGCGGTGGCTGACGGAAAACGAGGGTGCAGAATGCGGCTAAGGCCGGCATCATTTGACCCGTGCGCTCGGTCCTGGGGTCAGATGGAAGGAATACCCGCCCTTCGCGCTCACGGCAAGCACATTCTGATGGCCGGAGTCGCTCGCCGGCGAGCGCGAAGGGCGGGGGTGGAATTGGCCAGTTACCGTACCCTCCTTTGGCGTTCACGGGGCGCTGCTTGCCGATGTTGCGACGCCTCGCCGGTGAGCGCGAAGGGCGGTTGGCGCCAGGCTGGGGCCGAAGGGCGGGTGGCGAGGGTCGGGGGCAGAAAGGCGGGTGGCGACAGGCGGGGCAGAAAGGCGCGTGGCGCCAGGGCGGCAGGGCAGCAGTATTAGAGCTTGGAGCCGGAGCGCTGCCAGTCTTGTTCGATGACCGCTTCGCCGGTGGTCTCGACATCCATGCCGGAGCAGCCGCCGTCGAAGTACACGCGGGAGGCCATGGCGATGAGGCCGCCGTCGACGAAGACCTCCACCGTGGAGCCGTCTTGGATGATGGTGAGGGTGTCGGAGTCGCCATCGGCAAGCGTGGCGGTGGCGGGAGCGGAATCGGCGAAGAAGTGATCGAAGGCCTTGTTCATGGAACGATCGAGGCTGATTTCCTCGCCGGAGTGGCAGATGGAGGCGGCGGGGTCGCCGTTGCCATCGCGAAGGGTGATGGTGACGCTGGAGCCGGTGGGAACCTCCATGACGCCGGTCCAGGAGCGCGCGTAATCCGAAAGCTTGACCGCTTCGGGCAGGCCGGTGGCCGGTGCCTGGTACAGGACGCCGCCCTCGAGCGTGACCTGGCGCGGCAGGGAGAGGGCATTCGACCAGCCCTCGGCATCCCAAGAGGCGTGCTGGGTGGCGTCGTCGCCGCGGCCGTTGCCGTTGAGCAGGCCGAGGATGACGGCGCGCTCGTAGCGGCGTTCTTCAGGAATCGTGCCTGCGGTGGCATTCGTATTGCGCGGGCGGGAGAAATCGTGGCCGAAGTCCACGCGGCGGAAACCGGAGACCACCGTGAAGGTGGTGTCTTCCAGCTGGCCCACGAGGTAGCCGGAGACATCGCGGCCGTCGCGCTCGAGGGTGACAAAGAGTACGTCGTAGATCTCTTCGTCGACTTCATCGCGCAGGCGCACGATGCGCGGGGAGACCACCGGAGGAATGGGGGAATCGGCGGGCACTTCGCCGTCGAGGAAGCCCGGGTCACCTTCGAAGGTAAGGCCGCCGCGCAGGGACCACGAGATGCCGTCGTGGCTTTCTAGAATGACTGGCTGCGGGGTGTCGGTGCGGCCAGAAAGTGCCAGCATGAGCCAGCCCTTGTGGCCGTCCTCGCGGTCATCGGTGGCCCAATCGGGAACAACGGAAGGCGAGCGGAACCGGGTGTGGTCGGTGGTATTGCCGGCCACCTCGCCAAACCGCACGACGTTGGGGTCGAGGGCCGAGGAGTCATCGGAGACCTCGCAGACATCGTCGATGCCGGAATAGCGCGCGAGGCGAATGGAGGTGCCCGTCGCGGTCACGGAGGTGAAATAGAGGTTGATGGCGTCCTCACCTTGGGCCACGGAACCCGCGCGAAGGGCGAGCTCGCCGCCGACTGGGGCAAGGACGTCATCGCAGTCCAGCCAGTTAAACGGCGCTTCCTCCGAGTACGTGTGTCCCCAGCGAGCCGGGGCATCGGGAGTGGGGCGGTACTGGTAGAACATGTGCCACGTATCGCCATCGCGAAGGATGCCGGCGGGCGCGTCTAGGATGCCGGCATCGGGGATGAAGTGGAGTTCGGGGCGGTGAGTCGTCACGGCATTCCTCTCTTAAATCAGGTGCGGGTTACAAGCTTGGGTTGGGGTGGCAGCCACGCCGGGGAGGAAACTCGTTGACCTGCCACGCGGTGCTTTCGCGAACTTTTTGGGGCAGTGTCCGGCTGTCATGTACACCCAGAATACGGATATCTTTTAGCGCGTGCAGGGGCCCTTGCTTGCCGATGCCCCCTTAAAGTTTTGTCACCAGCGTCAGCCCCGAACCCAGTGGCAGTCGGGTTACGGTGGCGCCCTCGAGCTCGCGGAGGTATTCATCGGCCTCGCGCGCGGCGGCGGTATCGCGGTCGGTGCGGGAGGTGTCGGCGACGGTGCCATCGAGAAGCGCATTGGCAAGCACCAGCGTGCCGTGTTGGTGCAGCAGGGGCCAAGCCGCCTTGATGAGGGCGGGGAGGTCGAGGGCGGCGACGTCCGCGTAAATGACCTGGTAGGCCTCGGTGGCCAGGCGCCCGAGCACGTCGAGGGGGCGCGAGGGAAGGAAGCGGCCGCGGGTGGGGGCGTAGCCGGCCTCGCGGAAGGCGGCCTTGGCGCTGCGCTGGTGCTCGGCTTCTGGGTCGATGCACGTGAGGATGCCGTTATCCGGCATGCCCGCGAACAGGTAGAGACCCACGACGGAGGCGGCGGGGGTAATCGCCACGGCCTGGGGGCGGTCTACCACACCGGAAGACGTCGCCGTCAGCGTGGTGAGAAGCTGGCCGGTGGATTCATCCGGGACGGGCAGGCCGTATTCCTCGGCGTGGTTGCGGGCGCCGCGGAGAGCCGCCGAAGGCTCACTGGTGGAATCGATATAGGAGCGCAGTGCGTCATATGCGGTAGTAGTCACGAATAAAACAATAGGTAAAGTTGCGCGCAAGGGTGGCAAAAACGCGCCTAGCCAGCGAAATTGTGGTCTGTGGGAAGTATGTGACGGACTCACAGGATATTATCAGCGCAGTGGCTGGAGTTTCCGCGCCGAGTATAGAAAAATGACACCCATGACAGAAACGAAGCGCGATGCCGAGTCCGTTGCCTCCACCGATCCGAACGTGGAGTTGACCGGTACCGCGGCGTTCGATGCTGGGGAAGCCACGATGCCTTCGTGGGCCGAATTGGTGGCAGAGCACGCCGATGGCGTGTACCGCTTGGCCTACCGTTTATCCGGTGACCAGCAGGATGCCGAGGATCTCACCCAAGAGACCTTCATGCGTGTCTTCCGCTCCTTGGATAAGTACCAACCGGGTACCTTTGGCGGCTGGCTGCACCGCATCACCACGAACCTCTTTTTGGATATGGTGCGTCACCGTTCCAAGATCCGTATGGAGTCCCTGCCTGAGGATTACGAGCGGGTGCCGGGGACGGATATGACCCCGGAGCAGGCCTATACCGTGGCCAACTTGGACCCCGTGCTGCAGTCCGCGCTGGATAGCTTGGCGCCGGATTTCCGCGTTGCCGTGGTTCTGTGTGATATCGAAGGCATGAGCTATGACGAAATCGCCGAAACCCTTGGCGTGAAAATGGGTACGGTGCGCTCTCGCATCCACCGCGGCCGCTCCCAACTGCGCGCGGCGCTGGAAAAAGAGGCACAGACCAATGCGGAGGCGCGCATCTTGCTGCGCACGCGCTAGAATCGAATCATTACCTCCCCTGCCACGCGGCAGGGGGACTTAAGTGTGAGTAATCCGTCTGTGGAATGAACGTGAGGAGGGTGTCGATGGACTCACTGCGAGGACGCCGCACCCTCTCCACGCTCAGCGTGCGGGGCGAGTTCACTCCCGCGCAGGCGAAAGCCCGGGATAAGGCAAAGGCGCGGGCGCGGCGCAGCGATTCCATCGGTCACCTTGGCCCAGAGGCCGTCGTTGCCTTCGTGGACGGGGAGATGGAGCCCAAAGCCATGCACCGCGTGCGCATCCATCTAGTCCACTGCGCGGAGTGCCGCGCCGACGTGCACCACCAGCGTCACGCCTCCGAGTGGGTGCGTCACTGCAGCGATGATTCCGTGGTGAAGGCCCCGCAGTCCTTATTGGCCAAGCTGGCGGGAATGGCTACGGAGGGTGTGGCCCCGGGCCCCGATGCGTCGACCCCGGCGCACCGGCCGGAGCAGGATTTCCTGGATAAAGTCGAGACGGTGGTACGCGCGATTAAACACAATCAGCGCGGGCAGAACTAAACGGAGGGCGAGGATTTAACCGTGTTTTCTTCCATTGGCTGGCCCGAGATTATTGTCATTGTCCTCCTCGGCATCGTCATCATCGGCCCGGAGCGCATGCCGGAGGTCATCAAGGACGTGCGCGCGGCCATCTACGCCGCCCGCAAGGCCATCAATAACGCGAAGGCTGAGCTCAACGGTGAGATGGGGTCCATCTCCGCGGAATTCGACGATATCCGCGGCCCGCTCAACCAAGCAGCGCAGTGGACGCGGCTAGGCCCCAAGGGTGCTATTACCAAGGCGCTTTTCGATGGCGATGATTCCGCCTGGGACGACTTCAACCCCAAGAAGATGGCCGAAGACATCAAATCCGGCACCGCGCCGAAAGAGCCCGAACAGTGCGCGCAGGACAACAATGGCCCCGCCCGGCCCAGCTTTAACTACGCCGAGGTATACGGCGACACCACCCAGCAGCCGGCGCAGCGGCCGCCCCAGCAACAACAAAAGCCGCAGCGCGGTGGGGAAGATTCCACCGGCGGCGGCTCTGAGTGGAGCGACGTTACCTAATACAACGCGCTCTTAGTTCACGCCCAGGTTGAGGCTCTTGCCCACGAGGGAATCGGAGCGGATGGCGAGCTTATCAGCAACCGCCCTGATTTCCTTGGCGGCAGGGGAGTCGGGTGCCTCGAGCACGATGGGCGTGCCGGCATCGCTATTCGAGCGCAGGGCCGGATCCAGCGGCACGGAGGCCAGCAGCGGAACCTCGTGGCCCAGAATGACGCCGAGGCGGTCTGCGACGATTTGGCCGCCGCCTTCACCAAAGACGTCCATGGTGGAGCCATCCGGCATGACCATGGCGCTCATGTTCTCAATCACGCCGGCCACGCGTTGGCGCGTTTGTTGGGAGATGGATCCGGCGCGCTCGGCCACCTCGGCTGCGGCGGCCTGCGGCGTGGTGACGATGAGCAGCTCCGCATTTGGGATGAGCTGCGCAACGGACAGCGCCACATCGCCAGTACCCGGAGGCAGGTCGAGGAGGAGGACATCGAGATCGCCCCAGAAGACGTCCGCCAAGAACTGCTGCAGCGCGCGGTGGAGCATGGGCCCGCGCCAGACGACGGGCGCGTTACCCTCCACAAACTGCCCAATCGAGATGTGCTTAATGCCGTGAGAGATGGGCGGCAGCAGCATTTCATCATCAAGCACGGTGGGGCCATCGGTCGAGCCGAGCAGGCTGGGCACGGAGTGGCCGTAAATATCGGCATCGACAATGCCCACCTTCAGGCCCTTATCCGCCAGCGCTGCGGCCAGGTTGACGGTCATCGAGGACTTGCCGACGCCACCCTTACCCGACGCCACCGCAAAGACACGGGTCGTCGAATCGGGCTTCGCAAAAGGAATCTCGGGCTCGGCCTGGCCGCCGCGCAGCTTCTGTTTCAGCTCGCGGCGCTGCTCATCGCTCATCGCGTCCATGGTCACGGTAACCTTGCCAACGCCGTCGAT
This sequence comes from Corynebacterium sp. LaCa_282, assembly GCF_057198125.1. Taxonomy (NCBI): domain Bacteria; kingdom Bacillati; phylum Actinomycetota; class Actinomycetes; order Mycobacteriales; family Corynebacteriaceae; genus Corynebacterium; species Corynebacterium sp. LaCa_282. The sequence continues at coordinate 1,499,907 of NZ_CP191095.1, read as the reverse complement.
ATCCTCGACCGCGGCGCGGGTATTGGTCTCGATGGTGGACTTCATGGGGCAGCCCGCGATGGTCAGGTAAATGCCAACGGTGACATCGTTTCCTTCGATATCGACCGATTTCACCATATTCAGTTCGGTGATGGGGCGGCCGATTTCTGGATCCTGTACGTGGGAAAGAGCCTCGCGTACGGCTGATTCGGTAATAGAGCTAGACATAACTCTTGCCATCTTAGTCACGGCGCTACCTCAGGTAAACACGCCCGCGCGGTAGACTCAGCGAGAAGCCACTGCATTTAGTGAAGGAGAACGTCTAACACCATGCGCATGTTCGCCCGTCCTGCCCTTGCCTGTGCAGGCGCTGTACTCAGCGCCACGTTGCTGGCAGGGTGCGCTGACCACGTTGTTACCGAGCCCTCCGCAGAGGCTAGTGACCGCAAGTCCGTAGACATCGTGGTCGACCCAGATGACACCGACCAAGTGGTACTGGGCGAGATTTACCGCCAAATGCTCGCACGCGCAGGGCGCGAGGCCACCGTGCTCAAAGAGGATAAATATCAGTCTCACGGAGACAAAGGCCGCAGCCTCAATCCAGAAGGCAACTTCTATGTTGGCTGTACGGGCGATTTCCTCAGCTATCTCAACCCCAGCGAGGCGCGCGACATCTCGCAAGATTATAAGAAGTCCGAAGAAGACACTCAGCCTGGCGGGGAAGACTTCCTCGCCCGCACCCATATTGCGTTGATGTCCTCTCTGCCCACGGATCTAGCCACCGTAGAACCTTCAGGCGCCTACGGCTGCGAGGACGCGGAGCCGGAACTTCCGGAAAACTTCGTGGTGGTTTATCAGAAGAGGCTTTTCGAACGTGAGGAGGAAATCGCCTTTGCTTCCCTCACCAAGTTCATCACGCACAAAGACCTCTCCGACTTAGCCGAAGACGCCGAGGAAAAGGGCAGCGTGGAAAAGGCCGTCCGCGAATGGATGCAATCCTCAGGCGGCGACATCGTAGACGGCGAGGGCGATTCCGCGTCCACCGGCGGTTCCGACCTGACGAGCTCCTAGCCCGCGCTTCAATCACGCCTCACCCCGGCGCGCCCCTTGGCACCTCCACCCGCCCTTCGCGCTCACCGGCAGCCGTCCTTCAGCAGGCGATCGTCCTCCCCGTGAGCGCGAGGGGTGGGTGGTTTCGAGGCTGAGTACGGTACCCTCCCTTGGCGCTCACGGGCGGTGCGTGCTGATGACCATTCCGCTTCGCCGGTGAGCGCGAGGGGCGGGTAGGTGGGTGTGTGGTTGTGTCGGCCGCGCCTGTCCTGGGCTGCGATACCTGCACCGCGCCCTTGGCGCTCACCGGCAGCGGGTCTTGAATGAGCGATCGCCTTTCCCGTGACCGCGAAGGGTGGGTGGTTTCGAGGCTGAGTACGGTCCCCTCCCTTCGCGCTCACGGGCGGTGCTTGCTGATGCCCATTCCACCTCGCCGGTGAGCGCGAGGGGCGGGTAGGTGGCTGGCGGGAGGCGAAGGCGCATGAAAATGCCCCAGTGAGGAAATAACCTCACTGGGGCATTCAGCGCTGCAGCGCGCTAGGTGCCTTTTCGGCGGTTACACGTGGTTAAACGTCGAAGGCCTCTTCAAGCAGGTTCTTCTGCTCAATCTGGTGTACCTTGGCGTTACCCGTAGCCGTAGAGGACTGGGCGCGGCGGGAGACGCGGACCATTTCCGGCATATCCGGAATGAGGTCGCGCAGGTGCTCGTTGTAGAACGGCCATGGGCCCTGGTTGGCGGGCTCGTCCTGTACGAACCGGACTTGGGTGGCGTTCGGGTACATCTCGAATGCCTCGCTCAGGCGGTTGAACGGAATCGGGTGGAGCATTTCCACGCGGACGATGGCGATGTCATCGCGGCCGTCGGCCTCACGCTTCTTCTCCAAGTCCCAGTAGAGCTTGCCGGAGACCAGCATGATGGTCTTGACCTTGTTCGTGTCGCCGACCTTCTTGTTATTGACGTCCACGAAGTGGGGGTCATTGATAACGGAGCGGAACTTTTTGACCTCGGTGAACTCCTCAACGGAGGAGGTGGCGGCCTTGTTACGCAGCATGGACTTCGGGGTGAAGACGACCAGCGGGCGCTTCATCTCGCCCAAAGCCTGACGGCGCAGCAGGTGGAAGTGGTTAGCCGGGGTGGACGGCTGAGCCACGGTCATGGAACCTTCCGCGCACAGCTGCAGGTAGCGCTCGATGCGGGCGGAGGAGTGGTCCGGGCCCTGGCCTTCGTAGCCGTGCGGCAGGAGGAGAACCAGGCTGGACAACTGGCCCCACTTGGCCTCACCGGAAGACAGGTACTCATCGATGATGGTCTGGGCACCGTTGGCGAAGTCACCGAACTGAGCCTCCCATGCCACAAGGGCGTCGGGGTTACCCACGGTGTAGCCGTATTCGAAGCCCATGCCGGCGAACTCGGTCAGCGCGGAGTTATAGACCATGAACTTGCCGCCATTGTCCTTGGACACTGCCAGGGAGTTGAGCGGGTTGTATTCGTTGCTATTGCGGGGGTCGAAGGTCACGGCGTGGCGCTGGGTAAAGGTACCGCGGCGGGAATCCTCGCCGGCCAGGCGCACGACTTTGCCCTGGTTAGCCAGGGAACCGAAGGCGAGCAGCTCGCCCCAGCCCCAGTCGATGCCGCCTTCGCGGACAGACTTCGCACGGTCCTTGGCCACCTTGGCCACGCGCTTGTGGTACTCGAAGTCCTCGGGTGGGTTGCCGTAGGCATCGCCAAGCTCGGCCATCTCTTCTGCGGTGATGGAGGTATCCAGGCCGCGGGTGAGTTCCTGCGAAGAGGTAATACCGGTCTGTTCCTTCGGGCCGGCCTTCTCGGCTTCCTTGTGCTCGGTGAACACGGACTCCATCTGGTCGTGGAAGTCGCGTGCGGCTGCCTCGGCGTCCTCGGCAGACAGGTCGCCACGGCCGATGAGCTCGTTGGTGTAGTGCTCGCGCACCGGCTCGTGGTTCTCGATGACCGAGTACAGCTGCGGCTGGGTCATGGATGGGTCATCGGCCTCGTTGTGGCCGCGCAGGCGGTAGACCACGAGGTCAATGAAGACGTCCTTGCCAAACTGGCGGCGGTATTCTGCGGCCATCTGGCCTACCCAGACAACGGCCTCTGGGTCATCACCATTGACGTGGAAGACCGGGCAGTCAAAGCCCTTGGCCAGGTCGGTGACGTAGTGGGTGGAGCGGCCGGAATCCGGGGTGGTGGTAAAGCCCACCTGGTTGTTGACCACGATGTGGACGGTACCGCCGTTGGTAAAGCCGCGCAGCTGGGACAGGTTAATGGTCTCCTGTACGACGCCGAGGCCGGTGAAGGACGCATCGCCGTGGAGCATGACGGGAACGACGGAGTAGCCGTCCTTGCCCTTGTCCAAGATGTCCTGCTTGGCGCGGGCGATGCCCTCCATGACTGGGTCGACGGCCTCGAGGTGCGACGGGTTGGCGGCAAGGGTGACCTTGATTTCGCCATCGCCGAACATCTGCAGGTGCTCGCCCTCGGAGCCCAAGTGGTACTTCACGTCACCGGAGCCGCCGAGCTGGCCGCCCTTGTAGTTGCCGTCGAACTCGCCGAAGATATCTGCCAGCGGCTTGCCCACGATATTAAACAGCACGTTCAAGCGGCCGCGGTGCGGCATGCCCATGACGACCTCGTCGAGGCCCTGGCCCGCAGCGGTGTCGATGATGGAATCCAGCAGCGGGATGAGAGTCTCGGCACCCTCGAGGGAGAAGCGCTTTTGGCCCACGTACTTGGTCTGCAGGAAGTTCTCGAATGCCTCGGCGGCGTTGACCTTCTGCAGGATGTACTTCTGCTCGGCGTTGGTCGGCTTAGGCATGCCGGCCTCGAGGCGGTCCTGCATCCAGCTGCGCTCGTCGCGGTCCAGGATGTGGGTGTATTCGGAACCGACCTTCAGGGTATAAGCAGCGCGCAGGCGGGAGAGTACCTCGCGCAAGGTCATCTGTTCCTTGCCGCCGAAGCCGCCGACGTTGAAGACGCGGTCCAAGTCCCAGATGGTCAGGCCGTGCGTAGCGATGTCGAGGTCGCGGTGATCCGGGCTAGGCAGGCCGGGCTGGGACCAGCCGAGGGGGTTGACATCGGCAAGCAAGTGCCCGCGGGAGCGGTAGGACTCGATGAGCTGCATGACGCGGGTGTTCTTGTCCACGCCAGAGTTGGGGATATCCTGTGCCCAGCGGAAGGGCTCATAAGGAACGCCCATGGACTCGAAGAGCTCGTCCCAGAAGGCATCATCAACAATGAGCTGGCCGATGGTGCGCAGGAACTCGCCAGACTCTGCACCCTGGATAACGCGGTGGTCATAGGTGGAGGTCAGCGTAACCAGGCGGCCGACGCCCAGATCAGCCAGGCGGTCAGCGGAGGCACCGGCGAATTCTGCCGGGTAATCCATGGAACCAACGCCGATAATGGAGCCTGCACCCTTGGTCAGGCGGGCAATGGAGTGGCGGGTGCCGATGCCGCCCGGGTTGGTCAGGTTAATGGTGACCCCAGAGAAGTCATCCATGGTGAGCTTGTTCTTACGGGAACGGGTAACGATGTCCTCGTAAGCCTCAATGAACTCGGCGAAGGACTTGGTCTCGCACTCCTTGATGGCGGCGACCACGAGGGCGCGGGAGCCATCCTTCTGCGGGAGGTCGATTGCCAGGCCCAAGTTGATGTGCTCGGGCTGGACGACGAAGGGCTTGCCGTCCTTTTCCTCGTAGCGCACGTTCATTCCAGGGTGCAGCTGCACGGCCTTGACCATGGCGTAGCCAATAATGTGGGTAAAGGAGATCTTGCCACCGCGGGTGCGCTTCAGGTGGTCATTGATCATGGAACGGTTTTCCCACATGAGCTTGACCGGCATATCGCGCACGGTGGTAGCGGTAGGAATCTCGAGGGATTCTTCCATGTTCTTAGCAATCGCCTTGAACATGCCCTTGAGCTGGCGCTCGTCGCCGCCCTTGTAATCTTCTAGGTTATCCAGCGGAGACTGCGCATTCTTGCCCGCAGAATGCTTTGCCTTCGCGGACTTTTCCTTGGCCTTAGATACAGACTCTTTCACGTTGGTATCGCGGGCCTCTTGCTTGCGGGCGGTGGTAGTGCCTTCGGTCTTCTTGGCCGAGGACTTAGACTCTGCCTGCGCCTTCTTTGGCTGTGGCTTAGATGCTTGAGAAGGAGCCTCAGCTTCTGGCTGCGCCTTGGGCGCGCCGTTTGCTTCGAAATAGTCGCGCCACTCCTTGTCTACGGAGCTAGGATCCTTGGAGTACTGCTGGAACTGCTCGTCTATCAGCCACGCATTCGGGCCGAAGATGCTCGATGTGCTCACGGCAGGTATTCGCCTCATTTCTCTGCTTTAAAATGGTCGTTTATTCGACTTTAGTTCGGACTTTGCACGAGCGCATATCTCACCCGCCAAAGTGTCTGCCTATATGATACGGGCCAATCCCTCACCTTCACTATGTTAGGGGTAGCGAATTCGCTCTAAACGATCATCGAATCCCCGCCTTTGTGTGGGAAAGAGGGGAGAGCTGCTGGCGGGCGTGTTCGATGACCTGATTGGCCAGCTTGCGATTGGCCTTCGTGCCAATGACCGCCCCGATACCCATGGGCATGAGTTTGCCCACCCAGGCCCACTTCATGCGCTTGGTGATCTGCTTGGTAAATACCTTGGTCAACCGGCCATTGATGCCAGATAGCGTGGGCCCGGAAAAGCGGGAGAGGGAGGCCACGGAACGCGCCCCCGTGACCGTGCCGAGGTCACCGACAAAGGTATCGACCACCGCAGAGCCCTTCGAGCCCGTCAATACCACCAGCACTAGGGCGCGGCGGCGCTCGGGCGAGGAGATGTCATCGCCGCGCAGGTACGCGGACGCCAGGATGTACCAGGCTGCGGCTTCGAGGAAGACCACGGATTCCGCACCAATGGTGGCCGCACCCGTAAATAGCCCGATGCCGGGCACGGAAGCGGAGGCACCAGCGGCCGCGCCCGTGCCGGTAGTGATATTGATGAAGTGCTTATTGATAAAGCCCTGCAACTCTTGGTCAGTTGCATCCGGGTGGTGCTTCTTTAGATTCTTGACGTATTTGGAAATAACACCAGATTGCACGGATACGGCGCGGTCCAGGGAGCTCAGCAGCGCCCTAGTAAACCGCCCGCTGTGCTCCGGATCGATGTCATACGTGTCGCTAGCTGCTTTATCCGGGGTGGACTTTTTAAATATGGACATGCCTTTTCCCATACCAATCCTTAAGTTCGTTGGGGTAGTGGTATTAATTGAATTTTTACCTAGCATAGCCCTGACCTTGAAATAAGGTGGGCGCGCATGTGCGATTCGGATCGCCACCGGCGTGCAACCTACCTAAGGTAGGGAGTATGCCTTACCCGCAGGAAAATCAACGTGACACTGGGGACTTTTATTCCGAAGAGTCCACCGCTGCCGCGCGCTTGCGGGCCATGCGCGCACACGAGCGCGCCCGTAAGGCCCACGAACAGGCACAGAACGCCTACGCGGATGAGCTCACCGTGCGCACGACCTCCGGCTGGGTGCGCGGGGTCATCGAAGAAGACCTGCGAGTAGATCGCCCCATCAGCGCCGGTCCGGTGCGCACATGGCGCGGCATTCCCTTCGGCGCCTCTACGGCCGGCGACAACCGCTTCCGCGCCCCGCGCCCAGCACCGCGCTGGGACGGGGTGCGCGATTGCAGCCAATTCGGGCCGATCGCCCCACAGCCCACATACTCCTGGACCGACCGCATCGTCGGCTCCGAGGATTGCCTGTACCTCGACATCGTGCGCCCCCGCACAGAGGAAAAGCTGCCCGTCGTGGTGTATCTGCACGGCGGCAGCTTCATCATGGGCTCGTCCCACATGCTCATGCTGCGCGGGTTTGAGCTCGCCACCCGCATGAACGTGGTCTACGTATCCATCAACTTCCGCCTCAACGCCCTGGGATATCTCGATCTGCGCAGCCTCGGCGGCGAGTGCAGCGCCAACCCCGCCGTGGCGGATCAGATTCTGGCCCTTAACTGGGTCCGCGACAATATCGCTGCCTTTGGCGGCGACCCAGACTCGGTCACCCTCATGGGCGAATCCGCCGGCGGTGCCGCGGTGCTGGCGCTCATGACCAGCCCGACGGCCGAGGGGCTCTTCCACCGCGCCATTGCCCAATCCCCACCGATTGCGTTGGTGCACTCCCGTGCCCAATCCACCTTGTGGGCCCGCGAACTTGCACGCCGAGTGGGCCTGCCGCGCCGGGTGAGCGTGGATGACCTGCGCCAGGAGGACTGCGCGGATGTGGTGCGCTCCGGCCAATCCATGATGTGGCGCGCCGGCGAGCTACTGCACTTAAACTCCTGCTACGCGCCCACGGTGGACGGCGAGCTTCTGCCCGAGCACCCCATCACCGCCTTTGAGCAGGGCCACCAGCACAAAATCCCGCTGCTGATAGGCACGAATTCGGACGAAGCCAGCTTTGGCAAATTCCTCTTTCAGCGCCAAAGCGCCCGAGAGCGCGCCGCCCTGCGGCTCTTGGCATCCTACGATCCCCACCACGCCCCTGAGGTCGTCGCCGCCTATCGCGGTGCGGTCCGCCGGGAAGATTTTGCGCACTTGCTTGCCGATGCCCTCTTCTGGGCACCCTCCACCCGCATCGCCAGCGCCCACTCTGAAGTGGCCGATACCTGGATGTACCGCTTCGACTTTGCCTCTGCCGTCTTGAAGTGGCTGGGTTTAGGTGCCATGCACTCGATGGAGTTGGGCAATGTCTTTGGCGATCCCCAATCCTCGCGCGCCTCCCTGTTAACCGGCTGGGGCTCGCGCGCTGAGATGGAGGAATTGACTTCCACCATGCAGGATCACTGGGCCGCGTTCATCCATGGCGGCAGCCCGAAGGCGCAGTGGCCGCGCTATGAGAGCGGTGAGCGCGCGACCATGATCTTTGATGAACAGGCCTATATCGTGCACGCCCCCAACGATGGGCGCCGCAAGGCGTGGGAGGATTACCACATGGTGGAGTGGGGAAGTGGGCGCCCAGAGCTAGTGCGCTCTCTTGGTTTCCAACCACACCGGCGGGATTAGCGGTAGAATCCAGAGTGACCGCGGGCGGCGTCTTGCCCACCGCGGGGACCTCTGCTTCCGAAGGATGGATTTTTCACCACCATGAGCTTTTTCGAAGATATCGCTTCCGCATTGGACGCCGAGGGCATTGAGTCCCGCGTCAACGAAGACGTCATGTTCGTTCCAATCACCTCTGATTTGGAAATCCAGTTTGTTGAAATCGATCCTCTCTTGCCTGCCGCCAACGTGTACATCGCTGCGGCGGATGTGGATGAAGACGATGAAGAATTCGAGGCCGTCTTGGTCTCCGTTGCCTTTTCCGTCGAAGACGCCGTAGAAGCCGTCTCCCGCCACATCGCCACCGACCAGGTTGTCACCGTTTTGCGGGACCTCTTGGAAGGCACCGATGAGCGCATCGCGGAATTGGAGTTTGACCAGGATGAACTCAACCCGCACCTGGTGGTCGCGGAAGTAGGCAACGATTCAGAGCTGCGCGTATTGGTAGAAACCATCGACGGTGTGCCCTCTGCCATCGTGCGCTTCTTGGCCTTCGACTTCGATGAAGAAGACATGGAAGAGCTCGAGGATGAGGCCGTCACGGAGATGTGGCAGATGGACGAGGAAGGCGAAGACCTCGATGAAAACGAGCGCCTTGCCCTCTTTGACAACACCGATTCTGATGACATCCCCATCGTGGAAGTCCCCGCTGAGGCCCTGGAACTAGGCACCTACACCGATTTCGACCGCCTCTTTGACGTGCTCGGATTGGTCTCGGAACAGGCTCTGGACTGGGAGGCCCAGCTCGTCAACTTTGATGAGGATGACTTCGAGGAACCAGACGTCTACGACATCTTCTGCGAAGACGCCGATGATGACGATGACGAGGACCTTGAGTTCTTCGACACCTTCACCGAAGACGACGACGCTGACGCTGACGACGAGGGCGACAACAACTAAGCCCCTAAGCCGCTTGCTGGAATCCCGCGAAAAGGGATTCCGGCGAGCGTACGGGCTTAAAGGCGCTATCCACCAGCCACACGTAGGTGGCATTCGGCCCGCGAGAGATCTCGTGGACGGCGCCAGCTAACTCAGCAGGGACAAGCGTGCGTATCCACCCTTCCGCCGTGGCGGGATCGACTACCTGCCCAAAGTTATCGGTGATCCGAATAGTAATGAGGTAGGCGGGGATGCGGCTTTCACCGAACCCGCGGATCCTCGCCTTCACTCGTGCTCCCACGCGGTGGCGGGTAATGCTCATGCTGTAGTCCGCGCCACCTGGCGTGGGTGGCAGCTGGTTTATGGGCGGGCGCCACGTCGGGGTGGGACGAGCCAAGGACCGCGGGTGGTGCATGATGGCGGAAATTGAGCTGACGGTCTCATAGTGGTGATAGGCCAAGTCGGCGGCGATTTCCGTCGCCGTGGCGCTGGGTTGGCTGGGTACTGTGTGCGAAAAGTTCTTATCTACGTTGTGCATGGCACTCACTCTAAACCGCATGGCCGACACGAGTTCGAACAATACAAACACATGTTCGAAAAAGTAGCTTAAATAGCTTTCAGACCTTCAAAGGCATAAGGTTGCACGTGCTATGAAGAGTGCTAATGCCGAACCGGCGCCCTACGAAAAGCCCAAGGTGCCGCGGGAAATCTGGGTGATGGTAACGGCGGCGTTCATTATCGCCTTAGGTTATGGCCTTATCGCCCCGCTTTTGCCGCAGTTCGTGGTCAGCTTCGATGTATCGATGGCCGCCGCAGGTCTCGTGGTATCCATCTTCGCCGCCTCCCGGCTGATCTTCGCGCCCGTGTCTGGTTCGTTGGTGGACCGCGTCGGCTCGCGCCGCGTCTACCTGGTGGGCCTGATGACCGTGGCCGTGACCACGGGTTTGGTTGCCATTGCCCAAGAGTATTGGCACATTGTGGTGTTGCGCGCATTGGCGGGGCTGGGCTCGACCATGTTTACTGTCTCCGCGATGGGCCTTATCGTGCGCCTGTCTCCACCGTCGATTCGCGGTAAGTGCTCTGCCACCTACGCCACGGCATTCCTACTGGGCAATGTCGCCGGCCCTGTCCTCGGCGCCAGCCTGTCCTTCCTGGGCTTCCGCTGGCCATTTTTCATCTACGGCATCGGCGTGATGCTCGCTGCTTTCGTTGTCTGGTGGCAGATGCCGCGGGTCAACCACTCCCAAACCACCACCTCGGAACTGCCGCCCATGCGCCTGCAGGAAGCTTGGAGCGATACTGCCTTCCGCGCGGTGCTGACCTCCAACTTCGCCCACGGGTGGATCAATATGGGCGTGCGCGTGTCCGTCCTGCCGCTTTTCGCCGCCGCGATTTTCCATAATGGCGCCGCAGCCTCGGGCTTGGCTCTCGCGGCCTTCGCCGCAGGCAATGCGATTATTCTCCAGTTCTCCGGCCGGTGGTCCGATCTCCATGGCCGCAAGCCGCTTATCTTGATTGGCTTGGTCGGCTCCGCCATCTTCATGGTGCTCATGGGACTGGCCACCAGTGTGTGGTTCCTATTGCTCGTATCCGCCCTTGCGGGTGCAGCATCGGGCCTAATCAATCCTTCCCAGACCGCCGCGGTGGCAGACATCGTGGGCAACGAGCGCTCCGGCGGCAAGGTATTGTCCGCCTTCCAGATGGCAGGAGACTTCGGCCAGATCGTGGGCCCCATGCTCATCGGGCTGCTTGCCGATGTCTACGGCTTCCCCACAGCCTTCACCGTTTGCGGTGCCATTGCCTTTTTCGGCATCATCGCCTGGCTCTTCGGCCGTGAGCCGCGCGAAGAGTCCAAGGTGGAAGTAGAACGCATGCCGAAAAAATAGTTGACGGAAACCGCCCTGTGCCGGCTAAGTTATGCGCGTGTGGATGATCTAAACGCGCGCTTTCTTGATGCGGTCAATAACGCTCTGATTATTTGGGTACGTCTTCATGATGCGGACACGGTTGTGGGCCGTGCCTGGTGGAGAGAAGAAGATAGCTGGGTGCTTCGCCGGCTCGAGGATGGTACGCGCCTGCGCATCCCGCCCCACACGGTGGAAAGCGTACGGGTAATCGGCGCGTACCTTGAAGACTACGAGCAGCAGGGCTAGAAGAGTCCCACGACCTGAGAAATGCACAGGTAGACAAAGGCCACGGAAATGATGCCCATCAGAGTATTAATGAACCAACCGTTGCGCCATTCCTTCGGGGTGTGCTTGGTATTAAGCAGTACCAAGAGCGTAAGTCCAAGGAAAGGCATGAAGAATGCCCCCAAGACACCGTAGCCAATGATCAATCCGGTGGGCTTGCCCAGCAGCAGGAGAAGCATCGGTGGGAAGGTCAACCAGATGAGGTAAGCGCGGTAGTACTTACCGCCCGTGCTGGTGCTGGGGTGGCCTTGTGGGAGGTTCTTCAGGTGACCAACGTAGTCCGCAAACATGAGGGACACACCGTTCCACACGCCCAAGCAGGAAGAGAATGCGGCTGAGAAGAATCCCACGATGAACCACTTAGAAATAAAGGTTCCGTAGCGGGCCTCCAGCACGTCCGCCATGTCTACCAAACCCTGGTCGTTATCGGAGACAGCGACATTTGCGCTATACAAAAGCTCGGCACCAAGGACCAGCGTAGCCAGGACGAAGATACCGGTGACGGCATAAGCCACCGAGTTATCCATGCGCATGACCTTCATCCACTTGGGCGTGAACCATTTCTTCTCACGCAGCCAGTAACCGTAGGCAGCAAGGGTAATGGTGCCACCGACACCGCCGGCGATGGAGAGCACGTAAACGAAAGACCCATCCGGGATGGTGGGGACGAGTCCGCGCAGAATCTCTGGCAAATTAGGCGCGGTAATTGCGGCGATGCCCACCACGGTGACGAACATGATGCCAACTAATACGGCGGCAAGCTTTTCAAAGAGCTGGTATTGACCCAACCACGTAAGCGCAAAGCACAATACGCCGGTCAGGATGGCCCACATGGTCAAGCTAGTACCGGGAAAGAGCGCACTCAATGCCAAGCCGGTGCCGGACATGGCGGCTGCGCCATATACCAATCCCCAGATGACGATGTAGGGCGCGAAGTACCACGAGGTCCAGCGTCCTAGCTCCCGCCAGCCGTGGAACATGGTGTTTCCAGTGGCCAAGCTATAGCGGCCGACGCCTTCCACCAGCACGATTTTCATAATCGTACCGACGATGACGGCCCACAACAGTGCGTAACCGTAGCGCTGGCCGGCAATCATGGTTGCCACTAGGTCAGCGGCACCGACGCCGGTGGCTGCGGCGACCAAACCCGGACCTACGAGGGTCCATTTCACCTTTGCTTGTGGCTCAAAGTTCTGTGTCTGTTGGCCTTCGGCGGATGTTGCGCCGGTGTAATTTTCTGATTGGCTCATGACACTTCCTTAAGTGGCTGTGGTGCGAATCACTTAAGAGAAATGTATCACTCTTGACGGGTAAAGTGCAGCCCAATTATTCAACCACGCGTGCTAAGCGACGGTCCGACCAGCAGCGTACAGCGCCTTTGGCATGGTTCTTTGCAGCTTCCATTGGAATTGAATGGGCTTTTCACCGTGGTGGGAAACATAATCCACAGCACCCAAAAATGTATAGGCGCTCGCGGTGCCCACGGAGTTCTTCTTAGTAAAGCGAGAGGCGATAAGGATCTTCCCGCCGAGCTCATCATGCTGAATATATCGGCGTGCGGCCTTCGATTTTAAGGTTGTAGTAGATTGCGATTCCCAGCGGAGAAGTTCTGGTGAAATCGGGTAATCACGGTAATTGGTGGTGGCGCTCACTTGATCGTCTTTTTGGAAGGTCACCAAGAACAAGTCCATGTTCATATCGGGGAAATATTTCACTCCCTCGCGCGGAAGGCTGACCAGCTTTTCTAGTTCGCCTGTTTGCAAAGCACCGACTAACTCTGCCAGGGAGTAATCGGCGTGGGTTTCCAAAACGGTGTCCTCGCTTGGCTGCGGGATAATGCGCGAAGCATCGTTTTGTAGACGCATGACCTGTTCGAGCTCCCAAATAACTCGCGGGTGCTCTCGCAATATCCCCAGCGCTTGGTCAAAAGAAGACGGGCTGGGTGCATTGGAATTAGCCCAAAAGCCCAAGACCAGCATTCGTGCGAAGGCTTGATCAGTGGGCGTCATATCGCCGAATTGCGAAGTGGCGGATTTTAGGATTCGAAGATAAGCCTCAATGCGTGTCGCATCATTGACGTGGAGGAAAACTTTAATCCGGTTGAGTAAGAAGCTTTCCATCTCATCGTCACGTGGCTCGAGGAGGCCGTCCTCGCGCAGTAGGCGGGTCCAGGAGTATTTGTTGGGGCGGTAAATATCCTCCAACTCGAGGTTTGCCTCCTCGAGGAAATCTTTGAGATCGGTAGTTCGCAATTCCGCTACCAGCGCACGCACTTTCCGCAAATTGCTCCGTGCCGTCTTCTTTACGTTGTTGAGGACCTGTTCCGTCGTCGACTCATCGAATTGGATATGCGTTCCCGGCGGCGTGGTGGGAAAGCCCTGCTCTATCTCGGTAAGCAGGCGTTTTCCGCGTTTTCTCGTTAACGCATTGAATTTGCGCTCAAAATCGTATTCAACATGCTGTTGGCCAATGAAATCGAATACGGTACAAGAATCCTTTCCGGGAGCAAGGCGAAGACCGCGGCCAAGTTGCTGTAGGAAGATAACCGGGCTTTGGGTTGGCCGGAGCAAGAGCAGTGTATTGACCGCTGGGATGTCGACGCCCTCATTGAAAATATCAACGGAAAAGAGGGCCTTGATGGCGCCGCTTTCGAGTTGTTGAATGGCTTCTGCGCGTTCAGAAGAAGTTAATTTGCTCGTCACGGCCTGGGCGGGAATTCCAAAGTGCTGAAATTGCTGCGCCATGTGCTCTGCGTGGGCGATGGAAACACAAAAGCCGATCGCCTTCATCTCAGAAAGATCGAAAATCCGTTTATCCAGTTCATTCAGAATGAATCGCGTCCGCTTTTCACCAGACTTGATATAGAACTCTGATAGCTCGGTGGTGTTGTAATCTTTCTTTCCTCTATTCCACGTGAGTGAGGAAAGATCCGTGCCGTCTGCGATTCCGTAATAGTGCATGGGGACCAACAGCTGCAGGCGCAAGGCATCCCAGAGGCGTAGCTCATGGGCAATGCGGTAGTCGAAATACTGCTGCACATTTTTGCCATCGCCGCGCTCAGGCGTTGCGGTCAGCCCAAGTAATTCGTCTGGTTCAAAATGACTAAGAAGCGCGTTATACGTTGGAGCTTCTGCATGGTGGAATTCGTCGATGACCACGACATCGAATTGATCTGGCGCGAGCTTTTCTAAGCGAGTGGAATTGAGCGACTGAACGCTCGCAAATACAAAGTCCCAGCGCCGGGGCTCGGTGCCATCGACAAGCAGCTCGCCAAAGTCGGCATCCTTAAGCACCTCGCGGTACGTACGCCGCGCTTGGTGAAGAATTTCCTTGCGGTGTGCCACGAAGAGTAAGCGTGGGCGACGCTTCCACTGCCGGCAAAGATTGAGGTAATCCAGGGCAGCTACGACGGTCTTGCCGGTGCCTGTCGCCGCAACGAGTAGGTTTTTGTGGCGATCCTTTACCTCACGTTCGGACCGCAGCGCCTCGAGCATCTCTTCTTGATAAGGATAGGGAGTAACTTCCAGGCCAGAAAGTTCTAATTGGCGCAATGCTTGTGGGGACTCCGTGCCTTTTGCAATGCGCAGGGATTCCTGCAGGCGATCCATATCCCTGGCGGGGTCAAAAGTCTTGAAGTGGCTATCGTGCCAGTAGCTGTCAAAGGTCTTTATGAATTTTTCGATGACCTCAGGCGTCGCCGTAGCAGAGCCGCGCACGTTCCATTCCCAGCCATCGATAAGAGCAGACCTCGAAAGGTTCGAGCTTCCAATAAAAGCGGTGTCGAAGCCAGAATTCCGTCGGAATAGCCATGCTTTGGCATGCAGGCGTGTGGATTTATGCTCATAGCAAATCTTCACATCGGCGCGATATTTTTCTACCAGGCGTTTAAGGGCCGCCGCATCGGAAGCCCCACAGTAAGTAGAGGTCAATAGGCGGAATGGAATCTGGTTGTCGCGCAGGAACTGCAATTGCTGGTCAAGGACACTGATTCCGGAGCTCTTGATAAAGGCGCACAACAAATCGACGGAATCGGCTGTCTTTATCTCCCGCTCAACCTCGCTGGTTAGGCTGGCCTCGCCCTGGGCATTAGTAAAAAGCGCGCTCTTAGTCAGCGATACATCCGGAAGCAGCGGAGGTTCGGCTAAAGAAGTGTTGTAGACGGCGTAGAGGAGTTGCTCGGTATCAATATCTTCGTCCTCGCCAAGTAACCCAGCGATTGTATTGATAAGGGCTACTCGGTCTGCTGAAGATTTAAGCCCCATGAGGCGTTGCTCTAGTAAATCGCCGATGTGTTGAGACATGGCCGAGGTATAGCGCCCGCGAGCGCTATCATCTGTGCCGTTTCCTACCCCGAATCCCGCCGATGGGTGTCGACTTTGCGTTTCCTCCATTCGCTCACGAATGCGCGAGGTCACCGGGGTTTCATAAACGCCGAAGGGGAGCGAGGAATCCAAGGAATGACTCATAGCTACAAGATTCTAAGGGCAAAGCTTTTCCACGGCTGGAATATCCGCTGGCGCCCAGGTCAGCTCCATAGCTTCTGCGGGGGTAACCCATTTGGTTGCGTCGTGATCGCTCAGGCGAAGCTCGCCGCTGATGAGCGTGCAATAAAAGGTGGTTAGTTCGATGGTGGCGAAGTCGTATTCGTAGGTGGTCGTCGCGAGCTTGCTACCTACGCGGGCAGTAAGGTTGAGTTCCTCGCGAATTTCGCGGGCTAAAGCCTGTTCGGGTGATTCTCCCGGTTCGATTTTTCCGCCTGGAAATTCCCAATGTCCTTCTAGGGGTTTTCCGGGCTTCTTGCGGCAGGCGAGGAATCGGTTGCCATCGTGAAAGACGGCACCGACGACGCGGATGGGGTTAGACATAGTTCCATTGTGCCTTGAGCCAGGAAACGCTAGACAACAAGATGTAATTTAGCTAACATATTCCCAATGTTCGCGTCAGGCTGTCGCGCGGGCTTGATCATCATGCAAGCTTGAGGGGCGGTCTATCGTGACATCTACTAATTCAGTTAATTCCTCCATCCAGAGCCATGACGGGGAAGTCCCGCGGCCTGAGGGACGGTGGAAACTCTTTGTTTATAGCGCCATTGGCGCGTTCGTGTTCTTCTTTCCTGTGACATATAAGGAAAAGAACTCCATTCCTTTGGACCACATGGTCACCATCGTGCGCGATAGCATTCCGGCGGTGGTGCCGTGGCTTATTTTTGCGCTCGCCGTGTATGGAACGGTGCGTTGCTTTAGTACGGGGGCGTTTAAGGAAAGCGCGCTGCAGGCGGTCTTTGCGGTCCTCAATATCGCCGGTGCCATCATTTCCTTCCTCATGGTTATTGACGCGCTGCCGTGGGTATTAGGTGATGAAGATTTGGTTCCCTTCTTGTGGAACTCCATTGCCACGCCGGTGGGGCTTATCGTGCCCATCGGCGGTACCTTCCTGGCATTTCTTATTGGATTTGGGCTCCTGGAATTTGTTGGGGTGCTGATGCAGCCCATCATGCGCCCGCTGTGGAAGACGCCGGGTCGATCCGCCATCGATGCGGTGGCATCCTTCGTAGGTTCGTATTCGCTGGGCATTTTGGTCACGGACCGCGTCTATCAAAAGGGCGGTTATACCGGCAGGGAAGCTGCCGTTATTGCCACGGGGTTTTCCACGGTATCGGCGGCGTTTATGGTCATCGTGGCCAAGCAGCTGGATTTGATGAATATCTGGGGCACCTACTTTGCCGTCACGCTGCTGGTGACGTTCGTGGTTACGGCCATTACCGTGCGCATCCCGCCGCTGCGGACGATCCCGGATGAATATTGCGCGGGTGTAGAGCCAGACCCGGAAAAGCCGGTAGAAGGATCGCGGTTTAAGAATGCGTGGCGCGAGGCGATGCTGGCTTTGCAGCGCGCGCCGTCGCTGCCACAGGCCATTTGGGATAACCTGCGCGACGGCGTGCGCATGGCCGCGGCCATCGTCCCGTCCATTATGTCGGTGGGCCTTATTGGCTTGCTGCTTGCGCGGTTTACCCCGATCTTTGAATGGATTGGGTACCTGTTTTACCCCTTTGCTTGGATTGTGCAGCTGCCGGAGCCGGAACTCGGCGGCAAGGCCGCGGCGATGGGCATTGCGGAGATGTTCCTGCCGGCTACCGCGGTGGCAGGCAGTGACTCCATGGTGCTGAAATTCGTCATCGGGGTCGTGGCGGTCTCTGCCATTATCTTCTTCTCCGCCTTGGTGCCGTGCATTTTGGCCACCAAGATTCCGGTGAAGCTATCCCACCTGGTCATCATCTGGTTTGAGCGCGTCGCCCTCACCATCGTGATTGCGACCCCGATTGCGCACCTCTTGTTCTGAGTCTTACTGCCCGCTTACCGCAGTGAGGTGAGCATTAACGATGTCATCGATAAGCCGCGCCGCCGCCTTGGCGGTGCGGTTGTCTATGTCGAAGGTGGGGTTGAGCTCGACGACATCGACAAGCGCGAGCTTGCCCGTCGCGGCGATGGCGACCGCCAGGGCGCGGATGCGCTCGTAGGCAACGCCGAGGCTAGCCGGGGCGGATACGCCCGGCGCGGTGGAGGCGGGAAGGACATCCAGGTCGATGGAGAGGTGGACCTTGTCCGCGGTGGCGGTGGCCTGGGTGGCGAGCGTGCCGCAATCGGCCGGGGTGAGGTTCACTAGCTCCTCATCCAGGGTGTAGTTGACGCCGAGCTTATCGGCATCGTTGAAGAGCACCGCGGTGTTATTGGGGCGGGAAATACCGAAGACGGTGTAGTCAAAGTCATCGGTGAGCTGGGAAATCTGGGTAAAGGGCGTGCCGGAGGTGGCGTGGTCCGCGTGGCGGAGATCGAAGTGGGCGTCCAAGTTGATGATCGGGGTGGCACCGCGCGCGCGGAACAGGCCACGGTGGGAGCCGAAGGCGGTTTCGTGCCCGCCGCCCAAGATAATCGGCAGGGTAGCGCTGCGGACGAGTTCTTCGACCTTGTCAGATAGGGCCTCGTGTGCGCCGTCGAGATCATCGCCTTGGGTGGTGATGGTTCCGGCATCGGCAAGCGCGTGGCCGTGGTGGACCGCTAGGGAGCCAAGGGCTGTGCGCAGGGCGGCGGGGCCGGCGGCGGCACCCTGGCGGCCGCCATTGCGCAGCACGCCCTCATCAGAGGCAAAGCTCAGCAGGGTCACGGGCGCGGATTCGGCCTGGTTGATGACGCTATGCCAGCGCGCGTGCTCGGCGCCGGGGCCATCGGAGCGGCCGGACCACTCGGGGGCGGGAGTAAAAAGTGGGGCTGATTCGGTATTCATAGTGCCGATACTAGAAGCGTGCGGTGAATTTGTCTGTCAATGGCGGAATATAATTGGACGTTGTGAGTGCTAACCGAGTCCCCGCCGCGCGCCATGCCCTAGACATCCTCAAGCTGCTATCTACTATCGATGTCCCGATTTCCGCCGCCCGCATCCAAGGCGAGCTCGGCCTGCCGCGCTCGACCACGTACCACCTGCTCGCGGAAATGGTCGATGCCGGGTTCGTTGCCCACCTGCCGGAGCACAAGACCTACGGCCTGGGGCTGGCCGCGTACTCGATGGCCTCTGCGTATGTAACCCAGCAACCGCTGGTACGTATGGCCACGCGCGACCTGGAGGAATGCGCACGGCTCGTTGGTGGATCCGGGCATCTTTCGCGCATGGCGGGCTCGGAGATTTTATACCTGCAGGAAGTCCGCGCGCCGGGTGCGACCTCGTTGGTTACGGAGGTGGGGGTGCGCTTGCAGGCGCATAAGACTGCCTCGGGCAGGGTGATGCTGGCACACCTGCCGGAATGGGAGGTCAAGGCCGCATTCGATACCGCAGGCGGGGAAAATTTTGGTCTCCTGAAAAAGCAGTTGGACCGGGCCCTTGCGCGCGGATGGGACCAAGAGGTGGAAGAAATCTCGCGGGGACAGGCCTCGGTGGCGGTGCCCATCCTGGACCACCTGGAGCGGCCCGCGGCGGCCATTGCGGTGACCTATCCCGTGTCCACGCCGGGCGATAGGGTGGAGGCGCTCATCGCGGCGCTGGGCCAGGCCGCGGAGAAAGTTGCGGGGAAAATGTATCGCCAGCGCGAAAAGTGAGGTACCATGCGGGCTAGCGCGTTAGGCTGTGACGTGAGCTATATTTTGCTGCCCTAAAGACACTAGGAGTCATCATGCCTAATGCATACCCATCCACCGTTACCGTCGGCGTCGGAGCGCTGACCATTGAGGAAGTCGTGGCCGTTGCCCGTTACGGCGCCACGGTAGAAATCTCCGCCGAGGCCCTGGACGAGGTCGCCTCCACGCGCGACCGGGTCGAAGAACTGGCGCAGGATCCCACGCCGGTCTACGGAATCTCCACCGGTTTCGGCGCGCTAGCCCGCCGCCACATCCCAGAAGAGATGCGCGCCCAGCTGCAGCTATCCTTGGTGCGCTCCCACGCGGCCGGCACCGGTCCGGAGGTGGAAGAAGAAGTCATTCGCGCGCTCATGCTGCTGCGCCTTTCTACCCTGTGCACCGGCCGTACCGGCGTGCGCCCAGTAGTGGTAGAGACCTACGCCAAGGCGCTCAACGCCGGCATCGTGCCGGTGGTGCGCGAATACGGTTCACTGGGCTGTTCCGGCGACTTGGCTCCGCTGGCCCACTGCGCCCTAGCGCTGCTGGGCGAGGGCGAGGTGCGTGTGAACGGCGAGCTGAAGGACGCCGGTGAGGCCCTTGCCGCCGCCGACATCGAGCCGCTGGAGCTGCGCGAGAAGGAAGGCCTTGCCCTGATTAACGGCACCGACGGCATGCTGGGTCAGCTTTGCCTGGCCATTACTGACTTGCGCGCGGCCGCCAAGACCGCAGATATCGCCACCGCCATGACGGTAGAAGGCTTGCTTGGCACCCTCGTGGTCTTTGCCGATGACCTGCAGCAGCTGCGCCCGCACCCAGGCCAGGCCGATTCTGCCGCCAATATCCGCCAGGTGGCAGACGGCTCCGAAATCCTCGCCGCAGCTCTGGAGGAGTTCAAGAAGAACCAGGTCCAGGACGCCTACTCGGTGCGTTGCGCGCCGCAGGTGGCCGGCGGTTTCCGCGATACCTTGGCGCACACCGCGCAGGTAGCAGAGCGCGAGCTCGCCGCCGCCGTGGATAACCCGGTGGTGGCCAAGGACGGCCGCGTGGTCTCCAACGGCAACTTCCACGGCGCGCCGGTGGCCTATGCGCTCGATTTCCTTTCCATCGTCACCGCGGACCTGGCGTCCATTTCTGAACGCCGCACCGACCGCTTCCTGGATCCGGCCCGCAACCGCGGTTTGAACGCCTTTCTTGCCGATGACCCCGGTGTCGACTCCGGCCACATGATCGCCCAATACGCCCAGGCTGGCATCGTCAGCGAATTAAAGCGCCTGGCTACCCCGGCCTCGGCCGATTCCATTCCTTCTTCTGCCATGCAGGAAGACCACGTGTCCATGGGCTGGTCCGCCGCCCGCAAGCTGCGCAAGGCAGTCGATGGCCTGCAGCGCGTGCTCGCCGTGGAGATCCTCACCGCGGCGCGCGCCATCGACATGCGCGAGGGAACGCCCGCTGGCGGCACCGGCGCGGTCATTGCCGCCTTGCGCGAGACCGTTCCTGGTCCCGGCACCGACCGCTACCTATCGCCGGAAATCGAGGAGACCGTGCGCCTGGTCAAGTCTGGCGCGCTGATCGATGCCGTCGAGGCCGCTACGAGCGAGCTGCGCTAACCGCCTGCGCCATCGCCACCTGGCCCGCATGGGTGGGGTGCATGGGGAAGGAATCGGTATCCTGCCCCGTAAAGTCCACCCACGGTTCGGCAGAGCAGGCGGAGTGCTGCGAGGCATTATCAGGCAGCACGTAGGTGGCGTCGTTGCGCTCGGCGGCCTCGCGCACTGTTTGATTGATGCGCTGGATGGTATCTGCCAGCCACTCCCGGTCTGTGGCCGGGATTTTTTCTATGAAAGGGCAGGTCTCGCCCGGGTTGATGAGGGGGATATAGCCGGTGGCAATGACCTTTGCCTCAGGTGAGCGGTGGGCGATTTCCCCGTAGACCTTGTCCAGGCGTTGGGGCAGATCGTGTAGTTCCAGTTCCACCTGAGGGCCGGACTCATCCTGGCACATATCGTCCGTGGCGCATTGGGTCAGGCGCACAAAGCTTACGTCGTTGCCGCCGATGCTCAAGGAGATAAGGGACGTATCCGCGGCCAGCGCGTCCACCTGGGCGGGGTGTTCGCCCGCGGAGGATAAAACATCGAGCGTGCTCGCGCCCTGGCAGGCGACATTGCGGAAAGAGCTCGTGGCGATGTCCTGCGCGGCGAGCTCCGGATAGGAATCTTGCGCGCGTGCGCAGGAATCGGGCGGATCGAGAGGGAGCGTCGTCGAGCCCATCGCCGCGTAGGAATCCCCGAGGGCCACATAGTTTTCTGGTTCTTCTGGAGCTTCCTCTGGCTGGTTGGAGCATCCTGCCAGCAGGCAGGCGGCGGCGAGGGCGGGCAATATGTGGCGCATGGATGCCATCGTAGCCGCAGAGTCTGAAATGCCAGACAGTTGGTGACTGTGCAAGCTCTAAATACGTTGTGCATCACACTAAATTGATATCTGTGACGCTCGCCAAGCCCCCGGGAGACAGCCCCGGGAAACCGGCCTTGGGGTAGGGCACGGCGTCGATAAGCACGAGCGAAAGGAAGCCATGTCTGAACCACGCGAAGTCCGCGCACCCCGCGGCACCGAACTCAACGCAAAATCCTGGCAAACCGAAGCGCCACTGCGCATGCTGATGAATAACCTCGACCCAGAGGTGGCAGAACGCCCCGAGGACCTCGTGGTCTACGGCGGCACTGGCCGCGCAGCACGTAGTTGGGAGGCCTTCGATGCCATCGTGGAATCGCTGAAGGACTTAGAAAGCGATGAAACCCTCCTCGTCCAATCCGGCAAGCCGGTGGGCATCTGGAAGACCAATGAATGGGCACCGCGCGTGCTCATTGCCAATTCCAACCTGGTGGGCGACTGGGCTAACTGGGAGCACTTCCGCAAGCTCGAGGACGAGGGCCTGATGATGTACGGCCAGATGACGGCCGGCTCCTGGATCTACATCGCCACCCAGGGCATCCTGCAGGGCACCTACGAGACCTTCGCAGCCGTGGCCAAGAAGCGCTTCGAGGGCAGCCTGGCCGGCACCCTGACCCTGACCGGTGGGTGCGGCGGCATGGGAGGTGCCCAACCGCTCGCCGTGACGCTTAACGGGGGAGCAGTGCTCATCGTGGACGTGGATGAGCACCGCCTGCGCCGCCGCCAGCACAAGCGCTACCTCGACGAAGTGGTCACCGACCTGGATGAGGCCCTGCGGTTGGTCCTCGATGCCAAGGAAAACAAAAAGGCCCTCTCCGTGGGCCTGGTGGGCAATGCCGCCGAGGTCTTCCCCGAGGTGCTGCGCCGCCAGCGCGCCGGGGAGTTCAAGGTAGACATCGTCACCGACCAGACCTCCGCGCACGACCCACTGTCCTACCTGCCCACCGAAATTACCGTGGATGACTGGCAGTCCGAGGCCAAGGCCGATCCCACGACCTTTACCAAAAAGGCCCGCGAATCCATGGCCGCACAGGTCCAGGCGATGGTGGAATTCCAGGACGAGGGCGCCGAGGTCTTTGACTACGGCAACTCCATCCGCGATGAGGCCCGCCATGCCGGCTACCAGCGCGCATTCGAGTTCCCAGGCTTCGTTCCCGCCTATATCCGCCCGCTGTTCTGCGAGGGAATGGGCCCGTTCCGCTGGGCAGCGCTGTCCGGCGATCCAGAAGACATTAAGGTCACCGACCAAGCCCTGAAGGAGCTGTTCCCGGAGAACGAGCACCTGCACAACTGGCTGGACGCCGCCGAGGAATACGTCGAGTTCGAAGGCCTGCCCGCCCGCATCTGCTGGCTCGGCTACAACGAGCGCCACAAGGCCGGCCTGCTCTTCAATGACCTCGTGCGCGAGGGCAAGATCAAGGCCCCCATCGTCATCGGCCGCGACCATCTCGACTCCGGCTCGGTTGCATCCCCGTACCGCGAGACCGAAGCCATGCTCGATGGCACCGACGCCGTCGCTGACTGGCCGCTGCTTAACGCCATGACCGCCGTATCCTCCGGCGCGACTTGGGTCTCCCTCCACCACGGCGGCGGAGTGGGCATGGGCCGCTCCATCCACGCCGGCCAGGTCACGGTTGCCGATGGCACCGCTCTCGCCGCCGCCAAGCTGCGCGCCGTGCTGACCAATGACCCAGGCATGGGCGTTATCCGCCACGTCGATGCCGGGTACTCTCGCGCAGAGGAAGTAGCCAAGGAGCGCGGCGTTCGCGTTCCCATGGAATTTAAGGCAAGGGATTAAATGAGCACACTTTTTACCGGAATTTCTGAACTCCGCACGGTCAGCGAGCACGGCACGCTTAACGATGCCGCCCTTATCGCCGACCACGGCACCATCGCCTGGATTGGCCCCGCTTCCCAGGCGCCCGCCGCCGATGACCAGGTGGACTTGGGCGGGCGCGCCGTCCTGCCCGGTTGGGTGGATTCGCACACCCACATGGTCTTCGACGGCGACCGCTCCGCCGAGTTCGAGGCCCGCATGTCCGGCGGCTCCTACGAGGCCGGCGGCATCGCGGTGACCATGGACGCCACCCGGGAGGCGGGGGCAGACCGCTTGGATAAGCTCGTCGCCGAGCGCGTGGCCGCCGGCCGCCGCGGTGGCACCACCACCTTCGAGACCAAGACCGGCTATGGCCTCAACACGGAATCTGAAGTGGAAGCCGCGCGCGTGGCATCCCAGCACGTCGACGACGTGACCTTCCTCGGCGCCCACCTCGTGCCGCCGGGAGCGGATGCGGAAGACTACCTCGATGAGGTCGTCGGTCCGATGCTGGACGGCGTTGCAGAATACGTCCAGTGGATCGACGTCTTCTGCGAGCGCGGCGCGTTCAATGAAGAGCAGTCGCGCCGCGTTCTCGAAGCCGGTAAAAAGTTGGGCCTTGGCCTGCGCGTGCACGGCAACCAGCTTGGCGAGGGCCCGGGTGTTAGCCTCGCGGTCGATCTCGGCGCCGCCTCGGTGGACCACGTGAACTACCTGAGCGATAGTGACATCGAAAAGCTCGCCGCATCCGAGACCGTGGCCACCATGCTCCCAGCCTGCGATCTCTCCACGCGCGAGCCCTTAGCGCCTGGCCGTGCGCTTCTCGATGCCGGCGCCACCCTCGCCATCGCCTCCAACCTCAACCCAGGTACCTCCTATACCTCGTCGATGAATTACTGCGTGACCACGGCTGTCCTGCAGCAGCATCTATCCGTCGATGAGGCCATCCACGCCGCCACCACCGGCGGTGCCACGGCGCTGCGCCGCCATAATGTGGGCAACGGACTCGACCCGCAGGGCCGCCCCGCGAAGGGCACCCTGGTGGAAGGAGCTGCCGCTGACCTGCACGTGCTCGATGCTCCCAGCGCGGTGCACTTGGCCTACCGGCCGGGCATGCCGCTGAGCTACCGCACGTTCGTGGCGGGGGTATAGCGAGGAATGGAGTTTGCCGCCGGTATCGCGTAGGGTTGGACGAGCAATGAGCATTACCGATAACGCCACCGGCGGCGTAAACGAGCCGGAAGATTTTAATAAGTCGGAATCTCAGGACAACTCGCAAGGTGTCAACCAGGACACCAGGGCTGCGAATACTTCTGAGGGCACCGGCGCTGAGTCCAAGGACTCGGCCAACGACAACTCCCAGGGGTTCGAGCACCTCGGCCTGCCAGATAAAATTCTGCAAGCCGTTGCGAAAGTAGGCTTCACCACGCCGTCCCCCATCCAAGCAGAAACTATCCCGATCCTGATGGAAGGCCGCGACGTCGTGGGCCTTGCACAGACCGGTACCGGCAAAACCGCAGCCTTCGCGCTGCCGGTCTTGTCCCAGCTTGACCCGCAGGCGCGCCACCCGCAGGCGCTCGTCCTCGCGCCTACCCGCGAGCTGGCCCTGCAGGTTGCAGACGCCTTCCAATCCTTCGCGGAAACCCTCAAAGGCATCGAGGTTCTTCCCATCTACGGTGGTCAGGCCTACGGCATCCAGTTGTCTGGTCTGCGCCGCGGCGCCCAGGTCATCGTGGGTACCCCGGGTCGCGTCATCGACCACCTGGAAAAGGGTTCGCTTGACCTGTCCCAGCTGCAGTTCCTCGTCCTCGATGAGGCCGATGAGATGCTGAACATGGGCTTCCAGGAAGACGTCGAGCGCATCCTGGAAAGCACCCCGGACCGCAAGCAGGTGGCGCTTTTCTCCGCCACCATGCCTAACGCCATCCGCCGTCTGTCCAAGCAGTACCTGCACAACCCGGCGGAAGTAACCGTTAAGTCCGAGCGTCGCACCAACGACAACATCAAGCAGCGCTTCTTGCTGATTCCGCACCGCGCAAAGATGGATGCCTTCACCCGCATCCTCGAGGTCATTACCTATGACGCCATCATCGTCTTCTGCCGCACCAAGCACGAGACCGAGGAGGTGGCCGAGGCCCTGCGCGATCGCGGCTACAGCGCCGCTGCCATTAACGGCGACATCGCCCAGGCGCAGCGCGAACGCACCGTCGACCAGCTCAAGGATGGCCGCCTAGACATCCTCGTCGCTACCGATGTCGCCGCGCGTGGCCTCGACGTGGAGCGCATCACCCACGTGGTGAACTTCGACATCCCGAACGATACCGAGTCCTACGTGCACCGCATCGGCCGCACCGGCCGTGCCGGTCGCTCCGGTGAGGCAATCCTGTTCGTCACCCCGCGCGAGCGCCGCATGCTGCGCTCCATCGAGCGCGTGACCAACGCCCGCCTCGAAGAGATGGATCTGCCGTCCGTCGATGAGGTCAATGAGAAGCGCAAGGAAAAGTTTGCGCAGGCCATTACCCAGTCCATGGACAACAAGCAGGCCGATTTCTTCCGCAACTTGGTGCGCAAGTACTCGGAAGACAATGACGTCGCGATGGATGACATCGCCGCGGCCTTGGCCGTCATGCACCAGGGTGGCAAGAACTTCCTATTGGAAGACAAGCCTTTGCCCAAGCCAAAGAAGGACCGCCGCGATCGCGATGACCGCAAGCGCGACCGTGACTTCAAGGGTGGCGGCAAGAACCGCGGCGGCTCCAAGCGGCCGGATGGTGACTTTGAGACGTACCGGTTGGACGTCGGCAAGCGCCAGAATGTCCGCCCGGGTGCCATCGTCGGTGCAATCGCCAACGAAGGTGGCCTGTCTGCCAAGGACTTCGGGCGCATCACCATTGCGGTGGGGCACACGCTCGTGGACCTGCCGAAGAACATGGACCCGGCTGTGCTGGACCGCCTGAAGGATACCCGGATTTCTGGCCAGCTCATCAAGATTCAGAAGGATACCGGTCGCCCGCCTCGCCGTGATGGCGGCGGCGGTGGCCGCAAGCACGGTGGTCGCTTCCGCGACTAATTAAACCTCCAAAGGGCCTCTTTTTAGAGGCCCTTTTTTCATGCCCTGTGACCTGCGCTTTTACTATAAACGGGGGTAGCGTGTCGGGGCGGTTTTGTATGGTGTATGGCGAAAGCATGTTCTAGTAAATCTCTCGAAAGAAAGTCCATGAATGCGCCATATTATGCCAATACCAATCCAGAAAATTCTACCTCCCGTGCAGCTACGGAAATTAGGAAAGCGGAGTACCAGTTCTGGGAGAAGCTTCATCCTGGCTCAGATGACGATATCGAAATTATTAGCCAATCCCTGTCTGATTTAACCGGGGCGCGTCAGTCCCGCATTAGAAATATTATTTTCGCCTTCGAGCGATTAAAAGAGCTGCCGCGGCTGCGCGCTCGGCAAGAACAGCATTTCCATTTAGATTTAGACCGACTCACTACGATTGACCAAACCCTAGCCAAACTCGGCGCCATTGATGCGGAGAAGAAATTCACTATCGATGACGCCCTGACCAACTACTTGACCCCAACCCGTCCCAATCAAAAGCTGCCCTCGCACCGCAATCTCCGCCGCAAGCTGCGCGAGCTCATCGTGCGCCTCGATCCCTCCATTGCCGCGCGGGATCCGCGCCGCAAGCAAGCATATAGCGTTGAACCTACAGGCGGGGAGTGGGCCGCGGTTTGCCTGGACGTCGGGTTGGAAACCGCGGAGATAATCGACCACAATATTCGGGATATCGCTACGGACAAGGACCTCACGATGGCTGAGGCCGCAGTGGAGCTGCTGACTGGAAAGGCGCAGGCGAAGGCCAAGGTCGTGTTGAATATGTATCGCTGCGACCTGCCGGATGCGCCCGCGTTTGTACAGAACTTAGGCTGGGTATCGCCGGAGACCGCGGATGACCTACAGGCTCGCGCGACAACGACAAGGGATATGGAGAAGGCCGGTCAGGCGGAGAGCCCGAATTATGTGACTCCGCCAGATATCCGGGCGTTTGTAGAGGGCTTGGATGGCACGTGCCGGTGGCCAGGCTGTACGCGGCCGGCGGTGGCGTCCCAGATGGACCATCGGCACGACTTTGCAGATGGTGGGCCGACCTCGGCGGCAAACCTCACTTGCCTGTGCCAGCACCATCACAATATAAAGACCGATGGGAGGGCGTTTTATATCAAGGACCCGATAAGTGGGGACATCGTCTGGCTTTTCGATGACTCTACGTGGGTCTACGACTCCGCGAGCGGACCGCTGGCGCCGAAGAACCGCAGGTGGGCGCAGACGGTAGCGCAGGCCACGCAGAAGCGGCGGGAGAATGCGCACGCAGATGCGCAGCAACTAAAAGAAGAGCTCAGAGAGGAGTCCACGCATGAAAAAGGGGACAGCGATGACACTGTCCCCGGAGAGTAAATGGCTTCCTAGATGTACATCAGGATAAGGCAGATGATCCACAGGAGGTTGAAGACGCCGCCGAAAGCGGACAGGGACTTCTTGATGGAGCCCAGGTTGGCGGTATCGCCGGATTCTAGGGCTGCCTGCGCCGTGCGCTGCTTAGGGAGGATGAGGAAGAAGAGCAGGCACCACGCGATGATGGCCACGAGGATGGCGATGTGGAAGTTGACCTGGCTCTTGAAGGTTTCAATATCAGACAGGAACACTGCAAGGCCAAGGACCGGCACGAGGGCGGAAATGTAGCCGTAAGTGTTGGTGATGTTGTGCAGGTTGCGGGCGGCGCCGAGGGCAGTCTTATCGCCCTGCGCTGCGCCCTGCAGCTGGGTCTGGTAGATGGAGGTGGAAATGCACACGGGGCCGAGCAAAACGATGGCCGCTGCCACGTGCAGGAAGATGAACAAAGTAGTCATGGAGGATGCCCTTCAGTTAAGAAAAGTTGCCTTGTTCACCCTAATCAATTTAACTGCTAGAAATCGAACCGACATTGCCTTCTCATTGCACGGACATCCGCGCGGGGCAACGGTAACTCGTACTTGCGCGCGATTTTTGCGAGGCGCCGCGAGTAATCGCAGCGGTTAGCGGGCGGTAACCACTCAGAGGGGAGGGAATCAGACTTTTCCTGATTGAGCTTCCGGCTGGTCGCCACCAAGTTGAGGGGATCGTTGGCAAAGCGGATCTTGGTGTCTTGGTCCCACTGTGCGGCACCCATGTCAAAGGCGGCAGAAAGTGGGAAGATGTGGTCGACCTCAATAGAGGAGGTGGCTGAAATCATCTCGCCCGCGTAGGGGTCATAGAGCGTGCCGGATTGCGGCCGGCAGTCTGCGAACGCCTCGCTGGCTTGGTTCTCCATGATGGCCTCACGCGTGGTGCATGCACCGTTGGGCTGCCAACCGCCGAACTCGTCGCGGTCGTAGCCCTGCAATTCCGCGCGGGATGGAACGGTGGAGACATCAAAACGCGGAAAAGGCCACGCATACCATGCGATAACGAGAGCGGTTATGCATGATAGCGCGGCCAGGTAATAGGACTTCATGTCCTATTGGACTCCGCGAGGTGCGGGAAGGTTCCTACTTGTTATCGGAAACCTTTTCTGCTGCTTCCTCGAAGTCCAGGGAGTCGTCCTTCTCAACGAGCTTGGCAAGCTTCTCGGCTTCCTCGAACTCGTCCAAGACCTCCTGGTCTGGCTGCTTGGTAGCCAAGGTGACCAGAACGGTGACGATGAGTGCGGAGAAGAAGCCCGGAACCATCTCGTAGAGGGAATCGCCGAGCGGGGACATGCCCCAACCGATGGCGACGACTGCACCGGTAACCATACCGGCGATTGCACCGGTTGCGTTGAGGCGCTTCCAGTACAGAGCCAGGATGACCAGCGGACCGAATGCGGAACCGAAACCAGCCCATGCGAAGCCGACCAGGCCAAGAATGGAGTCGGACGGGTTGATAGCCAGGAGTGCGGCGATAACCGCGATGGCCACAACGGCGGTACGGGACAGGTTAATCAGAACGCCCTCGGAAGGCTTGCGCTTTGCGATGATGAGGTAGAGGTCCTCAATCAGGGAAGAGGACACCACGAGCATCTGGGAAGACATGGTGGACATGATCGCTGCCAGAACTGCGGTCAAGACGAAACCTGCAGGCAATGGGTGCATCATGGCCTGAGCCATATCCAAGAAGATGGTCTCGAAGTTTTCTTGGTCAGTGATGGTTTCACCGAACTGGGTGAAGTACACGGTACCGGTAAGCGCAACGAAGATAGCGCCGATGACGGAAAGACCCATCCAGGTGATGCCGTAGAAACGGCCCTGCTTGGCGTCGGAAGGCTTACGCAGCGCCATGAAGCGCACGATAATGTGCGGCTGACCAAAGTAGCCAAGGCCCCAAGCGGCGTTACCAACGATAACACCAGCGGAAACACCGGCGAAGAGAGAGAAGTAGTTATCGTTTGGCTCGAGAGCCCCGTCGGTAGCGTAGCTGTTTTCGGTAGCGAAGGAGAAGATCGCGCCGGCATCGTCAAGAGCGAAAAGCGCCATGATTGGCACGATCAGCAGGGCGACGAACATCAGCATGCCCTGCATAGCGTCGGTGTAGGACACTGCCAGGAAGCCACCGATGAAGGTGTAGAAAATGGTCACTGCGGCGATGACCAACATACCGGTGATGTAGTCGCCACCGAAGGTGGACTCGAAGTAACGACCACCGGAGACCATGCCGGAAGAGACGTAGAAGGTAAAGAAGAAGATAATGATAACTGCGGAGATAATACGCAGCATGCGCGACTTATCGCGCAGACGGTTCTCGAAGAAGGAGGGGACCGTAATGGAATCGCCCGCAACCTCCGAGTAAGCGCGCAGACGCGGCGCAATCCACTTCCAGTTAGCCCATGCACCGATAAGGAGGCCGATAGGCATCCACAGCTCGGAAAAACCGGAAAGGAAGAGCGCGCCAGGCAGACCCATAAGCAGCCAGCCGGACATATCGGATGCGCCGGCGGAGAGAGCAGCTACGAATGGGTGCAGGCCACGGCCGCCCAAAACATAATCGTCATATTCGTCGGTTTGTTTGTAGCTCCAGTAGCCAATGGCTGCCATTACGAGGAAGTACACAATCATCGCAATGACGTACCAAGTTGATTCTTGCACGTTTCACTCCTTGTAGTGATTTGTCGGACATTCTTACGTTAACGGTGACTTCAGGTTCACCCAAGCTAAAATTCAGCTGTGGCATAGATCTCTGGTGATGTTTTTCATCGTTTAACTGCGTAAAGACGTGAATATAACGAGCTTGTAACAAAACTATACGGGGCTGCTATGCTGGCCGTTATGGCTTCTTACCTTGTGCATGGCCTTTGGCTGCCAGTCTCGGGGCTTGGTCTATGGATTGAGCAGGTAGAAGGACACAAGATTGTTATGCCTTCGGCCGTGCCGGAGGGGACGTTTCCGCAGGCAGTCGATGCTATCTTGGCTAAGAAATCCTTCCGGAACCGGGCGCGAGTATCACTGCGGACCCCAAAGGGTAAGGACGTCTCGCTCATGGTGCCCATGGCCATGTTTGCCCCGGAAGAAGCGGTAGAAGCCCTAGCCCAGCTGGAATACCTGGATCACCATCCACCGGAATCGATTGCACCGGATCTGCACTGGCTCATTCACGCATATAGCGGCCTGAGCAAGTTTGTCCGCGCGGGCAGGGTGACGTTCCGGCTGGCGTACCAGGCTAACGAGTGGTTCCCCATGTGGCAGTTGGCCTCAGGCTTGGGCGAGCGCGGTTGGCTCGCAGAAATGATGGCCGCGGCACCCGGGATTCTCCATATAAATAATAGGGCCCTTTCAGATGACCTAGCGGATGAACTAACGCATTGGATTGCCAACCGGGAATTGCAGCCGCTGCTCAATGAACCCCGGCCCATGCCGTGGCACGACTTCGCCCGTGCACTTTTGACGACGTCTCCCATTCGCCGCGGCCGCGCGCAACTACTGCGCGGGCTTAATGAATGGAAGAATTCCATTTACCAGGTGGAACTCCAGCTCGTCTACATCGTGGAGGAGCCGGAAGAACAGGATCCAGAAGACGCAGCGTGGCCGATTCGGGTGCGGGTGCGCTCTGGAACGGATTCGCCGCGGCCGGTGTTGGCGGATGAGTTGGATAGGGCGAGCATCGAGAAGCTGCGCGAAAACCACCGCAAGGCCGTGCACGCGGCGCCGAGCCTAGGCCAGAGTACGCAAATGCCCCAGCCTGGCGACGGCGATTGGGATGTTTATCTGGATACGGAGCAGCTCACGCAGTTTATTGCGCACGAGGTACCCGAGCTGAAGAAGCGGGGCATTACCGTCATGCTGCCCAAATCGTGGGCGCAGGTGGATACGAAGGCCAAGCTGGAAACTCGCGAGGCGCGGGATCCGGCGGAAGCCGCCACGAAGAAGCACATCGGCATGAATCAGCTCGTGGACTATAACTGGCGCATGTCCGTGGGCGATGTGGAGCTTACCGAGTCCGAGATGGACGAGTTGGTCAATTCCAAGTCCGGGCTCATCCAGCTGCGCGGCAAGTGGGTGATGGCCGATACCCAGGTCGTATCCAAGGTTTCCTCTTATATGGAGGAGCTGGCGGATAAGTCCCGCGAACGCGCCAAGAAGGAGCTCGAGCAGCTGGCGGCCTCGGCGGAGATGGCCAAGAAGCTAGGTGAGCCGGGCTGGCAGCAGCTCATGGCGGAGGTTGAGCGTCGCCGAGCGGAGTTCAACGAGAAGAGCGAGCACCAGGTCACGGTGGCGGAGCTGCGGGAGCTGGCGCTCGAGTCGATGGCTCAGGAGCCCATCGAATTTACCGGCAGCACGTGGCATACCGCGTTGCTCGGCGGCATGGATACGGTCGCACCTAAGCGCGTGGACATCCCGGAGACCGTCCACGCGGAGCTGCGCGAGTATCAGCGCACGGGCGTGGACTGGCTGTATTGGATGTCGCGCAATAATATTGGCGCCGTGCTTGCCGATGACATGGGGCTCGGCAAAACACTCCAACTACTGTCCCTTTTGGCAGTGGAGAAAGAGCGCGGTGAACAGACCGGGCCCACCTTGGTCGTTGCACCCACCTCCGTGGTGGGCAACTGGGCTCGCGAGGCCCGCCGCTTCGTGCCGGATTTTAAGGTCATGGTGCAACACGGCGCGGGGCGTCCGGGCGGGGAGAGGTTCCTCGAGGCCGCCGCGAAAGCCGATCTGGTCATTACGACGTACGGCACCGTCAGCCGGGATTTCAACCTCTTGGGTGAGGTGTCCTGGCAGCGCGTGGTCCTCGATGAGGCGCAGGCCATTAAGAACTCGGCCACGCGTTCCTCCAAGGCGGTGCGATCGCTGCCGTCTGAACACCGCGTGGCGCTAACCGGTACTCCGGTGGAAAACCGGCTGTCAGAGATGCGCTCCATCTTGGACTTTTGCAACCCAGGAATTTTGGGTACGGCGTCCTTCTTCCGCAATCACTTTGCCAAGGCCATCGAGCGCAATAATGATGAGGAGATGTCCGAGCGCCTGCGCGCGCTGACCGCACCTCTCATCCTGCGCCGCGTCAAGACCGATCCCAATATCATCGATGACCTGCCGGAAAAGTCCGAGCAGATTCTTACCGTATCCATGACCACCGAACAGGCCGCGCTGTACAAAGCGCTGGTCAATGAGGTGAAGAAGAGCTTGGAGGATGCTACGGGCATCAGCAAGCGCGGCATCGTCTTGGCCTCCCTGACCCGCATTAAGCAGATCTGCAATCACCCGGCGCATTACCTGGGGGATGATTCACCGGTGGTTATCAAGGGCAAGCACCGCTCGGGCAAGGTGAAGGAGCTGATGCGGATTGTCGATGCCGCCACCGAATCCGGTGAGCGCCTGCTGATCTTTACGCAGTACAAGGCCTTCGGGGCTATCCTGCAGCCCTACCTGAGCGGGCAGCTGGGCCATGAGATTCCCTTCCTGCACGGCGGGGTGACGAAGAATAAGCGCGACCAAATGGTGGAGGACTTCCAATCCGAGGATGGCCCACAGGCGATGATCCTTTCGCTCAAGGCGGGCGGCACGGGCCTCAACCTCACCGCGGCATCGATCGTGGTGCACATGGACCGTTGGTGGAACCCCGCGGTGGAAAACCAAGCCACGGACCGTGCCTTCCGCATCGGTCAGCGCCGCAACGTGCAGGTGTATAAGATGATTACCGCTGGCACGTTGGAAGAATCCATTCAAGACATTTTGGATGGAAAGACGCAGCTGGCTGGGGCCGTCGTCGGTGAAGGCGAAGGCTGGCTTACGGAACTGGAGCCGGACCAGCTGGCGGAGCTCATGAGTTACCGGGGAAAGGAGTAAGCGGATGGCCGTTAAGGGCGATGACAATGTCATCTACGCAAACTTTGGTACCCGCAAGCGCGTGAGCACCCCGGATGAGGTCAACCATGTTGACCGCAGCGGGCGGCTGCTGTCCAAGACCGCCGCCCGGATTTCTTCTTTTACCAGCCATGATGCGGACCGGGGGCGGATTACCCGCGGGCGCCAGTACGCCGAGGGCGGGCACGTCGTGGGATTGGAGATCCGTAACGGTGCCATCCACGGACGCGTGGCCGGTTCCCAGAACGAGCCTTTTTCCGTGCTCATTCAGCTGCCGTACCGCGATAATGACGATATCGCGGCACTCGCCAGCCAATTCGCGCGCACGCCTAATTCCGTAGCGAATGCGCGCAAGGGCCTGCTATCTGAGGAAGCGCTGGATACCTTGTTCGCCAGCGACGCCGAAGATCTACGACTATCCTGCACCTGCCCGGATTCCGCCTATGCCTGCAAGCACATCGTGGCGGTGGGAGATAGGCTCGCCACCCGCGCGGATGCGGATCCCGCCGTGATTTTCAATATGCGCGGGCTGGACTTTGCGCGCTTGGAAAAGGCCGTCATGGAGCAATCGCAGCAGGTCTCTCGCGAAAGCTTTGGGGCCAGCGATCTATCTGCGGAAGAAAAGAACGATGTGTTCTGGAACGGCCGCGAGATGCCCAAGCTGCCGCACCCCAAGGTTGCCCCGGCGCTGGAAGATTCCGATCCAGACCTCCTGCGCAAGGCCCTGCGGGCCGTATCTCATACGAATATTGAGCTCTTGCGCGCCGTGTCCGATATTGAAGACCTCTACTACCACTTAACGCACTGATTATGACTGCAACGACCTTTATCCACACGTCCGACTTCCAGCTGGGAATGACCCGCTGGTTCTTGAAGGGGGAGGCGCAAGGTCGTTTCAACGATGACCGCGAGTCCGCCATCATGCACCTAGGCCAGCTCGCGGAGGAGGTTGGCGCGGAGTTCATCGTCGTCGCCGGCGATGTATTTGAGCACAATGCGCTCTCCCGGGAGATCTTGGCCCGCGCCACCGAGATGTTTAAGCGCCTGCCGGTACCGGTGTATGTGCTGCCCGGAAACCACGATCCGTTGGTCGCGGACTCGGTATTTTATCGCACCAGCGCCGACAACGTGCACGTCATCGCGGATTCTGAGCCCATCGAGGTGGGCAAGGGCGTGGAAGTGGTCGGGGCGCCATACCTGTCCAAGCGCGCCAACCACGATTTGGTGCGCCAGGCCTTAGAACCGCTCGATTCCACGGAAGGAATTCGGATTGCCGTGGGCCATGGCCAGGTGGATTCGCGTACTAGCGGGGGAGATGCCGATACCATCGACTTGGAATTCGTCGAACAGTGCTTGGAGCGCGGGGTGATTGATTACTTGGCGCTGGGCGATACCCACTCGACGGCCAGCCTGGGCACAACCGGGCGCGTCTGGTTCTCCGGCAGCCCGGAGACCACGGACTTTAAGGAGTGCTCCACCGGTGGTGGCGAGGCTGATTCCGGGAATGCGCTGGTGGTAAGGATTGAGGGGGAGGATATAGACATCGATAAGCGCAGCATCGGGCGCTGGACGTTTGAAGCCCTCGATGCCTCCGTCAATTCCACCGAGGACGTCGAGCGCTTCCTGCGCAGTCTGGAGGAGTACCCGGATAAGGTGCGCACGGCGGTTAAATACAGCCTGCAGGGGACCCTCGGCATTGCGGCGCACGCCCGGCTCCAGCGTGGGCTGGATGAGTTGGAGGCGGTCTTTGCCTCGCTGCGCCCGCGCGAGCGGACCATGGACCTGTTCCTGGAGCCTAGCGAAGATGAACTAGCCAACCTGGATATTTCCGGCTATGCTGCCGACGCCCTGCAGGAGCTGCTGGATAACCGCGAGGATCCGGTGGCCCGCGACGCCGCCAACCTGCTATTTCGCCTGGAGGGATAAACCACATGCGCATCCACAGCTTAGAGATTAAAAATGTCCGCGGCATCGAGCACTTGGTATTGGATGACCTTCCAGAAACCGGGGTGGTGGTCATTCACGGCGAGAACGAGGCCGGTAAATCCACCATCGTGGAGGCCCTCGATGTGGTGTTAACGGAAAAGCACACGGCGCGCCCCAGCGGTATCCGGGATCTGCAGCCGGTGGGCAAGGATGTATCTCCGGAGGTCATTGCGGATATTTCCGTGGGGGAGTACCGCTTTCGCATTGCCAAGCGCTGGCTGCAGAAGAAGTACTGTGAGCTGGCCATCTCGTCCCCGCGCCACGCACAATATACAGGCCGCCAGGCCGATGACGAGCTGGAACAGATTTTAAGCGAGAACATGGATCGCCAGCTTCTCGATGTCCTCTTTATGCGCCAGGATGACTCCAATGACGCCATCTCCGCGGTGGGCATTCCGTCGCTGACGCAGGCCCTCGAGCAGGAGTCCGGCCTGGCGGAGGACGAGGTATCCGGCGATGATTCTCAGCTTTTGGGCAAGGTGGATAAGGAGTATAAGCGCTACTACACCGAAAAGACGGGCAAGGCGGCTGGCGAATACAAAAAGGCCCAGGAGACTCGGGAGCGTGCCGAGCAGGAATTGGAGAAAGCTTCCGCTGCGGTGCGCGGGCTCGATTCCGTGGTGGAGCGCTACGAGCATCTGGAACGCCAGCAAGAAGAGGCCGAGGCGCAGCTTCCCGCGGCGCGCAAGGACCTCGCCGAGAAGCAGGCCGCCGCGGACGAGGCCGTGAAGGCCCAGCACCAAGTGGATGCGCATAAGGCCGAGCTCACCCGCGCCAAGGAGGATTTCCAACGCTCGAAGGATGCGCAGTCTAAGCGCCAGGAGATGGTCGAGGCGCTCGATGCCGCTGGCACCGCAAAGTCGAGCGCCGCGGATAAACTTGCGACCGCCCGCGAGAAGGCCGCGGAGGAAAACGAGAATAAAGAGGCGGTGGAAAAGAAGCTGGCTACCGCCAAAGAGGACTACGCCACCGCGCGCGCAACGCTCAAGCAGGCGCGGCTGCATCAGGACAAGGAGACCTTTCAGCGCTTGGATAAGCGCCTGCTCAAGGTGGAGGTCTTGGCACGTGGCGTGGAGAAGGCCCAGGCGGAGATCGCCCAGCGCGGGCGCGAGATGACCGCCGCGGATGTCGAGGAACTCCGCAAGGCGGATGCCGATCTGTCACTGGCTAAGCGCCTGCACGATGCCACCGCCGCCAAGGTGGAGTTTTCCGGGCCCGAGGGCGCGGAGATTGGGGTGGATGGGAAGCTGGTGGACATCGGCAAGCAGCCCGCAATTGAGCTTGTCGATGGCCGCGAGATCACCATCGGCGATATCACCGCCCGCTTTGTGGCCGGTGCGTACTCTTCCGATAAAACCCAACGCGAGGTAGATCAGGCCGAGGCGCGCCTGCAGGAGCTTTTCGATGCCACCGGCGTCGAGTCCATCGCCGCCGCCGAGGCCCTGCTTAAGACGCACTCCGAGCAGAATGCTGGATTGGATGCCGCTACGCGCAAGCTCGAGGGCGAGCTGGGGCCGGATGATTTGGGCGAACTGCGCGCCCAGCACGCGGCGCTGAAGGAGAAGGTCGCCGAGCTCGATGAAGCCCCGGCCATGGACCTATCCGCTGCAGAAGAAGCTGAGGAAGAGGCGCGCGAGCTTGTCGATGCCCTCGACCGCGAGCTTATTCCCTTCCGCGATAGCCGCATCGCCCACGACGTGGTGCGCTTGGAGGCCGAGCTCGCTGCCGCTACCGAGAAGGCCGAACGTGCCGAGCGCGAGTTGGCTGAAGCGCGGGAGAAAACCTCCGATGCCG
The DNA here is from genome assembly GCF_057198125.1 of Corynebacterium sp. LaCa_282. Classification (NCBI taxonomy): domain Bacteria; kingdom Bacillati; phylum Actinomycetota; class Actinomycetes; order Mycobacteriales; family Corynebacteriaceae; genus Corynebacterium; species Corynebacterium sp. LaCa_282. Next base: position 1,462,196 of record NZ_CP191095.1, on the reverse strand, counting down.
GCTTGGAAGAAGAGACAGAGCGGTTGGGTGCTTTGGTAGGCAAGCTGCAGGAGCAGCTTTCTGAGATGGAGGCCGTGGACCTGGCCACCGCCCAGAGCCTGGTGGAGGGCGCGCAATCGCACCTGGACTACCTGCAGAATCAGGTGCAAGATGCGAAGGTGGAGCTCGGCAAGTTGTCTAGCGAGATTAATTATCACTCCGGCGCGGCAGAGCGCGAGCAGCAGGCGCAAGCCGAAGCAGAGATGGCCCAAGCGGTGCTAGAAAGCGTGGAAAAGCGCGCGCTTGCGGCACGCTACCTGCGCGAGCTGCTGTTCAAGCACCGCGATGCCGCGCGCCAGCGCTATGCCGAGCCCTTCGTGGCGGCGCTCGCCCAACTGGCCCGCACCATTTATGGCGGGGATATCAGCTTTGAATTGGCAGACGATCTCTCTGTTACCGCGCGCACCCGCGATAATGAAACGGTGGCCATGACCAGCCTGTCTGGCGGCGCGCGCGAGCAGCTGGCCATCCTTACCCGCTTTGCTATCGCGCGCTTGGTGGCGGGGGAGGAAACCGTGCCGGTCATCGTCGATGACGCGCTGGGCTCCACCGACGACCACCGCCTGCAACTGATGTCCACTTTGTTCTCACAGGTGGGCCGCGAGAACCAGGTTTTGGTCTTTACCTGCATGCCGCAGCGCTATTCCCGGGTGCCTGGGCGCAGCGAGCGCGACATCGCCACGCTGAAGGAGGTAATCTAGTCCTTATGTCTGAACAAACCCGCTGGTTAAACGATGATGAACAGGAGCTATGGCGCCTATTATTGGCCGCGACCCGCAAGATAGATAGGGGCATGGACGAGACGCTCAAGGCTGGCGGGGAAATCTCCGTCTCCGAATTCGCGGTCCTGGTATCCCTCTCGGAAGCCCCAGATCAGCACCTGCGCCTGCGCGATCTGTGCACGGAGCTCGCCTGGGATCGCTCGCGCGCCTCCCACCAGGTCACTCGCATGGAAAAGCGTGGGCTCTTGGTTAAAGAAAAGACCACCGATGATGGCCGCGGGGTCAACGTGCACATTACGGAGGCCGGGCTCCACCACCTCGAGCGCGCGGCCCCCGAGCACGTGGAATCCGTCCGCCGCTTGGTCTTCGACCACCTCCACGAGGAGGACGTTCCCGCGCTCAAGCGCTTTTTCCATGGGGTATTGCAGGTCAATAATATCCCCGGCTATTCGGGATTCGTCCCGGATTCTTTATTGAATGGAGGAAAATAACACCGCCATGATGGGCCAAGAACTTTTCGAGCACCCGAAAAAGCAGCATAAAACGTATGGCTTAACGGCTTTGGACGAGCTGGGCCAGCGCATTGGTGATCCAGAGGCCTTCGCCGAGGAGCGCGCCGATGCCGATCAGGTTGCCGCGATGGAAGAAGCCCTGGAAGCATACCCCGATTCCGCGTTGACCTTTGATGAGGATGCCGATGCCTGGATCGTGGGCGCGGAAGAGGACATCGAGAAAATGTTCACAGACCGCGAGGCATTCCTCGAGGCTTTATTAAATGATGAAGATCCGGGGATCTAATGCCACCGTGGAGACCATAAACTGTTAAGATACTTTTAGTTAATCTTCGGTGAAGCGAGAGGTTTTATCATTATGAACGAGCGTGAGGCTCAAGAACAACGCGAGGCGGCGGCCCGCCAGCAATCCGAGGGCTGGGTTTCCGTTTTTGTCCAGTGGATTCCCTGCATGCTGCTGTCCGTAGTGCTGCTCGGCGCCATGTTCTTTGGCATGTACTACATCGAGCACGGCACCTTGGATATCACCCAGCCGATCACCAACGAATTCATCGTTGAGTAATTCTGCGCAATAGAAAAATCCGGCCTCCCTTGGAAAGTGGGAGGCCGGATTTATTTTTATTTCTTGAGCACCTGGCGCCAAGTCATCTTCTTGCCGTTATTCAAGATGGCGCGGCGGTAGATGCGCGCGACAACGATGAGAATGAGCGCGGTAACTACAGCGAGGACCGCATAGCTTCCCGCCAAGCCCAGCCAGTTCATATTGCCGCCAGCAACTTGGAGGGGAGCGACCAACATGGAGACCGGCGGCACCCAGCCCATGACCTGCATCCAGGTGGCATCCAAGTTGGTCCAGCCAAACATGGGGACATACATGGTGGCAAAGACGATGAGCAGGATGGGCATCTGCGTCGATTGCAGATCCTCGGTGCGCTGCACCATGGAGCCGGCTGCGGCATAGAGGCTGCCGAAGAATAAGAGACCGAGGATTTCCCCGACGAGCAGGGCAGCGATTAGACCATAGTCGAGCTGGATTTCGCTTGCTGCGCCAGTAAATGCCAGGGAAGCCACGCCGCCGGCCAAGATGAGGAAGGTGCCGAGCAGCCCGATAATGGTATTGCCAATGACCTTGCCTGCCAAGAAATCCACCGGGCGCACCGTGGAAAGGATGATTTCGACCACGCGCGAAGACTTCTCTTCTGTAACGCGGCCACCGATGAGCCCTGCGAAGGTCATGATGGAAAAGACCACCACGATGGCGGCGATAAGGACGATGGCAACATTGCCCATCTGTTCTTCGGAGGCCTCATCTGTTTCCAGATCTACCGCGGTCACTTCGGCTGATGGGGTGGCGGCGGCAAGCTCTTGGGGATCAATATTCAGCGTATTCAAGGCTTCTGCCTGTGCCTGCGCCGCAACCACTTGATTGACCGTAGAGGAGATCGTGGCGGAGGCAGTGCCGTTGGCCAAAAGCTCCCACCCCTCGTCGTTGGCGGGCACGAGCGCGGCGTCGACGTCGCCGGCATCGATAAGCTGCACCGCGCTATCCCGGTCATCTGCGGCCTGCGTCTCCAGTCCGGAATCAGCGAATGCGTCTGCCTCCATGCCCACCACGGCGACGGAATCTGGTTCATCGTCACCACCGGACAGCAAGTCAATGATAATGGGGGTGGCGATGGCACCAATGATAAGCAGCAGCATCATGATGACAACGGATTTGGTCTTAAGGGCAACCGCCATTTCGCGCTTGGCGACGGTCCCTATGGTCTTCATTGCCGAATACTGCATGGGCTAGGCCTCCTCGGTGGTGGTGCTGGTGACGACGTCTTGGAAAAGCTCGGTAAGGTCAGGGACCTTGAGGCCGAAGGAGTGGACGGGGCCAGCGGCCATGGCAGCGCGCAAGATGGCTTGGTCATCGGTGCCATCATCGGCCTCGAGCACCACGCCCTGGTCAGTTGCCTCAACCAAGTGAGTGCCCTCCGGGTACCACCCGCGTGCAGGGGTTTCCACCGCATAGCGCGAAGCTCCCTGGGTACGCAGCTCATCTACCGTGCCCTCTGCTACCATGCGGCCTTGCGTGACGATGCCCACGTGGTCGCACAAGCGCTGCACCAAGTCCAGTTGGTGGGAAGAAAAGATGACCGGCACCCCGCGGGCGGCGCGCTCGCGCAGCATGTCAGACATGACATTGACCGCAACGGGGTCCAAGCCGGAAAAGGGCTCATCCAGAATCAACATATCGGGGTCATGGATGAGGGAGGCGGCTAGCTGCACTCGCTGCTGGTTGCCCAAGGACAAGTCATCGAGCTTGTCGTCCTGGCGCTCTCCCAGCCCTAGCTGTTCCAGCAGCTCCGAGCCGGATTTCTGGGCGGCCTGCTTGTTCATGCCGTGCAGGGTGCCCAGGAACGTCAGCTGGCTAAGCAGCGGTTCCTTGCCGTAGAGCCCGCGCTCTTCTGGCATATAGCCAATGCGGCGGCGGTTATCGTCATTAATGGGGGAGCCATCGAAATAAACTTCGCCGGAGTCTTTCGCGAGCACGCCCAGTGCGATGCGCATGGTGGTGGACTTGCCCGCCCCATTGGAACCGACGAAGCCGAAGATTTCGCCCTCCTGCACGCTAAAGGTCATATCCCGCAGCGCGCGGACGCTGCCGAAAGATTTATTGAGATGGTCGATTTCTAAGGTGGGCAAGGGGTATCCTCCATGGCGCGCCTATACTGCATAACTTTCGTGGTTCTAGATACCTTAGTATTTCATAAACCTAACAGTTTGGCTATGGAATCCATTGAAAGCCAGGTTGCATGGGTCAAGCCCCCACCGAGTAGGTAGGAATAGAAAGTGCTCTCCACGTGCTGTAGCGTTTAAAACAAGCAGGAAGGAGGTGCACAATGAAGCAATACACTGCTCATCAAATCGCAGAATGGCTCGTAGCTTGGGCTGAAGAAACCGAAGAAGCCGAGCTCACACCGCTGAAAATTCAAAAGCTTCTTTACTACGCAAAGGGCCTTTACATGCGAGCCTCCGGAGGGGTGCCGCTCTTCAATGAACGGATGGAAGCATGGGCCCACGGACCTGTCGTTGTAGACATCTACCGCGAACTTAAAAAGTACGGTAAGAGCCCGATCGACCCCGATACTTTTATTTCTGATGACTTCAATTGGGATGATTATCGGCCTGTAGAAGATACCCTGATTGACGTATGGAATAAGTATGGCCCCTATTCGGCGTGGGCTTTACGTAATAAAACCCACACGGAGTCACCTTGGAAGAAAAACTTCGTTGAAGAAAAACGGGGGCTTGAGATTTCTGATGCCGACCTCAAAGAATACTTCAACTAGGTATGGCAAAGAAGAGTAAGAGACGTGGCACGCGCCCGGTTTCGAAGAATCACAGTGGTGCAGATACAGGCGTCTTGAGCGCCATACGAGCGGCATCGAACGAATACCCGCTCCTGTCCACTAGGTTTCTGCAGAGCGGATGGGGATTCGGGCAAATGACCGATAGGATGCGCCGCGAGTTCCTCGACAAATGGCACAAATGCTCACTAATTTCTTGGAGAGATCTCGTTAATCACCACAGGCACGGGCTCGGCTCGGAATTTATCCCAAAAAACGAAATCAAAGCTCAAATCCCTAGGCAGTTCCAAGAGCTAACCAAATTCCGCATGTTCCGGCACCAAGAGAACCTTCCATTCGTTGGCTGGAAAGACGGTGGAATTTTCTACGTTCTATGGATAGAGACTAAGTATGGGGATCTTTACTCACATTAAAGCGGGGCCCGCGACACCTGCCACGCGCTGGCCCTAGCCCCGTCTCACAATTTTCGCTCGGCGTTTGTGTCCGTGATTCGCAGGCTTATTTTTTCCATACTTTCTTGTAGGTGGCACAGCCAAGTACAACCACCGCCATACCGGTGAGAATGGTGCTGGAGGTAGTGAACCCGTTGATGACGTTGATGATCAAAGATATGGCTAGTAGGGCCAGGGCGATGAAGTAGAGAGTTCGTGTGGTCATGGGTTTATCCTTCCGTTTAGAATTGGAGGGGTAGCCCGGAGGTTCAGGATGGTAAGGGCTTCCTGAACCTCCGGTGGCTACTTAATCCGCAAACGGGGCGTATATTGAAACCCTCTCGCTGGAAAAAGCGAGAGGGCTAAAAATTTTGTGTCCCCGACAGTGTCTGAGTTCACGACATATTTGACACCCTGTTCCTGCGAAGGCAGTCCTGATGCTTGACAGGTGAGTCGGGACAAACTTGACACTTAGCCCACCCTTACCGTGTCAGGTGATGTTTTACAGGTGAGTCGGGACATGTTTGACACTATGAACAGTCCCAACCGTAACCTCGCCATCGTCAAAGCAGTCCGCGGGCAAAAGCGCAGCCCATCACAAGTAGCCAAGCAATTCGGTATCTCTCGCCAACGCGTTTACCAAATCCTTCATGCCTTCGATGCCGGTGGCACAGACGCCATCGCGCCGAAATCCCGCGCCCCACGCACTCACCCCCAAGCCGTGCCAGACACCGTGTGCAAAGACATCATCACAATCCGTAAACAGCTCACCCGTCACGGACTCGACGCAGGTCCAGAAACCATTGCCTACCACCTACAACAAGACGGCAAACGCGTCCCTTCAACCTCGACAATCCGCCGCATCCTAAGAAAAGAAGGACTCATCACCCCAGCACCAAAAAAGAAGCCCAAAAGCTCCTTCATCCGCTTCGAAGCAGCCATGCCCAACGAATGCTGGCAGGCTGACATCACCCACCTGTACCTAGCGGACACCACCCGCATCGAAGTCCTTGACTTCCTCGACGATCACTCCCGCTACCTGCTATCAATCACCGCAGCCGCAGCCTTTAGCGGCACACAAGTCGCCGAGGAACTATCACGCCTGATAGCAGAATACGGACCACCAGCATCCACACTCACCGACAACGGCCTCGTCTTCACCGCCCGCCTAGCAGGACGCAAAGGCGGACGAAACGCCTTTGAAAAAGTCCTCAACGCCAACAAAATCCAACAGAAAAACGGCCGACCAGGCCATCCCCAAACCCAAGGAAAAATCGAGCGATTCCACCAAACCCTCAAAAAATGGATCAACGCCCGACCACCCGCTAAAACCGTAGCTGACCTGCAGACACTCCTCAATGAATTCCGCGACTACTACAACACCACACGCCCCCACAAAGCACTAGGCCGACGCACCCCACACCAGGCCTACACCACCGGCACCAAAGCCAACCCAGCCCACAACCCGACACAAGAATGGCGCACAAGAAACGACGTCGTCTGGGACAACGGCAAAACCACCGTGCGCTACGCCGGCAAAATCTTCCACCTAGGCATAGGCCGCAAATGGAAAAGACAGAAAATCCTCATGGTCATCGCCGACAACCACGTCATCACATCACTAGCCGAAACCGGAGAAGTCATCACCGAGCACTACATCGACACCAGCCGCAACTACCAAAAGCCCTACTGGAAACAAGGAGACCCACCCCTAGGCCCAGAATAAGAAGAAACCGGCATCCCAGAACAAAAAGAAACTGAGATGCCGGTTTGTCAACGATGTCGCGACTCACCTGTCAAGCATGTCGCGACTCATGACATTTGTGTCCCCGACAGGGATCGAACCTGCGACCTTCGGTACCGGAAACCGATGCTCTAATCCGCTGAGCTACGGAGACATCGCTGGGAAAATTCCCAACGATGTGATTCTAGCGCATCGGCCGCCGCGGAACTAAATCAGGCCCGGTGCGTCAGCGGTGGTTACCTCACCGGTGCGTAGATAGTGCACGCCAATCTCATCGACGGCCTTATTACCCAGCGCAAAGTGTCCGTGGCCGGGACCGTGGACGGTGACGACCCGCGATTGCATGGGCTGGGAGAGGGCCTCATGGTACTGGTACGGGGTCTGCGGATCGCCCGTGCCTTGGATTTGCAGGGGCTTGGTGGCAAGGTGCGAGCCATCGAGTGGTGCCCCGCCGGTAACGGGTCCGCGGCCGCCACACCCGGCGCCAGATCCATACATGGAATTAACCAAGGAGAAAATATCGCCGGTGACGAAGTTGGACCACAGGTAGGTGGGGAAGAGCCACGGGTTACCGGCGACGGTGTTCTCGTTGCAGACGATGAGGTTTTGCATATTCATCATCTGGATTGTTTGCTGTTGCACCGCGCGGGCAAGCTCCGGATCATCGACGACTTCGAGGGGCTTGCTGCCGTTTAAGTACTTGGCAAACTCATCCCAGTGCGCGGGCATGGGAACTACCTCGCGGGTCTTGCCTAAGGTGATTGAGGCCCTCTGATCTGCTTGTGGGTTAAGAGCCTTGTTGGCGAGGAATTCCGCCTGTACGCGCAGCTCACCCGTGGCGGTCATGATGTCCGCGCCCGGTTGGCCGGCGAACTCGAGCCCTGGGGGAAGGTCACCGATTTTCGCATCCGGTGGCAATACGGTGGGGCGGGCACCGGCTTCCATGGCGACTTTCTGCGACCACTTTTCATAGACCTGGAGTGGGGTAGTGCCCAAATGATAGGTGGCGTCATTATCCGCGATGAACTGGAACAGATCGTGCAGCGCATTCTCATATCCCTGTTGCTGTGAGGCGAAGATGCCGTTCCATGCCAGCTGCGGGCTCATGCCGGAATCAAGCAGCACCTTGCCGGTGTGCTGCGGATACTTGGTGGCATAAGCCGAGCCAAGGTAAGTGCCGTAGGAAACGCCGGCGATGTCAATGACGTCCTCACCCAGCGCTTGGCGCACCATTTCCCAGTCTTGGGCGGTATTGGCGGTGGTCAAAGAGTTGGTATAGCCAGGGGTATTCTGCTCGCAGGCATCGCGGGTGGCCTTGCCGATCTGCGTAGTGGCCTCGATGGGATTGAAGTTCGGGGTGGTAGCGCAGTCCACCGGGGTGGAACCAGGCAGGCCGCGCGGCTGGACGCCGATCAGATCCCACTCGTTGCGAATTTCCTCGGGCCATTCGACGGCATCGTTTCCAGCCCAAGAATAAGCGTCACCGCCTGGGCCGCCTGGGTTGGTAAACAGCGCGCCGCGCCGCGCATCTGGTTGTGCCGCGGGCACGCGAACGAAACCGACGCTAATGGTGCCGGCCGTGGGATTATCGTAGTAGGTAGGCACCTCTATCCGGCCGCACTCGGCGCCATTGAGGTTGACCTGTTCGGGGCAATCCTCCCAAGTGATGTCCGGCTCCGCCGCCGCGGCGGTGGGGGCTGCCACGCCCAGTGCGAGGGCGCTGGCGCACACTACGGTTGAAATTTTTCTAGAAAAAGAAAGCATAAGCTAAAGCTCCGACTTCTATAGCGTTCGTCAGAGTCAGCTTATGCTTTTTTCAGGTTCGTGGCAGTGATTTCCACGCGGCGGGTGCCCTAACTCGGCACCCTAACCACGCTACTTCACAATAATCACAATGAGATCGCGCGGGCCGTGCACGCCCTCGACGCGCGAAAGCTCGATATCGGAGGTCGCGGAAGGACCAGAAATCCACGTTGCGGGCTTGTCGGGGTCCATCCGGGAGATGACCTCGGGGATGCCGTAGACGATTTCGTCGCGGCGGACGATGCAGATGTGGCGGTCCGGTACTAGCGTCAGTGCGCGGCGGCCGCAGCGGGAATCGGACTGCAATACGATGGTGCCGGTCTGTGCGGAAGACACGAGGGACTCGGTGACGACGGCGTCGGCATCGTCAAGCTCGCGCGGGTCCGCGTCCTCGTCGTCCGGACGCGCCTGAAGGCCGTCAAAAAGATCGGCATTCATACCTGGGGCGTAGCGGATGTCGGTGCATTTGCGGTCGGCGACGATGGTATCCAGCGTCTTTTTAAGATCGCTTTCCTCCGTGACGTGTACTTCCGCCTTGTAATCCTCAAGGCGATCGACCAGCATCTCGCGCAGCTCGTCATCGTTTAGCGTGCCTTTGCGCTGATATTCGCGCGGCACATCGACGTGATCTGCAAGCCCAGCCTGCTTCTGTGCCGAGCGAATGCGGTTTAGGATGTCTTGCTTTGCGCTCACTTGGTGGCCTCCTTACGGGCATTAGCCAGCAGCTCTTTGCCTTCTTCGGAGTCGAACCATTGGCGGAAGGATTTCTTCGGTGGAATCGCGGTATCGCGGCCATCGGACCAACCGGACATAAACAGCGGCAGCGATTCGATGGTGCCGTTGAATCCACCCATCACGCGGCCAAGTGCGACGAGGTGGGTGACCTTATCCCACATTTTGGGGTTATCCCAGAGCAGCTGCACCGTCTTGAAGAGCTTCGGCTCGATCGGAGAGGCAGCGTGGGTGACCTTTTGATGGCGGTTTTCCACGATGACATCAGAAAGCGGAATCTTCACCGGGCACACGTCATCGCAGCGCCCGCACAGCGAGCAGGCATACGGCAGGCTTGCCGATGGATCGTTGTGGTCTTTCATGCCGGTAAGCTGCGGCGTCAGCGAGATACCGATGGGGCCCGGGTACACGGAGCCGTAGGCGTGTCCGCCGGCGCGCTCGTACACGGGGCAGACGTTCAGGCAGGCCGAGCAACGGATGCACTTCAGCGCCTGGTGGCCAATAGGCGAGGACAGCGCAGCGGTGCGTCCATTATCCAGCAGAACGATGTGGAAGTTCTGCGGGCCATCGCCCTCCGTCACACCGGACCACATGGAGGTATAGGGGTTCATGCGCTCCGCGGTGGAGGAACGGGGAAGCAGCTGCAGGAAGACTTCCAGGTCCTGGAAGGTAGGCACGAGCTTTTCGATGCCCATGACGGTAATCAGCGTTTCCGGCAGCGTCAGGCACATGCGGCCATTGCCCTCAGATTCCACGACGTTTACGGTACCGGTCTCGGCCACGCCGAAGTTGGCGCCGGAAATGGCGACCTTGGCCTTCATGAACTGCTGGCGCAGGAACTTACGGGATGCCTCGGCCAATTCGGCGGGCTCAGCCTTTAGCGAGTCATCCGTATTGGGCATCTTATTGACAAAGATATCGCGTATCTCCGCGCGGTTGCGGTGGATTGCGGGCACCAAAATGTGCGATGGTTTATCGTCACCAAGCTGGACGATGAGCTCTGCCAAGTCGGTTTCCTGGGCGTGAATTCCGGCTTCATCGAGGTGCTCGTTTAAGCCGATTTCCTGGGTAGCCATGGATTTCACCTTGACCACATCGGTCTCGCCCGTTTCACGGATGAGCCCTTCAATGATCTTGTTGGCTTCCTTGGCGTCGCGTGCCCAGTGGACGATGCCGCCGCGGTCAGACACGGCCTTTTCAAACTGCTCGAGCAGTTCCGGCATGCGGGCAGCGACGTCCTCTTTGAGGGCAGAACCGGCGTTGCGGAGCTGCTGCCAGTCATCTACTTCCTGCACGGTGTTGGCGCGCTTTTGGCGGATGGTGGTGGTCGCGTGCTGCAGGTTGTGGCGCTGGGTAGCATTATTCAGCCCCACGTGCGCGAGCGGGACGAAGGCCTTGCTACCGCGCAGGTTGCCGTAGCCTTCAGGGGCGCGTGGTGGGGTGGTATCGAGGAAAGAGGTCATTAGAGCATCGTCTCCTTGGAGTAAGCGGCGGAGTCAGGCTGCCACGGGTGTTCCTTCGTGGAGGCCAAAATCTCTGCCATGTGCAGGGCGCGAATGCCGGAGCGCTGGCGGTGCAGGGCGCCGCCGATATTCATCAGGCAGGAGGAGTCACCGGCGGTCACGTACTCGGCCTTGGTGTCTTTAATGTGGCGAGTCTTATCGGAGACCATGGCCTGGGAGACCTCCGGATTCTTCAGTGCGAAGGTGCCGCCGAAGCCGCAGCATTCCTCGCTATTGGCCAGCGGTGCCAAGTCGATGCCCTCGACTTCTTGCAAAAGCTTGTAGGGGCGGTCTTCTAGCTTAAGGAAGCGCAGGCCGTGGCAAGCGGAGTGGTAGGTCACGCGGTGCGGGAAGAAAGCGCCGACGTTGGTCACGCCCTCAATATCGACCAAAAATTCCGTGAGGTCGTAGGTCTTTCCCGCGGTCTTCTGCGCGCCATCCACATCGGCCGAAGTACCGTAGCGGTCGGCGATGCTCTCGTGGCGGTCGCGAACTGCTGCCACGCAGGAACCGGAGGCGGCCACGACGTAGTCAATGGAAGGATCCGCGAAGGCATCCGCATAAGAGCGGATCATCCCCAGAGTTTCCTTCTGGTAGCCGGTGTTGATGTGCATCTGGCCGCAGCAGGTTTGCTCTTCCGGAAGGACCACTTCGTGACCTAACCGGGAAAGGACCAATGCCGTCGCCTTTTGGACGTCCGGGAACAGGGTGTCACCAATGCAAGTAGAAAAAAGCGCAATGCGCATACGGTGCTCCTTATTAGTTTTTTAAGTCATGGAGGTGTAATTAACCCTACACATTCACCAGGTGAATCGTAGGGTGTATCACCTTGTTATCAGCATATATTTTGTAATATATATCGCAATATAGGTTTGCCTAAGAGGTCTAGAAAATGAGTAAATTCTGCCCTCGGAAAAGTTAGCCAGTGCTTCTTTTCGCACGTGTCGGGGCAGTGAACTAGACTCTTGCCACATGACTCCAGCTGATTTGGCCACCTTAGTTAAAGAATCCGCCACCGAGGTCATGGCAGAACATGACCTAGACGCGTCCGTATTGCCGGACACTGCGACGGTTGAGCGCCCCCGCAACCCAGAACACGGTGACTATGCCACCAACCTTGCTTTGCAGGTGGCCAAGAAAGCCGGCGCTAACCCGCGCGAATTTGGCGGCTGGCTAGCGGAAAAATTGGCCGAGCACGATGCGATTGCAGAGGCCGATATTGCCGGCCCTGGCTTTATTAATATCCGACTGGCCGCCGCTGCCCAGGGCGAGATCGTCGCTCAGATTCTGCAGGCCGGCGCGGACTACGGTTCCAATGATTCCTTTGCGGGCAAGAAAATTAACCTGGAATTCGTATCCGCCAACCCCACCGGCCCGATTCACCTGGGTGGTACGCGGTGGGCCGCCGTCGGCGATTCGCTGGGCAGGGTGCTCACTGCTTCCGGCGCAGAGGTCACCCGCGAGTACTACTTCAACGATCACGGCGGCCAGATCGACCGCTTCTCGCGCTCCCTGGTTGCCGCAGCTAAAGGCGAGCCCACGCCGGAGGACGGCTACGGCGGAGATTATATCCACGACATCGCAAGCGCGGTGGTGGAAAAGAATCCAAGCGCGCTCGAGGGCGATGCCGCGCAGGTGCAAGAAGCCTTCCGCGCCGATGGCGTGGAGATGATGTTTGCGCAGATTAAGCAATCCCTGCACGAATTTGGAGTGGACTTTGATGTCTACTTCCACGAAAACTCGCTCTTTGAATCTGGCGCAGTAGATAAGGCGCTTGAGACCCTGAAGTCTGAAGGCCACCTTTATGAGGCGGACAACGCGTGGTGGCTAAAGTCCACCGATTATGGCGATTCTAAGGATCGCGTCGTGGTGAAATCAGACGGCAATGCGGCCTATATCGCCGGCGATATAGCCTATGTGGCCGATAAATTCGACCGCGGTCACGATCTCAATATCTACATGTTGGGCGCTGACCACCACGGTTATGTACCGCGCTTGAAGGCGGCAGCAGCCGCCCTGGGCTATGACGCCGATGGCGTCGAGGTGCTCATTGGCCAGATGGTCAACCTGCTGCGCGATGGCAAGCCGGTGCGCATGTCCAAGCGTGCGGGCACCGTGATCACCATTGAGGATTTGGTCGCCGCCATCGGTGTCGATGCATCGCGGTATTCGCTGGTGCGCTCGTCCGTGGATCAGTCCATCGATATCGACTTGGGCCTGTGGGAGTCGCAGTCCTCGGATAATCCGGTCTACTACGTGCAATACGGCCATGCGCGGCTGTGCTCGATCGGGCGCAAGGCCGCCGAGCTAGGAGTGAGCTCCGAGGGTGCGGACCTCTCCCTGCTGGAGCATGAGCGCGAAGGCGACCTCATCCGCACCCTGGGTGAGTTCCCTGCCGTAGTGGCAGATGCCGCGGAACTGCGCGAGCCGCACCGAGTGGCGCGCTATGCCGAAGAGTTGGCTGGCGTATTCCACCGTTTCTACGACACCTGCCAGGTTCTGCCCAAGGCAGGGGAGGAAGAGCAGCCCATTCACAGCGCACGCCTCGCATTGGCGGAAGCCTCCCGCGTCGTCCTGTCCAATGCATTGACCATGGTTGGCGTGAGCTCACCGGAGAAGATGTAAATGACTGATTTCAATGAGCTTCCCGCCCACGTGTGGCCGCGGAATGCGAGCCGCCAGGAAGACGGCGTCGTCACCGTGGCTGAGGTGCCTTTGCCGGATTTGGTAGAGGAATTCCAGACCCCGCTCTACGTCTTCGATGAAGATGACTTCCGCTCGCGCTGCCAAGATATGGCGCGTGCCTTCGGCGGGCCGGATCACGTGCACTATGCCTCCAAGGCGTTTATTTCCAAAAAGGTCGTGCAGTGGGTCAACGAAGAGGGCCTGTGCCTCGATGCTGCCGCGCTCAATGAGCTAAAGATTGCCCTCGCCGCAGAGTTCCCAGCCGCGCGCATTACTGCCCACGGCAATAATAAGGACGAGGAATACCTGCGCCTGTGCGTGGATGCGGGCGTGGGCCACGTGGTCATCGATAATGAGCAGGAGCTCGAAGAGCTCAACCGCATCGCCGGCGAGGCTGGCGTGGTGCAGCCGGTAATGATTCGCGTTAAGCCGGGTGTGGATGCGCATACGCACGAGTTCGTTGCTACCTCGCACGAGGACCAGAAATTCGGTATTTCCTTGGCTACCGGTGCGGCTTTTGCCGCCGCGAAGCGCTGCCTTGAGGTGGAAAACCTCCACTTGAGTGGCTTGCACTGCCACGTGGGTTCTCAGGTTTTCAATGCCGAGGGTTTTAAACTCGCCGCCGAGCGCGTGCTGGAGCTCTACCGCCAAATCCACACCGAGCTGGGCGTTGACCTAGCCGAGCTGGACTTGGGCGGCGGTTTTGGTATTCCGTATATGCCCTATGAGGAAGCGCTGGATATTGACCGCGTGGCAAAGGACATGCTGCGCGCCGTGGACCAGACCGCGGAAGATCTCGATATTAAGGCGCCGTTCCTCCTCGTGGAGCCGGGGCGTTCCTTGGTAGCGGGTTCTGCCGTGACCGTCTACCGCGTGGGCACGGTCAAGGACGTGGAAACCGGCAAGGCCGATTTGCCGGTGCGCCGGTATATCTCCATTGATGGGGGAATGTCCGATAATATTCGTCCCGCGCTCTATGGTTCCGAATACGATGTGCGACTGGTGAACCGCTTTAGCGATGGCGAGATGGTGCCCTCGCGCATCGTGGGCTTCCACTGCGAATCAGGCGATATTCTGTCGAAGGAAGGCGAATTGCCCAATGATATCCAGCCGGGAGATTTGCTCGCCTTCGCGGCCACCGGTGGGTATCAGTACATGATGTCATCCCGGTATAACGGCGCGGTGCGCCCGGCTGTGGTTGCCACGCGCGTGGGAAATACCAAGCCCATGTTGCGGCGCGAAACCATCGAGGATCTCTTGTCCTTGGAAGTGGATTAAGCTCAGTACTACCCCCGTAACGCAGGGACCGCATTCGGCCCGTGCGGCGGGGGTTTTCTGTAGCTGAACGAATATTATCCCCCGCATGTCGCAATATAGACAGCTCGTTCTGTATAGTGACCTGTAGCCGCATACAGCGGGAGACATTTTCCACCACTTAATCGACATGGAGACGGACTATGGATGCTTCAAACAGTCAGCTACAGCTACATTCGCGTACCGGCAAGGGCGAAGGCGAAACCGTTGGCATTGCGCTGCTTGGATTCGGCACCGTGGGCGCGGAAGTTTTCCGCCTCTTAGATGAAAATGCGGATGCCTTTGCTCATCGCATCGGTGGGCCAGCAGAGATCCGTGGCATCGCCATCCAGAATAAGAATAAGCTGCGCCCGGGCGTGCCCAGCGAATTGTTGACCGATGATGCTAAGGCCCTGATCTCCCGCGATGATATTGACTTGGTGGTGGAGGTCATCGGCGGGATCGATTTCCCGCGCGAGTTGGTGTTGACCGCGCTTAATTCCGGCAAGTCCGTGGTGACGGCGAATAAGGCGCTCGTTGCCGCGCACGCTGATGAATTGGCCGAGGCTGCGGAACGCTCCGGGGTTGACCTCTACTTTGAAGCGGCCGTGGCTGCCGCCATTCCGGTTGTGGGCATGCTGCGCCGCTCTTTGGCTGGCGACCAGATCGAGCGCATCTCCGGCATCGTCAATGGCACGACCAACTACATCCTGGACGCCATGGAATCCACCGGTGCTTCCTATGATGAGGCCTTAGCGGAAGCCACCCGCTTGGGCTACGCCGAGGCGGATCCCACCGCGGACGTAGAGGGCCACGATGCCGCATCGAAGGCCGCCATCATGGCCTCCATCGGCTTCCACACCCGCGTGAAGTTCGAGGACGTGCACTGCGAGGGCATTACCGATATCACCGCAGACGATATCGCCGCGGCAAACGATGCCGGCTATTCCATCAAGCTGCTGGCCATTTGTGAGCGCCTGCGCCGCGAGGACGGATCCGAAGTGGTCAACGCGCGTGTGCACCCGACCTTGGTGGCCAAGGAGCACCCGCTGGCTACCGTCAGCGAGTCCTATAACGCCATTTTCGTCGAGGCAGAGGCAGCCGGCTCGCTCATGTTTTACGGCAATGGTGCCGGCGGCAACCCTACCGCTTCGGCCGTGCTTGGCGATGTCGTCGGTGCCGCCCGCAATATCGTCCACGGCGGCCGCGCGCCTGGCGAGAATACCTACGCCAACCTGCCGATTGCGGACTTCGGCGAGGTCGATACCCGCTTCCACATTGATATGGAGGTCCAAGACCGCGCCGGCGTTTTGGAAGCCATTTCCGCGCTTTTCGCACAGCATGGGGTATCCCTGCGCACCGTGCGCCAAGAAGACGGCGAGGACACCGCGCGCCTTATCGTGGTTACCCACGCAGCCAAGGAAGCAACTCTGGAAAACATCGTCTCCGCCTTGGGCGAGCTCGATGAGGTCAAAACCGTTCACTCGGTCATCCGCCTGGGCAGCTAAAACGGTTCGATATATTAGTCACCATGAGCATCGAAGTTGAAGTCGGCACCAAAGCGATAGTCACCGTCCCCGCCTCCACGGCGAATTTGGGGCCGGGATATGACACCCTGGGCATGTCACTGAGCATGTACGACACCGCCGAGGTGGAGGTCATTCCCTCCGGCCTCGAGGTGGAGATTTTTGGCGAGGGGGCAGATGACCTTCCGCGCGATGGATCGCACCTGATGGTCAAGGCCATCCGGTCCGCACTATCTGCTGCCGAAGCTACGGTGCCAGGGCTGCGCGTGGTCTCGCATAATACGATTCCCCAATCGCGCGGTCTGGGTTCTTCGGCGTCTACAGCGGTCGCCGGCGTTGCCGCGGGCAATGCCTTGGCGGGCAGCCCGCTGACCCAAGATCAGCTCGTGCAATTGTCCTCGGCGTTTGAGGGCCACCCGGATAATGCCGCGGCCTCGGTACTGGGCAGCGCCGTGGTCTCGTGGACGACGGTGCCCGTCGATGGCCGCTCCTTGCCGGAATACAAGGCCGCTACCATCAACGTGCATCCCGATATCCGGGCCACCGCGCTGGTGCCGGATTCCCATGCCTCCACCCAGGAGGTGCGCCGCGTCCTGCCCTCGCACGTGACGCATTCCGATGCCGCCTTTAACGTCTCCCGCACCGCAGTCCAGGTAGCCGCATTGCAGAACTACCCAGAGCTTTTGTGGGAAGGCACCCGCGACCGCTTGCACCAGCCGTATCGCGCCGACGTGCTTCCCGTGACCGCGGAGTGGGTGAACCGCCTGCGCAACCGCGGGTACGCCGCCTATCTTTCCGGGGCGGGGCCGACGGTGATGGTGCTGCACACGGAGGACATCGACGAGAGCATTCTTGATGATGCCCGCGAGCAGGGCCTGCGCGTCTTCGATCTCAAGGTCGCGGGCCCGGTCCGCGTGGAAGTTACACAGGCTTAATCTCGATTTGGCACACTTCGGGGCGCTGCATCGGCGTTAAGGCGATGTCCGTGTCCGTACCGCTGGCTTCTTGCAAAAAGCCAGCGTGTATGGCACAGACAAAGGGGCTCGGGGTGGTTCCGGAGGAGACGAACGGGCAGGCATTCAACTCGATTTCGGAAGGATCCGCGCCCTGCGAGGGATCAAAACCCATATCGCGCAGGGTGGCAAAAAGGGTATCGAGCGCGCCGCTCTGGATATCCGCGCCCGTGGCGCGCGCCCACTGCCGCCCCAATTCCCGTGCCTGTGGGGAAGAGAAATCATCGAGCTCTTCCTTGCCCGCGAGCATGGAGGTCAGCACGCTAATGAGGCTGACGTATTCCTCTGCGATGGCACGGTTATCCGGCACGCGGGCCTGGTACACAAGGGAAGGGCGCCCGCGCCCAGAGCTGTGTTCTGGAACGGCGGTAATGGCGCCGACCTGAATGAGCTCATCGATGTGCCCGCGCGCGGTATTGACGTGCATGCCTAAATCTTTTGCTACCTCTGCAGCGCGCGCTCCCCGTGGATAATGCTGCAGCTGCGTGAGTACCTCGCGTTGCTTAGGCGATAGCTTGAGCGCTTCCGGGAAAAGATCGGAGCTGGGGCGGGGGAGCGAATTGGGCATGCGATTAACTTCGTATCTCTGAGTGCTGATGAGGGGCTTGATTAACAGAAATCTTATCTTTAGCCACGCTATAGGATACGGTATCGCCCGTATCAATACCTAAAGCCACCTGCCTGCTTACCGGCACGGTAATGGTGTGGCCGTCCATATTCAGGCTCAACCGGGCATCCGCCATGCTGGCTGCTTCCACCGCGATGACCTTGGTGGACCAGTGATTAACCCCGGTAGCCTCGTCGGACGTCAGGTGCACGTCGCTTGGCTTAAACGTGACCGCTGCCTTATCGCCGGCGCGGAGTTCGGCGGGCCCGCCGGTGACGGTAGTGTTTCCACAGGTAACGACGGTTTCGGCAGCGGTGGCCTCTGAAACGGTGCCTTCCACGCGGTTGAGCCCTGCAATATTAGCCACAAAGCCGGTGGGTGGGACATCGAGGAGGTCTGCGGCAGGTCCGTGGGCGGTGACGCGGCCGGAATTCATGACCACCATGTCATCGGCAAGCCCGGCAATATCCAACGCATTATGGGTCACCAGCAAGGTGGTGCGGTCATGGCGGGTAGCGCGCAGGAAGCGGCGCCACTTGCTGGCGGATTCCACGTCGATGGCCGCCAAGGGCTCATCCAAAATCAGGATGGTGGGCCGCGCGGCGAGCGCGCGGACGAGGGCCACTTGGGCGGCCTGGCCGCCGGAAAGGGCGGGCACGGGGACATCGTTAAGCTCACACAAGCCCGCCGCCTCCAGCAACTCCGTGGCGCGCTGCTTATCGCGGGTGACCATCGCAATGGCCTGGTTGGCGGTGGCCCGCGGCGGCAGGCCGGGGCGCTGGGTAAGCAGGACGATCTCATCTGGGTCGGCGGTAATCTCCGCGCCGGTCAGCCGCCCGGCGATGCGCCCCATGAGTGTGGTCTTGCCCGAGCCATTGGAACCGACGATGGCCGTGATCGCGCGCGGGGTAAATTCCGTGGTCTCCCCATCCGCCGTGACGTTTAGGGTGGGGGCCTTTTCTGGGGCCGTCAGGGCGCTGAGCTTCTCATAGTCCATGCTGTGTAGCTCGCGGGCCTGCGCTCGGTAGGAACGCTGGAGGAGAGAGGGAAGCCCGGCGAGGGCGAGGCAGAGGATAGCCATCGCAATGAGGATGGCGGAGAGCACATAGGCACCATCGGTATCGACCTCGCGCTCCAAGTAAATGCCGAGCGGCATCGTGCGGGTCACGCCCGGCTGGGAGCCCGCAAAGGTCAGCGTGGTACCGAACTCGCCAAGGGAGCGCGCAAACGCAAGGCCGGCGCCGGTGGCCAGGGCGGGGGCGATGGAGGGGATGGTGATTTTTCGCAGTACCTCCCAGCGGGAAAGTCCCACGCTGGCGGCAGAGGCCAAGATCTCTTGATCCAATTGGCGCAGGGCGGAATCGACCGCCACCACGACGAAGGGCAAGGCGACGAAGCACTGCGCGGCGATGACGCCGGGAAAAGCAAAAGCAAAATGGAAGTCTATGGCGTCAAGAAACGGGGCCAAGTAGCCCCTGCGGCCAATGGCTGCGGTAAGCGCGAGGCCGCCCACCACGGGCGGCATGGCCAGGGGCAAATAAATGAACAGGCGGATAACGCCGCTGCCTCGGCCGAGCTGTTGGACCCATAAGGCAAGACCGGTCCCCAGCACCATCGCCAGCAGCATTGATTGGAATGCCGCGGTAAGGGACAGCTTGAGCATGTCCCAAATCTCCGGTTTGGTGAGGTATTCGCCGATGCGGTTCCACGGTACGCGCAGCCCCAGGGAGGCTATGGGAACGAGGATGACAACGACCGCGATGAGGCCGATAAGGCCGATAACGAGGGGAGATTTAAGGCGTATGGGCTGGGGAGGGGTCATTTATTAATCTGCTGGGTTAAAGCCGTACTCTTCCCAGGTCTTATCAAAGTCATCGGCCAACAGGTCGAGGACTTTTTGCGCCTCTTCTGGGTGCTCAGCCTCGGCGGAAACGGCACCCAGGATCTGGTTGGCGAACTTATCAGCATCCGGAATCTCGATGACCTCTACGTCATCGCCAGCGGCTGCAGCGTCGGTGGAGTAGACCCAGCCGGCATTGGCCTCACCGGAGACAACCTTGCCCAAAACGTCAGCGACCTGCTGCTCCTGGGAGGCAGGCTTTACGTCCAGGTTGTTTTCTTCGATGATCTGGGAAGAGATATCGCCACATGGAACCTGTGGGTCACAGATGACGAAGCGGTCTTCGTTCTGCAGATCCTCGATGGAGTGGATATTGCCCGGGTTGCCCTTCGGTACAACCATCACCATGACGTTGGTGGCAAGCACCTTCGGGTCCTTGACGGTTCCGTCATTGATTGCCTTGTCCATGGTCTTCTTGGACGCGGTGAGCAGCAGGTCTGCAGGAGCGCCCTCGCTCAGCTTATTGACCAAGTCGGAAGAACCGCCATTCTGGAACTCAAGGTCAACCGGGGTGTCGAGCTCGGAGGCGCGCTTTTCCAGCTCATCGTTGATGACGCGGGTGGACGATGCAGCCAGCAAGTTCAAGCTGGTCTGCTCTGCATCGGAGGTGGTGGAGGTATCGGGAGAGCAGGCGGAGAGCGCCAGGCCGGTCGCAGCCACGGCGGCTGCGGCAAATTTCTTATTCATAGTGAATGCTCCGTGTTATGTAGACAACTATGTACGAGAGATAGAGTTATCACCACTTAGCCTATCGATTGTTACGGAAATATACTACGAAATTCGCGTGAACTTGATGTGATAGTCGTTTTCTTCTTCCTTGAGGTAAGACAGCTCAAATTCCTCCGCGCGCTCTTCTACTTCCTTGAGCAGAGGGAGGGGGTTGTGCGGGGCAATGAGAATCATGGCTTGGCCCACGTTCAGCGTGCCCAAAGCGCCGTGGATGGCGCCGTGGCGCACGGCGTGGGGGATTTCCGTGGCGTTGAGGGTGGGAATGGAGTGTTGCTGAGAGGCATCGGTGATGGGAAGTTCCATGGGGGAGAGTCATCCTTTCGGAGGTGGGGTGAGGGTTTTACCTTGCCACCAATATTAGTACGATTAAAGTCGTGATAAATAATAGGCTCGCGCACCGCTTCTTCTTCCTTGCTTGCGCCGGGCTGTCCTTGTTGGTTGGGCTCGCCGCCGGGGCATCCCTGCTCGGCGTGGGATTCTCACCGGCAGCTTCTCTGGCTGCGGATCATGGCCCCTTGATGGTCTTCGGCTTTGTCGGCGGCGCCATCGGGTTGGAGCGCGCCGTCGCCGTGCGCACGCGGTGGGCATGGATAGGCCCCATCTTCCACGTCGCCGGCTTCGTGGGCATCGTGGCGGGCCTGCCGCGGCAGGTTCCGGCTTTGTGTTTTGCCGCAGGCTTCATAGTGCTGGGGTTTATCTATGCCACCATCCACCGGCGCCAGCCCGCCTTGTCCATCATCGTGCAGGCCACCGGCGTCATCGGCGGGGTAGCGGCGGCCCTGCTGTGGGCCATGGAGCCGGCCTTTTCTACTGCGATGCCGCTGTGCGTGCTCTACGTGGTAGCGACGATCATCGGCGAGCGCATGGAGCTAGCCCGCATCACCATGGCCGGCACCCAGGCAGAAAAGCGCATTACCCTGTGGGTTTTGGGGCTGGCGGCGCTCAGCGTGGTCTATATGCTCTCCCCGGCAGTGGGCTATCGCGCCATGGGCGCGGCGCTTATCGGCGTTGCGGTTTCTACCGTGCGCGTGGATGTGGCGAAGAACCTGGTGCGCTCGCGCGGGCTGCCGCGCTATTCCGCCGCGTGCATGCTCGCCGGGTATTTCTGGCTGGCCCTCGGCGGATATTTCTGGTTGCTCTACGGGGAAAGCTCCGGCTTTGCCTACGATGCCTCCGTGCACGCCATCTTCTTGGGCTTTGTCATGTCCATGATTTTTGCCCATGCCCCCATCATCATTACCTCCGTCATCCGCCGCCACTTGCCCTACCATCCGGTGCTCTTCCTCCCCGTAGCGGTCCTGCACGGCGGGCTGGCGCTGCGCATTCTTGCCGATGTCGCCCGCCACACCGTCGCCTACCAAGTGGGCGGTCTGACTACCATCGCTGCCGTCTTGGTTTTCCTCGCCTGCGGCATTACTTTGTCGGTGAAGGAGGCCCACCGTGCACATTAATGACATCTCTCTGGCCGCCCGCAGCCGCTGGCACATCGTGACCGCTGCGCTCATCGGCGCGTGGGTGCTCATCGGCATCGGCATCAACGTGGCGGGTCACTTGGGCGCGCCCGTGGTGTGGTGGGATCTCATCCACCCGCTGACCATCGGCGCGCTGACCACCGCCATCGTCGTATTTTCCACCCACTTCACCGAGGCGCTTACCCGCACCGCCAATAACGGATACCGGGGCGTGGGCGCGCGCGTGGTACTCATCCAGGTGGGCCTCATTCTGCTCATGATCGATCGCGCGGGCTATGACTGGGGCCTGCTTGCCGATGCCGCCTCCCTCCTCATCATCGCCGCCCTTGCCTGGCAGCTCGCATTCACCTACACGCGTTTGCGCGGCTCGCTTTCCGGGTCCTTCGCGGTCACGGTGCCGTTTTACGCGGCCGCCTCCATCTTCATGATCGTTTCTGTGATCCTCGTGATTTTAAGCGGCAATGGCGTGGGCAACTATTCCTTCTTGGTGGCAGCGCATTCGCGCGGCATGGTGTGGGGATTTGCATGGCTGACCATCGTGGGCACCATCGTGACGCTGCTTCCCACCTTGTCCAGCACCGCGATTTCGCCCACCGCGCGTACCAGGTGCACGCGCGGGCTCATCGTCCACTGCGCCGGGCTAGCGCTGACCATGGTCTGCGGTGCGGTGGGGTGGACGCGCGCGGCGGGCATCGCCCAGCTGCTCGTCGTGCTCGCCGCCATCATGATCATCCAACCCGTCCTGGCCACCGTGCTGGGGCGCAACCCCCGGCTGACCACTGCATCGGTTTCCGTCATCGCGGGGCTGCTATGGATGCTGGCCCTGTGCGCCGGGGATGCCGTGGCCGCAGCGCTCGGTGCCTACCCGCGCGTCATCACGCTGTTTGTGGTCCCAGCCTTCATCGGTGGCGGCATTTTGCAGCTGGTCACCGGCGTCTTGCACCATCTCTTGCCCACGCTGGTGGGTGGCGGTCCTGCCAAGGTGCACCACGGCCGGGCTACCGCGGACCGCGCTGGCTTCGCCCGACTCGTCCTCATCAACCTCGGCGCTTTGCTGAGCCTTGTCAATGCCCTGGCTGCTGGGCTTATCCTCATGGGGATAGGCTTAGCATTAAACGTGCTTGCCGTGGGCCGCGCCGTTTACCAACAACAGAATCTGGAGAATTAAATGCTTAGTGTTTCTTCCCCACAGCCACAGGATAAGCCGCCGGAGTCCGGCAACTCCCAGTGGGCCTCGTGGCTGCTCATCGGTATCGCGCTGGCCGCGGTTATCGCACTGGCCCTCGTCAATACCACCTCTAAGGACTCCCAGCCGTCGAGCTCTGTGGCCGAAGGCGAAACCCACACCATTGACGTGGAAGTCGATGGCATGGCCTTCGTCCCCAACCACGTTGACGTGGATCCCGGCACCCACTTGGTGGTTAACTTCACCAATACCGGCGACCAAGTCCACGATCTAAAGATTGGCGATGCCGAAACCGGCCGCGTCGATCCCGGCGATACCGTGCAGCTCGATGCCGGCGTCATCGACTCGAGCATCGAAGGCTACTGCACCATCGCCGGCCACCGCCTGCAGGGCATGACCTTTGACGTCAACGTGGGCGATTCCACGCCAAGTACCGGCGGGCACGATCATCACCATCACGCCGTGGCCGGGGCGTCCAACCCGCACGTTGATGTTCCCAGCGCCGCCGAACTCGGTGCCTCCCGCGAAGGTTTTAAAGCCCATGACGCCTCCCTCGCGCCAGCGGCCAATACCACCACGCATGAAGAAACCTGGTCTATGACCGAGGAAATCGTTGAGGTAGCCCCCGGCGTCAAGCAGATGCAATGGCTCTTTAACGGCCAAGCGCCCGGGCCGACGCTGCGCGGCAAGGTGGGCGATAAGTTCAAGATCACCATCAAGAACGAGGGCAGCATGGCCCATTCCATCGACTTCCACGCCGGTGAGGTCAGCCCCGATGAAAACATGAAGTCCATCCAGCCCGGGGAAGAACTGACCTACGAGTTCACCGCAAATCGCGCCGGAATCTGGATGTACCACTGCTCAACTGCCCCGATGTCCCTGCACATCGCCAACGGCATGGCCGGCAACGTCATTATCGATCCACCAGATCTTAAGGACGTGGATGCCGAGTACAACTTCATCGCCAACGATGTCTTCCTCGGTGAGGAAAAGACCGGCGCCGACGCCCAGCGCGTGGCCGATGGCGAGTTCGACCTCATGGCCTTTAATTACTACCCCAGCCAGTACGATGTCGACCCCATCAAGGCCAAGGTGGGCGATACCGTGCGCCTGTGGATCCTGAACGTGGGCCCCGATCAGCCGCTTAGCTTCCACGTGGTGGGCGAGCAATTCGATACCGCCTACAAGGAAGGCGCCTATCTCATCAAGGACGAGGAAAAGACCGGCTCGCAGGCCTTCGACCTGCTTCCCGCGCAAGGCGGGTTTGTGGAAATGACCTTCAACGAGCCCGGAACCTATTCCTTTGTCAACCACATCATGACCAACGCCGAGAAGGGACAGCACGGCAAGTTCGTCGTCACCGAATAAAGCGGCCTTAGTTTCCCGCCCCTAGCCCCGCACTTCGCGCTCACCAGGGCACTGCCGAGAGGTAGTTCCACCTCTTACCGTGAGCGCGAAGGGCGGGGGTTCTTTATTGCCCACCTCCCTTGGCGCTCACAGGGCGGCTGTGATTGCGGTCGTACCGCTGTGCCGGTGAGCGTGAAGGGCGAGTGGTGGGTGCATGGGGAGCGCCGGAGTAGATGTAGACATAAGGAAACCGCCGCGGGCCATCCAAATATTGGACAGCGCGCGGCGGTGAAGAGGGGGAGGAAACTACCTAGGCACCGTGGCCCGGGGTTTCTCCTTCCAATTGCTTCCGGTTGGAGCGGATAGGCTCCCACGCGGTATTGGAGCGCATCGGGGTGGTGCGCTCATCGCGGGAACGGTAGACCACGTACGGGCGGGTAACGTAGCCGACCGGCGCCGAGAAGGCATGGACCAGGCGGGTAAAGGGCCACACGGCGATGATGGTGAAGCCACAGAGGACGTGGACCTTAAATTGCCACGGGGCACTGGCCATGAGATCGGGCTGGATGTTGAAGATCAACAGCTGGCGCAGCCACGGGGAAATGGTTTCGCGGTAGTCGTATCCGCCGGTGCCGGCGAGGTCAAAAAGCTGCAGGGTAAAGGTGGCAAAGGAACCCGATACCAGCGCGAGACCGAGCAGCGCGTACATGACCTTATCCGAGGTGGACGTGGACAAGAATACGGAGCGGTTCTTTAGCCTGCGGTACAGCAACCCGGCAAAGCCCAGCAGGACCGCCAGCGCAGCAATGGATCCTGGGATGGTGGCCAGGAGGTGGTAGGCGTGGTCGCTGATGCCAACGGCCTGGGTCCAAGACTTGGGGAATGCCAAGCCCATCAGGTGGCCGATGACGACGAAGACCATGCCCCAGTGGAAAAGCGGCGAGGATAAACGCAGCAGCTTGGATTCATAGATTTGGGAGGAGTGGGTGGTCCAGCCGAATTGGTCGGAACGCCAACGCCAGAAGATGCCCACGAAGAATGCCGCGATGGCTAACCACGGGAAGGCACCCCAGAGGAAGTTATCAAACATGATGTGGCTCCTAGACGAGGTCTGGTTGGGTAGTGGGGAAGGGAAGGTCTGCAATGCCGACCATCTCGGCGGGTGGGCCGGTGCGGATGAGATCGACGTACTTTTGCGCGGTATCAGAATCGACTTCTGGAAGGGCCTTGCACAGCGCGACGATCAAGCTGACATACGGCGAGCGCTCGTGAGCGAGGGCAGCGCGCAGCACCTCGATTCCTTCGCGGTAGCTGGCCACCAATTCAACGGCACGCTCGTGCGTGTCCCCCTCGCTCATGGCGAGGGCTTCGAGGACGACGCAGAGGTGATCCGGTAGTTCTTCATCCGAAATTTCGAAGCCGAGCGACTCCAATTGCTGGCGGAAGGACAAAATAGCCATCCCGCGCTGGCGGGTATCGCCAACAGCAAAGTAGGACAGGTACAGCGCGCAGCGGCGGCGCTGGTCAAAGGTCTCGACGTAGTGCTCTTCCAAGCCGCGGGGGCCGATGCTGCGGGCCCATTCGGCGAAGTTGATGAAGTCGGTGGCAATGGCCAGCGGCAGGTCATCTACCTGGTCTTCGACCACTGAGAGGCGGTCAAAGATGTCTTCGCCGGGGTAATTAAGCAGCACGGACACGGCCATGGCGACGATTCGCCGCTGGTCTTCGGTGACCTCGACCGGCGTGACGAATTCGTTAGGGACCTGACCGGTGTGGGTGCGCAGCGTTTTTTCGACGTCCTTGGCACCGCCCATGGAACCGATGCCGGCGGGTGTTCCGAATCCTGCCACGGGGGCATCGCCACCCTGCTGGGCCGATTGCCGCTGCAGGGATTCCTGGCGTTTGCGGAGTTTATCGAAGATATTCACGGCTTAACCTACTTCCGCGGCGGGAACATGGCATCGGGCCGGTCGCCGCTCCAGGAGAGCAGCGAGACCTTGCCCTGTGGTTCCGCGCCGTGGGTACAGGCCTCGGGCGCACCCATGCCTAGGTCGTGGAAGACGTCCTCGGAGGCCTTGGCCGGGTCCACATCGCCAAACGGGTCCAAGTCGGTAATGCCGCGCGGGGATTCCGGCGAGGCGGTGGGGATGACGTAGCGGTCATCGTATTTAGCGATGGACAACAGGCGGTACATGCCTTCCATGTCCCTGCCCGTCATGCCGACTGCCTGCGCGATCTCCTCCTGCGGCTCATTGCCCAGGTTGATATCGCGCATATACGAGCGCATGGCGACGAGCCTGCGCAGGGACTTTTCCACCGGGACGGTATCGCCGGCGGTAAATAGGCCCGCCAAGTATTCCAGCGGAATGCGCATATTCGATAGCGCCGAGAAAAGGATCTTGTGGTCCTCACCGTCGTTGCCGGTAGCGGTCACCTTGTCAACGATGGGGGACAGCGGCGGGATGTACCAGACCATCGGCAGCGTGCGGTACTCCGGGTGCAGCGGCAGAGCGACGCCGTACTTGAAGATGAGGTCGTAGATCGGCGACTGCTGCGCGGCATCGATCCAGGAGTGCGGGATTCCCTCGGCCTGGGCCGCGCGGACAACCTCCGGGTCGTGGGGATCGAGCATGATCGACTTTTGGGCCTCGAAAAGGTCCTGCTCATTCTCGGTGGAGGCGGCCTCGGCGACGCGGTCGGCATCGTAGAGGATGACGCCCAAGTAGCGCAGGCGGCCCACGCAGGTCTCGGAGCACACGGTGGGCTGTCCCACCTCGAGACGCGGGTAGCACAACGTGCACTTTTCGGCCTTGCCGGTCTTGTGGTTGAAGTAGACCTTCTTATACGGGCAGCCGGATACGCACATGCGCCAGCCGCGGCAGCGGTCTTGGTCCACCAGGACGATGCCGTCTTCGGTGCGCTTGTACATCGCGCCAGAGGGGCAGGAGGATACGCAGGTCGGGTTCATGCAGTGCTCGCAAATGCGCGGCAGGTAGAACATGAACGAGTCCTCGATTTCCTTCTTGACCTCGAGGTTCATGTTGTGGAGCACGGGGTCATCGTCAAGCGTGGCAGTAGAGCCACCCAGGTTATCGTCCCAGTTGGAAGACCATTCGATCTTGCCGATGTCCCGGCCATCGATCTGGGAGACCGGCTTGGCGGTGGGCTGGGTCTTCTGACCCGCCTCGGCGCCCATCAGGTCCTCGTACTGGTAGGTCCAGGGCTCGTAGTAATCCTGGATGGTGGGCAGGTTGGGGTTGTGGAAGAGAGTGGCAAGCTTCTTGAGGCGCCCGCCGGCCTTGGGCTTGATCTTGCCGGATGCCGTGCGCTCCCAGCCGCCCTTCCACTTTTCTTGGTCCTCCCAGGTGCGCGGGTAGCCGAGGCCGGGGCGGGTTTCGACGTTATTGAACCAGATGTACTCGGTGCCTTCGCGGTTGGTCCATGCCTGCTTACAGGTAACTGAACACGTGTGGCAACCAATGCACTTGTCCAGGTTCATGATCATGGAGATTTGGGCCATGACTTTCATTAGTAGGATACCTCCTGGGAACGGCGGCGTACGCGGGTGACTTCATCGCGGTTATTGCCGGTAGGGCCGATGTAGTTGAAGTGGTAGGTCAGCTGGCCATAGCCGCCAGCGATGTGCACCGGTTTGATGGAAATGCGGGTCAGCGAGTTGTGCGTGCCGCCGCGGCGGCCGGTGTGCTCGTTGATCGGCGTGCCCACGGTGCGCTCCTGCGCGTGGTTGCACAGCATGGTTCCCTCCGGAATGCGGTGGGAGACGATGGCGCGGGCGGAGACGACGCCGTTGCGGTTATATACCTCAACCCAGTCATTGTCCGTCACACCGATTTTCTCGGCGTCCTTATTGGACATCCAGACCACCTGGCCGCCGCGCGAGATGGAGAGCACGTGCAGGTTGTCGAAGTACTGCGAGTGGATGGACCACTTATTGTGCGTGGTCAAGTAACGCAGCGTGACTTCAGCCTCGCCGTGGTCATTGGTCAATTCCGTGCCTGGCGCGAATTCGCCGTGCATGTGGACGTGATCCAGCGGCGGGCGGAAAATCGGCAGCGATTCGCCGTAGTCCATGAACCAGTCGTGGTCGATGTAGTACTGCATGCGGCCGGTCAGCGTGTGCCACGGCTTATCAAACTCGACGTTGATGGAAAAGGCGGTGTAGCGGCGCTTATTGCGCTTATCGGCGGTCCACTCCGGGGAGGTGATGACCTCCTTCGGGCGTTCCTTGATGTCGTCCCACGTGATGCGTACGTCTTCATCGGGAGCGCCCAGCGGGGTGAGATCCTTGCCGGTGCGCGAGGACAGGAACTCAAAGCCTTGCTTGGCTAGCTCGCCGTTGGAGACACCGGAAAGGTGCAAAATGGCGTCGATGACCTTGGTGTCCTTGGACAGGTCCACCAGCTCGCCCATGGAGGTCTCCGTGGTGCCGCAGATGAGCTCGAGCTCCTTGACCTGCTTTTCCACGTTGAACTTGGTGCCGTGCACGCCAGTGCCGGCCTTGGCGGGAAGCGGGCCCAAGTGCGCCCACTTTTCGTAGACCTTGGTGTAATCGCGCTCGACCACATGAAGCTTCGGCATCGTGACCCCAGGGATAAGGCCCTGCTCTTCGGGGTCGGGGACGATGCCGTTGGGCATGCCGAGCTCGTCCGGGCTGTCGTGGTGGCTCGGCTGGGTAATGACATCGCGTTGCACGCCGAGCCACTTGGTGGCTTTATCGGAGAGCGCTGCGGCCAAGTCCCGGAAGACCTCGTAGTCCGAGCGCGCCTCCCACGGCGGGTTAATCGCCGCGTTAAACGAGTGCAGGTACGGGTGCATGTCGGTAGAGGACATATCGTGCTTTTCGTACCAGGTAGCGGCCGGGAAGATGAGGTCCGAGACCAGCGTGGTGGAGGTATTGCGGAAGTCCGTGGTCATCATCAGATCCAACTTGCCCTCCGGTGCCTTATCCACCCACTTGATGCTGCGCGGGCGGTCTTCGGG
The DNA here is from genome assembly GCF_057198125.1 of Corynebacterium sp. LaCa_282. NCBI lineage: Bacteria > Bacillati > Actinomycetota > Actinomycetes > Mycobacteriales > Corynebacteriaceae > Corynebacterium > Corynebacterium sp. LaCa_282. The sequence goes on along the minus strand of NZ_CP191095.1, from coordinate 1,432,596 downwards.
GGCTAGTTCTTCCGCGGTGGCATCCGAGTCGATGCCCAAGAGGTGGCGCAGGAAGAACTCGGTGCCTTTGGCGGACGAGCCGAGCAGGTTGGTGCGCCAGTTGAGCAGGATGCGCGGCCAGTTTTCCTCGGCGGACGGGTTGTCATAGGAGAATTCCAGGCGGCCATTTTCTAGCTCTTGGACCACGTAGTCGTTGATGTCCATGCCGGCCTCATCGGCTTCATCGGCGAGGAAGAGGGAGTTGCGGTTGAACTGCGGGTAGGCCGGCATCCAGCCGCGGCGCATGGATTCCGCCATGGTATCGGAGACCATCTTGTCCCCAATGGAGCCGTGGCTAGCAAGCGGCGAACCCAAGTGAGAGGCGCGCGAATTATCGTAGCGGTACTGCTCGGTGGCGAAGTAGTAGAAGCCGGTGGAAATCATGTGGCGCGGCGGGCGCTGCCAGTCGGCGGCCATGGCCCACTGGGTCCAGCCGTTGATCGGGCGCAGTTTTTCCTGGCCCACGTAGTGCGCCCAACCGCCGCCGTTAACGCCCTGGGTGCCGCACATGGAGGTCAGCGCCAAGAAGGTGCGGTAGATATTATCGGCGTGGAAGTAGTGGTTGACGCCAGCGCCCATGATGATCTGTGAGCGGCCCTTAGAATCCGCGGCGTTTTGCGCGAATTCGAGGCCGATGCGGATGGCGGTATCGGCGGCCACGCCCGTGAGCTCTTCCTGCCAAGCGGGGGTGCCGACTTCGCTGGAGTCGTGGAAGTCCTTCGGCCAGCTACCCGGCAGGTGGAGGTCCTCGCGGTTGACGCCGTAGTGGGCGAGCATGATGTCGAAGACGGTGGTAACCAGCTTGCCGTCGACCTCGCGGACGGGGACGCCGCGGTGGACGATGCCCGCGCCAATCGGCTTATCGGTTCCCACGTCCTCAGGGTTGGTATCGAGGTCAAAGCGGGGGAAGAGCACCTCGGCGGTGTCAAAGCTATCGGTTTCTGCGATGGACATGACCGGATCGGCGTTGTCCAGCGCCAGGTTCCACTTGGCGCTTTCGTTATCCCAGCGGTCTGCCACGGTGCCGCCTGGGTCAACGATGCGCCCGTCTTCCTCCATTACCAGGCCACGGTGGGTGGCGTTGGGGGAGGAATTCAAGGTGGCATCGGCAAGCTGCGAGGCGGTGAGGAACTTGCCCGGTGTGTAGGTACCGTCGCCGCGGTCTTCCAGGGACACCAGGAAGGGCGAGTCGGTGTATTTGCGCATGTAGTTCAGGAAGTACGGTTCCTGGCGGTCCACGTGGAAGGTCTTCAAGATGACGTGACCCATGGCAAAGGCGAGCGCGGCATCCGTGCCTGGCTCGATGCGGGCCCACTCATCGGCGAACTTGGTGTTATCCGCAAAGTCGGGCGAGACCACGACGACCTTGGTGCCCTTGTAGCGCGATTCCACCATGAAGTGGGCGTCCGGGGTGCGGGTGACCGGGATATTCGAGCCCCACATCATGAGGTAGGAAGAGTTGTACCAGTCACCGGATTCGGGGACATCGGTCTGGTCGCCGAAGGTCTGCGGCGATGCCGGGGGCAGGTCGGCGTACCAGTCGTAGAAGGAGAGCGCGACGCCGCCGATGGTCTGCAGGAAGCGCATGCCGGCACCATAGGAGATCTGGGACATGGCCGGGATCACGGTAAAGCCGTTGATGCGGTCCGGCCCGTACTTGCGGATGGTGTAGACGTGCGCGGCCGAGGCGATATCGATGGCCTCTTCATAAGAAATGCGGATAAGCCCGCCCTTGCCGCGCTGGGAAATATACGCCTTGCGCTTTTCTGGGTCCTCCTGGATGGCGCGCCATGCCAGGACGGAATCGCCGTGCTTTGCCTTTTCCTCGCGGAACATATCCACTAACACGCCGCGGGCATACGGGTAACGCACGCGGGTAGGAGAGTAGGTGTACCAGGAAAAGGAGGCACCGCGCGGGCAGCCACGGGGCTCGTACTCTGGCATGTCATTGCCGGTGGTGGGGTAATCCACCGCCTGGGATTCCCAGGTGATGACGCCGTCTTTGACGTAGACCTTCCACGAACACGAACCGGTGCAGTTCACGCCGTGGGTGGAGCGCACCATCTTGTCGAAGGCCCAGCGATTGCGGTAAAAGACGTCTGCCTGGCGGCCGCCCTTTAAGAAAAGTTGCTGGCCAGAGTCGGTAGCTTCGCCTTTGCGCAGGTAGGCGCCAAGCTTAAAGAGTGGATTTGAGTTGCCTTGTTCGGGCGCGAAGTATGCAGTCATGGGGAATGAAAGCTCCTAATTATCCGGGGAATGGGGCGTTGGGGCGGGCGTAGTAGATCCACACCAGCACGGTGGTGATGGCGAAGTACACGGCGCAGCCCCAGAAGAACGTCGGTGCAGACATCATGGAGAGCAAGACACCTGCGACAAACGGGCCGAAGGCGCCGATGGCACCGGTCCAACCGATAACGCCGCCTGCTTGGCGCTTGGGCAAAATCATGGGCATTTGCTTAAACGTGCCGGCATTGCCCAGGCCAGTGAAGAAGAAGAAAATGAGCATGGTGCCCAGGAACCACCAGACCTCATCCGGCTCGTCCGGGGTGAGGAAGAAGGTGGCCACGACGGTAAAGATGGTCATGCCCAGGCAGCCAATGAAGGTCCAGATGGCGCCGCCGAACTTATCGCACAGTGGACCCCACAGCGCGCGGACGAGCGCGCCGATGAGTGGTCCGAGGAAGGCGTAGCTCGCGCCGGCAGGAAGGTTGTCGTAGGTGCCGGCAAATTCGGAGCCTTCGCCGAAGATTTGGTTAATAAGCAGCGCGGTTTGTGCCGCGAAGCCGGAAAATGCGCCGAAGGTCATGAAGTAGACGACAGTAAGAATCCAGGTGTTCTTATTGCCAAAGATGTCCATCTGCTGGCGGAAATTCGCCTTCACGGGAACGTCCTTGAGCAGGGTCCATGCGAGGAATGCGCCGACGATGGCCCACGGGACCAAGAAGATGGCGGGGTTGTGGACAAAGATTTCGCCGTCATCGGTGCGCTGCGGGGCGACAAAGCCCACGCCCAGCAGGGTAAAGCCCATGAGCCATGGGGCAACCAGCTGGATAAAGGAGATGCCGAAGTTACCGATGCCGGCCTGGATACCCAGCGCGGTACCTGACAGGCGCTTGGGGAAGAAGTAGCCGGTCGAGGGCATGAAGCCGGAGAACACGCCGCCGCCGATGCCGGAGAGGAAGGCGAGGGTCATCAGCCACCAGTACGGGGTGGAGGAGTCCTGCACCGCGAAGAACCAGCCCAGCATGGGGATGATAAACAGCAGCGAGGAGCTGAAGACGAGCTTGCGGGTGCCGAGGATGGGCGGCAGGAACATGAAGATGAGGCGGAAGATACCGCACGCCAATCCGGGGATGGCGGTCAGCCAGTAGAGCTGGCTGCGGGATAAGTCGAAACCGATCTGGTTCAACTGTGGGGCAATTGCCGATACGAGGTACCAGGTGGCAAAGCCAATGATAAGGACGAATGTGGAGATCCACAGCGTGCGCCAGGCAATTTTAGAGTCCCAGTGGTCAGAATCTTCTGGATCCCAACCTTGGATGACTTTGCCTGAGGTATCAAGAGCAGTCATGATTTCCTCACAGATAGTAGGTTGTTCAACTCTTTAATCTACCGGCGACTATGCTCAAAAAGGTAAATAAAACCGATAAAATCCGTATCTAATTACGACACACAAATGTTGCGTAATTCTTGATCGATTCCGATATTGCTGGTTAGCCCCGTGCCCCAGGTGTGTTGGTATCGAAAACAGAATAATGTGATATTAACCACACTCTATAGTGGGGAAGGAATGAGACTCATGTCCCAAAGAAAGGCGCAGATAATCGTCAGCTCGGACCGCATCCTGGCCGGTGAAAAATCGAACCGCGCCGGGGAGAAAGCGGCAGAAATCCTGCGCGCGCATGACATCGATGTGGCACCACCCAGCATCGTGCCGGAGGGCTTTACGCCCGTCGACGACGCGCTGCGCACCGCCGTAGGCACGGGCACCGATATCGTCGTGGTCATCGGTGGTACCGGCATCGGGGCGACGAACCTGACCCCAGAGGTCACCGAGCGCTATATCAAGGCCCGCCTCTATGGCCTAGAGACCCAGGTGCTCCTGCGCGGGCTCGAGTCCTCGCCCAAGGCTGGCCTGTCTCGCGGGATCATCGGCATGACCGAGCACGGCGGCGGCAGCCTCATCATCAATTGCGCCTCATCCACCGGCGCCGTGGCAGATGCCCTTGGGGTTATTGCGCCGCTGCTTGCCGATGTCTTCCGCTCCCGCGGCGAATAATTCTCCTCCTCACCCCTCCCCGTAACCCTCCCTTCGCGCTCACGGGGAGAGGGGAGTGTGGCTAGATTAGCCGTGCCGGTGAGCGCGAAGGGAGGGGTGCGGCGGAATGTCCTGCAATTCGGCCGGGGTATCGTAATCGCGTTCGGCACCGGTGCCGGCCACCTCGACGAAATTGGCGCCCCGAACCAGCCTTCGCACGGAGACATTGCGGGTCGATTCCAGCGCGCCCAAGCGCTCAAAGAGCGCATCGGTATGCCACAGCGAACACAGGGGTTGTAAATACTCGTCCGCGGCGCGGGTAATCGCGGCACCGGCGGTGGGCGCGGCATGCAATGCTCCGTTCAGGTGTGGGAGCAGTTGCGGGGAATCGGGAGCATCCACCGCGAAGAGTGCCAGGCGGTCACAATGCGACAAAGCGCGCGCACCTGCCTCGATGCCGGCGACGGGGCCACCAAAAAGCGGCGACTCGCATACCTGCGGCAGGCCGAGGTAATGTGGGGAAATAACGATAGACGGCATGCCATAGGGAAGCTGGCGCAGCAGGCGGTCCACCAGGCGCAGGCCAAAGGCGCGTACCTGTGCCTTATCGGCCCCGCCCATGCGGCGCGATTGCCCGCCGGCCAAAATGATCGCGCCGTCCATTAAGCCTCCGGGAGGGTCCTAGACCAATCGCCGGAGCGCCCGCCCGACTTCGCCACGATGCCGCACCGGCGAATATACGCGGAGCGATCGACGCCCTTGACCATGTCAATGAGCGCTAAGGCGGCAACGTTGACCGCGGTCAGTGCCTCCATTTCCACGCCGGTGCGGTCGGCGGTGCGCACGGTGGCGGTGATCTTCACGTGGGCATCGGCAAGCTCGAGATCCACCGCGCAGCCGTGTACTCCAATGGTGTGCGCGAGCGGCAGGAGCTCTGGGACCTTCTTCGCCGCGGAAATGCCGGCGATGCGCGCGACCGCCAGGACGTCGCCCTTGGGCACGGTGCCCTCGCGCAGCGCGGTCATGACCTCCGGGGAACAGGCGACCTCGCCCTCAGCGGTGGCGGTGCGCACGGTCGGCTGCTTCTCGGTCACATCGACCATGTAGGCGGTGCCGGCGGAATTGAGGTGGGTAAACTCCATAGAAAATTCTCCTCGTTAATACAGATAGACGGTGGTTTCTTCGCCCGCGGCGGGGGCAGGTCCATCGATGATGCAATACCCATTCGTACCTGCCAGCGAGACCACGCGGTGGCTGCCGCGGCTTAACGCGCCAGTAATCCTGGGCTTTCCCGCAAAACTTATGGTTACAGGAACGATGAAGGGGCGCGTGTTTGCGGGCGGCAGTGGCACCGCCACCTCCGCACGCACCTGCACGGTCTCGCGCGGATGTGGCTGGCCCGATAAGGCTACGATAAGCGGGCGGGCATAAAGCTGGAAACCAACGAAAGCCGCCACCGGATTGCCCGGCAGCGCAAGCATTGGAACACCCCGCCACGTGCCGATGCCCTGCGGCGCGCCGGGCCGCTGATGAACGTGCCCGAACCACGAATTATCGCCCGCGCCCAGCACCCCGTGCACCACATCGAAGGCGCCGGCCGATACCCCGCCGGAGGTAATGATGAGATCGTGGGATGCGCTGAGCTCATCGAGCAATCTGGATAACTCCGCGGGGTCGTCGCCGACGTGGAAGTAGGACTCCGTGTGGGCGAGGGAGGCGAGCATCGGCCCATTGGAATCTGGCAGGCGCCCTGGGGAAAGCTCGTCTGGATACGAAGAAAGCTCATTGCCGGAAGAAATCACCGCGATGCGCGGGCGCTGGTAAGCCTGCACCGAATAGATGCCGGTGGATATAAGCGCTGCAATAACCGCGGCATTCGCGGTGGTCCCGGCCGTAGCAACGACGGTGCCTGGCCGTATATCTTCGCCGGCGGGGCGGATATGCGTTTTTGCGGGCGCTTCGGTGATGGTGACCCTGCGCGGCAGCTCCGTAGGCCCGGGCGGGACGGTGGTGTTTTCTACTGGGACGACGAGCAGGCCAGCGGTATCACCCACCGGCGCACCGGTCATGATGCGAACGGCCTGGCCGGCGGGAACTTCCTGGGCGGTTGCACCGGCGGGGACATCGCCTGCGACCGGCAGCGTCCACGGGCCCGCACCAGAAATATCAGTGGCGCGGACGAGGAATCCATCCATCGCGGAATTAGCAAACGGCGGGACGGGAAAGCGCGCGGTGGCATCCTCCGCTAATACTCGGCCGCGCAGCGCTGGGCCCACGGGAACGGACTCTGCGCGCGGGGCCGGCGCCAGCGCCAGAACCGCGGAAAGGTGCTCAGAAATGGAACGCGATGCGGACATAAATAATTAGATTAGCCGCCAATGGCTGACATGGGACGATCCGGCTGCAAAAAGCCTTCATCATCAATGCCGTGGCCGGGTTTCTTCGTCCACATTTCCCCGGCCCATGCCTCCATCAACTCCTCGTCGCTCGCGCCAGAGCGCATGAGATCCCGCAATTGGGTTTCGGAATTGCCAAAAAGGCAGTTGCGCACGGCGCCATCGGTGGTAAGCCGGGTGCGGTCGCAGTCGCCACAGAAGGGATGGGTTACCGAGGCGATAATGCCCAGCTTGCCGGCGGTGCCATCGGGGGCGATAGCATCCCACAACGCGGCCGGGGCCGATCCGCGCGGCTCCCGCGCCGGGCGCATGGAAAAGTGGTCCTGGAGCCTGAGCAAAATATCATCGGCGGTGACCATGTCTTCGCGGCGCCACTTTTCGCGCGGGCCGAGAGGCATCTGCTCGATAAAGCGCAGCTGGGCGCCCTGGTGCAGGGCATAGTCCGCCAGCGGGACGATATCTTCCTCGTTGACGCCGGGCATGACCACGGCATTGATCTTGACGGGATTCAATCCGGCATCGGCCGCAGCGGCGATGGCCTCGAGTACGTGGGATAGGCGGTCGCGGCGGGTGAGTGCGGCATAGCGCTGAGGATCGATGGTATCCAGCGAGATATTGATGCGGTCGAGCCCCGCGGTAGCGAGTTGTGCCGCGCGCTTTTCCAAGCCCAACCCATTGGTAGTCAGCGCCGTGGACGGTGCGATGCCTTCATCCGTGGTGAGTTCCTTGGTGGCGGCGATGATATCTGCCAAGGATTTGCGCAACAGCGGTTCGCCGCCGGTAAAGCGCACCTGGCGGATGCCGAGCTTTTCCACGCCGAGGCGGATAAGCCGGATGGTTTCTTCATCGGATAGCGTTTGCTGCGTGGGCATCCACTCTAAGCCTTCGGCCGGCATGCAGTACGTGCAGCGCAGGTTGCAGCGATCCGTAAGCGACACGCGCAGGTCGCGGGCCCTGCGGCCGTAGCGATCAACCAAGGCGCGGGTGCCGTCGCTTGCTGCGGCAGGTAAGTCCTCCGGCGGCTGCGACCGGCCCACGGTGGGCAGGGGCAGGGAGACCGCTGAAGAAGAAGGCGTTGGTGAAGTCATTGCTGCCAGTCTAAGAGTGGGGAACAAGGTACACCAAGCTACAACGCCACCTGGCCGGGGATTATTCCTCGTTTTCCCGGTTAAAATCGCTTTCGTCGATATCGTCAAGGCGCTGGGCTTCACCCGGGCCCTTGAGGCGGATGATGTTGTAATCGCCTTCGGCCAAGTGGGCGCGCAAATCCTTCTTATCGAACTTGCCCACTGACGTCTTATCGATGGATTTTACGAAGGTCCAGTACTCCGGCAGCATCCAGCTGGGCAATTCCTTGCGCAGGCTCTGGCGCAACTTTTCGGCGGTCTCGATGGTGGGCGAGGCCTGCTCGCCCAAGACGGTGACGGCAAGTGGGCGCTCCACCCATTGCTTATCGGGGTAGCCAATCACCGCGGCCTCCACCACATCGGAATTGGCCATGATGAGGTTTTCCAGCTGTACCGAATAGATCCACTCGCCGCCGGAGCGGATGACATCTCGGGCGCGGTCCTCAACAGTGAGGAAGCCGTCCTTCGTTACGGAGCCGACATCGCCTGTGCGCAACCAGCCATCCGCGGTGAACTTGGATTCCGCGGCCTCGACCGGCTTGCCGCGGAACTCGGAGGCCACCTCGCCCGGCTCGGCGGTGGGCGAATGATAATAAGAACCGGTCACGAGGTTGCCGCGCACCTGGAGCTCACCGGCATTGCGGTCGGTCTTGGATACCACTTGGCCATCATTGACCACGCGGTACTGCAGCGAGGCGGCGATCTTTCCCTGGGAGATGCGATAGGCCCACCGGGTATCGCCGGACGCGCCCTGTGGCGGGCGGGCAACGCTGCCGACCGTCGAGGTTTCGACCATGCCCCACACGTGCACGACGTCGACGCCGTAATGCTCCTCCCACATCTTGATAAGCTGCGGCGGCACAGGGGAGCCGCCGGCGAAAATTTCCGTCAGCGTCATGCGCTCTGGCGGATTGTGCATGTAGTGCACGAAGAGCTGGATCCAGATGGTGGGCACGCCGTGGGCCACGCGCGGCGACGTGGCCGCAATGACCTTGGCAAGGGTGGGGGCGGAGACATCGGCATCGGGAAGCACGAGCGGGGTACCCGTCATGAAACACGTAAAGGGAACGCCCCAGCTCAGCACGTGATAGATGGGAATGCAGCACAGGAAGGTCTCACCGTGGGTAATGCACAGCGAATCCGAGGAACGCAGCTGCATGGCCTCGAGGTACAGCGAGCGGTGGGAATATAAAACGCCCTTCGGGGCGCCGGTGGTGCCGGTGGAATAGCACAAAGCGGCGGCGGTGCGCTCATCGAGCTCGGGCCAATCGTAGATGGTAGAGCGGCCATCCAGCAGCGCCTCGTAGGAATAAAACTCGATGCCGCGCGGGAAATGGTGGGCAAAGCGCTGCGGCGATTGGGAGCCGGTGAAAATCACCGAATGCACGGATGGCGCGCCGTGTAAAACCGTGCCCAACTGCGGGGCGAGGCGGGGATCACACACGATGACGGAGACCTCAGCGTGGCTAATGATGTGCCGGATCTGGTCATTCATCAACTGCTTATTCAGCGGGGTAAAAACCGCGCCCTTGCAGGCGGAGCCAAACATGACCTCGAGGTGCTCGGCGCAATTCCACATGAAGCTGCCCACGCGCTGATCACCGGTAATGCCAAGGTCATCGTGTAAAACATGGGCAAAGGCCGCCGCGCGGGCGGCGATATCGCGGAAGGTGACCTTTTCTGCGGGGCCAAACTCGGATCCGGTGCCCTCACCGTGCCAAGTGGTAACAGTGGTATTGCCATGCACCGACGCGCCGTATTCCAAAATACGGGTTAAAGACAGGGGAATATCCATCATCGTGGAAAGCATGCTTCCACTGTAGCGGTGTCCAAGTACTCACGGTGTAGCGAATGCGCTATACTTGCCATCGACTGATAGGAAAGCGGGAAATCTTCCCAATCCTATGCAATCGGGCCCAGTGACAGGTCCCATCGTTAAACATTGCCCACAGTCGTTTCTTGAATTCTTCCGCCCCCGCGTACGAGCTACAAGGGGGAATTCCCATACGGTAACCGGAAGAGGCCTCATGCTTATTGCCCGGCAGGGTGCGCTAGCGCCTTGGCACGAGGGCGAAAAGATAAGAAAAATACACATCGGCTTCCAGTGCACCCGCCCAAGCTTCCCTGAAGTGGGGGGAGGGCGGATCCCAACTATGGACCTGGTCAAGCAACGAAAGGATATCCGTGAGCGATACGGACAACACCGCGGCACAGGATCTCGCATCCCTGAAGCTGCCGGAATTGCGCAAAATGGCTGCCGAGCGCGGCCTTCGCGGCGTCTCTGCCCTGCGCAAAGGGGATCTCATCACCGCCATTAAGACCGGTCAGGTTCCCCCAAAGGCGAAGGCAAAAATAGAGCAGGTAGAAAAGGCCGAGAAGGCCGAGAAATCCGCTAAGGATGCGGCGCCTGCCAAGCAGAAAGATAAGCCGTCTAAGAAGGACGATCGCGGCGAGAGCGATAACGGCAAGTCCAGCGAACAGCAGGACAACCGCGGCAAAGACCGCAAGGACAACAGCGACGACCAGCGCTATGAATCGCGGTCGCAGGCCCGCCGTGCCCGCCGCAACCGCGCCCGCCGCCAGGAGCGTCTAGAGCAGGACGATAATAACCGGGGCGAGAATAACCGGAGTGACAACAACCGGGGCGACGCGCACAACCAGAACCAGAATCGCCACCAGGATCGCCGCGATGACTCCCAGGATGGCTCCGATAATCAGGGAGACAAGCAGGGCGAGAAGAACGGCGATAATAATCACCGCAATAATCGCAATGACGATAATAATTTTGACCGCGGTAACCGCCGTGGCCGTCGCAACCGCCGGAATCGCCGGGGTGGCCGGGGTAATAATGATAACCACGGCGGCGGCAATGACCTGCAGGTGCGCGAGGGCGATGAGCTGCAGGCAGTCGGCGGCATCTTGGATGTTGTAGACAATAACGTCTCCTTCCTGCGCACCACCGGGTACCGCGCGGGCGATGCGGACGTCTTTGTTAATAAAAACATCGTGCGCCGGCTGGGCCTGCGCTCTGGCGATGCCATTACTGGTCAGGTGAAGGTGGCTGGACCTACCCACACCCACGGCAATGGCCGCAACCGCCGCAAGTACAACCAGTTGGTGCAGGTCGATACCGTCAATGGGATCGATCCAGAAGAGGCCAAGCAGCGCCCGCACTTTAATAAGCTCACGCCGCTGTATCCCAACCAGCGCCTGCGCTTGGAAACGGATCCAAAGATCCTCACCACCCGCGTCATCGACCTGATCATGCCGATTGGTAAGGGCCAGCGCGCGCTCATCGTCTCGCCGCCAAAGGCCGGTAAGACCACGATTTTGCAAAATATCGCGAATGCGATTGCCACCAATAACCCTGAGTGCTACCTCATGGTGGTGCTGGTGGATGAGCGCCCCGAAGAGGTCACGGACATGCAGCGCTCCGTGAAGGGTGAGGTCATTTCTTCCACCTTTGACCGCCCGCCCTCAGAGCACACCTCCGTTTCCGAGCTGGCCATCGAGCGCGCGAAGCGCTTGGTGGAGCAGGGCAAGGACGTCGTGGTGCTGCTGGATTCCATTACCCGCCTGGGCCGCGCCTACAACAACTCCTCCCCGGCATCGGGCCGCATCCTGTCCGGTGGTGTGGATTCCAATGCGCTCTACCCGCCAAAGCGCTTCTTGGGCGCTGCCCGCAATATCGAAGAGGGCGGTTCGCTGACCATCATCGCCACCGCGATGGTGGAGACCGGTTCGACCGGCGATACCGTCATCTTCGAGGAATTCAAGGGGACGGGCAACGCGGAATTGAAGCTGGACCGCGGGATCTCGGAACGCCGCGTATTCCCAGCTGTGGATGTCAACCCCTCCGGAACCCGCAAGGACGAGCTCCTGCTGGTGCCTGAAGAGGCGCGCATCATGACCAAACTGCGCCGCATCCTGTCGGCCCTGGATTCCCACCAGGCAATTGACCTGTTGATCAAGCAGCTTAAGAAGACCCGCTCGAATGGCGAGTTCCTCATGCAGGTGGCTTCTTCTGCACCGATGGCTGCGGATAAGGACGAGGAAGACTATGTCTAATCAAGTTTCCATGGTTGATGACATTGTGTCGGAATACCAGGGCATTGAAATGCAGATGGGCGACCCAGAAATCGCCGGCGATCAGCAGGCTTTTCGCAAGCTATCCAAGCGGTACGCGGAGCTGCGCCCCATCATCAAGGTCAACGAGGAGCTGACCCAGGCGCGCGAGGATCTCGCGGACGCCAAGGAGATGGCTTATGAAGACCACGACTTCCAGGAAGAAGCGGACCGCCTAGCAGCGTCGGTGGAAGAGCTGGAAGAAAAGCTGGCTGACCTGCTCGCCCCGCGCGATGAGCAGGACTCGGAAGATATCATCATGGAGATCAAGGCCGGCGCCGGCGGCGAAGAGGCCGCGCTCTTTGCCGGCGACTTGGCCCGCATGTACGAGCGTTTTGCCGATAAGATCGACTTTAAGTGGGAGGTCTTGGGCCTTAACGAGTCCGATTTGGGCGGCGTAAAGGACATGACCATTTCCTTCCGCGCTAAGTCTCCGACGCGCGATGGCGCGTGGTCCGTCTTCAAATTCGAGGGCGGCGTGCACCGCGTGCAGCGCGTGCCGGTCACGGAATCGCAGGGCCGCATCCAGACCTCCGCTGCTGGCGTGCTGGTGTACCCGGAGCCCGAAGAGGTGGAATCGGTCAATATCGATGACAAGGATATCCGCGTCGATGTGTACCGCTCCTCCGGTAAGGGTGGTCAGGGCGTGAACACCACCGACTCCGCGGTGCGCATTACCCACCTGCCCACGGGGTTGATTGTTACCTGCCAGAAGGAACGTTCGCAGATCCAGAACAAGGCCCGCGCCCTGCAGGTGCTGCAGGCTCGCCTGGACCAGATGGAGCGCGAGGCCCGCGAGGCCGAGGCTGGCGAGCAGCGCGCCTCCCAGGTGCGCACCATGGATCGCTCCGAGCGCGTGCGCACTTATAACTGGCCCGAAAACCGCATCACGGATCACCGCATTGGCTACAAGGCCAATAACCTGGATTCCGTGCTAAACGGCGATATGCAGGATCTCATCAAGGCCCTGCAGGACCAGGAGCGCGCCGAGCGCCTTGAGGCCGAGGGGTAATCGCGGTCGATGGAATCGTACGGTGAGGCGCTGCGCCATGGGGTGCAGCGCCTTCGCGTTGCTGGAGTAGGAAGTCCCGAGTGGGATACGCGGATCCTCATCTCCCACCTCATTCACTGCGGGCATTTGGATATCCCGCTGCACGAGCCACCCATGCCCGGCTTCGAGGTGGCTTTTGAGGCGCTTTTGCGCAGGCGGGAACAGCGCGAGCCGCTGCAATACGTGCTGGGTACGGCGTGGTTTGGGCCCCTAGACCTAAAGGTGGGCCCAGGCGTGTTCATTCCGCGCCCGGAAACGGAGGTGATGGCGGACTGGGCGGTCCACCACGCACCAGGCCCGCGCATGGTGGATTTGTGCTCGGGTTCGGGCGCGCTGGCGCTCTACCTGCAGCATTACGTACCGCAGGCGGAGGTTAAGGCAGTAGAGCTTTCCGATGCCGCCCTCGAGTTCACCCGCGCCAATACTCTCGGCACCGGGGTAGAGGTGGTGCAGGCGGACGCGACCGACAGTCAGACTCTGGCGGACTGGAATGGCACGGTCGATCTCGTAGTGACCAACCCGCCTTATGTACCGGAAGATCCGAACCTGCAACTGGAGGTGTATCACGATCCGCACGTGGCCGTCTTCGGTGGCGATGACGGCATGGGAGTAATCCGCGGGTTGATTCCCACCATCGCCAGGCTTTTGCGGCCCGGTGGGCTCATGGCGATTGAACACGACGATACGACTGGCGATGCCGTGCGCGATGCGGTGCGTGACCACGGTGGCTTTGCCCATATCGCGCCGCTTAGGGACTTAACAGGCACGCCGCGCTTTATTACCGCTCAGCGCGCGGTAGACTAAGGCATCACCGTCGGGCAAGAAGGGGATAATTGATGCAAGGAAAAATTTATAATTGCGCCGATGACACCGAGCGTGAGGAAGGCGTGAGCATCGCCACCAAGGCCGCAAAGTCTGGGCGGCTCGTGGTCATGCCCACCGATACGCTGTACGGTTTGGGCTGCGATGCCTTCGATAATGACGCGGTAGCCAACCTGCTCGCCACCAAGCAGCGCGGGCCGGATATGCCGGTTCCCGTGCTCGTTGGCTCGTGGAATACCGTGCGCGGACTCGTCGCCTCGTACCCCGATTCCACCCGCGACCTCGTCGAGGCCTTTTGGCCAGGCGGGCTATCCATCGTGGTGCCACAGGCGCCATCCTTGCCGTGGAACTTGGGAGATACCCGCGGCACCGTCATGCTGCGGATGCCCCTTCACCCGATTGCCATCGAGCTCTTGCGCGAGGTAGGACCGATGGCGGTTTCATCTGCCAATATCTCCGGACACCAACCACCAACTACGGCGCAAATGGCCAAGGACCAATTGGGCAAGGCCGTCACCGTGTACTTGGATGGGGGAGAAACGGACATCGGCAAGCCCTCGACCATTATCGATCTCTCCGGTGATCATCCATACCTACTGCGCGAGGGTGCATTATCCGCGGAGGAAATCGGTGAGGTCCTCGGCGTCTCCGCTGATTCCCTGCGGACCCGGCCCCAAGGATAGAAGGAGCATTTCGCGTGAGCGGCACTGGCGTACCGCTGCGCGAGTTGGCCTTGGTCATCCTCGTAGCAGCGACATTTACCTACCTGACCACCGGAGTGGTGCGGTCCTTTTTGGTCCGCACGGGCCGGGTGGCAGAAATTCGCCTGCGTGATTCCCACTCCCAGCCCACGCCCCGCATGGGCGGGCTCGCCATGTTTACCGGTTTTGGCGCGGCGATATTCCTCGCAGCCCAGCTTCCAGCCTTGACTCGCGGGTTTATGCCCGTCACCCCGGAGATGAGTGCGGTGATGTGGGCGGCGCTGGCCATCGTGCTTGTCGGCGTTGCCGATGACTACCTAGAGCTCGGCGCCCTCATCAAGCTTTTCGGGCAGCTCTTTGCCGCCGCGCTCATGAGTGGCCTGGGCCTGACGTGGACGCTGCTTTTCATCCCCTTCGGTGGCGGCACCACGGTAGTGCTCGACCAGATTCAAAGCACCCTGCTTACCGCGTTTTTCACCGTTCTGCTTATCAATGCTATCAACTTCGTCGACGGCCTCGATGGCCTCGCAGCTGGCCTTGGCCTCATCGCCGGTGGCGCCATCTTGGTCTTTTCGCTCACCGTTCTGCATGACCAGGGCGGGGCGGTATCGGCGTATCCACCTGCTATCATCAGCGCCGCGTTGGTGGGGATGTGTGCGGGCTTTTTGCCCCATAACTTTGAACCTTCGCGAATCTTTATGGGCGATTCCGGCTCCATGCTTATCGGGCTCTTGCTCGCCGCAGCGTCTACTTCGGCCTCCGGCAAGATCAATATGTCCCTGTACGGCACCGTGGACATGGTGGCGCTAATGTCGCCCATCCTCGTGGTGATCGCAGCAGTGTTTATTCCAGTCTTAGACCTTGTCTGGGCGGTCATTCGCCGCCTGTCCCAAGGCCGTTCGCCATTTTCTGCGGATAAGGCGCATATCCACCACCGCCTGTTGTCGTTGGGGCATACGCACCGGCGCACTGTGCTCGTGCTGTACCTCTGGGTATCCGCGGTGGCCTTCGGTGCGGTGTCCTTTTCCATCGTGCCGGCCCCGGTAGCGGTCGGCTTGTCCATCACGGCATTATTGGTTGCCTTTGGCGCGACGCTGATTCCACTGCGGCAGGGCAAGATTGGCCTCCGGTCATCGGATGATTGCGTATTGCATGACTCTGCGAGCGCGTGATGTAGGGTGAATGTCCGTGAGTGACACAACGGAAAATGCTAATTTCGATGACCCGCGCGTGCCGCTGCAGCGCGCCGTAAAGAAAGGGGCTACCGCTCTCGGCATCTTTACCATCATTTCCCTCGCCGTCTGGGGAGGGGCACAAGGTGTCGCCGGGCTCTGGGGCGTTATCGTCGGCGCTGCTCTCGGCGGCGGCTTTGTCTTGTTTACCGCGCTGTCGGTCCTCTTTACCGCGAACTCGACCCCCTCTACCACTATCGCGGTGGTATTGGGCGGCTGGCTTATCAAGCTGATCGTGCTTATCGGCGTGCTGGCCATTATCCGGGACATGGATTTCTATGACACGTGGGCGCTATTTCTTACCGTCGTCGTCGCGCTCATCGTTACCTTAGGCTCCGAAGTCTGGGCCGTGGTCACCTCTCGGGTCACCTACGTGTCCTAATTCGTGCCCACATTAGGGCTTAGCCGTCGCGCACTGGGGTGGTGCGCGACGGCCTTTTTGTGCCTGCATGCTGGCATTAATGGCAGGCCGCCACCCCCGAGGAGGTGTGTTGGCTTAGGGGTGTGATCAAATGCACGTTTGTGAATTAGGCAGGAATAGCGCGGTTTTGTCTGCCAAAAGGCGGATATGGCGGTATCGGGTGTGGCTTATGGGGCCCCCACGTGCGAAAACTGTTGATCCAGCTGATACGATTTGCTTCGGGTTACCGCGGGGTTAAGTGTTGCGCTTTTATCCTGCACGGTAAATCCCTGTCTTGTTCACGCTGATGTGCGACGGAGTCCGTGTTCAAGGCAGAGAGTTTGAGACGTCCATCGCACCACAGAAGCCAGCTAATGGCTGTGTGGCCCGAACACGGGAGAGAACGCTGAGCGTTACAACATTGGCTATGAAAGGGCACTTCCATACGCCCGATCTAGGTGAAGAATTCTTCCCGGGGCAAATTGATGCCGACCATCTGTTTTTCGGTGACTTCGCCGACGGATGGTTCGCGCTTGATCGCCTGATGCTGATTCGCATTTTGATGACGCTAATTGTGGTGATCCTTTTCTGGGCTGCCTTTAAGAACCCTAAGTTGGTTCCTTCTGGCATTCAGAATGTGGGCGAGAACGCGGTCGACTTCGTCCGCGTCCACATCGCCGAGGACATTTTGGGTAAGAAGGAGGGAAAGCGATTCCTGCCAATTATCGCTAGCATCTTCTTCGCGGTTCTGTTTATGAACGTCGCGACCGTTATCCCGGGACTTAACGTCTCGCCCAACGGTCGTATTGGTATGCCAATTGTGTTGGCAGCCGTTTCGTACATCGTCATGATTTACGCCGGCGCCAAGCGCTACGGCTTTGGTAAGTTCATTCGCTCCTCCGTAGTGATTCCGAACTTGCCACCGGCATTGCACCTTTTGGTGGTACCGATTGAGTTCTTCTCTACGTTCATTCTGCGACCGGTTACCCTTGCAATTCGTCTCATGGCGAACTTCCTTGCTGGACACATCATCCTGGTTCTTCTCTTCTCTGCTACGAACTTCTTCTTCTGGCAGCTAAATGGTTGGACCGTCCTGTCTGGGCTGACCGTGGTCTTGGGCTTGGCTATGAGCCTGTTCGAGATTCTGGTTATCTTCTTGCAGGCGTACATCTTCGCTTTGTTGACGGCGGTGTACATCGAGTTGTCCTTGCACGCTGATTCGCACTAAGGACGAGGTCGACGAGCGCGACCGAGTAATCCACCTAATTACACAACACTGACATTCGGTCCGGTTCGGACTGAAGATTTTTACGAAAGGGAACGACTTTCACCATGAACGAAATCATTCTGGCACAGGATGCTGCTACGACGTTCGAAGGCTTCGGCACCATCGGCTACGGCCTGGCTGCTATCGGCCCAGGTATCGGTATCGGCATCGTCGCCGGCAAGACCGTTGAGGCTATGGCTCGCCAGCCGGAGATGGCCGGCCAGCTGCGTACCACCATGTTCCTTGGTATCGCCTTCACCGAGGCCCTGGCCCTTATCGGCCTGGTTGCCGGCTTCCTGTTCTAAAAGTACGAGTTTTCCAAACCGAAACTTTTAAGACGGGAGACCTATGAATAACGTCGTTTATATGCTTGCAGCAGAGGGCGAGGAGAACCCAGGTTCGGGTAGCTTCTCCGTTCTTCTGCCCAAGAACTATGACATTTTCTGGTCTTTGCTGTGCTTTATCGTAATTCTCTGGTTGTTCTGGAAGTTCGTGCTTCCTCGTTACACCAAGTTGCTCGAAGAGCGTGAAGACCGGATTGAGGGCGGCATGAAGCGCGCTGAGGCCCAGCAGGCCGAGGCCAAGGCTGCTCTAGAAAAGTACAATGCTCAGCTGGCTGATGCCCGCGCAGAGGCAGCCGAGATCCGCGAGCAGGCGCGCGAGCGCGGCAAGCAGATCGAGGCTGACGCGAAGAGCCAAGCGGAAGAGGAATCCCGCCGCATCGTCGCCAATGGCGAAAAGCAGTTGGAAGCTTCTCGTGCGCAGGTTGTTACTGAGCTGCGTTCCGAAATGGGACAGAACTCCATCAACCTGGCAGAAAAGATTCTGGGCGGCGAGCTTTCTGACGCTTCCAAGAAGTCCTCTACCATCGATGGCTTTTTGTCCGAGCTCGACTCTGTGGCACCGGCCGGAAAGTAGGCAACTATGAAGGCAGCTAGCCGCGAAGCACTCGCGAACTCACAATCCCGTGTGGATGAAATCCTCGCTGGCGATAAGAATGTCGCTAGTGCAGTCCAAGCGGGCCTGGATATCTTCGAGGTCGTCGACGTTTTGGATGGGGACCGCGAATTGCGCGTATCCTTCATCGACGTTGCAGCCCCGGCTGAAGCACGCAAGTCCTTGGCCGAGAATCTCTTTGGCTCCAAGATTTCTGCCGGTGCACTGAGCATCCTGCAGGAAGCTGCGGCGAACCAATGGTCTTCGCCGAAGGACTTCGTCAACGGGCTTGTATCCTTGGGCCGCCGCGCATTGCTGCGCGCCGCCGAGGCGCAGGGCCAATTGGGCCAGGTCGAAGACGAGCTTTTCCGTTTGGCGCAGATTCTGGACCGCGAGGGCGAGCTTACCCAGCTGCTTTCCGATCGAACTGCTGAATCCGCACGCAAGCGCGGATTGCTGGCAAACGTGCTCTACGGCAAGGTAACGATGTTTACTGAGGCGCTCGCGCTGCAGGCCATCAGCCGCCCAGAGCAAAACCCGATTGATGACGTAGCCGGATTGGCCGATACTGCAGCAGCCCTGCAGGATCGCACCATCGCGTGCGTTGTCGCTGCGGGTGAATTGAATGAAGGCCAGCAGGCAGTACTCGCTGAGAAGCTGGGCAAAATTTATGGTCGTGCGATGTCCATTCACTCTGAGGTTGACACCAGCCTCCTCGGTGGCATGCGCATCCGCGTCGGCGATGAAATCATTGACGGCTCGACGGCAGGCAAGATTGCCCGCTTCCGTGCCCAGATGGTGTAGCCGAAACGACAGAAACGATTTAAGTAAGTGCTGGAAGATACTACCGAGAGCAGGAAGAACATGGCGGAGCTGACGATCTCCTCCGACGAGATCCGTAGTGCGATTGCGAACTACACCTCGAGCTACTCCGCGGAGGCCTCCCGTGAGGAGGTCGGCGTGGTCATTTCGGCAGCTGACGGTATTGCGCAGGTTTCTGGCCTGCCATCCGTTATGGCGAATGAGCTGCTCGAGTTCCCCGGCGGCGTAATTGGCGTCGCACAGAACCTTGATACCAATTCCATTGGTGTCGTGGTCCTGGGTAACTACGAGTCCCTCAAGGAGGGCGACGAGGTTAAGAGGACCGGAGAGGTCCTTTCCATCCCCGTGGGCGAGGACTTCCTCGGCCGCGTTATTAACCCACTGGGCCAGCCCATCGACGGCTTGGGCCCAATCGAAAGCGAAGAGGAGCGCGTCCTCGAGTTGCAGGCACCTTCGGTGCTGCAGCGCCAGCCGGTTGAAGAGCCAATGCAGACCGGCATCAAGGCTATCGATGCGATGACCCCGATCGGCCGTGGTCAGCGTCAGCTGATCATTGGTGACCGTAAGACCGGTAAGACCGCGGTTACTATCGATACCATTTTGAACCAGAAGGCTAACTGGGAGTCCGGCGACAAGGACAAGCAGGTCCGTTGTATTTACGTCGCCATCGGCCAGAAGGGCTCGACCATCGCCAGCGTGCGCCGCACCCTTGAGGAGCACGGCGCGCTGGATTACACCACCATCGTGGCGGCCCCAGCTTCTGATTCCGCCGGCTACAAGTGGCTGGCACCGTTCTCCGGTGCTGCATTGGGCCAGCAGTGGATGTACCAGGGCAACCACGTCCTGGTCATCTACGATGACCTGACCAAGCAGGCTGAGGCATACCGCGCAATTTCGCTGTTGCTGCGCCGCCCGCCGGGACGTGAGGCTTACCCAGGCGACGTCTTCTACCTGCACTCCCGCTTGCTGGAGCGCGCTGCCAAGCTTTCCGATGACATGGGTGCCGGCTCCATGACCGCACTGCCCATCATCGAGACCAAGGCTAATGACGTCAGTGCCTTCATTCCGACCAACGTCATTTCCATTACTGACGGTCAGGTCTTCTTGGAGTCCGACCTCTTCAACCAGGGTGTTCGCCCGGCTATTAACGTCGGTGTGTCCGTCTCCCGTGTTGGTGGTGCGGCACAGACCAAGGGTATGAAGAAGGTTGCCGGTAACCTCCGTCTTGACCTGGCTGCATACCGTGACCTGCAGGCATTCGCTGCCTTCGCATCCGACCTGGACGCTGCCTCCAAGGCACAGCTGGAGCGCGGCTCTCGCTTGGTCGAGCTGCTGAAGCAGTCCGAATCCTCGCCGCAGCCGGTGGAATACCAGATGGTATCCATCTACCTCGCCGAGGCAGGCGTCTTCGACGTCGTTCCCGTCGAAGACGTTCGCCGCTTCGAGGCCGAGGTGCACGAGTACCTCAACGCCAATACTCCAGAGGTCTTTGAGCAGATCGCCGGCGGCAAGGCGCTCAGCGATGAGTCCAAGGAAGCACTCGAGGCCGCAGCCAAGGAGTTCGCTCCTACGTTCCGCACCTCCGAGGGCCACAACTTGGGTACCGAAGAGCCTGTAGATCCTTTGGACGAAAATGACGTGAAAAGCACCGAGCTCAACGTCTCCCGGAAGACGGCTAAGTAGAGTTCAGCTCTCGTAATTAACCGTCTATATGAAAGAAGGGAGGAGAAACGATGGCTAATCTTCGCGAATTGCGCGACCGCATTCGGTCCGTGAACTCGACTAAGAAGATCACTAAAGCCCAGGAGCTCATTGCTACCTCGCGCATTACCAAAGCGCAGGCTCGGGTGGAAGCCTCTCAGCCGTACGCGACTGAGCTGACCAATGTCATGAACAGGTTGGCTGCAGCGTCGACGCTAGAGCACCCTATGCTGCGCGAGCGTGAAGACGGCAACGTCGCCGCGATTCTCGTAATCACCTCTGACCGAGGCATGTGCGGTGGCTACAACAACAACGTCTTCAAGAAGGCAGCCCAGCTCAAGGCCCTCCTCGAAAGCAAGGGCTACGAGGTAGTTCGCTACGTCACCGGCAGCAAGGGCATCGGCCACTACAACTTCCGCGAGGAAGAGGTAGCAGGCAGCTGGGATGGTTTCTCTCAGGATCCAACCTGGGAGGGCACCCACGATGTGCGTCGCCACATGATCGATGGCTT
This sequence comes from Corynebacterium sp. LaCa_282, assembly GCF_057198125.1. NCBI lineage: Bacteria > Bacillati > Actinomycetota > Actinomycetes > Mycobacteriales > Corynebacteriaceae > Corynebacterium > Corynebacterium sp. LaCa_282. The sequence continues at coordinate 1,411,208 of NZ_CP191095.1, read as the reverse complement.
CGTTGCTGGTTCGAAGGGCACTACCAAGGGCCGCGAGGGCCTGCATGCGGAAGGTGAAGGCGCAGGTGTTACCGGTTTCGACCAGGTGCACGTGGTCTACACCGAGTTTGAATCCATGCTGACTCAAACCGCGCGTGCGCAGCAGCTTTTGCCTGTTGAGCCGGTAGTGCAGGGCGAGGAGTACGAGATGGGTGACTCCGCACTGGAAGATCCGGAGCCGACGGAAAACATTTCCGCGGACTTCGAGTTCGAACCGGACGCGGATACCCTGATGGAAGCGCTGCTTCCGCAGTACGTCTCGCGTATCCTGTTTGCTATGTTCTTGGAGGCTTCGGCTTCCGAGTCCGCTGCACGCCGTACAGCTATGAAATCTGCTACTGACAACGCAACCGAGATGGTCAATGACCTGTCTCGCGTGGCCAACCAGGCCCGTCAGGCGCAGATTACCCAGGAAATTTCAGAGATCGTCGGTGGCGCTGGCGCGCTATCTGACAGCGCAGAAAGTGACTAGATTATGACTACAGCTCTGCAAGAGCAGAATGCACAGTCTTCGGCAGTCGCCGGTCGTGTCGTGCGCGTCATCGGTCCGGTGGTGGACGTGGAATTCCCACGCGAGGCACTTCCGGCCCTGTACAACGCACTCCACGTCGAGATTAAGCTCGAAGCTGTGGCAAAGACCGTCACCCTCGAGGTCGCTCAGCACCTCGGTGACAACCTCGTTCGTACCGTGTCCATGGCACCTACCGATGGCCTCGTTCGTGGCGCCGAGGTAGTCGACTCCGGAGAGCCTATCTCCGTTCCCGTCGGCGACGTCGTCAAAGGCCACGTCTTTAACGCCCTCGGTGACTGCCTCGATGAGCCAGGCCTCGGCCGCGATGGCGAGCAGTGGGGCATCCACCGCGAGCCACCAGCGTTCGACCAGCTCGAAGGCAAGACCGAGATTCTCGAGACCGGTATTAAGGTCATTGACCTGCTGACCCCTTACGTTAAGGGCGGCAAGATTGGCCTCTTCGGTGGTGCAGGTGTGGGTAAGACGGTCCTGATTCAGGAAATGATTACCCGTATTGCCCGCGAGTTCTCCGGTACGTCGGTCTTCGCCGGCGTCGGCGAGCGCACCCGTGAGGGCACCGACCTCTTCCTGGAAATGGAAGAGATGGGCGTTCTGCAGGATACCGCACTTGTCTTCGGCCAGATGGACGAGCCACCAGGAGTTCGTATGCGCGTGGCCCTGTCCGGCCTGACCATGGCGGAGTACTTCCGCGATGTGCAGAACCAGGACGTGCTGCTGTTCATCGACAACATCTTCCGTTTCACCCAGGCCGGCTCCGAGGTATCCACCCTGCTGGGTCGCATGCCTTCCGCCGTGGGTTACCAGCCAACCTTGGCTGATGAGATGGGTGTGTTGCAGGAGCGCATTACCTCCACCAAGGGTCGTTCCATTACCTCTCTGCAGGCCGTTTACGTGCCTGCCGATGACTACACTGACCCGGCCCCAGCCACGACCTTCGCCCACTTGGATGCGACGACCGAGCTGGACCGTGCCATTGCTTCTAAGGGTATTTACCCGGCAGTGAACCCGCTGACCTCTACCTCTCGTATCCTCGAGCCAGGCATTGTGGGCGAGAAGCACTACGAGGTAGCACAGCGCGTCATCGGTATTCTGCAGAAGAACAAGGAACTGCAGGACATCATCGCCATCCTTGGTATGGACGAGCTGTCTGAAGAAGACAAGGTGACCGTGCAGCGTGCCCGCCGTATCGAGCGCTTCCTGGGCCAGAACTTCTTCGTCGCGCAGAAGTTCACTGGTCTGGAGGGGTCCTACGTGCCGCTGCAGGACACCATCGATGCCTTCGAGCGCATCTGCAACGGTGAGTTTGACCACTACCCAGAGCAGGCCTTCAACGGCTTGGGTGGCTTGGACGACGTCGAAGCTGCATACAAGAAGTTGAACGAGAAGTAGGGAGAGGCACATGGCTGACATCACCGCCGAATTGGTTTCCGTCGAGCGCTCATTGTGGTCTGGTCAGGCCTCCATAGTGACGGCTGAGACCACCGAGGGTGAGATCGGCGTGCTTCCCGGTCACGAGCCTGTGATCGGTCAGTTGATCGACAATGGCGTAGTGACCATCCACCCAGTTGATGGCGCGCGGCGCGTTGCCGCCGTCCAGGGTGGCTTCCTCTCCGTTACCCAGGACAAGATTACCGTCCTCGCTGATTGGGCCATCTGGTCCGATGAGGTGGATGAGGCCCAGGCGGAAGAGGACTCCTCTTCGGCTCATGAGCTCACCAAGTCCCGCGGTGAGGCTGCATTGCGTGCACTTCGCCGCGCAGCAAAGGCTGAATAAACCTTGGATTGGTAGGAGAGGGCAGCAATAGCCGCCCTTCCTGCTCTCAGAAAAGCGCACTGGAATGTATCCGGTGCGCTTTTTCACGTTTTCTTTGCCTTTTCTTATTGGCGCGGAGGCGGAATCAGGCGCTACAATCCAAATAATTGTTCTTTCACTAACCAAGGATGGCGTGTGGAGCCCATGAATTCAACGGTTATCTCGGTGGTCCTGTGGGCCTTAGCGTTGGTGGTATTGCTAGTAGTTCTGCTGGCGGCCCTGCGATTTTTTACTCTGCGCTCGCGCGGAACCGCGGTGTTGTTGCGCTCAATGCCGGCGAAGGATAGCTTTTCTTGGCGCCATGGCGTGCTGCGCTATACCGGAGAAGTTGTTGAATATTTCAAACTGCGCTCTGTATTTCCGCGCTATAACCTGTGGTTTAATCGCCTCGACATCACCATTTTGAACTCCCGTTCTTTGGATGATGACGAGGCTTCTTTCATGTCTGATGCCACCGAGGTAGTGCACTTTAGTACCGGGGATGCGGAATACGAGCTGGCTTCCGATGCCCGCGGGATCATGGCCTTCGAAGCCTGGGTCGAGGCTGCGCCGTCCAAGCGGCAACAGCGCTTTGATTACAAGCAATTGCGGGAGCGAGCCACCCGGCAGTCCAAGCGTCAATAGCAACAGGCTAGGGTAGTAGCCATGCGCTTAGTAATCGCCCGTTGTTCAGTTGATTACGTGGGACGGCTCGACGCCCACCTGCCCTTGGCGGACCGCCTGCTCATCGTCAAAGCAGACGGCTCGGTATCGGTGCATGCCGATGACCGCGCGTATAAGCCCCTCAATTGGATGACGCCGCCGTGTACGGTGAGTGAATCCGTCATCGAGGACGTGGATGGCAATGACACCGGCGAGGTCTTGTGGCTAGTGGAAAACCCAAAAGGTGAGCAATTGCGCATCACTATCGCGGAAATCCACGAGGATATCTCCTACGAGATGGGCGAAGACCCCGGCCTGGTAAAGGACGGCGTGGAGGCGCACCTACAGGAGCTTTTGGCCGAAAAGATCGACACGCTGGGTTCTAATTTCACCCTTGTGCGCCGCGAGTACCCCACGGCTATTGGCCCAGTGGACATCATGGCTAAAGATGCTGATAACCGGAATGTTGCCGTGGAGGTCAAGCGGCGCGGTGGCATCGACGGCGTAGAGCAATTAACCCGCTACCTTGAGCTATTGAACCGCGATGAACTAATCGCTCCGGTATCTGGCATTTTTGCTGCGCAAGAGATTAAGCCACAGGCCCGAACGCTTGCCGAAGACCGCGGCATCCGCTGCGTGGTCTTGGATTACCAAGAGCTGCGCGGGCTCGAGTCGAAAGAATTGCGGTTGTTTTAATGCCACGGCGAAATAGGCGGAAACCACAGGAATTCCGGCCGCTGCCCAAGGACGGCTCTACCTTCCTTGGTTCGCAGACGGTCGAGGGCCCCAGCTGGACGCACGGGGAGCCGTATATCATGCGGCACATCGGTTCAGCGCGGGCGCAAAAATTCTATATTTGCCCGGGGTGTAACCAAAATATTCCGCCTGGGGTTGCCCACATCGTCGCCTGGCCGCGCGATACCGGCAGGCAGGGCGATGACCGCCGTCATTGGCACCGGCATTGCTGGGAGCGAAGGTAGACTTACGGGCATGATTGTTGCATTTTCAGTAGCACCCGCAGTGGTGGATAATGACTCCGGCGAGATGGCCGATGCCGTGGCGGAGGCGGTCCGCGTGGTGCGGGAATCCGGCCTGCCTAATGAAACCAACGCCATGTTTACCCTTGTAGAAGGCGAGTGGGACGAGGTTTTCGGCACGATTAAGAAGGCCACCGAAGCGGTACGTGCGGTATCGCCGCGCACCTCGTTGGTTATTAAGGCCGATATCCGCGAAGGCGTGACGAATCAGTTGACAGATAAAGTAGACGCCGTGAATCGTCGTTTAGCTAAGGAGGATTAATGACTTCTGCGAATAATGCTTATGTAGGCGGCGCCCTCGATCTCAGCCAGGTCAAGGCCCGTGCGGAAGCCCGCCAGCAGGCACAAGAGCAGCCGCAGTCTAACGGAGTCCAGCCATTTTTTACCGTCACCGAGGCGAATTTCGAGACCGAGGTGGTGCGCCGCTCCACTGAGGTGCCGGTCGTCGTCCTCATTGGCACCTCGCGCTCTACCCAATCCGACCAGCTGAAGCAGGACCTGCAGGAATTAGCCGCGGCGGGAAACTTAAGCTTCCTCGTAGGCTACGTGGATGCGGACGCCACTCCACAGGTCGCGCAGGCCTTCGGCGTGAAGAACCTGCCGACCGTGGTGGCCATTGGCGCCGGCCAACCGCTGACCAATTTCGAGGGAGCCCAACCGAAGGAGGCCCTCAAGCAGTGGCTGGATAGCTTGGTAGAAAACGTCGGACCGCAGCTCAAGGGGCTTGAGTCCGCACCGTCCGCAGCAGAGGAGGAAGAAGAGGATGACCCTCGCCTGCAGGAGGCAGAATCCTTCCTGAACTCCGGCGATTTCGATGGCGCGATCAAGGTCTACGAATCCATCTTGGAAGCGGAACCGGATAATACGCAGATTAAGCAGGCGCGGGACACAACGAAGCTTCTCAAGCGGCTGGACCCGGCCAATCAAACCGAGGACCCGATTGCTGCTGCGGATGGGGATAAGGGGGACATCGGCAAGCAAATGCGTGCCGCCGATGCCGAAGTGGTGGCAGGTGCCCCTGAAAAGGCCTTTGACCGCCTCATCGAGGCCATGAAAGTCACCGCCGGCGATGAGAAGGCGCAGCTCAGGGAACGCCTGCTCGAGCTCTTCGGCCTCTTTGCCGGCAATGATCCGCGCGTTCTTGAAGCGCGCACGAAGCTGGCAAGCGCGCTGTATTAAAGTCGGCGGAGCTGTGTCAATTACTGCGGGCGGTGAATAGATCAGTCACAATGGAAGGCGTGAACGACGTAACCCCAACTGATCAAGACTGGCTCATCGACTTCCGTGGCGTGGAGCTTCGCCGCGGTGGCAATAACTTGGTAGGGCCCGTGGACTGGCAGGTCGAACTCGATGAACGCTGGGTCATCATCGGGCCGAACGGTGCCGGAAAGACCTCCCTGGTACGTATGGCGGCCGCGGAGGAATTTCCTTCCAAGGGCACGGCCTTTTTGATGGGCGAGCAAATTGGCAAGACCGATATGCGTGATCTGCGCGCGCTGATTGGTCTTTCCTCCGCCGCCGTGCAATCGCGCATTCCCGCGGATGAGCGGGTCTATGACCTCGTCATTTCTGCCGGTTACGCGGTCTTGGGCCGGTGGCGCGAAGAATACCAAGACATGGACTTTTCCCGCGCCGATGACATCTTGGCCCAGGTTGGCGCTAGCCACTTAAAGGACCGTACGTGGACGACGCTTTCGGAAGGCGAGAAGAAGCGCGTCATCCTCGCCCGCGCTTTGATGTCCAATCCGGAGTTGCTCATCCTGGATGAGCCTTCTGCTGGCATGGACCTCGGCGGGCGCGAAGACCTCGTGGGATACTTGGGCGATCTCGCGATGGATCCGGATGCCCCGGCCATCGTCATGATTACCCACCACGTGGAAGAAATCCCGTACGGCTTTACCCACGCGATGCTTCTGGATGACGGAGAAGTAGTAGCGAAGGGGCTCATTAACTCCGTGCTGACCTCGGAGAACTTGTCTCAGGCCTTCCACCAGCCCATCCAAGTAGATCGCATTGGGCAGCGGTACTTTGCCCGCCGGATATCTTAATGAACAACCAGATTCATGACCGGCTCGATGCGATCGACGCCAGCGATACCACCGGGTTCAATGGTGGGCGCATGGCGGCGACCGTGCTCTTGCTTCGCGATGGCCCCGACGGGCTCGAGGTCTGGGTCCAAGAACGCGTGAGCACCATGCGTAACTACCCGGGCCATGCCGTATTCCCCGGCGGTGGGGTAGACCCGCGCGATTTCCCACCGCGTTCGTGGGATTCCGGTGATTTGTGGGCCGGAAAGTCCGTTGTGGCTATGGCTCGGCGGATGGGAGTCACCAAGTACAAGGCCCACGCCCTCGTCTTCGCCGCGGCCCGCGAGCTCTTCGAGGAATCCGGTACCTTGTTTGCGATCCGGGATGACGGCACGATTTCTAATGCGCGCCGGTATCACCGCGAGCGCAGGCTCCTAGAAAGCCACACCATCTCCTTCACCGAGTTCCTTAGCAATAACGGGATGCGCGTCGATGCCGATATGCTCCTTCCCTGGGCTCGGTGGGTGGGGCAAAGCAAAAACCATTGGTTTGATACTTTTTTCTTCGTTGGCCTGCTTCCGAGCGGGCAGGAGCCGGACGGGGACACTCACGAAGCAGATGATGCCGGGTGGTTTTCGCCGCAGCTCATCCTAGAGGGCTGGCGGGCAGGCCTCGTCCGCCTCGTAGTTCCTACATGGGCGCAAATGCAACGGTTATGCAAGTACTCCACCGTCCAGGAGGTGCTTGATGATGCCTCCTCGTCCGACCTTCGCCCCGTCATCGGCGATCCCCGCGATGACCCGCAGTACGCGGAATATTTCGCCACCACCCCTACAGAGCGCATATGAGTTTTAACCTCGATGAAGTCCGTTTCTTAAGTGAACATAACGCCGAACTGGCTAGCTTGGACTTGGATCTGAGCAAGGCTTCGCAGTTGAAGGATTTGGAAAAGCTGAAAGCAGCCTACGGCGACTATGCGCGCTGCGCCATGGAGCTACTTACTGCCCGGCGGGGCGGAAAACTGCCCGAGACCTGGCTTATGGATGCCGATTCCGCCCAGCAAGCCACCCCGCTGTCGGTTGCGCGCTATCGGTCCGAGTTCCTGCGGCAGCGGGGAATGCGCACCGTGCACGATGTCACGTGCTCCATCGGTACCGAAGGCTATGGAACGAGCCTTGACTACTTCGGCTCCGATATCGATGCTTCGCGCCTTGCCATGGCCCGGCATAATTTGGCTTCTAACGCCTTGTTTCAAGCAGATGCACTCACCACAACCACCACAGCGGACGTCATTATCGCCGATCCCGCCCGCAGAAAGGCGGGGCGTCGCATCTCCCGTCCGGAGGATTTGCTGCCACCGCTACCGGACCTGATCGCCGCGCACCGGGACGCACACCTGGCCATTAAGTGCGCACCCGGCCTTGATTTTAGTGACTGGGACGGATTGGTCACCGTCAGCAGCGTCAATGGGGCAGTTAAGGAATCGTGCCTCTACACACCAGGCCTCGGAACGGGCAGGCACGCGGTGATGATTCAGGGCGAGACAGTTGACGTCCTCACGGATGAAGAGCAGAACCTGCCTGAGGCTGGCGACATCGGCACCTTCCTCATTGATCCAGATGGGGCAGTGGTGCGCGCTGGACTCGTGCAGCACTACGCGGCGCGCGAGGGCTTGTGGCAGATTGATCCGCGAATTGCGTACCTGACGGGCGAGCGCATTCCACAGGGAACGTCGGGATTTCCATTCATAGAAAAGGTCCCCCTAAAGCGCCTAAAATCTGTACTAAAGGCCTATGATGCAGGCAGCCTAGAAATCCTTGTGCGCGGCGTCGATGTTGACCCTGACCAGCTAAGGAAACAGATGAAGTTGAAGGGAACGCGGCCTTTCGCGGTTATCATTACGCGAATTGGCTCACAGGGTATCGCGTTGCTCTGCCAACCCCGAGTATTATCGTCCGAAGAGAATTACGCAATATAAATCTATCGGAAAGGTGAGTGCCCCCAATGCCAACGATTGTGGCTCTGGTCAAGCATGTACCGGATACGTGGTCCACCAAATCTCTGGAGGATGACCACACCCTGGATCGCACCTCCGTGGACAACATCATTGATGAGATTAATGAATACTCCGTGGAACAGGCGCTGCGCCTGCGCGATGAAAATCCGGATGAAAACTACCGTGTTGTCGCTGTAACGATGGGCCCCGCACAAGCAGATGAGGCCCTCCGCAAGGCGCTTGCGATGGGTGCAGATGACGCGGTCCTCGTATCTGACGACGCACTGGCCGGCGCCGATGCACTGTCTACCGCGTGGACCCTGAACGCAGCGATTAACACGCTAGAGGATGTCCAACTGATCACCTTGGGCAATGAGGCTTCCGATGCCTCGACCGGAACGCTGGCTGGATTGCTCGCTGAATACCGCCAACTGCCCGCCTTGACCGAGCTGCACCAGGTAGAACTTTCGGGCAGCGCGGTAAAAGGCAGCCGCGAAGACGCCCGCGGAACCTGGGAGCTCGAGGCCGCCCTTCCTGCGATTGTGTCCGTCACCGATAAGGCGAATAAGCCGCGTTTCCCCAACTTCAAGGGACTTATGGCTGCAAAGAAGGCAGAGATCACCACTTTGAACGTGGCGGACCTAGGCATCGAAGCCATTGCGCCCACCACGACCGTTACCGAATCTTCCAAGCGCCCGCCGCGCACGGCCGGCGAGGTTATCTCTGAGCCGCAGCCGCAGGATGCTGCGAAGAAGATTGCTGACTTCCTTGCCGCAAAGAACTTGATTTAGGAGTAGAAATGTCTCACGTTTACGTACTTGTTGAACACGATGCAGACAGCATTCTCCCCGTTACCGGTGAGCTCATTACCGCCGCACGCGAATTGGGGACGGTGTCTGCGGTGGTCGTCGGAAAGCAGGCAGATTCCTTCGATGCCGAGCTAGCCGCCCTCGGCGCCGCCCAGGTGGTGCAGGCAACGGCGGAGGATTATGACCAGCGCCTGGTGACCCCCGAGGTTGATGCTTTGCACGCCCTGGGCGCAGCCAATCCGGCGCCCATCGTTCTGGCCGCCAGCCCGACGAATAACGAGATTGCGGGCCGCTTGTCCGCCCGCCTTGCTTCCGGTGCGCTCGTCAATGTGGATTCCATTGAGGCGGATGGGTCTGCAACGATGACCATTTTCGGCGGCACCTACGAGACCACTTCGCAGGCCACTGGCAGCTGCCCGATTTATACCCTGCAGCCGGGTTCCGTTGCGGCGGAGCCCCAGCAGGTGGAAACTCAGGCGGCCCCAATGCCACTGCCTGCGGCAACCGAGAAGGATGTCAAGGTTAATTCCTTTACTCCGGCCGAGAAGTCCGCCCGTCCCGAGCTCACCGCAGCCAAGGTTGTGGTTTCTGGCGGCCGCGGCGTCGGCGATAAGTTCGGCGAGATCGTAGAGCCGCTTGCCGATGCCCTCGGTGGCGCCGTCGGTGCCACCCGCGACGCCGTCGATGAAGGCTTCTACGACGCTACCCACCAGGTGGGCCAGACAGGCGTGACCGTGTCGCCAGATCTCTACATTGGTTTGGGCATTTCCGGTGCCATTCAGCACACCTCGGGCATGCAGACCTCCGGCACCATCGTGGTGATTAACCAGGACCAAGATGAACCGTTCTTCCAAATCGCCGATCTCGGCGTCGTCGGAGACCTGCACGAAATCGCCCCAGCTTTGACCGAGGAATTGAAGGCGCGCCAGTAATGCCGCACTATTTCGACTACGCAGCAACCCAGCCGATGCGCCAATCCGCCATCGACGCATGGGTTGCCGCCTCCGGATCGCTCAACTCCAGCGCGCAGTACGCCTCTGGCCGTAGGGCCCGCTCCGTGCTTGACGATGCCCGCGAGAAAGTCGCCTCCCTCCTTGGGTGCGAACCCATCGAGGTCATTTTTACCTCTTCTGGGACCGAGGCGGATAATATCGCTATCCAGGGGCTTTTTGCGGCGGGAAATACCAACCGCATCATCTCGACGGATATTGAGCACCCAGCGGTGCGCGATACCGTGAGCAAGCTTGCCCAGGGTGGCGCCACCGTGGATCTGCTCCCTGTGGACCGCAACGGGCATATCAGCGATGGGGGCGCCTTCGCGGAACCTGCCGACCTTGCCACCTGCATGTGGGCCAATAACGAAACCGGTGCGATTCAGCCCATCGAGGATCTTGCCTCCCTCGCGCAACAATCCGGTATTCCCATGCACGTGGATGCGGTGCAGGTAGCGGGCAAGCTGCCCATCAATTTTGCGGAATTGGGCATCACAACGCTTGCCGCCAGCGCCCACAAATTTGGTGGCCCGCGCGGTATTGGCGTGCTTTTGGCCAAGCGCACCCCTGCGCCGCAGCCGATTTCCTACGGAGGCGGGCAAGAACGCGGACTTCGCCCTGGCACGGTAGACGTAGCTAGCGCCTCCGCGCTCGCCGCTGCGTTGGAGGAGTCGATCGCAGAAAGCGCTGCCGAGGGCGAGCGCATCGCTGCACTTCGGAATAAGCTGCGGGATGGGATCCTCTCATCCATCGACAACGTTGTAGTGAATTCCACCGAGCCATGCTTGCCGTCGCACCTACACGTTTCTTTCCCCGGCACCGATGGCGATAGCCTCATCATGTTGCTGGACTCGCTGCAGATTGAGGCATCGACTGGCAGTGCCTGCAGCGCAGGCGTCAACCGCATGTCCCATGTGCTTTCTGCAATGGGTGTCAGCGAGGAAGAAGGAATTGGGTCCCTCCGGTTCACTCTGGGACGCCTTACTTCCGAAGACGATGTGGATTACGTGCTCGCGCATTTACCAGAGGTCGTCGCCCGAGCCCGCACGGTTTAAGTATCAGCCCTTTCTTTGGCAGCATTCCGCCGGGCGGCGATTGCCTGGGCAACGGTCAGTGCCCAGTTCCTATTCTTCGTCGCTAGCGGACCCTGCGGTTCATCGTATTCCCACCGTCCGTCTTGGAAGAGCCAGATGATATCCCCGCTGTGCGGATCCATGATGTAAAAGGCGCTTTTATCCGTCTTTACGTTGTGGTGGTGCTGGCACAGCGAGGCTAAATTTCCAGCCGTCGTCTTTCCTCCCTCTGAGAAATCGATCCGGTGGTCCTTCTGGCACCTGTAGGCCGGGCGGTTACACCCTGGCCAGCGGCACACACCATCGCGACCCTCCACATAGGCACCGATGAGCGGCGGCGTGGAGTAGGCCGGACTTACCCTTGTTGCCGCTTGGTCCATATCCCGTGTCGTAGTCGGGGCTAGCCGGTCTGCGGTATCTGGGTGAACCCATCCATAGCCCTGGATGAAACCGGGCGCCGCTTTTATATCGCTGGCGCGATACATATAAAGGTGCACCTGAGATTTATCTTCGACGGTTCCGAGGATCAGCTGGGCCAGGGCATCGGCCTTGCTAATTCCGTGCTCTTCCGCCGTGCGCTGAACAACCTCGTCAATGAGGATGAGCGCGTCTTCGTCGAATTCTACGTTTAACCCTGCTCGTCCACCCGCGGTCGGGTAGATGAAATAGGATTCATTTTGAGATTCCTCTTCCTCGGCGTCCTTGTCTCCCGTAGTGTCCGGGGATTCCATCGTGATGAGCCCATTGAGCTTTCGACGCAGGGCAGCGTTCGATGGAAAACTTTGGCCCGGCTTTGTGGGAGTGAGGTACTTTTCCAGTTCGGCGTCTATGCGCTGGAGGACGCTGTTGTCTACTTCTCCCAGCTTGCTCAAGACCGCATCAATGGTGATAAGCCGAGAGAAATCGAGGAAGTAGTAGGTTTCCTGCAGCAGTTGGGTGCGTGGCAATTCCTCTAAGCGGTACAGGGCCATGGTGATATCCCTCGTGCGCCTCTCGCTTAAGCCGGTGCGACCCGCCAAGGTATGGCACGAGATATCGAAATCGTCTTCTAGGCTAGGTTTAATTTCCTTCCAGAGCAGGTAGTCGGACTTTCTATTGCAGGTGGCACTAACCGCGATGTCATCGTGTGGGTCAGTGATGAGGTAGTAGGGTTCCACGGCGATTATCCCCCGAATTTCGCACTAAGTTTCTAATTTACATAGCCCCACCATAAGCCGCCCACTCAACCCTCGCAAGCCGAAAAGCGAAAATATGTTCTAAATGGTACATTTCCAACGAGTTTGTCTACGCGAGTGAAAAATTCCTCTCTAAGTTGCGTGTGTTGCAAATGTGGTTAGTGTGAATGATTGTTAAACTCTCGCGCATGACAACTATGAGGGCACTCCGCAAGAGCATCATCGCGGTTATCGCTGCAGTTGCAGTCACGGTAAGCGGGACCGCTGCCGCGCAGGCAGCATTGGGAACCAGCGCACCAAAAGGTATTGATATTGCTGCCCACCAGCACCCAGGTGGCATGCCTATTGACTGGAATAAGGTGAAGTCTGATGGCCAGTCCTTTGCCTTTGTGAAGGCAACTGAGGGTGGGGACTGGATTAACCCGCACTACGTCAAAGATATTCAAGCCGCCAATCTGCATGGCCTGAAGACCGGCGCATACCACTATGCGCGTCCAGCTGGCGATGCGAAGACGCAGGCCGCAAACTTTGCCACGCAGATTGCATTGGCGCCGAATCAGACGTTGCCGCCGGTGCTCGATATCGAGGTTTCCGAGGGCAAGTCCGCCTCCCAGTTGGAGAGCTGGATCGAGGAATTTACCAGCGAGCTCAAGCGCCTGACCAACCGCACGCCAATGATTTATACCTATAAGTACTTCTGGATCGGTGAGATGAATAACTCCCAGAAGTTCTCCAATATGCCACTGTGGTTGGCGGCATACCAGGATGAAGCGCCGGATCCAGTGGGTGGGTGGAAGAACCTGTCCTTCTGGCAGCGCTCCGGTTCGGGCAAGGTTGCTGGTATTCCAACCGATGTGGATTTGAACCTCTTCAATGGTACGAAGCAGCAGCTTGATTCCTTTAGCGGCGGAAATTACGTCGATATCGGCGGCGCGCTCGATAGCCTCGTGCTTGATGATGGCGTCGATCTGAGCGCCGATAGCACGCCACTAATTGGTGCAATCTTTGCCCTTGCGGCTGGCCTTATTGCAATGCCCCAGCTTGCCGATGCCGCCAAAGACGCCGGCCTCGACGCCCAAGCTGCCGAGGGCTTGGCAGCTTTTGTGAAGACCTTGGAAGACGAGGACGCTCTGCCTCTCAAGCAGCTTGGCAAGATGGCAGTCGGTGACTTCACCGTCGGTGACTTGGCGATGTTGCTAGAAAACGCTGGCCATGTCAATGGCGTCGACGCAGGCGAGGTCTCTGGAGCTCAGGTAGAAGAAGCCAAGGATGCGGCGAAGAAGGCCGGTGCCGATGTCCCCGACTTCGACGCTAATCAAGTGGCCGAGCTGCTCAATCGTGTGCTGAAGTAGCTCCCGCAAAGAATCTTCGGGTCCAGCTTTCATCCTTAAAGTGAGCTGGGACGGCCCCGCCTAAGAGTGCCTTTGCCAGCTGAGCGGCTTGGACCGAGCCCTCAGCTGGCAGTTTCGTGTCTGAGGCCAGCAAGATGATATTTCCATACCGGCGCCCTTTGAGCATGGGCGGGTCAGCGATTACGGCGAGGTGATCGAAGACCTCAGAAAGCCCGGCCAGCTCTTCCTTAGCCAAGTGGAGATCCGAGTGATCGCCGCAGTTCGCCACGTAGAGGCCGCCGGCAGATAGGGATGATTTAGCCGCTTGGAAAAACTCCACCGTCGTTAGATTTTTCGGGGTTGTATCCCCAGCGAAGACATCGCGGATGATGATATCGCGGCTGGCGGGCAGAAAACCTTCGGTTTCCTTTCGGGCATCGCCGGGGCGGATCTTGACGGTGGGGGAACGGGGGACATCGAAAAACTCGCGGACTAATTCTCCCAGTTTGGCATCGAGCTCGACCACCGTATGGCGGCTGTCCGGCCACAGGTCGGCGAAGTAGCGCGGGAGTGAGCAGCCCGCTCCGCCGAGGTGGGTAACGCGCAGTTTATTGGGCGAGACCGTATTAAGGTATTCCACTGCCGCTGCGATCCAGCGCATGTACTCAAAGTCGAGTTCCTGCGGCTCGCCCAGCACGATATGGCTGCTAGGAACGCCGTTGACGTTAAGGATATAGGCCCCGTCGCGGAATTCATCCGGCACAACCTCGGCGGTGCCGGTGGAGATCTCGTAGGTGCCGGTGATGCCTGACCTGTTCGCGGCTCGCTTTCTACCCATGGGGTTCAAGCTTAGGGAATGGAATCGATTTAAGCTGCGTTGGGGCAAGGGAGTACACTTTCGGGCCTGTAGTCGAGGTATTTAAAGGGGAATGCAATGCGAGTATTGGTAGCAATGTCTGGCGGCGTGGACTCATCTGTCGCCGCCGCCCGTGCGGTGGAGGCTGGCCACGATGTCGTCGGCGTGCACCTGGCGCTGCATAAGGACGCGCAGCAAACGCGCGAAAAGGCCCGCGGCTGCTGTTCGCTGGAGGATTCCGCCGATGCCCGCCGCATTTGCGATAAGTTGGGCATTCCGTTTTATGTCTGGGACTTTTCGGAGGAATTCAAGGAAGAGGTCATCACGGACTTCGTGGATTCCTATGCCCGCGGTGAAACCCCGAATCCTTGCCTGCGCTGCAATGAGAAGATTAAATTCCGCGCATTGCTGCAAAAGGGTATGGCCCTGGGCTTTGATGCCGTTGCGACCGGCCACTACGCCACGCTTGATGATGACGGTTATATGCGCCGCTCCAAGGATGAGAATAAGGATCAGTCTTACGTGCTCGGCGTCATTTCCGCCGAGGAGTTGGACCACTGCTTTTTCCCCATCGGTGATACCCCCAAGCCGCAAATCCGCGAAGAGGCTGCGGCGCACGGTTTTTCCACGGCGAAGAAGCCGGATTCCTATGACATCTGCTTCATTCCAGACGGCAATACCCAGCAGTTCCTTGGATCGCGCATCGGGCTTCGGCCCGGCATGATTGTGGACCAAGAGGGCACGGAGCTTAAGGAACATGATGGCGCGTGGAACTACACCATCGGCCAGCGCAAGGGCTTGGACATCAAGGCCCCGGCCGCTGATGGCCGCCCGCGCTACGTCACCGATATCGATGCTGCAACGGGCACGGTGACCGTCGGCGCGCGCGAGGACCTGGCGGTCACCGCCATTCGCGCCGATCGCCTGAGGTACTTGCACCCTGGCATGGATGGCGACTTCGAGTGCGAGGTGCAGGTCCGCGCGCACGGTTCCGTCGTGCCGTGCATCGCCCACGTGGACCGCGCCGCGGATTCGATGCGCCTAGAGCTCAAGGAGCCACTGTCTGGCGTTGCCCGTGGACAGGCGGCGGTGCTGTACCTGCCGTCCCCAGATGACCTCGGCGATATCGTCATTGGTTCCGGCACCATTTGCGAGACCGTGTAAATGACCGGATTCGCACTCGGGCCCATGCCCGGCACGTCCATGTCGGAGGCAGCGGACATCATCATGGGCGAGACCGAGCTTCCCGCCATCCCGCAGCTGCCGGAACGCGGCTTGGGCTCCGATTCGGTAGGGCGCACCGCCAGTATGCTCGAGGCCATCACCATCGACCGCGGGCCTCGTTCGTGGCGCATGACGGCGCGGCCGCAGCTATTGACTCGTCGCACGTGGGATCGCCTCGAGCGTGACCTCGACGAGGTACAGCAGGTGTGGGGAGAAAGCGTGCCCCGCGTTAAAGTCCAGGCGCTAGGGCCGTGGTCGCTGGCAGCCAGCATTGAGCTTGCCGATGGCCACCGAGTTCTTAGTGACCGCGGTGCCTTCGCCGAGCTTTCTGAAGCCCTTCTTCATGGGCTGCGGGCGCATGCAGATGATGTGGCACGCCGCTTCCACGGCGAAGTTGTGGTGCAGCTTGATGAACCTTTGCTTGCGGATATCGTGGCTGGACGCATCCCAGGTACCACGGATTTTGATTCTATCCCCGCCGTGGCTGACGAGGTAGCGCTAGAAACTCTGCTCGGCTTTGACGCGGACTACCTGCATGCCCCGCCGTTGTGGTCCATTGCTGGTGCCGCAACGACCTTGCTCGTCGATTTCCATAGCCCTCGTTATCGCCTCGATACCCCTGAGCATTTCGATGGCTTGGGAGAGCACCTGAGCGATGGCCATCGCATTGGTGTGGGGATTTCCGGATCGGATGCCCGTGCCGAGGCCATCGCGCTGGCCAAGCATCTCGACCGCATCGGCATGCCACGCGAACTTTTGGTCGATCGCTTTGATGTATATCCCGTGCAGGCCTCTGCCCGAACCCTGTGTTCGGTGACGGAGACCTCGTCCATCCTTGTCCGGGACGCCGGTGACCTTTAATCCACTCGACCCAAGCTATCGGTGGCCGTGAAATAGGCCTCCATGTAGGGAATGACGAATCTAAGCTGGCCGTGGCCGGTGGGTTCGATGAGATCGGCATCGATAAGCCGCTGGCGCGTGGCCGATAGGGACCGCACCGTGCGGTCGTGGTGTGCGGCGATAGCTTGAATTTCTGCAGTGTCGCTGTCCATGACAGCACTCATGGCTTCAAGGAAGCGGCGCTGTGCGGGTGGGAGCGTGAGGGTTGCGGGCTGGTGCACTTGTGTGCCTAGGACGGATATCGCCTCGGCCGAGATGGCTAGGACAGTGTTTTCTTCTATGCGGGTCGCGCCAGAGCGCTGTGCGTGGGCCCACGCTAGTGATCCGACGAGCTGAACCAGGTAGGGATAGCCTCGAGATAGCTCCACGGCGGCGGAGACTGCATCTGCACTGAAGTCGAGGCCCGAGTGTGCGGCGGTTTCCTTAAATGCAACGGTAGCGTTGGCGGGTGACAGCGGGCCCAGCACAAACTTTTGCGCGCGGCGCAGAAAGGTTACTCCGGGCAGCTCCAGCAGCCGGTTAATGCCCTGTGGCAGGCCGGCTACGACGATGGCAACATCGAGTTCATCGCGCACTAAGTCTTGGTAAGTAACGGCCAAGGAGGCCAATTCTTGGGCATCGGCATCTTGGACTTCATCGATGGTAAGGAGCACACCTGCACCCTTGAGCTGGGCTAGTAATTCGCGTAGCCGGGTATTTAAGGTGGGCTTATAGGCTTCATCCGTGTTGTGTTCGATTCCTATGGAACCAAGGCCGCCGATTCCGATGCGGTTGACTTTGTGCTTATCTGCCGGCGCAAGCGTGTCCATGATGCGGGGGATGGTGGTCTCGACGAGTTCTTCCACCATGGCGCTGCGGCCGGAGGCGCGCAGCGTAATCCATCCGCGGGCGGCGGCGATGTCCTCCAACTCGTTGAGGAGGACCGTCTTGCCAATACCATGGGCGCCGCTAATGACGAGTGAGCGACCGGGGTGTCCAGGTGGGGCATCGAGCGCTGCGCGAAACGTATCGAGGACCGCGGTGCGGCCGACCCAAAACAGCGGTGGGACGCCAAATGTGGGGCGGAAGGGGTTCTCGTGAAAGGACATGGTCTCCATCGTAGTCCATCCGGAGATTTGGGAGACTTTTTAACAACCGGAGATTTGGGAGACTTTTGACTCTTGTGTGGGCGCCTCGTTTGTTGCCTGCAAGGTTAGGTGCGTTCTGCAGCAGGGCTGGTGACACCCCACGTCATGGCTCCCACATGGAGGGCGAAGGAGCCAACCAGTGTATACCACCAGTAAAAATGCACGGAGGTGTACCAGGGCAAGGCGTGGCCTAAGAAGATAATGACGACGGCGGTCAGTACCGCCGAAAAGACGCGAAATGCCGTCGAGCCGGGTTTCTTTAAAGCCTTCCATGCGGCCCAGAGCTCGGAGGCGATGAAAACGGCGAGGATAATGGACGTAGGCATAGTGTTTCCTTAAAGCTCAGCGAAGAGTGTGTGGCCAAGTTCTTCGGTACCGGCGAGCGAATCGTTGTTTGCAAATGCGGCTCGCTTTGTCTTTGGGTCGATGATGAGCATGGTGGAATAGCCGTAGGTTCCGCCGTTATGCCAGAAGCCGGTGCCGTCATCGTTCTTCTGCCATCCGTATGCGGGATCGCCGTGGGCCATAAACCACTCCGCGAACTTAGCCATATCGCTCGCGGTCGAGCGGATCGCCCCTGCAGGCGCAGAACCGTCCATCTCCCAAGGCTGGGCCCGCCGCCCAGTGGCGGTGCGGCCGCGCGGGGCATCGGCAGGCACGGCACCGGGGGTCATAAGGTAGGTCTCCGTTAATCCGGTTGGCTCGAATATTCGGTGTTTTAGTAACCCCTCATAAGGCGTGTCTGCCGCTGTTTCTATTACGTGCCCGAGCAGGGCGTATCCGAGGTTGGAATAGGATTCCTCCCCGCGGTTGCTGAGCTCTGCTGCGGCGGCAGCATCGACGATATCTTGAGTGCTTTCGCCTGCATATGGGTTCGTACCGGCCACTGCGGACCATAGGGAAGCGAAGAAATCCCCGTCTGCTGAGCGAGGTAGGCCAGAGGTGTGATCAAGTAGTTCTTTAATCGTTACATCCGCTATGGGCGCGTTGTCTACGTCTAGAAACTCGCCCACGGTGCTATCGAGTCGCAGTGTGCCTTCTTCTACAAGCTGGTGGGTGAGTTCGCCGGTGAACATTTTGGTGACAGAACCAATTTCTACTTCTGTGTGCTCGTTGCTGCCTATACCCGCAAAGGTGGCGTTACCGTCGCGGAGTGTGAAAGCCGTGAGGTGATGAAACCCCGGCTCCGCGTGTTCTCGCAGTGTGGAGGCAAGGGCTGCATCTCCTGTATCTGTTAGGGCGAGTGTGAGGTGCCGAGGGCCAGCCAGTAGGAGGACGGAAGCGATAGAAATGGCGGTGCCGATGCTGAGGGCGAGTCTGCGCATTAGTGGTCCTCGCTAGCGGTAATAATGGCGAGCAAAGGAATAACGCGGGCGGGACGAATTGAGTACTCGCCACTTGTCTTTGTAGTCCAACCTGCACTAGTTAGAGCGCTGAGGTGGTGATAGGCCGTGCCGGTGGAAGAGATAATATCCTCGTCCACGAGCTCCGCGGCGGTAGCAGGTGCCGCGAGAAGGCGTCGAAGAATCTCGCCACGTACGGGATGGGCAAGTGCGGCGAGGCGTTCGAGATTTTCTGACCACTCCTCGTCAGTTATTGCAGTAGTGGGACGCTGCCACTGATAGGCGTAGGTACGCTTGCCGAGCGCAATGTTGCCGCCGAAAATTACCGATCCATCGGGTAGTTGAGTGGAGGGAGCAAGGGCATCGACAAGCCAGTAGGTCGACTCCTCCGAGGGAGGCTGCGGTGGGGCGCTCGATTGGCCTTCGAGTTTGGCGACGCGTGCCTCGAGATCGCTAAGGCGAGATTCAACGATATTCATATTTCTAGAATTCCAAAACTCTAGAAATATGGCAAGGGGATTAGGAAATGAGCGGCCACGCCGTCGAGACATCGGAGGCATCGCGGCCCTTGCCTTCTAGGTACTTCTTGAAGGCGACGCGGTCCTCGTACCACTTGACCGCTTGGAATTCCATGAGCTCGTTTTCGTCCATCTGTGCGAGGTTGGGGTAGTGCTGGCGCACCTGCTTCCAGGCCACGCGGGCGGCAGCGAGGGCATCGGCAGTGGCCTCGTGCGCATTGCCCAATTCCACACCGTAGTGCTCGCACACCGCGCCGAGGGTGCGTTTTCCCTTGCGCCACTTATCGCTCACGCGGTCAATGACGTACGGGTCAAAGACCGGGCCGGTGACCGTGAAATCGCCGGTGAGGCTGCGCAGGACGGTAAGATCAAAAGTCGCGTTATACACGATGAGCGTCAGGCCGTCGTCCCACGCTTCCTTGATGGCATCAACCGTGTTCTTGAGGACCTCCTCGTGCGGGTGGCCTTCTGCCTGGGCCTTTTCCGTTGTAATCCCATGCACGTCGGTGGCGGCTTGGGGGATCTCGATGCCAGGATCCGCAAGGTGCTCTACCTTCTGAACATCGCGGCCGTCGATGCGGACGAGGGCCGAAGTCACGATGCGAGCGTCTTTGGGATTAGCGGAGGTGGTTTCAAGGTCGAAGGCGAGCATGCGGGAGGCGTCGAAGTTCATGGTCCATACCTTAGTAGCTCGCCAGGACATGGGGGACCGCTAGACTTGGATACCGTGACTAATCCAGCTGATGTGCAACGTGAATGGAACGACCTGGCACAGGAAGTACGCCGCCACCGCAACCTGTATTACAACGGTGAACCGGCAATTCCCGATGCCGACTTTGATGCGCTTTTCCAGCGCCTGGTGGACTTAGAAAAGCAGCACCCGGAGCTGGCGGTTCCGGATTCGCCTACCCAGCAGGTAGGTGCAACGCCGAACGCTGGCGAGGATATCGAGCACCTCGAGCGCATGATGAGCCTCGATAACGTCTTTAGCGCCGGTGAGATGCAGGACTGGCTGGATAGGACGCCCGCCAAAACCTACCTGACGGAGCTGAAGATCGATGGCCTCTCCATCGACTTGGTCTACCGCAACGGGCGCTTAGATACCGCTGCTACCCGTGGCGATGGCACCGTGGGCGAGGAAATTACCGCCAATGCGCGGGTTATTTCTGATATCCCGCACGAACTTACAGGCACCGATGAGTACCCAGTCCCGGAACTCATTGAAATCCGCGGCGAGGTCTATATGCGCCCCGAGGACTTCGAAGAAATCAATGAGGAGCGCGCGGCAGACGGCAAGGCGCGGTTTGCCAATCCCCGCAACGCTGCGGCCGGCGGACTGCGCATGAAGGATCCCGCCGAGGTGAAAAAACGCCGCCTGCGTATGGTGTGTCACGGCCTAGGCGCGCGCGAGGGATTTTCCCCCTCCTCCCAGCACGATGCCTATAAGGCCATCGCCGCATGGGGCTTGCCCGTCTCGCCCTATACCACGCAGGTTCACTCCGCCGCGGAAGTGCAAAAGGAAGTATCTTACTGGGCCAAACACCGCCACGATGCGATTTTTGAAATGGATGGGCTCGTGGTCAAGGTGGACGACTTGGGCTCACAGCGCCAGCTCGGGGCGACCTCCCGCGCACCGCGCTGGGCCATTGCCTATAAGTACCCGCCGGAAGAGGTAACAACAAAGCTGAAGAACATCGAGGTCGGCGTGGGGCGTACGGGGCGCGTTACCCCCTTTGCCATCATGGAACCGGTCTTTGTCTCCGGCTCCACGGTATCCATGGCCACCCTGCACAACCAGTCTGAGGTCAAGCGCAAGGGCGTGCTTATCGGGGATACCATTATTATCCGCAAGGCCGGGGAAATCATTCCTGAGGTACTAGGCCCCGTGCGCGAACAGCGCGATGGCAGCGAATACGAATGGTCCTTCCCCACGCAGTGCCCAGCCTGCGGGACGACACTCGCTCCGCAAAAGGACGGCGATGCTGACTGGCGATGCCCCAATACCCAATCCTGCCCAGCCCAGCTTTCCGCGCGCCTGGAATACCTCGCCTCCCGCAAGGGCCTCGATATCGAGGCACTGGGGGAGAAGGGGGCCATGGATCTCATCGAAAACGGTATCCTCACCGATGAATCCGAGCTTTTTGAGCTAACGGAAGAAAAGCTGCTTGCTTCCGATGTCTATACAGCCAAACGCGATACGAAGGATAAGCGCAGCAAAAAAGAGGGCAACGTCAAGGTCAATACCGCGGGCAAGAACCTGCTGCAGAACTTAGAAGAGGTCAAAGACCGCGACTTCTGGCGCGTGCTGGTCTCGCTATCCATTCGCCACGTGGGTCCCATCGCGGCGCGGGCACTCGCGGCGCGCTACGGCTCCATGGACAAGCTGCGCGCGGCGAAAACCGAAGAGCTTGCAGAGGTAGATGGCGTGGGCGCGGTCATTGCGGAATCCTTCCACGCCTGGTTCGAGGTGGATTGGCACCGCACCATCGTTGAGAAATGGGCGGAGGCTGGCCTCGCTATGGAGGTAGCCGCCGAGGACAGGAAAGAACAGACCCTAGAGGGCCTGACCATCGTTGTCACCGGCAGCCTCGAAGACTTCACGCGCGATTCCGCCAAGGAAGCCATCATTAGCCGCGGCGGAAAGGCAACCGGGTCCGTATCGAAGAAAACCTCCTACCTCGTCGCTGGGGCCAATGCCGGCTCCAAGGAGGACAAGGCCCGCGACCTTGGCGTGCCTATCTTGAATGAGGAGCAATTCCACACGCTCTTAAACACTGGGGAGGTGTAGACACACCGCGCCGGGCTTATTTGAGGAAGGCACCCAAAATCGTGCCGATGTGGCCGAGGTGCTCGACCTCAGAGGCCAGGTATTCCGGCCCGCCGGTGCGGCCCATGGCGATGACCATCCCGGTATCTCCCAGGGGAGCGGCGGCCAGGGCGGAATCGAGCAGCGCCCAGCTTTCTGGCACCCATTCGTCCTTATCGGGGTGCAAGGTGCGCGCGCTGTCGATGTTGAGATCGACCGGAATCGTATCGTCATCGGCAGGGGCCGCGTTTGAGGAGGCCACGCGGTGAATGGGCTCATTATTGTCAATGACGATGGCCCACGTGGAGGTCGCCGCCTTCGGGATGGCCGCGACGACTTCCTCCATCGCTGCCGTGACATTGGAGGCATTGGCGGCAACGCGCGCTAATAACTCGATCTGCCCGCGCCGGTCCACGCGGCCGCTGAAGGGCCGAATGGAATCTACTTCCACGCCATGAACAGAGGCGGCGGCGGTAATTAAGGCATCGGCCATAGCGTCTGCGGGAAGCTCAATGACAATGTCATCCATGACGGTGCCATCCGGGAAGGATTCTACGATGTCAACCGATTGGATATTTCCGTCAACCAGCCCGAAGGCCTCCGAAAGCTGGCCCAAACTACCAGGGGTATCGGGAAGCAGGACACGGATTAGGTAAGACATTAAGTCGCACGCTTTCAGTAGCTTGTAGTCCCATTTACGATACCTGGGTCACAGTGCGGCGTTCAAGGGGCAATAATTCGGGGTGACTCGGCAACCGCGCGGGTTGGTGCAGTATTATGGAGCCTTAGCAATTTACATAGTACGCGCGGGAAAATAATTTTCACCTGCGCGTCGATTATGGAAAAAGGATGGAGTTCGCGTGTCTGAGATTTCGCGTGATGAGGTAGCCCACCTTGCCAAGCTTTCCCGCCTGGCATTAAGCGATGAAGAGCTAGCCCAATTCGCAAGCCAGATTGATGAAATTGTTGATTCCGTTTCCGCAGTACGGAACGTGGACACTGAAGGCGTGGAACCGATGAGCCACCCGCACTCCGTGGATGCACCGATGCGCGAAGACGTTATCGTGCGCACCCTTACCGCCGAGCAGGCCTTGGACCAAGCGCCGGCCGTGGAAGATGAGCGATTCGTCGTGCCGCAGATTTTGGGAGGAGAGTAAATGACCAACGTTGTTGTACCTGCGGAGGGACTGACCTCTTTGACCGCCGCCGAGCTGGCGGACAAGATTCACGCGCGCGAGGTGACTTCCCGCGAGGTTACCCAGGCCTTTTTGGACCGCATTGCGGAAACCAATCCCGAACTTAACTCCTTCCTGCACGTGGGGCAGGTGGAAGCATTGGCGGCTGCCGATGCCGTGGATAAGGCCCTCGATGCCGGCGAAAAGCCCGCATCGGCATTGGCCGGCGTGCCGCTGGCCCTAAAAGACCTGCTGGTTACTACCGATGCCCCCACCACCGCCGCATCCAAGATGCTCGAGGGCTACATGTCTCCGTATGACGCGACGGTGACCAAGCGTCTGCGCGAGGCCGGCATCCCGATCCTGGGCAAGACGAACCTGGACGAGTTTGCGATGGGTTCGTCCAATGAGAACTCCGCCTTTGGCCCGGTTCACAACCCGTATGACACCGAGCGCACCCCGGGCGGTTCCGGTGGCGGTACCGCAGCGGCGCTGGCTTCGGGGCAGGCTCCACTGGGCATTGGTACCGATACCGGCGGTTCCATCCGCCAGCCGGCGGCGCTCACCAATACCGTGGGCGTAAAGCCCACCTACGGCACGGTGTCTCGCTATGGCCTGATCGCGGCCGCGTCCTCGCTGGACCAGGCAGGCCCGTGTGGCCGCACCGTCCTGGATACCGCGCTCTTGCACGAGGTTATTGCCGGTCACGATGCCTTCGACGCCACATCTGTGGACAAGCCGGTTGCCCCCGTGGTGGAGGCCGCCCGCGAAGGCGCAAATGGCGATCTGAGCGGCGTCAAGGTTGGCCTTATCAAGCAATTCGAGCGCGATGGTTGGCAGGACGGCGTGATGGAGAACTACCACGCCGCCGTGGAACAGCTGCGCGAGCAGGGCGCGGAAATCGTCGAGGTGGACTGCCCGCACTTCGACGAGGCCTTGGCTGCCTACTACCTGATCATGCCGTGTGAGGTCTCGTCCAACCTGGCCCGCTTCGATGGCATGCGCTACGGTCTGCGCGCTGGCGATGACGGATCCCACTCCGCGGAGCAGGTCATGTCCCAGTCGCGCGCAGAGGGCTTCGGCCCCGAGGTCAAGCGCCGCATCATGCTGGGCACGTATGCGCTGTCCGTGGGCTACTACGATGCCTACTACCTGCAGGCGCAGCGCGTGCGCACCCTCGTGGCCCAGGACTTTGCCCGCGCCTTCGAGCAGGTTGACGTGCTGGTCTCGCCGACCACCCCGACCACCGCCTTCAAGCTGGGGGAGAAGGCCGAAGACCCCATGGCGATGTACAACTTCGACCTGTGCACCTTGCCGCTCAACCTCGCCGGCCTGTGCGGCATGTCCGTGCCTTCCGGCATGGCAGCCGATACCAACCTGCCTACCGGTTTGCAGATCATGGCACCGGCTTTCCAGGATGATCGCCTGTACAAGGTGGGTGCGGCCTACGAAGCGAAGCGCCAAAACTAGCCGCGCTATTTAAAATAGTTGTCACTGTGAAATAGCTGCGGATTAGATAACGATTCGTTTACACCCCTGTCGGATGCCCATCCGGCAGGGGTAAATTACTGGGTATGACTTTGAAAAAGATTGCAACCGCGACGATGTCCGTCTCCGCAGCTGCGCTCATGGCTATGGGCGTAGCAAACGCTGAACAGCCCGCAGCAACTCCCAAACCAGCAGAAAACCCCGCACCGGTTGAGCCCGGTACCGAGGTAGCAGACTCCACCGCCAAGAGCGACTTGGTGGAATCCCTGCCGGCAGACGCTGACAAGCTGGTGCCGAATATCGAGGGCCAGACCATCACCGGTGAGCTGCACTCCGTCAAGGAAGACGGCAAGTTCACCGTGCAGTTCGACAAGGATCAGTCCTTGGTCCTCAACGATGGCTGCAATACCTACACCACCTCCTACGATGTGGATAAGGATGGCACCATCCACGTAGGTGACTTCGCCTCCACCTTGGCGGCGTGCGATGACCACACCCAGGCGCTTTCTGATTCCCTGCGTGACGTCCTCGAGTCCGAGCCTTCCTTCTATGCCCTGCCTGACGGCCAGGCCGCACTGGGCACTGAGGACAACGCCGTTGTCTTCAACGTTGTTGAGTAAATACTCACAAAACCATTCAGCACCATGATCCTCCTTAGCGGGGGACCATGGTGCTGTTGTGTATGTGGTGGGGTGGACTACTTGGCATCGGAAAGCGCGTAGGCGGCGCCGGCAGAGGCGGCCGTCACGGCGAGGACTGCTGGCCAGGAACCAATCTTCTTTGCCAATGGGTGGGAAGCGCCGAACGCGCCGACGTACAGGGCGGACAGGCCAGCGGTCGTGGCTGGGTTGGTCTTCTTTGCCCAGGAACGGCCGGCCCACAGGCCCGCAGCGCCGAGGATGACGCCGCCGAGTGGGCGAATGCCGGTCTCGCGGGCGGTGACCCAACCACCGATGAGGCCGAGGGTAACGGTGGTGGCGGTGGATACGTCTTGTGGTTTTTTGATATCAATCATGGACATGGTGGCCAGTCTAGGCCTGATTTGTGTGCCCCGCTAGAATTCCTGCCATGACTGTGGAGACTAATCTGCCACCTGAGCGCCAAGCATGGCGCGCCATGTTCGCGCTATCCCTCGGTTTCTTTGTATCCCTGTTGGATCAGTCGATGGTGGCCATCGCCCTGCCGGAGATTCAGGCGGATTTGGGCGCCACGGTCAATGAAATCTTGTGGGTCTCGGCCGCCTATTTGCTTGCCGTGGTGGTGCCGCTGCTCTTTACGGGGCGGCTTGGCGATGTCCTTGGCCAGCGCGCCCTATTTTGCATCGGCGTGGGGCTGTTTGGGATCGGCGCAGTAGCGTGCGCGCTGGCGCCGTCGATAGAAGTGCTCATCGTCGCGCGCATCGTGCAGGGCTTGGGAGCATCGCTGGAAATGCCACAGACGATGTCCGTTATTAACCGGGTCTTCGCCCGCGAGCGCCGTGGGCGTGCGCTGGGGGTGTGGGGGATTATCGGTTCGGTGGCATCCTTGGCCGGGCCGCTCCTCGGCGGATTCCTTGTGGCTTATTTTGGCTGGCAGGCGGCCTTTTGGGTGCACGTACCATTTGTCATTGCCGCCATCGTGCTGGCTCTGCTGTGGATACCGAAGCTGCCGACCACAGCCCAGGACATCGATAAGCCCTCGGCCATAGTCTCGCTCATTGCGTTAGGGTCCATCGTCTTCGGCATCCAACAAGGCCCAGAGCTGGACTGGGATTGGCGGGTATTGGTGGTGCTTGCCATCGGCATTGCCGCAAGCATTGCCTTCGTGCGCCTGCAGGCTAGCGCGCAGGATCGCGGTTCCACGCCGCTGTTTCCGGTGGAGCTCTTCCACAACCGCAACTATGCGGCCGGCTCCGTGGGCATTTTGACCATGGGCTTTATGGCGGCTTCGGTCATGTTGCCGGTGATGTTGTGGCTGCAATCGGTCAAGGGGCTATCTGCCGGTGAGGCCGGCATCATCGTGGCTCCCATGGCGCTGGTCTCAATGCTGATGTCGCCCATCGCAGGCATCCTCACGGACGCGGTGAATCCGCGCCTGATGGGGCTAGTGGGTTTTAGCCTGATGATCGCCTCGCTGTGTTTGGCCTGGTGGGTCATGCATGCCGATGCCAACCCGTGGTGGCTGGCCCCGCCCATCGCCGTCTTAGGAATTGGCCAGTCCTTTATCTGGGGCTCTAATGCGGCAACGACGCTGCGCGATATTTCACCTCATCACATGGGCGCGGCGTCGGGGGCGTATAACACCTCCCGCCAGGTGGGATCCGTGGTGGGCGTGGCCCTAGTTTCCGCCGTGATGCAAACGGGTAATCCGACCACGGCGATCATCAATTCGCTCCTTGTGATTGTCATCGCACTGGTAGTGGGACTTATCTCCTCACTGCGCTACGTGGACACGCTGCATGGATGAAAATCCTGCGCTAAATTGGGGGATATGCGTCTTGCTGTACTGACTTCCGGTGGCGATTGCCCCGGCTTGAATGCTGTAATCCGTGCGGTTGTGCGAACCGCATCCAACGAATTCGGCGATACCGTCGTGGGTTACGAAGACGGGTGGGTTGGCCTCTTAGAAGACCGCCGGCGCGATCTTTACGACGATGCCGGTATCGACCGGATTCTCTTGCGCGGCGGCACCATTTTGGGCACCGGTCGGCTGCACCCCGATAAATTTAAGGCCGGCCTGGAGCAGATCAAGACGAATATGCGCGAGGCCGAGGTCGATGCCCTCGTTGCCATCGGCGGCGAAGGCACGCTCAAGGGTGCTAAGTGGCTCAACGATAATGGCATCCCCGTTGTAGGCGTGCCGAAGACCATTGACAATGACGTCAACGCCACGGACTATACCTTCGGCTTCGATACCGCGGTATCGGTGGCAACGGATGCGATCGACCGCCTGCACACGACGGCGGAGTCCCACAACCGCATCCTCATCGTGGAGGTCATGGGCCGCCACGTGGGCTGGATTGCTTTGCACGCAGGTATGGCCGGCGGCGCACACTACACCGTGATTCCAGAAGAGCCCTTCGATATCGCGGAGATTACCAAGGCGATGGAACGCCGCTTCCAGATGGGCGAGAAGTACGGCATCATTTGCGTGGCCGAAGGTGCCCTGCCAAAGGAGGGCACCATGGAGTTTGAAGCCGGTGGCGTCGACCAGTTTGGCCACCAAACCTTCAATGGGATTGGCCAGGTCATTGGCGATGAAATCAATAAACGCACCGGCTATGACGTGCGTACCACCGTGTTGGGCCACATCCAGCGCGGCGGAACGCCCACCGCGTATGACCGCGTCCTGGCGACCCGCTACGGCGTGCACGCTGCCCGCGCGGCGCACAATGGGGACTCGGGAATGTGCGTTGCCCTGCACGGCGAAGATATCGACCTCGTGCCATTGGAAGAGGCCGTGGGTACGCTGAAGACGGTGCCCGATGCCCGCTATCGCAATGCGCAGGCCCTCTTCGGTTAAGGCCCGTTAAACCTCCGCCGTCTCGAATATTAAGATCGCCCTCTCACATGGTGGGAGGGTATTCTTTTGTCTATGAGTACCAATAGCGCTACAGAAAAACAGGAAGAACGGCAGGCGCTCATCGCGGCGCTGGGGTTTCCCATACTCGTTATCATCGGTGGCATTATTGGCTACATCGCCCCGAATACTGCGGCATCCTTTGCCCCGCAGGTAACCCCGCTGCTGGGCATCGTCATGTTCGGCATGGGGCTTACCCTCAAGCCTGTCGATTTTGCGCTCGTGGTGCGACGGCCGCTGCCGGTGGTGCTTGGCGTGGTGGCACAGTTCGTCATTATGCCGCTGATCGCGCTCGCCGTGGTGGCAGTCATGGACCTGCCAGAGGCGGTTGCGGCCGGAGTGATTTTGGTCGGCTGCGCCCCAGGCGGCACGAGCTCTAACGTGGTGTCCTACTTAGCGCGCGGCGATGTCGCGCTTTCGGTGACCATGACCTCCATCTCCACGCTCTTGGCGCCCATCCTCACCCCGCTTTTGACCTTGTGGTTGGCGGGCGAATACATGCCGGTCTCCGCGGCGTCGATGGCGTGGTCCATCGTCAAGGTGGTGCTCGTTCCGGTCATCGCGGGCATCGTCATCGGCATGCTGCTTCCACGGCTCGTGGCAAAGATTCAGGCGGCATTGCCGTGGATCTCCGTTACCGCGATTGCCTTGATCGTGTGCATTGTTGTTGGTGGCGCACATGACAATATAGCCACCGCCGGTGCGCTGGTCTTTGCCGCTGTGGTCATTCACAATGCGTGCGGCTATGGCTTGGGCTACCTCGCAGGCCTTTTTACCCGCCAGCCGGTTCCGGTCCGCCGCACCATGGCTGTGGAGGTAGGAATGCAGAATTCCGGGTTAGCCACCAGCCTTGCCTCTTCCTATATGAGCCCACTGGCCGCCTTGCCCGGCGCCGTCTTTTCTGTGTGGCACAACTTGTCCGGCGCGATCTTGGCTGCCCTGTGCCGCTTTAGCGATGCCCGCAAGGCCAAAGCCAGCTAAAAATGAATGGTGACAGCGGGGAAGTTCTGGTCTACGAACCAGGGCTCCTCCGTGATGGTGAGTGGGGCTTGGCCTTCCTCGAAGGCTAAGGTATCGCCGCCTTTGACGGTGGCGCCTTGCAGGATGTGGTCGGCGATATTTGCCAGCTTGTAATAGAGGTCCGTGGGATCCATCGAGCTGGTGCGCGCCTGAATTTCCGGGTGACCCGCTTGGACTAGGCCCATGGAGTAGCCGCGGAGCTCGCCACCCGATTGCGTAATCCACACCGGCGCGATGTGCATGGGGGCGAGGTTATTGCGCACGGCATCATT
Organism: Corynebacterium sp. LaCa_282; assembly: GCF_057198125.1. Lineage (NCBI taxonomy): Bacteria > Bacillati > Actinomycetota > Actinomycetes > Mycobacteriales > Corynebacteriaceae > Corynebacterium > Corynebacterium sp. LaCa_282. The sequence continues at coordinate 1,381,455 of NZ_CP191095.1, read as the reverse complement.
AAACATCGCGGGGGAGATGGAGACGTTGCCGCGTGGGTTGTGGATGATAAGGCAGTTGGGGTGCTGGGCTACCGCGGTCGTCGCCTGGGACAGCAGCTCTAGGTGCTCGCGGCGCGGCTCGCGGAATTGGTGAGAGAGGTCGTGTTCCTGATTATCCGGAAGGACCGAGACCAGCACCTGGGTTCCCGCGGTGTTGAGGTCGCCGGCATCGGCGCTCAAGATGGGGTGGAGGCCGTAACTATCTGGGGTGGGTGCGGAATCGATGGTCTGGTAGTGCAGGACAAACGCGCCATCGATAGGAACGACGAGGCTGCCCGGGTTCTTGCCGGGAGTAATCTCGCCGGCACGCCCCGAAAACGTGCCGGTAATGGCCTCTTTGATCTCTTCGGTAGAGGGGGCGGTGGAAAAGACGGCGATGTTGATGAGTGGGGCATCGACAAGCGAAGTGTCTACTGTATGTGGAGTCGTCATGACAGTCACCCTAGGGGCTAGCGCACGAGAGTGCACGGACGTATTAAGATGGCACGCATGACTGCTGCGATGTATGACCTGATGGACTTCGACGAGGTCCTCGACAAGTATGAACCGGTAATGGGCATGGAAGTCCACGTGGAGCTGGATACGGAAACCAAGATGTTTTCCACTTCTGCCACGAACTTCAGCGCAGCCCCTAACTCCAATACCGATCCGGTATCGCTGGGCCTTCCCGGGGCTCTTCCCGTGGTTAATTCCAAGGGCGTGGAGGGCGCAATCAAAATCGGCCTGGCGCTCAATTGCTCCATCGCGGAATCCTCGCGCTTTGCCCGCAAGAATTACTTCTACCCGGACCAGCCAAAGAACTACCAGATCTCCCAGTACGATGAGCCGATTGCTTATGACGGCTACCTCGACGTCGTGCTGGAAGACGGCACGGAATGGCGCGTGGAAATCGAGCGCGCCCACATGGAAGAAGACACCGGTAAGCTGACCCACCTGGGCGGCGCCGATGGCCGCATCCACGGCGCTACCGCATCCCTGGTGGACTGCAACCGCGCGGGCATCCCGCTCATTGAGATCGTTACCAAGCCCATCATCGGTGCCGGCGAGCGCGCCCCCGAGGTGGCGAAGGCCTATGTATCGGCGCTGCGCGAGCTCGTCGCGGCATTGGGCGTGTCCGATGCCCGCATGGACCAAGGTTCCATGCGCGTGGACTCCAACCTTTCCTTGCGCCCTATCGGCCAAGAAGAATTCGGTACCCGCACCGAGACGAAGAACATCAATTCCATGCGCTCGGTGGAACAGGCGGTGCGCTTTGAGATGCAGCGCCAGGCCCAGGTACTAGAAGATGGCGGCAGCATCGACCAAGAGACCCGTCACTACCAAGAAACCGATGGCTCTACCTCTAAAGGCCGCCCGAAGGAGACTGCGGAAGACTACCGCTACTTCAATGACCCGGATTTGCCGCCGGTCATCGCCCCGCGCGAGTGGGTAGAAGAGCTGCGCGCAACCCTTCCGGAGCTGCCGTGGGTCCGCCGCGCCCGCATCCAAAAGGAGTGGGGCATTAAGGACGAGGAGATGCGCGACCTAGTCAACGCGGGCGCACTGGACCTCATCGTGGAGACGGTCGAAGCCGGCGCGAAGCCGGACGAGGCTCGTTCCTGGTGGGTGTCTTATCTTGCAGGTAAGGCCAATGAGCAGGACAAGACCCTGGCCGAACTGGATATCACCCCAGCCCACATTGCCCGCGTCATCGCCTTGGTCAAGGAAGGCAAACTGACCACCAAGTTGGCGCGCCAAGCCGTCGATGGCGTGCTGGCGGGCGAGGGCGACGTTGACGAGGTCGTCGCCAAGCGCGGCCTCGAGGTCGTGCGCGATGACGGTGCCATTGAAAAGGCAGTAGATGATGCCCTTGACGCTAACCCAGACATCGTGGAGAAGTACCGCGCCGGCAATAAGAAGGTGACCGGCGCGATTGTCGGTGCCGTGATGAAGGCGACGCAGGGCAAGGCGGATCCGGGCCAGGTTAATAAGCTGATCGCGGAGAAGCTGAGCTAATACGCCACTGACCGAGCCAGTCTTCGTCCCTGCTTCCACAGGGGGTCGGAGGCTGGCTTTCGTGGTTTTAAATTGACCATAGTTTTCATTTGGGCAGGTCAGGGCGGTAAAGCGTAGACTATGTGACATGCCAATTAAATCTAAAGTTCTGCAAAAAACGAGCCCAGATGCACCCTTTCGCACCGTAGAAATCGAACGGCGCGATCCGCGCGAGGATGACGTCGTCATCGATATCAAGGCGGCCGGAATTTGCCACTCGGATATTCACACCATTCGCAATGAGTGGGGCGAGGCCCACTTCCCGCTGACGGTGGGTCACGAGATCGCCGGCGTGGTGGAAGCAGTGGGGGACAAGGTCACCAAGTTTAAGGCGGGCGACCGCGTGGGTGTGGGCTGCTTGGTCAATTCCTGCGGGGTCTGCGAGCAGTGCCGCAATGGGCAAGAGCAAAACTGCCTGAACGGCTCGGTGGGAACCTATAACTCTGAAGACGTTGATGGAACCATTACCCAGGGTGGCTATGCGCAAAAGGTCGTGGTCAATGAGAATTTCGTGTTGACGATTCCAGAAGGCCTCGACTTTGATGTCGCCGCCCCGCTCTTGTGCGCTGGTATTACCACCTACTCGCCCTTGGCCCGGTGGCAGGTCAAGGAGGGCGATAAGGTAGCCATCGTTGGCCTTGGCGGATTGGGCCACATGGGTGTGCAGATCGCCGCCGCCAAGGGGGCTGAGGTCACCGTCATTTCCCGGTCCCTGCGCAAGGAACAAGAAGCCTATGAGCTCGGCGCGAAGCGGGTGCTGGCAACGGGTGAGGACCCCGATTTCTTTGCCAACCACAAGGGCGAGTTCGATCTGATTTTGTCTACCATTTCCGCCTCCTATTCCCTCAATGACTACCTGCAGCTGTTGAAGCCGCGGGGAATCATGTCCGTGGTCGGCCTGCCCCCAGAGGAACTGGGAATCACGATGGGCAACCTCGTCGGTGGCGGCAAGGTATTGACCGGAAACAATATTGGCGGCATTGCCGAAACCCAAGAGATGCTGGACTTCTGTGCAGAACACGGCATCGGCGCGGTCATCGAAAAGGTGGGCGTTGATGACGTTGACGTAGCCTATGAGCGGGTTGTTGCCGGTGACGTAAAGTTCCGCTTCGTCATCGATACGGAAACTTTCGCGGATTAAGTATGTAAGCTACTTCATCGCCAAAAGATGATGTATTGTATTTCACGCACGTGCAAGTAGGATTTCGTTATTGGCTTACGTACCATGTGCACAGGAGCACACTCCTGCGCCGCGCCTCCCTGCACGCGTCGGGGGATAAGGAGGGGGCCTGGAACGCGCGCACTGGTGTGTGAAAATTATCCGCTACAAAAGTTAGGCAACTGTGTCTTATAAAAATATTCTCGCCATGGCCATGTCCTTCGTGGGCCTGCTGGTAGGCGCAGGCTTTGCTACGGGCCAGGAGGTCGTGCAATATTTCACCGCCTTCGGCTCTTGGGGTATTGCCGGCATTATCGTCGCAGCGGCCATTATGACGCTGGCGGGCACCGTGTTCTTGCAATTGGGCAGCTATTTCCACGCCACTGAGCACAACACGGTCTTCCGCAAAGTCACCCACCCCATCGTGTCCAAGCTATTGGACGTGGCCGTTATCATCACGCTCTTTGCCATCGGCTTCGTGATGCTGGCCGGTGCAGGTTCCAATATGGAGCAGCAATTTGGCTGGCCGGCTTGGATCGGCTCGACGCTGATGCTGGGGCTCGTGATTGCCGTCGGCATGATGGACGTCGATAAGGTGTCCAAGGTCATCGGTATGCTTACCCCGTCCATCATCATCGCCGTCATCGGCGTGGCCATTTACACCATGTTCCATATGCCGGACGATATTGGCGCAGCGATGGAAGCCTCCAGCCAGATCGATACCCCGATTGGCAACTGGCTGGTCTCCGCGCTGAACTACAACGGTCTAGCTTTGATGCTGGCGGTATCCATGTCGCTGGTCATCGGCGGCGATAATATTAGCCCGCGCGAGGCCGGCTGGGGCGGCATCTTCGGTGGCATCGTCTACTCCGTCATGATGGGCCTGGCAGGTTTTGCGCTGTTGATGAACGCCGAGGAGATCGAGGGCTCCGATATCCCGATGCTCTCCTTGGTCGATAGCGTCAACCCAGTCTTGGGCGGGATCATGGCCATCGTTATTTACCTGATGATTTTCAATACCGCCATCGGTATGTTTTACGCATTGGGTAAGCGCCTCTCCGCCGGCAACGAGTCCAAGTTCCGCGTTATCTTCATCGCTGGCTGTTTCGCGGGCTTTGGCGTTTCCTTCTTCGGCTTCAAGACCTTGATGCAGTACGTCTACCCGGTCATCGGTTACATGGGCATCGCGATGGTGGCCGTCTTGGTCTTTGCATGGTTCCGCAGCCAGTCCAAGATTCAGGACGAGGCGCTGCGCCGCGAGCGCGTGCGTTCGCTGATGCACCTGAAGCTGAATCCGAACAAGGAATACGACGCAGATCGCTACGACGACGAGATTGGTCAGCACCTTGAGGATTCCAATATGGATAGCGAGGCGCTCTATGAAGAGCTCGTGACCGAGGTGACGGAAAAGCTCGACGGTGATGACGATGTGGACTTTGATAAGGAAGAATTTGAGAAGCAAAACCAGGACGATCACACCTACTACATCGAGCGCGATGGCGTAGAGCACGACCGCTCGCCGGAAGAGATTGAAAAGTGGATCGAGGAAACCGGTGCTATCGGTGATCCGGAGGAAGACGATGAGTCTTCCGAAGCGGAAAGCTCCCAGAAGTAGTCTCGCCTTCAGGCAATAAATTTCCCTCCCCAGGATTTCCTGAGGAGGGATTTTCTATGCCTTGTGCTTGCCGATGCCCCTATTAACTCTTAGGGCTGGAGCTGGGCCAGGGGATTACAGCAGGAGGAGTTTGAGGGTCAGGCCAATCATGATGACACCGATGCCAACGTTGATCCAGCGCCATACCTCGGGGCGGGAGAGGACGTGGGAGAAGCGAGCAGCGCCAAAGCCAATGACGGGGAACCACGTAAAGCTGGCGGCGATGGCACCGCCGGCGAACAGCCACCGGCCGGGGTCGCCATACTGGTTGGCGATGCCGCCGAGCATGACCAGCACATCGACATAGGCACCAGGGTTGAGCCAGGTTAACGCCAGCGCGGTAAGGAGTGGTTTGACCCAGGAGGGCGAGCGCTTGATCTCTTGGCGCTGGGTGGCAGTAGCTGTGGCGACAGAACCGTGCTCGGTGCCGGCCCCACTCGTGCTGTCGCCGTCGCCGTCGAAGGTTGCTACTTCCTCGGTCGAATTCGGGGAAGTGGATTCCACGTCGATGGCCTCGCCCTTGGTTTTGAAGGCATCGCGGAAGCAGGTGAAGGTGAAAAAGGCGAGGTATGCCGCGCCGATGTACTTGAGCGCCTCAAGCGCATTGGGAAAGCGCTCGACTAGGTAGCCGACACCGGCGGTGCCGGAGGTAATGAGGATGACATCGGAAAGCGCGCACACCACGATGATGAGCCCGATGTGATCGCGGCGGATGCCGTATTTCAACAGCATCGCATTTTGGGGGCCGACGGCCACGATGAGGGATAAACCAAGCACAAAACCAGCAAGCACGATGGACATGCCTCTAGTGTGAATCCAAGCGGTAAATAAGTCCAGTTAATCTATCTTCATATGGTTTAGAATAGCTTCATGAACCCGGTACATTTGGAAACCTTGCTGGCCATCGTGGAAGAAGGAAGCTTTGAGGTCGCCGCCTCGGTCCTGGGGATTTCCCCGTCTGCGGTAAGCCAGCGCATTAAGGCGTTGGAGGCGAGCACCGGCCGCGTGCTGGTGCGGCGGGCGAATCCGGTGGGGGCGACGGAAGCCGGCGAGATCTTGGTGCAGGCGGCCCGGCGCATGGCGTTGGTGCAGGCAGAAACCGATGCCCGGTTGGGCCAGCGCCTAGCGCGCGTGCCCCTGTCGGTGGCCATCAACTCCGACTCGCTCGCCACCTGGTTTACGCAGGTATTAAGCGATACCGCGCAGCGGGGAGACGTTGCCCTGCGCATCCGCATTGAGGATGAGGCCCGCACGCTCGCGATGCTGCGGCGCGGCGATGTCTTGGGTGCGGTAACAAGGGAGCATTCGCCGGTATCCGGGTGCGATTCCACGTTCTTGGGGACCATGCGCTATTTCGCCGTTGCCGCCCCACACATCGCGGAAGGCTTTCATTCAGGGCGGTTTACCTGGGAGACGATGCCGCTGGTGGGCTATGGCCCCAATGACCAAGTGCTCGATGATGCCATGCGCGAGCGCTTTATTGACTCCCACGTCGTGCGCGCACGGGTCTCGCAAATTCCCTCTTCGGAAGGCTACCTGGAGGCCGTGCGCGTGGGCCTGGGGTGGGGGCTTTTGCCGCAGGCCCAGGCCCAGCCACTGGTGGAATCGAAAGAGCTGCTGCTTCTCGATGACCACCAGCTCGACATCGACCTCTACTGGCAGCGCTGGCGCCTAGAATCCGAGGTCTTAAGCGATCTGACGAGGTCCGTAATTAACGCGGCTGCGGGGCTGGGAAGAGCTTAAGCTGAAAGTCTTCCGGATTCTTTACTTCCTCGCCGGAGGGAATGGGGCCCGGGAGTCGCACGCCAGGGGCAAAGGGCTGCCCGCCAAAGCGATCGCGGTCGTGCGGCTCTGCTAGCCAGGACATATCCGGTCCCACCGGAACGATGCGGGTGGGGTTGATTTCGGTGTGCGTGGCAAAGTAGTGCTGTTTGATTTCGGTGAAATCGGTGGTATCGCCAAAACCTGGTAGCTGGAATAGTTCTTGCAGGTAGCCGCGCAGGTTGGGCAGTTCCTGGATCTTGTGGCGCGAGCACTTGAAGTGTGAGTAATACACCGGATCGAAGCGCACGAGGGTGGCAAACAGGCGGATATCGGTTTCGGTAATGTGATCGCCAACCATATAGCGCTGGGTGCCCAGGCGCTCCTCGGCCCAATCGAGTGCCTCCCACAGTTGGTCATAAGCCTCTTCGTAGGCTTCTTGCGAGCCGGCGAAACCGCAGCGGTAGACGCCATTATTGATGCCGTGGAAGATGTACTCGTTGAGCTCGTCCATCTCCTCGCGGTGCTGTTCAGGGAAGAGATCGGGAGCACCTTCTGCCTGGAAGTCCGTCCACTGCTCAATAAAATCACGCACCATAGAGGGGTAATCATTGGTGACCACCCGGCCGGTGGATTCTTCTACCAAGGCTGGCACGGTAATTCCGCGGGGATAGTCCGGAAAGCGCTCAAAGTAGGCTTCCTGCAGGCGCTTGTAGCCCAAAACCGGGTCCACTTCGCCCTCATCTAGATCGAATGTCCAGGACCGCGCATCGTGCACGGGCCCGGCGAGGGCTAGGGAAATGGAATCTTCTAAACCTAATAAGCGGCGGGCGATGACCGCGCGGTGCGCCCACGGGCACACGCGGGCGGCGACTAAGCGGTAGCGGCCAGCCTCCATCGGCCAATAAAAAGTGCCATCGTCTTGTGAGGTTACCTCGGATACCGCAGGTGAAATGCGGTCTTCGATATAGGTGGTATCGCGAATAAACTCGCCGTCTGGTGAAGCATTGCGGGCATCTCCTGCCCAATCGGAGTCGTGTGAAGTCATCGATTCACTCCCAATTTTGGTGGATTAATAAGGCGGGGAAGTTTCCCGCTGGCAATTAATGTTTATATGTCAACTACATGACAATGTTGATGTTACAACAAGTTGCAAGTCAGGGGAAGGGAGGTGCGGGGAACAATTGCGGCGCGCCGTTAACGGTACCGCAAAACTGCAGGCAAGTGTCTTAAATTGGTCATATGAGCGATAAGCAGCAACCGGATAAAGCTAATCCCTTAGACGAGGATCTCAACGTCCCTGCCTACGATTCTGTGCAACGGGATAACCCCGATGTCTTTGCGCGCGCAGGGCGCGCCGAACCGCAAGAAATTCGGCCGCGCAAGAAAGAGGCAGCGGAAACGGAAGTTATGCCCAATCCTGATGCCAATGGGGCTGCACAGCAGGGGAGCCAACAATCCACGGGTGAGGATACCGCGGTATTGGATCCCGCAGCACCGGCGCAGACCGAAGGCTTCGCGGATGAAGATGCTGCCCTGACCCCAGAGGAGCAGGCGGAACAAGAGCGTCAGCTGCAGCAGGAACAGGAGGATAAGGAAGGCTATAAGCGCTATGGGCGCCGCGGCACCATCGACTTCGGCCTCTTCTTCGTCCGCTTGGCTATGAGTGCTTACCTTATTATTGCCGGAATATCCACCTTCTTCTCGCTGGGCAATGACACAGGTGTCTCCGGGCTGGAAAGCGATTACTCCCAGTATGCTTGGGCTGATTCGTTTGCCCTTGCTGTACCAACCGTTCAGCTCATCGCGGGCGCGTTCCTCCTTTTGGGCCTGATTAGCCCGCTGGCGGCAATGCTTGGCTTGGTCGTTACAGGTTTCACCGCATTGCACGAGCTGGCGGAATCGGGTGCCGGTCTCCAGGTCTTTGACTGGCCGGACTCGGTATGGCTGTCCCTGGTACTTTTCGTTATCGCGATTGGCCTGCAATTTACCGGTCCCGGTTTCATTTCCTTGGACTTTGGCCGCTCTTGGGCACGGCGCCCGCTGGGTACGTCGTGGGTCTTTGTGGTGGTTGGCATCGCCATCTTGGTTGCCGTGTGGTTCTTTGGTGCGGCAGTAAACCCCATTGCTTAGCCTGTTATTCGCTACCGCTTGAGTGGATCCCCGCCGCAGTCAATGCGGTGGGGATTTTCTTTCCACCCTTGCTTTTCACTTTGGAAAGTGAAAGAATTGCCATAAAGGAAAGTATGGAATCCTGGATTTTGGAGATGGTGGTAGAAGATGGAAGATGAGCTAAAGAAGTCGCTCGAGTTTAATGACAGCCTGCAGGATAAAGGCGCTGAGCGTAAGCGGCTGGTGCAAAATATCCTTATAGTGATCGCTTTGGCAGCGTTCTACGTGGGAATGACTGTATTCGCGGAGGTCATGCACCCCGTCGCGTTTCTCATTTTCTACTTTGTCCTTATAGGATTCATTGTGTGGGCGCTGCTTCATTACCAAAATAAGGTGCGGACCAGCTATCGCCAGGATCCGTATACCCAGCCCAAGGCCGATAAGAAATACTATGCGGGGATGGCAATAATCCTTATCCCGATGTTTATTACGAACATGCTGCGTGAGCACACGTGGGCCCTGGTAATCTTCGTGGTCTTGTGGGCAGCGGCAATGGTGTGGGTGCTGCAATCTCGTGCCTTGGACCTTGCAGCGCGGCAAGGAGAGGGCCGTAGTGCTCAGTGATATTGACCCCGTTATCTATCCGCTCAATCGCTTCAAAATCTGCGCAGTTTTGAACGCGCGGGGTGCGGTTGAAGGGACGGTGCGCCGCGAAATGCGCTTCGCGGCGCTGCGGGAAGAGGTAGGGCAATCGGCCGCCACCTTATCCAAACAATTAACCGCCTTGGAAAAGGAAGGCTATGTCAGCCGATTCCGTGAGTACGGATCTTCCCGCGATAAGGACACCGTGTGGGTGATGCTCACTGCTACCGGCAAGTCCGCATTCGATGCCCACCTCGCCGCGCTTAAGTCGCTAGCGGAGCAGGAGTAGCGTTGCTTGTGGCGTGAGGACACTGGGCCGCACAGAACGCGGTCGCGTACAGCGCGACGGTAAGCACGGTAAGCCAGACAAAGTCATCCACCCAGAACTTTTGGACGTGGTTCATGGCATGGACATTGACTTGATCGCCCCACCACCACTTCGGTGGAACGGTCAATAGTAGGCCTGACCAGGCGATGAGGACGGCCACGAGGCTGCGGGCAGCCCATCCGGTAGAAAGCCAGCTCCACGCGCGGTAGATGAACACCGGAATAACGAGCGTGAGCCAGACCCAGTGATGGGACCAAGATACAGGGGAGATGAGCAGGACGGTGAGGGCGGTGACCAATTGGGCATCGACAAGCAACTGCTCCGCGCATAAGCGCTTGATGAGCCATGCCGCAACGATGATGACAATAAGGGACGCCGCGATCCACGCGAGGCCTATCGTCAGGCCATTCGCCTCCATGGATTCGGTGGATGGATAGATGCGCTGAATGGCGCCCTTGATGGAGCTATTGGACTGATAGTCGGTTCCCACGCCGAAGTCACGGCCGGAGCCCATGTCGAGCAGTGTGGAGCTGAAGAACTCCACGAACGCCTCCCAGCGGAAGGCCGCGGCAAGAAGAGTGGCCGCTACGGCGGAGAGCAACGCGGTGGCAATCTGCTTCCATTCCCTGCGCACAAGGAAGTACAGCAGCATCGCCAGAGGCGTGATCTTGATGGCGGCCGCCACGCCGATGAGGATTCCCTGCGGCAGGAATTGCTTGCGCGGAACGAGGTCGAGGATAACAAGCGCCATGACCACTATATTGATTTGGGCATAGTTGTTATTGAGGTCAACCGGCTCAAAGTGTAAGACAATGGCCCAGGTAATGGCGGTTACGGGTAAGAGGAATTCTGGCTTCTTGAGCACCGCCCTGAAAACGAAGTAAAGGCACACGAGCACAAGGAGATCCGAAAGGATAACCATGATATTGCCGGCCAGGGTGTGGTCGATGGCGTCGAAGGCCGTCAGCGGTACCATCGCCAAGGCGCCAAAGGGCGGATAAATGAAGGGCAGCTGAATATCGCCGGCGGGCATCGGCGCGCTATAGACGGAGCGGTGCTCGAGGAAGGCCTTGACGCCCTCGCGGTAGACCACCATATCGATGGGGAAGTCTGTGATGCAGGTGTCTTCAACGACCTTCCAGGCGCCGAAAAGGAACCCCAGCAGGGCCACGGTATATCGGAATAACGGGGTACGAGCGAATTTCATCGCGATACAAACTACGCGATTTTTAACTACAGAGCTCGCACCCCCACCGAGGTCACAGCGATTTAGCAGCCAATTGTGCTAGTTCACAAAGCCGTCTACCACGCGCACCGCGCCGCGGTCCGCGGAGGTCGCCATTGCGGCGTAGGCGCGCAGCGCCTTGGTAATGGGACGGTTGCGGTCCACCGGGGTCCACGGCTTTTCGCGTTGTTCTTGCGCGGCGCGGCGGCGCTCCAGAACATCATCGTCTACGTCGAGCGTGAGCTCGCGCTCATGGATATTGATGGAAATGGTATCGCCATTTTCGATGAGTCCGATAAGGCCCTGGTGGGCGGCCTCCGGGGAGATGTGGCCGATGGAGAGCCCGGAGGTGCCGCCGGAAAAGCGGCCGTCGGTAATCAAGGCGCACGCCTTGCCTAAACCTGCGCCCTTGAGGAAGGACGTCGGGTGGAGCATCTCCTGCATGCCGGGGCCGCCGGATGGGCCCTCGTAGCGAATGACGACGACATCGCCGGGCTGGACCTCTTTATTCAAGATGATGGACACGGCCTGCTCCTGGGACTCCACCACGCGGGCTGGGCCCGAGAAGGTCCACAGTTCTTCCTCCACGCCGGCCGCCTTGACGATGGCCCCGTCCGGCGCTAGGTTGCCGCGCAAGACCACCAGTCCGCCGTCGGATGAAAAGGCGTGGTCGGCATCGTGAATGCAGCCATTGACCGCGTCAGTATCCAGTTCATCCCACCGGTTGGACTGGGAGAACGGCTCCGTCGTGCGCACGCCACCGGGGGCGGCGTAGTACAGCTCGCGGGCCTGATCGGTTACGCGGGGATTGCGGATATCCCAATCATCGAGCCACTGCTCCGCATTGTCATAGAGGGCGGTGTGCACCTTGAGGTTGAGGTGGCCCGCGCGGCGCAGCTCGCCCAAGATGGCCGGAATGCCGCCGGCGCGGTGCACATCCTCAATGTGGTAGGTGCCGTTGGGCGCGACCTTGGACAGGCAAGGCACGCGGTAGGAGATGTCATTAATATCATCCAGCGTGAAGTCCACTTCGCCCTCTTGCGCTGCGGCGAGGGTGTGCAGGATGGTGTTGGTGGATCCGCCCATGGCCATATCGAGGGCCATAGCATTGGTAAAGGCTTCCTTCGTGGCGATATTGCGGGGGAGGACGGACTCGTCTTCTTCGCCGTAGTAGCGGCGGCACATATCCACGATGGTGGAGCCGGCCTTTTCAAAGAGCTCACGGCGCGCGCTGTGGGTAGCCAGGGTGGTGCCATTGCCCGGAAGCGCCAAGCCGAGAGCCTCGGTCAAGCAGTTCATGGAGTTGGCGGTAAACATGCCGGAGCAGGAACCGCAGGTGGGGCAGGCGGATTCTTCGACCTGGGCCAAACCGGCATCGCTAACGCTGTCGTTCGCGGATGCGGTGATTGCGGTAATCAGGTCGGTCGGTGCATGGGCAACGCCATCGACCACGACGGCCTTGCCGGCCTCCATCGGCCCGCCCGAAACGAAGATCGTGGGGATATTCAAGCGCATCGCGGCATTGAGCATGCCCGGGGTGATCTTATCGCAGTTGGAGATGCAGACGAGGGCATCGGCAGTATGCGCATTGGCCATGTACTCGATGGAATCGGAGATGATCTCGCGCGAGGGCAATGAGTACAGCATGCCGCTATGTCCCATGGCAATGCCGTCATCGACAGCAATGGTGTTGAACTCCTTGGGCACGCCACCGGCTTCGCGGACGGCATCGGCGACGATATCGCCGACGTTTTTCAGGTGCACGTGGCCGGGGACGAACTGCGTATAAGAATTTGCGATGGCGACAATCGGCTTGCCAAAGTCATTTTCCTTGGTGCCGGTAGCGCGCCACAAGGCACGCGCACCGGAGGCTTGACGTCCGACGGTAGTTACTTTAGAGCGCAGCGGGAACATGGTTTAAGTCACCATTCCTTATAGATTAATCAGATGGGGAGGAGGAGAAAGTAAATTTAATTATCTGCCGAATCTTTAAGCTCGGGGTGTTTTTCTAGGTATGCAGCATATTCCTCTTTGCTTAAGAGGATCTGCTGCCCGTCGCGGTGCACGATGACGACCTTGTCATCGGCTGCCTCGCGGCCCTGGGTGAGGGCATCGGGAATGCGTCCGCGGGATGCTTGTGCCAAGCGGGGCAGTGAGTTGAAGGTTACGCCAGGTAGGTTATGCTTCGCACCATTTTTAGTCTGTGCGAAGGCCCGGGCGCGCTGGAACCCAATCCCGGCGAAGTCATCCCACGCAATGGAGACGTTCTTGCGGAATGCATAGGAAATGGAGATGCCCTTCTCAGAGACCCTCGTGCGGGCCTTGAGGACCCACCATAGGCCGATGACGGGGATAATGAGCAGCCATCCCAGGTATTTGGGCGCCCAGCCGATGCTCAACAAGGCGATCGTGGACAGAATTAAAATGCCCAAGATGTGGTCGCGGGAAGGGGTGAAGACCTCTGCCTGGGAGGTGGACTGACGAGGTTGTTTGTCCTGTGCTGGTGGGGTCATAATCAGCCAGCCTAATTGACCATGCGGTGGGGAAGCGAACCATTTTTCCGCCGCGTTTCAACATGTGGGAAAGTTTTCCCAAAAGGGGGTAACCGCTTCCAGATATAATTCTATCAGTATATAGTTGGAAATATGATCATTATTCGACTTCAGGTGGTGCGAGCGCGGCGGTGACCGCGGCGTTTCCTGAACGTCGACGCTTTCGCCCCCGCAGACCACCGGCCCGCGGGGGCTTTAGTTGTAACTAGGGCGTTTTCCGATGATCAGTTTCCATGACAGACCAACCCAAGGAGCACATACACCGTGGTAACGACATCCTCGCCCACGCCTAGTTCCGCGGCCGCTGCGACTACCGCTGCGCCCACGGAGCGAATGAGTGGGGCTCATGCAATTGTCCGCACGCTGGAAGATCTGGGCACCGATCTCGTATTCGGTATTCCAGGCGGTGCCGTGCTTCCGCTCTACGATGCACTGCATGGTTCAACCAAGCTGCGCCATGTGCTAACCCGCCATGAACAAGGCGCCGGCCACGCCGCCGAGGGTTATGCGCAGGCCTCCGGAAAGGTGGGCGTGTGCATCGCTACCTCCGGTCCTGGTGCGACCAACCTGGTTACCGCGCTTGCCGATGCCAACCTGGACTCCGTTCCCATCGTCGCCATCACCGGCCAGGTGGGCAGCAACCTTTTGGGCACCGATGCCTTCCAAGAGGCCGATATCCGCGGTGTCACCATGCCGATTACCAAGCACAACTACATCGTGACGGATCCCGCAGAGATCCCTTCCGCTATTTCGGCCGCCTTCCACTTGGCTTCTACCGGCCGCCCCGGTCCGGTGCTCGTGGATATCCCGAAGGACGTGCAAAACGGCTTTTTAGATTACCATTTCCCGGAAACGCTTGACCTGCAAGGCTACAAGCCGGTTACCAAGCCGCACCACCGGCAGGTGGCCCAGGCCGTGGATTTGATGGCGCATGCGGAAAAGCCCGTGCTCTACGTCGGCGGCGGAGTCATGAAAGCCAACGCCTCCCAGGAGCTGCTGGAGTTTGCAGAGCTGACGAATATCCCCGTGGTTACCACCTTGATGGCCCTGGGCTCCTTTCCAGATTCCCACCCGCTGCATCTGGGAATGCCTGGCATGCACGGCACCGTCCCAGCCGTCGCGGCCATGCAGCGCGCGGACCTCATCATCGCCATTGGTGCCCGCTTCGATGACCGCGTGACCGGTGATACCTCCACTTTCGCGCCCAATGCGAAGGTTATCCACGCCGATATCGATCCGGCAGAAATTGGCAAGATCCGGGAAGTTGCGGTCCCCATCGTCGGCGATGCGCAAAAGTGCTTGACCGCGTTGAGCAAGGAGTACCGCAAGAAGGACGTGCAGCCTGCCGCCGATGTGAAACAGTGGCACGATTACCTGCGCGGTATGCAGGAGCGTTTCCCGCGCGGTTACGAGCCCACTGATGACGGCCTGCTGAACCCGCAATTCGTCTTGGAAAAGCTCAGCGAAACCGTAGGACCGGAAGCTATCTACTGTGCCGGCGTGGGCCAGCACCAGATGTGGTCCGCGCAGTTCTTGGACTTTGAGCACCCGCGTTCCTGGATCAACTCCGGTGGCGCCGGAACCATGGGCTACGCCGTTCCCGCTGCCTTGGGTGCAAAGGCGGCGCGCCCAGATAAAGAAGTCTGGGCCATCGACGGCGATGGCTGCTTCCAAATGACCAATCAGGAACTTACCACCGCAGCCTTGGAGGGCTTCCCGTTTAAGGTCGCCGTCATTAATAACGGCAACCTCGGCATGGTCCGGCAGTGGCAGACGCTGTTTTATGACCAGCACTATTCGCACACCAAGCTGCGCGAAGAAAACGCCTTCACCCCGGACTTCGTCCGCTTGGCCGAGGCTCTTGGCTGCGAAGCTATCCGGGTCACGTGCGAAGAGGATGTCGTTCCGGCCATTAAGCGCGCACAGGAAATTAACGATAAGCCAGTTGTCATTGACTTCATCGTCGGCCAAGATGCGCAGGTTTGGCCGATGATCGGCGGCGGTGCCTCCAATGAGGAAATCCAGTACGCCCGCGGCCTGCGCCCGCTTTTTGATGAAGCTGAATCCGCCGCGGAGACCCCGGCTGAGATCGACGAAACCATCCAGGAGGCATAAACCATGACGCACAACGAGGTAACTCGCCATACCTTATCGGTATTAGTCGAGGATGTAGAAAGCATCATCGCCCGCGTGGTGGGAATGTTCAGCCGCCGTGGCTACAGCCTGGTGTCCTTGGTCTCCGCACACACGGAAACCCCAGGGATTAACCGCCTGACCATCGTCGTGGATGCCTCTGAGGTCATTATTGAGCAGGTCACCAAGCAGCTCAATAAGCTCATTCCGGTCATCAAGGTCGTGGAACTCAAGGAAGATTCCACCGTCGCCCGCGCCATCATGTTGGTAAAGGTGGCGGCTGATAATTCTAACCGCGCGCAGGTGGTGGATGCGGTAAATATCTTCCGCGCCCGCGTGGTGGACGTGGCAAAGGAATCGGTCGTCGTGGAGGCTACCGGTACGCCGGGCAAGCTCGCGGCGCTGCTTGAGGTCCTCGAGCCCTTCGGCATTCGCGAACTCGTGCAATCGGGCCACGTAGCCTTGGGGCGCGGCCCGAAGGCTACGGCTCCCAAAAAGTAAATAAAATCTCACGATGTGAACACAATGTCTCGCGCAGTGGTATATACTCTGCGTCAGGACGCTTCATTACAGCTTTTCCTACCAAAGAATTGAGGATTTGAAATGGCAATTGATACCTACTACGACGACGATGCTGACCTGTCGATCATCCAGGGCCGCAAGGTAGCGGTTATCGGTTACGGCTCCCAGGGCCACGCCCACTCCCAGAACCTGCGCGATTCCGGCGTCGAGGTTGTTATCGGCCTGCGCGAGGGCTCCAAGTCCGCAGCCAAGGCAGAAGAGGCCGGGTTCGAGGTCAAGTCCGTCGCGGAGGCATCCAAGTGGGCCGACGTCGTGATGCTCTTGGCACCGGATACCTCCCAGAAGGAGATCTTCGAAGAGCACATCGCCCCAAACCTGGAGGACGGCAATGCATTGCTGTTCGGACACGGCCTGAATATCCACTTCAAGCTGATTGAGCCGGCTGCGTCCGTCACCGTCGGTATGGTTGCCCCCAAGGGCCCAGGCCACCTGGTCCGCCGCCAATTCGTTGACGGCAAGGGTGTTCCTTGCCTGATTGCCACTGAGCAGGATCCGAAGAACGAGGGCCATGACCTGACCATGTCCTATGCCGCAGCAATCGGCGGCGCCCGCGCCGGCGTTATCCCCACCACCTTCGAGGCAGAGACGGTCACCGACCTCTTTGGTGAGCAGGCCGTCCTGTGCGGTGGTGTCGAGTTCCTCATCCGCAATGGCTTCGAGGTCCTCACCGAGGCCGGCTACGAGCCAGAGATGGCTTATTTCGAGGTCCTGCACGAGATGAAGCTCATCGTGGACCTCATGTTCGAGGGTGGCATTGCCAACATGAACTACTCGGTCTCTGATACCGCTGAGTTCGGTGGCTACATTTCCGGTCCACGCATCATCAACGCCGATACCAAGCAGCGCATGAAGGATGTCCTGTCCGATATTCAGGACGGCACCTTCACCAAGCGCCTGCTCGCCAACGTTGAGGGCGGCAACAAGGAACTGGAAGACCTGCGCGATGAATTTGCGCAGCATGAGATCGAAAAGACCGGCACCAAGCTGCGCGATCTCATGAGCTGGGTCAAGAATCCTTTGGACGCTACTGCCTAGTCAATAGCTGAATCCAGTGCGGCCCGCGGGAAACTCCCCGTGGGCCGCTTTTCTTACTTGTACCTTGGATTCCAGCGCTACGCCCGTGAGGTACCGCGAAGGTGTTGCGGGTAGTATTGGCCCTATGGGTTTTACGACGCCAAGCTATGATCTCAAGGACCTTTTTTCGCGGATTGACCGGGGCGATATCCAGCTTCCGGATTTCCAGCGCAGCTACGCCTGGGATGAAGACCGCATCCGCTCACTTATCGTTACGGTCCTGCGTGGATACCCCATCGGCGCGCTGATGGCCCTGGATACCCGCAATGAAAAGATGCGTTTCCGCCCCAGGGTGCTGGCGGGTGCGCCCGAGGTTGGCGTCGAGCCCGGGTTGCTGCTCTTGGACGGCCAACAGCGCCTTACCTCCCTGTACCACTGCTTTAATGGCGAGGGTTTTGTCAAGACCACTGACTTCCGGAAAAAGAAGGTCCACCGCCGCTTTTTCATCGACGTCCGCGCCGCGGTAAGCGGGGACTTGCTTGCCGATGACGCCATTTTCGCCGTCGACCAAAACGGCGAGATCTGCTCGCACTTCGGCCCCGACGTTGATGGAGCTATTACCTGCCGCCAGGATGGGCTGGACAATATGTGCATCCCCGTGGCCTCGCTACTCAGCGAGGAAGGCACCAGCATGCTTTTCGAGCTCGCCGCCACCCACGAGCAATACAGTGCCGAGCTTGCCGCGTTCAATAACCGCATCGTGCGCCCCTTGGCGGGCTATGACATCCCGATGATCCGGCTGTCCCGCGAAACGGAGCGCTCCGGAATCGGTTCCATCTTTGCCCAGGCAAATTCCGCAGGCTTACAGATGGATGTCTTCGATCTCTTAACCGCCGTCTTTGCCTCCGAAGATCCGACCTTCCACCTTGCCAACGATTGGCAGCAGGTGGAAAAGGATCTGCGGGATTCTCCTGCGCTCGATGGCATCGGACGCAATGAATTCCTCTCCGCAGTATCCCTCTTGGTCACAGGGGAGAAGGGCAATGCCGGCGGCCAGCGCGAAGACATTTTGAAGCTTTCCCTGTCCGAGTACAAGGCGGCCGCGCACGACCTGCGCATTACCTTCCACGAGGTCGCCGAATTCTTGGCGCAGCGCCGCATTTTAAGCCTGGATCAGGTTCCTTATACCGAACAGATCGTGCCGCTGGCGGTCATCATTGCGCGCCTGGCCAAGCGGCCTGGGGCCCTTTCCAGCCAGCAGGCATGGGATCGCATTGACCAGTGGTTCTGGTGCGGCGTTTTTGGTGAGCTCTACGGTTCTTCCGCGGTGCCGCTGCGCGCCGCCCGCGATGTGGATGAGGTGACCGAGTGGGTAGCCGGGGCCACCGATGATGTTCCCAAGACGGTCGCGGATGCAGGATTCCGGGAATCCCGCCTGCTCTCGGTCGATGAAAACGATGGGGTATGGCACGGAATCTATGCCCTGCTTATGGCCCGCGGCGCGAAGGATTGGCGGACGGGCAGCGAATTTACTCGTCACACCTTTGAAGAGTTGAAGCCCGGGTTTTTCCCGGTATTCCCGCTGAATTGGTGCCACCGCCACGGGGTGGATTCGGTCTTGGCCCATTCGGTCATGAACTACACCCCGATGGGCAAGCGCACAGAGGTCGTCCTCGATGGGTTCGCTCCGAACCGCTACCTGCCTCGCGTGCAGTCCAAGTCCATCATGGAAGACGAGGAATTTGATGCCGTCCTGGCATCGCACGACCTCGATGTCGCTAACCTAAGGGAGTCAAAGATTCAGGAATTCTTGGCTGATCGTCGCCATCGCTTCGTGGATCTAGTGGAAGAAACCTTAGGTATTCCCGTCATTCGAGATGTCGATGAAGCAAACCTGGCCGGCGGTGAAGAGGGGCCACATGCGTTTGGCCGCTAAGAGGTATCGGGCGGCTGCAGTGGTTATCGCAGCCTCCCTCGTACTTGTTGGCTGCGGTGATGCCTTGCAGGAGCCCAAGCTTGTTAAGCGTGGTCTGTCGGATCTCTCCGAGTCTGATGTCGAACTCGAGCGCGCCAAGTCAGAGAATCAAAACCGCCTTATCGATCCCAAGTTCGCCGGCAAGCTGGACATCATCGACGATCCGAGTGGCATCGAGGCCGCGCGGACTTTCTTCGATGATTCAGATTCCATGGTGCTCTTTGCGCCTGATGATAAATCCGTGTTGCGCGCGGCAACGTTGGCGATTAACCAGCACTTGCCGGCCGTGGAATATGATCGCTCGCGCCGCGGTGACATCCTCAACTTGGTCGGAGACTTGGAGGTAAAACGACTCGTTATCGTGGGTGATATCCCGTGGACGCAATCCAGCGGTGATTTCACTGTCATCAAGGATCCGGGAACGCATGAAGCGCTGGGGGATTTTACGGCCTTCCAGTACGAGTCCAAGGTGGTTGCCTCGCCGAACCAGGTGGTCAAGGACATCGCGCGGCTGGATAAAACACCCTACGTTGAGTTGCGTCCTGCCTGGATTCCTTATGAGGGCGAACCTGACGATGATGGCAAAAAGCTGCCGGCCGTCCCGGCACAGTCGCGGCGCGATGGCCAGATGGCGCCCAATATCGTGGCCACGGCGGATAGTCCGGTAGCCAATGTCATTACTGCCGCGGCCTATGGTGGCTCGGTTTTGGTGATGCCGACGGCGGATCCGCTGGAAGATAAGCGGAGTATGGCCATGGTGGCAGGGCTCGATGAGGGCTCGCTTATCGCTTTGGGCCCGGAATTCGGTCACGTGAAAGAATTTAAGGAAAAAATACGGCAGGGCACCCCAAACTGAACTACACTTCCTTCACACGCGGTTATTGTCGCGTAATGCACAACGAAGTGAAACGAAGGATGATATGTCGAAGCCGGTAGTTCTTATCGCCGATAAATTGGCCCAATCCACAGTGACGGCTTTGGGGGATTCCGTCGAGGTGCGTTGGGTAGATGGCCCGAACCGCGAGGAATTGCTTGCCGCGGTTCCAGAGGCGGATGCGCTGCTCGTGCGCTCGGCCACCACGGTCGACGCTGAGGTTTTAGAAGCAGCACCCAAACTAAAGATTGTGGGCCGCGCGGGAGTGGGACTAGATAACGTGGATATTGACACCGCCACCAATAAGGGCGTCATGGTGGTCAACGCTCCCACCTCCAATATCCACTCTGCGTGCGAGCAGGCGATTGCCCTGCTTTTGGCCACTGCCCGCCAGATTCCTGCGGCGGATCAGTCCCTGCGCGAGGGCGAGTGGAAGCGCTCTTCCTTCAAGGGCGTCGAGGTCTACGGCAAGACTATTGGCATCGTCGGCTTCGGCCACATCGGTCAGCTTTTTGCCCAGCGGTTAAGCGCCTTTGAAACGAAGATTATTGCCCACGATCCTTATGCCAATCCGGCGCGTGCGGCAGCGCTTGGCGTGGAATTGGTCGAGCTGGAAGAGCTGATGGCGCAGGCAGATTTTGTCACCATTCACCTGCCCAAGACACCAGAGACCGCCGGAATGTTCAACGCGGAGCTTCTGGCCAAGGCAAAGGAAGGCCAGATTCTTATCAACGCCGCCCGCGGCGGCCTCGTAGACGAGCAGGCCTTGGCGGATTCCATTACCTCCGGCCACCACCGCGGTGCGGGCTTTGACGTCTACTCCACGGAGCCGTGCACGGATTCCCCGCTCTTTAAGCTGCCGCAGGTCACGGTCTCGCCGCACTTGGGCGCGTCCACCGTGGAGGCACAGGACCGCGCGGGTACCGATGTCGCCGCATCTGTGCTCAAGGCTCTGGCCGGCGAGTTCGTTCCCGATGCGGTCAACGTCTCCGGCGGCACGGTGGGAGAAGAGGTTGCCGGCTGGCTCGACCTCGCCCGCAAGCTGGGCCTTACGGCCGGACGCCTGTTGGACCAGGCTCCCGTCGCCGTGGAGATCGAGGCTTGCGGCGAGCTGTCCACTGAGGACGTGGACGTACTGGGCCTTTCCGTCGTACGCGGCCTGTTTAGCGGCGTGACCTCAGAGCCGGTTACCTTCGTCAACGCGATGAAGATTGCCGAAAGCCGCGGGGTCGAGGTTTCGGTATCCACCAACCCAGAATCCAAGGGCCACCGTTCTTCCTTGCAGGTCAAGGTCATTAGCGCAGAGGGCGTGACGTCTTCGCTTACCGGTGCTCTCATTGGCATCGACGGGACCGAAAAGTTTGTGCGCATCAATGGCCGCGGCGTGGACATGCGGGCTGAGGGCCGCAACCTCTTCTTCCGCTATGCCGATGCCCCAGGCGCGCTGGGTACCGTGGGTACCAAGCTGGGTGCAGCAGGTATCAACATCATCGCCGCGGCCTTGACGCAGGGCAAGCAGGAATCCGATGCCGTGCTCATCTTGCGCGTGGAGTCCGAGGTGCCAGATTCTCTCATCGAGGAGATCAACTCGGCCCTTGGCGCTACGTGCCAGCAATTCGACATGGATGAATAACCTCAGCGCAGGTTAGGAGAGTGGCCTAACCGCGTACGTGTGCCCGCCCATCGCGCAGATTTCTGCTGCGATGGGCGGGTTTCCTTTGGTAGGCTAATGTCTAATCCACTATGTGAGAAAGGAATCTTATCTAATGAAATTAGCGGTTATTGGCGGCGACGGCATTGGGCCGGAAGTAACGGCGGAAGCCCTGAAGGTATTGCGGGCGGTGCGCAGCGATATTCAAACCACCGATTATGACCTGGGCGCGCGGCGCTACCTGCGCAATGGCGAGCTTTTAACGGACGCGGACCTGGCGAGCTTGCGCGAACACGATGCCATTTTGCTGGGCGCCATCGGCGCACCCGGCGAGGTCCCCCCAGGTGTTCTGGAGCGCGGCCTCTTATTGAAGATGCGCTTTGCGCTCGATCACCACGTGAACCTGCGCCCCTCCATCTTGTATCCCACGGCCCACTCGCCCCTGGCTCACCCGGGCGAGATTGATTTCGTCGTGGTGCGAGAAGGCACCGAGGGCCTGTACTGCGGCAATGGCGGCACGCTGCGGGAAGGAACGCCGCACGAGGTAGCCAGCGAGGTTTCGCAAAATACCCGCTTTGGGGTAGAGCGCGTGGTGCGGGAGGCTTTTGAGCGGGCATCGCAGCGCCGCAATCACCTGACCCTGGTGCACAAGACGAATGTCCTCGTCAATGCCGGCGATCTGTGGCACCGCACGGTAGAAGAAGTCTCGGCAGAATATCCGCAGGTGGAAGTGGACTACAACCACATCGATGCCGCGACCATCTACATGGTGACGGATCCGTCCCGCTACGATGTCATCGTTACCGATAACCTCTTCGGCGATATCTTAACGGACTTAGCAGGCGCTATTACCGGCGGAATTGGATTGGCTGCATCGGGCAATATCGATGCCTCGGGTAAGAACCCCTCCATGTTTGAGCCGGTGCACGGTTCGGCGCCCGATATTGCTGGACAAGGCATCGCGGATCCAACCGCGTCCATCTTGTCGGCGGCGATGCTCTTGCGGCAGCTGGGTGATGAAGGCAATGCGCAGAAGATTGAAAAGGCGGTGGCGGAGGACATCGCCAAGCGTGGCGATGCCCCAATCAAGACCGTCGAGGTGGGAGACCGCATCGCGGGGAGCCTGAAGGCTTAAGCGTAAGGAATCCTGAGTGCGAATCCGGTTCCGGCGGGGACCTAAAGGATCTTCGCAAATTAACACCGCAAACTTTGCACACATGTAAAGGCTACCGTTTAGTAGGATGGCCGTTATGCGTTTAGGACGAATTGCACACCCAGAAGGAATTTGCTTTGCCATCATTGACGGGCCGAAAGATGCCCCGATGGAGGAGCTTGTAGCTAAAGAAATCTCCGGCACGCCATTTACCCCGCCGGAGCCCACCGGCCGTGAATGGAAGCTGGGCGAGGTGCGGCTCTTGGCGCCGACCCTGCCTACCAAGGTCGTAGCGCTCGGCCGGAACTATGCCGACCACGTCGCGGAGGTCTTTAAGAAGTCCTCGGATTCGCTGCCGCCAACCATCTTCTTGAAGCCATCGACCGCGGTTATCGGCCCGAATGAGGCCATCAAGATTCCCGATTACGCCACCAACGTGGAGTTTGAGGGCGAGCTGGCCGTGGTTATTTCCAAGCCATCGAAGAATATCAAGGCTGAAAACTGGAAAGACCACGTTTTGGGCTACACCATTTGTAACGATGTTTCCTCGCGTGACCTGCAATTTAAGGATGGCCAGTGGGCGCGCGCCAAGGGTATTGATACCTTCTGCCCGCTGGGCCCGTGGATTGAAACGGACCTGGAGAGCTTGGATCTTGATGATCAGAAGATCAATGCGTACCTGACCCACGATGGTTCCCGGGAGCAGAAGCAGGATTCCAATACGGATCAGATGATCGTCAAGATGGGCGGCATCTTGGAAGAGATTTCTGCCGCCTATACCTTGCTGCCTGGCGATGTCATCACTACCGGCTCGCCTGCAGGAACCGCACCAATGGTGCCGGGCGATACCATTGAGGTTGAGATTCCAGGGGTTGGCACCCTGCGCAATACGATTGCCAGGGCGCAGTAGGTTCACTGCAATGCAGCTGCCGCTGGTGAGGTACTGGTAGAAGGAGAACGGCGTGCCGGAACATTCGCATAAGGGCCACCGCGGGTCCGCGCCCAGCGCGCAGGAGATGGAGGAGCGCTACCGCGCCACCGCGCAGGTGTGGTCAGGGAGTCCGAATGCCACGCTGGTGGACTATGTCAGCGACCTTCCGGCCGGTACCGCACTCGATATCGGCTGCGGGGAGGGCGCTGACGCCCAGTGGCTACACGAGAATGGCTGGCAGGTGCTCGGCATCGATTTTGCTCCCACGGCCGTAGCGCGGACTAGGGCGCGTGGAGTCCCCGCGGAGGTTGCCACCTTTGATGAATTTAGCCACGCCCCCTTTGATCTGGTTACAGTCCACTACGGCAGCGTCCGCGCCACCGCAGAGGAAGTAGCATTGCTAGAAAAACTCGTTGCCCCGGGTGGAACCTTGCTCTATGTTCACCACGACATGGAATCAGAAGAAATCGCCATGCCGGAATGGCTGGCGGAAAACCTGACCGAATTGACGGTGCAGACCTTGCGGCGATCGCCGCGCCATGTAGCTAGCGGCGCAGGCGCCCATCACACCAGTGATGTGGTCCTGGTAGCGAAGAGGCGCTAAGCCACACCGCGCTTTTAAAGGCTGAGCGCGCGAAGGATCGTTTGGAGCTTGGCGGTGGTTTCTTCCAGCTCGGCTTGGGCATTGGAGGCACCGACCACGCCGCCGCCAGCCCACGCGCGGGCGGAGAGGCCATCGCCGGCAACTTCTGCGCAACGGATGGCTACCATGTATTCGCCATCGCCGGAGCTATCGCACCAGCCGACGGTGCCGGCATAGAAGCCGCGGTCGGTCTCGGCGGTCTCAATAAGCGCCTGCGCCGCTTCCGTCGGCGTGCCGCAGATTGCAGGGGTGGGGTGGACTACTTCTGCCAATTCCAGGGCGGTGAGGTCTTTATCCCGCAACGTGCCGGTGACCGGCGTGCCCAAGTGCCACATCTCATTGGTGTGTATGAGCTGCGGGGTCTCAGGGATATCGAGGCTGCTGCACAGCGGCTCTAACATCCTGCGCAGGTGTTCTACCACAAAGGAATGCTCGAGCAGATCCTTGGCGGAGTGCAAGAGGTCTTGGCTGGCAATGTGGTCTGCCGCCTTATTGGCTCGACGCGGGGTGGAGCCGGCGAGTGGGAATGCAGACACGGTCGAGCCTTGGCGCTTGATGAGCACCTCCGGCGAAGACCCAACCAGCATGGACCCTAGGCGGCCTGCGGGGGAGAGATCCGCAATGAACCCGTCGCGGTTGACGGAGAGATCGATAAGGCGCGCGGCCACCAACCGGGGATCGATGGGCGCGGCAAATTCGATATCGACCGCGCGGGCGAGGACCACCTTCTCCAGCTTGGAAGTCTCGATGGTGCCGATGGCCGCCTCAACGCGGCGCAGGTGCTCCTCGGGCTCTGGGTCAAAGCCCACGACACGGGAATTGAGCGATTGGTTGCGGTAGAACGCGTGGGGTTCCAGCGGGCCGTCTTCCCGGATGATTAACTCTGGAACGGTCAAGGCGGCGGGGGTATCGGAGTCGAAGGGAATGGCGCCAACTACCATCTCAGCACCGCCGCGGCGCAAGGCGTCAACCGCGGCCTCGGCACTGGTAAAGGTTGCCCGCGCACCTTGGGTACGGACAGACCCCGTTGCTCGGGAGAGCAAGAAATCCGGGGCGGTGCTTGGTCTGTCTTCGTGCATGAGGATCTAGCTTAGTGCCTTATTAAAAGTTGGTAGAAATTGCCCTCCGCCAAGCGTGGGGGCACCACCTGGCGCAGCGCCTGTGGCTAGTGTTAATAATGTGGCAAGTGTTACTAAATTTTCCCTACGGATCGGCTATCTCCTTGCAGCGCTCCTGATTGCTAGCGGTGCGTTCTCTGCCCCGGCAGTGGCTTCTGCGCAAGAAACGTCAGCAGCTCCCGAGAAACCGGCCCCTCCCGCACCTGCACCGGAACCGGCACCGGATGACACCCACCTGTTGCCAGAAGGCGTCGAGGAATCCACGCCGAACCAGCCAGCACCTGCGCCGGCCCCAGCCCCAGCCCCAGACGCGGCGCCGGCGCCGCGCCCAGAGCCTGATGCCAGCATCAACCCCCATCCGCCCATTGCTGCTGGGGACACGCAGTCGCTGGAGATGGAGCATGAAGGCAAAAAGCGTCGCTACCTCCTGCGCATCCCAGATAATTACTCGCCCGAGGCTCCTACACCGGTGCTCTTTGGATTTGGTGGGTGGGGAGATTCCCCGGAGGAGTTCTCTGGCTACGCGCGCATGGGAACGACTAAGGCCACCGATGATGCGATCATCGTCTATCCAGAAGGCTTCGAACGCGCCTGGGAGCCAGCGCCCTATGCAAAGACGCGCGACGGCGAGGATATCCGCTTTATCAAGCGCATTTTAGATGCTGTGGATGCGGACTATCACGTGGACCGCAACCGCGTCTACGCCATGGGAATGTCCAATGGGGGCGGTTTTACCTCAGTATTGGGCTGCCACGCCCAAGATATGTTCGCGGCGGTAGCGATGGTCTCCGGGGCGTTTTATACCCCAGTGGAAACCAATTGCGTCGATGCGCCGATGCACACGCTCATCATGCACGGCACCAGGGATAAAATGCTCACCTATGAGGGTGGCACCCGCCATGAATCCGGCTACCTTCCCGTGCGCACCGTCTTAGGCGGCTATCTGCACCGCAACCACTGCGATATGACCTTCCAGTCCCACCCCGCCGCCGGTCACTCCGAGCGCCTGGGCTTTAATGGGTGCGCCAAGGACGTGGAACTGTACAAGGTACCCGGCGACCACACGTGGTTCTGGCAGCCGGATACCGCAAACATTGTGTGGGACTTTTTAGCCACCAAAACCCACGTGTAGGGGCCCGGGCGCAACCCGGGGCAGCATTAGCGCACGCGCGGAATCTGCGTCGTGGCATCATCGGCCTGCGGCGGCACAGATTGCTCTGGCTGCTCGGGTTGTGCAGCCTGCTCGCCGGCGCCCTTCTTGCGGAAGAATTGGACATAGACCAAAAGACCAATTCCTAGCACGAGCGCGAATGCGCCGAGCCCTGCCAAGATGCCAGCCCAGAAGCTGCTCTTGGTCAGCGAGGCGGTGTAGGCGGCATCGGCAAGCGCCTCATTGTTCTGGCCCTTGCCGCCCGCGGACGCGTTGGGCGCTGGCGCCGTACTCCGGTTCTCGGACTTAGTGCCCTTGGATTTGCTGTCCTTAGACTTGCTGCTCTTGGACTGCGGGGTGGACTTGCCCGCGGATTTCTGGCCAGAATTTCCGCCAGACTTGGATTGCGAGGCCTTAGAACCGGAGCGAGAGCCGCTGCTTGACGATGATCCCTTCGATGAGCCCCCACCCGAATTGCGCGACGCAGCACCAGAGCCTGCCCCAGAACCGTGGGCCGATCCCTTGTTGGATCCGGAGTTCGACCCAGACTTGGAGCCTTGGTTGGACCCCTGCTTCGAACCAGAGTTTTTCTCGGCAGCCTTCTTACCAGAGCCACCGGATCCGCCGGAGCCACCGGACTGGCCCTGCTTAGACGGCTTATCGCCAGATTTATCCTTGGCGTCTTTGTCCTTCTTCTTATCGCCCTCGAGGAATTTTTGGCCTTCCTTCAGGGTATTTTCCAGCTCCTTATCCAGGCCCGCGATGGCCTTATCTACTCCCTTGATGTCCTTGGCCAGCTGATCTGGGCGGGAGGTTCCGCCCGAAGGAACGCTTCCTTCGGCATCATCGGACTCGTCGTAGTCCACGCCGCACAGCTCTGCTGCATCCGCGTCATCGCCCACGAGGAATCCGGCGTGCAGGTGGTGGCGGGAGCCATCGGGAAGCTCAAAGGTAAAGCTCACGGCGTAGGTGCCCGGCTTGGTAAAAGCGAAGGCAGGGTGGGAGTGGGACCTGCCCGGATAGTCCCAAGCGGTGCCGTCCTCGGTGTCCATACGGACTTTGAGATCGCCGATGCCCTCATTCTGGAAGGCCACAATGCGCCCATCCTCGGGACCAGACGCGATGGCCATGCTTAAGGTCGCGGTCTGCTTCGAGCCGAGGTATTCCTCCGAGAGTTCCTGGGTATTAAAGCCCAACCATGGAACGTCTTTAATCTGGGTTTGCGGGAGCACCCATCCCTCGTCGGGCAGGGAAGGGATCTTGAGATCAGAAATACGCTGCTTGTTCTTCTCCGCTACCTCTACCGCGAATTCTTCGGACTGGTATTCCTTGCGTTTGTGATCGTCCTTGACCACAAAGCTGATATCCCCGCCTTCATCCTTGAGCGCCATGTCTTGGTGGCCTTCGGTGATGCGGATAAAGTCCTCGGCGCTGCAGGTCTCTGCGGCATGCGCGGTGGCCATAACGGAAGAGGGTAGACCCACTCCGGTGAGGGTTCCCACGCTGAGGAATCCGGCGGTGCCTAGAGCAAGAGCGGTACGGCACAAAGGTTTCATGATTCGATGGTTTCCTTTCGTGGGGTGTTCTCGGAAGCGTTAGCTGGCACGCGAGGAGAAGAGTGGCCCGGTTTGCGGCGAGAGCGCAGGAAGGGATGCAGGGCCCAGACAATGAGGAAGAGGACCGTGAGCGTTAACACGATGGTCGCGCCCGCGGGAAGATCGATGGCCCACGCCAAATAGATGCCGAAGAAGCTGCACACTGCGCCGATGATGGCCGAGAGGAACATCATCGTGGTGAGGTTGGCCGTCAGCAGGCGCGCCGTGGCGGCCGGGGTAATCAGCAGGGCGAGAACCAAGATATTGCCAATGGTGCTTACGGAAATGACCACCGCGGCGGTCACGCACAGATAAAGAATGATATCCAGGGCAAAGACCGGCAGGCCCATGGCGCGGGCGGTCTCTCGGTCCAAACACGTGGCATTGAGTTGCGGGCCAAAGGCCACGACCACGGCTAGGACCACGAGGCAAACGCTCGCGGCGACGGTAATATCTGTGCGCGAAACGCCGGTGAGCGATCCGAAAAGGAAGCTGGTCAGCGAGGCGCTATAGCCATCCGTGCGCGAGATGATTACCATGCCCAAGGCAAAGGCGGCGGCGAAAAAGATGCCGATGATGGAATCGGCGCGCACGTGGTTGCGTTGCGAAAACGCGGCGATGAGCACCGCGACGACCGCGCCGGCAACCGCCCCGCCCAAGAGGACTGAGGCCTGCAGCGCAAAGGCGATGGCCAGGCCTGGGAACACGGCGTGCGAGACGGCATCGCCAATAAAGGCCATGCCACGCAGCACCACATAGCAGCCGATGACCCCGCACACGATGGCGGCGATGAGCGAAATGCCCACCGCCCGGGCAAGGAAATCGAGGTGGGGATTGGTTAAATCCCGCAGGAAATCGATAAATGAGATATCAATCATGCAGCCACTCCAATCGCAGCGAGCAACGGGGACGAGGCACTGACGCCAAACGCGCGGGTCCACGGATCCTTGTCGGCCAAAAGCTCATCGGCGGGGCCATCTGCGATAACCGTGCGATTAAATAGCACCAGGCGCTTGCACGTGTGCGCCGCCTCAGACAGGTTATGGGTAGACATCACGATGGATTTTCCTTGCTCCGCAAGCTCGGCGAAAAGCTCCAAAAGCGCCTCGGTATTCGGGGCGTCGAGCCCGGTGAAAGGTTCATCGAGCAGCAAGACCTCCGGCTGAATGGCGAGGGCGCGGGCGATCAGTACGCGCTGGCGCTGGCCGCCGGAAAGCTCTTCAATGGGCCGGGAGGCAAATTCCTCCATATGCACCAAGCGCAGCGCCTCCGCAGCGGCGGCATGATCCTTTTTCCTCGGGCGCTTGAACCATCCAATGAGCCCGGTACGCCCGCTGAGCACGGTGCGGTACACGTTGATGGGAAAACCCCATTCCACCTCGTGGCGCTGGGGAACATAGCCCACAGAGCCGGTGACGGAGCATGTGCCGGAGGAGGGGATAAGGCCCAAAATAGAGCGCATCAGCGTGGTCTTACCCGCACCGTTGGGGCCTAGAAGCCCAATGAATTCACCGGTACCTACCTCGAGGTTGGCGTCCTCAATCACGGTGCGGCCAGATAGGGCTACCTGCAATCCGCGCACCTGAATGCACGGCTTAGACATGGCCATCGCCCCGCTTGCGGGATTTCGCGAACACGGCAACACCGGCGATTAGTACGATGATTCCGCCGCCGACCAAAACATAAACCCATACCGGCAGGGAAGAATCCTCGGTCGTGGCGTCTGCCGGGTTCCACTCCGCATCCTGGGCGGCCTGGATGTCTGCGCCATCGCCCACGGCGAAGGTCAGCACGCCGTCGGTACTAAACTCCTCGCCGTTTGTGGTCTCGCCCTTGATCCGGATGCCCACCTGGTGGGTGCCCGGCTCCGTAAAAGTCCAGTTGGCGTGGGTGTGCGTATTGAGGTCTACCCAGAACTCAGACTCGCCTTTTTCTGCCGTAGACCACAGTAGCTGGGGTGCCTCAAAGCCGCCGTTTTGCAAAAATAGGGAAAAATCTCCTGGTCCGGAGTGGCCGAGGAATTCCATGGTGACGCCGCGATCGGCGTTATCGACAAGCGAAGGCGCCTGGGTATTCCAGCCCAACCACGGAACGCCGACCTGCTCAGTCTGCGGGACAACCCACACATCCTCGCCGGATTGGGCGCCGACGAAGCTGAAATCATCGGTATCCGGCAGCGTTTGCTGGGCCGCATCGCCCACCGAGAACACCAGGTCATCAAGGTGGCGCCAGACCGGGGAGTCACCCGCATCATCGCGGGCCAATAGCTCGGCATCGGAGCCGCTTAGCAGCGTGCCGATATCAACGTGGCCCGCATCGATGACCTTTTCTTCGCCCTCTGGCGCCACGGTTTCATCCGCGCCAACCACCTGCGCGAGGTCGCCGGCCCAAGCGGGCGTTGTGGATACGGCCAAGCCGGCGGTGACGATGCAGGCTGCCGTGCGAGTGGCCGCGCGGGTAACGGTTCGAGAGGCAAGGTTAAGCATGGTTATCTCCATTCGAAGGATGTAGGCAACGCTGCAGCGAGTCAGCATTGAATTTCATGAGATCGATATAAGTAGGCACGGCATCATCAAGCGTGTCGCCGTAAATGGGGCACAGCTCCACGTTTTGCTGCGTGGCGGCCTCTTTCAGCGTGCTGGCGCTGGCCTGTTCCACCGGCTCCACAAAGACGGCGGGAAGGTGCAGGTTCTCCAGCGTCCGGCGCAGGGCAATGACCTCCCGTGGCGAAGGCTCAATGGCGGGATTGGGCGTCACGAACCCAGCCACCGACAGGCCATAGCCTTGCTCTAAGTAGGCATAGCCGTGGTGGGTGGTGACCAAGTGGCGGTTGCTCTGCGGGATGGAAGAGATCGCGCGGTCCACATACCCGTCAAGCTCGCGCAGCTCCGCGATATAGGACTCAGCACGGGCGCGGTATTCGGCGCCGTGGGACGGATCCGCATTCGCCATTTCTTCAGCGATGACATCGACATAAGCAATGGCATTGTCCACGTTGTGCCACAGGTGCGGATCCACCTCGCCGTGGATGTGTTTACCCAAGACCGCCTGGGGGAGCAGGTACGTATCCGCACCGGGGGTTCCCAAGAAGCGGTAGGCGGGATCCGGCGGAATGGGCTGCAAAACCGAGGAGGGGACCGCCACCGCGGTATGGGCGGGATCAAAATGCTGGTCTTGATCGCGCAGATCAATAGATCCCTTAGCCACATCAGCGGCAATATCCACGTGGCCGGAATCAATGACATCAATATCTTCCGGAGGGTTCACGCCCACCGCGACGGTGAGGTGCTCTACCTCCGTGCCATCTGCCTGAAAGCCCAGCTTATAGATGCCCGGCTCCGAAAAACCCCACGAGACGTGCGTGTGCGCATTGGCCGGGAGGGTGACCGAATCATCGCCAGCGTCGATGCCATCGGCGCTATTAAACAGCACCTCCGGCGTACCGAAGGTGGAGACCACGTAGGCTGCGACATCGCCTGGCCCATCGGCAGAGACCATGCGGAAATCCACGCCGGAGTTTCGCTGCTCGGCACCGCTAATGCGCAGGCCCAACCAGATGGCATCCAGGGAGACATCTTCAACCAGCGGTACGAGGGTCGCACCGCGGGTGGAGGCCGAGTCAGCGACCTCTACCACGGGCGCATCCGTGGACTCGTGCAAGGTATCTATCAGGGATTGCGGTTCCAAGAGGTATCCATTGCTCAAGGCAAGATCCGCATTGGCCACGTTGCGCACTGTGCGCAGCGTTGGCTCAAAGGTGTGCGGGTCCTTTCCGCTTGGGATAAGGCCGGTGACCGAAGCATCCTCGCCTGCGACGTGGCGTGCCATATCCGCCAAAATGGGCGTCGTGGCCACCACGCTGAAGCGATCCGAGGTATCCACCGCTGCCGAGGTCGTGCAGCCTGCCGCAAGGAGGGAGACGCTAAAGAGCGCCCCGACGGCCTGCAGCCCGCGCGGTACGAAACGGTAGTGGGGCACTGGCATTAATTCTTTGCCCTCGCCACAGCTAGGCGTGCAATACCTAGGCCAAGGAACAGCATGCCCAGGCCGAGCACACCGATTCCAAGCGGCATGGTGGGGGTCCCAGTATTGGCAAGAGCCGCGTTGCCGCCCTTACCGGATGCGTTCGCACCGGAACCGCCAGCGCCATCCTGGCCAGAACCGGAACCATTAGAGCCCGCGCCGGCTGCGGCGCCAACACCACAGTCGCCGCCATCCGGGTTCACTTCCGCGCCCAGGTCAAAGTGGCCATTATCGAAGGAGCCCTCTGGCCTGCCACCGCCGACGACAAAGTGCAGCGTTGCTTGGCCTGCCACCTGCTTGCCGGCGGAGGTTTGCGCCACCTGGCGGATGGTGACGTCGTAGGTACCCTGCTTTTCGAAGACCCAGTTAGGGTGCACGTGGGTATTGGGCGCGATATTGTAGCTGCCTTCCACAGCACCATTGGCGCCGCGGAACCATTCATCGCCGACGATCTTGCCCAGGCCACCCTGGCTGTAGACCATCATGGCACCAGGGCCTTTCATGTCTACGAGTTCCCAGGTAACGTCGCCCGGAATGTGCTCGCGCATGGAGGGGCTCTGGGTATTCGCACCGAGCCACGGCACGCCATCGACCTGCGTAGAACCAATCATCCAGGCCTGGCCGGCCGAAACAGGTCCAACATCTTCTGGCAGCTCGACGCCGGAATTATCGGAGAGGTAGAAAGTCGCGCCATCGGCATCGCGCCACTGCGGTGGCGAGACCGTATCGTCTTTAATCTTCGGGATAATACCCGGCCGGCACTCTGGGTCCGTGGACTGTCCACTACTTGCAGCGTTACCGCCTTGGCCGCCCTCGGAATTGCTGTGTCCAGCGTCATTGCCGGAGTTATCTGCATCGCCAGAACCGCCCGCAGAGCGGTGACCGGAGACTGCCTCTCCGCCTTCGCCCACCTGCCAGGTATAGGTCACTGCGTTACTGGTTTGGCCATTGGAGGAGGCCTGAACGGTCATCTCATAGGTACCGGCCTCACTAAAGGCCCAGTTAACGTGGCGGTGTGCGGGACTCGGCTGGTTAATAACCTCGCCGCTGGTGAGCTCCATCGAACCGGAATTGGTCACGGCACCGACGTTGCCAAACCCAGTGGTTTCAAAGACATAGACCGAGCCTGGCCCAGAGATATTGGTGAATTCGAAGTCAATGTTGGTAAAGCCGCCATCGCGTGCTGGCTGCGTATCCCAGCCTGGCCAGATGATATTCGGGTCCTGGGTCTGGGGCAGGAAGTAGGTCGGTTCTCCGATCTCGGGAACGGCCTCTGTGGCATCGGACCATGCCGATTCCACAACCTGGAGCAGCACGTCATCGCCGGGGCGCTGGACGTGTGAACCGGTGACATCTTCCTGCATGGATAGGTGCAGCTGGCCATCCGGCGCGGTGACGTAGAACGCATCGATATGTCCGGAGTCAAAGACGTCCTCGAAGGCCAACGCTGGTGTGGCCGGAACGAAAAACGCGATAAGGGCGGTAATCACCGCCGCGATGATGCGGCTGCCAGGCCTGTGGGCTCTGGTGCGCGAAGTGGTGTTGGTATCCATGGTTGATATTCCTTTAAATCGCCTGGGCTGGGGTTCCCATTAGCTGCGGATTAGTTATTAGATGCGCCAGCCAAAGCGCTCACGAATGAGATCTTGGTTGTCGCGGAAGAAGTTGTAGAAGGCCTTGAAGGTGATGCCAAGGAC
Source organism: Corynebacterium sp. LaCa_282 (assembly GCF_057198125.1). Taxonomy (NCBI): domain Bacteria; kingdom Bacillati; phylum Actinomycetota; class Actinomycetes; order Mycobacteriales; family Corynebacteriaceae; genus Corynebacterium; species Corynebacterium sp. LaCa_282. The sequence goes on along the minus strand of NZ_CP191095.1, from coordinate 1,347,410 downwards.
CGCAGGCAAGACCAGGGCCCAAGGATTAAACGAGTTGCCCGCAGGAGCTGACGGCTTAGATGGCTCGGACGGCTTCGAGGGCTTGGAAGGCTTAGACGGTTTCGAGGGCTTGGCCGAGTCCGAAGGCTTGTCGGACGGCTTCTCGGACGGCTTTTCCGATGGGGCATCGGAAGGCGCATGCGTAGAACAAGACTTCACCGCGTCATCACCAATGGCAAAGGTCAACGTCTGTGGCTCGGATGCAAGTTCTTTGCCATCGGTGGTACTTGCCGTATAGGTTGCCTCGAACGTGTAGATTCCTGGCTTGGTAAAAGCCCAATGGGTATGCCTATGCGATGCGAAAGTGGTCTCGATCGTGTGGTCGTCTTCGGCGGAATTGGCAAGGACGTCATATCCGACACCCCTGGCCTTATCGATATATGCGCCCCACTCAGCGCCCTCTGGTGTGTGCGTGGGCTTGAGGTTCAAATTGACCGTGCCATCTTTCATCTTGGAGTAATCCAATTTTTCGGTGTTATACCCCGGCCAGATGATGGCTTGGTTCTGCGTTTGTGGCAGGTGGTAAAAACGGTCACCGATATTGCCAAGGAAATCGAATTTCTTATCACCCAGCTGCTTGCCGCGAGGAGTAAGCGCGTTATTGTGCACGCCAAGCACTACGTCATCTAGCGAGCGGTCTACCGAGTTCTTATCAATTTGTCCTGTGTCATCACGAAGGACGGTACGGAAACCATCGTCTGTAGGCAGTGCCTTGATATCGACGTGCCCACGGTCAAGTACCTGCTTTTCGCTGCAGCGCTGAGCTTCCTCGTCCTGTGGCGGTTGAGATGGTGCCGGCGTATCACCGGGCGCGGGTGAATCGCTGGGTGCGGATGAATCGCCGGCCCCAGGCTTTTCGCCTGGAGTAGCGGTGTTCCCGTCCGCGCTGGTAGAAAGCTCGTCTTTTACTTCGTAGTTTTCATCGAATTTGTAGGACTCGGTCAGCACCGTGCTTCCGTGACCGGCCTTGACAGTTGAGTGCGGGAAGACGTTGACTTTGGCAGTGTAGTTTTCAGAGTACCTACCGAAGGTAAAAGTGGCTTCTCCGTGGCCCTTGGTAATCGCTGCTTCCACCGAAGTAGAGGATTTCTCGTCGTTCTTGTTTTTGTAGAGACCACCAGTCATCACGCCGCTGAAGTTTTTATCATCCATGTCGATGATAATTTTGGTTCCTTCTTCACCCTGTTTGCGCATCCGCACCGTATAGCCGGTTTCTTGCAGCGTTACCTCTTCGGTAGGAGCCAGCTGGCGCGGAGTCTCGGTTTCTTCCCACTTCTCTTCGGTAGTGGAAGAATCGGTGTGGGCGGGAGAGCCGGGGGTAAATTTCACCTGCTGCGAAATCCAGCGCGGTGCATCGTCTTCTGGGGTAAAGACGGCCTGGATATTGGACGATTCTGGGCCCATGTACTCATCCCACTCGGCGTGGCCATCGGTGACGGGCAGATCGGTGAGGAAGTAGCCATCGATAAGCAGCGTAAGCGTACCGGATGCCTTATTCTTTGCATCAAAGGAAATGGTGGTGAGCTTATCGTCACCGTCCTTTTCCAGGTTCTGCTTTTTGTCCATGCTCAGGCTGTAGCCAGCAGCGGCGGCATCTCCGGAGGAGGATTTATCGAAACGTTCCTTGAGGCTCGGAGTCTTTTCATCCTTTGGCTTTTGACCACCCACTTGGTAGCTGGTGGTCTGCGGTTCACTGGCCACGAGTTGCCCATCCGCCGTGCGCGCGGTGGTGCGAAAGGTCAAGCGATAACGGCCGGGCTTGGTAAAGAGCGTGTAGTTGTGAGTGTGGCTACCACGTTCGAGAAATGCAGAGTGTGGTGAGTCCTCGAACGAACCCAGCATGCGATTGAGATCGGTGCCGTCTTTATCGTCCTTATTGGTAAAAAGCTCCACGTCCCCTGGGCCATCCACGCTTAAAAGATCGAGGAAGGCGATGTTGTTGCGGAAACTTTCCACGGGAAGCCCCTTTGAACCGAATCCGATCCAGATGGGCTGTTGGTTAGCGGAGGCTTGCCACGGGGCAGTGTAGTACGTGGTGCCTGGGTCGCCGATGTAATCCTGCGTACCGTTTTGCGGCAGGGAATACATAAAGTTCTGGTGGCGCTTACCGTCTTCGTCTTCGCGGGAATAGCCTTTGCCGATCCATGCAACGGTGTCATCGATAAGCGGGGTCTGACCGGAAAACTCGGATTTCAGTAGGAAGTTGTCGTTTTCCCAAAAGCTCTTGGGGGAGTCGACGTGGGTTTGGGTCGCGATGTTTTTGCCGTCGTCTGGACCGGCGTAGGCGGTAGCCGGGGTAATCAGCGCGATCGTGCTGAGCGCGGCCATGAAGCGGATACGAGGAGAAGCCACCAGCGCGTTACCTTTCTGCAGTTGTCAGTAGTTCACTCCGAAACTATAGAAAATGATTCCTATTACTGGATAATCAACTGAAACCGTTTCCCATTTACCTGTGGGTTTATAATGAATACCGTTATCGTCTACCCCCTTTTGTGTGTGTCCACATAGATGGGTGCACACTTTTAGGTATGTGAGTGAGGCGATGGTTTGGGCTGGTGCGGACTGTGTCCCGCGGCTCCACTACGATGGTGGCCATGACTGAAGTTCGCGTTAGATTTTGCCCTTCTCCCACTGGTACCCCGCACGTTGGCATGGTGCGTACGGCCCTGTTCAACTGGGCCTATGCCCGCCACACCGGCGGAAAGTTGGTTTTCCGCATCGAAGATACCGATGCTGCCCGCGACTCGGAAGAGTCCTATCAGGCCATCATTGATTCCTTGACCTGGCTCGGATTGGGCTGGGACGAGGGCGTTAATGTAGGCGGCCCGCATGAACCGTACCGGCAGTCCCAGCGCATGGACATTTATAAAGATGTGCTCAAAAAGCTTATCGATGCAGGACATGTCTATCCCGCCTACTCCACCGCTGAGGAAGTAGAAGAGCGGCACAAGGCCGCCGGCCGCGATCCCAAGTTGGGCTATGACAACTACGACCGCGACCTGACGCAGGAACAGATCGATGCCTTCGAGGCTGAAGGTCGCAAGCCTGTCTGGCGCCTGCGCATGCCGGACAAGGATTGGGCCTGGACCGACCTCGTGCGCGGTGAGATGTCCTTCAAGTCCGAAACGCAGCCGGATTATGTGGTGGCGCGCTCCAACGGCGCCCCGCTGTACACCCTGGTCAACCCGGTGGATGACGCGCTGATGCGCATCACCCACGTGCTGCGCGGCGAGGATCTGCTTTCATCCACCCCGCGCCAGCTGGCCATGTATGAGGTGCTGAAGGAAATTGGCATCGCGGAATTTACCCCAGAGTTTGGACACCTTCCCTTCGTGATGGGTGAGGGGAAGAAGAAGCTGTCCAAGCGTGACCCGCAGTCCAACCTCTTCAATCACCGCGATAACGGCATTATCCCGGAGGGCATGCTCAACTACCTGTCACTGTTGGGTTGGTCTTTGTCCGCGGATCAGGACATCTTCAGCATGGACGAGCTGGTTGAGAACTTCGATGTCAACGATGTTCTGGGTAACCCCGCGCGCTTTGACCAGAAGAAGCTCGAGGCCATCAACGCCGATCACATTCGCCTGCTCGAGCCCGAGGAGTTCGCCTTCCGCCTGCGCAACTACCTGACGGAGTACACGGACTTCCCGGCCGATTATGACGGCGAGAAATTCGCCTTCGCCGCGGACTTGGTGCAAACGCGCATTAAGACGCTTGCCGATGCCTACGGGCTACTCAGCTTCCTTATCACCCCCGATGCTGAGCTCACCCTGGATGAGAAGGCTGCCAAGAAGAACCTGAAGGACGACGCCGTCCAGCCGCTCGAGGTGGCAATTGACACCCTTGAAGCGGTAGAGGAATGGAAGACCGACGCTATCGAGGCAGCGCTGTCCAAGGCGCTCATCGAGGACCTAGAGCTAAAGCCGCGCAAGGCCTACGGCGCGCTGCGTGTAGCAATCTCTGGTGCCCAGGTGTCGCCGCCGCTCTTTGAGTCCATGGAGCTTCTGGGCAAAGAGTCCACCTTGGCGCGCCTGCGCGCTGCCCGCGAGGTAACTCCGTACGTTTCGGCCGCCGAGTAATACCGGAACCGTCAGAAGCCTGACGGAGAAAGCCCACTAAAGCGGCGGATGAACATCGAACTTACACAGATGTCATCCGCCGCTTTATTTTATCTCTAAGAAAACGCCTAAAAATGCCGGTTGTGCTGGCGATTTGGCGCATTGGGCAACGATCATTATAGTTATAACACGTTGCAGCGAGCAAGGGAGCACAGCCGGTAACGGTGCGGTTCCAAGCGAGTGAGCAAATGGCCTATGGTGTAATTGGCAACACAGCGGTTTCTGGTACCGCCATTCTAGGTTCGAGTCCTGGTAGGCCAGCAGTGAAAATGCTTTTAAAGCAGGCTCACTAGTTCTATGCCCCGTTCGTCTAGAGGCCTAGGACGCCGGCCTCTCACGCCGGTAACACGGGTTCGAATCCCGTACGGGGTACAAATAAAATGATTCCTCCAACCATTGCGGCTGGAGGAATTTTTCGTATGTGCGCTTGCGGCTTAATCGGGACCAAAGTGGGTCTTAACTGGGGGATTTACTGGTGCGAATTTCCTTACTATCTGCTGATTTGTATTGTGTTTACCCATCGTTTACTGTTTAACGAGTCCGCAGCAAGCAAGCTTTAAGCAATACAGCTTTTGATTTGCCTGCTACGCGCGAACGAGCCCCGTTCGTCTAGCGGCCTAGGACGCCGGCCTCTCACGCCGGTAACACGGGTTCAAATCCCGTACGGGGTACATATATTGGCTGCGAGCTTTAACGCTCGCAGCCTTTTTCTTTTGCTATTTTCTTCTCGCGTGTTCTGGAGCGCTTAAACGGCTCTTCCTGCGCCGCATTGAGCAGCGCGCTTTGGGGAGCACGGTGGGCGAGGAAGGGGCATCGGAAAGCGTCTGCTTTAGCCGCAGCCCACCCTTCGCGCTCACTGGCTCAGTGAGGACTGGAGCGGGGTCAGCTGCCTGTGAGCGCCAAGGGAGGGAGATGGGTCCGCACTGCAAAAACAACGCCCAGCGAGCCTCTCAGGCTGCACTGGGCGTTGTGTGTAGGCGTGTGGCTAGGCCATGACCTTCGTCTTCTTAATCGCCTTCTGGAGGCGCTTGTGATAGTTATCCATGGCGGGGCGCAAGAACAGGCCGAGGATAAGCGCCGGGATGGCGAAGAGGAGGAGCATGCCGAGCTCGCGGAGGATATCGGCCTCATAAATGCCGGCGATGGCGCTGCGGAATGCGTCGATGCCGTAGGTGGCCGGCAGCCACGGGCTGACATTTTGGAACCACTCTGGAAGCAGCGGCAGGGGATAGGCGCCGCCGGAACCGGAGACTTGGATAACCAAGAGCAGCACCGCGAGGGCCTTACCCGCGCTATCGAATGTGATAACCAGTGAATAGATTATCAACATAAACACCAGTGTGATTATCCACGAGGCAAAGAGCATCATGAATGGGTGCTCGGGCTCGATCTCCACGAAGAAAATCAGGCTGAGGACCACAAGGGTGGATTGGGCGATGCCGATGAGCCCGAAGGTGATGAAGCGGCCCAAGAAGACTTGGTTCCTGGTGAAGTGATCCTTCTTGTCGAGGTTTTCGTTCTTCTTCAAGTACTTGCGTTCGGCGTTGGTGTGTACCAGCACGCAGGCGAGTAGGGCGCCGACCCACAGCGAGAGCGTGAGGTAGAACGGCGTCATACCAACACCGAAGGCGGCAACCTCGTAGATGGGCTGGCGGTCCACATTGACCGGTGAGGCGATGCGGGAGGCCAGTAGCTCTGGATCATCGCCGATGAGATCGGCGAGCTGGCTGAGATCGCCGCCGTCGCGGATTTCATCGATCTTTTGGCTGAGCTCACCAAAGCGGGCCGCCTGCTGCTGCAGGGTGCCGGATAGGCCGGCGGTCAGATCGCGTGCCCGCACGAGGGCATCGTTGTCATTGGAGATGGTATTGCGGACGCCCGCGATATCGCGCTTGACCGCATCGATATCGTTGGCCACCGTGCCCACGCTATCGCCCAAGGCTGCTAACTGCGGCTTGAGGTTGGAGTTATAGGAGTTGCGGGCGTTTTGTACGGCCTGCTTGGCGCTGGCAATCGCAGCTTGGGTTTGTTGCTTGGACTCTTGGGACTTTCCGCCGTTGTCGATGTTATTGGCCGTAGAGGTCAAGGAATCGTGCAGCGCATTGCTTTGGGCGATGCTGGCATCGAGTTGCCCCATGACGGCCTTATATCCCGCTGCCACAGGGGCGGGAAGATTGACCTTATCGGCTTCTTTTTGGATGCTGTCCTTCACACCTTGGAAAGCAGCGGTTTGCTGTCCCACGCGGTCCGCGGCAGTGCGGAAGGTCTGAGCGGTCTGCGCGGAGGTGGCGCTGGCGTTGTTGAGCAATTCCTCAATCTGCGAGGATAGGGCCTCGTAGCTCTGCATGGTCGCGGCAAGGGACGCGTCCAAAGAACCAGTGGACTCATCCAGCGTGGATTTGAGGATGTCGATGGGGGACTCGCCGTTGTCATTCGTGGTGCTGGACGCCTGGTTTCCCGCCTCATTCAGGATGTTATTGGCAGCTCGGGTCAGTGGAATGGTGGAATCAACCAGATTACTTAGCGCCATGACCGTGCCTGAGGCCGCATCGAGGCGCGATTGCACCGTGTTGACGCGGTGGTGCACGTTATTGAGCGCAGCTTGGGTTTCACCCTCATCCAAGTACTGGTCCAATGAGGAAATGACACCAAGGCCCACATTGGACACGACGCGGGTGAAGGACTCGTCGATCTTTTCGATCACACCAGTAGCGCTGCGCTGGGTAATCGTGGTCGACAGCGCATTCTTCTTCTCATTGGTATAGAGATTCAGCTTGCTCGGCTCAGTGCCTTCCACATAGAAGGTAAGAAGGTTGGCGCTGAAATCCTTGGGCAAGACGATGCCGGCGTAGTACTCGCCGGACTTGGTGCCCTCAATGGCATCATCGCTATTGGTAAGGACCCAGTTGATCTCGTCGTTGCGGCTGAGCTGGGATAAAACCTCATCGCCTAGGTTGAGCTTGAGCGAAGCTAAGTCGCTTTGGTGGCCCTCGTCCTCACTGGCGACGGCGATTTTGAGCTGTTTGGTATTGGCAAACGGGTCCCAGCTGGCGAGCACGTTAAAGGTGGTAAAAAGCAGCGGGATAATGGCGAGGCCGAAAATGATGACGGCGGTCATTACGTTGCCACGGATGGCCTTGAGGTCATCGCGGAGAATGGTCAGGATGTTGTTCATGACTTATCTCCCTTTCCGGATTCTTCGCCGCCGTCGGCGGGCTTATCTGTAGTATCGCCCTGCGATTGTGGGGTAGAAGATATTTCGGCGTGTTTATCCGATTGCACATCTTCTAACCGATACTGGTTGGGGTTTCGGCGTTGATGCTGAAGGTGCTGCTGGATTTCCTCATCGCTGAGGTCTGCCAGGCGGTTATCGTGCGCGATGCTTTGCTTCACGTATTCCAGCGAACAAATGGTCGCGACCGCAATCAGCGCGACGAGGCACGCGATGCCGAAGAAGATCGCCTTTTGGTCCTGCATGAACCGCGAGCAAATCACGAGTGCGAGCACTAAGGCCAACCCGATGGCGATGGTCAGCTTCATCAGCTGAGAATAGTTCTTCCTGGCCGTCATCCACTTGGTATCCAAGCTCTTTTGGTATCCCTCGCGGTCCGCGGAGGCATACAACAGATCGGTGAAGCGGTAGCGGCTGCCGATGAGGTGGACCTGCTCATTGATGACGAGCCCGCCCTTGGCCAGCTCGTCATTGACCAGCATGGTGACGTTGGACAACCCGCGCCTTAAGAAGGTGCCCATGAGGTAGGCGATAGCCGCCATACCGGTCAGCGCGGCGATATCGCGGATGTAATGGGTGCCGTAGAACCCACCCACGGTCTCGCGCATGGCGTCGATGCCGTAGGTAAAGGGCAAGAAGGGGTGGACGGCGCGGAAGAAGTCCGGCGTCATCTCGATGGGATACAGGCCCGATGCGCCGGGAATTTGGATGAAGGCGAGGACCACCGCGATACCGCGGCCCACGTGGCCAAATGTCGAGACCAAGCCATAGGTAATGCTGAGGTAGCACAGGCTGATGAATACGGAGGTAAGGACATAGGCGGTGGCGCTGACGTGCTCCACGCCAATGACCAAGTTACCGATGGACACGATTAGTGCCTGGGCAATGGCGAAAAAGCCGAGGAGCAAGAAGCGCGCGAAATACGCCTTATTGATGGTCAGATCCCGGCGGCCCTGTGGGTCAACCTCGGCGCGGAAAATGATCAGGAGCATGAAGGCACCGATCCACAGCGTGAGGTTGATAAACAGCGAGGACATGCCGGAGCCGTAGTGGGTAACGGGGAAGACCGCGTGGCTTTCCATCTCTGCGGGCGAGGAGAGGAAGGAAGATACGTGGTCCGTATCAAGGCCATTGACGGACTTCAGCACGGTGTTATTAGTGGCCGTGTTGCTCAAGGCAATGACATCGGTCCGCGCGGAACGCAGGCCTTCCTCGACGCGATCCAGGTCGACCGAGAAGCGCTTTACCACTTCTTGGGCGTGGGTCAGCTGCTCGTCGACGCCCCCGAGAAGCCCGTCCGTTTGCCCAACCAGCGCTTTCTGGCTGTTGAGCGAGGCGGATAGGCGTCCGGCGGTAGCGGAGACATTAGAAAGCGCGGAATTAAGCTTTGGCAGGCCGTTGGCCACGTCATCGCGGAGTCCATGGGAATCATCGCGCGCTTGGGCGGCCATGGAATTGAGCAATTCTGAGGTCTTATTCAGCGAATCCAGGGTGGCATTGGTATCGCTATTGAGGGAATCGAGCTCACCTAGCACCGCGCGGTTTTGGTTATTGCGGTCGCGCAGCTCAGAGACTGACTGATTGATCTGCTGCGAGACCTCTGGGGGAAGGGCCGGCAGGGCAGCGACACCGGCTAATTGGTCGATGGCCTTATCGGCTTGACCAAGGATGCCCTCTGCGCCGTCGGTCGCGGCATCGACGCGGTTGAGAGCGCCGTTTAACTTCCCTGTGACAGAACCGATATTGGCATTGGCGTTCGCGGTGCCATCGGCAAGCGCAGTCGTGCCTTGGATATAAGCGGCGGTGGCATCGTCAGCGAAGGAGGTTACTTCCTTTTGCACCTCGTCGGTCAAGGCGGTGACCTGGTTTAAGGCCTGCTGCGCGTCATCGATCGTGGTCTGCACGGAGCCCAGGGACTTGCGCGCCTGCGCGATGGTGGGGCGAGCATCGTCGATAGTGGCGGTGACATCTGTCAGGGAATTGCGGGAATTGGCCACGGTATCGGCGGTCTCTGAGAAGGAATTCGCGGTATTGCCCGCGGTGCTATTGATCTTATCGCTGAGATCGCCGCCGGAATTCCTCAACTCGGTGGCTACAGATTTCGCGACATTTTCATTAAACGTGGCGCTAATCGTGGTTTCGAGAGTAGAAGAACCGGAGTCAGTGACTTTGGGGGCAATGGCATTGATCTTCTCATTGACCTGATACTCCAAGGTGGGTTGAGAGTACGTGCCCTCGAAGAGGCTGACAAAGTCAGAAGAAAAATCCTCCGGGACGATGATGGAGGCAAAAACATCGCCGGATTTCACCGCGTGCTCGGCTTCGCCGCGGTCCATAAACTGCCAGCCGAGTTTGTCGTTGTTGTGCAGCTTTTCCATCATCTGCCCGCCGACGTCAATATCGCCGGTGAGATCTGACGAGGCACCCTTGTCCTCATTCACCACGGCTACCTTGAGGTGTTCGGTATTGCCATAGGGATCCCAAAAACCGGAGACGTTGACCCAAGAGTATAAGGCAGGGGTAATCATCAAACCGATGAGAATCACCCAGACTTGCGGCGTCCGCCACAGGCGGACGAAGTCTTGGAGAAAAAGCTTCCAACTAGTAATCACTCGAAAGACCGTAGCACCGAAACGGTGTTAACTAATAGTCAAGCAGGCAGATTCCGCGAAATTGATAGCTTGGTTACCTCTCAGTCACCGTGCTTTGCGCATCAATGCGGCTAGGGTTAATAAAAGGTTAATTCACGCTGGGCTAATGCGTAGAAAAGCGCCGCGATAATCCATGCATCGAAGCGGTGGATTATCGCGGCGCTCGGGCGCTGCGGGGCGCTTGGCGGCGAGGCTTAGTGCTCGTCGTAGTGATCGCCGTGAGCGGCGTGGCGGTGGCCGTCGTGGATGTAGTCAACGTGGTCGCCGTGGGGGACGGCTACGTGGCCGCAGCCTTCGCCGTGGGTGTGCTCGCTGTGTGGCTCAGCCTCGACGTGCTCAGTGGTCTCGCACTCGTCCCAGTGGCCTTCGTGCTCGCGGTGGATGTGGCCATCGTGCACGAAGTCGGTGTGATCCTCGTGTGGGAAGGCAACGTGGCCGCAGCCTTCACCGTGAGTGTGCTCGTGTTCAGTGTGGGTAGCGTGAGTCATAATCATGAATCCTTTCTGCGCTTTGTGGTTGGGGAGTGTCCTTTTCGTTTTCACTCTGTTTTCATTAAATCATGTTTTCAGTACGGTTTCAATAGCGCGCGGCAGAGTTTCGATATTTTTTCATTAGACCGCGGAGGAGCGGGGTATGTGGAGGTAAAACATGACAAAACCCTGGGCCAGCGGTTGGCCCAGGGGTAGTGGTGAGATGGTTGTAAAGCTAGAGTAGTTCCGAAAGTTCTCGGGCGGCGGAGGTAAGCAGGTGGGCGTACTTCTTGGCGGGCGAGGGGCGGAAGCGCTCGGCGGACCCGGAGATGGACAGTGCCGCGCGGAAAACACCGGAAGAATCAAAGACGGGAGCGGAAATGGAGGCTAGGCCAGCTTCGCGCTCCTCGATGGATTCTGCATAGCCCTGGCGGCGAGCGGCTTCCACATCGGCGGCGCTGAATTGCGCGGCGTCTAGGGGAAAGTCCACATAGCCTGCGATGATGCGCGCTGCAGAACCGGAGGTCAGCGGCAGCTGGCGGCCTACTGGGACCACGTTGTGTAGGCCGGACGTGGGTTCGCGGGTGGCAATGCAGGTGCGGGTGGTGCCCGTGAACTCATAAAGCTGAATGGACTCGCCGGTGCGGTTGAGGAGTTGATCCATGATGGGGCCCGCAACTTCTAGGATGTGATCGCGGTTGCCGGGAAGTGCGGGGCCGGCCTTCCACTTTCCTTCAGGGGTGCGGACAAGGATGCGGTGTGCCTCCAGTGCGGTGGCTAGCCGGTGCGTCGTCGCCCGAGGTAGCCCCGTGGTTTCACACAATTCATTAAGGGTCGATGGATGGTTCGCGGCGGCCATCATGATGGCCATTGCACGATCTAGTACCTTAATGCCGGAAACTGCGCTATACTCTCCCATATAATGAAATCTACGTCCCAAATTATGAGATTTCAAGTGTGGAGTGATGTTTATGAACCAGAAGCTGACCTTGGCTGAAAAAGTATGGCGCGACCACGTTGTCCAAGAGGGCGATGCAGGTGCACCAGACCTTATCTATATTGACTTTCAACTTTTGCACGAAGTTACCAGCCCGCAGGCCTTTGATGGGCTGCGACTGCAAGGTCGCACTATGCGGCACCCAGAATTGCACCTGGCAACCGAGGACCACAACGTGCCGACGCTGGGGATTAAATCCGGCAACCTCTTAGAGATTAAGGATGAGGTATCGCGGACCCAAGTTTCCACCTTGCGCAAGAACTGCGAAGAATTTGGCGTGCGGTTGCACGCGATGGGCGATGAGCAGCAAGGCATCGTGCACACCGTGGGCCCACAGCTGGGCATTACCCAGCCCGGCATGACGATTGTGTGCGGCGACTCGCATACCTCTACCCACGGTGCGTTCGGTTCCATCGCCATGGGCATTGGAACCTCAGAGGTAGAGCACGTCATGGCCACCCAGACGCTGTCCTTGAAGCCATTTAAGACGATGGCCATCGAAGTCACCGGGGAATTGCAGGAAGGCGTGTCCGCCAAGGACCTCATCCTTGCCATCATCGCCAAGATTGGCACCGGCGGCGGCCAAGGCTACATCATCGAATACCGCGGTGAAGCCATCCGGAAGATGTCCATGGAAGCCCGCATGACCATCTGCAATATGTCCATTGAAGCCGGCGCGCGTGCCGGTATGGTTGCGCCCGATGAGACGACGTTCGAGTACGTCAAGGGCCGCGAGTTCGCTCCTAAGGGCGCCGACTGGGATGCTGCGGTGGAGTACTGGAAGACGCTGCCTACTGACGATGGCGCCGAATTCGATCGCGTCGTAGAAATCGACGGCTCAGCATTGACACCGTTCGTGACCTGGGGAACGAACCCGGGCCAAGGCCTGCCGCTGGGCGAAACCGTACCGGATCCAGAAGACTTCGGCGATGACAATTCCAAGGCCACCGTGAAAAAGGCATTGGAGTACATGGACCTGCAACCAGGTACCCCACTGCGCGATATCAAGATCGATACCGTCTTCGTGGGATCGTGCACCAATGCGCGCATCGAGGACCTGCGCGCCGCCGCTGAGGTGGTCAAGGGCCGCACCATCGATTCCACTACGCGCATGATCGTGGTTCCTTCCTCCGCGGTGGTCAAGGCCGATGCGGAAAAGGAAGGCCTTGACCGGATTTTCCAAGACTTCGGCGCAGAGTGGCGCACGGCGGGATGCTCCATGTGTTTGGGCATGAACCCCGACCAACTGAAACCAGGGGAGCGCTCCGCATCCACGTCCAACCGTAACTTTGAAGGCCGGCAGGGCCCTGGCGGGCGAACCCACCTCGTTTCCCCACAGGTTGCTGCCGCTACCGCCGTCACCGGATACCTGTCCAGCCCGGCTGACCTGAAATAAGCACGCGAGAAAGGTTGAAACAATGGAGAAATTCATCACCCATACCGGCACCGGAGTCCCGCTGCGGGCGTCCAACGTGGATACGGATCAAATCATCCCCGCGCGCTACCTCAAATCGGTCAAGCGCACGGGCTTTGCGGAGGGGCTGTTTTCCAACTGGCGCGCCGATTCCACCTTCGTACTTAACCGGGAGCAGTTCAAGGACGGCTCCGTTCTCTTCGCCGGCCGCGACTTCGGCACCGGTTCCTCGCGCGAGCACGCAGTGTGGGCCTTGCGCGAATACGGTTTTAAGGCGGTCTTCTCTTCCCGTTTTGCGGATATCTTCCGCGGTAACTCGGGAAAGTCTGGTTTGCTTACCGGGTTGATGGAACAAGAAGACATCGAGCTTATTTGGAAGCAGCTGGAAGCGGGGGAAACCCAAGTCACGGTCGATCTGGAGGCGCGTACCGTTCAGGTTGGCGAAAACACCTACTCATTCGACATCGATGACTACACGCGCTGGCGCCTGATGGAAGGCCTTGATGACATCGGCATCACCCTGCGCGATGAAGAGGCGATCACGAGCTTCGAGAACTCCCGCGCCAGCTTTAAGCCCGCGGTTCACCCGGAATAGCGGCAGCACCGTAGCCGTGAAACGGGATTATCCACTATTGTCTGCGGTATGACTTCGCCTTATTCCGATTCAAGCGACCATGATGAATATAATCCCTATTCCCAGCAGCCCTATTCAAATGGGCAGCCGGGATATTCCGGCGAGCCGCCCGCCCCAGGCGGCATAGATACCGTCAGCATCATCGGCGATAGCTTCCGCTATTTCGGCCGCAATTGGGTGCCGTGGCTTTTTGCCCCGCTCGTGCAGATGGTCGTCCTTTTTGTCGCTTACGCCGTAATCGCCGTAGTCTTTGCCGCCGGTGGCGGATCTCTTTCCATCGAGGCGTCGACCGAGGGAGCCTTAGACGGTTCCCTTGGCGTACTGGGCGTGCTGTTACTTATTCTCGGGGTAATAGCCCTGTTAGTTATTTATCTGTGGGCAAACGCCATCTGGTACCAAGCCGCTACTAAGCAGGTCAACGGCCAGGACTTAACTTTCGGGGATTTCTTTACCGTTAAGGGCATGGGCGGCATCATGCTGGCATACCTCGTGACCAGCGTGGTCATCGGCATGGGCTTTGTCTTGCTCATAATCCCCGGACTTTTCGCCCTGTTCTTCTGGTGGTGGGTCCCAGCCGTCAAGGCAGCACGCCCTGACCTAGGCCTAGGGGCCTGCTTTAAGCTTTCCGCGGAGATCGCAAAGAGGAACATCGGCACCACCTTCCTGGTGGGCATCGTCCTCATCATCCTTTACATGGCGCTGGGCTCAACCGTGGTGGGCATCGTCGTGCTGCCGGGGCTCATGGCTTTGGCCCCCACCTTGTTCGTGCGCCGCAACCTCGGCATGCACGGCTAGGGAGGCGGGGGCTCGCTCGCCTCAAGCCAGCTAGCGCACCGGCAGGGGGCTGGGAAGATAATCTGCCCCGGTTAATTCACCATTATTGAAGGACAAGACCCACACCGAGGCCTTTTTAAACTTCAATTCCTCCTGTGGCTTCTTGAGGAATTGCGGCGCCAAATCCTCGATGATGCCGGGGATGGTCTGTCCCTGGCTGATAATGACTGGCACCCCGCCGTCTTCTACTACACGCCGGAAAGCCTTTTTGGCGGCCGCCGGATTCTTTTCCCATGCCTCGTCGCCAAAGTCCTTATTAATGGCGATGTCCTTGCCCAGTTCGTCGGCAAGCGGCGCGGCGGTTTGCTGGCACCGGTGCGGGCGAGCGGAATAGATCGCGGTGGGATGATAGGCCGCCAGCATGGGCACGAGCATTTCTGCTTGCCGACGCCCCTTCTTATCCAAAGGCCGCAGGTTGTCATCGCCCTCCCACTTTTTGCGGTCGTGGGCGTGGGCGTGGCGAACGTACAATAGGCGCGTTGTGGGGGCGAGCTGCAGCCGCTTTTGTGCCTTGGAGACGACGTCGTTGTCCACGTCATAGGACAAAAGCTGCTGTGCTTGGTCAATGGGCACCCAGCGCAGCTCATCGGTCTCATCATTGGGGGTATAGGTGCCGCTGAGGTAGAACGCCGCCCAGTAATAGACCACCTTGGTGCGCCCCTGCACGGGGTAGGTGACCTTGCCAATCAACTTGCCCAGGCGTACGTGGAAGCCGGTTTCTTCCTCAATTTCGCGCGCCGCGGTGGTAGGCAGGGATTCGCCTGGATCCACCTTTCCCTTGGGCAGGGACCAATCGTCGTAATGCGGGCGGTGGATG
This sequence comes from Corynebacterium sp. LaCa_282, assembly GCF_057198125.1. Taxonomy (NCBI): domain Bacteria; kingdom Bacillati; phylum Actinomycetota; class Actinomycetes; order Mycobacteriales; family Corynebacteriaceae; genus Corynebacterium; species Corynebacterium sp. LaCa_282. The sequence continues at coordinate 1,332,204 of NZ_CP191095.1, read as the reverse complement.
AGTGCGATCTCTGGGTTCGCGGGGTCGCCGCGCCAGACTACGGCGCCGGCGGCAAGGGTAGTGCGGGGAAATTCCTTGGCTGGATCCACCGGAATTTCTTGGTGCCGGCCGGAAATGAATTTTTCGGACTTTTTATCTTTATCGGTCTCGTGCATCTTCTTCGCGCTCGGCATAGCTTTTCGTGCCTTTCTTCGGTAAGTGAAAAATTGGCGTTAACCTCATCATCATTGTTCCACGGGGGAGATCCCTGCCGCATCCTTGCCACGCCCGGAGTGATAAATGCCTTAAGGTGGAGCTAATAGGAAAAACGTTTGGAGGAAGCCATGGTAAAAGTAGCGGTAATGGGTGCCGGTTCCTGGGGCACCACCTTGGCCAAGGTATTTGCGGACGCAGGAAACGATGTCACCCTGTGGGCGCGCAGGACCGAATTGGCGGAAGCGATCAATGAAACGCATACCAACCCTGACTACCTGCCGGATGTCCACCTTCCGGCGGCACTGCGCGCCACGCACGATGAGGAAGAGGTGCTTTCCGGCGCGGATATCGTGGTCTTCGGTGTGCCATCGCAGTCCCTGCGCGCCAACGTGGAGCGCTGGGCGCCCGCATTGCCCGCGGATTCCACGCTGGTCTCCATTTCTAAGGGCGTAGAAACCAGCACGCTCAAGCGCATGAGCGAAGTCATCGTGGATGCAGCGGGTGTGGATCCGCAGCGCGTGGCGGTTCTATCTGGGCCCAACCTAGCCAAAGAAGTAGCAGCGGGGCAGGTTACGGCCACGGTCATCGCCTGCACCGACGAAGAGCGCGCTAAGGCGGTGCAGGCGGCCATCGCCGCGCCCTACTTGCGGCCCTATACAAATACCGATGTCATCGGCGCGGAGATCGGTGGCGCGTGCAAAAACGTCATCGCCTTGGCCTGCGGCATGGCCTCGGGCAAGGGCTTGGGCAATAACACCATGGCCACGATGATTACCCGCGGCCTGGCGGAAATTACGCGCCTGGGCACGGCCTTGGGGGCGGAGCCATTTACCTTTTCCGGCCTGGCGGGTTTGGGCGATTTGGTCGCCACGTGTAACTCCACGCTCTCGCGCAACAGGACCTTCGGTTACCGCCTCGGTTAAGGTGGCAGCCTAGAAGAAGCGAAGGCGGCCACCAATGGCCAGGTGGCAGAAGGCGTGTTTTCCTCTGATTCCATCTTCCGCCTAGCCCAGCAGGCTGGGGTAGAGATGCCCATTACGGAAGCCGTCTACGGCGTGTGTCATCAGGGCATGGCTGTAGACGATATGATCATTGCCCTTATGGGTCGCTCCAAGAAGTCGGAGTAGCAGAAAGGTAAAATCATCGCCCATGACTGAAAAGACCCGCGTGGCCGTCCTTTACGGTGGCCGCAGTACCGAGCACTCCGTGTCCTGCGTATCCGCAGGCGCAATTATGAAGCACCTCGACCCGGAAAAATTCCAGGTGGTGCCCATCGGCATTACGCGCGAGGGCACGTGGACACCGGGCGATACCGAGGGCTTAGAAATCGTCGATGGCGTCATGCCTGAGGTCAAGCGCGGCACGGAATTGGCGCTTTCTGCGGATCCAACGCGCAAGGGCGAAATCCGCGCGATTAGTGACGGTTCGCTGTATGCCCAGGTTGACGTTATCTTTCCCATTCTCCATGGACCCTATGGTGAAGACGGCACTATGCAGGGGCTTTTCGAGCTCTCCGGAATCCCTTATGTGGGCCCCGGCGTATTGGCGTCCTCGGTGGGAATGGACAAGGAATTTACCAAGAAGATTTTATCCGCAGCGGGCCTGCCGGTGGCACCAGAGGTCATCGTGCAGGGTCGCACGGAATTGACCGTGGAAGAAAAAGAACGGCTTGGCCTGCCGGTCTTCGTCAAGCCTGCCCGCGGGGGCTCCTCGATTGGCGTCTCCAAGGTCAGCGACTGGGCGGATTTCCCAGAAGCCGTGCGCATTGCCTTGGAAGACGATGACAAGATTTTGGTCGAGCCAGAAATCGTCGGCCGCGAGGTAGAGGTCGGCGTCCTGCAATACCCAGATGGCGAGCTTATTGCCTCTGTGCCGGCGCTGCTTAAGGGCATCGATGACTCCGATGAAGGGTTTTATGGTTTTGAGACCAAATACCTAGATAACGTGGTCACGGCCCAAATTCCCGCGCCTTTCCCAGAAGAACTCACGGCGCAATTGCGCGATATGGCGATTCGGGCCTTCAAAGCGCTCAACTGCGCAGGCCTTTCCCGCGTGGATTTCTTCGTTACCGAAGAGGGCCTGTACATCAACGAGGTCAATACCCTGCCGGGATTTACCCCGATTTCTATGTACCCGCAGGTGCTGGCGGCCTCTGGCGTGGATTACCCCTCGTTGCTTGAGGTACTCATCGCCAGCGCAGAGGCCCGCACCGCATAGGTCTGCGGCTTCCTTTTACCTTTCTGGGACGTGCTTCGCGGTGATATCGCTGAGCGCCACCAGTGCTGCCTGCGCGGAATCCTGCGGGGCGTGCAGCGCTAGGTAATTCTCGCGGCCGAGCGCAAACCAGGTTCCTGCGGTCGTGCCTTGGGCCAAGGTCGTATCCTCAAACCAGGCAATATCGTTGACCTGCTGGAGCTGCACGCCCGCCTCGTAATTTTCTGGCTGGGCGATGCCACAGCGCGCGACGATGTCCTCGTGCCCCTCAGAGCTCCACACGTAGGTGTCCTTGTCGTCCACCTCGCGGCGGTGGTAGCTATCCGCAATCTCATCCGGTAGCGCCTTTTCTACCGCGGTACAGCGGTCATTTTTTGCCGCCTTTAAATCGCGCAAGGGTGCCGGGTGGGTTTCGGCCGGCTTGTTCTCCAGGGTGGCAACGGCCTCGTTGAGGTCTTGCGGCTTTTCATCATTAAAGGTCGTTACCGCCACGACCGGGAAGCGCTGGGTCGAATACCAGGTAGAGAGGTTAGAACCAGAGGTCGCATCCTTGACCTTGAACCACTGCTCACCGTCGACGTCTTGCGTCGTGGAGTAATCGGTGTACTGGAAGGGCATGGCAACACCGCAGCGCGCCGTCACCTTTTCCTGGGAGTTAGCGGCCCAGGCGGCAACGCCGGCGGGGACGGGCTCTGCAATATCGGCGCGCGGTTGGCCCATGGCTTCATCGGGAAGCGCATGCACGAAGTCCGTGCACGCCTGTGAATCGGCCTCTGGCGAATCCACCGGGGAGACCGCCACGGGGGCCTTGGCCGTGTTTGTGAATACGTATTTCGCGCCGAAAAGGACCGCTAAAACCATCACTATGGACAACCCAAGTGAAATGAAGATCGCGGTGCGGTTAAATTGGGATGTCATAGGGGTTCATTTTATCGAAAGGATGCCGGTGAACTTAAGTCAGACTCTCGCGGACGTGGGGGAGCAGGCGGTAATTCGAGAAATCACAGCGGCCGCTCCCAGCAGCCTGAATGGCGATGATGCCGCAGTACTTTTCGCGGCACCGCCCAATTCGCGCACGGTGGCCTCTACCGATCTGATGGTAGATGGCCGGCACTTCCTGCGGGAATGGTCCACCCCGCGCGAAATTGGCAAGAAGGCCATCCTGCGCAACTTCGCCGATATCGAGGCCATGGGCGCGCGCCCAGTGGCGGCCCTTTTAGCCATCGCCGCACCGGGTGGTACGCCGGTGAGTTTTGTCAGGGGCGTAGCTAAGGGCATCGCCGAGCATTGCTCTTTTTACAACGCCGAGCTGGTGGGCGGGGATATTACGAAATCGGATCTGCTGGTTATCAACATCACCGCCATCGGCTTTTTGGGCGGCAGCCGGGCAGCGTTGACCCTTGATGCGGCGCGCGCGGGCCAGAAGGTCGTAGCCCACGGTGAGATTGGCCATGCGGCGGCGGGCTTGTCTTTGCTGCAGCGGTTTGGCCGCGATCTACCGGCAGAGCATGCGGATTTGTACCCGCTTATTGATGCCCACTGCGCCCCCTGGCTCAGCCCCGGCCGCGGCGTTATCGCCCGCGCCGCCGAGGTCACCGCAATGACCGATAATTCCGATGGCCTCATCCAAGACTGCGGAACCATGGCGCAGCGCTCCGGGGTGCACATCGATTTGGATGCCGATGCCATCCAGCCCGATCCACTCCTGCACGCCGCGGCCGCCGTTCTTGACTGCGATCCTTGGCAATGGGTCCTAGCCGGCGGCGAAGACCATACCCTGATCGGAACCACCGCAAAGCAGGCACCTTCGGGGTTCCGGGAAATCGGCACCGTCTCGCGCGGCAGCGGCGTTACGGTGGATGGTAAACAACCCCGTTATGCAGAAGGGTGGGCAGGATTTTAGATATGCACCCGACTTACCATCCCTCGTGGGAACCGGTTCTCGCGCCGGTGCTGGAGCAGCAGTGGCCACGGATTTCTCAGGCGCTGGACAATCAGGATTACCTGCCGCCGGCAGAAGACGTATGCAGGGCATTGCAGATGCCGCTTGATGATGTCCGCGTGCTCATCGTTGGCCAAGACCCCTATCCCACCCCGGGCCACGCGATGGGGATGGCCTTTTCCACTAAGCCGGGGGTCAAACCCCCGCGCTCCTTGGTCAATATTTACCGCGAGCTGTATGACGATGTGGGCGTTCGCGGGCGTGAGGACGGCGATCTAAGCGCCTGGGCCGACCAGGGGGTCTTGCTCCTTAACAGGGTGCTGACCGTGGCACCGGGCCAGGCGGGTTCGCACCGGCGTATTGGCTGGGAAGAGGTGACCGAGGCCGCCATCCGCGCCCTCAACCGCACCCCGATGGTCGCGATTTTATGGGGCCGCGATGCCCAATCCTGCGAGCGCTTCCTTCCCGATGTGCCCTGCATTACCTCGCCGCACCCGTCGCCGCTTTCGGCCAGCCGGGGGTTCTTTGGTTCCCGCCCATTTTCCCGGGCAAACGCCCTTTTGCGGGACCAATGCGCGCGGGAGATCGCGTGGGACTTGTAAACTATTGCGCATGTCATACCCCAGCACGCTGGACGCTCACGGATTGCGCAATTGGGCGCACCGCGCTGTAGGCGAGCTTTCCCATCGGCGCGCCGAAATCAATGCGCTCAACGTTTTTCCGGTGCCGGATTCTGATACCGGCTCGAATATGGCGCACACCATGGAAGCCGCCGTCGCCGAGGTGGAAAAGGGCGACGGTGACGTTGCGGCTGCGCTAGCCATGGGGGCCGTGCGCGGGGCGCGGGGAAATTCCGGAATGGTCCTCTCGCAGGTCCTGCGCGGGGTCGCGGAGGCCACCGTGGATTCCACCATCGATGGCGCCATTTTTGCGGCTTCGCTTATGCATGCGGTAGAGCTCGTGGACCGAGCCATTGCAGAGCCGGTGGAAGGCACGGTCATTACCGTATTGCGGTGTGCGGCAGAAAAGGCGGAGCACACCGCGCGGCAACCCGAATCTAGTTTTCATGGCGTCGTAGCGGAGACGATTTCGGCAGCCCAGAAAGCCCTTGCGGAAACACCCTCGCAGCTGCCAGAACTGCGTGCAGCCGGGGTCGTAGATGCTGGCGGTGCCGGCCTAGTCATCCTTTTAGAGGCCCTCCTTGCAGAAATCGAGGGCACGACTAGCCACGCGCCCGAATCCATGCCGGAGGCCGTCACCGAACTTGAGGTGGTCTTCTTTTTCGAAGGCGATAGCGCAGCATTGAAGGAGAAGATTGCCCCCTTGGGCACGAGCTTGGTCATCGCGCAAGCAAGCGACGATAGCGCCTCGATCCACATCCATTCCACCCAGGCCGGTGCGGTCATCGAAACCGCCTTTGCCGCTGGATCGGTCAGCAACCTGCGCCTCGAGGCACTTCCGGAAACCTCGGCCCCGCGCGGAGACACTGACGCCGGTCATACGCGCACCGTCTATGCCGCGGTGCCCGCCGGTCCCATGGCCGAGCTGGTGCAGTCCGCCGGGGTTACGGTGGTCGAACCAGGAGAAACAATCCACGCGGCGGGCGAGGACATCGTGTTATCCAGCGGGTTAGAAGAACACGCAACTGCCGCGCATACCGTGGAGATTTCTTCCCTTGCGGCGGGGCTGGCCGCCATCTCCGTCTATGAACCGGATAATGCGGATACCGCCGCGGTCGTAGAATCCATGCGCGATGCGGCGCAGTCGATGCGGGTGGCGCACCCAGCAGAAGAAACAGAGGCAGCCATCGCTAAGACGTGCCGCCAGTTGCTGGCCGCCGGCGGGGAACAGGTCACGGTCATTAGCCCGCTTGCCATCTCGCAAGAAGAGCTGGCGGCCGAGCTAGGCGTCGATGTAGTGGCCTTGCAAGTGCCGGATATTCCTACCGAGATCGGGGTGGAATAGCGATGCTTGGCTGGCAAGATGATCGCCCGTTGACCGATGTCTTGGATAAAAAAGACGCTACCAAGATCACCAAGGCGCTGGGATATAAGACCTGCGGGGAGCTCTTGGCGCACTATCCGCGCGATTACATTCGCCATAATCAAGACGTGGGGCTTGGCGATGCCGCCGAGGGCGATATCGTCACCATTACCGGAACCGTAACGGGAATAACGACCCGCGATACGGGCAAGACCACCATCATCAACGTCCAGCTCGATGGTCATATTATCGCCACGTTTTTTAATGCCATGTACGTCTTGCGCATGCTCCACCGTGGGCAGCGGGTTATGATGAGCGGAAAATTGAAATATTTCCGCCAGCAGCCCCAGCTACAACAGCCGGATTTCGTAGAAATCGATGCCTTCGGGCGCCCAGACGGGGAACTCGCCGCCTACCAGGCGCCTGCGGCGGGAAAGAAAAAGCCACAGAAGGCGACCGGGTCCCTGCGCAACCTGTCCCAATTCGGCCGGCTCGATAAATTATTGCTCGAGCGGGAATGGATACCGGTATATCCCGCCACGGCAAAGATCACCTCCTGGTACCTCATGGGAGCCATCCACTACGTGCTCGCGCACACCCCAACCATTAGGGAACCGTTAGACCAGCAGATGATTATCAGCCTGGATCAAGCGGTGCGTGAAATCCATGAGCCCGGCGCGGCTGGCCCGCAACGCGCGGTTCAGCGCCTCAAGTACAACGAGGCGCTTTCCATTGGTCTGGTCATGGCGCTGCGCCAGCGCGATGCGCATGCGCACACGGCGCCGACGATGCCCGCTATTTTGGGCGGTTTCCGCGAAGAGTTATTGACCCATCTTCCCTTTGAACTCACGCAAGGCCAGCGCAGGGTCATTACTGAGATTGACGATGACTTATCCGGTTCCTTACCCATGATGCGTCTGTTGCAGGGCGAAGTGGGCTCGGGAAAAACCATGGTCGCCACCTGCGCCATGCTGCAGGCCATCGATGCCGGAAGCCAGGCGGCGTTGCTTGCTCCCACTGAGGTCTTGGCCTCCCAGCATGCGGCCTCGATTGGTACGTCCGTGCCAGAAGGCGTCAAGGTTGTGCTCTTAACCGGATCCATGCGGACCGCCGAGAAGCGCCAAGCGCTCCTGGATATCGTCTCGGGTGAGGCGAATATCGTCATCGGCACGCATGCCATCATTCAAGAATCGGTCGAGTTCTTCGATTTGGGCTTGGTGATCGTGGATGAGCAGCACCGCTTTGGCGTAGAGCAACGCGATAGCCTGCGCTCTAAGACGCGCGAGGGGATAAGCCCCCACGTCTTGGTCATGACGGCAACCCCCATCCCGCGTACCATCGCCATGACGATTTTCGGCGATCTCGCCGTATCGACGCTCGCCGAGCTGCCCGGCGGGAGAAAACCGATCCAGTCCGCCGTGGTGGCGGAGTGGCGACCCGTTTGGGTGGCGCGGGCGCTCGAGCGCATTCGCGAGGAAGTGGCGCATGGACACCAAGCCTATATCGTCTGCCCGCGCATCGAAGGCGAGGGCGGAGTGCTTGAACTGGCGGAACAGCTTGCTGCTGGCCCTTTTAAGGGGCTGCGGGTAGATATCTTGCACGGCAAGATGCCGAATAAGGATGAGGTCATGACCTCTTTTGCCCGGGGTGAAATCGATATCTTGGTATCCACCACGGTCATCGAGGTGGGCGTCGATGTTCCCAACGCCACGGTCATGCTCATCCGCGAGGCAGAAAACTTCGGCGTCTCCCAGCTACACCAATTGCGCGGACGCGTAGGACGCGGCGGCAATGCGTCCATTTGCCTGATGCATACGAAAGCGGAGGAGAACTCGGCCTCGTATCGGCGCATTACCCAGATTGCCCAGACCTCGTCTGGGTTTGACCTTGCGGAATTAGACCTTCGGCAACGCCACGAGGGCGATATTCTGGGTGCGGTGCAATCTGGTACCCACCGGACGCTGCGGTTGCTCAACCTTGCCGATGACCAAGATATTGTGGAGCGCACTCACGCGGATGCGTACGCCATGGTTCAGCGCAATCCACAGTTGGCCGAAGAGCTGACGCAGAATTTGAGCCAAAGCGAGCAGGAATACTTGGAGAAAAACTAAGAGGGGATAGGCTATAGGTATGAAAATCTACGCCCCCTTCGCGGGCATCGTTCGCTGCCATGTCGATGTAGGTGAGAAAATTAGTACTGGTCAGGAGCTAGCTACCGTTGAGGCGACGAAGCTGGAATCGCCCGTCGTGTCCCCAGGCCCGGGGATGATTACTCGCATAGCGGTGGCGGATTTTAGCGATGTTATTGGCGGAGACTTAATTATGGAGATTGGAGAAGCGTAAATGACGCGGATTATTGCAGGCGAAGCGCGGGGGCGGACTATTAAAGTTCCGGCAGAGGGAACCCGCCCGACCGCTGATCGCGCGAGGGAAGGCCTCTTTTCCTCGTTGAATGCCCGCTGGGGGTTCGCAGGCTCCACGGTGCTTGATCTATTCGCTGGATCCGGCGCCTTGGGGCTGGAAGCATTAAGCCGTGGGGCAGACGAGGCAGTGTTGGTGGAGTCCAACCCTGCGGCGGTCTCTATCATCAAGCACAACATAGGCGTGGTGAAACATCCCGGTGCCCGCGTGGAGGAAAGGAAGGTATCTACGTACCTGGCCAGCGCCCCGCGCGGCTACTTTGATCTGGTTCTAGCGGATCCGCCTTATGCGTTTGACGATGTCGCCGGGCTTATCGCTGCAATAGAGCCAGTGCTTACAGATAGCGCGATGGTGGTCATTGAACGCCACGTCGAATCACCCGAGACCGACTGGCCCGAAGGTTTTGAGCCGACGGGGCAGAAATTAAAGAAGCGTACCTTCGGCATCGCGCGCATGGATATGGCAGTCTATACCCGTCCCGGTACCGACGTTGCCGACGATACCGATGGCACCTTTGATAACTAGAGAAAGAGATATTTTATGACCACAGCCGTGTGTCCCGGGTCTTTTGATCCCATCACTCTTGGCCACGTGAATATTTTTGAGCGCGCCAGCGAGATGTTTGATGAGGTTACGGTGCTCGTTACTGGCAACCCAGAAAAGCCTTCCGGGTTATTTAGCGTGCACGAGCGCATGGATCTCATCCGGCAAAGCGTGGATTCGCGCATTAACGTGGACTATTGGTCCGGCCTGCTCGTGGACTATACCTCGCAGCACGGAGTAGACGTTTTGGTCAAGGGACTGCGTTCTTCCCTGGATTATGAGTACGAACTGCCGATGGCCCAGATGAACAGGCGTTTGTCCGGCATCGATACGGTCTTTTTGCTTACCGATGAAAAGTACGGCTACATCAGCTCTTCGCTGTGCAAGCAGGTCGCGCAATTCGGCGGCGAGGTCACTGGCATGCTTCCTGATCCGGTAGTTCAAGCGGTGAAGGAAAAATACCGCCGATGATATTGGCGCTGATTATTTTTGCCGTCGTTGTCGCGGGATCCACGCTGCAACGCGTCTCCGGCATGGGGCTTGGCCTCATCGGCGGGCCCATTCTTATGTTGGTGATGGGCCCGGTAGAAGGCATCTTGGTGATCAACGTCTTGGCGGCGGTCAATGCTCTGCTTACTACGGTCACTGTCCGCCGCAATGTCAGCTGGAGAATGTTCGGGCTTATCGCGCCCGTGATGATTATCGGTTCTCTGGCGGCCGCGGCGTTGATTAGCAAGATCGATACCGCAGGGCTATTGATAGTGGTGGGTGCAGCACTGTTCATCGCCTTGGCGGTGGTGACCTACGGCGCTAGGTTCGTCCCACCGATGGAAGGCAAAGGACCGGCCATTTCCGCGGGCATCCTTGGCGGATTTACCAATACCTTGGCCGGAGTGGCCGGCCCGGTCATTACCGTTTACGCACAAGCGGCCAAATGGCCCCAAGCCATGTACACGGCGACCTTGCAGCCGATCTTTGTGGTGGGCGGGCTCTTTTCCGTTATCACCAAGACCGCGCTCGGTGCCGCGACATTCGATGGCCTGCCTTGGATCATTTGGCCCGCAGGATTTGCCGGCATGTTCATCGGCATCTGGCTGGGCTCGCGCATCGCGCATGTAGTCTCCAGGGATATTGCGCGCGCACTGTCGCTATCGGTCGCAAGCCTTGGCGCTCTCAGTGCGCTGATTCGCGGTATCGTCACCTACGGTGCCTAGGGCGCGGCTGGCACCGCGCGAGGGCTACTTAAAGCAGCGAGGATAAGAACTCTTTGGTGCGCGGCTGTTGTGGGTTGTCGAGCACTTCAGCCGGGGTACCGGACTCAAGTACTACGCCGCCATCCATGAAGAAGATTTTATCGGCGACCTCGCGCGCAAAGCCCATCTCGTGGGTCACCACGAGCATGGTCATGCCTTGGGCCGCGAGATTCTTCATCACGCGAAGGACCTCGCCGACGAGCTCGGGATCGAGGGCGGAGGTAGGTTCATCGAAAAGCATGAGCTTTGGATCCATCGCCACGGCGCGAGCGATGGCAACGCGCTGCTGCTGGCCACCAGAAAGCTGGACCGGGTAGTTATCGGCCTTCGCGGCAAGTCCCACCTCGTCTAATAGCTCCATGGCACGCTTCCGGGCCTTATCCTCCGGCATCTTCTTGACCTGCATCGGTGCTTCAATGATGTTTTCAATCACCGTGCGGTGGGGGAAGAGGTTAAAAGACTGGAATACCATGCCGATATCGGAGCGCTGCTGCGCAGCCTGCTTCTCGCTGATCTCGTAGAGGATTCCGTTCTTTTCGCGGTAACCAATGAGCTCACCATCGACATAAAGGCGGCCCGCCGTGGCCTTATCCAGGTGGTTAACGCAGCGCAGGAAGGTCGACTTACCTGAACCGGAAGGGCCTAACAGGCAGGCAACTTCGCCGGGTTGGACCTCTAAGTCGATGCCCTTGAGCACCTCGAATTGCCCGAAGGATTTGTGCACATTCTGTGCGGAGATCATGGGAGTAGTCATTATTTTTTACCCTCCTGGATTACAGAGACGTTGCGGGGGATAGTACCTTCGGCATCGGCAAGCGCGGCAAGTTGGCGCCCAGTGAGCTCGCGGGTGGCGCCGCGCTCAAAGTGGCGCTCGAGGAAGTACTGACCCACCATGAGTAGGGAAGTAATGACCAAGTACCAGGAGGCGGCGACCATCAAGAGCGGAATGGGCTGGAAGAGGGCTGCAGAAATATCGGTGGCGCGGCCGAAGATCTCGTGGGTATAGGGGATAGCCACCACCAGTGACGAGGTCTTGAGCAGGGAAATGAACTCATTGCCTGTCGGCGGGATGATGATGCGCATCGCCTGGGGCAGTACGGTGCGCCGCATGGTCATCCACCAAGACATGCCGAGGGCTTTGGAGGCTTCCTTTTGTCCTGCCGGAACCGAGGAAATGCCCGAGCGAACGATTTCGGCCATATAGGCGGCCTCATTGAGACCCAAGCCCATGACCGCCAAGAAGAAGGCATTGGTCAACACGCTTTGCAGGGAGACCTCTGCAAAGCCCAAGTTGATGGATTGATAAATCGCAGATAGCAAGCCCCAGAAAACCAGCTGGACATAAATCGGCGTGCCGCGAAAGATCCACAGGAAGATCCAGGAAATGGCGCGCAGGATGGGATTGGGCGACATGCGCATCACGGCGAGGATGGCGCCGCCTACCACGCCAATGATCATGGACAAGATGGTGATTGCAATCGTGTGCAGAGAGGCGATGGCGATGCGCTGGTCAAAGAGATACTGGAAGTACGTATCCCACCCAAAGGCCTCATTGCGCGCGGAGGCAATGACAAACCACAGACCAAGAATGAGCAGCACGACCGCGCAGAGCCACCGCCAAGGGTGGCGCAGTGGCCGGGCTTCAATCTTGGCGGGTGCTTCCTGGTGCGCAGTCGCGCTGGCTTCCTCTTTGTGCTCGTTAACCATTGATGGGCCTTTCATTAATCATCGCCTGGTCTACTAATCCATCTTCAATTCCCCAGCGGGCCAAGATCTCCGCGTACTCACCGGTATCAATGAGGTGTTGGAGGGCAGCGGCTGAGGCCTTAGCCAAGTCCGAGCCCTTCGGGACTGCGAAGCCGTAAGGGGAGGCCTGGAACATATCGCCGACAGCGCGCATCTTCCCCTCGGAGCGATTGACCGCCCAAGCGGTCACCGGCGAGTCTGCGGATAAAGCATCGGCGCGGCCCATCAGGACGGCGAGCGCGGCGTTATCCCCAGTGTCATAGGACAAGACGGTGAGATCGCCGTCGCAGGCCTCTTGCTTGGGGCGCACATCGTCGGTCTCGGACACGGTGGTGCGTTGCACGGCGACGGTCAAACCGCAAGGGTTTTGGGGATCGACCTTATTGGGGCCATCGACAAGCTCTGCCCACTGGATGCCCGCATAGAGGTGGTCCACGAAGTCGAACTCATCGCGGCGATCGGCCGTATCCGTAAACCCGGAGGCCCCCATGTCTATCTGGCCGGACTGTACCGCCGGCAAGATCATGGAGAAGTCTTGCTCCAGGGCCTGGAATTTCAGGCCCAGCACCCCGGCTACGGCGCGGGCGAGGTCGAGCTCTACGCCCTGCAGATTGCCGTGGGAGTCCTTGAGCTGAAACGGGGCATAGGGCGGGTTCGTTCCTGCCGTGAGCACGCCGTCATCGTCGTGGTACATCGCGGCGATCTCTGGAACCTCGCTGGTTTCTGGCTCCTCCCAGCCCTCTGGAGTGGAATCCTCCTCGTTGACCACGCACGCGCTCAAGGGGAGTGCGCACGCCATGATGGCGGCCGTTAGTGGTCGATGATTAATCGCCCAGGGCATTAATATTCCGCCGTCCTTTCATCGATGGCTTGCGCGTTCCTGCGGTCTACGTAGATGAAGATGGACACGATGATGGCGCCGAGGATGAAGTATCCGATGATGGCGCCCGAAGAGGCGTCCTGGTCTGCACCCCAGGGCCACAGGGCGCGCAGGGATCCCAGCATGAAGCCCGCCATGGCGGCCAGGGTGGGAGCGCGGTGGGTACTCAGCAAATAGTTGAGCAATTTGATGAAGGCGGCGAGCCCGCAGAGGGCGCCTAGGGCAAACACGCCCATGGTGCCCAACTCACGGTCTGATACCGCGCCGATGATCGGCTGGTACAGCCCCATAGTCAGCAGGATGAGCGAGCCGGAAATGCCCGGCAGAATTAGCGCGCATACAGCAATCGCTGCGGCAAAGAAGACCACGATAAGGCTCGGGTCATCGTGTGGCTCTGAGGTAAAGCCCGTGACGATGAAAATTACGACGGCAGCAGCGATAAACGCAATGATGGAGGAGGGGGCGGTGCGCTCCGCCTTAGACAACATGGAAAGCGGAACGATGATGGAGATGACCACCATGCCTAAAAAGAGCGCGCTGGAGGCAGAGACGTTGTTGTCGACGAAGTTAGACAGGAGCGTGGAAAAGCCGAATACGGCGATTAGCATGCCGACGGCAACTGAGGCTAGAAAGGACCACTCGACCTTTTTAAAGTTGCCGGAGATGAGGTCATTGGCATTGCGGACGGCGCGCTCATAAATCCCCACGATGAGGGCGACGGTTCCGCCGGAGATGCCGGGAACCAGCTCGGCCATACCGATGAGGGCGCCACGAATGGCGTTCAAAATATAGTGCATAAATTAAAAATCTACCTGGGTATAAGACATGACTGCGGTTGACGGGCCACTCGGGGTGCCAAAAACTCGTGGCTCAAGACCGAACGGCGTGGTGCACCATCGCCCGCGGTGGTTTAAGCCTGCATATCTTTCATTACTTTAACGGTTATCCACCTTATATGAGATGGGCTTGTGCTTAAAGTCTCGAGGTAAGAACGTGTTATTTTGCAACGGCTATGCTTCTCGAGCGTTGTGTAAATATGCAATTCGCGGAAGGATATACGAACAATCGAGGTAGCAGCAAGATAAACAAGGTGGCATGACGAAACCCCGCTTCCTCCGTGGATATTTATCCGGAAGGAAGCGGGGTTGAAATGTGCCCCTGGTGAGACTCGAACTCACACCAACTAACGTAATGTAAGGGTCTGACCAGGGAGTAATTTATGTTGCCACGTTTTGCGACAACGATTTGACAACGCCAATACCCAAAAATCTCACAAAACCAATATTGATAAAAACATCCAAAGTCAGAAAGGAACCCCATTGCGGCAAAAAGTAGCAAAGGACCTGACCCCTGTTAGGTAGACACCTGATATCCAGCCCGGTTGGGTTGGGAAGAAAGGTAATCTACCACCATGCCTAGGTATTCCGAACAGTTCAAACGTGATGCTGTGGCCCTCTACGAAAATAATGAGGACCTCTCACTTCACGTGGCTTCAGCAGAGCTAGGAGTCAATCGTTCCTCACTTTATTCTTGGATCAAGCAGTACGGCACCGGCAAACGTGCCCGCACGAAGACCCTGCGCGATGAAGCTCAAGTGATGACTGATTCAGAGCGGATCCGTCAGTTAGAAAGAGAGAACGCGAAGCTGCGCGAAGAACGTGACATCCTGCGCAAGGCCGCTAAATATTTTGCTTAAAGCAACTCACCGGAGTTCTGCTTCCAGTTTGTCTATGACCACCAAACCGAACACTCGGTCCACACGGATGTGCCACGTTTTAAAGCTCAATCGCTCCTTGTTTTATAAATGGCTCCAAACCCGTAAAAATCGCAGGTTAAAGATGTATTCTGATGCCGTTATCGGTGCGAGAATCACAACCATCTTTGATGATGAGCATGGTCTTTACGGCGCTAAACGCATCGCTGCAAGCCTCAACAACGATTCGGGCATTCGCCCAATCAATCACAAGAAGGTCGCACGCATCATGAAATCCATGGGGCTTAAAGGCTTTTCGAAACAGCGTCGATGCATCACCACTCGGCGTAAGCCTGGCGACCGAGCCATGCCAGATTTAGTAGGCCGCAAATTCACTGCGGACAGGCCCAACCACGTGTACGTAGGCGACATTACGTACCTGCCGTGTAAGGGCGGCAAGAATATGTACCTGGCCACAGTCATCGACGCCTACTCGCGCAAGCTCGTTGGCCATGCACTCGCGGATCGCATGCGGGTATCGCTGGTTATCGAAGCTTTGTCTCATGCTAGAAAGGTCCGCGGAAGCCTTACAGGGGCAATTTTCCATTCCGATTACGGCAGTGTTTACACATCGCAGGCATTTAGG
This sequence comes from Corynebacterium sp. LaCa_282, assembly GCF_057198125.1. Classification (NCBI taxonomy): domain Bacteria; kingdom Bacillati; phylum Actinomycetota; class Actinomycetes; order Mycobacteriales; family Corynebacteriaceae; genus Corynebacterium; species Corynebacterium sp. LaCa_282. Next base: position 1,316,688 of record NZ_CP191095.1, on the reverse strand, counting down.
GACCACTGCGCCCAGCTTGGTGTGCGCCAATCCATAGGAGCGGTGGGTACAAGTGCCGATAACGCCCTAGCAGAATCGTTTAACGCCGCTTTCAAGCGTGAAGTCCTGCGTGATCGGAAAGTCTTCGAAAGTCCAATCAGCTGCCGCCAGGAAGTCTTCCGGTGGTGCATACGCTACAACACGCGCAGACGACACTCCTGGTGCAACCTTCAAGCCCCCGATGACTTCAAAGCACTTAATTCAGCTACATTGAGCCAAGTAGCATAGCTAACCCCCGACGTGTCTACTTTCCGGGGGCAGGCCCCGTGACATTACTTACCTGCCGTGTAGGGGAGGCAAAAACATGTACCTTGCCACAGTCATTGACACGTATTCACGTAAACTTGCAGGTTATGCACTCGCAGACCACATGCGGGTCTCACTAGTTATCGATGCTCTAGCCCACGCACACGGCGTGCGCGGCAGTCTTGACGGGACTATTTTCCATTCCGATCACGGCAGTGTGTACACCTCACAAGCTTTTAGAAATTACTGCTCGTCGTTAGGTGTACGCCAGTCCATGGGAGCGGTAGGAACGAGTGCTGATAACGCCCTAGCAGAATCCTTTAACGCCACCTTAAAGCGGGAAGTGCTACGTGATCGGAAAGTCTTTGACAACCCAATTACCTGTCGCCAAGAGGTCTTCCGGTGGTGCATGCGCTACAACACCCGCAGGCGCCACTCCTGGTGCAATCTCGTAGCGCCTGATGTCTTTGAAGCCGAGACTTCGGCTATACTGACCACAGCAGCATAGCTAGCCCCCGATGTGTCCACTTTCCGGGGGTCGGGCCCCTCCGCCCTCGGGATGGTCAGCCCCGTCGATTTCGAAAACCACACCACCCAAACCAGAAACGAAGAAGAAATAGCTGCCTAACCACTAGGTAGCTTGACTAGGTGTCCACGATTTGCGGGCAACCCCAATTGCGACACGAAGGAGATGAAGCGGGCGCCATCAATGAATGTCATGCGCAGGCTAAAAACGGTGGTCTGATCAAGATAAACTGATTGGTAAGGAATTTGTTGTGAAAGAAAGAACGATCATTCCGGGAATACTTTTTGGAATTGTCGTGGGCGTCGCAACCCTTTACGTCGGAGTGGTCCTGTCCACATGGCTTCCAATACCTTTCGTCTTCTATGGGCTACCTCTTCCTTCATTGGTGGTGTTGGGTGTATTAGCCATGTCTGTCTACATGTTGAAAAAGGGTCGGCTTAGCGACCGATCATGGCGTGCTTTTGCCTTCACATTCGCTGCGGCTTTCGTCGTATCAGCGTTCTTATGGGTGAGCACCATTTCTGGCTATGGAAACTTTGCATAGCCTATAGATATGGAACCGCTGTAAGGCCAATTACAGTTAGTCCCTCTAGATTGAAGTCTAGAGGGACTAACTGTAACCGCAGAAGAACCTATTTCCACTTAAGTTTCTGCGTATTTTGGAACTGCTAAGGACTCTCTAACGCTTTCCATTCGTTCCAGAGCCATTGCCAGAGTAACCATCAAACTGGACCGAATACCGCGACCATGCTCACGCCGAGGCTAAGCTAGAGCAAGCTGATGTACCAAGTAGACGCATCGACGACGTGTTGCCAAATGAAGTGTCCCAGGTTTTGTTCCGGTTGAGTAGATAGGAAAATCTGGAACATGCCAAGAAAATTTGACCAGGATGCAAAGGACCGTGTGGTCCGTCTTGTAGAGGACCGCATCTTGGCGAAAAACATGTCGATGCAGGCCGCGTGCTAGGCAGTAGCTTCAAAGTTGGGGGTTTCATGGCACACGGCTCGTCTACGGACTTAAGCCTGCTCGTCGTGCGGGAAACATCCCAGAACCTGTTCCTGAAGATTTGGCTACCGAAAATGCCAGGCTACGCCGCGAAAATCAAGAGCTTCGAGATACCAACGAGTTGCTGAAGGCTGCGTCAGCTTTTTTCGCGTCGGAACCAGGCCCAAAACGTTAAGAAATGATCCGGTTCATCGATAAATACCGGGATTGTTTCTCTGTCGAGTTCATCTGCATCGGCGTTGAAAAATAACCGGGGTGGTGGGTTCATCACCTCGCGTGGTTATCGCCAGTCCAAAGCCTGTGGGCTTAAGTGCTCGTCGCCTTCGTGATGCTGTTCTAGTTGAACGCATTAGTGCTGTTCATCGGGATAATTACGGTGTCTACGGCGTGCGGAAAATGTGGCATGCGCTTCACCGTGACGGAATAGATATCGGTCGTGAGCAAACCGCCCGGCTGATGCGCCTGGCCGGTGTTTCTGGCAAAGGCAAAGGCGGATCACCTATCACAACCCGTACACCTCAACATGCCGGATCTGCGCCCGGATTTGGTCGAGCGTGAGTTCAAAGCCCAAGGCCTTAAACAAGCTGTGGGTGGCCGGCATTACCTACGTGCGCACGAAGAAAGGCTTTGTGTATGCCGCATTTGTCACTGACGTTTACTCCCGACGGATAGTGGATGGGCATTATCGGACTCGATGCGCACCGAGGCATTACCGCTGCAAGCACTCAACCAAGCGATTGTGAAATGTCCCAGGATCTGTTCCGTTTAAGTAGAAGAGAAAACCTTGGAAACCTCACCGCGCCAACATTAAATGTTGTCTAGTTCGCGAACCCCACAACTCAACAAATTCGGATATGCGGGCAAAACCCCGCTTCCTCCGTGGATATTTATCCGGAAGGAAGCGGGGTTGCAATGTGCCCCTGGTGAGACTCGAACTCACACTGGACGGGTTTTGAATCCGTTGCCTCTGCCAATTGGGCTACAGGGGCAATCAAAAGCGAGCGCCTTTGACTGATGGAAATATTAGCGCAGGGTTTGGTGCAATTCCTAATTGGGGTCCACTTCCGGTAAAAAGTCCTGCTCAAGGCGGTGAAGTTGGGTGGGGTGTCGCCGTGTCCACGGTGTTGCCTAGTATGGGGCAGGTGACTTCCAATAAGACTCGCCTTTTGCTCATTGACGGCCATTCCATGGCATTTCGTGCCTTTTATGCCCTGCCGGTGGAAAACTTTTCTACCTCCGGCGGCCAGCACACCAACGCCGTGTATGGCTTTTTATCCATGCTGTCCAATATTGTCTCTGAGGAAAGGCCGGATGCTATCGCGGTTGCCTTTGACGTTGGCCGGAAGACTTTCCGCACGGAGATGTTCCCGGATTATAAGGCGCAGCGCGAGGCCGCGCCGGAAGAATTTAAGGGCCAAGTAGACATCATTCGCGATACTTTGGAGACCTTGGGTATTACGACGCTCTCGCGTGAAAATTACGAGGCCGACGATATTTTGGCCACCCTTGCCACCCAGGCGCAGGACTACGAGACGCTGATCGTTACCGGTGATCGCGATTACCTGCAGCTGGTTACGGATTCGACCACGGTGCTCTATCCCATGAAGGGCGTATCCACGCTGCACCGGTTTACCCCGGAAGCCGTCGAGGATAAATACGGGCTGACCCCCGCGCAGTATCCCGACTTTGCTGCCTTGCGCGGCGATCCTTCCGATAACCTCCCCGGCATTCCCAAGGTGGGAGAGAAGACCGCCACCAAGTGGATAGTCAAGTATGGAGACTTGGCTTCCTTGGTAGAGCACGCCGAAGAAATCAATGGCGTGGTGGGAAATAACTTCCGCGAACGCATCGAGCAGGTGCAGATGAACCGGAAGCTCACCCAGATGATTACAGATATGGACTTAGACGTCGGCCCGGATGATCTGGCATTCAGGGAAGTCAAGGTCGCCGATGTTGCCGCGAAGTTCGATGAGCTGGAGTTTGGCACCAACCTGCGCGATCGTGTCTTATCTGCCATCCCCAACGATGGAGCAGAGGCAGATGAGCAATCCGCGGATGCCCCAGACGTCGAGCTCACCATCGATGACGCCTCGCTGAGCGAATGGCTACCTGGCCGCGAGCACGTAGCCGTGTATGTGCAAGGCGAGGGCACCCCGGGCCAGGGCGATGCCTCTGCCATCGCTTTTGTGGACCGTGAGCACCACGGCCTGCAGGTGGAACTCGGGGACCTATCCGCCGATGAGGAAAAGGCCTTGGTCCAATGGCTAGAATCGCCGGCCCCTAAGTATTTCCACGCCGCGAAGGCCGCGTTCCACATGCTGGCAGGGCGCGGAATCGAGCTCAACGGGCTTGCACACGATACGGCCTTGGCTGCGTATATCCTGCGCCCAGGCCAGCGCACCTACGAGCTTTCCGATGTCTACCAGCGCCACCTCCAAAAGTCCCTCGGCGCCGCCTCGGAGCAGATGTCGCTGCTCGATAGTTCCTCCCTGGTAGATCAGGCGGCGGCAATCATGGAGCTGGCGGAAAAACTCACCGCGGAGCTGCAGGACATCGACTCGTTCGAGTTGTACACCGACCTGGAACTGCCGCTGGTGACCATCCTGGCACGCATGGAGGCTACGGGCATTGCGGTCGATGTAGACATTTTGGAAACCCAAAAGGATGCCTTTGTGGAGCAGGTCGCGGAACAGGAACGCTCCGCGCGGGAGCTTGCCGGCGATGACAAGCTCAACTTGAATTCGCCTAAGCAGCTGCAAAACGTACTTTTTGAGACCTTCGATATGCCCAAGACGAAAAAGACGAAAACGGGCTATTCCACGGCCGCGAAGGAAATCGAGCAGCTGGCCATCAAGCACCCACACCCGTTCTTGGACCACCTCTTGGCCCACCGCGAATACCAGAAGATGAAAACCACGCTGGAGGGCCTTATCAAGACCGTTCAGCCGGATGGGCGCATTCACACCACCTTTAACCAGACGGTGACCTCGACGGGGCGTTTGTCTTCGACGGAGCCCAACCTGCAAAACATCCCGGTGCGCACGGAGGCCGGCCGCCAGATTCGCTCGGCGTTTATCGTGGGAGAGGGATTTGAGCAGCTAATGACCGCGGACTACTCGCAGATTGAAATGCGCGTGATGGCCCACCTATCTGCCGATCCCGGGTTGATTGAGGCCTACAAGGCCGGCGAGGACCTGCACAATTTCGTTGGTTCTAGGGTCTTTGATGTGCCCGTTGACCAGGTGACCCCTGAGCTGCGCCGCCGGGTAAAGGCCATGTCTTATGGCTTGGTCTACGGTCTGTCCGCATTTGGGCTATCGCAGCAGCTGGGAATCCCTGCTGGTGAAGCCAAGTCGATTATGGAAAGCTACTTCGAGCGCTTTGGCGGCGTGAAGAAGTACCTGGATGATGTCGTGGAGCAAGCCCGCAAGGATGGTTATACGGCCACGCTCTTTGGCCGCCGCCGCTACCTGCCAGAGCTCAACTCCGATAACCGGCTGGCCCGCGAAAACGCGGAGCGCGCTGCGCTCAACGCCCCGATCCAGGGAACGGCCGCGGATATCATCAAGGTCGCGATGATTCGCGTGGACCGTGCGTTGCGAGACATGAAATCTCGTGTTTTGCTCCAGGTACACGATGAATTGGTGGTGGAAGTCGCCCCCGGCGAGGCCGATCAAGTCCGCGAGATTCTTGAGCGCGAGATGGATTCTGCCATCGAGCTGAACGTGCCACTCGAAGTCTCTGCAGGTGCCGGTACGGATTGGGACGCCGCGGCCCACTAGTTCGATGATGACGCTTAACCGGCGCGAACGCGCCCGCATGCGCTTGGCCGCCCAGGGGCTCACGGCCCAACGCTGGCACACCGCTGCAGAGGCGGTTCGCGCCTTTGGCGTTACGCAAGGCCAGGACCTGCATTCGGTGCGCCGGTCCTTGGCGCTGCGCGCAACGGATGAATCGGATAAGTCCGAGATCGTGCGCGGCTATGCGATGCGCAATACGCTGTTCGCCGCCTCCGTCAAGGATATGGGCTGGATAACCGAGCTATGCGCGAAGCCTCGAAAAGGCGATGCAGCGGTACGGGAAGCCGTGCTTCAGCTTATCGATGCCCCATTAACGCGCGCAGAATTGAAAGCACGCGCCGCCCGGGCCTTGCCCGAGCTACCTTTCTGGCACGTGGTACGCATCGCCATGGAAAGCGGGCATGCGTGTTATGTAGGCGAAGAGCAGCTCATTACTCCGGTGGAGTTAGACGGCCTGGAGGCCCTCTTTAACGGCGACTCGGTGGCCGCCACGACGGAATTGATGACGCGCTATTTTCGCACCCATGGTCCGGCGACGCTGCAAGACTTTGCGTGGTGGTCCAAGCTGCCCCAAAAGCTCATTCGTCCCGCAGCGGAGAATTTGCCGGATGACCTCATCCGGATAGGTAGGGAAGGCGAGGAGCTGGTCTCTACAGAGGTGCTGGAGCTGCCAGAGGTGAGAAGGAAGAAATCGGTGCTGCTATTGGGCGCCTTTGATGAATATATCCTGGGCTACCAGGATCGGCTTTTTGCCATGTCAGCGGATATGCACCACGCGCTCGTTCCCGGGAACCAGGGCATTTTCCGCCGCGCCATCGTTATTGACGGCCAAGTGCGCGGCATGTGGAATAAGCAGGGGATTGAGGACTGGGGTATTCCCGCCTACGCGTCACGCCGCGTGGAACGGCAGTGGAAAGACTGCTGAGAAGTGCGTGAAGCAGATGAGGATTTTAAAGTAGTTTCATGGAGTTTCTCGGAAAACGTATTACCTGGAAGTCCCATCCCTACGTCTTGCGCTTTTTTGAGACTACGTGGGCAGTCATGGTCGCATACCCGGCGGGACAAATTGCTGAGAGCGGCTTAAAAGAAGCAGTAAGCAGCGATAAATCTTACTTCATTTTCTATGCGGTTATAACTTTTGGGTTTTTCCTTTCTGCTGGCAACGCCGCCAGAGAAGGCGAGAACCCGTGGCGCTACCGAATACAGGCGGCCGGTGTAATGATCGCGGTAACTGTCATTGCCGTGGCCTTCCCGTATTCGTGGGTATTTGCGCTCATTACTATTGCTGCCGTGGTGTACTACCTCTGGCCGCGCATCGCGGTGGAATCTTCCTGAGGCCGCTTTTCCACTAGGCAGCCGGCCAAGAGGTCAAAGGGCGTTTGGCCGATGGCTAAAACAGAAAGGCCTAAAATCGCAAGGATAATGCCGTCGATGTTCCAGCCGGTAAGCGTCAGGGGCGTGAGCAGCAGCCATGAATTGCGCAGGCACGCGGTGACAAGCGGCGAGCGGGCCGGGATGATTTCGAGCTGCATCGACCATTTGCCCAGGGAGGTGGACTTCTTCGTTTCCACCCACACGCGGTAGATGTAAAAGACCACGGCGAGAGCGGCCGCCTCGTAGATTTCTTGGGGGCGCCCGGCTAAGGGGGTACTGGCAAGGGCATTAATCACCCATCGCACCACGGTGACGATGGCGGCGACGAGAAAGGCGTCGATCCACCAAGCCACGGCGCGGCGCAGGAAAATTCCCAGTCTTTCGGCAATCATGTTCTCCACGTTAGCTGTAGGCGCGGCAGATGAAAATCATGCTGCCAGGGAAAATTTCCCCGCGCTGCGGGGACCATTGGCCCCACGTAATGTCCAAGCCTTCGGGCCATTCCGGTTCGATGATGTCCTCGATGAGAAACGGGCCGCGACCTTGGAGCGCGCGGAACCAATCACTGATGGTGCGGTGAAATTCGGCGTAGGTGAGCGTCCCAGCGGAATCGTGTTCAAGATAGGCGCGGTCGAAGTAGCTGATTTCTGCGGTGAGGCTGGTGGGATCATCGGGGAAGATCCAGCGCATTGGGTGGGTCACGGAAAATACGAAGCGCCCACCTGGGCGCACCACGCGGGCAACTTCCGCGAGCGCGGCATCGAGATCGGCGAGGAAGGGGAATGCGCCGAATGCAGAGAATGCCACGTCAAAGGAGTCGGTGGCGTAGGGCAGTGCCAGCGCATCGGCTTGGGTGAGCGCCAAACCAGGTGCTGCGTGGGCGAGCATGCTGCGGGAAATATCGCAGCCGGTGGCAAAGCGGGCGCGGGTGCTGAGCCACTGGGTGCAGGCGGCAGACCCGCAGCCGATTTCGAGGACGGCGGCAGAGGAGACATCGCCAAGCAGCTGCGCATCGGCTTCGTGGAGCATCTCTGGGCACCAATAAAAAGAGGAAAGGTACTCGGGGTGCTCGGCATGGTAGTTGGCCGCATCACCGTCCCAGTGGGATTGATTGGCGTGAGAAGGCGAAGTCACTGGGGTGGGTTACCTTTCTGGTTGGCGTGCAATATTTGCCGTATAAGCTGGACAGATGTAGGCTTTTACAAGCATGTCTATGCCACGGGTTGTTGCAGGCTATTGTAGGAAAGCTTGGGGCAATCACGCGGCGGGATCGAATGTGGCCTCTATCTCCTGTATTTGTGCAGCGTAGACGGGCTTTTAATTCGAGAGACACGCAGTTGTCCACGAACGATTTCCTACATTTATTCGGAGCATTTTTACAATATGCCATCTTCTACTACCCCTCAGGTTGCGATCAACGATATCGGAACCGCAGAGGACTTCCTCGCAGCTGTAGACGCCACCATCAAGTACTTCAACGATGGTGACATTGTCGGGGGTACCGTCGTCAAGGTTGACCACGACGAGGTACTGCTGGACATCGGATACAAGACCGAAGGCGTTATCCCTTCCCGCGAGCTGTCCATCAAGCACGACGTCAATCCCGACGAAGTTGTCGAGGTTGGCGATGAGGTTGACGCGCTTGTCCTGACCAAGGAGGACAAGGAAGGCCGCCTGATCCTGTCCAAGAAGCGCGCACAGTACGAGCGCGCTTGGGGCGCCATCGAGGAGCTGCAGGCCAAGGAAGAGCCGGTTACCGGTACCGTCATCGAGGTCGTCAAGGGCGGCCTCATCCTGGACATCGGCCTGCGCGGCTTTCTGCCTGCTTCCCTCGTTGAGATGCGTCGCGTCCGCGACCTGGAGCCCTACATTGGCCAGGAGCTGGAAGCTAAGATCATCGAGCTGGACAAGCAGCGCAACAACGTTGTTCTGTCCCGCCGTGCATACCTGGAGCAGACCCAGTCTGAGGTCCGTTCCGAGTTCCTGCACCAGCTGCAGAAGGGTCAGGTCCGCAAGGGCGTTGTCTCTTCCATCGTCAACTTCGGCGCCTTCGTCGATCTTGGCGGCGTCGACGGCCTGGTTCACGTTTCCGAGCTTTCCTGGAAGCACATCGACCACCCATCTGAGGTTGTCACCGTTGGTGACGAGGTGACCGTTGAGGTTCTGGACGTTGATCTGGACCGCGAGCGCGTTTCCCTGTCCCTGAAGGCAACCCAGGAAGACCCATGGCGCGTCTTCGCCCGCACCCACGCTGTGGGCCAGATCGTGCCGGGCAAGGTCACCAAGCTGGTTCCGTTCGGTGCGTTCGTTCGCGTCGAGGAAGGCATCGAGGGCCTGGTTCACATCTCCGAGCTGGCTCAGCGCCACGTCGAGGTTCCGGACCAGGTTGTCACCGTTGGCCAGGAAGTTATGGTCAAGGTTATCGACATCGACCTCGAGCGTCGTCGTATCTCCTTGTCCGTCAAGCAGGCTGACGAGGACTACTCCGAAGAGTTCGATCCGTCCAAGTACGGCATGGCTGACTCCTACGACGAGCAGGGCAACTACGTGTTCCCAGAAGGCTTCGACCCGGACACCAACGAGTGGAAGGAAGGCTTCGACGAGCAGCGTCAGGCTTGGGAGGCACGCTACGCAGAGTCCGAGCGCCGCTTCAACCTGCATACCGCTCAGATCGAGCGCAACCGCGCTGCCGCCGCAGAAGCTGCAGAGTCCGCTGAAGCATCCTCCAACTACTCTTCTGACTCCACCGATGCAGCTCCGGCATCGGAGACTCAGGCAGAGTCCGGCGGATCCTTGGCTTCTGACGAGCAGCTCGCCGCACTGCGCGACAAGCTCGCCGGCAACTAAGACGCCTTTGGAGCTTAGGGTGCGATAGCCCCTAGCTTCACACAGCTGCACTGGCCGCGTCCTTCTCCTTTAGGGGAGGAAGGACGTGGCTTTGTGAGTTTTATGACAGTATATGCAAACGATTGCCCGTTATTTTTCGTTTGCGGGTTCTTGACCTGCGGCAAAGTGATTTCGTGAGCAAAAAAGACAACTATCCCCACTTAAGACCACTAGATTGGGCTTTTGTTTGTGTTGCCTCTCACTTATAATCCAAGTGTGACGTAATAGCCAGTTGAGTACTGACTATTGTTTTGTCTTTATGCAAGGAGTATGAAGTGGCATCTGTGAAGGACACTTCCACACACATCATCGATAGCTTGGGCGGCGCCGATAACATCACGTCGCTGACGCACTGTGCGACGCGCCTGCGTTTTCAACTCGCTGATGTGGGGAAAGTAGATCAGGAAAAGCTGGAAAGCGATACGGCCGTTCTCGGTTCCGTCACGCAGGGTACCCATGGCTACCAAGTAGTCATGGGTGGCGGCGTGGCCAGCTACTACGGCGAAATCATCAAGGACCCTGGGGTCAATCCGCCGGATGAGGAGGCCTCCTCATCTAAGAAGAACTACGACGGTGTGCGCGGTAAGTACGATTGGATCGACTACTGCTTCGAGTTCCTCTCTGATACCTTCCGCCCGATTCTGTGGGCGCTGCTTGGTGCGTCCCTCATCATTACGCTGCTGGTGCTGGCGGATACCATTGGCATCCAAGACTTCCGCGCGCCGTTGGAAGAACAGCCTGAGGGCTACCGCTTGGCCCACGCGATGTTCCAGTCGGTCTTCTACTTCTTGCCGGTGATGGTGGGTGCTACCGCCGCGCAGAAGCTGGGTGCGAATATGTGGGTCTCGGCCGCCATCCCGGCCGCTTTGCTCACGCCGGAGTTCATGTCCCTGGGTGAACAGGGCGATACCGTCAACGTCTTCGGCCTGCCGCTGGTGATTAACTCTTACGGCTCCCAGGTATTCCCACCGATCTTGGCGGCCATCGGCCTGTTCTGGGTGGAAAAGGGCTTGAAGAAGATCATCCCGAGCGCCGTACACATGGTCTTCGTGCCGTTCTTCTCGCTGCTCATCATGATTCCGGCTACGGCCTTCCTGCTCGGCCCATTCGGCATCGGCGTGGGCAATGGCATCTCTTGGGTACTGTTCCAGATCAATGACTTCTCGCCGTTCATCTTGGCCATTGTCATTCCGCTGCTGTACCCATTCCTGGTGCCCATGGGCCTGCACTGGCCGCTCAACGTGATCATGATTCAGAACATCACCACCTACGGCTACGACTTCATCCAAGGCCCCATGGGTGCGTGGAACTTTGCCTGCTTCGGCGTCACCGGCGCCGTGATGGTCATCTCCATGAAGGAGAAGAACAACTCCATGCGCCAGGTTTCCGTCGGTGCATTCGCAGCCGGCATCCTCGGCGGTATTTCGGAGCCGTCCCTCTACGGCATCTTGCTCCGCTTCCGCCGCACCTACTACCGCCTGCTGCCGGGTTGTGCCATCGGTGGCGCAGTGATGGGGCTTTTCGATGTCCGCGCTAACGCCTTCGTCTTCACCTCCATCTTGACCACCCCAGCCATGATCCCGCACGTGGGCTACGTCATCGGCATCGCCGTGGCATTCTTCACCTCCTTCTCCCTCACGCTGCTGTTTGGTTACCGCACCGCAGAGGAAAAGCAGGCCGACCTCGAGCGCATCGCCCGCGAAAATAACGAGACCGTGGAAGAGGTTGCTAGCCGCTCCGAGTCCCGCATCATCGGAGGATCCGATGATGAGTCGGACGGTTCCGAGAATGCACAGGCTGCAGGGGTTGCTGCTGCCACCGGAATCGCCACCAAGGAAGCAGAACAGGCAATCATGAAGCTGGACTCTCCTTTGGAGGGCGAGGCAGTGGACCTGTCCGAGGTACCGGATCCCATCTTCGCTGGCGCCAAGCTTGGGCCGGGCGCTGCCGTGAAGCCAACCGGCAATACCGTCTACGCGCCTGCCGATGGCACCGTGCTCACCGTCCAAAAGTCCGGCCACGCGATCGGTCTGAACCTGGATAACGGCGTACAGCTGCTCATCCATGTTGGCCTAGACACCGTGGAACTGGGCGGCGAGGGATTTGATGTCCACGTGGAAAAGAAGCAGCGCGTTTCCGCTGGCGATAAGCTCATCAGCTTTGACGCAGACTTCATTAAGTCCAAGGACTACAACCTGATTACCCCGGTCGTTGTTACCAACGCCAAGAAATTTGGTTCCGTGAGCGGCGCTACCGGCGCTGTCACCCCAAGCGATGAACTCTTGCAGGTTCATCCAAAGCTGGAAGAAGAACTCGAGTCCTAAAGGCACTCTTAAATTCCGCAGCAAGGAGCCCAGGCAGTCGTGCCGGGCTCCTTTTCGCGTACCCTGGTATCTTATGAAGCTAATCGGATTAACCGGGGGAATCGGCAGCGGGAAATCTACGGTAGCGAAGCTGTGCGCTCAGCGCGGCTGGCGGGTGGTGGACGCAGATCGCATAGCGAGGGACATCGTCAAGCCTGGCCAACCGGCGTTAGCCGAGCTAGCAGAGAAATTTGGCCAGGACATCCTGCAGGAAGATGGCAGTCTCGACCGTAAGGAACTAGCCCGCCGTGCGTTCGTGGATAAGGAGCACACCGAGCTCCTGAATTCGATTACACACCCGCGTATCCAAAAAGAGACCCAGCGACAATTTGCTGCTGCGCGCGAAGAGGGCGTTGATTTTACGGTTTATGATATGCCGCTGCTGGTGGATAATGGGCTCGACGGGGATATGGATTTTGTCATCGTCGTTGACGTGGATCCAGAAGAGAGGGTGCGTCGTCTCGTGGAGTTCCGCGGACTCGATGAAGCAGACGCGCGCAAAAGGATTAACGCCCAGATTTCTGATGACAAGCGGCTCGCGGCAGCAAGCCATGTCATAGATAATAACGGCACGCAGGAACAACTGGCCGAGCGCGCAGCGGCGGTCTGCGATGAGATTGAGGCGGCGTCTTCTTAACCTTAACCTTTTTGGTAAGTAGCGTTAACGTCTTTTCCTATTAACGTTTACTTTTGGTCCCTACACTATTTGAGCGTGGGAACTTGGGGCACTGGACCATTCGATAATCACGCGGCGCGAGACGTACTCGATAGCCTGCGGAATGGTTCTTTTGATCTCCGGCACTTTCAGCGCTCGTGCGGCACTGGAGTGCTCGATTCCGATGAAGCCGAAGCGGTCATCGCATTAGGGGCGCTGACGAAGCTGCCTGCCGATGGCCTGCCAGACGGCGTAGCCCCGACGGATCTAGCGTCCCTGTACACGCCGCAATCTAAGGCGTGGCTGCGCCGGCGCATCAATCAAGCGATGTGCTCTGATTCCTCGTCGGTCTACGCGCTATGGGAACCGACAGGGGAGCTCGACCAGTGGTTGCACACCGCCCAGGCCGCGCTGCCGTGAAATGGCTAGCAGGAGCGTCCAAGCAGTAGAATAGCGGGCATGGCTTTTGCTGCTGAACATCCCCTTATTCCAAATTCTGAACACCGCGTCGTCGGCGAGGTAGAACGCACCCCCGGCAAGTTTCAGGTCGTTTCTGAATATGAACCCGCAGGTGACCAGCCTGCGGCCATCGAGGAACTTAATGAGCGCCTCAACCGCGACGAGCGCGACGTTGTGCTCATGGGTGCAACCGGTACGGGTAAATCCGCGACGGCCGCGTGGCTGATTGAAAAGCAGCAGCGGCCCACGCTAGTGATGGCGCCCAATAAAACCTTGGCCGCACAGCTGGCCAATGAACTGCGCCAATTATTGCCCAATAACGCGGTGGAATACTTCGTCTCCTATTACGACTACTACCAGCCAGAAGCCTATATCGCGCAGACCGATACCTATATTGAAAAAGACTCCTCCATTAATGAGGACGTCGAGCGCCTGCGCCACTCGGCCACCTCTGGATTGCTCTCGCGGCGCGATGTCGTGGTGGTCTCCTCGGTCTCGTGTATCTACGGCCTAGGCACTCCGCAATCCTATTTGGATCGCTCGGTGATTATCGCCGTCGACGAGGAGCTCGACAGGGACCGTTTCCTCCGGCTCTTGGTGGATATCCAATATGAGCGCAACGATGTGGGCTTTACCCGCGGTACCTTCCGCGTCAAGGGTGATACGGTCGATATCATTCCGGCATATGAGGAACGCGCGGTGCGCATCGAGTTCTTCGGCGATGATATTGATTCGCTGTACTATATCCACCCAGTGACAGGTGATGTTATCGAGCAGGTCGATGAAGTGCGCATTTTCCCCGCAACGCACTACGTGGCCGGCCCAGAGCGCATGGAAAAAGCCGTGGCCGATATCAAGGAAGAATTGGCTGAGCGCCTAGAAGATCTAGAAAACCGTGGCAAGCTGTTGGAAGCGCAACGGCTGCGCATGCGCACGGAATATGACCTAGAGATGATCGAGCAGGTGGGGTTCTGTTCCGGCATTGAGAACTACTCCCGCCACGTGGATGGCCGCCCGGCGGGGTCCGCGCCAGCCACGCTCTTGGACTATTTCCCAGAGGATTTTCTTACCATCATCGATGAGTCCCACGTGACCGTGCCACAGATCGGCGGCATGTACGAAGGCGATATGTCGCGCAAGCGAAACCTGGTGGAGTTTGGCTTCCGCCTTCCCTCCGCGGTGGATAACCGGCCACTGACCTTTGACGAATTCGAAGAGCGCGTTGGCCAGACGGTCTATATGTCCGCCACCCCGGGCGATTTCGAAATGACCTCCTCCGGCGGCGAGTTTGTCGAGCAGGTCATTCGCCCGACTGGCCTGGTCGATCCTAAGGTCACGGTGAAACCGACCAAGGGCCAGATCGATGACCTCATTGATGAGGTCCGCGGCCGCATTGCCTCTAAGGAGCGCGTTCTGGTCACCACCTTGACCAAGCGCATGGCAGAAGACCTGACGGATTACCTCTTGGAGCAGGGGATTAAGGTCCGCTACCTGCACTCGGATATCGATACGCTGCAGCGCGTGGAGTTGCTGCGCCAATTGCGCCAGGGCGAATTCGACGTGCTCGTGGGCATCAACCTCTTGCGCGAGGGCTTGGACTTGCCCGAGGTCTCGCTCGTGGCGATCCTCGATGCGGATAAGGAAGGCTTCTTGCGCTCGACAACATCGCTCATCCAGACCATTGGCCGCGCTGCCCGTAACGTATCGGGCGAGGTCATCATGTACGCGGATAAAATCACCGACTCGATGCAAGAAGCCATCGATGAAACGGAGCGCCGCCGCGAGAAGCAGATTGCCTATAACAAGGAACACGGCGTGGATCCGCAGCCGCTGCGCAAGAAGATCGCGGATATCTTGGACCAAGTCTATGAGAATAATGGGGAAGAGGCCGCCGAGTCGGATCCTTCGGCGGTGGTGGAAAAGCGCGACGTGTCCAGCATGGCCACCGATGAGGTTGAGGCTCTCATTAATGACCTGCAGGCACAGATGGGCGCTGCCGCACGCGAGTTGAAATTCGAGCTAGCCGGCCGGCTGCGCGATGAGATTGCTGATTTGAAGAAGGAGCTGCGCGGCCTAAAGGAAGCCGGAATTTAACGCCGCTCGCAGTGTCTCAATAACAGGCTCCCCCTAAAAGTGCGCACTACTGCAACCATAGGCTTATTGGTTCGGCGTCCTGACTATACTGGGGGCGACTAAAAGCCGGTTCAATGTGCCGACCTAGTAATTCACCAGCAAGGAGAATCATGCTTACGTATCACACCATCGCCGTCGGTACCGATGGCTCCGAAACTTCCCTGCGCGCCGTGCGCTCGGCGGCATCCATGGCGCGGGCATACGATGCCAAGCTCATCATCGTCTCCGCAGCCTATAACCATTCTGGCTCCATGCTCGGCGCCCCCAGCGGTGAGGGCTCCAGGCTACCGGTGGTCAGCGAAGAAATGGCCGATACCTACCTCACGAACGCGCAGCGGATTGCCGAGTCCGAAGGTGCGGAAAACATTGAGGTGATCACCACCCCCGGTGACCCCGTCAATGCCTTAATCGAGGTCACGGAGAAATACGACGTTGAGCTCTTGGTCGTGGGCAATCGCGGCGTTAATTCCGTGCGCGGGCGCGTTTTTGGCTCGGTGCCGACGGAACTTACCCATAAATCCAAGGTGGATGTCGTGGTGGTTAACACGAGTGAAAAACGTTAATCACTTTTCATTGTTAGACTTGCAGTAACGCCAAGTTGGCACACTAGAATAGTTAGGGTACACACCCACAAAGAAAGGTCATCATGAGCGACTACAGCACGATTGTTGTCGGTACTGACGGTTCCAAGTCCTCCCTCCTCGCCGTGGAGCGAGCAGCCAAGATTGCCGCTGCATTCGATGCCACGCTGATCATCGGTTGTGCTTACTACGAGAATCAAGAGCAGGCTTCGAAGACCTTGCGTCAGGATTCCGTCACTATTCTTGGTGATGAGAAAGCCGAAGCCAACCTGCATGCAGGCAAGGAAGAAGCGGAAAAGCACGGGGTTTCCAAGGTAGAAACCGCCGTCCGCCCTGGCACGCCGGTGCAAGCCCTGATGTCCATTGTCAATGACAATGATGCAGACCTGCTCATCGTTGGTAACCGCGGCATTAATTCCTTGACCGGTCGTCTACTCGGCTCTGTGCCAGCGGATGTGGCGCGTCAGTCCGATTGTGACGTCATGATTGTTCACACCGTTAATTAATCTAGGCCTTCGCCTGACCGGCTTTCGCCTTACCCACCGCAGCGAGTCCACCTCTGGATTCGCGCGGTGGGTTTTGTGATCCCAGCGAGCTAAAGCACGCCGGACGTATCTCCCACTAGGGTTAGCGTTTGCGTGGCCCGGGTGATGCAGACATACAGGTTCTGCAGCCCCTGCGGGGAGGCATCGACAATCTCGCGCGGGTTAAGTACGATAACGTGGTCGAACTCGAGGCCCTTGACTGCTTCGGCGTTCGTAGCATCAATGACCGCGGTCAGGCGGCCATCGTCCTCGATGGTCACGCCGGGGGTGAAGTCGGCATCGGCAAGCCGGCGCACCGGCTCGCCATCGCGAATGGCAATGGCCGGGGTGGCATCCGGATCGATGGAGGCCAACAGACGATTGGCAAGCTCGGTAATGGGTTCTGGCGTGCGGTAATTGACGGTAAGGAGGTGGTGGCGGAAGCGCTGGGCGATGAACGGCTCTAGGGCCTCGCCCCAGTCATCCACGCCGGCCGGGGAACCGGTCTGCGAGGTATCGCCCACCAGCGTCATCCACCGCGACGGGCAGCGGCGGAAGAGCATCCGCCATTCCATCGGGGTTAGTTCCTGCGCTTCGTCCACGATGATGTGGCCAAAGGCCCACGTGTGATCCTCCCGGGCACGCTGCGCGGTGGTGCGCGTATCCCGTACCTCCTGGCGCTGCGCTAGGGTCTCCGCGTCGATGACGTCGTGCGCCGAAAGAATCTCCGCTTCAAACATGTCATCGTCGTTATCGGTGGATTCGGAGGAGGAAAGAATATTCAGCGCATCTTCTGCATCCGCGATCTGTTCGCGCCACTCGGCATCCTTGGCCGCCTTCTTCTCCTCGGGATTGGGCAGCCCGATGAGGACGGCCAACTCATCTAAAAGGGCAGCATCGGAATCGGTCCAGGCATAACCGTCGGGCCGGTATAAGGCGGCCTGGGTTTCCTCGTCGTAGCCGCGGGCAGCCGAGGCAATGCGTTCGCGGGAAGACAATAACGCGGCGAGTACCTCAGAGGGATCGAGTTCGGGCCAAAAACCATCGATGCAGCCCACCACGGACTCATCAATGGCAAGATCGTCGTGAAATTGATCCACATCCGCGCGGCTTAGGAGGTTTTCCCCGCCCAGGGGATCCGTGCCCACCTTGGTGGCCATCTCCTGGGCCAGATCCTCCACGAAGTGCTCGATGAACGCCTCGCGCGCCTGATTATGCGGCTTGCGTGAGCGGCGGGCGCGGGTGCGCGCCCTCTTCACCATGGAGGGCGTGATGGTCAGGGTCAGGCCCTCCACCGTGATGTCCTGGGGCTCACTTGGCACCTGCTGATAATCCTTGACGGCGGCGCTCAGGATTTCTGCCATGGCTTCGCTGCCCTTAATTTCGCGGCCCACAAGCCCCTCGGTATGGGTGGGAGTAATGCCAGGGAATAGCCCACCGATGGTGGAGAGCACGACACCGGTTTCACCGAGCTCGGGTAGCACGCGGGAAATATAGTCCAAAAAGTTGGTATTGGGCCCAACGATGAGTACACCGGTGGAAGATAGCTGCTCGCGGTGGGTATAGAGCAGGTAGGCAACGCGGTGCAGCGCTACGGCGGTCTTACCGGTGCCGGGGCCGCCTTCGACGACCATGACGCCGCGGGTATTATCCCGGATGATTTCGTCCTGCTCGCGCTGGATTGTCTCCACGATGGACGTCATGTGTCCCGTGCGAGCGCGTTGCATGGCAAAGTACAGGGCGGATTCGCTTGCCACGCCTGCCTCTTCCTCGCGCACACCAGGGCCGTCCAATGCCTCGTCATTGACATCAGTGATCGTGCGTCCGGTCATGCGGATCTGGCGGCGCGTATGCACTCCCTCGGGTTGGGCCGTGGTAGCGAGGTAAAAGGGGCGGGCCATGGGCGCGCGCCAATCCAGCAGGAGGGTGCGGTAGTTTTCTTCGCGTGCATCCAAACCCATGCGGCCGATATAGCGGCGGTCTAGTCCCTCATCAGTTGGGTTATCGCCGGGGGCATTGATATCGATGCGGCCGAAGACGAGCCCCATCTGCGCGACGTTGAGGCGATCCAACTTGGCCTGGAGGCCGTGGTATTCCGTTTCGCGGCGCACGAGGGCATCGGCATCGGGGGTCGCCGGGTCGACCTCGGCCTGGACCTCGTTCAAGCGTGCGTTTGCCGCGGCCACCTCGTCATCGAGGCGGTCAAAAAGGCCATCGACATAGTTCTGCTCGGCTTTGATGGCAGAAATTCCAGCGTTATCCGCGTTGTTGGATGAAGATGCAGTAGCGGGAGAATGAGTTGCTGGAGAATTCTTCGGTGCAGAGTTCACGAAACTCCTCAGAATGAAACACGAAAATTTGGGTGGGCACGCAACCGCGTGCCGCCTAGGGGAGGTTCGAGTTTAGACCTTGCCGTGACAAAGAACAACGGCCCAGCGTAGGGCTGGGCCGTGTGCGAGGGTTAAGGCGAATTACTTAGCGCGCTTTTCAATCTTCTTGATAGCGGCGTCGATCTTCTTATTAGCCTTCTTTTGCAGCTTGTCTGCCTGCTTGGAAGCCTTCTTAGCAGCGCGCTTGGAATCTGCCTTGTCGAGCTTCGATGCGGCGTCATCGGCGCGCTTTTGTGCCTTGTTCGCGGCCTTGACGGCACCCTTGCGGGCGGTCTTGGCGTTGGACTCAGCGGACTTCAGCCAGTCCTTCTTGTTGTCATCAACGTAGGACTTGGCGCTATCGACGGAGTCCTCGATGAAGGACTTCGCGTTGTCCAAGAAATCGCGGCCGGAATCCTGCCAGTCGTCCTTGTTGTCATCGACGTAGTCCTTGGCGTCGTCGACATAGGACTTGGCGGTATCTAGGAGGCCGCGACCGGTGGACTGCCAATCATCCTTGTTGTCATCCACATAGGCTTGAGCCTTCTGGGAGGTCTCATTGAACCAGTCGCCGGCCTTATTGGACAGCTCGCTGGCGCGAGCGGAAAGCTCCTCGCGCTTTTCCTGAGACTCAGACTTGGTGGGCAGCGCCTGCTGAATCTTCTTATTGGTGCGCTCACCGGCCTTCTGTGCGCGCCAGCGCAGGGACGGCTTGCCCTCGGTGTCCTGGGTGGTGATAAACAGCGCGCCGAGCAGGGCGGTGTTAGTAATGAAGCCGTTGCGACGGTCTTCCTTGTCCTTCTTATTATCTGCGGCCCAGAAGTTATTCTTGCCCACCAAGTTGGGCAGGGTAGCGGCAGCCAGCACGGCTGCGGAGGTGCGCGGTGCCTTGCCCAGAGCCAAGGTGGTACCTGCACCGATCTTTGCGCCGCCAAGGGCGCGGGTAGCTAGCTCCGGATCATTGGGAATGAGGTTCTTGTAACCGGAGGGGACGAACTTGCGCAGGGTCTTGAGGAAGCCTTCGGTTTCCTTGGTGTGCTCCGAGGCATTGCGCAGGTCGTCTACACCTTCCCATACAAATACCGATGCCAGCATGGGGCGGGCAAACTTGCGAATCATAGTCCTTTAAGCTCCTTAGCTCGTTGTTCTAGACCAATCGTGTGATTGACCATTATACGCTGAAATAGCCGCCTAGATCACCACCGGCGCTCCCACCAATCACCCAACTTGGGGCGTTCTTCCCCCAAGGTGGTGGGCTTGCCATGCCCCGGGCGAATGATGGCGTTATCTGGGAACTCCTCGAAGACGCGCTTGGTGACGTCCTTATATAGCCGCACAAAGTCGCCCTCAGAGGTCGTTCGACCCAATCCACCGGGGAAAACGGAGTCTCCCACAAACAGGTTGGTGACGCCGTCAACGGTGGCCACGAGCGCCACGCCGCCGGGGGTATGGCCGCGCAGGATGATGATGGGCAATTTCATGCCGGCAAACTCGATGGAATCGCCCTCGCGCAGCTCAACGTCTACGTCTTCTGGAATGGCCGGCGAATCAATGAAGGAGGCGTAGTGCTTTGCGTTGGTGGCCTGCAAAACCTCGCCGAGCGCACGCACGTGATCCCAGTGGCGGTGCGTGGTGAGAACGGCGGTGATGTCAACGCCTGCCTCGCGGGCCATGTCGAGGATGGCGGGGGCGTTATCGGCGGCATCGACAAGCAAGCCTTGGTCGCCGGCAATGAGCAGGTAGCAGTTATTGTCCATCTCCGAAACGGAGATCTGGTGAAGATGTAGCTCGTTAGTCATACGTCCCAGCCTACGGGTACATTCAAGGGGAGATTAAAATCTATGATGTGGAGGCTGGAGCGCAGTGGCAGAACGATTGATTGTGCGAGGCGCACGGGAACACAATCTCAAGGGCGTGGATATCGATATTCCGCGCGATAAAATGGTGGTTTTTACTGGGCTTTCGGGCTCTGGTAAGTCCTCGCTGGCCTTCGATACCATCTTCGCGGAGGGCCAACGCCGCTACGTGGAATCGTTGAGCTCCTATGCCCGGATGTTTTTGGGCCAAATGGATAAACCCAACGTGGAATACATCGGCGGCCTTTCGCCGGCGGTGTCCATCGATCAGAAATCCACCAACCACAACCCGCGCTCGACCGTGGGCACGATTACGGAGATTTACGATTACCTCCGCTTGCTCTTCTCGCGTGCCGGCACCCCGCACTGCCCCAAGTGCGATGCCGTCATCGAGCGCCAGACACCGCAGCAGATTGTTGATGCCGTCCTGGAGCAGGAAGAAAAGCTGAAGTTCCAGGTGCTTGCCCCGGTGGCGCGGAAGCGCAAGGGTGAGTTTGTTGACCTCTTCCAGGACCTTTCGGCGCAGGGCTACTCCCGCGTACGCGTGGATGGTGAAACCCACCAATTAAGCGATCCGCCGAAGCTGAAGAAACAGGTTAAACACACCATCGAGGTGGTGGTGGACCGGTTGCAGGTCAAGGCGTCGCAGAAGCAGCGCCTGACCGATTCCGTGGAAACGGCTTTGCGGCTTGCCGATGGCCTCGTCACCATCGAGTTCGTTGATAAAGAAGAACTCACGCATACCTATTCCGAGAAGGCGGCCTGCCCCAATGGCCATACCCTTACCATCGAGGAATACGAACCGCGCGCGTTTTCCTTTAACGCGCCCTTTGGTTCCTGC
Organism: Corynebacterium sp. LaCa_282; assembly: GCF_057198125.1. NCBI lineage: Bacteria > Bacillati > Actinomycetota > Actinomycetes > Mycobacteriales > Corynebacteriaceae > Corynebacterium > Corynebacterium sp. LaCa_282. The sequence continues at coordinate 1,295,031 of NZ_CP191095.1, read as the reverse complement.
CCGGTCTGCGATGGCTTGGGCACGAAGCTCGAAGTGGACGTAGATCTGCTCATCCCGGATCCGGATGCCCCGGCCGTTGATGCCGTGCAGCCGTGGCATTCCAGCCCGAACTCCCGGTACTTCGTCAAACTCGTGGAAGGTTTGGGCAAGGCCCTGGGCTTTGACCCGCAGACCCCCGTCAGCGAGCTGACCAAGGAGCAGCGCGATGCGTTGATTTACGGCACCGAAACCGAGGTGCGGGTGCGCTATAAGAACCGCTATGGCCGCCAGCGCAATTGGACCGCGCCCTTTGAGGGTGCCGTCGGATTCCTGCACCGCAAATTGGATACGACGGATTCGCAGTCCCAAAAGGATCGGCTGCTGCAATACACCCGCCGGGTGCCGTGTAGCACCTGTAAGGGAACGCGCCTGAAGCCGGAAATCCTCGCCGTGCGCCTGGCGTCGACCACCCATGGCGAACAGTCCATCGCGGGGCTGAGCGCCCTGTCCATCGAGGATGCCTCGGAGTTTTTGGATTCGCTGGTCTTAGGACACCGCGAGGAAATCATCGCTGGGGCGGTGTTGAAGGAGACCCAAGCCCGCCTGCGCTTCTTATTGGATGTGGGCCTTAACTACCTCACCCTGGATCGCGGCGCCTCGACCCTGTCTGGCGGCGAGGCCCAGCGCATTCGCCTGGCCACGCAGATTGGATCTGGGCTCGCCGGGGTGCTGTACGTCTTGGATGAGCCGTCCATCGGTTTGCACCAGCGCGATAATCACCGCCTGATTTCGACCTTGCAGCGCCTGCGCGATATCGGCAATACGCTCATCGTGGTCGAACACGATGAGGACACCATTCGCTCGTCCGATTGGCTCGTGGATGTCGGCCCGCGCGCCGGCGAATACGGCGGTGAAGTGGTCTACCAAGGCGAGCCCGCCGGCGTGGAGCAGGTAAAGGAGTCCTTAACGGGGCAGTACCTATCCGGTTCCAAGGTCCTGGCCGTTCCGGATCACCGCCGCGAGATCGATAAGGACCGCACCCTGAAGGTGGTTGGTGCCCGGGAAAATAACCTCAAGGGAATCAACGTTGAGATTCCGCTCGGCGTGCTGGTGTGCATTACCGGTGTATCCGGCTCCGGAAAGTCCACCGTGGTCAATGAAATCCTGGCCAAGACTTTGGCCAATAACTTGAACCGCGCCCGGCAGGTTCCTGGGCGCGCCAAGCGCGTGGAGGGCATTGAGCACCTGGATAAATTGGTGCAGGTGGATCAGAGCCCGATTGGCCGCACCCCGCGGTCCAACCCGGCTACCTATACCGGCGTCTTTGATAAGATTCGCAACCTTTTTGCAGAGACCCAAGAAGCAAAGGTGCGCGGCTACAAGGCCGGCCGTTTTCCTTCAACGTCAAAGGCGGGCGCTGCGAGGCCTGCCAGGGCGATGGCACCATCAAGATCGAGATGAACTTCCTGCCGGATGTCTATGTCCCGTGTGAGGTCTGCGAGGGCGCGCGCTATAACCGCGAGACCTTGGAGGTCCACTACAAGGGCAAAAACATCGCGGAAGTGCTGGACATGCCGATTTCTGAGGCCGCGGACTTCTTCGAGCCCATTACCTCCATCCACCGCTACTTGGCCACGCTTGTCGATGTTGGCCTAGGCTACGTCCGCCTCGGCCAAGCCGCCACCACGTTGTCCGGCGGCGAGGCCCAGCGCGTGAAGCTTGCCTCGGAGCTGCAAAAGCGCACCAATGGCCGCACCATCTATATCTTGGATGAGCCGACGACTGGTCTGCACTTTGAAGATATTCGCCGGTTGATGCTGGTTATCCAAGGCTTGGTAGATAAGGGCAATTCCGTGCTCATCATTGAGCACAACCTCGATGTCATCAAGGCAGCGGACTGGATTGTGGATATGGGGCCCGAAGGCGGTGCCGGCGGCGGCACCGTGGTCGCGCAGGGCACACCGGAAAAAGTCGCACAGGTGGAAGGCTCCTATACCGGCGGCTACCTCAAGGAAATGCTGCCTTAAAAATAAGGGCGATAGTTTCTGCGAAAAATTGTCCTCTTTTTAAAACATGGACTAGTCTGTAAGGAATGAACCTGCGGCAGAGATTAGGAGCGATACTGGCCACGGTATCGCTTGCTGCCGTGTCGGCGTGCTCGTCGCCTGAGCAGGCGCCGGATACGGCGGGGGAAGGGGCATCGGCAAGCGCTAGCGATAATGCCGATGCCGCAATCGCCAAAGATCTAGACCGCGCAGTTGACGCAGTGTCCAAGGACTACGATGCCAAGGTTGGCGTGGCCATCTCCGCCGGCGAAGAAAAAATCTCCGCGGGAGACAAAGGTGAGAGCCCAGCATGGTCCACCATCAAAGTGCCCATCGCCATTACGGCGCTGCAAGACGGCGCCGATCCATCCTTGGTGGATTTGGCCATAAAGGAATCCGACAATGACGCCGCCTACGCATTGTGGTCGCAGGTGCAGTGGGAGGAAGGCGAGGCCTCAGAGGCGGTGGAAAAGCTCTTGCGCGAGCACGGTTCGAAGGCCTCCATCGAGGAAGGTTCTTTCGGGTACGCCACCTGGCCATTGCAGGAGCAGGCAAATTTCGGTGCGCAATTGCCCTGCATTAAGGAAGCCGAATACGTCCATGAAGTATTAAATGACATCGTGGAATGGCAAAACGTTGGCCTCTCCAAACACACAAGCACCCGGGCAAAAAGCGGCTGGGGACTCGATGAAAATAGCGATGACTACACCTTCCGGCAATTCGGCGTGCATGAAAAGGACGGCAAAAGGGTAGGGGTAGCCCTAAGCGTCATCGTCGAGGGCGAGGACTACGAGAATGGCTCCGCCGCGATCGATGACCTTGCCGATGACGTCCTCAAGGCTATCGACAAAGCCATCGCGGATGAAAAATTAGAGCCCGATTCCACCTGCAAGGATGGCTAGTTCGCCGCGGTTTGCCTTAAGTGGTAGCGGCTGCTACTGTCATATCCACTACCGCCCAAGGTACCTTTTGCAGGAACCTGGGTCACAAGCGGAGATTCTCCCACCCGATGCCGCGAACTTCAGGTTCGTTGGATAACGGTAAAGGTAACCAGGCATCAGTGTCTGGCTCTGTGAGATCTCCCGGCTGTCTATGACAGACCGGGTTAGATTCGTTTGTGGTCCACGGTAGGTGAACTCATTACCCAAAACCCCTAATCGAGGAGAACCACAATCAGCGCTGAAGCTCGCATTAATGAGCGTATCCGAGTACCCGAGGTCCGTCTTGTCGGCCCCGGTGGTGAACAGGTGGGTATCGTCCGTACCGATGATGCCCGCAAGCTTGCCTATGAAGCTGACCTGGATTTGGTCGAGGTAGCTCCTAAGGCTAAGCCCCCAGTTGCCAAAATCATGGACTACGGCAAGTTCAAGTATGAGCAAGCCCAGAAGGCTCGCGAATCTCGTAAGAACCAGCAGCAGACCGTGGTGAAGGAACAGAAGTTCCGTCCGAAGATCGACGATCACGATTATGAGACCAAGAAGAGTAACGTAGTTCGCTTCCTGGAAAAGGGATCCAAGGTCAAGGTGACCATCATGTTCCGCGGCCGTGAGCAATCGCGACCGGAGCTGGGTTTCCGGCTTTTGGAGCGGTTGGCCGATGACGTCGCCGAGGTTGGCGTAGTTGAGTCCCGCCCCAAGCAGGATGGTCGCAATATGACCATGGTTTTGGGTCCGGTTCGTAAGGGCAAAAAGTAAACCATATTCCACGTAGGATTTAAGGACTTAATACTCATGAAGCAGAAGACCCACAAGGGCACCGCAAAGCGCATCAAGGTGACCGGTTCCGGCAAGCTGCGCCGCGAGCAGGCAAACCGCCGCCACTTGCTGGAGGGCAAGCCTTCCAAGCGTACCCGTCGCCTCAAGGGCACCGAGTCCGTCTCCCAGGCAGACACCAAGCGCGTCAAGCGCCTGCTCGGTCGCGCTTAATAGCGCCCAATCAACCCACATCCACCATCTCAACCAGAATTTAAGGAAGTATTACTGTGGCACGAGTAAAGCGCTCAGTTAACGCAAAGAAGAAGCGTCGCGCGATCCTGAAGTCCGCCAAGGGCTATCGTGGTCAGCGTTCCCGCCTGTACCGTAAGGCTAAGGAGCAGTGGCTGCACTCTATGACTTACGCTTACCGCGACCGTCGCGCGCGTAAGTCCGAGTTCCGCAAGCTGTGGATCCAGCGCATCAACGCTGCTGCCCGCATGAACGACATCACCTACAACCGCCTCATCCACGGCCTGCGCTTGGCTGAGGTCGAGGTAGACCGCAAGATCCTCGCCGAGCTTGCCGTCAACGACTTCGAGGCTTTCTCCGCACTGTGCGAGACCGCTAAGGCCGCCCTGCCTGAGGACGTCAACGCACCGAAGGCTGCGTAAGCCTCTCCAGCTACATAGCTGATTGCCCACTCTACACCGCTCGACACGGTGAGGGGTGGGTTCTGTGCTATCTCACTGCCTCAAGCCTGCAGATAACCTGTTCGCTGTATGTGCTAAATTAATGTGTCGATAAAACCCAGCATGTGCAAGGAGAACGCCGCGACATGACGAGCCCATATAACCGTGAGCAACCAGAAGGCAACCCTGGTTCGAGTCAATTTTCTGGCCAGGATCGGCCGTATTACTCCCAGGACTTCCACTCTGGTGGCTACCCGCAGCAGGGCTATCCTCAGCAACAATATGCGGCGGCAGGTAACCAAAAGTCCTGGGTAGCTGCGTTGCTTCTGTGCTTCTTCTTGGGCAGTGTCGGCGCGCATAACTTCTACACTGGCCGCACTACTTATGGCGTCGTGCAGTTGTCGCTCAATATCCTTGGCTGGTTTACCTTCTGGTTCCTGTTGGGCTTCCTTTTCTGGACCGTTTTAGGAATCTGGGTGTTCATTGAGTTCTTCATGATTCTCCTTGGCGTGGGCGATTACGACAAGGACGCACGCGGAGTTCCGTTAAAGAAGTAATACTTTGAGCCATGGCCCTGCCGGATTTCAGGCAGGGCTTTGTCATGCCTAAGGCGTGAAACGAGCAGTTCAGCGCCCAAGGTAGGGTAGGGCCTATGAATTTAGACTTTGACTCCGCCTTTACTGAACGCACTCCGCGCATCGTCAACGCGGCGAAATTGCACCGGGCTGCTAGCCGTAAGAAGGCTAAGCAGTTCATCATCGAGGGCGAAAATGCCGTCGACGCCGCAGTATCCACGGGTGCGGCGACGGACGTATTCGTGACGGAGAAGGCTGCCGAGCGCTTTGCGGACATCGTTACGGCCTGTGGGTATATGGATGTCTACGTCCACCCCATTACGGACAAGGCCGCCAAGCACCTGGCCGATACCGCGACGACGACGGGAATTTTCGCTCTGTGCAGTTCCTCCGTCTTGTGGTCTGCGGGAAAGATCCTCAACGGGAAGCCGAAGTTGATTTCGGTACCGGTTCTTACCTCTGAGCCCGGAAACGCGGGGACGTTGATTCGGACTTCGGATGCGATGGGCGCCGATGGAGTGATCTTCGCGGGTGAGACCGTGGATCCCCTAGGTAGCAAGGTTGCTCGCGCTTCGGCCGGCTCCTTATTCCACGTCCCCGTCGCGCGCGATCCAAATATCAAGGACGTATTGGGGCAGCTGCGCAAGTCTGGCATGCAAATCGTCGCCACAGCCGCGGATGGGGAAGTAGAGCTTGCCGATGCCGACCTCTCCCAACCCACCGCCTGGCTCTTCGGCAATGAGGCCCACGGGCTGGGCGAGCTGCTTGAAGAGGCCGATATGCGGGTACGCATCCCGCTGCGGGGGCGCGCGGAGTCACTCAACCTTGCCACCGCGGCCAGCATCTGCTTGTACGAATCCGCGAAGGCGCAGGACCAGAACTAGGCCGCAATCGCGTTGCTCCGCGGTAGCGAATGAAAAGGGGGTCCCTGGGGCTGTCCGTGTCCTAGTGGCAGAGTAAGATTGCACGCGTTAGTTTTCGCGCGAGAAGAAGGTACGAAGTACGTGTCCGATACACCGCAGATCGAATTGACCGAACAGGCCCTGGGGGCCGCGGCCGATAAGGCTATCGCAGCCTTCGAAGCAGCAGAGACGCTAGAGGATCTCACCGCTGCCCGCCGCGAGCACTTAGGCGATAACGGGTATATCCCGCAAGCCCGCCAATCCCTCGGCCAAATACCTAAGGATCAACGCAAAGCCGCCGGTAAGGCCGTCAACATGGCCCGCGGCAAGATGGAAAAGCGTTTTGCGCAGGTCAAGGAGGAATTGGAGCAGCAGGCCCGCGAGGCCCAGCTCAAGGCCGAAACCGTCGACGTCACCATTCCTACGACCCGGGCGCAAACGGGTGCGCTGCACCCCATTACCTCCTTATCGGAGCGCATTGCCGATATTTTCGTTGGCATGGGGTGGGAAATCGCCGATGGCCCAGAGATTGAGGCCGAGTACTTTAATTTCGATGCCCTGAACTTCAAGCCGGATCACCCAGCGCGCACCCTGCAGGATACGTTCCACGTGGGCAAGGAAGGCTCCAAGCAGGTTCTGCGCACGCACACCTCGCCTGTGCAGGTGCGCACGATGCTCGAGCGCGATGTGCCGCTGTACATCGCCTGCCCAGGGCGCGTTTTCCGTACGGACGAGCTGGACGCCACCCACACCCCAGTCTTCCACCAGGTGGAGGGCCTTGCCGTGGATAAGGGCCTAACCATGGCTCACCTGCGCGGAACGCTCGAGCACCTAGCCAAGGTGCTTTTCGGCCCCGAAACCACGACGCGCATGCGCGTGAATTACTTCCCGTTCACGGAGCCTTCCGCCGAGGTAGATGTCTGGTTCCCCAATAAAAAGGGCGGCGCCGGCTGGATTGAATGGGGCGGTTGCGGAATGGTCAACCCCAACGTGCTGCGCGCGGTAGGCGTTGACCCGGAAGAATACACGGGCTTCGCGTTCGGCATGGGCCTTGAGCGCACCCTGCAATTCCGCAATGGACTGACCGATATGCGCGACATGGTTGAAGGCGATGTCCGCTTCACCCTGCCCTTTGGCGTACAGGCTTAAAACCCAGAAAGGATAGATACATCATGCTTATTTCCCAAGACTGGGTTACCCGTATCCTTCGTGCCTCCAATCCGAATTGGAGCGTGTCCGCTGCCGATATGGACTCCGGTTTCGTCCGCGTGGGGTTTGAAACCGAAGGATATGAGCCGATCCCTGAGACCACTGGCCCGTTGGTTATCGGCCAGGTCGTAGAAATCGAAGAGCTCACGCAGTTCAAAAAGCCCATCCGGTACTGCCAGGTCAACGTTGGCCAGGCAAATGGCACCGGTGAATTGCAGGGCATTATCTGCGGTGCGCGTAACTTCCGCTTGCACGATTACGTCGTAGTTTCCCTGCCCGGCGCAGAGCTGCCCGGTGGGTTCAAAATCGCGGCGCGCGAAACCTACGATCACATCTCCAATGGCATGATGTGCTCCGCTGCTGAGCTGGGCCTTGGCGCGCAGGCAAACGGCATCATCGTGCTGGGTGAGGAAGTCGCGGATATGGTAGGCGAAGATGCCCGTCCAGTCATCGGACTGTCCGATACCGACTTTGACGTCAACATCACCCCGGACCGCGGATACGCGCTATCTGCGCGTGGCTTAAGCCGCGAAATCGCCTCTTCCTTTGACTTGGAGTTTAAGGACGTCGCCGATGATCCAGCGGTGGCCGGGATCGATACCTCTGCGGTTCCAGAGGCAGAAGGCTCGCTTATCAACATCGATCTGCGCGAGGAGACCAAGGCGCAGCGATTTGGCGTGCGCAAGGTAAGCGGCATCGATCCGCAGGCGCGCACCCCATTTTGGATGGAGCGCGAACTCATGCTGTGCGGTCAGCGCAGCGTCAATGTGGCAACAGATGTGACCAACTACGTCATGTTGCTCTTGGGCGCCCCGATGCATGCCTTTGATGCCAATGAAGTCGCGGGCGACCTTACGGTGCGCAATGCACAAGAAGGCGAGAAGTTCGAAACCCTCGATCACGTCACTCGCGAACTCTCTGGTGAAGATGTGGTCATCTGTGATGACAACGGCATCCAATCCCTAGCCGGCGTTATGGGCGGCACGCACTCAGAGATTTCTGACCAGACCACCGATGTCTACTTCGAGTCCGCAATCTGGGATCCCATTACCGTCGCCCGTACCTCTCGCCGCCACAAGCTTTCCTCTGAGGCATCCCGCCGATTTGAGCGCGGCGTCGATCCAGCCATCGTTGAGGTGGCCCTTAATATTGCGTGCGCGCTATTGCACTCGATTGCGGGCGGAACGGTGGAAAAGGGACGTACCCTCGTCGGAGAGGTAGCCGAGCCCCAAGCCATTCGCTTGCGTGCGGAAAAGCCGAGTGAATACGCCGGCGTCGAATACTCCCGCGAGACCGTTATCTCTCGCCTTAAAGAGGTGGGCTGCACGGTCGAGGAAGGTTCGGATTCGGTTCTGCAGGTCACGCCCGCGACGTGGCGGACCGATATTTCCATGGATGTTGACCTCATCGAGGAGGTCCTGCGCCTGGAAGGCCTGGAAGATATCCCCACCGTTCTGCCCACCCCGGCAGGCGGTCGCGGTTTGACCCCAGCGCAAAAACGCCGCCGCGCCATCGGCCACGGTTTGGCTTATGCCGGCTATGCAGAGGTTTTGCCCACGCCGTTTATCGCAAACGACACCTTTGATGTGTGGGGCCTTGCGGCTGACGATGCCCGCCGCAATACCGTCGCCGTGCAGAATTCCTTGGAATCTGACAAAGCCATCTTGGCCACGACCTTGCTTCCCGCAACGCTTGAGGCCTTGGGCCGCAATGTTGCTCGCGGCCGCAAAGATCTGGCGCTCTATGGCTTGCAGCAGGTGGCCTTCAAGCGCGCAGAATCTTCGCCCATGCCGTCTGTTGCACAGCGTCCTGGTGATGAAGTGGTAGAAGAACTCCTGCGCACGCTTCCTGAACAGCCCTTGCACGTGGCAACCGTTGCAACCGGCAAGATGGAGCACGAGGGCCCGTGGGGCGAAGGCCGCGATTACACCTACGCGGACGCGATTGAATCCGCACGGCTGGTGGCCCGCGCCGCTGGCCTGGATATCGAGGTTGAAGCCGCGGACCACCTGCCATGGCACCCAGGCCGGTGCGCCGCCATCAAGGTGGCAGGAACAGATGACATCGTGGGCTATGCCGGTGAATTGCATCCGCAGGTGCTCGAAGCCCTCAACCTGCCACCGCGCACGTGTGCGATGGAGCTTGATATCACCGCGCTGCCGCTGACCGAGCGCTTCCCAGCGCCGGTATTGTCGGCATTCCCAGCCTTGCACCAGGACATCGCGCTGGTGGTGGATGAAGATATTCCAGCGGAAAAGGTGCGCGCAACGGTGGAAGAGGGCGCAGGAGACCTCATCGAGTCGGTCGACCTGTTTGATATCTTCCGCGGTGAGCAATTGGGTGAGGGCAAGAAGTCCTTGGCCTTCCAGCTGCAATTCCGCGCTGCGGACCGTACCTTGACCGATGAAGAGGTCAACGAGCACCGCACGACGGCAGCCGAATTGGCCAAGCAGCGCTTCGGTGCAGAAATGCGAGCATAGGACGGGCCAGAAGCCTAGCCTTTTGTATTAAATGGCGAAGAACCAGACTTTGGTGGCACATAAGCCACTCGGGTCTTGGGTCTTCGCCGTTCTGCTTTTTCATGCAGATTTTTAGTTATTTTCATGCCCTATGAGCTGCGAAAAGTAATCCAATTCACTGAATAACATACAGTGGAGCGTATTTCTTGCTATAGTTTCTCGTATGACGATTTCAGTAGCAGTGGCAGGGGCCACAGGGTACGCCGGCGGAGAGATACTGCGCCTGCTGCTATCCCACCCTGCCTATCACTCCGGTGACCTGCGCATTGGTGCCTTGACGGGAAATTCCCAAGTGGGCCAGCGCGTCGCAGAAATTATGCCGCATCTGCCGCAGCTGGCGGATCGCGTCATTGCTGACACCACGCCCGAGGAACTTGCGGGACATGACGTCGTCTTCTTGGGTTTGCCGCACGGGCACTCAGCGCGACTTGCGGAGCACTTGGGCGATGAGATCACCATCATCGATTGCGCCGCCGACTTTCGGCTCCGCGAGGAGAGCGATTGGGCAGCCTACTACGGCGGGAACTATGCGGGGCAGTGGCCGTACGGTATCCCGGAACTCCCAGACAATAGGTCGAACCTTAAAGGTACAAACCGGGTCGCCGTGCCTGGTTGTTTCCCCACGGCCATTACCTTGGGGGCGTTGCCTGCCATTGCCCGCGATCTCGTGGAGCCCGCCCTGTCTGTGATCGCTATTACCGGCGTCTCTGGAGCGGGAAAGAAGGCATCCGTCGCGCAATTGGGCGCGGAGACCATGGGAAATGTCAAGGCATATAAACCAGGTGGCACCCACCGGCATACCCCGGAAATCGTGCAGAACCTGCAACCATTTTCCCACGACGAGGTATCCGTGAGTTTCACCCCGGTGCTCGCACCCATGCCCCGAGGAATTCTGGCGACGATTACGGCGGAGCTGAAAGGAGGCATCGGCAAGCAGCAGGTGCGCACCGCATTCGAAGAATTTTATGCAGATGAGCCTTTCTGCGTCGTCCTGCCAGAAGGCCAGCAACCGGAAACCCAGAACGTGGTGGGTACGAACATGGTGCATATTCAAGCCCATGTCGATGAAAATTCCCACCGCCTCATCATCACCGCGGCGCTAGACAATTTATGCAAGGGCACTGCCGGTGCCGCCGTGCAATGCATGAACCTCGCGCTGGGATGGACAGAAACATTGGGATTGCTCCAAGCCGCAGTCGCCCCGTAGGGCTGCGCACTATATAGAGGAGAATTTTATGACTGCACCTGGAATAACCTGGCCCGCCGGATTCAGCGCCGGCGCGGTAACGGCCGGAATCAAGCCCTCTGGCAAGTCGGACTTGGCATTGATTATCAATGAAGGCCCGCGCTCGGATGCCGCGGCAGTGTTCACGCGCAATCGCGTGGTGGCGTCCCCCGTTAAGGTCTCCCGCGAGGCGGTAGCGGATGGCCAGCTGCGTGCCGTAGTCATCAACTCCGGCAATGCCAATGCGTGCAATGGCGCGCAAGGCGATGTCGATGCACGCGCGATGGTCGATGCCGTATCCCATGGCACGGAAATCGCCGTGAAAGATATTGCCATCTGTTCTACCGGGCTCATCGGCGAGCCGCTGCCTATAGACAATGCACTTGCGGGCATCGCGGACGTCGTCGATCACGTGGGCACGACCCCACAGCACGGCAATGACGCCGCCACTGCGATTATGACCACGGATACCGTTCCTAAGGAATCCGCTTGTGCTGGCGATGGTTGGTCCGTGGGCGCTATGGGCAAGGGCGTTGGCATGATGGCGCCGTCGCTAGCCACGATGTTGGTCTGCATTACTACCGATGCCGTCGCTGACGCAGCTATCCTGCAAAGCTCGCTGGAGAAGGCCTGCGCACAGACGTTTAATACGTTGGACGTGGACGGTTCGACCTCTACCAATGACACCGTGATTGTCATGGCTTCCGGGGCCTCCGGCGTCCAGCCCAGCGAAGAGGAGTTGGACCAGGCAATCCTAGAGGTCTGCGCGGATATTGCGGATCAGCTCCAAGCCGATGCTGAGGGAGTGACAAAGCGCGTAAAGATCACCGTCGAAGGCACGGGATCTGATGAGCAAGCGCTCAATGCCGCTCGCACCCTGGGCCGGGACAATTTATTCAAGTGCGCCATGTTTGGCTCCGATCCCAACTGGGGCAGGGTACTGGCCGCCGTCGGCATGGCGGATGCAGACATGGACCCAGACAATATTTCCGTCTATTTCAATGACCAGCCGGTATGCGAATACTCGACGGGCGCGCCCGGGGCCCGCGATGTGGACTTGAGCGGGGCGGATATTGATGTCCGCGTGGATCTCGGCACCGGCGGTGAGGGTACAGCGTTCGTCCGCACCACCGACTTGTCCTACTCCTACGTTGAGATTAACTCGGCGTATAGCTCCTAGGAGGAGAAATGTTTCCCGGATTGAATAATCAAGAACGCGCTACGGTGCTGGCTGAAGCCTTGCCGTGGCTGCAGCACTTCCGCGATAAAATCGTCGTCGTCAAGTATGGCGGCAACGCCATGGTGGATGAGGAACTCAAGGAAGCCTTTGCGGCGGATATGGTGTTTCTGCGCACCATTGGAGCAAAGCCCGTTGTCGTCCACGGCGGCGGCCCGCAGATCAATTCCATGCTGGATAAGCTCGGTATCGAAGGCGAGTTTAAGGGCGGTTTCCGCGTCACCTCGCCCGAAATCATGGACGTGGTGCGCATGGTCCTTTTTGGCCAAGTCGGCCGCGGTCTGGTGAACCTCATTAACTCGCACGGGCCCTACGCCGTGGGCACAAGTGGCGAAGACGCTGGGCTTTTCCGCGCTACCAAGCGGTTTGTGGAGGTAGAAGGAGAGGCAACCGATATCGGGATGGTGGGCGATATCGTGGAGGTCAACCCGGCAGCGGTCAATGACATCATCGAAGCCGGCCGCATCCCGGTGGTCTCAACTATCGCGCCAGGAGCCGATGGCGAGGTGTATAACATCAACGCCGATAGCGCCGCGGGTGCGCTAGCGAGCGCGTTGGGAGCAGAGCGCCTGGTCATCTTGACCAACGTGGAAGGCCTTTATACCGACTGGCCGAATAAAGATTCCTTAGTCTCCAAAATCGAAAGCGATGAGCTTACTGGGCTGCTTCCCGGCCTGAGCTCCGGCATGATTCCCAAAATGGAATCCTGCCTCAATGCTGTGCAGGGCGGGGTATCCGCTGCGCACGTCATTGATGGTCGAATAGGCCATTCCGTACTCCTTGAGCTTTTAACCCCGGGCGGCATTGGAACGATGGTCCTGCCCGATGACTACGAAAAGCACGATTATCCCGAAGGCACCGTGTTCAGGAAGGACGATATCGCATGAGCGCGCAAAAAACATTAACCGGACGGTGGTCAGAAACACTGGCCAATACTTATGGTCAGCCGCCACTCGGTCTAGTATCCGGGGAGGGGGCTACCCTAATCGATGAAGACGGTAAAACCTACATTGACCTGCTAGCAGGGATCGCCGTTATTTCCTTGGGCTATGGCAATGCGGAGGTAGCAGATGCCGTTGCCGAGCAAACCCGCACCCTGGTGCATACCTCCAATCTTTTTGCCACCCAACCCGTACTAGATGCCGGAGCAAAGCTCATTGAGCGGGTAGGCGATAACGATGCGCGAGTATTTTTTTGCAACTCCGGCTCAGAAGCAAACGAAGCAGCATTTAAGCTCGCGCGGCTGACCGGTAGGCGGCGCATCCTCGCTGCGCACCATGGTTTTCACGGGCGCACGATGGGTTCTTTGGCCTTGACCGGGCAGCCCGATAAGCAAAAGGCATTCCGCCCACTGCCTAGTGGCGTGGAATTTTACCCCTACGGTGATATCGACTACCTGCGCCAATTAGTGGAGCAAGACGCCGCGGATACCGCCGCCATCATCTTCGAGCCCATTCAGGGCGAGACCGGAGTCATTCCTGCTCCTGCCGGTTTTATGCGGGCCGTTTCTGAGTTATGCGATGAGCACGGCATTTTGCTCATCGTCGATGAGGTCCAAGCCGGGGCTGGGCGCACGGGGCAGTTCTTTGCCCACGAGTTTGAGGGAATTTCCCCCGATGTCATCACCATGGCCAAGGGGTTGGGTGCCGGACTGCCCATCGGCGCCACCATCACCCGTGGGCGCGCCAAGGACTTATTCCAGCCAGGTTCCCACGGGACCACCTTTGGCGGAAACCCCGTGGCGTGTGCGGCGGCCAATGTTGTACTCGATGCCCTGGATCAGGAGTTCTTGAATGAGGTCTCCGCCAAAGGCGAGTACTTGGCGCAGCAAGTCAAGGAGATTCCCGGGGTCAGCGAGGTGCGCGGGCGCGGTCTCATGCTCGGAGTTGTATTAAATGCACCGGTTGCTCGCGAGGCCGTCAAGCGCGGATTCGCGCAGGGAATTATTCTCAACGCCCCGAGCGAGAACGTCCTGCGCCTTACCCCGCCGCTGATCATATCGCAGCAGGAAATCGATGCTGCCCTGGAAAAATTACGCACCGTTGTGGAGGAATTAGTATGAACTTGCGCCATTTTTTAGCCGATGATGACCTGAGCCCAGAGGAACAAAAGGAAGTCCTCGATTTGGCGGTCCAGCTCAAGGCCGACCCGTTCGCGCGGCGCCCGTTGGAGGGGCCAAAGACGGTAGCCGTCCTTTTTGATAAGACATCTACACGCACCCGCTTTTCCTTTGAAACCGGAATTGCGCACATGGGCGGCAGCGCCATTACCGTTGATTCTTCTGGCACTCATATGAGTAAGGGCGAGTCCTATCAGGATACGGGTGCGGTCTTGTCCCGCTACGTGGAGGCCATTGTCTGGCGCACTTATGCCCACGACAACCTGGAGCAGATGGCGGAGACTTCGACGGCTCCGCTGGTCAATGCGCTTTCTGATGACCTGCATCCTTGCCAAATCCTGGCCGATCTCCTGACCTGCCGGGAAAACCTAGGTGACCTTACAGGCCGCAAGGCGGTCTATCTTGGGGACGGCAATAATAATATGGCCAATTCTTATATGATTGGCTTTGCTACCGCAGGCATGGATATTTCCATCGTGTCACCGGAAGGGTTCCAACCGCGTCCCGAATTTGTCGAGCGCGCACGGCAGCGCGGCAATGTGACGGTGACCGATGATGTGGAAGAAGTGTCCGGCGCTGATGTGGTAATAACGGATACCTGGGTATCTATGGGACAGGAAAACGATGGGCAGGACAGGCGCACCCCGTTCTTGCCGTATCAGGTCTCTAAAGACGTGATGGCAAAGGCAAAGAAGGACGCGATTTTCTTGCACTGCCTGCCGGCCTATCGTGGAAACGAGGTGACCGCAGAGGTTATCGATGGACCGCAGTCCCGGGTATTTGATGAAGCGGAAAACCGCCTGCATGCCCAAAAGGCATTGCTGGTGTGGTTGCTCGATATCAATAAGGAGAATAGCTAGCCATGAGTACCCCGAGCACTCGTACTGCCCGGCAGGCAAAGATTTTGGAAATCCTGGACCGCAACCGCGTCACGAGCCAGGTCCAATTATCGGAGCTCTTGTTGGCAGAAGGCATCGACATTACGCAGGCCACGCTCTCGCGAGATCTTGATGAGCTGGGAGCAAAAAAGGTCAAGCGAGATGGCGGGCGCTCGTACTATATGGTCGCCGGCGAGCTGGAGCAATTCGAAGACCAGGTGGGCGGTCCGCGCGAGAAGCTGCGGCGCATGTTGGATGAATTGGTGGTCTCCCACGATTCCTCGATGAATATTGCGATGCTGCGCACACCAGCGGGCGCGGCGCAATACCTCGCCAGCTTTATCGACCGAGTGGGTCTCCACGACGTGGTGGGGTGCATCGCTGGTGATGACACCATCTTTGTGCTGGCGCGCGAGGGAGTTACCGGCGCAGAATTGGCGGAGACGCTGACCTCGCAGAGGATTTAATAAATTGTGGCATTCTCACACCCGCTCGTATATTATTTAACTAACCGAATTGTTTTCAATTAATTAAGGAGTCTTAGCATGTCTGCACGCGTAGTCTTGGCCTATTCCGGTGGCCTCGATACCTCGGTAGCCATTCCATACCTGGCAAAGATGACCGGCGGCGATGTCGTTGCCGTTTCCCTCGACTTGGGTCAGGGCGGCGAGGATATGGAGTCCGTACGCCAGCGTGCGCTCGATTGCGGTGCGGTGGAATCCATCGTTATCGACGCCAAAGATGAGTTTGCGGAGCAATACTGCGTGCCCACCATTAAGGCGAATGGCATGTACATGAAGCAGTACCCGCTGGTATCTGCCATTTCCCGTCCGCTTATTACCAAGCATCTCGTAAAGGCCGCGCAGGAGCACGGCGGAACGCACGTTTCTCACGGTTGCACCGGTAAGGGCAATGACCAGGTGCGTTTTGAGGTGTCCTTCCGCGCCCAGGATCCATCGCTAGAGATCGTCGCCCCAGCGCGTGATTATGCATGGACCCGCGATAAGGCCATCGATTTTGCCGAAGAGATTAACCTGCCCATTGAGCAATCGGCGGCCTCGCCATTTTCCATCGACCAGAACCTGTGGGGCCGTGCGGTAGAAACCGGCTTCCTGGAGGATCTGTGGAACCCACCGACAAAGGATCTCTACGCATATACGGAAGACCCGGGCCTGGGCAATGCTCCGGATGAGATCATCATTTCCTTTGAGAAGGGTGTTCCGGTTGCCGTCGATGGCAAGAAGTTGACCCCGCTGCAGGTCATCGAAGAGGTCAACCGCCGTGCTGGTGCCCAGGGCATCGGCCGCTTGGACATGGTGGAGGACCGGTTGGTGGGCATTAAGTCCCGCGAGGTCTACGAAGCACCGGGTGCCATGGTGCTCATCCAGGCTCACGAGGCGCTGGAGGATGTCACCGTGGAGCGCGAGCTGGCACGCTACAAGCGCCTGACGGATGCGCGGTGGTCCGAGGAGGTCTACGACGGCCTGTGGCACTCGCCGCTCAAGCGCTCCCTGGATGCTTTCATCGAGGAATCCCAGGAGAACGTCACCGGCGATATCCGCCTGAGCCTGCACGCAGGTACCGCGACCGTGACCGGCCGCCGCTCCGGCCAGTCGCTGTACTCCTTCGATCTGGCTACCTACGACACCGGCGATACCTTCGACCAGACCGCGGCAAAGGGCTTTGTCCAGTTGCACGGCTTGTCCACCCAGATTTCCAACCAGCGTGACCGCGAGGGTGGTTTCCCCACCAGCGCAGAGAAATAGGCACCGATGGAACCACACAAGACTAACGAAGGCGCGCTCTGGGGCGGCCGCTTCTCCGGCGGCCCTTCCGAGGCGATGTTCGCCCTCTCGGTTTCCACTCACTTTGACTGGGTGCTTGCCCCGTACGACGTGCTCGCCTCGAAGGCGCACGCCAAGGTGCAGCACAAGGCAGGGCTGCTTTCCGATGCCGACCTCGACACCATGCTGACCGGGCTCACCGAGCTCGGGGAGAAGGTTGCTTCAGGCGAATTTGTCCCAGCACCCACCGATGAAGATGTGCACGGCGCCATGGAGCGTGGCCTCATCGACATCGTCGGGCCCGAAGTAGGCGGCCGCCTGCGCGCGGGACGTTCCCGCAACGATCAGGTCGCCACGCTCTTTCGCATGTGGGTGCGCGATGCCATCCGCGATACGGCCCTGCAGGTCTCCGAGCTTGTCGATGCCCTAGCGGATCAAGCCGCAGCGCACCCCAAGGCCATCATGCCGGGTAAAACTCACTCCCAGGCCGCGCAGCCCATCCTGCTTGCGCACGAGTTGCTGGGCCACGCCCAACCACTGCTGCGCGATATTCAGCGCCTGCAGGACTTGGATAAGCGGCTAGCCGTATCCCCGTATGGCTCGGGTGCACTCGCAGGTTCCTCCCTGCAGCTTGATCCAGAGGCCATCGCCGCGGAACTCGGATTCGATTCCGCTGCGGAGAACTCCTTGGATGGCACCGCGTCTCGCGATTTCGCTTCGGAGACGGCCTTTGTCTTGGCACAGATTGCCGTTGACATGTCCAGGCTGGCAGAAGAGATCATCTACTGGTGCACCCCGGAATACGGCTACGTCACCTTGGACGACGCATGGTCCACGGGCTCATCCATCATGCCGCAAAAGAAGAACCCGGATATCCCGGAACTTACCCGCGGCAAGACTGGGCGCCTGATTGGCAACCTCACTGGCTTGCTATCCACGCTGAAGGCACAGCCGCTGGCCTATAACCGCGACCTACAAGAGGACAAAGAACCGATCGTGGATTCGGTAGCACAGCTCAACTTGCTGCTGCCGTCGATGACCGGGCTCGTGTCCACTTTGTCCTTCAATGAGGACAGGATGCGCGAGTTGGCGCCACGCGGATTCACCCTGGCCACCGACCTAGCCGAGTGGATGGTGCGCCAAGGCGTGCCCTTCCGCGAAGCACACGAAGCTTCCGGCGCGTGCGTACGCATCGCCGAAGAGCGGGGAGTGGACCTGGTGGACCTCACTGATGAGGAACTCAAGGGCGTCGACAAGCGACTGACCCCAGAGGTGCGCAAGGTTCTGACCGTCGACGGTGCCGTTGCTTCCCGCAAAACAAAAGGCGGAACCGCCGGCGTCCGCGTTGCTGAACAGCGCGAAACCGTCCGCGAAAATGCCGCCGCGGCGCGCGAGTGGGCGCAGAAGCCGTTGCGCTAACTGGCGAAATCCCCCTTCTTACCGCATGGTCTATGGCCATGCGGTTCTTTTATATTTCCAACGGGGGTAGGAGATCGACTCATTCCCAAGGTACTAACCGTGTTGTTGAACAAATTGGGGGTAGTGGTGACATGGGTTACATAGTGTTGTGTTAATGTCTTTTCGAGGAATGAGACCTAGTACACGCATTCCTGCCAATGAAAGGACGATCTCTAAATGACTGAAAATTCTCCGCCGTCTAGTACTGGGCCGCACGAGAATGAGAAGGCGGTTTTCGCATCGGAAGATCATGGCCTTCAAAAGGGGATGGGCAATCGCCAGCTACAGATGATTGCCATCGGTTCCGCGATTGGTACCGGTCTTCTTTTGGGTACTGGTAGCCGCCTGCAAACCGCCGGCCCCTTCCTAGCGGTGCTTTACCTCATCTGTGGTTTCTTCGGCTACATAATCCTGCGATCCCTTGGCGAGCTCATCGTCTACCGCCCAAGCTCCGGCTCTTTCGTCTCCTATGCTCGAGAGTTCTACGGCGAGAAGGCTGCGTTTGTTACCGGCTGGCTGTACTGGGGAAACTGGGCCATGACTCTGGTCGCGGATGGTACTGCGGTGGCCATCTACATCAAGTGGTTTAGCCAGTACACAACATGGCTTGACTCGGTACCGCAGTGGACGCTTGCCCTCGTCGTCATCTGCAGCATCTTGGTATTCAACATGCTTTCGGTGAAGATCTTCGGTGAGCTGGAATACTGGTTCTCACTGATTAAGATCGTCGCTCTGATTATCTTTATGCTCGTGGCCATCGGTGTTCTAATCTTTGGTCATCCGAGTGGAGACCCGACTGGCTTCAGCCTGATTTCTAGTACCGGTGGCTGGTTGCCTAATGGCTTGCTACCTGCCGTGATTGTCATCCAGGGTGTTGTCTTTGCTTATGCAGGTATCGAGCTGGTGGGTACCACCTCCGGTGAAACCAAGGACGTAGAAAAGCACATCCCGCGCGCGGTAAACAACGTCCTCCTGCGTATTTTGGTCTTCTACTTTGGCTCTGTTCTGCTGTTGACCCTAGTGCTGCCGTACACCAACTACGTGGCAGAAGTGTCGCCCTTTGTGACCTTCTTTGAGTCCCTTGGCGTTGGCGTGGCCGCTCCAATCTTCCAGCTGGTGGTTATTACAGCCGCTATTTCCTCGCTTAATGCTGGCCTGTATTCCACCGGCCGCATTATGTACAACATGTCTACCTCTGGCTCGGGCCCGAAGTTCGGTGCCCGTATGTCCAAGTCGGGCGTGCCCTATGGCGGCATCGTGATGGCAGCCCTGGTGGGCTTGGCAGGTGTCTTCCTCAACTATGTCGTGCCTGAGATGGCATTCGAAATCGTCCTCAACCTGGCTGCGTTGGGCACTCTAGCCTCGTGGGCTGCGGTTGCTCTATCTCACCTGAGGTTTATCCAACTATCCAAGAGTGGGCGTTATACTCGTCCTGGGTACCGCTCACCATTTGGTCAAGGCGGAGACTGGGCGGTACTGATCTTCATTGGCCTGGTAATTATCCTGATGGCCTTTGATTATCCGATCGGAACCTATGCGCTTGCATCGACCGTGCTGCTCATTCCGGTCTTTGTGGCAATGTGGTTTGCATGGCGCGAGCGTATCCGCACTATTGCGGAGGAGAGGAAGGCAAAGCACCTGCCAACCTCGAGCTTCCCTGCCGCACCACAAACAGACCTTCACTCCAAGAACTAAGAAAGGAATTCTTATGAACCACGCTGTTAAGTTTGTAGACGTCGAAAATATGGCGCGCTGGATTCAGCGCGAAGGCGTAGAGAACATCATTACTGGAATGGTGGATTACCTCGAGGCTGACTACCGCGAATGGGAGCGCTTTGACAAGATTCCGCGCGTTGCCTCCCACACCCCGTTCGGCGTCATCGAGCTGATGCCTACCTCTAACGGTAAGGAGTACTCCTTCAAGTACGTTAATGGTCACCCGTCCAACCCTGCTCGCGGTTACCAGACCGTTACCGCATTTGGTGTTATCGCTGACGTCGACAATGGTTACCCGACCTTCGAAGCAGAGATGACCCTCCTTACCGCGCTGCGCACCGCCGCCACCTCCGCCATGGTGGGCAAGCACCTTGCGCGCAAGGATTCCAAGCGCATGGCGATGATTGGTGCTGGCTCGCAGTCCGAGTTCCAGGCACTGGGCTTCCGTGGCGTCATGGGCATCGAAGACATCACCATCTACGATATCGACCCTGAAGCAGTGGAAAAGTTCAAGCGTAACTTGGAGCCACTTGGCTTTAATATCACCGCCTGCTCTAGCGTCGACGAGGCAGTACTGGGCGCAGAGATCATTACCACCTGCACCGCCGACAAGGCTCAGAACCAGATTCTTGCTGATCGCCACGTTGCCCCAGGCGTACACCTCAACGCAGTCGGCGGTGACTGCCCAGGCAAGACCGAGCTCGAGAGCTCCATCCTGGACAAGTCCAAGGTCTTCGTGGAATTCCCTGAGCAGACCCGCATCGAGGGCGAAATCCAGCAGAAGCCGGAAGACTTCCCGGTCGTGGAGTTCTACCAGGTGCTCACCGGTCAGGCCACCGGCCGCGACGATGATGAGCAGATCACGCTTTTCGATGATGTCGGATTCGCCATCAATGACTTCTCCGCGCTGCGTTACCTGCGCGATTCCGTCAAGGGCACCGACTTGGAGTCCGAGATTGACATCATTGCCAACCCGGACGATCCTAAGGATCTGTTCTCCTTGGTTGCTAACGTTCCGTCCCTGCTTTAAGGCACGGGTGGGGCAGAGGGATCCAACTTCTCCCTCTGCCTCGCTAAGGTGAGAACCACTATCCCTAGAAGTTGTAAGAGGTCCTTGTCTTCCTGCAAGGCAAGGACCCTTTGTCATATTCGGATGTTTTGCACTAGTTAGTGATCCGGCATCCCGTGGAATGTTGCGGGCTGGCTCTTTATGCCACCTGCAACGTTGTGCAGCATAATGCCACGCTGTTCGGCTTCCTCAGCGAAGGCCGAGATGAAGCTGGCCGATCGCTTGCCGGAGGCGCAGTACACCCAGGCGTCGCTAAGCCCCGCGCCCTGCAGGGAATCGAGCAAGCAGCGCGCTGCCTCTGGATCTTCCTGCCACACGGTGGTCGGTAAGTGGTAATGCTTCGCGGTGGCGTCAAAAAAGAAATCATCAATGGCGGCCTCCCCGGCTTCGCGTACATCGATGGCCACGGCGCCGGCGCGCAGATCGTCGAACATCGCCGCGGTATCTTCGGCCCCCGGTAAGGCACAGGCAGCGCCACCGTAGTTGTGCTGCAGCTGTGTGGTTAGCTCACGTGCCGGGTCGTGGGGCACGCGGAAGTGAGTGATGGAGGAAGTCAGGGCATCGTAGATGCTCAACAGACCTACCCGGTCGCGGTTCATGCCGGTGGCGAACTGGATTAGCTCGGTCGACATCAGGCCCGCGACCACGCTTGTGGTCACGCCCAGCACGCCGGCGGTGGCGCAATCCGGCACGGAATCGGGATCGGGTTGCAGGGGATAGAGGTCCCGCATGCCCACGCCCGATTCGGCACCGGGTCCAGACCACCACACTGCGCAGTCGCCGCGAAATCGCAGCACCGAGCCCCATACCAGCGGGGTACCCGTGATCTCCGCAGCATCAGCGGCTAGGAATTTGGTGGCAAACGTATCGGAACCATCCACCAGGATGTCCACTCCACGGAGATAATCCACGGCGTTGTCGGCGGTAAGGCGGTCGCGAATCGCATGCACCACGATGCCGGGCTGCAGCTGTTCGAGCTTTTCGGCGGCGACGTCCACCTTGGATCTACCCACATCCTGGGTGCCGAATAGGATCTGGCGGTGGATATTGGTCAGATCCACCGTGTCGTCGTCGATAACAGAAATCTCGCGCACACCGGCGGCAGCCAGTTGCTGCATCAGGGGGCATCCCAATCCGCCAGCGCCGATGACAAATACGTGGGTGCCGTGCAGCGCTTCCTGCTGGGCGATGCCAAAACCGGGCAACAGGGTCTGGCGGGCCACTCTATGCAGCTCTTCGCGGGGCAGTTGGCTCATTACAGGACCTTATCTTCCCAGCTCGCCAACCCTTCAAACGATGACGAGGCCACGGCATGCTGCCTTTTCGGAATGCGCCCAGCTTGGCGGGCCAACCGGCCGCCTTCCACGGCGTATTTCATTGCAGTCGCCATCGCCAGGGGATCCTGGCAGCGGTTGATGGCACTGGCTAAAAGCACGCCATCGCAGCCCAGCTCCATGGCCAGTGCAGCATCGGAGGCCGTGCCCACACCGGCATCCAGCAGCACGGGAACCTGGGTGCGCGAACAGATCAGCTCAATATTGTGCGGGTTCAGGATACCCAGACCCGTACCAATCGGCGAGCCCAAAGGCATCACCGCATCCACGCCCACGTCTTCTAGCCGCTTGGCGATGACCGGATCGTCGCTCGTGTATGCCAGCACCACGAATCCTTCAGCAACCAGCATCTCGCAAGCATCCACGAGCTCCACCACGTCCGGTAGAAGCGTGCGATCATCCGCGATCACCTCTACCTTCACCCAATTGGTGCCCAGCGCCTCGCGGGCTAACTTGGCGGTGGTCACGGCATCGCGGGCGGTGCGGCACCCCGCAGTGTTGGGTAGCACGTCAATGTTTAATCGTTGTAAGAGCTCGAAGATGGACTCGCCACCGGGACTATTAGCGCTGTGCCGACGCATGGCGACGGTGGTGAGCTCCGTACCGCTGGCAACCAGGGATTGCTCCAGCATGTCCTGGCTGCTGGCCCCGCCGGTTCCCATTACTAGATGCGAATCGAATTGTTTATTTGCAATAGTAAGCATCGGAGATTCCTAACCGCCCTGTACGGCGATGAGGATATCGAGCTCATCGCCGTTGGCGACTTCATAAGACCAGTTGCTGGCTGGAACGACATCGCCATTGACGGCTACGGCCACGCCTTTCGGCACGGCATCGCCAGTTTCTGCTTCTACAATGGTGCCCACGGTGATCGGCCCATCGCTGTTGCGGGGTTCTCCATTAACCGTGTATTCCATGGTGCTTATTCCTTTCTTTTGTGGCTATCGGGCGTGGCGTAGCGGATCGCAGGCCGAAATGTCTATCCCCGGGGACGTGCCCAATCCCAACTGGGCACCCACCTTAGCCCCCAGGGCGGACAGGAGGATTCCGTGGCGGAAGTACCCGGTGGAGATCACTAGCCCGTCGCGTACTTTGCCCAGGTAGGGCAAATCATCGGGGGTGCCTGGCCGGGCTCCAACGATCGCTTCGATGAACTCGCAATCCTCCAGTCCCGGAACCACGCGGATGGCATCGCGAAGGAGCGTGTGCACACCGTCCACAGACGGGCCCTTGCGGTTGTCTTCGCGGCTGGTAGCACCGATAGCGATGGTGCCGTCGGTGCGGGGAATAACATACACCGGCCGATCCTCCACGAATGCGCGCACCACCCGGGTGATTGGCGCTAGCTCCTCTGGTACCCGCAGCCGCAGCATGTCACCCAACACCGGCCGTAGCGCTAGGGGATTGGTACCCTCGAACCAGCCATCCACGTCCTTGGCGCCTAGCCCGTTGCAGAGGTAGATCATGTTGGCAGTGACCATGGGGGCATCGGCAAGCTGCACATTTTGGCCGTCGATGCGCGTTGCTGCCGTGGACAGAAAGCGAACCCCGGCGTGCTGCAGATATTCCAGCAGGCACGCGCTGAACATGCGCGGGTTGATTTGATGGTCGCCCGGGATTTCCACCGCGGCCGCCAGTTGGGGGCTGAGCCCAGGCTCTAGCTTTCGTGCTTGCCGAAGTGGCAGCGCGTGGGCATCCATGCCGTGTTTCTGCTGTAGCGCCAGCAGCTCGCGGATGTGCACGCCATCGGCGCGGTCGGCGCCCACCACCAGGGTGGATTCACGGCGATGCCCGGTCGGTGCGGTGGTTTTCGCACTCAACCTGGCCAGAAGATCAGGGAACATCTCGCCCGAAGCAACCATCAGCGGGTACAACGGCTCTTGCCGGTATTGCACCTCCGCCACCGGAGCCAGCATGCCGCCGGCCACGAAAGTGGCACCGCTAATGGGGTGGGGATCGATCACCACGATTTCCGGTGGGTCGACACCCGCATCCACCAGCTCGAATGCGGTGGTAAGCCCGATGATTCCCGCGCCAATGATCGCGTGCTCGGCATTATGCATGTGAACCTGTGGCTGCATTCGCGCGGTCGAAAGCTCGGACAACTGTGGTCGCTAGCGCAGCCGGATCGTGGGAATCCATGAAGGCGCGCACAATGGCGACACCAGCCACACCGGTTTCGGCCAGTGCTTCGGCGTCAGGGGCCTGCACGTCTCCAATCGCCACCACCGGAACGGCCGAAGCCGCGACGAGCGGGGGATAGCCTTCCAACCCGAGCGGGGCTCGACCAGAGGATTTCGTGGGCGTGGGGCGGAACGGCCCGGCACCGATGTAGTCGATCACATCGGCGTACTCGTTGGCACCCTGCACGAGCTCGAGGGTGCCGGTGGTCAACCCGATGATCGCATCCTCGCCAAGGATTCGTCGTGCCAGGCGCGGATCCAGGTCGTCCTGGCCGATGTGTACGCCGTGGATATTGTGGTTACCCATCAGCGCGGCGGCCACGTCGACTCGGTCATCGATAAGCACCCGCGTTGCTGGATTGGCCTCTTCGACCGCCGCCGCCACGTCGATAGCAAGCGCGGTCAGATCGAGCACGCTAATGGGTTTGCTGCGAACTTGAATCACGCCCGCGCCACCGGCTGCTGCCGCTGCGGCAACCTGCACGACCTTCTCCTGCGGTACACCCGTCACGTGGTAACACCGCAGATCCAGTTGCTTAGCGCGCACTGTGTCCCGCTGCTTCCTTTTCCAGATCCTCGGCTACTTCTTTGGCCTCGCTGCGGTTCAGATACAGCTTGGAGCCCGCACGACGGAACTCCTCGGCCATTTCTTCTTCGCCTTCAGCATTAGAGAAGTGCTCTTCGTCCACGCTCTGGCGGCCGAAGCCAGGCAAGCCGAGGTCCTTGACTAGCGATTGCTCTCGGTCAGTGGCCAGCGCCTCGTCGATCTTCTCGCCGAATGCGTCGCGGATATCCTGGCTGATGCGCATGGAGCAGAACTTCGGTCCGCACATCGAGCAGAAATGGGCGGTCTTCGCCGGCTCCGCGGGCAGGGTTTCGTCGTGGTAGGACTGGGCGGTATCCGGGTCCAGGGACAGGGCGAACTGGTCGTGCCAACGGAATTCGAAGCGAGCCTTGCTCATCGCATCGTCCCACTCGTGGGCGCCAGGGTGGCCCTTGGCGACGTCCGCCGCGTGCGCGGAGACCTTGTAGGTGATCACACCAGTCTTCACGTCGTCCTTATTCGGTAGGCCGAGGTGCTCCTTCGGGGTGACGTAGCACAGCATCGCGGTACCACCCATCGCGATATTGGCCGCACCGATGGCGGAAGTGATGTGGTCATAGCCGGGAGCAATATCGGTAACCAGCGGTCCCAGGGTGTAAAACGGCGCGCCGCCGCACCATTCCTGCTCCTTGTCGTTGTTGACCTGCACCATGTTGAGCGGCACGTGGCCTGGGCCTTCGACCATGACTTGAACGTCGTACTCCCAGGCACGGTGGGTCAGCTCACCGATGGTCTTTAGCTCGGCGAACTGGGCTGCGTCGTTGGCATCGGCGATGGAGCCGGGGCGCAGGCCATCGCCAAGCGAGAACGCGACGTCGTACTTGGCGAAGATCTCGCACAGCTCGTCAAAGTTCTCGTACAGGAAGGATTCCTTGTGGTGGGCTAGGCACCAGCCGGCCATGATGGAACCGCCGCGCGAAACGATGCCGGTCACGCGCTTGGTGGTTAGCGGCACGAAGGGCAGGCGCACGCCGGCGTGGATCGTCATGTAGTCCACGCCCTGCTCGCATTGCTCGATTACGGTATCGCGGAAGATTTCCCAGGTCAGGTCCTCGGCCACGCCGTCGACCTTCTCAAGGGCCTGGTAGATCGGCACGGTACCGATCGGCACCGGAGAGTTGCGCATGATCCACTCGCGGGTGGTGTGAATGTCGTTGCCCGTGGATAGATCCATCACGGTATCTGCGCCCCAGCGGGTAGCCCAGCGCAGCTTGTCCACCTCTTCGCGGATGGAGGAGGTCACTGCGGAGTTGCCGATATTGGCGTTGATCTTCGTGTTGAAGGCATTGCCGATGATCATCGGCTCTGACTCCGGGTGGTTGATGTTATTCGGGATGATTGCCTTACCGGAGGCAACCTGCTCGCGCACCTTTTCTACGTCGCAGTGCTCGCGCAGTGCGACGTATTCCATCTCCGGGGTGATAATACCCTGGCGGGCGTAGTGCATCTGGGTTACGCGCTTGCCTTCCTTGGCTCGCAGCGTCTCGCGGCTTATACCCTTCCACTCGTCGCTGGCCTCGCCACGCTTGAGGGCGCGGTTACCGTCGTCCAACAGGTTGCGGCGCCGGCCCTCGTAGGCCTCCACATCGCCGCGAGCTTCGATCCACTCGCTGCGCAGAGCCTCTAGCCCCTCTGTCGGCTCGGCCCACGGGCCACGTGTGCGGTAGAGCTTCTGCGGCGCGTTCGGGCCGGTAGGGGAATCGTCCAGCTGCACCTCGGTCTCCGGCACCTGTAGGGTGAAGGTCTTGCCGAAGGATTCCACCTGCTTTTCGATGGGGGCGAAGCTGTGCTTCGGGTGGATTTCCGCACCGTACTCGTCGTTCGGGATGGTAGTACGGGTGTGCTGGGCAGACGTATCCGTCATAGTTGACTCTCCTCATTCTTCCTTCGCTGGTTCTAACCAGGCAGGTTCTAGCGGTACTCACGCGGGCATACAGCGCGATCTCAGCTCGATACCTCGAGCGCCCGTGTTCGGTTGCGCCTTCCACTGTAACGCACACCACGCGAGGGTGAAGTTATGGGTTAGGCGATTGACCGAGGGGACATCGGCAAGCAACATCAGGGAGTCACTAAATAGCTTGTCTGGGGTACGGGTTAGACTAAGCAGCATGATCGATCAGAAGCTCCTAGAGATCCTCGTGTGCCCCATCGACAAGCAGCCGCTGGAGGATCACGGCGACTATTTGGTGAACCCAAGGCTGAACAAGGCCTATCCGGTGCAGGATGGTATTCCGGTCATGCTGGTCGACGAAGCCAAGGACTGGCCCATTAAGTAGAGCGCCGCGCTCTGGAAAGACAACACGTAATAGGGAACAAGGGAGCACCTACGTATGAGCAACACCACGAACATTATCGATGAACTGCAATGGCGCGGGCTGATCAACCAGTCCACAGACCTGGAGGCATTGAAGGAAGCCGCAGAGAGCCCGATCAGCTTGTACTGCGGTTTTGACCCGACGGGAAGCTCGCTGCACGCTGGCCACCTCGTGCCGCTGATTATGCTGAAGCGCTTCCAACGCTTCGGCCACCGTCCCATCGCGCTGGCCGGTGGCGCGACGGGAATGATCGGTGACCCGCGGGATGTCGGAGAGCGCTCCATGCTCTCGGAAGAGCAGATCGCAGAGAATATGCAGGCAATCAAGGACCAACTTGAGGCCTTCGTGGACTTCACTGAGGCGGGCGAGTCCGCAATCCCGGCGGTTATGGTGAACAACGCGGACTGGACTAGCCAGATCAACGTCATCGAGTACCTACGCGATATCGGTAAGAACTTTTCGCTGAATACCATGCTGGACCGCGATACGGTCAAGCGCCGCCTGGAATCCGACGGTATTTCCTACACCGAGTTTTCCTACATGCTGCTGCAGGCAAACGACTTTGTGCACCTGTACAAAGAGTACGACTGTGTGCTGCAAATTGGCGGTGGCGACCAGTGGGGAAACATCGTTTCCGGCGTCGATCTGAATCGTCGCGTGAATGGTGCGAAGGTCCACGGCCTGACGGTGCCGTTGGTGACAGATGCCGAGGGCAATAAGTTTGGCAAGTCCACCGGCGGCGGCAAACTGTGGCTGGATCCACAGCTGACCAGCCCGTACTCCTGGTACCAGTACTTCATTAATGCTGGCGACGCGGTGGTTATCGACTACCTGCGTTGGTTTACCTTCCTCACTCAGGAGGAGATCGCAGAGCTGGCACGCAAGGTAGAGGAGGAACCCCACAAGCGTGAGGCGCAACGCGTATTGGCACGGGAGATGACCACCCTGGTGCACGGCGAGCAGGCCACCGAAGCAGTGGAGCTGGCTTCCCAGGCGTTGTTTGGTAAGGCAGAGCTGCAGGATTTGGACGAGGCCACGTTGTCTTCCGCATTGCAGGAAACCGAGATTGCCGAGGTCGGCCCAGAGGCAACGATTCTGGATCTGCTGGTTGAGGCGGGACTGGAAAAATCAAAGGGTGCTGCGCGCCGCACCGTGGGCGAGGGCGGCGCTTACGTGAATAACCAGCGCATCGAGGACATCGAGTGGTCGCCGAATTCCAACGATCTGCTGCATGGTTCGTGGCTCGTGTTGCGTAAAGGCAAGAAGCGTTTCGCCGGAGCACGGGTTGTGAATCCTTCCTAGGAGCGTCAGCTTAGCTGTTAACTGATCCCTTGGTAATCGCGTTTTGCGCTTTTACCTGGGGATTTGTGTGTTTTTCGGGGTTGGGTGTAACTTTATCGAAGTCGCCGAGAGGTAGCCGGTTGGTTACTTTTGAGTGACTTTTTGTACTGACTTGATTCAAGGATTTGACTTGGTTCAGGTTGTTGGGTAAGTTGGTACGAGCCGCCGCTGAGAGGTTAACGTTTGGTTAACTTTCTTGTGGTGTGTGGATGTTGTTTGAGAACTCAATAGTGTGCCAATGTACTTATTTTTTATTTTTGTGTGCATGGTTGTGTGTTGATTGGTCTGTTGGCCGGCAAGCCTAGTGTGCTTGTTGGTTGGTGTGTGCCGGTAAGGTGTTGGAATACGCATCTTTTTGAATACTGTTTAGTGTTTCGGCTGCATTGATGGATTGGTTGGCATGTGATTGTGTTCAACTTTTTGTCTCCCTTTTTTGTGCCCCGTCGGGTTGGGGAGGCAGTGATTTTTCTTTGTAGTAATTTTTGGACGCCAGCATGGGCCTGCTTTTGTGGGTTTGTGGTGGTTTGTTCTTTTGGTTAGGTTTGGGCTTTTCACGGCCTTTTCAGGATTTTGTTGTTCTGAAATTTCTTTTTGTGGAGAGTTTGATCCTGGCTCAGGACGAACGCTGGCGGCGTGCTTAACACATGCAAGTCGAACGGAAAGGCCCTGCTTGCAGGGTACTCGAGTGGCGAACGGGTGAGTAACACGTGGGTGATCTGCCCTGCACTTCGGGATAAGCTTGGGAAACTGGGTCTAATACCGGATAGGACCGCACTTTAGTGTGTGTGGTGGAAAGTTTTTTCGGTGTAGGATGAGCTCGCGGCCTATCAGCTTGTTGGTGGGGTAATGGCCTACCAAGGCGGCGACGGGTAGCCGGCCTGAGAGGGTGTACGGCCACATTGGGACTGAGATACGGCCCAGACTCCTACGGGAGGCAGCAGTGGGGAATATTGCACAATGGGCGCAAGCCTGATGCAGCGACGCCGCGTGGGGGATGAAGGCCTTCGGGTTGTAAACTCCTTTCGCTAGGGACGAAGCTTTTTGTGACGGTACCTAGATAAGAAGCACCGGCTAACTACGTGCCAGCAGCCGCGGTAATACGTAGGGTGCGAGCGTTGTCCGGAATTACTGGGCGTAAAGGGCTCGTAGGTGGTTTGTCGCGTCGTCTGTGAAATTCTGGGGCTTAACTCCGGGCGTGCAGGCGATACGGGCATAACTTGAGTGCTGTAGGGGTAACTGGAATTCCTGGTGTAGCGGTGAAATGCGCAGATATCAGGAGGAACACCGATGGCGAAGGCAGGTTACTGGGCAGTTACTGACGCTGAGGAGCGAAAGCATGGGTAGCGAACAGGATTAGATACCCTGGTAGTCCATGCCGTAAACGGTGGGCGCTAGGTGTGAGGGTCTTTCTACGACTTTCGTGCCGTAGCTAACGCATTAAGCGCCCCGCCTGGGGAGTACGGCCGCAAGGCTAAAACTCAAAGGAATTGACGGGGGCCCGCACAAGCGGCGGAGCATGTGGATTAATTCGATGCAACGCGAAGAACCTTACCTGGGCTTGACATACATCAGATCGCTGCAGAGATGTAGTTTCCCTTTGTGGTTGGTGTACAGGTGGTGCATGGTTGTCGTCAGCTCGTGTCGTGAGATGTTGGGTTAAGTCCCGCAACGAGCGCAACCCTTGTCTTATGTTGCCAGCATTTGGTTGGGGACTCATGAGAGACTGCCGGGGTTAACTCGGAGGAAGGTGGGGATGACGTCAAATCATCATGCCCCTTATGTCCAGGGCTTCACACATGCTACAATGGTCGGTACAACGCGCTGCGACACTGTGAGGTGGAGCGAATCGCTGAAAGCCGGCCTTAGTTCGGATTGGGGTCTGCAACTCGACCCCATGAAGTCGGAGTCGCTAGTAATCGCAGATCAGCAATGCTGCGGTGAATACGTTCCCGGGCCTTGTACACACCGCCCGTCACGTCATGAAAGTTGGTAACACCCGAAGCCGGTGGCCTAAACGTGTTAGGGAGCCGTCGAAGGTGGGATCGGCGATTGGGACGAAGTCGTAACAAGGTACCCGTACCGGAAGGTGCGGGTGGATCACCTCCTTTCTAAGGAGCTTTTATTAGGCTGCAGTTGCAGCCATGACCCACAGTTGTGGGTTGCCCACTGTTGTTTGATGGTGGGTTGGTGGTTGAGTAGGCGAGTGTTCTGCTGCCACCATTGTTGAATCCGGGTAGGAGACACACCTTAATCAGCAGGGTCTAAGTGTTGAGACAGTGCTTTGTGACATGCGTAAAAGTGTCCATGCATACAGGAAGTAAAGTTGATTGGTAAGTCGTTGGTGCATTGTTGGGTGTCTGGGGCATTATCCCCTTTTTTGTGTGCCTGACTGGTTGATGAGCATCGTTTGTTGTGGTGGTGTTTGTTGCTGGTTGGGGTGTTGTGTGAGAACTGTATAGTGGACGCGAGCATCTCACATGATGCCGCCTGCTTATGTGGGTGGTGTTGTGTGTGTGATGTGATTTTTCTTTTTGTTTATTTTGTCAAGTTCACTTGTTGCCACTGCATACGGATTGTGTGACCTTTGTGTTGTGTGGTTTGTGTGTGGTGGTTGGTGTGTTCGTTATTTAGGGCGCATGGTGGATGCCTTGGCATGCTGAGCCGATGAAGGACGTGTAAGGCTGCGTTAAGCCTCGGGGAGTTGTCAATAAAGCGTTGATCCGAGGATGTCCGAATGGGGAAACCTGGCCCTGGTTATGTGGGGTTACCCTTCAGTGAATTCATAGCTGTTGTGGGGGTTACGCGGGGAAGTGAAACATCTCAGTACCCGTAGGAGGAGAAAATAATAATGATTCTGCTAGTAGTGGCGAACGAACGTGGATGAGGCTAAACCGTGTGCATGTGATACCTGGTAGGGGTTGTGTGTGCGGTGTTGTGGGGCCTGATTTTGTGTCATCTACCAGTGGCACGCCCTTTTTGCATTGTTGTTAGGTGAAGTGGTTTGGAATGATCTGCCGGAGTAGGTGAGAGTCCTGTAGCTGAAGATGATGATGTGGGGGTTGTTGGGTGCCCGAGTAGCAACGGGCTCGTGGAATCTGTTGTGAATCTGCCGGGACCACCCGGTAAGCCTAAATACTCAGTGTGACCGATAGTGGATAGTACCGTGAGGGAATGGTGAAAAGTACCCCGGGAGGGGAGTGAAATAGTTCCTGAAACCATGTGCTTACAATCCGTCAGAGCACCTGTTTGTGTGTGATGGCGTGCCTTTTGAAGAATGAGCCTGCGAGTCAGCGGCATGTCGCGAGGTTAACCCGTGTGGGGTAGCCGTAGGGAAACCGAATCCTAATGGGGTGTTTAGTGGCATGTCCTGGACCCGAAGCGGGGTGATCTACCCATGGCCAGTGTGAAGCAGCTGTAAGAGGTTGTGGAGGCGCGAACCCACGTAGGTTGAAAACTGCGGGGATGAGCTGTGGGTAGGGGTGAAAGGCCAATCAAACTCCGTGATAGCTGGTTCTCCCCGAAATGCATTTAGGTGCAGCGTCGCATTTAGCTTGGTGGAGGTAGAGCGACTGGTTGGTTGAGCGGGACTACAATCTTAGCAATGTCAGCCAAACTCCGAATGCCATCAATTGTGTTGTGCGGCAGTGAGACTGTGGGGGATAAGCTTCATAGTCGAGAGGGAAACAGCCCAGATCGCCGGTTAAGGCCCCTAAGGGTGTACTAAGTGGAAAAGGATGTGGGATCGCGAAGACAGCCAGGAGGTTGGCTTAGAAGCAGCCATCCTTGAAAGAGTGCGTAATAGCTCACTGGTCGAGTGGTTCTGCGCCGACAATGTAGTGGGGCTCAAGTACACCGCCGAAGCCGCGGCAAGCAACAATTTTTTGTTGTTTGGGTAGGGGAGCGTCGTGCATGGGTGGAAGCGTTACCGTGAGGAGGCGTGGACTGTGTGCGAGTGAGAATGCAGGCATGAGTAACGAATTGTAAGGTGAGAATCCTTACCGCCGGATGACTAAGGGTTCCTGGGTCAAGTTCGTCTTCCCAGGGTGAGTCGGGACCTAAGGCGAGGCCGACAGGCGTAGTCGATGGATAACCAGTTGATATTCTGGTACCCGTACATGTGCGCCCATGATAAAGCACGGATACTAACCACTGCGGATACGCTACCTTTGCACTCTTTGAGTGTTGGTGGTGTTGATGTCGTGGGGCCTGATGTGTGGTTCAAGTGATGGGGTGACGCAGTGAGGTAGCCGCGCCACTTAGTGGATTGGTGGTGTAAGCGTGTAGGCCGTGTGGTAGGTAAATCCGCCACACATTGTGGTTGAGGCGTGATGCGTAGACCCAAAAGGGTTGATGGTGGTGATCCTGTACTGTCGAGAAAAGCCTCTAGCGAGTGTGTGTATGGCCCGTACCCTAAACCGACACAGGTGGTCAGGTTGAAGATACTAAGGCGTTCGGGTGAACTGTGGTTAAGGAATTCGGCAAAATGCCCCCGTAACTTCGGGAGAAGGGGGGCCCTGTGACGTGAAGACCCTGTGCGGTTGGAGTGTTGTGGGGTCGCAGAGAATAGAGGGAAGCGACTGTTTATCAAAAACACAGGTCCATGCGAAGACGTTAAGTTGATGTATATGGACTGACGCCTGCCCGGTGCTGGAAGGTTAAGAGGACCGGTTAGTTAACGTTTGTTAGCGAAGCTGAGAATTTAAGCCCCAGTAAACGGCGGTGGTAACTATAACCATCCTAAGGTAGCGAAATTCCTTGTCGGGTAAGTTCCGACCTGCACGAATGGCGTAACGACTTCTCTGCTGTCTCGACCACAGGCCCGGTGAAATTGCATTACGAGTAAAGATGCTCGTTACGCGCGGCAGGACGAAAAGACCCCGGGACCTTCACTATAGCTTGGTATTGGTGTTTGGTTCGGTTTGTGTAGGATAGGTGGGAGACTGTGAAACCGTCACGCTAGTGGTGGTGGAGTCGTTGTTGAAATACCACTCTGATCGGATTGAGCATCTAACCTTGGCCCATGATCTGGGTTGGGGACAGTGCCTGGTGGGTAGTTTAACTGGGGCGGTTGCCTCCCAAAATGTAACGGAGGCGCCCAAAGGTTCCCTCAGCCTGGTTGGCAATCAGGTGGTGAGTGTAAGTGCACAAGGGAGCTTGACTGTGAGACAGACATGTCGAGCAGGGACGAAAGTCGGGACTAGTGATCCGGCACCTACTTGTGGATGTGGTGTCGCTCAACGGATAAAAGGTACCCCGGGGATAACAGGCTGATCTTCCCCAAGAGTCCATATCGACGGGATGGTTTGGCACCTCGATGTCGGCTCGTCGCATCCTGGGGCTGGAGTAGGTCCCAAGGGTTGGGCTGTTCGCCCATTAAAGCGGCACGCGAGCTGGGTTCAGAACGTCGTGAGACAGTTCGGTCTCTATCCGCCGCGCGCGTTGAAACTTGAAGAAGGCTGTCCCTAGTACGAGAGGACCGGGACGGACGTACCTCTAGTGTGCCAGTTATCCCGCCAGGGGTATCGCTGGTTGGCTACGTACGGAAGGGATAACCGCTGAAAGCATCTAAGCGGGAAGCCTGTTTTAAGATGAGGTTTCTTTTGAGGTCCCCTAAAGACTATGGGGTAGATAGGCCAGACTTGGAAGCACTGTAAGGTGTGAAGGCTACTGGTACTAATTGACCAAAACAAACACACCACAACAACCCAAACACTGTTTGGTTATGTTGGGTGGACTTGTTCTAGCGAGTAAACAAACAAGAAAACACATTATCGTGTGTGTCGCGTCCACTATGCAGTATCTGACACAACACCCACACAGTGGTGGGTAGTGTTCTGATAGGTTTGTCGGTGGTTCATAGCTACAGGGAAACGCCCGGTCCCATTCCGAACCCGGAAGCTAAGCCTGTACGCGCTGATGGTACTGCAACCGGGAGGTTGTGGGAGAGTAAGTCACCGCCGACACCAAACAACAAAACAACAAAATAGTGTTTATACGGTAGTCCCCGAAAGACCATCACCCTGATTCGTTGGGGTGGTTGGTGTTTCGGGGACTACTTGGTGTTTTACCCCCGTTGGTATTTGCGACGTGTACTCTGTCGAGCTGGGGGAATGCGTGGTAGGTGTCGTGGTGTTACCCCCTACTGTCAGGTGTGGTGGATAGGGTGAATCCGTGTTAGACGAAAACACATTCGACACTTTTAAGGGTGTAGTACACCCCGGGGGATACGGTTACGATGACAAGTAGCACACCACCAGCTACCACCAGGCACGAGCCAGTTGGCGACACCACGCTGGGGAATACCCGTAAAGCCGGCGAGCCACTGGACTACGACACCAACACTGATCCTGATACCAACACTGATCCTGATTACGACTCTGATGGTGAGGCTGTGGGGGAGGTACCGGTAGTCTTTTACGCCACCAACACACCCGGCAATCCTATTGCCGCAGTTGGAGCACACGCCCGGAAGAACTCCTGGTTTTTCTATCAGTCACTGTTGCCAGACCTCGACGACGACGTTGACTTGACACTGACCAGCCTGGCTAAAGATTTAGGCTTAACCTACAGCACCCTGTCGGGGATTATTCGCGCACACTTCCGCATGTAAGAACTACCGCTAGTGCCAGCCACTGGGGTTGCCCGCAAATCGTGGACACGTAGTGGAGCTACCTAGTGGTTAGGCAGCTATTTCTTTTCTGCTGGTGGTTAAACCAATCTGGTTCTCGAAGTCGACGGGGCTGACCATCCCGAGTGCGGAGTGCCGGCGCCGACGGTTGTAGACGGCTTCAATCCAGTAGGCAACGGCCTGACGCGCAGCATCGCGGGTTGGCCAGCGCTTCCGGTCGTAGAACTCGGTCTTAAGCGTCGACCAGAACGACTCAGCCATCGCATTATCGAAACACACCCCAGTACGCCCCACAGACTGAGCAACACCTAGGTTGCGGCACACCTCCCAGAGCTGCTCGCTGGTAAATTGTGTTCCCCGGTCGGCGTGAAACACCAGCCCGTCAGGAACGTCACCACGGAAGTGTATGTGCCATCCGCAGTGCTCGTTCGACCAGGAATGTATCTTGCACGCTATCCATAGCCCAGCCCAGCACCCTGCGGGAATGACCATCGCAAACTGCGCATAAGTACAACCAACCCTCGCCGGTTCGCAGGTAGGTAATGTCTGACATCCATACTCGATTGAGCTCGCCGGTATCAAACATGCGCTTTACCAGGTCAGGAAGACTCGACTTACGTTTAGATTGAATCGTTGTCGCTGGGACGAAAGCACGCGGTGAAATTCCTTCAATCCCCATCAGGCGCATCCGCTTAGCCACAGTCTTGCGGTTAAGAACAATCTGGTAGCGCTCACCTAGTTCTGCGGTGATTCGCGGGGCACCGTAGACCTCGTTGGAGTCTTTCCAGATCTGATGAATCTTGCGATCAACATCATCGTAAAATGCTGCACGATCATCCTTACCGGATAAGCGTTGCTGCTGCATATGGGCCCATTTGTAGTATCCAGACCGAGATACCTTCAACAAGCGTGCCATGCGCTTGATACTGAAATTCGCCTTGCTCTGGCTGCATTAATTCGAACTTTTCTGATCGCGTTGCCTTAAAGCGAAGAAGGCTGTCGCTTTTGACAAAAACTCGTTATCCATCTTGGCTTCTGCTAATTCACGGCGCAGACGAGCATTTTCAGCACGAAGATCAGCCTCGCTTAGCCCATCAGAGGATCCTCGACGCTCACGCTCATTTTTCACCCACCGACCTAAAAGGCCAGGTGCGACACCAATTTCTTTCGCTACATGAGCAATCGGGCGTTCTGACTCGATTACTAGGTTTGCGGCTTCACGCCGGTACTCCGGCGTGTATTTCTGGCGTTGTTGACTCACAATGAACATCCTCTCTTACGGACACAAGATCCGCACTAATCGGGTGTCCACTAAACGAGGGTAACCTCACGCTCACATCTAGAGCGTCGTGGGGTTGCCCGCAAATCGTGGACACGTAGTTAAGCTGCTTAGGGGTTAAGCAGCGGCCTTCTTATTACCATTTTGATCAGCGAGCTGGGCTTCGAAATCGACGGGGCTTACCATCCCGATGGACGAGTGGCGACGGCGCCGGTTGTAGACAATCTCAATCCAGCGAGCCACCGCCTTCCGGGCTTCGTTGCGGGTTCGCCATTTCTTCCGATCGTAAAATTCGGTCTTCAATGTCGACCAGAACGACTCGGCCATCGCATTGTCAAAGCAGACACCAGTACGGCCGACCGATTGTGCAATCCCTAGTTCTTGACAGACCTGCCACAGCTGTTCGCTGGTGAACTGGGTACCACGATCGGCGTGGAAGACCACGCCGTCGGGTACTTCACCACGCAGGGTGTAAGCCATGCGCAGTGCACGTTCAACTAGGTAAGAATCCTGCACACTATCCATGGACCAGCCTAGGACTCGGCGGGAGTGTCCATCGCGGATAACGCATAGGTACAGCCAGCCCTCATTCGTGCGTAGATAGGTAATATCCGACATCCACACTCGATTAAGCTGCCCTTGATCAAATAGGCGTTTCACTAGGTCTGGAAGCGTTGACTTCCGCTTGGATTGAATCGTCGTTACGGGAACAAACGCCCTGGGTGAGATGCCTTCAATACCCATCATCCGCATGCGTTTGGCCACGGTTTTGCGATTCACATAGACCCCACCCTCGGCGAGTTCTGCAGTAATCCGTGGGGCACCGTAGACTTCGTCAGAATCTTCCCAGATGTCATGAATTTTCCTGTCTAACTGGTCGAGGAATCTCTGACGCTGATTTTCACCACGAAGCCGTACTGCTTGAGCCTTTTGCCATTTATAGTAGCCAGAACGAGAAACCTCTAATAACCTGCTCATTCGTTTGATGCTGTAGTTCGCCTTCTCCTGCTGCATTAGCTCAAATTTTTCCGATCGCGTTGCTTCGCAGCGAAGAAGGCGGTGGCTTTTGACAAGAACTCATTATCCATCTTGGCCTCAGCTAACTCACGACGCAGGCGAGCGTTTTCGGCTCGTATATCGGCATCACTGCGGCCATCTACCGAGCCTTGGCGTTCCCGCTCAAGTTTGACCCACCTGCCTAAAATTGTGGCTGATACGCTAATTTCCTTAGCCACATGAGCGATTGGGCGCCCAGACTCAATGACCAGTCTGGCGGCCTCCTGCCGGTACTCCGGGGTGTACTTCTTCCTTGACGAACTCACAATGAACATCCTCTCCTACGGACACAAGATCCGCACTAATCGGGTGTCCACTAAACGAGGGTAACCTCAGTCGGGGCGGTGGTCTTTGTCTTTAGTTGTCTTTATCGTTCTTGTCACGAGGAATATCTAGGAACTCATGCGAGGCAACGTTTACCAACTTTCTAAGTGAATCCTCCATCTTCGGGCCTATCGCATTCATTTCCATAGCGACCACCCCAACTTCCCCTTGACCCCTACGTTCAGCGTCTAATAATTCCCTGTACTCCTCGTTAGTGCTGTCCATTAAGTGGCGAATCGCCATCTTTACTTGCGCGTTGGAAACCTCAAGTTCTGCAACATTAAGCGCACGTACAATTGCGCGGTAAAAGGATAGTAGTTCTGTGCCTTTATCAATGTAAATGTCCAATTCAGAAACATCTTGGTCGGTTGGTATACCCACTCGTAAGTTACCAAGCGGGGGAAATTCTTCCTTGACAACAGATATGCAGTCGGCCACTGCCCGGCGTTGCCGTGTCCAATCCTCACGCCGTAGTTGTTCGCGCCGTTCCCGTTCCCGTCGGTCGTCGTCGGCCTTACGCCTAGCGTCCTCGGCCGCTTGGTCGTCTTTGCGCCGTTGGTCGGCCGCCGCTTGGTCGGCACGACGCCGCTTATCAGCCGCGCGGTTGTTCCACCACGTCGTGACAAGGACACCTACAAGGGCAACGAGGGCAACCAACAACGACACGCCACTTTGAGAGGTGAACCACGAAAAGAAAGCTTCCATGAGACAAGCATAGAGGCGTTGGCCCCTACCCAGACCCCACCGACGCCCGTTCAACGCCTTAAATCGCGTTTCCCACCTGCATGTTTGCAACCCAAGGCGGTGGCAGTGTCACTAATCGACTTACCCCCACAAGGGTTTACACCAATCCACTGATTAGCAACCTCGTCACCCTCTGCCAACACCACCACAACATCAAAACCGACAAACGCGTCCACTACATCATTGACCCGGTCACTGGCACCATCGCCTGGCTACACACCGACGGCACCTACCACATAGACCACCCCCAAGGACCATTAGCCACCACAAACACACACTGGCACTACACCTGGACACAATTCCTCAACCACAAAAGAAACAAACACAACAACAAAAATAAAAGCCCACCAACCCAACACCACCACACCAGTTCGCCCAAAAGCAGTGGCCGGGTTCATCAAACTACGGGCAATCGACGAGGATATTCTAGATTCTTTGAATGTCGTTTGGCACTGTAGAATGGGTGCGGTATTTCTGTGCGAGTTCCAACCAAGAAAGGGTAGGACTGAATGTCGGAGCGCAACCAGCACGGCCGTAATGGCCGCGGACAAGACCGTCGGGGTCGAAATCCACGCAACTCGGGGGACCGCGATTCTCGCGGCGGGGGAAAGAAGAAGTCTTTCTCTCCACAGCGCTCTGGGTATCGGGAAGAGCGAATCAACCGTCGTATGACCGATCCGGATATTCCTGAAGAGGTCGATATCAATGACTTGGACCCATTGGTGCTCCAAGACCTGAAGTCTCTCTCTAAAGAGAACTCGGAGGCCGTCGCTAAGCACATGATCATGGCAGCAACCTGGATGGACGATGATCCTAAACTGGCGCTGCGGCATGCGCGTGCGGCTAAGGATCGTGCAGGACGTGTGGCTATCGCTCGGGAAGTTAACGGTATCGCTGCATACCGCGCCGGCGAGTGGAAAGAGGCGCTCGCTGAGCTTCGTGCTGCCCGTCGTATTTCTGGCGGCCCGGGGATGCTCGCGGTTATGGCCGACTGTGAACGTGGGTTGGGTCGGCCGGAAAGGGCATTAGAGCTGGGGCGCAGCGAAGAGGCGAAGGAACTAGACAAAGAATCCGCCATTGAATTAGCGATCGTGCTGGCGGGTGCTCGCCTTGACCTCGATCAACCTGAATCAGCGGTGGTTACAATTCAGCGGGCACAACCGGACCGCAGCGATCGTGGAGTAAGTGCTTGTAGGTTGTCGTATGCCTATGCAAATGCTCTGCTTGCCGCAGGGCGCAAGGACGAAGCCCGAGAGTGGTTCGGGCACACCATCGCCATTGATGAGGGTGATTGGACCGATGCCGTTGACCGATTGGCGGAATGTAAGTAATGAGTGTTTTAAGCAAACATGATGCCTTATTGTTGGACTTGGATGGAACCGTCTGGGAAGGCGGTCGTCCGCTCAGCAACGTCGTAGACGTTATTAATACGTGCGGTGTTCCCGCAGTATATGTAACAAATAATGCGTCGCGCAGCCCTGAAGCCGTTGCGACGATGCTAACGGATATCGGCTTGACGGCTGATTCAGGTGACATCGTCACCTCCGCCCAAGCGGTATTGCAATTGGCTGCCGAGGAAATTCCTTCGGGTGCCAAGGTACTAATTATTGGCGCGGATTCTTTCCGCGATTTGGCTAAAGACAGGGGTTTTTCCGTGGTCTCGAGTGCCGATGATAAACCAGCCGCCGTCCTGCAAGGTTTTGATAAGTCCGTTGGTTGGGAACAGTTAACGGAGGGGGCTCTGGCTATCCGGGCAGGCGCGAAATATTTTGCGTCGAACTTGGATACGTCCCTTCCAATCGAGCGAGGACTAGGCGTTGGCAATGGTTCCCTTGTTGCTGCTGTCCAGAAGGCGACGGGAGTAGAGCCCGTTTCTGCCGGCAAACCTGAACCAGCGATGTTCTTCCTCGCAGCGAAAAAGGTCGGGTCGAAAAAGCCATTGGCGGTGGGCGACAGGCTAGATACGGATATCGTTGGGGGTAACACCGCAGCGATGAATACTTTCCATGTATTGACCGGTGTCTCGGGCGAGCTTGAGCTTATCGAGGCCCCCGTGGAGGCGCGGCCCAACTTTATTGGTGCGGGCATGCACGAGCTTTCATTGCCTATTTCGCAGGTGCGACCGGGGCCGCAAGGAGACTTTACCGCGCGGTGCGATGGGTATGACGTTCTTTTGCAGGGCGGAAATGAGTCCTCTACCTCGGTGCAAGCATTGCGGACCGTATTGGAAGTGGCGTGGTCAATGCCGGCACCACCTCGGTATATTCAGCCGCGTAGCGAATTTGCGGAAAAGGTTGTGTCGAAATGGCGGTAAAGCCACACGATTTTCGGGCCGTGAAAGAGCCTGAAGCAGTAGATTCGGAGATTTCGACAATTCTTGGCGAAGATGCGCCATCACTTGCAGAAGAAGTCGATCAACTGGACAGGGCGCATTCCGTATTGCGGAATGCTTTGCAGGAGAACTAATGCCACCACAACGCCGCAGGCTGGATGCAGAACTTGTGCGCCGAAAGATTGCGCGATCTCGTGAGCAAGCCCGCGAGATGATCAAGTCTGGCCGTGTGACGGTCGGCGGGTTTAAAGCAGAAAAGCCTGCAACAGTTGTGGATCCTGAAGTCTCCATCAAGGTCGAGGAGTCCGAGGAAGACAAGTGGGCGTCCCGCGGCGCACATAAGCTCTTGGGCGCGCTTGCCGCATTCGACGTCGACATGGACGGTCGCATCTTAGATGCAGGGGCATCGACGGGAGGCTTTACGGATGTGTGCCTGGCCTCTGGTGCGAGGGAAGTGCTTTCTGTTGACGTTGGGTATGGGCAATTACTGTGGCGGCTGCAAAATGACGACCGCGTAACCGTCTTGGATAGGACCAATATCCGCACTATTAATCCAGAAATGACCAATGGCCTGTGTGATGGCATGGTCGGGGATTTATCCTTCATTTCCTTAAAGCTGGTACTGCCAGCAATTGTGGAGTGTATGAAGGACGGAGCGTGGCTGCTGCCGATGGTTAAGCCGCAGTTTGAGGTGGGCAAGGATCGCATTGGCAGCGGCGGGGTGGTCCGCTCTCCCGAGATGCGGAAAGAGGTTACACAGGATGTCGCCGAGTTTGCCGTGTCTTTAGGCCTTAGCCTGCACGGTGTTGTGGCTTCACCATTGCCTGGCCCGAGTGGAAACGTGGAATATTTCCTTTGGCTGAAAAAGGACGGTATGTCAACGGACGCAGCTACAATGAAACAGATGATTGATACTGCCGTTGAAGAAGGTCCGCAATAATGCGAGAGATATTGTTGGTTCCGCATGCCAATCGTGCAGAGAACCTGCAGGCTACCTCCCGTGCAGCCGAATTATTGCAGGAAGCGGGGATAACGGTGCGCGTGTGCGCGGACGAAACCGTCTTGCCGGGACTCCAACATGTGTCGCATTCTGATGCTGCTGCGGCGGGATGCGAACTGGTCCTTGTTTTAGGCGGTGATGGCACCTTCCTGCGCGCCGCCGATATGGCGCGGGCGGTAGATATCCCGGTCCTCGGAGTGAATCTGGGCCACGTAGGCTTCCTCGCGGAATGGGAAGTGGAGTCATTAGACCGTGCCGTCGCTCGCGTGATTGAGAAAAGCTACCGGGTAGAGGACAGGTTGACGGTGGATGTCTCTATTTCGGATGCCAACGGTCACCAACTGGCTAGCAGTTGGGCTTTGAATGAGGCCTCGGTTGAAAACCAGAACAGGTCGGGCGTGCTGGATGCGATTTTGGAGATCGACCGGCGCCCCGTTTCGTCGTTCGGTTGTGATGGCGTACTGATTTCTACCCCAACGGGTTCTACGGCGTATGCGTTTTCAGCTGGAGGCCCAGTGCTGTGGCCATCCCTGGATGCAATCTTGGTCGTGCCGAATAATGCCCATGCGCTCTTTACCAAACCATTAGTGGTTTCCCCGAACTCTTTGGTGGCGGTGGAATCAACCATGCAAACCACACCGGCCGTGGTTATCTTGGATGGGTGCAGGGAACTTATTATGCCGCCGGGTGCCCGCGTCGAGGTGGTGCGCGGTAAGCGCCCCGTACGCTGGGTGCGGTTAGATGATCAGCCCTTTACGGATCGATTGGTCTCTAAGCTGCGGTTGCCCGTGGAAGGCTGGCGCGGACCGAAGGAGAAATAGTGCTTGTCGATATTTCTATTAATGATTTAGGAGTCATTCGCCATAGCTCTGCGGAATTGTCGGAGGGCTTGACCGTATTGACCGGTGAGACCGGTGCGGGTAAAACCATGGTGGTCACGGGGCTTCGACTGTTGGCAGGCGGGCGTGCGGATGCCTCGAGGGTGCGCGAAGGCGCTAAAAAAGCAGCCGTAGAAGGCCACTTTAGTTCCGCGAAGGAGAGCATTAGCCAACTGGTGGACTCGGTGGGCGGCGAGCCAGATGAAAATGGTGAATTTATCGTCTCGCGCACAGTTTCGGCAGCAGGGCGATCGCGGGCGTATCTGGGAGGGCGAGCCGTACCGGCCGCCACGTTGGGAGATTTCGCGCGGGAGATAATTACCGTGCATGGCCAGAACGATCAATTGCGCCTCTTGGCTCCAGAAGAGCAGCTCGCGGCGGTAGATCGTGCGGAACCGCAACTGGCTGGCATTCGGGAAGACTATGCGGAGGCCTTCAAAAAGTGGCGCAGCTTGGCTAAGGATTATCGCCGGCGCACGGAGTCCCGTAGGGAACTTGCCCAGGAAGCTGACCGCCTGCAATATGCCTTAGAGGAAATCAACGGCGTGGCACCCGAGCTTGGCGAAGACGCGGAGCTGGTGCAGTTGGTGCAGCGCCTGCAAGACGTCGACGGCCTGCGCGAATCCGCGCACACTGCCTTGGCAGCGATAGATGGAACGGAAGAGCTTGATGAGGCTGCTTCTTCGCTGCTCGGGCGCGCGGGCTCGGCGCTGGTGGGATCCTCGGATAAACAGTTGGCGGATTTGGGCGAGCGCATCTCTGAGCTCACCTCGCAGCTAGGCGATATCTCGGCCGAGCTCGGTGGATACCTCGCGGGGCTACCGGCGGATCCGAATCTGTTGGAAAAATCGCTGCAGCGCCAGCAGGATCTTCGAGCATTGACCCGGAAATACGCTAGCGATATCGATGGCGTTTTGGCGTGGCGCGATGAAGCGGAGGCCAAACTGCAGTCGATGGATACCTCGACGGAGGTCCTCGAGGAGCTTAAGGCGCAGGTCAAAGAGGCCGAGCAGGAGATGAAGCAAAAGGCTGCGGAGCTTACGAAGGGTCGGCAGAAAGCCGCGGAAGCGCTGGGCAAGCTGGTGACTGAGGAGTTGCATGGATTGGCCATGCCCAATTCCACTTTGTCGGTTGAGCTTTCCACAGCCAAGTATTCGAAGACGGGTGCCGATGCCGCGGAGTTGCAACTCAATGGGAAGCCGTTGGCCACCGCGGCCTCCGGTGGTGAGCTGTCTCGCGTCATGCTTGCCCTTGAGGTTGTGCTCGCCAGCGAAGATGGTGCGACCTTGGTCTTTGATGAGGTCGATGCTGGCGTGGGCGGGCGTGCGGCGGTGGAAATTGGGCGTCGGCTAGCGCGGCTGGCTGCGCATAACCAGGTTATCGTTGTCACCCACTTGCCGCAGGTAGCCGCGTATGCAGATGCGCATTTGCATGTTTCGAAGGATAAGTTTACCTCTGGGGTAGCCGAGTTATCGGAGCAGGAGCGCGTTGAGGAATTGGCGCGCATGCTGGCCGGTTTGGATGA
Source organism: Corynebacterium sp. LaCa_282 (assembly GCF_057198125.1). NCBI lineage: Bacteria > Bacillati > Actinomycetota > Actinomycetes > Mycobacteriales > Corynebacteriaceae > Corynebacterium > Corynebacterium sp. LaCa_282. The sequence goes on along the minus strand of NZ_CP191095.1, from coordinate 1,250,390 downwards.
CACGGACACTGGGCGCGCCCACGCCCAAGAGCTTTTTGACCGCGCACAAAAGGAAGCTTCCGCGCGCCTTACCCAGCTGGCGGACTAAGCAAGGAAGAATGGGGCACATGGCTCTGTTTTCCCGTACCCCTGAGCAACCCGGTGAGTCTGCCGCATTGCGCGATTGCACCCCGGGCGCGAAAGGTCTTAAGAAGTTTTCTGCAGGTGATATCGCCGTTATCGATGCGGCGAATATTTCCCGGCCCGAGGCACAAACGCTTGTGGACTTGCAGCCCTCCGCGGTGGTCAATGTCGCCAGGTTTTCTACCGGTTCCATCCCTAATTGCGGTCCGCACATGCTTCTCGATGCCGATATTGACCTCCTCGAGGGCCTCGGCGAGGAATTTATCTCGGAGTTTAAAGACGGCAAAAAGGCGCATATCGGCGAGGATGGAAAGGTCTACGTTGGCGATAAAGTAATCGGGACGGGGCAGAAGATTTCCCGGGAGCGCGCAGACAAGAACTTCAAGGCGGCACAAAGCGCACTCATTGACCACATGGAGTCCTATTTTGCGCGTTCCATTGATTTCATTAACTCTGAAGGCCCGCTGCTTATCGATGGCCTCGGTGTCCCCGCATCCGGTGCCGAGATAGCTGGCAGGAAGGTCATTGTTTTATCTCCCACCGAAGACCACCGAGCCCTGCTGAAAGACTTGCGGAATTTCATCCGGGAATATGAGCCGCTGCTCGTTGCGGTTGAGGAAGCCGCGGATTCCTTGCTGGAGCAGGGATATAAGCCTGACTTCGTTATTGGGGATCCGGCCAAGGTAAGCGATGAGGCGCTGCGCTGCGGCGCGCGCATCGTCGTACCCGCGGATCCAGAAGGCAGCGTGGAAGGCCTTGACCGCATCCAAGAGCTGGGTATTGGGGCCATGACGTTCCCGGCGGCATCGGAATCGGCCACGGATTTAGCGCTGCTCTTTGCTGATTACCACGGTGCGGGCCTCATCGTGCAGGCAGGCGGCGGCTTTGACCTCGATGATGTTTTTGCCAACCGGGTGGCACCGTCTGCCGTCTTGTCTCGGCTGAAGGCTGGAACCAAGGCGGTTGATGCGGAGGCTGTGATCAACCTGTATTCTGTTCCATCTTCACACCTTGGCTGGCTATGGGCCCTCCTCAGCATCTTGGTCGCGATTGCAGCGATCATCTTGATCGTGGGCTTTGGCGGGAGCCAGGATTTCTTGAGTAATTTGAGCCAAACGTGGTCGAGCCTATTCTGAGCGGGGGTAGCAGTATGGCGAAAACGCAACTAATTACGGGCCTTGGACTCGGCGCAGCGGTCGGTGTAGCCCTCGGAGCCTTGGTGATCGCGCCCAACCTGACTACCAGCGTGGCCGATGATGACCCGATCCGTGCGGAACACCGCAAGGTGGTGCAAGAAAACAAGATCTTGCAGAACCAAAATGAGGCGAGCGATGACATAGTCAAGAACGTGGCACCGGACTTGGTATCTGGGACGTTATCGCAGCGGCCAGTGCTGGTCATTTCCACCGATGATGCAAATAGCAGGGACCTGTCTGATATCACGAAGCTCTTAGAAGCCTCCGGGGCCACCAAGGCAGGAGAAATCAAGCTGAGCAAAGACTTCCTGCGCGGGGAAAGCAAAGACGATATCGTATCGATCCTTAAAGATAAGGCCCCGAAAAAGGCAGATCTCAAGGGGCTCGATAAAACCGTGGGAAGCTATGGCGGCGAGGCTTTGGGCGCGGCCCTCTCCATGGACCAAGAAAGCACGGAGCCGCTCGCAAGCGTGAAGGAGCGATCTGAGCTGCTGCGTGCTTTGCGCGACAAGGAATTTATTGATTATGAAGACGGGACCATCCTTCCCGCCCAGTCCATCATCATCGTCTCCGGCAGCGGGGTGCGCGGATATTATTCGGATACCTTGGCAGAGTTCGCCACCGCCTTGGACGAGGTCAATGGCAGCGTGGTCCTTAGCGCGCGGGCCAAACAGACCCAAGATGAAAAGACAATAGAGCAGCTGCGCACCAAAGACGTGGATCTTTCTACCGTAGATGGCATCGAGCGAGCAGTAGAGCGCATCGCCGTCATTTCCGCCACCGAGGAACAGCTCAATGGGGGCAGGGGAGACTACGGTTCTGCAGAAAGCGCGGATTCCGCCCTACCTGAAGAGGAGAAAGAATAGTGGCCCACGATTTTCGAGTCTTGGATTCAGAGTTAATTTTTGATGCCCCGATCGTCGCCGTACGCCGCGATACGTTGTCCATGCCGGGAGGAAACACCGCGGATAGGGAGATCATTGAGCACCTGGGCGCCGTCGCGGTGGTGGCCCTAGATGCGGATCGGCGCATCGCGATGGTGCATCAGTACCGGCATAGCGTCGGCAAGCGGCTCTGGGAGCTGCCTGCAGGACTGTTAGATGTAAAGGGCGAGGATGAGCTTTCCGGCGCGCGGCGCGAGTTGCAGGAGGAAGCGGGCCTTGCCGCGAAGGACTGGGAAACTCTCACGGATATGGTGACTTCACCGGGGTTTTGTGAGGAAGCCGTGCGGATTTTCCTTGCCCGCGACCTTAGTGAGGTCCCAGCGCTGCACGATACCGGCGATGAAGAAGCCGATATGGATTTTGCCTGGGTGGATTTAGACAGGGCAGTAAATAAGGTGCTGGCCGGTGAGATAGTTAATTCCGTCGCATGCGCGGGTATTTTAGCCGCATATGCCACGGTGATTGGTGGGAAGCCGACGCGTTCGGTGGATGCGCCGTTCGATTTGCGCCCGACCCATATGGCTGCCCGCCGCAGCGGACCGGACCTGAAAAAGCAGTGACTGCTGCGGAGGATGTCGCTCAGACTTGGTTGAATCACCTCGCCGTCGAACGCGGGGTGTCAGCTAATACCCTGAGCAACTACCGGCGGGATATTCGCCGGTACGTGGATTGGCTGGCGGACAATGGGGTCCAGGACCTGCGGCAGGTAACCCGGCCGATGGTGGAGGCCTATTTGAAGGACCTGCGCGAAAAGATGGCGGTGTCTTCTGCCAACCGTGCCCTCATCGTGGCGCGCGGGTTGCACAAATTCGCCGTTGCGGAAGGTGAAGTCGATAGCGATGTTGCCGCCGAGGTGAGCCCGCCTTCCACGGGGCAACACCTGCCAGAGACCTTGAGCGTTGATGAGGTGACGCAGCTTATCGAAGCGACGCCGACGGAAACGCCGGTCGACCTTCGCGATAGGGCGCTATTGGAAGTACTCTATGGCACTGGGGCGCGCATTTCTGAGGTAATTTCGCTCAACGTCGATGACGTAGCTACTGGCGATGACGTCCTAGTCCTGCACGGCAAAGGTGATAAGGAGCGGCTCGTACCCCTTGGCTCGCATGCTCGCCAGGCCATCGATGCCTATCTGGTGCGCGCCCGTCCCGTGCTGGGAAAGGGCAAAACGGCTGCGCTGTTTTTGAATACCCGCGGTGGCGCGCTATCGCGGCAAAGCGCGTGGTCCATCATTAAGACCGCCGCGCAGCGCAGCCAGTTGGATAAGTCCATTTCCCCGCACACGCTGCGTCATTCCTTTGCCACGCACCTTCTCGAAGGCGGTGCCGATGTGCGCACCGTGCAGGAGCTTTTAGGGCATTCCTCCGTGACTACCACGCAGATCTATACGCACGTGACTGCTGATTCCTTGCGGGAGGTGTGGCGGACAGCGCATCCGCGGGCGTAGCTTTCAGCGTTTAAGTCAAAGTTAGAGGCTTGATATTTGCAAAGTCTCGGTAGTCATAAAGGGGAGCGGGTACGCTATAGTTACAACGTTGTAAGCAACCCTATGCCAAATGTCATGGTCCATGACTTGGCGTCAAGGAAGAAGGTTTGACTGTGAGCGAAGAGGGTCTCTTTTCAGCCTCCGATGTAGAGACGGGGCTAACTGGCCGCCCTGTCCGCGAGCTGCCGGAACCCGCCCCCTTGGAAAAACATGGGCCCGCGACCATCATTTCGATGTGTAACCAAAAGGGCGGCGTGGGCAAGACCACGTCCACCATCAATATGGGGGCCTGCCTCGCAGAGTATGGGCGCAAGGTCCTCTTGGTTGACTTGGACCCGCAGGGTGCTCTTTCGGCTGGGCTGGGATTAAACCATGATGACATCGAGGACTCGATTTATGACGTGATGCTGGATAGCCATACCTCTATCCACTCCGCCATTCACCACACCAGCGTGTCCGGCATGGACCTCGTTCCGGCCAATATTGACCTTTCCGCAGCAGAGATTCAGATGGTCAATGAAGTAGGCCGCGAGCACACCTTGGCCCGCGCCCTGCGTCCGGTGCGCCGCGACTATGACTTCATCATCATTGATTGCCAGCCTTCTTTGGGTCTGCTTACGGTCAACGCCCTAGCTTGTTCCCAGGGCGTCATCATCCCGATGGAATGCGAGTTCTTCTCGCTGCGCGGGCTTGCCTTGCTCACGGACACGGTGGAAAAGGTCTCTGACCGCATCAACTTCGATCTGGAAGTAATGGGCATTCTGGTCACCATGTTTGATCGGCGCACCAAGCATGCCCGTGAGGTGATGTCCCGCGTGGTGGAATACTTTGGGGATCAAGTATTCGATACCGTCATTACCCGTACCGTGCGCTTCCCAGAAACCTCCGTGGCCGGCGAGCCCATCACCTCGTGGGCGCCCAATTCGCAGGCCGCGCAGCAATACCGCGATCTGGCGAAGGAAGTCATCGAACGCTCGACCGTTTAAACTACCGTGACGCAGCCAGAGATTACGGGCTTCCGCATTGCGCTGCGGAATTTCGAGGGCCCATTTGATCTGCTTTTGCAGCTCATCCAGGCCAAAAAGATGGATATCACGGATGTGGCCTTGTCTGAGGTGACGGATGAATTCGTTGGCTACACCCGCCAATTGGGCGAGAACGCGGATTTGGATGAGACGACTGATTTCTTGGTCGTGGCGGCAACGCTGTTGGACTTAAAGGCCGCACGGCTATTGCCGCGGGGCGAAGTCGATGACCTAGAGGACCTGGAGCTGCTGGAATCGCGCGACCTGCTCTTTGCCCGCCTTTTGCAGTACAAGGCCTATAAACAGGCGGCGGATCAATTTGCCCGTTGGCAACGGGAGGCACAGCGCAGTTACCCGCGCGCCGTGAGCATCGAGGAGCAATTTGCGGAGCTTCTACCTCCCGTGACGTTGGGGCATACTCCAGCGAGCTTTGCGGAAATGGCGGCGGGCGTCTTTCGCCCCAAGCCGCCGGAAGAAGTGGCAACGGGCCATATTCATGGCGTCGCCGTCTCCGTGCCCGAGCAGGCTGGAAAGATCCTCGAAACGCTCAAACTCATGGGCGCAGGGCAGTGGACAAGTTTTTCCTCGCTTACCCGGGATTGCACCACAACCATGCATATCGTCGGCAGGTTCTTGGCGCTCTTGGAACTGTTTAAGGCCAAGGCGGTTGATGCCCAGCAGGAGGAGGCGTTGGGCCAGCTGGACCTTTCCTGGACCGGCTTGGACGTAGATCCTGCGGTCGTTGCCGCAGCAAATTGGGACTAGTGCTAGCACCGCCGTCGGTGGTTGTAATCTAAGGGGCATGGATCTTCCGCTCATTTCGCAATTGCGATCCCGGCTTGAATCGATCTTGCTGGTGCTCGATTCGCCGGCATCCGTAGAGTCCTTGGCGCGGGCGCTTAGCGTAGAATCCGCGGTTATTAGTGACTGCTTGCGGGCCATCCAACGTGAATTCGATAGCCGCGGCTCTGGAATTGAGCTGCGCGAAACGCCAGAAGGTTGGCGGTTTTATACCCGCCAGGAAAATGCCAGCGCGGTGGAGGAGTTTTTATTGGATGGGGCGCAAACGAAGCTCTCGCGCGCGGCCTTGGAAACCCTCGCCGTCGTGGCCTATCGCCAACCGGTCACGCGCCAGCAGGTCTCTGCGGTCCGCGGGGTCAACGTGGACGGCGTGATGCGCACCCTTAACCTGCGCGGGCTCATCCGTGAGCTCCCGCAGGACGAGTTCGAAGGGGCGTCGCACCGGTATGAAACCACCGAGCTTTTCCTTGAACTCCTAGGCATAGACTCGCTGGAACGCCTTCCGGATCTGGCGCCGCTGCTTCCAGACGTCGATGCAATCGACGAAGAGTACTGAGGTGGGGTAGACTCACGCAGGTAATTTCATATCTTCGAGAGAAAAGGACACTTAAGTGACTCCTCCCGCTCGCCGTGACGGCACACCGGATAAGAAGCAGCGAGACAGCGATATCGTTGTCTCCAATGCCAAACCGGCTCGTAATCAACACGTTTCCAAGAAAAAGCAGAAGGCCACCGCTGAATCGGTGGCGCGCGATTTGGGCGCTGACTGGCTGGTCGATGACGACAAGCCCAAGGGTGAGCGCCTGCAAAAGGTCTTGGCCAAGGCGGGTGTAGCATCGCGCCGCCACGCGGAAATCCTCATTGATGCCGGACGCGTTGAAGTAAACGGCAATGTCATCCTCAAGCAGGGCGTTAAGGTCAATCCCGCCGTGGACGTCATCCGCGTTGATGGCGTTCGCGTCAACGTCAACGAGGACCAAGAATATTTCATCCTCAATAAACCCCGCGGAATGCAGTCGACGATGTCAGATGATCTCGGCCGTCCCTGCGTGGGTGACGTGGTTTCTGAAAAGGTTGCCTCGGGCCAGCGCCTATTCCACGTGGGCCGCTTGGATGCGGATACGGAAGGCCTGCTCATCCTCACCAACGATGGGGAATTGGCCAACCGCCTGATGCACCCCAAGTATGAGGTGAAGAAAACCTACCTAGCCACGGTATTGGGCGAGGCCGATAATAAGTTGGTGCGCCAGCTTAAAGAGGGCATCGAGTTAGAAGATGGCCTAGCCAAGGCCGATTTTGTGCAGGTAGTGGACAAGAATCAGGGGTTCTCTCTGGTCCGAGTCGAGTTGCACGAAGGCCGCAAGCACATCGTGCGCCGCCTGCTGAAGGAAGCCGGCTATCCCGTACAGCGCCTGGTGCGCACCAAGCTGCACACGGTCCAATTGGGCGATATGAAGCCCGGTGGGTTGCGCGCGCTAAATTCCAACGAGTTGACGAGCTTGTACAAGGCGGTGGGGATGTAATGATTTCGAATATGCCTGATGAAGGCCTGATCCTCGCGGTCGATGGGCCCTCCGGAACGGGGAAGTCCACGACATGCCGGGCCCTAGCCAAGCAATTGGATGCAAAGTACATCGATACCGGCGCCATGTACCGCGTGGCAACCCTTGCGGTATTGCGCCAAGGCGTGGACCCCGCGGACAAGCAGGCGGTGATTTCCGCGACGGCCAACCTGCCCTTGGAGGTTTCCGATGATCCGGATTCCACGCAGGTGCTTTTCGATGGCGCCGATGTCTCCCGCGTCATCAGGGAAGACGAGGTCACCCAGAATGTCTCCGCGGTATCTGCCATCCCGGAGGTGCGGGAGAACTTGGTGGCATTGCAGCGCACGCTGGCACAGCGCGCCCACCGCGCCATCGTAGAGGGCCGCGATATCGGCACCGTGGTGCTTGCCGATGCCCCGGCGAAGGCCTTTATGACGGCTTCCGCGGAAGTTCGCGCGCAGCGCCGGCACGATCAAAACGAAAAGGCCGGCATCGCCTCCGATTTTGAATCGGTACTGGCAGATGTGCAGCGCCGCGATGCCGCGGATTCTTCCCGCGCCACCTCGCCGCTTCGCCCAGCCGACGACGCCACTATCGTCGATACCTCTGACATGAGCCCGGAGGATGTCGTGCAGGCTCTTATCAACGTGGTTAAGGAGTCCCGCTCATGAGCAATAAAGATTTTGAGTCCCCAGAGGAAGAAGTCACGCAGTTCCATTACCCTGCGGGTAAGTTCGACGAGGAAACGGTAGAGACCTCGCCGGGGTGGGCTACGGACGATTTTGATGCCGAAGAATTTGACTACGACTTTGATGAGTCAGAGTTCGGCGAGGCCGACTACGGGGACGAGGACGACCTCGAGCAGCCCCTCAGTGAGGACGAATGGGAGCAGCTCTCGGAGTCGCTCGGCTTTGCCGATGCCACCGAAGAAGCCCTGTGCACCGTCGCTATTGTGGGCCGGCCGAATGTGGGCAAGTCTTCGCTGGTTAATCGCTTCCTCGGCCGCCGCGAGGCCGTCGTAGAAGACCACCCTGGCGTTACCCGTGACCGCGTGTCCTACGTGGCGGACTGGAATGGGCAGCGCTTTATCGTGCAGGATACCGGCGGTTGGGATCCCAACGTCAAAGGCATGCACGCCGATATCGCCCGCCAGGCGGAAATGGCGATGGATACCGCCGATGTCATCGTAATGGTGGTAGACACCAAGGTAGGCATTACCGAAACCGATGAGGTCATGGCGCGCCGCCTGCAAAAGTCCCCGGTTCCGGTGATCGTGGTATCGAATAAGTTTGATTCCGATAACCAGTATGCGGATATGGCGCAGTTTTACGCCTTGGGCCTCGGGGACCCGTGGCCGGTGTCTGCACAGCACGGGCGCGGTGGCGCGGACGTGCTGGATGAGATCCTGCGCAGCTTCCCCGAAGAACCGCGCGAGACTTCGATTACATCGGGCCCTCGCCGCGTCGCGCTCGTCGGCAGGCCTAATGTGGGCAAGTCCTCGTTGCTCAATAAGCTCACCAGCGAGGAGCGCTCGGTGGTAGATAATGTCGCCGGCACCACGGTGGATCCCGTGGACTCGCTGGTGCAGTTAGATGAGCAGTTGTGGAAGTTTATTGATACCGCGGGCCTGCGCAAGAAGGTCAAGAACGCGCAGGGCCACGAGTATTATGCGTCCTTGCGCACCCGTGGCGTGATCGATGCGGCCGAGGTATGCATCATGCTTATCGATGCCTCCGAGGAGATCTCCGAGCAGGACCAGCGCGTGCTCAATATGGTGCTGGAATCCGGCAAAGCGCTGGTCATCGCGTTCAATAAGTGGGACCTTATGGACGAGGACCGCCGCTATTACCTCGACCGCGAGATTGACGAGCAGCTGCGGCACTTGCCGTGGGTAACCCGCGTTAATATTTCGGCTGAGACCGGCCGCGCCTTGCAAAAGCTGGAGCCTGCCATGATTGAGGCCCTAGAAAGCTGGGATCAGCGCGTGTCCACCGGCCAGCTCAATAACTGGATGCGTGAGGCGATTGCTGCCAACCCGCCGCCGATGAAGAATAATCGTTTGCCACGCGTGCTGTTTGCTACGCAAGCATCGACCCAGCCGCCGACGATTGTTCTATTTACCACTGGGTTCCTCGACGCTTCTTATCGGCGTTACCTTGAGCGCAAGTTCCGCGAGCGATTTGGTTTCCACGGCACTCCCATCCGGATCGCCGTGCGCGTGCGCGAACGCCGAGGTAAAAAGCGGAAATAAGAGTTCACTGCGGAAATGAGCGAAGCCTTCACAACCGTGGGGCTTCGCTCGTTTTTATCTATCTCATTACGCTCGGTGTCATTGGCAGCTAAGCTTGAAAGACATCAGATCATTGGCTTAGGCCCAGAAAGCAAGAAGGTAAATACGGTGTCACAGAAAATCGAGATCTTGCGCGGGCAAAAAATAACTCTCAAGGCGTTGAGCGTAGACCATACCCCTGGACTGGCTGAGGCGGTGCAGGACGGGGAATTATGGAAGCGGTGGTATACCAAGGTCCCATCACCGAGTGAGATGGAAAAAGCCGTGGAAGAACGCATTTCTTGGTATGACTCCCACGGATCGCAGCTTTTTACGGTATTTGATTCTGCTGGCACTACGGTGGGGATGACTGGCTATCAGGCCCTAGACTTAGATAACAGGCGCGCACAAATCGGATACACTTGGTACAGGCAATCGGCGCAGAATACTGCGGTTAATGCAGACTGCAAACTTGCCCTCATGGGCTATGCATTTGAGCAACTTGATTGCTTATCCGTGTTCTTCACCACCAACTCCTTTAACCGCGAAAGCCGCCGCGCGCTGGAATCCCTCGGGGCACATCTTGATGGAATCCTTCGCGGCCACCAGATACTAGATAACGGGTTAGTCAGAGATACCTGCGTGTATAGCGTACTGCGGCATGAGTGGCCCGCAGTGAAAAATCACTTGCACTATAAGATTGACCAGAAGTCTGGGAAGGACAAGGCCTGAGGAATCGACAACTAATAGTGCACAACATCTTTCGGGGTTGGCACGTGAGGTGTAGTTGAGCTTGTCTCGCCAGCAAAGCCGGAGCTCACTGCAGAAGCATCAGGGGGCCTCAAAACTACATAATTTCGCCGGTTAACCCGGTATTTTACCACTTAGGAGAGCAAAAGTGTCACCAACAATGGTGTGACACTTCGCTCTCCTTTTCGCTTCGGTGAAAGCACTATGGCGCCGATAGGATAAAACTTGTCAACCATTTACTTTCTGTTTGAAAGGCATGACATGTTAGCGAATGTGATTGCCCCGGATTCAGTCCTGGCTATCGTGCTTCAAGTCATAATCATTTTAAGTGCTTTGCTTTTGGGCACCCGCTATGGCGGGATCGGCCTCGGATTAATTTCTGGCATCGGCTTGATGCTGATGGTCTTCGTATTTGGCTTGGCACCGGGCGAGCCCCCCGTGTCGGTCATGCTCACAATCATTGCCGTTATCGGCTGTGCAGCCACATTGCAACAAGCACAAGGTTTGGAAGTGATGATGCAGCATGCGGAGAAGTTCTTGCGTGCTCATCCAGAGCGCATCACCATTTTGGCACCACTGACTACTTGGTTCCTTACCGTACTGTGCGGCACTGGCCACGTGGTCTACACCATGTTTCCGATCATTGAAGACATCGCGCTCAAAAAGGGAATCCGTCCTGAGCGTCCTATGGCAGTGGCCTCGACCTCGGCGCAGATGGGTATTACCGCTTCACCGGTGTCTGTGGCTACCGTTTCTCTTGCGTCGATCCTTGCGGAAAATGCTGGAGCTATCGACAAGGCTTATTCGATTCCGCAGATTCTTACGGTAGCGCTACCCGCATCATTATGTGGTGTGCTCCTCGCTGCGTTATGGTCGCTGCGTCGAGGCAAGGACCTGGACAAGGATCCGGCTTTCCAAGAGCGGATGAAAGACCCGGAGTTTGCCGCCAGCATCAATGAAAGCGCCGATTCGCTCATCGGTAAAGAATTTTCCCGCGAGGCTAAGCGCTCGGTCGTCGTCTTCCTCGTCGCTATTGCCTGCGTGGTCCTCCTCGGTGCTTTCGAGTTCCTGCGCCCGCTGGTTCCTGGTGATGATGGCGAGCTGAGCCCGGTATCGATGAACCTAGTGATCCAGATGGTCATGCTCGTTGCCGGTGCCATCATCCTTCTTAGCTGCAAGGTGGATACCAAAAAGATTGCGTCTACTCCAGTATTCAAGGCCGGCATGACCGCTGTATTTTCGGTCTTCGGTGTTGCATGGATGGCAGATACGTTCTTCCAATCCCATATCGATGCCCTGGAAACGAACTTGGGTTCTGTCGTCGAGGCGGCCCCTTGGACCTACGCCGTCGTGTTGGTAGTTGTGTCCAAATTGGTCAATTCGCAGGCCGCTGCACTGGTAGCGATTGCTCCCATTGGTTTGCAATTGGGCATTGACCCGGCTGTCATCGTTGGTTTCTACGGTGCGGCTTATGGTTACTTCATCTTGCCCACGTATCCTTCCGACTTGGCCTGCATCGGCTTCGATCGCACGGGTACGACGCGGATTGGCAAATACGTCATCAACCACTCGTTCCTTATCCCCGGAGCGATCTCCGTATTTACCTCCTGTGTGGTCGGCTCCCTCTTGGCCCAGGTTCTCCTGTAATCAGTCGCGAGACTTCGCCTCCCGTACCAGCACGAAAGCATCCGTGCGGTACGGGATGTGCAGTTTTTGGCCGGCGGAAAAGCCCATGTGTTCGTAGAGGTACCAGTTCAGGTTGTGGGTCATGCGCTCGTGGATGGCCTCGTTATTTCTGAGCCAGTATGAGCGGGTGTGCATGAGTTGGTGGAGCTGTTCTGGGGTGAGTTCGTGGGTCCAGCTTAGACGGACCTCGCGGTCTAAGGTCCAGGGTGCTTTGTATTCGGGATAGAAGCCTGGCTTATGCACGTCGCCGGAGTGCATAATGCGGCTTAACCGAAGGATCCAGGGATCCGCGTGTACGTCGAGGGTATTCCACACTAAAAGGACGCGCCCGCCCGGCGCGAGGATGCGGTCCAGCTCGGCGGAAGCGGCGGCAACGTCGACCCAGTGCCAGGTTTGGGCGAGGCAGGCGGCGTTGAGGGAGGCATCGGCAAGCGCGGTGTGCTCGGCCGTGGCGCGGATGATGGGAATATCCAGGCGGCGGTGGAGCACGCGGGCCATGTCTGGAGATGGCTCGACCGCGAGCACGGTGGGATTGGTGAGGGACTCAGTGAGCTTGCCGGTGCCGGCGCCGATATCGGCAACGCGGTGGGCGCCGGCAATGAGCTCAGCAACCTCGGGCGGGTAATGGGGGCGAACATCCTGATAGGTGTGGGCGCCGCGGTGGAAGGCGCGCGCTGCCTGGGTGCGCTGGGGATCGGTGCCAAAGGTAGGCTTCTGCTTCGCAGAGGGATTGCGGTAGCTGGGGAAGTGCTGGGGGTTGGGGTGGCGAGTCGACATAGGCTATCTAACCTACCGGGAATTAGAATGGCTTGTTATGGCAACACTTCCAGAACCATCAGATCGGCGGTGGTTGCTGAAGACTGTCTTCTCCCGGCCTGGGATGACCATCCCAGCGGCCGTGTGCATGGCTATCTCCTTCGTACTCAACGGCACAACGCCGGTCATCGTGGGCTATGCCATCGATGAAGCGGTGGTGGAAGGATCGATAGCGCGACTGTGGTGGTGGCTTGCACTCCTGATCCTGGCTTTCGCGGTTAATGCCATTACCGGGTGGTGTGGCCGCGGGCTCAATGCGCGCAGCATGCTCGTTATTGGCCACGACGTGCGCATGGCCATTACGGATCGGATTATGGATCCCAAAGGGATGGGCGGGCCGAAACGCACGCCAGGGGAGTTATTGGCCATTGCCTCGACCGATGCGACCCGTGTGCAGAACGCGGTGATGATGACGGTGTTCCCGGTGGCGGAGATTACGTCGATCATTTATGTCGCGGTGATGATCAGCCGGGTGAATCTGCCGCTAGGCGTGGCCATTTTATGCGGCGGCCCCATCGTGGTGTGGGGATCGCTGCGCTCGGCAGGACCATTGCGCAAGCGCTCTGGTATCCGGCAAGAAGCATTGGGCCGGGCGAGCGCGACGGCGACGGATATTGTCCATGGCCTGCGCATTATTAAAGGGATCGGAGCGATTGGCACGGTGCGCAAGCGGTATGCGGGCGATTCCGATGCCGCCTACGAGCGAACCGTTGAAGCCAATGCGGCGCAGGCAGGATTGAATGCTTCTACGGAGGCGCTGGGCTCGATTTATGTCATCGCCGTCGCCGTTGCCGCCGGCTACCTGGCGCTGGATGGGCAGATGAGCATTGGTGAGCTCATTATGATCATTGGCCTTACCCAATTCATCATTACCCCGATGACCATGCTGGGAAGGAATATTGCCTCCCGGTGGGCCGCGGCGCAGGCGAGTGCGCAGCGAATCGTGGGCCTGCTGGGCGCTCCTGGACTTCCCGAGGACGCCGCACCACAGGTTCCTGCGCTGCGGCCAGGGGTGACCGCCATCGATGGACATGCTCCGGAAGAACTGCGAGACCTACCCCGGGAAAAATTCATCGTCGTGCCACATGAGGTCATGCTGTTTGACGGGACCGTACAAGACAATATTCATCCGGATGCGGATACGGCCGCACGGGCTTTAGAGGTGGCCGCGGGCGAGGATATTCCCGGTGGGCTGGACCGCGCGGTGGGTGAGCGCGGAAACAATTTGTCCGGCGGCCAGCAGCAACGAGTCGCGCTTGCGCGTGCTATAGCCGCGGATCCAGAGGTGCTGATCCTTTCTGATCCCACCACAGCGGTCGATTCAGTTACCGAGCAAGACGTAGCTCATCGCGTTGCGGGCTACCGGAAGGACAAACCCACCATCGTCTATACGTCGGCGCCTGCTTGGCATGCCGTGGGGGTGGAGTCCTAATGCGTTTTCCCACCGCTACGTGGTCACAGGTGCGAGAGGTTGTGGCGCAGCAACTAGCAGTTATCCCGAACGCGCGTCGCCGCGCCCTTATCGCCGTGGTGTTTTTGATCGCCGGAGCAGCGGCCAATGTCACCATCCCGATCCTGCTTGGCAAAATTGTTGATGCCGTTACGACGGGCGCCAGCATCGCCCTCCTTGGCGTCGTGCTTATCGGGGTTGCCGCCGCGTCTGCCGCATTATCAGCGGCGGGGTTCTACGTCCTATCCCAGCTCACCGAGCGAGTCATCGCTTCTCTGCGCGAGGATATGGTCTCTACGGCACTCGGCCTTCCCACACACCGCGTCGAGGACGCCGGAACCGGGGACTTGGTATCGCGCTCTACTGATGACGTGGCAGAGCTATCCGCCGCGGTCACAGAGACGGTCCCCGTGCTGGCGAAGTCCATTTTTGCCATTGCCTCAACGGGGGTGGCGCTGCTTACGGTGGATTGGCAATACCTCGTGGTTATCCTTGCCGTGACCCCGCTGTATTTCTTAGCCGGCCGGTATTACTTGCGGCGCGCCCCTGACCGGTATGCCGCAGAACGCGCCGCCATGGCGGACCGCGCCCGCCGGCTTTTGGAGGCGATCCACGGCAGGGACACGGTGCGCGCGTTCCGCATGGAAAATACGATGCACGACCGGATCGGCGCGGCTTCAACGCGTGTGGTGGAAGAAGGGTATAACGCGCGCCGGACGATGATGGTGCTCCAGGCCCACCTCACCGGCATTGAACTGGTCTTATTGGCCAGCGGTTTGGCGGTGAGCTTTTGGGTGGTGCAGGCCAATGCGCTTACTGTTGGAGCGGTCACCGCGGCGATGTTATTGCTCATACGCCTGCGCGGGCCGCTGATGGGGCTGATGCGCGTGCTAGATACGGTGCAATCTGGGTATGCCTCATTGGCGCGTATCGTGGGCGTGGTCATCGATCCGCCCGCGCCGGTACCGGATAGCGGTGCACCGAGGGGCGATGGCAGCGTTGATATGCGGGATATTTCCTTCCGCTATAGCGATAACTCTTGGGCCGTCGAGGGACTCAACCTTGCGATTAAGCCCGGCGAAACGGTTGCCCTCGTCGGGGCGTCTGGCGCCGGGAAATCCACCGTGGCTGCGTTGCTCGCGGGCTTGCGCATCCCAGATCAGGGCACCGTGCTTGTCGATGGCGTCGAGGTTGCCCTGCTTTCCGATGCCGAGCGTATCCAGCGCCTTGCCCTCGTCTCCCAGGAGGTGCACGTCTTTTCTGGGAGTTTGCGCGAGGATCTTGCACTCGCAGCGCCACAGGCCACCGATGAGGAAATGGTGCAGACCCTACGCCAAGTGCAGGCTGACTGGTTTTTCGATCTGGAAGCGGGCCTCGATACCATCGTGGGCGCGCAAGGCATGCCGTTGGACCCGGTGGCTGCGCAGCAATTGGCACTTGCCCGAATCGTGCTGCTGGATCCCCGCATTATTATCTTGGACGAAGCCACGGCGGAAGCAGGCTCGGTGGGCGCTGAATCCTTAGAGGACGCCGCAGAGACTGTGATGGAGGGTCGGACCGCCTTGGTAGTTGCGCACCGCCTGGATCAGGCTTCGCGCGCCGATGCCATCGTGGTCATGGACAATGGCCGGGTGGTAGAACAGGGGAGCCATGCAGAACTGCTAAATTATGGGGGCCGTTATAAACAATTATGGGCCGCTTGGCAGAAGGGACGAACATCATGAGACGGAGGCCGGTGCGCGCTGCGTTGAGCACCGCAGTCTTGTGCTGCGTGGCGGCGCTGGGCGTGTCATGCGCAAATAACGAGGAAGAATCAGGCTCGGCGGCACGCAGCGAAAGCACGCAATCGCACGGTTCGGCTGCCTCGCAGCTCAGGATTCCTACCTCTGCGCCGCTTAGTGGCCCAGAACCGGGATCGCATACGACGATCAATCTGCCGTCCGGGCGCTCATTTATCCTCAGCGTGCCGGAAAAGTACACGTCCCAAAAACAGTGGCCAGTGGTCATGGCATTTCACGGGTGGGGGCAGTCAGCGGAAAACCTGCGCGGCTATTCCCGCCTCGATGCGGCACAAGCCATTACCGTCTTTCCCACGGGCAAGAAAAAGGCGTGGAGTCCAGCCCCATATGCGGAAACGAGCGGGAGCGAGGACAAGAAATTCGTGCTCGATATCCTCGATTCCCTCCGCGCGACCTATAACGTTGATGATTCGCGGCTTTTTGCCACCGGAATGTCCAATGGCGGCGGTTTTGCTGCCTACCTGGCCTGCCAGATGCCCGGCATCTTCCACTCGGTCGCGACCATTTCCGCTGCATATTACGAAGATATTCTGAAAGATTGCGCCCATGAACCCGTAGGGCGCCTCGATATGCACGGCACCGATGACCCTGTCGTGGGCTATTATGGCGGAACCCGGCACAAGACCAAATATTTCTCGGTCGAATCCGTCCTAGAGCAGGACCGCAAGCGCAATGAATGCTCGGAGAAGGTAGACACCAACCGCTTGGTTAATAATGCCCTCGACATGCATTGGCGGGGATGCTCTGCACCGCTGGAGCATATCCGAATCGGCGGCGGCTCCCACGTGTGGCCGGGTGGTCTTGGAGACAAAAATAATGAAGTAGGAAAGTTCTTCGCCACTGACCGAGTCTTGGACTTCTTCGGTATTCCGGGCAGGCCCGACGGCACCCGCGAAACCTAGTTTGCGCGGTAGGCCCGGAAAGAGGATCCAGGCACGGATCGCACGCGCTCTACGCAAATATCCGCGACGCTAAAAAAGCCTGCCCGGTGCGCCGCACTGTTCGGGGCAGTGGGCTCTGGAATTTGCACCAGGTGAAAGCTGCGCGCGCCATTGTCTTCCCGGTTGAGTTCCATGACCGCCTGCGCCGTGGTGCCAGAGCCTGCGAAAAAGTCGAGCACCCGGGCATCGTCCCCGCCGCCAATGGCGATGAGATGCTTGATAAGGCGCACTGGCTTGGGGAAATCAAAGATTCCCTCTACGCCCATGACCTCTTCTGCGTCGCGGCGCCCAGTGCGCGTTACGCCAAACCTTTGCCCATCGAGGATGGATCGCGGCCGCGCCCCTGCCTTTTGATAGTTCTTGGTGTAGACGAATCCGCGCCGAAAGACCAACTCATCGTAGCGTTTTTCCACCATGTCCTTGCCCCATCGCCAGCGCGCTACCTGGCTGTGTCCAGCCGGTTGGTCCGGCCAGTGTTGCGTGCCATCGGGTGAGGCAATGGGAAAATCCAGCGATGGCAGGTACCCCAGGGTCTTAGAATCAAGGCGCACCAAGGAGTATTTGCCGCGTTCATCCTCGTGGTTATATTTGGTGCTGGTGTAGCCCTCTGCATCCAGGTTAAATCCAGGGTTATCCGGGTTCTTGGCATAGCAGAGGATGTATTCGTGTTCTACCACCGCATACTTGGAATCGTTTTTCCCAGTGCCGGCCTTTTTCCAAATGAATTGCCCGGCATAGCAGCCCTCACCAAAGACCTCGTCCAAGACCTTGCGGGTATTAGCAGCCTCGTCCTCTCCGATGGAGACGAATATAAAGCCGTTCTCCGCCAAAACGCGCCGCGCCAAGATGAGCCGCGGGAGCATCATGGACAGCCATTCGGCGTGCCACTGGGCATAGCTGCCGGAATTTACCTCGCGCCGCGCGCGGTAATTATCGCGGTAGACAAAGTCTCGGCCGGTGTTATACGGCGGGTCGATGTAGATGACGTCAAAGGTTTCGCCAGAGGTAACCCAGTGCTGTAGAACCGGCAGGTTATCGGCCAGGTGGATGCTATTGGGCGAGGTAGGAGAGGTGCTTAACGCAGCATCGAGCTCGAACTCGGAAGATAGGGGAGCCTCCGCCGCCGCGCGCGCGGCTTGCTTGCCAGGCCATACCAGCCCAAAGAATTCTCCGGCATTGCCATCTGCACTAGGGCTAGTGTGGGTCATTTGTTGCCTTTTCCGTGCGAGCTGGTCATTGGTCTCATTAACGCTATCACTTTAGGGCCTCTGGCTAGCTTTGGTGGCGAAGCACGGGCAGTGTCGTTATCGTGGGCAGTGTTGCCGGTTAGGGCAATGGTTAGATGAAGTAAACAGCGAAAGGATTAGCAATGGGTATCTTTGACAAGGCAAAGGAAGCACTGAACTCCGAAAAGGGCGAGGAAGTTACCAAGGAAGGCTTGGACAAGGCCGAGGACTTTGCCAAGGACAAGCTGGGCGAGGACAAGGCAGACCAGGTGGACAAGGCCCGCGATGCCATTGATGACAAGCTCGGCACCAATGACGACGGTGACGACGAGAACAAGTAGTTCTCGCCCTAGTTTCTAATTAAATATCGCTTAAGCCCCGTTCCAGACAGGAGCGGGGCTTAAGCCTATGTCTATGGCCGATTTTTCTGGAATACGCGGTCCGATTGGACTGGTGAAAAATGCGCTTTTTAAATCCAACCCTGAGTTTGGGCTTTCGTCGCAGCCTCATAGCGATTATTTGCATCGGTTTTTGTCATGATACTGGAGACGACGTTGCGTACACTGCCTGGACTAAGATGCACTTTGCGCGCCAGTTCTGAGGAAGTCACCCCAGATAATAAAAGCCGCGCGATTTCTCGTTCCCGGGGTGTGAGCGGGTTGTCCGGGGTAAAAAGACTTTCTCGTGCTAAGGCAGGATCGATCACCCGCAGCCCAGCCTTTACTCGGCGAATTGCCTCCGCGAGTTGTTCTGGGGGAGTGTCTTTGACTATGAATCCAGCGATGTCAGCATCAATAGCACGTTTTACATAGCCGCCACGGCCAAAAGTAGTAACGATGAGGCATTTGCATGGACCGCCGGAGAGCTCTTCAGCTACGTCTAGACCGCTCTTTCCAGGCATCTCAATATCGAGTAGAGCTACCTCCACATTGTGCTTGGCAACGAGCCCTGCAACCTCGTTGCCCGTTGCGCATTGAGCAACTACCTCGATATCTGGTTCGGTAGCTAGGAGAGCGACAAGGGCACCGCGAACCAATGATTGATCCTCCGCGATGAGGATGCGGATGGGTGGAGATGTATCAGCCATCGGACTCCACTTCACTGTCTAAGGGTAGTAACTCAGTATCACCATTCATAGTAATCAGCGCTACGGTGCGGTCGTCCTTCCTCATAATAATCAACTTTCCGCCGCTGTCCTTCATTCGCTTGTGCAGCCCGTGTAGCCCGCCACTTTGGTACTGCTTTTTCGGATCGAAGCCGCAACCGTCGTCTACGACTTGGAGCTTATTTTGGGTTATGCTAACCCAGCAGTTCTGTGCTCCTGAGTGGCGAATAACGTTAGTGGTGAGCTCACGTAATGCCCAGGAAAAGGCGGCGTCATAAAGTCCTACGGCTTGGACGTTGGCAGGAAGATGCGCTTGAATCCCTGTAGTATCGAATGCTCGTCGTGCTGCCTGAACTTCTCCTTCGAAGGTCGGCATACGCATCCGGGTAACTGTGGAGCGGACTTCTGCCAAACTCTTACGGGAAAGGTCACTTATTTCTTGAAGCTCGTTTCGAGTTCGAGTTGGATCTACGTCTACTAGCCGCTGTGCCAACTCAGATTTTAAATTGATGACGGTAAGCGAGTGACCGAGCAAATCATGGACGTCTGTGGCAATGTCTTCACGTTGGCGAGCGAGATCGAGTTGATGCTCTAAATCCGTGCGCGAGTCTTCTCTTTGAGACATTGTGCCTAGCAACACCAGCAAAATTGGCCAGCCGAATATCACAATGAATGTCCCTAAGAGGTCCTGCGAATCGACGCTCCATAAGGCACCTGTGACTACGAGTCCGGTAAGAAGTACCCATAATAATGCCCGACGCAACGGTAATTGAAACCCGAGGAAAGCAGCTAGATAGGGCACAAACGTCGTAGCATAAACTCCGAAGAAGGGTATGGAGATAAGTGCTATGAGCGCTAAGGCAGACCACCGAGCGGCCAAGCGATAACGTAAGTTCCAGCCCCGCGGGTAGTAAGTCACTGAACCAAAGCTGAAGAAATATAGGGCGCTGAAAGCGATAACACAGGCAGTGGAACCTAGGCGCTGCGTAGCGTCCACACCAGGCTGAGCGAAACTGAGAATTAAGCCGAAGAGCAGAAATATAAGCCAAACGCTAGCAAACACCGCATTATTTGTAGCGAATCCCTTGAAGGGCGAATGGAATGAATCCATTACATTCGTGATTTGTCGCGGTGGAGCAGCATTGCGCAGGCTCCGACGAAAATTGCGGTCCATACGGCGAAGTTTAGTCCCGCGCTCCACAAGGAATGGTTAACCGTGCCATCGGCATCATTGAGCAGTTGCATCCCTTCTGCCAACGGCCATTGAGCCAGCACTACTGGGCCAAAAAGGGGTGTAAAGCGGGCAAACGCCATAAGTGAGGAAGATAGGGGGATAAAGACATTGGCGGCGAACAGCAGGAGGACAATAGAGGAAGAAGCAATGGCCACGGAGTTATCCGTCGGTAAAGCAAGTGCCCATATCATCCCATATAAGCCAAAGGGAATAGAGACAACAACGCACGCAAGAAAGGACAGAACCCATTGGTGGGGCTCCATGTCAGCTTTAGTTAACGCACCAGTGAGAAACACTGCTGCAATGGGGAGCAGAGCTTGCAATGCTATGGAGGTGATATTCGCCCAGAAGATCTGGTGAGGGCGCAGCGGAGTAAGCGCTAGTTGGCGTCTCCAACCGGATCGAGCATCAGTGACTGAAGCAGCAGCGGCTCCCACCGCACCGGCGACGCCGCCGTACAGGGCCATGCTGATCATTTGGAGAGCTGCAAAGTTACCGTTGTGAATGGGAAGGTTGCCAAAGTCCATTAGTGTGCCGAAAAGTAAATAGAAAAATACCGGCAAAATGGTGGTGAAAAATAGCGGGGCGAGGTTGCGGCGTAGCCGGAGGAAATTGTACCCAGCAAAACGCATTGTGTTACTAAACCCAGGCGCGGTGGAACTATTAGACATGGTTGGAATCTTTCGTTTGGGGGCTAGCGGGAGGAGAATTGGGTTAGCTGTGCTCATCGGTGAGCGCGAGGAAAGTATTTTCCAGACTATGAGCTCTAATGGTGAGGTCATAGGCGCCTGTGTGGTTAAGAAGATGGCGGGCCAGCGAATCCGAATCTGAGGTAGTCATTTGAAGGTGATCTCCAGTGCGGGTGACATCAGTTACGTCCGGTAGCGAACTGACTGGAGGAATACTGCCGTCAAATTGGGCCGTAATTCTTCGGACCCCGCCACGGCTACGTATGTCAATTACCTTGTCATCGGCCACAACTTCCCCTTTGTGCAAAAGCACTATCCTTTCAGCAAAATTGTCTGCTTCTTCGAGATAGTGAGTCGCGAAGAAGATGGTGCGCCCGAGCTCAGCCTGGTGCTGCATAGACGCCCAAAAGTCCCGGCGAGCGCCTGGATCCATACCGGCAGTCGGCTCGTCAAGGATGAGAATCTGCGGGTCACCTAGGAGCGCCAGCGCGAATCGAAGACGTTGTTGCTCGCCACCAGAGCACTTGCCTACCCGTCGAGACAATATCGGTTCTAAGTTGGTGTGATGTGCAACCTCGCCAATGTCTAGGGGCTGGGCAAAGGTAGCGGAAATCATTTTTAAAGTATCGCTTACGGTGAGGTCAGGGAGAAGACCTCCGGATTGAAGCACCGCTGCTAGCTGTGCGTTGTTGATCGCTTCCTGGGGGCTTTTGCCTAGGACTGTGACAGTGCCGGAAGATGGTTCGGTAAGCCCCAAGATGAGGTCAATGAGTGTGGACTTTCCAGCGCCGTTGGTACCTAGCAACGCTACGATTTCCCCGGGGGCGATGGAGACTGATACGTCATTAAGTGCTCGCACTGAATGCGAGGAATTTGCTGCGAAGACTTTTTCTACGTCGCGTACTTTAATCGCTGGTGAGGAAATTGAGCTTGGGGTGCGTGTCGTTTTCATGTTTTGCACTTAACCAGGCTTGTGTTCGTAATAGCAGGAACTGTGTCACTAGGTTTCCATGACAATTGTCATCGGTGGATGCGTTAAGCTAGCTGGGTGCTTACTACTCTCGCATCCGCAATCGTCTTATTCATCGTCACCAATATCGACGATATCGTTGTTCTCTCGCTATTCTTTGCCCGTGGCGCGGGCAGGAAGGGCACGACTAAAACCATCCTTTTGGGCCAGTACCTGGGATTTTTGGGGATCCTCGCGGTCTCCGTGGCACTTGGTCTGGGACTTAGCGCCATCCTTCCGGAAAACTGGATTCGCTTTTTCGGGCTTATTCCCCTGGCCATTGGCCTCTGGGCAGCCTGGGAGGCTTTTCGCGGGGAAGACGACGATGACGTTTCTGGAAAGAAGCTCAGTGTCGCTGCGGTAGCCGGGGTCACGTTTGCCAACGGCGGCGATAATATCGGTGTGTACCTGCCGGTATTTACCACGTCTGCGCCGGCAGACATCGCGGTGTACTGCATCGTATTCCTCGTTTTGGTCGCCGGCCTTGTAGCGGCCGCGAAGTTCGTGGCCACCCGGCCAGCCGTAGCAGAAGCACTAGAGAAGTGGGAGAGCGTTTTATTCCCCACGGTGCTTATCCTGCTTGGTCTCGCCATCCTATTTGCGGTGTAGATACAGAAAATCCCACGGCCGTGGAGGTGATTCCATAGCCGAGGGACAATTTGTCGGGCTAACAGGATTTGAACCTGCGACCCCTACACCCCCAGTGTAGTGCGCTACCAAACTGCGCCATAGCCCGGCGTCGCATTATTTGTTGCGACTGCCCTAGATTACATCAGGATAATTCCACAGTGAAATCTAGGCCGTGACCTGCATTAAAGCTCGCCGGTGGAATAGACCCAAGCGCCATTAAGGCGCCGGAAAGATGATCGCTCCCGCTGGGAGCCCACTGCCTCGCCCTTGTAGAAGGCCTCAAATTCCACGATGCCTTCATCGTCTACAAGACCACCTCGCTCGGTATCGAGGATATCGAGGCGGTAGAACCTGATGGGGGAGTCAGCCAAGTCCAATGAGCCCGGCCGAGTCACCGGATCCCAGGTGCGCAGGAGGTAGTCCTCATCGCCGCTGACGAAGGCGCTAAACCGCGAACGCATCAAGGCCTCGGCGGTGGGAGCTTTGGCACCGGCATGGTACTTGCCGCAGCATTCGCCAAAGCTCAGCCCGCTCGTGCAGGGGCAGCGGCGGGAACCGGCGATGGGGTTGAGGGCCACCATTAGTTGGCGTCCACGACATCGGTGATGGTGGCGCCGGCGGCCATGCGCTCGACATCGGTATCACGCGCGGCTGCGCGCAGTGCATCGACATCGGCAGAGCTCAAGGAGCCTTTTAGTTCGATGCGGCGCTCGAAGGAGGTGGTACCGGTTTGGGTGATGGTCACGTGGACATCATCAAGCGCAAGCTTCTTGCCAGCCTCCTTGATGGCCTGGGTGGAGGCGGCGGCCAGGGCCGACATGAGCAGACCCGTTGCAGTAAAGCCCTTGCCCTTGCCGCCTTCCTTTTTGGTGCGGTCCGCGGTCACGGAGTGATCATTGTGGCGCACCACGACGCCAAATTTGGTGCCGGTAGCTGGACGTGCAACGGCGGCATCCGTGCCCACTTCCTCAGGTTCATAGTCGGGAACGATAAACTGCCGCGACCAAGCACCGATCAGATCAGCGGCGCGGGCCGCCGTACCCTGTTTCGTGAGCAGGTGATCGGCCTTATCCAACGAGACGAGGGACTTGGGGTAGCGGGTCATGCGGAAGATATTTTGCGCATTGTCGATGCCCACCGTTTGGTCGATGGGGGAATGCAGGGACAAGAGGGGCTTGCGCAACCGCGGTAGATATTCTTCCGGATTGGTTTCTGCCAAATCCTCCAGGAATTTGCGCGAAATGGTCAGGGCCCTGCCGCCCAAGACGACCTCGACCTCACCATTAGCGTCTACCTCACCGATCTTATCCGCGTAGTGTAGCACGGAGTGCGCGGGATCGAAGGGGGCGCCGATGGTGGCCACGGCGCGAATCTTTTTCATTGCCGTGGCGGCCTTGAGCACCGCTGCGCCGCCCAAGGAGTGACCAACGAGCATCTGTGGTGCGGAATAGTGTTCTTCTAGCCAGTCCGCGGCGGCGCGGATATCGTCGACATTCTGGTTAAACGTGGTGTCCGCGAACTCGCCTTCTGATTGCCCCAAACCGGGAAAATCAAAGCGCAAGGTGGCGATACCGAATTCCGTTAATTGCTTCGAGGTGCGGGCCGCGCCAGGGGTATGGCGCGAGCCGGCAAAGCAATGCGCGAAGACGGCGAAGGCGAGAGGGGGAGCATCAGGAAAGTCGATGGTTCCTGCCATCTCGGTTCCTCGGCTGGACGGCAGCTTAACATTGACGGATTGCATGGCACCTACAATAACGGCCCCATAAGTTCCAAGCCAGATGAGGTTGACTAGAGTCGTAGGCAGCCAGCCCCTAAAGGAGGAATTGTCGTGGGAGCATTCGATTGGTTCTGGAAAGCGATGGGCTCGCAAAGCGAGCGAAACGATAAGAAATCCAAGGCCATCGTGGATGAAGCTCGCTCCGCCGCGGAGAAACTCGCACAGAGCGACGATGCTGCCGTGGCTCAAGCCGCCCGCGATGCGGTGCGCGGCGGCGAGGTCGCAGACAAGGCGCAATTCCTCGGCGCCTTGGCTGTAGCGTGCGAACGCACCTTGGGCCTGCACCCATTTACCGTGCAATCGCAGGCGGTACTGCGCCTGCTTACCGGTGATGTGATTCAAATGGCTACCGGTGAGGGCAAGACTCTCGTCGGCGCGATGGCCGCAACGGGTTTCGCGCTGACCGGAAAGCGCGTTCACGTCGTGACGGTCAATGACTACCTAGCCAGCCGCGATGCCGAATGGATGCGGCCCGTCGTGGAATTTTTTGGCCTTCAGGTAGCTTCTGTGACGGAGGGCATGAGCGCGGATGAGCGCCGCGCGGCTTATTCGCAGAATATTATTTACGCCCCCGTCAATGAATTGGGCTTTGACCTATTGCGCGATAATCAGATCACCGAACGCGCACAGACGGTGCAGGCTCCTGGCGATGTCGCCTTGGTGGACGAGGCCGATTCTGTCTTGGTGGACGAGGCCCTCGTGCCGCTGGTGCTCGCCGGAAATCGCCCAGGTGAGGCGCCCACGGGGCAAATTACCAATGTGGTCTCCCGACTGCGGGAGAACCACGAGTACGTTATCTCGGATGATGGGCGCACGGTGCAGCTTACCGATGTCGGCGCAGCCCGCGTAGAGCGAGAGCTTGGCATCGATTCCCTTTATTCCGAGGACACTATCGGTACCGTCCTAGTCAAGGTCAACTTGGCGCTGCACGCAAAGGCGCTGTTGATCCGCGATATTCACTACATCGTGGTGGACGGCAAGCTGCAGCTTATCGATGCCTCCCGTGGCCGCGTCGCCGATCTGCAACGCTGGCCCGACGGGCTGCAGGCCGCGGTAGAGGCCAAAGAGGGCTTGGAAGTCTCAGAGGGCGGGCGCATCCTCGATACGATTACCCTGCAAGAACTCATGCGCCGGTACCCGCTGGTCTGTGGAATGACGGGTACTGCGGTAGAGGCCACCGACCAGCTGCGGCAATTTTATGACCTGCACGTCTCCGTCATCGACCGGAACAAGCCCTTGCGGCGCTTCGATGAGCAGGACCGTATTTTTGCCACCATAGGGGAGAAGTCGGCGGCCATCGTCGAAGAAATTGCCCGCCTGCACGAGGCTGGTCAACCGGTGCTCGTGGGAACCCAAGACGTGGCGGAATCAGAAAATTTGGCTGAGGCCTTGCGCGAACGCGATATCGAAGTCAACGTGCTCAACGCCAAAAATGACCGCGAAGAAGCACAGATTGTTGCCGAAGCAGGCGATATTGGGCGGGTAACTGTCTCCACACAAATGGCCGGCCGCGGTACCGACATCAAGCTCGGTGGTGCCGATGAGGCCGACCACGATGAGGTGGCCGAGCGCGGCGGCCTTGCCGTGATCGGAACCTCTCGGCACCGCACCGCGCGGCTCGATAACCAGCTGCGTGGGCGTGCAGGGCGGCAAGGGGACCCAGGCTTGGCCCTGTTTTTCGTCTCGCTGGAAGATGATGTGGTGCAACAAGGCGGCGCTGGGGAAAAGGTCAGTGCGCAACCTGGCCCTGGCGGGCTCATCGAATCCAAACGGGTGCAGGACTTTGTGGCCCATTGCCAGCGGGTAACAGAGGGCCAATTGCTAGAGATTCACGCGCAAACCTGGAAATATAACCAGCTCTTGGCGGACCAGCGCATCATCATCGATAAGCGCCGTGCAACGCTATTGGATACGGACCAAGCCTGGCAGGAACTAGCCGAGCGCGCCCCAGAGCGGGCGAGCGAGCTTGCGGATATCCCGGAGGCGGCGCGCATCCAGGCGGCGCGCGAAATCATGCTGTATCACCTAGACATGGGCTGGGCCGATCACCTCGAGCTGCTCGATGATGTGCGCGAATCCATTCACCTGCGCGCCATCGCGCGCGAGACCCCGATCGATGAATATCACCGCATTGCGGTGCGCGAGTTTAAGGACTTGGCGCAGCGGGCGGTGGATCAGTCAGTAGAGACCTTCAGACAGGTGCCTATTGACTCTGAGGGGGCACACCTTGCAGACTCAGGATTGAACCGTCCAAGCGCAACGTGGACCTATATGGTCTCTGATAACCCCCTTGCGGGGCAGGGAAATTCCGTGTTGAGCGGCATCGGAAACATTTTCCGGTGAAATAATTGCCCACTGAGAGATCACAGACTCGGAAGAGTCGCTATTATTGGTATAAGTAACTCAAAACTAATCCCCGGAGGTAACAATGAGCGAGAACACCGGAACCCCGGAACCACAGGTGGAGACCACCTCTGTATTCCGCGCTGACCTGCTCAAGGAAATGGAAAATGGCACCAAGGGAACCGATACCTCTGCGGTAGGTACGGAAAACTTGGAAGATGGCCAGGCGTTGCTCGTCGTCAAGCGCGGCTCCAACGCCGGTGCCCGCTTCTTGCTTGACCAGGACACCACCACGGCGGGGCGCCACCCGGAGGCAGATATCTTCCTGGATGATGTCACCGTTTCCCGCCGCCACGCTGAATTCCGCAAGAATGATGAAGGCCAATTCGAGGTTGTAGACGTGGGATCCTTGAACGGCACCTACGTCAACCGCGAGCCGCGCAATTCGCAGTCGCTCGAGGTTGGAGATGAGATTCAAATCGGTAAATTCCGCCTCGTATTCATCACCAAGCAGGACTAAAACTGCAGCAGACAAACCGTTTTGCCGTCCTTGGTTAAAGCGGTTTAGTCTCCTTTTTATATCCAACGACTACTGAGACACTTTTAAAGAGATAGACACAGTGAGCGCAGCAGAATCCGCGGCGGCATCAGCTCGCCGCAAGAGCCCGAACACGAAGAAGGCTAAGACCATGTCCATTGGCGTGGTCTTAGAAACGCTGAATCAGCAATTCCCTGATGTCACTGTGTCTAAAATCCGCTTCCTCGAATCAGAGGGGCTGATTTCTCCCCAGCGCACTGCCTCCGGCTACCGCCGGTTCACGCAGGAAGACGTGGATAGGCTGCGCTATATCTTGACCACACAGCGGGATAACTACACCCCGCTCAAGGTCATTCGCGAGCAGCTGGAAGCAATGGATTCCGGCCAGGTCACCGCCATTGTTTCTGCTGGCAATGCGGAGACCTTGCTGTCCCCGCAGCAGTTCAAAGCACCCGCGGTAACGCGCCTGACCGATGCCGAGGTAGCAGAGCAGGCGGGGGCATCGGAGGCGGATATTGCCTCTTTTATCAAGGACAAGCTGATTAAGCCGGATGCCGCAGGATTTTTCAATACCGATGACGTGGCCATTGCCTCTGCCGCAGTTGCACTGCAGGCTTTTGGCTTTAGCTCTAGCCAGCTGAAGTCCCTGCGCAATAGCGCCCGCCGCCAGGCGGATTTAATCTCCCAAGTCGCAGCCCCCGTAGCGCACTCGAATTCCGATACCGCACACCAGCAGGCAGAAGAACTATCCCAGCAGATGACGGCGCTAGTGGTTTCCTTGCATGCCACCTTGGTAAAGACGGATTTGCGCCACGAATTTAACGCCTAACTCACCATGGCCGCCTCCCGTGTGGGAGAGTGGTAGCTATGAGTGATGTAACCCTTGAATTTCACGGCATTCACCAGCTTGGGCCAGAAGATGATGTCTGCGCACTGCTGCGTTGGCCCGAAGAAAATCGCCTCATTCCCGTCTGGCTTTCGGCCGTAGACGGAATCCAATTGGCCGCCGTTTTTGCTGACCAGCGCCCGAACCGCCCCACGACCCACGATCTTCTGTGCGAGGTCTTGGAGGCTGCAGGTGGCGTCGAAGCCATCGAGATTGTCAACCATCATCAAGGCACCTTCATGGTGGATATTCAGACCGCGCAAGGTGAAGTTTTTGATGCGCGTGTAAGCGATGCCTTGGCGGTAGCCGAGTACTTTAAGGTGCCCATCGTTGCCGAATCTGCGCTCTTGGCGCAGGTATCCGTCTTCGCCAGCGAGGACGACATCAAGGAATACTTCGACCTCGAGCTTCCTACCCCCACGCAGGACTGGGAAGACAGCGATGCCTCCTCCGCCGAGGAAAGCACCTCTGCATCCGGAAACGCGCAGGCCGATGCCGATTTCGAAGAGATGATGCGCAGCCTTGGCATGGATGAATCCGATTTCCACACGGGGGAAGAAGACGAAAAAAATTAATGACACGCGTGTGACTAATGGTGACAATGTGGTTTTTAAAGTCTAAAGTTGTACTCGAAGGTTAAGCAAGCACCGCTTGACGAGGGTGTGCGCTTGGCATTTAATTGATCTTTAGAGCTTCCAACAAACCCCATTGGAGTAATTACGTGAGCATCACCGAGGACACTCAGTCCGAGTCCCAGTACGTCCAAGAATCCCTTTTTGATGTGGGACCGGACGAAGAAGTGGGGTACCGCGTGCCCATCGCTTGCCAGGTTGCTGGCATCACCTACCGCCAGTTGGACTACTGGGCACGCACCAACCTGGTCAACCCCTCCATTCGCACCGCCCGCGGCTCGGGCTCGCAGCGCCTATATTCTTTCAAGGACGTCTTGGTCCTCAAGATTGTCAAGCGCTTGCTCGATACCGGAATCTCCCTGCAGAACATCCGCTTGGCCGTGGAATCGCTGCACGACCGCGGTGTCAATGACTTGGCGGAACTCACCCTCGTCTCTGATGGCACTACCGTGTACGAGTGCCGCTCCAATGATGAGGTCATTGACCTTCTCGCCGGCGGCCAGGGCGTCTTTGGCATCGCAGTGCCGGGAATCTTGAAGGAACTGTCCGGCACGATTACGTCCTTCCCCGCAGAGCGCGCCGAGGAATTGCCCGATGACAACGTGGTTGGCTTGGATGAGCTCGCCGCTCGCCGCAATCGCAAGAGCTCCTAAGTCCTCTTAATAGGTTCTCCCTCCAGACCCCAGCTCACGGGGGTGGAGGGAGAATTTTTTGATTAAACCCCGGCAGCCTTGTCCATTGCCGCGTTGAGGTCTTCCTGCGTGCCTGCATCGACACTGGTGAAGTTGTCAGCGGCGTTCTTTAGCTCTTCATCGATTGCCCCTGGGCCCACGTGGACGACGGATAGCTCTACGTTGTCTGACTTCGCGCCGTCAAGAGCGGCAGAAAACTGAGCATCGTCCATATCGAGCTCGGTGCCCGTTGTCACGAGGAGCACCCGTGCCTTCCGATTGGTACCGGCGGCCTGATCCGCAGCGGTGTTCAGCGCGGCAATTGTGGCGCTGCGCGATTGCGGCACCCCACCGGTGCCGAATGCCGCGAGCGTATCCGGAACCGCAGCGCCATTGCCGAATCCGAGGTTATCGCGGTAGCCCACCGTGGCGGCTTCCGAGATAGGAGACGAATAGTTCCAGAGGGCAACCTGGCTATTATTCTGGCTCAGCTTTCCTGCGGTGCCCGAAAGCGCTTGTTGCGTTGCATCAAACATCGCGGTCATATTCGCGGAAGTATCAACAAGAAGGAGGGTATTGGGCGCCATTTCCACGGTGGAAGAGGCAGCCGGGGAGCTAGAATCTTTGGCGCCGTTCTCCTCTGAAGGCTTCGCAGCATCGGTGCTCGTCGTAGCAGGAGTAGAGGAGGGGACCGCGGTACTGCTTTCTACAGCGGATTCGGAGGTGGTCTCGGCGGCCGTAGTGTCGTTGGAGTCATCGCCTCCACGCATTAAGAAAACCACCAGTGCAATGACGGCAAGGATCGCGATGATGGCAACCGCGACAACCCATCCGGCGATCGCGAATTTGTTTTCCCCGTTTGAGTGCCGTGCCATGTAATGCCTTTCTCCGAAGTCTCCCGAGCCAGCGCGTGATGCGCTTAATCTAGTGTATCTGGGAGTAAGCCGTTTCCATTACTGCGACAAGCCGCTCGCGCAGCGGTTTGGCGCGCTGGGCCAAGCCGCGTTGACGATTGACGTATATTGCCTTTCCCTCCGGCGTTTCAATGGGCACTACCCCAAGGCCCCAGTCGCGGCAATCGTACGGGGAGGCCTCCATGTCAAGGATGCGGGCATCGATAGCCAGATCCAGGCAATCGAGGAAGAGATCACCTGGGACCAAGGGCCCCAGCTTCCATGCCCATTTATAAAGATCCATGCTCACGTGCACGCAGCCTGCCTGGTCGTTGGCTGGTTGATCCTCGCGGTGGAGCACCGTCAGATTGAGCGGGCGCGCCGGCGGAGTAAAGAAACGGAAGGCATCATAATGCGAGCACTTGAGGGAGTGAGTATCCACGACGTGGTTGGTCCCTTCGGCGCCTAAGCGCAGCGGGAGATCGTGGCGCGGGGAATCGGTGTGGTAGACCATCGCCCATTCATGCAGGCCAAAGCAATCAAAGTGCGCCGGGTTGGTAGAAGAGCGCCGCAGTAAGTCCAGAATATAGTCGACGGAGCTGCCGCGCCGTTTCATGTAGGACTCCACGTCCACGGTGATGCCATCCGCGGTTTCGTGGTAATCGCGCCAGTTAGCCTGCGGCGCGTTTCCCGCGAGCGCCGTGTCGATGCCCGGGTGCCAACGCTTCAGATGCGACGGGCGGACAGGGTAGTACTCAAAGAGGAAATCAAATACGGGATGATAAGTGCCGGGATGGCGAAACCGCTCCAGGCGGTCCGTTGCCCGCCGCTCGTGCTCATCCATGCGGGCGGTCCAGTCAGCGGTAGATAAAACCTGCACGGGCCTATCCTCCTTTCTATTGCGCCAGCGCTTAACGACGCCGCCCCTTACCCCTCCTGGCACCACCAACCGGTTTCTTCTGCTGGCGTGGGGGTTGTTTCTTTTGTTGCTGGCCCGAGCCGTGCGAACCGTCTTGGCCCGGCGGTGGAAGGGCCGGTCCGTGCGGTTTGCGGGCACCGGTGACCGTGCGCAGCTCGGGAGCGCCGGCCGGGTTATCGCGGTGGGAAATATCGTGTTCGGTTGCGTCCACACCGGCCTTTTTGATGAGCGCAGCTACTTCTGAGCGCTGTTCATCGGTGACCAGGGTAACCACCGTGCCTGTTGCGCCGCCGCGCGCCGTTCGTCCGGCGCGGTGCAGGTAGGCCTTGTGTTCTGCCGGTGGATCCACGTGGACGACGAGGGAGACGTCTGCGATATCGATGCCGCGTGCTGCGATATCGGTGGCAACGAGGACGGGAATGGAGCCATCGGCAAAGCCGGAAATGGCGCGGGTGCGCGCGCCTTGGCCCTTATCCCCGTGGAGTGGATAGGCGTTGATGCCGATGCGCCTTAGCTTTTTCACCTGCCTATCCACGCCGTGCTTGGTTCGCATGAACATAATGGTCTTGCCCGCGCGTGCGGCGATGCGCATAACCACCTCGTTGCGGGCGGGGCGATCGCCGACGAAAAACAGGTGGTGCGACATCGATTCCACCGCCGCGGTCACCGGTGCGGTGGAATGGACTACGGGATCGTGCAGGAATTGCTCGACCAGCTTATTGACGTCCCCGTCGAGGGTCGCCGAAAACAGCAACCGCTGACCGGTGGGCGGGGTGTAGTTTAAGAGCTTGCGCACTTGGGGAAGAAACCCCATATCGGCCATCTGGTCCGCCTCGTCCAAAGTGGTGATCTGCACCTTGTCAAAGGACAACTTGCCTTGGGCGATGAGATCCTGGGCGCGACCAGGTGTAGCGACCAAGAGATCCACTGGGCGCGCCAAAGACCGGATGTGGTGGTTGATATTGACGCCGCCAACCACCGCGAGGACGCGCAGCCCTAATGCGGCGGCGGGCTCATCGAGGCGTTGTTGGATCTGCGTCGCCAACTCGCGGGTGGGGGCGAGGACGACCGCACGGGGGTGGCCGGGGGTCGAGGCACCCGAGCCAGCCAATCGGGCCAGCGTGGGAAGCCCGAAGGTAAAGGTCTTTCCGGATCCGGTAGGCCCGCGGCCGAGTACGTCCTTGCCCGCAAGTACATCCGGGATGGCTGCGGCTTGGATGGGAAATGCTTCCGTGATTCCTTGGTCGTTCAAAACGTGAACCACGCGCTGAGGTAAGCCGAGTTCGGCAAAAGTAGTCATCGTTGGGCAATTCTAACTGGTGGGTGCGCAAAATTCCGCATCGGCCAGCGCACGATTAGGCACCCTCTTTATGAGTGAGAAATGCCATAGCAAAAATAGGGCTCTACTTTAGGTATTTCACTGGTTATTACCTAACGTGGAAGGTGGTGCTGGGAAGCACACACGATTTATTCCTCCACTCACCGGCCCATCCCAGGGCCACAACGAACTGTTAAGGAGTCGTCTCCATGGCTCAAGCACAAGCATCCACAGCCAGTTCTTCTTCCCACTCCTCGCCGCAGGAATCTACCGAACCCACGAAAAAGGAGAAATTTCACCTTGATGCCGTGTGGTTCGCGCTGGCCTTCCTGGCCCTCGCGGCCGTCTTACTTATCCCGATCCCGGGACTCGACTGGCCCGCTAAAGTGGCCCTAGGCATGCTGGCCTTCGCGGTGATCATGTGGGTGACCGAGGCCGTGAGCTATCCGGTGAGCGCACTGTTGATCGTCGGCCTTATCTCCCTACTTTTGGGGCTCGGGCCGGATCCAGAATCCGATGGTATCTATGGCACCTCTAATGCCCTCAAGGTCGCGATGGCAGGATTTTCCTCGTCTGCGGTAGCGCTTGTGGCCGCGGCGCTGATCTTGGCCGGAGCGATGCAGGCTACGGGCCTGCACAAGCGGATTGCGCTGTACGTGCTGAAGATCGCGGGGGAGAAGACCTCCCACATCGTTATCGGCGCCATCGCGATCGCCATCATCTTGGCCTTCTTCGTTCCCTCTGCCACCGCGCGTGCGGGCGCCGTGGTGCCTATCTTGCTCGGTATGGTAGCCGCCTTCGGCTTGTCCTATGAGTCGAAGCTGGGTGCCCTACTCGTCATTACCGCAGCGCAGGCCGTCTCGATCTGGAATGTAGGTATTAAAACCGCAGCCGCACAAAACCTCGTGGCGGTGGGATTTATTGAGGATCAAATGGGGCAGTCGGTCTCCTGGGGGCAGTGGTTTATTTGGGCCGCGCCCTGGTCCATCCTGATGTCCGTCGCGTTGTACTTCATCATGCGCGCCGTCATCAAACCGGAAACGGAGCGCATTGAGGGAGGAAAGGAGCTCATCGCCAAGCAGCTAGAGGACCTTGGGCCCACCTCACCGGAAGAGAAAAGGCTCATCGGGTTTTCCCTCCTCCTGCTCTTTTTCTGGGCCACGGAGGGGCTTCTGCACCCGATTAGCTCGGCCGTCATTACCGCGGTGGCCGTCGCCTTGATGCTGCTGCCCAAGATCGGCGTATTTACCTGGCCAGAGGCGCAGAAGTCCGTGAGCTGGGGTACCCTCATCGTCTTTGCCATTGGTATTTCCCTTGGCTCCTTCCTGCTGGATACTGGCGCTGCCACGTGGCTATCAGAAAAGACCTTCGGATTGATGGGGCTGGATTCGCTGCCGATTCTGGCAACGATTGCGCTGGTATCGCTATTTAATATCCTCATCCACTTGGGCTTTGCCTCAGCGACGTCGCTGGCCTCCGCACTCATCCCGGTCTTTATTGCCTTGGCCTCCACGCTGGATGTGCCCAACGGCGGCATCGGCTTCGTGGTCATCCAACAGTTCGTCATCTGCTTCGGATTCTTGCTGCCTGTCTCGGCGCCGCAGAACATGCTGGCCTATGGCACCGGTGCCTTTAGCACCAAGCAATTCCTGCGCTCCGGTATCCCGCTGACCATTGTCGGGTACCTGCTCATCCTGCTGCTGTCTGCCACCTACTGGTCGTGGCTGGGCTTGGTCTAAATCCAGAGACGAAAAAGGGGAGGGCCTGCACCGTGCAGGTCCTCCCCTTTTATTTGCAGTACTTAGTCCGTCTGCGTCAGGCTGCGGTCGCCGGACCACTCGACGTGGAAGGTGCCCGGCTTATCGGTGCGCTTAAAGGTGTGTGCACCAAAGAAATCGCGCTGGCCCTGGATCAGGGCGGCGGGCAGGCGCGTGGCGCGCAGGCTGTCGTAGTAGGACAGCGAAGAGGCAAAGACCGGAGCGGGCAGGCCCATCTGGGTTGCGGCGACGACGACGCGGCGCCACGGTTCGATGAGATCTTCCAGCTCGCCCTTGAAGTAGGGATCCAAGATGAGGGCGGGCAGCTCTGGGTTGTTATCAAATGCCTCGCGGATGCGGTCCAAGAACTTAGCGCGGATGATGCAGCCGCCGCGCCAGATGGTGGCTAGGTCACGCGGATCGACATCCCAACCGAATTCGGCGGAACCGGCCTTGATCTCATCGAAGCCCTGGGAGTAGGCGATGAGCTTGGCTGCGTAAAGGGCCCGGCGAACGTCTTCGATGAAGGCATCCTTATCGATGTCGAAGTTCGCGTTCGTGCCTGCCGGAAGCTGGCCCTCCTGTGCGGCGGCGCGCTGCTGGCTCGAAGAAGACAGTGCGCGGGCAAAGACGGACTCGGCAATGCCGGTAATTGGCACGCCCAATTCGAGGCCGTTGATGGCGGTCCAGCGGCCGGTGCCTTTCTGGCCGGCGGCGTCCAGGATGACATCGACAAGCGGGGCGCCCGTATCCGGATCCTTCTGGGCGAGTACCTCGGCGGTGATCTCAATGAGATAAGAATCCAAGTCGCCGGAGTTCCATTCCTTGAAAATCTCCGCGATTTCGGCCGGCTCCATGCCCGCGCCGTAGCGCAGCAGCTGGTAGGCCTCGCCGATGACCTGCATATCGGCGTATTCGATGCCGTTGTGAACCATTTTGACGAAGTGGCCGGCGCCATCCGGTCCAATGTGGGTCACGCACGGGGTGCCATCCACCTCGGCGGCGATGGACTCCAGGATGGGGCCCAAGGTCTCCCAGGACTCGGCCGGACCACCAGGCATGATGGACGGGCCGTTCAAGGCGCCTTCCTCACCGCCGGAAATGCCCGCACCCACGAAGTGCTTACCGCGCTCGGCCACTTCCTTTTCGCGGCGAATGGTATCCGTAAACAGCGCATTGCCGCCATCGATGATGATATCGCCGTCATCCATGGCATCGGCAAGCTGATCGATGACCGCATCGGTGGCCTTGCCCGCCTGCACCATGATGATGGCCTTGCGGGGGCGCTCCAAGGAAGCGACGAAATCCGCGATGGACTCGGAAGGAATAAAGTTTCCTTCGTTACCGTGGGCCTCAATGAGGGCGTGGGTCTTTTCCGGGCTGCGATTATAGACGGCGACGGTATTGCCATTGCGGGCAAAGTTGCGAGCTAAGTTGGAGCCCATTACCGCTAGGCCGACAACACCAATGTGCGCAAGTTCGTTCTTTTCAGTCATGGTGCCTATCCTACGTCACCGCCTCACTTTCGCCGCGCTGGCGGTTAAGCTTGAAGACTATGTCAGATACCCAGATACTCAATGACTTGCTTCATACCGCGCACACGCGCCTGCTCAACGAGGAAGAGCTGGAGAAACTAAATTCCGTCAACGGCGGGCTTGCCGAGTTCATCGGCCTTACCTTCGACCGCGTTGGCCCAACCGAGGCCCGCGCGCGCCTTACCGTGACTCCTCAGCATCACCAGCCGTGGGGCGTGGCCAATGGCGGTCTTTATTGCACCATCGCGGAATCGG
Organism: Corynebacterium sp. LaCa_282; assembly: GCF_057198125.1. Lineage (NCBI taxonomy): Bacteria > Bacillati > Actinomycetota > Actinomycetes > Mycobacteriales > Corynebacteriaceae > Corynebacterium > Corynebacterium sp. LaCa_282. The sequence goes on along the minus strand of NZ_CP191095.1, from coordinate 1,214,143 downwards.
TCGCCTCCATCGCCAGCGTGGCCGCCGCGGATGCCCCAGCGATGGGGGTCAATAACTCCACGGACTTCATCAAGGCGACAGGTAAGGGCGAACTGGAAGCGGTGGCCACCCCCATTCAATTGGGCACGCGGACCCACGTATGGAGCGTAGAAATGCGCCAGGGAGACACCCTGGTTGCACGCACCACGCTGCGCACGATGATTATGGATAAGCGCAGCTAGAGCCAGTGGTTCTTCCGGAACCACGCCCACAGGCCGCCAACGACAGCGACCATGATGATGATTGCCATGGGATAGCCAAAGGCCCAGTGAAGCTCCGGCATGATATCGAAGTTCATGCCGTAAATACCGGCGACGAGGGTCGGCGCGGCCCACATGCCGACGACCGCGGAGATGGTGCGCATATCCGAGTTTTGCTGCATGGTGACCTTGGCCACCGAGGCATCGATAAGCGAGGTCAGGCGTTCATCGAAGCTGGCGACCAAGTCATTGACCACGAGCTCGTGGTCATAGACATCGCGCAGGTAGGACCGGATCTGCTTAGAGATGAGATCCTTGTGATCCGAGACCATCGCCTTTAGCGCCGCAGAAAGCGGATAAATGGCGTGCTTCATCTCCAAGACTTCGCGCTTGAACATATAAATGCGGTCAACATCGAATTTCAGGTTCGGGGTAAAGATTTCCTCTTCGAGTTCATCGACTTCATCGCTAATCAGGCGGGCGACCTCGGAGTAGCGGTCCACCATCATGTCCAGGATCTTCCAAGCCATGGCGACGGGCCCGAGCTCCACCAGGTCCTGCTCGTCTTCGACCGTGTAGGCCAGATTGGGCAGCTTCGCACCGTGGCGAACGGTAATGATGAAGTTAGAGCCCATAATCATCTGGATTTCGCCCGTGGAAATGATCTGGCGCTTATCTTTCACCTCATCGTGGTCGCGGTAATTCACCGAGCGGGCCACCACAAAGAGCTGGTCATCGTAGCGCTCCAGCTTCGGACGCTGGTGGGCCATGACGGCGTCTTCCACGATGAGCTCGTGGATGCCAAATTGCGAAGCGATCTTCGTCATCTGGGATTCATAGGGCTCATGCAGGCCCACCCAGACGAACCCGCGGCCGTATTCCGCCACGGTTTCCAAGGCGGAATGCGCGGAATACTCGCCGGGCAGGGCCTCACCATCGACGAAGACGCGGCAGTGCTCAATGGCGCGCTCCGCGGGAACCGGCGGGAAGGAGGGCTGACTAGGAGGCGTGGATTTCTTTCGGCCCCTAAAGGGCGTGGGTACGGACGGCATCGTTTCAGCCTCCTTTGCACGGTAGTGCGGATAGTAACGCAATCAAGTAGTAAAACGCGCCACGTTTTACGCAGCGGGTAAAGCTTACACCGACGGTGGGTAATATAATCGAATCTATGCCTACGTGGAAAGAAGTTACCGAAGCCAATCCCGCCCACTCCCATAATTTCGCCCGCAAATGGAAGATGCTTGAGGCGCAGGGCAAAGACATTCATGGGGAGGCCCGGCTTGTCGATGCCATGGTGGAGCGCAATTCCACCATCCTCGACGCCGGCTGCGGAACCGGCCGCGTCGGCGGGGAATTGCTACGCCGTGGTCACAGCGTGGTGGGCATTGACGTGGACCCCATTTTGATCGAGCACGCTGAACATGACTTCCCCGACGGCGAGTGGTTCGTCGGGGACCTGTGCACGGAAGAAGTTCCTGAAGGCCCCTTCGACCTTGCGGTTTCTGCGGGAAACGTCATGGGCTTTTTGGCCGTAGACGGCCGCGAGGAAGCCCTGCAGAATATTTTTAACTCGCTCGCCCCTGGCGGACGCTTCGTCACCGGCTTTGGGGAAGGCCGCGGCTGGGACTTCCAGGACTTCCTCGATATGGCGCAAAAGGTGGGCTACCGCGTTGACTTCACGTTTTCTTCCTGGGACATGAAGCTATTTTCGGAGCACTCCACCTTCTTGGTTGCCGTGCTATCTCGACCAGGCGCGGACTTATTGGCTTAAGGCCTTAAAAGCGCCGGTCTGCTTGGTCGAAGAAATCGACCTCGTGGATGCTGGCGCTGATAAAGGCGCGCTCGGCGCGGGTCCGAGTGGCCTCATCCGCCGTTTTCAGGTTGGCCTCTACAATCTTGATGCTCTCGCGCACCCCGGCGAGGAAATCTTCGCCGCCGTACACCTCCAACCAGGCATGGTAGGGGTGATCGGGCGAGTCGAATTCCGCCAAGTGCAAACCCACCTCTGCATACAGCCAGTAGCAGGGAAGTACTGCGGCGATGCCCACGGCATAATCATCGGTGTGCGTGCTGCGGATGAGAAAATCCGTGTAGGCACTGGTTACCCGCGACGGCGCCGTAGTAGCCGAATCCTTCAGCCACCCGCGGTGCAGTTCAGCTTCCTCCGCGAGGCACTCGTAGGCGCCCTGCGCCCAGTGCAATTGCTGTGCGGTATCGGGCGCTTGGCTGGCCAGGCGAGCCAAGGCCTTCGAATAAGACGCTAGGTACTGCGAATCCTGATCAAGGTAGAAACTAAAAGCATCATTAGCGAGCGCACCGGAACCCAGCTTCTGAATAAAAGGCAGTGCCTTTATCTGCTCCCAGTGCTCCGCTGCGATATTCCACAGGCGCTGCGTGTACGGGCCTGCGGCCGCAACGCGCGGTTGTTCTGGATTTTCTACTTCTTCTAAGGCTCCGGCCAAGTGAGGAAGCGGTACTGAGGACGCAGCCCGCATCATACGTTGCGAGCGATGTAGGTGATCTACTGGCCCGCTGCCTTTACCAACGGCCAGCGCATCCGCATGAGCAATCGCCTCATGCAGCCAATCTGTCGACCACTCTAGGGCGGTGGCGGCATCATCGCCTGCGCCTAACCTCGTTGCTAGGGCAGAGGAGAGGGAGCATCCAGTTCCGTGGGTGTTTTTGGTCTGCACTCGGGCCGATTCCACGCGGTGAACCGTGCCATCGCCGGTGACCACGGCGTTATCGGCAATCGGCGAGTCAAGGTGCCCGCCCTTGACGATGACCGCCGTATCCGCCTCAGCGGCCCACGCCGTAGCCACCTCGATGGCACGGTCCAAATCCGTGGCTTCCTCCGTCTGTGTCAGTACGGCCAGCTCCTTGAGGTTGGGTGTGATGACATCAGCGCGGGAGCATAGCTCGCGCACCGCCTTTTCTGCCTCGGGGGCCAAAAGCCGGTCGCCGCTGGTGGCCACCATGACCGGATCCAAGACCACGGGGACGGACGGGTCGATGCGGTCGAGGAACGCGGCTACGAGGTCGGTGATGTCGGCATCGGCAAGCATGCCGATTTTGATGGCGTCGATGTCTACGTCCTCGCGGACGGAGTCCAGCTGCTCCTGGAGGAAGTCCAGCGGCGGGACGTGGACGCTGCGCACACCCTGGGTGTTTTGGGCCACCAGCGCGGTGACCACGTTCATTCCATATCCGCCCGCGGCGGCGATGGACTTCAAATCAGCCTGGATGCCGGCTCCGCCCGTAGGGTCGGTTCCAGCAATCGAGAGAATTCGGGGATAGGTTCCTTTAGCCACGGTAGGCCTCCTTTAGATTGTGTGCGGCAGCTGCCGGGTCATCGGCAGCCATGATGTCGCTGACCACGCAGATCCCTGCGAAATCGCTTCCTGATAGTTCGTGGGCATTGTGTGCTTTGATGCCACCGATGGCAACGGACTCGATGCCGCGTTCGCGCGCCGCGGTGGCAAGGTGCCTAGCGGCCTCGGCGCCGATTCCCGCGGGTGCATTCTTCTTGGTCGCCGTCGAGTGAACTGGGCCGATGCCAATGACATCGGGGGCCTCCTGCGGGTCAATGGCGTCCAGCTCTTCCCGCGTGCCCACCGAAAGCCCGATGAACTTATCAGGGCCGAGCAGCGCGCGGGCCTGGGAGAAGTCCATATCGTCTTGGCCAATGTGCAGGTGGCAGCCCACCTTGGCCGCTACCTCGACGCGGTCATTGATAAAGAGCGGTACGTCGCCCAAGACCTTCATGAGCTCGCGGGCGGTAGCCTCGACTTCCTCGTCGCTGGCCTCCTTATCGCGCAATTGCACGACGGTAGCCCCACCACGCACCGCCTCTTGCACGATGGGGACTACGTTGTCCCGCCCGCCGGCGAGCTTAGGATCGGTGATGAGATACAGCGTCCAATCGATCTTCATGCTAGCCCCGCAACGTCCGCGACCTCGGAGGCAGAGATGCGCTCTTCGATGGCGTCAGTGGTGAGCTCATGCAGCGCATCGAGCCAGGCAACCGCAAAGGAGCCAGGTGACGTGGATTTCTCAGCGGCAACGCTGCCCGCGGCCCCTACATGCGCATGCGCGGCGACGATAGCCGCGAATGGATCCTCCCACGCTGCTAGGTAAGCCGCGCAGATAGCGCCAAGCGAACACCCAGTGCCGATGACGTTTTGCAGCATCGGGTGCCCAGACTCGAGGCTTACCGCACGCGGCCTTTCGCCTGCCTGAACGATGAGATCCGTGGGGCCAGATACGCCAATAACGGCCCCAGTCTCGCGGGAAAGTTTGAGTGCAGGTTCCAGCGCCGCCTCCACGCCATCGGTGGATTCCACTCCGCGACCGCCGGCTCCGGTTCCGGCCAAGGCTATGATCTCGGAAGCATTGCCGCGAATCGCCGTCGGGCGCTGCGGCAAGACTTCATGCATAAATTCGGTGCGCTTTTCCAGCCCACCCGCACCGACGGGGTCAAGGACCCACGGGGTTCCTGCCGCGGTCGCACCGGCGATGGCCTCGCGCATGCCGGCGTATTGCTCGGAATTCGGGGTTCCGCAATTGATGAGCACGCCGCTGGCGATCTTCGCAAAATCTTGCGACTCATCTGGAGTATCTACCATTGCTGGGCTGGCGCCGATGGCCAATAGCGCATTGGCAGAAATATTGCTGACGACCTTATTGGTCAAGCACTGAATAAGTGGAGCGGTATCGCGCACCGCATCGTGGGCACGCAGAAATGATAAGTCCACAACAATCCCTTCGCTAGTTCTAACTAAGTGCAGGTTCGATGGGTTTTTCTCAGCCACGGTACGTGGCACCCCATGTTGTAATGTCCAAGCCTAACAAAAATGGGAAAATAGGAACGAAAACCACAAAAGCCGCCGCCCACAGCCCCGAAGGTGGGGTAGCAGGACGGCGGCTGGTGCCGAAGAAAGTTTAGTTCTTTTCTTCTTCTGCCTCGTCGATGAGGTTGCGGGCGATGCGCTGCTGGGTAGTAATCTCCAGGTTACCGCGGTTGCGGGAGAGGATATTAGCTGCCCAGTTGACCAATACGGCCAAGCGGCTGCGCAGGCCAATGACGTAGGTCAGGTGCAGGGCCAACCACGCCAACCAGCCTGGGAAGCCGGAGAACTCGGTCTTGCCCAGCTTTACGACGGCATTGAACCGAGTCACGATGGCCATGGAGCCCTTGTCGAAGTACTCGAAAGGTTCCTTTTCATCGGCCGTGGACTCCTCGTCCACCTTGGTCTCGATGAGTTTGGCGACGTGCTCGCCGCCCTGGATGGCCACCTGTGCCAAGCCCGGCAGGCGGTTCAGGGACATCATGTCACCGATGATGTAGACGTTGTTGAAGTCACCAACGGTCATGTCATCGTTGACGGAGACGCGGCCGGCGCGGTCAGCCTCGACGCCGGCCTGGTCAGCGACCATCTTGCCCAGCGGGGAAGCGGCAACACCGGCGGACCAGATCTTGGTTGCGCCCTCGAGGGTGACCTCTTCATCGGTCTTCATGTTCTTGTAGGTCACGGAGTCTTCGTTGACATCGGTCACCATGGCGTTCAGGCGAACATTGACGCCTTCCTTCTCCAGGGTGCGCTGGGCGCGGCGGCCCAGGCGCTTGCCGAACGGCGGGAGTACCTGTGGCGCGCCATCAAGCAGGTAAATCTTAGCGGCGGAGGTGCCGTAGGTGGAGTAGACATCGCTAAGCGTGCGGTTAGCCAACTCCGCGATCTGGCCGGTGAGCTCCACACCGGTCGGGCCGGCGCCAACGATGATGAAGGTGAGGAGGCGCTCGCGCTCTGCGGGGTCATCGGTAAGCTCAGCCTTTTCGAAGGCCGAAATGATGCGGGAACGCAGCTCCAAGGCATCATCCAGGGTCTTCATGCCTGGGGCAAACTCCGCAAAGTGGTCATTGCCAAAGTACGACTGGCTGGAACCAGCGGCGACGACGAGGGAGTCATAGGAGTAGGTGCGCGAAAAGTCATCGAGCTCGGCCGTAACCGTCTGGTCCTCCAGGTTAATGTCGGTCACGTTGCCGTTGACAAAGTCCACATTATCCTGGTTGCGCAGCAGCTGGCGGGTCGAGGGAGCAACCTCACCTGCGGAAATCATGCCGGTTGCCACCTGGTAGAGCATCGGCTGGAACAGGTGGTGGTTCTTCTTATCGATGAGGGTGATCTCAACATCGGCGTTCTTCAACTTCTTCACAGTGTTAAGACCGCCGAATCCACCGCCAACCACGACAACGTGGTGACGGCTTCCGTTTGGACGATAAGGGGTATCAGTCATGGAATTAATGCGACCTTCCTCGAGAAAGCTTAATTTAAGTACCCGTATAGTGTAAACGCTCGTCACATAACGTGCATACTTGATACCCATTTACATGCGTTTCGGGTTTACTTTCCTGCGGAGCGTCTTGACCGAAACCGCTCAGAAACTGGCTAAAATAAGCCCACACCGTGACCCCTTGCACCCAGGAGCGCTCCTCAAACCATGAGTTTTTCCACCCCCGAGCATTTACGCTCCATCGACGCGGAGGCATGGCCCAATATCGCGACCGTGCCATCGCAGCGCTGGGCGACGCTAAAATCCCGCCGGGCCGAGGCGGAATTTGCCAAGGCCTGCGATAATGCCGGCTTGGAGCTCGAACTCGATGCAGCGGGCGGTCCCGATTTAAAGGTGGGCCACGATGCGCTCTTCGAGCGAATCGCCGCTACCGGATGGTTAGGTTTTGCCGAAAGCTACATGGCAGGCGAGTGGACCGTCGAATCCTCCGCCCAATTGGTAAAGGTTTTGGGCAAGCTCCTGCAGGTGGGATACCTCCCCAAGCCGCAGGGAGTAAGCGTCCGCGATTCCGAGCCAGGGGAGCTGCCACTCGACTTGGTGCGCCTCTATGCCGGCGATGGCCTCAGCCACGTTGGCGGGATTTTCTCCAGCGGCGTGCCGACGACGATCCGGGAAACGGTCGAAAGCTTTAGCCCAAAGGCCGGCGGCAGGGAGCCGAAGAGCCACTTTGTCGATGTCACCACGGTCAGCGAGCCCACCAACGTGGACCGGGATGACTTGGGTGAGGCGCAGCGCAGGGCGGCAGATTGGCTCCTCGATGCCACCCGCACCGGCGCCGGTACCCACCTTCTGGTCTATCCCGCTGCCGGGATGCAGGCCGCGATACGCGCTACCAAACGCCGCGCCACAGTCGACGTCCTGACCAGCGATGTCGAACAAATCACCCAGATGCGCGAGGCGCTTGTCTTTGCCGGAACGGAAGATTCTATCCACGTAGAGCGGATTCCGGATTCTGTTCCGAGCCCCAAGCAGTGGCGCGGGCACTACGACGCGATCATCAGCGTGGAAAAATTCGAGCAATTAAGCCCGCGCGAGCGCAAGGCCTATATCCGAGTCCTCGATCGCTTCCTTACCGCAAACGGGCGGGCGGCTTTTCAATCCATCGTGGCCACCGAATCCATGTCGGACGCGGCCCGAGCATCGTTGCAGGCCATGCGGGCCTATATCTGGCCAGGCCTCGACTACCCGCTGACTATGGATGTGCACCGGCTCGTGGATAAGAACTATCACCTGCGCATCGTGTCCGAAACGCACGTGGGCAGCCACTATATTGAGTCCCTGCGGCAGCAGCGATCCTTTTTTGATGGGCACCTTCGCGAGGCCGCCGCTGCCGGCTTTGATCCGGTTTTCCGCAGGTTATGGACCTTCCAATTCGCACTTCGCGAGGCGCTCATGACGCTCGGGATGATCGATTCCGTCCAATTTGGCCTAACCCACCGCAATCGCGGCGGGCGCCGTTAGGATTTTTATTGCTTTTTAGTGCGGAAGCTCGTCGAATTCGTCTAGCAGGTCAACGCTCGGGACGAAAAAGTTCGTACCGGTCAGGGCCGTGGAGAAGTCCAGGATCCGGTCGTAATTTCCCTCAGGATCGCCGATAAACATATTGCGCAAACGTTCGTTGATATCTTCTGGGTCTTTGGCATATCCAATGAAGTACGTGCCCATCTCACCTGCGGCAAAGGAACCGAAGACCATGTTCTCGCGGTAGATATCCTCCTCAAGGTCATTGAGGGCCACGTGGGAATTGGAGGGCTGCGCATCCTCATCGAGCTCCACGTCATCGGCCTTGGTGCGCCCGATAACGCGTTCTTGCTCTTCGGTGCTGATGCCGCTCCACTTATCTAGGTCATGGGTGTACTTTTGCACGGTGACGTAGGAGCCGCGGGGATAATCGGCGTCATCGGAAAGCAGTACCGTCTCTAAAGCTTCCTCGGGGAGGGGATTGGCGGTGCCATCCACAAAGCCCAGGAGATCGCGCTGGTCCAGATACTTGAATCCCTGGGTCTCATCGACCACGGTGGCGGCATCGCCCAGCTGGCGCAGGACCTGGCGCGCCATCTCGTGGCAAAGGTCATACGTATTCGCGCGGAAATGCAGCAGGATATCGCCGGGCGTAGAGGGAGCCTTGTACGTACCCTCCAGCGGCTCGAACTCCTTGAGCTTGTCCGGGCGGGGAGCGCTAGTGAGGCGTGGCCACATGGACGCGCCGATGCCGACGACCGTATAAAGCTCGCCCTCGTTGTGGCGGAAATTGACGGACTTGAAGGTATCGCCAAATGCGGAGAGCATGTCCCGAGTGGCTTGCTCGCCGCCTTCCGCAATATCCAAGACCAGGAACAGGGCGGCGCGGGAAGGCTTTTTAACAACGCGTTGAATAGTCATGAGCTCCAGCATATGTGTTGGCCTTGGGCGTTGCACGTTTGGTGTATGTGGTGCTGTGGTGCTTGGGTTCGGGTTTTATGTGGAGGATTTGATGCGTTTTGACAAATAGTGGGCCAATTTAGGGCTTTTGGAGGGCACTATTTGTCAATTTGGAACATACTGCGCTGTGAGTGGCTTGAACATTCTTGACTGACGGGCCTCGGCACGATGGGAGGGACTTCCACGGATCTAAAATGACATAATGTACATTATCGGACAATTATGGGGATCTGCAGGTTAAGCTGAGGGCGGCTTGAGCGTGTTTGGGTTGCGTGCGATCCCGCCTGTCGTGTCCGCAGTTCGGCCCGGAGCTTTGATCACCCTCTTTGTTTTGGATGCGGCGCGCTAAGGCTTGCAGGTTCCGTGGTTAAGTTGGCCCAGACTTTGCCGAGCAGCCTTTGAATGTCTGAAGCGAGCCAGCATTGCGAATCCGTTTGGGCTTGTCTGGGGTGTCCGGCGAACGAGTTCACGGCCCAAACGCCCGATTGTGCGTACGGGCGCCGATAGCGGGACTTTCCTGCCGCTAGGTCAGGGCCACTTATACCTCGACATTTAGTCACAGTGACGTTAATTAAAGGGGTGAAGCCTTGGTCCTCTATTGGTTTTTATAGGCGCTCCATAGCTGCCAGATGGTTAATACCGCCAGCAATGCTGCAACCGCAGTGACAATCCACATCTGCTGGACCGCGACGAAAATCGAGAAAGCTATGACGACTATGAGGCGGAACCACAGTGCGGAAATTAAGCGTCGAGAATTCATGGTCTAGTCCTTGTTCAGGGAGATGCGCAGGTTGATCTCGCCATCTTCAGCGACCTTGGCCGCCAGCATGTCAGGCGTCTCCACGTTGTAGTCCAGGCGGTTAATCGGAACGTCGCCGCCAATGACGATATCGTCACCGTCACGCAAGACATCGAACTCGTGGGTGATTTCCTGCGTCTTGTCCTTGATCGTGAGGTCACCGGTGAGCTTGACGGAGCCGATGGTGCCGTCTTCGGGGACATCGGCAAGCGAGGCGGGCTTCGCAAGAGTGAAGGAAGACTCTGGGAAGTCTGAGGTCTTAAAGAGCTTGGACTTCATGTTTTGGTCGCGGACCTTCTTGTCCGTGGAGAGCGCATCCATATTCACCGTGATGGTGGCGGATTCCAGCGTGGAATCGGAAATCTCCGCCTGGCCGGTGACCTCCGTGGTCGATCCGGAGGTGGACGTCCTCTCCGCGGGCAGAACCTCGTCGAAGGTAAAGCCCACCGAGGTGTGGTTATCGGCGCGACCCTTGGCCACGGACCAGGAACCGTCGAGCGGCGTTGAGGCTGCCTTGGCGCCATCGGCAGTCACGGGCTCCGTCTTGACACCGCCGCTTTTGAACAGCGAGTACACAATCGGGCCGATCGCTACGGCGGTAAGCACGAGGATTAAAACCACGAAGATGGAAACGACGAGTTTCCGGTTATAAAAAAGATTTTTCATCTACTATCGAAGTCCTTCTAAACGCCGAGCCAGCGAAATAAGCTCCTCACACAGACTGGAAAGCTCTTCCGCGCTCGCGCCTTCTTCTGCGGCGGTATGAATGTCTTCTGCGGAACACCGCAATTCAAAAAGGCCGTCGCGCAAACCTTGCACTTTATCTGGGCTTAAGATTACTGCATCGGCAGGAATATCCGTGCCACTGACATTGTTTCTTTGTTCATAAGCACGCTGTTTGCACGAGGCGCTGCAAAACTTACGTGGTCGTCCCCTACCGCCTTGGTCAATATCCTTTCCACACCATTGGCAGGAACCGACATTGCTTTCACGACTAGCTGTACGGATCACTCGATACACTTTAGTCCATTAAACGGTGGGCTGGGAACAATACCGCGTGGGTGTTCGTTATAATAAATAGCTCTTAGGCGAAACTATCGCCGTCAATCAGGGATCTCTTTGAAAAGGATGATGTTGCATGGCAGATCGCGTACTCCGTGGCAGCCGTATGGGCGCAGTCAGCTACGAAACTGACCGCGACCACGACCTCGCACCGCGCCAGATGGTGAAATACCGCACGGATGATGGTGAGATTTATGAGGTGCCCTTTGCACATGAGGCAGAAATCCCTGAAGAATGGATGTGCAAGAATGGCAAACTGGGCCACCTCGTAGAGGGTGAAGGCGTGGAAGCTAAGCCCATCAAGCCACCTCGCACCCACTGGGATATGCTGCGGGAGCGTCGCTCCATCGAGGAGCTCGATGAGCTTTTGGAAGAGCGCATTAACCACCTGCGCTCCCGCCGTCGGACCGCTGCTCGCCTCCTCAAGGAGCAGGAACAGCAGAAGAAGTCTTAAGGGCTCAAGCGGAATTAATTTAAGCCCGTACCCTGACTGCCATATTGGCACGGGGTACGGGCTTAAATTCTGCCTAGATTATTTCTTCTTAGTCAGCTGGCCCACCTGGTGCTTGACCAAGTATCCCAACTCATTGGCCAAATTGGTGGCCCAGCCCACACCGTTGCGGGCCTTCTGGCCGGCATTGTGCACGGAGCCGTATTTGACCTCGTGGTCCGCCAGCTTGGACACCTCGCCGGCGAAATCCTTCACCTGCTCCGCACGGTGGGCCACTCCCCACTTGGTTACCTCGAAGAGGGAGTCCTTGACAAAGGAACCATCCAGCTTGGATTCGCCGTACTCGCGCTCGGTGAAGGTGATGGGCACCTCGCGGATATCGTATCCAGCCTTGACCGCGCGGAAGGCCAAGTCCACCTGGAAGATGTAGCCGGCCTTGGAGAGCTCATCAAAGTCGATGTCTTCCAAGAGCTCGCGGCGGAAGGCGCGGTAGCCTGCAGTCATATCGGACAGGTCGGTGCCGAGCGCGAAGGAGATGTAGAGGTTGCCCAAGCGGGACAGGTACTCGCGGGATGCCGGCCAGTTAACGGTCTCGCCGCCTGGCACGTAGCGGGAACCGATGACGAGGTCCGCGCCCTTGTCAATCTCCTCCAGCAGCAAGTGCAGCTGCTCTGGGGCGTGGGAGCCATCAGCATCCATCTCACAAAGGACCTGGTAATCGCGCTCCAAGCCCCACTCGAAGCCGGCGATATAAGCGCCCAAAAGGCCGCCCTTGCCCTCGCGGTGCAGCACGTGAATGTGGTCATCTTCTGCTGCGAAAGCATCGGCCTTCTCGCCGGTGCCGTCAGGGGAATTATCATCCACAACGAGGATGTGAACCTCTGGCAGCGCCTCGCGGAGGCGGCCGGTAATCAAGGGAAGGTTTTCAATCTCGTTATACGTTGGGATGATAACCAGCGTCGCAGAATCAAGAGTGCTCACAGTAATTAATGCTCCTACTTTTCTTTAGCGCCGACACCGCGAGGTGTACGACCCAATCGGTTGGTACGCACGGCAATGAGTGCGCAGACGGTACCAATAATAACCATCAGCCACTGCATGAGCGAACCGTAGCGCACCGAAAACGTTTCACCGGATTTCAGCGGCAGGCTTTCTACCAGTGCCGCGGGCTCAAAGAGCTCCGTGGATTGGCTTACGCTGCCGTCCGGGTGAACGAGTGCCGAGACCCCGGAGGTGGCTGCAACCACGACGGCGCGGTCGGTTTCAAGAGCGCGCAGCCTACTCATGGCCAGCTGCTGGTACGTCATATCGGAAAAGCCAAACGTTGCGTTATTGGTTGGCGTCGTCAGAATCTTCGCACCGTTTTTGACTGACTCGTGGAAGGCGTTATCGAAGGAGACCTCGTAGCAGGTCGCCACACCTACCGCGACGGAATTCATGGAGACCACACCGGGCCCGTCCCCTGCCTTGAAATCCCCGGCGAGGTCGACGTAGTCCGAGAAATGCGCAAAGAAATCCCGCATGGGCATTGTCTCACCAAACGGCTGCAGATACTTCTTATGGTGGTGATCGCCCACACCATGGCCAGGGGTAAAGACTTGCATGGTATTGCGCGCGCCCACCTCATCGCGGGTGGCGGTGCCAACCAGCACTGGCGCGTCAATGGCATCGACGGCCCCGCTAATGGCTTGGGCCGCCTCGCCGTCGCGGAAAGGATCGATATCGGAAGAATTTTCCGGCCAGATCACCAGATCTATATCGTCTTCGCGGCGGGCTAGCTTCTCCGTTTCCTGGACGTGGTTATTCAGCACCGCCCGCCGTTGCCCGGCGAAATCTAAACCGCTGCGTGGCACGTTACCTTGGATAGCCGCCACCTTGGTATCGCCAACCTTGGTATCTGAGGGATCGATGCCGTGCCCAGTCGCGAGTCCCGCAATGAGCGGGAGGATAAGTGCGGCGCCAGCGGCCACCTTTACCCGCCCGCCGCGCAGCAACAAGCCGGCCAGGCCGCAAGCGCTCAATGCCGTTGCCACCGTAATCAGCGAGGTCCCACCCCACGGGGCGAGGTTGGCTAGGGGCCCTTCAATTTGTCCCCACGCCAGTTTGACCCAAGGGAAACCGCCAAAGGGCACCGAGGAACGCAGGACCTCAACGGCGAGGTATACGAAGGGAAAGACCAAAAATCCGTATCGCCACCGCGCCACAGCGGCCCCGAAGATACCTAAAAGGACCGCATATACCGAAAGCCAGATAGCAAGCGCCGCATAGGGCACGGTCCCAACCAACTCGCCAATCCAGGGCAGGCTCAGCAGGTACAAGACCAGGCCGTGCGTTACCGCCAAAAGGGAACTTGTAGACCCGCGAACCTGTCGCTCACGCCACGGCATCAGGCTCACATACAGCAGGGCGATGCCAATAATCGCGCCCCACCACCAGCCACGCGGCTCAACGGCGGTAAAGGTCAGCGCACCAGACATGCCCGCTATGACGAGGCGGGCGAAAAATACCGCCACTTATTTTCCACCCTGTGAGTTATCGTCGCCTCCGCGGGGACCGAAGTCATCAGGATCCAGGTTCTCGGACCAGTTGCGCAGCTCTTCCTCATCGATTACCTCGTGGGAGTCGCTCTGACCAGAGGACTGGCCAAAGGATTGCCCCGCTGCTTGCCCAAAGGAACCAAAGTTGCCATAGCTATCGTGCTGTTGCGCCATGGGCGATGCCTCGTAAATGCGCACACCCATCCTCTCCACCTTGCGGTAGATGGATACGGCCATAAACTTTCGAAACAGCGACCGCGTTGGGGCGAAGATGAGCAGAATCCCCAGAAAACTGGTCAAGAACCCAGGCAGGGACAGCAACATGCCACCGGCCAAGGTCAAGCCCACGTTGCCGGCGGTTTTTCCTACGTTGTCATCGCGCACGTAGTAGGTCCCGTCACCGGCCTGCTCTACCTGTTTACCCATCAGCCGGCGCACCTCAATGCCGGCGATGGACATGCCAAAGAACATCGTGATGAACAGGGCAATGAGCGCCCAAAAGACGCCAATCCACTCGGCGACGGCCCAGAACGCTAAGGTTTCCGCCAGCATATAGAGGACGAGATATAAAATCGGCATAGCTTCCAGTTTAACGAGCATTGCTGACGATATGCTGGCAACACTCAGGCTACACTGGCAAGCTATGCATTACCCCGAATTTTTCCAGCACCCCGAGTCCGGCACTTGCCTGCGCCTGCACGTTGTGGGCGGATTTACCAGCCCCAATGATTGGATCCATTTGGGTTATTGCGCGGCGCACTGGGCCGATGGCAGCGTCTACATTCGCCCCAATTCCGCCATCGAGTTGCGGGGAGTTACAGACAAGGCCCAGCTTGCGGCGGAGCTGGATAAATTAGAGTTGCAGAGCTTCCACATTCCCGTGCTGGCCTCTCCCCTTTCTGCCGCGGCGAAGCAGGCCGCGCGCGAGCTGGCCACGCACCTGTATACCGAACAGCCCGGCTTGGAGTCGCTCGCGATTACCACTACCGACGACGATCTCCCGGCTTCTGCCACGCAGGTCAGCATGCGGCTGCTTGACGATGCCACCTTGGATATCATCCAGTCCCCCGCCACCAACAGCCCTTCCGCAGGCCTCTCGCTTGCCGATGCCGCAGCCCACCTCCAACGCCTCGGTGCGCAAAGCACCGAGACGAAGGGCACTGGGGCAAGTGGCGCGGAGCTTAACGCGGAACCAGGGCCGATTGGCTGGCTGGACGAGCACCAGGCAGATGGCGTGGTCGACCTTGGCGCGGGCGTCCACCAAGGCGCCATCCCGGCGCAGTTCGCGCAGCTTATCGGCCAGCTCGAGGTGGCCATCACCGTCACCCCGTGGGGTGGCTTAGTCTTTCACGACATCGCGGAGGGCGATGCCGAGGTCGTCCTCCGCGTGCTCGCCCCGCGCGGTTTCATCTTCGACATCAACTCGCCCCTGTTGCGGGACGGCGAGGCCGACTAACGCGGCATGTGCCGCCACACGGGTCGGGGCACCAACCGCATAACCCATGCCAATGCTTGCAGCGCCTTTGGGATCCACAGGGTGTGGCTGCGCGCCTGACCGCGGCGGTCATCGGTATCTATGCAGGCGACGACGGCATCGGCGACATCGCCTGGCCGCACCGATAGTGGGGCCGGTTTCATTCCTTGGGTCATGGATCCAATGACGAACCCGGGCCGCGCGGTAATCAGCCCGAGCCCGCTGCCGTGCAACCTGTCCGCGAGGCCCTGGCAAAAAGCATCCAGGCCAGCCTTGGTGGAACCGTAGACATAATTGGCGCGGCGGGCCCGCCACCCAGCGATGGAGGAAAAGGCCACGATATGGCCGCGCGGCATCGATTGCGCCGCCACCGTGAGCACGGAGACCTGGGCGGTGTAGTCAATGGTGGCGATCTGTGCCGCGTGGGCAGGATCGGTGTCCGCCCTATCTTGATCCCCCAGGATGCCAAAGGCGACCACGGTAAGTTCAATGGCGCCGACGCGTTCCTTGGCCTCGGCAAAGATTTGGCGGTGCTGGGAAAAGTCCTCCGCGTCAAAGGACAGCTGGTGGACGCTGCGCGCACCAGCGGCCTTTAGCTGGGAGGTAATCTCCTCAAGCCCATGCGTCCCGCGCGCGGCGAGGACGATGTCGTTGCCACGGGCCACGCGCTGGGCGATTTCGCCGCCGATATCGCTGCGCCCGCCCAAGATCAGTACGCCAGCCACTTAGCGCACTTCGCGTTCAACGACGTTGAGGGACTCGTAGCCATCCTTGGTAAGTACCACGATGTCCTCGAGGCGCATGCCCCACTGGCCCTCCAGGTAAATGCCCGGCTCGATGGAAAAGGCCATGCCCTCTTCCAGCGTCAGGTCATTGCCCTCCATGATGAAGGGCTCCTCGTGGGTCGAAAGGCCAATTCCGTGGCCGGTGCGGTGAACGAATTTATCGCCCCAGCCGGCATCGGCAATAGCCTTCCTCGCAACACCGTCGATTTCTTCGGCCGTGCTGCCGGGCTTGGCGGCGGCACGGGCGGCCGCTTGGGCATCGTAAAGCACCGCATAGGCATCCTGGAAGTCCTGCGGCGCCTGGCTGAGATCGCTGCCTACGACGTAGGTGCGGGTGCAATCGGAGTGGTAGCCGGAGGGCAAGGTGCCTCCGAGATCCACGACGACGGGCTCGCCCGCAGCCAGCTTCCGGTCGGAGAAACTGTGGTGCGGATTGGCGCCATTCGGGCCGGAACCCACGATGACGAAGTCAATGATGGAATGCTCTTTGAGGATGAGCTTTTCCAGTTCATGGGCCACCTCGGCCTCGGTGCGGCCGGGCTGCAGGAGCTCGGGAACCTGCGCATGCACGGCGTCGATGGCCTGGCCGGCCTTGCGCAGCTCCGCGATTTCCGCCTCGTCCTTGCGGGTAAACAGCTCCGCGAGCGCGTAGGTGGCAAGAACGTAGTCTGCATCAGATACGAGCCCCTGGAACTGCAAAATATGATCCGCCGTCAGGGATTGGCCCAGCGCGACCTTCTTGATCGACGCAGCACCCTGGAGGGCGAGTTCGTAGGGATTATCGCCGTCATTCCACCCGCGCAGCTCCACATCGAGCTTGCCGACGGGCGCCGATTTAATATCCGTAATATCCGTATTCGGCGAGACGATCCACGGCGTGCCGCTTTGGGGAACGGCCAGCACCGTCAGGCGCTCGTGGGACGATACCCACGAACCGGTCAAGTAGGCGAAATCGGGGCCGGTGCCAATCAGCAAAAGGTCAATGCCCTGCTGGGCGGCCGCTTCTTGTGCGGCCGCGAGCCGGCGGGAATATACTTCGGGAGAAAAAGCCTGAGTAGTCATGCCCTCAGTCTACTAGTCAGTAGGACGAGCTAGCTTAAGCCCCGATCGCGACGACCCCGCGTTGGATGGCATCGATTGCGCGGCGCGCGTTGCGCTGGATCTGGCCATCGTAGCCAGTTTTGGCGATTTGCTGCAGGAGGTCCACAACTTGGCGGCACCACCGCACGAAATCACCGGGGGTAAGCTCCGCGCCCGCTTCATTGGCCGCCGCCATGCAATAGCCCAAGGGCGCACCCGCTGACCACAGGTGAATCGCCAGCGCAAATCCGGCTTCCGGCTCGCGCGTTGGGGGCAGGCGGTGGCGCCGTTCATCCGCGCTGAGCTCGGTATAGATGCGCCAGGTCGCATTCATGGCATCGGCCATGCGGTCCGTAGCTGCCTCCGGCTGGCCACCAGTGGCCTTCCTATTTTCAAAGCAGCACAGGGAAGCAACGCCGGCCAATTCCGCCGGATCCAGCTCATCCCAAATGCCGCGCTTCAAGCACTGGGCAACGAGCAGATCGGATTCGCTATGAATCTTGGCCAGGCGCTCGCCTTCCTCAGTGATGACCGGCGTGCGATCGCTGCCCGCGCCAGAGGACTCGACATAGTCCATCTCCGCGAGCAGATCCACGATGCGTTCAAAGGTGCGGCCCAGCGTATCGGTCGCCTTATTCACCTTGGCCTGCAGCTTTTCGAGGTCGCGCTCGCGCCGTGCCAACTTCTGCGCCACGCCAGCCAGTTGCTCCCTATCGGTGGCGGGCCACTCGTGTGCAGGGTGCTCGCGAATGGCATCGCGCAACTCGCCTACCCGCTTATTTGGCCGCAGGCGCGGCTTCGACTTCATCCGCTTCGGGCGGTCAAACTTTTCGCGGCGGAAGAGATCCTGGATGTACTTGGTATTGCGCCGCGGATTCTTCCGTACCGGCTTCGGGATCTTAATGCGGCCCAGCTGAATCGGTGGATTGCTAATCCCGGTGGCATCGATGCGCCCTGACCAGCCGGATTCCGTGGTGACCCACGGGCGTGGATCTTCAGTCTGGTTGGCCGGGGTGACCACTGCGGCAAGGGTGGGCCGTTTCTTCCCGGCAAGCGCGATGACGTCACCTAATTGCAGGCGGGCTAGCACTGCGACCACTTCCTGGGTGCGTTGGTGTTCCTTATCAACCTTGGATTGCTTTTCTTCTGCCGTCAGCTCGCGGCGCAGCCGGATATAATCCATGAGCACCTCGGCGGGATCCTCGCCGTCCTTGGCTGGTGGTGCGAGGGCAGCGACGGCATCGTCAAGCTGCTCCCGCAACTCGCGCACGCGATGCTCCGCCCGTTCAAGTTCACGAGTTTCTTCCACCACGGAGCCATCGGCTTGGAACTGTGCAAAAGACTTTTCTAGCAGCCGCAGCGAGTCTTCAAAACCGAGCATGCCCAGCAGGTTAATGGCCATGTTATAGCCCGGCGCAAACGTGGAAATGAGCGGATACGTGCGCGTCGATGCCAAACCGGCGACAAAACGCGGATCCATAGCAGGAGCCCACTGCACGACCGCGTTGCCCAGGGTATCGATTCCGCGCCGGCCGGCACGCCCGGTTAGCTGCGTGTATTGGCCCGGCGTGAGATCCACGTGCGCTTCGCCATTGAACTTAATCAACTTCTCAAGCACCACCGTGCGAGCGGGCATATTAATGCCCAGGGCAAGGGTTTCGGTAGCGAATACGGCGCGCACCAAACCGCGGACGAAGAGATCTTCTACGATGTGGCGAAACGCCGGGAGCATCCCTGCGTGGTGGGCGGCAAAACCGCGCGAAAGCGCCTCGCGCCACCGACGGAAATCCAAGACCTGCAAGTCCTCCTCTGGGATGCCTTCGACGCCGGCATCGACGATGGCCTTGATCTCTTCTGCTTCCTCTTGCGTCGTCAGCACCATCCTGCTGCGCAGGCACTGATAGAGGGCGCCATCGCAACCGGCGCGGGAAAAGATGAAGGTAATCGCGGGCAGCATATCTTGCGATTGCAGCACCTTCAGCACCTCAGGGCGCCCTAAGGGGCGGTAGCGATCTTGCGGCCGGGAGGAACCAGAACGCCCGCCCGCTTTACCATGAAATTCGCTGCGCCCTCCGCCCTTGTGGCGCGCCCTCGCGCGAAAACCCTTGCCGGATTTATAGTCCGCGCGTCCATCATCGCTATCGCCTGCCTCCAAGCGCTGAATGCGGCGCTCTAACTCAGAATTGACCTGGCCGCCGGATTCCGGCTCAAAGAGCGGATAAATCTTGCGGCCCAACATCATCCATTGATCGAGCGGAACGGGACGGTGTTCGGTCACAATGACCGAGGTATCACCCCGGACCGTAGCGAGCCATTCACCGAATTCCTCGGAATTGGACACGGTGGCAGATAGTCCAATGATGGATACGTGGTCCGCCAAGTTCAAGATGACTTCCTCCCAGACCGCACCGCGGGAGGCATCTGCAAGGAAGTGGATTTCATCCATGACCACGTGGGTAAGCCTATCCAGCGCGGGAGAATCCGCGTAGATCATATTCCGCAGCACCTCGGTGGTCATGACGACGATTTCGGCATCGGCGTTGATAGAGACATCGCCAGTGAGCAGACCAACGGCATCATCGCCGTGCTCAGCAACGAGGTCGTGGTATTTCTGGTTGCTCAGCGCCTTAATCGGGGTGGTATAAAAGCACTTCGTGCCGCGGCTTAGTGCCAAAGACACGGCGAACTCGCCAACGACGGTTTTACCTGCGCCGGTAGGGGCGCAAACGAGCACCCCTTGGCCATTTTCTACCGCCTCACACCCCTGCACCTGGAACTCATCCAAGGGGTATGGGAGGCCGGCGGCGAAGGTATCCAGGTGAGTTTCAGTCATATCTCACAAGGCTACCCGTGCTTAAAGCACATCGTCGAAAAAGCCGCCTGCATCGGTAGGCCGGTGCGGCCCCTTGCGATACTCAGCCTGTTGCGAAGCGCTATCCGATGCCCCCTTTTCCCCGCGGACCATCTGCGATGACGCACTAGGTGCCGCGGGCTTTGGCGAGGCATACACTCCCGAGGGGGCATCGACAGGCGCGGGCCCGCCTACGCCCGTGGGGCCCTCATCAAGCGCGGACGCGGATTCATCATCGAGATCCATCCATGCAGGGCGCTCACGGTTCTGACGTTTATCGTGAACGCGGCAGAACTGGAATGCAATCTCAATAAGCAATAAGAGGCAGGCGGACAAGACCACCATCGTGAAGGGATCTTGGCCCGGAGTCACGAAGGCGGCGAAGATCATCACGGCGACGATGATAATGCGGCGCTTGTCCTTGACGTGGTTATATTCCAAGACGCCAATAAGGTTGAGCGAGACGATCAACAGCGGAATCTCGAAGCTGATGCCGAAGATGAGCAAGAGCGCCAAGAGGAAGTAGAAGTATCGCTCACCGGTTAATGCTGCTGTTTGATACTCGGCGCCGATGCCGATGAGGAATTCTAGGCCCACGGACAAGATGAAGTAGGCCAAGATGGCGCCCACCAAGAACAGGAAGACGGCCACAGCGACGAAGCTTAAGGTATAGCGGCGCTCATTCTTATGCAGCCCAGGGACGATGAATGCCCACACCTGGTAGAGCCAGACCGGGGATGAAAGCACCGTGCCTGCCAAGGTGCCGACCTTCAGGCGCAAAATCAGCATCTCGAAGGGGCTGGTGGCAAGCAACCGACACTCGCCGTCGTTATTGAAATTGGCCCGCTTATCTTCCGGCAAAGAGCAATACGGTTCGCGCAGGATTTCTCCCAGCGGCGGAATCCGGAAGGGCGCCTGCTGGTACCAAATGAAACCGATGATCGCGCCGATGACCAAGGCCAGCAAGGAGATGATGATCCTTCGCCGCAGCTCTTGCAGGTGCTGCACCAAGGTCATCTCGCCCGTAGGGTTCTTGGGCTTGCGTGAAAAACCTCGCCGCTTGCGGCGCACGCGGGTTCCTGGTTCGCCGGCAGGGTGGGACTGTGAGGACATCAATTTGGCTCTTTCAACGCACAAGAGCGAACACTACCCTGCCCACTCGATTTCTGAGGGCCGGTCTCCGACACGGCCGACGAGTGCATAGGCAGAGCGTGTTCGCCTTTTTAGCTGGCAGGCGTTAATTCTGAGAGGAAGAGTTTCCCTGCTGGTGGCCAGGTTGCATATCCGGGCGGTTCCAGAACTCCTCATCGGACTGCTGGCGCTTCTGGCTCAATTGAGCTTGCGCCTCAGAGCGCTTGGAGTCCTCCGATTGCATTTCATTGACCTCGGATTTGAAAATGCGCATCGAACGGCCCATGGAACGAGCAAGATCGGGCAATTTCTTCGCGCCAAATAGCAAGATGATGACAAGAACAATCAGGCCGATTTCCAATGGTCCTAAGGTCATAAGATCCTCTTTCGGTTCTTCTTTGCCTGCGCCGGGTAGCCGCCGCGGGCGCTCCCTTCGCGGGGAATAGTCGCGGGGCACGTGTAAGACGCATGTGCGTGCAGTAACTGAAAATTAAGTATAGCCCTTCAACGCGGCATTCCCGCGTTCCGCAATGAGATTCACGATAGATTGCGGGGCTATAACGCGTAACCTATCTGCCTGACCGAGGGCGAAACGAACCACCCAATCTACCGAACCCACCTGCATTGTCGCAGCTATGGTGCCGTTTTCTAGGCGTTTTCCTAGTTGCATGTCGTAGTATTCTGCCAACCAGGTGAATTCTTCGCGGATGGCTAATTCCACGGAATCCGCCGTACCTAAATTAAAGGGTGCCGCAGCGTCGAAATCCAACTCCTTGAGACGCGGATGAGCGGTTTCCTCGGTCAATTCGGCATGCTTGATGCGGTCGATGCGGAAGGTCCTGTGCCCCTGCTTTTCTTCCTCCCACGCCGCGAGATAAGGCTCCGCATCCACGATGAAGATCCGGGCCGGATCAACTAGGCGCTCGGTTTCCTTATTAGATGAAGCACTCCAATAGCGCATCCGGATGCGCCGTTTTTCATTGAGCCCGCGGTTTAAGGTTGCCTGGATATCGAATTCTTGCGGGTCCACCGTCGATAATGTGTCATAAATGCTCAGCGTGCGCTCATCCATAATGGAGCGCAATTTTTCCGCGGCCGACTTAATCGCTCTGGCATCCAGCAGCCCGGGCATAGCCTCGAGGGATTCTAGGGTAAGCAGGAGTGCGCCGGCCTCGGTTGGGGTAAGCCGCAATGCTTGTCCGAGACCTTGGTCGTTGTAGATGGTGACCCCATCGCGGTAACTGAAAGAGAGATCGATGAGCTCCTCGGTATTGCGGCCGGTCCCAGAGCAAAATAGCCGGTCCACGGCATCTTTGAGCTCTCCTGGGTCCATCCCCAAATCCGCGGCTGCCTCCATCGGGGTTTTATCCGGATGGTTTTGAAAATATGGGATGAGGTTGAGCGACCGGACGAGCGCCTGCAGTTTATGAGATCCATCGGCCATTGGTTTACTCAGCTCCGTTGTGGTTGGCGGCTGTGCGCAAAAGGTTAATGATGTCAGTGCGCACCTCAGGGGGATCGAGCACTTTTACTTCTGGGGCATAGCCCGCTGCGGTGCGCACCAACCAATCTTTTTGGACCCCGGTCAGCACTACGGTGCCTTCGGCGGTGCGCTCCCCCGCGCTTTCTAGCTCTTGGGCTTGACCTTCAGGGATATGCAGGGTCGCATCTACCTTTTCGCCGCGTTGTAGTGCTTCTTTGACGAGCTTGTCGATGTCCACCGTCGGCTCGATGTGCTCAGCCGGCTGGTGGGACCGCTTGATATCGGAAAGCCTTAAGGCTCGGAAGACGCGCGGGGCGGCGCGGTCAACATCGAAGCCAACGATATAGATGCGGCTTTGGTGGTTGACCACTCCCCAGGGATCCATGGTGCGGCGCACTGTCTCTGCTGCCGGATGGGGGCGGTAGGCAAAGGTAATGCGGACTTTATTACGCACGGCGGCCAGGACGAAGGTGATGACCTCGGGTGCGAGGCGGGTGATGTCATTGACCGCGGTATAGACGGGCGCGCCCTCCAGGTTGCGAGAAGCGCCCGAGGCGGCGATCTTGGTCCACCCGGACAGGGAGAAATCGCTCAATCCACCAGGGGTTCCCACTCCCCCTGCGATGCCAAGCACCATCGCTTCTTCCGGTGAAAATTCCACCGGCGGGAGCTGGTAATTGCTTTGGTCGAGGCGGTACGAGGCGCCGTCTTCCCCACCGGTGTGCACGATGGGGACTCCGGCGCGTTGCAAGGTGGCGATATCGCGAGCCAGCGCCTTGGTAAAAGCCTCGTCGGATTTATCGCTATAACCTGCGACGTGGCTGCGGATCCAGGCCGCGGAGCGGTCCGGTGAACCACCCGAATTCGCCGCTCCTTGCAGCGCAAAGGACAGGTTGGTGAGCCTTTCTACCGCCGCATCCTGCCGGCTCGGCGTGGATCGTGATGCCACCACGTTGTCTACTCTCCCCAGTGCTCAATGTGCACGCCCTAGGCGTGATTATCGTGCATATAGTCTAGCAATGCCTCAACGCGCGGATCTGTGGACGCGAAGGGATCGAGCAGTTCCTCGGTGCGCGGTTCTGGGCGGTTGACCTTCAGCCGCGTCCAATCCACGGTCACGTGCGCGCCGCATTCTTCGGCCGCAGCAAGGAACTTTCCGCGCAGCGCCGCGCGCGTGGTCGGCGGCGCAGCAGATACCGCACGCTCGATGGACTCATCATCGATCCAGCGCTCGACCATCCCGCGGCGCAGCAGGACATCGTATAAGCCTCGCCCGGGCCGGATATCGTGATAGGTCATATCAACCTGCGTCAGCTTCGGATGCGCCCAGTCACCGCCCAAACGGGAGCGGTAGCGCTCGAGCAGCTCGAGCTTGATCACCCAATCAATCTCGCGGTTCACGCCGGAGAAATCTCCGGTCTCGATGGCGCGCAGGATGCGCTCCCACAGGTCAACGACGCGCTCCAATTCCGCCGTGGGCGTGCCGGCGTCTTCGCGGTGAGCAAGCCAATCGCGGGCCCGCGCGCAAAGCTGCTGCTGGACCTCCAAGGCTGTAATGGTTCCCCCGCTAACAAGCGGCAACGGCGTTGAGCCGGTCACATCGCGCGCAATGGAGCGAATGTGGTGGATTGGATCTGCGATCTCGAGCTCGGGTAGCTCGAAGCCTGCCTCCAGCATCTCTAACATGAGCAGGGTGGAGCCGACCTTTAGTGCGATGGTGGGCTCTGCCATATTGGAATCGCCCACGATGATGTGCATGCGGCGGAAGCGCTTGGAATCCCCATGCGGCTCATCGCGGGTATTGATGATGGGCCGGGAACGGGTGGTCGCGGACGATACGCCCTCCCATACCTGATCGGCGCGCTGGGATAAAAGGAATTGCGCGGGGTGATCGCCCTTGGCAGGCTGTACCATTCCCGCCCCGCAGATAAGTTGGCGGGTAATCAAGAACGGCAAGAGCGCCACGCCCAGGTCTTTGAGCACCATGTGCCGGCTAATGAGGTAATTCTCGTGGCAGCCAAAGGAGTGCCCGGCGGAATCGACGTTGTTCTTAAAAAGGTAGACCGAGCGCTCGTTTCCTTCTTCGGCCAAAGCGTCTTCTGCCTGCAGGGCCAGGCGGTTCATCACGCGGTCACCGGCGCATTCATGGGCGATGAGCTGGCTGAGGCTATCGCATTCGGCGGTGGCTACCTCAGGGTGCGAGCCGACGTCGAGGTACAGGCGGCTGGCATTGGTGGCAAAGATATTGGACGAGGCGTACTTTTCCACGATCGGCCGAAAGAGCACGCGCGCAACCTCATCCGGACTTAATGCCCGCTGGCTCTTCGGCGTCGCGGTGGACAGACCATACTCGGTTTCGATGCCCATGATCCGCCGGGCAAACACGGGACGGGTGGATTCCACGCCTACTGTCCGCCCTTTTGGACGTACGAGCGGACGAATTCTTCCGCGTTATTTTCTAGCAGGCCATCGATCTCATCCAAGAGATCATCGGTGCCGGAGGTGTTGATATTGAGCTGGGTAGCGGTAAATTCTTCCTCTGACTCGGGGCCATTTCCCCCATTATTGCTAGAAACCTGGCGATTCGAAGTGGACACGGTGTCATCCTTTCGTCATATTAGGTGATCATTACTTACGATACTCGGGCTGGATGCCGATGGCAGCAAGCCCTTCAAGTAACTCCTCTACGCTGCTGGCGCCCTCGATAATGCCTTCGCAGTCCGCGCGGGTAAGGCCGCGGGTATCATCCATGGCCACGGTGGCCCAGACGCCATTGCGGGAGCGCCCGTCCGTAGCACCACGGCGCAGGGTGAGGCTTTGCCAACTGGCGGCGATGATGTCTTCGCCGAATTTCTGCGTTATGCGCCCGCGGAAATATGCTCGGGTGTCGGCGGGCGGCTCGGCCGCAGCGTGGTGTAGGTCTTCAGCGGTAAAGAGCTGGCGCATCTGCCCCTTGCGCACCAGCGCATGGTGCAGCGACTTCTCGGGATCGATTTCCGCGTATTGCAGGTCGATCAGGCGCAGCTTGGGATCATCTGGGGCGATGCCGCGGTCGAGGTAGCTCTTGATCAACCGGTACTTGGCCACCCAATCTAGGAGGTGGGCGGCCTTGAGGGGGTCATCGGCAAGCAGCTCTACTGCCTCGTCCCAGGCCGCCAGCACCTTGTGGTCGGCGGAAGTCTCCGGCTGCAGGCGGCGACGGTATTCGGCGAGCAGCTCGAGGGCGGTGAGCGTGCGGCCATCGGCAAGCGTGAGCCGGTGGCACAATTCGAGGTCGCGGCTTACCAGGGGGACCTCCGCGACGGCATCGGCAAGGCGCAGATCGCTAAAGTCCGTGCCGCCTTCAATCGCATCGAGCACCAGCGAGGTCATGCCCAATTTCAGCAGCGTCGAGGTCTGCGACATATTCGCATCGCCGATGATGACGTGCAGGCGGCCAAAATCATCGTGGATGGCATGGGGCTCGTCGCGGGTATTGATAATGCCACGGTTGAGGGTGGTTTCCAGGGAGATTTCCTGCTCAATATAATCCGCGCGCTGGGAAATCTGGAACCCCGGTTCCTCGCCAAACTCCCCGCGCCCCATGCGCCCAGCACCAATGACGACCTGCCGGGCCACGAAGAAGGGAATCAGCGCCTGGGCCATGACCGAAAAATCGGTGCTGCGGGCATACTGATAGTTCTCATGCGAACCGTAGCTGGCGCCCTTGCCATCGACGTTATTCTTGTACAACCGCAGCGGCGGGCACGGCTGCCGGTCCGCCAAGACGGAGTTTCCCTGTGCCGTCAGCTCCGCCACAGCATCCCGGGCCTGCAGCAACGTGTGATCGCCGGCGGCGTCATAGAGCGTCGCGTCCCACGCATTCGTGCACTCCGGAGCCGAATACTCGGGGTGGGCGTGGTCCACATAGAACCGCGCCCCGCTCGGGGTGACAACATTGGCCACACCAACCGCATTGGGGTCTACCACGGGCACCGTATCGTAGCGCTTGAGATCAAAACCGCGCGAGTCCCGCAAGGGGTGCTCTTCCGCAAAATCCCAGCGCGAACGCGCGCCCGTATACAGCGCAGCATAGGCCACCACCGCATGGGTCGAGGTAATGATTGGGGAATGCTCCGGCGAATCCGGAGTAGAAATACCGTATTCCGTTTCCGTTCCTAGCACACGGGCCACGTACAGCTCCTTCCACTCAAAAGTTCCACACTGGTCACACGCGATCCGCCGTGATCCGCGGAAACGATCTTGCTCCATTCCTCGGGGTTGGTCGAGGTTGGCATGTATTCCGATTCTTCCTGCTCAGCGGCGATGGCGGTGCGCAGGTGCTGCTTGCCGATGCCCCCTTTAACGCCCCCATCGCCTTCCTCCGCGGCGCGCTGCGCACCGTGGTGCGATAACGCCTCCTTGATGGCCAGCTTCTTTGCCCGGGCTAGGATATTGGCGATCATCGCGCCAGAGACGAAATCGCGGTAGTGCAGGACCTGGCGCTGCCCATTGCTAAAGTGCAGCTGCGCAAACGGCCTATCGCTATATAGCTCGTCCACGGCATCGACGATGAGCTCGTCGATATCGCCCTCGTGTGGAATGGACGGATCGAAATGGCGGGCGAAAATCTCGCGCGCGCCGCGCTTGGTAGGCCGATTGATGCGCACCTTCATATCCAGCCGGCCCGGGCGCATAATGGCGGGGTCAATGAGCTCTTCCCGGTTGGTGGCGCCGATGATGACCACATTGCTGAGGCCCTCCACGCCATCGAGCTCAGTCAGCAGCTGGGGAACGACGGTGGTTTCCATATCGGACGAGACCCCGGATCCGCGGGTGCGGAAAATGGATTCCATCTCATCAAAGAAGATGACCACGGGGCGATCCGCGCTGGCCTGGGCGAGCTCGCGGGCGCGCTCAAAGATAAGCCGGATGCGGCGCTCGGTCTCACCGACGTACTTATTCAGCAGCTCTGGGCCCTTAACATTGAGGAAGTAGCTGGATCCGTCTCCCCCCATCTGGGTAGACAGGGAGTTCGCCACGGCCTTAGCAATGAGCGTCTTTCCGCAGCCGGGTGGGCCATAAAGCAACACACCCTTGGGCGGCTGCAAGCCATACTGCCGGTAGAGCTCGGGATGGATAAAGGGCAACTCGACGGAATCGCGGATCTGGGAAATCTGCTCGTCCAAGCCACCGATGTCCTCGTAGCGCACATCGGGTACCTCTTCCAGCGAAAGCTGGGAAACCTCTGCTTGATCCACCTTTTCCACGGCCACGGAAGCCTTTGTATCTAACAGCACCACCTCGCCCGCGCGCACGCTTTCTTGCAGCGCCTGTGCGAGCAGAACAACGCGGTTATCCCCCGCAGAATTAGCCACGACGGCGCGGCGCTGGTCCAAGCGCTCGACCACGGTGGCAAGCTCGCCAGTGCTCGTAGGAGCGCAGCCTTCGACGACCACGAAGCCATCTCCCAGCCGGACCTGTTGGCCCACCTGCAGGCTGCCCGGCTCCACGTTGGGAGAGACCTTGAGCTGCATGACGCGGCCGTTGGTATAGACCTCCGCGGTGGTACCTACCTCGCTTTGGTGCGGCGAGTAGGCCAAAAAGACCCCATATGTAGAGGCGGGCTCTGCAAGCGCATTAACCTCAGCAAATAACTGCTCGAGCTCGGCGCGCGATTTCTGTAATAGCTCCACCAGCTTTTGGTTGCGCGCAGCAAGCTGGCTGAGTTGCCGCTTATTATCCGTGGCTTCATCCATGCACACCACTTTAACGTGCGAGCAGCTATGAGCGAGGCCACTTTAGTAATTAATTACACCCGTGTACTTAAAACTGTGCACCTTATTTGCGGGCGCGGCGCTGGGGGCGCGGCGGGGTGACGCCATCGGCAAGCCGCCTGGTCCAAATAAGGAATGCGGTGTGCGCGTTCATGCGGTGCTCCGGGCGGGTGGCTAGGCCTTCTACCTTCCACTCGCGCACCAGGGATTCCCACGCCTTCGGCTCAGTAAAGCATTGCAGCTCCCGGATGCCCTCCATGACCTTCATCAGCTGTGGAACGGTTGCCACATAGGTCATGAATACGCCGCCGGGGATCAGCAGATCCCGCACGGTCTCCAGGTTCTCCCAGGGTTCCAGCATGTCCAAGATGATGCGGTCGACGGGGCCGCCGAGGTCCTCAGCGGTGACATCGCCGAGATCGCCTAGGCGCGGCGACCACCACTCGGGGCGGGATCCAAAGTATTCCTCGACGTTATCGACCGCGTACTCCAAGTGATCGTCGCGGATCTCGTAGGAATAGACGTGGCCTTCAGGGCCCACGGCGCGCAGGAGGGACATCGACAAGGCGCCGGAGCCCGCACCGGCCTCCAGCACGCGGGCGCCCATGAAAATATCGCCCTCGACCAAGATTTGCGCGGCGTCCTTGGGATAAATAACGGCGGCGCCCCGCGGCATCGAGAGGACGTGATCCACCATGAGGTGGCGGAAGAGCAGGAAGGACGAGCCCAAGGTGGACTCGATGACGGAACCTTCATCCATCCCCACGATGTCATCGTGGTTGATTATGCCTTTATGGGAATGGAACTGGCCTCCTTCTTTCAAAATGACCGTGTAGTGGCGCCGCTTGGCGTCCGTCAGCTGCACGCGGTCGCCATAGGAAAAGGGGCCAGAATAAGCCATGCCGCAAAACTCCTCGAGGTTGTGGGTACTAACCCTTCAAGTATGCCTCAAGAGCCCGCGAGAGCCATATTTGGTCCTGCTCGCCCACCATCTCGCGCGCGGAGTGCATCGAAAGCATCGGCACGCCCACATCGACGGTGTCGATGCCCAGCCGCGTTGCGGTAATCGGGCCGATGGTCGAGCCACACGGCACATCGTTATTGCCCACGAAGCGCTGCACCGGAACCCCAGCCTTGGCACACGCGGTCTCCCACAGCGCAATCGTCTGCGCATCGGAGGCGTAGCGCTGGTTACCGTTGATCTTGGTCACTGGGCCCTGCCCAATGATCGGCTGGTGGGTGGGGTCGTGCTTATCCGCGTAATTGGGGTGCACCGAGTGCGCGGCATCGGCAGACACGCAGCTAGAACGCGCAAACATCTGGAATCGCTCTTCCTCATTGGCCCCCAGCGCGCGGGCGGTGCGAGTCAGCACGTCCTGCAGGATCGGCCCGGCGGCACCATAGCGGGAGCTCGAGCCCACTTCCTCGTGGTCAAAGGCCATCATGACCAAAATATCGGAACCGTCATAGTCCTGCGCAGCGCTCTGCATGGCCTCGAGCGAGGCGTACACCGATGTCAGGTTATCCATGCGGCCAGCCGCGATGAATTTCTCGCCCGCGCCAAAGACGGCACCCCGGGCGGCATCAGCGGTAATCAGGTTGAAGGAAGCAATATCCTGCTTGGCGATGCCCGCCTGCTCCCCCACCACCTGCAGGATCGACGCCTCTTCATCGCCAACCGTCAGCACCGGCTGCATGTGCTTTTGGCGGTCCGGCTTGAACTCATCCTTGCGGTACAAGTGAATAGCCAGCGAAGGAAGGCGCAGGACTGGGCCCGTATTCACGAGGTGCTGGCGCCCATCCGTGGTCACGACCTGGCCGGCGACGGTAAGTTCGCGATCGAACCAGGTATGCAGCAAGGCGCCGCCGTAGATTTCCACCGCTACCTGCTGCCAGCCCGCAGCGGAAAAATCGGGCGTTGGTTTAAGCGCCAGGCCCGGCGAATCGGTATGCGAGCCAACGATGCGAAAACCGGAGTTCTTATCGGCGCCTTCCGGCACGTACCACGCGGCAACCGCGCCGCCGCGGACCATGACGTGCCCGCCCGGTGCGGCCGACCAATCCTCGCGCTCATCCTGAACCTGGAAGCCAGATTCTTGCAGCTGGCGCGCTACCTCATGCGCGGCGTGGTACGACGACGGCGAGGCCGCCAGAAAATCAAGGAACTTATCGGTATAACTCATACCTTCTAGCTTGCCACGAAACTAACGGCGATAGGCTAGATACACCATGGCTACTTCATCTACTCCCCGTTCCCGCCCCCGGCCCCGTCCCCTTGCGCTGTCGCCTTCGCGAGCCTCCGACTACCAGCAGTGCCCGCTGCTCTATCGTTTCCGGGCCATCGACAAGATTCCCGAGCCCAAGACCATCGCCCAAGTTAAGGGAACCCTGGTCCACGCGGTTTTAGAAGAAACGCATAAACTCCCGCGCGAAGAGCGCACCTACCCGGCAGCGGTAAAGATGATTAAACCAAGCTGGGCCGCGATGACAGAAAAGGACGCTGAACTGCTCGAGCTCGTGCCCGAAGAAGAAACGTATGACTTCTTCGTCGCCGCCCGCGAACTGCTCAAGGGATATTTCCAGATGGAAAACCCGCAGGGCTTCGACTGCCAAGAAACCGAGATGTATGTCAATACGGTCCTGCCCAATGGCGTACCCGTGCGCGGGTTTATTGACCGCGTGGACCGCGCCCCCACCGGCGAGGTGCGCGTCGTGGATTATAAGACGGGAAAGAAACCAGCACCGCGGTTTTCTCAGAGCGCCCAATTCCAGATGCGCTTTTACGCCCTGGTGTACTGGCGCCTGCTGGGTATCATCCCCCACCAACTGCGGCTGATGTATCTCAAGGTACTGGACTCGATGTTTTTAGCTCCTAGCCAGGAAGAGCTCGAATACTTCGAGCGCGATCTAGGCCAGCTGTGGGCCAAGATTGAAGCCGATGGGCGCGCCGGGGACTTTCGCCCGAAGCGCTCCAAGCTCTGTGATTGGTGCGCGCATCAGGCAATATGCCCCGAATTTGGCGGCACGCCGCCGGAGTACCCGGGGTGGCCGGGCTCCGCGGCGGATTAAAACCTTTTAGAACAGTCCGGATACCGTGCCATCGGCGGCGACGTCGATATTATTAGCCGCCGGCTTCTTAGGCAGGCCTGGCATAGTCATCACGTTACCGGTCAGCACCACAATGAACCCGGAACCGGTGCGCGGCAGTAGCTCGCGCACGTGCAGCGTGTGGCCTTCCGGTGCGCCCAATGCCGTTGCTTCATCGGAGAAGGAATACTGCGTCTTGGAAATGACTACGGGCAGTTTATCCCAGCCATTGTCCTTGATGTACTGCAGGTCCTTCACAGCCTTGGAGCCGTATTCCACGCGGTCCGCGCGGTAGATCTCGCGGGCGATGGTCTTGATGGAGGCCTCGATGCCTTCTTCCGGATCGTAGAGCTGCTGCGCGCCGCCCTCGAGGTTCTCCAACAGGGTCTCGGCCAGCTTCGTCGCTCCCGCGCCGCCTTCGGCCCAGACGTTAGCCTCTTCCAAGGCCACGCCGAAGTCGTTGGCCCAATCGCGCATGAACTGGCGCTCCGCCTCCGTATCAGACCAGAAGAGGTTCAGCGCGACGACGGGCTTGATCCCAAATTTGCGCAGGTTTTCTACGTGGCGCTCAAGGTTGACGATGCCCTTCTGCAGCGCCTCAAGGTTTTCCTCGGTGAGCTTGTCCTTGGCAACGCCCCCGTTGTACTTCTGCGAGCGGATCGTCGCCACGACCACCGCGCCGGCCACGTCCAGGTCACCAAACCGGGACTTGATATCCATAAACTTCTCGCCGCCAAGATCCGCGCCGAAGCCAGCTTCAGACAGCACGATATCGCCGAACTGCAGCGCGGTCTGCGTCGCCAGCAAGGAGTTGCAGCCGTGCGCGATATTGGCGAAAGGACCACCGTGCACGAGTGCGGGAACCCCGCCGAGGGTTTGTACGAGGTTCGGGTTCAACGCATCGCGCATCAGCGCGGTCAGCGCGCCTTCCGCATCGAGCTCGCGCGCGGTCACCGGGCGCTGGTCATAGGTAAAGCCGACGGTGATATCACCCAAGCGCTGCTTGAGGTCATCGAGGCTCGTCGCCAAGCACAAAATGGCCATGATCTCGGAGGCGGCTGTAATGGTAAAGCCGGTTTCTGCCGGCACGCCGTGCGCAGAGCCGCCGAGCCCGGTGACCACATTGCGCAGTGCGCGGTCGTTCACATCGACGCAGCGCTGCCACGTCACGCGGCGCGGGTCGATGCCCAGCTGATTGCCCTGGTGGATGTGATTGTCGATGATGGCCGCGAGCGTATTCGTTGCCGCGGCAATGGCGTGGAAGTCACCGGTGAAGTGCAGGTTGATATCCTCCATCGGCACAATCTGGGCGTAACCGCCGCCCGCGGCACCTCCTTTGATGCCCATGACCGGGCCTTGGGATGGCTCGCGCAGGGCCACGATGGCCTTCTTCCCAATCTGGTCCAGGGCATCGGTCAAGCCGATAAGCACCGTGGATTTTCCCTCGCCGGCAGGTGTTGGGGAGACTCCTGTCACCAGCACGAGCTTGCCGCGCTTATCCTTGGCGTAGTCCACCTTGGTGATATCCACCTTGGCCTTCGTGGAACCAAAGGGAATTACTGCCTCTTCAGGGATACCTGCTTTGGCTGCGATCTCCGCAATCGGCTGCAGGTTATGGGCTTGTGCGATTTCAACATCGGATGGCTGCGTAGTCATAGCACCTACCCTACCGATTTCTGGCATAAGCCAAGTCGCATGGGGTAAGAAGTGTGAGACACAACATTCTTTGGGTGGGGTTGCCA
This sequence comes from Corynebacterium sp. LaCa_282, assembly GCF_057198125.1. Lineage (NCBI taxonomy): Bacteria > Bacillati > Actinomycetota > Actinomycetes > Mycobacteriales > Corynebacteriaceae > Corynebacterium > Corynebacterium sp. LaCa_282. Next base: position 1,180,894 of record NZ_CP191095.1, on the reverse strand, counting down.
CATAAAAGTGGCGCCCTCTCTGCGGAGAAGACGCCACTGGGAATGCGAATTGAAGGACTCCCTAGATGATTACCGCGCCGAGTGCGTAGCCAAGGAGCACGGAACCGACGATGCTAACCACGCCGGGGATAAGGAATGGGTGGTTGAATACGGCCTTGCCGATCTTGGTCGTGCCCGTATCATCCATTTCGACAGCTGCCAGCAACGTTGGGTAGGTAGGCAGGATGAACAAGGCAGATACTGCCGGGAATGCGGCCACGGCGGTAACCGGGCTTACTCCCAGCGCCAAGGCGGCGGGCATGAGTGCCTTGGTGGTAGCCGCCTGCGAGTACAGCAGGGCTGCGGCGAAGAAGAGCACCACTGCCAGCAACCATGGCGAGGCTTCGATGACGTCTCCGGCCAAGGCCTGAATATCGTCCAAGTAGTGGTTGATGAGGGTGGTTCCCAACCACGCGACACCCAGCACACAGATGCAGGCGGACATGCCCGATTTAAATACCGGGGTGTTGAGGACGTCAGCTGCCGGAATCTTGGTCTTGAGCACGATGATCGTTGCGGCCGAAAGCATGACGGTCATAATCGCCTCATTGCGCGGCAACGTGGGATCCGTAATGAGACCAACCTGCTCGGAAGAAATGGTAGCCCACGCCATGACGATGACGATGGCGATAAGGAAGATAACGACGGAAGACTTAGCGCCTTCCTTTGGCTCATATTTGCTAGCACCAATCGGCTCTTTGACCAGGCCCTGCGCCTTGCGCTCTTGGTAGACGGGGTCATCTTCCAGTTCCTTGCCAAACCTATTTGCCAGCCACGCTGCGGGGAAGATGGAAAGGAAGGTAGCTGGAATCAGCACGCCGAGTACCTGGAGGTACCCCACGCCCATGGGCTCAAGCAGGCCAGCCAGGATGACCACCGCGGCCGAAATTGGCGAGGCACAGATACCCATCTGCGCGGCGACGACCGCGATAGACAGCGGGCGCGACGGGCGGACCTTGCCCTCCTTGGCCACCTCGACGATCACCGGCAGCGTAGAAAAGGAGGTGTGGCCGGTACCGGCAAGGACCGTCATCAGCCACGTCACGATGGGTGCGTAGTACGTAATTTTCTTAGGGTTTTTGCGCAGGAACTTCTCGGCCACGTGAACCAAATAGTCCATGCCACCGGCTTTTTGCATGGCGGCGATGGCCGCAATCACCGTCATGATGATGGCGATGACATCGAACGGAATGTCTTCCCTAGTTACGGGAACTCCCGCAACACCCAAAAGGAGAACGCCCAGGCCACCGGCCATGCCGATACCTATGGACCCAATTCTCGCACCCAAGATAATGGCCGCGAGAACGATGACAATATGAACAATAACCATGGATACACTCCACACGTTCTCAACTACACGTAGTGGACCCGCCTTGACCTGCCGGTCGTGGACCACCCTTACACTTCTATTTTGCCCTGAATGTGTTGTTTTATTGACACAATATGCCCGTTTGTGTCGGTTCCCACATGTGTTCTACCTCCCGTTATAAACCGTTCGGTATATTTCCATGCCACTGCGCTATGGAAGCGGGAGACACCAATTCGGGCATAGACGAAAGAGGCCGCACACACCATGGAGTACTCCCCTCCCGATTTCCACGGGAAGAGGGAGCACGGTGTGTGCGGAATGTTGCGCTATGGCTCGCGGGCTTTACTTAGTTTTCGTCCAAGAAAAGCTGGCCGCGGAATTCTGGGTGCATGAGGTTTTCTACCGACAGCACCTTGTTCAGCGTTGCCTCATCAAGAAGGCCCTTCTCCAGGACGAGTTCCTTGACGCCCTTGCCGGTCTTGAGGGATTCCTTAGCAATCTCGTCACCGTTGTGGTGGCCAATGAATGGGTTCAGGTAGGTGACGATACCGATGGAGTTCTCCACGTAGTGGCGGCACACATCGGCGTTAGCGGTAATACCGGTGACGCACTTTTCGCGCAGCGCATCAACCGCGTTGCCCATAATGCGGATGGACTGGAACAGCGCCTCACCGATGACCGGCTCCATCACGTTGAGCTGCAGCTGACCTGCCTCTGCGGCCATGGTCACGACGTGGTCGTTGCCGAAGACCTTGAAGCAGGTCTGGTTGACCACCTCAGGGATAACCGGGTTGACCTTACCCGGCATGATGGAGGAACCAGCCTGGCGGGCCGGCAGATTGATTTCGCCAAGGCCAGCGCGCGGACCAGAGGACAGCAGGCGCAGGTCGTTACAGATCTTGGACAGCTTCATGGCGGCGCGCTTGATGGCGGAGTGCAAGAATACGTAGGCACCGCAGTCAGAGGTGGCCTCGATCAGGTCGCTTGCAGTCTTCATCTCCAGGCCGGTGACTTCAGACAGAGCGGCGGTTACCTGGTGGCGGTAGCCGGCTGGGGTGTTAACGCCGGTGCCGATGGCGGTGGCGCCGAGGTTGATCTGCAGCAAGCGGCTCTGTGCGTCGCGCAGAACGGCCTGCTCCTCATTCAGGTTATTGGCAAAGCCCTTGAATTCATCGCCCAAGGTCATGGGGACTGCATCCTGTAGCTGGGTGCGGCCCATCTTCAGGATGTCTTGGAACTCATTGCCCTTGTCCTGGAATGCGGAACGCAGGCTGTCGATGCGCACGACGAGGTCATCGATGGCAGCGTACAGGCCCAGACGGAAGCCAGTAGGGTACGCATCGTTGGTGGACTGGGACATGTTGACGTCATCGTTGGGGTTGATGATGTCGTAGGAGCCCTTCTCCTCCCCCAAGTGCTCAAGGGCGAGGTTGGCAACGACCTCATTGGTGTTCATGTTCAACGAGGTGCCGGCGCCGCCTTGGAATACATCGAGCGGGAACTGGTCCATGCAGCGGCCTTCGTCCAAGATCTGGTCACAAGCCCAGATGATGGCCTCTGCCTTCTTCTTTGGAAGCACGTGCAGGCGACGGTTGGCCATCGCGGCGGCCTTCTTGACCTGCACCATGCCGCGAATGAAGTGCGGAATGGTGTTAATGGTCACGTAGGAAATCTGGAAGTTATCCATCGCGCGGACGGTGTGGACACCAAAGTAGGCATCAGCAGGAATTTCCAAGTCACCGATCAGGTCGGTCTCCGTACGAGTGTTTTTGCTCGACGTCTTTGGCTGCTTCTGCTCAGCTACCTTTTTCTGTGCAGAATGGGTGGTCTTATCCTCCTGCTTTTCCTGCCCTTCCTTTGCGGCAGACTTAGTGTCTTTTTCTTCTTTCTTAGACGACTTTGCCATGATGGCGCGGCTCCTTTGCCTGTCGAGAATGATGTCCGAGTAAATGTTCTCAAGCGCCAATGGTAGCCACGTTTCTCCCCAGTTGGGACGACCAAGAATTTAATACTCCCCCTAAAAGCGGGCAATGCGGAGATCGGAAGCCAAAATTGCCTCCGCACCGAGTTGGGAAAGTCGATCCATAATCTGGTTGGCTTCCTTCTGCGGAACCATCGCACGCACCGCCACCCAGTCTTGCCGCGCCAACGGTGAGACCGTTGGTCCAGTCAGGCCCGGAGTAACACCAGCTGCTTTGTCCAGATTTTCTTCCGCGATGTTGTAGTCGATCATGAGGTAGGTGCGGGCGTGCAAAATTCCTTGGATGCGGCCCAAGACAACCTGCTCTTCCGGCGTCACCTCTGCATCGTGGCGTTTGATAACCACGGCTTCTGAGGTCACGATGGGCTCGCCAAACGGTGCCAAGCCCTGTTGCCGCAGCGTAGTACCAGTTGACACGACATCAGCAATGACATCGGCCACGCCCAAGTGGATGGAGATTTCCACCGCGCCGTCTAGGCGGATGACATCCGCGGAAATCCCTTTCTCCGCCAGGTCCTGTCGGACCAAATTCGGGTACGACGTAGCCACACGCTTGCCCTCCAGGTGAGAGATATCCCACCCCTCTCCTTGGGGTGCGGCGTAGCGGAATGTCGAGTCGCCGAAGCCGAGCGAGAGGACCTCTTTAAATTGGGCATTGGAATCGAGCGCCAAATCGCGCCCGGTAATCCCTAGATCGAGCACGCCGCGGGCAACATAGATCGCGATGTCCTTCGGGCGGAGGAAGAAGAACTCCACCCCGTTATCCAGATCCACCACGTTCAGGGTTTTGGAGTGGCCGCGCCCCTTGTATCCGGCCTCACCAAGGATTTCTAAAGCCGCCTCCGATAAGGACCCTTTATTTGGTACTGCAATTTTGATCATGCTGTTCTCCAGGAATTTTGCTCCACCGCAGGTGGCAACAAGTTATAGGTATTTATAAATATCTTCAGGGCGCAGGCCGCGCCTGATCATCATGACCTGCGTCCAATAGATAAGCTGCGACATTTCTTCCGCCAGTTCCTCATCGGACTGGTATTCGGCCGCGATCCATACCTCGCCTGCCTCTTCGATGATCTTTTTGCCAATATGATGGGCGCCTTCTTCCAGCGCCTGGACGGTCCCAGAGCCCTCAGGCTTCTGGTCTGCTTTGTGTAGTAGCTCAGCAAAAAGTGTCTCAAAATCCTTCACGGCTACCTATTGTTCCACAGGTAAGCAGACAATGCGAAGGGTTTTAGTTCATTTCCTGGATAGCCTGGAACCACTCGTAGACATCCGAGTGGAGCGCGCCCGCGAGGTGACGCGAATCGCGCAGCCGAGAGATTTCTACTACCCCGTCCGGTACTTCCACTCCTTCATCTTCTGGCAGACCGATAACGGTGCATCCCGCGGCCACGGCAGCGCGCATACCAGCCGGGGAATCCTCAAATACGAGGCACTGAGTTGGATCAAGCTGCAGGCGCCGAGCCGCTTCCAAGTACATGTCTGGGGCAGGCTTGCCGGTGGGAACTTCATCGCCGCAAATAGTGTCTACGAAATACTCGCTGCCGATGACCGCAATGGCGGCGTCCGCAACGTCGCGGTCCGTATTCGTCGTCACCATCATCGGCATGCCGTCGTGGTGCAGCGAAGTTAAAAGCTCAGGAATGCCGGGAAAGATTTCGAGGCGGCCAGCAAAAAGAGTCTTCATATGATCAAACATCTTGTGCCGGTAGGCCTCGACATCGCCTTCGCCCAAGACGACCCCAGCGTTGTCGGCGCAAATGCGCAACGTCGTCGTAAAAGTAGCCCCCACCGTATCCATCCGTTGACTCGGGGTAAGGCGTTTTCCCAACACTTCTGAGAGGTAGTACGTCGCCTCGCCCCACAGGGGCTCCGAGTTGGTTAAGGTGCCGTCCATGTCCCAGAAAATCGCCGCGGGACGGGACAAAAGCTGGGAATTACTCACTGTGGTCATATACACTCCACCGGCTTTTCCGGCATAGAACTAAGGCTCAACGAGGATATTCGCGCTGCGCGGTGATCGATCAACTTCACCTTAGGAATCTACCCCACAGCGGGCTGGCGCCGTAAAGAGGCTTAGAAGTCCAACTCTGGGATCTGTGACAGCGCCTCATCATCGGCGCCGGTAGCCGCAGATGCGTTATACATAAGCTCGGCGATTTCTTCTTTTTCCTCCGGCTCCACCACGGCATCGTGTTGCTTGCGATTAAAGGTGGCGAGTTTTTTAACGGTCTTATTCAGCACCGCGGCGAGCTGGCCGCCATCAGGATCATCCGGCAGCCCGTCTAGCCCGTCCAGCATCTGCTCGAGGTGGCCCTTGAGCTCTGGGAGCACCGCAGCGTTAAACGGCGCCTCCCAGAATTCTTTTTCCTCATCCTTGAGGTAATCGCCGGTGGCAAAGGACTTCAGATCAGCAATGAACTCATCAACGGTGGGTTGGAAATCTGCGCGAATGCTCATGCTGTCGATATTGCCCTAAGTTGACTAGGCCCGCACGCCGAGCAGCGAATCAAGTGCGGTACGCACCAACTGCGCAGCCCCTTCCTCGTCTTCGCCCCGGTCGCTGCCTGCCCAATCGTCGATGGCGCGCAGGGCGGTGGGGGTATCGAGGTCATCGGCAAGCGCTTGGCGAAGCCCCGCTACCGCATCCTCCGCAGCAGACAGGGACCCAGGGGCCTCCAGGGCGGTCCGCCAGGTGGCCAGGCGGGCCTTGGCCTGGTCGAGCACCTCATCGGACCAATCCCGCTCGGCGCGGTAGTGGCCGGAGAATACGCCAAGGCGAATGGCGGAGGGGTCCTCGCCCTGTTCCACGAGCTTGTGGACGAAGACCAGGTTGCCCAGGGACTTAGACATTTTCACGCCGTCGAGGCCGATCATTCCGGTGTGGACATAGAACTGCGCCATGCGGTCTACGCCCAATGCGGCCTCTGCATGCGCGGCGGAAAATTCGTGGTGCGGGAACTTCAGATCGCTGCCGCCGCCTTGGATATCAAAGGTGCTGCCCAAGTAATTGGTGGCGATGGCAGAGCACTCGATGTGCCAACCGGGGCGGCCGGGACCGAAGGGAGACTTCCACGCCGGTTCGCCTTCGCGGTGGGCGCGCCAAATCAGGGCGTCCATGGGGTGCTTCTTGCCTGGGCGGTCGGGGTCGCCGCCGCGCTCGGCAAAAAATTCCTGCATCTGTTCCATCGAGTAATTGGATTCGTAGCCAAATTCCTCGGTGGCATCGATGGAGGCATATACATCCGGGTACTCAGGGTCATCGACTACGTAAGCGGCGCCGTTATCCAGCAACTTTTGCACCATATCCACGATCTCATCGACCGCTTCCATGGCGCCGATAAAGTGCTGCGGCGGGATGACCGATAAAAGCTCCATATCGGAGCGGAAAAGGTCGATCTGGGAGGTGCCGAGTTCGCGCCAATCAACGCCGTCGCGCTCCGCGCGCTCAAAGAGTGGGTCATCGACGTCGGTGATATTTTGCGCGTAATTGACCTTCTTGCCAGCGTCCAGGAACTGCCGGTAAATCAGATCGAAGGTGAGATAGGTGGCTGCGTGGCCTAAGTGGGTCGAATCATACGGGGTAATGCCGCACACGTACATGGTGGCGGTATCCCCCTTTACCTGCACGGGGGCCTTGGTTTGATTCGCGGAATCGTAGAGATAGAGCTGCGCCGCATCGCCTGGGACGCGACTATAAGAAGGTGTTGGCCAAGAATGCATGGCACCTATCCTAACGCGAACTTATGGGGTGCTTTAAATGGGCTGTAGGACTCCCAAGGCCAGCAGAATCATCACGAGGATGCCTACTGGGATGCGGTAGGCCGCAAACCATGCAAAGGAGTGGTTGCCCACGAAGTTCAGCAACCAGGCAATCGACGCGTAGCCCAAGGCAAAGGCAATGCCGGTGCCGACGAGCAGCTGCATACCGGACGCGGCTTGACCGGCCTCTGGCGCGAAGGCATCGGGAAGCGAAAAAAGCCCCGACGCCAGCACCGCCGGAATGGCCAAGAGGAAGCTAAAGCGCGTGGCCACCTCGCGGTCGAGGCCCAAGAAAAGACCACCGGAAATAGTGCCGCCCGAACGCGAAACGCCAGGAATCAGCGCCAAGCACTGGCACAAGCCCATGATGATGGCATCCTTCATCGTGAGCTCGTCATAACCGCGCTTTTTGGAGCCCACGCGCTCTGCGGCGATGAAGACGAAGGAGAAAAGGATCAGCATCGCGGCGGTGATCCACAGGTTGCGCAGCGCACCGCGGATGGCATCTTCAAAAACCAACCCGATAACGCCGATGGGAATGGATCCGGCGATGACCATCCAGCCCATGCGCCAGTCCTGTCCGCGCGAGGCGGGGTTGGTCCACCCACGCAGCCATCCGGAGAGGATTTGCCAGATCATCGGGGCGAAATAAACCAGCACGGCAAGCTCGGTGCCGAGCTGGATGACGGCTGTAAAGGAAGCACCGGCATCGTTGCCCCAAAAGAGCTCGGAAACAATGCGCAGGTGCCCCGAGGAGCTTACCGGGAGAAACTCCGTAAGCCCCTGCACAATGGATAAAACGATAACTTGTGCCCAAGAAACTGCTTCGGTCGCGGTATCAGAAATCACCCGCCATACACTACCGCCGCGCACGGCTTCGGGAAATCGCAACGCGCGCTGTTAGGATAAGTATCCGTGAAATCACGATCCCGCTCCACACTCGTACTATCCAGCTTGCTAGCACTCTCCACTGCTGCGCTGGCCGCCTGCGATTCCACCGTGGGCGTAGGCGGTGATCCCGAAACCGCAGTGAAGGGCAACGCCACCCCAGCCGCTTCTCCGAGCGACACCGATCCTGCCGGTACGGTCATCGATTTCGATGAAGACATCACGGATCTGGCCGCGGTCAAAGATACGATTGCCGTTCGCACCGCGGACCAGGTGCGCATTGGCAGCCAGGATGACTTTGCCGCCAAGAAGGCCAAGAGCATCGATGTCGATTCCACCTGCGGCGATTTGAGCTCCTCCGAATCTGGATTCGTCTTGGCTTGCCCGGATAAGGTCCTACTCATTGATCCTTCTGCGCCGGAGTCACCGGAAGAAATCAAGATGGAGGAAGACTTCCAGGTCACCGCTGCGACCCAACTTTCCACCGGCGAAGTCTTTGTCACCGCCGGCGACTCCGCTGTGGTGGGCCGGTACAAGGATGGCACGCGGGACGGCGAAATCTCCGTCGAGGCCGGCTCGGACCAGATGCTCGCCGTTCCCAATGCGGACGGCGATGACGGGATTGTGCGCATTCAGCGTTCGGATTCCACCATCCAAAATATCGATTGGCCCAATGACCGCGCCGGCGGCCGGTTGCGCGCTGGCCAGGGTGTCGGCCAAATTGCGGTGGGTAGCAACGGCGTCGTGCTCGCCTCCGATACCGAGGGCGGCCGGATCGCGGTCTATACCTCCGATGACGTCGTCCGCCTGCACCAATACGGCGTGGTGGACGGCACCCCCTGGGCGGTGGCCTGGGATGACTCGCGCGAGCTCGCGTGGGTTACCACCACCGATAACAACATCGCGCACGCCTATTCCATTGACAAGGGCGTTCCCGAATCCCGCGGCGATTTTGCCACGCTTGCCGATGCCCAAAATATTTCCGCTCTTTCCAATGGCACCATCGTGGTTGCCTCCGCATCCGGCCAGGGGCTGCAGTTCGTGGCGGATCCACACCTGACAAAGGCAAAGGAGTCTTAATCCATGGTTTCGACCTTCGATTCGCTGCGCAAAGGCGCCTATCAGCTGGCGCTGCGCGGGATGTTTCGCTTAAGCCCCGAGCGCATCCACGGCATTATCAATTCTGGGCTGCACAGCCTGCACGCGGCAGGTCCCGCCAATCGCGCGCTCGGCCGCGTCCTGCCGGTCAACGATCCGGTCTTGACACAGGAAGTATGCGGGATCACCTTCCCGCGCCCGCTTGGCCTGGCGGCTGGGTTTGATAAAAACGCCGCTGCCGCCGATGCCTGGTCGCCGCTTGGTTTCGGCTATGCCGAGCTGGGCACCGTCACGGCGCAGGCGCAGCCGGGCAACCCGACTCCCCGCCTCTTCCGCCTCAAACAAGATGCCGCCATCTTAAACCGGATGGGTTTTAATAATGAGGGTGCGGCGGCCGTGGCAGAGAATCTGCGCAAGCGCCGGTACAACGACGTCATCGGGATTAATATCGGCAAAACCAAGGTCACCCCAGCCGAACGCGCCGTGGATGATTACCGCCGCTCCGCTTCCGTGTTAGGCGGTCTGGCGGACTACCTGGTGGTCAATGTCTCTTCCCCCAATACTCCCGGCTTGCGGGACCTGCAGGCGGTCGAATCGCTGCGCCCCATCCTGCGCGCCGTGCAAGAATCCACCGATGTCCCCGTCATGGTCAAAATCGCGCCGGACCTTTCGGATGCCGATGTCGATGCCGTCGCCGATCTCGCCGTGGAGCTAGGCCTCGCCGGCATCGTCGCTACCAATACCACCATCTCCCGCGAGGGCCTTAATACTCCCCGCGCGGACGTAGAGGCCCTTGGCGCCGGTGGTATTTCCGGCCCACCCGTGGCCGAGCGCTCCTTAGAGGTCCTCCGCCGCCTGCACGCGCGCGTTGGCTCGCAGCTTGTCCTTATTTCCGTTGGTGGAATTTCCACCCCGGAACAGGCGTGGGAGCGGATTGCCGCCGGTGCCAGCCTCCTCCAGGGCTATACCGGGCTCATTTACGGCGGGCCGGACTGGATTCGGGACATTCACAGGGGCATCGCCAAGCAGATTCGCGCCCATGGCCTAAGCAATATCTCTGAGGTAGTAGGCTCCAACCTGCCGTGGAAGGCAATAAACTAGCAGCTCATTAGATAGCACAATGCCACGTGTTTCTACACGTGGCATTGCTTATTTATAGGCCCGCTTAGGAGGTCGCCATAACGCTGCGCCGCAAAATTAAGGCACAGATGGCGGACATGCCGGCATAAAAGAGCAGCCAATACTGCTGTTGAATCAGGAGATCGTGCTGCGGCAGAAAGCGGCTAGCAATAATCAAGGCCACCGCCACCGCTAGGGCGATGATCTGCGCGCGGCTTCCGGCATGCTCTTTGCTCATCGTGCTGAAGGCACCCACCATCACCGCCGCGATAATGATCGCGAGGTTGCTGTAGGTCCAGACAAAGGGTGCGCCCCACCCATCACTAAAAACGGAAATGAGGGCGAACAGGACCAACACAAAAGCGACGACCAAAAAAGCGCCGCCCACCCGCAGCGCTGCGGGTGGGGTCACGGGATCTTTAGAAGCGGAACTCGCCATTATTTGGCCTCGTACCAACCCCAGAGGATTGCCCGGCCCAGTGCATGGAAGTGCAAGTTGAAGCCGAGGACGGTGGGGGAAGAATCCGGATCGATATCAAGTTTTTCGATGTCTACGGCGTGGACTGCGTAGAGGTAGCGGTGCGGAGCGTGGCCGGCCGGCGGGTTGGCACCAAAGTGGGTGCGGTTGCCGGAGTCATTGCGCAGGCTGATAACACCGTCGATGCCAAGGTCCTCTGCCGCGCCGGCGTTGGTGGGCAGCTCGGAGACATCAGTGGGGATATTAAAGGCGGCCCAGTGCCAGAAACCGGAGGCGGTCGGTGCATCCGGGTCAAAGCAGGTAACCGCTAAAGACTTGGTTCCCTCCGGCAGTCCGGACCATGCCAGCTGTGGGGACACGCTTTCCGGCGCGCGGTGCTTTTCTGGAATCTCATCGCCTTCTACCAAGTCGGTAGAAGACAGCCCAAAGCTGGGGAGATCGCGCAGCGGGGCGTACGGGTCAGGTCCGGGGAATCGAGTGTCATCTGCATAAGAAGTCATGTACCCCTTTGTACCGCAGATCACACGCGCTTGTCGATGCCCCTCCCACTCACCCCACCACTCTGCGGACGCCTTCCTACCGTGCTCCTACCTAGTCGCTACGGCCACCCAAGTTACAAGGATGTATTTACCCGCCTTGCGATCGTCCGGTTTATGAGCGTCTACCTGGCGATTTGTATTCCAAAGGACGGACACGATAAAGTTTCGAAGTGCCCAACCGAGAGGTTGCAAACACCCTGCCCGGGTGGCGGAATGGCAGACGCGCTAGCTTGAGGTGCTAGTGTCCTATTAACGGACGTGGGGGTTCAAGTCCCCCTCCGGGCACACTGTGAAGTCTCGAGACATCGTTCCTACGGTGCCTCGAGATTTTTCTATAAGTACTGCTCTTTTCTAAAAGCACGGCCGCGCCGACTACGATACGAACGCATGACCACTTTCCGGGATTGGATACGCAGCTTTGGTAGCTTCTGCGTTCAACTCGCCCACTCTGCGTGGGGCTCAGTCCGCGCGTGGTCACCGCAACGTTGGGTACTCATCATCGCGCTCACGCTTGCTGGAGTTGCGCTTTTTGTCTGGCTCGACATTCCCGATCTCTCCCAGATGCGGGCCGCCGCTACCCGCCTTGGCGCGTGGTTTCCGGTTACCTTCACGCTAGGTTATGTCATATTTACGCAATTTCCCCTGCCTCGGACCATCTGGACGGTTGCAGCAGGCATCCTTTTTGGCCCCTGGCAGGGTCTTGCCATTTCGCTATTCGCGCTCACCATCTCGGCCGTATTATCGCTGCTGATTGTGCGCAGCCTGCTCGGAGAATGGATCAGGCCGCACCTTGCCCACCCCGCGGTTTATACCATCAATGCCCACTTGGATCGGCGCGGTTGGCTGGCCATCGCTTCCCTGCGCATGGTCGCGGGGGTACCCTTCAGCCTCCTCAACTACGTCGCTGCGCTTACCCCCATCAGCGTTTCGCACTTTACGGTCGCTACGTTTGTCGGCTCGATTCCCACTACGGTCATCGGCGTCTTTTTCGGCGATGCGCTTACGGGCACGGCCAGCCCTGGGATCATCGCTGCCTTTATCGTCTTTGCCCTCGCCGGCATCGGCGGGCTTGTACTCGATTCGCGCCTGCCGACTCCCGTCCAGTCAAGGTTAAGCGGTAGACTGTAACGAACTGCTCGCGATAAAGGAGGATCCTCGTGCTCGCTGTCCATGCCCGCTACCGTGGGCGTTCCGTGCGCCGCGCTGAGCTCGTGCAGCGCTCGGCCGCCGCGCTATCCACCCTCGAGGGCGTCGGCGAGTTTCACGTCCTTGGCGTGGAGGATATTTGCGCCGTTGTCGATTCCGCCACCGCGGTGTGTGAGGTCGTCATGGCCTTGCTTGCCGATGGCGACTGGGCCATCGGCATCGGCATCAGCCCCGGCAACCAGGCAGACGAGGACAGCGCGCGCCACGTGGCCACCGCGGCGCTGAAAAACTCCGCCCGCATGGGGCAGGTCTACACCAAGCTCAATAAGCGCGGCCGTTCCGCGGAGGCAAGCGATATCGCTGCCGCCTTCGCGCTCATTGGATACGTGCTGAATAAGCGCACCATCGAGGGCCGCGAGGCAACCTCGCTGGTACGGGCGGGGCTCAATCAAAATGAGGCCGCGGAAGAATTGGGCATTTCCAAACAGGCGATGTCCCAAAGGCTACAGGCTGCGGGCTGGAGCGCCGAGATGGCCGGGTGGCAATTGGCGGTCAACCTCATTGAACGCGCCAATCTAGCCTAGGCCCAGAAAACTCGGCCCGCGGCGGCTTAGACAAGGTCTGATTTGTGCAGCTCCGGCGTGGTCACAAAATCCACCAGCCGCTCGACCGCCCCGATAAGGCTCGAGTCCAAATCCCGGAACGAATGCACCGCGTTATAAACGTGGCGCCACCCATCGGAGGGATCAGACCATCCCACGCGGCGGCAGATTCCGGTCTTCCAATCTTCACCGCGCGGTACCTCCGGCCATGCTTGCAGGCCTATCCGTTGCGGTTTTACTGCCGCCCAAATATCGACAAAGGGATGGCCGGTGACTAGAACGTGCTCCCCCACAGACTCGGTCATTCGCGTTTCTTTCGACCCCTTGACCAGGTGGTCCGCGAGCACGCCGACCCGGCGGCCAGGGCGAGGCTGAAACTCGGCCAGCCTTTCTTCGAGGTTGTCCAAGCCTTCTAGGTATTCCACGACCACGCCTTCGACGCGCAGATCGTGCCCCCACACCTTTTCCACGATGGCGGCATCGTGGACGCCTTCGACCCAAATGCGCGATGGCGCTGCCACCTTGGCCTCTACGTTTTCTACACGCCTAGAGCCCGAGTTTGATTTGCAGGGTGCTTGCTTGGGCACGTACCTCGTCAGCGTCACCGGCTGACCTTCTACTAAGAATCCGCCTTTAATGAGGTTAAATACTCGCTCGACACCGTGGCGGTCCTCTAGCCGTACGACCTCACCAAAGACGGTCTTATCTACGCCTAAAACGGCGCCCACGAAATCATCACCGCGCACTTCTACCACCATGCCCGGCTCTGCCGGCACTTCTGGATACTGGGTGGGCTTGCTGCGCCGGTGCCCAGCAAAAATATCTCCGCCATAAGGATCTAAACTCATGGCCCGATAGTCTATCTACTACACTTGCTCGCCATGGATATGCGCGCCGAAGTGTGGTCCCCTCTCCAAAACTCCGCCATCTGGCTCGCTGCGTGGTTGTGGGGACATGAGACAACAGATGAGCTGCTCGATGCCCTGACGGAACTGGGCGGGCGCCCCGAATGCTTCGATGAATCCCCCTTCATCGATTTGCTCGCCCTGCTGCGCGCCGAAACACAAGAGCTCACCTCTCAGCCAGGCGCGGGCGGGGAGCCCCTCCTCCGGCTTATTTTATCTGGCCCGGGTGAAGCGCCGACGCTTCCTGCGGGCTCAGAGTCTGCCCGTGCGGCCGCGCAAAGTTCAGCGGGCGCCATTGTGGTGCGCACCAATGATCCGGAAGCCTCGCTCGTTCTCATCCCCCATCCCCGCCGATCCCACACGGCATGGCAGGTGATCCGCGAGGATCAACCGCTGCCCTCACCGGCCTGGCTAAGCCCCGGCAAGGCGGACGCATTGTTGACTAAGGCAACGGATGAATCCGCCGATCTCATTACGGCCAGCGGCTACCAGTCCACCGCTCTTAATAATCCCCGGCTCACGGTGGGGACCCTGAGCGATTTTTATGACACGCCCGGCCTGCCACCGGCCACCCCGCCCCGGGCCGCGAAGCTCTTTGCGCGCGCGGATCGCGTTGCCGCGATCATCGAAACCGTTACGGATAGGATCAACGATCACAGCCTCGACCCGGAGCTTCTCCGGCTGTGGCGCCATATCCGGCAGGCGCGGATGACGGGAGTGGCTTATTCGGCAGCGGAATTCGCCCGCTAGAGCGGGGCTCGCCGGCCCCTTAGTGGGCGCGGATATCGCAGCAGCCCGCAGCGCAGGGCGCGCCGTTGGTGGTACACCCCTGGACGGTGACATTCCCGCTGGTCTCCCACGGTTGCCTCTGCTCGAGTTCTTCCACCAGATCCACGATCATGCCGGCAAAACGCTGGGAGGGGCCAGCGGTACGGGCGCGTTCGACCTGTACGCCCATTTCATCGGCGGCGGCTTGCAGCTCCGAATCCAAGTCCCAGATGACCTCCATGTGATCGGAGATAAAACCGATGGGGCACACCACGACGGCGTCTACCCCGTCGCGGTCATGGATTGCGGTGGTGTGGTCAACGATGTCAGGTTCTAGCCACGGCGTCTTTGGATTGCCGGAGCGCGATTGCCAGACCAAATCGTAATCCGAGATTCCGGCGCGCTCAGCCACCAAGCGGGAGGCTTCGGCTACTTGCCGGGAGTAGAGGTTCTTGTCTCCATCGGCGCCACCGACATTATCGTGTGCATTCGGCACGGAGTGCGCCGTAAACAGCATGCGCGCGCTGTCCATCTTCTCGGCGGGGATACGCTGCCAGGCCTCGGCGACGGCATCGACCATCTCCGCGATGAACTTGGGGTGATCATAAAATTGCCGAATCTTGGTGAACTCGATTTCTGGCAGCCCCTTATCTGCAAGGTGCTGGCGCATCGCCGCAATGTCCTCATCGTATTGCCGGCACGCGGAGTAACCGCCCCAAGCCGAGGTGGCAAAGACGGCCACGTTGCGGATCCCCTCTTCCGCCATTTTCTCTGCGGTAGCCGTACCAAAGGGGTGCCAGTTTCGGTTGCCGAAATAAACCGGTAGATTATGTCCGCGTTTTTTCAGCTCGCCTTCGACGTTATGGATAATTTCCCGATTCAACCCGTTGATCGGGCTTACCCCATCAAAGTGGTAATAGTGCTTGCCCACTACTTCTAAGCGCTCGCGCGGAATGCCTCTCCCCCGCGTAACGTTCTCTAAAAACGGAACGACCTCCTCGTTTCCTTCCGGGCCACCGAAAGAAAGAACGAGGAGGGCGTCGAATTTTTGGGCAGGATGCTGTGCGTCAGTCATGCCCTAAATAGTAGCAACCACAAGGCTAAGAATTAGAGAAGGCGCACGACATCCGGGGTCGCACCAGCCCAGCGCACAGGGGAGACCTGTACGTTCTGCCCAGACTGCGGGGCTTCAATCATTTGGTCATTGCCCAAGTAGATTGCCACGTGCTGGCTGCCGCCGGCACCGTAGAAGATGAGGTCACCGCGTTGCATGTTATCGCGCGAGACCTTATTGCCCATTTGGTACTGCGCACCAGAATAGTGTGGAAGGTCTAGGCCGGCCGCGGCGAACGCGTACTTAGTCAATCCAGAGCAATCAAAGCCGGTTCGGGCGTAGTCGCCAAAGCTATCGGCAATGCCGCCGTCCCGGAGGCCACCGGTGGGGCCATTATTGTCGCCACCGCCCCACACGTATGGGGTTCCGATCACAGATTCTGCGCGAGCGATGACCGCCTCAATCTGGCTGCTGTTGCCCGGGGCAGCGCTGGATGGGGTTCCCGATCCCTGACCGAAGGCGGAAGGATCAGTGATTGCCGATGGCGCCGTATCCGGGCTGCCAATCCCCAACAGGTCCGCAGAACCCGCCATCAGCGCCCGCACATCGTCCTGATCGACGGCTGCGGCGAGCTCGCCGGCAATATCCATAACGTCCGATGCCGAGGATCCGGTGCCGTAGTCCACCGTATTATAAGACGGGGTTGCCCCCTGGTTAAGCGCGGTGCCGAACTCTGCCTTCGGGGTAGTCAAGTGAGCCTGCCCCTCTACAGCGGCGCCATCGTTGGCCGCCTCAGGTAGTGGAGATTCATCCGGAACGATTTCGTCGGTAAAGCCTTCACCCTTGTCGCTATTCAAGTCTTGGGTCTTGACGGGATCATCGGCAAGCGCATCCGCATCTACCTTAAAATCAAGGTTATTATCTTGATTTTGCGCACTTGGAAGGTCACCCTGGTGGGTCACTTCCCGTGACTGCTGCTGGTGAGCAAAGGAGGCCTCGGCGAAGTTGCGCGTGGCATTCATTTGCGCTTCCCGCTGGGCCAAGTTGCGGCGGTGCTCGACCAATGCCGACTCAGCTGCGCGCTTCTCGGCATACGCCTGGTCAAGCTCTGTCGCATCGTCTGCAACCTCAGGATCGGCCGAAAGCTCGGCGATGCGATCCGTCGCGGCCGCTGCTTGTTCCTCTGCCTGGTCGAGCAGCTGCCGTAGCTGATCTACTTCCCGCTGCTGAGCATCAACATTGGATACAGCGCGGGCGATGGAGGCATCGGCATCGGCCTGGGCGGGATCGGGGTATTCTTCTGCTCCCGCGGGAGCGACGGCGGTCAGGGGTGCTAGCGCTGCGGTACCTGCGACTGCAGCAATGATTGCGCGAACGTGTCGAATGCGCGGTAAACGAATGGTGGCCACTGGAATTCTCCTTGTTGGACCACCTTCCTTTTTAAGACTGGGACACAATGAGCCGTAAATGGACATAGGAATGCCCGAGACCCTTAGCTTGCGCATTTCGCACAGCAGCAAGCCCAGAGTCTTTAGTGGAATATTCCACATCCAATTGCTACCTACCCGGAGGATTATGGGTAGGCGTCATCGCCCTGGCAGCACTCGGCTCCAGGAGGTAAACGGAACATGTGCCCGAAAATCTAGAGACTTCACTTAGGGAGTGCGCATGTCTAAAGCCCGATGCACTGATGCTTAACTGTGCTGCCTCACGGCTCAATGCCCATCACTCGCTACTATTTCCCCATACCAGCGATGTATATGGTGCACTTCTCCTACGTTTCCTACGCGGTTTATTGTGAGCGTGAGCGCCCTAGCCTTGCGGGAAGCATCTATGCTCCCATCGCAGTGCCAATCCGGGAGATCCGGGATTGGCGCATCTTCATCGAGCTTCGCTTATGGCGTGCGGTGAGTTTGGGTAGCTGACAGAGTCCAGGCCCCCTCGCACGCTGCGCTAGGCATAGTGAGAACTGCCCTATGATCCTTGGCTCAACTCGCCGCGGCGCAGTGAAAGTACAGCTCCAAATCTGAGCTCATCCCTGCGAGGGCAAGCGGCCACAAACCATGAACAGGCCACACGATGCTGGCCCTAGTGTGATTTCGGTTCCCTCTTTCTCTCATTCTGCGCGTACCCGACTGCGCTCCTCCGCGAACCTTGCGACCGGGTCCCACTTCACCGGGAGTCCAACGTTGAAGGGTTCAGGGAGAACCACATCCGCATACCCACACGATGGAGCTCTAGCGAACTCGTCTCACCACTTTTAAGGAAGGTGGGTTGATGTTTATTTTTTCGAACATTGTCATCGCTCAAGTGAAAAGTTTTTCTACCCTCCCGTTCGAGAGGTCCCTCTGGTTCATTGACTTCCAAGTACCGCCAATTCCTCGATTCCCGCGAGGCGTGCTTCCCCACATACCCGTGTGAATCTTCAATTGACCGTCAAGGCTAAGCCCATGAACTCAAGAAGATATTCATGTCCCTTGAGTCGACACTCGAACCATACGTCACGACACGCCCTTTTCGCACACATTCCACTTAATTACGTGGAGTCAAGTTAAACCACATGACACAACAGGCGTACCTAACCTGCAATGATTTTGTTACCATCCCGTTATTGTGATGTTCATCACTTCAAGTTCTAGATTTCACGACCCTCCAGCCATAGGTGTGGCCAAAATCAGGGCCGATTCACCGCCCGAGAACCACTCCCCCGGCCGAAGTCAACCACTAAGCCTTTACTTCGACCCCTCCCCCGCCCCCCTGGCCTCCTTTAGGCGTGTGGAGTTTTCTTCATTCGCGGGCGCCCGGTGCCACCCGGCGGAGGCCTATAGATGCCCCAACTACGACGCCGCCGCTTGACGATCATTTTCCATAAATCTCGGTGCGGCTTCTCCACGCCTTTCGGTGCGACGGGCCACGGGAACTCACTCACCCTTGAAGCTTCGGGCCCGCATCGGCGGAAGATTTTGGGCCGCACTAGAGGCTCAAAGAACGGAAAATGTCCACTATTTTTTCGAACAAACGTATTCGGAAGCTGGCTAGTTTTAAGGCCGCTTTTCTTCCTACTCCTGCCTCCCCTGAGGGGTGCTACTTACCCTCGCGTCTCGCGATGCTGGGAGGCGCGCCGGTAACTTAGGCCGCCAAAAACTAGGGCGAGAATTAAGACGGCGGCGACGATCGCGATCATCGGAAAGCTGCTGTGCTCAAGCCCCGCGTAGTACCGCTCTAGGAGATCGACCTGATTGAGCCCCGGCGTTAACTGAGCTTGGGTGGATTCAATATCCGCGCGGCTATAGTTCTCGCTGACCGAGGAAACATGGCGTGGGGTCTGCACGATGACGGTCTGCAGATCCGTAGCGTCATAAAGCTCTTGTGCAATATCGCGCACGTCCGCAGCCTTGGAGACAGAAACGTCGACGACGGCAAGCCCGTCACCCTCGCGCAGCTGCTTGGCGACGTCCGCATTCAGCTGAGCGTCCGATTCCAATGAGGGCGCGGAATAAGCAACGCCATCCTCCTTGAGCTGCTGGGCCAACTGTGGAACGTCCACTTCATCTGGAACCATTCAATCCCCTTCCCTCTTCTTCCCTATTACGGGGGCTTGTGCACCCGAGATCGGGGGTTATGCACTGCGCTTGTGCCTGGGCCTTTCTTCGTTAAAGATAAAGGTTACTGCCATCGCACACACGGTTAACGCGCCGAGTGCAAGGAAATGTTTTAAACAGAACGCTTGTCCCGTTACAATGAGAGCAACGGAAGGTTTTTACCTCTACAATAAATAGGTGAACCATCGCGTTCTTTGCCGTCTTTGGCACTGCGGGCCCCATGGCTTCGTTTCGATCACTATGTGGTCACACGCCTTTTGCTTATCCCGCAACCCCAGTAGGCGGCGAGTACAAAACAGAACAAACTGTTTATCAACAAGGAATGGAGCTCCCTGTGACTGAAAGCTTGAACTCCTTCGACGCCAAGAAGACCCTTGATGTCAACGGTAAGTCTTACGACTACTTCGACATCAACACGGTTCCTGGCATGGAGAAGTTGCCGTACTCCCTCAAGGTGCTGGCAGAAAACCTGCTGCGCAATGAGGATGGCAAGAATGTAAACGAGGACCACATCAAGGCCCTTGCCAATTGGGACCCAAAGTCCGAGCCGGATACTGAAATCCAGTTCACCCCGGCCCGCGTCCTCATGCAGGACTTCACCGGCGTTCCCTGTGTCGTCGACCTCGCAACCATGCGTGAGGCCGTGTCCGCTCTTGGCGGCACGCCAGACCAGGTGAACCCGCTGAACCCTGCCGAGATGGTTATTGACCACTCCGTTATCGTTGAGGCCTTTGGTTCCACCGACGCTCTTGAGAAGAACGTCGAAATCGAGTACCAGCGCAACGAAGAGCGCTACCAGTTCCTGCGTTGGGGTGCTGAGAACTTCTCCAACTTCCGCGTTGTTCCTCCGGGAACCGGTATTGTCCACCAGGTCAACATCGAGTACCTGTCCCGCGTTGTCTTTGACAACGAGGGCCTTGCATACCCGGATACCTGTATCGGTACCGATTCCCACACCACCATGGAAAACGGCCTGGGCATCCTGGGTTGGGGCGTTGGCGGCATCGAGGCAGAGGCTGCCATGCTCGGCCAGCCGGTATCTATGCTCATCCCGAAGGTCGTCGGCTTCAAGCTGACCGGCGAAATCCCGACCGGCGTTACCGCAACCGACGTCGTCTTGACCATTACGGAGATGCTGCGTGAGCACGGCGTTGTCCAGAAGTTCGTAGAGTTCTATGGCAACGGCGTTAAGTCCGTCCCGCTGGCTAACCGCGCCACCATCGGCAACATGTCGCCTGAATTCGGTTCCACCGCGGCCATCTTCCCCATCGACGAAGAGACCACCAAGTACCTCGAGCTCACCGGTCGCCCGCAAGAGCAGATCGACCGCGTGGAGCAGTACGCCAAGGCCCAGGGCATGTGGCTGGCAGAGGACACTCCGGAGCCGGAGTACTCCGAGTACATCGAGCTCGACCTGTCCACCGTTGAGCCGTCCATCGCCGGCCCGAAGCGCCCGCAGGACCGCATCCTTCTTTCGGAGGCCAAGGAGCAGTTCCGTAAGGATCTGTCCAACTACACCACCGACGAAGTATGCGTCGACGACTCCTCCGTTGAGGCTAAGCGCATGTCCGGTGAAGGCGGCGCGCCTGGCGACGATGATGTCACCGGTGGCTTGAACAAGTCTCGCGAGGGCCACGGCGAATCCGCCGCGGTTGGCGCTAAGGGACGTCACTCCAACCCGATCACCGTTGAACCTGACAACGGCGGTGAGTACACCCTTGACCACGGCATGGTGGCCATTGCCTCCATCACCTCGTGCACCAACACCTCCAACCCATCCGTCATGGTGGGTGCAGGTTTGATTGCACGTAAGGCCGCTGAAAAGGGCCTGCGCTCCAAGCCATGGGTCAAGACCATTTGTGCACCTGGTTCCCAGGTTGTCGATGGCTACTTCCAGCGTGCAGACCTCTGGAAGGACCTCGAGGCTATGGGCTTCTACCTGTCCGGCTTCGGCTGCACCACCTGCATTGGTAACTCCGGCCCGCTGCCAGAGGAAGTTTCTGCAGCTATCAACGAGAACGACTTGGCAGCTACCGCAGTTCTGTCCGGTAACCGCAACTTCGAGGGTCGTATCTCCCCGGACGTCAAGATGAACTACTTGGCATCCCCAATCATGGTTATCGCCTACGCTATCGCCGGCACCATGGACTTCGACTTCGACAACCAGCCGCTGGGTCAGGACGAAGACGGCAACGATGTCTTCCTGAAGGACATCTGGCCAACCCCGCAGGAGATCGAGGACACCATCCAGTCCGCCATCTCCCGCGAGATGTACGAGGCCGACTACGCCGACGTCTTCAAGGGCGACGACGCATGGCGCAACTTGGATGTTCCAGAGGGCGAGACCTTCGAGTGGGATGAGGACTCCACCTACATCCGCAAGGCTCCGTACTTCGAGGGCATGCCGACCGAACCGGACCCAGTTGAGGACATCAAGGGCGCTCGCGTTCTTGCGAAGCTGGGCGATTCCGTCACCACCGACCACATCTCCCCTGCTTCTGCCATCAAGCCGGGCACCCCGGCCGCGCAGTACTTGGATGAGAACGGCGTGTCCCGCTCTGACTACAACTCCTTGGGTTCCCGCCGCGGTAACCACGAGGTCATGATGCGCGGTACCTTCGCCAACATCCGCCTGGCTAACCAGCTGGTGGATGAGACCGGTGGTTACACCCGCGACTTCACCCAAGAGGGCGCACCTCAGGCATACATCTACGATGCATGCGAGAACTACAAGGAAGCCGGTATCCCACTGGTCGTTATCGCTGGTAAGGAATACGGCACCGGTTCTTCCCGTGACTGGGCTGCAAAGGGCACCAACCTTCTGGGCGTTAAGGCAGTTATTACCGAGTCTTTCGAGCGCATCCACCGCTCGAACCTCATCGGTATGGGCGTTATCCCGCTGCAGTTCCCTGAGGGCGAGTCCCACGAGTCCCTGGGTCTGGACGGCACGGAGACCTTCGACATCGAAGGCATCACCGGATTCAACGACGGCTCCATCCCGAAGACTGTTCACGTCACCGCTACCAAGCAGGACTCCGACGACGCCGTCGAGTTCGACGCTAACGTACGTATCGACACCCCGGGTGAGGCAGAGTACTTCCGCCACGGCGGCATCCTGCAGTACGTGCTGCGCCAGATGGTGAAGAACTAAGCCATTTGATGCGACGACAAAGTACTAAGTCCCTTGGGCTTAGTACTCGTCGCTGAGCTTGAAGACGCGGGGTCGCACCGCTCTCTCCCGTAGAGGGCTCTGCGGCCCCGCGTTTCTTCGTTGTCGTTCTATGTTCGTTTTAGAACATACTTAACTTGAAGCATTAAACATTCCTAAAAGGAGACGACCTCACCATGCCAATCGTGAGTGAATCTGAGTTAAATCGGCGCAGGCACGAAATTCTCGTCGGAGCTCGCCGGTGCTTTGCCGAACATGGCTATGAGGGCGCGACTGTCCGCCTCTTAGAACAAGCCACGGGGAAATCACGCGGCGCCATATTCCACCACTTTGGGGACAAGGAGTCCTTATTCCTCTCTTTAGCCCGCGAGGATGCCGCACGCCAGGCAGAAGTAGTGGCCAATAACGGCCTCGTCGAGGTTATGCGGGAGATGTTGCGTCACCCAGAACGCCACGATTGGCTTGCCACGCGTCTGGAGATCACTTCCCTCTTGCGCACGGACCCATCGTTTGCTGCTCGGTGGAAAGAACACCAGTCCATTCGTGACGAGGCTATCCGCGCCCGCCTCGCTTCCAACGCGGAACAAGGCCGTCTGCGAGACGATGTCGATATAGATACCCTGGTGTGCTATTTGGAAACCTTCATGGATGGGTTCATTAATAGGCTCGCCTTAGGGGATACGGATGGCCTAGAGCGTGTCCTCGATCTGGTGGAGCAATCCATTCGGAGTTCTAGGTCTCCACAGCGCTAACCGAGCCCATTACGTTGCTCTTGGGGCCTGACCCCGGAAAGTGGACACGTCGGGGGTTAGGCCCGCAATTCTTTGAACGAAAGCGCAAGGAAGGCAAGCGTCACAACGCCGCAGTCGTAGCACTCGCCCGCAGACGAATCAACGTCCTCTACGCCATGATGCGCAACCACGAGTATTACCGCGACCCCGCCCCAGCAAAGGAAGCCGCAGCAGCCTAACCCCTAACAACGAAACAAGCCGACTGGGAAAAATCCCAGTCGGCTACCAGTCGCGTGCAAAACAACACACCTAAAAATCCCGAGTTGAGGATCCACCCCCGTCAACCCCATCCGCGAGACTGACAAACTATATAGGAATACCCCTGCTTTCGTCACTCCGCTTTTCTCACTGGGAGGAGAAGGCGCCAGCTGAACACAGACTTGGTTAGTCGGTGCCCTCTGCCAAGCCGCCGGCAGTGGAAAGCTCCACTTCCTGGACGCTGACATACTGCGCTATCTCTGCAACGAACCCTGGATCGTGGCACGTAAGGACGATTGCCGTTCCTGAGTCCAGCGTCTTATGAATCAGTTGATGCATCAGCGCTCGATCCGTTAGGGACAGCAAGCTATCCGGCTCATCCATGAGCAAGATGGCGTGGCCCATCCCCACCACATGTGCCGTTTGGGCCAGCCTTAGCCGGGAAGCGGATAGATCCAATGGGTGCTCATCGGCATCAAGTTCCAGCAGCTGCCGTAACGCGATATCGGGAACAAAATCCCCCAAAGTGGAAAATATTACCTGGTCATAAGGAGATTGTAGGACCAATCCCAGAGGCTCTGCTGGGCGCTGTGCCCCATCAAGGCCGGCGGCGGCGCGCAGGAGCGACGTTTTTCCGGTTCCGTTTGCCCCGCGCAACCAGGTCACGCCCCCGCCGCGAATGGGGATGGTTACCGGTCCGACGCTAAAGGTAGTGCCGGAAGGCTTCGCCGATTGCCACCAGCGCTTCTTTTCTTGTCCGCGGCGCGCAGTAAGCGGCCCGAGGTACTCTTGCGCCCCATAAGCCGGGATCGACTGCAGGTGTATAGGGGCAGGTTGTGGGATCTCTCCTACGACCTCCCCGCCCAATTCGGGCCAGTGCATGGATGACACGGCAAGAACGCAGGTATTGCTCAGCGAATGCAATAGCTGCACCATCATCGCCGACGATGTGGGGTCAAGCCCCGCGCTCGGCTCGCACGTAATGAGCACCTCGGGTTCGCGGATCGCAACGCACGCAGCAGCGAGCCTCCGCGTCTGACCGCCAGAAAGCTGGGTGGGATTCTTCTCCGCGTAATCGCTTAGGCCCACCGCCGCGAGCATTTCCTCTCCGCGTACCTGCATGCGGGCTGGGTCCTCACCCTGGTTTTCTAATCCTAGGACCACTTCTTCGATGCAGGTATCGCGCAGGTAGCTCATCTGCGCGGAAGAGTCAGTACCAATGATGGCGGATGATGAGAATTTTTCGCCCAGCTCTTGCGCCACGTTTTCGGCGATGGCATCCGAAGGAACAAGTACTTGGACGATGCGTCCCTTACTCGGCTGAATATCGTCTATATCCATACAAAGACCATGACTCCTATGGTTCCAATGGGAATGATGTAGCGCAGCACGCGGGACACTGCTGAATCCGGCACCGGCCGCAAAAGGGTCCTGGTCCCCTCTTCATCAAAGCCCACGGCGGCAAGGGCGTGGCCGCGCTCGGTGCCTTGGATCAGGAGGCGCGAAATTACTGGGATGACCACCCGGGAAATGGTATTGCGCCACGTCACCTTGATTCCCGCCAGCTGGTTGGCATCGCGGACGGTCTGCCAGGCTTGCGCACCTTGCGGTAAGGACTGCAATGATGCACCAACGATGTAGGCGATTTTGTGCCCCGCGCGCGAGACTTGTAGCCATTTCGCAATATCGGAGATTCGCAGTACGGACATCGCCACGATGAAGCACACCATGAGTGCGAAAAAGCGCAGGGCTAGTGTGGCGGCGATGAGCAGGCCATCGCTTGTAATAAGCGGAATCAGTTGGTTATCGCCATAGGGGGCGTGGATCACCAACATCGATAAGGCCACCGGAACACATAGCGCTGCAGAGGCCAAGACGATCGCAAGGGATCTCGTGGCCCACACGCCGTAGGCAAGCATTGCGCCAGCTACCACTGCAGAGGCTAGTGGGGTATTGAGAGCGAGGATAAGTAGCCAACCGCACGCAGCAATGGTGAGGACCGTCGACGGGTGAAGGCGATACATTAGCGAGGCTGCAAGGATTCCCGGGTGCGCTTAGGCAAGGATTTCACGGCAGCCCACACGATGAGGAAGACAACGGCCTTATCCAATGGGTCAGAGATAAGTGATTGCATCGTCACGGACGCAATCAAGGAGTTGCCGAGTTCGCGGAAGAGGGACGTGAGCGCGCCGGTACCGACACCAGCCGTACCGCCGTAGACGAATGCGGCCACGGGTGCGGCGAGCATGCCGCAGATGATGCCGATGATGGCACCGCTGACGATGACCTTCCAGATCTTGGTAAACGCGCCCTTTTGGATGGCCCAGCCGGAAAGGAAGCCGGTAGCAGCGGACACCGCGGCGAATGGGAGCGCCATCGGGTTGAGCAATCCCCAGACCACTGAAGACAGCGTACCGGTAGCAAGCCCGGCAATGGGGCCTGCCAGTGCCGCCACCAGGATGGTTCCCACGGAGTCGATATACAGCGGAATGCCGCTCGATCCGATGATTTGGCCCACCACGATGTTGAGCACCAACGCGATGGGAATAATGGCGATGGTACGAGCTGGAAGGGATGGCACGGTGCCGGCAAGCAGCAGCGCTGCGCCAATGAGGTAGCCGGCCAAGGTGATCAACGCTTCGGCAGAGCCCGCTACGGACTCCCAATCGGTGGGGCGGAAAAGCACCAAGTAGATCCACGTGGCGACGACTAGCGCGGCGCCCGCGATGACCATCCCCCGGCGGGCAGGGGTAAGAGAAAGCTGAGGCATAGAGGTATTCCTAATCCATCAATGTGTAAAAGAGATCGGGGCACACTGCTTTTAGTTCCAGCCTATGTCACCTCAGCGTAGGAAAAATGTGGCGTATGCGCTGCGGATTAGGGTAAAAGATTTATTCGCCTAGAGCAACACGCGCGCTCAATGCGCGCAACGCCCTATCGAATTCACGGTGGGCGGCTGGAATATCCGCGCTGGTCACCAGCGAGGCATTAGCCGGCCGGCGCCAGTGATTGCGGAGGTCTGCGACGCTGGTCCCGCGCATCAGCGCAGAGTCCGCTTCCACGTCAATAGTCGTTTCTACCGCCTCGAACGGCACCTTCTTTAGCGCGATGATGCAGGTCAGCAGGTCATGGATCTGGGCTTGGTAGCCTTCTTCTTGCGCTTGATGGAATTCGAAGTAGAACCGCAGTAGCTCCGGCAGCTTTTCCGCCATTGGGTGTGTACCAAGAAGCCCTTGAATTTCTGCCAAGCGCTCTGGAGTGATGAGAAATTGCTCGGTGACCTCGAGCGAGCACAGCGTACTGTCCAATTCTGCTGAGGCTGAAAAATGACGTGCTGCCGCGTGGGGATCTACCCAGAAATTCCACTCCGCGGTCGGCGTCGTATTACCGCGGTAATTAACGGCACCGCCCATGATGGTAATCGAGCCGCACCGCGCGACGGCATCGCCGTGCTCCCGCTCGAAGTCCGCCAAATTAGTTACCGGCCCAGTAATGATGAGGTGCAGACCTGGGTTGCGGGCAATGGCGGTAGACCACAACTCCAGCCACTGCATATCGCCGAAATCGTGATCGGGCGCGGAAAGATAACCCAAGCCGGACGCACCGTGGGTTTCAGGTGTCGTGGTCAGCTCTACTTCGAGCGGGGCCGACCGCCCTGGGGCGACGGGGACCTCCGGTAATCCACAAAGATCCAAAATCCACCGTGCATTGGCGGCTGTCTGCTGGACCGCGACGTTACCAGCAGTGGTACTCACGCCCACCAACTCGATCTCGCCTGCGTGATGCAGCCCCGCCAGGTACATCAGGGCGAGGCAGTCATCAATGCCTGGATCGCAGTCGAGCAGGACGGCTGGGCGCGAGAGACTCATAGCTAGCCTGGCTAACTATTACTTAATCGAGCTGACTGGCTTGTCGCCGTCAACGAATACGACTGGAGACGTTGGAAGCTCCTCGCGGCCCAGTACCTCTACGATGACGTCTGCCACCAAGTCGCGGGAAGAGGTCTGGCCCTCCTGCAGCATCTTGTCCTCAACAAATTCCAGCCCCTGCGCAGGCTCCTCCGTCAGGCCAGCGGGTTTCAGGATGATGTGCGGGATAGAGCTATCGGCCAAGCGGTTGTCCACTTCCTTCTTGGACTCCACATAGGCGTACCACTTTTCATCGGCTGGGTCCGTCGTCGCAACCTGGGAGCCGACATAAGAAATCATGACGAACTGAGGAACGTCTTTGCCCAGCTTTTCCAGGGCCTCGATGGCGGCCAATGCGCCGTCGCGGTCGACGGCCCACGTCAGTTCCGCGCCGCCACGGCCGCCGTTTCCGGCACCCCATACAACTGCGTCATAATCTGCGAATAGCTCGGCCCATTGGTCAACGGACTGCTCGGTAATATCTGCAATAACCGGCGTAGCGTTGGCCTGCTCAATATCGGCCTTCTGGTCTGGGTTACGGATAAGCGAGTGAACCTCGTGGCCAGCTTCCGCTAATTTTGGAGCCGCCAGCAGGCCAACCTTGCCGTGTCCACCGATGTACAAAACCTTTTTCTTGGTATCAGCCATAGCGCCCCATGGTAACAGCGCGATTTTTATGCTGCAGCGGTTCTTTTCAGCAGTGCCAGAACATGCCGCGACCGTGGTGCGAGCGTTGCCCACCGAACCAGATAGAATACTGGTTATGTATGCCATTATGACCGTCACCGGTGCCGATAGCACCGGAATCATTGCCGCAGTGACCACGACTCTTGCTGATCTGGACATCAACGTCATTGATGTCTCGCAGACCATTATGGGTGACTATTTCACCATGATCCTCCGCGTTGAATTCGATGCGGATGCCGTATCCATCCAGACCATCAAGGAGCGGATGCGCCCGGTTGCGGAGGAAAAGCAGCAATCCATCCGCATTCAGTCCGAAGACCTCTTTACCGCCATGAACGAGATTTAACATGAGCACGCGTTTTAATACCACCAATATCTTGGACACCATCGAGATGATTGAAAACTATCGTCTCGATATCCGCACCGTGACGATGGGCATTTCCCTGCTGGGATGCACGCGCTCGACCATGGAGTCAACCTGCCAGGCCATCTATGACCGCGTAACGCAGCAAGCGGGCCGCTTGGTTGAGGTATGCGAGGGCATCGAAGGTGAGCTCGGCATCCCGATCGTCAACAAGCGCATCTCCGTCACCCCCATTTCCCTCGTTGTCGCAGGCTTGGACGGCAACCCCGTCGATGCCGCGCGGGCGCTGGATAAGGCCGCGAAGGAAGTGGGCGTTAACTTCGTCGGCGGCTACTCCGCGCTGGTAGAAAAGGGTGCGACGAGCGCAGAGCAAAAGCTCATTTCCTCCATCCCCGAAGCCTTGGCCGAGACGGACGTAGTGTGCTCCTCGGTCAATATCGCCAGCTCTCGCGCCGGCATCAACATGGATGCGACGAAGCAGATGGGCGAGGTCATCAAGGAAGCCGCTGAGCTGACCAAGGATAATTCCGCGATTGCCTGCGCCAAGCTCGTCGTCTTTGCCAACTCCGTGGGCGATAATCCGTTTATGGCCGGCGCCTTCCACGGCATCGAGGAGCCTGACTGCGTCGTCTCCGTTGGCGTCTCCGGCCCCGGCGTGGTGGACCGCGCCCTCGGCTCCTTGGAAGGCGCAAGCCTGGATCAGGTGGCTGAGGAAGTAAAGAAGGCGGCCTTCAAGATCACCCGCGCCGGGCAGCTCGTGGGCAATATGGCCTCCGAGCGCCTCGGCGTTCCCTTCGGCATCATTGACCTTTCCTTGGCCCCCACGGCAGAACTCGGCGACTCCGTGGCACATATCCTCGAGCACATGGGCCTCGATCAGGTGGGCACGCACGGCACGACGGCGGCATTGGCGCTGCTTAACGATGCCGTCAAGAAGGGCGGCATGATGGCATGCTCGCGCGTGGGCGGATTGTCCGGTTCCTTCATTCCGGTCTCTGAGGACAGGGGCATGATCGATGCCGTAAAGTCCGGCTCCATTTCCATGGACAAGTTGGAGGCCATGACCTCCATCTGCTCGGTCGGGTTCGACATGATCGCACTGCCTGGCGATACCTCTGCGGCCACGATTTCCGGCATGATTGCGGATGAAGCCGCGATCGGCGTGATGAATCATAAGACCACCGCCGTGCGCGTCATTCCGGTACCTGGCGCCAAGGTGGGCGACGAGGTCAGCTTCGGTGGGCTTTTGGGCTACGCACCGATCATCCCGGTCAATCAGGTGGGCAATTCGCAGTTCATCAACCGCGGTGGCTTTATCCCCGCACCGGTGCACGGATTCCGCAACTAGGCGCGGAGTAATCCACACCTAGGGGGAGAAGCGCGCCTAGGACAAGCGCAACAAGCTCCCCTTAGGACTCGGAGTCTTCATTCTCCTCGCCCGGCTTTTCGGATTCTTCCCACCGGGCGAGGTTTGCTTTGAAGTGCTGAAAAGAATCTTCTAGCTGGCGCAATTCCACCTCGCCGCCGACCTGGCGGCCCGCATCGGAGTAGATGGCCTCCGCTGCTTCATCTAGGACATTGCGGCGTTCCACGGTGCGAAGCAGCGCGACCACCTTGGCTAGGTTGTTGAGCAGGCTGAGGTAGATTTCGGCGTTATCGGCCGCATCGCGGCGGATTTGGGTGAACATCGCCTCAATGATCTGTTCGTAGCTAAAGGTTTGATAGTCCAAGCGGAACTCGCCATCGATATGCATAATCCCCTGCGGCAAGCGCTTGTCCCCAATGACCACCAAGATTTGCGTGAAGCGGTCAATGATGTCGATGACCGTATAAGGATCATTGACGCCGGTACTGAGAGCGCGAGCAGCAATCTCTGCGAGGTGCCGGGCAGTAAACCGAGGGTCGTGCGCAGAGGCATCCTCGCGGTGCTGCGTGACCACGATGTGCTTTTCAATGTTTTCCGGCATGTGCGGCACGCCGTGAGCAATGACCTCGCTTTCTAGCACGAGATCGCCCGGGGCAACACCCAGGTGAACCGCGCACTCTTCTTCGGCGGCCGCTTGGGCAATAGACTCGTAGTCCACGAATTTCAGGTAGCCCGTTTGGGAGCTGCGGGTTGCATCGGCGGATTCATAGAAATCCGAACCTGGTGCCTTGGCAACCTTTTCTTCTTCGCCGCGCTCAATGAGGCGCCGCATGTGCTCTTCCACATCCTGGGCCACCACGTGCACTACATGAGACATGCTAATGGACTGCGCGATATGGACGATGAAATAAATCAAAAAGACCACGCATATCAGCGCCAAGGCGATGTCGACAGCGACATTCAGCGAGGGAACGTGTTCTTGCTTGCCCTCGCCGCCGGCGCGCACGGCACGCAGAGAGAGCAGCGAGTAGGTAAAAGTCGCCAGGTAGATCCCCAGCGTGGACTGGATGGAACGGTCCTTTAAAAACTCGTGCAATAGGCGCGGGCCCATCACCGTCACCACGCCGGAAAGCGCGGTCAGGGTGATAAAGAACAGGGTGCCGGCCAGAGACAGCGTGGCGGTTGCTACGGCGGTGAGCAGGCCCTGGGCACTTTCCGCACTACCGTCGTAGAGTCGAGAGAACGCCAGATCGAAGTTGCGGTCGAGCGCCAACATGCCTTCGGCCGCCACGACGGCTACCGCTACCGCTACGGCGGGAATGACCCAAAACTTATCCCGCCAGGCGGGCATCCTCTCGATCAGCGTCTTCATCAGGCTTAAGCCAGCTCGACGATTTCCATGTACTCATCGGACCACAGGTCTTCATCGCCATCCGGCATGATGATCACCCGCTCAGGGTCGAGCGCCTTCACTGCGCCCGGATCGTGGGTTACCAAGACGACGGCACCCGTGTACGTATTGAGCGCGTCGAGCACCTGCTCGCGAGAGATGGGGTCGAGGTTATTGGTCGGCTCATCGAGAAGCAGCACGTTCGCGCGGCTGGAGACCAACGTAGCCAGCGACAGGCGGGTTTTCTCACCTCCAGACAGCGTTCCGGCAGGCTGTTGCAGTTTATCGCCGGAAAACATGAACGCTCCCAGCAGCCCGCGCAGCTCTTGCTGGTCCGCATCGGGGCAGGCCTCGATGGTGTTTTCCCAGACGCTCTTCTCCGGATGGATATTGTCGTGCTCCTGCGCAAAGTAGCCAATGCGCAAACCGTGGCCACTGACGATGCCACCCTCGCCATCGGTGCGCTCCTCCCCCGCCAAGAGCTTGAGCAAAGTGGTCTTACCGGCACCGTTATACCCCAGGACAACGACGCGGGAGCCCTTATCAATGGCCAGGTCCACGCCAGCGAACACCTCCAACGAACCGTACATCTTAGTCAAGCCTTTGGCATTCATGGGTGTCTTGCCGCACGGGGCGGGCTCGGGGAATTTAATATTGGCTACCTTATCCGCAACGCGCACCTCATCGAGGTCATTCATCATGCGCTCGGCGCGGTTCAGCATCTGCTTCGCCGCTGCAGCCTTGGTGGCTTTAGCACCCAATTTGGCGGCCTGCTTTTGCAACGCGGAGGCCTTCTTTTCCGCATTCGCGCGCTCGCGGCGCCGGCGCGCCTCATCAGTGGCGCGGGCATCGAGGTATTTCTTATAGCCCATGTTGTAGACATCCGCCTCGCCGCGCACCGCGTCGAGGAACCAGACCTTATTGCACACGGCCTCGAGCAACTCGACATCGTGGGAAATCATGACCAGTCCGCCCTCGTGCTTGGACAGGAACTGGCGGAGCCAGACGATGGAGTCCGCATCCAGGTGGTTAGTGGGCTCATCCAGGAGCAACGTGGTCTGGGATTTACCCGAGCCTTCGCTGGCTGCAAAAAGGATCTGCGCCAGCTCCACGCGGCGGCGTTGGCCGCCCGATAGTGTCTTGAGCTTTTGGTCTAAAACGCGCTGTGGCAGGCCTAGGTTATCGCAGATTTGGGCGCACTCGGAGTCGGCCTCATAGCCGCCCAAGGAGTCGAATTGTTCTTCCAAGCGGGAGTATTTGCGGATGGCCTTATCGCGGAACTTCTCATCCGTGGCCGTTTCCATCAGCTCTTGTTGCTTAGCCATCCGCCGCTTAATATCGTCGAGCCCACGGGCGGAAAGCACGCGCTCGCGCGCGGTTTGCTCGATATTGCCTTCGCGCGAATCTTGCGGAAGGTAACCAATCGGACCCGAACGAGAGACAGTACCGCCATAAGGCTCGGTCTCGCCTGCCAGGATGCGCATGGTCGTGGTCTTTCCCGCACCATTGCGGCCTACTAGCCCGATGCGGTCGCCGGGCTGGACGCGGAGGTGCTGTCCGGGGGCATCGAGAAGCGTGCGGGCGCCTACGCGTACCTCAAAATCATTGGTCACAATCACGACAAGCCAGTCTAGCAACCAAAGGCCAAGGCACTAATTCACGCAAAAAAGCGGCGGTAAAACTACCGCCGCCTTTTAAATATTCCGTGGTGATTAAACCGCGAAGCCCAGAGCTTGGAGCTGCTCACGGCCTTCTTCGGAAATCATGTGTGGGCCCCAGGGTGGCATCCAGACCCAGTTGATACGCACGCCATCGGCAAGCTTCTTGCCGGTAACGATGTCCTCAACCTGTTCCGCAATGACGTCGGTCAAAGGGCAGGCCGGCGAGGTCAACGTCATGTTGATCATGGCGAGCTCTTTGCCGTCCTCTTCTTCCAGCCACAGGTCATAGACCAAGCCCAAGTCAACGACGTTGATGCCGAGCTCTGGGTCGATGACATCGCGCATGAACTCGGTGATATCAAAGGCCTTCGACAGCTGTTCTTCCGTCTGCTCTGGCCGCTCACCGCCTGCGCTGAAGGACGAATTCTCGTTCTGGTAAGGATCTACGGGATCGGTCATTTACTTCTCCACTTCATTGAGCGCATCTGCGGTGGCGGCCTGAAAAGCCTTCCACCCTAGCAGCGCGCATTTAACTCGTGCCGGGTATTGAGAAACACCTGCAAAGGCAACACCATCGCCGATGATGTCCTCATCGCCTTCATCCTGGCCACGCGAGGTGACCATCTTTTCAAACTCGGCAAGCTTTTTATTGGCTTCCTCCAAGGGCAAGCCGACGATCTCTTCCGCCATGACGGACGTCGATGCCTGCGAAATGGAACAACCTTCGGCGTCGTAGGACACATCTTCAACGGTCTTGCCGTCCGCGGAAAGGTTGACGCGCAACGTGAGCTCATCGCCGCACGAGGGGTTCACGTGGTGAACCTCTGCTTGGAACGGCTCGCGCAACCCCGCGTGTTGCGGGTTTTTATAGTGATCCAAGATCACGTCTTGGTACATCGAATCTAGATTCATTAGGCAACTCCAAAGAAATCGCGGGCGGCCTTAATGGCTTCTACCAGCTTATCTACTTCGGCTTCCGTGTTGTACAGGTAAAAGCTAGCGCGCGCGGTCGATTGCGCACCGCAGGCGCGGTGCAGCGGCCACGCGCAGTGGTGGCCTACGCGAATGGATACGCCTTGGTCATCCAGAACCTGACCCAGATCGTGCGGGTGAACGCCTTCCACGGTAAAGGAGATGGCCGCGCCGCGGTTCTCAGCCGTTTCTGGGCCGATGATGCGCAGCCCCGGAATCTCACGAAGCTGTTCCAGGGCATAGGCGGTGAGCTTCTGCTCGTGGGCATGGATATTATCCATCCCCACCTCCTCGAGGAACTTCACCGCGGCGCCGAGGCCGACGACCTGGCTGGTCATCTGCGTGCCGGCTTCAAAGCGCGTTGGCGGTTCCGCGAAGGTGGTTCCTTCCATCTTCACTACCTCGATCATGGAGCCACCCGTGAGGAACGGGGGAAGCTTGCGCAGCAATTCGTCCTTGCCGTAGAGCACTCCCACACCATTGGGGCCACACATCTTGTGGCCCGAGAAGGCGGCAAAATCCACATCCAAGGCATGGAAATCTACCGGCATGTGCGGGACGGACTGGCAGGCATCGAGCACCACCATGGCATCCACCGCGCGGGCGCGGCGCACCATTTCCTCGACCTCGGAAACCGCGCCAGTGACGTTGGACTGATGGGTAAACGCAACGACCTTGACGGATTCATCGAGCTCGAGCGAATCCAGGTCGATGCGACCATCGTCAGTCAACGAGTACCACTTCAAGGTGGCACCGGTGCGCTCACAGAGCTCCTGCCACGGCACGAGGTTGGCGTGGTGCTCAAGCTCCGTGATGACGACGGTATCGCCCTCTCCTACGTACAGCTCGCCCGCGCGCTCATCGGAAAGCGTATAGGCAACCTCATTGAGCGCCTCGGTGGCGTTTTTGGCAAAGGCAATCTCATCGCGGTCCGCGCCAACGAAGGCCGCGATGGCCTGCCGGGCCGATTCATAGGCGTTATCCGCCTCCTCGGCCAACTGGTAGGAGCCGCGGTGGACGGGGGCGTTGGTATGGAGAACGAACTCCTCCTCTGCCTTCCACACCGGCAGTGGGCGCTGGGAGGTAGCCCCCGAATCCAGGTACACCAGCGGCTTATCGCCGCGCACGGTGCGCTGCAGGATCGGGAACTGCTCCCTAATTGCGTTTACATCAAATCCAGACATAAAACTTCTTCGATTCATCGAGGATGAACCAGCGCTGGGCTGGTCTTTACTGCAGGAACTGGTCGTAGCCGTCAGACTCGAGCTGGTCTGCCAGCTCGGCCCCGCCGGTCTTTACAACCTGGCCGTTAGCGAATACGTGCACGAAATCAGGCTGAACGTAGTTCAGGATGCGCTTGTAGTGGGTAATCATCAAGATGCCGCCATTGGTGTCATCCTGGTAGCGGTTGATGCCATCAGAGACAATGCGCAGCGCGTCAACGTCCAAGCCGGAGTCGGTCTCATCCATGACCGCGAACTTGGGCTTTAGGATGTCCAACTGCATGACCTCGTGGCGCTTCTTCTCGCCACCGGAAAAGCCCTCGTTGACGGAGCGGGAGATGAAGGACTTATCAATCTTCAGGTTCTCGCGAGCCTCAGTAAGTTCCTTATTCCACTCGCGCAGCTTGGGGGCCTCGCCGCGGATAGAGGTCACGGCGGAGCGCATGAACTGCGATACCTTTACGCCCGGCACCTCGGTGGGGTACTGCATGGCCAAAAACAGGCCGGCGCGAGCGCGCTCGTCAACGGGCATGTCGAGGAGGTTCTCGCCATCGAGAAGCACCTCGCCCTCGGTGACCTCGTACTTCGGGTGACCAGCAATGGTGTAGGACAAGGTGGACTTGCCGGAGCCGTTCGGGCCCATGATGGCGTGGATCTCGCCGGAGTTGATGGTGAGGTTGACGCCCTTGAGGATTTCCTTGGGCTCGCCGTTTTCTTCATTCGGCAGAACCTGGGCGTGGAGATTCTTAATTTCCAGAGTAGACATAGTTTTGTGGGTTTCCTTCTGTAAGTGCGTTAAGCGGAGATCTTTTCCAGTTCTTCAGAAATGCGGTTTTCCAGTTCCTCGGAGAGGGATTGCACCGGAATGCGGTGGATGACCTCATTGAAGAAGCCACGAATGATGAGGCGACGAGCCTCTGCCTCCGGAATACCGCGCGACATCAGGTAGAACAGCTCGATATCGTCAAAGCGGCCAACCGTTGCGGCGTGGCCGGCGCCGGTGATTTCACCGGTCTCAATCTCCAGGTTCGGGATGGCGTCTGCGCGCGCACCGTCGGTGAGGATGAGGTTATTATTCGTCTCATAGGTATCGGTGCCCTGTGCGTTGGAGCGGATAAGCACGTCTCCTACCCAGCAGGTACGAGCCTCGTTCTTCTTCTCACCCTGCAAGGCGCCCTTGTACAGGACATTGGAGCGGCAATTAGGAACCGAATGATCCACGAGCATGCGGTTTTCGAAGTACTGACCAGAGTCCGCGAAATACACGCCCAGCAACTCGGCGTCGCCGCCGGGAGCGGTGAAGTTCACGCGCGGGACGATGCGCACGACCTCGCC
This sequence comes from Corynebacterium sp. LaCa_282, assembly GCF_057198125.1. Classification (NCBI taxonomy): domain Bacteria; kingdom Bacillati; phylum Actinomycetota; class Actinomycetes; order Mycobacteriales; family Corynebacteriaceae; genus Corynebacterium; species Corynebacterium sp. LaCa_282. The sequence goes on along the minus strand of NZ_CP191095.1, from coordinate 1,144,540 downwards.
GCCGAAGATGGCGGAGTTGTGGCGCAGCACGGCATCGCGTCCCACCTGGGCCACCTGGTTAGACAGGTGCACCGCGTCGTTTTCCCAGTCGACGTCCACGATGACGGTCAGGTGTGCGCCATCGCCAAGGATGAATTCCACGTTATCCGCGTGGGTGCCAGAGCCGACGTACTTCAGCACAACGGTGGCCTCCGCATGGTGGCCAACCTCGATGGAGGTGGCGCCGAATGAGGTCACGTCTTCGCCCTTGCCCGTAAAGGTAATGGTGATGGGATCTTCCACCTGCACCTCAGGGTCAACGGTTACCACTTGACCTTCCGGCATGGAGGTCCATGCCTGGGCGGCCACGCGGTCAGAAGGCTTGCCCACGCGGCCAAGGCACTCATCGTCGCGGTCTACAGTCTCCGCAGAAACGCCTGGGTGCTTGCTTACCTTGACGTCCTGGGCAACCGCTTGAGCAAATTCCCCGTTGTGCAGGCCCCGCAGCTTGCGCAGGGAAACAAAGCGCCAGACCTCATCGCGGCCGTGCGGTACCGGGAAATCCTCCACGTTGGTAGAGGTAAAGACGTCACCCTTGGTGATCTTATCCGGATTGAATTCGTTCGAAGCGACCATTTCTTTAGCCGACCGATCCTTCCATTTGCAGTTCGATGAGGCGGTTGAGCTCGAGGGCGTACTCCATCGGCAGCTCCTTAGCAATCGGCTCAACGAAGCCACGCACGATCATTGCCATTGCTTCTTCTTCCGCAATGCCGCGGGACATGAGGTAGAACAGCTGCTCTTCAGAGACCTGCGACACGGTTGCCTCGTGGCCCAACGTGACGTACTCGTTGCGGATGTCGTTATACGGGTATGTGTCCGAACGCGAGATATTGTCCACGAGCAGGGCGTCGCATTCCACGTTGGACGTGGAGTGGTGCGCATTCTGGTTGACCTGCACCAAGCCGCGGTAAGCAGCGCGGCCACCGGCGCGGGCAACGGACTTGGAGACGATATTGGAGGAGGTGTAGGGCGCCATGTGCGTCATCTTTGCACCAGTGTCCTGGAACTGTCCTTCGCCAGCGAAGGCGACGGAAAGCACCTCACCCTTAGCGTGCGGACCGGTCATCCACACGGCCGGGTACTTCATGGTGACCTTGGAGCCGATATTGCCATCGACCCATTCCATGGTGCCGCCCTCTTCCACCTTGGTGCGCTTGGTCACCAGGTTGTAGACGTTGCTGGACCAGTTCTGAATCGTCGTATAGCGGCAGCGGCCGCCCTTCTTCACGATGATCTCCACCACCGCGGAGTGCAGGGAGTCCGACTTGTAGATGGGCGCGGTGCAGCCTTCCACGTAGTGAACGTAGGCATCCTCATCCACGATGATAAGGGTGCGCTCGAACTGGCCCATGTTCTCGGTATTAATACGGAAGTAGGCCTGCAGCGGGATATCAACGTGTACGCCCTTCGGGACGTAAATGAAGGAGCCGCCGGACCACACTGCGGAGTTAAGCGCGGAGAACTTATTGTCACCGGCAGGAATAACGGTGCCGAAGTGTTCCTTAAAAAGCTCTGGGTAATCGCGCAGCGCGGTATCGGTATCGACGAAGATAACGCCCTGGCTTTCCAGGTCTTCGCGAATCTGGTGGTAGACAACCTCAGACTCGTACTGTGCGGCCACGCCGGCAACCAAGCGCTGCTTTTCTGCCTCAGGGATGCCCAGCTTATCGTAGGTGGCCTTAATATCATCCGGGAGGTCGTCCCAGGTCTGCGCCTGCTCTTCGGTGGACTTGACGTAGTACTTGATCTGGTCAAAGTCGATGCCGGAGAGATCCGCGCCCCAAGTGGGAATGGGCTTCTTATCAAAGATATCCAGGGCCTTGAGACGCTGGTTCAGCATCCACTCGGGCTCGCCCTTCTTTGCGGAAATATCGCGGACAACGTCCTCGTTCAGGCCACGGGCGGCAGAAGCGCCGGCCGAGTCAGAGTCGTGCCAGCCGTACTCATACGCACCAATAGAATCGATGATCTCATCATCGGTCATCTTGTTATCAGGTGCCGATTGTGCCTGGGTCATGACTCGCTCCTTTCAGTATTAGTTTTGACAGGTGTCAAGGGGATATTCGTGGTACAAATTCCGTGGCCATCTGCGATAGAAGCCAAAGGTTGTACGTGTTTGCCTAAGAGGGCGGAAAAGACTTCCTGCTCTGCCTCGCACAGTTCAGGGTGCTTGGCCGCCACATGGGCAACCGGGCAGTGGTGTTGACAGATTTGCACGCCCTGGCCGGCACGGTCCACGGTTGCGGCGTACCCGTGCTTATCCAGGGTTTCAGCCAGTTTGCGCGCTACTTCCTCGACCGATTCTTCCGCGTCCACGAGGGGACGCACATCGGCGATGATGCGCTCAAATCGAGCCTTAGCGAAGTTCTTCACAGCCTCTGAACCGCCCGCAGAGCGCAGCGCGGTCAACGCTTCAGAAGCCAATTCATCATAGGCGTGGCCAAATTGCGCACGCCCACGATCCGTCAGGCGGAAGTGTTTTGCCGGTCGCCCACGACCCGCTCCGGAGTGCATCCGCGAACGAGAAGCTGGACGGCGCTCGACAACTTCCGTTAGTTCTTCTTCCACCAGAATGTCTAAATGCCGGCGGATCCCGGCGGTCGAAAGACCAAGGCGCTCACCCAGGTAAGAGGCGGTTACAGGGCCGTCCTTAAGCAATAGCAGCAGTACCTGGCGGCGGGTATCACCATCCGTGGACCGTGATTCTTTCACCGCCACATGCGCCGCTGCCGCGCGCTGTGAGTTAGCCATGCCCTAAAACCTCCCTTCCTTAGGTCAGTTGCCTGCAGTCACCGTGCTCCGTCGCGCCGGAAATGCCGTCGCTACGCAAGCGCCATAACTGCGCTTTCATCATTAGACAACACTAGTGTTCCTTAATTCATTCCGGAATGCCACCATTGCAGTCACCGGGCGTGGCGGCGGGGGTGAATTTCCCACCCCACGGTCCTCGCGTAAGGTCTTAAGCCATGAAAGGGAAACTACGGGGAGTGCTCGAGAGCGTAAAGGCGGAATTGCCACGCTTAGGCACCGCAGGTTCTCGTTCCGCGCAGCTGCACGCCGAAGGCACCGGCGCGCAAGCCGGGGATACTCGCTACGATTTCATCACCCAGGCGCCAGAGGAACTGCAGCACACCACGGTCTCCCAAAAGCGCACCTTTTTCATCTTGCGGTGGGCCGGAACCGTCGGTTCCCTCCTCATTGCCTTTGGCGCTTTGGGAGCAGGCGCACTGCCTGTAGTGGGCAACCCCTATGACAATGTGCCCTTCGGCTCCCTCATGTCGCGCATGCTGCAGACCTCGTCTGCGCTCGTCATGGTGGGCGTGGGGCTTTTAGTTACGGCCTGGATTTTCCTCGCCCCCTTCGTGGGCACCCCGCTGCGCCAGGCGCGACCCGGTGAGCCCGCCAGCGATCGCTCCCGCCGGCTGGTCTCCCCGCGCCAGCTGTGGATCACGTGGGCTGGGTGGATCATCCCCCTCATCTTTACCGCACCCTTATTTACCCAAGACATCTATTCTTATTTGGCCAATGGCTCCATCGTGGCCCAAGGGATGGATCCCTATTCCGCCGGCCCAGTTCAGCTCTTGGGCGCTGGCAACGAGCTCGCGCGCTCCGTTCCGTTTATCTGGGCGAATTCACCGTCACCATATGGGCCCGTTGCCTTGGGGCTGGCGGCCATCGTCAGCATCATCACCGGAAATTCCATTGTCTTAGGCGTCATCGCCCACCGCCTACTTTCCATCGTGGGCATCATCGTGGCCGGCTGGGCCATCACACAGCTTGCTCAGCGATGCCGCGTCTCCCCTGCCTCCGCACTATGGCTCGGCATCTTGAACCCGCTGACCATCCTTCACCTCGTCGGCGGTATCCATAATGAATCCATCATGCTTGGATTGTCGTTACTGGGCATGGAGCTTGGATTAAGGGGCATCGATAAGCTGGGGCAGGATAAAAGAGGAGCCTACGTTGCGCTAATAGCCTCTGGCTTTTTCCTATCCTGCGCCGGCATGGTCAAGGTCACCGGCTTTATTGGGCTCGGCTTTATCGGCATGGCGTATGCCCGCCACCTGCACGTTCAGGCGCGCGTACCGCGCTGGCGGGCTTTATTTATAGCCATTGCCGTGCAGGGCGCGGTGCTCGTAGTCACCATTGCGGTCATCAGCCTCATCACGGGCATTAACCTCGGGTGGATTACCGGGCAAGGCGGAGCCGCCACGATTCGCTCCTGGCTTTCCCTGTCCACGGCCACGGGAGTGGGCGCCGGTTTCCTCGGCATGTTTTTAGGCCTTGGGGACCACACCGATGCCATATTGACCATCACGCGCAGTTTCGGCGTCTTGGTCGCCGTCGCCTTCATGTCCCGCATGCTCTTTGCCACGCTGCGCGGATATATCCACCCCGTGGGCGGGCTGGGAATCTCTACCCTCGTGCTCGTCATCTTCTTCCCGGTGGTTCACCCGTGGTACATCCTCTGGGCCGTTTTGCCGTTGGCGGCGTGGGCGAACCGGCACATCTTCCGGTTTAGCGTCGTTGCCTATACCGGCGCGATGAGCTTTTTCGTCCTTCCGCGCGGCTTGGGCCTGCCCGCTGGAACGGTGCTTTCCATCTATATCGCCGCTGCCTGCGCTTTCGCCGTGGTAGCCGGAGTGTGGTGGGTTGCAATGCGCCGAAACGGAATCCGTGTCTTAAACTAGGCACCCGTGAATGCAATTCCAGCTGAAAGCCCCGCCCTGTCCTTGGATGGTGTGGTAAAGAAATTTGGCCCCACGGCAGCCGTCAATGGGCTCAGCCTGAGCGTTGCACACGGCGAAATATTTTGCCTGCTCGGCCCCAATGGTGCTGGTAAATCCACCACCATCGAAATGTCTGAAGGCTTTATCCACCCCACCACCGGTTCCATTAAGGTCTTAGGCCTTGATCCCAGCACCGAGCCCGATAGGGTGCGCGAAAAGGTGGGAATCATGCTGCAAGGCGGCGGTTCTTATTCCGGCATCCGCGTGCTAGAGATGTTGGAATTGACCGCGCGCTATAACGCCAATCCTCTACCGCCGGAATGGCTGCTCGAAACGTTGGGCCTGCAAGGCGTTGCGCGCACGCCTTATCGGCGGCTTTCCGGCGGGCAGCAGCAGCGGCTATCGCTCGCGCTCGCGGTCATCGGCAGGCCCGAGCTAGTTTTCCTCGATGAACCCACCGCGGGCATGGACGCCCAATCCCGGCTCGCCGTATGGGATTTGATCCGCGCCCTGAAGCGCGACGGGGTCACCGTGATATTGACCACCCACCTGATGGATGAGGCCGAATCGCTGGCAGATCACATCGCCATCATGGATCACGGCGCGCTCGTGGCGCAGGGAACCCCAGCAGAACTTACCTCCCAGGGCGAGGGCGCCGGTTTTAGTTTTAGCGCAAATTCCGCAGTTGACCTGGACGCCTTGCAGCGAATTGACATCCCCACGACCGCCTCGCGGCCGCTGCACTACAGGGTGAGCCAGCCCAGTTCGCCGGAACTAATTTCCGCCCTCGCCGCCGAGCTCGCCCGCCAAGGCGTGCTTTTGCGAAGCCTGGAATCCCACCACCGGAACCTCGAGGAAGTATTCCTCGACCTCACAGGCAGGCACTTGCGCAGTTGATAAAACCCTGTGTCCTGTCTTCATCCTAAAATCACCAGTACCTACAATCGCCACTTCAAATTTTTCAAGGAATAGGCCCCCGATTATGAGCGCAACGTTTTCCCCCGGCACCTTCAGCCCGGCACCCAAACGAGCGAGTGCGGGCGCCATCATCTTTGCCCAAGGCGGCATGGAGGCCAAGCTCATGCTGCGCCACGGGGAGCAACAATTGCTCAGCATCATTATCCCGCTCGCCATCCTGATTGGGACCGCCCGCCTGGAATCATCCACCGGGCATGGGCTGCACGAGGTCTTTCCCATGGTGCTCGCGGTGGCGGCAACCTCGGCTGGTTTTACCGGGCAAGCCATCTCCCTCGCCTTTGACCGCCGCTACGGGGCCTTAAAGCGCACCGGCGCCTCCGGCGTACCGGCGTGGGCGATCATCGGCGGCAAGATTATCGGCGTGCTGACGATGGTGGTATTCCAGATTCTCGTGCTCGGTGCCACGGCCTTTGCCTTGGGCCTGCGCATCAGTGCGCCCGGCATCCTGCTCATGATCGTCTCGCTCATTTTCGGCGTCGCCGCCTTTACCGCCATGGGTTTGGTGCTTGGCGGCACCCTTAGCTCTGAGGCCGTACTCGCGCTGGCGAACCTCATTTGGTTTATCCTGCTGGCGATCGTCGGCTGGGCCCTGTACTCCCAGGGCTTGGGCGATAATGGCCTGCTCAACATCGTGCCCACCGTGGCACTAGCGGGCGCGCTTGCCGATGCCTCCAATTCCACCTTTCCTGGCATCGAACTCATTTCCTTGACCGCGTGGCTAGCGGTGGCGTCGTATGCGGCCGTTCGTTGGTTCCGTTTCGACGGCTAAATGTGAGTTATACCCAGTTCCCCGCGAAACAGAGCCAAAGGTTTCGGCTCGCTACACACCCCCTAGTAAGATGCACCTTGTGAATTACTGGACCAGAACTAAACGCTTTTTTAAAGAAGCCGTCCCTACCGTGGAGCAACAGCGCCTCATCGCGCTGATCCTGATCTTCTGCCAAGGCGGCATCACCGTATCTGGTTCCATCGTCCGCGTCACCGGTTCCGGCCTGGGTTGCCCCACCTGGCCCCAATGCCAGCCTGGTTCCTTGGTGCCGGTAGAAGGCGCCGCGCCGGCAATCCACCAAATCATTGAATTTGGTAACCGCCTACTCACCTTCGTCGATTCCGCCGCAGCAGGCGCGGCAGTCATCGCCATGTATATGGCGTGCCGCCGGCCTGAGCTCAGGGTCTATGCATGGCTCAACGTGGCCGGCATCGTCCTGCAGGCCGTCATCGGCGGCATCTCCGTGCACTTGGATCTGCGCTGGTGGTCCGTGGCTCTTCACTTCCTGCCTTCCATGGTGCTGGTGTGGCTTGCCTGCATGCTGTATGCCCGCATCAAAGAACCCGATGATGGCACCGCCCAGCCGCGGTTCCCGCAAGCGATTCGCATCCTCGCCGTCATCGCGACCATCGCCCTCTCGATCGTCCTGATCACCGGGACGATGGTGACCGGTTCCGGCGTCCACTCCGGCGACTCCGGCGTGGGAATGGACGGCCGCTTGGATGTGGATACCGAGTCCATGGCCATCGCCCACGCCATGTGCATGTACGTCTACCTCATCTTTACCGCCATTGCCGTCTTCCTGCTGTACAAGCACCGCACCCCGCAGGAGACCAAGAAGGCAGGGTGGGTCCTTATCGTCTGCATCCTCATCCAGTGGGCCGTGGGCGTCTTGCAGTTCTACCTGGGCGTGCCGCGGTGGACGGTCCCCTTCCACATAGGTATGTCCGCCGTGGTCACCGGCTTTACCGCCCTGCTCTGGGCACACGGGCGCCACCGCGTCGGTGGCACGCCAGACCTCATCTCGGGCTCTCCCGCCGGCGACGATAAATACGCCGTTCGCCAGCAATCATTAAATGAGGAACGCGCCGCCGTCTAGGATTTAGACAGCACAATTTTTCTGCAGCTACTGCGCTTTGTGGGATAGCATGGCCTTATGCATGCTATCCAGATCACAGAAACGGGCGGGCCGGAAGTCCTGCGCTACGCCGAGGTTCCTGCGCCCACGCCTAGTGAGGACGAAGTCTTAGTTGATGTCACCGTGGCGGGCGTGAACTATATCGATACCTACTACCGCGAGGGTATCTATAACGCCCAGACGCCTTTTATCCCTGGCTTTGAGGGAACGGGGCGCGTTGTCCACGATCCCAAGGGGGAAATTGCGGAAGGCTCCCTAGTGGCATGGCACCACGCCTTTGGTTCCTATGCCGAGCAGGTCTGCGTCCCCCGGAACGGCCTTGTCGCTGTACCGGATGATTTCCCCACCGAGATCGCTGCCTCCATGCTGCTACAGGGCATGACCGCCCACTTCCTTTCCCACGGCGTGTATGAGCTTGGCGAAGGCGCTACCTGCCTCATTACCGCTGGTGCGGGCGGTGTGGGCCAGCTGTTGACCCAAATGGCATCCTCTTTGGGGGCAACGGTCTATACGGTTGTCTCCACCGATGAAAAGGAAGAGATCTCGTATAAGTGCGGCGCCGACCATGTCTTTCGCTACAGCGATGGTTTGGGCGAGCAGGTTCGTCGGTTTAATGGCGGCCGCGGCGTCGATGTGGTCTATGACGGCGTGGGGCAAGCCACCTTCTTCGAATCGCTCGAGGCCGTTCGCCCGCGCGGCACCGTCGCGCTCTTTGGTGCCGCTTCTGGCCCGGTTGAGCCCATCGATCCGCAGCTGCTCAATAAGCATGGCTCCATCTTCTTGACCCGGCCTTCGCTCGGCGCGTGGACGGCGCAAGAGGGCGAATTCCAGATGCGTGCGCAAGCTGTCGTCCAGGCCGTGATGGACGGGGACCTCAAGTTCAACGTATCGGCCTCCTATCCCTTGGAAGAAGCAGAGCAGGCCCACCGCGACCTACAATCGCGTAGCACCACCGGTTCTATTGTTCTGCGGGTAAAGCAGGACTAAGGAAGAATAAAGCGCGAGCCACACGGGCTCGCGCTGCAGCGTGCTACTGGGTTCTAAAACAGGGTGGCGGACCAACCAAGCATCCGGCCGATTGGCTCCCAACCTATGACGGCATCGATGGACAGGCCAATAAAGAGTACCGACAGGTAGTTATTTGAATAGATAAACAGGCGCATGGGTTTTACCTTTGCGCCTTTCTTTACGCCTTGGTGCAGGCGGATGGCTAGCCATAAGAAGACCGCGCCAGAAGTTACGGCGGCAATGAGGTAAATCCACGATGCCGCGGGGACGATCAGCAGCGTGACGATGACCGTGCCAACGGAATACCACACGATTTGGCGGGTTACTTCTTGTTCCGTCGCCACGACCGGCAGCATCGGCACCCCGGCCTTGCGGTAATCTTCCTTGTATTTCATGGCCAAGGCCCAGGTATGTGGCGGGGTCCAGAAAAAGATAATGAGGAATAGGACTATTGCCTGCCACCAGCGGTCGGGCTCGCCCGCTGGCGCGTTATCGCGGATGACTGCCCAGCCCACCATGGCCGGCATGCACCCTGCTAAACCGCCCCACACGATGTTTTGGGCATTGCGCATCTTCAAAAACTTGGTGTAGACGAAGACGTAGAAAAAGTTCGTGAGGATGACGAAGAACGCGGCCAACCAAGAATTGGCCAGGATTCCCAGCCAGAGCACCGACACCACGAGCATGATCCAGGCAAAGATCGCCGCGTTCCGCTTCGAAATCGTGGCGCGCACAAGTGGGCGCGCGCGGGTGCGTTGCATCTTCTGGTCAATTTCATAATCGACCACGTTATTAAAGGTATGGGCGGCCGCAGCGCCCATCCATCCGCCGAAAATGGTGGAAATGATGAGCCAGATATTCTCAGAAACCGCCTCAACGCCCCGTTGCGCTTGGAGCATCGCCGGAATTGCGGCCACGAGGAGGAGTTCAATAATCCTCGGCTTCGTTAGCGCAAAATAGGCCTTGATGGTCTCCAAGGAATTCCTCCACTATCTGAACAGACGTTGATCTACAGCACACACGCTACACAGTGCGCTATGCCCACGGTGTAGTGGTCGCACACTCCGGCGCAAAAGTTCCGGAGAATTAATTCACACTATGGCTTACATATAAAATGCGCTACACATGGATCGTAGCAATGCAGCGGAAACGCAGAGAGTAACTAATGCTGTGCCGTACACCGCTTAGCCATGCCAGCTTACCGGTTCCCCGCGGCTTTCAATAATTCCGCACCGCCGTCAAAAAAGTAACTAGACTGTGTGGAGTTCAGTAATTAACGCCTAGATTTAAGCGAGGCCTTATACCGTGTCGAAAGATAATTTGTCCCCAGACCTGCAAGCTATGGTCGAGCGCCGTTATCCGGACGACTGGACAGACACCGATACTCGCGCGGTCGACACTGTGCGCGTGCTTGCTGCCGATGCCGTCCAAAACTGCGGCTCCGGGCACCCCGGCACGGCGATGTCACTGGCTCCCCTCGCCTATACGCTCTACCAGCGCGTTATCAATCACGACCCCAATGACGTGAATTGGGCCGGCCGCGACCGCTTCGTGTTGTCTGTCGGCCACTCTTCCCTGACCCTGTACATCCAGCTTTTCTTGGGTGGGTTCGGCTTGGAGATGAAAGATCTCCAGCAGCTGCGCACCTGGGGCTCTCTCACCCCGGGCCACCCTGAGGTGCACCACACCGATGGCGTGGAGATCACCACCGGCCCGCTCGGCCAGGGTCTGGCATCTTCGGTAGGTATGGCGATGGCTGCCCGCAAGGAGCGCGGCCTCTTCGATCCTGAGGCACCGGTCGGCCAATCCCCCTTTGATCACTACGTCTACACCATTGCCTCCGACGGCGACCTGCAGGAAGGCGTTACCGCTGAGGCATCGTCTTTGGCTGGCACCCAGAAGCTGGGCAACCTGATTGTCTTCTGGGATGACAACCGCATTTCCATCGAGGATGACACCAATATCGCCTTCAATGAGGACGTCGCTGCGCGCTATGAGGCATACGGCTGGCACGTCCAGACCGTTGAATCCGGCGAGGACGTCGTTGCCATTGAAGAGGCAGTGCGCAATGCCCAGCAGGAAAGCGAGCGCCCCTCCTTCATCCGCGTGAAGACGGTCATTGGCTACCCTGCCCCCACCAAGATGAACACCGGCGGCGTGCACGGCGCAGCGCTTGGCGATGACGAAGTTGCCGCCACCAAGGAAGTGCTCGGCTTCGACCCGGAAAAGACCTTCCACATCGATGATGAGGTCTTGGCGCACACCCGCAAGCTGCGCGAGCGCGGCGCCAAAAAGCACGCGCAGTGGCAAGAAGAGTTCGACGCGTGGGCGGCGGACAACGCCGAGAATAAGGCGCTGTTTGACCGCATGAGCGCCCGCGAATTGCCGGAGAACTTCGATGCCGAGCTCCCCGTATGGGAGCCAGGGGATGCGATCGCCACCCGTAAGGCCTCTGAGGCGACCATCCAGGCGCTGGCCGCCGCCTTGCCGGAAATGTGGGGCGGATCGGCCGACCTGGCGGGGTCCAATAACACCGTGATTAAGGGCGCGGATTCCTTCGGCCCTGAAAACATCACCACCAATAAGTGGTCCGCGCAGCCTTATGGCCGCAACCTTCACTTTGGCATCCGCGAGCACGCGATGTCCGCCATCATGAACGGCATCGCCCTCCACGGAAATACCCGCGTATATGGCGGTACATTCCTGATCTTCTCCGAGTATCAGTACCCGGCGGTGCGCCTCGGCTCGCTGATGTCTACCGATACCTACTACGTGTGGACGCACGATTCCATTGGTTTGGGCGAAGACGGCCCTACCCACCAGCCGGTGGAGACCCTGTCGGCCTTGCGCGCTATTCCAAACCTGTCCGTCATCCGGCCTGCCGATGCCAATGAAACCGCGCAGGCTTGGGCCGCAGCGATGGAATACAAGGCAGCCCCGAAGGGCCTTGCGCTCAGCCGCCAGAACCTCCCCATCTTGGAAGGCACCAAGGAAAAGGCACGCGATGGCGTTCGCCGCGGCGCCTACACCTTGGTCGCAGGCTCCAAGGACGAGCCCGATGTCATCTTGCTGGCCACCGGCTCGGAGGTACAGCTCGCCGTGGAGGCCGCCCAGCAGCTCGAAAGCGAGGGCACGGCCGCTCGCGTGGTATCCGCGCCGTGCCTGGAGTGGTTCGACGAGCAGGACGCAGAGTACCGCGAATCGGTTCTGCCCAGCAGCGTGAGGGCCCGCGTTTCCGTCGAAGCCGGCCTCGCTCAGTCCTGGCACAAGTACACCGGTACTTTCGGCCGCAACGTCTCCCTAGAGCACTACGGGGCCTCCGCTCCCGGCGACGAGCTCTTCGAAAAGTTTGGCTTTACCTCTGCTGCGGTTGCCGATGCTGCACGCGAAAGCATCGCCGAAGCCCAAAGCTAAGCCCACCTCACCGACGCTAAAAGGAATGACTATGAACAACATTTCTGAACTTGCCCAATTGGGCACCTCCACGTGGCTCGATGATCTCTCGCGCCAGCGCTTGGAATCTGGAAACTTGAAGGAGATTATTTCCTCCAAGTCCATCGTGGGTGTGACCACCAACCCGGCTATCTTTGCCACCGCCATGACCAGCGGCACGGCCTATGACGAAGACCTGGCAGCCTTGAAGGAGAAGAACGCTTCGGCCGATGAAGCCGTCTACTCCCTGGCAATTACGGACGTACAAAACGCCTGTGACCTTTTTGCCGATATTTATGCCGAGTCCGACGGCCAGGATGGCCGCGTATCCATCGAGGTGGATCCGCGCATCTCCGACGATGCCGCGGCAACCCTCAAGCAGGCCCGCGAACTGTGGGACCAGGTGGACCGCCCCAATGCGATGATCAAGGTCCCGGCTACCAAGGGCTCCCTCCCCGCTATCGAGGATGCCTTGGCAGAGGGAATCAGCGTCAACGTCACCCTGATCTTCTCGGTCGCCCGCTACCGCGAGGTCATCGCCGCATTCCAGGCTGGGCTCAAGCGCGCAGCCGAGGGTGGCAAGGACGTTACCAAGATTCACTCGGTCGCATCGTTCTTCGTCTCCCGCCTGGATACGGAAGTGGATAAGCGCTTGGAAGCTATCGGTTCCGATGAGGCCCTGTCCTTGCGAGGCAAGGCCGGTGTCGCTAACGCGCAGCGTGCCTACGCCCTCTTCCAGGAAGAATTGCTCGGTGACAACAACGGCCTCCCAGAAGGCGCGCCCATTCAGCGCCCGCTGTGGGCTTCCACCGGCGTGAAGAACCCCGACTACCCAGCAACGCTATATGTGACCGAGCTGGCTGGCCCGCACACGGTAAATACCATGCCGGAAAAGACCATTGATGCGGTCCTGCAGGAGGGTGGTTTCCACGGCGATACCCTCTCCACCGCCGCCGAAGAAGCCGAGAAGGTCTTCTCCCAGCTCGAATCGGTAGGCATTGACCTAGAAGATGTCTTCGTGGTCCTTGAACGCGAGGGCGTCGATAAGTTCGTCGCCGCGTGGAATGACCTCCTTGATTCCCTCAAACAACGACTCGCGTAAACTACGACCGTGGTCCTAGCCCCGCCGGATAGCCGGCGGGGCATTATGCCGCCACTAGTTGAAAGACTACTTAGCTTTTCCCTCCAGGAAGGATAATCCGTGACGGACTCAGCCGCTTGGGTCAATCCCTTGCGTAATGCCGCCGATAAACGATTGCCACGCATCGCGGGCCCCGCGGGCATGGTCATCTTTGGTGTGACCGGCGATTTAGCTTTCAAAAAGCTCCTGCCGGCCATCTATGACCTTGCCAGCCGCGGTCTCTTGCCCGCTGGCTTCACGCTCGTCGGCTATGGCCGCAGGGACTGGGATAACGCGGACTTCTGCGATTATTTCCGCAGCGCGGTAGAAGTCGGCGCCCGCACTGACTTTAACCACGACGTGTGGGAGCACTTATCCCAAGGAATCGAGTTCGTGCAAGGTTCCTTTGATGATGAGGGCTTTGACAGGCTTTCTGCGCGGTTGGCCGAGCTGGATAAGGCCCGCGGTACGGGAAGCAATTGGGCATACTACCTTTCGGTGCCGCCAGAGTTCTTCTCCGATATCTGCCACCAGTTGGAACGCGTGGGCATGGCCAATTCCATGGAGGACTCGTGGCGCCGAGTGATCATCGAAAAGCCCTTTGGCCACGACCAGGAATCCGCGCGCGAGCTCAATGAGATCGTCAACGCGGTCTTCCCAGAATCGGCCGTCTTCCGCATCGATCACTACCTGGGCAAAGAGACCGTGCAAAACATCATGGCGCTGCGGTTTGCCAACCAGATTTTTGAGCCGATGTGGAACGCGCACTATATCGATCACGTGCAAATCACCATGGCCGAAGATATCGGCCTTGGCGGGCGCGCTGGCTATTATGACGGAATCGGTGCGGCCCGAGACGTCATTCAAAACCACCTGCTGCAGCTGCTCGCCCTCGTGGCAATGGAGGAGCCTTCCTCCTTTGAACCGGAGGCGCTGCGCGCTGAAAAGGTCAAGGTGCTGCGCGCTACGCAGCCGGTCCATCCGCTCAATAAAACCACCGCCCGTGGCCAGTACACCGCCGGCTGGCAGGGCTCGGAATACGTGAAGGGCTTGCGCGAGGAGGAGGGCTTCGATCCCGCCTCTACTACTGAGACCTATGCGGCGTGCACGTTGGAGGTCAACTCCCGGCGTTGGGGAGGCGTGCCTTTCTACCTGCGCACGGGCAAGCGGCTGGGGCGTCGCGTCACCGAGATCGCCTTAGTCTTCAAGGCCGCGCCGAACCAGCCTTTTGTCGATGGCGAAACCGATGCCCTTGGCCAAAACGCTGTGGTTATCCGCGTTCAGCCCGATGAGGGCGTGACCATGCGCTTTGGCTCAAAGGTGCCTGGTTCCACCATGGAAGTCCGCGATGTAAACATGGACTTCGCCTACGCCGAGGCATTCACCGAGGAATCTCCCGAGGCCTATGAGCGCCTTATCTTGGATGCCCTCCTCGATGAATCATCGCTGTTCCCCACCAATGAAGAAGTCGAACTTTCGTGGTCGATTTTGGATCCGATCATCGATTACTGGTCCAAGCATGGTGAGCCCGAAGATTATAAGGCGGGCACATGGGGGCCCACCACAGCCGATAAGATGCTGCGCCGCCGGGGTCATTCCTGGCGTCGCCCGTAGAAGGGACGTAGTCAATGATTATTCCATTGCCTAATACCACCACCGGTGAAATTGCCAAGAAGCTTGTCGATGCCCAGGAGCACTACACCCGCACCACCGGCCGGGTGCTCACCCTGATCGTGGAGGCACAAGAAGGCGACGATCTGGAACAGATCCTTTCCTCTGTGCGCGATGCCTCTCATGAGCACCCCTCCCGCGTGCTCGTCGTGGTCCCCGGAGATCCAAATTCTGATACCCAGCTCGATGCCCAGCTCCGCGTCGGTGGCGAGGCCGGTGCCTCCGAGACCGTCGTCATGCAATTGCACGGTGCGCTCGCGGATCAAGCCGAGTCCGTGCTCACACCGCTCTTGCTGCCGGATACCCCGCTGGTCGCGTGGTGGCCAAACCTGTGCCCGCAGGTTCCCTCCGAAAGCCCCGTGGGCAAGTTGGCGCAGCGCCGCATCACGAATGTGGCGCATAAAGGCACCGTGGGCGAGCAGGATCTGCGCGCGCTTTCTCATGGCTACTCCCCCGGCGATTCCGATATGTCCTGGGCCTCCATCACCTTGTGGCGCGGCGTCGTCGCATCGGCGCTCGACCATCATCCCCATGAAAAGGTGCAATCGGTAGAGGTCGCCGGCCCCGCTGGGCATCCGGCACCTAACTTCGCTGCGGGGTGGCTGCTTGACCGCCTGAGCGTCCCAGTACAGCGCATGGCCGAGGAAACCAATAGTGACTATTTCCCGGTTACCCACCTGCGCTTTAACCGGGAAACGACCCACGTGGATGTGGATGTCGTGGACGAGCGCACCGTGCGGGTGCGCGTGCCTGGCACGCCAGACTCACTGGTCAGCTTAAGCCCGCGCACGCAAACCGAAATCCTCTCCGAGGAATTGCGGCACCTCGACGCCGATAAAACTTATGCTCAGGCGCTGCGTGCTCTGGGAGAAGTAGACTACAGTAAGCTTTAATAGCGCACTTGCTCATACCGATTCTTTGCAAAGGATTCTGATACCGAATGGTAACGCTTCACCGCGTCAGCGATGTAGATGACCTTATTTCCCAAGCCGCACTCAAATTCATTGAGACCATCGCCGGTATTCAGGCCGGCAACGGTGGCCTCCATGGTGACGGCGTGGCAAGAGTCGTACTAACTGGCGGGGGCGCAGGAATTGGGCTGCTGCACGAGCTCGCGCGCTTGGACTTCGCCGCACAGCAGCAAGGCGAGAACTACCCCGCCTTGCGCATCGATTGGTCCCGCGTGCACATCTTCTTTGGCGATGAGCGCAATGTTCCGGTCAGCGACCCAGATTCCAATGAAGGCCAAGCGCGTTCCGCGCTGCTCGATCACGTGGATATCCCAGATCAGAATATCCACGGTTTCGACCTCGGTGCGGTCTCCATGGAGGCGGCCGCCAATGCCTACGAGCCAGAGTTAAAGGACTTCGCGCCTTTAGGCTTCGACCTACACCTTTTGGGTATGGGCGCAGAAGGCCACATTAACTCCATGTTCCCCCACTCTCCTGCCGTCCGTGAGCAGAAAGAACTAGCGGTACCGGTACACGATTCGCCGAAGCCACCCAGCGAGCGCATCACCCTGACGTTACCTGCGGTCAATAGGTCTGAGCGCGTCTGGCTCTTGGTCGCCGGGGAGGAAAAGGCCGCTGCCGCAAAAAGCATCGTGGACGGCGTCGACGCTGAAGAGTGCCCGGCCGCTGGTGCACAAGGGACGAAGGAAACGATCCTCTTCCTTGCAGACGATGCCGCCCAGGAGTTGTAAAGTCAGCAACGCCGGCACCGCCACTTAACGCATAAGCGCCGGTACCTCGGTCCTTTCCCTTCTCTACGAAGGGTTATGTGACTGAAGTACCGGCGCTGTTTTGCGCGGTTGGCCGCCGCTAGTGGTTAGCGGTGGCCTGCCGCGTGCTTCCTAAGAAGCGTAGGCCTGGATAAGGTTAAGGCCAACGATGCAGGCCAACCAGATAATCACCATGACGACGGTATAGCGGTCTAGGTTCTTTTCCACCACGGTCGAACCGGACAGGTTCGATTGCACACCGCCGCCGAAAAGGCTAGACAGGCCGCCGCCTTTGCCCTTGTGTAAAAGCACAAAGATGGACATCAAAATAGCTGAAATTAGCAAAATGATTTCCAGTGCTAAGACCATGAGGTTCTTCCTTTTCTCAACGTGCGCCCAGTGGCACCTTCGATGAACTACCGAAAGTCACGCTAGCCACCGGCGCGAAGTACTTACCTGCTTTGCCTACGCAAAGCAATCACAAGGGCCTACTGTACACGATGCCGCGGGCGGGGCTCACCCCAACCCGCGGCACACAAGTCACCTTGTGATGGTTGTTAACGCATGTTAACTAACGGCATTAGCGGCATTGGCAGCCAACTTGGCAAAGTCCTCTCCTACCAAGGAAGCACCACCGATAAGGCCGCCGTCTACGTCGGGCTTGCTGACGATATCAGCAACGGAATCGACCTTCACGGAACCGCCGTACAGGATGCGGATGCCCTCGGCGACCTCGTCGCCCGCGAGTTCCTTGACCAGGCCGCGGATGGCGGCGCACACTTCCTGCGCGTCATCGGCGGAGGCAACCTTGCCGGTGCCGATGGCCCACACGGGCTCGTAGGCGATAACCGTCTTGGATAGCTGCTCGGCGCTAAGTCCCTGCAGGGAATCGCGGGTTTGGTTCACCACGTAGTCAACGTGGGTGCCGACCTCGCGCACGTCGAGTGGCTCGCCCACGCAGACGATGGGGCTGATGCCATTCTCCAGGGCCGCTGCGGCCTTCTCAGCGACCAGCTGGTCAGTTTCGCCGTGGTATTCGCGGCGCTCGGAGTGGCCGACGACTGCCCAGCTGCAGCCCAGTTTGCTCAGCATCTGACCGGATACCTCACCGGTGTAGGCGCCGGATTCGTGCTTGGAGATATCCTGCGCACCGTAGGTGATCTTCAGCTTATCGCCCTCAACGAGGGTCTGAATGGTGCGGATATCGGTAAATGGAACCATGTAGGCTACATCGACCTTGTCGTAGTAATCCTCCGGCAGGGAGAAGGCAAACTTTTGAACGGAACCGATGGCCTCGATGTGATCGAGGTTCATCTTCCAGTTGCCAGCAATAAGTGGTGTACGTGCCATAATTAATCCTTTCTGTGTACGCCTGTATTTAGCTGTTTTAGGCGGTTTATGCCTCGAGCACGGAAACGCCCGGCAGCTCCTTGCCCTCGAGATATTCAAGGGATGCGCCGCCGCCGGTGGAGATGTGGCTGAAGCCATCCTCGTCGAGGCCCAAGGTGCGCACGGAGGCTGCGGAGTCGCCGCCGCCGACGACGGAGAAGGAACCGTTGGAGGAGGTGGCATCGATAATCGCCTGCGCCACCCCAGCGGTGCCCTTGGAGAAGGCTTCCATTTCGAATACGCCCATGGGGCCGTTCCAGAATACAGTCTTGGAATCTGCCAGTACGTCGGCGAATTCCTCGATGGACTTGGGTCCGATGTCCAGGGACATCCAGCCCTCAGGGATGCCACCCAACTCAACAACCTTGGTCTCAGCGTCTGCGGCGAACTCGCTGGCGGCGGTGAGGTCTACCGGAAGGACGATCTTGTCGCCGAAGCGCTCCAGCAGGCTCTTGCAGTTTTCGATCTGGTCCTCTTGCAGCAAAGACTCCTGAACGTTGTAGCCCTTAGCGGCCAGAAGGGTGTAGCACATGCCACCGCCGATGATGATCTTGTCGGCCTTTCCGGCAAGGGCTTCGATAACGCCGAGCTTGTCGGAAACCTTTGCGCCGCCCAGAACGACGACGTAAGGGTGCGCTGGATCCTTGGCCACGGTGGACAATACGTCCAATTCCTTTTCCACCAGCTTGCCGGCGTAGGCGGGCAGGCGCTTGGCGACGTCATACACAGACGTCTGTGCGCGGTGAACAACGCCGAAGCCGTCGGAGACGAAGGCGCCGTTATCGGCAGCCAGGGCGACGAGCTCGTCGGCGAATTCGCCACGCTCTGCCTCATCCTTAGAGGTCTCGCGTGGGTCAAAGCGGACATTTTCTACCAGCATGACATCGCCGCTGTTTAGTCCGTTGGCGCGCTCGTGGGCGTCTTCGCCGGTGACGTCGTTGGCCAAGGCAACGTACTGGCCTAGGGCCTCAGACAGCGCTTCTGCGACCGGAGCCAGGGAGTACTTGGAATTTACCTCACCCTTGGGGCGGCCGAGGTGTGCGGAAAGGATGACCTTCGCGCCGCCATCGACAAGAGCCTTGATGGTGGGAAGAGATGCGGTAATGCGGCCGGGGTCGGTGATATTTCCGTCATCATCCAGCGGCACGTTGAAGTCAGACCGAACCAGAATGTGGCGGTCCTCTACGCCTTCTTCTAGCAGGTTATCTAGGGTCTTAAAAGCCATGTGTTACTCCTTTTAAAGTGAACTCTGCAGTTGAGGTTCCTACATAAAAGGATACCGGCCACAACGTCGTGCCGTCAGGGGCGTTCGTTGTGGCCGGTATCGCATTAAGGGCTGCTCTGTATTAGAACTTTAGAGCTTTTCTGCAACCAGGTTGGTCATACGGACGAGCTGGGAGGTGTAGCCCCACTCGTTGTCGTACCAACCCAGCACCTTGACCAGATTGCCGTTGGAAACCTTGGTCATGCCGGCATCGAAGATGCAGCCGTGCGGGGAGGTCACGATGTCAGTGGAAACCAGGGGATCCTCGGTGTATGCGAGGGTGTCCTTCAGCTCGCCTTCAGCTGCTTCCTTAAGTGCGGCGTTGATTTCCTCAACGGTGACGTCGCGGGAAGCGGTGAAGGTCAGGTCCGTTGCGGAACCGGTGATAACTGGAACGCGCATTGCGTAGCCATCCAGCTTGCCCTCCAGCTCAGGCAGGACCAAGGAGACGGCCTTTGCTGCACCGGTGGAGGTAGGAACCAGGTTGACCGCTGCGGCGCGGGCGCGGCGCAGGTCCTTGTGAGGAGCGTCCTGCAGGCGCTGGTCACCGGTATAAGCGTGAACGGTGGTCATCAGGCCCTTTTCCACACCGAACTTATCATTCAAGACCTTGGCCATAGGAGCCAGGCAGTTGGTGGTGCAGGAAGCTGCGGAAATAACGTCGTGGTTAGCTGGGTCGTAAGTGTCGGAGTTAACACCGTAGACGAAAGTTGCGTCAACTTCCTTGCCAGGAGCAGAGATGATGACCTTCTTGGCGCCGGCCTCAATGTGAGCCTTTGCGTCGTTGCCGTTGGTGAACAGGCCGGTGGACTCGATAACGAGGTCCACGTCCAGCTCGCCCCACTTCAGGTTCTTCGGGTCCTTCTCGTTGAAGACCTGGATGCGGTTGCCGTTGACGGTGATGGAGTCATCATCGTAGGTAATCTCGCCGTCGAAGCGACCCAGTACAGAGTCGTACTTCAACAGGTTAGAGAGAGTCTGGTTATCGGTCAGGTCGTTGACGGCAACGATCTCAAGGTCGTTGTCGGTCCGGTTAACTGCGTGGAAGAAGTTACGACCAATGCGGCCAAAGCCGTTAATGCCTACGCGGGTAGTCACTGTAAATCTCCTCAAAAAGTCGAGTAATAATTTCTATGGGCCTACCGCGGGTCCTTCGAGTACTTTACTGCTCTGGGTGAGTAAGGTGCCCGAGGCTTTGCCCAACAACCGCAATACTACAGAGCCTTTATAGCGCGTGCAGTGGGCTGCAAGGCTGCCAGAAAAGTATCTGAAAGTTTTCCGATCTAGGCGTACAATCTTCCCGAGCATTTTTGTTTCTCCCGAATTATCCGGCAGTTCAAGCCCGTTTAAGTTGGTTCTTGTGGACTTTACACCGTTAATGTGTGATATATCACTGTACGGAGTATTCCGCTGCCTGCTCGCACACTGACTCCCCACAGAGACGGTGACATAAATTAACTTGGGCCAAATCACACGACCGCGTTTATGACGCGATATGCTTACGCTAACTCACTGTGTTCCAGGTAGCACTCGGGCATTCGCTCGGCGCTAGCTCTCGCCTGAAACGCGTGGGCAACTAATTTAAGTCCCCCGCAGACCGAATGCGCCTGCGATAGTACCCCCGTTAGAATCGAGGATACTCAATGTTTGAGATAAATACCTCTGTTGTGGGAGACAGTCTTGGGCTCACCGCGCTCGTGGCAATTCTCCCCCTCGTGGCTTTCTTCATTATGTTGATGGGCTTTAAAGCCCGTGCACATACTTCAGGAGCCGTTGCCCTTGCGACCTCCATCATCCTGGCCATAGTTGCCTTTTCGATGCCCGTGGATATGGCACTGTCCTCCGCGGTCCGCGGTGGGCTCTTCGGCCTCCTGCCCATTGTTTGGGTCATTATTACGGCGATTTGGTTTTACGAAATCACGGTCGCCTCGGGCCGCTTCGAAGATTTGCGTAAGACCTTCGACCTCTTAGGCGATGGCGATATCCGCATCCAGTCGATGCTCATCGCCTTCTGTTTCGGTGGCCTCCTTGAAGCCCTTGCGGGTTTCGGCGCCCCGGTGGCCATCACCGCCACCATGATTATGGCGCTCGGCGTCAAGCCGCTGCGCGCTGCGACGGTCGTTCTTATTGCCAATACCGCTCCGGTGGCATTCGGCGCGGTTGGTATTCCGGTCACCACCGCCGGTGAGGTTGGCGGACGTACCGCCGAGCAAACCCAAGATATCGCCGGCCTTATCGCCCTGCAGGTCTTGGTCATTGCCGCGATTGTTCCGTTCCTCATCGCATTCATCCTGGACGGCATGCGCGGCGTGAAGGAAACGGCGCCCGCCGCCGCGGTCATCGGCATTTCCTTTGCCGCCGCACAGTGGCTGACCGCCACCTTCTTTGCTTACCAGCTCACCAACGTTATTGCCTGCATCGTCTCCCTGGGTGCCGCCTTCATCTTCCTCCGCGTCTGGAAGCCACGCGGCGTCGCGCAGCTGCGCGAGCGCATGGAGCTGCCCGCCGCAGAAACGTCGACCGACCTCAATGGCCGCCGCATCTGGATGGCCCTGCTGCCCTACGCCGTCGTTACCGCAGTATTTGCCATCGCGACCGCAGCCCCAGCGATCTTCGGCTTCTGGAAGCTGAAGTTCGCGTGGCCGCTGCTGGATGGCACCGTCATCGGCACCAACGGCGAGGCCATGGACACCAGCTTTAGCTTCAATGTCTTTGGCAACCCCGGTACCTTGCTCTTGCTCTCCGGCATTATCGTGGCCATTGTTTATCACTTCTGCAACGAAAACGGCCGCTACAAGCTCAGCTTCGCCCAACCCGTGCAAGCTTTTGGTGAAGTTGCCAACCGCATGAAGTTCTCCGGACTGACCATTGTCTTGGTCCTCGCTTTGGCCTACACGATGAACTACTCGGGTCAGACCATCGCCATCGGTGAATTCGTATCTTCCGCCGGTTCCATCTTCGCTCTCTTCGCTCCCGTGCTGGGCTGGATCGGTACCGCGGTGACCGGCTCCGATACCTCCGCGAACGCGCTCTTTGGCAACCTCCAGGTCGCCGCCGCTGACCGCATTGGCGTCAACCCTGACCTCATGCTGGCCGCCAATACCGCCGGTGGTGTTGTGGGTAAGATGATTTCGCCACAGTCCCTGGCCATTGCGGCAACCGCCGTATCCATGGAGGGCAAGGAATCCGTCATCTTGAAGAACGTCGTGGGCTACTCCATCGCGTTCTTGGCCGTTGTCTGTGTCATCGTCTTCTTGATGACCAACGTCTTGGGCTTCTTGGTCCCATAAGGCGGTCCCATAAAGCTTAGGCCGCCACCGGCTTTAAGCCCCTGCCCCCGCCTAGCACCAAATCATCCTCGGTGCTGGGCCGCGGCACAACACAAGGCGGGAAGGACAAGCACCTCAGTGCTGTCTCCTTCCCGCCTTTCGTGGATCAATGGGTCGCAGTCAATCGTGCCCTGCGCCTATGAGTCACCAAAAAGATCGTCCGAGATGGACTCGTTAGTATCGGGGATATCCAGTTCTTCGGCCCGCTTATCCGCCATGGACAATAGGCGCCGAATGCGCCCGGCTACCGCATCCTTGGTCATGGGCGGATCCGCCAGCCGGCCGAGCTCCTCCAACGAGGCCTCGCGGTGCTGCACGCGCAGGCGACCGGCATCGGCTAGGTGCTCGGGAACGTCATCACCCAGAATCTCCATCGCCCTATCCACGCGCGCCGCGGCGGTCACGGCGGCCCGTGCGGAACGGCGCAGGTTGGCATCATCAAAGTTATCCAACCGGCGCGATGTATCGTGCGCTTCGCGCTTTACCCGCTTCTTTTCCCAAGACAAGCGGGTCACCTGAGCGCCCATGCGGGTCAGCAGCGCGCCAATGGCATCGCCGTCGCGAACAACGACCCGATCCTCGCCGCGGGTCTCTTTTGTCTTCGCGGAAATCCCCAGGCGCCGCGCGCAGCCCACGAGTGCCAATGCGGCCTCTTGACAGGGGCAAGTTACTTCCAGTGCCGAAGAACGCCCTGGCTCCGTCAGGCTGCCGTGGGCAAGGAAGGCACCCCTCCACGCGGCCTCGCTATCTGCCACCGTGCCGGAAATGACCTGCGGGGGAAGCCCCACCACGGCGTGACCGGAACGGGTGATCAGGCCCAGGCGGCGGGTTAGCTCCTTCGCTCCTTTGGTGATGCGCACGATGACGCGGGATTTCTTCGCCGTCCCCGCAGGGCCAACAACATGGCTTTCCGCTTCGATCCCATAGAGCTCGTCTAAAGCCACGAGGATGCGCTGCGCAATAGCCTGGTTATCGAGCTCGAGCTCATAGGCCATGCTGTCCCCAGAGACGTCTACCTCTCCGGCAAAGCGCAGAATCGATGCGAGCTCCGCTGCGCGCGCGGACTGACGGGTTACGCCTACCGCCGCTAGTTCTTCTTTGACCTGTTCGGTCAACGGTGTGGTCACCTAGTTCGCCCCATTTCTCTGTCACAGTCACGAATGACGCTTGTGCAATGCACGGCCCCACGCACACCAACTACTGCGTGGGAAACTGAATTTTCTTATTTTACCGTGCCCCGCGCATTGAGGACTGGCTGGCCTGACCTTAGCTAGGCCCGCCGGTACTCGTTATAAAGATCCACGATGACAGAAGAAAGTTTGTCTGGATCGTGTTTCATCAATCGCTGTCCATTGTCATCCTGAATGCTGACATCCGCAAATACCGCGCGGGCCCCCAAGGCTTGCGCGGCGCGCTGCACATAAACCCGTTCGCTCTCATTCGGCAGCGCTGCCGCATCCACCACGATGCGATCGATGCGCAAATTCGGTGCGTGACGGGCAAGAACGTGCACGTGGCGCTCCGCAGAAAAGCCTTGGGTTTCTCCCGGTTCGGCCGACAGGTTGAGCATGACGACGCGCAAAGCATTGGATTCAGAAATGGCCTGGACGATTTCTGGCACCAACGTATGTGGCAGCACGGAGCTAAACCAGGATCCCGGACCGATGGTAATAAGATCAGCCTGCCGAATAGCCTCCAGCGCAGCCGGGCTCGCTTGGGGTGCTTCAGGCAGGATGCGCACCCGCCGCACATGCCCCGGCGTCGATGCCACCGCGACCTGGCCGCGGACCTGGCGCATGACCCGGGGGTCATCGTCAAGCCCTGAGACATCGGCCTCAATTTCTAGGGGATGCGGGACCACGGGGATGACCCGCCCGTGCGAGTGGGTAAGCTCCGCCACCGCGTCCAAGGCGGCCTGGTAATCGCCCAAAACCCCGGTCAAACCGGCGATCATGAGGTTGCCCACGGCATGGCCTGCCATAGCGCCATTGCCGCCAAAGCGATGCTGGAGGGTCTTGCCCCACAGCTCGCCTATCCGATTGTCATCGGCTAGCGCCGCCAAAGCCATGCGCAGGTCACCGGGTGGAATGATATCCAATTCCCGGCGCAGGCGCCCCGAAGATCCGCCATCATCGGCAACCGTCACGATGGCAGAAATATCCGCTGCATTGCTGCGCCGCGCGGATAAAAGGGTTTGATAAAGACCATGGCCGCCGCCAAGGCAGACCATATGAGAAGGGTGTTCCATACAGTTTTTAATGCTCCTCAGCCCTAATTGCGGGCGATATCCCGGTGCAAAATGCTGACGTCAAGGGTGTCATTGGCGCGCAGGCGCTTGGCGATGTCCTCAGCTACCGCAACCGAGCGGTGATGCCCGCCCGTACAGCCGACGCCCACGGTGATGAAGTTCTTGCCCTCGTGCCGGTATCCCTCCAGCATGGTGGAAAACATGGCGACAAAATTATCCACGAATTTCTGGGCGGCCGGTTGCGACAGAACATAATCGGCCACCGGCGCATCGGTACCGCGGCATCCGCGCAGCTCCGGAATCCAGTAGGGATTGGGCAAAAAGCGTACGTCGACAACGATGTCGGCATCGCGCGGGGAACCATTCTTAAAACCGAAGGATTCCACCGTGACGTGCTGGTTCGTATTCTGAAACTCGCCAAACGCAGCTTCGATAGCCCGGCGCAAGTCATGAATCGAGAGGTTCGTAGAATCGATGATGATATCGGAGCGATCCCGAATCTCCGCCACCGCTTGGCGTTCGCGTTGAATGCCCACCTTCAAGGTATCGTCGCCTTGCAAGGGGTGGGTGCGCCGCACAGAGTCGAAGCGGCGAATGAGCACATCATCGCGGGCATCGAGGAAGAGCACGGTGGGCTTCATGCCCAGCGCCGTTAACTCATCGATGGTTTCCATGAGGGAACCCGGAAACATGCGGGAGCGCACGTCCGTTACCGCCGCAACCTTTTCTACGGGCGTTTCTTCCTGGTTGCACAATTTCCACAGGTCCACGATGGCGCGCGGCGGGATATTATGCGCCACGTAGTAGCCCTTATCCTCAAAGACCTTGGCGGCGGAACTCAACCCGCCGCCGGACATGCCGGTAATCAAGATGGGCGGAGTCTCGAAGTGCGTCATGCACACCAGTCTAGCGTTTTCACGCTCCGGACTTCTGTCGGAAGGCTGCTTATTTACTGTGCGTCGTGCAACTTATCGTAAACGGTCTGGGCCAGTTTCGGGCCGAAGCCGTTGACCTCGCAGATCTCATCCACCGAAGCAGCCTTGAGCTTTTTGACGGAGCCAAAGTGCTTGACCAAATCCGTCCGGCGCTGCGGACCGAGACCAGGAATTGCATCAAGCGCCGAAGAGCGCATGCGCTTAGACCGTTGTTGCCGGTGGTAGGTAATGGCAAAGCGGTGCGCCTCATCGCGAATCTGCTGCAGCAAGAACAGGGCCTGGGAATTGCGCGGCAAAATCACCGGTTCATTATCGCCTGGAACCCAAATTTCTTCCAAGCGCTTGGCCAGCCCCACGAGGGTGACATCGACAATGCCCAGTTCATCAAATACCTCTTGCGCCGCGGCCACCTGGGGCGCGCCGCCATCCACGATGAACAACTGAGGAGGATAGGCAAAGCGGCGGCCTGCCTCGGCGGATTCTTCCGCCACCTTTTCTTCCGCGAACGAAGACTCTTCCTTTTCCTCGTCCGGGTTCGCCAACTTATCTTGGTTGTGGCGCTTAAACCGGCGCCGCGTGATTTCTGCAATGGAGCCGACGTCATTGGAATGCCCGTCGCCGGCGGCTTCCTTGATGCGGTAGCGCCGGTAATCGGATTTCTTCGGGATACCGTCTTCAAAAACCACCAACGAGGCGACGACATCGGTGCCTTGGATATGCGAAATATCGGTGCACTCAATGCGCAGCGGTGCTTGGTCCATGCCCAAGGCATCCTGGATATCCTGCAGCGCCGCAGACCGCGCGGTGAGGTCGCCGACGCGCTTCAACTTGTGCTGGCGCAGCTGCTCCTTGGCGTTCTTCTCCACGGTATCCATAAGGGAGCGTTTATCGCCGCGTTGGGGCACGCGGAGATCGACGCGCGCACCACGCAGGTCTTCCAAGAGGGACACCACTTGTTCGGACTCCTCCGGCATGGCCTGGACCAGAATCTCGCGCGGGATGACGTGGACGTGGCGCTGTTCCATGTGCGATTCCTGGTCCACCCCGCGCCGCGGCACATCCGCAGCTAAAGCCGCGTCCTCACGAGCTTCTTGTTCTTCGCGCTCCACGGCATCCGAGTAAAATTGGATGAGGAAGTTTTGCACCAGGGCGGGCAAGGCGGGATCGGGTTGTCCCTTCTCAATGGGTTCAGAGGTTGCCTGGTCGCCGGCGCGTTCAACGACCCAGCCGCGCTGGCCGCGGATCCTGCCGCCGCGCACGTGAAAGATTTGGACGGCGGCTTCCAATTCATCGGAATTAAACGCAATCAGATCGGCATCGGTGCCATCGGCGAAGACAACCGCTTGTTGCTCCATAATCTTATCGATGGCCCCAAGGTCATCGCGCAGCCGCGCCGCGCGCTCAAATTCCAGGTTTTCGGCGGCAGCCTCCATGTCCTTGACCAGCTTGCGCCTAACTCCCGCCGTGTTGCCGTTCATGAACGATACCAACTCATTGACGGTCTCGCGGTGTTCTTCCTTGCTTACCCGCCCGATACAGGGCGCATCGCACTTGCCGATGTAGCCCAAAAGGCACGGCCGCCCCAGCCGCTCATGCCGGTTATATACACCCTTTGAACAGGTGCGCATGGGAAAGACGCGAGTGAGCAGATCCAGGCTTTCGCGCACCGCCCATGCATGGGAATAGGGCCCGAAGTAGCGAACCCCCTTGCGGCGGGGGCCGCGGTAGAAAAAGGCGCGCGGGACAACCTCTCCCACCGAGACGGCAAGCATGGGATACGTCTTGTCATCGCGGTACATGACGTTGAAGTGCGGGTCGAACCGCTTAATCCAGGTATATTCCAGCTGCAGGGCTTCAACTTCGCTGGCAACAACCGTCCATTCCACGGAGCTGGCGGTCAACACCATTTGCCGCGTGCGCGGGTGCAGCTGCGTGATGTCTTGGAAATAGTTGGACAGGCGCGCCCGCAGGTTTTTGGCCTTGCCTACGTAGATGACGCGCTTGTTTTCATCGCGGAACTTATAAACGCCCGGCTCCGTCGGAATGGTTCCTGGGGCGGGGCGATAGGTGGTTGGATCTGCCAATGCTTAATCCTGCGGCATGTATTTGGCTTCCAGATCGCGGAAGTCACGGACTTTTGTGATCACGGTTTCTTTATCGCCGGACTGCAGCGCCCACACGGGCACGGCCTCAAATTCGGGTAGCTCGAGGCGGGCCATGCGCTGGCCGACGGGGAAGGATAGCCCGTAGACCACCTGCCACGGGTAAAAGCGCGTGCCGATGATATTGCGGACCTCTACCCCATCCTCATTGGCCTGCAGCCGCGGCCGGTTCAGCGCAATCCAGGACAAGATGGAAATGACTACGCCCACACCGGGGAAAGCGAATTTATCGATGGTGGTCACGTGCGCGCCGGTAAAAGAGATATCGAGAGTGACACCCATGAAAATATGGATGGCCATGACTAGGATGACCCAGCCGATGGCAATCTTGCGCAAAAACGGGGACTTGGCGGTATACTCCCACGGCTTCGACGTGGTCCGTGCGAAGGGATCCGCGCTGGTATAGGCCAATACCTCTGCATCGCTGAGAGAGCGGCGCGGGTGGGATTCATTCGAGGCTGCGGCCTCATTCATGTGCTTTACTCCTCCGGAAGTCCTGCCTGCCTTTAATCTGCGTTTAGTCTACGCAATTGCAGCGCGGTATCTAAAGCCGCAATCATGGATTCTGCGCCCTTGTTTTCCGCCGAGTCAGGAAAACCTGCGCGATCGATGGCCTGCTGCTGGTCATTAACCGTCAAGACACCATTGCCAATCGGCGTCGATTCATCCAAGGAGATGCGCGTTAGGGCTTGGGTGACGGAATCGCAGACGTAATCGAAGTGCGGAGTGCCGCCGCGGATGACGCAGCCCAAGGCAACGACGGCATCGAATTTCCGCGCTGCTGCTTGGACAACCACACCCAATTCCAAGGAACCAACGACGCGGAATTCTGCGACCTCTGCCCCATTTGCCCGGGCAGTCTCCACCGCCTGCTGATGCAGCTGATCGCAGACCTCCTCATTCCAGGTCGCGGTCACCACCGCGACGCGGAGGCCGCGCGCATCTACCTGCGCGATAGCGGGTAATCCTTCTTTACTCATTTGCCTAATTCTCCTTCGTGCTGCGCGTCCCACTGTGCCACCTGCGGAAGATCGTGGCCCATGCGGTCGCGTTTGGTCCGCAGATACCGAATATTATCGGCGTTGGCGGCGATGGTAAGCGGGGTATGTTGGCTGACTTCAATGCCGAATCCGGCGAGCCCTTCTCCCTTGTGCGGGTTATTGGTCAACAGTTGTGCCGATTCCACCCCAAGGTCCTTCAGGATCTGGCCGGCCACGGAATACTCCCGGGCATCTTCTGGCAGCCCTTGTTCCAAGTTCGCGTCGACCGTATCCCAGCCCTCGTCCTGGAGCCGGTACGCCTGGAGCTTGTGCACCAATCCGATCCCGCGGCCTTCGTGGCCGCGCAGGTAAATTACTACCCCGCTGCCGGCTTCTTGCACCTTGCGCAGGGATTCCTGCAATTGGGGGCCACAATCGCACCGGCGCGAGCCAAAAACATCCCCAGTAAGGCACTCGGAGTGCACGCGCACCACGACATCGCGGGCACCGCGAAGCTGCGCCGGATCGCCGGCGATTAAAGCAATGTGTTCTTGACCGTCAAGGTCGTGGCGGTAACCAATCGCGGTGAATTCGCCATACTCGGTGGGCAGGCGGGTTTCCACCGCCCGCTGGGTTTGCACCTCGTGGTGGCGGCGCCACTCGATGAGCTGCGCGATAGAAATCAGGGCGAGGCCGTGCTTATCGGCAAAGCGGCGCAGCTCCGGCCCGCGGGCCATATCCGTCGGGTCTTCTTCTGATACGACTTCACACAGCACGCCCGCAGGACGAAGGCCAGCAAGGCGCGCCAAATCGACGGCGGCTTCCGTGTGCCCATCGCGCTCCAGCACCCCACCGGGCCGTGCGCGCAGGGGAACGACGTGTCCTGGCCGAGTAAAGTCGCTGGACCGGGTCGAAGGATCCGCCAAGCGGCGGATGGTTTCCGCGCGGGAGGCCGCAGAAATTCCGGTAGAGCCTGTCGCCGCATCCACGGTGACCGTATAGGCGGTCTGGCGCACATCCTGGTTCTGCGCCATCATCGGCGGCAAATCGAGCCGCTGGCAATCTTCCGGCAATAGCGAGGCGCACACGTATCCGGAGGAATACCGCACCATAAACGCGACCAGTTCCGGGGTTGCCAGCTCCGCGGCAAAGATCAGATCCCCTTCGTTTTCCCGTCCTTCATCATCCATGACGATGACCGGCTTGCCGGCGGCAATCTCCGCAATGGCGTGGTCGATGGCATCAAAATGGATGCTCTCTTCAGTCGCGAACATAACCTAGCAGTCTAGTCCTTTGCTTAAGCAATCCCGGATTCGGGGTGAAGCATCTTTTCTACATACTTCGCCAGCACATCCACCTCGAGGTTTACGATATCGCCAACCTTGGATTCACCGTGCGTCGTCTCCCGCAAGGTGGTTGGGATGAGGGAGACCTCGAACCAATCTTCGCCTACGGCGCTGACGGTCAAGGACGTGCCGTTGACCGCGATGGAGCCCTTTTCCACGACGTACCGAGCAAGATCGCGGGGCAAGCTAAAGCGCAGCACGTCCCAGTGCTCCGAGTGCTCGCGCGAGACCAAGCGCGCCGTGCCATCGACATGGCCCTGCATCATGTGTCCACCCAGCCGCGTGGTCGGCAGCAATGCCGGCTCAACGTTCACCCGCGCGCCCTCTTTCAGCTGACCGAGTCCCGTCCGGTCCAATGACTCTTGCATCACATCAGCGCAGAAAATATCCCCATCCAATTCCGCGATGGTAAGGCACACGCCATTGATGGCGATGGAATCCCCTAGGCGCGCGTCACTCACCGTCTGCGGCGCGCGAATGCTCAGCCGCAGCGCATCCGCCTGTTGCTCGAGCGCGGCTACCGTGCCGAGTTCTTGTACTAGCCCTGTAAACAATTAATCCCCTTGTGTTTATCTCTTAAGTATCTAATCTCTTAACGCTCGTTCCGCGCCTCGTATTCTACGAGGACATCGGGCCCGAGGCTGGTGGTGCGCACGGTGGTAAAACGTGGGGCATCGGCAAGCGTGTGCGCCACCGTATTCGCCAGAACCCCGCGCCCCTGGCCGAGCAGGATGGGGGCAATATACGCCGCCAGCGCATCCACGGCGCCAGCCTCGATAAAGCCCTGGGCCAGGCCAGCCCCGCCTTCCACCAAGACGTCGCGGGCGCCGCTAGCATATAGCTCCTTCAGCGCGCCCTCGATGCTGTCATATTGCTCAAACCCCAGCCGCTGCAGGTGAGAGGCCTTCTCACCCGCGACACGAAGATCGCGCTTGCCGATGACCACGCGGCGCGGCTGGTGCTCCCGCAGACTCCCATCGCTAAAGCGCGCGGTAAGCGAGGGGTTATCGGCAAGCGCGGTGCCGGTGCCGATAATGATGGCATCGCGCCGCGCTCTATCGGCGTGGACCCACTCGCGGGCCTTAGGCCCAGTGATCCACTGGCTCGTGCCATCGGCGGCAGCGGTAAACCCATCTAAGGTCTGCGCAAATTTCAGGGTGACGTGCGGGCGCTGCAGCTTTACCGCGCGCAACCAGGCACGCACCGCGTCTTCGACGCCATCCGGTGCGGTGAGCTGGCCCACCTCAACCCCGGCGGCGGCCAGGGCCTGCGCACCCCCGCCCGCTTGGGGCGTGGGATCGGGATGCAGGTAGAACACGCGGGCAATTCCGGCATCGATAAGCGCCGTGGCGCAGGGACCCGTCCTGCCCGTATGCGCGCAGGGCTCCAGGGTAACCACGGCCGTGCCGCCGCGGGCCTTCTCGCCGGCCGCGCGCAGCGCCATGACTTCCGCGTGGGCACCGCCCACCGGCTGGGTCGCACCAATGCCCACAACGGCGCCGGTAGCAGACAAAATCACCGCGCCTACAGGAGGATTGGGGCTTGTGGTACCGCGCACCGCCGCGCCGGCCTGCATGGCCTGAAGCAATGCTCCGGGAATATTGGTTTCATCCATCGCGCCGGCCATTATGACCGCGCCGCAAGCGCGCGCAGTTCTTCCACCGCCTGCGCTGGATCGTCGCTTTTGAATACGGCCGATCCTGCCACGAAGGAATCGCACCCGGCCTCCGCGGCCAAGGCAATCGTATCCGGGTCGATGCCGCCATCGATTTCGATGACGGTATCGAGGTTCTGCTGGTCAATGCTTTCGCGCAGGGCGCGGACTTTATCCAGCATGGCGGGCATGAATTTCTGCCCGCCAAAACCTGGTTCTACGGACATGACCAGCACCTCATCAAAATGGCGCAGCTTATCCAGCCACGGCTCAATGGGCGTATCCGGCTTGATGGAAAAGGCGGCACGCGCGCCCAAGTCCCGAATCTTTTCTGCCAATTCCACCGCGGCTGCTTCACCCTCAACCGCTTCCACGTGAAAAATGATCGTGGTAGCACCGGCTTTGATATAGGTCTCCACCCATTTCGCCGGTGACTCAATCATCAGGTGCACGTCAAGCGGCTTATCCGTGGACCTTTTCACCGTGGCCGTAATATCCGGACCGAAGGAAAGGTTGGGGACAAAGTGCCCGTCCATGATGTCTACATGGATCCAATCGGCATTCGAGATGGCCTCTAGTTGTTCACCTAGCCGCGCGAAGTCAGCAGCCAAAATTGACGGAGAAATAAGTGGTGCAGGCATACCGTTAATCCTAGCGCCCTTCCTCATCGCCGCGCCGCAATACCGCCATGAACATGGCATCGGTGCCGTGGCGGTGCGGCCACATTTGGACGGATTTTTCTTTTCCTACATTGCCCATATCCGGGATAAAATCCCGCGCATCCAGCTCCTGCGCGCCCAGCTTTTCTACCGCTTGGTCGACGATGTCACGGGTTTCGCGCAGGTCCGGCGAACAGGTGGAATACACCACGACCCCGCCCGGGCGCACGAGCTTTAAAGCAGAGGACAAGAGCTCGAATTGGAGTATCGAAAGCTCGGCAATATCGTCCTCCGATTTCCGCCACCGCGCCTCTGGTCGGCGCCGCAATGCGCCCAGGCCCGAACACGGCGCGTCCACCAAGATGCGATCGAATCCCGAGCCGACCTGCGGGTTGCGGCCATCGGCCACATGAACGGTCACCGGCAGCCCTTGCACGGTCTTTTCAATCAGTTTCGCGCGGTGCGGTGATACTTCCACGGCATCGACCTGCGCGGACTCGATGCGCGCCAAGGCCCCCATCAAGGCCGCCTTGCCACCTGGGCCCGCACACAGGTCGAGCCAGCGTCCCTGGTCGGTACCGCTGACAGGAACCTCGCACACCGCGCGGGCGATAAGCTGCGAGCCTTCATCTTGTACCGCGGCCATGCCCTGCTGGACCGGTTCCAATTGGCCTGGGTCCCCAGAATCCATATACACCGCGTAGGGCGAGTAGGTACCTTCTTCGTTTCCGGTAATAAGCGCCAGTTCCTCGGCGGAAATTTCGCCCGGCCGCGCCACCAGGTGCACGCTCGGTCGCTCGGAATCCGCCGCTAAGGCAGCCGGCAATTCCTCGGGGTCGACAACGCGGGCAAAAGACTCCGCGATCCACGTTGGGTGCGCATGCCTAAAGGCCAGGCCCGCAACCTCACCTTCTGGGGCAAGGCGCTTGAGCCACTCATTCGGCGGGGTCCGGGTAATGGTGCGCAAGATGCCATTGGCAAACCCTTTGGCTTTTTCTTCCCCGCCCGCCACGACGAGCCGGACGGAGGTATCTACCGCCGCGTGGGGTTCCACGCGCGTGTAGAGCACCTGGTAGGTGCCCAGGCGCAGGGCATCGATGACCACCGGCGAGATTGCCTCCAACTCGCGCGAGGAGCACTGCGCGATCACCGCATCGAGCACGCCTAAGGTGCGCAGGGTGCCATAGGTAATCTCCGTGGCGAATGCGGCATCGCGGCCAGAAAGTTTCTGCTTGCGCAGCGCCTTGGGCAGGACGAGGTTGGCAAACGCATCTTCTTCGCTTACCCGGCGCACCACATCGAAGGCAACGGCGCGGGCCGGATCCACGCCCTGGTCGATGGCGGCCTGCACCAGTGTTTTCCCCGCGCCCGTGTTCTTTGCGCCCGCATTCCGGTTACCTCGGTTATCCCGGTGGTCGCGGTTACGCTGATCCTGCATGCCGCGACCACGCTGTGCGGATCCACGCTGAGCTTGGCCGCGATTGTCTTGGCCACGCTGCGCATTGCCTCGCTGCCCACCGCCGCGCTGGGGCGCGCCGTTCTTGCCGTGTTGTGTAGCCTCCGGCGCCTTGTCGCCGGACTTACTGCGGGAGCGGAATCCACCAGTCACTGGAACCTCACCTCTGCGTTCTTTCCTAATCCACGCGCCCAATCGGCCGCATTCATCATCTTTTTGCCCGGCGGCTGAATCCTATCCAGCTGCACCGGTTGCGTCGCGGTCCCGATGTACACCGCATCCTTGCTAATCAGCGCCTCTCCCGGCTGCAGTTGCTTGCCGATGCCCTCGGTGAGACTCACCGGGCCGAGCTTGAGGCGGGCATCGTCAAGCAGCGTCCACGCGCCCGGGCCTGGGGTGTAGGCGCGGATATGCCGGTCGATGGCGAAGGCAGGCTGCGCCCAGTCAATGCGGGCTGCCGCGGTAGAGATCTTCGGCGCATAGGTGGCTTCGCCGCTTTGGGCCTGCGGCTCCAGCGTGCCGGCCTCCAGCCCATCCATGGTGGCGACCAGGAGATCCGCCCCGGAATACGCCAGCCGTGTGAGCAGATCGTCCGCGGTATCGGTTCCGGTGATGCCTTCTGTAACCGTGCCGAATACCGGGCCCGTATCCAGGCCTTCTTCAATCCGGAAGGTGGACGCACCGGTAATATCATCGCCCGCCGCGATAGCCGCCTGCACCGGCGCCGCGCCGCGCCAGGCGGGAAGAAGGGAAAAGTGCAGGTTGACCCAGCCATGGCGCGCGACATCCAAGAGATCCTTGCTAATGAGATTGCCATAGGCCACCACCGGAATGGCCTCGGGCTGCAGCTCCGCCAGGCGCTCACGCAGGTTATCGCCATCCTCCGTGCCAGGCCGCAGCGTGGTCGGGGTCAACACCTCGATGCCGTGTTCTTGCGCCAGCGCCTTTACCGGGCTCGGGTGAAGGCTGCGGCCCCTGCCCTTCTTCGCATCGGGCCGGGTAATGACCGCTACCACTTCGTGGCTGGAGGCAAGCAATTTCTCCAATGCCACCACCGCCGGCTCTGGGGTGCCGGCAAAAATAATCCGCATACTGGATGAGTCTCCTCGAGGTCTCGGGTGAAAATTCTAGGGTACAACGAGCCTGCCTGCGTTGCCGAAGCTCGCCTACCCCGCGCTATTAAACCAATCGGCTTCGCGGATGGTACGCATGGCGGCCTTGCGGTCGGCATCGCCAAGCCGGCGCAGGAATAACACTCCATCAAGGTGATCGGTTTCATGCTGAATGCAGCGGGCCAAAAGGCCGGAGGCCACCATTCCCACCGGCCTGCCTTCTACATCGCGCCCAGAGACAAATACCCGGTTGTGCCGCGGGGTATCGGCGCTAATCCCCGGGATGGATAGGCATCCTTCCGGGCCAACCTGCATGTCTTCTCCCAGCGGCGTCCACACGGGGTTGATGAGAACCCCGCGCAATCCGGCCTGGATAGGCGAACAGTCATAGACAAAGATGCGCTTGAGTATGCCCACCTGATTCGCCGCGAGCCCCACCCCGCCGGCGGCATCCATGGTCTCCAGCATGTTCTGCGCCAGCGTGCGCAGGCTGGAGTCAAAGGTAGTAATCTCTTCTGCCCGCGTACTCAGTACGGGATCCCCGTAGAGCCTGATGTCTAATTCCGCCACTGAATCTTCCCTTTCTCATGTACTGCCTATTCGCCTAAGTTTATGCGCACTTCTAACCCACGTGAATGGGATCGACCATGATGCGTAGTGGCAATTCATCCTTGCGCGCGCTGCGCGCCGCATTTGCCTTGCGCAAGGCGCGCCCGAGCTGCGATCGCGGCCCCAGCGGGGCGCGCACCACTAGGCGTTGGGGTGGGCCAAAGCGGTCCGCATCGTATTCCCCGGGGAGGCTGTCCCCTGGCGGGAGCGGAACCGGGCCTAAGACCTCGGCGTGCTCTGGCAGGTCCACCAACTGTTCGAAGGAATCCAGAGCCGCGTCCGCCCCATCGATGGCGGCGAAGTGCACGGCCGGCGGAAAGCGCACCTCGCGCCGGGCCCGCAATTCCTCTACCGCGGCCGCGACCATGTCCCAGCTCATGAAGTGGCGGACGACGGGAAGTTCCGGATCCGCGGCAATGATGACGCGCCCGCCCTTAAAATGCGGCCTGACCATGGTGGCCGCCTGCGCCCATTTGGCCAGGCAGTCCTCGGTGGCGCGCAAGTCTTGCCGGTTTAATAAGGTGCCCGCGTCCAATAGCAGCGCCGCGCCATAGGCGCCGCCATTCACCCGCGGCTCGGCGCCAGGGGTAGCAATCACTAATGCCGGGGCATTTTCAATTGAGCCCACAACCTTATTGCCGCCAGAGACCACAACGGATGTATTGGGAAAGGCGCGCCCCAATTCCTCGGCGGTGCGTTCGGAGCCTAAAACGATGGCGCGCAGGCGCGGCGAGCCGCACTCGGTACAGCGGTGGTTGGTGGCAATGCGCCCGCACCAACGGCAGGTAGGCATGACGGCTTCCTCGCTTGAGCGCTCGGAGCTTGGGGGCAAGCCCAAGGGGCCATTGCAGTGGCGGCACCGCGCGGGAGAATGGCACTTTCCACAGGCCAAAATAGGCGCATACCCCTTGCGCGGGACCTGCACTAGCACTGGTTCGCCGCGGTCGAGGGCGTGCTGCGCCGCTTGAAAGGCTGGGGCTTGCACAGAGGTCGTACCGCCCTCTAACTCCCTGGAAATGGACAGCCCGTAGGCGCCAATGGCCAAAATATCCGGCCGGCGTGCCTCTATGGTTGAGGCGCTCGGTATAAGGTCGTGTGCCCACCCTGAATCCACCAATAATTGGGTTTCCGCCGTGCGCGAGTGGTTCGCCGCAATGAAGCTGCAATTTTCAAAGGCAGAGCGGGTGGTAAGCACCTCCCGGGCGTGTACGTAGGGCTTAATATTATCCACCAAGTTATCGTTACCATCATCAAAAATGACGGCCAGCTGCAGGTTGTCCACGGGGGTAAAAGCCGCCGAGCGCGTACCAATGACGATTCGCGCCTGCCCCACCAAGGCCGAAAGATAGCGGCGATAGCGCGCTTGCGGGCCCATGCTATTGGTGAGCACCGTGATTTGTTTCGGCCCCACAACACCGCGCAGGGCGTTTTCAAGGGCGTCCACTACCTTTTG
Organism: Corynebacterium sp. LaCa_282; assembly: GCF_057198125.1. NCBI lineage: Bacteria > Bacillati > Actinomycetota > Actinomycetes > Mycobacteriales > Corynebacteriaceae > Corynebacterium > Corynebacterium sp. LaCa_282. The sequence goes on along the minus strand of NZ_CP191095.1, from coordinate 1,107,336 downwards.
GTCTGGGACCACGATAAGGACGCCTCCCCCACCCAGGGCAACCTTGACCGCTAAGGCCGCGAGTGCATCTTCCCATTCATCGCCGGGAGCGATTTGCCACGCGGCACGTGCTAATTTCCCGCCCAGGATGGAATCAACAAAGGTTTCCCCATGTTGATAGGCAGACCACCCGGATAAATCGGGCTCGCTGGCGGCGCCGAGTTCTTCCCACGGCGTATCCAAATCCGCTTCTTCTGCCTTTGCGTGCCGCGGCGGAATGGCGGAGCGAATGATATCGGAGCAAATTCCGCCATAGCGATCCGCAAGGGCTTCCACCAGCCGGGACAGCTGCGGTGGATAAACCTGGAATGGGGAGATGACCCGCTCGATAAAGCGCAGCTGCCCGCCAAAATCGGACTCATGCTTGCGCTCGACGATGATCGCATCCACCAAGCGCCCATTAAACCGAATGCGCACCTTCACCCCGGCTTGGGCGCTATCAGATTCGGCCTCATCTACCAGGTAATCAAAGCCCCGATCGAGGTGGGCAACCCCTAGAAGAGGCAACACCCGCGCGACCGGTTTCCGGGCGGCGGGTGTTTTCTTAGGCATAAGCCCACATTCTACAGACCAGCGGCAGCGCGCAATTCCTCCACTCGGTCCAACTGCTCCCACGGCAGGTCAACGTCGGTGCGGCCGAAGTGGCCGTAGGCGGCGGTCTGGCCGTAGATAGGACGCAGCAGATCCAATTCGCGGATGATGGCGGCCGGGCGAAGGTCAAAGACCTTATTGACGGCAGCCTGGATCTGCTCATCGGTCAAGTTCTGCTTCGCGGTGCCGAAGGTCTCGACGTAGAGGCCAACCGGCTTGGCGCGACCGATGGCGTAGGCCACCTGCACCTCTGCGCGATCCGCCAGGCCCGCGGCGACGATATTCTTGGCCACCCAGCGCATGGCGTAGGCCGCAGAGCGGTCCACCTTGCTGGGGTCCTTGCCGGAGAAGGCACCGCCGCCGTGGCGGGCCATGCCACCGTAGGTATCCACGATGATCTTGCGGCCGGTAAGGCCTGCATCGCCCATTGGGCCGCCCAAGATGAAGGAACCGGAAGGATTGACCAAGAGGTTGGTGTCCTCGGTGTAGTACTTATCGAGCCCGGCATCCTTAATGACCCAGTCCAGCACCTCGCTGCGCAGGTGGGTTTCTAGCCACTGGCTATCAACCTCAGGATCGTGCTGGGTAGAAATAACGACCGTATCCAGGTGAGACGGCTCATTATTATCGTTATAAGCGAAGGTCACCTGGGTCTTACCATCCGGGCGCAGGTGGTCCACAATGCCCTCTTTGCGCACCTGGGTCAGGCGGCGGGACAGGCGGTGCGCCAAGGCGATGGGCAACGGCATGTACTCCGCGGTTTCATTCGACGCGTAACCAAACATCAGGCCCTGGTCGCCGGCGCCGGCGGTGTCATTTTCCTCGTCATAATCCGCGCCCTGGTCGCGCGCCTCAGTGGAGGTATCCACGCCGGCACCGATTTCTTGCGACTGCTCGCCGATGGCGATATTGACGCCACAGGTATTGCCATCAAAGCCCACATCGGAAGAGGTAAAGCCGATGGACTTCAGGGTCTCGCGCACAAGGGCCGGAATTTCCACGTAGGCGTTGGTGCGGACCTCGCCCACAACGTGTACCTGGCCGGTGGTAACCAGCGTTTCCACGGCGACGCGAGACTCCGGATCCTTTTCTAAAAGTGCATCCAAGATGGCATCCGAGATGGCGTCACAGATTTTATCCGGGTGCCCCTCAGTAACGGACTCGCTTGTAAAAAGACGAGCTTCCACTGCAGCGTTATCAGTCACAAAAACTTCCTTTGATTATTACGTATTCGATACCGAGGCATTCTGCCCCAACCCATTACAAGGCAACCCTAGACCAAGCGGTCTATAAACGCAATATTTAATTTCCCGGTTCAATCATTTCATTCACGGCGTCCAGAATCTGCGCCGCGACGACCTGCTTGGATCCATGCTCTACGCGCTGTGGTTCCTCATTCCGCCTCAGGATCCACCCCTCGCTACTTTCCTGGCCAAAGGTCACGCCGCGGCCGACCTCATTAGCCATCAATACATCGCACCCCTTGCGCGCAAACTTTTCTTTCGCATAATCCAGCGCCGAAGAATCGCCATCCCCCGTCTCGGCCGCGAAACCGACGATGACGCACTTTTGCGGCACCTCGCCCTCCTCGCGCGCTGCCACGAGAGACTTCAAGATATCTGGGTTTTCCACCATCTCTAGCGTCGCGAGCGCATCATCCGCCTTGCCCTTTTTCATTTTGGACTCAGCCACGTTCGCGGGCCGGTAATCCGCGACCGCCGCGGCCATGATGACGATATCGGCATCGCGGGATTCCTCGCGCATCGCGGCCTCCAAGTCTTGGGCGGAAACGATATTCCGGATCGTAGCCCCGCTCGGTACGGGCAGCTCCGCCGTATTGCCTGCCACAACCGTGACATCCGCGCCCTTGTGTGCGGCGACCTCAGCCAGCGCAAACCCCTGCCTGCCGGAGGAACGGTTTCCTAAATAGCGAACCGGATCCAATTCCTCTTGAGTGCCACCGGCAGAGATCACGACCTTCAGCCCCGCCCAGCTGTGATCGATATGAAAACCCGCGAGCTCGGTGCGCGCGATGGCCGCAATCTGTTCTGGATCCGGCAGCCTGCCTGCGCCCGTATCCTTACCCGTAAGGCGCCCGTGCGCCGGTTCCATGACGGTAATTCCGCGCCGGCGCAGGGTCTTTACGTTGTCTTGTGTCGCTGGGTTATTCCACATTTCGGTGTGCATGGCGGGCGCCACGATGATGGGACACGTTGCCACCAGCACGGTCGCGGTCAACAAGTCATCGGCGCGTCCCGCAGCCAAGCGCGCAATGAGGTCAGCCGTGGCAGGGGCGATGACCACGGCATCGGCCTCCTGCCCTACCGCTACGTGTTGAACGTCCTCTACGGCCTCAAAAACACTGGTGGAAACGGGATTTCCGGATAATGCCTCAAAAGTGGCGGCACCTACGAAGTTCAATGCGCTTTCTGTAGGAACGACGCGGACATTATCGCCATGTTCTTTGAAATTGCGCACCAAGTGGCAGGCCTTATACGCGGCGATGCCACCGGCAACGCCAAGCACGATATTGCGAGGAGATTTTGAAACAGTCACATCGCACAATCGTACCGTGCAGGCATGACAAGAGCCCCGCCCGGCCACCACGTTAGTTCCACAGAAGTGAAACCAAGTGGGCTTGGCCGGACGGGGCTGAAATGAGGCACAAGGTGCGCACGCGAAAGTGAGCGCTACTTACTTGCCTTCCTCGTGGTCCAACAGACCTGCGTCGATTTCGCGCAGCGCGATGGACAGTGGCTTCTCGCCGGGCTCTGGGTTAACCAGTGGGCCGACGAACTCAAAGACGCCTTCATCTTGCTCTTGGTAGTAGCTATTGATCTGGCGCGCACGCTTGGCAGCGAAAATTACCAAGGCGTACTTGGAAGAAACCTTGTCCAACAGCTCATCGATTGGCGGGTCCGTAATGCCAATCGGGTCATCAAATACCGGTTCCGACTTCGCGGATTCAGTGTTAGAAGGGGTGGTCACGTTAGTCACATGCACCTTTACATTGGTTGAAGATGGTCAAAAGAAGAGTCTATCCACGCAGGATATCACTAATGGCGGCCACTGCCTCATCTAGGTTTTCATTGACCACAACGTGATCAAACTCATCCTGTGCAGCTAGTTCCTCGTACGCAGTGTGCAACCTACGATCAATGACGTCTTGCGGTTCGGTACCGCGACCGGTCAGGCGCTCTACCAACACCTCCCACGAAGGCGGTGCCAAGAAGACCAAATCCGCTTCCGGCAAGGCCTTGCGAACGCTGCGCGCACCGGCCAAATCGACCTCGACGAGAACCGGGCGACCGGCGTCCAAGGCCTCTTCTACGGGCCGGGCGGGTGTTCCGGAACGCTGCAATCCGCCGTGAATATCTGCCCATTCGAGCATCTCACCGGCATCAATGCGTTCCTGAAAGGCCTCAGGGGTGACGAAGAAATAATCCACGCCATCTTGCTCCCCGGGGCGGGGCTGGCGCGTTGTCATAGACACGCTGAAATACAGCCCCTCGACGTCATGCCGTAGACGCGAGACTACGGTGGATTTCCCCACTGCGGAAGGACCCGCCAACACGACGAGGCGACCGCGAGCAGTTGCGTCAGCCATAGACGTGATTATTCGTCGTCGTAACCGAAGCGCTCAAGCAGAGCACGACGCTGGCGCTCACCCAGACCGCGCAGGCGACGGGTCTGCGCAATCTCCAGATCTTCCATGATTTCCTTGGCCTTGACCTTGCCAACCTTAGGCAGAGCCTCGAGGAGTGCGGAAACCTTGGTCTTGCCGATGATCTCATCGGTCTCAGCCTTTTCCAGCACGTCCTTCAGGTCGGTCTCGCCGCGCTTAAGCGCAGCCTTGAGCTCAGCGCGAGCCTTGCGGGCCTCAGCGGCCTTTGCGAGAGCTTCCTTACGCTGCTCATCAGTCAACTTTGGAAGGGCCACGAGTTTCCTCCGATTCATTAGATTGCTTCTATTACTTCTGATACTTGGTACCAGATTCCGGTTGCCAAACGCGATGGAAATACCGCGGAAAGTTACCCTGAACCTTCGAGCACACCGACTTCTGATTATCCTAGCACCGCTAGTGACACGATGACGATAGGCGACCCAGATGGGTCACTCATTTTAGCACGTCAACGCACATGCCTAGACCAAAATACCAGGTAAACGGCGCGGCCGTTAATTGGCCCCGCCGCGTGTTCTAATCCCGGAATTGGTCCGCGGTATCGATCACCGCTTTGCGCAGGTCATCGACCTGGGGGCCGCGTTGCAAGACGGCACGGGAGACGTTGGCGAACCCAAGCTGCGGGCACGCAGACACAATGGAGTGCACCTGCGCGGGACCTGCCCCTTGGGCGCCGACGCCGGGAAGCAGCACCGGCCCATTAAGCGCGTCCAAGCGGGGTGGGTCCTCGACGGTCGCACCCACCACAACGCCGACGCTTCCAGCAACACCAGCCTCACGCGCAGAGGCATTAAAGGCGGCGCACTCATCGATAACCGCCTGGGCAATCGAGTCCGCAGTCCCCGCGGGCACCGCCTGAATGGCGCGCGCTTCTGGATTAGAGGTTGCCGCCAAGACGAAGACGCCCCGGTTGTTTTCTTGCGCCGTGGCAATGGCCGCGCCCAGCGCCCCTACGCCGAGATACGGCGATAAGGTCACCGAGTCGGCCCGCAGGGGCGAGGTCTCCCCTAGCCAGGCATCGCCATAGCCTTCCATGGTGGAGCCGATATCGCCGCGCTTGGCATCTGCCACCGTCAAGCACCCTGCCTCGCGCAGGCCGGCCAGCGTTTCTTCCAAGACCGCAAAGCCTGCGGCACCGAAGCGTTCGAAGAAGGCCACCTGCGGCTTTACCAAGGCAGCGGTATCTGCAAACGCCTCGACGCAGCGCAGGCTGAAGGTGCGCAGGCCCTCCGCGGTATTATCCAGCCCCCAGTGCTCTAAGAGGTACGGGTGCGGGTCGATGCCTACGCAAAGCCGCCCGCGCTCGCGGCCGGCGTCTTCCAAGCGCTGGCCAAAGGATTTAGTTGCGTGGGCCATGCTCAAGCTCCTGAAGTGCGCGGACCTGCAAATCACCCTGGCGCAGCGCCTCGATGCCCTGCACCGCCGCCGTAATGCCCTGGACCACCGTGACGAGCGGTAGGCCCATGTGCACCGCTGCGGCGCGGATATCGTAGCCATCGTGGCGCGCACCGGCAGAGCCGGCCGGCGTATTGAGAATCCAGTCAATCTCGCCGTTGAAAATCTTGTCCACGATGGACTCTTCGCCCTCCTTGGCCTCAGAGACCTTGACGGCAACCTCGCACTCGATGCCGTTGCGGCGCAGCATCTGCGCGGTACCAGCGGTGGCGACGATGTTGTATCCCATGCGCGCCAAGCGCTGGATGGGGAAAATCAGGGTGCGCTTATCCCGGTTGGCCACGGAGACAAAGATGGTTCCTTCCGTGGGCGGCACGGCGAAGGCGGCGATTTCGCCCTTGGCGTAGGCTGCACCGAAGTTGGTGGCCAGGCCCATCACCTCACCGGTGGACTTCATCTCCGGCGACAACAGGGTATCGAGAAGGCTGCCGTCTGGCCGGCGGAAGCGCTCGAATGGCAAGACCGCTTCCTTGACCGCAATCGGGTGATCGAGCGGCAAGGAACCACCATCGTAGACCGATGGGATTAGGCCTTCTTCCCGCAGTTCCGCGATGGTGGATCCCATCATGATGCGGGCGGCGGCCTTGGCTAGCGGGACGCCGGTCGCCTTGGACACGAACGGCACGGTGCGCGAGGCGCGCGGGTTGGCCTCGATGACATAAAGGATGTCATCCTTCAAGGCGAACTGGACGTTCATCAGCCCCTTCACACCGATGCCCTCGGCCAAGCGGCGCGTGGATTCGCGCACCTTGTCGATGTCCTCTGGCCCCAGCGTCATCGGCGGCAGGGCGCACGAGGAGTCGCCGGAGTGAACGCCGGCTTCCTCGATGTGCTCCATCACGCCGCCCAAGTAGACCTCGTTGCCGTCGCACAGGGCGTCGACATCGATCTCGATGGCCGAGTCCAAGAAGCGGTCCACCAAGACCGGGTGGTCTGGGGAGAGCTCGGTGGCGCGCTCGATATAGTTCTCCAGCGACTGCTCATCGTAGACGATTTCCATGCCGCTGCCGCCCAATACGTAGGAAGGGCGAACCAGAACCGGGTAGCCGATGGAGGCCGCGACCTTCCGAGCCTCCTCGAAGGAGGTTGCGGTGCCATACGATGGCGCTGCCAGCTCTGCCTCATCGAGGACCTTGCCGAATTCGCCGCGGTCCTCGGCGGAGTCAATGGCCGCAGGGCTGGTGCCCACCACCGGTACGCCGGCGGCGTCGAGGCGCTCTGCCAGGCCCAGCGGGGTTTGGCCGCCCAGCTGCACCAGCACGCCGGCAACCTCGCCGGAGGCTGCCTCTGCGTGGTAGACCTCCATGACGTCTTCGAAGGTCAGCGGCTCGAAGTACAGGCGGTCAGCGGTGTCATAGTCGGTCGATACCGTCTCTGGGTTGCAGTTGACCATCACGGTCTCATATCCCTTGCGGGAAAGCTCAAGGGCGGCGTGCACGCAGGAGTAGTCGAATTCGATGCCCTGGCCAATGCGGTTCGGGCCAGAGCCCAAGATGATGACCTTGCCCTTCGAGCCTTCCGGTGCTGGGTGCACCTCGGTTTCGGCATCGGGGTCCAACTCATAAGAGCTGTAGTGGTACGGCGTTTGCGCCTCGAACTCGCCGGCGCACGTATCGACGGTCTTGAAGACGGGGCGAATGCCCATGCGCCAGCGCAGGCTGCGCACGCCGTCTTCGCCGTTGAACTCGGGGCGCAGGGCGGCAATTTGGGCATCGGAAAGCCCAAAGACTTTGGCCTCGCGCAGGAGCTGCTCGGTGAGCACGGGGGCATCGACAAGCTCCTGGCGGAATTCCACCAGGCCCTCGAGCTCCGCGATGAACCATGGGTCCACGCCGGAGGCTTCGTGGACCTCATCCACCGTAGCGCCGAGGCGCAGGGCCAGCTCGATATCGTACATGCGGCCCTCGGTGGGGCGCTCGAGATCCTTGAGCACCGCCTGCACGTCGGTGGCGCGCTCGCCCGCAAAATACTCATCCGGCTTGGTCCAGAACCCGTTGGGCTTGTTTTCCAGCGAACGCATGACCTTATTCAGGCCAGAGATGTAGTTGCGGCCGATGCCCATGGCCTCACCCACAGATTTCATCGTGGTGGTCAAGGTGTCATCGGCGCCGGGGAATTTCTCGAAGGCAAAGCGGGGCGCCTTGACGATGACATAGTCCAAGGTCGGCTCGAACGCCGCCTGGGTTTCGCCGGTGATGTCATTTTGCACCTCATCCAAGGTGTAGCCGATGGCCAATTTCGCGGCCAGCTTGGCAATGGGGAAACCCGTGGCCTTGGAGGCCAGCGCCGAGGAGCGGGATACGCGCGGGTTCATCTCGATGACGATGATGCGGCCATCATCCGGGTTCAAGGCGAACTGGATATTGCAGCCGCCGGTATCGACGCCCACCTCGCGGATGATGTCGATGCCCAGATCGCGCATCTTCTGGAACTCGCGGTCCGTCAGCGTCAGCGCCGGTGCCACCGTCACGGAGTCACCGGTGTGCACGCCCAGGGCATCGACGTTTTCGATGGAGGCGACGACGACCACGTTGTCATCGCCATCGCGCATGAGCTCGAGCTCGAATTCTTTCCAGCCGAGGATGGATTCCTCGATGAGCACATTAGCCTCAGGCGAGGCCGCAAGCCCGCCGCCGGCGATGCGATCTAGGTCCTCGTTATTAAAGGCCAGGCCGGAACCCAGGCCACCCATGGTAAAGGACGGGCGCACCACGACGGGCAGGCCGAGCTTGTCGACGGTCTCGTGGACCTCATCCATGTTGTGGCACACCGCCGAGCGGGCGGATTCCCCGCCTACCGAGGCCACGATGTCTTTAAACTTCTGGCGGTCCTCGCCGCGCTCGATGGCATCGATATCGGCACCGATGAGCTCGATATCGTACTTATCCAAAATGCCCTGGCGGTCCAGCTGCACCGCGGCGTTCAGCGCGGTCTGTCCACCCAAGGTAGCCAGCACGGCGTCGATGGGGTGGCCTTCCTCGCTCTCCTTGACCAGGATCTTTTCAATGTATTCCGGCTCGATGGGCTCGACGTAGGTGTGGTCGGCGAACTCTGGGTCGGTCATGATCGTGGCCGGGTTCGAGTTCACCAGGGTCACGCGCAGGCCCTCATCCTTGAGGACGCGGCAGGCCTGGGTTCCGGAGTAGTCGAACTCGCAGGCCTGGCCGATGACGATGGGCCCGGAGCCGATGACCAGGACGTGATTAATGTCAGTGCGCTTTGGCATAATATTTCTTCCTTTTCCTGGGTGACTACTTATTCGGGGTGTGGTTGGCCATGAGCTCTAAGAATTGATCAAAGAGCGGGTTGGCATCGTGCGGGCCGGCGGCGGATTCCGGGTGGTACTGCACCGAAAAGGCCATGCCATTGCGCAGGGCGACGCCCTCGACCGTGTCATCGTTCAAGCAGATATGCGTGATGTGGGCCGGGCCGAAGTCCGAGGCGAATTCGGCGTCCTCATTGGCCAGGTCGTAGTTATCTGGCGCCTGCAGCGCGAAGCCGTGGTTTTGGGAGGTGATATCGATCTTGCCGGTCAGCAGGTTGCGCACCGGGACGTTGATGCCGCGGTGTCCGAACTTCATCTTGTAGGTATCTAGGCCCAGCGCGCGCCCGAGCAGCTGGTTGCCAAAGCAGATGCCAAAGAACGGGATGTCCGCCGCGAGCACCTTTTTGATGGTGGCAACTGTGTCATCGGCAGTAGCCGGGTCGCCCGGGCCGTTGGAGACGAAGACGCCGTCCGGGTTATAGGACTGGACTTCTGCAAAGGTGGTGGTAGACGGCACCACGATGGTCTCGATGCCGCGCTGGGAAAGGTAGCGCGGCGTTGCGGATTTCACGCCCATGTCAAAGGCGACGATGGTGTGCTTCTTTTCTCCTTGGGCCTCAACAACATAGGGCTTATCGGTGGATACCTCGGCGGCAAGATCCGCGCCCTCCATGGAGGATTGGCTCTTTACCTCCTCGAGGAGTTCCTCGACGGGCCGGGTGGCGGCCTCTCCGGAGAAGAGGCCCGCAGAGATGGAACCGTAGTTGCGCAGGTGGCGCACCAAGGTGCGGGTATCGATCCCGCGGATGCCGATGACGCCTTGGGCCTGCATTTCTTCGCTCAAGCTGCGTTCTGCACGCCAGCTGGATACGCGGCGGGACAGATCGCGGATAACCAGGCCTGCGACCCAAATATTATTGCCGTGGGACTCGTTGTCCTCATCGTTCCAGCCGGTATTGCCAATGTGCGGGGCGGCGGAGACGACGATCTGGCGGTGGTAGGACGGATCCGTCATCGTTTCCTGGTAACCGGTCATCGCGGTGGTAAATACGGCCTCACCGAGGGTGGTGCCGGTAGCGCCGAAGCCGTAGCCACGGAAGGTACGCCCATCTGCAAGGACGAGGATTGCTGGGGTTTTATCAGTCACGTCGTGGCCTTTCTGTGCCTTGATTGGGTGCTGTGTGCAAGGTTAGTCATGGGTAGCGGCGTTCAGATCGAACGTTACCGAGCCGCGCAAGATGGTGTGGGTAACTCGCGCGCCGAATTCCTCGCCCGCATAGGGGTTGTTTTGGGACTTGGATGCGAGCTGCGCGGAATCGGATACCCAGTGGTGTTGTGGGTCAACGATGGTCAGGTTGGCAGGCTCCCCCACTTCCAAGGGGCGACCGTGGCCTGGCAGGCGCGTGATTTCGGCGGGGCGCTCGGACATGACGCGGGCGATAAAGCGCCAGTCCGCCAGGCCAGTTTCCACAAAGAGCTTGGTGATGACCGCCAGCGAGGACTCCAGCCCCAGCATGCCGGGGCGCGCGTTTTCGAATTCCACGCACTTGTCTTCGGAGCCATGCGGCGCGTGGTCGGTGGCGACGCAGTCAATGGTGCCATCAAGAAGCGCCTGGCGCAGCGCCTCCGTATCGCGCTGTTCGCGCAGCGGCGGGTTCACGCGGAAGAGGCCGTCATAGGTGCGCAGTTTGTCATCGGTCATCAGCAGGTGGTGCGGGGTGACCTCTGCGGTAAGCGGAATATCGTGTTCCTTCGCCCACTGCAGCAGTTCCACCGTGCCCTGCGTGGAGGCGTGGCAGATGTGAACGCGGTTGCCGTAATCGCGGGCCAGCAAGGCGTCGCGGGCAACGATGGATTCCTCCGCCACGCGCGGCCAGCCGCGCAGGCCCAACCGTGCGGCGTTTTCGCCCTCGTGGGCAGACGATCCACCGGTCATGCGGTCATCCTCGGCGTGCTGGGCCAGTAGCACGTCCATGCCCTTGGCGTATTCCAGCGCGCGGCGCATCAGCTGTGGGTTCTGCACGCACTTGCCATCATCAGAGAACATGCGCACCTTGGCATCGCTGCGCGCCATCATGCCGAACTCCGTTAAGGATTTGCCTTCTAGGCCCTTGGTGATGGAGCCGACCGGGTGGACATCGCACAGCCCCAGCGCCTGGGACTTTGCCCATACGGATTCGGCGATGATGGGCTGATCCGTCACAGGCGTGGTATTGGCCATGGTAAACACCGCGGTAAACCCGCCCTTGGCCGCGGCCTTGGAACCGGACTCGATGGTCTCGGTATCCTCGCGGCCTGGCTCGCGGAGGTGCACGTGCATGTCAACCAGGCCAGGCAACAGCACGTTGCCGTCGCCCTCGATGGTCTCGGCACCCTCTGCCTGCACCTCGGGCCCGATGGAGTCAATAACCCCACCGCGAATGAGAACGTTGGTGGGTTCGCCTTCCCCGTACAGGCGAATATTTTTAATCAGTAGTGGGTTTTCGGCCGGGGCGGACAGCCGGCCGGTAGCTGGGTACGTAGTCATTTTCTCTCCCTTTTACGTGGCTTATGCTCTGCCCGAATTAAATCCCGGCGTTATCGCCATTGGTCAGCAGCGTAAAAAGCACTGCCATGCGCATGTGGACACCGTTATTGACCTGCTGCAATACCGTGGTTTTATCCATATCGGCCACGGCGTAGTTGATCTCCATGCCGCGCAGCATGGGACCTGGGTGCATGACGATGGCATCCTTGTGCAGCGCCGCGGCTCGCTGCTGCGATAGCCCGAATAGCTGCGCATACTCGCGGTGAGACGGGAAGAAGCCGCCGTCCATGCGCTCTTGCTGCACGCGCAGCATCATCACGACATCGGCATCTGCAAGCTCTGCATCAAAGTCATAAGACACGCGCACCGGCCACTTGTCCACGCCCCACGGCATCAAGGTCGCAGGGCCCACGAGGGTGACCTCCGCGCCCAAGGTGTGCAGGAGATCCACGTTGGAGCGCACGACGCGCGAGTGCAGGCAATCGCCGACGATTTTCACCTTCAGGCCTTCGAAGCCATTATCGCCGCGCAGGCCGAGGCGTTGGCGCATCGTGACGGCATCGAGCAGCGCCTGCGTCGGGTGCTGGTGCGCACCGTCACCGGCGTTGATAACGGCGGGACCATGCCCATCCGGGTCCACCCACTGGGCCAGCTGTTGCGGCGCACCGGAGGACGGGTGGCGCATGATGATGGCATCGGCACCGATGGCCGCCAGGGTCAGGCCCGTATCTTTGAGGGACTCGCCCTTTTTCACGGACGAGGTCGACGCCGAGAGGTTGATAACGTCAGCGGACATCCACTTGCCGGCGGTTTCAAAGGACGAGCGCGTGCGCGTGGAGTTTTCATAAAAGAGCGTATAAATCGTGCGCCCGCGCAGCGTCGGCAGTTTTTTGACCTCGCGGCCATCGAGCGCCTCGCGGAAGCGATCGGCCTCATCCAGCAGGCCGATGATTTCTGCGCGGGATAGTTCCGCGCTATCAATGAGGTGTTTCATGAGTGCGTTCCCCTTATCTGCGCGGGATCGCCCGCGGACGTAGAGCGGGTGAGAACAACGGCATCGCGGCCATCAATGTCTTGGATATATACGGAGACATCTTCTTCCCGCGCCGTGGGCAGGTTCTTGCCCACATAATCGGCGCGGATGGGGACTTCGCGGTGCCCGCGGTCGACCAATACGGCCAACTGGATAATCGAAGGCCGGCCAACATCACCCACCGCATCGAGGGCGGCGCGAATGGTGCGGCCGGAATAAAGGACATCATCGACCAAGATGACCGTGGCATTATCGATGCCGCCATCTGGGATGGAGGTCGGTTGCAGGGCGCGGTGCGGGAAATTGCGCAAATCGTCCCTGTACAACGTGATGTCGAGCGAGCCCCATGGAACGGGGACCCCGGAAAACTCGTGTATTTTCTGCGCGAGGCGCTGCGCTAGGGGCACTCCGCCTGAGGGGATGCCCAGCAAAATGACCCGCGGGGCCTCCGCGGAATCGAGCGCCGTCTTTTCAATAATCTGGTGCGCGATGCGTGCAACGGTACGCGAGACATCATCGGCGCTTAAAAGCTCCAATTCGTTCGCGTTCACGTCAGTTCCACTCATCGTGACCTCCTTCCCCGCCTCACGGTGCGGTCATTAAAGGATGCCTGTCAATGAACTTGTAGACGTCTATGCTGATAGACACGTATTACCTTAGCACCTTACCCACCCGTGGGTGAGGCTTAGCCGAAAGAGGTGCATCACGCAGTGAGTTTCTCCGCGCAACACGTAGTCCCAGCTTCCCGCGAACGCGTCTGGCAGTGGCATTCCCGGCCAGGGTCGCTCGCACGCCTAAACCCACCTTTCGCATTCATGAAGCCCGTGCAACAGGCCACCGATCTGGGCGATGGCACCTCCCTGCTTTCCCTGCCGGGCGGTTTGCAGTGGACGGCCCAGCACGATCTATCGCGCTACCAGGCCGGCTATAGCTTCAGCGATGTCTGCATCAACGCGCCGATCCGCAAATTTGCCAAGTGGCGTCATACGCATCGCTTTGCCGATCACCCAGACGGGACGCTGATTACGGACGAGGTAGATACCCGCATTCCCGCTGCGGCCCTCACCTCGGTATTCGCCTACCGGCAGCACCAGCTCATCCAGGATATTGCCTTTGAAAACCGCCTGCGCGAAGCCCAGCTCGGCCAAAAGCCGTTAACCATCGCGATGACCGGCTCACGCGGCAGCGTGGGCAGCGCCCTGACCGCACAGCTACAGACCCTGGGCCACACCGTGATCCAGCTCGTGCGCGGCACCGCGCAATCCGGCCAGCGCGAGTGGCGCCCGCACCACCCGCGGCCCGATCTCCTCGAGGGCGTCGACGTGCTCGTACACCTAGCCGGCGAGCCCATCTTTGGGCGCTTTAATGACAGCCACAAATCCGATATCCGCGACTCCCGCGTGGGCCCCACCGAAAACCTCGCCCGCCTAGTGGCCGCCACCGATTCCGTGCAGGCCATGGTGTGTGCCTCTGCCATCGGCTTCTACGGGTCTGAGCGCGGCGATGAGCTGCTAACCGAGGACGCCGAGCGCGGCGAGGGCTTTCTTGCCGATGTCGCAGCGGACTGGGAGAAAGCCTGCGACCCCGCCCGCGAGGCCGGGAAGCGCGTGGTCAATATCCGCACCGGCATCGTGATGTCCGGCAATTCCGGCCTGCTACCGCTGTTGCGCGCGCTGTTTTCCACAGGGCTTGGCGGCGCCTTTGGTGACGGCAACTTTTGGTACAGCTGGGTCGCCTTAGACGATCTCACCGACTCCTATATACGCGCCATCGTGGATGAGAACCTTAAGGGTCCGGTCAATGGGGTATCACCAAACCCGGTGCTCAATAAGGACTTCGTATCCGCCTTGGGATCCGAATTGCACCGACCCACCATCCTGCCGATCCCCCAATTCGGACCCGCTTTGCTCCTGGGCAAGCAAGGCGCGCAAGAACTCGCCTTGGCCGACCAGCGGGTGACACCACAAGTGCTGGAAGACATAGGCCATACCTTCCGCTACCCCACCATCGACGCCGCCTTGGCGCACGAACTCGGCGGCGAAAGCCTGTGGGAGTCGCCGTAGGAGCGCTATGAGTTAGGTAAACTAGGCAGGGTTGACCATTATCCCCGATTAGTACATGGATTGAGACTACTTACGTGTCTGAAGAACCAACCCTGTATCCCGATACGCCCATTGAGGATGTCACCCTAGAGCGCATCGGTGAAATTTTTGACTCCGAAAAGCTCGAGTACCGCGTAGAAGAACAGACCGTCGGCGAAGGCGAGACGGTAAAGATCCTGCGCACCGGCTTTTCCAATATCGCCATTGCCCTGCAAGTGCGTGACGATGTCCTCGTGGCAGACTCCGTCTGGCGCGGCAACGCCCCAGCCTCGGAAGGCCCGCAACTGCTCATGGTCCTCAATAAGTGGAACCAGCAGCACTTCGCGCCCACCCTGCGCTTTTTTGAATCGGCCGAAAATAATCTGGCTGTCTCCGGCGTGCGCGAAATCAACATTTCCCATGGCCTGTCCCGCAACCAGATCGGTGCCTTCGTGATGTCCACCTTGGACTCCATGCTGCAGTCCATGGCTTTTGTTGAAGAGCACTACCCACAGCTTGTCACCTGGGAGGAGCATAACCATGACTAATGCATCCACCGCATCTACCGAAAACAATTTGCCCGAGGTCGATCTAGACCGCGTCGTAGCTGCCATGGGCACCTTCGACATTGAGCTGACCAAGGTGGAAGGCGAAATTGACGCCGCCACCGCCAACCTCAATGGCCTGCCCACCATGTTTGCGGTCCTGGATTCCGTTGTCATCGTGCGCTGCGATGTGCCAACCGATGCCTCCTTCTCCAAGGCCGATGCCGGACTCTTCCTCGCCGCCAACCAGATCAACTCTGTAGCATTCGGCGCGCGAGCAGTTATTTCTGAGCACGACGATATGCTCGTCGTCCGCACCGAGCGCGATATTCCCGCCGCCGCCGGAATGACCGATGAGCAACTCACCACCGCTTTGAAGAAGGCCGTCGATGCCGTCATCAACGGCCAGGACGCCATGGTTTCTGCCGCCGAAGAAATGGCCAAGCTCGGTTCTGAAACCGCGGCGAAGGCTGGCAATAACGGCGAGGACAACTCCACGCCGTCCGGAAACGCCTAGCCTGCCTTTTCTCTAAGCGCCTCCCCGCACTTGTTTCGCCCGCCTCGCGCACTCGCGTGCTATGGCGCGGCGACGGTGCGGGTTTTTGGGCGGCTAGTGCCTAGTCCGCATCTAGAATGCGCTGCTTTTCTGCCTCCGGATCGAATTCGGGCGCGGGCCACGACAGGTTCAGGTGCCGCAGTGCATCGACGATGAGATATTTCAAGGCCATGCGCGCGTACTTCTTATTATCCGTGGGGATAACAAACCACGGTGCCCAGAGCTCATCCGTCCGGCGGATGGCATCTTCATAGGCGGCCATGTATTTATCCCAATAGCCGCGCTCTTCAAGATCTGAAGGGTCGTACTTCCAGTACTTGTCCTCGCGCTCGGTCCGCTCGATGAGGTTTTTCTTTTGGAACTCCGGCGAGATGTGCAAAAAGACCTTCAAGATCTTTACCCGCTTTCCGGCGAGCTCTTGCTCATACTCACGAATCGCCTCGAAGCGGCGATCGATCTCTTCCTCATCTACCCACTCGTGCACGCGTTGGATCAAGACGTCTTCATAGTGGGAACGATCAAAGGCCACTACTTGGCCAGGAACCGGATCGTGTTTGCGGATGCGCCACAGGAAATCGTGTTCCATTTCCTCTTCCGTGGGCTTACCAAAACCCACGGTCTTGGTGCCCTGCGGATCAAAGACGGAAAAGACGTGACGAATCGCCCCGCCTTTGCCGGAGGTATCCATGCCTTGCAGGACCACTAAGAGCGAAGGTGCGTCATCGCTATGCGCCCTGCCATTGGCAAAAAGGCGCTCCTGCAAATCATAGAGCTCATTGTCATAGCGTTTGAAGCGGTCTTCTAAGTCAGACTTTGAGCCATCGAAACCTGGAGTCGCCGTGGGATCGACATCGGCAAGCTTGAAGGTTTTTCCGGCGCGGAGATCGAGCGCATCTTTGATCTTAAATTTACCCATGACAAACAGTGTACAAACGCCACGGTATGGGCCGTGCGAACCGGTTGTCTCCCGCGGCACAGCGCAGCGGGAGACGGGGAACGGGCTAAGAGTTTTCCTCTTCCGCGTCTGCTTCCGCTTCCGCAGCCGGGGCTGACTCCCCTTTGTCCTCGGACTCCCCTGGCGCCTCTGCGGGCATCGAGACTGCAGAGTCCTCTTGGGAGTCTTCGGATTCCGCGGCGTCGCTTTCTTCCTCATCGCCGTCGTTATTCATCGGGCTTAGCTCAGAACGAGATTGCGCGACGTCATCCAAGACCGCGTGGATATACGGTGCGGCTTGATCGTGGGAATACTGCGAGGCCAGCTCCACGCCTTCGACGACGGCCGTCGCGGTGGGAACGTCCGGATTAAACAACAGCTCCCAGACCGAAAGGCGCAAGATTGCGCGATCGACGGCGGGGATCCGGTGCAGCTCCCAGTTCTGGGAAAGGTACCGCGAGATCGTGTCATCGATAGCGTCTAGCTCTTCTGCGACACCTTGGACGATGACCTTGGTGTAATCCGCGATCGGCGCTACCGCGTGGCGATCCTCGCGCGCCAAGGCAACGCGGTCCTCAACGATGGCAACGGGATCAACGTCCCGGTTCTCCGCTTCATAGAGGATATCCGCTGCGCGCCGGCGCGCCCGGTAGCGCGCGGTATGCCGTTTATGATTGATATCCCGCTTAGCAGTGTTATCAGACAAAATAAGGCCCTAGTTGTTGACGCGGGACAGGTACTCGCCGGTGCGGGTATCGATCTTTAGTACATTGCCGATTTCAATGAACAGCGGCACCTGGATCTCGGCGCCGGTCTCCAGCGTGGCGGGCTTGGTGCCGCCGGAGGAACGGTCACCCTGCAGGCCTGGCTCGGTGTGCTCTACCTTGAGGTCGACGGAGATAGGAAGTTCCGCGAACAATGCCTCATCCTCGTAGAAGGAGACCTGCACGCGCATGTTTTCCAGCAGGAAACGTGCGGCATCGCCAAACTTATCTGGCGAAAGCTCAAACTGCTCGAAGGTCTTTTCATCCATGACGACGTAGCTGGTGCCGTCGTTGTACAGGTAGGTCATATCGCGACGGTCCACCGTAGCGGTTTCTACCTTGACGCCCGAGTTCCAGGTCTTGTCCACGGTCTTTCCGGAGACAACGTCCTTGAGCTTGGTGCGCACGAATGCTGGGCCCTTGCCCGGCTTCACATGCTGAAACTCGGTAATCTGCATCAGCTTGTTGTCAATCTTGAGAACGAGTCCGTTCTTGAAATCAGTAGTATCAGCCATTGCGGTTAAACTCCCGAATATTGTGGTTGAAAGGTTGAAAGCAAAGCATAAGCCTACCGGATAGCCCGCACCCGCTGGCCCACCGGTACCCCCTAAAATCTCCTCCCCGGAAAGGGAGGAGTCGCAGGGGCCAAGCCTACCTATGCGGGCAGCTCAGTAAAGTCCTTGGAGGCGGCGGTAATGATCTTCGGGGCACCATCGGTGATAATCAGCGTGTCTTCGATGCGCACGCCGCCCTTGCCCGGCACATACACGCCCGGCTCGATGGTCAGCGTCATCCCTGGCGCCAGCTCACCCTTACCGGTCGTGGCGGCAAAGGGTGCTTCGTGCACGTCCAAGCCCACGCCGTGCCCGGTGGAGTGGACGAAGTAGTCGCCGTATCCGGCGTCGGCGATAACGTTGCGGCAGGCGGCGTCGACATCGGAAAGCGACGTGCCCGCTACCGCAGCCTCCACGCCAGCCTGCTGGGCGCGCAGCACCAGATCGTAGATCTCCTTGGCAAAGTCATTTGCCGTGCCCACGACATAGGTGCGGGTGCAGTCGGAGTTAAATCCGCGCAGGTGAGCGCCGAAGTCGATGGTGACCAAGTCCCCGTCCTCGATCACGCGGTCATCCGCGCCGTGGTGCGGCATGGCGGAGTTCGGGCCAGAGGCCACGATGGTATCGAAGCTCACTCGCTCGGAACCCAGGATGCGCATGCGGAATTCCAAGTCTGCGGCAACTTCGCGCTCCGTGCGGCCCGCCCGCAACTCGCCGGCGGCAAGAAGATCTTCCAATGCCTGGTTAGCAAGCGCCGCGATCTCCTCGAGCTTTTCTAGCTCGACAGGATCCTTGGTAAGGCGGATATCCTCGATGATTCCGGAAACCGGCACCAAGGTGACCCCTTCCGGTGCGGAATCCTTCAGATCTTCTAGTTCCGATACGGACATGTAGTCGGCTTCGAAGCCGACGCGAACCGGGGTCTCATCCTTGTCGAATTGCTGCAGGAGCACCTTGCCCACAGAACGGCCTTCGACCGCCTCAAGATCCGGAACTTCCTGCGCAATCTGGGTGGTATAGCGGCCATCGGTAGCCATCAGCGCGGAGAGATCCTTGCGCAGCAAAAGCCCACCATTGGAGCCTGAGAATCCGGACAGGTACCGGACGTGGATCAAGTGGGTTACCAATACCGCATCAATGCGCTGACCGGCTAATTCCGCGGCTAGCTTCCGGCGGCGATCGCTGAAACGGGTATCTGCAAGTGCCATAAAATCATCCTTTGCGGGGAACGTAGTGAAGCTTAAAAAAATTTATTCTTCCACTATAACTATTTCCGCGGCGCAGGTGGCTAGGTTCGAAGCCTTCTTTCCATCCGCGCCCGAGGGGCATGGATCTGGCCGGTGCTTATTGGCACAGATAGTCCACCGCGGCGCAGTATCCAAAGACCCCCAAGCCGGCGATGACACCGCGGGCAATGGGGCTTAGATAAGAATGATGGCGGAATTCTTCCCGGGCATGCACGTTGGAGATATGCACCTCCACGAAACCGGCGCCATCGGCAATCTCTGCCAGGGCGTCGCGCAGGGCGACGGAGGTATGTGTCAGCCCACCTGGGTTAATGATGACTGCACTTCCGGCATCGGCGGCCTCGTGGACCTTCTCAATGAGCTCGCCTTCAAAACTAGACTGGAAAAACTCGACCTCTGCCCCGTGCTTCGCCGCACGCTCGGACACGAGCTTTTCAACATCGCTTAACGTCGTAGAACCGTATACGTCTGGTTGGCGCTTGCCCAACCTATTGAGGTTCGGGCCATTGAGAACAACGATTTTCATATCTACTCCGTGATAGCGGCATATGCCGCTTCTAGTTCTTCGCGCGTCGGACCCTCTATCCGCGTCGTCGCGCCGATTCCGGTTAGCGCCACGAAGCGGATCTTGCCGTCGCGGTTTTTCTTATCGTGGGTCATCGCCTCATATAGTTCCGCGAATTTCCCGAATTGATACGTCGTAGGCAGGCCGATATTGGTCAGGATGCTGCGGTGCAATTCCACGAGTTCCGCATCTATCAGGCCCCGCTGATGGGAAAGATGGGCAATGAACATCATGCCTACGGCTACCGCATTGCCGTGGCGCCACGCATAGTTTTCCTGCCTTTCTATGGCGTGGCCAAAGGTATGCCCATAATTGAGGGTCTCGCGCAGCCCGGCTTCCTTAAGATCCTCTCCCACCACAGCTGCCTTCACCGCGATGGAATGCTCAATCAATTCGGGCAGGACACCGCCTGGGTCAAGGCAAGCCGCTGGATTCTCCACGTAGCGCTGCACGATGACCGGATCATGAATGAACCCGGTCTTGATGATCTCAGCGGAACCAGCCACGATCTCCGCCTGCGGGAGGGTCTCTAGGCGCTCCAGATCGACGAATACAGAATCCGGCTCGTGGAAGGCGCCGACGAGGTTCTTCCCGGCCTTAGTATTGATTCCGGTTTTCCCGCCCACCGCGGCATCAACCATGGCGAGAAGGGTCGTAGGAACCTGAATGACCTTAATGCCGCGCATCCATCCGGCGGCGACAAAGCCTGCCATGTCCGTGGTTGCCCCGCCGCCTACACCAATGACGATATCGCTGCGGCTAAAGCCGGCCTCACCAAGGCGGTCCCATACGCCTCCCACCACGCTCAGTTGCTTGGCCGCCTCAGCATCCGGCACCTCGCACAAGACGGGGGCGACGCCCTGTAGTTCTACGGATTTCGCGAGTTCTTCTGCGGCGGTGCGCAGGGCAGGCTGGAAGATGATTGCTGCCTTATCAGCCCCCGTGTCCGCGCAGCGCCGCGCGATATCTTCGCTAAGACCCGCTCCAATGCGGACCTCATACGGGCTCGGTCCGTTAACGGCGATGGTAGGCATGATGGTGTCCTTTCTACGGAGCTTCAGCCTGCAGGATTGCGCGGATAGGTGTAACTGCCCCGCCTAGAGGGTTTCTAAAAAGCCCAGGATATCGCCCACGACCTGCTGCGGGGAGCGAGCATCCGTGCGCACGCGAAAATCGGCTACCTCCAGGTAGAAGGGCCTGCGCGTTTCCACGATGGAACGATAATGTTCAACCGGATTATCCGCCGCTAATACCGGACGGTTGCGATCGCCGGCCGTGCGGCGCGCGCCTTCTTCTGCGGAAATATCGAGAAATACGACGGTGTGGCGCTCTAGAAGCTCGCGCGTGGAGGCCGTCATCACCGCCCCGCCGCCCAGGCTTACTACCCCGCCCTTCTGCAGGGCTTCAGCGACATGTTCGGCCTCGAGCTCGCGAAACGCCGGTTCGCCTTTCTCACTAAAGACCTCGCCGCAGGGTTTTCCCTCGGCCATTTCGATCAGGTGATCCGAATCCACCAGATCGCAATTCAGCGCGTGCGAAAGCCGGCGGCCAATCGTGGACTTTCCCGCCCCGGGCGGGCCAATCAATACGACGCAAGGATGCGGTTGTCCCGTTACATCGGTGGGCGTTGTCATCATTTACTCCTGGTTAAAGGCGAGGCGCTGCGAAACGTATTCTTCATACGCAGCAATGGCGCGGGAAGTCTCGCTCAAGCTATCCCCGCCAAATTTATCTAAAACTGCGCGCGCTAGCACGAGGGAGACCATGGCCTCCGCCACAACTCCTGCTGCCGGCACGGCGCAAACATCTGAACGCTGGTGAATTGCGGTGGCATCGGCACCCGATTCCATATCGATCGTCTGCAAA
This sequence comes from Corynebacterium sp. LaCa_282, assembly GCF_057198125.1. Lineage (NCBI taxonomy): Bacteria > Bacillati > Actinomycetota > Actinomycetes > Mycobacteriales > Corynebacteriaceae > Corynebacterium > Corynebacterium sp. LaCa_282. The sequence continues at coordinate 1,085,632 of NZ_CP191095.1, read as the reverse complement.
GCGCGCGGCACCGTGGAAATCGGTTTCATGGCGGCCCGGACCCGCAATTGCTGCCCGTTAGTCATGCCGCCTTCCAAGCCGCCGGCCCGGTTGCTCAGGCGCGTCACGCCATCCTCGGTGCGGACCATCTCATCGTGGGCTTCAGAGCCGCGCCGACGCGCCTCTTCGAAGCCATCACCGATTTCAACGCCCTTAATCGCCTGAATGCCCATCAATGCTCCGGCCAGCTGTGCGTCCAAACGGTCATCGCCCGAGATGTGTGAGCCGAGCCCAATGGGGAGGCCATCGACTATGACCTCGACGATACCGCCTAAGGTATCGCCCTGCTTTTTTGCGGCTTCGATCTCTGAAATCATCGCGGACTCGGCATCCTTGTCAAAGGCGCGCACCGGAGAATTATCGATGTCCTCGATATCCGCAAAGCTCGGGGAAGCACCCGCATAGGGCTGCGATGCACCGATGGAAATCACGTGGGAGAAGACTTCAACGCCTAGCGTTTCCCGCAGGAAGTTCCGCGCTACCGTCGCGGCGGCGACACGTGCGGCGGTTTCCCGGGCAGAAGAGCGCTCTAAGATGGGGCGGGCCTCGCTGTGGTTATATTTCACCATGCCGGCGAAATCGGCGTGGCCTGGGCGCGGGCGCTGCAAGGGCGCACCACGGCCCGAATTCATCGCCTTGGCTACGTCCTCATCCTCCATATCGATGGGATCTGCGGACATGACGGTAGTCCACTTCGGCCACTCGGTATTGCCAATCATGATGGCAATGGGGCTACCAATGGTCAGCCCATGGCGTACGCCGCCCAGCAGCGTGACCTCATCCACTTCAAACTTCATGCGCGCACCGCGGCCATATCCAAGGCGGCGCCGCGCAAGCTGATGGGAAATATCAGCACGGGTAATGGGCACTCCGGCCGGCATGTGCTCCAGCATGGAGATCAGTGCCTGGCCGTGGGATTCACCAGCGGTAGTCCAACGAAGCATGCGGGTATTATCGCACGCCACCTATCCACAGGGAATAACTAGGCACCCCAATATATTCGCCTCCCCCTCAAAGAGGGTATGCACGGCGATGACCAGCCCGGCGGCCACGAGCATCGAGGGCCCGTGGGGCACGCCGCCCTTGGCACGTACGACACCGCTTGCAAGCAACGTGAACACAGCAGCGCTACCACAAGCGATGAGGACGGCCAAGGGCCCTGCCGCAGCACCAACGAGCATGCCCAGCGGCAGGGCCAATTTAATATCTCCCCCGCCGATGCCAGCGCCCCGCAGTGCTACTAGGAGGTACAGCACCGGCCAGAATAACCCGCCCCAATTAACAACAGTGACCGATAGAACCCCTGCTGGGATGGTCAGCGCATCGGGCAAGCGCCGCTCGCGAATATCCCACCAGCTCAAGGCGGCTGCCCACAGGCCATAAATTATTCCCCCGAAAATACCCATGGCATAAGGCTAAGCGCCCGCCTTGCCACTCTTCATGGCAAGGCGGCGCACATGGGCGTATTTCCAGCGTGGTTAGAGGTTGCGCAGGCGAAGCTCTTCCTGCAGGGCCGCGACCATCTCTTCGCGCGGTGCAGTAAGCCCGGTGAATTGCTCGAATTGGCTAAATGCTTGATGCGCCAACATGACATGCCCTCCCACGGTGAAGTAGCCATTCGCGGCGGCGCAGGCGGCGAGCGTCGTAGGCCACGGGTGATAGATCACATCGAGCACTGGGGCGTGGGCAAGCTGGAAGCGATAATCCTCTAACGCAGCCGAAGGCACGGTGGAAATAATCAAATCCGCGGAGCGGGAAAGGTCCTCGAGGTCATCGTCAAAGGTTGCATACTGCAAATTGAGCCCGAGCCGCTCGGCCAAGGGCTGGAGTTCTGCTTGGCGGTTCGAGCGGTTCAAGATGGTGACCTGGTCGATTCCGCGTTCTGCCAAGGCCCACAGCGCTGGACGGGAGGTTCCGCCCGCACCGATGATAAGCGCCTGGGAGACTGGCCGAAGCCCAATGAGTTCTTGCAGGGCGCCGCGCACGCCCTCGGTATCGGTATTATCCGCGCGCCACCCATGTTCGGTGCGCACCAAGGTATTGGCGGACCCGATAAGCTGCGCCCTATCGCTTTGTTCTTCCGCAACCTCGAGCGCGGCGAACTTACCGGGCATGGTGACGGAAAAGCCGCGGTACTCGGGGCCGCATTCTTCCAAGAATGGGACAAGGGTATCGGCCGTGACCTCAAAGCGGGTATAGGACCACTCCTTGAGCCCCACTGCGGCATACCCCGCGTTGTGCAGGATAGGCGAGAGCGAGTGTGCGATGGGGCTACCGAGTACTGCGGCGCGCGGCATGGGAGAGCAACTACCTTTCTGGCTGCGGCCTAGTGCCTACTCAGCCGGTTGGTCCGAGGCGGCATCGCCGTTGCCGGCACCTGCCCCTTCGCCCTCGCGCTGCGAGTCGAGGACGCCGGAGCGGATGGCATCATCCACGCGGTCCAGGTGCTCATCGTAGGTATCAGAGAACACGGTGGTGCCGTCCTTATCCACGGTGACGAAGAACTTCCAGTTACCTTCGGCCGGTTCTTCCATGGCGCGGATTGCCTCATCAGAAGGCGAGGAAATCGGCGTATCCGGCAGGCCTTCCTTGGCGTAGGTATTCCACGGCGTCTTCTCCGCACGTGCCTCATCGGTGGTGGCAAGCTCAACATCCTCCAGACCGTAGTTCACGGTGGAGTCGAACTCGAGGCGCATGGGCTCGTCCAAGCGGTTCAGGATAACGCGGGCGACCTTGTCGAATTCGCCGGCAGGTGCCTCGCGCTCCACCAAGGAGGCAGAGGTCAAAAGCTCGTACGGCGAAAGACCAATGGCCTTGGCACGGTTTTCAATGTCGGTTTCTTCATAGCGCTTGGCAGAGCGGGTAATGAGGTCCTTCAAGATATCCTTGGCGCTCATATTCGGGTCGAGCACGTACTGACCAGGGGCAATCAGGCCCTCAATACGCTTCGGGTCATTGCCGCGCTTCTTAATGGCATCCAGTGCCCAATCGGGCGCGCCGAGCTCCTTAGGATCGGTTTCCGCTGCTGCCTTCTCCAGCTCTTCCTTCTCCAGGCAGTTGCCGTCATCGCAGCTGACCTGTGAGATCAAAGAGTAGATGCCAAAGCGCACGTCACCACCGACGACCTTGACATCCTCCAGGGTCGCACCACCTTGAACCTCGAGCATGTCCACGCGGTTGTTTTCATCCAGCAATGCCTCTACCGCATTCGCCGCACTCATTTCTTCTTGCAGGCGGTAGAAGCCAGGTTGAATCTGGCTGGCGCTGTGGTTCATCGATGCCGCAGAGTCGAATGCCTCTTGGGTCTTGACCACATTCTTTTCCACGAGCGTGGGACCCAGCTCGGACATGGAGGACCCTTCTGGGACCTCCACCAATTGCGTGGTGCCGTTACCGGCCCCTTCGTAGTCGGCCGAAGAAGTGCCGATGCGTACTCCGATGTAGATCAGAGCTCCTAGAATAACGATGACGGATGCGACCACCACGGCGATGCCGCGCTGGCGCCGCTTGACGTACTTATCATCCATCGATCGCCCGAGGCGTTGTTGGTTACGGCTCACGTGTTTAGTCTCCTGAGTTTGAAGGCTGGGCTACTGCATCATCCGAGCGGAGCGCGTTAGCACGCCCATCCAGCCAGGACTGTAGTATTTCCACCGCTGCAGCTTGGTCAATGATTTTTCTGCCCTTCTTTTCGGACACGCCGGACGCGCGCAGCGCGGTGGTTGCCGCTACCGTCGTCAAACGTTCATCAGCCAAGCGTACTGGTGGTGGAACTTTATCTATATTTTCATCTTGATTCAAGCGGCGTCGAATCCGAAACGCAATTTCTTTCGCGTGTTTTACACTTTTTGACCCATTTCCGTGTAAATCACGCGGCAAACCAACAATGACTTCTACCGCGGAATATGCCTCAATAAGCTCGAGAATTCGATCAATGTCTTCTTGATCGCGGTCTTTGAAGCCGGTCTTCCTGGGAACGGTTTCCACAGGGGTAGCGAGGGTGGCCTCGCGGTTGGATACCGCGACGCCAATTCGCACTGTGCCCACGTCGAGTGCTAACCGGCGGCCCTCGCCTGGGTCATCCACTCCGGGGGAATCTGGTTCAACCTTTGCCACAATGAATCCCTATCGCGACTGCAACAGATCCTTGACGGCCTCAAAGCCGCGCTGCGCACCTTCCGGCGCGGTACCAGAGCCCTGCGCCATGTCTGGCTTGCCGCCGCCGCGGCCGTTGACGTATTCGCCGAGGCGCTTGACGATGTCCCCTGCTTTCACGCCCTCGTCCACCGCCTTGCCCGTAGCGGCAGCAATGAACGGGAACTTACCCTTATCCACCGCGCCGAGCACGATGACCGCGGCCGTATCCTTCATCCGGTTACGGATATCGATGGCCACGGTGCGCAGGTCGCCGCCAGAAGTGCCATCGGGAAGCTGGAGCGTAATGATCTTGATGCCATTGACATCGGTAGCCGAGTCGATGAATTCAGAGGCCCGCGCGGTCAGTTGCGCCTTGCGCAGGACCTCGATTTCCTTCTCGGCGGCCTTGAGGCGCTCCGAAAGCTGAGAAATGCGCTCCGGGAGTTCCTCAGACTGCACCTTCAGCTCGCGGGAAACGCCCTCTACCAGCGCGGTTTCCTTGGAGTAGTACCGGAAGGCATCCATGCCGGAGTAGGCCTCGATGCGGCGGGCGCCGGAGCCCACTGAGGATTCGCCAAGCACGGACACGGGTCCAATTTCTGCCGAGGAACCCACGTGGGTGCCGCCGCAGAGCTCGATGGAAAATGGTCCGCCGATTTCCACCACGCGCACCTGGTTGCCGTAGTTTTCACCGAACAGGGCCATGGCACCCATCGCCTTGGCCTCTTCCAGCGAGGTCTCGATGGTGTTGACGGCCATATTGGAGTCAATCGCCTGGTTAGTAATCAGGGCGATTTCTTCCATTTGCTCCTGGCTCAACTGCTCGGTGTAGTTGAAGTCGAAGCGCAGGTAGCCCGGGCGGTTAAGGGAGCCCGCCTGCACTGCGGTGGGTCCCAGCACCTGCCGCAGAGCCGCGTGGATGAGGTGGGTGGCCGAGTGGGCCTGGGTTGCACCGTGGCGCCACTTCTCATCGACGGAAGCCTCAACGGACATGCCGAGATCGAGCCCGCCGGCGGTAACGGAAGCCTTGTGTACCCACAGCTTCTTGCCAATCTTTTGGACGTCATTGACCTCCAAGAGGGATTCGCCCGCGGAAATGCGGCCGCGGTCAGCCATCTGTCCGCCAGACTCAGCGTAGAGCGGCGAGTGGTCCAAAATGACCTCAACCTCATCGCCCTCGCGCACCTCGTTGACCTTCTGGCCATCTTTGACCAGGCCGATGACGTTCGCGCCCGAGACCAGTTCCTCATAGCCGGTGAATACGGTGGGGTTATTATCCACCCAGTCGCGGTACAAGGAGAGGTCGGTGTGACCGTGCTTCTTGGCCTGGTTATCGGCCTTGGCGCGGCGGCGCTGCTCGCCCATGGCGGCATTAAAGCCGTCCATGTCCACGTCGAGGCCGGCCTCTTGCGCCATTTCCAGGGTGAGGTCGATGGGGAAACCGTAGGTATCGTGCAGCTCGAAGGCCTTGTCACCGGAGAGCACCTTTTGGGTCTTGGCGCGGTGGGTGGAGCGCAGGTCCTCCACGGCTTCATCGAAAAGCTTGGTGCCAGACTCCAGCGTCTTCAAAAACGCCTTTTCCTCATTGATGGCTACGCGGAGGATGCGCTCGCGGTTGTCCGCGATCTCGGGATAGGACGGGGTCATGGTGTCCATGACCGTATTCATGAAGCGCTCCATGGTGGGACCCTCGGCGCCGAGCAGCTTTGCTGAGCGAATGATGCGGCGCAGCAGGCGGCGCAGGATATAGCCCCTGCCCTCATTACCTGGGGTAACGCCATCCAAGATGAGCATCATGCCGGTGCGGGAGTGGTCAGCCACCACGCGGAAGCGGATATTATCTTGCTCCGTTGCCTTCTCACCGTAGGTGGCGCCGGTAAGCTCCTCGGCGACGTCAATGACTGGGCGCAGCAGGTCGGTCTCGTACACGTTGTCTACACCCTGCAAGAGGCAGGCGACGCGCTCGATGCCCAAGCCGGTATCAATGTTTTTCTTCGGCAGCTCGCCGACGATCTCAAAATCGCCCTTTCCGGTTCCCTCACCGCGCTCATTTTGCATGAACACGAGGTTCCAGATCTCCATGTAGCGGTTATCATCCGCAATCGGGCCGCCATCCTTGCCGTATTCGGGCCCGCGATCGTAATAGATTTCCGAGCAGGGCCCACACGGACCCGGCACGCCCATGGACCAGTAGTTATCTTCCATGCCCAGGCGCTGGATGCGCTCTTCTGTCACGCCGATCTTATCCCGCCAGATTTCCGCTGCCTCATCATCATCGAGGTACACGGTGACCCACAGGCGCTCCGGGTCTAGGCCAAACCCTCCGTCTTCTACGTCTTTGGTCAGCAGGTTCCATGCATTGGAAATGGCGCCTTCCTTGAAGTACTGGCCAAAGGAGAAGTTACCCGCCATTTGGAAGAAGGTGTTGTGGCGGGTGGTAATGCCCACTTCCTCGATATCCAAGGTGCGCACGCACTTCTGGATAGAGGTGGCAAGGCCTTGCGAAAATGGTGGGGTCTGCTGGCCCAAGAAATAGGGCTTGAAGGGCACCATGCCCGCGTTAACGAAAAGCAGGTTAGGGTCATCCAGGATCAAAGAGGCGCTGGGGACAACCTCGTGACCAGAATTGACGAAGTGCTGGGTAAACCGTTCCCGGATCTCATGAGTCTTCACGAGCAATAATCCTAACTGTCTAAGCTTTTATCTTCCATCAAGAAGCTTTCTAACCCACCCAACTTTACCTACTGGTGGGCAGGCTGTGCCCATCGGTGGGGCCAAAACCGGCCATGCCGGTTCACACTTAGCGGCGCTTGCCACGAAGTATCCTGCGCAAACGGCCAATATAGTCAAAGATTCGCTTCTCAGCGCCGTGTTCGGTGGGCTCATAATATACGGCGCCCTCGAGCTCATCGGGCAGGTATTGCTGCTCCACTACCCCGCGCGGGTCATCGTGGGGATAGGAATACCCTGTCGCATTTCCCAGCCGCTTGGCGCCCTCATAGTGCCCATCGCGCAGGTGCGGCGGCACGTGGCCCACCTTGCCGGCCGCGACATCGGCCTGCGCCTTAGTAATGGCAGCGATGACGGACGGCGATTTCGGCGCCGTCGCCAAGTGAATCGTTGCCTGCGCCAGTGGGATGCGCGCTTCCGGCAAGCCGATCATTTGCGCGGCCTCGGCGGCGGCGACGGCGACTTGCAAGGCGGTGGGATCAGCCATGCCAATATCTTCTGAGGCGTGAACCATCAGGCGGCGGGCGATAAACCGGGGATCTTCGCCGGCTTCCACCATGCGCGCTAGGTAGTGCAGCGCGGCATCGACATCGGAGCCGCGGATGGACTTGATGAACGCAGAAGTCACGTCGTAGTGCTGGTCGCCATCGCGGTCATAGCGCACCACCGCGCGATTCACGTTATCGGTAATCGTGGTTGCGGTGATCTCGCCGCCATCGTCAACTGCTTCCGCGGCCGCTTCAAGGTAGGTCAGGCTGCGCCGGGCATCACCACCAGAAAGCACGACGAGCTGGTTTAATGCCTCATCAGTAATGGTTAAGTCGCGCTCCCCTAGCCCCCGGTCGCTGTCTAGCGCGCGGCGCGCTACGCCTTTGAGATCCTCCTCGCTCAGCGAGTGCAGCTGCAGCAGGAGCGAGCGGGAAAGCAACGGCGAAACGACCGAGAATGACGGGTTTTCGGTCGTCGCTGCAACGAGCAGAACCGTCCGGTTTTCCACCGCCGCCAGCAAGGCGTCCTGCTGAGTTTTGGAGAAGCGGTGCACCTCATCGATGAAAAGGACCGTTCGGCGGCCATGGATAAGCTCTTGGCGGGCGTGGGTAATGACTTCGCGCACCTGCTTCACCCCTGAATCAAGGGCGGAGAGACCAACGAAGTTTTGGCCCATCTGGCTGGCTATCAGCGAGGCAATCGTCGTCTTGCCAGTACCGGGCGGCCCATACAAAATGACCGAAGCCTCGCCGGATCCTTCGACCAAGCGGCGCAGCGGCTTGCCGGGGCCAAGGAGGTGGTCCTGGCCCACGACCTCTTCCAAAGTCTGCGGGCGCATGCGCGCGGCCAAGGGCGAACCGGAGTGCGTGGCAAAGAGATTGGCCGTGGGAAAAGACGATGCCGAGCCATCGCCTCCCATGCTGCCGCCGGCATTGGGAGAGGCGCCGAAGAGAGAATCCTGGCTCATGTGGTTTTAGCTCCCCAAAAAGGTGTAGTGATTAGTCGTCGTGGACGCGGCGGGCAACCAAGTTGCCAAACTCCGCGATGGCCGTACACGGTGCGGTCCCGCATTGGGCGGCGTAGCGCGCGAGCGCGTCAAAGGTTTCATAGAGGTCTTGGCGCACCAATAGTTCGTCCTCATTAAAAGGTCCGCTCTCTGGTGGGCGCAGGATCGAGCGCTGCGGGTCGTGGACAACCTCCGCTTCCCCGCTAGCAAGAGCAACCAATCCCTCAATTCCCCCAGCGTGCATGGTGGTCACGCTGGACAGAGCCCAGCCGATGAGGGAGGCGACGATAAGTCCGTGCAGCTCTTCTTCATCGGCAAAGCGCGGCCATACCTCGGATACTTCGCGCGACCATGCGGCGAGGAATGTATCTGCTTCCTTATCCGTAATTGGCTTAGAAAACAAGAATTGCGGAAAGCCCGCGATAACGCAGGCGACATCGAAGCCCACGTTCCTAAAGCCTGCCCATTCGTAATCCAAGAAGTGCAAGCGCTTGGAAACGATGATGTTATCCGGCGAAAGATCGAAGGGAGTAAAGGCCCTATCCTTGCCAGAGGCGAGGGATTCGGCGGCTTGATTGGCCAAGCTGCGGAAACTTTCGGGGGCTTCAAGCCCCGCCTCATCCAGCAGATTGAGCCCAATGCCGATGGAGCGATACAAGGATTGATCGCGCACGGATTGGTGATCGGCGTATTCCGGGTTATGCCGCAAGGTGCGGTTGAGCAGGGTCTCGAAATCCTGCTCGTGATCTGCGGTGCCCACGTGGATATGCCCCAATGCCGTACCCAAGGAACGCAGGATCCGAATGCGATCCTCATCGCCGGATTCTAAGAGCACATCCGCAAGGGTCTCGGCTTCACCCAAATCCGTCAGGACAATGATGCGCCGGTCTAAATCGTGCGCGAGCAGCACCGGCCCTGGGCGCACGTCTTCTGCTAAGGCGGTGGTGAATTGATAGGCCACGACCTCGCGCAGCATCGCTGCGTCATCCACGCCGTAGCCGGTGACCGGATTGTATTTGATGACCACAGAGCGATGCGGCAAAAAGGCGCTAGGGGCAACCTTCGCGCGCAGGACTAAGGCATTGCCGGATCCGCCTAAATCCTCAATGTCTGACATTTCCGGCGTGCCACCAAAGCGGCGCGACAACATTTCCGATGCGGCACCAATGACCTCATCGGCCGAAAGCACTGTCTGTGTATCAACCATAGTTCTATCCAGTATGCCCGCCAACACAAAGCGGGGGCTACACCCTCGCCGCACAAGTGTCCGCTGCGGCGAGGGCGCGCGCCCCGCTTACCCTAAAAATGGTGTCGTGATAGCGAGCCTAAGAGCTAGTTCTCCTGCTCTGATTTCGCGGCCTTAGCCTCTTCGCCGTTCTTTTTCTTCTCCGGCTTGAAGTCCACGCCGGTCTCCTTGCGCTGTGCGGCGGGGATGGGCGCGGGGGCATCGGTAAGCGGATCCACGCCGCCACCGGACTTCGGGAAGGCAATCACGTCGCGGATGGAGTCAAAGCCGCCCAAGAGGGACACGATGCGGTCCCAGCCAAACGCGATGCCGCCGTGTGGCGGTGCGCCGTAGGAGAAGGCGTCGAGCAAGAAGCCGAACTTCTCTTGTGCTTCCTCATCGCCGATGCCCATGACCTCAAAGACGCGCTTTTGCACATCTTCTTGGTGAATACGGATGGAACCGCCGCCGATCTCGTTGCCGTTGCAAACGATGTCGTAGGCATAGGCCGTGGCCTCGCCCGGGTTCTCGTCGAAGGAATCGATCCACTCCGGCTTCGGCGAGGTAAAGGCGTGGTGCACCGCGGTCCACTTGGAGTGGCCCAAGGCCACGTCGCCGGACGCGGTGGCATCGGCAGAAGGCTCGAAGAGCGGGGCGTCAACGACCCAGGTAAAGGCCCAGTCGCCTTCCTTGATGAGGTCGAGCTTCTTGGCAATTTCGCCGCGGGCCGCACCCAGCAGCGCGCGGGAAGACTTAGTATCGCCGGCGGCAAAGAAGATGGCGTCACCGGGCTTTGCGCCAACGTGCTCGGCGATGCCCTCGCGCTCCGCGTCGGTGATGTTCTTGGCCACAGGCCCGCCCAGGGTGCCGTCTTCTGCGACGGTGATGTAGGCAAGGCCCTTGGCGCCGCGCTGCTTGGCCCAGTCCTGCCATGCATCGAACTGGCGGCGCGGCTGCGAAGCACCGCCGTCCATGACTACGGCACCGACGTATTCGTTCTGGAAGACCCGGAAGGTGGTGTCCTTGAAGAACTCCGTGCACTCGACAATCTTGATGTCAAAGCGCAGGTCCGGCTTATCGGAGCCGTAGTACTTCATGGCATCGGCATAGGTCATGCGCGGGATTGGGGTCTGAATGTCGTAGCCGATGAGCTTCCACAGCTCCTTGACAATCTCTTCACCAAGCGCAATGACATCGTCTTGATCCACGAAGGACATCTCCACGTCCAACTGGGTAAATTCCGGCTGGCGGTCGGCGCGGAAGTCCTCATCGCGGTAGCAGCGCGCGATCTGGTAGTAGCGCTCCATGCCGGCCACCATCAGCAGCTGCTTGAATAGCTGCGGCGACTGCGGCAGCGCGTACCAAGAACCCGGCTTCAGGCGGGCAGGGACCAAAAAGTCGCGCGCGCCCTCTGGGGTGGAGCGGGTCAAGGTAGGGGTTTCAATTTCGGCGAAATCGTGCTTATCCAGCACGTTACGGGCCGCGCGGTTGGCAGCGGAGCGCAGGCGCAGGGCCTTTGCTTGGCGCTCGCGGCGCAGATCCAAGTAGCGGTACTTCAGGCGGGTCTCCTCGCCTACCTCGCCAGAGGCGGAAGGATCATCTACCTGGAAGGGCAGCGCTGCGGATTTGTTGAGCACCTCCAGGTCGGTGACGTTGACCTCGATGTCGCCGGAAGGCAGGTTCGGGTTTTCGGAGCCTTCTGGGCGCGGCTCCACCACGCCGGTTACCTTGACGCAGTATTCCGAACGCAGGTCGTGGGCACGCTCTGCCACATCGGATTCGCGGAAGACCACCTGGGCGATGCCGGAACGATCGCGCAAGTCGATGAAGATGACGCCGCCGTGGTCACGGCGACGAGAGACCCAACCGGTTAGGGTTACGGTCTCTTCTGCCAGTTCTTTGCGGAGCTCACCGGCCAAATGGGTACGCAGCACTATAATTCAATCCCTTCTGAAATGGTGTTACTTGCGGGTCCAGCCACGCGTAAACAGCGCGCGCCCAACCAAGCACAAGACTAGGAACTTGGCCAATTCTACATCCCACCGCCACTTTCGCCCCTATTAAGCCCACTTAAGCCACCGCGCAGGCACGCGGCCCCGGCACCGCTAACCCTGCCGGAAATAAATGGGCTGCTGCGCACTGCCGCGGCCGACAAGGTGTGGCACTATCTAGACATGACCTTTAAATCTGGTGCCGATTTCGATGGCCAGCGCGCAACCTCCGGCGGTGGCGGCGGCCTCGCTATAGGCGGCGGCATCGGCTCCGTCGTGCTCGTCGGGCTCTACTTCTTATTAGGAGGAAACCCCTCCGATATTGGTGCCCTGTTGGGCAATGAACAGTCCCAATCCGGCACCCACACCGGTGCCGATGATTCCGCCTTCGATCACTGCCAAACGGCAGAAGACGGCAATAAATACGATGACTGCCGGGTCATGTTTACCGCCATGAGCGTGGATAATGTCTGGACCGCCGAGCTACCCGAGCAAGCCGGCATCGAATACACCAACCCTGGCCGGGTGATTTTTAATAGCTCTACTAATTCCGGTTGCGGCACCGCCTCTTCAGCCACGGGGCCGTTTTATTGCCCCGCCGACCAGTCGGCGTATTTTGACACCACGTTTTTCAATTCGCTGAGCAACTACGGCGCGCACAATGCCCCGTTCGCGCAGATGTACATCGTTGCCCACGAGTTTGGTCACCACATTCAGCAGCTCGAGGGCACGCTGCAGCTATCTGACTATAACGACCCCGGCGCGGATTCCAATGCGGTAAAGATCGAGCTCCAGGCAGATTGCTACGCCGGTATTTGGGCTTCCCACGCGGATAAGGGCGAGGATGCTCTGCTGGAGCCGATTTCCCAACAGCAGGTGGCTGACGCAGTCACCGCGGCGCAGGCTGTGGGTGACGATAATATTCAGCGCCGTTCCACTGGGCAGGTCCAACCCGATGCGTGGACGCACGGTTCTTCCGTGCAACGCCAGCGAGCTTTCCTTGCTGGTTATAATTCCGGCCGGATGGCTGAGTGCGACACCTTGGGGCGCGGGGTCTACAGCTAACTCCCGGCCCCTCTTTACCCCGCTGGAAATAATCTCCCTGCCCGTATTGTTGACATGTCACGTACAATGATTACAGGTACGCAGCAAGGGCAGAAAGGGACACCATGCAATTTGGCATTTTCACGGTCGGAGATGTGACCACCGATCCAACGACGGGCGAAACCCCATCAGAGGCGGAGCGAATCCGCAATATTACGGAAATCGCGCTCAAGGCAGAAGAAGTGGGCCTCGATGTCTTCGCCACAGGCGAGCACCACAACCCGCCCTTCGTTCCGTCCTCCCCGACGACCCACCTAGCCTATATCGCAGCGCAGACCGAGCGCTTGCAGCTTTCTACCTCCACGACGCTGATTACCACCAATGACCCGGTAAAGATCGCCGAAGATTACGCCTTTTTGCAACACCTTTCCGGCGGCCGGGTGGATCTGATGATGGGGCGCGGCAATACCGGCCCCGTCTACCCGTGGTTTGGCAAAGATATCCGCCAAGGCATCCCGTTGGCCGTGGAAAATTACCACTTGCTGCGCCGCCTGTGGCGGGAAAACAGCGTCAACTGGGAGGGCAAATTCCGCACCCCGTTGCAGGCGTTTACCTCTACCCCGGCGCCCCTCGATGGCATCCCGCCGTTTGTATGGCACGGCTCCATTCGTTCTACCCAGATTGCAGAACAAGCGGCCTATTACGGCGACGGGTTCTTTCACAATAATATCTTCTGGAATCAAGAACACACGGCCAAAATGGTCAACATGTACCGGCGTCGCTTTGCCTCCTATGGCCACGGCCAAGCAGACCAAGCCATCGTGGGGCTCGGCGGCCAGGTATTCATCGGCGATACTGAAGAGGAGGCCAAGAGGTTCTTCCGCCCGTACTTCGATAACGCACCCGTGTACGGGCACGGGCCTAGCCTGGAGGAATTTACTGACTACACCCCGCTGACCGTGGGTACCGCAGAGCAGGTTATTGAGCGCACCCTGAAATTTGCGGACTACGTGGGCGATTACCAACGCCAGCTCTTCCTCATCGATCACGCCGGGCTGCCACAAGAAGTGGTGCTCAAGCAGATAGAAATTCTTGGCACACAAGTAGTACCGGAGCTTCGTCGACGCTTTGAGCAGCGTCGACCAGAGCATGTACCCTCGGATCCGCCAACGCATGCCACGCTCAAGCAGCACCCAGATTCCCCGCACTTTCGCGTAAGCCCTGGAAAGGAGGACTAAACAATGCGATCTTTGGTTGTCCTCACGGCCGGGCTATCGGAGCCATCATCTACCCGGCGGTTAGCTGAGACTATTGCAGAAGCCACCGAGGCGAAGATTTCCGCGCGCGGAGAGGGCGTAAACACCCACATCATTGAGGTGCGCACCCTTGCTTCTGAATTGGCCACGGCCATGACTAATTGGGCGGCCCCGACGCCCCAATTGGATGAAGCAAAAGAGCTGCTGTCTACGGCCGATGGCTTTATTGCCGTCACGCCCGCATTCCAAGGAAGCTACTCCGGGCTGTTCAAGATGTTTTTTGACGTCCTGGATGCCCACGCCTTGGAGGAACTGCCTACCATCGTTGCCGCTACGGGCGGTTCCCCGCGCCACGCGCTCATCTTGGACTATGCGCTGCGCCCCCTGTTGAATTACCTGCACGCCCACGTCGTTCCGACCGGCATATTCCAGGCAACCGAGGATCTGGGCACCGCCGAGGGCGCGCGCATTCGCAGCCGTATCGAGCGCGCCGCAACGCAACTTGCTGATCAGATGATCCGCCCCACGGATCGGGTCGCCGGGCTTGCCGATGCCCCCAAACCCAGCCCCCATTCCCGCCCTACCGGAATCGGAGTGGACGAGGAATTTCTGCCTTTCGAGGAAATTTTGTCCCAATACGACGGAAAGCACTAGCGCCGCAATACCTATCGCATATTCTAAAATTGATACATGTCACATATTTCTCTACGCTTGAATTTTAGAATGTTCGACCCGAATCCCCGCGCCTGAGAAAATCTCTTTTTCACGCTCTTGGACCGATAACTCTCTTGCTACGAAGAAAGGTTTCTTAAGGCTTTCACCATGACTATTAGCGTTACTGACATTTTCGCCATCGGCATTGGTCCATCCTCCTCTCACACGGTTGGGCCGATGCGCGCCGCGAAGCAATTCCTCGATTCCCTTGATACCCATCCGGCCCGCGTGTCCGCTGAGCTGCGCGGTTCGCTGTCCGCCACTGGGCGCGGCCACGCCTCCGACCGCGCCGTCATCCTAGGACTCGCCGGCTGGGAGCCGCTGACCGTTCCCATCGATGCCGAGCCGCAAGCCGGCGGCACAATCCCCAGCGAAGGCACCATCTCTGGCCCGTCTGGCACCGTCGACTACGAAATCACCTTTGATAACGAGCCACTACCCCAGCACCCCAATGGCATGATCTTTAAGGCCTGGGACGCAGAGGGCAATATCCTGGCTGAAGACGAACAGTACTTCTCTGTCGGCGGTGGCTTCATCCTCTCCCGCAAAGAGCTCGACGCAGAGATGGCCGATAGCCACGAAGTACCCGCCGGCGTTGCCGCAGCAACCGTAGAAGATACCGTGCCCTATGAATTCACCACCGGCGAAGAACTACTCAATCTGTGCGAGGCCAACGACAAAGATATTTGGGAAATCGTCCTTGCCAATGAGGAAGTGCTTCACAAAGAGGACGGCGGCGCGGATTATGTCCTACGCCACTTGGATCTTGTATGGGACATCATGCGCGAATGCGTGACCGATGGCATTTCCACCAAGGGCCTGCTGCCCGGTGGCCTCCGCGTGCCGCGGCGCGCCCCCAAGATGTATGCGCAGCTGCTCGAGCAGAAAAATGACCCACACTCTGGCTTTTCCGCTATGGAATGGGTCAACCTCTTCGCCTTAGCGGTCAACGAGCAAAACGCCGCGGGCGGCCGCGTTATCACCGCGCCCACCAACGGCGCCTGCGGAATCATCCCCGCGGTCTTGCACTATGCACGCGATTTCCACGGTGGCTTCTGCCGCGAATCAGCACGCCGCTACCTGCTCACCGCCGGCGCCATCGGCATGATCATCAAACAGAATGCCTCCATTTCCGGCGCCGAGGTGGGCTGCCAGGGCGAGGTCGGCTCCGCCTCGTCCATGTCCGCTGCGGGAATGGCGGCACTCCTCGGTGCTACCCCAGCCCAGGTGGAAAATGCGGCCGAAATCGCCCTTGAGCACAACCTCGGCCTCACCTGCGATCCGGTCGGC
Source organism: Corynebacterium sp. LaCa_282 (assembly GCF_057198125.1). NCBI lineage: Bacteria > Bacillati > Actinomycetota > Actinomycetes > Mycobacteriales > Corynebacteriaceae > Corynebacterium > Corynebacterium sp. LaCa_282. The sequence continues at coordinate 1,069,711 of NZ_CP191095.1, read as the reverse complement.
GGCCTCGTGCAAATCCCGTGTATTGAGCGCAATGCCATTGGCGCGGTGAAATCCATTAACGCCGCCCGCATGGCGATGATGGGTGAAGGCACCCACCACGTCACCCTGGATAACGCCGTGCAAACCATGGCGGATACCGGCCGCGATATGCATTCCAAGTACAAGGAGACCTCCCTCGGCGGCTTGGCCAAGACGATGGGCTTTAGCGTTTCCCAGGTGGAGTGCTAGCCAGTTAAAAGCACACAAAAAAGGGGCACCGAGATTACTTCGGTGCCCCCTTCTTTGAGCCTGTGCCTAGCCTTCTAGATCCCGTGCCAGAATGGCAACCAGCTGCGATAGCTCTACGTCGCGCTGCTCGTGGGCGGCCAAGTCCTTCACGGCAACGGTGCCCGTTTCTAGTTCTTGATCTCCCAAGACCAAAGCAAAGCGCGCGCCCGCGCGGTCGGCACCCTTCATCGCGCCCTTAAGGCCGCGATCACCAAAGGACATGTCCGCTGCGATTCCCGCCTTCCGCAGGTCATTGATGATCCCGGTCATGCGGCGCTTGGCCGCAGTACCTAAGGCAATGCCGTAGACATCCACGCGAGAATCACTGCCTTCTAGGGTGATTCCCTCCGCCTCTAGGGCGAGGATGGCGCGGTCAACGCCTAAGCCATAGCCGATGCCCGAAAGATCCTGTCCGCCCAGCTGCGCCATCAGGCCGTCGTAGCGGCCACCGCCGCCAATGCCGGATTGCGCACCCAGGCCATCGTGGACGAATTCGAAGCAGGTCTTGGTGTAGTAGTCCAAGCCGCGCACCATGCGCGGGTTAATTTCGTAGGCAACGCCCATATCATCCAGCATGCCCGTCACGGTCTCAAAGTGCTCGCGGCACTCGGCGTTGAGGTAGTCGAGCATCAAGGGGGCATCGGCAAGCTGCTCCTGCATTTCCGGGCGCTTATCATCCAAGACGCGCAAAGGATTGATCTCCGCGCGGCGGCGGGTCTCCTCATCCAAGTCCAGCTTAAACAAGAATTCCTGCAGCTTTTCGCGGTAGGCGGGCCGGCAATTGCGGTCGCCCAAGCTGGTCAATTCCAGGCGGAACCCGGAAAGCCCCAGGGTCCTATAGGAGCGATCCGCCAAGGCGATGACCTCAGCATCCAATGCTGGATCGCCGACGCCGATGGCTTCCACACCGACCTGCTGAAGCTGGCGGTAGCGCCCTGCCTGCGGGCGCTCATAGCGGAAGAACGGGCCGCTGTAGTTTAGCTTTACCGGCAGCTGGCCGCGATCCAAATTGTGTTGAATGACCGAGCGCATCACACCCGCAGTTCCCTCCGGGCGCAGGGTCACGGAGCGCTCACCGCGATCTGCGAAGGTGTACATCTCTTTGGAGACCACGTCGGTAGATTCGCCCACGCCGCGGGCAAAGAGCGCGGTATCTTCAAAAATGGGCAATTCAATGTGCTGAAAGCCGGAAAGATGCGCCTGTTCCACCATGGTCTGGCGGACCTTATAAAAAGTCGCAGACTCTGGTGGGTAATAATCTGGCACACCCTTCGGTGCGGACAGTGCCTGGAACCGCTTCTCTTCACTCATGGTCACTAGACTACCCCATGGGATTTTCGCAGGAATGGGTTGGTCGCCCTCTCCTGACGCATGGTTGAGCTTGGGCCGTGGCCGGGAAGAATGTCCAGCTCATCGTCCAAATCCCACACCGGGCCCGCCAATGAATCCAGCATGGCCTGCGGATTAGAATCCGGCAGATCGACCCGCCCCATTCCCCCGGCAAAAAGGACATCACCGGTAAGGGCAAAAGTATCCGAAATGATCAGAACGCACCCCGGCGAATGCCCAGGGGCGTGCTGGAGGGTAAATGTATGCCCGATTAGCTCCAGTTCCTCCCCACCGTGGAGTTCGCGGAGATCGGAAATGGGCACCATGCGCGAAGCCTGGAATAGCTCCTGCGCCTGGGCGGAAACACCCTCCCCAGAATCCAACATGAACTTATCTGCGGGATGAATATAAACGGGAATACCAAGCTCCTGTGCCAAGTCCCCGGCCTCGCGGGTGTGGTCGATGTGGCCGTGCGTGAGCACGATGGCTTCATAGTCATAGTCGTGCGATAGAACCTTCGACATGGAATCCATGCCCGGATCCACGATGAAGGCGCGCTTTCCCTCCGCCACGATATAGGTATTCGTGCGAAATGGTCCCGCGGTAAATCCTTGAATATCCATGATTTAAGTCTAACGAGGCTCGCCCCCATCGCGCCCTTGAACGCAGTGGTCTCTGGATTCAAGCCACATAACCATGCAAAAAGCACCCAGCCTTGGCGCCCACACCCACGGTGGGTTATGGGGAAAGGCTGGGTGCTGGTTTTATTTAACCTGCCAGCTTCAAGCTTTATTGCAGGGCGGCAAGAGCCTTCTCGTAGTCCGGCTCGGTGGTTACCTCTGGCACCAATTCGTTGTAGATGACCTTGTGGTCAGCGTCGGTGACCACAACGGAGCGTGCCAGTAGGCCCTTAAGTGGGGAGCCTTGCAAGGTCACGCCGAACTTCTCGCCAAAATCGGAGCGGAAATCGGATGCGGTTTCCACGTTCTCAATGCCCTCTGCGGCGCAGAAACGATCCAGCGCGAAGGGCAGGTCGCGGGAGACAGACAAGACAACGGTGTTGTCCAAGCCCGCAGCCTTTTCATTAAAGGTGCGCAGCTGCTGCTGGCACACGCCGGTATCGATGGAAGGGAAAATCGAGATAACGAGGCGCTTGCCCTCGAAATCCTTAGTCGTGACCTCAGAAAGGTCGGTGCCAACAAGGGTGAACTCTGGGATGGACTCCCCTACTGCGGGAAGTTCACCAGCGGTTTGGGTAGGTTCGTCAGAAAATTTAACTTCAGCCATGGCCCCGAGCGTACTGATACTTTTGCTTCGCCGCTATAGCTCACCGTTTATTGCTCAACCCAATCCCCGAGCCAAGTCAGCCCCGTGTCCGCAAAGCCGCTAAAATCGTCCAAGTTGAGACACGTCACCGATAATCGCTAGAAAGGTTGTCCCACGGTGCCAGATAATAAAAAGCGCGGAGAAGACGCGCTGCACAAGCTCGATCGTGAGCTAAAGTCCCGTGACCGCAAGCAAAAGACTCGTCCTTTTGGTGTCGCCGCAGCCTCGCTCGTCGTCATCCTTGGCATCGCCGGAGGAATCTACTTCCTGTCCACCCGCGATGGCTCTGAGGGCGACATCCAGGCAGAAGATACCTCTGAGGCACAGACCACGCAGGAAGCCCCCAAGGCAGAGCCTTTGAGCGGCAAGCGCGCGGAAGCCCTGCCAGCCACCGTCCAGTGCAACTACGAGGACAATGGCCAGGATGGCCACGGCGCGAAGAAGCCCGACGGCAAGGATATTTCCACCGAGGGCACCGTCACCGTCTCCTTCGATACCACCCAGGGACCGATTGAGATGGACCTGGACCGCGCCGCTGCGCCGTGCACCACCCACGCCATCTCGGAACTGGCTGAATCCGGCTTCTACGATGACACCGTCTGCCACCGCATGACCTCTGGCGTGTTGAACGTGCTCCAGTGCGGCGACCCCACCGGTTCCGGTTCCGGCGGCCCAGGCTTCAAGTTTGCCGATGAATACCCCGCCGATGAAACCGATGCCAAGGACGCACAGAACCCCGTTGTCTACCCACGCGGTTCCGTCGCTATGGCCAATAGCGGCCCGGATACCAACGGTTCCCAGTTCTTCCTTAACTACGATGACTCGGAGCTTGCCCCTAACTACACCTACTTCGGCACCATCTCCGAAGAAGGCCTGAAGACCCTAGACAAGATTGCTGAGGCCGGCGTAGACACCGGCGAGCAGGGCGGTCACCCAGGCCAAGAAGACGGCAAGCCTGCTGAAGAGGTAAAGATTAAAAAGGCTACGGTAAAGGCTTAGTCTGTGGCATCGGCGCTTGCCGATGCCCCCCCCTACTGCCTCCCGCCTCCTTCACTTACTAACCCCATTTAGGGGTTAGTGGGAACTCCCCAGCGTCGTGCACGGATCATTTCAGTGCTCAACGTTGGGGATTTTTCAGGCCCATTTCTCCGCTCAATATAACCCTCTACCTGCGCTTAAGGATCTAATATCTCCCCTAGCCATTCACACCATCAACATTAAGCGTCAACTACCACACAGCCCGATACGTTTTGACAATCTTTTTTAATAAAAGTTTGCACGATCTGTTGCAGACCGTAATACGGCTGTCTAATATCTAAGGAGTCTTTGAACACCACAAGCTCGTTAGGAAGCAAGATATGAAGCTTATCTCCCGCAAGGCTCTCGTCGCCGGCGCAACCGCCCTGTCCGTCACCTTCGCTGGCACCGCAGTGGCCACCGCCGCTGAGGAGCCCACCACCCTGTCCTCCAAGACGGATGCACCAGCAAAGCCGTACGCAAACGACAAGGGTTCTAACAACGCTGATGATGGTGCTAAGGAGAAGCCTCAGACTGAAAAGACCTCTCAGGAGAAGGCTGAAGAAGTCCAGGCATGGATCGGCGTCTTCACCGCTGCAGTCGGCGCATTGGGTACTCTCTTCGCTTTCGCTAACAAGTACCTCAACATCGACGACTTCATGAAGAACTTCAAGCTTCCTTTCTAAGCTTTCACGCTTCTTAAGCGCTTTTAACCGCTGTGCCCTAAATCTGGGTACAGCGGTTTCGCATATTGATGGGCCTTCGCACCGGTTCTGAGTCCCCTTGCTCAGCCCCCTTTAAGATTCCTTTGCCCGCTTAATGTAGCCAGAGCCAACGAGGTCATTGAAGATCTCGGGGTCGATTTCTTGGCCATTCTTAATTACGGAGATGTGGCCGGTGGGCTCTAAGACCATGACCTGGACGTCTTCCATGCGGCCGAGGCCAGACTTGCGCACTGCGGAATATACGTCCGAGCGAGTGATGTGGGAAACGGTGAGATTATCGTCAATCATCTCGCCCTGAAAGACGATGAGAACCGGACGCCGATCCAAAAATCGCGTCCACTTCACCACTTTGCGGATGGTACCGAACGCGGCTTCCAGGGCCATGAGCGTTGTCAGGCCAATAACACCCGCCGCCAATGTGGGCGGAACGCCGATGATCACGCGGCCTGCGACGGCGCCGAACATAATGATGATGATCGCGTCAGAGGCCGTCATGGAGGTCAATACGCGGGAACCAAAGAGCTTTACCAAGACCATGAAGGCAAGGTAGATGCCTAAGGTAGACAACATGACCACTGGGACTCGATGCAGCTCGATTCCTAGTTGAAAAGTAGCCTCGCGTAAAAACCGTTCAAAGATATCCACGGCTTTTGAGATTACTAGGCTAAAAGACACAGCACAGAAAAATAAGCGCTTTTCCCCCTGTAAGCGAGGAAAAGCGCTTTTAGTGTATCCGCAGGATTTGGATTCCTATTTAGATGTGAAAGGTCTTGCGCAGGTCATCAAAGATGACCCGCAGTGGTGCTGGGAGCACCTGAGGGTTCAGACCAATAAAGGCGATACCTGCCGCTAGCGCCGCAACGATGGTAAGGGCTGCGCCACCAAAGGAGGAGCCTTGCGGAAGCTTAGGAGAATCCTCCCCATCGGAACCATTTCCTTGGGAACCGTCCTCGTGGGAACCAGACTCGTCTCCGCCAGCTTCGCCCACTTCCACGGGCAGGATGGCTTGAGTGCCGGCGTCGGTGGTGATTTTCAGGTTCTGGGAGCCGGTCAGGCCGTCTGGAACGGTCAGTTTTACCTGCGCACGGCCACGCTCGCCAAATTGGTCATCGCCTTCCTGCTTGGAATTATCGATATCGGCGGTTGCTTCCTCATCTCCTAGCTTCACCGTGACGGTCTTGGCCATGGGCTCGCCCTCGCTGGTGTAGTTCAAGCTGGACAGATCGACGGTGATTTCTTTGCCAGGGACAATTTCACCATCGATGTGGGCGCCAATTTGGCCCTGTCCCTTGCGGACTTCGGACTCGCCGGACGCGATGTAATCGATCATGGCTTGGGCGTCCATGTATCCCACATCGTTCTTGTCCTTGATGGAGCCTGCCTCAAAATAGCCATCGCCGCCTTTTTCGCTGTCGCTGGACGCGAGGAAGGAAGAAAGCGCGATGGAATAGTCTTTGTTCGGGTCAAGGGGCTCGCCGTTGATGGTGACGGACTTGACGCGCTCACCCTGGGCTGCCTTGTAGTCATAGACCACCTGCACGTTATTGGACAGGCCCATGGCTAGACGCGGTCGGCTGCTGCCCTCTTGCCACTGGTTTTCTAAAGCGGTGATGAAGTCCTTGCCGGAGACCTTCGCGGTAATAACGGAGTTACCAAACGGCTGAACCTCAAAAATGTCCTTGTAGGTTACGTCGCCACCCTGCAAATCGGCGCGCACGCCGCCGGCGTTCATGACGCCGAGGTCAATGTCCTCGCCCACCTGCTTGCTCATGGCATAACGTTGCCCGTCAGCAATGAAGTTATTCAGAGTGGACTCGACGCCGCGATTAGAGCCTGGCTTTTGCCCCTCATCGGAGCCGCGGAATAAGTCGGTTTCGATTGTGCCAGCGGTCTTCGAGCCTTCTACCTCGGCCTCATCCTGTGCCTTCTTAACGATGCCCGCAATCTCAGCATCCGGCTCTACCTGCGCGGCATCAGTCGCATCGTACTGCTTGAGCTCAATCTTCTTTACCTTGCCCGCGGCCTTGTCGTAGGTAATATCGGCATCGTTAAGCAGCTTGCCATACTCGTAGCCTTGCGCCCACTGCAGTGGCAGCGCGCCGTCGCGCTCTTGCGTTCCCTGGGTGGTCTGGTGGGTATCGCCACCAAAGAGAATATCGACGTCCTTATTAAAGCCCTGTGCGTATTCCTCCGCGTCTTCGTGGAAGAGCGAGACCACGACATCCGCCTCGCCGCTTTCCTTCAAGCGGGTGGCCTCCTTATTCGTTGCCTCAACAGGATCGGTGAAGGTAACGCCCGGAATCTTCGCCGCAGATACCTTGAACTTGGTGTTTTGGGTAACGGTGCCGACATAACCGACCTTCACGCCATCGATTTCTTCCACATGAGAGGCATCCAAGAGCGGCTTGCCGTCTTTTAATACATTGGCGCCGAGGATGGGATAGTCAGAAGCTGGCTCGATACGGTCCGTTAGGTCCTCGGTGCCCTTGTCGAATTCGTGGTTGCCCACTGCGGTAACCTTCATACCCATGGCATTGAGCGCCTCCAGGGTGTACTTGTCATCCGAGATGGCCGAGACGAATGCAGAACCGCCCACGTTATCGCCCGAAGAGGTGAGGTTGAACTCTTGGCCCTCGTTGACCTGCTTGATAAGCGATTGCAGGCGGGCCACGCCAATCTCATCGCCAGCCTTAGCGGGATCGCTCAACCCATCTTCCAAGTGACCGTGCAGGTCAGTGATATTAGTAACCGAGATGGTGGTCGTATCCTCCTGCGCTAGGGCGTGTGTGCCAGAAAGCGCGACGGCGGTAACGGTGGTAGCGGCCACCAACTGGCCGATGCGGCGGAAGTGCATAATTACTCCTGTGTCGTAGAAAGCATTCAGATAATGTATACCGCTTTCTTAACCAACTCGCAGGAAGCACAACCACCGTGAACTGGGCTTTTACCTTTCCTCCGCCAAGAGTTCACGCAATCGTCACGTGCGCGTAGTCCGCGCGTTGCTCTATCAAGCAACCGCACAGGGAGGTAGCCGCGCGGGAAGGGGGTCAGGCGGTCACGCGGTAGACGTCAAAGACGCCTTCGGTATTGCGCAACGTCGTCATCAAGGAACCCAGCTGTTTGGTATCCGATACAGAGAAGGTAAACCGCATCGTGGCAATTTGGTCCTCGCCGCGGTTCGAATTCATCGTCAACACATTGATGTTCTGATCGCTTAATACCCGCGTTAGCTCAGACAGCAGGCCCTGGCGGTCCAACGCCTCAAGCTGCAGCGTGGCGGAAAAGGCGCCGGTAGAAGAGGTGCCAGAGGACCACTCCACCTTCAGCATGCGCTCCGGCTCAGATTTGAGCTTTTCCGCGTTGGCGCAGTCCGCGCGGTGTACGGATACTCCCCCGCCACGGGTGACAAAGCCAAAAATGGCGTCCCCAGGCACCGGCTGGCAGCACTTCGCAAGCTTAGCCATGACATCGGGGCTTCCCTCCACCAAGATGCCGGTGCCGGAGGCGGAGTCCTTAGTATGCTGCGCGCGGGACTGCTCGAGCTCCGAGAGTGGGGTGCGGGAAGCAAGGGCATCTACGGCATCATCGCGGTCGCCGAACATGGCCACCAATTGGTTGGCCACGTGCTGTGCGGAGACGTGGCCTGCGCCGATGGCCGTGTACAGGGCATCGACATCGGAATAGTGCAGCTGTTCTGCGACCTGCTTCATGGAGCTGGCGGTAAACAGGCGGTGCATCGGCAAGCCGCCGCGCTGCACCTCAGAGGCCAAGGCATCGCGCCCGGCTTCGAGGTGCTCCTCGCGCCTTTCCTTGGCAAACCACTGGCGCACCTTCGCCTTGGCCCGCGGCGAGACCAAGAATTCCTGCCAATCGCGCGATGGGCCGGCGTTGGGATCCTTGGAAGTAAAGATTTCTACCTTGTCGCCGGATTTCAGCGGCGATTCTAGCGCCACCAATTTGCCGTTAACCTTGGCGCCAATGCAGCGGTGGCCAACCTCCGTATGCACGGCGTAGGCAAAATCCACCGGGGTGGAACCCGCCGGCAAATCCACCACATCGCCCTTTGGGGTAAAGGCGAAGATCTGGCGCGCCGTCAGGTCATAGCGCAATGAATCGAGGAACTCATTGGGGTCTGCCGCTTCCTTCTGCCAATCCAGCAGCTGACGCATCCAAGCCATCTGGTCCACCTCTTCTTGGTGCCCAGAATTCTTGCCCTTCGTTTCCTTATAGCGCCAGTGCGCGGCGACGCCGAATTCGGCGTTGTAGTGCATCTCGTGCGTGCGGACCTGTACCTCCAGTGTTGCTCCGCCGTCTGCTAGCACCGTGGTGTGCAGAGACTGGTAGACGCCGAAGCGCGGGGAGGAAATATAATCCTTAAAACGCCCAGGCAAGGCCTGGTAAATGGAGTGCACGACGCCAATGGCGGCGTAACAGCTATTGATGTCATCCACCAGTACGCGGATGCCCACAAGGTCAAAGATCTCCGCGAACTCGCGGCCGCGCACGACCATCTTTTGATAGATGGACCAGTAGTGCTTCGGCCGGCCCATCACCTCAGCCTCGATGCCGTTTTCCTTTAAGGCGGCACCTACTTGGTTGATGATTTCCTTCAAGGCGCGATCGCGCGAGGGCGCGCGCTCTGCCACCATGCGCACGATTTCGTCGTACTTTTTGGGATAGAGGATGGCAAAAGACAGATCCTCTAACTCCCATTTCACGCTGGCCATGCCCAACCGGTGGGCCAAGGGGGCGATGACCTCTAGTGTTTGGCGCGCCTTCTTTGCTTGCTTTTCCGGCGGCAAAAAGCGCATGGTGCGCATATTGTGCAGACGGTCGCTGACCTTGATGACAAGCACGCGCGGATCGTTGGCCATGGCGACGATCATCTTCCGGATGGTCTCGGCTTCCGCCGCAGCCCCCAGGGCCACCTTGTCCAGCTTGGTCACGCCATCAACAAGCCGGGCCACTTCGGGCCCGAAGTCGCGGGTCAGATCCTCCAGCGTGTAATCGGTATCCTCCACCGTATCGTGCAGGAGCGCTGCAACGATGGTGGTGGTATCCATGCCGATTTCCGCGGCGATCGTAGCCACGGCTAGCGGGTGGGTAATATACGGCTCGCCCGACTTACGGAATACTCCCTCATGCAGCCTTTCTGCGGTGTTATAGGCAGCGTTGAGTAATTCCGCATCCGCTTTGGGGTGGAATTTCCGGTGAATGGACATGAGGGGATCGAGCACCGGGTTAATCTTGACCCGCCCGCCGGTCAGTGACCGGGCAAGGCGGGCAGACATGCTCCGCATCCCGTTATTAGCCTGGCGTTTTGCTGACTTATCAGTGGCCATCTCTACCGCCCTTCACAATGCCACAGCCTATAGTGCTAGCTGCGGCGCCTTTCCAGATCGTGTGATCTAGCTTAGACGCACCATCTTAGTCAGCGTCATCCAGCACAATGAGCGGCGGGCCCGATAAGCGCTCCCGGCCGTTCAGGCCCTTTACCTCTAGCACCACGACGTTGCCCGCAACCTCGGCGCCGGCGGACTCAAGCAGCAGCTTGGCGCCGTGGAGGGTGCCACCGGTGGCCAGGACGTCATCGACAAGCACCACGCGCTTGCCCTTCACATCAACGCCGCTGGCGGGGATCTCCAACGCGGCCGAGCCGTACTCCAGCTCGTATTCTTCGGTATAAACCGGCGGCGGAAGCTTGCCCTTTTTACGAATGGCCAAAATGCCCAAGCCCAACTTGTATGCCACGGCTGAGCCCAGCAGGAATCCGCGGGCATCCAGGCCGCCGATAAGATCCGCGCCCAACTCCTCGCAGGCGGCCGCTAGGCCATCAACGACGGCCTGAAATGCCTCAGGATCGGCCAATACCGGGGTGAGATCTTCAAAGAGGATTCCTTCCTCTGGAAAATCCTGAACGAGGCGCACCTTGTCGTGCAAAGCTTGTGCTGCTGATTCGTACTGGGAACTCATCATCTTCCTTGAGAAATAAATAGCGAGAAATAATTTGAGAGGAAAAAGGGGCTAAGCCTTTTCCACAGGTTCTTGTGCCGACACGTGCCAACGGTCCATGTTCCAGCCGATGCCCGAGATGCCAGTGTACGGCAGGACACCCTCCACGTCGCGGTGAACGATGAACACGCGCGGCTGCGCAGCAACAGGAATGGAGGGAACGCTGTCCCACAGCTGCTCTTCCTGTTCCTTGAGCTGCACGGAGTTTTTGATGCTGGAATCTGCCGCAGAGTACTCGGTCAGCGGGTCGACCGGGCCCAAGAAGGCATCAATGGTGGGCTCACCTGTTTCCGGATTGGGGTTGAGATAAAACTGCGATAGCTGTTCGTCCGCAGCGTCCTCAATGGTAATGCCCGCCGGTTCGCACGAGGCGCGCAGCGCCTCGACCATCGCCTGGTAGCGCTTATCCGGGCCAACGTAGCCCACCTTGATGGTGGTGCCGTTCAACTGGCCGGCCGCAGCCATGTCCGTTCCTTCGTGGTCCTTCGCCACCGATCCAAGCGTTTGGGCCACCGGATCCTGTACGGACACGGTGCGGACATACGCCGGCGGGACGTCGACGCCAGATATTTCGGAGCTCTTGTGTGCCATCGAGGCTTGGTCCACGCAGGCAGCAAATGCCTTCCTTGCAGAAGGCTCTGCGAAGATCCCGGCCTGTGACAGCGTCAGCGTATCGGTTTGCAGGCCCACCTTGGTGGTCGTCTCAAACTCGTTATTGCCTGCGCCCGCGGAGTCCTCCCCAGCGGAGTCGTGGTCTGGATCTTTGCCTTCCGCGGATTCTGCGTCCTCACCCGCGTTCCCGGACAGCCAGTCGGGCGCCGCGGTGGCGGAGTCTGCCACCTTGAGTACGCCCTTATCCGCAAGCTCCTGCGCGTCGGCGCTACTCGGCCACACGACGAGCCTGTCCAAGGCAGGCTTATCGCCGCGATACTGCTCATTGGCCTTTAAGAAAACCTCGCCAGAATCGCCGACCTTTTCTGCCGTGAAGGGGCCGTAAGACACTTGCAGCTCGGGATCAAAATCATCCTTGGCAGTGGAAAACCCATAACGCCACAACTCAGCCACTGGCTGCAGCGCCGCCATGTCTTCTGCATGCAGGGCCGCGTTGAGATCCTCCATGCTCATGTCCGTCTTCTGTGCAAGCGCGTGCGCAGGCATGACCGTGCCAGGGCCAAACATCTGGCGCCAGCGGTGGCCCTGGTCTTTATAGAAGGTCAGAGTAAAGGCTTTGCTGTGCGGTGCGCACTCGATGTCCGCGATGTCATTCATCAACGGCATATGCGAGGCAAACTCCACCGGGTGCGTACCGGCCGTATAGGCAAGCAGGTAATCATCGCAGGTGACGGGGGCGCCGTCGGAGAATGTGGCGTCATCGGCAAGCGTCAAACGCACGCTTTCCTGGTCGCTATCTGCTGCGGGCGGAAGCTTTTCGGTCTCGACCAAATCCGCGTTGGGAATGAGCTGTCCGGAGGGACCTGGCACGAAAAGGCCGGGATAAAGGCGCGTCGAAAGCTGCGCCGCGGAGGTGGTGCTGCCGAAGGCGGTACCGGCATTCGTCGTTGCCAGCTGGGAGTTGACCATATAACCGGTGTAGTTATAGGACTCCGGATCGCTGGGCGCTGCCTGGTCACCGCTATCGGATTCCTCGCTGCTGCACGAGGCCGCTACCAGCGCGAGGGCGGAAAACCCCGCCGCAATAGCCGTAATTTTGGGACGGCTACCCCACCACCGTGTGGTGCCTAGTCTGCGTTCCACGGTACGCACAACCCCCTTTTCTCCTTCAAAGACCGAGCCTTACCCCGTCTGATTATGACGTGTTTCAGAGCACTTAGCGGCCTGGGCGCCAGGTAGCACCGGTATGACCGGAGGCGCTGCTGCCGTGATCAGATTGCTCTTCTGCTACTTCCTTGTGCGTCTTGGCGCCCGCATCAGAAGGCGTTACCACCTTGCGCTTCGCAGAACCCTCTTGCGCCGGTTCACCATCCTCAGTCTTGCCCGCGCGGTAATCCATGACGCGCTGGGTGTGCTGCTTGACGCGCTTGGTCCAATTAGCAAACGTCACCACCAACGGGGTGGCCAAGAAGATCGAAGAGAAAATGCCCTCGATAACGCCGATGAGCTGGATCAGCGCCAGATCGCGCAGCGTACCGATGCCCATGAGCCATACAGCGATGACGAACAGGGCGATAATAGGCAGCGCGGAAATGATGGACGTAGAAATAGAGCGCATGACCGTCTGGTTAATCGCCAGATTGGCAAGCTCCCCATAGGTCTTTGATCGTTGGCCTTCCAAACCCGCAGTATTCTCATTGACCTTGTCAAAGACGATGACGGAGTCATAGATAGAGAAGGTCAAGACGGTGAGCAAACCGATGATGACGGCGGGAGAAACTTCAAACCCAAAGAGGGCGTAGATGCCGGCGATGACGATGCCATCGATAATAAGCGCCGAGATGGCCGCAAACGCCATGATCTTTTGCAAGCGCACCGCCACATAGATGGTCGCTGCAACAAGGAATACGACCATGGCCAGAATCATGCGCTGGGTAATGGAAGAACCCCAGGACTCGGACACGGTGGAGGAACCAATGGCGTCCGGGGTGGCCTCCCCGTTTTCATCCTTCGGCTGGAATTCCTCGTAGATTGCGGAGCGGGCGCTGTCTACCTCTTCTTGGCTCAATCGCTCAGAGGTGATTTCGAGCGTCTCAGAATCGCCGGCGCCGACGATGCGCACCTGCTCGGGTTCAACGCCGGTGGAGTCCTCAAAGACGGTAGCTACCTCGTCCTCTTTCAAGTCCCCAGCGGGCATGGACAAGGTGGTACCTCCCTCAAAATCGAGGGAGAGCGTGAACCCGCGAATCAAAATGGCGGCGATGGCGCCGACGAGGAGCGCGGCGGTAATCGCGTACCACCGTTTGGTGTGGCCAATGAAGTCATAGCCACGCTCGTCTTCATAGAGACGATCCAAACGCGAAATCTTGTGTTTAGTAGATACGGCCATGATTATTTCTCCTCATCTTCCGCAGCTGCTGAGCGCGCAGAGCTCTCAGACGAATCGGCGCCAACGGATGCCGAATTTTCAGTGGCGCGCTCCTGCTGCGCAGTGGCGGCCGCGCGGGATTCTCCGTAGTAGCCGCGCTCGCGCCGCTCTTCAATCAGCGCGTAAATTCCGCCCAAACCGTTCATCGATGGTTTGGCTGCCGCTGGGCGGCGGCCGATGATCTGCATCAACGGCGCCATGACCAAGAAGGACACGACGAGGTCGAAGATCGTGGTCAAGCCCAAGGTGAACGCGAAGCCCTTCACCTCACCGATGGCGAGGAAGTAGACAATGACAGAACCAATCAACGTCACCGCGTTACCGGTCACGATGGTGCTACGCGAACGCTCCCACGCCTTCTGCGTTGCTGACCTGAAGGTTCTACCCTCTAGGAGCTCATCCTTGATGCGTTCGTAGTAGACCACGAACGAGTCCGCGGTCGCACCGACACCGATGACTAGACCGGCGACACCGGACAGGTCGAGCGAGTACCCGATCCAACGCCCCAGCAGGACGATGGCGCCGTAGGTCAGCAGGCCGGAGCCAAGCAAGAAGATGACGGACACACCGCTGAGCGCGCGGAAGTAGTACAGCGAGTACAGGATGACCAAAATCAAACCTGCCAAGCCTGCCCACAGGCCGGCCTCGAGCGCTGCCTTACCCAGTGTCGGCGGAATGGACTCTACCGTGCCGCCGGGCTCGCCGTTTTCGCCGGCAAAGGACAGCGGCAGTGCACCATAACGCAGGTTATTGGCCAGGTTATTGGCTTCTTCCTGGCTAAAGTCACCGTTAATGGAGGTAGCAGAGCCGTACGGGGTAGCGCCCTGGATAACCGGCGCCGAAATGACGGCCGAGTCAAGGGTGATGGCAATCTGGTCGTTCAGATGCTCCCGCGTGAGGTCAGCCCAGGTCTGGGAACCGTTCGGGCCATTGCCGGTCTTGAAGGAGAAGCTAATCTCCATCTGGCCGGACTGCGGGTTCAGGCCGCCATTAATCGGGGAATTGGTATCAATCTCATTACCCGTCAGGCGGGTGCCGTCTTCATCCTCAACGCCGTTGAGCAACGGCGCTGGCTCCAAGACATAGGGGGTGCCGCTGTCGTAATCACAGGTCACAAAAGGCTTGGACGGATCGTCCGCACCAGCCAGTGGGTCGGCGGAGCCTTGGCAGGTTAAAAGCGACGAGGCCGCTGCCTGCGTTGTCGGATCGTCCGATTGGCGGTCCTTCAACAACATCTCAGTGACTTCGTCGCGGCGCTCGGTCTGCTCAATGGAGTTTGAAGGCTCGTCCAAGGGCTTGGCGGAGACCTTCGGCGCCTTGACGTCCTTCGGCTCCTTGCCTTCCGCCTGCGCTTCTTGCTGGGCCACGGCGTTGGTGACGTCTTCCAGCTTCTTATTCGCCTCGTCCTTGTCTAGGACGCCGTATTTGACCCACCGGTTAGCCATATCCTCCAGCTCTTTGTCGAGCTTGTCCAGATCCGGCGCGGAGGGTTGTGCCACTGGGCGGAAGTACAGCTGGGAGGTCTGCCCCACCGCCTGGGCTTGGGACGCATCCTCGCCCGGCACGGTGATGACGAGGGTATTGCCGTTAATGACAACCTCGGAACCTGAAACACCCATACCGTTGACGCGCTGTTCCAAAATATTGCGCGCCTGCCGTAGCTGATCCTGGGTGGGGTCTTCACCTTGTGGTGCCAAGGTAACGCGAGTGCCGCCCTGCAGGTCAATGCCTAGCTTCGGGGCGGCTTGGCGATTTCCGGTAAAAAAGACCAGCGCATAGATAACAACCACGATAAGCCCAAAGAGCGCGAGGGCGCGCTTGGGCCATTGGCGGTTGCTATTTTTCATAGCGCCTCTAGATGATGCGGACAACGATATTCTCCTGTGCACTGCAAACCAGGGTGATTAAACAATAAATACGGCCCGCCCGATTCGGCGCGGGCACGTTAACAACGCACAATCGTACGTCATGGAACAACATTTTCCTTAACGGGGTCCGCGATTTAGCGAAAATGTGTCAGGTTCTACGTTTCTCATAAGCCGAGTGCAGGTTCAGAGAACCCCCAGCTTATGCACAGAATACGCCCGCGGCCTACTCGGAAAAGGGCGCGGGCGGTAACAAGGACTTAACGGCTAGAGGGCTGCTCGCCTTCCCCGCCGTTGAATCCATCATCATTATTGTTTTCAGCGTTGTCTGCGCCACCGCGGTCAAGCTTCTGGGCCTCGCTTTCGGTGCGCACCACCGCCATCTTGTCAAAGGTGAGGGTAACGCCCGGGGAAACCTCGAGGTCCACGCTGGTATCCGTGGTTCCGCGCACCACGCCGTGGACACCGCCGGCGGTGACGATGCGATCCCCATTCTGCAGGGAGTTTTGCAGCGATTGCATATCGTTCTGGCGCTGGCGTTGCTTACGCATCGCCATAAAAGAAGGAATGATGAACAAAATGACAATGATGATGAGAAAGATGATTTCCATAACTTTCCAGTATGCCAGACCGTTTCGTTCACAAAAACCATGAGTCGGTTCCACCTCTGCGGCCGCGCTAGCGCGGTGCCCACGCTTGCCTAAAACAGCCCAATCGCGCCATCGGGAGGCGTCAGGCCGAGGTGTTGCCAGGCGGCGGCGGTGGCGACCCTGCCCCGCCCAGTGCGCGAAATCATGCCGGCGCGAACCAAGTACGGCTCACATACCTCCTCCACGGTGGAGGGTTCCTCGCCCACGGCGATGGCCAAGGTATTCACACCCACCGGCCCGCCGCCGTGGCCGTTAATCAGGGCATTGAGGACGGCGCGGTCTAGTCGGTCCAGACCCATTTCATCGACGTCGAATACCTCCAGCGCCCCTTGTGCTGCGGACAGATCGATGCGTCCGGTGCCGTTGACCTCTGCATAATCGCGCACGCGGCGCAGCAGGCGGTTGGCAATGCGCGGGGTGCCGCGCGAGCGGGAGCCGATTTCCACGGCGGCATCGTCATCGATGGCAACGTCCAAGATATGCGCCGCACGCTTGATCACGCGGTTGAGATCCTCGGTGCTGTAGTACTCCATCTGGGCGGTAAAACCGAAGCGATCCCGCAGCGGACCGGTGAGCATCCCCGCTCGCGTTGTCGCACCGACCAACGTAAACGGCGGGATCTCCAAGGGAATCGAGGTAGCACCCGGCCCCTTGCCCACGATGACATCGATGCGGAAATCCTCCATGGCCATATAAAGCATCTCTTCGGCGGGCCGAGCAATGCGGTGGATCTCATCGATAAAAAGCACGTCGCCTTCCATGAGGTTCGAGAGCATCGCCGCCAGGTCGCCCGCCCTCTCCAGCGCCGGCCCAGAGGTCATGCGCAACGAGGTGCCGAGTTCCTGCGAAATGATCATCGCCATCGTGGTCTTACCCAGACCGGGCGGCCCCGATAACAGGACGTGATCCGGGGTGACCCCGCGGTTCTTCGCGCCGGTAAGCACGAGGGAGAGCTGCTCCCTTACCTTGGGTTGCCCAATGAATTCCGTCAGAGACTTGGGGCGCAGGGAGCGCTCGATATCGTGTTCTTCGGCGTGAGCGGTGGCTTCCACATCACTATTGTGCTGGGATTCGTGCGCCTTACTCATCCCCTCTGGGAGGTTGAACTCGGTGCGCTCAATATCGGACATGCTGTAGCCTTTGTGTCTTCTTGACGTCGTATTCTTTTAGCCCTGCTTACCCAACTGGGCCAGGGCCGCACGCAGCAAGGTTGAGGTATCCGCCGCAGGGGCTTCGGCGTATGCCGCCTCCACCACGGGGCGAGCCGCCTTCTCAGTAAACCCTAGGCCCAAGAGGGCTTCAGTGACACTATCGACAACTGGGCCACCGGCACCTGTTGCCTCCGACGCAGCATCGGGCACGGGAGTTCCAGCAAAGCGCTTTACCTTATCCTTGAGCTCCAGGGTCAGGCGTTGGGCCATGCGCTTGCCGACGCCCGGGATAGACTGCAGCGCCTTCACATCCTCCCCGCCAATCGCTGCGGCCAGTTCTTCTGCCCCCATGACGGATAACGCGGCCAAGGCGAGTTTGGGCCCCAAGCCAGACACAGATTGCAGCACTTGGAACATTTCGCGGTCATCGTCGCTGGTAAAACCGTATAAGGTCAATGCGTCTTCCTTGACTACCAAGGTCGTGAGCACAAAAGCGGTTTCTCCGCGGCGCAAGGTTCCCAACGTCTTTGCGGTGGCTAAGAACTTATAGCCCACCCCGCCGCATTCAATAACGCCGTGGTCTAAACCAATGTGGAGGACTTCTCCCCGCAATGCCGCAATCATTTTCTACCGTGCCTTCCTACCTGTGTGCGCTTTCAACATGACCTAATAATGAACAAACTTAACCTGTGGGGGTGTGGCGAGCTAAGGCTGAACACCCTTCCCCCGCCCGCGGACGCCGCTGGTCTTTGCGCCGAGCCCTAAACCGGTACTATCCATTCTCACGATCGCTGGCGCCCGCCAGCAGTGGCAGACGGCCAGCGCCAATGCATCCGCCGCATCCGCCGGCTTGGGCGGCTCCGTAAGCCCCAGGATACGGGTGATCATGGTCGTCATTTGCTTCTTATCCGCGCGCCCATTGCCAGAAATAGCCTTTTTCACTTCGGATGGGGTGTACATGTACACCGGAATATCCCGCTCGGCGGCCGCGAGTACCAGAACCCCTACGACGTGCGCGGTCTGCATGACGGTTGAGACCTGGCCGCGTTCGAAGACGCGCTCTATGGCCACCACATCCGGCGAATAATCGTCCATCCATTCCTTGGCCGCCACGGATAGCCGCAAAAGCCGTTCGGTCAGATCCTTATCGCTGGGAGTCCGCACCACTCCCACGGAGACGGGAAGGATCGCGCGCCCGCGCCCGGCTTGAACTACGGACAGGCCACAGCGGGTGAGCCCGGGATCGATACCCATCACGCGCATGCCTTCGATACTCACATCCGCCCACTCCCGTTCCGCGGCCTCGTCGTTACCAATCTTGCTTCCCTATTATGTCTTACACACACATGTTCTACAACACGGCGAGAACTTAGGACCCTAATAGAGCACAATAAAAAGCCCGGCGCCGACATCTCCGCATCCGCGAAGAGCCGCCACCGAGCTAGTGCCTAATAAGAGCAGTATCCTTACTCTGCGTTGAGCTCCGCTAGGACCTCATCGGATAGGTCCATATTGGTATATACGTTCTGGACGTCGTCGGAGTCTTCCAAGACATCGATGAGGCGGAAGATCTTCTTCGCGTCATTAGCCTCGAGGGGAACCTCAACGGAAGCACGGAAATCATTATCGGAGTCATCGACCTCGATGTCAGCTTCCTTGAGAGCCTCCTTGACGGCCTGCACATCCGTGGGGGCGCAGACGATCTCGAATTTCTCGCCCTGGTCTTTAACCTCTTCGGCGCCGGCATCGAGGACCGCCATCAAGACGTCGTCCTCGCTCAGCTCGCCCTTTTCCACCAAGACATAACCGGTGCGGGAGAACATATACGCAACCGAGCCGGATTCGCCCAGGTTGCCGCCATTCTTGCTCATCGCGGTGCGGACATCGGTAGCCGCGCGGTTGCGGTTATCGGTCAAGCATTCAATCAGCATTGCGACACCGTTGGGGCCATAGCCCTCGTACATGATGGTCTCCCAGTCGGCACCACCGGCTTCTTCACCAGAACCGCGCTTGCGGGCGCGTTCGATGTTGTCATTGGGGACGGAGGCCTTTTTGGCCTTCTTAATCATGTCATCGAGCGTTGGGTTGGCCGCAGGATCACCACCGCCGGTTCGCGCCGCCACTTCAATGTTCTTAATGAGCTTGGCAAATTCCTTGCCGCGCTTGGCGTCATTGGCAGCCTTCTTGTGCTTGGTAGTTGCCCATTTTGAGTGGCCTGACATTAAGTCCCTTTCTAATTGGGTTCTAAATCTGTTTACAATTATACGTGCCCTGCACGAACTGGGAAAAGCGCCCCCAGGATACGCAAGCGTTTCTAGACGTTATGCCAATTACCGTGGGCGGAACCGCTGCCTAGGTTCTCATCGAGGAACCGCGTCAAGCCCTCCTGATTGACCAGCGCAACGAGATCGCCCTGTTCAGTGAATAATTTACCGCGCGCGATAGCCGTGCCTTGCGACGCTGTGGGCGATACCTGCTCATAGAGCAACCACTCATCCACACGGAAGGGGCGGAGAAACCACACCGCATGGTCAAGGCTTGCCAACTGGATCTTCTCCCCCTGGTGCGGAATAAGCGCCGACCGTATGAGGGTCATATCGGACATATACGTTAGGGCGGCGCGGTGAAAGTCGGGGTCGCTTCCAAGCTCGCCGGTATTGCGGAACCAAATATGGCGGTATCCGGCACCGGTTACCTCCGCGGCGGCATCATCGCGGCCTTCATCGGGGACCAAACGGATATCCCAATCGGTCCACTCCTTCAAGATGATTCGGGTGGAATAGGGCGCCCCGCCACCGCGGCGCGCGGCTTCATCAGGGCTTAGTACCTGCGGTGCCATATCCTGATGCTCGGGCCCTGTATCACCATCGCGGTGGAAACTAGCGAGCATGATAAAGACGAGGCGGCCATCTTGGATGACTCGAACCTGCCGGCTGGCAAAGGAACGGCCATCGCGCAGCCTTTCCACCCGCAGCTCCAGCGGCTTTTTCGTATCACCCGGTCCAACGAAATAGCCGTGGAGGGAATGCACCTGCTTATTATCTACAGTCCTTTGCGCCGCGGCTAGCGCTTGCGCTGCCACCTGCCCGCCAAAGGTGCGCTCAATCTGCGAGGGAATCGCCGGGCCAGAAAAGACATCCGCTTCTTGGGTGCCTTCTAATGCCAAAACCTCAGAAATGGTGCCCACAGTCATCCTTCCTTATGCGCCTACTATGCGCTATATCACGTAACTTCTTATCTGCCTTGCCACCCTACTCCCTAGCCGGTCCAACCCCAGTGGCTAGCAACCTGATTCGAACTACCCACTGCCCAAATTTTTTCCTAGAATCTTTTGGGTGAAAAGAATCGCGTCAGTTCCTGCAGTATGGGTGGGCTGGGTTCTCGCCCGCTTGGTATTGGTCTATTTCTTGAAGCTCGACCACAGTGCACGCGGCGATGTCGCCTATTATTTCGCTGGGCTTTATGGCGACGATCCCACGCTAATGACCGAATACCCCCATGCGGGAACGTGGCCCACCATCATCTTAAGTTGGTTTACCGGCGGGGACCGCGGCGTGTTTTACATCGGCTTTACCATCATGACGCTGCTTGTCGATGCCACCTTCCTCGCCCTCCTGCTGCGCCACCACCAGCGCAATAAGCGCGTTTTCCTCGCAGGCTGGTTCTGGGTCTTCTTCGGCACGTCCGCAGGTCACGTCTTTGTATGGCGCCTCGATATCTTCCCCGCGGTCGCCGTCGCCGGTGCCGCCGCGCTCCTTATTTTTCATCCCAAGACCGGTGCCGCCCTTTTGGGCTTCGCCACCACCATGAAGCTCTGGCCAGGCGTCCTCGCCGCCGGGCTGGTGGGGCGGTTTAATAGCGCTAATTCCTGGCTCCGCCTGGTGTCCTTTTTCGGCTCCGTCGCAGCCCTATCAGCGCTAACGGTTGTCACCTCCGGCATGGACCGGCTCCTTTCCCCGCTGGATTATCAGGGGGTGCGCGGGCTCCAACTCGAATCCATTCCGGCGACATACTTGCTCTTGCAGGCGCACCTCAACCCAGGTAAATGGCATTTAGGTTATGCACCGTCCAAGAGCTTCGAGATTTCCGGCCCGGGCGTGGATACCGCCATCATGTGGAGCACCGTCGCTACAGCCGGGATGCTGGTATTCGCCTTGGGCTGGGCTCTATACCGTTTCTTCGCCGGAGGGTGGACCTCGCGCACCACCGTCGCCTTCTTCACCCTTATGGTGCTGCTGCTCATTGCCACCAATAAGGTATTTTCGCCCCAGTACATCATCTGGCTCGGCCCGCTATTCGCGGTGGTCGTACGCCAACAGCTCCCCGCCGGGTTCGTCCCCATCAAGATCTGCCAGGGCCTTCTCGCTGTATGCGCGGTCGCCGCCGCTGCGCTGGGCACCTACGTCTACCCGTTCCACTATGACTACCTGTGGAAGTACGTGGGCGCAGACCTTACTCCGGTCTACGTAATCGTGGCCCGCAACGTGCTCATCCTCCTCATGGTCCTCATCGCGCTCATTTGGTTCATCCTTGAGATAAGCCTGTCGCGCCGCATAGAAAAGGCCATCGTGGCAGCAAGCGGCCTGGAGCAAGCCCAGGAAGCCGCCGCAGAGCCCGCGCCCTCACCAGATACCGGGCGAATCAACGTTCCGGGCTCCGACACCGCCGATGCCGATGCCGACGCCGATCCTGACGCGAGCACCGATGTCACCACGCAGGTGCCGCGCGGCTAGATTTTCAATCTGCCAGCATGTAGTCGAAGTACTCGGGTAATTTAGCGGTTCCGCCGAGGTGGAAAAAGCGCACCGCTGGGCGCAGGCGCAGCGCGCGCGTATCGCTGACCGCCTCGTTATAAAAGCGATGCGCCAACTGGATGCGGCCTTCTGCATCCGCCAAGGCGGCCGGGCGCTGGCCTACCGGAAAATCGCGCACAATGGCGGCCGAAAGCTCGCGCTCTACCATGGTGCGGGCTTGAAAATGCCCTTGCGAAAGCTCCGTGGATTCGGCCTTTTGCGCCAAGGCGGCAAGATCCGGGGAGACCGCCGCCGTTACCGCCGCGCGCCGGTCTAGTGCCGCCTGCAGCTGCGCCAGTGCGGCATCGGTGCGAATGTGCAGGAAGTTTAGCCGCTGCGCGGTAAAAATGGCCCACGATCCTAAAAGTATGAGGATGACGAGCGCAATGGTAATCTCAATCCCCATCATCGCTTCTCCCTTACCTTCGTGCCATCTTGCACCGTTTCATAAACCTGCATGACCGCCGCGGCAACATGGTCCCAGTCATACATCTGGGCGCGTTGGACGCCATTGCGCACCAAGCGCCGCCGGTAATCGCCATCATCCAAGACCTGGTTCAGCACGCGCGCCAAATCGGAGGCATCGCCGGTGCGGAAAAGCGCTCCCGCGGGTTCATCAGATTCCGCGTTGCACACCGCGCGAAAGGCCTCCAAATCGGAAGCCACGACGGCGGCACCGGCGGCCATGGCCTCTACCAACACGATGCCAAAGCTCTCCCCGCCCGTATTCGGCGCCACGTAAACATCGGCCCGGCCTAAAACCTGTGCCTTTTCTGCATCGCTGACGCGCCCGACAAAGTCCACGCCTTCGACCTCGCGGGCGCGGCCGCCGCCCATAATGGTGACGCGAATATTCTTGTTGACCTGGCGCAATGCGGCTAACAGGATATCCAGCCCCTTCCGTGGCTCGTCGAGGCGGCCGAGGAAGACGACCTCGAGTGGGGCATCGGCAAGCGCGGGCTGGCTTTTCTTGCGCGCAAGCGCATAGACGGAGGTATCGACGCCGTTGGGGATCAGGACGGGATCGCCGCCCAATTGCTCCACCTGCCAACGCCGGGCCATGTCCGATACCGCAATGCCGCCGCGAATCTTTTCCAAAAAGGGCATAAGCAGCGGCTTTGCCAAGGTGAGGATGAGGGAATTGGCCGCCGAGGCGTGGTACGTCGCCACCATCGGGCCGTGTGCCACGGCCAAGGCGGTCATGGAAAAACTCGGGGAATTGGGCTCGTGGATATGCAGGACATCGAAATCCCCGTCCTGGATGAAGCGCTTGACCTTGCGGGTTACCTTTGGCCCCACCGACAAGCGCGCGACCGAGCCGTTATACGCAATCGGGAAGGCTGGGCCGCCCTTGACCACGAAATCCGGCAGCGGCGTGGACTCCGCGGCGGGCCCAAGGACCTGGACAAAGTGGCCCTGTTCTATGAAAACGGTGGCTAGGTCAAGGATATGGGCCTGCACGCCACCGGGTTCGTCAAAAGAATACGGGCAAATGATACCGATGCGCATTAACGGGAACGTTCCTTTCGCGCTTGCCGGCGCCGTTCCACATCCTCATTCCATTGCGGCTGCAACATGTGCCAGTCTGCGGGGTGGCGCCGGATATTGGCCGCAAACCCATCCGCCATGCGCTGGGTGGTCTCCTGCACATCGGTGACCTCTACTTCCGGAGACACCGATAATCCCCAGCCGTCGCCTTCAAACCAGGAGTGCACTACGTGGAGCGCCGCGCCGGTTTCGATGGCTAGCTGCGCAGGACCTGCCGCCATATTGGCTTCCTCGCCCATGAAATCTACCGTGACGCCGCTGCGGGTGATATCGCGCTCTGCCAATAGGCAGACCACTCGACCCTCCTCAAGGGCCTCCTTCAGCCGCGCAAAGGGCGTAGCCGGCCCACCGGTAAGCGGCAGGACTTCAAAGCCTAATTCCTCGCGGTAATCTACGAAGGCATCAAAAAGCACCTCCGGCCTTAACCGCTCTGCCACGGTGGTAAATTGCCCGTAATGGCCCACCAGGAAAACCCCGGCCATATCCCAATTGCCGGAGTGTGGCAGCGCCAGGATCACGCCGCGGCCAGATTGCGCGGAGGCATCAAAGTGCTCAAGGCCCTCCAGGCCGCCCATGAGGCGCTCGTGCAGCTGGGGATCGGAATGAATCGCGGGAAGGCGAAACGCCTCCATCCAATAGCGCATATACGAGCGCATGGAATCGCGCACCAATTCACGCGTGACGTTTTCTGCCCCCACCACGCGGGTGAGGTTTCGTCGCAGTCCATCCATGCCGCGCCCGTTATCGCTCGCGAAATCCGCGACCCACCGGAAGATGGTGCGCGCTACCGGCTGGGGCAACCGGCGAACTACCTTCCAGCCCGCCAAATACCCAGCGGCTGCTACGTCTTCTTTATCCCACATGGTGGCCGGATCCTCCAGAAAAGTGTGTGCGCAATCCACGAACTAGCCGGAACGATAGTCCCCCGCTGCGCCCAAGGTCGCTTAAGTTATACTCCGGCATCTTGGCGCGCTGCAATGGCAATGCGCTGGTACACGGTAAAGATTGAGCCAACCGCCAAGATCCACAGCGATACCGCCGCGGCGTACTCTACGCCCAGGCCCTCAAGGCCGATTCCGCCCAGCGCCAAGATGAGGCGCTCCGGGCGCTCAATCAGGCCGCCCACCATGGTGAAACCGGAGGCCTCTCCCCTAGCCTTGATATAGGAAATGACCTGGGAGCAGACCAACGTAATGAGGCAGGCCGCCACGGTCCATTTTGACGCGTCTGCGGTATACACCAGCCACCAGGCGATGGCGCAGAATAACGCGCCATCGGTAATGCGGTCGCAACTGGCATCCAGCGTGGCACCGAAAGCGCTCGATTTACCGGTCAGGCGCGCCATGGTGCCATCGAGCATGTCAAAGGCGGCAAAGAGGCCGGATAATACGGCGGCGATAAACAGGTGACCGGTAGGAATGAGGATCACCGAAATGGCGATGGTCACAATAGTGCCTACAACCGTGACCACGTTGGGAGTCAATCCCAACTTTAAAAAGGTCTTGGCTATAGGTTCCACCACCACGGCGGCGGGCTTTCGCCCATGCACGCTAAGCACGCGAGTCCTCCTCTTCCATGTCACGCCAACCCTCTGCCAAGACACGACGGGTGTCTTGCAGTAGTTGCGGTAATACCTTAGTCCCATCGAGGACAGTCATAAAGTTACTATCCCCGGGCCACCTTGGCACCACATGCAAATGCAGGTGGTCTCCCACCGAGCCGCCGGACGCGCGCCCCAGATTAAAGCCCACGTTAATGGCCTCTGGGCGTGACACGCGCTTGAGCACCCGCACCGCCTTTTGGGCAAAGGCCATGAGCTCGTGGGATTCTTCCTCGGTGAGGTTTTCCAGCTCGGATTCCTTGCGGTACGGCACCACCATGAGGTGGCCGGCGTTATAGGGAAACAGGTTGAGCAGCGCATATACCGTTTCACCCCGCGCGATGATGAGCCCGTCCTCATCGCTGCCCTTGGGCGCTTCCACGAAGGGATCCTCGGACCGCTGCGCGATATAGGCCATCCGGTACGGTGCCCACAGTCGCTCCAACCGGTCCGGCTCACCGGCACCGGTATCGACGAATGTTTCCTCGCTTTGCCCCTTCTGCGGATTAGCGCCGGGCACGAATGAGCTCTTCTGTCGGCTGCTCGTTGGTGCGCTCTGCTACCCACGTGGAGATGAGCTCAACGGCTTCATCGACCGGCACGCCGTTGACCTGCGTGCCATCCAGGAAACGGAAGGAGACCGCACCGGCTTCCACGTCGCGGGCGCCGGCGACCAGCATGAAGGGCACTTTGCCCGTCGTGTGATTGCGGATCTTCTTCTGCATGCGGTCATCGGAGGTATCTACATCCGCGCGAATGCCCTTGCGGCGCAGCTTTGCGGCGACGCCCTCCAGATGCGGCACGAAGTCATCCGCGACTGGGATGCCCATGACCTGGTGCGGTGCCAACCACGCTGGGAATGCGCCCGCGTAGTGCTCAAGAAGCACACCGAAGAAGCGCTCGATGGAGCCGAAGAGAGCACGGTGGATCATGATCGGGCGCTTCTTCGTGCCATCGGATGCGGTGTATTCCAGCTCGAAGCGCTCCGGCAGGTTGAAGTCCAGCTGCACCGTGGACATCTGCCAGGTACGTCCAATGGCATCGCGGGCCTGGACGGAAATCTTTGGCCCGTAGAACGCGGCGCCCTCAGGATCAGGAACGAGCTCGAGCCCGGATTTTTCTGCCACGGACTGCAAGATGGCGGTCGAGCGCTCCCAAATCTCATCGGAGCCGACGAACTTATTGGGATCCTTGGTGGAAAGCTCCAAGTAGAAATCGGAGAGGCCGTAATCCTCAAGCAGCGAGATAATGAAGTCTAGAACCTGGGTGAGTTCTTCTTCCAGCTGCTCTTCGGTGCAGTAAATGTGGGCATCGTCCTGGGTAAAACCGCGCGCACGCGTCAAGCCATGCACCACGCCGGACTTTTCGTAGCGGTAGACCGTACCGAATTCGAAAAGGCGCAGCGGCAACTCACGGTAGGAACGGCCGCGGGATGCGAAGATCAGGTTGTGCATCGGGCAGTTCATCGGCTTGGCGTAGTAGTCCTGCGGTTCCTTGACCGTATTTCCCTCGGCGTCATACTCGCCATCGAGCTGCATCGGCGGGAACATGCCATCTGAGTAGAAATCAAGGTGGCCGGATTTACGGAAGAGGTCGCCCTTGGTGATGTGCGGGGTATTGACAAAGGAGTATCCCGCCTGCACGTGGCGGTTGCGGGAGTGGTTTTCCATCTCCATGCGCACGGTCGCGCCATTGGGGTGGAATACGGGGAAACCGGAACCAATCTCATCCGGGAAGGAGAAGAGATCTAGTTCCTGGCCCAAGCGGCGGTGGTCGCGCTTTTCTGCCTCTTCCACCATGGTCTGGTAGGCAGCCAATGCGTCCTTGGACTCAAAGGCGGTGCCGTAGATGCGCTGCAGGCCGGCGTTGGCCTGGTCACCGCGCCAGTAGGCGGCGGACGACCGAGTCAGGGCAAAGGCTGGGATATATTTCGTGGTGGGAACGTGCGGGCCGCGGCACAAGTCGAACCATTCCACCTCGTTGGTGCGCGGGTTCACGTTGTCATAGTGCGTCAGATCGCCGGCACCCACCTCAGCGGCCTCATCGGAATCCGGGTCCACGTTGCCCTTGTCCTGGATAAGCTCCAGCTTGAAGGGCTCATCCTGCAAGGCCTGTTCCGCCTCTGCCGTAGACGCATAGGTGTGACGCTCGAAGCGCTGGCCTCCCTTGATGATCTTCTTCATCCGCTTTTCCAGGTTCTTGAGATCCTCCGGGGTGAAGGGCTCAGCGGTCTGGAAATCGAAATAGAAGCCGTTTTCAATGGACGGGCCAATGCCCAGCTTGGTGCCGGGGAACTCGGCCTGTACGGCCTGGGCCATGACGTGGGCGCAGGAGTGGCGAATGACGGCGCGGCCATCTTCCTCACAGGCGGCTACCGGGACAAATGTCGATTCCTCATCCGGGGTGTGCGAAAGGTCATACAGGGTACCGTCCACGCCGCGGACTACCACGACTGCCTCTGGACCCTTATTGGGAAGGTTCAGCTCGCGGAGGGCCGCACCAACCGCTTGCCCGGCCGGCACGGTGAAGGATTCGTAATTTACCGGTGCTGCGGGAATAAGTTCCGCCATATTCGCGCTCCTTTTTGCGCTCGCGCAGATACGGCATACCTGGCCGCATCCACTAGTTAAATTTACGGATCGTCATTCTACAGGCCAGCATGCGTGCAAAGCGATTCCGCCCACCACGTTTCTTTGCCATCGCTGCCTTTGGTTCCCGGCGGGCAGAAATACATTGCCGAGCCAATATGGGTCAGCCACTCATTCAGCAGGTCCGCCTCATCAAGGCGCGCCTGAATGGGCTCGAATTGCTTGGTGGGATCCTGCTGGTAACAGATGAAAATCTGGCCAATATTGGATAGTTGGCCATCCTTGCCATCCGGCGGCAATTCGTAGTTATAGGGCCGGCGCAAGATCTTTTGCTCCGGGTGGTCCTTCGGCGCAGTCGCCCGCGCCATGTGGGAGTTCTTATCGATGACCGGCAGGCCATACTCATCCGTGGCCTTAAAGTCCGCCTCATCGAATTCCTTATCACCCGTAAGCGGTGCCCCGTTTTCCAGCTTGCGGCCCACCGCATTTTCACGGGAGGAGCGGTCCAGCTTTTCCCAGGTATCGAGGTTCATGCGGATGCGGCGCACCACCATGGCCGCACCACCCTGCTGCCACTTCGGGCCATCCTCGATCCAGACTTGGTCAGCGAATTGTTCATCGCCGCGCGGGTTCACGGTGCCATCTTTTTGGCCAAACATATTGCGCGCGGTCGCGCCCTTTTCGTGGCTGCCGTAGGCGTTGATAAAGCCCTGCTGCAGCCAGCTAACTTCGGCATAGTGCTCGCCAGAGCGCACCATGTGCCGCAGCGCATAGGTATTCATCAGCGGGTCATCGCTGCAAATCTGCAGGACGATGTCAGTTTGGCCCCACTTGTCATCTAATTGGTCGCGGGAATAGGCGCGGACATCGCCAAGCCACTTCGGCTTATCCACGCCCAGCAGGGAGAAAATGCGCTCGCCCAGCCCACACGTAATGGTGAGGTTCGCAGGCTGGCGCACCATTTCCGGTTCCAAGGTCCCCAACGGCGGCTGGCCCGTGCACAGCGCTCGCGCGTCCTCAGTCCACAGCTTCATGAGCCGGGCAAAGCCCTGCTTGCCGATGCCCCTTTTAAGATCAAAGCCCACCAAGTTCAGGTGCGCTTGCTCCGGCGTGTCAATCCCGGCCTGGTGTGGCCCGTCGAAAGCCACGGTGGCATCGGCAAGCGGGGGCTGCTCCTCCGCTTCAGCGTGTGGTGTTGATTTATCCGAGTTGCATCCCACCAGCGCAATGGCGCTGGTAGACACTGCAGCGCCGGTGAGAAATCCCCTTCTGCTGAATCCCGTCATGATTAGTGCTTGTGGTTTTCTTTCTCGTCGTCCTTGCTGGAGTGGTCGTGACCGGAGTGGTCGTGGCCAGAGTGATCGTGACCGGAGTGGTCATGGCCGGCGTGATCGGAGTGATCATGGCCTGCGTGACCGTGGTCCATGCCCTCCATGTCGCCGTAGTCCTCATCGCCAGCACCCATGGTGCGGGCCTGGATGGTGCCCAGGTCAAGCTCCTCGCCGTCAGACAGGGTGACCGTCATCTCGAGCGAATCACCAGGCATGATGCCTTCCTTCATGCCCATCAGCATGAAGTGGTCACCGCCAGGAGCAAGCTCGTGGCTCTCGCCGGCCTTGACAACCAAGGGGCTGGACTTTTCGCGCATCTGGCCATCGACGGTCTCGTGAATCTGGTTCATCTCTGCGTCCAGGCTCGTGGAGAAACCGGTGATCTCGATGTCTTTATCCGAGTGGTTGACCAACGTACCGAAGATGGCGGTCATGTCCTTGTCTTCGTTGGCGCGGACGACGGCGTCCTCGAAGGTCAGGTCCTTATCCGCTGCAGCGGTAGATTTACTGGTTTCTGCGGTGGAAGAAGCGGCCGAAGTCGACTCCGAGTTGCTGGAATCGCTCTCGTTATCCGGGGAGCAACCAGCAAGAACCAGGGCGCTGAGGGATACGCCGGCAATCAGGTGGGAAATTTTCTTAGTCATTATTTGTGACCTTTCGAGTCGTTTCGACGGGTTTTAGCAATCAGCAAAGCCAGAACGGCCGCTATGGCCAGCACACCGCCCACTGCCAGGATGATTTTCACCGACGTGGGCATATCGCTTGAAGAATCTGCATCTGCAGCGTCGGTGGAGGAAGCATCATCGCTATCCCCACCTGTGACCGTAAATGAGACCCCACCGCGCGTTGCGTGTCCATCCGAGGAGGTGATGTTGTAGCCCACCTGGTAGTTACCTGGGCCGGGATCGACATCATCTGGAGTTGTGATCGTCAGATCGCGTTCATCGAGCTCCGGCTCCTGGCTAAAGATCTGTTCCCCAGTGTCCTTATTGGTTACCGCAAAGGTGTTGAACTGGTCTTTAGGGATGCCGGAGAACTCCAGGGTAATTTCCTCAGGAAACTCCTCGAGCTGGTCGCCCTCCTTTACGGTTCCGCCCACGACGGAATCGTGCGCCAGTGCTACGGGTGCGGATCCGCCCGCGATAAGCGCGGTAGCTCCCACTGCCACTGCCGTGCGGCGCAACCAAGGTACGCGATGGCTCATTTTCAGCTCCTTCAGTTCTGAATTTTGCGTGTACATGCAAAGACATCCTAATCCCACCGAATGCCTTGGTGACAATCGTGGTCATCAGGGTGTCTCTATCAATAGTCGGGAACCATATCCCCATAGTTCCGCACCGAAGCGAAAAAGTCTGCGATCTCTATCACTACAGAAGCTTTGAGATTGCCGCATGCAAAAAGCCGCCTTGCTAACAAGGCGGCTTGAATGGAGCGGATGACGAGACTCGAACTCGCGACCCTCACCTTGGCAAGGTGATGCGCTACCAACTGCGCTACATCCGCAGGTAAATCAAAAGATTCACCAAGGGCAACAAGATGACCCTCGTGCGCGATACTGGGATTGAACCAGTGACCTCTTCCGTGTCAGGGAAGCGCTCTCCCACTGAGCTAATCGCGCCTAATGCCCGAAGGCATTAAGACGTTGAGGTGGAAACGGGAATCGAACCCGTGTGCACGGTTTTGCAGACCGTTGCCTCACCACTCGGCCATTCCACCGTGGCGATACCGCCTCACACAATACAGTGCTGGAGCGGATGACGAGACTCGAACTCGCGACCCTCACCTTGGCAAGGTGATGCGCTACCAACTGCGCTACATCCGCATGCGAAACCAGGCCCGGTTTCTAGGACAAAGTCCTTGTGCGCGATACTGGGATTGAACCAGTGACCTCTTCCGTGTCAGGGAAGCGCTCTCCCACTGAGCTAATCGCGCGCTATTCATTTAGTTCCACTTTCCTTGGTGGCATAATACCCTCTAGAAAAGCGTGGAGCGGATGACGAGACTCGAACTCGCGACCCTCACCTTGGCAAGGTGATGCGCTACCAACTGCGCTACATCCGCATCGCGCCGCAGTGCTTAATGCTTTGCGGTGCGTGAACAAACATTATCGTGCTCCCTGCTAGTTTCCAAATCCCCAGCCCAGCACACCTATTGCGCGGCGTAAATCACTCACTTATCGACGGTGTGAATTGCAGGGTTGTCATTTAACCCGCGCGCTCACCTTCCCAGACATATCCGCTTTAACCCCACCTTCCGCGCCCTCCATCCAGCCAATTAGGAAAATGGAATGCACCGGGTGTAGATTTATCCCCCGCAAGGTCCTATAGCTCAGTGGGAGAGCGTTCCGTTCACACCGGAAAGGTCACTGGTTCAATCCCAGTTAGGACCACCACCGCCCACCTAAGCTTAATTTCGTTTGCTTAGATGGGCTTTTCCCATTCAAGTAGGCTTTTTGGCTTATCTGAGTAAAGTGTCCACCCGTGTTGTGGATACTTTTGGGAATTCTTGCTGGTCTGGTTTTACCGATACAAACGCTGGTTAATACTCGCCTTCGCGCCTCCACCGGTACCCCGTTTTCCTCCTCGATGATTTCCTTCGCCGTAGGAACGGTAACCCTGCTCATCGTGGCCACCGCCGTGACCGGCGGTAACTACGGCATTGCCCAGGCTTTTAACGAGCCACTCTGGATTTGGTTCGGCGGTTTGCTGGGCGTTGTCGCTTTGACCGGAAATATTCTTCTCTATCCGCACCTAGGCGCGGTACAGACTGTGGTCTTACCCATTGCCGGGCAAGTCATCATGGGTCTCATTGTTGACCACTTCGGGCTCTTCGAGTCCCCTCAATCTTCTCTCACAGCAGTGCGTGCCATCGGTGCCATTATCGTGCTTATCGGCGTGATTGCGGTGGTAGCTACCCCGAGCGCTGCAACAAGTAGTGAGGATTCCGCGACCGCCCTGTGGCTCTGGCGGCTCGCCGGGTTTATCTTTGGCTGTTTTACCGCTAGCCAATCCGCTATCAACGGACATCTGGGCCAAGTCACGGGCTCCCCAGTCAGTGCTGCGCTGGTATCTTTCGCCGTCGGCGTTACCGCCCTGGTCATCGTCAATATCGTGTTGCGCTGGCGCCCCCGCATCGAGCGCCCGGAAGGAAAACCTAACCCGTGGTGGATGTGGATAGGCGGTGTATTGGGCGCGCTTTTCATCTTCGGCAACGCCGCCCTCGTTCCGCAGATTGGTACTGGCCTCACCGTCGTCGCCGGCCTGCTTGGCTCGATGCTGGGCTCGCTCATCATTGACCGCGTAAGCGGCGCCCCCATTAAGTCCCGCCAGGTCCTTGGCATTGCCCTGCTCTTAACCGGTGTTGTGCTCATTCGGCTGGTGTAGTTAACGGGGGCCCTTCAGGCTCGCACAACCATTACACTGGCAGAACATGGACATAGCTTCGCTTTTAGGGCCCGAGCCCACTCACCTACCCGCCCTCCGGGCCAATATGGTTTCTACCCTCACCGGGTCTGCCACCATCAACGACCTTTCTGAGGCCATGGGCAATGACACCGACGGAAAGCTTTTCCAGGCCCTGCGTGGCTGGGCGGACGTTGTTTTTGTGGGTGGGCAAACGGTCAGGTCAGAAGATTATTCGGGAGTAGAGCAACACTCTCCCGATTCGCCTCCCGCTCCCATTGCCGTACCCACGCAAAGCTTGAAGTTTGAGCCGGACTCGAAATTCTTAACCCACTTCACCACCGCCCCGCTCTTCCTTGTCCCCCACGCGGCGCTGCAGAACCCGGAGGTGTCCGCGAGGAAAGGTCCTCTTGAGGCGGCAGGCGCAGAGGTAATCGATGCAGGTGAAGGCACCATGCAGGACTACCTCCGCGTATTGCGGGAGCGGGGATTTCAGCGCATCCTTTGCGAGGGTGGGCCAGGAATGCTCGGCCAGCTGGTGCATATCGATGCCATCGACCAGATGTATCTCACCTTGGATCCCCACCTGTCCACCGGCGTGGAAAAGCCCGTGGCTACCTTTCATGGCACGCACTCCCACCGCCGAATGCACCTAGAAAATATTGCCGCAGATACTGATAGCACGGTGTTTCTGCGATACTCGCGCGCGTCTGAACCCGTAGACTAAAAGGTCGTGTCTGCTCGAATAAACGCCGCCGCATGGCCTATTGCCGTACTCCTTGTCATTCAGCGCGTTTTCATCGTCGCGCGCAATGGGACGCTGACTGATGATTTCACCACGGTCTATAGCGCGCTAAGGCGCATGGTCGACGGTATTCCGGTGTATGAGCAGGCCTATAACCATGTGGATCCGTTGTATCTCTACACCCCGGGTGCAACGCTATTCCTATCGCCTTTAGCGTGGCTCGATTTTGGCCCAGCGCGCGGGCTTTTCATCGTGGTCAATGCCCTTGCCATCATTGCCGCATTAGCACTGCTGCCCCACGTGGTGGGAAGAAAGCTCACCTCGCCGGTGTTTCCGGTCTCTATCGCTTTAGCCTTCGCCACCGAATCTGTCACCAATACTTTGGCGTTTACCAATATCAACGGTGTGCTCTTATTCTGCATGGTGCTTTTCCTGTGGGCTTTCTTAGAGGCTGAGCGCACCCCGCAGCTCGCGTGGGTTTCCGGCATAGCCATTGGGCTAGCCATTTTGATTAAGCCCCAATTCGCGCCCCTCCTCTTCTTGCCCCTAGTCAAGCTGCAGTGGCGCAACCTCCTCGCGGGGCTGGGGATTCCAGTGGTGCTTAACCTCCTCGCGTGGCCCCTGGTGCCCGGTGCAAGCGGTTACCTGGACAAGCTTGTGCCCTATCTGTCCACGACCCGCGATTATGCCAATTCCTCCTGGGCGGGATTACGCGCCTATGTGGAATTTGGACCAGTCCTCTACTGGGTGGTGTGGGTAATCTTCGCTGCCTTGATCGGCTGCGCGGTGCTTGGGCTATTGCGGTGGCGACAATCCGAACCGGTGTTTTGGGCGCTGACGACGAGTGGCGCGATTATGGTGGGGATCTTCTTCTTGTCCTCGCTAGGACAGCAATATTATTCAATGTGGCTATTCCCGCTGATATTCACCGTGGTCCTGCCGCGCTCGGTCTTTCACTCAGTGGGCGCATGGGTGGCCGCGTTCCTGTTCTTGGCGCCTGTGTCGTGGACATCGCACGCGCACCCGGATGCTGGGCGGTGGATGAACTTCTTCTCCGGCACCGTGGGATGGAGCCTGCTCATCGTCATCATCTTCGCCTGCGTTGCCGGATGGTGGCGTGCAACGCAAATAAAGGATTAAACTTAAAGTCATGACTGATTTTAAGCTCATTGCTGATGCCGACTGGCAAAAGCGCCTTAGCCCCGAAGAATATTACGTATTGCGCGAAGCTGGTACGGAGCCTCCGCACGTGGGCAAATACACCGATACCACCACAGAAGGTGTCTACTCCTGCAAGGCCTGCGGCGAGGAGCTATTCCGTTCCACCGAGAAGTTCGATTCCCACTGTGGTTGGCCTTCCTTCTTCTCCCCGCTAGCCGGTGACAAAATTATCGAGCGAGAAGATAACTCCTTGGGCATGCGCCGCATCGAGGTACTATGCGCCAACTGCGAGTCCCACTTGGGCCACGTTTTTGAAGGCGAAGGCTACGATACCCCGACTGACCTGCGCTACTGCATCAACTCTATTTCCTTGAACCTGGAAGAAAAGCCCATCGAGGAAAACTAGGATTTCACTACCACGCGCAGTGAGATCAAATGACAGCGCTGGGAGCTCGCTCCAGTAAAGGGTGCTCCCAGCGCTGTTTTTGTTTCACATCTTAAGGCAAAACCTTAATGAGTTCTGCGATGTCCTTCACGCGGCGTCCGGTGTGGAAAGGAATTTCCTCGCGGACGTGGTGGCGGGCTTCGGTATAGCGCATCTTATACATCAGGTCCACGATGCGGTGCAGCTCGTCGGCCTCAAAGGCTAGCACCCACTCATAATCCCCAAGCGCGAATGCCGGCACAGTATTGGCGCGCACGTCGGGGTAGTCGCGTGCCTGCATGCCGTGTTCCATCAAAATGCGGCGGCGCTTTTGTTCGTCCATCGTGTACCAGTCATACGAACGCACGAATGGATAGACGGCAATCCACTCCTTGGGCTCTTCCCCCATGATGAAGGAAGGCAAGTGGGATTTATTGAACTCGGCCGGCCGGTGCAAGGCGTTTCCAATCCAGGTCACCTCGCTTACCTGGCCCAAGGTGGTCTCCCGGCGGAAATCGCCAAAGGCTTTTTGGATATCGGAAAATTCCTCAGCGTGCCACCAGATCATGAAGTCTGCAGAATCGCGCATCGCGGTCAGATCGTAGACGCCGCGAACGGTGACCTTATTGTCCTTTTCTAGCTCCGCAAAGAATTCTTGGGCTTGGGAGATGATCTCCTCGCGCTCGGTGCCCAGGCCGCCTGGGATCACCTTAAAAACGGCGTGTTGGGAGTACTGCTGTACCTCGTTGAGTTCCTTGAAATCGAGCTTCGCCATTGCCTTCTCCTTTGCAGAAGCTTATTCGAATATTCGGACATATCCATCATAAGTTGGAGTTACACCGATTGTCATCCCGCTCCCCTGTGTGCCTCCCACTATCGGCGCGCCTCCGCCAGCTCAAGGTAGCGAAACTATAGCTTTATCAAGGTGAGTAATTCCGAATCGACCACGCCCAGCGCCGGTAAGAATGCCGGAGGCAACTCCGGAGATGGTGCAGCCTTTACCTCCTTACACCGCAACGACGAGGCACAAGAGCCGACGACGCCACCGGCTTTTACTCAGGCGGTAGAGTCCATGCACGCGGCCACTCTTCGCCCTGAGATTAGCCTCGGGTCCATTCGCCCACCGCAGCGGCTAGCCCCCTTTAGCCACGCCATTGGCCTTGAGGTGGGCACGGAAGAGGAGCCCGATATTATCGCCACCGATTCAGATGGCGATGCCTTCGGACGCCTCATCCTCCTCCATGACCCAGGCGCGGAAGAAGCCTGGGAGGGCGCGATGCGCCTAGTGGCGTATATCCAGGCCGATATGGATGATTCGGTAGCAGGAGATCCGTTGCTGCCCGACGTCGCCTGGCAGTGGCTCAATGAAGGCTTAGAAAAAGAGGGCGCGGAGCTTACCAACCTCGGCGGCACCGTCACCTCCACCGCCTCGGTCCGCTTCGGAGAGATCGGCGGTCCCCCGCGCGCTTATCAGATTGAAATGCGCGCATCGTGGACCGCGGAGGGACTAGATTTAGCGCCGCACGTGCAGGCCTTTGCACAAGTATTAGCCAACGTCGCGGGCCTGCCGCCTGAAGGCGTTACTGAGCTCGGCCGCTAAGATGGTGGAATTTCGGAAGCGTCCGAAAGAGGGTATTCCGAAGGTCTTATCCACCCCGGCGGAATTTGCCGAGGCGGCCGCGCGGTTGCAAGCGGGTACTGGGCCCTTTGCCATCGATACCGAACGCGCCTCAGGTTACCGGTACGATGACCGCGCCTTTCTCATCCAGATTCGCCGTAACGGCGCCGGGACGATGCTTTTTGCTCCAGAAGGCCACCGCGCGGAGTTAACCCAGGTGCTGGCCCCGGTGCTCAATGGTCAGCACTGGATCATTCACGCCGCCCCCTCGGATCTCCCCTCTCTTGGGTGGCTCGGGCTTTTCCCCGGCACCCTTTTCGATACGGAATTAGCCGCCCGGTTTGCTGGCTTTCACCGCACCAATTTGGGCGCCATTATCGCGGAGCTTTTCGATGTCCAGTTAGAAAAGGGCCACGGCGACGATGACTGGTCCATCCCGCAGTTGAGTGAAGAAATGCGCGCTTATGCCGCGCTCGATGTCGAGCTCCTGCTGGAACTAGCTACGACGCTGCGCGATATCTTGGCCGAACAAGAAAAGCTGGAGTGGATGCTGGAGGAGTGCGCGGCAATCGTCGCCAAGCATGCACATGACGCCTCCCCACAGCCGGGCTCCTGGCGCGATATCAAGGGAGTATCGAGCTTAAAGAATGGGAAGCAGCGCGCCGCGGCGCAATCACTGTGGAACCTGCGCGATGATATTAGCCGGCGAACCGATACCGCGCCTGGGCGGGTACTGCCCAATAAGGTCCTGGTAGAGATTGCCCGGGTATTGCCCAGCACGCAGCCGCAGCTCACCCGCATCAAGGGGTTTCCGCGCCGGCGCAAAGGCGCCGCGCAGCGCTGGTTGCGGGCGGTGCAGCAGTCCCAGAAAATTCCACCGCGGGGGCGCCCGGGTGCGCTCCGTGAGGAAAGAACCGTTCCCTCCAAATCGGTGTGGTCCAGGGAGTATCCAGAACTGTGGGAGGAGTATCAGCAAATCCGCGCCGCCGTTGGGGACATCGCCGAAGAGCTCGGGCTACCATCGGAGCTACTACTGCGACCCGCTACCCTCCGCGCTGCCGTGTGGGCAGCCATTGGTGGGAGCGGAACCATCAGCCAACCGGACGACGTACCAGCTTTCCTAGAGCGCGAGGGCGCGCGGCCATGGCAGGTCAACCTCGTTGCCCCAGCATTGATCGCGAGCCTATTTTCCCAACCAGATTAAGCGGTGAGGTTTTCTACCCACTCGGTAATCGATGCGGCAATGAGCTCTGGGCTTAGGCCAAATTCTTCCAAAACCTCGCCGCGGGAACCGTGCTTGGGGAAGTAACCAGGAACGCCAAGGCGCCGCACCGGGGTATCCACCTCTGCGGCTCCGAGAGCCTCAGCAATCATGGACCCGATGCCGCCGCGAATGAGGCCGTCTTCTGCCGTCACCACCAGATCGTGATCTGCCGCCATAGCGATGACGGAGCTTGCCACTGGCGCGACCCATCGCGGGTCA
The DNA here is from genome assembly GCF_057198125.1 of Corynebacterium sp. LaCa_282. NCBI lineage: Bacteria > Bacillati > Actinomycetota > Actinomycetes > Mycobacteriales > Corynebacteriaceae > Corynebacterium > Corynebacterium sp. LaCa_282. The sequence goes on along the minus strand of NZ_CP191095.1, from coordinate 1,031,637 downwards.
ATGACCGTGACGTTGAGCCCCTGCTTCTCCAGCTCTTGCGCGGCCTTAATGCTCCGTGCGGACATCGCACCGATAGAAACGATGAGGACCTCGGGGGTATCCTCACCGGCGTCGGCCTCGCCGTAGTAGAGGATATCGACGCCATCGGCAAGCGTATCCACGGCTTCCATATCGGGCAGCAAGTTTCCCTTGGGGAACCGGACGACTGAAGGCCCAGAATCAATGTCCAGAGATTCGTGGAAGAGCTCGCGCAGGCGCGCACCATCGCGCGGGGCAGCGATGTGCATGCCAGGGACAATGCTCATTAAGGACATATCCCAAATTCCGTTGTGGGAGGCGCCATCAGATCCCGTCACGCCCGCGCGGTCCAGCACGATGGTCACCGGCAGCTTGAGCAAGGCAATATCCATGATCACCTGATCCACAGCCCTATTCAGGAACGTGGAATACACAGCCACCACGGGGTGCATGCCGCCCAAAGCCAAACCAGAGGCAGAGGCCATCGCGTGCTGCTCGGCGATGCCCACATCAAAGAACCGCTCTGGGAAACGCTCCTGGAAGGGAGCCAGCCCCGTAGGACCCGCCATGGCTGCGGTGATTGCAACGATGTCATCGCGCTTTTCCGCCGCCGCGATCAATTCTTCAGAAAATGCGGCCGTCCACCCCGGCTGCTTGGTGCCCTTGGCAACGCCGGTTACTGGGTCGATGGCACCGGTCGAGTGCATCTGGTCCTTCGGCTCATTGACCGCAGGCGCAAACCCGTGGCCCTTTTCCGTGACCACATGCACGATAATGGGGCCCTCATAATCGCGGGCATAGGAAAGCGCATGCACCAAACCATCGATGTCATGGCCGTAGATGGGGCCAATATATTTAATGCCCAGCTCCGGGAAAATCTCCGTGGGCAAGACCGTGGACTTGACGCCTTCTTTCATGGCATGGAGCGCATCAAAGGCGCGCTCGCCTACCCACCCCATGGATTTTAAGCGGCGCTTGCCCTGCTCCATGAGCTCGTCGTAGCCATGCTGGGAACGAATGCGCCCCAGGTTTTCAGAAATGCCGCCGATCGTGGGCGAATAGCTGCGGCCGTTGTCATTGACCACGATGACCGCATTGCGCTTTTTATCTTCAGAGATATTATTGAGCGCTTCCCAGCACATGCCGCCGGTCAAGGCGCCATCGCCGACGATGCCGATGACATTGCGGTGGCCTTCCCCGCGAATCTTGAAGGCCTTAGAGAGTCCATCCACAGTCGATAGCGAGGCGGAAGCATGCGAGGATTCCGTCCAGTCATGCTCGGACTCACCGCGGTCCGTATAACCGGACAGGCCACCCTTTTGGCGCAGGGTATCGAATTGGGCCGTGCGGCCAGTCAACATTTTGTGCACATAAGACTGGTGGGAGGTATCGAAGATGATGGGCTCGCGCGGGGAATCAAAGACCCGGTGCAGCGCAATGGTCAATTCCACCACGCCCAAATTGGGCCCCAAGTGCCCACCAGTCACCGATACCTTATCGATGAGGCGCTGGCGAATATCCGCCGCAAGTTCCTCCAACTTATCTGCAGGCAGTGCCTTCAGGTCTTGCGGCGAGTTTATGGTATCCAAGATAGTCATGGAGCGGCCTTCAACTCCTTCTGTGCTTAGTTCTTCCTATCCACCGTACCCGTGGTCCGTATTTTCTTTTATATCGGCTCATTACTTCAGGCGAGGTATTTTCGCGTTAAACGGAACTCTGCGCCGGCTTATCTGCTTCCTTATCTGGGGTAATAAGAGCGATAATCTCAAAGTGATGGGTGCCAGGAAAGGCATTGATTAGCGCCATTTTCTCAGGCTTGTACCCAGCGCTGTGCCACAGGGATAGATCGCGGGCAAAGGTTGCGGGATCGCAGCCCACATGAACCACGGCCTGCGGCTTTGCCTCCGCCACGGCGCGGATAACCTGCTCGCCCGCCCCGGTTCGCGGCGGATCGAGCACCACGGCACCAGGTTGGGGCAATTGCGCAGCAACCTGTTCTACCTTCGCGGATTTGACTGCAATATCGATATCGCGCAGCCCCGGCTGCGTAGACGCCGTTGCCGCGGGCGAATAGTCCACGGAAATGACTTTTCCACCGGTGGCTTCTGATAGCGCGGGCGCGAATAGTCCGACGCCGCCGTACAAATCCCAGGCAATCTTCTGCTGGTAATTCCGGCCGGCCAGCCACTGCCCCGCCACAGCGCTATAAAGTTCCGGCGCCGCCACATGCGCTTGCCAAAAGGCCGTGGCAGGGAAGGAAAACTCGCGGCCATTGACGTATTCGACCACGGTGCCAGAGCCCTCGATGACCTCGCGAATGGTCTCCACGCGCCTGCCCCGCGGTGCCTTGCGCGTTTCCACCACATGCCGGTTACCCGCGCCATCGAGAACCGCGACGATTTCGGCCCCCGGGGTAAAACGCTGCGCGCCGTCGCCTACCAAACCATCAATAAGGCCATCTGCTAGTTGGGTACAACCGACAGAAGTCACCAGCTCATTCGAGCGGTACTTCCGCAATCCGGCGCGGCCTTGCTTGTCGATGCCCAACCTGACCCTCGTCCGCCAGCCCCGTACCGGCGGCAGGTCGTGTTGTTCAATAGTGAGGGACTCGAGCCCTTCTATGCCGCTACGGCGCAGCTGTTCGCGGAGAACGTCCATCTTGATGTCTAGTTCCGCTGCGGGATCCAACTCTGCAAAATCGCAGCACCCAGCACCAAGCTCCGCGGCGGGGCAACTACTGGGTACGCGCAGCTCACCCGCAGTCACGATGCTATCGAGTTCGCCCTTGATAAAGGACTTTTTCACCTTACCGGCGGTTGCGCGAACCGTGTCCCCCGGAAAAGCCCGGGGAACGAAGACGACGCGCCCGTCTGAGGCGTGGCCGATGCCAAGTCCACCATGGGCCATGCGGTCAATGGTGACCTCCAGGGTGTCTCCGCGAGATAGAGCGGACTCATTCATTTTCTGCCTCAAACTCTTGTGTACTGCGATCTGAACTTGTGACAAGCCCGGCATTTTCTGCCGCTTCTACCGCGGCATCTGCGCGGCGCACCATCCACACGGTCAATGCGGTCACCAATAGCGTCAAGGGCCAGCCCATGACGATCCTGGTAATGCCCAAGGCGGTCGTCTCCCCGGCATCATAAATCGCCCGCTGGATGATAAACCGCGCTAAGAAGATAACGGCCCACCCGGCGGTGGCAATGGAATAGGCCCTGCGCGCAAGCTTTACCTTCTGCCAGGCCATATCATCGCCGTTCAAGCCCTTCCAGATAACGCCAACGGCCGGCCACCGGAAGAGAATTGATAGCGACGCGGCGATAAACAGGGCCAGTGACATCCAAATGCCGTATAGGAAGTAGCCTTTGGCATCGCCGGTAAACCAGGCGATGGCGGCGCAAATGGCCACCCCGATAAGGCCAGAGATGGCCGGCTGAATGGTCTGTTTGCGAACGATGCGCCATATGGCGATCACTACCGCCACACCCAGCGCGGAGATCAGCGCTGGGGTGAGGCCATAAAGGCTATTAACTGGAATAAGGACGACAATGGGCAACGTGGCCGCGACGAGGCCGGGAAGGCCTCCCATTTGTTCCAACAAAGTTGGCTCAGTATCGCGGTCCTGGTCGTCGCTTAGCTGAGGAGCCTGCGGCTCCGGCAAAGAGTTACTCACGTAGCGTTCTGCTTTACTTACTTATCGGTATCGGGGTTAGACCCCTTGTCTTTGTCATGTGCGGGAGATTCATTGTCCCCCTTGGGTGGCTGCGCGCCCAAATCGCGCAGTTGCTGTTCGGCTTCCGCCTCAGCTGCGGGATCGGGGCCGCCTACCCCGTTTTCTGGGTGATCTTGGGCCGCCTGTCCCTGGGAATTTGCGCCTGATTGGTCCTGCTGACGCTTTTCCATGGCTTGTTTAACCTGCTCCACCAGCTGCTTGGGCATGATGACCGGCAGTGCATTGCCCGCCAAAATGGGATCTTCACCGCGGTAGACAAAGGTTCGCGATGCTACGTCGCGCGCGATCTGCGCTAAATCTTCTTCAAGGCCGGTAGGTGCTGCAAGAGTTAAGCGCAGCATCCACCGCGGGCCCTCGGCGCCAATGACGCGCAGTTGGCCGTTGTCATTTTTGCCAACGATTTCCAGCCCCCAAGGGCCTTGCTCCGTGGTGACGGATAGCCCATCGCGGCTCATGCCTTCCTTGATTTCGTCCACGGATTCAGCCCACTGGCCAGGCTTGCGTGGAGCTGCGAAGGCAACGGGAGTAATACGGCCCGCCTTGGTGACAATGTGCAGCATCTTCGGGCCTTGTTCGCCCATTTCTACCTGGACCTGGGAATCCTTGGGCAGCGGAATGCGCATCGAGCCAAGGTCAAGGATGCCGATGGAAGAATCAGAAAAGTCAAAGTCTTCGATATTGACGGAATCGCCATCGAAGGGGCCGGTTTCGCCATTTACGGCATCGTGGGCAAACTCCCTTGGCACCTGTCCCGAGGCTGCGGCGGCATCGGCAGCTGTATCTTTTACGGATGCAAAAGAATTCGAGTCAGCCGAAGCCGATCCTGCGGAATCTGCGGCAGGCTCTTGCGGCTGCGACTGCCGTGAGGCCTCCGGCTCTTCCTTCCGGTTGTCATCGTTTTTCTTTTTGCCAAATGGCCAAATACCCATGTGTTTAAACCTTTCTATACCCCGGTTGATCCGTAGCCGTCGGTACCGCGGTCGGTCTCATCCAAGTCTTCTACTTCGCTAAAATCCATTAGTTCTACACGCTGTACCACGAGTTGAGCGATGCGCATGCCGCGCTCGATCTCGATCGGGGTGTGGGAATCGTGGTTGATCAGGCACACCTTGATCTCCCCGCGGTAGTCAGCATCCACGGTACCCGGCGTATTGACAATAGACAGCCCGTGTTTAGCTGCTAGGCCAGACCTCGGATGGATTAAGCCCACGGTGCCCAGCGGCAAGGCCATGGCTATACCGGTGCCAACGAGGGCGCGTTCGCCAGGTTGGAGGGTAAGCGCCTCGGCAGCATAAAGATCGGCGCCGGCGTCACCCCGATGGGCCCGAAATGGCATCGGCAGCCCTTTATCGAGGCGCTTAATTTTGACGTGTCCTACTGGCGTTAGTTCCTGCGGTAGCGAATTCGAATCAGTCACTTAGCCAATCCTACCTGCCTCAGCCGGTTCATTCTGCGACTGGAGTGGACTAGACTGCCTAGACGTGTCTGATATTTCTGCTCCTCAACCCGCTGACCCGAAAGTGTTGTATCGCGAACGCCAATGGGTGCCGTGGTACTTCTGGATTTTTGCAGCAATCGTTGTGGCTTTAACCTCAGCTACGGCCGGACTCAACCGCTCTGTGTGGTGGACCATCATTCCCGCGGTCCTGCTCGGAGCCATCGCTATCTGGGTGCTCATCACGTGGTCTGGGACCGTTGTTCAAGTAGAGCAAGATGAAGATGGCACGCGGTGGCTGCTCGTCAAAGACGCACAGCTACCCAATGAGGTTGTCTCTCGTTCGATTACCGTTCCAAAGTCTGCGCGCCATAACGCACTGGGCCCGCAATTCGATCCGGCCGCATTCTTGGTCTCTCATGCCTGGATTGACGAGCACGCCATGATGGTCCTCAATGATCCGGAAGATGACACCCCATATTGGCTCATTGCCTCGAAAGATCCAGACCAACTGCTCCGCGCCTTCCTGCCAGAGCAGCACGCGTAAAATTCGTAGATTCTAGGGGTCGCTGCTTTTTAGAAGGCATCACCTGTGAGAGTGCCGTTGGTGTTTTCCGTGCTACTGCATCCCCCGAGCAAGCCCGCATGACAGCATTAAAGCAGACTTTCGGTCGCACCTTACGCGGGTTCTTGTACCGTCAGTGAAAAGTTGGACTAGGAAGAGATCACAATGGGTTTCGGAGGAGCTTTAGGCAGAACTCAAAAAGATGGGAAACCCTGGATACCTCCTTGGTGGTTTTCCTTTGTGCTACTGCCGCTAATGGTCATCGCTGAATTTTATGTCAGCCAAGTAACCGGTTGGCGGGGAGTGTCCTCATCCAACGTGGAAGGAGTCTCTTGGAGCGCAGTGAGCTCTGACGGCATCGTCCTTCACGTAGTGGGGTACATGGCTTTTTACCTCGTTCTAGTACTGCCCATCTTCTTGGTTCGTCGATACCTATGGGAGAAACGGCAAAAGCAAGGAAGCGAACCGGATGAAAAGGGCAAAGACGAACAGCCTTAGATATAGCTGGATAACTGAGGGGGCCTGCCCCCCCGAAAGTAGAGGCCCCGGGGAGTTAGCTCCCGCGCACATTAGGTGTCTGCTAAACAAGGAAAACTTCACACCCCGCCACGTTTGCCTGTGCAAACTGCGGCGGGGTGAATCTTTATTTGGGTTGTGCGCAGTAACGGCTAGCTAGGCCAATACTGGCTGTTTAGGCACAATCCTTACAGATGGGCATGCCATCTTCTTCGTGCGAATAACGCTTATTAGACTGGACCAAAAAGCAGGATCCGCAGGTAAATTCGTCTTCTTGACGGGGAACAACCTGTACGTTGAGCTCCTCGCCAGTGAGGTCAACTGATGGCGGTTGGAATGCTTCGACGATTTCGCCATCGTCATCCATGCCGTTGCTTTCGGGTTCAGCTGCTTTCAGTCCCTCTAAAGAGTCAGTTTCAAGTTCGTCTTCTGCACCGCGGCGCGGTGCGTCATAATCGGTGGCCATACTGCACGCCCCTATAAGTCGAGTTGCTTTAGGAATAGTTGTTTATCGATCGCGCATAGTAAAGGACAAACACCGATATGTCATCCCGCTGCTAAGAAATTCTTAGATCCTTCACCCCCACATCGCTTCCTTAGCGCCATGTGCTGCCAAAAGTTCCTCAAATGCGGGTGCCAAATTCACCCCCGCAGCCCAGGTTAATTCACCATCGGCGGACCCCTTGTCCAGCCCTGGATGGTGGACTTTAGCTCCTGCCTCGCGGGCGATGAGAGCACCGGCGGCAAAATCCCAAGCGTTAATGCCGTGCTCGAAATAGGCATCTACGCTCCCCTCGGCCACGCGGCACAAATCAAGGGCGGCTGCGCCGATGCGGCGGATATCGCGGACCTGCGGCAGCAACTTGGTCAGCAGTTCCGCCTGTTGCTTGCGCCGCTGTGCGCCATAGCCAAATCCCGTCGCAACCAAGGAAAGGGCGGGGTCATCTTGTTCACCGCACCGTAGCGAGGACCGCGTGCCATCCGCAGTGGTAACCGTGGCACCCTCGCCTGCCGCTGCGGAATACACCTGCCTCCGCGCCACATTGACCACTGCACCCGCTACCAGGCGGCCATCGTATTCCGCACCGATGGAGACCGCGTAGTCCGGAATGCCGTAAAGGAAATTGACCGTGCCGTCGATGGGGTCCACGATCCACCTGACCCCGGTCGTCCCGTCGAAGCTCGCACCTTCCTCACCTAATAAGCCATCGCCAGGGCGGCTTTCCTTAATCGTGCGCGTAATGAATTCCTCAGTGGCGGTGTCGACCTCCGTCACCGGGTCGACGGCGCTCGATTTCGTCTGAGTATGTGCCGCAATACCGTCGCCAGCAACCAAGTCCGCACGGCGCGCGCGAATAAGTTCAGCCACACGCAGTGCGGTAGATTTCGCAAAATCTCGCAACTGCAGAAAATCTATGTCATGATCCATGCCAACCATTGTGCCTTCTTCTACACTTGCGAGCATGACTACTCATACTGGCCACTCATTTGGCATCGATATCGGCGGCTCCGGCATTAAGGGCGCAGAAGTCGACCTCAAAAACGGTGAATTCGTGGGTCCGCGGCTAAAGATCCCTACCCCACAGCCGGCTACGCCACATGAGGTAGCCACGGTAGTGGCCCAAATTGTGCGCGAAAAAGAGTGGGACAAGCCCGTCGGCATCACCTTGCCCTCGGTAGTGTCGAACCACACGGTGCACTCCGCTGCCAATATCTCACCTGAGTGGATAGGCGTGGATACCACCGAGTTGTTTTCGCGTTATTTAGACGTTGATTTTGTGGTCTTAAATGATGCCGATGCCGCAGGACTTGCGGAAGTCGCGTATGGAAACGAGTTGGCCAAAACCGGGCCAGTCATCTTTTTGACGCTGGGAACCGGCATCGGATCGGCTTTCTTCCTCAACGGGCAGCTCTTCCCCAATACCGAGCTTGGCCACCTCACGGTGGAAACTAACGAAGCCGAGGCGATCGCGTCCTCCGCCGCCAAAGAACGCGAAGGACTGAAATACAAGGAGTGGGCGCCTCGGCTCAATCGAGTGCTGCAAGAATACGAGAAATTATTTAACCCGCAAGCATTCCTGATCGGGGGTGGCATATCTCGCAAATTCCACAAATGGGGACCCCACTTAACCATTGATACCCCCGTTATGCCTGCACAGTTGCAAAATCGTGCGGGTATTGTAGGTGCAGCGATGGCGGTATTAGAAGGCCTAGAGCCATAAAATCGCCGTTGCATTAACCCTATCTACCGGCATTGTGCAAAAATCGCCTATACTGGGCGGTCGATCCAAAATTGCATGGCTCTCGGGCGTGTCTGACCTGCATAAGGCCTACACCCGCTAGCATTTCTTAATGCTATAGCCACCCTGTGCGGGTGCGGTGAGCTATTCCCATCAAGTAGTAAGTCGAAAGGGCGTACGTGGCAGCCACTGATTCTTCAGACCAGGCACTCGGCGAGGACGATAAGTCTGTCGAGGCATCTACTCCTGCAAAGAAGACCGCCAAAAAGACGGCAAAGAAAACGGCGAAGAAAACCGCCAAGAAGACAGCTAAAAAGACGGCGAAAAAGACTGCCAAGAAAACGGCGAAGAAAACCGCCAAGAAGTCGGCGAAGAAATCAGCCAAGAAAGCTGTCAAGAAGACCGTGCGAGCCTCTGCGACGGAACCGCAAGACTCCCCTGCAAACTCCGCGGAGAAAGCGCCGTCGGAGGAGGCAGAGGACGCAGAGGATCAGCTCGATTCCGTTGAGCAAGATGCCCCTGCGGATGACGTCGACTTCGACCCAACTCATGAGGACATCGAAGAGGACGAATTCGATGCCCCCACTGACCTCGATGAAGACGATATTCAGGAAGAGTTGGGCGAAGAAGAAGACGAGGACGAAGTAGAAGATACGTCCTCTGTCTGGGATGAGGAAGAATCCGTCGCCCTGCGCCAGGCGCGCAAGGATGCACAGCTGACCGCCTCCGCCGACTCCGTGCGCGCGTACCTCAAGCAGATCGGTAAGGTTGCCTTGCTGAATGCTGAGCAGGAGGTCTCTTTGGCAAAGCGCATTGAGGCCGGCCTATACGCACAGCACCGCATGGACGAGATGGAAAAGGCTCGCGCGGAGGGCGATAAGGCTGCCAAGCTCTCCCCCATGGAAAAGCGCGATCTGCGCAGCATCGCTAGGGACGGACGAAAGGCTAAGAACCACCTGTTGGAGGCCAACCTTCGCCTTGTGGTCTCCTTGGCCAAGCGCTACACCGGCCGCGGCATGGCGTTCTTGGACCTTATCCAGGAAGGCAACTTGGGCCTTATCCGTGCGGTAGAAAAGTTCGACTACACCAAGGGCTACAAGTTCTCTACCTATGCCACGTGGTGGATCCGCCAGGCCATTACCCGCGCCATGGCAGACCAGGCCCGCACCATCCGCATCCCGGTACACATGGTGGAGGTCATCAACAAGCTGGGCCGCATCCAGCGCGAGCTGCTCCAGGACTTGGGCCGCGAGCCCACCCCACAGGAGCTCGCGAAGGAAATGGACATCACCGAAGAAAAGGTGATGGAGATTCAGCAGTATGCGCGTGAGCCCATCTCGCTGGACCAGACCATCGGTGATGAGGGCGATTCTCAGTTGGGTGACTTCATCGAGGACTCTGAGGCCGTCATCGCCGTCGATGCCGTGTCCTTCACCTTGCTGCAGGACCAGCTCCAGGACGTGCTGACCACGTTGTCCGAGCGCGAAGCTGGCGTCGTGCGCCTGCGCTTCGGGCTTACCGATGGCATGCCGCGCACTTTAGACGAGATCGGCCAGGTCTACGGCGTTACCCGCGAGCGCATCCGTCAGATCGAGTCCAAGACGATGTCGAAGCTGCGCCACCCCTCTCGTTCGCAGGTATTGCGCGATTACCTCGACTAGATAACTCGCCCGCCTCGCACAGCATTAAGGCCGCACCACGGTGGTGCGGCCTTTTATGTGCCTTTCCCTCCTGCGGGGCTGGCGTCGCGAAAGAAGCGCAGCGCCAGCAAGCCGGCCGACAGCCAACCGGCGATAAGGAGGCTTGCTACCACTTGCGCAAGTAGTTGATGCGCTCGCGCAATTGGTCCGCGCTACACAACGCGGTGGGCGGTCCGCCGCAGGCCTTGCGGACCTCGGTGTGGATGGCACCGTGCGGCCGGCCGGAGCTCTGCGCGGCAATGGAGACCACCGTGTTGAGCTCCTTGCGCAGCGCGCCGAGCTCATCCACCACGCCGGTATCCGCTGCGGCATCGGACTCTTGCTGCTTCGCGGCAGGCGCATGACCCATGCCGTAGATCTTGCGGCGGTGGGCCTCTTCTGCCTCAGCGGCCCGGCGCGCCTTTTCCTCGGCCTCACGGCGGTCCATTTCCTCGGATTGCTTCTTGCGCAGTAGGTCTTTGACCTGGTCGGCATCGAGGAGCCCGGGGATGCCGAGGAAATCGGCTTCCTCATCAGAGGTCATATCGCCGGTATTAAACTGCGAGCCGTTATAGAGCAGGCCAGAAAATTCGGCTTCGGCGCCTAAAGACTCGTAGGACTTTTCCAGCATGTCCGGTTCAGTCTTTTTCTGGTTTGCTTGCTCGAGTAGCTCGTCGTCCCAGCCTTCTTTCTCCGTCTTCTCTTTGCCTAAGACGTGGTCGCGGGATTTTTCCATGTGCTCGGCAAGGCCGAGTAGCACGGGGACAGAGGGAAGGAAGACCGAGGCGGTTTCGCCAGGCATGCGGGAGCGCACAAAGCGGCCGATTGCCTGGGCGAAGAACAAGGGGGTCGACGCGGACGTGGCGTAGACTCCGACCGCGAGGCGGGGCACGTCGACGCCCTCAGACACCATGCGTACGGCAACCATCCATTCATCGGTGGAGTCCGCAAATTCTTGAATGCGGTCCGAGGAACCTGGGTCATCGGACAAAATAACCGAGACTGGGGTATTGGAGAGTTGCTTGAGGATTTTCGCGTAGGCGCGGGCGGTGGTCGTATCGGAAGCGAGCACGAGCCCGCCGGCATCCGGCATATTGCGCCGCATCTGCATCAAGCGGGTATGCGCCGCCTGCAGCACGGCGGGGATCCATTCGCCCTTGGGGTCGAGCGCGGTGCGCCAGGCGCGCGCGGTTTGTTCCACGTTCATGATGTCACCCAGTCGCGCGGAGTGCTCTTCCCCGGCGGAGTCCCGCCAGCGCGCCTCGCCGGAGTAGGACAGGAAGACGACGGGGCGCACGACGCCATCGGCAAGCGCATCGCCGTAATCGTAAGTGTGGTCGGCGCGCGAGACCTTATGGCCTTCGCCGTCGTCCTCATAGCGCACAAAGGGGATAGGCGATTCATCGGAGCGAAACGGAGTACCGGTCAGCGCGAGGCGGTGGTTGACGTCGTCGTAGGCTTCCTTGACGCCATCGCCCCAGCTTTTGGCATCGCCGGCGTGGTGGATCTCGTCCAAGATCACCAAGGTGCGCCGCGCGGAGGCAACGGCGCGGTGCTTGAAGGGGTGCATGCCCACTTGGGCATAGGTCACCACGATGCCGTCCATGCTGGGGTTGACCGCAGAGGAGTTCGTGAAGGCAGGATCCAAGGCCAAGCCCACCCGCGCGGCGGCGGCAGACCACTGCGTCTTCAGGTGCTCGGTAGGCACCACGACGATGACGCGTTCTACCGTGCGGTCTTCCATAAGCTCCGTCGCGATGCGCAGAGCAAAGGTGGTTTTACCCGCACCTGGGGTCGCCACGGCCATAAAATCTTGTGGCTTGGTGGCGAGGAATTTATCGAGGGCTGATTGCTGCCACGCGCGGAGGTTCGTCTTCTTAAACGTCCTCACTTGCGGCGAAGACCCTTAAAAACGCGTTCGCAATCGGGGCAGACCGGCGAGCCCGGCTTTGCCTGTTTGGTTACCGGGAAGGACTCACCGCACAGGGCAACGACGTACTTGCCGTTGACCGCGGAATCGAGAATCTGATCCTTTTTGACGTAGTGGAAGAACTTCGGCGTGTCATTATCCGTCGTCGAAGTGTCTTCACGAATATCTGGCCGTTCAATTGTCTTCGTAGTCGTAGTCACGCACCCCATTTTGCCGCATCAGCATCGAACTTTGCGAGTCATGCGTCTACCCTTGGAGAACATGCACACTCTACGCACTCCAACGCCGGCTTTCCCGTCCCCTGTTGTAGGGTTACGCGCCGCGCTCCAGGGAGGTGCGTAATTTAAGTGTTTGGCAAAAAGGAACGTTTTCTCATCACGGATGCCAAGCTCTCGCCCGCACAAGATCGCAGGCGCCGGGAATTGTGGTACGGATTTTTCCAATTCCTGCGCGTGCCATCGCTGCTCATTGCCGGGGTCTTTTTGTACCTGCATTGGTGGTTGCTCGCGGCGATCATCGTGGGCGTGACTTTTCCTTTGCCGTGGATTGCCGTGGTCATTGGCAATAGCCGCGGTGAGAAGAAGGACAAGCGGGATAAAAATGTCTATAAACCCGCGATGAATCGTCAGCTATATTCGCAGTATCAGAACCAACAGATTTCCCGCGGTGGCTCCAAAGCAATCGAATCTCAGCATTCCGTTATTGACCATGACGATACTGCCTCCGATTAGGCGCATAACCCGCATGAATAGCACGACTGGAAAGGATCTTCTCCCAGCATGACGTCCTTTGGCCCTCATTTCGATGCCGCCGCGCTGCGCGATCTTGCCCCGGAGCTAGCGGAGGCTTTTTCGCAGGCCAGTTTTACTACCGATGGTTTAGCTGGGCATTTGGGTCCGGAGCTTACGGAGGCCCTCTACCGCGGTGAGCCTGCCGCGGTGGCGCGCGGCACCGCCGGTAATTCCCAGCTGGATACGCTCATCCGCTTCTTCCTGCTGCATGAGCATCAGCCGGCCACGCTGCTTGCCGATGCCCTCGGGGCCCGCCTTGCCGCCAAGCTCCTGGATGCCGGCGTGGCGCTTTCCGATGATCGCGGCAGCATCTACATGGCCCTCGATATCCGGCCCCATATCATCGTCGGCTCCAACCGCCTCGTCTTTTCCGATGTCGATGCCTCGCTGGTGGACCACGTCCCCGGCGCGGATCACGTCTTGGGCGTCGGGGCGGCAAGCCTCTCACTCTTGCAATCGACGCCGGTAAGCCCGGTATCAACGGTGCTCGATCTGGGCACCGGTTCGGGAGTGCAATTGTTGGGTCAGCTCGAGTGCGCGCGCAGCATTACGGCGACGGATGTCCACCGGCGCGCGCTTGATTTGGCCGGTGCCACCGTCGCTGCCTCAGGGACTAGTACAGAGGTAGAGCTAGTTGAGGGCTCGTGGTTCGAGCCCGTTGCGGGGCGCACCTTTGACCGCATCGTTGCCAATCCCCCATTCGTCGTTGGCCTTCCTGAGGTGGGCCATGTCTACCGCGATTCTGGCCTGAACTTGGATGGGGCTAGCGAATTGGTGGTATCCCAGGCAGTGGATCACCTCACCCCGGGCGGAACCGCGCATTTGCTCGCCGCCTGGGTGCATACCGGTGGGCAGACTTGGCAGCAGCGCGTGGCCTCGTGGCTGCCGGATAAGGGCGTGGCTGCCTGGATCATTCAGCGGGATGTCGCCGATCCTTCCCTCTACGTATCCACCTGGCTCAAGGACGAATCGCTTGATGTGCGCAGCGATGAGGGCAAGGCGCGCTCAAAGGCCTGGCTGGATCATTTCCACCACCACGATGTCACGGGAATCGGGTTTGGATTCGTCGCCATCCAAAAGATCGCCGAAGACGCGCCCTCCGATATCTTGGCCGAAGAAATGCCACAGCACTTTAGTGACCCATTGGGACCCGAGGTGGAGGAATACTTCGCCCGCGTGGCATGGCTGCGCGACTTGGTTCCTGGCGAGCTGGAGGGAAAGCACTTCCAGGTGCGCCCACAGGTGGCGAAGGAAGAAGTCAGCGTGGCCGATACCGATAATAAACAAGGATTTAGCCGGGCGGTTATCCGCTTGACGCGTACCGATGGGCCCCGGTGGAGCCACGAAGTTGATGAACACTTGGCAGCAATCGTAGCTGGCTTATCTCCCCATGGGCTCAACCTTGGAGAGACCGTTGGCCTGTATGCGGTGGCGCACGGCTTCGATGAGGCAGAACTGACCGCGGCCGCGCTTCCCGCCATCATCGATATGGTTCGCCACGGCCTGCTCATCCCCGCCGATCTGCTGCTCGAGGATGACGCTTCCCCGACTGCCCACACCGAATAGCACCGAACACCCAGGAAGGAAGATACAGGTATGCGCGCAGTACTAACCCGCGTATCCGAAGCAGCTGTCACCGTTGCGGGCGAGACCGTCGGCGCCATCGACTGCCCGGAGACGGGCGGGCTTTTAGCCCTCGTCGGTGTCTCCCGGGAGGATTTAGCCGATTGGAAACCGCGTGCAGAAAAGATGGCCCGCAAGATAGCGGAGCTGCGCATCCTAGACGGTGAAGTATCGGTTGCAGATGCCGGAGCCCCAGTCTTGGTGGTCAGCCAGTTCACGCTGTATGGCCGCACCGCCAAGGGGCGGCGCCCATCGTGGGCCGATGCTGCCCCGGGAGAAGAGGCCGAGCCGGTCATCGAGTACATCATCGAGCGCCTCCGCGAGCGCGCTATCGCGGTCGAATCAGGCCAATTCGGGGCTATGATGCGCGTGTCTTCCGTCAACGAAGGCCCATTTACGGTTTTGGTCGAGACCTAATTTCCTCTCCTGCATTTTCTCTTCATCCGGCGTCTACCTGCGCGAGCGCCCACTCACACCCAGAATTATCTATGAGCTAGATCGCACAATGGGCAACTTTGTTCAACAATGCATATCTCTGGGTGCCGCGCAAGCTTTTTCAGAGTGATAATTAACCTACCCGGAATACAATAAATTATTATCACGTGGCATCATCGCGGGCTTATACTTAACGTGTAACGAAGCGAATGGGCTGGATACAAGCTGAAAAAATAATTTCAGTCCCTTTCCCGCGCACGCTGGTGAGAGAAAATCTTTTCTCACTCCAGGGTGACAGGAGCCCTCAAGCTTCGGTCAACCCCATGCAGAGGAGGAAAGAAAATGTCCCACAAGCTCTTGCGCCACGGACAAGTCGAACACCCGGAACACGACGCGCAGATTCCGGAACAACTACCCGCAGAAGAAAAGCCACCCGCTGACGGCATAGAGACCCCATTTGCGGGCCAAGAAGGTGCTCCAGCGTGGAATAAGGAAGACACCGTATGGATGCTCTCCCTGTTCGGCACCGCCATTGGTGCCGGCGTGCTCTTCCTTCCCATCAACGCGGGCATCGGCGGCATCATCCCGCTTCTTATCATGACCGTCGTCGCCTTGCCGATGACCTACTGGGCCCACCGCGGCATGACCCGCTTGGTCCTCTCCAGCTCAAAGCCAGACGGCGATCTCACCGACGTCGTGGAAGAACACTTCGGCGTTAAAGCCGGCGTGTTGATGAATATCCTCTACTTCCTCTCCGTCTACCCCATCCTCTTGGTGTACTCGGTAACCATCACCAACACGGTGAACTCCTTCCTGGATCACCAGCTAGGTATCACCCCTCCAGATCGCTGGCTTACCTCGCTGGTTCTCGTCGGCGGCCTCATCCTCGTCGTGCGCATGGGTAAAAACGTGGTCGTCCACGTCATGTCCTACTTGGTCTACCCATTCATCGGCATCCTGGTACTACTCTCGCTATACCTCATCCCCAAGTGGAATACCGCACTCTTTGACAGCTTCGACCTCAGCGTCGCGCGCGAAGCCTCCGGCCACAGCATGGGCATTACCTTGATGCTCTTGGTCCCGGTCATGGTCTTCTCCTTTAACCATTCGCCCATGATTTCTTCCTTCGCCGTCGACCGCCGCCAAACCTACGGCAAGTACGCGGAATACAAGTCCCGCAAGATCTTGCTCCGCGCGGAAATCCTCATGGTCGTCGTCGTGATGTTCTTCGTCTTCTCCTGCGCGCTCAGCCTTTCTCCTGCAGATATGGCCGAGGCTAAGGAACAAAACATCACCATCTTGTCTTACCTGGCCAACCACTTTGACAACCCCCTCATCCAGTGGATTGCCCCCATCATCGCCATGATTGCCGTAGCCAAGTCTTTCTTGGGCCACTACCTCGGCGCTGCAGAAGGCTTCGAAGGCCTCCTAGTCAAAGGCAGCAAAAATGCCAATAAAGATGATGCAGAATCCAGCCACAAGCTCGACACCATCACGCTCGTCTTCATGCTGGTAACCGCATGGCTCGTCGCCTGGGCGGATCCTTCCATCCTCGGCATGATCGAGACCCTCTGCGGCCCGACCATCGCCATCATGCTGTTCCTTATCCCGATGATTGCCATCCACAAGGTCCCAGCACTCGCCCGCTTCAAGGGCAAAGCCTCCAACTACTTCGTCTTCATCATGGGCCTTGTTGCCCTGGCCACCATCATCTACTCCATCGTGCAGGCTTTCTAAGCAGCACTTGCCTCTCAGGATTTTCCAGGAGAAAACCATGTTCATCAGCATCTTCGATATGTTCAAGATCGGTATCGGCCCCTCAAGCTCACACACGCTTGGGCCAATGAAAGCCGGCAAGGCCTTCGTCGACGAACTCAAAGAAAAAGGCCTCATGGATAAGGTCACCCGCGTCCAGGCCAACGTCTACGGCTCCCTATCCTTGACCGGTGTGGGCCACTCCACCGATAAGGCCATCCTGTTGGGCCTGGCCGGCGAAGAACCAGAAACCGTCGATATCGACGGCATCTCCGCCTTCATGAAAGAGGTCAACCAGACCGAGACGCTGCTTCTCGGTGGCACGCACAAGGTGGGCTTCCCCAAAGACGGCGGATTCTACTTCCACGATGAATACCTGCCCATGCACGAAAACGGCATGTGCCTTATCGCCTTTGCCGGCGAGGAAGACATCCTGCACAAGACCTACTACTCGGTGGGCGGCGGGTTCATCGTCAAGCAAGAAGACTTCGCCATGCGCACCCAGGATTCCGTCGAGGTCCCATTCGCTTATTCCAGCGCGGAAGAACTACTGGCGCTGTGCGAAACCAATAATATGACGCTGCCTGAGCTCGGTCGGGCCAATGAAAGGGCGCTGCACAGCGATGAGGACATCGACGAGCACCTGCGCAAGGTCCGCGATGTCATGTACACCGGCATCAAGCGCGGCTCCACCACCGATGGCCCGCTCCCCGGTGCCCTGCTCGTACCGCGCCGCGCCGCCGCCCTGAAGCGCAGGCTGGAACAATCCGACCCACACGATGGCCTCAACATCTTGAGCTGGGTAAACATGTTTGCCCTGGCCATTTCGGAGGAAAATGCCGCCTGTGGCCGCGTCGTCACCGCGCCGACTAATGGCGCATGCGGCGTCGTGCCTGCGGTCCTGGCCTATTTCGATGAATTCGTCGAGCCAGTCACCCCGAGCATGTTCGCGGACTATATCTTCGCCTGCAACCACATTGCCGCGCTGTACAAGATGAACGCCTCCATTTCCGGTGCGGAAGTTGGCTGCCAAGGAGAAATTGGCGTCGCCTGCTCCATGGCAGCAGCCGGGCTGGCCCAACTGATGGGGGCGACACCGGAACAGGTGTGCGTGGCTGCCGAAATCGGTATGGAACACAAATTGGGCCTGACGTGTGACCCAGTCCTAGGCCAGGTGCAAGTCCCCTGCATCGAGCGCAACGCCGTAGCTGCGGTAGACGCCATTACCAGCGCACGCATGGCCCTGGACCGCGAAAGCAAGCCGTGTGTCAGCCTCGATGAGGTCATCTGGACCATGTACAACACCGGTAAGGACATCAACGCCAAATACCGGGAGACCTCACAGGGCGGCCTAGCCCTAGCGGTGCACCCGCCCATTCCGGTATGTGGTTAATGCCGGCAACCTAGGCTCCGGAAAGAGCGCCTTAAAAGGAGGCGAGTACTTGGGCACGGCCGGGTACTCGCCTTCTTTGTCGTTACTTTGTGGTACCTTATCAATAATCTGACAGGAATTATAAGGACATGCTTCAGCTGATGAATCTTTCTAGCAGCCATGCCCCCGAAGAAAACTTCCTCGAGCAGTACATACCACTCGTCGATTTCCTCGGTCAGGCCATGGGCCCCAACACCGAAATCGTGCTCCATGATCTCGATGTACCCGATAAATCCATCATCGCCATTGCCAATGGACACATCTCCGGCCGCGAACTAGGCGGCCCGGTCACAGACTTTGCGCTCTGGTTCATGAAACAGGGCGACGCCGCGGCCGTTCCTATGATGACCGGGTACCGCGCGGTCAATAGCGAGGGAAAAGTCTGCCGCTCCTCGAGCTATTTCCTGCGCGATACCACCGGCCATATGCGCGGCATGCTTTGTATCAATGTGGAATTATCCGAGCTTATCCAGATCCGCGATGCCGCTAACGCGTTGATAGGCGGTACCGAGCCGGCCATCGATAAGGCAAAGGCCTTCGGCGGCTACCCCGGCACCACCGCACCGCAGCGCACTCCCGCCCCGGAAGCGTCCGCGCAGAAAAAGCCGGAAGCGCCCTACAGCGAATCGCTGCGCTCCAACGTCGAGCACCTCTTGGACTCCATGCTGGATTCCGCGATTTCCACGCACTCCACCCCGGTCGAGTCGATGCAGCGCCACGAACGGCTAGAGGTCATCGCTTCCCTCGAGGATGCTGGCTTCTTCCTCCTCAAAGGCGGCATCGCCGCGGCGGCCACCCGGCTCGGCGTATCTGAGCCCACGGTCTATCGCTACCTCGTACAGGTCCGCGGCTAAGACCACCCCGCCACGTGGATGTAGCTGTTTTACTGCATCCACGTGGCGCCTGTGCTTGCCGACGCCCCCAAAAAGGTGGACCAAAGCGGCCGGCACGTCGCTGTTTTAAACATTTCGGGATGGGCGGGAACTAAATGCGTCCTCACACCGTTGTACTTTTTGAAACAGGCGACAATTTCAGGAGGCTGAAAAGATGACGAATCCATCTGCCAACACCGCCAATGGCACTTCGACTGCCACTACTGATGAGGAACAGGAAGTAGACCGCGGGTCTCGCCGCAATCAAACCAATGACAATCCCTCCGCGGACTTGGTACGCGTCTACCTCAACGGAATCGGTAAGACCGACCTGCTCAGCGCCGAGGACGAGGTTGAACTCGCGCAAACCATCGAGGTAGGCCTGTATGCAGAATACAAGCTCAATAATGCAGAGAAGCTGACGCGCGCAGAAAAGCGAGACCTGAAGATCTTGGCTCGCGAAGGCAAGAAGGCCCGCTCCCACCTGCTGGAGGCGAACCTTCGACTCGTAGTCTCCCTGGCCAAGCGCTACACCGGCCGCGGAATGCCACTATTGGACCTCATCCAGGAGGGCAACTTGGGCCTTATCCGCGCCATGGAAAAGTTCGATTACGCCAAGGGCTTTAAGTTCTCCACCTACGCGACGTGGTGGATCCGCCAGGCCATTACCCGCGGCATGGCCGACCAATCGCGCACCATCCGCCTGCCGGTCCACCTGGTGGAACAGGTCAATAAGCTTTCCCGCATCAAGCGTGAGATGTATCAGTCCTTGGGCCGCGAGGCGACCAATGAGGAACTGTCTGAGGAATCCGGCATTGATGAGAACAAGATCGAGATGCTGCTGCGCCAGTCCCGCGATCCCGTCTCGCTCGATATGCCCGTCGGCACCGACGAGGAAGCCCCATTGGGTGACTTCATCGAGGATGCTGAGGCCACCGATGCTGAGACCGCCGTCGTGGCCTCCATGCGCCACTCCGATATTCGCGGTGTCATCGATACGCTAGAAAAGCGCGAGCAGGACGTCATTCGCCTGCGCTACGGCTTGGATGACGGCGTGC
The DNA here is from genome assembly GCF_057198125.1 of Corynebacterium sp. LaCa_282. Taxonomy (NCBI): domain Bacteria; kingdom Bacillati; phylum Actinomycetota; class Actinomycetes; order Mycobacteriales; family Corynebacteriaceae; genus Corynebacterium; species Corynebacterium sp. LaCa_282. The sequence continues at coordinate 1,011,555 of NZ_CP191095.1, read as the reverse complement.
CACGCACCCTCGACCAGATTGGTCGCCGGTTCGGGCTCTCCCGCGAACGCGTACGCCAAATCGAGCGTGAGGTCATGGCAAAGTTGCGCGATGGCAACCGCGCCGACCGCCTGCGCGAGTACGCACTGTAAAACTTTTCGCCTCCTGAACCTTATTTAATCGCGACCTCGACTGTGCCGCCGAGAATTTTTCCAGTGTACTTTCGAGGTCGCATTCTCTATGCAAGCGGCGAGTACGAACTCGTCTCCTTAAAATCTCTCCAGCAAACTTAGGGCAACTTAAGCTAGTCTGGATACAGAATGTAAAAAGCGCTGTCTGCTTTGCGCACGGCACGCATTACTGTTTTCAAAGAAAGGTATGCCCACGTGAGGGACCTCGTTGATACTACTGAGATGTACCTTCGGACCATTTATGAATTGGAAGAAGAAGGCATCACTCCCCTGCGCGCCCGGATTGCGGAACGCCTAGAGCAGTCCGGACCTACCGTATCCCAAACCGTTGCTCGCATGGAACGCGATGGCCTCCTCCACGTTCGTTCGGACAGGAGCTTGGATCTAACCGAAAAGGGACGCGAATTGGCTACGGCAGTGATGCGCAAGCACCGACTCGCGGAGCGTTTGCTTACTGATGTCCTCGGACTCGATATCAGCAAGGTCCACGATGAGGCCTGCCGCTGGGAGCACGTGATGAGCGAAGAGGTGGAAAAGCGCATGGTATCGGTCCTCGATGACCCTAGCCGCTCTCCTTTTGGCAACCCCATTCCGGCGCTGGCAGAACTGGGCTTCCAGGTCCCCGAGCCATCGATTGGGACGAGGGCTATCGATCTCCCCGATGGCGAAGAGAAGTCCGCAAAGATTATCCAGATTAACGAGATCCTGCAGGTGGATGAGGCCACATTCAGGGAACTCGCAGAGGCTGGCATCCGCATCGGTACCGAGGTCACCGTGGTCAATAATGGCGGCACGATTTCGCTTACCACTCCCTCGGGTAAGGTCATCACCTTGGCAGATGATCTCGCACACGCCGTGCGCGTGGAGGTCTAGGCCATGAAGCTTTTGGTTACTGGCGGTGCCGGCTATGTCGGCAGCGTGTGTTCCGCAGTCCTCGTAGAGCAGGGCCACGATGTCACCATCATCGATAACTTTTCCACGGGTAATAGGGATGCCGTGCCGCCCGCAGCCCGCGTGGTAGAAGGCGATGTGGCCGACAAGGCCGCAGAGGTACTGGGCGAAGGCGGCTTTGAGGGAGTCCTCCACTTCGCCGCCCGCTCGCTGGTCGGTGAATCCGTGGAAAAGCCGGACGAATATTGGCAGCACAACGTCGTGACCACGCTGCGCTTGCTCAACGCCATGCGGGATAACGATGTCAAAAGCCTCGTCTTTTCTTCCACCGCGGCCACCTATGGCGAGCCGGAGCAGGTCCCTATTACTGAGGACATGCCGACCCAGCCCACGAACCCCTATGGCGCTAGCAAATTAGCTATCGACTACATGATTACCTCTTTTGCACAGGCCTTTGGGCTCGCGGCAACGTCCCTGCGCTATTTCAACGTCGCCGGTGCCTGCGGCTCCATCGGCGAAAACCGCGAGGTTGAAACCCACCTCATCCCCATTGTCCTGCAGGTTGCTCTGGGGCACCGCGATAAGATTTTCATGTTTGGCACGGATTGGGATACCCCGGATGGCACGCCGGTGCGCGACTACATCCACATCCGCGATCTTGCCGATGCCCACGTGCTTGCCCTCCACAGCAATGCTCCCGGCACCCACCGGATCTATAACTTGGGTTCCGGCGAGGGATACTCCGTCAAGCAAGTCATCGAGATGTGCCGGAAAGTCACCGGCCACGAGATTCCGGCGGAGATCGCCCCGCGTCGTGCCGGAGACCCAGCCACGCTGATTGCATCCTCAGACAAGATCAAGCGGGAGCTGGACTGGAATCCCCAGCGCACTGACTTGGAAACCATCGTGACCGACGCGTGGAATTTCACGCGCCAGCTGGGCGACCGGGCGCATTCGGCGCGGCGCTAAAGCGCGGGGCTACACAAAGCCATCGGCATCAATCCCCGCTGCTTCCCGCGCCGCGTCGCAACCACGGCTTAGGCTGGTAATGAGGCGTTCCCCCATTCCGCTGCGATAGGCCTGAGCGATGAGCTGGCTTAAATTGTGGCCCGGTGCCTCATCGATGGCGACGGTCAGCGCCGGACCGGCGTAAAGCCCGAATTTCTGCGCCACCTGGGTCGCTGCAAACAGCGCCAAGGCGTTATAGCGGATGGTGCCGCCAAAGGTGCGCGCCGTGGCTAGGAGCAAGGTACCGGCCGCGTGCGGGGATTCGACGAGGTCTCGGATGACCAAGTCGCGCATCCACGTCGTTGACATCCACATTGCCCCCACGCAGAGTAATTCTTCGTTATCCAGGGTCTCTTCCAAGGTTTCTAACTCGCTTAATACATACTGCACATCTGCAATGAGGTGCTGGACCACCCGGGTTGGATCCGTCGTGCCATACCCGTGGCCGGCACGCATTTGCCGGGACAATTCCTCGGCGCAGCGCTGCATGGACACGATTTCTTCTTGCCCAAAGTACGGGTTGTGCGGGGCAAATTGCTGGACCAGCTCATCGCGGGAAAGCTCCGGCAAGGTACCGTTTTCTACGCAGGCGCGCATGGAAGAGCTGGTGGAAATAGCGGGAATGGTTCCTTCGGTCCAAGCGTGCATAGGGCCCTTGCCATTGCCGGTGCTAAAGCCGAATACGAGGTCGTAGGCAGTGGACGTAGCGATTTCTTCCACAAGCCAGCAGGCATCGATTCCGGTGCCCTTGTCATCTTCGAAGTGGTAGAGCGCCTCGATCATCTCCCAGAGCTCTACTTCCTCGCGCTGGGAGATGATAAAGCCGAGGACGACTTCCGGATTACCGCAATGAAAGGCGCTCATGATCTCTGGGAGGGCGTCGGGGACATCGGACAGGTCTATGCGTGCAACTGGCCCCATGGTGCGGCCTGCTGGGGTTGGTTCGATGGAGATGAGGACAATGGATTCTGCTGGGAAGAATCCAAGGATTCCTGGAATATTGGCAAGGATATCGCCGGGTGTACGGATGGGCTGTTGTGGTGTTGTGATCTTCATGACTCCTAGCTTCGGGGCCTGCGGCAAGTACCGAAAGCCCACAACAGGCAGAGGTCCGAAATCTGTGGATAAGGTGGGTGGAAGGGGGCATCGGCAAGCAGTTATGCACAGGCCCACCGCACCGGGCCTAGCGCAGGTTGCTTCGTTAGGGCATAATGGGTTATTTAACTACTCCGCGAACACTGACCTGAGTGCGTGTGGGAATAGTGCGGTCCTGGCGGTCGTTGATCTAGATTAAGAGACCAAGGAGGTAACACATCATGCACGAAGAAGAGCGCAGCATGTACGAATTGGAGTACCCCGCTCCGGTGGTCAAGGACAATTCCGGTGAAGGAAAAGGCCCCACCATGATTGTTGCCATGCACGGCTATGCCGATGCAGGCCAGGCCGTTGAGTCGAGCGCCGATCACCTCAAGGCCGCGCTGGAAAACCGCCAGCTAGCCTCCTTTAACTCTGATGAGCTCATCGATTATCGCTCCCGCCGCCCCGCCGTCACCATCGATAATGACCGGGCCCTCGAGGTTGAACCCATGGATTTGGGCTTGAAGGTGCTCCGGGATAATTCCGGCAAGTCCTTCCTCCTTCTCTCCGGTCCTGAGCCGGATATGCGCTGGGAAGCATTTACCACGGCGGTGGTCAAGCTGGTGGAGAAATTCGATATTGAAGACACCATCATGCTCTACGCTGCGCCGATGCCCGTGCCGCACACCCGCCCCACCGTGGTCACCGCGCACGGTACCGCCTCCCGCCTGACGGACAGCATGGTCAAGATGGATTCGACCATGATGGTTCCTGGCGCCGCGGCGCTCTATATAGAAAAGGCCCTAGCGGATAAGGGCCGGACGGTGGCGGGCTATACCGCGCACGTGCCGCACTACTTGGCTGCGTCCCCGTACCCGCAGGCAACGCTGGAGCTCCTCGATTCCGTGGCTAAGGCTGCTCAACTGAATATTCCGCTGGGCAGCATCGAGGCGGATATTTCCCGCGTCGAGGGCCAGCTGGATGAGCAGGTCAATGGCTCGGAAGAGATTGAGGGCGTGGTCCAGCAATTGGAGCAGCAATACGATGCCTTCATGGACCGCTACCGCGAAGAGCACCCGCAGGCCATCATGCCGGGCGAGGAAGCCGTGCCCAGCGCTGAGGAAATCAGCGAAGAATTCGAGGCCTTCCTCGCCTCGCTCGATGAGTCCGATAGCGAGGAGATTATCCATACTGATATTGATGACCGCGAAGACTCGGCCGATGATGACAGAGACTTAGGCGACGATATCTAACGAACCCGCCCCCATCGCCGCTAAGGTGGTGGGGGTGAACTTATCTCAACAGCTGCCAGATTTAACGGAAGTCCCCGAGTCCCTCATTGATGAGGCCATTTGGGATACTTTTAACTCGTGGACCACCAGCAAGGGAATCAATCTATATCCCGCGCAGGAAGAGGCCTCGCTCGGCATCTTGGCCGGAGATAATGTCATCCTCGCGACCCCTACGGGTTCGGGCAAGTCCATGGTGGCCAACGCCGCACATTTCATCGCCCTCGCCCGCGGGCAGCGGAGTTTTTATACCGCGCCCATTAAGGCGCTGGTAAGCGAGAAGTTCTTTGCGCTGTGTGAAATCTTCGGCGCAGAGAACGTGGGCATGATGACTGGCGATGCCACCGTAAACGGCAATGCCCCCATCATCGCCGCCACCGCTGAGATCGTTGCCAATATCGCGCTTCGCGATGGCGCCGAGGCCAATATCGACCAAGTGGTCATGGACGAATTCCACTACTACTCCGATCCAGATCGCGGCTGGGCCTGGCAGGTGCCGCTCTTGGAGCTGTCCAAGGCGCAATTCCTCTTAATGTCCGCCACGCTCGGTGATACCGACTGGCTGCAGGAGGATCTCACCCGCCGCACGGGGCGAGAGACCTGCCTCGTGGCCGGGTCCACCCGCCCGGTGCCGCTGGATTTCTCGTATGTTTTTAGCGCGGTGCACGAAACCATCGAAGAACTGCTTGCCGATAATAAGGCGCCCATTTATGTCGTGCACTTTTCCCAGCGCGAGGCCGCCGAGCGGGCCCAAGCCCTGACCTCGCTGTCTGGCATCATTAACAAAGAGGAAAAAGAGGACATCGCTGAAGAAATCGGCGGCTTCCGCTTTACCACTGCCTTTGGTAAGGACCTCTCAAAGTTGCTTCGCAAGGGCATTGGCATTCACCATGCGGGAATGCTGCCCAAGTACCGACGACTTGTGGAGCGCCTCGCGCAGCGCGGCCTCCTCAAGGTTATTTGCGGCACCGATACCTTGGGCGTGGGCATCAACGTGCCCATCCGCACCGTATTGATGACCGGCCTGGCCAAGTTTGATGGGCAACGCCAGCGCATCTTGAAATCCCGCGAATTCCACCAGATCGCAGGACGCGCTGGGCGCGCGGGCTATGACACGGAAGGCACCGTCGTCGTCGAGGCCCCCGAGCACGAGATTGAAAATGCAAAGGCCCGCAGGCGCATTGGCGATGACCCGAAGCGGCTGAAAAAGCTGAAGAAGAAATCCGCACGCGAGGGCGAAGTCTCTTGGTCCGAGAAGACCTTTGCGCGGCTCACAGAAGCAGAACCGGAGCAGTTGACCTCGCAATTCCGGGTGTCGAATTCGATGCTGCTGAATGTCTTAGCCCGCCACGGCGACGGCTATGCGCATATGCGCCACCTCTTGCGCGATAATCACGATCCCCGCAGCAAGCAAAACAAGGATATCCTCACCGCCCTCGACCTCTTCCGCGGATTGGTGGATTCCGGCGTGGTCCAAAAATCCACCAAGGGGCTGGATATCTACGGCCGCCCCTACCACCTCGTGCGGGAATTGCCGCGCGACTTTGCCCTGAACCAGCCTCTCGGGCCCTTTGCCTTGGCCGCGCTCTCCCTGTTGGACCCAGAGGCAGACAGCTATCACCTTGACGTAATCTCTATCTTTGAGGCGATCCTCGATGATCCCCGGCAGGTGCTACAGGCCCAGCAGAAGAAGCGGCGCGGGGAAGAAATTGCCGCGCTCAAGGCGGACGGGGTGGACTACACCGACCGCATGAATATCGTGGAGGATATTACCTGGCCCAAGCCTCTAGAGGAGCTACTCGAGCAGGCCTACGATACCTTCGCGGAGACCAATGCGTGGGTAAAGGAATTCGAGCTGCGGCCGAAATCCGTGGTGCGCGACATGGTGGAAAACGCCATGACCTTCTCGGACTTGGTGGCCACTTACGGCTTAGCCCGCTCTGAGGGCGTTATCCTCCGCTATCTCACCGATGCCTGGCGCACCCTTAAACAGTCCATCCCCGATGAATACACGACGCCCCAAATTGAAGACATCATCGTCTGGTTAGGCGAGCTCATCCGCCAGGTGGATTCTTCGCTTGTCGATGAATGGGCGCAGATGGCCGGCGAAGACTCCCCCATCGATCAAGATACGCTCGACCGCGAGCTGGCCTTCGGCGTCGAAGATCCTACTGCGCTTACCGCTAACCGACGCGCCTTTGGCATCATGGTACGCAATTACATGTTCCGCCTCGCGCAGCTCTTCGCGCTGGAGGAAGAAGACTGCCTGGCCGAGGTATTGGATTATCTGGACGAGGTCCCCGATTTTGGCGCCGTCTTGGATGACTACTTTGACGAATACGACGACATTGATACCGGCCCTGAGGCGCGCGGACCCGAGTACTTCCGGTTGGAAGAATCCAGCTCCCGCAGCTGGCCCGTGCGGCAAATTATCAAGGACCCAGCAGGAGATCGCGCCTATCAATTTGTCGCCACGGTTGATCTGGACGCCTCCGATGAAGCCGGCGAAGTCCGCCTGTCAGAGTTGCGCGTCGAGTATTAATCACACGCGGGTTAGCTAAAACGATAAAAGCCACCCCCTGCGCTGTACCCGGCGTCCTATGGGGGACACCGAGGGAAGCAGCGCGCGGGGTGGCTTATTCCAAAGGCTAATTAAGCAGCGCTTTTAGCGTGCAGCCTCAATCTGGACGGCCTGTGCGACTGCCTGAATGACAGAAGCAACCTTGATGGCCTCCCAGACCTGCTCCTTGGTCGCGCCAGTATCGTTGAGCTTCTGGGTGTGTGCGCCCAAGCAGTGCTCGCAGCCGTTGATAGCGGACACGGCGATATTCCACAGCTCGAAGTTAGCGTCTTCCACGCCAGGCTTGGAGATGAAGTTCATCCGCAGGCCAAACTTAACCTGTGCGTAGTCATCGCCCAACCAGCTCTTGGCGCGGTAGGCAACGTTGTTCATCGCCATGACGGTGGCAGCGCCGTAAGCGGCGTTGATGGCTTCCTCAGAGAGGTGCTCTTGCGCCTCTTCCGCGATTTCAGAAATCACGGTGTCATTGCGGGTAGCTGCCGCCGAAGCCAACAGGGTGCCCCACAGCTGCTCTTCATCCAGCTCGGTGGTGCGGGTCAACGCGCCGAGGTTGAGCTTCTGATCCTTGGCGTACTCAGGCAGTGCTGACTTCAAGTTCTCGATAGACACAGTTTTTCTCCTTCTAAATATTTTCTCAGTAACTTAAATTGCAAGTTGGGTGCCGGCCCTCCCCCGCCTCATGGGGCGGGGACAGCGCTCACACGTAACTAATGCTTAAAGCTGGGACTGGACGACGTCCATCTTGTCGATGTTCTTGGTTGGGTCGTTCTTCTCCCAGTTGCAGGCGCAGACCTCTTCGGACTGCAGGGCGTCGAGGACACGCAGGACCTCGTCAACGTTGCGGCCCACAGCGTCCGGGGTAACGGAAACGAACTGGATAACACCATCTGGGTCGATGATGAAGGTTGCGCGGTCAGCAACGCCGTCGGCGTTTTCTACGCCCAGTGCGCGGATCAGGTCGTGGCGCACGTCGGAGAACATCGGGAACGGAACATCCTTCAGGTCCGGGTGGGTTGCGCGCCAGTTGAAGTGAGCGAACTCGTTATCGGTGGAGCCGCCCAGCACCTGGGTGTCGCGGTCCTGGAACTCTTCGTCCAGCTTGCCAAAGGCAGCGATCTCGGTCGGGCACACGAATGTGAAGTCCTTGGGGTAGAAGAAGACGACCTTCCACTTGCCCTCGTATTTGTCCAAGGAAACCTGCTCGAAGTAGTCCTCTGGCTGGCTAGCGTTAACGTTGTGCAGGTCGCCGCCGGTCAGGGCGGTGAGGTCGAATTCTGGGAACTTTTCGCCAACGGTCATGATAGGCATGTTCTTCAACTCCTTCTTAAAAGGGTAATCTTTTTCAAGTTTCCGACAGTCCTGTGCCGAGGACCACGGGCCGGACCCTCTCCGGCCCAACACCAAAGACAATACCATTAATTCCGGTCACGTCAATAGCTAATCCTATAGATAAATGTTAGAGTGATAGGCATGCATAATAAAGAGTATCGACCAACACTTGCCCAGCTGCGTACGTTTGTCACCGTGGCGGAAAACAAGCACTTCGGCACCGCTGCCGCCAAGCTGGAGATCTCTCAGCCTTCCCTCTCCCAGGGCCTCGTGGCGCTCGAGCAGGGGCTCGGCGTCCAGCTCATCGAGCGCTCCACCCGCAAGGTCATCGTGACATCGGCCGGCGAAACCCTTCTGCCCTATGCCAAATCCACCCTTGAGGCCGCCGATACCTTCCTCGCGCACGCCCGCGGCGCCCACGGCACCCTGTCCGGCCCGTTGACCATTGGCGTCATCCCGACCATCGCCCCGTATATCCTCCCGGACTTGCTGGCGAAGATTACGGAGACCTACCCGGAGCTCGAGCCGCGCTTTGTGGAGGAGCAAACCCAGCACCTCATCGCGCGCCTGCGCAACGGCAACCTCGATTTAGCCGTCCTCGCCTTGCCTTCAGAGGCCACGGGCATGGTCGACAGCCCGCTGTACACCGAGGACTTCGCCATCGTCAGCCCGCCCGATCACACCATCGCCGGACGTACGGACGTCCAGGTGGCGGAGCTGCGGGACCTAGACTTGCTGCTGCTTGACGATGGCCACTGTCTCCGCGACCAAGTCGTCGATCTCTGCCGGCACGCCCACGTCAACCCGGCAGAGGCAACCAATTCCGTCACGCGCGCCTCATCACTGACCACCATTATGCAGCTGGTGATGGGCGGGCTCGGCTGCACCCTTATCCCCAAGTCCGCGTTGGCCACCGAATGCCACGGTAAGAACCTCGGTGTGGCCTACTTTGCCCCCGATGTCACCGCAGAGCGCGAAATCGGCCTCGTCTTCCGCTCCTCTGCCGCACGCAGTGAAGAATTCCGCGAATTCGGCACCCTGATAACCGCCGCTTATGAAAATGCCCTCGTCCGCTCGCTGGAGGGTTAAAACCGCCACGCACGTTTAAGGCCACCGAAGCAGTGCCTCGGTGGCCTTAAACAATGGCAAAGCGATTACCCAGCTTGACCGACTGCGCGGCCTGCACACTGGCGGAACAAATAAGCCGTAGACAGTAAGGTAACCGGTACAGCAACAATCAACCCAACAAGGAGTAGGATAAAGCCGCCAATTATAATCAGCATGTTAAGCACCGTTAGCAGCAAAAGCTGGCCGTAGTTTCCTTTACCGGCCTTAAAACCTTTCTTGATGGCTTGGCCAACTCCGTCGCCATCGGCCGCAAACCACTGCATCAACATATAAAGCGGCTGAATAAACAGGCCGATGAGAGTCAATAAAGCCACAACTCCGAAAAGGCCTGCCATGGATTCCAACGCCTCTTCCTCTGTGGCGTCGGCGCCCGCGTCTGGGCCGAGGAAGATCGAGCCACCAACGAAGATGAACATTACTACCGAGGAAATAATACCGATGATGATCATGATCACCAGTGGCTGCCACCACCGCACGTCTTTACCCACGTAGCTCCACCCAGTGCGCGGATCATCGATCTGGAAGAGCGCCAGTCGCATCGCCATTAGGCTGACTACGGCCATGATCACATAAGACACGATTTGCACAATGGATCCCGCACCGGAGGCATCCGCGCCCTCTGCGGGAGCAACGGCCAGGCTCACTCCGGAGACTGCTATGACAATGACGCCAACGAGCAAGGCACCGAGTATCCACAGTTTCCAGTTCTTAAACACCGTGCGAAAGGCCCACGAAATCGAATCAATGGCCGAGGGCTTTCCGGTAAACCCGCCGGAATTTACGGTATTGTCCTGTGCTTGGTAGCCCGCATATCCTTGATTGCCGGAGCTTTCGTAGCTGCCGCTCTCGTGGCTGCCGCCATAGGACGGCAGGCTTCCGTAGCTCGGCTGATCCTCCGGGTGATCAGTCGGTTCATAGCGCGGAAAATCGTCATTTCCACCGGATTTATCGTCGTTCATCAGCGGTGCCTTCCTTCTGCATTCGGGTTGGGCGCAACGAGAAAAGTATCGTTGAGATAAGTATTTTCATACTAGCAACTTTTTCCACTTCACGTAACCGGGGTAAGCTCATCAATTAGCCATGACAAAGCATGAAACCACTACTTCGCAGGCCCCTAGCCGCGATGAACTTTTTGCAGCATTAGACAACGTCACCATCGCCGAGGCTCGCAGCTTCCGCCGCCGCCTATCGAAGGCACGCGCCCCCAAGGCCCTGCGCGAAATCGGCCAGGATATCCAGGCAGCCGCAGATCGCCTAGCGCTTGTCGATGCCGCCGTTCCCCCACTCACCTACCCCGATTCCCTGCCGGTCAGCGCCCGCAAGGACGATATCGCCGCAGCAATTGAAGAAAACCAGGTCGTCATCATTGCCGGCGAAACTGGTTCTGGTAAGACCACGCAGATCCCCAAGATCTGCCTCGACATCGGCCGGGGTCGCCGGGGACTTATCGGCCACACCCAACCGCGCCGCATTGCCGCACGGACCGTCGCCGAGCGCATCGCCTCCGAGCTCGACCAAGACATCGGGGAATCTGTAGGCTACGCCATCCGCTTCGATGACAAAGTCTCTGATACCACCGCGGTGAAACTTATGACGGACGGCATTCTGCTAGCAGAAATGCAGCGCGATCGCTTCCTTAATAAATACGACACCATCATCATCGATGAGGCGCACGAGCGCTCACTGAATATTGACTTCCTCTTGGGGTATCTCAAGCGGATTCTTCCCAAGCGGCCCGATCTCAAGGTGATTATCACCTCCGCGACGATTGATCCGGAAAGTTTTGCCGAGCACTTCGCCCAACCCGATGGCACTCCTGCCCCCATCATCGAGGTATCCGGACGCACCTACCCGGTGGAGATTCGTTACCGCCCCCTCGAATTCGAGGCGGGTGGAAAGCTGGTGGATCAAGACCCACTCGATGGTTTAACCGAGGCCATCGAGGAGCTCATGGCAGAAGGCGACGGCGATATCCTCTGCTTTTTCCCCGGTGAGCGCGATATCCGCGATGCCATGGAAGTCATCGAGGCCAAGAAATGGAAAAACGTGGAGGTCGCTCCCCTCTTCGGGCGCCTGTCTAACCAGGAACAGCACCGCGTATTTAGCAATCACCGCGGGCGGCGCATCGTTTTAGCCACTAATATCGCCGAAACCTCGCTAACCGTGCCCGGAATCCGATACGTCGTGGATACCGGCACCGCGCGCATATCGCGCTATTCCACGCGGACCAAGGTGCAGCGCCTACCCATCGAGCCTATTTCACAGGCCTCTGCCAATCAGCGCTCCGGTAGGTGCGGTCGCGTCGCCGATGGCATCGCCATCCGCCTCTATAGTGAGCAAGACTTTCAGAGCCGCCCAGAATTTACTGACCCAGAAATCCTGCGCACCAACCTGGCCAGCGTCATTTTGCAGATGGTCTCGCTCAAGCTCGGCGATATCGAGCAATTCCCCTTCCTCCAGCCACCCGAGTTCAAGGCCATTCGCGATGGCCTCAACCTCCTCCACGAGCTCGGTGCGCTCCAGGACAAGCACAAGAAACCGGCGCTGACCGAAACCGGCCGCAACTTGGCCCGCATCCCACTCGATCCGCGCATGGCGCGCATGCTTATCGAGGCCCATACCAACGGCTGCCTCCACGATGTCATCGTCATCGTTGCCGCCATGACCATCCAAGACGTGCGCGAACGCCCGCTGGAGTACCAAGCGCAAGCCGATCAGGCGCACGCGCGCTTTAAGGACAAGACCTCTGACTTTTTGTCCATGCTGAAGTTGTGGGATTACATCAAACAGACCCGCAATGAGCAATCGGGCAATAGGTTCCGCAAGCGCATGAAGCAGGAGTTCCTCCACTACATGCGCATCCGCGAGTGGTTCGACCTGGTCCGCCAGCTCAAAGACGTCTCCAAGCAGCTGGGGTGGGATTACCAAGAAGGCACCGAACGCCGCGCCGACGATATTCATATTGCGCTGCTATCCGGGCTGTTATCCAATATTGGCGCCCGCGACGGCAATTCCAAGGAGTTCCACGGCGCGCGCAATACCCGCTTCCTCGTCTTTCCAGGCTCCGCCTTGGCCAAAAAGCCACCCGAGTTCGTCATGGCGGCAGAGCTCGTCGAAACCTCTCGGCTTTGGGCACGCGACGTTGCCACCATCGATCCGGCCTGGGTGGAAAAGCTCGGCGCGGACCTGCTCAAACACAACTATTCCGATCCCACGTGGTCCCGCAAGCGCGCGGCCGCCATCGCGCACCAGAAGTCCACGCTCTACGGCGTGCCCATCGTCGCGGATCGCACCGTGCCCTATCACCGCGTGGATCCCGTCGCTGCGCGCGATATGTTCATCCGCAATGCGCTTATCGCCGGCGAGTGGAATGCGCACCACGAATTCCTCAAGGCAAACGCGCAGGCCCTTGATGAGGCGGCCGAATACGAGGAAAAGGCCCGCCGCCGCGGCCTCATCGTGGATGAGGATACCCTCTTTGATTTCTATGACCAGCGCATTCCCGCCGAGGTCACCACGGGCCGCCATTTCGATTCCTGGTGGAAGAAAAAGCGCCGCCAGGAACCCGATCTGCTGAATTTCGATCCAGCCACGCTTGTCGATGACTCCCACGACGTCACCGAAGTCTCCTTCCCCGATCACTGGCGCAAAGGCTCCATCGATTACGAGCTGACTTATAAATTCGAACCCGGCGATCCCCTTGATGGCGTCACCGTCATGGTTCCCGTTCCCATGCTTGCCGGCCTCGATACCGAAGGCTTCGATTGGCTCGTTCCCGGCCTGCGATTCGAGCTCGTCAACGAGCTTATTCGTTCCCTTCCCAAGGCCCTGCGGCGCACCGTCGTGCCCGCCCCGGAATTTGCCGAGCGCGCCATGGAACGCCTCATTCCCTTCGAAGGCCCCCTTACCCAGCAGCTTGCCGATGTCCTGCGCGAGCTCGGCGGCCACGGCATCAACGCCTCCGACTTCCAACCGGACAAGCTGCCGGAACATTTGCGGATGAACTACGCGGCCATCGACAAGAGTGGCACCATCATCGATTCCGATAGGGACCTTGCCGCCCTGCGCGAGCGCCAGGCCGGCCACATTAAATCGTCCGTCTCGCGGGTAAGCCGCACCGCCGAATCCACCGCGGTCAGCGAGTGGACCGACGATACCCTCGGCACCGTTGACGAGACCGTCACCACCACCGTCGATGGCCACGAGGTCACCGCCTACCCAGCGCTGGTGGCCACCAAGGAAGGCGTTGAGCTTAAGGTTCATCCCACCAAGGCGGCTGCCGATGCCGCCATGGTCACCACCACCCTCACGCTTTTGATGCGCGAGATTTCCGTCTCGACCGCGCAAATGGTCAAGGGGCTTCCCCTGCAGCAGCGCGTCGCCGTGGATTCTTATCCGCATGGCGGCGCCGACGGCCTGGTCAATGACGCCCGCGTAGCGGCAATCCGCGACCTCATGCTCGAGGCCGGCGGCCCCGTGCGCTCGCCAGAGGCATTTTCCGAGCTCAAAGATACCGTGAAACCGCAGGTTCCCGGCCGCGTGCGGCAATCAATAGTCTCGATCGCGCCTGGCTTGGCTGAGTACTCCAACCTCCGCGCCGAACTTTCCCAGTGGGACGGTCCCGCCATCGACGATATGGAAAAGCAACTTAATTTCCTTCTTCCACCGAATGCCATCACCGTGCACGGAGCCACGCACCTGCGCCACCTTCCCCGCTACATCCAGGCAATGCGCATCCGTCTGGAGGACATGTCGCTCGATCCGGATCGCGATGCCGACCGCCAGGCCGAGGTCGATAATGCCAAGGCCTACCTGGCAAACCGGCTGCGCAACCTTCCCGCGGGTCGCGAAAAGACACGCGAGGTCAAGGACATCCACTGGATGATCGAGGAATTGCGGGTCTCGCTATTTGCCCAGCGCCTCGGCACGGCGCACGCGGTGTCCCTGCGGAGGATCCAAAAGGCAGTGGATAAATTGCGCTAGTCACCCCAACCTCACGTTCCCGCCGCCCGGCCGGCCATACCTAAGCTAAAAATCTGCTTACTCGGCCGCCGGCGGCGTAAACATTGGGCAGGCCCTAACGAAACGATGCACCCAAAAGGCCAGTTAAGACTGCTTCGATCCTGCGCAGGAACGGCTGTATAACTGCTGAGAAATCGTCCTACACTGCGCAGTTTAAAGGTCCCCGCGATCGCGCCGCCGCATCAAACGAATCTCCGATTCAAAGTCATCCGCGCTCTCGAATGATTTATACACCGAGGCAAAGCGCAGATATGCGACCTCGTCTAGGTCACGCAGTGGCTCGAGAATCGCTAGCCCGATTTCGTTGGCGTTTACCTGCGAGGACCCGTGCCCCCGCACCGTTTCCTCAACCTCTTGGGCCAGCTTTTTTAAGGCATCATCGCTAACGTCGCGACCCTGGCATGCGCGCCTAACGCCCCGAATGAGTTTATCCCGACTAAATGGCTCAGCGAGTCCATTTCTCTTAACAACCAGCAGTACGGCCTTTTCCACAGTGGTGAAGCGTCCCTTACAGGAAGCACACTCCCGCCGGCGCCGTATCGATGCGCCGGCATCAACCACGCGCGAGTCAATAACGCGGGATTGTTCGTTATGGCAAAACGGGCAGTACACACTAGTCCTTTCGCTAATTTAGCTTCTCGGTTTAGTTTACCTCCCACGCCCAAGCCAAAAACCTGACACCATTGCGCCAGACTCCTCCTACTCGCGTGCCTGTCTCCGTGAAGCAAGCGGGCCTATATCCGGCCGGGAAGACGAGCTGCTGTCTAACAAGGCCCGTAGCATATAACCCTGAAGTGCCTGCTTTAGTGGCCTGCTTTAGTACACGCAGCACTACTGTCCGATCGCTGCTTCTACTTGCTGTACCGAAGCGCCAGGATCAGTCGGCGTTTCAGCGCTCGTACCCATCAGCCCGCCGGCAACCGTGCCGAAAAATACGGCAGCACCAAATACTGCACCGAGGAGGTAATTCTTGCGCGAACTATGCGCATCGTCTTCTTCCATCGGCCTGTTCGCGAAATCAGGTAAGGAACGTTCATCAGTCCACGTATTCGAATAACCTTCACGGTTCGTTCGATATACGGAATTTAAAGTCCTGATTTCCCCCTTTTCGGAAGGAGAATGCTGCACGCCCCAGCTTTGATCATCAATATCCCAAATAGCGGCTGAAGGGACGATCTGTGGACGTGCCGCGCGCTGTTTGACCATGTTATTGCGAGAGTGAAGTAGTTGAGACATTGCTTTCCTTTCGACGACCGCCGTAAGTCTAAAGCGGCCCCTTGACACAACAAGAGCTCAATGTCGCTCCTGTGTTCGAGATTGTTTCTATGTTCGATTTATAGCACCACTTCGAAAACCTGTCCAGTTTTTCGCGTAAATCTCGAACGCTTGTACTTTTCGTGCTACAAATGAGTTATGGCACGCAGGTGTCACCCAGTCCCTTTTCAAGCTATGAACGCAGAACCTCAGACCCCTTAGCTAGGAGCCGCACATGGGCCGCAAGAAAGCAAGCACCGCAAAGAACGATTACGCCTCCCTTTCCGAAAGGCAACGCCGCATCCTTAACGTCATCAGCGATGCAGTGATGCTCCGCGGTTACCCGCCCAGCATCCGCGAAATTGGTGACGCCGCCGGCCTGCAATCCACCTCGTCCGTGGCCTATCAGCTCAAGCAACTGGAGGAAAAGGGCTTCTTGCGCCGCGATCCCAATAAACCCCGCGCGGTCGACGTACGCCACCTCAACACTGACGACGCCGAAAAGAAGCCGGGCCGCAAGGCTAAGGACGTCCCCGATACCTCTGCCCGCGGCCCTGAAGAGTCTGCCGCCGTAGCTTATATTCCCGTCGTTGGCCGCATCGCCGCCGGTGCACCAATCACTGCAGAGGAAAATATCGACACGTATTTCCCCATGCCAGACGAGGTCGTCGGCGGAGGAGAGCTTTATATGCTGCAGGTCGTGGGCGATTCCATGCAGGATGCCGGCATCCTCAACGGCGACTGGGTCATCATCCGGTCGCAATCGGTGGCTGAGGAAGGCGAGTTTGTCGCCGCGCTTCTCGATGGCTCCGAGGCCACCGTCAAGGAATTCCACCGCGATTCCTCTGGCGTATGGCTCCTTCCGCACAACGATGCCTATCCGCCCATCAACGGCGATGATGCGGAAATTATGGGCAAGGTAGTATCCGTCTTCCGCAAACTCTAGGCCCCAGCAAGCTACTTTAATCAAGCCGCACGCGAGTTTTCGCCTGCGGTTGTTGTCGCCACCGGCACTCTGCGCCCGCTTTCTTGAAACCCGCTCTTTGCACTTCGTACGCTGCCCTGTTCCCCGCGTAGGGAGCAGGGGCATACGAGTTTTAACGCATTCCACGCCTGTTCTCCCTCGCAACCACGCCCTAAAAGCCAACTTAAGCGCGCGGGACTTATTGAAAAAGCACCCCCGAAATAACGGATCCGTAAGTTAAGCGCTACTAGGGTTGGCTTTCAACTAGGGCAAATAAAGCTGACTGACCTGCGCTTTTATCCCAAACCAGACAACAGCGCACATCTTAATTTTTGTTTTCGTCCGATTACCGCCGAATTTTGACACAATGGAGGGAGAAATCCCACATCAGTTAGCTTTCACCGAGCGCCTGCATTCGCAGATGGAGTAACCGCCCGGCCGAAGGCGAGGAGCAAGGAGGGTCCGTGTACGCAGAGGAGCGACGCCGCCAGATCGCATCCCAAACTGCAGTTGAGGGTCGCGTTAACGTAACCGATTTATCAGAGCGTTTCGAGGTGACTGCTGAAACCATTCGGCGCGACCTAGCCGTACTGGATCGTGAGGGCGTTGTCCACCGCGTTCACGGCGGCGCCGTGGCTTCGCAAGCCTTCCAGACCGCGGAGCTCACCCTCGATACCCGCCAGCGTTCCGCATCTGGGGCCAAGGCCGCCATCGCGCACGCCGCGCTCGACTTCCTTCCCCCTGGCGGCGGCAGCATATTCCTGGACGCCGGCACCACGATTAATACCTTTGCCGAGCTCATTAGCCAGCAATACCCGCAGGCGCAGTTCAATATCGTCTCCAATAGCCTGCCCATCGCACTGTCGCTAGCCAATAGCGGCGTTCCCGATGTCCAGCTCCTCGGCGGGACCGTACGCGCTATCACCCAGGCCGTCGTCGGCGATACCGCCCTGCGCACCATGGCGCTCATGCGCGCCGATGTCGCCTTCATCGGTACCAATGCGTTGACCCTCGATCACGGCTTGTCGACAGCCGATTCCCAAGAAGCAGCCATCAAATCCGCCTTCGTCACGAATGCCCACAAGGTCGTGGTCATGTGTGATTCCAGCAAATTGGGCAACGACTACCTGGTGAGCTTCGCCTCCATTGCAGATATCGATGTCGTCATCACCGATTCCGGCGCGCCGGAATCCTTCGTCGATGCCCTGCGCGAGCGAGAGATCGATGTCGTGCTCGCCAGCGAATAGCTCCAGCATGCGCACGACTTCGCCCTCCCTACCCCGGTGCCATTTCTCACCGAGGCAGGGAGGGCGAGACCTTTTGCCGTTAGTTGAACTTTTCTATCTGCTCCATCGCTGCGGCGCGGGCGGCGGAGGGGCCTTCGGAGTTGAGGGCGGCATCGGCAAGCTGCTGGCACTGGTCAAAGGTCAGCTCGGCCAATTGGGCACCAACGCCGGCGACTGCGGTCGATGCAGCAGACAAGGAGTTGACGCCTAGGCCGGTCAATACGCAGGCCAATAGCGGATCGGCCGCGGCCTCGCCGCACACGCCAACCGGTACGTTGTATTCGTGCCCCGCAATGCAGGTGTGCTGGATAAGCCGCAGCACGGCCGGCTGCCAGGGGTCGGTGAGGTACGCAAGCTGCGGTGACAGGCGGTCAGCGGCCATCGTGTACTGGGTGAGGTCATTGGTGCCGATGGATACGAAGTCCAGATGCGGCATAATCTTATCTGCCATCAGCGCTGCTGCGGGCACCTCAATCATCGCGCCCGCGGTCAGGCCGCGCTCCCGGCACAGCTCCGCAAACCACTGGGCTTCCTTCGACGTCGCCACCATCGGTGCCATGACCCAGGTTTCGGCATCGTCGCCGCGGGACTCCGCGGCCTGGGCGATGGCGTCCAACTGGCGCGTCAACAGGGACTCGTTATCGCGGGCAATGCGCAGACCGCGCACACCCAACGCCGGGTTCTCTTCAGATGACAACGTGGCATAAGAAATCGGCTTATCGGAGCCAGCATCCAAGGTGCGCACCACGACCTTGGAATTGGGGTAGGCGTTAAAGACCTTCTTGTAGATTTTTGCCTGCTCGTCAACGGAAGGCTCCTCGCTCGCGGACAGGAACGACAACTCCGTGCGGTAGAGGCCAATCCCCTCTGCCTGCGAGTCGGAGGCAATGCGGGCGGCGTTGCCGTCGGCCACGTTGGCCAAAAGCTGCACGCGGTGGCCGTCCTTGGTTTGCGCTGGTCCAGTCCATTCGGCAACGCGGGCGGCGCGCTCGCGGTATTCCGCGACCGCCTTGGTGGATTCTTCCTCGTCCGCACCCAGCGTCACGGTTCCAAGCGCACCGTCGACGAAGACCAGCGTGCCGCTTTCAATCTCCCGCAGCTTATTTCCCACGGCGACGATGCACGGAATATCGAGCTGGCGGGCGATGATCGCGGTGTGGCTGGTGGGCCCGCCCAGCTCGGTAACGAGCGCGCGAATATGCGCGGTATCCAGGGTGGCGGTATCGGCGGGCGCGAGGTCATCGGCAAAAAGCACCGCTTGGCCCTCCACCATGGGCAAACCAGGCTCCTGCTCGCCGCGCAGCTGGGCGATGACGCGGTCGCGCACGTCCTTCAGATCGGTGGTGCGCTCGGCCATGACGCCGCCGGCCGCCTCAAACATGGTGACGAACTTATCCGTGGCTCCCACCGTGGCGAACTCGGCATTCTTGCCCGAGCGAATATTCTTGCGCACGGCCTTGTGCCACCCGCGGTCCTTGACCATGCCGGCGGTTGCGGTCAGCACTTCCGAGGCTTGGCCCTCGGCGGCTGCGGCGCGGTTTTCCAAGCGGCTGGCGACGACATCGACTGCCTCGAGGAAGCGATCGTATTCGGCTTCGCTGCTGGCCTCTTGGTCAATACTTCCTTCAGTGGGCAGGTCCGGGCGGGGGCGCACCCATACGGCTTCTGCATAGGCAACTCCAGCGACAACGCCGGTTCCTTTAACAGTGGACTGAAGCGTATTTTCCATGGCGATACTTCCTTCGAAGATAGCGGCTTATTTATTTCCAGATCATCACAAATCCAACAGAAATGCAATGTATGCCACACGGTTTCTATTGACTTTCCAACACAATCGGGCAAGAATAAACATTTACGGCGGGCTTAAGCGCGAGTTTCAACCGGACCGACTGCGTGTGGCCCCCAATATACGCACTCTGCGAAAGGGATAAGTTCTCGATGATCCTCACGCTCACCCCAAACCCAAGCATTGACGCCACCCTGGCGCTCAATCAGCAACTGACCTCAGGCGATGTCCACCGCGCCGCCAGTGTTACCCAGGTCGCCGGCGGCAAAGGCGTCAACGTCGCCCGCGCCGTGCACCTCGCCGGGAAAGAAACCCTGGCCCTCTTCCCCTCCCGCGCGGCCGATCCGTTCATGAACCTCATCCAGGAGGTCCACCTCCCCTACGCCCACGTGGACATGGACGGTGGCGTCCGCGTCAATACCACCATCACCGAGCCAGATGGCACAACCACCAAGGTCAACGGCCCTGGCCCGCTGCTTTCCGATGCCACCCAAAACCACCTCATTTCCACCCTTACTCACCACGCCCAATCCGCCGATTGGGTAGCCCTTGCCGGATCGCTGCCCAAGGGTGTTGACGCCGGCTGGTATACCGACCTCATCAAGGAGATCCGCACTGCCGCCCCGCAGGCGCGCATCGCCGTGGATACCTCTGATGCTCCGATGAAGGCCATCGCCAAGCAGCTCGCTACCGCCGCCCCGGATCTCATCAAACCCAACGGTTTCGAACTGGGGCAGCTGACCGGCCAGGACGGCCTCGCCCTCGAGCGCGCCGCTGCGGCCGGGGATTATAGCCCGGTCGTGGAGGCTGCAAGGGATGTCGTGGGTCGCGGCATCAAGGAAGTCCTTGTCACCCTCGGCGGCGCCGGTGCCGTGCTAGTAAACGCAGACGGCGCATGGGCCGCCACCCCGCCTCCCGCCACGGTGAAATCCACGGTTGGCGCAGGTGATGCCGCATTGGCCGGATACCTACTGGGACGCACGCAGGGGCACGGACCAGCAGACTCCCTCGCGCTCTCGGTGGCTTATGGCACCGCTGCGGCCGCAAAGCCCGGCACCCAATTCCCCCGCCCCGAAGAACTCGATACCGCCCACACCTCCATCTCCGCTCTATAGCTAAAGGAGCCTTCCATCATGGCATCCGATCTCATCACCACAGACCTCGTCGCGCTTGACGCCGACTTTGGCGATAGCGTCGACTCCGTTATCACCAACCTCGCCACCTTGGTGCACGACACCGGACGCGCAACCGAGGTCGCAGGCCTCGCCCAGCCCGCCATCGACCGCGAAGCCAAGGCCGGCACCGGCGTGCCAGGCGGCGTGGCCATCCCCCACTGCCGTTCCGAGGCCGTCACCGAACCGACCCTAGCTTTCGCCCGCCTTACCCGCGGCGTGGATTTTTCCGGTCCCGACGGCGATGCCCAGTTGGTCTTCCTCATCGCCGCCCCCGCCGGCGGTGGCAAGGCCCACCTGCAGATTCTTTCCAAGCTTGCCCGCGCCCTCGTGCGCAAGGACTTTTTAGAGGCCCTGCGCACCGCGTCGACGAAGGAAGAAATTGTCAAGGAAATCCTCGCTGTCGTCAACGCGGAAAAAACGAAGAAGAAAAAGCAGGACACCGCGGAGGCTGCAGCTGGAGCTGCGGAAGGGGCATCGGCAAGCGCGGGTGCTTCGGCGCAAGCTACCCGCATCGTTGCCATCACCGCCTGCCCAACCGGCATCGCACACACCTACATGGCTGCCGATGCCCTCACCCAAACCGCCGGCGAGCGCGACGACGTCGATCTCACCGTCGAAACCCAGGGCTCGTCCAATAATGAATCGGTCTCGCAGTCCACCATCGACGCTGCCGATGCGGTCATCTTCGCCACGGACGTCGGAGTGCGCGACCGCGAGCGCTTCGCGGGCAAACCCGTCATCGAATCCGGCGTCAAGCGGGCCATCAACGAGCCCGGCAAGATGCTCGATGAAGCCATCGCGGCGGCGAAGAACCCGAATGCCCGAAAGGTCTCTGGCACGGCCTCATCCTCCTCCGCCAAAGAAGAAGGAAAATCGCTGGGTTGGGGCAAGCGCATCCAGCAGGCGATTATGACCGGTGTGTCCTACATGGTGCCGTTCGTTGCCGCCGGCGGCCTTCTCTTGGCCCTCGGATTCCTCTTCGGCGGCGCCGATATGGCCAATGGCTGGCAGGCGCTTTCCACGGATTATTCCCTGTCCAACCTGCCGGGAAATGAGATTACCGTCGACGGCGAGACCATGTCGTTCGAGAACTCCGGGTTCGGGCTCTATATAGGCGCAGTGCTCTTTGCCATCGGCCAGGCCGCGATGGGCTTTATTGTTGCCGCGTTATCTGGCTACATCGCCTACGCCCTGGCCGGGCGCCCTGGTATTGCGCCGGGCTTTGTCGGCGGTGCTATCGCCGTGACCCTCGACGCGGGCTTTATCGGTGGCCTGGTCACCGGTTTGTTGGCCGGCTTTATCGCCCTGTGGATTGGCAATTGGAAGGTCCCGCGCTGGCTCGGTTCCCTCATGCCGGTGGTCATCATTCCGCTGCTGACCTCCCTCGTCGTTGGCCTGTCGGTGTACCTGCTACTGGGCGCCCCGCTGGCCGCGCTGATGGAGGGCCTGCAAGATTGGCTGTCTTCCATGTCTGGCTCTTCTGCCGTAGTGCTCGGCATCATCTTGGGCCTGATGATGTGTGTCGACTTGGGTGGCCCGGTCAACAAGGCCGCATACCTCTTTGCCACCGCCGGGTTGTCCACCGGCGACGCAGCCTCCATGCAAATCATGGCCGCTGTTATGGCCGCCGGCATGGTGCCGCCTATCGCACTGTCCTTGGCAACCTTCATCCGCAAGTCGCTATTTACCCCTGCCGAGCAGGAAAACGGTAAGTCCGCTTGGTTACTCGGCTTGTCCTTCGTCTCCGAAGGCGCCATCCCCTTCGCCGCAGCCGATCCGTTCCGCGTCATCCCTTCCATGATGGCCGGTGGCGCCGTGACGGGTGCTATCTCCATGGCGCTGTCGGTCGAGTCGCGCGCCCCGCACGGTGGTATCTTCGTTGCCTTTGCTATCGACCCGTTCTGGGCCTACCTGGTAGCCATCCTTGCCGGCGTGGCGGTATCTACCGTCGCGGTCTTGGCCATGAAGCAATTCTGGCCTAATAAGACCGTCCAGGAAGCTGCCCAAAAGGCCGCTCCAGGGTCCAAAACCGCTTCCCAGAACGTGGCGGCATAAACCAAACGCTCGTACACTGGATCACGATAAATTAACTACAGAAAGGATAATTTCCATGGCTTCCAAGACTGTAAAGGTTGGCTCCTCTGTAGGACTGCACGCACGTCCTGCCTCCATCATCGCTGACGCCGCTGGCGAATACGACGAGGACATCTTCCTGAGCCTCGTTGGTGAAGAAGATGACGATAACGAGACCGACGCCGCTTCTTCCCTGATGATCATGGCCCTCGGTGCCGAGCAGGGCGACGAGGTCACCGTTACCTCTGATAACGAAGAAGCCGTTGAGAAGATCGCCGGCCTCATCGAGCAGGATCTCGACGCTTCCTAAGCGCTGCTGCTCATAACTAGCGTTTAAACACGACTAGTAGGCTCCTCGCCTTGTTGGCGGGGAGCTTTTGCGATCCATAGGCCGTTTCCCAGTGCCCATTGCGCCAGCTATTCAGCTCGCTCGTGCGGCGCATTAGCGCAGTCGCTAGGGTTTTTGACCCTGAACCTGTGGATCGGTGCGGGCGCGCGAATCCTTTTGCGCTAATTCTCTTGGCCCGGATTCTTAGGATGGCGGCCGGTCGTTTTCGTTCGGGCTGCCGGGGTTCGTGGCCCACGGCGGAAGCCAGCGGACCTTTCCTTGTATTCGGGCCAATCGCCCGCGCCGCGGCGGGGCCTGCGGGTCATCATCGTTGACGCCGTTATGGTACGGGCAGCAGGTCGCGAGGTTAGCGGCATTGGTATTGCCACCGTGCTGCCAGCTGTCTAGGTGGTGGATCTGGCACTCATCGGCAGGATAATTGCACTTTTCCCAGGGGCATACAGGATTGACGGCGGCCGCCATCAAGCGCTGCTTCGCATTGGCAAACCGGGACGTGCGGTATAAGTTGACCGGCCCCTCAACGGGATGCACAAGCGTGATGTATCCGTGATCGCTTAAGACGCGACTCGCGAGGTCAGCGCCGCTGATGCGCGAGCCATTGGTGAGCTGCAGGGTTATTTCCTCACCATCGCCATCGACGATGCGGTCGAGCTCGTCCAAGGTGATAACCACCTGCGTAGTCGCAGTGGTGCGCGCTCCGGACTTCCCGCCGAAGAAGATGGATTTAACGGACTCCAGTGGGCGCTCGTTATCAAGAGCAGAGTGCATATCGGCGACGTCGGCGGATTCCCCGGTAATGGTCAACGACCACGGTCCGCGCGGCCGGCGGGTGAGCCGCACGCCTTTCTTGGGAGTGCGGGGCGGTTGCAGCTCACGCAAGAGGGCGCGCGCCCGCTTGCGCAAGGCAGTGGCGCTTCCGCGGAACTGGCATAACTCGGAGCGTACGGCCCAGGCATCGCGCTGGGTGCGAGCGCGCAGCGCGAACTTTTCGATGAGGCTGAGCACGTCGAGCGGGTGCGTCGTCGAGCGGGCCGTGCGTTGCTTGGCGCTAAAGGCACAGCGGCCAAAGTAGACATCGCAAAGATGCACCACCTCGCGCGCGGCGACGTCGCTGGCGCCGCGCTGCACCAAATCGCGCTCGCTTAAGCCCTGGGCGGCGGCGATGATGTCCATCCCTTGGCCCAGCGCGGTCAAATAACGGTCGAGTGCGTTCATGCCGCCTAGTACAACGCACAACCGCGCGCGGCCGCGACCGCACGCACGAAGGCCTGTGGATTACGCGGCGAACCTTGCCGCCACGCCGCTATTTCGCGGCAGGGTCAACAAAGTTATCCACAGAATTTAGTATTTAGCATCGTGGCCTTCGCCCACGGTTTCGTACAGGCGCCGCATGATGGGATAGGCAACGATGATGCCGACAGAGCCCCAGGCGATGCCCTCCAGGCTCACCCCACCCACGGTCAGGGTCAGGTTGCCGATGCCCGCGATCAAAGCCACCGCAGCCGCCGTCAGGTTCACCGGGTTATTGAAGTTGACCTCATTATCCATCCAGATGCACACGCCCAGCATGCCGATAAGACCATAGAGCACGAGGGTGGCCCCGCCGAGCACGCCGGTGGGGATGGTGAAAATCAGCGCGCCGAACTTCGGGACGAAGGCCAATAGGATGGCGGTTAGGGCCGCAACCCAATACGCGGCGGTGGAATAGACGCGCGTGGCGGCCATAACGCCGATATTCTCAGCGTAGGTCGTGGTACCGGAGCCGCCGAAGCCACCGGCGAGGGAGGAGGCGAGGCCATCGGCAATCAGGGCATCGCCGGCGAGGTCGTCCAAGTCGCGGTTGGTCATCTCGGAGACGGCTTTGACGTGGCCGACGTTTTCCGCAATCAGCACCACGAGCACCGGCAAGGCCACGGCGATCGCGGAAAGATGGAACTCTGGGGCGTGGAATTCGGGCAGGCCTACCCACGGTGCGGCATCGATGGCAGCCTTGGCATCCTCGCCCAAATTACCGGTCAGGGCAGCGAAAACCCAGCCGACGACCACGCCGATGAGGATGGACAGGCGCGAAACCATGCCGCTCCCGGCGACGGTGGCTAGGAGAATAACCAGCAGCGTGATGCCTGCGACCAAGGGCTGGCTGGCGAAGTTCTCGGCCGCATTCGGCGCCAAATTAAGCCCGATGAGCGCGACGATGGCGCCGGTAACCGCCGGCGGCATCACCGCATCGAGCACCCGCCTGCCGGCAGCGTTGACCACGAATCCGACCGCCACCAGCACCAAACCGGTCACCAGAATGGATCCGGCCTGCGCCGCAATCCCGTATTGCTGCGAGGCGGTCAGCGGGGCGATGAAGGCAAACGACGACCCCAGGCGATTGCGCGTAATCAGCAGGAAGAGGATGGTGCCGAGGCCGGAAAACAGCAGCGTGGTATTGACCGGAAATCCGGTCAGGGTGGGCACCAGCAGCGTAGCACCGAACATCGCCACCACGTGCTGCATGCCGATGCCAATGGTTCGGCCCCAACTTAGTCGTTCCTCGGGCGCGACCACGGCGCCTGGTGCAATCTTCTTACCGTCGCCGTGGACGGTCCAACCTAGTATGCTCACGAACCACCATTATGGCCCATGGAGCACGAATTTTAGGAATCTTCCTCCACGATGAATTCGGCGAGCTCGCGGGCGGTGGTGGCGGGCAGGCGGACATCGACAAGCGTGCCGTCCTCGGTGTATTCCTCGCTGCGCACCGTGCCCTCGGCGTGCACGCGCGAGACGACATCGCCGCGGGTGAAGGGAACCTGCAGCTTAACGTGGCTATCGCGGGAGTTGAGGAAGAGCTCCACGCGCGCGCTCAGCTCGTCGATGCCCTCCCCCGTGCGCGCCGAAACATAGACGACGTCCTCATGATCCAGGACGTGGCGCAGCTCCGCGAGCACAAGCGGATCGGCCTGGTCGATCTTATTGATCACGATGATTTCCGGCGGGGCCTGCTCACCAGTCTCGCTGACGATATCGTAGATGACCTTATTGACCGCCTCGATTTGCTTGAGCGGGAACGGGTCCGATCCGTCCACGACATGCAGCATGATATCGGCGGCGAGCACCTCTTCCAGGGTGGACTTGAAGGCCTCCACCAGCTGGGTAGGCAGGTGGCGAACGAAGCCGACGGTATCGGTGAAGACGACCAGGCGGCCATCGGCAAGCGAGGCGCGGCGCGTGGTGGGATCCAAGGTGGCAAAAAGTGCGTCTTCCACAAGCACGCCCGCGTTCGTCATGGCATTAATGAGCGAAGATTTGCCGGCGTTGGTGTAGCCGGCGATGGCGATCTGGGCGATCGTGGAGGACTGGCGCCTGGAGCGCTTGACCTCGCGGGCGGTTTTCATCCCGCGCAGTTCCTTGCGCAGGCGCGCCATTTCGGTGCGGATGCGCCGGCGGTCGGTCTCGATCTTGGTTTCACCGGGACCGCGCAGGCCGACGCCGCCATTGGAACCGGCGCGGCCGCCGGCCTGGCGCGAAAGGTTGCCGCCCCAACCGCGGGTGTGGGTATAGAGGTATTCCAGCTGCGCCAGCGAGACCTGCGCCTTGCCCTCCTTGGACTTTGCGTGTTGGGCAAAGATGTCCAAGATGAGCATGGTGCGGTCGATGACCTTGGTATTGAGCGCGCGCTCTAATGCTGTGAGCTGGCCGGGGTTCAGCTCACCATCGCACACGACGGTATCGGCCCCGGTGGCTTCGACGATATCGTGGAGCTCTTTTACCTTGCCCGAGCCGATGAAAGTACCAGGATCCGGTTTATCGCGCTTTTGGTAAATCATTTCGACTACGTCGGCACCGGCGGTCTCGGTCAGGGCGGCCAGCTCATCCATCGTGGCCTCAACCTCCGCTACGGTGCCTTCGGTCCACACGCCCACGAGGATGACGCGCTCGAGGCGCAGTTTTCGGTATTCCACCTCGTAGCCATCGGTGGTGTCCTCGGCGCGGATGGAGGTCTCGCGGGTAACGCGGCGGAAGGCGTTGCGCTCGGCCAAATCTAGATCGCCGCTGGTGGGCGTGGTTTCCTGCGGGGTGTCCGCGTGGTCGCGGAAGGCCTGGGCGAGAAGTTCGTCCTTGCTCGCCGAGCTATCAGAATTCTGCGGGGAAAATTTGTTCATATTGCTATCTATTTTGGCACGTTAGGCCGCAAAACGGGAATTGCGGTTTCCGGGCTTACTGGACAAAGCGATACAATGGTGACTATGGAAACGACGCAGCCTAGGCCAACGACTACTACCCAGAAGAAGAATACCGAAATGCAGGCGATCGGCCTGGATTTCGAACGCTGGCAGGACGCGGTCGAGGCAGCCATCGCCACGGACCGCCTTGCCGTTACCGGCGAGGTCCGCGGTGGCCAGCTCATTCAATACGGCGACCCCTCGGGCGCCCAGCTTAATATCTTGGCGGTAGAGCCCTACGCCACCTTTATCGGCTTCGATGCGGTCACGCAGGGTTTTGCCCACGTGGAGATGTTCAATGACGTTCTAGCGATCATGGACATCATCGATCCGTTCGGCACGCCGATGGCCCAGGTCACGGCGAACCTCGCGCAGGGGCCACTGTTGGCAGAAGAACCGCGGCAGGAATGGCAGCAGGTATCGCTGACCGCCATGGGCCTTGATATCACTACCTACGAGTCCCCGGCTGCCTACGAGGCCGAACACGGCGAATACCCCGCCCTCTTTGAATCCGAGGGCGCCCGCGTCATCGCCTCTGGCTCCGGCGCACAGGCCCCCACGCCGGCGGCTACCTTTGCCGCCCGGGTGATGGAAGCCGAGTGGCGCACCAATGAACTCACCGGCGAGAAATTCGCGCACCTCGTCATGGACGGGCTATTCCCCTTCGATCTCTGCCTGCCTGCGGACCGTGGCGAATTGCCGGCCAAGGATTCCGTGATCTCCGGTACGGCCCTGCTCACCGCCGCTATTGACATGCCGTCCGGCGGCTGCGGCGATGGCGGATGCGGTTGTGGATCCGGCGGTTGCGGCTGCGGCGGGCACTAGATTTTTTAGGCCATGCCTTTCCTTAGCGATCCACAAAACCGGAGGACACTTGTCTTTATCCTCCTGGTCCTTTGCGCGATCGCGATCGTTGTAACGCTAAAACTGCCCGGACTCATCATCGCCGCCATGCTGGTGGGCGCGGGCTGGTTCATGCTGCGCACGCGCCCCGATACCGCGGAAAGAAAGGCCCTGCGCAGCTCCATTTCGCTTTCGGCGGACGATATCCAGGACGTCATCGCCGAATTCGAAGAATTCGAAACCTCCACGGAGGCCGAGTCGCTGGCGGATCGAACGCTGTACCGGCCAGCACTGCTGGACCTCGACTGCTCCCACCCCGCCATCGATGCGTTCCACTACGAATTGGCTGGGGCGCGCCGCTTCCTCCGCCGCCTCAATATCCGCATCCACGCCCACGGCATGCGCACACAGGACTTGGAAGCCCTCCTCCGCGTCACCGATGAACGCGCCCGCGAGCTGAAAGAATCGTGGCTCGCGGCCCGCCGCGCGGCCTTCCGGCTCGGCCCGGATTACCGCACGCGGCAGATCGACGACGAAAACTAAGGCCCTTACAGGCTCGTTTCACCCGTCGCGACGATGGCGGACGGGCCCGTCAAGCGCGTGCCGCCGTCATAGACCTCGACGGTGACCTCGCCGCCGGGAACGTGGACGTGGACGGTGCCGAGGGCTTGGGCGGCATCGGCAAGCGCGGCGGTAGCTGCCGCGACCGTGCCTGTACCGCACGACTGTGTCTCCCCAACCCCGCGCTCGAAGACGCGCATGTGCAGGTGCCCCTCCCGCAGCGGGGTCACCAGCTCAAAATTGACCCCGCCGGGAAAGAAGGACTCGTCGTAGACAGGCGCCGTGAGGTCCTTGGCGGCCAATGCTTCCGGTTCCAGGCCTGGGATGACGGCCGCGAGGTGCGGGTTACCCATATCCACCCCGAGGCCGGCGTAGGACTCACCGCCCACGGACGCGGTAGATACCCCGGTCACGCGCGCGGGGCCCATCTCCACGGTGACGCTCGCGTCGGTGGCATCGCAGGAATGCACCGTCACCTGCTTGGCACCCGCCCGAGTGCCGATGGTGAATGCGTCCTCGCCCACCAAGTCGTGCGAGCGCAGCCAGTGGGCAAAGACGCGGGTGCCATTGCCGCACATTTCCGCCACGGACCCATCGGCGTTGCGGTAATCCATAAACCAGTCGGCGGAATCCACCCCGTCCGGAAGTGCCGCCAACTCGCCCGCGTCCACGAGGGCGCCGGCGCGCACAACGCGCAACAGGCCATCGCCGCCGATGCCCGCCCGGCGGTCACACAGCGCCGCCACGCGCTCTGGTGAGAGCGGCGCCTCGGCGTCGAAGTCTTCTACGATGACGAAGTCATTTTCGGTTCCATGGCCTTTGGCAAATTTCATAGCCTCTACCCTAGCGCCCAAGCACGTACAAAGCTCGGGCGGTGGTATCGCCCGCGGCATCGAGCCAGGTAATGCGCTTATCGCGGTTAAACCAGGAGCGCTGGCGGCGCACGTACCGGCGGGTGCCAGTAATCGTGCGCTCCACGGCATCCTCCCAGGTCAGTTCGCCGCGCTGGGCTTGTAGAACCTGCGCATAGCCAATCGCGCGGCCCGCGGTGGAATCGGCCACAAGCCCCTTATCCTGCAGGCGCTCGACTTCCTCGACGAGGCCTTGCTCAAACATGAGGCGCGTGCGCTTTTCGATGCGCGGGTTCAACCACTCGCTATCAGTCCGCAGCCCCAGCAGCTTGGTCCCCCACCGGGGCGGGCCGTTCTTCGGCGGCTGGCTGGCCTTAAAGGGCTTGCCGGTCAGCTCGATGACCTCGAGCGCCCGGACGGTGCGGCGGGGGTCTTTATCCTCGATGATAGCGGCGGCTGCCGGATCGACGCGCGCGAGCTCCGCGTGGAGCGCGTCGGTTCCGATATCGGCGCGGCGGGCCTCGTATTTGGCCCGTACCTGCGGATCGGTCGGCGGGAATTGCCAATCATCCACCAACGCCTGGGCATAGAGCATGGATCCGCCGACGAGGATCGGAGTCTTGCCGCGGGACATGATGTCCTCGATATCGCGCAAGGCCGCCTGCTGATAGCGCGCCACGGAAGCAGTCTCCGTCACGTCCCAGACATCGAGCTGGTGGTGCGGAATGCCCTCGCGCTCTGCGGGGGAAAGCTTCGCGGTCCCGATATCCATGCCGCGGTATAGCTGCATGGAATCGACATTGACCACTTCCCCATCTAGTTCATGGGCAAGGGCCAGCCCGAGCGCGGATTTGCCGGATGCGGTGGGGCCAACTACTGCGATGGGTCGCATGCTACCTCCCAACCTGCCACGTAGCGGCCTACCCCGAGGGTGGCGTCCGTCGCCCGGACCTGCGCGCGCTTGGGCGTGCAGCCGGCAAGCTCGAGCCAGAGCGCCGGCTCTTCCACGCCGCGTTGCTTCAGCCACTCAGCCTCGCTGCTTGCCGATGCCCCCATCAACACCTCCTCGCACCACCGATGTGCCTCCTGCGCGCCGGGGATAAGGGCCAGCGGTGCCCTCTCGGTAAGCCCCGCGCTGCCGTCCGCAACCACGATGCTAAGTACCTTTGGGTCTGGCGTGCCTAGGCGGTCGCGGCTATCGCGCACCGTTATCTGTGGGGCCGTGGACAGGACGTAGTGGGCCATGATTTCTGGCAGGTAGTCTCCCGCGCCCACGTGTACCTGGTGGGCTCCCCAGGCGCGCAGGCTTCCCGTGTGGCGGGTACGCCACCGCGAGGAGCGGGATCCGATAATTTCTGCCTCCTCCATGCCGGCGGCAGCGGCTTCAACCGCCAGCGTGCGCGCCGCTGCCAGCAGCGCCCGCGAGGCGGCATCGTTGGGAGCTAGCTCGACTGCCAGCGCCGGCGAGGCGGGCATAACCATGAGATTGAACATTATTCCTCCATACTATCTACCCAAGAGGAGGTAATTAAATAGATTCTAGGCACACGGCGATTTTTCGCGGTAATGTAACCAGTGATTTCATCCGGCAGCCGTGACGCGCGGCGATATATGTCTAGGAGGGCTTTCCATGTCTCCCACCCCTACCCCAGGTTCCATGCCCAAGAAGGGCCCCCGCCCCACAGCCAAGCCCGTGCCCGTGCAATCACCGAGCAAGAACGACCCGGCCAAGTGGGGGCGCGTCGATGCCGATGGGTCCGTCTTCGTGGCCGCCCCCGAGGGCGAGCGCAAAATTGGGGAATGGCAGGCAGGCTCTGCGCAAGAGGGCCTCGAGCACTTCGGCGCCCGGTATGATGACCTAGCCACCGAGATCGAGCTCCTAGGGGCTCGCCTGCGCGCCAACCCCAGCGAGGCCGCAGGAATCAAGCAGACCGCCGCCGAACTCCGCGAGACCCTGCCTACCGCTGCGGTCATTGGCGATATCGCGGCGCTGGATCGCCGCCTCGCGGCGGTTATTGATCACTCCGTTGTGGCCGGGGAACAGGCGCAGGCGGAGCGGGAAAAGCGCCGGCAGGATGCGATTGCGGCGAAGGAAAAGCTCGCCGCCGAGGCCGAAGAGATTGCCGAAAACTCTACGGAATGGAAGGCCGCCGGCGACCGCATCCGCGCCATTTTGGAAGAGTGGAAGCAGATTAAGGGCATCGATAAGAAGACCGATGACGGCCTGTGGAAGCGCTATTCGCGCGCCCGCGATTCCTTTAATCGGCGCCGCGGTTCGCACTTTGCGGATCTCGATCGCGCCCGCGCGGCCGCGCGAAAGAAGAAAGAAGAACTCGTCGAGCGCGCCGAGGCCATCCAGGACTCCACCGATTGGGGCCCCACCGCCCGCGCCTACCGCGATCTAATGGCGGAGTGGAAGGCTGCCGGCCGCGCCCCGCGCGAGGTCGATGACCAGCTGTGGGCGAAGTTCCGCGCGGCGCAGGACCGCTTCTTTGATGCCCGCAATGCGGTCAACGACGAGCGGGACCGCGAGTTCGCCGAAAACGCCAAGGCGAAGGACGCGCTGCTTGCGGAATACGATAGCCTGATTGACCCATCGCAAAGCATGGACAAGGCCAAGGCTAAGCTGCGCGAACTGCAGGAAAAGTGGGAGGAAATCGGCTTTGTGCCCCGCAATCAGGTGCGCGAGTATGAATCCAAGATTGAGCAGCTAGAAAAGCGCGTCAACCAAGCTGAGGAATCCGAATGGCGGCGCACCGACCCTGAAGCGCAGGCTCGCGTGGCCCAATTCCAGGCCAAGGTGGAAGACTTCAAGGCCCAGTCCGCGGCTGCGGAGGCTAAGGGCAAGGAGAAGAAGGCCGCGGAGCTGCGCGCGCAGGCGGAGCAATGGCAGGAATTTGCCGATGCCGCTGCCAATGCCGTCAACGATAAATAGTGCACCTCGTTCAGATTGCGCGCCCGACCCAGGTAGCCGAGGCTGAACCGGCGGATTGTATCCGTTCCTTTGTTTTCTGGGCAAACCTGGCGGCGCAGGAAGCAAGCGGGGATGCGGCGGCCTCGACCTCGCCTAGCCGCGTGGTGCACCGCCTGCAGGGTTCGGGCGAATCGCAGACTTACCTTTTCGCGGTGGTCGATGGCCCGGCGACGCTCGGGCCCGTCTCCGAGCTCGGTCTGCCCCAAATTCCCGCTACCGCACCGAGCCCCGAGCTGGACTACGTGGGATTTATCCACATCAGCCTGCCACTTTTAGAAGAGCGCAATGCCGCGGAAATCGAGTGCGTCCTGTGCGATCTCCCGCTGCCCGGTGACCCCCTTGATGCCGAGGGGCACAAGGTGGCTACCTGGATGGGAGATACCGCCTTAAAAATCACCCAACAGCTCGGACGCAGCGTCGCGCACGTAGGCCTGCTGCACCCGCCGGAGACTTCGCCGGAGTACGACGCGATGGCGGCGGTCTACCAATCCCTGGGCTTTACGCGGCGCCATAGCGAGCGGCAATTGGCCATCGATATTCCAGAGCACCCGGCTGCCGCCCTCTTTCCGCCCGGGCTTTCGGCCGCGGTTTGGCAGGACTATGCCATTCCGGAAGAACATATCGACGATGTCATGCGCCTTTTAACGGTCGCCTCCGCGGATGCCGATACCGGCACTTTATCCACCGAGCCCATCGTGTGGTCCCGGCAGCGGTTGGAAGAAGCGCACCAACGCCTGCGCTCGCGGCGCGCGCATACGCTCCTCGTAGCGCTCATCGATGACGTCGACGGCATCCTAGCGCTAACCGAGCTGGCGCGCCACGAGGCGGCGGATCCGGAGGTCTGCGAATGGACCCTCACCGTCACCGACCGCGACCATCGCCGGCAAGGCCTGGCGCAATTAGCAAAACTCACCGCCCTGCACGAGGTCAACCAAGCGTGGCCGCAGGTGCGCCGCTGCTATTGTTCCGTCGCAGCCGGCGACGCCGCCATGAACGCGCTGTATGCGCGGCTCGGGGCGCGGGAAATCTCCCAGTCTTCTGCCTGGGAGCTGCACCTTTAGCCCTCCTGCTGGTGGCGGTGGCGCTCAGCGGCCTGCTTGCGGCGGTCATCGACAAGCATCTCCTGCGGCTGCGGGGACGCAATATCGGACTGGAATTTGCCTACCTCATCCAGCTGGCCCGCCGAGGCGCGAACCTTTTCTTCTGCCGCGCGTTGTTCCGGGCTGCGGCGCAGGGCGACGAGACTAAAGCCCAAGAAGGCCAGGAAGGTCGCCAGCATGCCCACCCACATGCCAATGGCCGGGCCGTCCGCGGTGGAGCCGCGGTACCAAAAGCCCCACAGGTTAACGAAGAAAGAAACCGTCACCATCATCCACGCAATCAGACCGAGCGTGGCGCGGCGGGTCAGCAGGGTTGCCGTCGTCAGCACGCCCACGCCAAGTAGCGCGAGCCACGCGGAGACGGTCTCCATCAGCGAGATCTTCACCCCATCCTCGGTGGTGCCAAAGCTTAAGGCCTGCCACCCGTGGGCAGAGCCGGCATAAGGAACGATGAGGTAGACAATATAGGCCGCCACAGCGATCCACAGCGTCACTTTCTGCCCACGCAGATCCATGGTTTGTGCTGCTCGGCGCTCCGCCTGTGCCGCCTCCTGGGCGGCGGTGGTGGTATTTCGCTCTCTCATGGCACCCTAGCCTACTCCCCGGTTAGCAGCCGCAAGAATCCGCTGCGGCAGCGCCAGCAGGCTTGCCGATGCCCGGCAGCCCCAAGCCCACCCCAATCGGAGCGGTAGTGGGGGTTTGGCCCGAAGCCGACATGTCGCCGGCCTTGGTGCGGGTGTGGGTGGCTACTGCGGCATCGGCAAGCAAGAAGAACGAGCCTGCACCCGTGACCTTGGTGCGCACGACGTCGCCGGGGCGAATCTCGGCCGAGATATCCGCGCCGTTGGCATCAATGGGGCTAAAGTGCACGAGGCGCCCATCCCGAGCTCGACCCGACATGCGGTGGGTCTCATCGTTCTTGCGTCCGCCCTCAGCCTGGACCAAGAGCTCCACCTCAGTGCCCACGAGCTTCTGGTTCTCTTCTGCCTGGATGCTATCTTGCAGCGCAACGAGCCGCTC
This sequence comes from Corynebacterium sp. LaCa_282, assembly GCF_057198125.1. NCBI lineage: Bacteria > Bacillati > Actinomycetota > Actinomycetes > Mycobacteriales > Corynebacteriaceae > Corynebacterium > Corynebacterium sp. LaCa_282. Next base: position 976,613 of record NZ_CP191095.1, on the reverse strand, counting down.
GAAGCGGTCCTGGACGACTTCCTTGGGGACCTGGTTTTCCATCTCCGCCGCAGGGGTGCCCGGGCGCGGGGAATACTGGAAGGTAAATGCCGAGGCAAAGCGGGCGCGGCGGACCAAGTCCATGGTGTCCTGGAAATCCTCTTCGGTCTCGCCCGGGAAACCGACGATAATATCGGTGGTAATCGCAGCATTCGGAATCTTCTCGCGGACCTCATCGAGGATGCGCAGGAACTTCTTCGTGCGGTAGGAACGGCGCATGTCCTTCAAGACCTTATCCGAGCCGGACTGCAGCGGCATGTGCAACTGCGGGCACACCGCCGGGGTTTCCGCCATGGCGTCGATGACATCCGAGGTAAATTCCGCCGGGTGCGGGGAGGTAAACCGCAGGCGCTCGAGGCCGTCGATCTTGCCCACTTCGCGCAGCAGCTTCGAGAAAGCAAAGCGATCGCGCGGCATTTCTGGATCGGCGAAATTCACGCCATAGGCGTTGACGTTTTGGCCCAAGAGAGTGACCTCAGAAACTCCCTGATCCACCAGCGCCTGTACCTCGGCCAGAATATCGCCCGGCCGGCGGTCCTCTTCCTTACCGCGCAGGGAGGGAACGATGCAGAAGGTGCAGGTGTTATTGCAGCCCACGGACACCGATACCCAACCCGCGTAGGCGGATTCGCGCTTAGCGGGCAATACCGAGGGGAATGCCTCTAGCGAATCGACGATTTCTACCTGAGCTTCCTCGTTATGGCGGGCGCGCTCGAGGAGGGTGGGCAACGCTGCCATATTGTGGGTTCCGAAGACGGCATCAACCCACGGCGCATTGTCGAGGACGGTGTCCTTATCCTTTTGTGCAAGGCAACCGCCCACAGCGATTTGCATGCCGGGATGGTTCTCCTTCGTCTTCTTCAATGCGCCCAGCGTGCCGTAGAGGCGCTTGTCGGCGTTTTCGCGGACTGCGCACGTGTTAAAGACGATGAGATCCGGCTCCGTGGCCTCGTCTGCGGCCGCGTAGCCAGCTTCCTCCAGCAGGCCGGAAATGCGCTCGGAATCGTGCACATTCATCTGGCAGCCGAAGGTTCGGACTTCATAGGTACGGGTTTCAGGAATTGTCTGCTCCACGTCGGCATAGTCTAGCCATCACCCAGAACAACTCATAACCGTCGCTGCTCGGCGCCCGTGACAACAAGTGGGCCAGAATGGGCGCATAGTGCGGCGCGTCGGGGCGCGGGCCCGCGGTGGGTGGGGCGCGTGTGCGAGTCACAAGGTTGGAGCCAACAAGGCACTAAGCCCCATCCGCCGGATTTAAGGAGAAGACAGCTCCTCGCACCGTTCCTCGAGGGCGCTAATGGCAATGTTCAAAGACATCCCCTCGTTGAATCCACGGCGCGCCAATACTCCCACGATCCTGCGCAAGGCCTTTTCCCGTTCCTTCCTATCCGCAGGAACGGATTTCACGCTGCGCGCCTTCTTTTCCGCCAAGGCGCGGGCCATCGCCTCTTCATCGGCGGAGTCAATTTGGGCAAGGGCTTCGTCTATGTCTTCTTGGCTTACGCCCTTTTCCCGAAGCTCGCGGTCGAGGACGCTGCGCGATTTTCCTCGCCGCTTATGCCGCTGCCGCACCCATTCGGCGGCGAAGGCGGCGTCGTCAATGAGGCCCGCATGGGCCAAGTCATCGAGGACCTCATCAACCACCTCAGGGGCGAATTCGGCCTGAACCAAACGGTCATACAATTCCTGGCGGGACCGCGAACGCTGGTCAAGCAAGCCCAATGCGCGGGACCGAACCTTTGACTTTGCCTCTTCGGCCTCCCGATCAAAAAGCCCGCCCCCGGCTTCTCCTTTTTCATAGGCTTCAAGGGCCTGGCGGAGTTGCTCTAGCTTTTCAGGGGCGGGTTGATTCATAGCGCGGGTGTTAAGCGGTGGGAGTGTTGGTGGACAGGCTTAATCGTCATCGAAGTCGACGTTCGGGACCAAATCTACGGATTCATCCGTCAATGGGTCATCGGAACCGGGGACATCCATGGCGGTAGCTTCTTCACCATTTGCCGCCTCTTCCCCAATGCCGAGTTTTTGGAAGATCTTCTTTTCGATCTCATTGGCAAGGTCAGGGTTATCCTTCAAGAAGGAACGAGCCTTCTCCTTACCTTGACCCAGCTGGTCGCCCTCATAGGTAAACCAGGAGCCGGACTTGCGGATGAAACCGTTTTCTACGCCGAGATCGATGATGGAGGACTCGCGAGAAATGCCCTCGCCGTACATGATGTCGAACTCGGCGATCTTGAACGGCGGGGAAACCTTATTCTTTACCACCTTGAGCTTCGTGCGGTTACCAATGGCATCCTGGCCATCCTTCAGCGTCTGGATACGGCGGATATCGCAGCGCACGGAGGAGTAGAACTTCAGCGCTTTACCACCGGTGGTGGTCTCCGGGGAACCGAACATCACACCGATCTTTTCGCGCAGCTGGTTGATGAAGATTGCGGTGGTGCCGGAGTTATATAGCGCACCGGTCATCTTGCGCAAGGCCTGGGACATAAGGCGGGCCTGCAGGCCGACGTGGCTATCGCCCATCTCGCCTTCGATTTCCGCCTTAGGGGTCAGAGCTGCCACGGAGTCCACGACGATAATGTCGATGGCACCGGAGCGCACCAGCATGTCCGCGATTTCCAGGGCCTGCTCACCGGTATCTGGCTGGGACACGAGGAGGTTATCGGTGTCGACGCCTAGCAGGCGTGCATATTGGGGGTCGAGGGCGTGCTCGGCATCGATAAACGCTGCAATGCCGCCGTCTTTTTGTGCCGAGGCAATGGCATGCAACGCCACCGTCGTCTTACCGGAAGACTCTGGGCCATAGATTTCCACAATTCGCCCGCGCGGGAAGCCACCGATGCCCAGCGCCACGTCGATTGCCGTGTTGCCGGAAGAAATGGCCTTGATGGGAGGGCGGTCATCATCACCCAAGCGCATAACGGCGCCCTTGCCATAATCCTTTTCGATCATGGCCATCGCTGCATCTAGCGCCTTCTGGCGGTCATCTCCCTTGGTTGCGGCGGAGGATGATTTCTTTTTCGTTGCCATTGTTATAAATCCTTATCTCGTACGACGCTGCGTGAACACTTAATTAGACTGCTGCAGAACCCTAAATGGTTCCGCCCTCAACGCAATCCCACTGTAGTCGCCCACACCGACACCCCAACTAGAGTACATACATCTGTTCGAATATAGAAAATAGACACACCTTTTCGGCTTTTCTGAGACCCTATAAGGTTGGGTAATCTACGCCGAGACGGCGCTCTTGGGGAACATCGAAGTCATTGCACAGCCCTATCCAGACACGGCGGGGATCGACGCCACGTTCGATAAGCTCATCCGGCGTTCCATTAAGCTCTGATAAAACATGCGAATGGCTAATCCACGCCCCTTTTGATTCGCCAAATTCATCCACAACCAATTGGTGGTACTCCGTCAATCGCATGCGCGCAATCCTACCCACCACCACGGAAATATTTCCAAAACTTTTACCAGGACCCCAGAATTAGCTTTCTTGAACGAGGTTCAAATTGGTGTGTCTACAGCGTTTTTCTCCAAGGTGCTAATCTTTTCCCATGCAGAAGAACTCCGTAGCAACCACCATTGCCTATGTAGCGGTATTTACCGCCCTCGTTATCGTTTTAGCCTTCGTTTCTATCCCCGTAGGCACCGCCGGCGTGCCCATCGTCTTGCAAAACGCCGCGCTCATTTTGTCCGGCCTCATCTTGGGCGGAAAACGCGGCGGCTACGTTGGCTTGCTATTCCTCTTTATCGGTTTGGCATTGCCCGTATTGGCAGGCGGCGGCACCACGCTCCGCGCGCTTGCCGGCCCCACCGTGGGATACATCATCGGTTACGTACTCTCCCCCATCGCCGCCGGCGCCATCGCTTATCGCGCCCCGCGCGGAAAGGGCGGCATGACCGTGGTTTTCGCTATCGCCGCCATCGTAGGCCTTCTGGTGCAATACACCTGTGGCGCGATCGGCTTGATGCTTCGCTCCGGGTTGGAGGTAGGCCCGGCCATCGCGGCGCAAGGCCCATTCGTCCTCGTTGACACCGCAAAGCTCATCGTGGCCGTTATCATCGCCGTTGGTGTTCACTCCGCATTCCCCGACCTGATGGGTAGGAAGGCCTCCTAGTGCCCACCATCGACTTTTCCTCGGTCACGGTAGCCTTCGATGAGACGGTGGTCCTCGATGACATCAACCTCACTTTAAGCGAGCAACGGATCGGCGTCATCGGTCAAAATGGCGGCGGAAAGTCCACGCTGACTCGGCTTATCAATGGCCTGGGTGAGCCCACCGCGGGTACCGTCACCGTCGACGGCATAAATCCCAGCGAGCAGGGCAAGAAGGTGCGCGAAAAGGTGGGGTTCGTCTTTTCCGATGCCGAAAATCAGATCGTTATGCCCAATGTGCGCGATGACATCGCTTTTTCCCTGCGCCGCTTCAAGCTGCCTAAGGCCGAGCGTACTGCGCGAGTCGATGCCGCCCTGGAACGGTTCGGGCTCTTAGAATTTGCCGAGCGCTCCCCGCACACGCTTTCTGGTGGACAAAAGCAATTGCTCGCCTTAGCCGCAGTGTTGGTCATCGACCCGGTTCTCATCATCGCCGATGAACCAACGACGCTGCTTGATCTCCGCAATCGCGACCGCATCAAGCGCGAGTTCGCGCAGCTTGACCAGCAGCTCATCGTCGTTACTCACGATCTGGAATTCCTCACGGATTTCGACCGTGTCATCTGCATCGATGACCACAAGGTTGCTGCCGATGGCGCTCCCCAGGAGGTCATCGATTTTTACAGAGATCTCATGGCGCAGCGGCCACTCTAGAAAGCCACCTCCAATGACCCGACGCAGAACCAATATTCCGCTATCCGTATATGTTCCGGGCACGACGGTAATCCACCGGATGAAGCCCAGCTGGAAGATACTCATTTTGCTGGTATTTATCCTGGTTACCAGCATCTTTTTCAACTCTTTGCCGTGGGCCGGCGGCGCGGTGATCGCTGCAGCATTGACGTATTTCATCGCCCGCATTCCCCCACGGATTGCCTGGAGCCAGCTCTGGCCGCCTTTGGTCATCCTCATTCCCCTAGCTGGATTCCAGTGGTGGGCGAAGGATTTTGACTACGCCGCCGTGATGTTCCTTAACATCTTGGCCGCCATGATTTTGGCCTTCTTATTAACGCTTACCTCGACGGTCGACGCGATCATGGAATCCCTGGAAGAATCCCTCCAGCCGCTGAATCGTTTCGGCGTCCCAGTAGAAAACATCAGCTTGGCGATGTCCCTGACAATCCGCCTCATCCCCCTCATGTTCGAAACGGTCTACGAGGTTCTCGATGCCCGCAAGGCACGCGGCGCTGGCTTTTCCCCCTCGGCCTTTGTCACGCCCGTCATCATTCGCTCCATTCGGCGCGCTCGAGCCATCGGCGAAGCCCTCCAGGCCCGCGGCGTCGGTGACTAAGGAAACTTAGGCACATGCCCAACTAGCACCAAAATGCCTCCGCCTTCCCTCACCGCTCGAAACGGGAAAGGAAAGATCGGAGGCTAGTGTGCAGTTTGCGCTATGGCAAGCCCGGGATGACGAAGTTACTCTCCGCGCAGCTCGCGCAGGCGAGCCTGGACGGCGTCATCATTCGCGGTCGGCTGCGCTGCCTGATCCGCAGCGGAACCAGAGGCCTTATTGCCCTCGATGGCCTGAGTGCGGTTAGCTTCTACGGACTTCGTGGAGTTCATCTCGCTACGGATCTGCTCCAAGCGGGAGTGGCCGGCCATCTGGATACCCGCCTGCTGCACCTCGGCCATACGGTTTTCGACGGAATTTTCCGCCAGCTCCGCCTGCCCCAGAGCCTTAGAGTAACGGCGCTCAATCTTATCGCGCACGGCATCGAGCGAAGGCGTGTTGCCGCCGGCCGAGAGCTCGTTCATGGAGTTCAAAGACTCGGAAACCTTCTCCTGCATCTTTGCCTGCTCCAGCTGCGATAGCAGCTTCGAACGCTCATCAACCTTCTGGCGCAGGGCGGCATTATTGCGTTCTACGGCGCGCTTGGCCTGCTCAGCCTGTTGCAATGCCTGGTCATGGAGCTTCTTCGTGTCCTCGACAGACTCTTCTGCGGTCACCAGCTGAGCGGCAAAGGCCTCGGCGGCGTTCTCATACTCCACGGCCTTGCTCTCATCGCCGTTGGCGCGTGCCTTATCGGCAAGCTCGAGCGCTTGGCGGGTATTGCCCTGCAGCTTTTCGACCTCGGCGAGGCGTCGGTTAAGTTGCATCTCCAGCTGGCGTTGATTGCCAATAACCGCCGCGGCTTGCTGCGATAGCTCTTGATGCTGACGTTGGGCATCTTCGATGGCCTGCTCAATCTGGATTTTCGGATCGGCATTCTCTTCGATTTTATTATCGAACAGTGCCATGAGGTACTTCCAACCCTTAACAAATGGATTCGCCATTATGCTCTAGACCTTTCTAGGGAATGTGGTAATGCGTCGCGTTGTCGTGTTCATAGTAACCCAACGCCTAGGGCTCTGCCGCTACTAATCGCAGGTATCCACCGCGGCTATTCTTTTCAGAATCCCGCACGCGTTAAAGCTCAGAAGCAGCCGGCGCGGTATGCGCGAGCTCTTCATCCATCGACGGCAGCGCCATATAACCGGCAGCCTCGATCAAGACGTCAGACACAGACGCGTCGAGCGCATGGCACACGGAGGCCAATAGCTCAGAAGAAACTTCCTTGCGGCCTCGCTCGAGCTCCGACAAGTAGCCCGGTGACACGCGGGCAACGCTAGCCAATTCACGCAGGGTAACTGACTTATCCGCGCGGAATGCGCGCAGAGTCAAGCCCAATGCTTCACGCAATAGTGGCTCGGGGGCACGGGCAGGTTGTGGCGCCGATGGTGCCGCTGCCGCAGGTTCCGCGGCAGTCTGCGCCGAGTGGTCGAGGACTGCTGTAGAAATGTTCATCGTAAGTTTTAACGCTCCTTCGATGAAATTTGTTCCCCACTGGTAGGAAAATTTTTGATGATCGCACCAAGTTGGGCGATCGCAACTCCTACCGTGGCCTTTCTAATTTGGTTTCGTTCAGTGCCCAAGTCACGCAAGCAAAAAGACTGCGCTATGCGCCCGGCGGAATAGATTCCTAAAAATACCGTGCCGGGTTCTTTTCCTTCTTGTTTATCGGGCCCAGCGACGCCGGTAAGCCCTAAACCCCAATCCGCCCCGGTTTCCGCAGCAGCGGCGCGAGCCATATCAACTGCAGTTTCGCCAGAGACGACGCCTACGCGCTCGATCTCTGAGACTGGTTTGTCCAGAAAGTGAGATTTCACCTCGGTGGCATAGGTGATAAGGCCACCGCGCAAGACGGCAGACGCGCCTGGCACCGAAGCGATAGTAGCGCTGGCTAAGCCGGCAGTCAGCGATTCGCACAAGGCCACGGTCTCGTGGCGCTCTGTTAATAAGGCAACGAGGTCAGATTCTGTAAAGGTCATTGCGTTTAGCTATTTTGCTTCTGTCCATCGATGAGATACTGCACGCCGGTAATGACCGTTACCACGACGGCCATCCACATGATGAAGGAGGTAGGAATATCCATCCACGAGGGAAGCGGCCACAAATATAGACCCACGGCGAAGGACTGCAGGACGGTCTTTAGCTTGCCGCCTTTAGAGGCTGGGACGACCTTTCCGCGGCGCAACAGGGCCATGCGCCAGATGGTGATGCCGAATTCGCGAATCAAAATAATGACGGTGACCCAGACCGAAAGCTGATCGACGATATTGAGGCAGACAAGCGCTGTGGTCATGAGCGCTTTATCAGCAATGGGGTCGGCAATCTTGCCAAAATCGGTAATCAACCCGCGGGCGCGGGCAATATCGCCATCGAGCTTATCCGTGAGCATTAAGGCGGCGAAGACGCCAAAAGACCACCACTGATGGCCGCCGATGACCAGCCATGCAAAGACCGGAATGAAAACGATACGCAGGCAGGTGAGGAAATTTGGCAGATTCCAATTAGAGACCTGCGGATTCACTTCCGAGGACTGCGCTGACTGTGCTCCGGGTTGATTCACCCTATACATACTACCCGCTTGGGTTATGGTCTCGCGGCACACTCCCCCGAGAATTTATACTGTCCGGTATGAAATATTTTGCAGTCAATTATGAATACAACCCGGCCAACCCAGAGATAGCGAAGGTCCGCCCGGCCCACCGCGAGTTCACCGGGAAACTATTTGATAAGGGCACCATCGTGGCCTCGGGACCGTTCACGGATTCCCAAGGAGGCGCGCTCATCATTGTGCGCTTTAACGATGATGACACCGAGGTAGCCGATGTCATCCAGCTGATGAACGATGATCCCTTCTATCAAGAAGGCTGCCTCCAGGGCCGCAGCTTCCGCGAGTGGAATCCGGTTAAAGCCCGCTTCTAGACTCTCTCCCCTAGTTGGGTAGGTCTTCCTTGGACAGATCCTCGGCCCTGCCCAGGTAATCGCCGCGCGTATTGCGCACGATCTTATTTCCTTCCTCGTCCCAGTCGTAGTGGTTGTGGGATACAGCCACTACGCCTTGGGTTTTATCGCGCATGTTCTTGATAACCGATGCAAGAACCGTGATGACCAAGACTCCAACGATAACCACCAGCGAGCCGATCGTGGAGATTTCTGGCACGGATTCAATGTTGTCGCCGCCATTGATAAACGGCAGGTTATTCTCGTGCAACGCGTGGAAGAGCAGCTTGACGCCGATGAAGCCCAAGATGATGCCCAAACCGTAAGGCAGGTAGACGAGGCGGTCCAAGAGGCCATCGATAAGAAAGTACATTTGACGCAGGCCCATCAGCGCGAATGCGTTGGTGGTAAAGACCAAAAACGCCTCTGAGGTAATGCCGTAGATTGCCGGGATGGAGTCGAAGGCAAACATGACATCGATAAGCCCAATGGATACCAGCGCGACGAATAGCGGCGTGAAGGCGAACTTGCCCTTCTTAGAGCCATCGTCCACGCGGTGGGTGAGCTTATCCCCGTGGTACTGCGGGGTAACATCTACCGCCTTGCGCACGAGCTTGATGATGGCCATATCGTTCGGGTTGGTCTCCGGCGCGTCCCGAATCTCATCAATGACCAACTTGATGGCGGTGTAGAGCAGGAAGATGGCGAAGAGGTAGAAGATATCGGACCACGCCGCGATAACCGCCGCGCCCAACAGGATGAATACGAGGCGGAAGACGAGGGCGATGATGATGCCGATGAGCAGCACCTTTTGCTGGTACTTGCGCGGGATTTTAAAGGATCCCATGATAAGCGCAAATACGAAGAGGTTATCCACGGAAAGCGCCTGCTCTGTGACATAACCGGTAAAGAACTGGATGCCGTGCTCGTGGCCCCACACGGCCCACACGACGCCGCCAAAAACTAGGGCGACGGCAATGTAGAACAAGGTCCACAGGCCCGACTCTTTCAGGGTAGGCTCATGTGGACTGCGCACGTGAGAATAAAAGTCGAATATAAAAAAGGCTAAAATCACCGCACCGGTGACCAGCCACACCCACAATGGGACGTTCATCGCGAGATCCCTCCGGTCGAATTTACTTTAAGAAAGTGACCGGAGGTCTCCCCCGCCCAGCGGATATTCCTCGCTGGGCCGACACGACCGGGAGCGCACAGCTACCGTGTTGACGATCTATGCCGAATGTGGGGTACTCCCCTCCAAGACCGTGACCATCTTACACTACTTAGAAGGCCCCGGACGATGGGTTATAGGTCGCTTGCACCGTCCGCGTATCGGAATCGGGCGCATCGGGGGCATCGGAAAGAGCGGAATCTGCGGAATCACCGGCATCATCGTCTTCTTCCTGGTTCAACTCGTCCTGGATTTCCTTGGGGGCATCGGCAGGGTCGGCGCCCTTAATCATCCACAGGATGGTGTCGAGTTCTTCGGGCTTGACCAGCACCTCGCGCGCCTTGGAGCCTTCCGATGGCCCGACAACGCCGCGCGATTCCATCAGGTCCATCAGGCGGCCGGCCTTGGCAAAGCCGATGCGTAGCTTGCGCTGCAGCATCGAGGTGGAACCCAGCTGGGCCGTCACCACAAGCTCGACGGCCTCGAGGAGGTCATCCATGTCCTTGCCGATGTCATCGTCGATCTCCTTCTTCGCCTCAGACTGCTTTTCCTCGGTCACGCCCTCGGTGTAGTTCGGGGCGGCCTGGGATTTAGCGGCCTCGACGACATCCATGACCTCGTCATCGGAAACGAATGCACCCTGCATGCGCACTGGGCGCTTGCCCTGCGGGATAAATAGACCATCGCCCATGCCGATGAGCTTTTCCGCACCGCCTTGGTCCAAGATGACACGGGAGTCGGTCAAGGACGAGGTGGCAAAGGCCAAGCGGGAAGGCACGTTGGTCTTGATGAGGCCGGTGACCACATCGACGGACGGGCGCTGGGTGGCCAGCACCAAGTGAATGCCGGCAGCGCGGGCCTTCTGGGTGATGCGGACGATGGAGTCCTCGATCTCCTTCGGGGCGGTCATCATCAAGTCCGCCAGCTCGTCTACCACGCAGACGATATAAGGGTACGGCCGAACCTCGCGCTCGGAACCTGCCGGGGCCTGGTATTCGCCGGAGACTACCTTGCGGTTATAGTCCTCGATCTTGCGCACGCGCGCGGCCTTCATATCCATGTACCGCTGCTCCATCTCCTCCACCAGCCATTGGAGGGCCGCGGCGGCCTTCTTCGGCTGGGTAATGATGGGCGTAATCAGGTGCGGAATGCCCTCATACGGCGTGAGCTCCACCATCTTTGGATCGACGAGGATCAGGCGTACCTGCTCCGGGGTGGCGCGGGTAAGCAGCGAGACCAGCATGGAGTTCACGAACGCGGACTTACCGGAACCGGTAGCGCCGGCAACCAGCAGGTGCGGCATCTTCTGCACGGAAAAGGACGTGTATTCGCCCTCAATATCCTTGCCCAGGCCAATCAACATTGGGTCCGGGGAAGACGTCATGCTGGGCGCGTCCAAGACCTCGCGCAGGTGGACCATTTCGCGGTCTGGGTTAGGAACCTCAATACCCACTGCGGACTTGCCCGGAATCGGGGTGAGCAAGCGCAGGTTATCGGTAGCCACGGCATAGGCCAGGTTGGATTGCAGGTTCGTAATCTTCGAAACCTTAACGCCTGGTCCAAGCTCAATCTCATAGCGGGTCACCGTGGGGCCACGGCTAAAGCCAGTCACCTGAGCATTGACATTGAACTCTTCGAAGACATCGGTAATGGCCTCAATGATGCGGTCATTGATCTCGGTGCGTTCCTTCGCAGGCGTGCCTGGGGTCAGCAGATCGGTAGAGGGCACCGCATAGTTGTCGTTGCCAAATTGCGCAGGCGCGGGCGCTTGGGGCTGTGTGGCAGGCTGTTCCGCCGCCGCGGTGGATTCCACCTGTGCGCCGGTGGCCGCATCGCGCCCAGAGCGCTCGCGGAATAGGCGCCGGGCTTCCTCGTGCGCCGAAGACACAGCATCGGAACCGGCCTTGGCAGCACCAGCGGCAGCTGCACCAGCGGCAGCTCCAGCAGCAGCGCCCTTGGCCTTGGCGGCTGCACCTGCGGCACCAGCCACACCAGAAGCAGCGGCAGCACCGGCGCCAGCAGGCCCAGCGACTCCAGCGGCCCCAGCACCAGCCGCTCGGCCAGCCCGCGACTTGCGGCCGGTAGAAGACCCGCCAGTGGCAGAACCCAAGACGCGGGTGGGCTCGCTTTCTGGCAGGGCCGGTTGGGTGGATTCGGAGTCCTCTGCATAGTCAGCGTCGTCTACTGCCGGGAAAGCATCGGTATCCCCCACCTGGGAGTCCGCGCCGTAGCCCAGCTCGTCGTCGCTGCGATCCACCGGCTCATAACCCGCACGGACCGGGGTGTTGAAGGCGACGGTGTGGTCGTCTGCGGGGGCATCGTCAAGCGACTGCACCGGATAGGAGCTGCCGGTCTTGCGCAGGGCGGACGTGCCGCGACGCTTCGGCGCAGGACGCTCGGAGCGCTCGCGGCCATGTGCAATATCGTCGATATCGCCAGACACGTGGCCGTAAAGATCATCATCGTCAGCCTCGTCGTAGTCCTCATCGCTGCCGCCAAAGCGGGAGAAGGCCGAGCGCAGCGAATCCGCCACGAGCTCGTAGGCCTCGCGGATGGTGATTCCCGTAACCAGCAGCGCGCCGTAAATGATGACGAGGAAAAGCAGCGGCACCGCAACATACGAGGTAAACGCGGCATCCAGAATCCCGCCGATTGCAAAGCCGACGACACCGCCGGCCCCGCCCGCTGTATCGGTGGTAAAGCCGAGCGGCGGATTACCGGCAAAGATGTGGATGAGGCTCAGCATCGCCAGCACGATGATCGACGTGCCACCCGCAATGCGCGGATTGATGCGACCGGATGGACCATCCATTTCCATCATGAGTGAAATGGCTAGCGCGACGAGTGCAATGGGAAGCACCCACGCGCCGGCGCCGATGACGTAGCGCACCAGGTTTCCTACCCAGACGCCCACCTGGCCGGCGACCCCAAACCATACGGTGGCGGCGAGGACGATGGCTACGCCGATGAGCACCAGGGCAACCGCATCCGGATTCTTGACTCGCAACCCGCCCTGCGAGGAAGCCGCTGCCTCCTCGGCAGCCTGTGCTTCCTCCTCTGCTGCGATATCGCGCGCGCGAGTTACCTTACTTTTCTTCTTTTTCCCGGCGCTATCAGAAATTTCCTGTGGCTCCCTTGTTCTCTCGAAATCCTCCGTGCCGTCAGCAGTTACATCCTGGCTCGGCTTCAGGCCTGCAAGGCCATTGCCTAGGCCGCGGGCAACATTGCCCATTCCGCGCGCGGTGGCACCAAATGCAGAGCCAAGCCCCTTGCCGACGGCCCGAAATGCGCTCCCCGTACGCTCTTGCGTCGTTCCTGCCGCGCGCCCAGACGAGGTCATCTCCAGCGTCTCTGGCACACCGGCGCTGGACTGGCTGCGGCCAGACGGCCGCGACCGGTTCGCTTTCCGGCCAGGCGCGCTTTTCGATGCTCGCGTCTGGTTCCGGCGCGATCCGCGAGAGGAGGCATTTTTGACAGACATGTCATTTACCTTAACCGGAAAACCCCACAAATCACATACGCCACACGCGTGGCAGAGCTAGTTAACCGAGAAATGTCCCGAGTTCGGGCTAAAAAGGTGCAGCACGGGCCACAAAAGCGGCTTTTTCTAGCCTACAGGGTTGACATCTTGATGGCTGACTCGTCGCCATTGATGGTGACTTGTACGACATCGCGCCCGTATGCCCACAGGAGGAGTTCTCCAACCTCCCCGCTTACGCGGACCACGCGATCGCCGCGATCGGCTACCCCGTGCTTATCTGCCACGACGATGCGCTGCATCCCGTCCGGCTGCAGGATCACCGGCTGGGTGGATTTACGCAGGCTCAATTTGGCCCAGATCTTCAAAAAACGGTGCAGCTTCTTCTGCACGGCCACAGAAAAATCACGGGGTTCGGTCTGGCCATTGGCGCGGCGGATATCCTCGTGGTGGATGAAATGTTCGCCCAAATTTTGCTGGGCATCGAGAAAACGTGCGGGGTTAAACTTTGCCGGCCCCCTCCCCCAGGCATCGACAAGCTCATCGAAATCGCGGCGGGCGACCTTAGCGGATTCCTTTTCTAGGTGGGGCTGCAGGACCGAAAGGAACATGCCCGCTGCGGCATCGGGACGGTTTTCGCGCACCCACAGGTGGGCAACTAAGTCGCGCGTGGTCCAGCCCTCACACAGCGTGGGGGCGTCTGGACCTAGCTGATGCAGAAGCGCGACCATCTTGGCGCGTTCGGAAGATGAAAACGACATGTGCCCCAGCATACCGAGGTCATCGAAATACTGGGGCACAGAAACTATGCCGGAATTAAATCCTTTTGTAGGAGAACTTACAGGGACTCGCGGCTGGCGTCGACATCGGCGTCATCAGCAAGCAGCGTGCCTGAATTCGTCGGCACGATGGTGGGCAAAATGACCGGCTCGCGCTTGTACTTGGAATCCATGAGCTTGGAGACCTTGCGGCGCAGCTTTTGCACCATCCGGTAGGTGTCATTCTCGCCCTCTGCGGCGAGATCATTCATGGTGTTTTCCACCATCTCCGCAACCTCGGGCACAACACCGCGGTCATCATCGGAGAAACCGGTGGTTGCCACGGTTGGGTGCTCGAGCAGGCGGGAGGTGCGGTTATCAATCACGCAGGTAATGGATACCACGCCGCCGGCGCCCAAGTTGGTGCGGTCTGCCAAGGTATCGGCATCGACATCGCCCATGGACACGCCATCGACGTAGAGGTGGCCAACCTGCAGCTGGCCGACGACCTCCGCGCGGCCCTTACGCAGATCCACCACAACGCCGTTTTGCGCCAAGACCGTCCGGTCGCGGGCCACGCCGGTGGAAATCGCCAATTCCTTATTGGCGCGCAGGTGGCGCCACTCGCCGTGGACCGGCATGGCATTGCGCGGGCGCGCCGCGTTGTACAGGAAGAGCAGCTCGCCGGAGTAGCCGTGGCCAGATGCGTGGACCTTGACGTCCTGATTGGTGATGACGTTGGCACCAATCTGGGACAGCATATTGATAACGCCGAAGACGGCCTCTTCGTTGCCCGGGATGAGCGAGGAAGAGAAGATGATGGTATCGCCATCGCGCACCGTAATCTGGCGGTGCTCGCGGCGGGCCATGCGGGACAGCGCAGCCATCGGCTCACCCTGCGTACCGGTGGTAATGAGCATGGTCTTGTGCGGGGCCATCTTCGCGGCCTCATCGATGGGGATGATGGTGCCGCGCGGGACCTTCAAAAAGCCCATCTTTTCCGCGATCTCCATATTGCGCATCATCGAACGGCCATTGAAGGCCACCTTGCGGCCATTGGCCACGGCAGCATCGATGGCAGCCTGCACGCGGTAGACGTTCGAGGCGAAGGAGGCCAAGATGACGCGCTGCTTCGCATTAGCCACCAAGCGCTTGAAGTTGGCTGGGATATCGCCCTCGGAGGCGGATACGCCCGGCACGGTGGCGTTGGTGGAATCGCACAGCATGAGGTCAACGCCCTCGTCGCCGTAACGAGACAGCGCCGGAAGGTCGGTCGGACGGTTATCCAACGGGGTTTGGTCCAGCTTGATATCACCGGTGTGGATGATATTCCCGGCCGGGGTGCCTAGCATGATGCCGAGCGCATCCGGCACGGAGTGGTTAACCGCCCAGAAGCGAACGCGGAAGCAGCCGTAGGTCACGTCAGACTTTTCGTTGACCTCAACGAACTTCGGCTTCTGGCGGTGTTCCTTACACTTGGCCGCAATGAGCGCGATGGTGAAACGGGAGGCCACGATGGGGATATCCGGGCGCAGCTTCAGCAGCCACGGGATGGCACCGATGTGGTCTTCGTGGGCGTGGGTGACCACGAGGGCCTTGACCTTGTCGATCTTTTTTTCAATCGGCCCGAAGTCCGGCAGGATGAGGTCCACGCCAGGCTCGCCAGACGATGGGAAGAGCACGCCGCAGTCAATGATGAGCAGCTCATCGCCGTATTCAAAGACGGTCATGTTGCGGCCGATTTCGGAGATACCGCCCAAGGCGTAGATGCGCAGGGTATCCTTCGCCTGCTTTGGCGGTTCCGGCAGGCGCTTGGTCAAATCAGCACCCTGCATGGACTTCGGCACGTTGCGGCGGCCGCGGTTATTGTTATTGCGGCCACGGCCCTTGCCATTGCCGTTCTTTCCGTTGCCACCGTTGTTGTTCTTGTTATTGCCGCCGTGGTTATTGCCATTATTGCCGTTTCCGCCACGACCACGGCCGCGGCCGCCACGGGAACGCGAGCGGCGGCCGTTGTTATCGCCGTCGTTCTTATTATCGGCAGAGTTATTCTTGCCAGAGTTGCCCTGCTCCTCATTTCCGGCAGTGCCGGCGTTATTGGCAGGGGCCTGAAATACGGGCGAAGCCGCCTCATTGGAGGCGGTCTCAGTTTCCGAAGGTGGACCCGCCTTGCGGGTGACCTTGCGGGAACGGTTACGGGGTTCAGTCATTCTTAAAGGACTCCAGATTGTTCCAAATCACGGCGAAGTACCTCGCGTTCCTCCTCGCTCGCGGCGGTAACAGGAAGGCGGGGATCGCCAACTTCAAAGCCCTGCAGGCGCAGAGCTTCCTTTGCAAATGTCGCTCCGCCCAACCGCGCCTGAGCGCGGGTCAGTGGAAGAAGCGTTGAGTAATTTATTTCTTGCGCGCGGGCCAAATCGCCCGCATCGAAAGCTTCATAGAGTTCTACCAAGGCACGCGGTGCAGCGTGGCCGATGACGGAGATGAAACCCGAAGCGCCGAGGGATAGCCACGGCAGGTTAATCGGATCATCACCGGAGTACCACGCCAAGTCGGTTTCTTGGATGAGTTCTGCGGCCGCGGAAAGATCGCCCTTGGCGTCTTTCACGGCTTGGATAGTCGGCAATTCCGCAAGGCGGCGGAGCGTATCCGACGCCACCGGGATGCCCGAGCGGCCAGGGATGTCATAGACGCAAATCGGCAGATCCGTAGAATCAGCAACTGCGGCAAAATGCTCGTAGACGCCCTTTTGGGAGGGCTTGGAGTAATACGGAGTTACCACGAGCAAGCTATCGGCTCCTGCGGCGGCGGAAGCTTGGGCAACCTCGATCGAGGTTGCGGTGTTATTCGTTCCGGCGCCCGCACAGATCCGAACGCGGTCTCCTACTTCCTCTTTTACGGCCTTGAGCAGCTCCAATTTTTCGTCCAAGGACGTGGTAGGAGACTCGCCCGTCGTTCCACCCAAGATGAGTGAATCCACGCCGTTGTCTACGAGATGAGCTGCCAGGCGGCGACCCGCTTCTACGTCCAGCGCACCGTCACGATCAAACGGAGTGACCATGGCAACGCCAATGCGACCGAAGGTGTCAACGCCAGTCTTTGCTGTCATACCTGTGCTCATAGCCGTCAAGGTTACCCGCTAGGGCACCTTTTGGCCGCATCGGGGTGGCGCGTGTTAAGCGTAAGGGCTTGCGGCCATCTGCGTTCCATCGGCCAACGTGGTGATATGGAAGTCATCGAAAAGCGCTGGTGCTTGCTCCTGCAAATGCTTCAAGCACTCCACCGCCACTTCGCGCAATTCCGTATCAGCGTGCTCAGCCGCCCGCGCCCCAATGAAGTGACGCCACGCGCGGTAATTGCCGGTAACGACGAGCCTCGTTTCCGTGGCATTGGGCAATACCGCGCGCGCCGCCTGCCGCGCCTGCTTCTTTCGCAGCAGCGCATTCGGCTCATCCAGCTTTTCTTCCAAGGCCTCGAGCAGCTCATCGTAGACAAAACGGGTGTCATCCACGGCCTGCATGACCAACCGGCGCAATTGTTCATCTTCTTCCACCAGCTTGGGCAGCGCTACGTGCATCTCATTGGGATGCACAAAGCGCTGGGATAGCTGCGAAAAGGAAAAGTGCCGGTGGCGCACCAATTCATGGCTGGCTGAGCGCGAGAGCCCCGTAATGTACATCGTGGCCGTAGCGTGTTCCAGAAGCGCCGTATGGCCTACCTCCATGATGTGGTGCAGGTAGGCGGAGTTCGTCGCGGTCCGCGGGTTGGGTTTGTCAAAAGACTCATAACACGCCCGTCCCGCGAATTCGACGAGGGCCTCGCCATCGGTCGCCGTCTCATCGGCACGCCACTGCGTTCCCTGTGGCGGGTGAAACTCGGTGGCGGCAATGAGCTGGATATTTAGCTCACTCGCAGTGGCCATACCGTTACAGCCCCAGGTACTTGTCTAGCCCGACGACCAATCCCGGGTGCTGCGCAATCTCGCGCACACCGACCAAAACGCCAGGAGTAAAGGAGGAACGGTCATAAGAATCCTGGCGGATGGTCAGGGATTGCCCCTGCGCACCGAAAATAACCTCTTCGTGGGCCACCATGCCGCGGGTACGCACGGCATGTACTGGGATTCCGTCTACATTCGCACCACGCGCGCCCTCGAGGGACTTTTCCGTCGCATCCGGCATCTCGCCCAATTCGGCATCGCGGCGCGCCTGAGCAATGGCCTCTGCGGTGTGGATGGCGGTACCGGAAGGCGCATCCAGCTTGGTGGGGTGGTGAAATTCCACGACCTCTGCGGTCTCGAAGAACTTCGCCGCCTGCTTGGCAAGCACCATGGTCATCACGGCAGAGATGGCGAAATTCGGTGCGATCAGCACGTTTCCAGCGCCCTCTTGGCGGGTCCACTGCTCCACCTGGTCCAAGCGCTCTTTATCAAAGCCAGTGGTGCCCACCACGCAGTGAATGCCGTTCGCGATGCAAAATTCCAGGTTCCCCATCACTGAATCAGGCTGGGTGAAATCTACGATGACCTCTGCGTGATTATCAACCAATTGCTGCAGTTCATCCCCGCGGCTAATTTCCGCTACGAGCTCTAAGTCATCTTCGGCATTAACGCCTTCAACAATCGCCTTGCCGACGCGCCCTTGCGCTCCCAAGACTCCTACTTTGATCGCCATTGCGGGCCTCACTTTCTTAACGACTTTGAGTAAATCCTTTGTTTCTTTCCCATCCTATCGCGCTCGCCCATCCGGGGCGGGCGGGCGTCCGAACGGCAAAAATACCACTGCTAGACTGGGCGTCATGCAGATTTATATTGCGTCCGTTCCAGTAGATGACGTTGCTCGCGCCCACGATTTTTATGTCGATGTCCTAGGTTTCCGGGTAAAAGATGACGTCACACACGGCGATTTCCGGTGGCTTACGGTCACCAACGCGGACGGCGATGGCAGCGTTGAACTGCTCCTTGAGCCCAAGGGCCACCCTGCCGCTAAGACGTACACCGAGGCACTGAAGGCGGATAATATCCCGGTCACCCAATTCTTATCGCAGGATGTGGAAAAAGAATACGCTGAGCTAAAGGACAAGGGCGTGGACTTTACCATGGAGCCCACCGACGTTGGCCCCTCCATTATCGCAGTCTTTGACGATACCGTGGGTAACCTCATCCAGCTCGTCCAATTGAAGCGTTAGGCCCACGCCTTCGCTAGTTTCCCTTGTACAACAATTGCATCACTTCCCCAGTTGGGCCACTTGTGTACCGGTAGAATTGAAAGAGACAACAAGGTAGACAACCTAGGAAGTGGTCACAATGTCTCGATCTACTCTCACCCGCGTTATCGCTGCTGGCGCCGGCATGAGCTGCATGCTCTCGCTGGCTGCTTGCGCTAACCCCAGCGATGACGAGGCCGCCGATGCCTCATTCGCTACGCAGCAGGAATCCACCAGCTCCACGGCGGAATCGACCACGTCTTCGGCAAAGAAATCGGAGCCTTCTACCACAACCACTGCCGATGACCCAACCAAAACGGTAGAAGACACCGGCCCGTTAAGCCACCATCAGCAACACGCGCAGGGCAATGATCCAAAACCTGCTTTTGGCGGCATGGGCACGCCCTCCCTCGAGGATCAGCGCCACCTTCCTCCTGGCCTGGGTGGCCTCGTTCCCACTGGGATTCGGGTAGCCGCGCATGATTCTTTTACCCGCGTGGTGATTGACCTCGAAGGTGACGGCGAAGCCGGGTGGTTTACCACTTATACTGATCAGCCCGCCCACCAGGCCTCGGGACTTCCGGTCGAGGTCAAAGGCGCTACATTCCTCAATCTTGGTATCGAGGGCACCCCGTGGCCATCAACACCAGAGTTAGAGCAAAGGTTCATGGATTCTGGCATCACCCCAGGTGCCGGTGTTGTGCAAGAGATCAACTACACCACCACCTTCGAGGCGCAAACGCAGTTGGTCATCGGGCTAAAGAAGCAAACGCCTTATTCCGTGACCTTCTTGCAGAACCCCAAACGCCTCGTGCTTGATTTCCAAAACTAAGTGATCACGGCGCAGGCATAGAAAATGGCCCTGTTTCCCACCATATCCGGGAAACAGGGCCACTGCTCTAAAGAGCGTCTGAGAGATTAGTCCTCTACTGGCACCAAGGAGATCTTGCCGCGGTTATCAATATCCGCGATTTCTACCTGTACCTTATCGCCAACATTGACTACATCTTCGACCTTCTCGATGCGCTCGTCCCCACCCAGGTTGGAGATGTGGATCAATCCATCGCGGCCTGGGGTCAAGGATACGAAAGCGCCGAATGGAACGGTCTTGACTACCGTGCCGAGGAAACGCTCGCCCACCTTGGGCAACTGCGGGTTGGCAATGGAGTTAACCTTTTCGATCGCAGCGTCTGCGGCCTCGCCGGTAACTGCAGAGATGTAGACCGTGCCGTCGTCCTCAATCGAGACATCAGCACCGGTATCTTCGGTGATCTGGTTGATGGTCTTGCCCTTAGGGCCGATGAGCTCACCGATCTTGTTGACCGGAATCTTCACCGAGGTGATCTTCGGGGCTAGGCCAGACATCTCATCTGGGGAATCAATGACCTCAGCCATGGTTTCCAGAATGGTCGCGCGGGCATCGCGGGCCTGTTCGAGCGCCTGGGCCAAGACCTTAGAAGGAATGCCGTCCAGCTTCGTGTCCAGCTGCAACGCAGTGATGAATTCGGAGGTACCTGCAACCTTGAAGTCCATGTCGCCGAAGGCATCTTCGGCGCCGAGGATATCGGTCAGTGCCACGAACTTTTCCTTGCCCTTGACCTCACCGGAGACCAAGCCCATGGCGATGCCGGCTACCGGCGCCTTGAGCGGAACACCCGCGTTGTAGAGGGACAGGGTGGACGCACAGACAGAGCCCATGGAGGTGGAACCATTGGAGCCGAGTGCCTCAGAGACCTGGCGGATGGCATACGGGAAATCCTCGCGGGACGGGATGACCGGAAGCAGGGCGCGCTCGGCGAGCGCACCGTGGCCGATTTCGCGGCGCTTGGGCGAGCCCACGCGGCCGGTCTCACCGGTAGAAAATGGCGGGAAGTTGTAGTGGTGCATGTAACGCTTGGACTCGATAGGAGTAAGCGAGTCGATCTGCTGCTCCATCTTCAACATATCCAGGGTGGTGACACCGAGGATCTGCGTCTCACCGCGCTCGAACAAGGAAGAACCGTGCGCGCGTGGTACCAAGTCAACTTCAACGGACAGGTCGCGGATATCGGTCAGCCCGCGGCCATCGATGCGGAAGCCATCGGTCAAGATCTTGCGGCGCACGATCTTCTTCATGACCTCGTTATAAGCAGCGCGAATCTGCTTGGAGGCCACTGCCTCTTCCAGGTCAGCAAACTGCGGCAGCAGGTCTTGTTCGACCTGCTCCATGTGTGCATTCGTAGCCTCGTCGCGCTCCTGCTTGCCCGGGATCGTCAGCAAACTCTCCAGCTTCTTGGAAGCAGCCTTTTCCACGGCGGCGAAGACATCGTCTTCATAAGCCGGGAAGAGCGGGAACTCCTGGGTCTCCTTGGCGGTGCGCTCTGCAAGGCCGTTCTGGGCCTCACACAGGGTCTTGATGAACGGCTTAGCTGCCTCGAGGCCCTCGGCGACGGCGGCTTCTTGCGGTGCCGGGGCGCCATCGGCAATGCGCTCAGCAACGTTGGTGCCGGCGCCAGCTTCCACCATCATGATGGCGACGTCTTCTTTACGGCCCTTAGTAACGATGCGGCCTGCAACCACCATTTCAAAGAGCGCGCGCTCGTGCTGCTCGTGGTTCGGGAACGCCACCCACTGGCCTTCTGGGTGCTTGTCATCAGCGATAAGCGCCATGCGCACGCCGCCGACGGCGCCGGAGACCGGCAGGCCGGAAAGCTGGGTTGCTGCGGACGCGCCGTTGATGGCTACGACGTCGTAGTACTCTTCTGGGTCCTGCGACAGGACGGTGATGACCACCTGCACTTCGTTGCGCAGGCCCTTGACAAAGGTGGGGCGCAGCGGGCGGTCAATGAGGCGGCAGGCCAAGATGGCCTCGGTGGAGGGACGCCCCTCGCGGCGGAAGAAGGAGCCGGGGATCTTGCCAGCTGCGTACATGCGCTCTTCCACGTCCACGGTAAGTGGGAAGAAGTTAAAGTTCTCGCGCGGCTGGTTCGAGGCAGTCGTGGTGGCCAGCAGCATCGTGTCATCATCGAGGTACGTAGTTACGGAACCATCTGCCTGGCGGGCCAACTGGCCGGTTTCGAAACGTACCGTGCGGGTGCCAAAGTCCCCGTTGTCGAGGACAGCGATAGCTTCGGTAATACCGAATTCTTCATCGATATTGAACTCTACGGAGTTCTGAACGCTCATCTAGTAATTCTCCTTGAATGTTTTAGGCGATCGTCGGTGCCGCCTTTTCCACATTGTTTTTGACAACGGTGAAAATTCTAACAGAGATTCCGCACTTTTGAGCTACGGCAATTACAAACGCCCCTGCTCCCTACAAGGATTAAGAGGGTATAAAACCACTAATTCCCCTTGCCGCAGGGCAAGGGGAAAAATTCGGCCGCAGCCGCGTCGCAATTAGCGGCGCAGGCCCAGGCGGGAAATCAGATCACGGTAACGATCCACGTTGTTTTCTGCCAAGTACTTCAGCAGGCCACGACGACGACCAACCATCAGCAGCAGACCACGACGGGAGTGGTGATCGTGCTTGTGGAACTTCAGGTGCTCCGTCAAAGTGTTGATGCGGGAGGTCAGCAGGGCAACCTGTGCCTCGGGGGAACCGGTGTCGGTCTCGTGCAGGCCGTACTCCTTGAGGATTTCGGCCTTCTTCTCAGTGGTCAATGCCATGAGTATTTCTCCTTTATTTCAGTCCACACTATTCTTCAACGCGCAGCGCCGCCGTGGCGAGCTCCGCGTGCCGCAACTGTCGTGAACCACAGTCGCTAAGCCAACTGGTCATCTTACAGCCAATTAGCGTGGCAAATCAAAACGCTGCACTACTTGGCGCCCACCGTGCGGAAAAGTTCTTCGAGGCGGTCTACAAATTCACTGACAAACCGCTCGTTGTCCACGCCCACGGCGACCTTCGCGGTCGGTTCCTGGCTCAGCCTAGTTTCGTCCGCGATGGTGCGCCCGCGGGTGGGGCCTTCGGTATCGGTTTTCATATTGGTCTCGACGACCTCCACCAACGACGGATCGGCGGCTACCGCCACGGCCAGCGGATCGTGCAGGCCGCAGCCGCCCAAGTGAGGCGCCGTGGTGGCATAAGCGCGGATATAGTAATCCACCATATCGGCGAAAATCTCGCCCGCGGCCGTACCGGTTGCCCGCCAGCGCGCGGTTTCTTTTTCCGTCAAGAGGGTGCGCAGGGTGACATCAAGGCCCACCATGGTGACATCTTGGCTGTGGCGGAAGAGGTAATCGGTGGCATCCGGGTCTTGGGAAATATTGGCCTCTGCCCACGCGGAGACGTTGCCAGGAACGGTCAGCGCCCCGCCCATCATGACGATGTGGGCGTTGGCGGCAAAGGTGGCATCGGCAAGCATAGCCTGGGCGATGGTCGTCGACGGACCTGTGGGAATAATGACCAGGTCATCACCGTAATCGCGCACGGCCTGCAAGAGGAAATCCGTGGCCGGCTGCGTGTCCTCGGTCTTTTCGGGCGGGGTAAGCGCGACCTCGCCCACGCCATTCTGGCCGTGGATGAAGGAGGAAATCTCGCTGGGCTGGAAACCGTCCGGGCTGGGGCCCGCAAAGACCGGGATATCAGGCCTATCCAGCAATTCCAGCAGCGCCAGGGTATTGCGCACCGCCAGCGGCACCGTGACGTTGCCATAAGTGCAGGTCACTCCAATGAGCTCAAGATCGGGGTGGGCCAGGGCATAAGCCAAGGCCAAAGCATCATCAATGCCGGTATCAAGATCGAGGATGGCCTTCATTTACTTCTCCTTTAAGAAATAGTCTTCGCTCTTGCAGCCTTGCGCGCGGGCATCGGCAGCCAGCACCGTGCGGGCGGCTGCGACGTCTTGGGCCATGGCTTCCAAAAGCTCATCGACGGAATGGAACTTCACCATATCGCGCAGGTGGCCCACGAATTTCACAGTTGCCTCATAGCCATAAAGATCGGCATCGCGGTCCAAGACAAAAGACTCCACGGACCGCTGTTCATCACCAAAAGTGGGATTCGTACCGACGGAAATCGCCGCAGCATAGGCTACTTCGGGCTGCATGTCCCCATCGAGGGGCGAATCAGAATGCACAATGAACCAACCGGCATAGACACCGTCCGCGGGAATGGCAACGGTATCCGGGAAATACTGGTTGGCCGTAGGAAAGCCCAGCTCCTTGCCGCCGCGCCCCGCACCGCGCACCACGGGTCCGGTCACCGTAAAGTGCCGGCCAAGCGCCCAATTCGCCGATTCTATTGCGCCCCGGGACAGGCTCTGGCGAATATAGGTGGAACAAATCTGAACGCCGTCTTCATCCAGCAGCGGGATGATATCGACGCTGAATCCAAACTCCTCGCCCAGCTGCCGCATGGCTTCCGCGGTGCCGCTGGCACCAGCGCCGAAGGTAAAGTTCTCCCCCACCACCACGTGCTGCGCATGGAGTTTTCCCACCAAGAGGTCGCGCACATAGGGCCGCGGCTCCACGCCCTCAAGCTCCTTGGTGAAGTCAATGACAAGCACCATCTCGATGCCCATTTCTTCCGCGAGCTCCAGCCTGCGCTCGAAGCTCACCACGGACACCGGGGCGCGCTCCGGCAAGAAAACCGAGACCGGGTGCGGGTCAAAGGTCACCATGACGGGGACCTGATTATTCGCCCGCGCATGCTCCACGCAGGCAGAAACGAGCTGTTGGTGGCCGCGGTGCAAGCCATCGAAGACGCCAATGGTTACCGAGGTCGGCCCCACATCCGCGGGGATGTCATCGATTCCGTAACAAATATCCACGAAATCCATCGTAGAGCATAGACTTGTACCCTATGACTGATGCGCTCGCACATTCCGGACTTGTCATTATTGATAAGCCTGCCGGCATGACCTCTCACGATGTTGTTAACCGCCTACGCAGGTATTTTCACACTAAAAAGGTCGGCCATGCCGGCACCCTGGATCCCATGGCGACAGGGGTGCTGGTCCTCGGCATCGAACGCGGCACCAAATTCCTCGCGCACATGGTCGCCTCCACCAAGTCTTATTCAGCTACCATCCGCCTCGGCGCTTCTACCACCACCGATGATGCCGAGGGCGAATTTCGCTGGGGCAAGCCTGCGGCCGCACTGCACCGTTCCGCCATCGAGGCCGAAGTTGCCGCATTGACCGGCGAGATTATGCAAAAGCCCGCCGCGGTGTCCGCCATCAAGATCAAGGGCAAGAGGGCACACGAGTTGGTGCGCGAGGGCAAAGAGGTAGATATCCCCGCCCGCCCGGTCACCGTGCACAGCTTTGACATTCATGACCTGCGCACCGAGGGCGATTTTATTGACCTCGATGTATCCGTGGAGTGTTCCTCCGGCACCTATATCCGCTCCTTGGCGCGCGATATGGGCGAGGCCCTGGGCGTCGGCGGGCATTTAACCGCCCTGCGCCGCACTACGGTGGGGCCCTTTGCGCTTGCCGATGCCCACATGCTCGACGATCTTGCCGAAAACCCCAGCCTATCCTTGAGCCTCGATGAGGCGCTCAAGCGCAGTTTCCCCGTCCTGCCCGTCACCGAGGACGAGGCCGCCGCTTTAGCGATGGGCAAATGGTTAGAGCCGCGCGGGCTGTCCGGGGTTCATGCGGCGGTAGCCCCCAATGGCCAGGCCATCGCGCTCATTAAGGAGAAGGGCAAAAGGCTGGCCACGGTCTTTGTGGCGCGGCCGTCTACCCTCTAAGTCAGTGGCTGAGGGCATTGCTCGAGGAGATCTGAGCGGGTTTCTGTTCAGGCTGAAAAATCAAGGGCCGGAACCAGCGTAGAAACCACGGCATAACCGCCCTCTAGAATCCACTTCCCGGTGATAAACGGCACTGGCGTGGGGCGGGCTAGGATATAGGAAATGAAGGTGCCATCCTCGCGGATATCGATCTCTGCTTGATCGAAATCCAGCCACCGATGCGTCATGGGAAACCACGCCTTATAGGTGGCCTCCTTGGCGCAAAACAGCAGGCGGTCTGGGCAGTGCACCCCAGCCTTTTCTAGGCGGGGCAGCTGCGGCATTTCCCCGGCCCGAGCAATCATGGTCAAGACGTGATCGGGCAGGCGCTGCGCCGGCTCCGCATCAAGGCCAATGGAGCGAAAATCCGTGGTGGAGGCCACCACCGCTGCGCGTAGGCCCTCCGTATGCGTCATGGATCCAATGAATCCTTCGGGCCACAGCGGCATGCCCCGCTCCCCGCGCAGGATCGGGTTCGAGCCTGTAAAGCCCAGCTCGCGCAGGGCCTGGTGCGCACACCAGCGGGCATCGCCAAATTCGGATTTCCGGATATCAACCGCGTGCGAGACTATGGACTGTTCTTTAGGGTCAAGATGCTCATAGTTGAGCAGATCGGACTCGCGGGCATCCGTACGCACATAGCAATAACGGGTAGTTTCTGGGAATAGGTCGGGATAAAGCATTAATTCACCTCCCCAAAGGTTGAGGTAACTGGGTATGGCCAGGCAATACGGTGCGGCTGGTTACGCCATTCGCGCGGGTAACCTAGGGAGACTTCGATATGGTCTACCCCATCCACATTCATCTTTGAGGGCATGTGCAGGTGGCCGTAAATGACTGCCTCTGCCTTGTATCGTCGCGGCCACGAACGCGTATGGCGCGAGCCGCTCCACAGGGCGATTTCCGGGAAGCGCAGCACCATCGTGGGCTCCTGCACCAATGGCCAGTGGTTGACCAAGATGGTGGGGCCCTGCACTCGGGATAAACGCTTAATGGAATACGCCAAGCGGTCCCAACACCACGCGCGCACATCTACGAAGGGCGCGATAGCTACCTCATCGGTCATGACGAGCTTTTTGGCACGCGCCTGCTGCACCGCTTCTTCCACCGAGGTCCCCGGTGGGCGGAAACTGTAGTCATACAGGGTAAAAAGTGGCACGATCGTTATTCCGTTAAAGACCGGGTAAGGGTCCTCCGGGGTGATAACGCCGATCTCCCGGCAGGCGGCAACCAGGTGATCGTATTTTTCGCGCCCCTTGTACTGGTCTTGGGAACGGGAAAATAACTCGTGATTGCCCGGCGCCCAAATAACGGTGTCATAGCGCGCGGCCAAGTCCCGCAAGATGCGCACGATGAGCTCGCTGCGCTCTGCAACATCACCTGCCACGATGAGCCAATCTGCGGGATCTGGTGGGGCTAGCTCTGCAATGCGCGCAAAGTTATCACTGATTGCGCCGTGCAGGTCTGCTACTACCCATAACGTTGGCATTGCCGCTCCCACCCGCCTTCCTCATTCATATTCTAAAGTGCTGTTATTACTCGCTACAGCCACTGTAGCGCAGGTACTACTCTGCTATTACAGCCCATTTCATGGAATAGAAGCGGTAGACCACGCCAATCAGGCGGAAGGAAATGAACGCTGCCAAGCCGCACCACACACCGGTAAGGCCCGTGCCCATGGCATGAGCGAGGAGCACGCCGGGCAAAAATCCCAGAAGAACCGAGGCGATAGTCAGGCTGCGCAGGAATGCCGCGTCCCCTGCACCCAGCAAAACACCGTCGAGGGCAAAGACCACGCCGCCGACGATAACCATGCCAACCAGGATCCACCACGGTTGGCTCATGGCATCGATGACCTCCTGCGAGGAGGTAAACACGCGCGGAATGACCCCGGCCCCGGCGGCGAAAACCAGGGCGAGGAAGGCGGAAAAGATGGTGGAATACATCACTACCTTGCTTCCCACGCTGCGTGCGTGGCGCGCCGAACCAGCGCCCAGGGCAGCGCCGGTCAAGGCCTGGGCGGCAATGGCCAGGGAGTCCAAAATCAGCGACATGAAATTCCACAGCTGCATCATGATTTGGTGGCCGCCCAAGGCCGCCGTGCCCACGCGGGACACCACGGCCGTGGCGGTAAGGAAGGCCACCTGGAAGCTGGCGGAGCGCAAGATCAGATCGCGGCCCAAGATGAGCTGTTCGCGCACGATGTGCCAACGAAATGCCCACGAGCCTTCGTGCTGTTTATACAGCTCGCGCACGAAGAGGCTCGCGATAATGCTCATTCCCATTACGGTGGCGATGGCAGAACCGGCAAGGCCCCACCAGTACACGAATGCAGGCACGGCAATGGCACCGGGAATCATTCCGGCGAGGGTGAAATAGAGCGGCTTCTTGGTATTTTGTACGCCGCGCATCCAGCCATTTCCGGCCATTTCCACCAGTGTTACGGGAATGGCCAGCGCGGCGATCCGCAGCCACAGCGCGGTGCCGGCCGCCGTAGTGGGATCTCCGGTAAGCCACTGGGCAAATACGCCGCCGAAGATCCACATAATAATGGCCAAAAGCCCGCCGACGCCTAAAGCCACATAGGTAGCTTGCACGCCTTCCGCTACAGCCTCGGCGCGCTTTCCAGCGCCAAACAGGCGGGACGAGCGGGCCGTGGTGCCGTAGGACAAGAAGGTCAGCTGCGTGGTCACCACGGTATGGATCGTGGTTGCCGCGGCGAGCGAAGCCAGTTCCTGGGCACCCAAGCGCCCCACCACTGCGGTATCGAGCAGGAGGTAGAGCGGCATCGCGGCCAGGACGCCAAGCGCAGGAAACGCGAGGCCAAAGACCTCGCGTGCGCTTACTGTCGTGGGGGTTGACTGCCTAGTGCTCATCGATGGCACTCACCAGCTCCGCAACGATGGCTTCTTCGCTTCCCTGTGTCATGTACCCGGCAGCCGGAACATGCCCGCCGCCGCCAAATTGAGCTGCAAGTTCTGCGCAATTGATCGCCGTCGAACGCAGCGATACCGCCCAAATCCCGGCCGACTGCTCCTTAAAGACCACGCCCAACTGCGTGCCCTCAAGGGCGCGCACGAAATCCACCAGGGATTCCACTGCGGAGTCCGAATGACCTTCGATATCGGCCAGGCCCGCGATGAGGATACCTATGCCCAGCTCACCGGCATGTTCAATGCGCAGTCCCGCGAGCACGCGGCCGACCATCTGCAGATCATCAGGGGTCGTGGCATCGAGTAAATCCGTGGCGATCTGCTTGGTGTCCAGGCCATAGTGCATCAAACGGGTGGCCACATCGTGCATGGCGGGCCTGCCCCACCGGAAACTACCCGTATCGGTCAAAAGGCCGGCGTACAGGCAATGCGCGATGGTGTTTTCTATCTGCACCGACAGCATGTCCAGGATGGTCAAGATGGCCACCGTGGTGGACTCGCACTCTGAATCAACCAAGTTCACGGAGCCAAATCCAGGATTGGATGAGTGGTGATCGATGCACAACACGCGCCCTGCCGCCGCCAGCTCGGCGATGTCTGCGGAAAATAGGCCGGTGCGGTCGATCGACCCGCAATCCACGGTGACATAAACGTCATAGCCCTGCGGTAGCTCTCGGGTGACCTTGACCTGATCCGCTCCTGGAATGGAGTAAAGGTTGGGCGCAAAGTCCTTATCCTGGCCGATGACCGCGCAGGCATCCTTCCCGCTTTGCTGCATGGCTAAGAGCAGTGCCGTGGCCGAACCAATGGCATCGGCATCCGGGCGCAAGTGGGTGATAATACAGATGCTTTGCGCGCCGGAGATGGCATCGACTGCGTCCTGATATTCCTTGCGGGTCACTTAAGCCTCGTCTTCATCGGAGGTCTTATATGGGTTGGCCTCACCCGCGGGCTGGGCATTTTCCTTCAGCTTCGCTAGCTCTTCATCGCGGGCCCGAGCGCGCGCCAAAAGCTCTTCCATGTGCGCGGAGGCCTCTGGGACGGTATCGAGCTCAAACGTCAGGGTTGGGGTAAAGCGCACGGAGAGCTGATCGCCAACGATCTTGCGCAACTGCCCCTTCGCGCGCTTGAGTGCTTCCTCAGCCTGGTCATAATCGGGTTCTGCCTCGATATCGTGGCCGCGCACCGTGTAAAAGACGGTAGCGTCGTGCAAATCACCGGTGACGCGGGCATCGGTCACGGTGACCATCTCCAGGCGGCGATCCTTAATCTGCAGCTCAATCGCGCTAGCCACGATTTCCTGAATTCGTTTTGCTAGCCGCGCCGCACGTGCGTGATCGACCATGAGAACCTCCAAGCTAAAGGGGAAAAATTTATTCCTAAATTACCGTGTCGCGGTATCAGAAACTACCAGTTTAGTAACTCACCGCACCCAATGGAAACCGCTTGAAAACCCCGCATGCGAAAACGCGAAACGGCCCGTTCTACCTGCCGCACCTAATGGCCAAACTCCGTGGAGAAAGGCCCTCAAGGCGGGCACGCACAGCGGGCCGAAACTAGCAGCGACTAGTCGCGCGGTACCTCGACTTCTTCATAAGCCTGGATGACATCGCCTACCTGGATATCCGGGTAGGACAGCACCATACCGCACTCATAGCCGGCCTTGATCTCGGTCGCGTCGTCCTTCTCGTGACGCAGGGACTCAATCTTGGCATCGGTAGTAATGACGTTGTTATCGCGGAGCAAGCGAACCTTGCCGTTGCGGACAACCTTGCCATCGGTGACCATACAGCCTGCGATGGTACCCACCGAGGAGGACTTGAACAGGGCGCGGATTTCGGCCGCACCGGTGTCGCGTTCCTCGTAAATCGGCTTGAGCATACCCTTGAGAGCGGCCTCGACTTCCTCGATGGCCTTGTAGATAACCGTGTAGTAACGGATATCCACGCCCTCTTGGGTGGCGATCTCCGTAGCCTTGCCTTCCGCGCGAACGTTGAAGGCAATGATGACGGCATCGGAAGCGGCGGCCAAGGAAATATTGGTCTCCGTTACGGCGCCAACACCGCGGTCGATGATGTTGAGCTCGACTTCGTCCTCGGTCTTGATATCCAACAGGGCATCTTCCAGCGCCTCGACGGAGCCGGCATTGTCGCCCTTGAGGATGAGGTTGAGGGTCGAAGTCTCCTGCAATACCTTGTCCAGATCCTCCAGGGACACGCGCTTGCGCTGCTTTGCCTGCAAAGCAGAACGCTTACGAGCATCGCGCTGGTTGGCAATCTGGCGGGCCACGCGGTCATCATCGACCACGAGCAGGTTATCGCCAGCACCCGGCACGCCGGACAGGCCTTGTACCTGTACCGGGCGGGAAGGACCGGCTTCCTTAACGTCCTCGCCAAACTCATCGAGCATGCGGCGCACGCGACCATGCGCATCGCCTACCACGATGGAATCGCCGACGTGCAGCGTACCGCGCTGGACGATGACCGTAGCCACCGGGCCGCGACCGCGGTCCAAGTGGGCCTCGATGGCCACGCCCTGGGCATCCATCTCTGGGTTAGCCGTGAGCTCGAGGGCGGCATCGGCAGTCAGGATGACAGACTCCAGCAGCTGGTCGATGTTCTGGCCCTGCTTAGCAGAGATATCCACGAACATCGTGTCGCCGCCGTACTCTTCAGGCACCAAGCCATACTCCGTGAGCTGGCCACGGATCTTTTCCGGCTGGGCCTCCGGCTTATCCACCTTGTTCACGGCCACGACAACCGGGATATCGGCAGCCTTGGCGTGGTTGATGGCCTCAACCGTCTGTGGCATGACGCCGTCATCGGCGGCGACAACCAAGATGGCCAAGTCGGTGGACTTCGCACCGCGGGCACGCATGGCGGTAAAGGCCTCGTGACCAGGGGTATCCAGGAAGGTAATGGTGCGCTCGCCATCCACGTCAACCGTGGTCTGGTAAGCACCGATTCCCTGGGTAATACCGCCGGCCTCGCCGGCTGCCTCATTGGTCTTACGGATGGTATCCAACAGGCGGGTCTTACCGTGGTCAACGTGGCCCATGACGGAGACGACTGGAGGGCGATGTTCGAGGGCCTCTTCGCCGCCTTCGTCCTCGCCGAATTGCAGGTCGAAGGACTCGAGCAGCTCGCGGTCCTCGTCTTCTGGGGAGACGACCTCTACCTTGTAGTTGATCTCGTCACCGAGCAGCTGCAGCGTATCTTCCGATACGGATGCGGTTGCGGTGACCATCTCACCCAGGTTGAACAGTGCCTGCACCAATGCTGCTGGATCGGCACCGATCTTCTCCGCGAAGTCAGACAGCGAAGCGCCGCGGCGCAGGCGGACGGTCTGCCCCTTGCCATCTGGCAAGCGGACGCCGCCTACGACGTGCTTCTGCTGCTCTTCAAACTCATGGCGCTTTTGCCGCTTCGACTTCTTGCCCTTGCGTGGTGCGCCACCTGGACGGCCGAATGCACCGGCGGTACCGCCGCGACGCCCACCGCGTCCACCGCGGAAGCCGCCGGGACGACCGCCACCTGGGCCACCTGGACCACCAGGTCCGCCGTGGCCACCGCGACCGCGGCCACCGCGTCCGCCACCGCTCGGTGCCTTGGACGGCATCGAGGCTGGGTTCGGATGCGAAGGCATCATGGCAGGCGATGGACGACGTCCACCGCCGCCACCCTGGCCTTGGTTCTGATCCTGGCCCTGACGGTTATTACCGCCTTCGTTGCGGCCGCCGCGCTTTCCACCACGGTTATCGCCGGGGCGGTTGCCGCGCTGGCCCTTAGAGCCACCGGGGCGTGGGCCTGGGCGGTTGTCTCCGCCACCCGTGGAAAATGGGTTATTGGCCACGCGGCGGGATCCGCCGGGCTTAGGCATCGGTCGCGGCATGGCGTTGCCTGGGGTCGGGCGCTCGCCCGACTTCTTGGCATCGCCTTGACCCGCGTTCTGGCCTGGCTTCGGTGCACCTTGGCCAGGCTTTGGCGCTGTCTTTCCAGCGGCAGCGCCTGGCTTTGGTGCTGCCTGACCTGGCTTGGGGGCAGCCTTAGCGGACCCTGCGCCGGGCTTCGGCGCAGCGTCGGATGGCTTCGGTGCCTGTGCACCTGGCTTAGGGGCGCCGGGCTTCGGCGCAGCGGATTTCGCGCCGCCCTGTGCACCTTGACCTGGCTTCGGCGCAGACGATGCCGGCTTCTTGGCGTTGCCCTGGCCGGGCTTAGCGGGCTTGGCAGCCTTCTCAGCTTTGTCTGCCTTGCCTTCGGTGGCATCGCCACCGGACTGTGCTTCATAGTGAGCACGCATCTTCTTGACCACCGGTGGTTCGATGGTCGAGGATGCGGTTTTAACGAACTCGCCTTGTTCCTTCAGGGTGGCGAGCAGTTCCTTGCTGGTTACTCCGAGCTGTTTTGCCAACTCGTGAACACGTAGCTTTCCGGGCACTTGTCTCCTCTTGGTATCGCCTAGGAGCCAAGGCCGCGAAAAACTGGCCTGACTCCTAGTTAAACGTTCTGGACTTTCATCGCTGATGCTTCATCGTTGTGCGCTCATCAGTGTTCGGTCTTCCTTTTTAACTCTGGTGTGTACGAATCTTGTGCAGGTTGTTCCGCACACGGTACTTTTTCGCCCTGTACATTTTCGCACTGTGCTTCCAAGTACCTACGTACCTGACCTGTGTCCACGGATGCGGACGTGCGGAGCGCGCGCTTGAAAGCATGTTTGCGCTCAGCTAGCTCGAGTGCAGAAAGCGTGGGGCTAATCCATGCGCCGCGGCCGGGAAGCCGCCGGAATGGATCCGCCACCGCACGGCTGCCATGGGGATCATTGGCATCAATGACCACCCGCAGCAACTCCGTATCGGGCATGCGTTGACGCGTAGCGATGCAAGTACGAAGCCGTTGAGTCTGCGACATCGAACTCCTTAACTTTCGCTGCGTCTTCATGTCCCTTTCTGCATCTGGGCCGTTTACTAGCCTACGCTATATATCCGCAATTCCTTAATTCGCGTCCGCGTCTGAATGAATATCGATCTTCCATCCGGTCAAACGGGCGGCGAGCCGCGCGTTCTGGCCTTCCTTACCAATGGCAAGGGACAGCTGGTAGTCAGGGACGATGACGCGCGCCACCTGCTCCTCGCTATCGAGCACGGTCACCTTGATCACCTTCGAGGGGGCCAAAGCATTGCCCACATACACGGTGGGATCCTCGCTGTAATCGATGATGTCGATCTTTTCCCCACCCAGCTGGCGCATGATGTTATTCACGCGCTGGCCGCGCGGGCCGATGCACGCACCCTTGGCGTTCAGGCCCTTCGCGTGACCGATGACGGCGACCTTCGAGCGGTGCCCAGCTTCGCGGGCAATGGCGATCATTTCCACGCTGCCATCCGCAACTTCCGGAACTTCCAGTTCAAAAAGACCGCGCACCAGCTCCGGGTGGGTCCTGGACAAGTTGATCTGCACATTGGCGCCATTGCGGTTTACCCCCACCACATAAGCCTTGATGCGGTCACCGTGCTGCAGCTTTTCCCCGGGGATTTGTTCTGCGGGAAGCAGGATGCCGTCCTGCGATTCCAGTTCAGAGCCGAGCTGGACCACGACGATGCCGTGGGCATTGGCATGCGCATCGCGCTGGACGATGCCACTGACAACGCGCCCGCTAAGCTCCGAATAGGAATCAAAGGTGCGCTCGGCTTCGGCCTCGCGCAGCTTGCGCAAAATGGCTTCGCGTACGGCGCGTGCACCCACGCGGCCAAAGTTATCCGGGGTGTCATCGTATTCACTGGTTACTTCCCCGGTTTCGGGGTCACGCTCAGTAACGATGACGCTGACGGCACCGGTGGTGGTATCGATGTCTACCCGGGACTTGGTGCCTTCGGCCTTACCCTCCGCGGTGGATTCGCGGTAATCCAGGTAGGAATACAACAAGGCACTCGCAATCGCCTCCAACAGATCATTGACGGGGACCTGTCGTTCGGATTCGATAGTGCGAAGTGCCTCAAGATCAATATTCACTTGTCTGTCCTCTCGATTGCCGGTTAGCTCTCGGCTTCTGCAAATGGCTGGTGCACGGCGTCTAGCTCACGCTGTGATGGCTGTGCAAATTCAATTTCTACCACTGCGTGGGCAATGTTTTCCAATCGCTCCACTTCTGTATGCACCTCGTTTTTCTCAGAGGTGATAAGGACAACGGCATCTTCGGCCGCGTTGAGCGCACCGATGCGCGCGGTGTGGCTCTTGTCATCGCCGCGATTAAAGGTCACCTTCCGCCCCTGATTGCGGCGCCAGTGGCGCGGTGCGGTCAGCGGCAGATCCACGCCTGGGGTGGAGACCTCCAAGGTATATCCGGCGCCAAAATTCAGCTCACCCGTTTCCTCTTTCTCATCGAAGAAGGCCGAAATATCGTCGGAGACCTCTTCCAAGACATCGGAGCTAGGCCGCTTATCACCATCGATGCGGATGATGACCTGTGATTTCTTTCCCGCCTTGGTGGTTTTAATATCCTCCACATCGAGCCCGCGGGCTGCAAGGCGAGGTTGGAGCAAATCAGTTAATTGTTGTGCATCTGGGAAAGCCATGCCCACTAGCCTACGTCCTTCGAGGTACAGTCTTTTGGGTGAACCGCCGACGTATTGCTTTAACCTGTGTAGCCTCGACTGCCACCCTGCCCGCGCTCGCGGGTTGTTCCGCAGTCGATTCCGTCGTCGACTATTTTGGCCCGCGCCCAGAAGACGCACTCGAGCGCCTCGCCGTGGCCGCCGCGAGCGATGGACTCGCCCTCCAAGGGGTCGACGATGAAGCCGCGGATATGCGCAGCTCCCAGGCCGATGCGCTGTATGCGGAAATTGCGCGCCTCTGCGGCACCGATGACCAAGGCAATGTCCCGCACAGCTGTGAGGTGGAACGGCCCACGCAGGCACCTCCTGCCACAGATTCCTCCCAGGTGCTAGAGGAGGCGGCCTCTGCCACCACGGAAGCCGCTGATGAGGTCAGCTCTGAGTCACGGCCGATAGTTACCCAACAGGCCATCACGCTCAATGCCTGGCTGCCTGGCGATGCCCCCGATATCCCCACCCTTTCCCAGCCCGAACACGAGAGCGCTACTGATTTACTGAAGTGGGAATACGAGCAGGTCTTTGGCCTGGATTTCGCGCGGGCCTATAGCGCCCCTGCTGCCGAGGGGCGCATCGATAAGCTCTTAAGCCTCCATCACCACCGCATCGACCAGCTGCAGGAGGCGATTAGCCAAAACGGCGAGGTTCCACAGCCAGAGCCTGCCTATTCCTCCGGTGGAACAACGCTTCCCAGCGATGCGGATTCCGCTGCCGCATTCCTGGATACCTTGATGGAGCAGGACGCGGATATGTGGCACGCTGCCGCAGTGGCCGCGGCGCAAGAGGAAAGCCCAAACCAGGAGTGGCTGAACTGGCTTATCGGCATCGCCGCCGAATCCCAGGCAGCATAGCGCCCAGCGTTGCCTGATACCCCCAGCCTGAAGATTCACTGGCCGGCGGGCAGTGAAAAATCAGCGAGTTATAGGCCGATATTCATTGCTAATGCCTCCGGACCCTACGTAATTTGGTGGATTACGTGCTTGTTGGAGATTCCACGAGCCAAAACAATGAGAAGGAGTGCTTTCTCAATGCGTACTAAGAAGACCTTGCTCACTATGGCTGCAGCTACGTTGGGCATCGCGGGCATTGCCGCCCCTGCCGCCAACGCCGCCCCGGAAGGCGCGTGGGACCAGGTCGCCGCGTGCGAATCCGGCGGTGACTGGCACATCAACACCGGCAACGGCTACCACGGCGGACTGCAGTTCTCGCAGCAAACCTGGGCCGGTAGCGGCGGCACCCAGTACGCGCCCACCGCTGATCAAGCTACCAAGGAACAGCAGATTGAAATCGCTGAAAACGTCCTTGCCACCCAGGGAGCTGGCGCATGGCCTAATTGCGGCGGCCCCGTGGCCGGCTAATAGGCTTCCTGATACAGCGGTAGCGTGATGCCGCCTTGAGCGCGGCATCACGCAAGCAACCGACTCCCCCATTTTCCACTTGGGATCTATTTCCCGGGAAAAATGGGGAGTCGGTTTTTAGGTTTTATGCCCTACCCTGCGCGATCTTCCATGCGTAGCGAATCAACGGAATCTGCAGCGGCAGGCGAATGATGTGATACAGCTTCTTCGGCCATCGCGCATCGCGCTCGATCCAGGCGTGATACATATTCGCCGGCCACACCGCAAGAAATAGCGCCGCGGCGGACGCGCCGCCGGATTCACGGGTGGCGCGATCGGTGAGCAAATAACCGGTAGCTATCTCCCAGGCGCCGGAGGCGAAGTTATACAACCTCGGCGAGCCCGGCAGCTGCGGCGGCACAATGGATTCGAAGGTTTTGGCGCGCAGGAAATGCAGCGTGCCCATCGTGATAAGGGCTGTGGGGAGCACGTTTTTATTAAGTCTCATGCTTCCCACGCTACCCTGCCGGTGCTTATAGGCGCCGGGCTTTAGCGCGGTGATTTAAGCTAGGCCCGCACCAACTCGAGGAGTTTGTCCACGATCTCATCCGCAGGTACCTCCAGCGTTTCTTGGCCGCGGATGCGCAGCTCGATGATGCCGTCTTTGAAGGCGCGGCCCACGATGGCCACAAACGGCATGCCGAGTAGCTCTGCGTCCTTGAACTTCACGCCCGGGGAGACCTTGGGGCGGTCATCGAAAAGCACCTCAAGGCCCGCCTGGGATAGCTCTTCTACCAGCTTATCGCCGGCCTCCATGGCCGCGGCATCCTTATTCGCCACCGCGACGTGCACCTGATACGGCGCCACCGCCACCGGCCAATTCAGGCCCTTATCATCATGGCGTTGTTCTGCCAGCACGGCCAGCATGCGGGAGATGCCGATGCCATAAGAGCCCATCGTGGGGATGGCGCGCTTGCCGTTTTCATCGAGGA
This sequence comes from Corynebacterium sp. LaCa_282, assembly GCF_057198125.1. Lineage (NCBI taxonomy): Bacteria > Bacillati > Actinomycetota > Actinomycetes > Mycobacteriales > Corynebacteriaceae > Corynebacterium > Corynebacterium sp. LaCa_282. The sequence goes on along the minus strand of NZ_CP191095.1, from coordinate 938,946 downwards.
TTTGCACGTCAAAGGCCTCGGTGTACTTGCGGCCCAACTGGAAGATATGACCCAGTTCGATGCCGCGCTGCAAGGCCAAGGTGCCCTGGTTATCCGGTGCGGGATCGCCCTCTTTCACCTCTGCTGCTTCCACGAACTCATCGACGTGGAAATCGCGGCCGGCCACGCAGCCCACGACGTAGCAGTTTTGCGCATCCGCGCCGGTGATCCAGGAAGAGCCCTTGACCACGCGGGGATCGGCAAAGACCTTCACGCCATTGGAGTTCAGCGCGCGCGGGCCCACAAAGCCCTGCTCCAAGAAATCGTATTGCGCAAAAATCTTATCGCTGGCCAGGGTGAACTCTGCCGGTTCCAAGGCCACCTCGAGGCGCTTGGGATCCAATTCGCGGTCGCCCGGAATCAACACGGCCGCCAATTCCTTCTTCTCTGCAGATTCCTCTAGCGCCGGGTGGGTTACCTCCACCATGACGCATTTAAGGATATCGGCGGCCCGGACCTCATGGCCGTCGACGGCGATGTCCTCGGTCTTCGCCCAGTGCACAAGCGCTTCAATGGTGGCGGCATCCGGGGTACGGTACTCCTTCGCCGCGGGCTGGCCCGCAATATCTTTTTCTGGGGGCGCTTGGGTCACGACCGCCTCTACATTGGCCGCATAATCGCCCTCGGTGGAGCGCACGAAGAGGTCTTCGCCCACCTCAGAAAGCGCCAAGAACTCCTCGGAGGCGGACCCGCCCATCGCGCCAGAGGTGGCCTTACAAATGGCGTAATCGATTTCCAAGCGGTCAAAAACATTCTGATATGCCTTGCGGTGGCGGGCATAGGAGGAATCAAGCCCCTCATCGTTCATATCGAAGGAGTAGGAATCCTTCATCACGAACTCGCGCCCGCGCAGCACCCCGGCGCGGGGTCGTTCCTCATCGCGGTACTTCGTCTGAATCTGATACAAGGTGACTGGGAAATCCTTGTACGAGGAGTACATGTCCTTTACGGCGTTGGCGAACATTTCCTCGTGTGTTGGCCCGAGCAGCAAGTCGGCATTCTTGCGGTCCTGCAGGCGGAATAGGTTGGGGCCGTATTCCACCCACCGGTTGGTCTTTTCATAGGGCTCGCGCGGCAGCAGGGCCGGGAAAAGCATTTCTTGCCCGCCAATGGCATCCATTTCTTGGCGTACTACGTCTTCGATCTTGCGCAGGGTGCGCAGACCCAACGGCAGCCAGGTGTAGATGCCCGGCGCGACGCGGCGCACATAACCGGCACGCACCAGCAGCTTGTGGCTGGGGACCTCGGCATCGGCTGGGTCCTCACGAAGGGTGCGGAGAAATAGTTCAGAAAGGCGGGTAATCATGGTCAAAATATACATCGCTACCCTAGCTATATGCTCATTGTCCTCCCTCCTTCAGAAACCAAGGCCCATGGCGGCACCGGAAAGCCGCTTGATTTTGCCAACCTATCTTTTCCAGAACTTACCGATACGCGGCGCGAAATAGCCGCTGAGCTGCAGTCTCTTCCCATTGATGAGGCGATGGTGGCGCTGAAGCTCTCGGAGAAGCTGCGCGGTGAGGCCGAATCCAATAGTCAGCTTTTTACCACCCCCACCATGCCAGCGGTGGAGCGCTATACTGGTGTGCTTTTTGATGCACTTTCGGCGTCCACCCTTCCCTCGTGGAGCCGCCTTGCTATTGGCGATGCCCTCTTCGGCCTCCTGCGCGCGGACGACCCCATCCCTCATTACCGCTTATCGGGCGGTTCCAAGCTGGGAGGTCGCACCATGAAGTCTTTTTGGGGCAAGCAGATAACGCAGGCGCTAGAAAACATCGACGAGCTGGTTGTGGATCTCCGCTCGGGCACCTACCAGCAATTGGGCCGGCTGCCTTCGGCGGTGACGGTGCGGGTAGAAAGCGTGCAACCAGATGGCTCGCGCAAGGTGGTCAGCCACTTTAACAAGCACTACAAGGGCCTGCTGGTCCGGGAGCTGGCGCTTTCGCCTGCCGATGCCTTCAGCGCCGCCGATGTCGCCGCTATCGCCCGCGCGGCCGGCATGACGGTAGAGGAACCACCGCACGGCTCACGGGAACTTACCCTCGTCGTATCCCCGTAACGCGCGAGCGCCTGCGGGGAGCCTAGACCACGGCGCGGCGGCGCTGGACGGCTGCGGCCCCGCCGAGGACCGCTACCACCATGGCCAAGACAATGACGCCGGATGCCCATTGCGGGGCCATAAGGCCGAAGGTGTCTTGGCCTTGGAAGAAGGTGCGCAGGTTGGCATCGGGCAAAATCTGCAGGATGTATTTGGCCCAGCCCATATCCATTGAAGTCAGCACGCTTTCGATGACGAAGTACTCAATAATGAGCAGCATGGCTGCAAAGGTGCCGCTGCGCAGGATATATGCCAGGCCTGTAGCCAGCAGGGTATAGACGATGTATTCCACGAAGGTGAAAAGGAACACCGCATTATCCGGGTAGTGCACGAAGCTAGAGAAGTCATACGAGCTGCCGAGCGCAGCGTTAAATAACATTCCGAGTATGCCCGCCAGGGCCGCCGCGGCGACGTTGGCCACGGTGATGACGAGTATTTGGCTCGAGAGCACCTGTAAACGCCGGTTGGTAGATAGGTAGCTCCAGGCGACGGTGCCTTTTTGTAGGTCTCCGCCGACGAGCGTGGCCGAATAAAAGATCATGATGACCACGGCGAAGATGGCGCCGATGGCTAGGTCGGAGGATTGGAGGGCGCTGTCGTCAGTGCGGATAGCTCTCATCAGCACGTTGGCGGCTGTTAGGCCAACGGTGATGATAGCGAGGTAGACCCACGTTGAGCGCAGGGAAAATATCTTGCGGGATTCAGAAACGATGGTGTTCATGGCTCGTACTCTGCCTTTCGATAACGGATAACGGGGGGTTATGCGGAGCGGTAATCCAGGTGGTCTGCGGTAGCACCGAGGAAGGCGTCTTCCAAGGAGGGGTGCTTGACCTCAAGGCTGCTGATGCGGATGCGGTGGTCAAAGCACAATTGGCCGACCTCGTCGCGGTCTAAGCCGGTAATGCGCAGCACTTCCCCATCAAAGGAGGTCTCCGCCTGCGAATCGTGCAGCAGGCGGGCCAGCTTTTCTGGCTGGTCCACCACGACCTCCACGGTGGTAGCACCGGAGGCATTGACGAATTCTTCTACCGTTCCTTCACCAACGAGCTTGCCCTTGCCGATGACCACCAGGCGGTCCGCCGTGAGCTGCATTTCTGAGAGCAGGTGGGACGACACCAGCACGGCGCATCCCCCAGCGGCGAATTCCCGGATGCGGTCGCGCATCCAGTGCACGCCTTCAGGGTCCAGGCCGTTGACGGGTTCATCGAGAAGCAAGTGCTTCGGTTGTCCCATCATGGCGCAGGCGAGGCCGAGGCGCTGCTTCATGCCAAGGGAATAGCTCCCAATGCGCTTTTTCGCCACTTTGCCGAGCCCGACGCGCTCCAGGGTGTCATCAACGTGGTCCATCGATACTCCCTGGAGTACTGCCATATAGCCCAAGTGCGCGCGGGCGCTGCGGCCGGGGTGGAACCAATTGGCATCAAGCAAGGTGCCCACCGTGGAGGCGGGATCGGGTAGTTCGCGGAATGGGGTGCCATCGAATGTGGCGGTGCCGGAGGTGGGATTTTCTAGACCGACGCACATGCGCATCGTGGTGGATTTACCGGAACCATTGGGCCCTAAGAACCCGGTGACTTGGCCATCGGGAACCTCGAAGGAAAGGTTGTCTACTGCTGTAAAGGAACCGTACTTCTTGGAAAGCTGTGTGACTGTGAGCATGGTTTTATCGTGTCGCTTTCCCGGCGCGAAGTAACCATCCTCGAGGCGGATTTAGCCGTTCATCCCTGGGGATGAGAAAGCAGTTCTTCCACGGTGACCACGCCATGGGTATAGGCATACAGCACGGCCTGGACGCGGTCGCGGGACCCAGTCTTGGTCAGCACGTGGCGCACGTGGGTCTTGACCGTTGCCATGGAGACAAACTCCTCTTCGGATATTTCGGTATTCGAATACCCCAGCGCCATGAGCCTTAAAATATCCATCTCGCGCGGGGTAAGTTCCGCGGACGGCGGGGCCGTAGCGGTGGTGGCGCCTGGCTGTGCAGCCGCGGCGGTGTGCGAAGCCGAGTGCGCCTTCCTACTGTCCCCACCCTCCTCGCTGCGGACTTGTTGGAGCACCTGGGCGGTAATGCGCGGCGAAAGCACGGCCTCACCCGAGTGCACGGTGCGAATGGCTGAGAGCAGCTCCTCAGGCTCGACGTCTTTGAGCAAAAATCCGGATGCTCCTGCAGAGATTGCACCGTGGACAAAGTTGTGATCATCAAAGGTAGTCAGCATGATGACCTTGGTCTCCGGGAATTCAGGGAGAACTTCCTCCGTGGCCGCAATGCCGTTAACCCGCGCCATTTGCACGTCCATGAGGATGATATCGACGGGCTCTTGCCGGGCTAGGTCCAGTACCTCATCGCCATCGGAGGCCTGCCAGGCCACGCTCATATCCTCCTGCGAGCCGATCAGCATGGCGAACCCGACGCGCAGGAGCGGTTGGTCATCGACAAGCGCAATGCGAATGGGCTCAGGTTCCTGTTCCGGATTAGACATGCGGTACCTCCACGGTGATTGCAAACGTTCCATCCTCGGCCTTGGTGGACACACTGCCACCATAGGCCTTTACGCGCTCTTTCATCCCAATGAGCCCATAGCCTGGACTGTGGTCCTCGTCAGGCTGTGCCATGGGGTTGTGTCCCTCGATAACAAGCGCCGACCTATCGCTGCGAAAGCGCAGGGTTCCCCTATTTTGGCTGGAGTATTTGAGCATATTGGTCAGCATCTCCTGCACGATGCGGTAGATGGTGAATTGGTAGAGCTCATCGCTATCGGCGGGTAGCTTTTCCATGCCGTAGACGGTGATATCGAAGCCGGCGCGCCGGGCTTCCGAAAATAGACCGGCGATGTCTGAGGTGCCTGGGGCCTTGGTTTCCCCGCGCGCGTCCTCTTCGCGCAAGACGGAGAGCAGGCTGCGCATCTGTTTTAAGGACTCGCGTGAGGTAGAGGCGATGGTTTCGAGCGCCTCCGTGGCTACGGTGGGGTCTTTGGCGGCGGCGAATCGGGCGCCATCGGCAAGCGCAATGACCCCGGCGAGATTGTGGGCGACAATATCGTGCATCTCGCGGGCGATGCGATTGCGCTCCACGGCGCCGGCCATCTCCGCGCGCTCGATGAGCAGCTGTTGGCCCTCCCGGCGCTTCCGGTTATTGGTGCCGAGCAGGTAGAAAAAGCCGAGGACCGGCCAGCCGAGCAGGACCGTGCCAGCATAGACAAGCAGCGGGCTCATGGTCGCATCGCCCAAGCCGATATCGCTGCCCGCGAAGACCTTTTCCCCAAATAGGCTTGCGGTGGTTCCCGCCAGCGAGCCCAGGGCAATCCAGGCAAGCCAGATATAGCGCAAGCGCTTGCGCGAGTGCGTGCCGATGAGAAAAGCCGTGTAGGCGAAAATCGGGGCGTGGAAGTTCTCCAGGGAGGCCAAGGGCGTGAAAATGCACAGCGTCATGGTGCCGGCGATGAAGAAAATGGACTTTTCTTGCAGCTTGGGATGCAGCCACAGCGCCAGCGGGATGCCGACGGTGTACAAGACCGCTACGATGGCCTGGAAGGGTGAATCGGTGTGCAAAAAGTTCGCGGCATTGGGCAAGAGCACGCCGAAGAACACGGGGATGATAATTCGCCACGGCGGGCCAATCCAGTCGCGCAGACGATCCGGCCAAAGCTTAGACATAAGGGCAAGGCTAGCGCAGAAGCCAGCCGGCCGGCCTCATCCCCAGGGCTGACTACACTGGCGGGCATGTACCTCCAGTTCTTTGAAGTCGATGTCTTTGCCACCTCGGCGTTTTCCGGTAACCCGCTCGCCGTCGTGGCCCATGCCGATGGGCTCTCGAGACAGCAGATGCAGGCCATCGCGCACTGGACCAATTTTTCTGAAACCACGTTCTTGCTCGAGCCCACCGATCCCGCGGCGGACTATCGCCTGCGCATTTTTACCCCGCACGAGGAATTTGATTTCGCCGGCCACCCCACCCTGGGCAGCGCCGCCGTCTGGCGGGCGCTCGGCAATGAACCGCAGAAGGAAGGCACCATAGTGCAAGAATGCGGGGTGGGATCGGTCTCTGTGCGCGAAAGCGAGGGCATTTATTCTTTTGCCACCCCGCCCCTGCGCGCTAGCGGGCCGCTAAGCAGTGCTGAGATTGCGGAGGCCTGCGCGGGATTGAATATTTCGGTAGCAGATGTCATAGATTCCGCCTGGGTGGATAATGGGCCCGGCTGGCGGCTTATACAGCTGCGCGATGCCGCGGCCGTGCGCGCGATTCAACCCGCCGCCACTCGCCCCAAGGTGGGCGTGGTGGGCATGCTGGATACCACCGCGGGTAGGGATTCCGCTGCCTATGAAGTGCGCGCATTTACCGCAGAATTCGAGGATCCTGTCACCGGTTCCTTCAACGGCGGTGCCGCGCAATTCATGCGCTCGCGAGGCCTCGTCCCCGCCCGCTACACCGCCTGCCAGGGCAGCCAACTGGGAAGAGACGGCGAGGTCTTTATTCACGATGACGGCACCGATATTTGGGTCGGCGGCCGCGTCCACATCCGCGTGCAAGGACAATTGGAGGTCTAAAATGCACCTACACCACGACTATGCAAAGCACCTGCCGGACTTAGTGTCGGCAACGCACGGCGAAGAGCAGCCGGATCCACAGCTCGTGGTCCTCAATGAGGAGCTAGCAGTGCAGCTGGGCCTGGATACTGACTGGCTGCGCTCCGCAGAGGGCCTGGATTTCCTCTTGGGCCGCGACGGCGGGCATGCCATGGCCTATTCCGGCTTCCAATTCGGTTCCTTCAACCCACAGATGGGCGATGGCCGGGCCATGCTCTTGGGCGAGGTGGAAAAAGACGGAAAACTGTGGGATCTCCACGCCAAGGGCACGGGGCTTACCCCCTATTCCCGCCTGGGTGCTGATGGCCGCGGCACCCTTTCATCCATGCTGCGCGAATACTTGGTTTCTGAGGCCATGCATGCCCTCGGCGTGCCCACCACGCGCTCCCTCGCCGTGATTTCCACCGGCCGGCCCATCCAGCGCGGCCACGTGCAGCCGGCGGGCGTCCTGGTCCGCGTGGCGGCCAGCCACATCCGGGTCGGTACTTTTCACTATGCCGCGCAGTCCGGGCACCTCCAGGCTCTCGCGGACTACGCCATCGCGCGCCACTATCCTGGGGCAGACTACCGGGAGTTCTTCCAGGGCGTTATGGACCGCCAGATAGCCACCGTGTCTTCATGGATGCGCTTGGGCTTTATCCACGGGGTGATGAATACGGATAACACCACCATCTCCGGCGAAACCATTGATTATGGCCCGTGCGCCTTTATGGAGTCCTACTCTCCCGATACGGTGTTTTCCAGCATTGACCAGCAGGGACGCTATGCCTTTGGCAATCAACCAGCTATCCTGGGCTGGAACCTCGCCCGGCTCGCGGAATCGCTGGTGCCGCTTTTCGATGCCGATATCAATGCCGGGGTCGACTTCGCGCAAGAGACCATCAATGGGTTCCAGGAGAAATTCGCCACCCAGCGCCGCAGCGATATAGCCGCGGCCCTCGATACCTCTACCGAGGTCACCTCCGCCTATCTTACTGCGATGCAGCTATCCCGCCCGGATATTACGCTGGCGCACCGCGCGCTTGCCAATGCCGCCCGCGGCCACACCCTTCCTGCCCGAGAGCTCTTCCCAGATTCAAACTTCCTAGATAGCTACCTAGCCACTCACCCCGCCCCGGCTGCCGTGGATGCTGCCATGCCCCGGGTCATTCCCCGCAACATGGCCGTCGAAGCCGCGCTGCGCGCCGCCGAGGCCGGCGATATTAAGCCCTTTACTGAGCTGCTCCACGCCGTGACCCACCCGTGGCAGCCGCATCCGTCCTACGAACAGCCCGATCCGAATGGGCTTGCAGGTTTTCTCACCTACTGCGGTACCTAAATTGCTTGCGACCCCGAATTCAGGGATTGCGCAGCACAAAGCCCTCCACACAGTAGGTTCTGCACGGAGGGCTTGCAGCCGAGGACTTAGCCCCAAGCCGAAGGCGTTTTAGCGCTCCAGCTTCAGCGTCTTCTGGGTGTATTCCCACATCTCGTTGTAGAAGTCCTCATCATTGGCCAGCTTCATGCCGTAGGACGGGACCATCTCGCGAATCTTATCGCTCCAGTCAATCATGCGCTCGCCAAAGCAACGCTCCAGTAGCTCCAGCATGACGGCTGGGGCAATGGAAGCACCCGGGGAGGCACCGAGCAGGCCGGCAATATTGCCTTCCTGGTTATTGACCAGTGCGGTACCAAACTCGAGGGAGCCAAAGCGCGGTGCACCAGCAGGCTTGATGACCTGTACGCGCTGGCCGGCAATCACGGTCTCCCAGTCGCTTTCCTTCGCATTTGGTACGTATTCGCGGAGGGAATCAACGCGGTCGGAGAAGTCCTTGCGCACCTCATCGATGAGGTACTTGGTCAGGCCGAATTCCTGTACCGCAACGCCCAGGTAGGAGGTGATATTATCCGGGCGGATGGACTTGAAAAGATCCAGGTAGGAACCCTTCTTCAAGAACTTCGGGCTCCAGCCGCCGTACGGGCCAAACAGCAGGCCTTTCTCGCCGTCGATAACGCGGGTATCCAGGTGCGGCACGGACATCGGAGGAGCACCGACTGCTGCCTTACCGTAAACCTTGGCCTGGTGCTGCTCAATGAGCTCCGGGTTCTTGGCGCGCAGCCACAGACCGGAAATGGGGAATCCGGCGTAGCCAGCTACTTCCTTCACCTTTGCCTTGCGGAGCAGATCCAGGGCGTAGCCGCCGGCACCGACGAAGACGAACTTCGCCTTCACCACGGTGATATCGCCGGTGTGCTTATTTTTGGAATAGACCTTCCAGTCATTTCCGTCGCGGTCGATATCGAAGACCTCGTGGCCGTAGCGGATCTCCGTTCCAGATGCGCGCGCCGCGGTCAGGAACTGCTTGGCCAGGGCGCCGAAGTTCACGTCGGTGCCGACTTCGGTCCAAGAGATAGCGACCTTATTGGAAAAGTCGCGGCCGTCCGCCATGAGCGGCAGCTTCTCCGCAAAGGTGGATTCATCATCAGAGAACTGCATGCCGGGGAACATGTGCTTTTCGCTCAGTACCTCGTAGCGGCGCTTCAGGTAGTCCGCCTGGATTTCGCCTTGGGCGAAGGAGACGTGCGGGACTGGGTTGATGAACTCACTAGGTTCAGTCAGGATGCCGTTGTTGAGCTGGTGGGACCAGAACTGGCGCGACTTCTGGAACTTCTCGTTAGTTGCAATCGCCTTAGAGATATCGATGCGGCCGTTCTTTTCTGGCGTGTAGTTGAGCTCGCACAGGGCGGAGTGACCGGTACCGGCGTTATTCCACGGAGAGGAGGATTCCAGGGCGGGGCCATCAAGGCGCTCAAAGATCATCTGGGTCCAGCTCGGCTCCAACTCGCGGAGCATAGCGCCCAGGGTGGCGCTCATGATGCCGGCACCGACCAGTGCGACATCGACCTCATCTACAACTTGTGCTGTCTTCTTTGCTGAGGACACTGTGTTATAACCTCTTCGAATTGAAAATTTATATACATCGGCGCATTCTGCACCATATATTTTAAGCGCTTTGCGCCCCACACCGCGACTGTTGTGCACAGCCAACCTGCCGATGTGTCACGCATTAACGCCTTACCTTACGCTTTTCTTTCCTCGATTGGTTTTTCTCCCCCACCCTGGTCACCACAATATGGGGCGACCTGTTATACACTTCATATTTCGCCGAAATAATGGCAGGTCACGCAGCTACCGTAGCGACGACCAACTGTTGACTAGACTCGTGTCATGGCTACAGCAACTCCGTCATGGGGGCCCGATATCCTCGGCCCCGATTTTCAATCAGCCACCCTCAACCTCGGCCCCGATCCTGATGGCGAGGGCGACGTTGTCACCACCCTCGTCCGCTATGCACCAGGCTCGGCTGCAGGCTCCACGGATTCGGGCCCCGCCGATTCTTCTTCACCTTCTGCCACTTCCCGCCCGGCCTTGGTATGGCTGCACGGGATGACTGACTACTTCTTCCACACGCACGTCGCACAGCACTTCGCGGCACAAGGCTATGACTTTTACGCGGTCGATCTCCGCAAATGCGGCCGCTCGCACCGCCCGGGCCAAGCCTGGCACTACGTTTCGGACTTGTCCTTATATAACGTGGATCTTTCCGCAGCCCTCGATGCCATTACAAACGACGAAGTAATCGTTATCGCCCACTCCACCGGTGGCCTGATTGCGCCGCTGTGGATGGACTTTCTACGCCGCCATGACGCGGAGCGCTTCTCCCGCCTGAAAGGCCTCATCCTCAATAGCCCCTGGCTGGACATGATGGGCGTTCCCGGCTGGGCCGTATCAGCGCTGAAGCCGGCGATATATTCCACCGCCAAGATCGCACCCAAGATCGCCTTGCCTGGCGGCAACCTGACCGCCTATGGCGAATCGGTGCACAGTGACTTCTACGGCGAGTGGGACTACAACCTCAGCCTGAAACCATTAGCCGGGCATAAGAAATATATAGGCTGGCTGGCCGCCGTCTTCCACGGTTTCGACGCCATTCACAGCGGCCACATTAATGCCGGGGTCCCCGTATTGACGCTGCAATCTACCCGCTCGCTATTGGGAACGCCCTACTGCGATGCGGTCAATCATGCCGATTGCATCATCGATGTCGCACAGACCCGACGGTGGGCAAAAGAGCTCAATGCGCACTACACGCTGCGTTCCATCGAAGGTGCGCGCCACGATGTCTTTTTATCCCTCTCCGGCCCCCTAGCGGAGGCGTTCGCAGCGTGCGATGCCTGGCTTCCCACCATCGTGGAAGCGCCCACACCAGCATAAATACCCGAATTGGACACATGGATTAAGGTATTGATATGACCACAATTGATACAGCAAATACTCCGGCCGCTGAGGAACACTACGACCTCATCATCATCGGCACCGGTTCCGGCAACTCCATTGCCAACCGCGATTTTCACGATAAGAAAATTGCCATTATTGAAAAGGGCCGCTTCGGTGGCACCTGCCTGAATGTTGGCTGCATCCCCACCAAGATGTACGTCTACGCAGCCGATGTCGCCCTCGCCGCCCGCGAAGGCGAGCGCCTTGGCATTGATGCCCAGGTCAACGACGTGGAGTGGAACTCCATTGTGGAGCGCGTCTTCCACAACCGCATTGACCAGATCGCCCAAAGCGGCGAGGACTACCGTCGCGGCGACAAGACCCCGAATATCACCGTCTACGACGAGCACGCTCGCTTCGTCGGCCCTAAGACCATCCAGACCGGCGATCACGTCATCAGCGCCGATCAGATCGTTGTTGCTACCGGCTCCCGCCCGGTAATCCCTGAGGTCTACGCCAATTCCGGTGTGAAGTACTACACCAACGAAGACATCATGCGGATGGACCGCCAACCAGAAAGCCTGATCATCGTCGGCGGCGGCTATATCGCCATGGAATTTGCCCACGTCTTCGATGGCCTCGGCACCAAGGTCACCGTGGTCAACCGCAGCGAGACCCTGCTGCGCCACCTCGATTCCGATATCTCCTCGCGCTTCAACGAAATTGCCCGCGAGCGTTTCGAGGTGCGAATTGCTAACGGCACCAAGCTGGAAGAAACCGACAAGGGCGTAAAGCTGGAGCTCGATAATGGCGAGAGCCTCGAAGCAGACGCCATCCTGGTAGCCACCGGCCGCAAACCGAATGGCGATCTCATGGATGTGGACAAGGCCGGCATCAAGCTGCTGGACAATGGCCGCATTTCCACCGATGCGCATGGCCTTACCGATGCAGAAGGCGTCTGGGCGCTTGGCGATGTCTCTTCGCCCTACATGCTCAAGCACGTCGCCAACGCTGAAGCTCGCACCATCCAGCACAACCTGCTCCACCCGGAGGATCTGCAGGAGCTTCCGCACGACAACGTTCCTGCCGCCATCTTCACCCACCCGCAGATTGCATCTGTGGGCTTGAAGGAAGAAGAAGCGCGGGAGCAGGGCTTCGATATCACCGTGAAGATTCAAAACTTCGGCGACGTGGCCTACGGCTGGGCCATGGAAGATACCACCGGTATTTGCAAGCTGATTGCGGACCGCAAGACGGGCCAGCTCTTGGGCGCCCACCTAATGGGCCCGCAGGCCTCCACCCTGATCCAGCAGCTGATTACCGTAATGGCCTACGAGATCGACCTGCGCGACTTTGCCCGCAAGCAGTACTGGATCCACCCAGCCCTGCCAGAGGTCGTAGAAAACGCCCTCTTGGGCCTCGAGTGGGACTAAGGCACCGTAGCTAAGGCTCCATAGCAAAAGCCGCCTCCCTGGCCACGCGCTAAGATTCATGCGCGGCGGTTAAGGAGGCGGCTTTCGCCGTGTCTAGGCCTTGAAGAAAGGCCCTAGCGATTAATCCTCATCTGGGATGGTCAGGATTTCATTGCCATCCTCGGTGATGACCAAGGTGTGCTCGAACTGGGCGGTGAACTTGCCATCACGGTTTTGCACGGTCCAGTCATCGTCCCAAATATCGTAATCCAGCGAACCAAGATTGATCATCGGCTCCACCGTCAAGGTCATGCCTGGTTCCAAGATATCGCGGTACGTGGTGGAATCGTGATGCAAGACCACCAGCCCATTGTGGAAGGTGGGTCCTACGCCGTGGCCGGTGAAATCGCGCACGACGTTATAACCAAAGCGCTTGGCATATGACTCGATGACGCGGCCGATAACGTTGATCTCGCGGCCAGGCTTTGCGGCCTTAATGCCGCGCATCGTGGCTTCTTTGGTGCGCTCTACTAAAAGGCGGTGCTCCTCTGATACGTCACCTGCCAAGAAGGTGGCGTTATTATCGCCGTGCACGCCGTTTTTATAAGCGGTGACATCGATATTGACGATGTCGCCTTCTTCAATCACGGTGGTATCCGGAATGCCGTGGCAGACAATTTCATTCAGCGAAACACAGCTGCCCTTGGGAAATCCCCGGTATCCCAAGGTAGATGGGTACGCACCGTGGTCACACATATACTCGTGCGCCACGCGGTCGACCTCATCCGTCGTCACGCCAGGCTTTACGGCCTTGCCGGCTTCCTTCAGCGCGTTGGCCGCGATCTTGCAGGCCTCCCGCATCTTCTCAATCACTTCGGGGGACTGCACAAAAGGCTCACCGATGGCCTCTTGTACCTCGTCTTTCCACACATATTCCGGGCGTTCGATATCTTCTGGTACCGGCCGGATGGGGGTTGGTTTACCTGGCTTCAATTTTCCACGAGTACTCATAATTGCCCATGGTAGTCCTCATACCGGCTCACGCAGTATCGGGGTGGCCAGTCAGTGTCCGCTGCTTACTCGACCTTGGGGGCCGGGCCATCATTGGGGCGCGAGCGGTAATCATCCAGCTTCCGCAGGAAGTTATCGGTAATAGCTACCGAGGATTCGGAGCCGCCGCCCAATACGATGAGCGTGGCAAAGGCGATATCGTCTTCTTCCCGGTAGCCGGTAAACCACGCGTGCGAGCCTTCATTGATCTCGGCCTCACCAGTCTTGCCGTAAATCGTTCCGCCCGCCTGCATCCCACGGGCGGTACCGCTGGTGACCACCTGGCGCATCATGCCGCGCACGTTATTCAGCACGTCTTCTGGGATCGGCTCCGACTTATCCGAGGCTTTGGTTTCGCGGCCCTCAATAAGGGTGGGCGTTGGAGTCTTTCCCGCCGCCACAGAGGCCGAAACCATAGCCATGCCGAACGGGCTGGCGAGGTCGTAGCCCTGACCGTAGCCGGCCTCGGTGCGCTCCAAAACTTCCTTGCCCTCCGGAATCGAGCCGGTCGTGGTGGTCAGCCCAGGGATTTCATAATCCACCCCGAAGCCAAACTTTTTGCCAGTTTCCTTCAATTCACCGGGTGCCAGCTTGGTGGAAATATCGGCGAAGGTGGTGTTGCACGATTGCGCGAAGGCCTGGCTTAGCGGCACATTGCCGAGCGAAAACGCGTTGTAGTTGGTCACCACCCGGCCATAAATATCCATCGTACCAGGGCACGGAACGATGGTATCCGTGGTCAGGTTTTGTTTTTCTACACCCGCAGCGGCGGTAAGGATCTTGAAAACCGAGCCGGGTGGGTATTGGCCTTGCAAGGCGACGTCGCCGTCCTCGTCCGCCTTTTCGGTCTGTGCTACGGCCAAGATATCACCGTTGGAAGGCCGGATGGCAACCAGCATGGCCTGGGCGTCCGAGCGCTGATTCACCGCTTCTTGGGCCGCGCGTTGGACGTCATAATCCAAGCCCACCTTGATTGAGGGGGCGGCCTCGGGGGCATGCTTTTCGACATCGGAAAGCGCTGCACCGTTCTCATTGACGACGGCGATGGACCAGCCGGTCTCGCCGTCGAGCTCGTCATTGACGGCCGAGCGCACGCGCGATAAGAGATCGGGCGCAAGACCACGGTCCCGGGTCACCAACGCGGGCTCTTCATTAATGCGGACGCCGTCCATCCCCTCCAGCTTGGCGCGGATGACGGACTCCTGCTCTTCTGTATAAAGCCCCACCGAATAGGCAGACTCTGCCTTTTCAAGCTTTTCGGCGAGCTCCTTGGCGTCTACCTCCGCGATCGAAGAGTCCTCGCGGTGCGCCGCAGCTAGGGCGCTGCTGACCTTGGAGGCCGTGGGGCGGACATCGGAAAGCGAGCTCGTATCCACGATGACGCGGTAGTTCAGCCCGGGGCTCATCAGCTCCACCCCGTTGGAGGAGACGACGCTAGCGCGCGTGGCTTCCAAGGCGCGCAGCTCCAAATGCTGGTGCGCACCCAGGTCCGGGTGAATAATGCTGGGCTTCCACCGCACTGTCCACTCATCTTCGGCCTTGGTCAAGGTCATCTGCGTGGTATAGCTCAGGCTGCGATCCTTGGGCAAATCCCAGGTGACCTTATAATCTGCTGTGGCCACGGTTTCGTCCTGTTTTACCCCCTCGAGCTCAATGTCGAGGCCCTCTGCCTGCAAGCCGGAATAAGTAGCATCGAGGGCCTGCGTGGCATCATCGGGGGAATCCGTAAGCTCTGCCAAGCCCTCGTTATTTCGGCTCTCCATGCCTTCAATGAACTCTTCTGCCACCGGCTCGGCGGATACGGGCTTAGGGGTGCAAGCAACCACACCAGTTGCGCTAAGCGAGACCGTAGCAACCAGTGCGAATAACTTCTTCATGCTTTGGCACATTAGCAGCGCACGCAGCAAAAAAGACTGCCCCACACCGAGGTGCAGGGCAGTCTATTAATAATTAGCGTAGAGGCGCGCGGCTTACTGCGTCACGCGGACATCGGCCTTAGCGCCGTCCACGGCTTCGAGGCCTTCCTCATCCGCAATGCGCATTGCCTCTTCGATGAGGGTTTCCACGATTTTGTCCTCCGGCACGGTGCGCACCACTTCGCCCTTGACGAAGATCTGACCCTTTCCGTTACCGGATGCCACGCCCAAGTCTGCGTCGCGGGCCTCGCCCGGCCCGTTAACGACGCAACCCATGACGGCAACGCGGATGGGAAATTCCATGCCCTCGAGGCCGGCGGTAACTTCTTCCGCCAGCTTGTACACGTCCACCTGCGCGCGGCCACACGACGGGCAGGAGACGATTTCCAGCTTGCGCGGGCGCAAGTTGAAGGACTGCAGAATCTGGTCTCCCACCTTGACCTCTTCTTCCGGCGGGGCGGAGAGCGAAACGCGAATCGTATCGCCGATGCCTTCTGCCAAAAGGGCGCCAAAGGCAACGGAGGACTTAATGGTGCCCATGAACTTCGGGCCGGCTTCCGTCACGCCCAAGTGCAGCGGGTAATCGGTCTGCGCGGCCAGCTGGCGGTAGGCCTCCACCATGAGTACGGGGTCAGAGTGCTTGACGGAAATGGCGATATCGCCAAAGCCGTGCTCCTCAAACAGGCTAGCTTCCCACATAGCGGACTCGACGAGTGCCTCTGGGGTGGCCTTGCCGTACTTTTCCAGCAGGCGCTTATCCAGTGAACCGCCATTGACGCCGATGCGGATGGGGATCCCCGCATCGCCCGCGGCCTTCGCTACTTCCTTAACGCGACCATCGAACTCACGGATATTGCCTGGGTTGACGCGAATCGCCGCGCAGCCGGCATCGATGGCTTGGAAGATGTACTTGGGCTGGAAGTGGATATCCGCGATGACCGGGATCGGGGATTTCTTGGCGATGGTCGGCAGAGCCTCCGCATCCACCGGCTTAGGGCAGGCCACGCGCACGATATCGCAGCCAGAGGCAGTAAGCTGTGCGATTTGCTGCAGGGTGCCGTTGATGTCGTGGGTCTTGGTATTAGTCATCGACTGCACCGAAATTGGGTAGTCAGAACCAACGCCCACCGGGCCTACGTGCAATTGCCGCGTCTTCCGGCGCGGGTGCAATACTGGCGGAGGCCCGTCAGGAATTCCTAGACCGATAGGACTAGACATGAATGCTCCTTATTTCTAGCTCGTGGCTCGTTGCTAAACGTTATTGCACAATAAGTGTTGAACGTCCCCACTCTAGCACTAGATGGTTAAGCGCTAAAGTTCCCGCTCGCGCTGCAAATGTGCACTATACGCTGAGCTCTCCACCCACTCCCCGCGGCGGGCGCGGGAAGGGCAAACCTAGCCAAATAGCCTGATCGGGTTAACCACATCCGCGATGATGATCACGACGCCAAGCCCCATGAGCAGGGCCGCCATGACATAGGTGATGGGCATTAGCCTGGTGTAATCGGCAGGACCCAGCGGCTGCTTGCCCATCAGCTTGCGGATGCCATCGCGGATCTTCTCATACAAGATGACCGCGATATGGCCGCCGTCAAAGGGCGGCAGCGGAATGAGGTTAAACAGGGCGAGGAAGAAGTTCAGCGTTGCCAGCATCATGAAGAACGATGCCCACAGGGAGCGCTCCACGAGTTCGCCGCCAACCCGCGATGCACCGACGACGGACATCGGCCCATTGACATCCCGCTCGTGGCCAAAGATGGAGGCCACCACTCCCGGTACCTTAGCGGGGAATTGTTTGATTCCTTCCACCGTGGCCTCGAGCGAATACGTGGTGAAATGCCAGGTTGCAGGCAACGCTTCCGTTGCTGAATACTTCTCGACGATGTCGAGGACCTCATTGCTCAGCCCGATCGAACCGGCATCGACCAATTCGCCCTGTTGATTCAGGCGCTTGACCGTTTCCAGTTCGATGGAGAAATCTTTTTCCTCACCACCGCGCTCTACGGTAAGCGTCACGGTCTCGCCAGGGCGCTGCATAACCTCATCGCGCAATTGCGTAAAGGAATCTAGGTGCTCGCCATCGAGCGCGAGAATGATATCGCCTTCCTGGACACCGGCCTTACCAGCGGGCCCGTTCCCGGTGCACGATTCCAGCTCCTGGTTTTCTGTTTGGTCAGCGGTGCAGGTTACCTCCCCCACCCGCGGGCGCACATCGGCATCTGGGTTGGGAAGTCCCGCAGTCATCGCCACGAAATACAAGATGACAAAGCCGAGGATCAGGTTGACGCCAATACCGCCTGCAAGGACGATGATGCGCTGCCACCATGGCTTTTTATACATTGCATAGGGCTTTTCTTCCTCCGTGAGGAATTCATCCTGCGCGGTCATTCCGGCGATATCGCAAAATCCACCCACCGGGAACGCGGCAAGGCCGTATTCGGTATGCCCCTTGCGGAAGGAGAAAACGCGCGGGCCAAAGCCAATGAAATACCGGCGCACCCGCATGCCAAAGGCGCGGGCAGTAAACATATGCCCCGCCTCATGGAGTGCCACGGTCAGCCCGATGCCAAGGGCGAAAAACACTATGCCCAGCAAATTTGCCATTAAAGAAAGCTTTCTAGTCAGCTAAACGGTCAATGCGCGCATTCGCACGCCTGCGAGCCTCGCCTTCTACGGCGAGGATTTCATCGAGGGTAGAGACTACACCAGCAAACTGGGAAGACTCCCCGAGGATCTCGCCTACAACATCAACAATCTCTGGGAAGTGGATGCGACCGGATAAAAAGGCCGCGGCGGCCTCTTCATTGGCCGCGTTATAAATCACGCCGGTGCCCTGTGCCGCGGCCTCGCGGGCGAGGGATATGGCGGGAAAAGAGACATCGTCAAGCGGCTCAAAATTCCACGCATGCGCTTGGGAAAAATCAAGTGCTGGCTGCGCGCCTGGCACACGCTGGGGCCAATTCAGCGCTAGGGAGATGGGCAGCTTCATCGACGGCGGCGAGGCCTGGGCGATGGTGCAGCCGTCCTTAAAAGTGGCCATCGAGTGAATGACCGACTGCGGGTGAACCGTGACATCGATGCGCTCTGGCTCAATATCAAAAAGCAGCGTGGCCTCAATGAGCTCGAGCCCCTTATTAATTAAGGTGGCGGAATTCAGCGTATTCATCTGCCCCATGGACCATGTAGGGTGCTGCGCGGCTTGCTGCGGGGTAACGTCCCACATCTGCTCACGCGTTTGGCCGCGGAAGGGACCGCCCGAGGCCGTGAGGACGAGCTTGGCCAGCTCGCCTTCTTCGCCCGCGCGCAGGCATTGCGCCATCGCAGAGTGCTCCGAATCCACGGGGATGATCTGGCCTGGCCGCGCGGATTTCGTGACCAAAGTGCCGCCGGCAACCAAGGACTCCTTATTCGCTAGTGCGAGGTACTCGCCCATGTCCAGCGTGGCTAAAGTGGCCTTAAGCCCGAGGGAGCCCACTAGGGCATTGAGCACGGTATCGGCGGGAACCGAGCGCACCAGCTCTTCTGCAGCACCTTCACCAGAAAGTACCGTGCCGCCTAAAGCCGCAGAAACCTCCGCAGCCGCCGCAGGCTGGGCAACGGCGATGTGGTCAAACGAAAGGTGGAAGCTACGGGCCTGGTCAATGATCTGCTGCGGGTTAGAGCCGCCCGCGGCAATGCCCACGACCTCGAATTTATCGGGGTTATCCGCAATTACTTCTAATGCTTGCGTGCCAATAGAGCCGGTGGAGCCAAGGATAAGGATTCGCTGAGTAGTCACCCCTCTACCCTAGCGGTCATTTACCGCGCCCTGCTATGGGGTGGAGCCGGTCAAGCAGGCGGGGGTGTTTAATCGCCTTTGCAGCCACGATGTTTTAAAATAGGTGTCAGTCAAATGGCATTGGTGTGCCCCCTCGATTAATGGACACACGCGATAGCGAAGGAGAGCAAGTGTCTTCCCACAAGCCGGTACCGCAGGTTTATGACGGTGTTTCTACCGAAGATGTTCCATCCGCAGGCTTCGGTTGGTCCCGCATCAGCCGCTCTGGTGTGCAAATCGCGGGTTGGATCTCCGTGATCTTCATGATTGGTTTCAACTTTGGTAACCACAAGGGCCACGTGGAGACCGTCTGGCTCGTCGCCCTGACCGTCCTGTTGGTTGTGGGCCTGCTCATCTTCACCTTCGAGCCGAAGCTCAACCAGGTGCGCACCATCACCTCTAATAACAAGCCGGCCGACCACCAGGAGCGCGACTGGATTTATGACCAGAAGACCGTTTCTGGCGCCTACACCGAGTTGACCGACTCCCAGCTGCGCGCGTTGAATATCGAGCCTTCCCGCGTAGCCCACCTGCGCGTTGACTCCGCGTCCGACGCTGCCGAGGTAAGCTCCGGCAAGCACGCGCTGTAATCCTAGCTACGGAAAACCGCCGAGCCTCCTTATTGCGAGGGGCTCGGCGGTTTCGTGGTTTTACTGGGTGCATAACTGTACTGCGTTTGGCTGGGCCGCGTGTGTAAACGCGGCATGCACCAACGAGAAAACCACCTAAGCACTTATTCAAAAATGCTTAGGTGGCTGTGACAACGGGCTCTTAGGCCGACATGTCTTCTCGTTCATCGGCGGCAAGCTGGCCACATGCTGCCGCGATTTCATCGCCCTTGGTATCGCGCACGGTGCACGGCACTCCCTGCGCCTGGACGCGGCGCACGAATTCATTAAGCCGCGCCTTGGGAGCTGCATCCCATTCCGAGCCCGGCGTCGGGTTGAGCGGGATCACGTTGACGTGCACCTTGGAGCCGAGCTTCTGGTGCAGCTTGCGGCCCAGCATATCGGCGCGGAAATCCTGGTCATTCTTATCCCGGATAAGGGCGTACTCGATAGACACGCGGCGGGCGGATTTATCGGCGTAGTAACGCGCAGCATCGAGGACCTCATCGACGGACCAGCGGTTATTTACCGGAACCAGGCTATCGCGCAGCTCATCATCCGGGGTGTGCAGCGACACCGCAAGCGTGCAGGCAAGGTCTTCGTCCGCGAGCTTGCGGATGGCAGGTGCCAAGCCCACGGTGGATACGGTCACGTTGCGCTGCGAGAGCCCAAAGCCCGTTCCATCTTGGCCGGTAATCTGGTGCACCGCCTGGACCACGCGCTTGTAGTTTGCCAGCGGCTCGCCCATGCCCATGAAGACCACATTGGACAAGCGCCCGCCTTCGGCCGCCATCGCCGCGGCTGCGTGGCGGAACTGCTCGACGATTTCGCCGGTAGAAAGGTTGCGGTCTAGTCCGCCCTGGCCGGTAGCACAGAACGGGCAGGCCATTCCGCAGCCGGCCTGGGAAGAAATGCACAAGGTAGCGCGGCCGGGATAGCGCATCAGGACGGACTCCAATAGGGTGCCGTCGTGCAAGCGCCACAGGGACTTGGTGGTTTCCCCATCGTCGGTAGAAGTCGTACGAATAGGCTTCATGAGCTCAGGGAAGAAGGCCTCCTTGACCTCCTCGCGCTTGCCGGCGGGGATATCCGTCATCTCTTCGACGTCGTCGGTGAGATGCTCATAGTAGTGCTTGGCAATTTGCTTAGCACGGAATTTAGGTAGGCCAATTTCTGCGAGCTTATCGATGCGCTCGCTTTCAGAGAGATCCGCAAAGTGCTTGGGTGGCAGACCGCGCCGCGGCGCGGAAAAGTTAAGTTTTACTGGTTGAGCCATAATAACGCCCATCTTTCCACGGTTTACCGGTACTTTTCCAATTGGGAAGGTCTCAATTTATAGCCAAGGGGAATTTTGGAAGGGTTTACAGAAATAATGGACATATGACCACTCCGAAATACCCCGAAGATGACTTTTCCGCTTCCGATGATGAGGCCACCGCGGCAGGCGATAATGCCGCTTTGGCCGAAACCGAAAGCAAGGAAGTCTCCACCGATGCCGGCGCCGGCACCACCGAGCCCGCTGCCGCACCACAAAAAGCCCAAGGCTCGTTCGCCGCTAGCACCTGGGCAGCGCTCATTGTCGGTTTCCTCTTGCTAATCGTGTTGATCATCTTCATCATGCAAAACCAGCAAGAAGTGCCGATGAACTTCCTGGGCTGGTCGGGGCAGTTCCCAGCGGGCATTGCCTACCTCATGTTTACCATCGGCGGCGCGCTCATCATGGCGCTAGTAGGTGTGTGGCGCATGCTTGAATTGCGCCGCCAATTGCGCAAGCAGGCCGAAGGCTAAAAGAGCTCTACTGCCGCCCTCCTCCTTGCCCTCGAGATTTTTCGGTGGCACAGCGGGAAGCGGGCGGTTTATGCGCAGCACCCTTATACGCGGTGGCTGCGACTCGGTTTAGACCGCGAAGTTTGCCATGAGGCTCATGGCCACCCAGGTCACCATGGCAGAGGGAAGCATGCCATCAAGGCGGTCCATCAAGCCACCATGTCCGGGGAGGATGTGGGACATATCTTTAATGCCCAGCTCTCGCTTAAATTGCGATTCCACCAAGTCACCCAATGAGGCGCAAATAACAAGGCCGAGCCCCATCAAGGCGCCGATCCACGCCGAATGGTGCAAGAGGAAATGGACGGACACCGCACCAACGATGACGCCGAAGCCAATGGAGCCGCAAAAGCCCTCCCAGGATTTCTTCGGGCTCACGGCCGGTGCCATGGGGTGGGAGCCAAACATCACGCCGACGATATAGCCGCCCGTATCGGAGGCGACAACGCACAGCATAAAGACCACGATGGAAGCGGCACCGCTGGCCATCGGGGTAGAAATCAGCGATAGCATCGCAGCAAAGGTGGCGAAAAGCGGAATCCACGTCAGCACGAAAATGCCGACGGACATGTCCCGCAGATAATTGATGGGTGGGCGATGCCGCCCGTTATGGAAAAGCCTGCCGAACATCAAAATGAGTACGGCGGTGACGTAGACGGCCACGAGGCCGGGCGCGCCAAGCGGCCAGGAAATCCACACCATGGCCTGGCCCAAAATGATTAACAGCGTGCGCGGGATATAGTATGAATTCTCCCGCAAGCGGGTAAGAACTTCCCACATGGCCCCGCCGACGGCGACGGCAACCACTGCATACCAGGCCAAGGGGCCAGCCCACACGGCGAGGACAACGAGGGCGCCGAGCCCCACGCCTACTCCAATAGCCGCCGGTAAGTCACGGCCGGGGCTATTTTTCGGCTGCGGCAATCGGCGGTTCAAGGCGTCACTCACCGTGACCGGCTCCTTTCACTGGGCGTTGTATGCACGTCGCGGGGCTTATCTATTTCCTATACAAAAATACTACGTACAGAAAAGCGCCGCCGGCCGAGGTGGGCGCGGCGGCAGCGGAAAAGACCTAGACCTCCATCAATTCGGATTCCTTGTTTTCCACCAGCTTGTCAACCTGCTCGACATAGCCAGCGGTAATCTTTTCCATTTCCTTTTCTGCGGCAAGGACCTCATCCTCGCCCTCTTCGCCATCCTTTTGAAGCTTCTTCAGCTGCTCCATGGCCTTGCGGCGGATATTGCGGATGGCAATCTTGCCGTCCTCACCCTTGCTCTTGGCAAGCTTGACCATTTCCTTACGGCGTTCCTCGGTCAACTGCGGAACGGTCACGCGCAAAACGTGGCCATCGTTGGTGGGGTTAACACCCAAATCCGAGTTGCGGATGGAGTTTTCAATCTCTTGGATCATGGACTGCTCGTAGGGCTTGATGAGCAACATGCGCGGCTCTGGCACGGAGATGGTAGCCATCTGAGTAATCGGGGTCGGCGCACCGTAGTATTCCGCGATGAGTCCGTTGAACATCGCCGGGTTCGCGCGGCCGGTGCGAATGGTCACCAGCTGCTCTCGGGTGTGCTCGACGGAAGCGGTCATGTGTTCTTCGGCTTCGAGCTGAATGTCATCGATCATGAGGCTGAATCATCCTTCAACGTTGAGGGGTAGCTGTATAAAAGGTAGCAGGTTCTGTGCCGTTTTAGAATTAGGACTGCACCAGCGTGCCGATAACCTGGCCGCTTGCGGCGCGGGCAATATTCCCCTCTTCCAAGAGGTTGAAGACCAAGATCGGCATGTCATTGTCCATGCACAGGCTAAAGGCGGTTGCATCGGCTACCTTGAGTCCCTTTTCAATAACCTCGCGCGGAGTGATTCGGGTGTAGAGCTCCGCATCGGGGTTCGTGCGTGGGTCGTCGGAGTACACGCCATCAACACCCTTGGCCAGGAAGAGGACATCGGCGCCGATTTCCAGGGCGCGCTGCGCGGCGGTGGTATCCGTGGAAAAGTACGGCATGCCCATGCCGGCACCGAAGATAACGACGCGGCCCTTCTCAAGGTGGCGGTTAGCGCGCAGTGGCAAGTACGGCTCGGCGATTTGCGCCATGTTGATAGAGGTTTGCACGCGGCAATCAACGCCCTTTTGCTTCAAGAAGTCCTGCAGGGCCAACGAGTTCATGACCGTACCCAGCATGCCCATGTAGTCAGAGCGGGCGCGGTCCATGCCGCGCTGTGAAAGCTCTGCACCGCGGAAGAAGTTGCCGCCGCCGATCACCACGGCGATTTCGATGCCCTGCTCGGCCACTTCAGCGATTTGGCGAGCAACGTTATCGACAACGTCTGGGTCGATGCCAACCTTGCCGCCGCCAAACATTTCGCCGCCGAGTTTCAGCATTACTCGTTTGTATCCGGTTCGCTTCTCGTCTGCAGAAGTCACGCCTTCATCGTCTCCTTTTGCGCGGGCTGATTTATTTCTTTTCCATCTTACCTACACTGTCCCCGCTTCCCCACACCGCACCGCAGCCTGGCAGCCGCCCCTTCCCCATCGCCCCTAGACAGCAGAAAAGCCCACCGAGAGGGTGTACCTCCCGTGGGCTTTAAAGGCTAAAAAGCGGCTGAGGCTTAAGCGCCAACCTCGTAGCGGACGAAGCCAGTGATGGTGGTGCCGGCCTCTTCTGCAACCTGCTTAACGGTCTTCTTGTTATCGGACAAGGAAGCCTGCTCCAGCAGAACAACGGACTTGTAGAAGCCGTTCAGGCGGCCTTCCACGATCTTTGGAAGCGCAGCCTCAGGCTTGCCCTCCTCGCGAGTGGTGGCCTCAGCGATGGAGCGCTCCTTCTCGACGATCTCTGCAGGAACGTCTTCGCGCTTCAGGTACTCAGCATTCATTGCTGCAATCTGCAGAGCGGCAGCGTGTGCGCCTTCCTTGTTGCCCTCGTAGGAAACCAAGACACCAACTGCAGGAGGCAGGTCAGCGGAGCGCTGGTGCAGGTAGACGGCAACATTGTCGCCATCAACGGTGACTGCACGACGTGCCTGCAGCTTCTCACCGGTCTTTGCGGACTCCTGGTCAACGAACTCGGAGACCTTCTGGCCCTCGATCTCTACGTTGTTGAGTTCTTCCGGGGAGTTAGCCTTGGCTGCGGCTGCAGCTTCAACAATCTTCTTGGCGAAGGACTGGAAGCCCTCGTTCTTTGCCACGAAGTCGGTCTCGCAATTGATCTCAACCATGGTGTTGCCGGATACGGCAACGAGGCCCTCGGTAGCCTCGCGGTCAGCGCGCTTGGACACGTTCTTCGCACCCTTGATGCGCAGGAATTCAACGGCCTTGTCGTAGTCGCCGCCGTTTTCTTCCAGGGCCTTCTTGCAATCGAGCATGCCGGAGCCAGTTGCTTCGCGCAGTGCCTTCACGTCTGCAGCAGTGTAGTTCGCCATAGTTAGGGCGATCCTCCTTGAAAATCAGTCAGTGTTCGTTGAAACAGCGTAGCCGAAGAAACGGTCTCGCGCCGTCTTTGGGTGGGGGTATCTACCCCAGTTTCCTTCATCAATGCGATTGTACGGAGGCTAGTTTTAGCCGCCTCCAGCATAGATAAAAGTAACCCCCACCGCCGTAGCACACGGTGGTAGGGGTTAGGTAAACAGCCTTGTACAGGAATTATTCCCTAGCTGCCCCACACCAAGATGTGCGTGGGGTATTCAATTAAGTGCAGTTAAGAAAGAATCCTCACAAGAGGCAGGCCTACTGTGCAGGCTTGTCTGCGGGGGCTTCCTCAGCCTTTTCTGCAGAAGCAGGATCGGATGCGGCTGCAGCAGCCTCAGCATCGCGCTGTTCCTTCTCTGCGGAATCGCCGGCAGCTTCCTTAGCGGCTGCAAGCTGGCGCTCCTCGCGAGCCTTCTTGCCCTCTTCGACGGCGGAAGCCACGATGCCGGACAGCAGCTTGGTGGAACGGATTGCGTCATCGTTGCCCGGGATCGGGAAGTCAACGTCATCCGGGTCGCAGTTGGTGTCCAGGATGGCAACAACCGGGATGTTCAGCTTGTGAGCTTCCTTAACCGCGATGTGCTCCTTGTTGGTGTCAACAATCCACAGTGCGGACGGGGTCTTGGCCATCTCAGAGATGCCGCCCAGAACGCGCTCAAGCTTGGCGCGCTCGCGGTTGAGCATCAGAACTTCCTTCTTGGTGCGGCCCTTGTAGCCGTCCTCGCGCTCATCCATAGCCTGAAGTTCCTTCATGCGCTTCAGACGCTTGGACACGGTCTGGAAGTTGGTGAGCATGCCGCCCAACCAGCGGTGGTTGACATAAGGCATGCCGACGCGGGTTGCTTCTTCAGCAACTGCTTCCTGCGCCTGCTTCTTGGTGCCAACGAAAAGGATGGTGCCACCGTGAGCGACGGTTTCCTTAACGAACTCGTATGCCTCATCGATGTAGGTCAGCGTCTGCTGCAGGTCGATGATGTAGATGCCGTTACGGTCGGTGAAGATGAAACGACGCATCTTCGGGTTCCAGCGACGGGTCTGGTGGCCAAAGTGCACACCAGCGTCGAGGAGCTCGCGCATGGTTACAACTGCCATGATTCGCTCGCTTTCTTTTAATTGTCTTTCGGTTTTCCAAATGTGCGGTGTTTTATTCCGCACCCTAGCAACGAAGGCCCTGCCAACACCTTGTTTCCAAGGACCACGTCAGCTGCCGGGCCGCCACACCCTTAACGCAGGATGCAACAACTTCGTCGCGCGTAGTCAATGCCTCCGTGAGGGTTAACTCCCAGCGGACACACTGCTATGAAAGACAATAATCCCAGCCAGCTAGATTTTCCAAACCGAACAAGCACTTTTCCACAAGTTTCTTTGAGCGCTTTGCCTCGATTGCCACTTGAGTTTCTTCCGCCCCACCGCTGCTGGTTTATCCACAGCCGGTCCACCTTTCGCCGGGCATTATTGACCGCAGCGCTCCACACTGTGCCCCATGAACCTATTGCCACGACCACGAAACACCGCCGCTTGCCGATGCCCCCTTATCCCCACCCTCGCCACCATCCTCTCTGGTGCGCTAGTACTACTGTGCGCCGCGCCCGCTGCCGCATACGTCGATCCCGCCTCGGGTAAACCGCGCCCGGTTCGGGTGCTGCGCGGCTTTGATAAGCCCGAGCATAAGTGGAGCGCGGGCCACCGCGGCGTCGATATGGCCCTAAGAATTGGCGGCCCAGTCGTCGCCGCCGAATCCGGCACCGTCGCTTTTGTCGGTACCGTTGCCGGAACCCCGGTCATCTCGATCGACCATGCAGATGGCATTCGCACCACGTATCAACCCGTGCACGCGAGCGTCACCCAAGGCCAAGCGGTACGCGAAGGTCAAACTATAGGCAAGCTCGCCCACCCAGTAGACGGCACACCAGGGCTGCATTGGGGCGCGCGGATTGCCAAGGACAGCTACATTGACCCCTTAAGTCTGCTGGATATGCCGGTTATCCGCCTCAAGCCTTTATAAGAATCACTCAGGCCCGCGGGTGGGCCTGGGAATAAACCTGCTTTAGCCGCTTTGCGGAGACATGTGTATAGATTTGCGTGGTACTCAAAGACGAGTGCCCCAGTAACTCTTGGACCACGCGCAGGTCCGCGCCGCCTTCTAAGAGATGTGTAGCCGCAAGGTGGCGCACCCCGTGCGGGGTTAGGCCACTTGTGCCGGTGACCGTGGCGGCTTTGTCCACGATGCGCCGCACCTGGCGCTGGTCAATGCGCGCTCCCCTGCTGCCTACAAAGACGGCCTGGGTATCTCCCCGCGCCATCTCTTTGCGCCCGCCGTCTATCCACTGCTGCAGGGCATCGGTTGCGGCGGCACCAAAGGGCACGACCCGTTGCTTATTTCCCTTACCGGTAACACGTGCGGTGGACCGCTTAAAGTCCACGTCTTCTATATCGAGGCGGACCAATTCCGCCACGCGCATTCCGGTGGCATAGAGCAACTCCAAAATCGCGCTATCGCGCTGAAAATGCGCTTCATCGACAGAAACGGCGTTGCCCACAAGTTCGCCCGCCTGCTGCGGTGCCATCACTGTTGGAAGATGCTGGCCCACCTTCGGTGTTACCAAACGCGCCGCGACATCGCGGCTTAGGTAGCCTTCCCTTTCCGCCCAGGTAGAAAAGGCTTTAACTGAGGCAGTCCTGCGCGCCAGCGTTGCGCGCGCCTTTCCTTCTGCGACCGCGTTGCCCAGCCACTGCCGCAGGTTATTGAGGTTAAAGTCCTCAAAGGTATCGATGTCTTGAGCCAGGTTTTTTAAGTCCGCGCGGTAGCCACGCACCGTGGCCTCCGCACGGCCCTTGACGCAGAGTTGGAAGTCCGCAAAGTCCTTGATGGCCTCGTCCATTTGCCCGACCGGGCCATGGCTTTCTGCGGCCTTCCGTTTGTCACTCATACCCCACGAGTTTACTTGTTTTTCAGCCCATCTCTAAGCGAACCCAGTTATTTCCCTCCCGCACGATCACACACATTTTCTCTAGGGCAAGCAATAAGTGGATAGTAAGGGGCAGGCGGAATCCCGCGTCCCGCGCAATATCTTCAGCAGTAGCCGGAGGGCTTCCTGGCGGCGGGGTCGCGTCAAAGACCCGCAGCTCATTCCGCGATAATCGCTGCGTTAAAGACGCCGCAAAATTCATTTCATACTGCGCCTCCGGATCAACCGTCCCGGCGCGGCCCACCAGGGCGCGGACTTCGTCGGCGCTGGCGACCAACTGGGCCCGCCCGTCCTGGATGCGCTGGTGGCACCCGAGTGAGCCACTCGTCGTAATTGGCCCCGGCACCGCCATGGCAACGCGCCCCAAGGCTTCTGCCCAGTTGAGGGTATTAAGCGCACCCGAGCGATATGCCGCTTCCATGACCACGATTCCTTGGCTTAGCGCCGCAACAAGGCGGTTGCGAATGAGGAAGCGATGCCGCTTGGGTGCTGTCTCGGGAGCGAATTCGGAGACGATGCAGCCATTATCGGCTATCTGGTCAAAGAGTCCACCATTGCGGGCCGGGTAATTCTTGTCGATTCCGCACGCGGCGACCGCGACGGTGCGCCCCGCATTGTGCAAGGCGGTCTCATGCGCCACGGTATCTACTCCCAAAGCCCCGCCGGAGACGATAGTCCACTGATGGTTCACTAGGCCTGAGACCACACTTTGGGTTGCCTGCCACCCGTAGCGCGAAATGGCGCGCGTGCCCACGATTCCCACGGCCTGCCCTACCTCGGGTTTAAGCGCTGAGCCGCGTACCCACAAGCTATGCGGCGGTACTGCTTGCTCATCGAATGTGGCCGGCGCGTCCGCGCCATTCTGGTAAAAACCAAAGGCAGAAGAAAACGCCTCGGCTGGCCACTCGGGGCTATCGGCAGTGATCAATCGCGCCCCCACGCGCTCTGCGGCGGCGAGGTCTTCTTTTTGCCGCACCCAATCAAACCGTGAGGCGGTGCGCGCTAAGAGAGGCCCGATCCAATCGGCTCGGTGATAAATCCCGTGGGCAATCTCTTCGGCCGAATGATGTTCCAGCAAGGCCTGCAAGGAGGCGGACGGGCCTTCCACCACGCGATTGAGATATACCCATGTGGCAAGTGGAGTCGATAAATCAAGATCGCTCATGCCGAAATCCTCCCTACCGTTTGGCTCGAACGAAGGTCGAGGGCTTGACCCACTTCCGCAAGATCGGGTGTGGAACTGCCGTGCAAGTCGGCCAAGGTCCACGACACGCGCAGGACGCGGTCGATGCCGCGCTGCGAAATCTCGCCCTCGGCAAGGTAGGCAGACAACATGATCATCGCGGACTCAGATGCGGGGCGGTGCCGGCGCAAATAGGACGAGGGCACGGCGCCGTTGACGCGGGCGGGAATGCCGTCGGCCGCCCAGCGCGCCCGGGCACGGTCGCGGGCTTCGGCGACCCGCTCGGCAATGGCGGCAGAGGATTCTTCGCCCTCAGCATTGATGGTGGCTGACTGTCCGGAGAGGGTGACCACCATGTCCAAGCGGTCGCGCAACGGCCCGGAGAGATTCGATAGATAATGAAGCCGGTCATGCGGATTGCACGTGCATTGAGAGGGATCCTCGGCGGCGCACCGACAGGGGTTAGCGGCCATAATCAGTTGGAATCGCGCCGGGTAGTCAATCTCCTGCTGCGCGCGTGCCAGGCGTACATGACCTTCTTCTAAAGGCGCGCGCATGCCGTCGAGGACTGGGGCGCTTACCTCGCTGACCTCATCGAGGAAGAGCACCCCATTATGGGCCAGGCTCACCGCCCCTGGGCGAGGATGGCCGCTTCCACCACCAAGGAGCGCCGCACGGGTAACCGAAGAGTGCGGGGCGATGAAGGGCGCGTGGGAGACCACTTCACCGGGGGTCCCCGTGAGCGAGTGGACCGCGGTGGTTTCTACCATCTGGTCTGGGCTTAGCGCCGGAAGAATGCTGGGCAGGCGCGAGGCGATCATGGATTTTCCCGAGCCTGGTGGGCCAATCATCAACAGGTGGTGCCCACCGGCGGCAGCGACTTCCGCCGCCCACTTGGCATGGTGTTGTCCGGCTATATCGCAGAAATCTAGCCGCTCCTGTGCGGGCGCCGGTGCGGGTTGATCAGAGCAGCACTCGGCCGCGCGGGGCAGGTCGCGCTCTCCTAGCGCCCACGCAAAGGCATCAAAGAGCGTGGCTGCAACCAGCACATTCAAATCGGGAACGAGGGTGGCCTCGGCCGCATTTCCTGGCGGAATAACCAGCGTAGAAATGCCCTCCTCGCGGGCGGCGAGAAGCGCTGGGATGATGCCAGGGACTGCTCTAACCGTGCCGTCCAGGCCCAGTTCCCCGAGCACCAGGGTTTCTTCAAGGACCCGGTTGGGTGACTGCACAGAGCGCGCGTAATCAGCGCCGTGCTGTTCTACGTGGGCGGCGAGAATCGCAAGGGCCATGGGCAGGTCAAAGTGGGAGCCTGATTTTGGTAGAGAGGCCGGCGACATGGAGACGATGACCTTGGTTTTCGGCCATGGCAGGCGGGAATTCGCGGCGGCGGTCTTGATGCGGTCGCGGGATTCAGATATCGCGGTATCCGCATGCCCCACCACATGGATTCCGGGCAGGCCATGCCCTACGTTGGCTTCGACGTTGATGACGCGGGCGAGCACGCCGTGCAGGGAGACTGCTAAGCATTTACCGAGGGCCATCGTCGACCCCCGTAAAGTGCTCTAGTTCAAAACCCTCGCCATTGACCACGAGAGCAATGACATCGAAGCGTACGGTAGCCAGCGGCTTGCCGTCTAGCCACTGGACGGCGGCCCTGCGCATGCGGGCAAGCTTGTGTGGGGTCACCGCCTCGGCTGTGCCAAAGCTCGCGGTAGAGCGGGTTTTTACCTCTACGAAGACGATCGTGCCATCGGGCTCGCGGGCAATAAGGTCGATTTCTCCCACTCGGTAGGAGACGTTGGCGGCAATGATGTCGGAACCGCGCTCGCGGAGGTAGCGCGCGGCGAATGATTCTCCCCGCTTTCCCAGTTCTTGCCTGTGCCGGGGGTGCTTCGTAGCGAGGTGTTTATCGGATGCAAATTGCATGTGCGGCGTCCTTTTCTTTCGTGCTGTTTGTGCTGCACGCACAGAACACCGCAGGATGCGGGCCGGATACAAGCCCGAAAACCAGAAAACCGCCGCGGATGTGAATAACTTCGGCATCACGAAGGGTTATCCACAGCTGCGGCGGGATGGAGCGGGCGCCGGGTTGACAGGCGCCCAGTGCCCTAGTCCGGCATGATGAAATCCGGCTTGTCCAGTTCCTCGATATTGACGTCCTTGTAGGTAATGACGCGGACATAGCGCACGAATCGGGCGGAACGGTACATATCCCACACCCAGGCATCGGACATGCGCACCTCGTAGTACACATCGGGCCCGGCGGTATGGGGAATCAGTTCTACGGCATTGGCCAGGTAGAAACGTCGTTCGGTTTCTACGACATAAGAAAACTGGCTGACGACATCACGATATTCGCGGTAAAGGGACAGCTCTACCTCTGCCTCGTAGTTTTCGAGTTCCTCTGCACTCACTGTGGACCTCCAAAATATGGGATAGCTCGCCCTAGCTTAGCGCGCAGAAACGACAATTTTCGCTAGGCACGCGCAGTGAATTGGGCATGCGCGCGCTGCACATTGCTGTAGCTCATGCGGTGTTCTGGACTCGCCCCCAAAGCGGCAATCGCGGCCTCGTGTGCCTTGGTTCCATAGCCCTTATGCCCAGCCAATCCATAACCCGGAAAGCGCTCGTCTAGATCCCGCATGAGGCGATCTCGGCTTACCTTGGCCAGCACGCTCGCCGCCGCAATGCACCGCGCCGCCGCGTCCCCACCAACGATGGGCAGGTGGGGTTGGGTGAGGCCGGGGATAAAGAGGGCATCGGAAAGCACATAGCCTGGGCGCTGTTCCAGGCGCGCTACTGCCCGGCGCATGCCCGAGGTATTGGCGTGCTGGATGCCACGCTTGTCGATGTCCCCCGCACCAATATGCACCACAGACCAGTCCACAGCCTTGTCTTTGATGATGGGAAAGAGTTTTTCGCGCTGACGGGGAGTGAGCTTTTTGGAATCGGTTAAGGTATCCAACTCGCCCACGATGCGCTCGGGCAGGATGCAGGCGGCGATGGTGATGGGGCCGCAGCACGCACCGCGGCCGGCCTCATCCACCCCGGCGACGGGGCCGAGCCCTGCCTTGGCCAACGCCACTTCAAAGGTGCGTTGCTGTTTAAGCCGCCGCATCCTGGATATCCGGATCGTCAATGCCGCCAAAGCGCGATACGGGCAGGACCACGGCCTCTACCTTGCCGCGCACGTTGTCCACCGGCACGGTGCCTTGCAGGTGATCGCCGATGTGCGCACGAGAATCCAGGGAATTGGTGCGGTTATCCCCCATGACCCACATATTGCCTTCTGGAACGGTCACGGGACCGAAGTATTGGCCGCCGCAGGCCTGCGAGCCGGAGCCGGGATCAACCGGGATCTCGGGCGGATCCAACGTGAAGCTCTGGTCTATCGGTACACCATCCACCATCACCGCGGAATCGCCCTCCTCACACTTGACCGTCTGGCCCTCGGTGGCGATAACGCGCTTGACCAGGATATTTTCCCCATTGGGCAAAAGCCCCACCGACGCCAAGGCGTTTTGGGCACCGCGCACCAGCACGTTATCGGAGCGCTGCACCTCAAATTCCGTATTCCAGGACTCAGGTCCTTCAAATACCACGACATCGCCTGGGTCCGGGTCGTGGAAGTAATAGCTCATCTTCTGCACCGCAATGCGGTCATTATCGCAGCCAGTACAGCCATGCAGCGTGGGCTCCATCGACGCGGAGGGAATGACATACATCCGGCCAACGAATGCCTGCAATAAGACTAGGAGCACGAAGCCGCCTATGACCGGCGCAAGGAAATCGCGGGTGCGCAGGCGCTGTTGCTGTGGTTTAGCTTTGGATGTCTGGGTCATCGACCCCACCAATGCGGTTGAATGGCCAGAATACGAACTGCACCTTTCCGCGCACGTTATCTACTGGGATCGTGCCGTGGAAGTTATCGCCCATGTGGTAGCGCGAATCGGCAGATGCGGTGCGGTTATCCCCCATGACCCAGATATTATCCTCAGGCACCTTCACCGGGCCGAAATACGGGCCACCGCAGGCTTCCGATCCAGTCGATTCATCCACCGGGTAGGTCGGCGGATCCTGCACGTAATCCTGCTTGATGGGCTTGCCATCCACCATGACGGCGGGATCGCCTTCTTGGCAGGACACCGTCTGCCCGCCGGTGGCGATAACGCGTTTGACCAGGGTATTTTCATCTGGCGGTGCTAAGGAGATAAAGCTCAGCGCATCCTGAATGCCGTGAATGACAGCATTTGATGAGCGCGGGGAGACGTAACTCCCGTTCCAATCGTCGGTGCCCTTAAAGACCACGACATCGCCTGGCTCTGGCCCCTTATCGCCGTAGTAAGAGACCTTTTCTGTAAAGATGCGGTCATTCGTGCATCCCTCACAGCCATGCAGCGTCGGCTCCATGGATCCTGAGGGAATCACGTATTGGCGGCCGATGAAGTTTTGGAATAGCCCCACGACCACCAGCACGGAGACGACGACTACGAGAGTCTCCAGCCACCACGGCATTTGTTTTTCCTCCGCGGCCGCTTCTTTGCCCTGCGAGATGCTTTCGTTATTCACCCGTCAGATCCTAGCAACTGCATGCCCGCAATCTGGATTGGCTCCCGTGACTGCAGGGCGATTCACAGGAAATCGAAATGATTCGAGGAGTGCACAATAAAAATCTCCCT
The DNA here is from genome assembly GCF_057198125.1 of Corynebacterium sp. LaCa_282. Lineage (NCBI taxonomy): Bacteria > Bacillati > Actinomycetota > Actinomycetes > Mycobacteriales > Corynebacteriaceae > Corynebacterium > Corynebacterium sp. LaCa_282. The sequence goes on along the minus strand of NZ_CP191095.1, from coordinate 905,030 downwards.
CCCTTTCCGGCACTGTGCATGCAGGAAAGGAAGGGAGATATGCGCTGCCCAGGGCGGGCGCTAGAACTAGCGACGCTCCTTGATGCGAGCCTTCTTGCCGCGCAGATCGCGCAGGTAGTACAGCTTCGCACGGCGAACGCGGCCACGACGGGAGACCTTGATGGACTCGAGGTTCGGGGAGTGAACCGGGAAGGTACGCTCTACGCCGATACCGAAGGAAACCTTACGCACGGTGAAGGTCTCGCGGATACCGGAGCCCTGGCGGCGGATGCAGATGCCCTTGAAGAGCTGTGCACGCTCGTTGTTACCCTCAATAACCTTGACGTTGACGTCAAGGGTATCGCCGGGGCGGAAGGAGGGGATGTCGTCGCGCAGCTGCGCTGCATCGACCTTGTCGATAATGTTGGTCATACCAATATTCCTTTTCAGTTTGGGACAGAGGACCCTGGCGGCCAGGAGGCCTGACCGGTTCGTGCCCGTTACATAGAACGATGGATTATCTTTCCATAGGAACCGGCCAATTCCAAATTCCTCAACTTCGCGGATTTACTACCCTACCTGGGGCGAGCCGGACACTCAGCACGCCTTAGGCAGGCATGGGCGAGCGGAGGATGGAGTGGTGCTCATCGAGGATCTTTGCCGTGCCCAGGTATCGCGCCCGGAAGACCAAGTACGACGCCACCACGGCACCCACCGTGATGCTAAAGAGGATAATGATGCTGCTCCAGAATGTGCCATCATGAATACCGTCGGTAGCGCGGGTAAACGCGTCCTTGGCGTAGGACATCGGATGGAAAGGGTGCAGCAGGCTGAGCGCGCGCGGAATCGCCAGGACCGGCCAGACCCCGCCAAAGACCATCACGCCCAGGGCGAACGCGCCGGCTGCAAAGATCGAACCGATCTTGCGCCCGAAGGTAATCAGGAAGAACTGATAGGTCGCCGCACCCACGGCGGAAATCGCGGCGAGCACGAGCGCGATCATGGACCAGCTTGCCGGCTGCCACCCCAAGGTGGAAGACATCAGGGCCATAAACGCCAGTATGAGGAAGTTTAGGCCGGTCAGCGCGGCAAAGGCGCCGAATACGCTGCGGGCCGGGCTGGCGACGCGGGCTCCCCGGCGCACCATGTAGTACGGCAGCGTCATCGCCAAGAGCAGCATGACGAGGAAGCCGAATACGAGCACGAAGAGCATGGAGGCACCGCCGGTAATACTCTTTTCGGTCGGGTCCGCTGGGTTGACCACCGTCTGCACGGGATGGACATTGGATGCGGTGAAGTTAATGGGAACCGCTATATTTTGTGCGGAATCCTCTGGGCGGGAAATGGTAGGGGCCTTGGCGGCGCCTTCGGCAAGCTTCGTAGATAGCTCGCCAGAGCCTTCCTTGAGGCGGTCCAAGCCGCCCTTGAGCTCGGTTCCGCCTTCAGCCAGGCGGCCGGTGCCCTCCTTGAGCGCGCCCGTGCCATCGTGGAGGCGGGAGGCACCATCCTGCAAGCGGGTCGCACCGTCCTGCAGCTGCGAGGTACCGTCGCTAAGCCTGCCAACTCCGCCGCGCAGCTCCTTGATGCCATCGGATAGGCGGTGCGCACCGCCATTCAGTGAAGTCAGCCCGCCGAGGTATTCCGATTGCGGATCGGACAGGTTGTAGTGCAGCTGCCCGGTACCTGCGGAAAGCTTCTCCAGCTGCCCCACCATATTTCCACTAGAGGCAGGATCGAGCCTGGATACCAACGAGTAGAGCTGATCCGCTTGCTGGGTCATGCCGAGCCCGCGCAGGATGTCTACCAGCTGGGTAAGGCCAGGAACCACGGCTTGGGCTTGCTTCAGCACGGGGATGAGCATGCCGGTGAGCTGATTGACCCCGGCGTCGATCTGGCCCGCACCATCGGCAAGGCGGCCGGTACCGGCAAGGAGCTTATCGGAGCCATCGGCAAGCCGGGAGGCACCGTCATCGAGGCGCGCCGCGCCATCACTCAGCTTGCCTGCACCATCATTCAACCGCCCGACGCCGTCATTGAGCCGCGTCGTTCCGTTGAGGAGCTCGGCTGTGCCGTTATTGAGCGTGCCCGCACCGTTGTCGAGCTTGTTGATGCCCTCAACCGCGCGCCCGCCGCCCTCTTGCAGCTTTCCAGCGCCCTCATCGAGGCGCCCCGCGCCGTCCGCGGCATTGCCCAGGCCGTCGCTCAGCTTAGTAAGCCCCTCAATAACCTGGTCGGCGTACTTTTTGGAAATGGCGTTTTCCACGCTCGTTTGTACCTGCGGAATAAGGCTGGAGGAAATCACCGAGCCATTCGTGCCGTAGTAGTCATTCGTGGCGAAGTTGATCTCAGGCTTTTCGGGCTTATCGCTGATGATGGTGACGGCTTGTTCGGAAAAGTTCTTCGGGATAGTCACCACCATCAAGTACTTGCCCTTGACCAGACCCTCTTCGCCTTCGTCCTTGTTGACCTCAGAGAATTTGAGGTAGTCAGTCTCCAGCAGGCCCTCGACCACTTGGTCGCCATAGTTGGTGTGCTTGCCCTGCTTGTCCACGCCGGCGTCTTCATTGACCACTGCGAGGTCAATATTGCGCATGTACTTGGATGGATCCCACATGGCCCACATCATGGTTCCGGCCACGATGATGGGCGCAACGAGGAAGAATACGATAAGCACCCGCGACAAAGCGCTGCGTGGGCGCCAGTCCAGGAGGCGGTGCCAGCCCAGCACTCCCCGGCTCTTGTGTTCCTCGCCGCTTATCGAGGCCATCGCTGCAGTGTCCTCGGCACCGTGACCGCTATCGGCCGCACGACTCATAGTTGTCTCCTTATGGCAGTAGTTCAGCGTCCCCCTTGCCCCCATCTGCCCAGGAGCACCTCGCTGAAGCAGGAGAAGAAGGACGCCATTTACTTAGTTTTGTCAAACTTACCATTATTGGATGTGGGAGTCCGCATCGATTGTAATGTGGCGGTCATATTTTTCGGGTCGTCCGCGGTTGGCGGGGATATTTTCCCCACCGCGGCCCCAAGCAGCGGCCCACCCTGCGGTGCTGGTAGGCCGCTGCACAGAGAAGCTAGAAGCCGGCCTTCTTCAGGGCATCGGCCATGGTCCCCTTGGCTGCCGGGCGCCCGCGGGAGCCTCCACGATCGGAGTTGCGTCCGCCCTTCTTCCCCGCTGCTCGCGAAGGCTTTTGACCGCCGCGCTTGCCGGATCCGCGCTGCGAGTCGCCGCCGCGGCGCTTCGGCGCGGGCTGTCCCGGCTCATCATCCAGCCGCAGCGATAGGCCGATGCGCTGGCGATCGACGTCGACCTCCATCACCTTGACCTTGACCACCTGGCCGGAGCGCACGACCTCATGGGGATCAGAAACAAACTGATGGCTCATTGCAGAGACATGGACGAGTCCGTCTTGGTGCACGCCGACATCCACAAACGCGCCGAAGGCCGCGACGTTGGTGACCGTGCCCTCCAGCACCATGCCTGGGGTAAGGTCAGAGACCTTATGCACGCCTTCTTTAAAGGTGGCGGTCTTAAACTCAGGGCGCGGATCGCGGCCGGGCTTATCCAGCTCGGCGATGATATCGCTCACAGTTGGGATACCGAAGGTTTCATCGGCGAAATTGGCGGGATCCAGCTTGTCCAGCACGCGGGTATTGCCAATGAGCTCGCCGATGCCCAGCCCCGTCTGCTCCGCAATCCGCGTCACAATGGGATAGGCCTCGGGGTGAACCGCAGACGCATCGAGCGGGTCCGCTCCCCCATTAATGCGCAGGAAGCCGGCGGACTGTTCAAAGGCCTTCGGCCCCAGGCGCGGCACCTTCTTCAGCTCCTTCCGGGTGGCAAAAGAGCCATTGTCATTGCGGTAGGCCACGATATTGGCGGCGATGGTGGGGTTAATACCCGCCACGCGCTCCAAGAGCGGCGCCGAGGCCGTATTGAGGTCAACTCCAACGCCGTTGACGGCGCTTTCCACCACGCCGTCCAGCGTGCGCGCCAGCGACGTTTGGTTCACATCGTGCTGATACTGGCCCACGCCGATGGCCTTAGGATCGATTTTTACCAGCTCTGCCAGCGGATCCTGCAGGCGCCGGGCGATGGAGACCGCCCCGCGCAGCGAGACATCCATATCGGGAAATTCCTCCGCCGCCAACTGCGATGCGGAGTAGACCGATGCCCCGGATTCGGAGACCACGACGGGCGTCGGACGCTGGCCGCCAGCCTGCTTGAGCAGGTCAGCAATCTCGTGTGCAAGTTTTTCCGTTTCCCTAGACGCAGTGCCATTGCCGATGGCCATAAGGTCAACCGAGTGCTGCGCGCACAGCGTGGACAGGGTCTGCACCGCCTGCGACCACTGGTTTTGCGGCTGGTGAGGATAGACAATGGTGGTATCGAGCACCTTGCCCGTTTTATCCACCACGGCACACTTGGTGCCGTTGCGGTAGCCCGGATCGAGGCCGATCGTCGCGCGCTGGCCCGCAGGGGCAGCAAGCAGCACGTCGCGCAGGTTCGTGGCAAAGACCTTGAGGGCGCCTTCTTCTGCTACTTCTTTCAAGCGCATGCGCACATCCAGGCTGGAGGAAACATACAATTTGGTGCGCCATCCCCAGTGCACAGCGTTATCCAGCCACGCGGAGCTGCGATCCAGACCGAAGCGATCCGCAATGAGGTCCTCGTAGTCGGCATCGTCACCGGCATCCAGGTGCAGCTGCAGCACTCCCTCGTTCTCCCCGCGCAGGAGCGCCAGAATGCGGTGGGAAGGAAGCGAAGAAAAAGGCTCGTTGAAGTCGAAGTAATCCTTGAACTTCACGCCCTCGGCTTCCTTTCCTTCCACCACCTGCGCTTGCATGGCACCCTGGTTAAACATGCGCTCGCGCACGCCACCGACCAAGTCTGCATCGAGTGCGAAGCGATCAATGAGGATGGAGCGCGCACCCTCCAGCGCCTTCTTGGTATCGGGAAAACCTTCCGTGAGATAGCCCTGCGCTAATTCCTCCGGCTGGGCCTGCGGCTGCGCGATCAATGTGTCGGTCAGCTCTTCCAAGCCGGCTTCGCGCGCGATATCAGCCTTAGTCTTACGCCGCTTTTTATACGGCAGGTACAAATCCTCAAGCCGCGCCTTGGTATCGCAGGCAAGGATCTGGCCGCGCAGGTCATCGCTAAGCTTGCCCTGCTCATCAATGGCGGCAAGGACCGTCTCTTTACGCTCTTCTAGCTCGCGCAGGTAGGTGGCCTGCTCTTCGATGGTGCGCAGCTGCGCGTCATCCAAACCACCCGTGACCTCCTTGCGATAGCGCGCAATGAAAGGCACGGTATTTCCCTCCGCAAGGAGTTTCAGCGCCGTCGAAACCTGGGTTTCTTGAGCGCCGATCTCCGCCGCGATGGTGGCCGCAATATTCACGTAGATTCCTCACACTTCTATTTCAAAGCTTGGTACGGGACCCACCCAATCTACCGCATGCCTTGTCCACCGCCCCGGCCTGCCACCGCCGGACACACAAAATCCTCTCCCTCCCGCACGCTACAAGCAGGAAGAAGAGGAGTAAAAGACGCCCCGATTTAGTGGATGACTACCTCGGCCCGATCGCCGCCGGTGCAGCTTACCCGCGAGGAGCTGCCGGAGCAGTACATCGTGTAGGTACCACCGGTAGTAGGAGAATAAACGCTCAAGGTGGCATTCGTTCCGCCACCGGCCACCCAGTTATTCATGAAGGTGTTGTAGACGTTTTTGGCAAAGGCCTCTGAGGTTTTGCTCGTGGCCGCGTAATAGCTCGTGTAATCGCCCCACGAGTGCCCATTGCCGCTGCTTGCAGCCGCCTGTGCTGGTGCGGGCGCGGGAGCCTGTTCGGTCTTGGTCACGGTAGCTTCACTGCCAGACTTCCCGTCTTCCTTGGCATCGACCTTGGTGGAGTCAACCTTTTGCTGGAATTGGCTTTCCTGCGCGGTGGCGCTGGACTTATTGCCATTTCCCTGCACGAAAAAGAATGCGGCAGCAGCAACGGCCAATAGCGCCACAACTCCCAAAATGATCGCCGCAATCATGGCCCCATTCCCGCCGCGGCTCTGTTGCGGCTGGGAATACGCGGGGTACTGGTTGTACTGCGGCTGTTGGTTGTATCCGCCAAAGTCATTTCCATTGGGAGAAGTCATGCGAGAGATCCTTGGAGAGCAAGTAAAAAATGCGAGTAAATGCTGCACTTACAGTAGCACTACCCAGCATCGATACACGTTTTTCTAGAGAGCTTTTCTTAAATTTCTTCGGAGGATTCTGCGCTCCATACGGGCTCGGCCGACCACGCGAATTCGGTATGGCCAATTTCCGTGCTCCCCAACCACGCCGCGGTGGGCGGTAGGCACTCAGCAACCACCGGCGCGACGGAAGGCAGGGCTGCTGCGGTATCGCCATTGACGATGACCCGCCACAGCGGCGTTCCTTCTGCCGCGGTTCCATTGCTGAAGGCATATTCTTGAGCCAATGGGCTATCTTTCGGCGCCGATGGGGCAACCACGGTGGCAAAAATATTTACCGGCGTAAAACCTGCATCGCGTAATTTCTGCGGCATATCTTCCTGGCATCCTTCCCATTCTTCCTGGGTCATCAGCACAGAAAGATCCACGCTGACCTGCACTACTGTGACTCTCCTTCAGATTCACGCTCGCGCACGTGCGCTAGATATGCCTTGTCCGCCTTGCTCAATTCCACGTGTTCCAATAACTCGGGGCGGCGCTGCCAGGTGCGCTCCAATGCTTGTTCCCTGCGCCACCGGTCCACCAGCCCATGGTTTCCAGAGGTCAGGACCTCCGGCACCGCAAGCCCGCGCCACTCCCGCGGCTTGGTATAGCTCGGTCCCTCTAACAGGCCATCAGAAAAGGAATCCTCCTCATGCGAGCGCTTATTGCCCAATACCCCGGGGATAAGGCGGACGACGGCTTCTGCAATCACCAATACGGCGACCTCCCCGCCAATGAGCACATAATCCCCGATGGATACCTCCCGAACGCGGTAGCGCTTCTTTGCATCTTCAACCACGCGCTGGTCGATGCCCTCGTAACGCCCACAGGCAAAAACAATATGCTCCTCGGTAGACCATGCCCGCGCATCCGCCTGGGTAAAAGGCGCGCCAGCCGGGGTGGGAACCAAGAGCAGCGGGAGATCGCTATCTTCACTGTTGCTCTCTCGCTCCTCGTGCGCCGCATCGGCGCCATAGGCCCGAGCTTCGACGCCCTCTAGTTCGTCGTGTCGAGGCCGGTTGAGGTGCGGCAGGGAGGAGTCGAGTGTGGGGGCGGTGGTTCCGAGGGCGACATCGTCAAGCGCAGGGCCCCATACCTCAGGCTTCATGACCATTCCTGGGCCGCCGCCAAAGGGCGAGTCATCGACCGATTTATGCGCATCCGTGGCCCACTGCCGCAGATCGTGCACGCCCACCTCAAGGCGGCCCTGCTCGATGGCCTTGCCCAAAAGGGCATGGCGCAGCGGCTGCAGGTATTCCGGAAAGATGGTCACCACATCGAGCCTCATAGATCCAACAACCCTTCTGGGGGTTGGATGGTGCACGTGCCGGCTTCCACATCGACCTCTGGGACGATGGCATGGACAAAGGGCACCAAGGCGGAACTACCCGTAGACAGTTCAACCTCTAAGAGGTCTTGGCTAGGCCCGTGCACGACGGAAACCACAGCGCCGATGTCTTCCCCGTCGCGGATAACGCGCAGGCCTTCGAGCTCGTGATCATAAAAGCCCTCGTCATCATCTTCTAATGGGGCGGCGAAAAATTGGGTGCCGCGCAGGCTATCCGCTTGGGTGCGATCGGCAATTTCCTTGCACGTCACCAAAAGCCTGCCCTTGTGGCTGCGCACCGCAGAGATGGTCAACTCGTGTTCCTTGCGGCCCTGCCTTCCCTGCAGTTTTTCTCCCACTGCAAAGCGCACCTCAGGCTCATCGGTGGTGGGTTCTACCACCACTTCTCCCTTGATACCGTGCGACTTAATGACGCGCCCAATCATCAATTCCATGGCGCAAAGTTTACCGCATGCACCCCGTTGCGTTTATCTCCTGCCGCGTTCCCCACAATCCCGCCGCCAAGGATTAGGCTTGTGGCATGAACGACTCACCCAACCCTGCTTCCGAGCCACGCGGTGCACATCAGGAGGCACCGCACTCGCCCTTGATTGACCTTGACCTCGTAGCCTTGGCGCCTGCCACCGATCCTGAGCGCAAGCGCCCTGGGGTCAAGCGGGTCTTGAACGGTGAGCGCGCCAACCTCATCCTTTTTAGCTTCGCACCGGGGCAAACCTTGCCGGACCACAAAGCCGCCCACCCGATTACCGTGCAGGCCATACGCGGCGAGGTGAAGTTCACCTGCGGGGAGAAAACGGTCACCCTATCCCCGGGTAATATGGTGCACTTGCCGGCTTATACAGTACATAGCGTTGCCGCGCCCCTGCCGGAGATGGATTCGGATTCGCCCGCACAACAGGCGGACGCGCAGCCTGCACTGATGCTTTTAACGATGCTTACGGGCTAATTGAAATACACACACGGTTAGGACAGATTTTGGATACAACGCAGTCTCGTAACAAGCCTTATCACCACGGAAACCTCCACGACGAGCTGCTGCGCATCGCCGTGCAATTAGGCAAAGAAAAAGGTCCTGAGGCTATTACCATCCGCGCCGTCACCCGCGCGGCAGGAGTGTCCCCTACGTCCGCTTACCGGCATTTTAAGGACCAGGAAGAGCTACACGATAAGGTGGCCGAACTCGCCACCGATGAGCTTGTGCGCCGCCTGCACCGCACCACCAATGAAGCTGGTGACCTTGCCTTCCCCGATCACCTCGTGCAGATAGGTTTTGCCTACCTCGACTTCGCCCTGGATGAAACGAATTTCTTCCGCTGCATGCTGGAGTGGAAGGCGCTGCGCTTTATGCTCGGCGTGGATCCGTCAACCCCCGATGATCCAAAAAGCGAACACCTGAACCTGATTCAGCGCTACTTCGATCTCTTGGCGCGCCATGCGCAGGCCCTAGGCCAAACGCCCGAGAAAGAATATTTCCTGCACAATAGCTTGCTGTCCTGGTCCGCCGTCCACGGTTTTACCGTGCTTGCCATTGACGGCCCCCTGTCCAAGCTGCCGCGGGAAGAAATCTATAAACTTTTCAAGCCCGTCGTCGCAGGTAGCCTGCGCGGGATGGATTTTGAAGATCCGAACGATGTATATGGCAATTACCCCGAACTGCGCCCACACGATGGGGAGCATTAGGCACTAGCCTGTGGCGGCCGCGCGCCGGCCAAGCGCGCAAAATCCCCCACTCGCCACCGTATGTCAATGCAACGATGGCAGGTGGGGGATGAAGTTTATGCAAGCGCCCTCTTATTGGTAGAGGGCGCTAGAAACCCGAGCAGATTACTCTGCGGACTCCTCAGAAGCTTCTGCTTCAGCGTCTGCTTCGCCGGCAGCAGCAGCGGCAGCCTCAGCTGCAGCAGCCTCTTCAGCTTCCTTCTTCTTCTTTGCTTCTTCCTTGGCCTTCTTCTTTTCGGTGATGGCCTCGATGGTTGGGCCGTTATTAGCCTCAGCCAATGCCTCGTTGAAGAGGTCCAGCTTGGACTTCTTCTCCTCAGCAACCTTCAGGGTGCCCTCTGCGCCCGGCAGGCCCTTGTGCTTCTGCCAGTCACCGGTGACCTTCAGCAGTGCCAAGACCGGCTCGGTGGGCTGTGCACCAACGGACAACCAGTGCTGTGCGCGCTCGGAGTCGATCTTGATGAGGGAAGGCTCTTCCTTCGGGTGGTAGATGCCGATGTTCTCGATGACCTTGCCGCTGCGGCGGGTACGAGCATCAGCGATAACTACGCGGTATTCAGCGGCGCGGATCTTACCTACGCGCTGCAGTTTAATTTTGACAGCCATGATGGCTCCTTTTCTAGTCACTGGGCAGTTCAGACACGCGCCTTTTAGCGCGCCGGTTCAACCCTTGGATTTTATCTGCGCGTGACGTACCGGCCGACCGTAGACGGGAACGGTGTTACGCAGAATGAAACGTCTCATTATCAGCAGCAATTCGCACCGCTGCGATAACCTGAACCATTTTAGCGTGTGCAGGCAGTATTTTAAAATCTCCGCTTCCCTACGCTTAGCCTGGGCTCGTTATGCTTCCGAGACCTTTAAAGAGTACCCTTATGAGCCGAATGCAATCCTTTGACCCTGAAGGCTTAAAAGTACGCCGCGTTTGTGCCTCCCACGGACAAGCGCACGAAATGACGTTTTATGACAACAGATTCCCCACGCAACTTTCGATATCGCTATGACCTCGACGGTCTGCGCGGTATCGCAATTGGCCTCGTAGTTATCTACCACGTCTTTGTCGGTCGTGTCTCTGGCGGCGTGGATGTCTTCTTACTGCTTTCCGGTTACTTCTTCTTAGGCTCGCAGCTGCGCTATGCCGGCAAGCCCAACGCATCTTTGAACCCGTGGTGGCCAATCTGGCGCACGTTGCGCCGCTTGGTGCCAAGCCTCGTTTTGGTCATCGGTGTGACGTACATCTTGGTACGCCTTTTCACGCCGCAGCTCATGCGCACCGAATTTACCCAGCAAATTACGGCAACCATGCTGTACTACCAGAACTGGGAGTTGGCGCGCCAAAACGCCGACTACACGGCGGCCGCCGCCGATACTTCCCCGCTGCAGCATATGTGGTCGATGTCCGTGCAGGGCCAGTTCTACCTGATGGGCATCGCCTTCGCCCTCATTCTGGCCGCGATAATGAAGCTGCGCCCGCAGGAGTCCTCGCTGCGTACCAGCCGCTTCCCCACGGTCAACCAGATTGCCGGTCCCATTCTCATCGTGGTGACCATCGCTTCCTTTGCCTATGCCTCGCGCCATGGGCTGCACGGAACGCCGGAAAACTACTACTCCACGTGGTCGCGCGCCTGGGAGCTGACCCTCGGCGCGGTACTTGCTATTTACGGCTCCGCCTGGAAGATTCCGGCCCGTTTTTATGACCTATTTACCGGCCTCGGCCTTTTCATGTTGGTCTTTACCGGCGCCATCATCGCAGAGACCACCGCCTATCCAGGTCCGCTATCGCTGTTGCCTCTGGGCGGCGCCGTGCTCATCATCTTGGGCGGTGGCGGCAAGATCTCCAAGGCCATGGCTTCTGGAAAGGCGCGTTGGCTAGGCGATGTCGCCTATCCGCTATACCTCTGGCACTGGCCGCTGCTCATTTTGTCCACCTCGTACTTGGGTCAGCAAACCCCGCCGTGGTGGCTGGGCATCATTATCATTGCCATCTCCCTGCTGCTTGCCGATGCCACGCACCGCTTCATCGAGCGCCCCTTGCGCCAGCACCGCAAGCGCCCCTTGGCAGAGGACCTTCCAGCCCACAAGGCAATCTCCGGCCTGTCCACCCGTGCCGGGGCCGGTCGGGCCATCGGCGGTGTCGTGGTCGCCAGCTGTGTCACCGCACTGCTTCTCATTCAGCCGCTGTGGCTGCGCACGCTGAATATCGCCGATGCGGAGATTCTCAACCCCAAGCAATATCCGGGCGCCACCACGTTCATTAATGACATCACCCCACCAGATGGCGTAGAGATCAAACCTGATCCCATCGTGGCCGGGGGCATCCAGCCGCCGGTCGCCGCAAACTGGTGCTTTGTTCCCGATAGCCAGCCCGCCGATTTCTTCTTTGAAACGCGCAGGGACGGCAAGACGCCGTGCATTTTCGGCGATACCAATTCCGAAAAAGAAGTCTATTTGGTGGGAGGTTCCCACGCGGAGCAATACTCCTCTGCCCTCGACCACTTGGGCCGCGAGATGGGCTTCAAGCTGGTCCCCCTCCTGCGCCAAGGCTGCCCCATCGAGCTTGGCGATGACGTCACGGTCAGCCCCGAGTGCGCCGAGTGGGGCGAGCTGGTCATGGACCGCATTGCCGAGGCCCACCCAGCGCTGGTTATCTCCAATACCACCCGCCCGCAAAACGAATATGGGCATGGCCCCGATGCGGTCCCCGCCGGCTACCAAGCCTTCTGGGAAGAACTATCCAAGCGCGATATCCCCTTCCTGGGCTTCCGCGATAATCCGTGGGGATTCGACGAAGACGGGGAACCGCGCGAATTCGATGAGTGCTACGTTGCCAACGAGGATGCTGTGGGCTGTGGCATGCGATTCGAGCAGGTCTATCAACCTTATGATCCAGGCGCTGTAGTCCTATCGCAGTACGAGAACATGCTGTCCCTCGATACCGCGCCGTGGTTCTGCGATGCTAACGGCGATTGCCCGGTGGTCATTGGCAACACCATGGTCTACCGCGATATGCACCACATCACCAATGCCTTCGCGGATTCCGCGATACCGATGATCCGAGAAGCCCTCACGCCCTTCTTGAACGGCGAAAAGGTCCAGCAAGAGGCACCGGAAATCTCCCCCGAAGAGGCGGAGGCAGCACTGGAGGAATCGCCAGCTGCCCCCACCACCGGTGGCACGCGGCGCGCCAACCCAGTGCCGTATCCCAATACCCCGGAAAACGATCCGGTGTAAACGCTCCCCCGCGATGGCACGCACAAAGGTGGCCCATTACCTGCGAAGTAATGGGCCACCTTTTATTTATGACTCTGCGCGGCTACTTCTTGCCCTTACCAAAGTTGAGGTTATCGAGGTCGATATTCTCCATGCCTTTGGGCATCTTGGGCATGCCGGGGATCTTTCCACCGCCAAGGCCACCGGCACCGCCGGCGCCGCCCATTTGCTGCTGCAGCTGCTGTAGCTCTTCCATCGACGGCATACCGCCGCCCATGCCCGGCATACCGCCCGGCATCTTGGGGCCGCGGTTGCCACCGCCGCCCTTGCCCTTCTTGCGCTTGCCGTTTTTGCCCTTGCGGCCCTTGGGCTTCTTCTTGGTGGCAGAGCGACCGCCACCGCCCATGCCAAATTGCCCGGCCATCTTGGACATCATCTTCTTGGCCTGGTTGAAGCGCTCGATGAGCTGGTTGACCTCGGACACGCTCACACCGGAACCATTGGCGATGCGCTTGCGGCGCGACGCGTTCAGAATCTTTGGGTTCTCGCGTTCTTCTGGGGTCATACCGCGGATGATCGCCTGGATGCGATCCAGCTGCTTTTCATCCACCATGGCGGCCATCTCATTCATCTGCTTGCCGCCAGGCATCATCTTCAGCAGGTTGCCAATCGGACCCATCTTGCGGATCATCAGCATCTGATCAAGGAAGTCATTCAGCGTGAGCTCGCCGGAGCCCAGCTTGGAGGCTGCTTCCTCGGCCTTCTGGTGGTCCAAGGTGGCTTCCGCCTGCTCAATCAGGGAGAGCAGGTCACCCATGCCCAGGATGCGGCTGGACATGCGCTCTGGGTGGAAGACATCGAAATCATCGAGCTTCTCGCCGGTAGAGGCATACAAAATTGGTTTGCCGGTCACCTCACGAATGGACAGCGCTGCACCACCGCGGGCGTCACCATCCAGCTTCGTGAGAACCACGCCGGTAAAGTCCACGCCATCGCGGAAGGCCTCCGCCGTTTGCACGGCGTCTTGACCAATCATGGAATCGATGACGAAGAGAACTTCATCTGGGTTGACGGCATCGCGGATATTGCGCGCCTGCGTCATCAAGGTTTCATCAATACCCAAGCGGCCGGCGGTATCGATGATGACCACATCGTGCTGCTTCTGCTTTGCCTCAGCAATACCGCGCTTGGCGACGTCCACCGGGTCCCCGTGCGAGGTACCCATCTCGTGGTCATTGGAATCCAGGGAGGTACCTGGGTCCGGGGCGAAGGTTGGTACCTCCGCGCGCTCGCCGACGATCTGCAGCTGCTGCACAGCGCCTGGGCGCTGCAAGTCACAGGCCACGAGCATGGGGGTGTGCCCCTGCTTCGTGAGGTGCTTGGCCAATTTACCGGCCAGGGTGGTTTTACCAGCACCCTGCAGACCGGCCAGCATGATGACGGTCGGAGGATTCTTGGCCAAGTTCAACCGGCGGGTTTCGCCGCCAAGGATCTCAATGAGTTCCTCATTGACGATCTTGACCACCTGTTGGGCGGGGTTGAGCGCCTCAGAGACTTCCGCGCCGCGGGCGCGTTCCTTGATGCGCTTGATAAACCCGCGCACCACCGTCAGAGAAACGTCAGCTTCCAGCAATGCCAAACGAATCTCACGAGTCGTGGCGTTGATATCCGCCTCAGTTAATTTGCCCTTGCCGCGCAGGCCCGCCAGGGCTGACTGTAGGCGGTCTGATAGTGAGTCAAACACTACGGATGCGCTCCCTTAAATTAGATCGATCTAAAGTTCAATTATTCAATCTTAGTCCCTAGCCAGGGCCCTGGTCACATTCCCCACCACCTGGGCGCGAGAAACCGAAGCGCCAAAGAAAACGTGCACAATCATCGTGGCACCCAGGATCTCATGGCGCAGCCACATAAACTCCGGCAATGACTCCACCAAATAACCCAATGCACCTATTCTCTCCACGGTGCGAATCTCTAAGATTCCGCCCACGTTAAACGCCGCCGTCGTGGGCTCACCTACGATATCGGGAAGCTCTGTGTACGTACGCGAATTATAGGACTGGATAAACCTATCCGGTTCCGCGGCCTCTGTGAGCGTCTTTTGCACGGTACGGATGACAAACTCCGCCTGATAGCTACCAGCATCACCTTGTACGAAATTGGCCCGCACAATCGTCCACCCCAAGGCGGAAATCAGCGCAAAAATGCGCTTAAACTCTGCCTTATTTGCGCCGGACCAAGTTACGGTGACCACTTCCTCTTGCCAATCGACCGCCAGGCCTACCCCGTAATCGTCCTGGGGAACGCGAACTAAAGGGCGGGTGACTATGCGAGGCTTATTCGCTTCCAAAGCGCGGGCCACGATAAGGCCCTGCGCCTGCGCGGTGCGGGCGGACCAGACCCCAGGGCCCGTCGATAAGGCATCCGCCTTGGACAAGGTCGCAAGCAGCGAAATGGTCAATTGGTCATAATGGCAGGCGTTTAATAGGGCATCGCGCGCGGCATCCGAGCGCGGATCCATCGTGGCCGCCAATCGCGCCAGGCTCGTATGCTCTGCCACCACGGTTTGCACGCGGGAAATATCTGCAAGGTTAAACCGCATGCGCGCGGCCTGCCGCGCCACCATCTCTGTTCCTACTTGCTCGTGCGGGCGATCATGCCCCTTGCCTAAATCGTGGTACAACGCGGCCAAGAGGAGAAGATCCGGGCGCGCCACCGATGTGCGCACCTCAGCGCAGCGCGTGACGGTGGCAACGAGGTGGTAGTCAACAGAATGCATGTGACTGCGCTCTCTTGGCAGCAATCCACGCACATGACCCCATTCTGGGACTAAACGCTCCCACAGCCCATAGCGATCCAGCTCCGCAATTACCCGTGGGGTATGAGACGGTGAAGACAAAATGGCGAAAAAGTCATCCACGGCCGCCCGCGGCCACCGCTGCGGTGGGGGCGGTAATTCCTGCAGCGCTCGCCACGTCGCTAGCGATACGGAATAGCCCGTGCGCGCCGCGGCCGCCGCAACGCGGGTCAATAACCATGGATCTTCACAATTGGGCGTGCGAGCCAGGGAGATAACGGCGCCATCGGCCACGACGTCCACATCGAGGGGACGTCGCACGCGGTCTCGCCCCTGCGCCGGACCAGCGCTGCGGCTACCCAAAACGCCGCGGGCTGTGGCCAAGCTACGCTCTACCGCCTCGTCGACCGCAGAGGCCGCAGTAACCAACGCCGCGGTGAGCTCATAGCGGCTGCTAAAGCCCAATTCATCAGCAACATCTGCGGCAAAGTCCGGATCCAAAATATCGCGGTGGCGGCGAGCCTTCACGTGCAGCAAGGTCCGGGCATCGAGTAGCAGCCGCCGCTCTTCCTCCAGCGCGGGCAGATCACATAGGTTGCCCAGGGCTAAAGCGCGCAGGAGCTGAATATCGCGCAATCCCCCACGCCCGTTTTTTAAGTCTGGGTTGGTCATGGTGGCGACGGCGCCGGAGCGGTTCCACCGGGCAATGGCGATATCGACGAAGCTATCAAAGCCCCGCTGCAGCTGCCGCCGCCACGCGTGCAGGAGGCGCTGACGGGCGTCATCGACAAGCGGCTTATCGCCTGCGATATACGTCAGATCCAATTGAGCGAAGCCAGCCGAGGCATCCTGCAGGGCAATCTCCGCGCACTCCTGCGGGGTACGCAGGGCAAAGTCCAACCGATACTTGGCATCCCACACCGGGTACCACAATTTTTCTACCTGGCTGGGGTCTGGCTCGTGGTCCTCCGGGAAAATCAGGATGACATCAATATCGGAATAGGGAGTCATCTCCTGCCGGGCCACAGAGCCGGTTGCTGCTAGCGCCGTGTGCGGCGGCAGGTCCAAACCCTGGAGTATGCGCACCGCCGCTGCATAAGCCTCGCTGCGAAGAGCGGATGCTGCCACCATCTGTAATTACAGAGCGGTCTCGCCGCGCTCCCCGGTGCGGATGCGGATGACGTCTTCTACCGGGGTAATCCAAATCTTGCCATCGCCAATCTTGCCGGTATAAGCGGCATCCACGATGGTGTCAATGAGGTCTTCCACCTGATCATCAGCGGTCAAAACCTCCAACTTCACCTTGGGTACGAAGTCCGTGGCGTATTCGGCGCCGCGGTAGACCTCGCTATGCCCGCTCTGCTGCCCAAAGCCCTGGCTTTCGGTCACGGTCAGGCCGTGCACATCCTGCTGTTTTAATGCCTCCCGGATATCCGGCAGAGTAAACGGCTTCACAATGGCGGTAATAAGTTTCATTTAATCCTCCTGAAGAAAAGTAGAGTTCAGCGGCCAAACCTGGCGCGGATATGCTGCGTTCTAGTCTAACCCCGCCCAACTTCCGAATGTGCCCGAATTACGGTGGCAATCGGCAAATTACGGCTGGCTCCCCGCTGCGTTAAGCACCGCGGCAGCGCAAAAGAAGCGCGGGCTGCACCCCCTCCTTGAAGAAGGTACGCACCCGCGCTACTCATGAGGAAAGAATAACCCTAGATTTCGTCTTCATCTGCATAGACGGTCTGGATTTTCTCATTATTGTGTTTGGCGTGCTTGACGTCAGTAACCGCAACGCCATAGATGGAACGGCCCAGGTAGAACGAGCCCACCGAGCCAATAATCCACACGCCAAAGCAAGCGATGAGGCCCTTGATAAGAAGGCCCAAAGAAAAGCCATCTTGGCCAAAATCCACCACGAGCTTGGCGACGATAATAAGCGGTACCGCCAAACCCACGGTCGGGCCCATCAGGTTGGCACGGGTCAAGGCATCCGGCGCGCGCCACAAAGAGACCACGGTTGCCACCACCAGGATGGTGGCCACAATGAGCAAGATCGAAGCAATACTCTCGTAAACAGCCATGACTTATCGCCGACCTTTCGAAATAATGCGGGCCATAGACAAGGTCGGCAAAATACCGGCCGCGATGGCGCCAATCAGGGCAATGTCATAGGCCAGTGGGGCATTGTTGATCATTGACCAACCGAGGTACATGCAGATCATGCCGTAAAAGACGATGTCTGACATCACCGCGCGGGTGAGCTCATCGCGAGTGCGCAGCGCCAATAGCACCCCGCACCAGGCGGCCCCGCCCATGATGAACACGCACACCAGTACAACCCAACCGAATGGGGACAATGTTGCAAAATCAATCATCGGTCGGTCTCCTTCCTGCGTTGAATTTTCCGGGCGAGGTGCTTGGGCTTTTCGACGTCCGCCTGGCTCTCCGAAAGCGGAGTGTCCTCCGCCCGCGCGAGATCCGGCGAGCGCATATAGCGGCCCAGGGTATCCAAGGGGAATTCGTAGAAAGCCTCATCGAGCTCCGTCGTATCCCCTTGCCCAGGAACGCCATAGTCGATGCTCTTAACGCGCGGTGCCAAGTGCTCTTCCATATCGGCCAAGTCAGCCACGATCGCCGCAGGATCGGAACCCTGTACCGCTTGTACTAGCACGATGCGGGGCAAGCCCTTGCGCGGTGGTTCGCGCAGTCCCAAAGACAGCGTGCCTGGGGTAGCGGTAATGGAAGAGGTGAACCAGAAAATCTCCCAGGCGCTGGTAACGCGCAGTGGGTACCGGATGATCACCGGGTGGTATTCGTTATCGGGCTTAAATGCTGACATCGCCAGGGTGAACCCAGCAACGAAAATCTCCTTGATGAGCCAGAGTGCATAAGCTACGGCATGCATTTATCGGCCCTCCTGAATGTCATTGATATTAGGTAGTGCGGCTGAGTCATCGCCCAAGATGGTGTCAGTATAAGCCGTCGTGTCCAGCAGTTGTTCGGCTGCGGTTTCCACCGCATCAATAACCACGCCGGAGAAAATGAACATGCCCAGCGAGACCAAGATGAGCGCTGCGGAAGGCGCCATCAGCTTCTTGCGGATGATGAGCTCATCGGGAACCTTGTCCGAGGGCAGATCGTGTCCCCAGAAGGCTTCGCGCCAGACGCGCAACATCGCCAAGAATGCCGCGAAGGAGGCGATGATGATGGCGGCAATCGCAATCCAGGCCCAAGCGCCGCCATTGCGGGCAACCTCGAAGACGATCATGAGCTTGCCCCACATGCCGGAGAATGGCGGGAAGCCCACCACAGAGAAGGCACCGGCGGCAAAAATCCAGGCGATAATGGTATCGCGGCGCGCGAGGCCGGATAGCTTGGTCAAATCACCCGTACCGTAGGTTTCCTCGATAGCACCGGACGCCAGGATCAACGAGCCAACGGTCACCATGTGGTGAATCGTGTACATGATACCGGCGGCCAGAGCGCGGCTTGGGTCTTCCGAGGTAAAGGCCAGCATCACCAAGATGAACGGCATACCGTTGAGCATCTGGTAACCCAGCACGCGGCGAATGGTCTTTTCGGTCAGACCACCAAAGGCGCCGATCATCATCGAGATCAGCATGAGGACGATGATGAGTACGTTCCACCGCTGCTCGAGATCGAAAAGCTGCACGTACAGCCGGTAGAGCATGTAGACGGCGACCTTCGTGTGCAGGCCGGAGAAAAGGCCCATCACCGCGGCCGACGTGCCTGGATAGGTGCGCGGCAGCCAAGACTGCACCGGGAAGACACCGGCCTTGGCGGTAATCGCAATAAGGATAATGCCCGCGGCGACGGTCACCGGGCCGTTGCCGGCGGCGGCTCCCTGCAAGGCAGCCAGGTTGACCGAGCCGGTGACAGAATAGATATAGCCGACACCAACCACCAGCAGCGTGGAGGCAAAAAGGTTAACGAGGACGAACGCGCGTCCTGCCGCCAGGCGCGACCACGTGCCCGACATGGTGATAAGGCCGTAGGACGGCAACAGCATGACCTCAATGAACACGAAGAAGTTAAAGAGGTCAGCGGTCAGCAGCGCACCGCATACACCGGTGATAAGAATCAGCGTGAGCGAAGGGTAATAACGGGATTTCGTCTCCCCGCCCACGATGGCGAACCAGTTAGCACCAAAGGCCACGATCATCGTGGTGATGATCATCAGCGCGGAGAAGGCATCCGCAACGAGCGGAATACCCACATTGCCTACGTAGAGGCCCACGGTATGCGCCACTACCCCATTGTTCATGGTGTAGATCAACAGTCCCAGGCCGGCGAAGACACCGACTCCGGGGATGATGAGCATGATCGCATCGCGGACGGCGCGCCACGGCGCCAGCAAGGCAAGAGCCGCGGCAATGAGCGGAATGCCCGGGAAAAGCGGAAGAAGTTGGGCTACAACATCAGCCATTATTTTTCATCCTCCTTCTTCCTATTTACCCCGCGCTCAGCCACGGGGGTGTCGTGGTCTACCCGGCCAATGCGATCGAGCTCATTCGCGGATTCTTCCAAGATCGCACGGTTCTGGGCATCGCGGCCCA
Organism: Corynebacterium sp. LaCa_282; assembly: GCF_057198125.1. NCBI lineage: Bacteria > Bacillati > Actinomycetota > Actinomycetes > Mycobacteriales > Corynebacteriaceae > Corynebacterium > Corynebacterium sp. LaCa_282. The sequence continues at coordinate 885,180 of NZ_CP191095.1, read as the reverse complement.
AGGTAGAAAATGCGTGGTCAATGGTGTTGTCATCGACGGGTTCTACAACATCGGTGTCATCGTTTTTGCCCATCGCAGCCATGGTCAACAGGATGGTCGAGGTTGCCATGGAGATAACAACGGCCGTCAGCACGAATGCCTGCGGTAGCGGGTCGGCCATCTGATCGTGGGGCACCTCTGAGGGAAATGCTTCGCCTCGGTAGGAGTACACGCCAGTGGCCAACAAGGTCAGGTTGGCACCGTGGCCGAATGCCATCATGCCCAACACAATGCGGACCAGGCCACGTTGCTGAATGAGGTAGACGGCGCCACCGATGAGGATGGCGATAGTTAACGCGAGAATCATTACTTCTCCCCTCCTCGGTTGGCGTTAGAACGGCGACGTTGCTTTGTCTTTGTCTTTGCCTCTTTGGGGCTGAGCAAAGCGAGCGGATCCGTCGACGGGTTGATTGGGTCAGGATACGGATCGTCCGCATCCTCAACGGCAATGCGCGGCGTGGCCGGCAGGGCCGAGTCATCGTCATGAATCCACGGCAGGAAGTCCCGCTCAGTACCCGGCCTGAGGTAGCCGCCCAAGGCGTTGATGGCCATCGTGAGCATGCCCAACACGGCCAGGTAAATACCGAGGTCGAAGATGAGGGACGTCGTCCAGTGCTGGCCAAAGGCTTCGCCGTGCAGGGCGGTGAGGAAACCACCATTGCCAAAGCCGTCGTGCCAGTAACCAATAAAGCCTGCCAATAGCGCCGTAATGATGCCAATGCCGGTCAGATGCACTGGGGTCATCCGGCCAAAGACGATTTCATCGGAACCGCGGGACAGATAAGTCAGGCCAATGGCCGCACCCATAATCAGCGCCGCGGGGAATCCGCCGCCGGAGGCATTGTGTCCGCGGAAGAAGACGATGACGGACATGATGATGAGCAAAGGAATGACAATATTGATCCCCTTGCGCAGCGGCACGGAGTTCAGCTGCGATTGACCGAATGGCGCCGGGCGCGTACCCGAGCTGAACGGGAAGCGCGGCAGCGTCGTAGTAATGGCTGCAATAACGACGGCGGCCATGCCCAGCACGGACAGCTCGCCCAAGGTATCGAGTGCACGGAATTCCACGATGATGGTGGCCACGACGTTATCGCCACCCGTGATATCCGGTGCCTCGTCTAGGTACCACAGCGCCAAGTCCGAGCGTTCGTGGCGGCCCATCAGGCCCCACACGCCGAGGAAGGCAGCGATACCGGCCAATACGGCGATAACGATGGAGCCTACCCTGCGGGATTTATCAGTAACCGGCTGGAAGGTCTCCGGCAGGTAACGCAGCACCATCATCATGACGACCACGGACAGGGCTTCCACCATGAACTGGGTCAGCGCAACGTCCGGTGCGCCCAAGAGGAACATCTGCAAGGTAACGCCCGTACCTGCGATGCCGATCATGACGGCACCGGTGAGGCGGTTCTTGGTGCGTACCAGCCCGAATACGGACAAGGCAATGATGCCCAACGGCAGCAGGTCCCATGGGTTATCGAGGCCATCGACGCGCGGTTGTAGCGGTACGCCGTCGACTCCCTCACCAAACAAGGTAGTCCCCGCCAGGACGATAATCACGATGACGATCGGCAGGATGTGACGGGACGGGTTGTGGGAATCGGACATCTTGCCCAATACCTGGCCGAGCTTGGCGCAGCCATCTTGCAGGCTTTGCAGGAGCTCGTTGCCGCTGCGCGGCATGAAGTTGCGTCCCTCGAAGGCCGGCCACATCTTCTTGCGGGCAAAGAGACCGGCAATACCGGCCACCAGCACGAGAATCGAAATGATGAATGGAACGTTGATTCCATGCCATACCGCAAGGTGAGAATGCGTTTCCATGCCCACGGCGCCAACGGCATGTTCCAAAGGCTCATCGAAAATACCCAGGACGAAGACGAGCGGCAGGGACATAAAGCCCGGCAGCGCCGCGGGAAGCCACAGGGCAACTGGGGCTTCGTGGACATCGTCCATAGAGCGCGGCCCATCGAAGAATGCACCGAAGACGATCTTTGCCGAGTAGGTGAAGGTAAAGAAGGCACCGATACCTGCCACGGCAAGCAGGATTGCTTGGCCTGCGCCGCCAATGGGGGCGTCCTCAAAGGCGGTGAGCATTCCTTCCTTGGACACGAAGCCCAACAGCGGAGGAACCGCAGCCATGGAGGCGGCGCCGATGACGACAGAGCCAAACGTCCACGGCATCTTATTCCACAGCGGGCCAAGGCGACGGATATCGCGCGAACCCGCTTCATGGTCAATGACGCCGATGAGCATGAACAGCGAGGACTTAAAGAGCGCGTGGGCCAAGGTGTGCACCAGTGCTGCCCCAATAGCGAACGGGGTACCGACACCGATGGTGGCCACAATCCAACCCAGGTGAGACACGGTGGAATATGCGGTCAGCTTCTTCAGGTCCGTCTTTTGCACCGCGAATACCGCGGACATAACCGCCGTGCCCATACCGACGACGATGAGCACCCAGTTCCACACCGCGACATCGTAGAAGACCGTGGAGAAGCGAATGAGCAGGTAAATACCCGCCTTGACCACGGCCGCGGCGTGCAGGAACGCCGAGACAGGCGTAGCGGCGGCCATGGCTTCTGGCAGCCAGAAGTGGAATGGGAATTGAGCGGACTTGGTAAAAGCAGAAGCCGCGATGAGCACGGCAACGCTCGCGGTCACACCAGGGCGTTCATCCCATACCGAGGATGCGAGAATCTCAGAAATGGTGGTCGAACCGGTGGTCACTGCGGCGATGCCCAATGCCGTCAATAGCGTAAGGCCACCGATAAAGGTCAGGATTAAGGTGCGCTGCGAACCTGCCTCTCCCCCGGAGCCAGAACGCGCAATGAGCATGAAGGAAGCCAAGGAGACAAGCTCCCAGGCGAGGAATAGGACAACAACGTCATTGGCCAGAACCAGCAACAAGATGGACAGCGTGAACGCCGTCATCAATGTATAAAAGCTCGTATTTCCCTCATTTTTCGGGAGATACGCTGCCGAGTACGTCAGCACGACAGCGCCAATGACAAGAGCCAACATGGCGAAGAAGATGCTCAATGCATCTCCACGCAGAGCGAAACTTACATCAACCCCCGGTGCAATAAAATCGCGTGCCCAGGTGGCTTGGAAACTGAGTTCCTCCCCCGCTGCAATGGCAGAAAAATCCTTAGCAATGAGCACCGCTGCGATGAGAAAGAGGACGGCTAATGGATAGCCCGCCTGTCGGTCCATGACCTTTACGGTCACCGGTGCCAAGATCACTGCCAATGCTGCGAGGAGGACAGCAAAAAGTAGCGTCACGAAATACTTGCCTCACGAACCTTGGTCTTGGAATGGTGCGAATTTCGCACCGAATCACTAAATACAGCCCTACCAGATTACCATTGCTCACCAGCTCAATGCAGATCACAGCAATCCACGGCTCCCCATGCTCGCAGGACATACCTGCAAGGCACATAGGCGCGAAAACTCCCCAGCACCCGCGACTACTTCATTTTATGAGCAGCCAGGTACTGGGGAGTTATCTAAAACGGTTGAGGGAGAAGACCCTATTTCTCACCTAACAAGGCATCGACGAATCCTTCAACTTCGAATGGCGCAAGGTCATCGGCGCCCTCACCCAAGCCCACAAGCTTGACTGGAACGCCCAATTCCTCTTGCACTTGGAAGACGATGCCACCCTTCGCCGTGCCATCCAGCTTGGTGAGCACCACGCCGGAAATATCCACGACCTCGCGGAAAATGCGAGCCTGTGCCAGGCCGTTTTGGCCCACCGTGGCATCGAGAACCAAGAGGACCTCATCAACCTCGGTCTTCTTTTCTACGACGCGCTTGACCTTGCCCAGCTGATCCATCAGGTCCGTCGAGGTGTGCAGGCGGCCGGCCGTATCGACCAAGACGACATCGACCTGCTGTTCCACGCCGGTGGCCACGGCATCAAAGGCCACGGAGGCTGGGTCTGCGCCTTCCTTGCCGCGCACGGTTTCGGCGCCCACGCGGCGTCCCCACGTTTCTAGCTGGTCTGCGGCCGCAGCACGGAACGTATCTGCCGCACCCAACAGGACGCTGTGATCCATCGATACGAGGACGCGGGCAAGCTTACCGGTGGTGGTGGTCTTACCGGTGCCGTTGACGCCTACGACCATGACAATGGCGGGCTTTCCGTCATTGGGCATCGCGCGAATCGAGCGATCCATTTCTGGGTGGCAGGCCTCGATGAGGCATTCACGCAGCATCGCACGCGCCTCTTCCTCGCTCGACACGCCACGCTCAGCGATCTTGTCACGCAAAGAATCGGTGACCTTCATCGTGGACTTGGTGCCCAGATCCGCCATGATGAGGGTATCTTCGATTTCTTCCCAAGCGTCTTCGTCCAGATCGCCGGCGGAGAGGATTCCCATCAGGCCTTGGCCGATGGCGTTCTGGGAACGAGAGAGGCGACCGCGCAGCCGGCCGAGACGGCCTCCTGCCGGAGCGATGTCTTCGGTGGGCTGGCCCGCCGCAGCAGGTTCGCCATCAGGCACAGGGGTTTGTTCCTTGGCGGCTTCTGCAGCATCCGTTTGTGCATCGGCTGCAGCCGCAGCCTCTTCGGCTTCCTCGTGGTTATCGACGCGTTCTTCGATGTGGTCAGCGTCTTTATCATCCACCACCTCGTCAAAGACCGGGGATTCATCCTCTACCTCGGCGGCCTCGACGGATACAACGTCTTCTGGGTCTTTTTCTTCATGGTCCGGCTCGCCGCGGTGGTGGTCGTCCGTACTTTCTGCCGCGGGCTTCTCAGCCGCAGCTGGGGCGGATTGCTCGCTGTCCTTTACTTCTTTATCCTCTACTTCCGCCTTTCCGGAAGCAGGTGCGGAAGCTTGCGCGGAATCCGGCTTGTCAGAATGATCCTTTGCCTCATCTGCGGCGGATTCCTGGCGGTCACCAGAGGCTGCAGAAGCGGCGGAGCCGACTCCCCCAGCTGCGGCCGCAGCGGCAGCGGCCGTACCGGCAGTGCCCTTACCTTCAGTCTTATCCGCCGCAGGCTTATCCGCGGCAGGCTTGGACTCCGCTTCCGAAGTGGAAGCAGACTCGGATTTGGACTCGGACTTAGCCTCATCGCCAGCGACGTCGGCTTTTCCTGTGTCCTTATCCTGCTTGGGTACGTCGCCGTCTTCTGCAGGTTTCTTGGATTCCGCGGGCTCTGCGGACTTCTTCGGCTGCTCGTCAGCTGCAGGTTCTTGGCGCTGCGGTTCTTCCTGCTTGGCCTCCTTTGTGGAGGCAGCGTCCTTATCCTTAGCCGGTTCAGGTCGCTTGGCCGCCGGTGGCTCTTCGCCGTTGAGCTGCGCATTGGCGATATCGGTGGCGCTCGGCTCCGATTGCTCCGATTTCTCCGAGGACTCCGGCTGCTGCTCCTGCTTAGCCTGCTGTGGCTGGGCCTGCTGCGGCTTCTCCTGCGCTACCTTTTCGGGTTCTTTTGAGCCCGCTGGGGCAAAGTTGAAGCCAGACTTGGCCTGGTAATTGCCGGACTTTTGCTCCTGCGTTAGCTGCTTAGGCTCTTCTTCCTTGGGTTTCTCGAAAGAAACCTTCTTGGATTCACCGCGCTTTTTGCCAATTGCAATAAAGACGACAATCAGCACAATGACAACGATTGCTATGCCGATCCATAACCATAAAGAATTCATGCCTCTATAGTGCCAGCCTTTCGGGCTTGCGGCACAAAAGGGAGGCGAAAACTTCTATTCCGTTGACTGCGGCGTACCACCTGAGTGCGGCGCATCAACCCCAAGCCGCGTCGCATCCCGGCTTGCTTGCTCGGCTCCCGGCGCGAGCCCGGCTGGATTCATGCGCTGGGAGATGACCCGGGTGATGCCATCGCCGCGCATGGTCACGCCATAGAGGACATTGGCCACATCCATGGTGGGCTTTTGGTGCGTGATGACGATGAGCTGGGAATCCTTCCGCAATTCCTCAAATAGGGCGATGAGCCGGCGCAGGTTGACATCATCAAGCGCTGCCTCGACCTCATCCATGACGTAGAACGGGCTGGGGCGCGCGCGGAAGATCGCCACGAGCATGGCCAGTGCGGTAAGGGATTTTTCGCCGCCGGAAAGCAGCGATAGGCGCTTGACCTTCTTGCCTGGCGGCCGGGCTTCGACCTCGATGCCGGTGGTGAGCATGTCTTCGGGCTCGGTAAGGATTAACCGGCCCTCCCCACCCGGGAAGAGGGTGTTGAATACCTTGGGAAATTCCGCTTCCACATCCCGCCAGGCATCGGTAAATAGCTGCAGGATTTGCTTATCCACATCCGAAATTACCCCGGCGAGGTCCTGACGGGCTTGGATGACGTCATCGAGCTGCGTGGACAGGTAGCTGTATCGCTCTTCCAGCGCCTTATATTCCTCCAAGGCCAAGGGGTTGACCTTGCCCAGCGAGTTCAGATCCTTTTCAGCCTGCTGCAGCCGCGACTTTTCCGCGCTGCGGTCAAAGTCTTCGCCCGGGGTGAAATCGCGCAGCAGGTCAGCGATGGCGATGCCCAGCTGTTCGGCAATCTTTTTCTCCGCTTCATCCAGGCGCACCTGCGCCTGCGAGCGCGCCAGTTCTGCTTCATGCGCCCGCGCGGTTAGCCGGTCGCTATTTTGGCGTGCGGCCGATACCGCCTGCTTGGCTTGCTGCAATTGGGAATTTAAGGAGTTGCGCTCCTGCAAAAACTCATCGCGCTCGGAGGTGGCGCGACTTAAAAGCTGGTTCGCCCGCGCGGCCAAATCCTGTGCATGCCGTGCCACTGCCGATGCCAATTGCCCCTGCGCCTTGCGGCGGGCCATCGCCTGTTCATGGCGGGCCTTTGCTTGGCGCTCGTGTTGGGCCTGGCGCCGCAAGCTATCGGCCTTGCCGGCAACTTGGCCCACGCGCTCTTGCGCCGATCGGGCCGCGACTTGGGCCTCCATTTCCATGGACTTTACCTCTTCCAGCGCGGCCGAGGCGGCGTCCCTATCGGCGGACGAGGGCTCGTCTGGTTGATCGTCGGCGTCGACGCGGGCGAGCCTATCGCGGGCATCGGCAAGCTCCTGGTTGGCTTTCTGCAGCCGGATCTCGATCTCGGTGGCGCGCTGCGCGGACTTTTCCAGCTCCGCCTTATTTGCCTCGTACTGCTTTTCCAAGCGGCGGTGATCGCGCTTCCAGGCATCGGCTTCGGTATCGTGCTCCCGCAACGCGGCCTTGGCGGACGCGGCCGTCACGCGGGCATCCTCGGCGGCAATCTTTGCCCCCTCCAGGGTGCCGGAAAGCTCATGCAGGGCTTGATTTGCCTGCTCTAGTTCTTCTTCAGCCTCCGCGATGCGGGCGGTGACCTCCACCGTGGACGAGGAGCCGGTGCCGACCTCGACCCAGCCTTCGCCGATGACTACGCCGGACACGGTCACGGCGCGCAGGCGCGGATCGTCGGATACGAGGCGCCGGCCGTGGGCAATATCGGGGACGAGGACGACATCGGCAAGCAGCCTGTGCAATGCCGCCGAAACCTCAGGCTGTACCGTGACGTGATCCAGCAACCAGGAGGTCTGCGGCGGCAGATCGGCATCGACGCGCCACGAGCTTGCAGGCGCTGCCGCCGCCGCATCCAGCAGCGCTGAGCGCGGGCCCTTCTCCAAATCCGCAATCAAGCCCTCGGTCAACTGCCCCGCCTGCGCCTCCGCAAAGGTGCCCAACGCGGCCGCAACCGCCGATTCATAGGTGGTGGAAATATACGCGGCCAATGGCTGGAATTCTTCGCCCACCTCGACCGACTCGGGGATGGTCTGGGATAGCGTATCGATGCGGGACCGCAGCGTATAGACACTGCGCTCGCGCTCGCGCTGGGCATCGCGGAGCTGATCCAAGCGCTTATCGGCAGCACCGGACTCGCTGGCAGCCCGCGTATGCGCCTCCTCCAAAGGCTGGCGCTCCGCGGCATAATTATCCAGCTTCTGCGCTACCTCAGCAGCTTCTGCCTGCGCATTCTGGGTGCGCCGCTGCAGCGAAGCCACGGCCTCTTCCTGCCGCGCCAACTCCTCTTCCGCGCTGGCTACCTGCCCCGCCGCCTTTTCCTCGGCGGCAAAAAGGCGCACCACGCCCTCGCGGCGATCCGCAATGGCACGCACCTGTGCCATATGTTCGTGCTCGGCGGCCTCGAATGCTTGCCGACGCTCCGCCACTTCCTCCCGGATGCTTTCTAACCGCTCCGCGGCTTCTTCCGCCGCTACCACGAGCTCCTCGTGCTCCTCGTCCGCGCGCGCCGCCTTGGCCTCTAAATCATCCGGATCCTGGCCGGCATAGGCGACCTGGGACCCGGCGTTATCCGCCCGCTCCTCTGCGATGCGCTGGGTCGCCGCAATGCGCTCGGACAAGGTGGAGAGATCAAACCACAACTTCTGGGCGGATTCTGCCTGCGGATTGACCTCCTCTAGCTGGGTTTCCAGCTCCATTTGGTGCTCGGTCGCCTCTTCGAGCTGCGCCGTGGTCTCTTCCACCTGGGTGGATAGGGCCGTCGCGGTCTGCCCGGCAGCGGAAAGCTTTTGCCGCAGGCCGACGATGCGATCTCCGGCCAGGCGCAGGCGCGCATCGCGCACATCCGCCTGCACTGTTGCCGCGCGCTGGGCGGCTTCTGCCTGCCGCGCCAAGGGCTTGAGCTGTTTTCCCAGCTCATCGGTCAAATCCTGCAGGCGGTCCAAATTGGCCTGCATGCCCGTCAGCTTGCGCTGGGCCTTTTCTTTGCGGCGGCGGTGTTTGAGGACGCCTGCAGCCTCCTCGATATAGGAGCGGCGATCCTCGGGGCGCGATTCCAGGATTTCAGAAAGCTTGCCCTGCCCCACGATGATGTGCATTTCCCGGCCAATGCCGGAATCAGAAAGCAGCTCCTGGATATCCATCAACCGGGCCTTTGCCCCGTTGATTTCGTATTCGCTCGCGCCATCGCGGAACATACGGCGGGTAACGGATACCTCGGAGTACTCGATGGGCAGCGCACCATCGGCATTATCGATGGTGAGCGTGACCTCGGCCCTGCCCAATTGCTTGCGGTCGCCTGCCCCGGCGAAGATGACGTCTTGCATCTTGCCGCCGCGCAGGGTCTTCGCGCTGGCCTCTCCCATGACCCAGGCAAGGGCATCGACAACGTTGGATTTGCCGGAACCGTTCGGGCCGACAACAGCGCAAATCCCAGGCTCAAATTTGAGAGACGTCGCCGACGCGAATGACTTAAAGCCTTTGAGCGTCAGCGATTTCAGGTGCATTTGGGATAGTGTAGCAAGCCTTTAAGACACGAGCTGCAGCAAGCATTGGGTTGGCTATTAGCGCTCAACAAAGCCGCTTTCGCCCTTTGCGTCCGCCCACTGCTCGACCACAACTTCGACGCTGCCAGGACGGCGGGTGGTACTCGGTTCCTCTTTCAACAATTCCAAGAGCTTCTCGCACTGCGTGCGTGGACCCTCTGCAACAACTTGCACGCGGCCGTCTGCCAGGTTGGTCGCATGCCCAGAAAGGCCTAATTCCAGTGCGCGCGACCGCGTCCACCAGCGAAAGCCCACACCCTGCACGGTACCGTGCACAAAAGCCGTCATTCTTTCCATGTCACTGCACCTTCCTTATTAGTAGCGATCGGCCTCGCCGCGATCGCGCAAGATTTTGCGGTCCGCATCGCTGCGGCGGGTCACGGGGTCAGAACCGTCCCAGCACTCCACACCGGGGACATCGGGAAGCATATCGCGGTGGAAGACCGGATCGATGCCCTTACTGCGCTGCTCGTTGAAGTTCTTTAACAATTGAATGGCCACGCCGGATAGCGGAACAATGGCGATGATATTCAGGATCACCATCGTCGCCGCACCGGTATCCGCCAGGGCGAAGACCAATGGCAGGGAGCCTACTGCGCCGAACCAGACGAAGAACAGCACCACAAGGCGGAAGGTATTGAGCACCGTTTTATTGGTGGTGAGGTATTCCAGGTTGGCCTCTGCCAAGTAGTAATTGCCCAAGATGGAAGAAAAGGCCAGGAAGAACAAGATGAAGCTGACGAAGTGAATGCCCCAGTGGCCAACCTCGGCGGACAAGGCCGCCTGGGTAAGGGAAACGCCCTCGGCCTCTTCGCCGTAGGCCACCTCCGGGCCGAGCAAGATCAGGAAGGCGGTAATGGTACAGACCACGATGGTGTCGAAGTACACGCCCAAGGTCTGCACCAGACCCTGCTTGACCGGGTGGGAAACGGTGGCCGTCGCCGCCGCGTTAGGAGCAGAACCCTCGCCGGCCTCATTGGAAAACAGGCCGCGCTGGATGCCCTTCATCATCGCGGCGCCGATGCCCGCGCCGGCGATTTCCTTAAAGCCGAGCGCGTGGCCGATGATATCGCCCAGCATGCCCGGGACCTTGTCAAAGTTCGTAATGACCACGAAGCCGCCGATGAGCAGGTACGCCAGGGCCATAAACGGAACGACCACCTGGGTGATATTGGCAATGCGCTTTACGCCGCCAAAAATGATGAGGCCCGCGGCAATCGCGATGATGATGCCAATGATGGAGCCAAAGGTGGCATCGTCTTCGCGGCCGAAGGAAAAGGCCACGGCCTCTGCGATGGCGTTGGTCTGGAAGGAGTTATAGACCAAGCCGAAGGTAAAGACGATGGCGATAGAGAAAAGAACGCCGAGCGGGCCCCAGCCCAGCCCGCGCTTCATGTAGTAGGCCGGCCCGCCGCGGTACGTATCGCCATTGCGGACCTTCCACAGCTGCGCCAGGGTGGATTCCACAAAGGCGGTAGCGCCGCCGAGGAGGGCGATGATCCACATCCAGAAGACGGCGCCAGGACCACCCAGCGAAATGGCCACCGCGACGCCGGCCACGTTGCCGGTGCCCACGCGCGAGGCAGCAGAGATGGTAAATGCCTTAAATGCGGAGATTCCCCCGCTTCCTGCGCCCTCATCCTCATCGTCGGTTTTGGGGCGCTCGACCACGGCGCGCAGCATATCGGGCACCTTGCGAATCTGCACCACTGCGGTGCGCGCACCGAATAGAAGGCCCGCTCCAATGAGTAGCCAGGGCAGGATGTATGTCCACACGCCATCGTTAAATGTCGTGACGACATTTTCGAGAAATTCCATGCGGATTAATTTACTGCCTGAAGGTCTACAACGTGAACCTCACAGGTAAAGCACTATTGGCAATGGGGGCAATAATGGCTCGAGCGGCCCCCGATGATGGAGCGCGCAATGGGCGTGCCGCAGCGGGAACATGGCTGGCCAGCGCGGCCATAGGCCGCAAGCGAGCGCGCAAAATAGCCCGATTCACCATTGACGTTGACGTACAAAGAATCAAAGCTCGTTCCCCCCGCTTTGAGGGCGGCAGACATCACGGTCTGCGCCGCGGCCAATAGCGCCACGGCGTCTTTTTGCCGCAGGGCTGAAGCCTTCTTGCGCGGCGAAATGCACGCCGCCCACAGCGCTTCATCGGCGTAGATATTGCCAATGCCAGATACCAGCGTTTGATCCAACAGCGCCGTCTTTACCGCGGTTTTCTTCTGCCGCAGGCGGCGCGCAGCGCTGGCGATATCAAAATCGGGTTCCAGGGGATCTAAACCGATATGCGAGATCGTGGACCACGGCGCATATAGCCAGTATCCAAAGGTGCGCTGATCCACGAAGTGCAGCTCGGTGGCATCGCTAAGTACTACCGTGATGCGGCGGTGCGGGGAATCAGTGTGGCCGATGCGCAGCTGCCCCGACATGCCTAAGTGAATAAAAAGCACGTCGCGGTGGCTATCCATCGGGTCCTCCCCCACGAATTCCAGCCACATGAATTTGCCGCGGCGGGCCACCGCGGCGATTTCCTTGCCCACGACAAGGCCCGCCAGCGGTTCATCTTGGCCGCGGTTCGCCCGCGGGTGCGCAATGTCTACCGATGTAATTTCTTTACCCACGACGTAGGTTTCCACCCCGCGGCGCACCGATTCCACTTCGGGCAGTTCTGGCATTATTTAGCCTTCTTTATGAGCGGTCCCTTGCACCAGCAACGGGGTTTCGCGCAGGGTTTGGCATGCTTCTTGCGCGGCCTGCTGCTCCGCTAATTTCTTATTGTGCCCCTGCCCATTTCCCACGCTCAGCCCAGCGACGGTGGCAACCGCGCTGAAGGTTTGATCGTGTTCTGGGCCGGTGGCGGTAGCCGAATAGACCGGCATCGGTGCCTTTAGCTCAGCGCACAGCTCTTGCAAGGTGGTCTTCCAGTCCAAGTGGCGCCCGCTGACAGAGGCATTATCGATCTTTTCCGCGAAGAGGCGCAGGATGACATCGCGGGCGGTTTCAAAGCCGTGCTCGCGGTAAATGGCGCCGAAAATCGCCTCGGTGGTATCCGCAAGGATGGAATCCTTATCGCGCCCACCGGTGGACTGCTCGCCCTTGCCCAATAAGATATGCGGGCCCAGGTTAATCTCACGCGCGATATCGGAAAGCCCATAGCGCGAGACAATGGACGCGCGCATCTTAGAGATATCGGATTCCGGGCGCGATGGATACGTCACGTATAGCTTCGCGGCCACCGAGAGCCCCAAGACGGCATCGCCCAAGAACTCGAGGCGCTCATTATTGGGCAGGTGCCCGTTTTCATTGGCAAAGGAACGGTGCGTAAGCGCCAAGCGCAGGTTTTCCGGCTCCAAGGCAACGCCGAGCGATTCCAAGAGCGGGCTGTGGTCCACCGCCGCAAAGGCGGCCTCCCATGCCTCGTGCCCGGTTAGCTTCTTCTTGCGGCTCATAGGAACTTCTCCAGACCTGCCCAGCGCGGGTCTACCTTCTCCTCTTCCTCTTCTTCCCCAGAAATTCCGGTGGTCACACCCTCTGGGGTCTGAATATCGCAACCGTCTTCGCAGACGGGGGCGAACGGGAGGTTCAGGCCTGCTTCATCGATGACCGCCTGGAGCAGATCCAGCTCATCGTCTTCGATTTCCGGGATTTCATCGCCCGAACCGGCATCATCAGAATCGGCGTCATCGCCGCTGACAAAAGATTCATCGGCGGCAAAGACCTGGGTCACGTGCAAATCCAGCTGTGGGTGGAGCTCTTTTAAGCAGCGCGCACACTCGCCCGTGAGAACGCCCGAGATATCCGCATCAACCAGAACGCCTGACCCCAGCGGGGTCAGGGTCGCGGCAACGGTGAGATCTTCACCCTTAGGGATGGCGATCATTTCCACGCCAATCCTTTCCGGTGCAGGCCCCGTCTGGGTGCGTTGTTCCGGCATTGCGTCAGCGCCTTGGGCGTTTAATAATTCGCCCACATCGAACTTCAATGGAGATGTCATAACAGTTGGTAGTCTACCCTGCCTCGCAAACTCCGCGTAGTTGCTGACACGGCCGCTTTTTCTGGCAAGAAACTGAAGGTTTGGGCATAAAGCGCTATGGCTTGCCGGTTTTCCCTTTCCTGCAGGCCGCAGCCGCCTTAGCCTAAAGGCATGACTTACCACTTGGCCGCGACCTCAGGAGATTTGAGCGCTATCGCTCCTAGATTCGGAGTGTTGTGCTGCCTTCCCGCCACCTTCTTGGTCATCTCTGGGACAGTCCTCCATCGCCTACCCAAGGCCGACCACTCTGGCATCTACGGCGACAGGGGCCTGCGCCTTTCCTCCGCCCTCATCCTCAGCTTGTGCGCGGGGCTTATCGCCGGCGCGATTTTGGTCATCCCTTCCGGACTCGACCTCACAGTACTTACCGGCGCCCTAGTGTTTTCCGCCAGCGCCGCCGCCATCACGTGGCTTTCGCGCGAAGCCCTTGCCTGCGCGCTGCTTAGCGTCGGCACCATGTTCCTTACCGCAGGCGCGGTCATTAGCCTCAGCGCGATGTTCTTCCCTCAAGACTTTATGAGCGGCTCGATGACCTCGCTCTCGTCCTACTTCACCACGGCCTTGGTCACCTTCCTCTTCCCCGGCCTAGTCAGCGCGGGAATCGTGGCCTTCGTGGCGGTCCAGAGCCAGCGCCCTCACCCCACTGCACATGCTGTTGAGGCCACGCTTGCCGATGCCCCCTCCTCCCCCACGCCGCACCACTCCAACTCGCGCAGCTCGGTCTAGACTCCCACAGGCACAATAAGTCCTGCTACACGGTGCCGCGATTTTCGCGATGTACCCCGTGCAGCAGGACTTTTTAAGCGTCGTGCCTTGTAGTTTAAGCGTTTAGCGCTCGGTATAACGGCGCTCGTAACCGTCATCGTCGCCATAGCGCGGGGCGCTAGCACCACCGCGAGAGGAACCAGCGTTGGTGGACGGCAGGTAGTCGCCGCCGCGAGAGCGCACGCCGGCCCCACCGCGCAGGGCGGAACGATCGGAGTTTACGGTGCGCAGCAGGCCGCTGAGGGAGCTTTCAAATTCGCTGAGCTTGCTATCTACAAAGTCGTCGCACTCCGTGCGCAGCCGGTTGGATTCGGTGTATGCGGTCTCCACGATCCGGTTGGCTTCTTCGTTGGCGCGGCGGACAACTTCAGATTCGGAAACCAAACGCTCTTGTTCCTGGCGGCCCTCAGCCACCGAGCGCTCGTATTCCTCGTTGGCCTGAGCAATGGTGCGGTCTGCATCTGCGCGGGCTTGCTCAACGGTGGACTGGGCGCGCGCCTCGGCATCAGCCATCAGCCGCTGGGCATGTTCTTCTGCCTGCGCGACCGTGGTATCGGCCTCTTGACGCGCCTGGTTCACCATATCGGTGGCCTGCGCATTCGCCTCATTAATGGTGTTATCCGCACGCTCTTCGGCGCCGCGGATAATCTCGTCTTGCTTGTCTAAAACGTCCTGCGCATCGTCGATTTCTACGGGCAGCGCATTGCGCAGGTCATCGAGAAGCGCCAGCATCTCATGGCGGGGGACCAAGCAATTGGAGGTCATGGGAAAGCCAGAAGCCTGCTCCAAATGCTGAACTAATTCATCAAGGGATTCAAAGACACGGTACATGCTGGGAATTCTACAACGCAGCACCCCGCATTGTGTGGAGGGCGCGCCTTGAATCCTCAGGCCGGTGCAACGAGGGCTAATGCTCTCCGAGTTCGATTCGCACCCCGTGTGCGATTAACCCATTTTTCCTCCAGATACCCGCGGCACAGGTGCATGCGGCCGCGGTGCTTTCGCAGCAATGCAGAAACTCCCCACCTCCCCGCGGGTGCGGAGAAATGGGGAGCCGTTGGTTATGGGAGTTTAGATAACGCCCTGTGCCAGCATGGCGTCAGCCACCTTCTTGAAGCCGGCGATATTGGAGCCAGCCACGTAGTCGCCTTCACGGTCGTATTCCTTGGCCGTGTTGTCGATGTTCTTGAAGATGTTGCTCATGATGCCGCGCAGGCGGTCATCGGTGTATTCGAAGGACCAGGAGTCGCGGGATGCGTTCTGCTGCATCTCCAGTGCGGAGGTTGCCACGCCACCGGCGTTGGCAGCCTTGCCGGGTGCGAAGTTGATCTTGGAGTCCTGGAATACGTGCACCGCATCCGGGGTAGACGGCATGTTAGCGCCCTCTGCAACGTAGCGCACGCCGCCCTCGACGAGCTTCTTAGCGGACTCACCGTCGAGCTCGTTCTGGGTTGCACACGGCAGTGCAACATCAGCCTGGACATCCCAGATATTGCCACCCTCGTGGAACTCCACGCCGTTGCCAGCTTCCTTGGCGTAGGTGGAGATGCGCTCACGGCGGACTTCCTTGACATCGCGAAGCAGGTCAACGTCCACGCCATTCGGGGTGGTGATGTAGCCGGAGGAGTCAGACATTGCGACGACGGTAGCACCCAGTTCCTGTGCCTTTGCGGCGGCGTAGATGGCCACGTTACCGGAGCCGGAGACGATGACCTTGGCGCCATCGAAGGACTCGCCGTGGGTCTTCATCATTTCTTCGGTGATGTAGACGGCACCGAAACCGGTGGCCTCGGTACGCACCAAGGAACCGCCCCAGGTCAAGCCCTTACCGGTCAGGACGCCGGACTCGTGCTGGGTGGTCAGGCGGCGGAATTGGCCGAAGAGGAAGCCGATTTCGCGGCCGCCGACGCCGATATCGCCGGCAGGAACGTCGCGGTACTCGCCAATGTGGCGGTGCAGCTCAGTCATAAAGGACTGGCAGAAGCGCATAACTTCCTGTTCGGACTTGCCCTTCGGGTCAAAGTCGGAACCACCCTTACCGCCACCGATGGGCAGGCCGGTCAGGGAGTTTTTGAAGATCTGCTCGAAGCCCAAGAACTTAATAATGCCCAAGTTCACCGAGGGGTGGAAACGCAGGCCGCCCTTATATGGGCCGAGTGCGGAGTTGAACTGCACACGGAAACCGCGGTTGACCTGCACCTCGCCGTTGTCATCAACCCATGGGACACGGAAGATGAGCTGGCGCTCCGGCTCACACAGGCGCTCAACCAGACCGTAGTCTGCGTAGTGTGGGTCCTTATCCAGGACGATCTTGAGCGAATCCAGCACCTCGGACACTGCCTGGTGGAATTCCGGTTCACCGGCGTTGCGCTTGAGTAGCTTGTCGTAGTACTCAGAAATCTGGCTATCAACAGACATAGTGTATAAATCCCATTCTCGTGGAGTTTGACTAGCAGAAACCAGTTTCCTATCAATCTACCGATAATGCAAGTACAGTTATTTCTCACTCCCCCGCTTACCAGCTTTTACCTGGGACAATAAAGTTAAATATTTTCTGTAGAACGTTCGGATTCCTAGCAAAAAGCCGCCGAACGGGTCGCGGGCTTTATAATCGCGGACATGCATATTGTTGTCGCGCCTGACTCTTTTAAAGGTACCGCTTCTGCCACGGAAGCCGCAGCCGGAATCGCCAACGGAATCCGCCAGCACTACCCCAACGCCACCGTCACCACCTTGCCGATGGCCGATGGCGGGGAAGGCACCGCCCAGGTGCTGGCCCAGGCCGCCGCAGCGGGCGGGCAAGAAACCCAGACCATTACCCTTCCCACAACTGATGCGGTGGGGCGTTTGACCGAGGCCCAGTATTTCCTCGCTGGACGCACGGCCTTCATCGACGTCGCCGCCGCCACGGGGCTGCCCGCGGTCCGCGACGCACTCAATCCCCTTCACGCGGATTCTTATGGCACGGGCGTGCTGCTTGCCGATGCCCAATCCCGCGGCGCCACCTCCATCGTACTCGGCCTCGGTGGCACGGCCAGCATCGACGGTGGCATGGGAATCCTTGCTGCCCTCGGCGCTGCCGCCCACGATGCACGCGGCTATGCCCTGCCCAAGGGCGGCGCCCCGCTAGTGCAGCTCGATTCCATCGATACCGCGCAATTAAACATCAAAGCGGGCATGGTTGATTTCACACTCCTGGCCGATACCCGGGCTAAGGCCATGCAGGCTGCCACCATGTACGGGCCACAAAAAGGCGCAGAGGGCGAACAAATAGCCCTGCTTGCCGGGGCACTGCTCCAATTGTGCAAGGTCACCGGCACGGATCCGGAAACGGAATTTACCGGTGCCGCCGGTGGCATTCCCATCGGCCTTACCTGGCTTTCGCGCACCCTGTGGGGCACCGATGAGCACGCCCGCGTCGTCTCTGGCGGGGCACATGTGGCCAAGGCCCTCGGCCTCGCGGAAGCCATTTCTCAGGCGGACCTCGTCATCACCGGCGAAGGCGCCTTTGATGAGCAATCCTTGACCGGCAAGGTCGTCGGCACCGTCGCGGACCTTGCGGCGGAGTCCTCTACCCCCGTCGGCATCGTTGCCGGGGCCATCAACCAGGACACCAAGCACGTCACCGCGGAGCTAGATCAAGAAGGTGGGATGCCGGAGCAGCTGGCTAGGGCTGCCAGGGACATCGTCAAGCAGCTGGGCTAAGGGCGAATCTCGACCGTCCACGGAAAGATGGCCGGGCGCTCATGTGCCAATTCATCTTCCAGCAGCACGTGATCCTTGGGCAATACGGCATGCGGCGTGAGCAAACGCGACAGCACCATGGCCAGCTGGTTCACGGAGCCGGTCGCTCCCGCCACCGCGATGTTATAGCGGTGGGCGTGCGCGCCTTCTAAATCGCGCTCTTCGTGTTCATCGCGGTAATTTTGCTGCAGTTGTTCCTCCAAGCCCTCAGGGAACTGGGGATCTGCCGGGCGAGTAACCTCGGCGGAGGTAAGCGATCCGCCCGCTACCAGCTTATCGGTGGCAGTGGTAAAAATCTCCTCCACGCGGTCCGCTTGCTCATCTGGAACCAATACATCGAATTGAATAGTCGGCATATAGCTGACCCTACCCTAACCAAAGGGATGAAAACTATGTCTTATTCCACAAACATCGCTTCCGTGGTCCACTCTGCGGATACTGACCTGACGTGGCAGCGGGATTTTTACGAAGATCTGCACCGCCACCCCGAGCTTTCCCACGAGGAGGAACGCACCGCGGCGCGCATCCGCGCCAAGTTGGCCGAATTCGACTGCGAAGTAGAAGAAAACATTGGCGGGCACGGCATGGTCGCCATTTTCCGCAATGGCGATGGCCCCACCGCCCTCATGCGCGCCGATTTCGATGCCCTGCCGGTCAAGGAGGCCACCGGCGTGGAGTATTCCTCGACCAATGACTACATGCACGCCTGCGGGCACGACATGCACACCACGGCCCTACTCGGTGCCTGTGCGCTTCTCGATGCCTCCCGCGATACCTGGTCCGGCACTTTTCTCGCCCTGTTCCAGCCGGCGGAGGAATCATCCATGGGCGCGAAATACATGATCGCCGATAACCTCACCGAGCGCGTGCCACGCCCCGATATTTGCTTAGGCCAGCACATCATGCCCGGCCGCGCCGGCACCGTCCGCCACACCGCCGGCCCCATCATGGCCGGCTGCGATTCCCTGCGCATCCGCATCTTTGGTAAATCCGCCCACGCCTCCATGCCGCATAATTCAATCGACCCGACCTATACCGCGGCGATGATCGTCACCCGGCTCCAGGCCATCGTCGGCCGCGAGGTAGCCCCGCACGAGTTCTTCGTCATCTCCGTGGGCGAGCTGCACTCCGGCGATAAAAACAACATCATCCCGGATTCCGCCGAGCTCGTGCTCAATACGCGCTTTTATGATCCAGCCCTGGCGGAGAAGGTCTATGCCTCCTTAGAGCGCATGGTGAAGGCAGAATGCGTGGCCTCCGGCTGCGAAAAAGACCCCACCTTTGAGTACTACGCGCACGGCGAGGTCACCGATAATGATGCCGCCGCGTATTCGCCCATCGACGAGGTCTTTACGGCCACCTTCGGTGAAGCATCCGTTACCGCCTCCCCCTCGACCGCTTCCGAAGACTTTTGCTATCTGCCGCAGGCGTGGGGCGTACCGTACGTCTTTTGGCACGTAGGGTGCACCCCGGAATCTGAGCTAGCCGATCCCCCGGTCAACCACCAGGCCAACTTCCTGCCGGATTATGAGCCGACGGTCAAGGCCTCCACCCAAGCCACCCATGCGGCGGTGCTGGCGTACCTGGGCGCTTAACTCACCATAAAAAATCCGCCGCGTCCACTCTCTCAATGGAGTGTGGGGCGCGGCGGATTTTTCAGTGCGCTAGTCCTTGATGGTCTCTCCCAAAATGTGGCACTGAATCATGTTGGTATTGCCGGAGATTCCCGGAGGGGTACCTGCAACAACGACGACCAAGTCATTCTCGTCGTACTCGTCCAAGTCCAGCAGGTACTTATCGATGGCCTCCATCATCTCATCCGTGGACTTGACGTCGGGGCTCAAGAAGGTCTCTGCACCCCAGGTCAGCGCCAGCTGGGCGCGCACGTCCTGGTCCGGGGTAAATACCAAAAGCGGCAGGTCAGAGTGCAGGCGGGCGACGCGCTTTGCGGTATCACCAGAGGAGGTGAAGGCAACGATAGCCTTCGCGTTCAGGCGCTCTGCAATATCGCGGGCGGAATAGGACATCACGCCGCGCTTGGTGCGCGGGACGTGCGCCAGCGGCGGGACCTGGCCATCAGTCTCGGAGCGCTTGACGATGCGCGACATGGTCCGCACCACGTTGTGCGGATCCGCGCCCACGGAGGTCTCGCCAGAGAGCATCACCGCATCGGCGCCGTCGAGCACGGCGTTGGCCACGTCGGAAGCCTCCGCGCGGGTGGGGCGGGAGTTCTCGATCATGGAATCCAGCATCTGGGTGGCCACGATGACCGGCTTGGCGTTCTCGCGGGAAATCTGGATAGCGCGCTTCTGGAAGAGTGGCACCTCTTCCAGCGGAACCTCAACGCCCAAGTCACCGCGGGCAATCATCACGGCGTCGAAGGCCAAGATGATGGACTCGAGGGCATCGACAGCCTCGGGCTTTTCCAGCTTGGCGATGACCGGCACGCGGCGGCCTTCCTCGTCCATGATCTCGTGGACCTTGTCGACATCGGCAGGCGAACGCACGAAGGACAGCGCGATGTAGTCCACGCCGAGCTGCAGGGCAAAGCGCAGGTCCTCGATGTCCTTTTCAGACAGGGCCGGCACTGAAATGCTCATGCCGGGCAGGGACACGCCCTTGTTATTGGATACGGGGCCGCCCTCGGTAACCTCGCACACCACGTCATTGCCGTCTACTTCCTTGCAGACGACGGCGACCTTGCCGTCATCGATAAGCAAGCGATCGCCCGGCTTCGCGTCTTGGGCCAAGCCCTTGTAGGTGGTGGATACGCGGTCGTGGGTGCCTTCAACATCGTCCACGGTGATGCGGACGATCTCGCCGTTATCCCACTGCTCTTCGCCGTTCTTAAACCGGCCAAGGCGGATCTTGGGGCCCTGAAGATCGGCCAAGATACCTACGTTCCGGCCGGTCTTTTCGGTGGCTTCGCGGACCCACTTGTAATTGGCCTCGTGGTCCGCATGCTCGCCGTGCGACATATTGAGGCGCGCGACGTTCATGCCGTCTTCTACAAGGCGCAAAATTCCGTCCCCACTAGCTACCGCGGGGCCGAGAGTACAGACAATTTTGGTTCTTCTATCCAGCATTATTGGCCTATTCCATCGGGGAAATTGAACAACCCCCAACCTACTCCCTCGCGCGCGGCTAGGCCACAATTTTTTGGCGCCTTAACTACGGCAATCGGACACGATCACACATAACCGGTCATTTCCGGCCGGTAGCAGTGCCCGAGGTGCCGTTAGCATGCGTGGCTGCCACGCGTTTCTCGTCGCCCTCGCCGCCGTTTTCCGCCTGCTCGCGGTAGTACCGCGGGTCAACTTCCTCTGGCGTTTCGGGGCCCTTGCGCTGCCTGTCCAGCAAGAAAAAGACGATGAGACCTGCGATAAAGACAACGGCGGAGACGATGAGGTTTACGCGGACGCCGAAGATTTCGGTGGCCTCATCAGAGCGCATGCCTTCGATAAAGAAGCGGCCCAGAGTGTAGCCCACGACGTAGAGGGCGAATACTCGTCCGCGGCCCAGCTTCCATGCCTTGTGCGCCCACAGAAGGAACAGGCACACCAGCACGTTCCAAATGAGCTCATACAAAAACGTCGGGTGCACCGAAGCGATGACCTCGCCGGTAGAATGCCCGGAAACTGGGGCGTATTCCCCCGCTTCATCGACGCGGTAGTAAATATCCAGCGCCCACGGAACGTCGGTCGGCCGGCCGTAGAGCTCCTGATTGAACCAGTTGCCCAACCGGCCTATGCCCTGGGCAAGGATGAGGCCAGGCGCTACCGCGTCCGCGAATGGTGCAAGCGGGATCTTTTTGATTCGAAACATCACCCACAGTGCTACGGCGCTTAAGGCCACCGCGCCCCAGATGCCAAGGCCGCCATTGGTGACCTTGAGGGCGTCGACTGGGTTGCAGGTCTCACAGAAGTACTTCTGATTATCCGTGATGACGTGGTAGAGCCGCCCGCCCACGATGCCAGCGGGGATGACGACGATGGTCGCATCCCACACGGTATCGGGATTGCCGCCCCGAGCCGTGTATCGCCGCAGCGTCATCCACATGCCCACGAGGATGCCGGCGATGATACACAGCGCATACGCATGGATTGGAATGGAGCCAAGATGCCACACCACGCCTTGCGGCGGGGAGGGGATATTTGCAAGATTCTGAGTATGCACGTAGATAGTGTGCCTTATCGGCGTGCCCTTGAGCTAGTTTGGGGTCACTTTCCTAGGAACTTTTACGAGAGGGGCACGCCGGGTGCTGGCCCGCGGCCACCAGAGAGCGTGCCAAGGCGGTGGGATCCTGGGCCGCCATCACGGATTCACCGACCAATACCGCATCCGCCCCGCGGGAGGCATAGTGGAAGAGGTTGCGGGCATTATTCACCCCACCCACGGCGATGCGCAGGAGAGATTCCGGCAGACCCGGGGCAATATCATTGAAGGCCTCCCGGTTGATCTCATCGGAGGCAAGCGACCACGCATTGATCGCGATGACACTGCTGCCGGCCTTAATCGCGCGGTTGACCTCCCCGCAGGTTCGCACCTCCACGATGGCGGTCATCCCTAACGATTCCGCCCGATCCAAGAGGGCTTCCAATCGGGCTTGTTCTAAAAGCTCGACCTGCAGCGGGATCGCATCGGCGCCAAAACAGCGAGCCTCATGAATCTGGTACGGATCCACGATGAGGTCGCGCGCCATCATCGGGATATCGATAGCAGCGCGCGCGGCCGCCATATCCTCAAGCGAACCGTTAAAGCGCCGCGTATCCGTTTGGCAGGCCATCAGATGCACGCCGCAGTTTTCAAAGGTGCGCGCCCATTCGGCCATCTGCTCGGCCGAGCCCACGTGGGCAATTTCCCCGGTATAAGGAACGGCGCGCTTAAGCTCAGTAATGACTGAGCAACCGGGCTTTAAGAGGGCCGCGCGGGCATCGCGGGGAGGCTCCATGTCCCGCGAGCGCGCCTTGATGTCTTGGAAGGAAACGCGTGCTTCGCGCGCGGCGACATCCTCAAGCACCCCAGCGACCAGGTGATCGACGGCTATGGGTGTGGGCATGAGCACCTCCCTCCAAGCGCGATTAAGATCACACTTAGATTAACGCTATGGGAAGTGTTTCCGGAAATTGCGCTGCGCGAACGGGGCTATTTGCGGCCCACATCGGTCGGGTCGATATCGCTATCGAGCGCGTCCCACATTACGCGGCCGGAATCGGATGAGGTCTCCAAATCTTCCGCCAGCTTTTCTTGGCGGGCGGCGGGGGTTTCGTACTTGCTCGACGCCTTGGCCTTGTCCTTGCCTGGGTTCTGGGCGAGCAGGACGGCGCCAAAGAACGCTAGGGCTGCACCAATAATGGCCACGATGGGGCCAAGTTTGGTGACCTCCACCGAGATGACGGTGGCCCACTCGGAGATTGCGGCAGAATCCACCGCGTTCTCATTCGCGGACGCGCCCTGCAATATTTTTTGCGCGCGCTGGGCGTCAGCACCGCTGGTCAGCAGGTTAATGGGGCTCCACGCAGCGGCTGCGGCGGCGAGGGCGCACACAATGGCCACGATACGTCGTCCCGTTCGGCGCAGCGCGAGGCCCGCGAGCACCCCGGCGAGGAGAACCAGTGTCAATGCCATAAGCTCTAAGGACCACGACGAGCCCACGATCTCATTGGTTGCCGAGCCCGATTTATCGTCCTCGCTTACCGCTTTTACCCAGGTGCTGCGGGAAGAAAACCACAGCACCGCCGTGCCCACCGCGATAAGGAGCGGGCCAAGTCGCCTCGTCATCAGGAATCATCCCCTAAAAGAACTCTCGCATCGAAGCAGGTCCGGTCTCCAGTGTGGCACGCCGCGCCGCGCTGCCGCACGGTCAGCAAGATGGTATCGCCATCGCAATCAAGGCGCACACCGAGCACGTCCTGCGTATGTCCGGAGGTCTCGCCCTTAATCCAATACTCGCCGCGCGAGCGCGAGAAGTAGGTGCCCTTTCGCGTTGCCAGCGTGTGGGCCAGCGCGTGGTCATCCATCCAGGCAAGCATAAGCACTTCGCCGGAATCGGATTGGGCAACCGCCGGCACGAGCCCTTGCTCATTGCGCTTGAGCAGCGCAGCTATCTGCGGGTCTAGCTCATAATCTGCGGGAGTGTTCACCGGCGCACCTCGTATCCGGAGTCTGCGAGGGCCTTTTTGACCTCGCCAATTTCTACCTCTCCAAAGTGGAAAATGCTCGCTGCCAGGACGGCATCGGCACCTGCTTCGACAGCGGGTGGAAAATCCGCTGCCGCGCCCGCTCCGCCGGAGGCGATGACGGGAATGTTTACCGTTTCCCGCACCGCGTGCAGAAGCTCGAGGTCGAATCCGGCCTTCGTGCCATCTGCGTCCATGGAGTTTAAAAGGATCTCCCCCACACCTAGCTCGGCGCCGGTGCGGGCCCATTCCACTGCATCGATGCCAGCCGATGTCGTCCCGCCGTGAGTCGTGACTTCAAACCCCGACGGTGCGTGCGCCGCATCGGTGCGCCGCGCGTCCACGGATAAGACGATGCACTGCGAGCCAAAGACCTCTGCCAATTCGCGCAGCAGGTCTGGATTGCCAATCGCCGCGGTATTGACCGATACCTTATCCGCACCGGTGCGCAGGAGCTCGCGGACATTGTCAACGCTGCGCACTCCCCCGCCCACGGTGAGAGGGATAAAGACCTGATCGGCGGTGCGGCGTACCACATCGAGCATGGTGGACCGGCCGTGCTTGGACGCGGAGACATCGAGAAATGTCAGTTCGTCCGCGCCCAATTCCTCATAGCGCGCGGCTAATTCCACGGGGTCTCCTGCATCGCGCAGGTGGGCAAAATTTACGCCCTTGACTACGCGGCCTTGATCCACATCAAGGCACGGGATAATGCGTACGGCTACAGCCATGCGGGGCTTACTCCTTCACAGGTTTAATCTAAGTGATGAGATAGGATTTCTAGGATTGTCTCGTGCACCTGCGGCGTACCGGAGACCATACCCCGCGACTGCACGGTCCACGGATTGCCCTCCGGATCCGTGATGATGCCCCCAGCGGCCTTGATAAGGAGCGCTCCCGCCGCGTTATCCCACGGGTGCGGCGAGAAATTCACGGCACCGTCAAATACGCCCTGGGCCACGAAGGCATTATCTAGTCCCACCGAGCCCGTAATGCGCGGCCGCAAGCCGGATTCGCGCAGCTCGTGGAATGCCGCAGTGGGAAGGTTGGAAAAACATCCCACGTGCCCACGGGCATCATCGAATTCTGGGGACTCTTCCCCGCCACCGAAACCGCCGGACGGCCCACCGGCAGAACGCAGCGGCGAGCCGTCGCTGGCAACCAAGCGCCTGCCCAAGAGGGGAAAATCCGAGATGGCCGCGACAGGCTGGCCCTCGTGAACCAAAGCCACCAAGATACCGGCCATGGGATTGCCCGCGGAATAATTTGCGGTCCCATCAATCGGATCGACAACCCACACGGTGTCGTGGATGCTACCGCCGGATTCCTCCCCGTACACCGGGATGCCGGTCATCTGCTGCAGTATGTCGCGCAGCTGCTTTTCGATGGCCAAGTCCACCTCTGTGGCGAAATCGCCCCGGCTTTTAAAGTGGGCCGGTGGCGCCCCGATGCCGGATCGAAAGATGGGCTCAACCTGGTCAACGGCCGCCTCCGCGAAGGCCACCAACTCGCGCGGATCCATCATTGATTACCCTTCCTCGGGGTCATAAGGATCGATGGGCACCTCTGCGGGCAGCGGCTCTACCTCTGCCACCGCCGCTAGCGCCTCCTCCAGGCTGAAGTTTCCCTCATACAGCGCCTTGCCGATGATCGCCGAATCGATGCCCTCATTTTCATACCGGGCCAGCTCGCTAACATCCGCCAGGGAGGAAATGCCACCGGAGGCGGTGACCTTGGCATCGGTTGCCATTGCTACCTCGCGCAATAATTCCACATTGGGCCCAGAAAGCGTCCCGTCCTTGGACACATCCGTGACCACGAAGCGTTGGCATCCTGCGGCATCGAGGCGCTCGAGCACCTCCCAGAGATCCCCGCCATCGGAGACCCAGCCATTGCCCTTCGTGCGCCATTCGCCATCTTCTAAGCGCACCGCCAAATCCACGGCGACTTTCTCGCCGTAGCGCCCAAGGATTTTTTCTATCCACTCTGGGTTTTCTAAGGCGGCGGTGCCAATATTGATGCGGTTCGCGCCGGTAGCCAGCGCGCGCTCTACCCCGGCATCATCGCGGATGCCACCGGTAAGCTCGACATTAATGCCGAGTTCTTGGGTAATCCCCGCCATCTGCTCGTGGTTGGAACCGCGATTAAAGGCGGCATCGAGGTCAACAAAGTGCAGCCACTGGGCGCCTTGGCGCTGCCATTCAAGGGCGGCATCCCGCGGGGCGCCGTAGACCTTTTCGGTGCCGGCCTCTCCCTGATCCAAGCGCACGGCCTTGCCGCCGGCGACATCGACTGCGGGCAAAAGCGTAAAAGTCATGGTTTCATCCTACCTAGAGCGTGTGCATCCAGTTTTCCAATAGCTGCGCGCCCGCATCCCCGGATTTTTCGGGGTGGAATTGCGTGGCCCAGAGCGCGCCATTTTCCACCGCCGCCACGAAAGAATCGCCAGCGTGCGTGGACCAGCTCACCAGCGGCGGGCGGGTAATGACGGTTTCCAATTCCCAGCGGCGAACGCCGTAGGAATGCACGAAATAAAATCGCTCATCGGCATTAAGCCCGGCAAACATGGCGCTGCCATCTGGCATCTCGATGGTATTCCAGCCCATATGCGGCAACACGTCGGATTGCAGGCGCTCGACCGTCCCCGGCCATTCGCCGCAGCCTGTGGAGTGGATGCCGTGCTCGACGCCGGCATCGAAAAGCACCTGCATTCCCACACAAATGCCCATGACCGGCCGCTCTCCTGCCAGGCGCTGGCCGATGACCCTCGGCCCATTCACCGCCTTAAGCCCTGTCATGCAGGCATCGAACGCGCCCACGCCGGGAACCAGCAGCCCGTCTGCCTCGAGGGCCTGATAAGGATCCGCCGTGACGGTGACCTCCGCTCCGACGCGCTCGAGGGCACGCTGGGCGGAGCGAATATTGCCCGCGCCGTAGTCCAATAACACCACCGATTTTGTCATGGGCTATACCTTACGCATTCGACGCAAACGGGTGCGGATATCGTTGGTCTCGCTCACGCGAGTCCGGCCCAGGATGAAGTCCGCCGTGGTGAGCAGCAAACCGGCGATAAGGATCGCAACTCCCGCTCCGAAGGCGCCGTCGTAGCCGTAGCCCGCCACCATGGCACCGAGCAAGGTCGAGCCTAGACCGGTGCCGCTATCGTAGAAAATATTCCAAATCGCCGAGGCCTCCGAGACCCGCTCGCGGGGCAGCCGGTCAAACATGGATAGCAAGGCCTCGTTTTGCGCGATACCGAAGGCGCCACCGAATAGAACGGCGCCGAGCACTAGCCACCAGATGGAGCTTTCCATAAATAGGGTCAGCGAAATCGTCCCGACGCCGATGATCGCCATGATCTGGCTTGGGATGTACAGGCTGCCTGGGGCCCCTGTGCGGTCTGCCACCACGCCGGCGAAGTACCGGAAGATCATCGCCGCGCCGCCCACGATGGACAGCATGATACCGGCGAGGCTGGCGCCCCTTGCGGCATCGAGCTCCTGCATCGCGGGGGACAAGAACGAGGAAATGGCACCGTAGCTCATGGAGAAGGTGGTCAAGGCCAAGGCCGGAACCGCAACCAGCTTCCAGGTAGGAACCCGGATGATATTGACTTCTTCATCATTATCCTCGGCCAAGGTGACCTTGATCTTGGGGATGCGCAGGCACATGGCAAAGCCCAAGAAGCCAATGAGGCCGGCGGTGATATAGGTGGACGCATAGCCTAGGGAATCCGCCATGAACAGGCCGAGCGGCAAGAAGATCATCTGCCCCAAGCCTGTAAATACACCAATCATGCCGGTGGCCTTGCCCAGCAGACGCACCGGGGAGAGCTCTGCAATCAGCGCGGATTCGGACACGGTGAGGGCGCCGAAGCCCACCCCGCGCATGGCGGAAAATAGCAAGACGATCCAGGCGTCGGTACCCAACAGGTGGCCGAAGGCCGGCACGCCCAAGGTAAAGGCGGACAGCGCCATCACGCGCCTGTAGCCCCAGCGGCGCAACAGCCACGGCGATATGATCTGCGTGGCAACCGTAAAGGCCATGAAGATACCTGTAGATCCGCCCGCCAGGGTCGCGGAACCGCCGGAGTCAATGACGGCCAACGGCACCACGGGAAGCAGGATGGACCAAGCGCCAAAGGCGGCGGCGATGGCTACCATCGTCGGCGTATAGCCGGGCACCTTCCAAATATTGGTCTCTTGAGATTCGCTCATTTACTAAAGCCTCCAACCATCCAGGCAATGGCCGCGGCCGCGGTGATAACGGCTAAAAGCGCGGCGACAACCGTAAAAAACTTCGAGCCCTGCTGATACGCGGACCAGGCCCCTCCTACCAAGAGGCCTGCCACCAGAAACAGGATGAGGATCATAAACTGCACGGGCTACAGGGCTCCCTTCGTCGAAGGGATGCCGGTCTGGCGCGGATCGTGGCCCACGGCAGCGCGCAGCGCGCGGGCTACCGCCTTGTATTCCGCCTCGGTCACGTGGTGCGGATCGCGGCCGTAGCGCACGTTGACGTGCAGGGTAATAGCTGCGTGGGTGGCCAAGGATTCGAAGAAGTGGCGGTTAATCACCGTGGCATAGTGCCCGCCGATGACCTGCCACTGCAGGTGGTCCGGCTCGCCATTCATCACGAAGTAGGCGCGGCCCGAAAAATCCACGACCGCCTCTACCAGCGCCTCATCCATGGGTAGTAATTGGGAGCCGAAGCGGCGGATCCCGGCCTTATCCCCCACTGCTTCGCGCAGGGCCTGGCCTAATACGATGGCGGTATCTTCCACGGTGTGGTGGGCGTCTACCTCCACGTCACCGGTGGCCTTAACCTGCAGGTCAAAGAGCCCGTGTGTGGCAAATGCGGTAAGCATATGGTCAAAGAACGGCAGCCCAGTGGAAATGTCGCTTTTCCCAGTGCCGTCAAGGTCGATGGAAACGGTGATGTCCGATTCCGATGTTGCTCTTTGGGCACGCCCCACACGGTTTGTCATAAATCACTCCTTTGAAGTATCCGCTCCTACTGTAGTCGCTAGTTTTTCCGCCGCAGCCAGAAAGGCCGCATTTTCTTCTGGCAGGCCGATGGTCACGCGCAAGTACCCGTCGATCCCTACATCGCGGATGAGTACCTCTTCATCCAAGAACTGCTCCCACACGCGGTGTTGATCCGCAAAATTGCCAAAGAAAAGGAAATTCGATTCGCTCGACATGATGGTATAGCCCATCTCGCGCAGGCGCCCGGCCACCATGTCGCGTTCGGCGGCGATGGTTTCCACGGTGGCGAGGGTGTCTGCGCTGTGGCGCAGGGCCACAGTGGCCGCGGCCTGGGATAAGACGGAGAGGTGATATGGCAGGCGCACCAGCATGATGGCCTCCACGAAGGCCGGATCCGCCACGAAGTAACCCAGGCGCCCGCCAGCAAAGTCGAAGGCCTTCGACATCGTGCGCGACACCACGAGCTTGGTGGGGTATTTTTCCAACAAGCTCGTCGCGGACGGCGAGTCAGAAAACTCGGCGTAGGCTTCGTCGACGATGACGATGCCGGGGGCGGCATCGATAAGCGCGGCAATATCCTCCAGGCTGGTTATCCCACCGGTGGGGTTATTCGGAGTGGTGACAAAAATGACGTCAGGCTGGTGCTCGGCCACCGCCGCCAGGGCGCGGTCCATATCGATGGCGAAGTTCTCATCGCGCGGGCACTCGATAAAACGCGTGTAGGTACCGGCAGACAGGATCGGGTGCATGGAATACGACGGCGTAAATCCCAGCACGCTGCGCCCCGGCCCGCCGAAGGCCTGCAACAGCTGCTGCAGGATCTCATTGGAGCCGTTGGCGGCCCAGACCTGCTCGTAGGTGACATCCACGCCGGTTTGCTGCGAAACGTAGCGGGCTAGCTCGGTGCGCAGTTCGACCGCATCGCGCTCTGGGTAGCGGTTGAGCGAGCTGGCGCAGCGGCGGACCTCGTCCACGAGGGCATCGACAAGCGCGGGCGAAGGCGGGAAAGGATTTTCGTTGGTATTGAGCTGGTAGACCACCCGCAGCTGCGGGGCGCCATAGGCGGTCTCGCCGCGCAATTCCTCGCGCAGCGGTAGGTCATGTAGCTGGGCCATTTATTTCTCCTCGAATCGGGCGCGAATGGCCTCCCCATGAGCGGGAAGGCGCTCGGCATTGGCAAAGGCGATGACGTTGGGGGCGATTTCTTCCAGAGCACCGCGGTCATAATCGATGAGGTTGACCGGCCGGAGGAAGGTGTGAGTGGAAAGCCCGGCGGAAAACCGCGCCGTGCCGGAGGTGGGCAGCACGTGGTTGGAACCGGCCGAATAATCCCCCAAGGGCACCGGGGAATACGCGCCGATGAAGACGGCGCCAGCGTGGTTGATGCGCTCTGCCACCGCGTGCGGCTGCTCAGTGTGGATTTCTAGGTGCTCGGCGGCATACGCATTCGCCACAGCGATGCCCGCGTCCATGGAATCCACCAGCACGATGCCGGATTGCTCGCCGGTTAAGGCCTCGGCGGCGCGGCCGGAGTTCTCCGTTGCCGTATAGCGGCGCTCTACCTCCTGTTTTACTTGCTGGGCCACGCTTTCCGATGCCGTAATCAGCACGCTTGCCGCCATCGGATCATGCTCTGCCTGGGAGATGAGATCGTAGGCCACGTAGACGGGGTTCGCGGTCTCATCCGCCAAGATGGCGATTTCGGTCGGGCCGGCCTCCGCGTCGGTGCCTACCACCCCGCGCACCGCCCTTTTGGCCGCGGCGACAAAGATATTGCCCGGCCCGGTAATCATGTCCACGGGCTCTACGTCTTCGTCCGCATCGCCGTAGGCCAAAAGAGCTACCGCCTGGCCCCCGCCGACGGCCCATACTTCCTCCACGCCCAGCATGTGGCACGTGGCCAAGACCGTGGGGTGCGGCAGGCCGCCGTGCTCCTTTTGTGGCGGGGAGGCAACCACCAGGCTGGAGGCACCAGCCTCTTGCGCGGGCACGGTATTCATGATGACAGAGGACGGGTAGACCGCCTTGCCGCCGGGAACATAGAGGCCAACGCGCTCGATGGGGCGGAATACCTCGGTCACGGTGGCGCCGGGGGCCAGCTGCGTGGTGTGCGACTCCGGCTTTTGGTCCGCATGCACGCGGCGCACCCGCTCGATGGAGGCCTCGATGGCCGCGCGCACCAGGGGATCAAGCTCGTCGGCGGCCCGCTGCAGTTCCGCCTCAGGCACGCGCAGGGACGGCGGGCGCACTCCATCGAATTGCTCCCCATAATCCAGCGCCGCCTGGGCGCCCTCATCGCGCACCTTATTGACCATCGGCACGACGGTCCCCATGACGGAATTCACATCGGTGCCGCCGCGCGGAAGGACGCGGCGCAGCGTAGCGGGGCGGAGCTGTTGACCGCGGAGATCGATGGTTCGAAGCATTCCTGGCTCACTTTCTGGTTGATCACCGTGGGCTATATCTGTAGACAAACCAATATACTATCGCCCAAAGCGCCGCGGGAACACCCTCTTGGGCGATAGACTCAAAGCAAATTCCAGCGAAGGCGAGTGTGCGGTGCATGATGATCGAATTTGAATCCACCAGTCTTGAGCGGCACCTGCGCGCCATCGTCCGCGAGAATGACTTTTCCTATTGGGCCTTGCCCACTGGAGAACTCGTCATCTCCCATGGGCAGGAGGGCTCCACCTTGGTGTCTGTGTCGCAGGCCGACGGTGTGGTAATCCACCTGCACACCACTCCGCGGGGTGCGGTTGCGCTGGGCGATGCCGCCGAGCTGTCCCGCTTCATCACCACGTGGAATGCCGATTGCCTCTACCCCACCGCCCTGCTGGACTATGACGAGGCGGGCTCGCTGGTGCTGTGTGGGCAGAGCCATTTCACCACTGGGGCTGCACCAACGCACGATCAACTAGCCGCGTTTGTGCCCGCCGCGCTCCGCGGCGCAGAGGTGCTCATTAGCGTGGCGACGCGCGAATTTCCGGCCCTAGCCCAAGAACCAGAGCTTCTGCTGGCGCCAGACGACGCCAGCGCGCCACCCGCGTTCACGTTGGATTTCCTCGCCGCTGCTCTGCCACAGATAGGCATCGACCGCTTCCATAGCGATGGTGACATCTGGCTGTTCGCCCTAGTCAATTCCATCGCCTGCACCTTTACCCTCGATTCTGGACCAAGCCTCATCATCACTGGCCGGTGGGACCTGAATGCGAATGAGAACGAGTTCACCCGCCTGTTTTTAATCTGCAATGACTGGAACCTAGCGAGCCACAGCGCCACGGCCTACTGCCGCTCCACCGACGACGGCCTCCACGTCCACGTCGATGTGCCGACGCTTATTGGGGCGGGTCTAAGCCAAGACCAGTTGCAGCGGGTTTTAAGCCAGAGCCTCGATGCGATCCTGCACGCTATCGATGAAATCGCGCGGGAATTTTGCGGCAGCTCCCCGGTTAAGTGGGCGTAACTTCCCGTTGCGGCTCATCCGCAGCCTCTCGCCCCACAACTTCCCAGTCCGCGTCGGAGCTAATAAACGCGGTACACCAGTAGGAAAACATGGCCAAAAATGGCGCTACCGCCCAGGCCACGGCGGGAGAAAAGTTCGGCGCAAACTCCACGACATCGCCTGGGTTCTCCGGCGGGTGCGTCGCGGTGATGCCGCCAAAGACGTAGAAGGACACGGCACCGGCGAAGGCGCATGCCCCCACCCACAGCAACATCGCGAGACCGCGCCCGCGGCGCTGGACAAATGCGGCTAGCCCCAGGCACAGCCCCAGGAAACCCGTAGCGAGCGCAAAGGTCATAAAAGCGACGAATTGCGCGTTGCCCACCGCTTCAATGGCATAGCCGCCACCGTCGACAGCGCGGCCGGTCATCGTGGGGCGCATAAAACCCCAGAGCGCGCCGCAGATGCCGAAAACGAGCAGGGAACACGCGAGGAGCCCCGCACCAAAACCGAGAGTGCGGGGCAAGCGAGCTTGGCGGGAAGACACTTTAGTTACAGAAGGTCCAGTTGCCGTCCTCGCGGCGGAAACGAACGGTGGAGGTATCGGTACCTTCCGAGTTCGATACGCTCACGGTGGCAGAGGCGTCATCACCGTTGACCACAACGTCATTGACCGATTCCAGCTTGGTGGAGGTAGGAATGGCCTCTAGCTGGTTGGCAAATTCGTTGATCTGGGGATTGCCCTGGCCTTGCTGGCGCATGGAGTTTGCGTATTCGGAAAAGGACTGGTTGGGCAGGCTATCGACGTAGTTGAGGTACTGCTGGAAATCCCCAGACTCGCCTTCACGCACGGCCTTGCAGGCATGTGCTGGCATGTAGCCAAAGTATTCCTTGACGTTGTCAATCTCATGCTGCCCGCGCACCAACTGCTCAATGGCCTGCTTATCGCCATCGTTGGCTTCTTGTCCGCCTTCAATGGGCTTAATGTCCTGGGCGTTGGCGAAGGGATCGTCCCCGTTGTGCATGGGGTTCGTATTAGCGCCCTCATTGCCGCCTTCTTCGCCCTTGTCCTTAGGGTCCTCGGCGGCCTTCTTCTTATCCTTTTCTTCCTTTTCCTTCTTATCCTTGTCGGCGTCTTTGTCCTCAGACTTCTTCGCCGATTCCTTTGCGGAGGTCTCAGTAGACGAGGAGGCAGACGAAGACGACGCGGTCTTCGTCGAATCGTCCTCGTCATCTGAGCTGCATGCAGCTAAGGCAAGCGGGGCAACCATAGCGACCGCAAAAAGGGACTTCTTAGCAGGGGTCAAAAAGGACAAGGGAGAGCTCCTGAATCAATCTTTCGAATGCGAAGCCGCCTCACGACGGGTTCTTATGTCCTCGCAATCCTAACAATGCAAGTTTGCAAGGGACATTATTACAGTCTGAAAAGTACCTGTGAGCTATTCCTTAGCGCGGCGAAACACGTACAATTTCCACTGTGCAACTACATCGCGAGGCCATCATCGACGCCGCAACGACCCTATTGAATACGTATGGGCTTGCCGATGTCACCATGCGCCGCGTCGCCTCCTCCCTCGGCGTTGCCCCGGGGGCGCTGTATTGGCACATCGCCAATAAGCAGGCGCTCATCGCTGCTCTTGCCGAAGATATTATCGCCCCCGTCGCCGGTTCCACGCTGGAAGAGATTAGCCTGCACCTGCGCGAATTGCTCCTAGCCCGGCGCGATGGCGCGGAGGTCGCCATTGCCGGACTCTCGCAGCCGGATTCCCAGGCCTGGGATCACCTCGTCGCGCAGTTTAGCTCCGCCACCTGCCCCGATTTCGATGCCGCCGCACGCAAGGCCGCTGCCCTTTCCGCCGTGCACCTCGTCTTGGGCGCCACGCTGCTCGAGCAATCCCAGCGCCAGCTTTTAGAAACCACCGGCGGTGCTACCCCGGCGGACTACCGCGCCGATTTGGTGCGTGGCGTGCGGATTATCAATGCCGGACTGCAGCACAGCGAGGCGGATTAAAACGCTTCACCCCCGCGGCGGATTTTCGCCAAGCACAAGCGAGTACGATCTCTGTGCAGCACCTCCCCTTAGATTCTCACCCCAGAAGAAAGGCCATTTTCGTGTCGTATCCCGCGCATGGCGTATTCATCGATGTCACTGCGGAAAAAGTCGTGCTTCACCGCAGCTTGCTCTCGCGCAGCTTGGGCGCGCCTGCCACCGCAGAAATCGCCCTTGATGCCATCGATGACCTGCGCGCCCACGAACCCACCGCCACCGGTTTTGGTTCGCTGTCCTTAGGCAGCGCCGGCAGCATTGCCTTCGCCCCGCACCAAGACCCCCACAGCGTGGCGCGCGCCATCGAGGCGGCGCAACAGGGCGATGCACCCGCGGAAGCCGCAGCCCCATCCTCTAGCGAAGAATCCTCCGTGGGCAACCCGGGGCTTGATTTCGTCGCGGTTGATGTGGAAACCGCCAATGATAATTGGGGTTCCATCTGCCAGATCGGTGCCGTGCGTTACCGCGATGGCGGGGAAACCGCGTCCCAGTCGTGGCTGTGCACCCCTCCCCCAGGCTTGGAGCACTTTGCCGAAATCAATATCTCCATCCACGGGATTACCGCAGCCGATGTCGAAGGTGCCATGCCCTTTGCCACAGCGGCCGCAGAGCTCTTTGATTTCATCGGCAGCGATGTCGTCGTCGCGCACAATGTCCAGTTCGATTCTTCCGCGCTGCGCTCCGGATTGCTGGCCGCCGGCGCCGATGTCCCCACCGTCCCGCTGGCCTGCTCGCTCGCTTTGTCCCGGGACGCTTCCAAGCAAGGTGTTATCTCGGTGGCCAACCACAAGCTTCCTACCGTCGTGAAGCACCTCGGCGGTGCCTCTTTTACCCACCACGATGCCACCGAGGACGCCCGCGCCGCCGGCACCATCATCACGGGGCTGGCCCAGCGCTTCGGGCATACCGGAAGCATCACCGATCTCTTTACCACCCGCGAGTTTAGCCTCGGCCGGCTCGAATCCTCGGCCATCCTGCCGGTTCTGCGCGCGCATACCGCGCCCACCTCCGGCGACGATCTGGGCGCCGGCACCGATTTCCGCGATTCCACCCGTTCCGCGGGAACCAGCAAAAAGCCCGCGTCTTCCGGCCGGGCGCCGTGGCAGGCCGTGGCCACCCCGGATACCATCCCAGATCCCAATCCCAATGCCGATCCAAAGGGCGCGCTCTACGGCCAGCACGTTACCCTGACCGGTGATTTCGAGCCGTACGATAAGGGGCTGCTGTGGCAGGGCATCGCCAAGCGCGGCGGGCAAGTGGGCAAAAACGTCACCAAAAAGACCACGCTGCTTGTCGTCGGCGAATGGGCAAAGAAGACCTCCAAGGAAAAGCGCGCCGAAGAGCTGCAGGAAAAGGGCCAGGACATCACCATGTGGTCCGGTGCCCAGCTCTTTTCTGAACTCGAGCTCGACGCCGAGCCGCCTTTTTAAACCCGCAGGGAACCACCCGGCTATTTCTCCAGTCCAATAAGGGCGGATACTCACGACCCTGGAGAAATCGCCATGACCTTGACGCTCGATGCACCCCGCCCCACCACCACTAATTTGCTGCCGGCGCTATTCGCGCGGTCGTGGATTAAGCACCAGCGGCTTTCCGATGACGGCTTTTGCGACTCCCCCGCCACCATCCAGCTCTCCCCCAACCTGTCGATGGCGCTAGTCTTTCCCGGGCAGCGCACCTTTCGCCGGCTCAGCCACCGCGGCCTCGCGGACCTGGATGTCTCGACCCGTCAGGCGTGGAATTGTGCCTCGCTGAACCTGCAGCGCGCCGCGCTCGACTCGCAGGGCCTGCGCTTTTGGACGCGCCCAGCTCGCTGCGCCCTGCCTGCCGCAGCGCCTTATGGCGGCCTACAGGTCCGCTCCCACGGTGCCCCGATTTCCTCTTGGTTGGCTCACCCGGAAACCTTTACCGTGCTGGATAAGCACATGCGCCGCCTCATGCGTTCGCATTCTTTGACCTACCTGGTGCCGGATTCCGCGACGGTTTTTGTCTTCGCCCACTTACCCGATGAATATGCTCGCGGCCTCGCCCGCGCCGCCGCCGAACAACTTCCAAGCCATCGCACCGTTTTACATTCGCGACCGCTAGTATGGTCTAACGGATTTCCCCGCGAATTATGAGAGGAGCACCATGGCGGAAAGCAGGATGTCGCGGCTGAGCAATCAGTACCACGCCTGGACCCGCAGCCACCCCACGGCGGCGGAGGATTTTCGCACCGCCATCGAGGATCTGCTCAATGACGCCGGCATCATCTTTGACCGGGTATCGACGCGCGTCAAGGCCTGGTCTTCACTCAAGCGCAAGGCCAAGAAGCGGGGCGAGGGCGGCGATTTCATCTACCCCACCCCGTGGGACGATATCCACGATGTCATGGGCGTACGCGTCACCTTGTACCACTCCACCACCATTCCCAATGCGCTAGACGTGCTGGGCGAATCTTTCAAGGTCGTGCGCTCTGTGGATAAGGCGGCCGAGACCCGCATTTCCGGTGGCTTTGGCTACGGTTCCCACCACCTGGTGCTCACCGTGACGGATGATAGCGCGGCGGCCATGGAGGAGCTCGCCGATTTTGTGGGTTGGACCTTTGAGGTGCAAATCCGCACCGTGCTGCAGCACGCGTGGGCGGAATTCGAGCACGATATCCGCTATAAGCAGGGCCCTACCCCGCCCTCGCCCGAGGTCGACCGCCTGTTTACGCTGGCCGCCGGCCTCATCGAACTTGCCGATCAGCAATTCGATGAAATCGCCGCGCTCAAGGCCCCGCGCACGGAGGCGGACACGGATGTGGAGCTTACTCCGGAAACCCTGCCTGGCGTCCTAGCCATCATTTTGGGCAACCGCTTCCCACTTTCGCGTTCGGAGCACTACCGCTTCCTCGCGGAAATCTTGGAGGAAAACGATATCCGGTCCTTGGACCAGCTCGAGCAGCTGCTTGACGATGACGCCATTGCCCACGTCCACGACACCATGCGCTACCGCTTTCGGCCCGGCCAAGTGCGCCTTATCGATGATCTGCTGCTCAATAAGTTTGGCAAGCAGCACATCGAGGCAACCGCTGAATCCGGCGACCGCGCCGGCCGCCGGCGCCGCCTGAACGCGCGCCTTAAGGCGCTGCGCGCCAACTCCTAGCGGAACCCGCCGCGGAATTTTTCCATATCACGGCGCTCCTTCTTCGTCGGCCGGCCCGCGCCGCGGGGGCGCACCGGTACGGATGGCATGAACTCCTTGGGCGGCGGCGGGGGCGCGTGATCGGTATAGCAGGTGCGCGCCACCGGCGCGCCCACGCGCTTGGCGACGGTAGCCAGCACTTCCAAATCGTGCTCGTGGTGGTTGCGCCACACGCGCACCCTATCGCCTGGCACGACTTGTTGCGCGGGTTTGACCGCTTCACCGTTGATTTTCACGTGTCCAGCGCGCACCGCGGTGGCCGCGGCGGATCGGGTTTTGAACATGCGCACCGCCCATACCCAAGCATCAATGCGGACGGGGCGGCCGCTTGGCTGCGGGGTAGGCATTAATAATTATTGTGGTTCTCGTTGACGATTTTGCGAATCTTCAACCAGTTATATCCGCCGCCCACCACGGCGATGATAAGGCCCAAAACCATCCAAGCGGCCAAATTAGCAGAAAGCACACCTAAAACAACTCCTGCGCCGAGGCCACCGGCAACGGAAATAACGGCGTTGCGGGAGTGCTTGCGCACCTGCTGCTTGCGCTGCGCAATGGGGTTATTCGGTCGCTGCTGCATAGTCATGACCCAGATCCTACCTCAACCCAGGCAGAGCCTGCTTCGCGCGCGCTGATTTCGCCTTGGGAAAGCGCGGCGAGCATCGCCTGGAGCTCATCGAGCCCACCCGGGCGCACGGCGACCGTAAAAGTCACGGCTGCGCCGTATTCGGTGTCGGTAATATCGATGCCGCGCCCGCGCAAATCCGCCTCGAGGCGCCCGGCCGTGGCGTGCGGGCATTCCACGGTATAAAGCTCCCGGCGCGCCCGGGTGACCGCCTCGACCTTTTCCATGGCCTCGCTGACCGCCCCGCCATAGGCATGCACAAGCCCGCCCGCACCCAGCTTGATGCCACCGAAGTAGCGCACGACCACCGCGCAAATATCAAGCATTCCAGAGCCCTTTACCACATCCAACATGGGCTTTCCAGCGGTCCCGGAAGGCTCGCCATCATCGGAGGAACGCTCCACTGGGTTCGCGTCGTCGACGTGGTAGACATAGGCGGAGCAATGGTGGCGGGCATCGGGAAAGCGCTGGCGGGCGGCATCGATAAACGCCCGTGCTTCTTCCTCATTCGTCACCCGGCCGATCAGGGTGATAAACCGCGAGCGCTTGATCTCAATTTCGTGTTCTACCTGGCCGGTGGGGCGCCGATACATATCGCGCATTAGGCCACCAGGAAATCGTACTCGGGGGTATTCGGCTGCAGGTGCTGCACCAAGATCTTGGACTCGGCCATCCGCTCTTTCAGCCCCGCCAGGTCCTCGGCGCGGCTTAGCTGGATGCCCACCAGCGCGGCACCGGTTTCGCGGTTATTGCGCTTGAGGTACTCGAATAGAGTGATGTCATCGCTAGGCCCCAGGATTTCAGACAGGAAGTGGCGCAGCTGGCCTGGTTCCTGCGGGAAATTGACCAAGAAGTAGTGCTTCAGGCCGCGGTGCACCAGCGAGCGCTCCATGATTTCGGCGTAGCGCAACACGTCATTATTTCCCCCAGAAATCACGCAGACCACCGTCGAACCCGGCTCCAGCGGCACCCGCTGCAGCCCAGCCACGGACAGCGCACCGGCGGGCTCGGCGATAATGCCCTCATTCTGGTACAGGTTGAGCAGGTCCGTGCACACCGCCCCCTCAGAGACCGTGTCCCAGTGCAGGCGCTGTTGGTTGGCCTCCAAAATCTCATACGGCAGCGCACCCAGGCGCTTGACCGCCGCGCCATCGACGAACGGATCCACGCTCTCAAGTGCCACCGGCCCGCCGTTGCGGAAGGCGGCTCTTAGCGATGCCGCCCCTTCCGGCTCCACCCCCATCACCTTCGCGTGCGGTGCCATATCCGCCATATAGGAAGTGATGCCAGAAATCAGCCCGCCGCCGCCGACGGGAACGACGATGGTATCGGCCGAGGCGCCCTTTGCCGAAAGCTGCGCCAAGACCTCCGCCGCCACGGTGCCCTGGCCAATGATCGTATCGCGGGCATCGAAGGGCTCGATGAAGGTGGCGTGGCGCTCGGCGGCATCGGCATGCGCGGCGGCCGCGGCCTCGTCAAAGTTGGCACCCACTATTACGAGTTCCACCTGGTCGCCGCCGTGCACGTGAATGCGGTCGCGCTTTTGCATGGGCGTGGGCTCCGGGACGAATATCTTGCCCGGAATCCCCATGGTGCGGCACGCATAGGCCACGCCCTGGGCATGGTTGCCTGCCGATGCCGTCACGATGCCCCGCTCCCGCTCCTCCTGCGACAGGCTGGAGATGCTATTGAGCGCGCCGCGTATCTTATACGAGCGCACGTCCTGGAGATCCTCGCGCTTTAAATAGACCTCACAGCCCGTTTCCGCAGAAAGCCGGGGGCAATACTGCAGCGGCGTCGGCGCGATCTCGGAGCTGATGCGTGCCTGTGCCTGCTGGATATCGGATGCGTGGATGGTCGATTCAGTCATGATTGCAGAGTCTACTCGCCCTACCTAGTGCTCGACCGATTCACCTAGATTTCATTCCGGTTTAGCGTGACTGTTACGTGGTTTGGAAACAATGGAGTGCTCCACAAGAAAGGACTCTCTCTATGTTTAAGCGCACCTCCATCGGCGTGGCTGCCTGCCTTGCGCTCAGCTGCGCCCCGGCCGCCAACGCGCATATCGTCGATAATGTTTTGGAACGCTCCGCCGACGATGCTGCGGTAAAGCTCAGCCCCATTGGCTCGTATGAAGCCGGGGTCATGGGCAAATCAGCAGCGGAAATCGTGGCCTACCACGCCGCCTCCCAGCGCATTCTCACGGTGAACGCGCAATCGGGCAAGGTGGATATCCTGGATGCCTCCGATCCCACCAACCCCACCAAGGTTGCCGAGGTCTCCGCCGACGGCGATAAGGAAATCAACTCCGTGGCCGTGCGCCCCGATGGCCTCGCTGTGGCCGCCGTGCAGCAGGCAGACAAGACCGAAAACGGCGAAGCCTTGATTTTCGATGCCGCCTCCGGCAACGAGCTCGGCCGCGTGCCGCTCGGCGCATTGCCAGATAACGTGCACATCACTAAAGACGGCGCCTATGCCTTGACCGCTAACGAGGGCGAGCCCTCCGATGAGCTCACCGCCGATGGCACCGAATACGCAAAAGATCCAGAAGGCACCGTATCCGTCATCTCCCTGCCAGACGGCGTCCAGGCCCCCTCCGCTGCGGATGTTCGCACCGCCGATTTCCGCGCTTTCGACGGGCCTGATGCAGAACTTGACCCGTCCATTCGCGTCTTCGGCCCAGAAAACCACCACAACAAACCTTCGCTCGACTTCGAGCCGGAGTATATTTCCTCCGCTGATGGCAAGGCGTATGTCACCTTGCAAGAAAACAACGCCATCGCCGTGGTCGATATCGCCTCCGCCACCGTAGAAAAGGTGCTGCCCGCCCACATCGCGGATCACTCGGTTATCCCCCTCGATCCCTCCAATAAGGACGGCGAGGCAAAACTGCGCACGATCCCTGTGCACGGGCTATCCATGCCGGATTCGATCGGCGCCTTCCAGACCAACGGCCAGACCTACTTCGCCACCGCCAATGAGGGCGATGCCCGCGACTGGGGCGGCTACACCGATGAGGTCAAACTGAAAGAGCTCGTTGAAGAGGGCCAGGTTTGTGATTCCGTCGACCTTCCAGAAGGCATCGAGGACAAGAAATACGCCGGTAACCTCAAGTTAAGCAATGCCTCTGGGTGGAATGAGGAAAAAGGCTGCTTCGATGGCCTGTATTCCTTCGGGTCCCGTTCCTTTAGCATTTACGATGCCGAGGGCAACGTCGTCTTCGATTCCGGTTCCGACTTTGAGGAAATCACCAAGGACATCGAAGGCCTCAACTTCAACGCCGATAACGAAGACCCCGACTTCGACGATCGCTCCAATAATAAAGGCCCCGAACCGGAAGCCCTGACGATTGGAACGGTTGGCGATCGCACCTATGCCTTCATCGGAATGGAGCGCGTGGGCGGCATCTTTGTCTATGACGTCACCGACCCCGCTCAAGCCGAGTTCGTCACCTACACCAATAACCGCGATTTCACCGTGGACTACGACGAAGACAATGTCGCCGCCACCAGCTTGGCCGGCGACTTGGGCCCAGAGGGATTGGCGTTCATTAGCAAGGAAGACTCGCCTACTGCCGATGCCCTCCTTATCGCCGGCAACGAGGTATCCGGCACTACCACGGTCTTC
This sequence comes from Corynebacterium sp. LaCa_282, assembly GCF_057198125.1. Classification (NCBI taxonomy): domain Bacteria; kingdom Bacillati; phylum Actinomycetota; class Actinomycetes; order Mycobacteriales; family Corynebacteriaceae; genus Corynebacterium; species Corynebacterium sp. LaCa_282. Next base: position 843,236 of record NZ_CP191095.1, on the reverse strand, counting down.
TCCGTCGCCGATCTCGTGGGCGGCGCCCAGGCTGAAGGCGACGACGCCGACTCCGATGAAAATGGCGACGATACTCCCGGGGCGTCGCTGCCTGATGACGGTTCCGGCAGCAGCTTCATCGGGAAAGGTATCGGGATTATCGCCGGTGTCATTGCCCTCGGTGCCATGTTGAGCGGGGTGTTGCACTTCATGCCGCAGGTGGCGGATCAATTTTATAAGATGCTTCCTGAACCCATCCGGCAATTACTTCCATAGATTTTTAGCCTTAAAGCTGCTACGTTTTAACAAGCTAAAATCTGAACTTTAAGGAGCCTTTCCCTATGCGTAAACGACTCAGCACCTCTCTCGTCGCTGCCACCGCTGTGGCGGCGGGCCTTGTCACCCCGGCTGTTGCTTCCGCAGATGAGCCCGGCAAGGGGCTCAGCGCTGAATGCCTGGCCCAAGTAGAAGCTGCCAAGCAAGAGCACCTCAAGAACATCGAAGAGGGCAAGGGCGGAGTCAACCTGTCCAACCCAAATAAGTTCCTCGAGGGCTTGCTCAATGGCTACGGCACCGCCGGCATGCCGAAGCAGCCAGATTGCGTGACTAAAGAGGCACAGCAACAGCAGCTCGATAGCTTGACCAAGCTTGGCTCCTCCGAGGAAACTGCAGAAAAGTTCCTGAAGGTCTCGCAGTGGACCGCCGTCATCGCCGGCGCCGTCGCTGCGATTCTGCAGACCTACGCCGCCATCGCCAAGTTCAACCCGGCAGTCCTCGAACCGCTGAAGGCTGCGCTTGACCGCTTGGGAATTAAGTACTAATCCCCGATTTCTTAAAAAATGGCCGCCGTTGCATGTGCACGGCGGCCATTTCTTTATGCCCAGCCTTTCGCGGAGGTGTCCTAGCGGCTTCACCCCAGGCCCGTCGCCACCTCAATCCCTGTTCGCCTCAGAAAGAGGGAGCGCAGGGACGAGGCGGGCAAATTCTACTACCCCAAAATGCCAGCGCCCATGGTGGCCTTCAGATCCCCCATGAGGTTGCCGGATCGTTGCACGCGGAGGTGCTCGCCTAGGACCATCGTGGTGGTTTGATCGCCTTCGACAAGCTCGAGATAGACATCGGAATCACCGTGGTTTTTGACCAAGACTTGCTTGAGCCGGGCGATATTTTCCATCGTGCACTGGTCCGTGCGCATGGTCAGGCGCAGCGGCAGGCTCGCGCCACCGCCGGGTCCCAGCTCGGGAACGCGAATATCGGAACAAAACAGCGACCGGCGCTCATCGCGCACCTTGACGTTGACGCGCGCCAAGATAATGTTGTCCTCCACAATATGCGGCGCTGCCAGCGAGTAGACCTTATTGAACACCAAGATCTCTACCTGCGCGCCGTTGTGATCTTCTACCGTGACAATCGCCCACGGGGAACCATCGCGCTTAGAAAAGCGCCGGTCCACGCCGGAAATGATGCCGCCGATGATGAGTTCTTGGCCATTGTGTACCTCATCGTTGAGGATCTTGGTCAGCGGAGTATTGGTCTGCGCAGCTAGGGCCTCTTCGAAACCATCGAGTGGGTGGCCAGAAACGTAGAGGCCCAGCATCTCTCGCTCAAGTGCCAACTCGTGCTTGCGATCCCACGAGTCGTCCGGAACATCAATGGCAAAGGCGCCCTCCGAAGAGGCATCGTCACCACCGCCGAAGCCGGCAAAGAGGTCGAATTGCCCCTTATCCGCCGCCTTCTTGGTGGTCTGCACGGCATCGACGGCGTCCTCGTGAATAAGCATCAGCCCCTTGCGCGGCTGCTGGAAATCATCAAAAGCGCCGGCCTTAATCAGCGCCTCGGTCACGCGCTTGGAACACGCCGCAAGGTCGATCTTGTCGAGGTAATCGCTAAAGGACGTAAACGCCCCCTTTGCCTTGCGCGAGGCAATGATGGATTCGACCACTTCAGAGCCCACGTTGCGGATAGCGCCCATGCCGAAGCGAATATCCTCGCCCACAGCTTGGAAGTCCTCCTCGGACTCATTGACCGAAGGCGGCAAGACGTTAATGCCCAAGTGGCGGCAGTCCGACAAGTAGATGGCGGACTTATCCTTCTTATCGCCCACAGAGGTCAACAGCGCTGCCATGTATTCCGGCGCGTAGTAGGCCTTGAGGTAGGCCGTCCAGAACGAGACCAACCCGTAGCCTGCGGCGTGGGACTTGTTAAACGCGTACGACGCGAAGGGCTCGATGGTCCCCCACAGGGCATCCATGGCGGATTTTGAGTAGCCATTTTCTTGCATGCCGCCCCAGAATTTATCGTATTGCTGGGCCAGGACCTCGGGCTTTTTCTTACCCATCGCCTTACGGAAGCCATCTGCCTCGCCGGCGGTGTAGTTCGCCACCTTCTGCGAGATACGCATGATCTGCTCCTGGTAGACGATAAGGCCATACGTCTCATCCAGGATTTCCTTCAGCGGCTCCTCGAGCTCAGGGTGGATCGGGGTGATTTCCTTGCGCCCATTCTTGCGATCGGCATAATCCCAGTGGGCGTTAACGCCCATCGGGCCAGGGCGGTACAGCGCCAAGGAGGCCACGATGTCTTTGAAACCGGTAGGCTTCATGCGCTTGAGCAACTCCTGCATTCCGCCGGAGTCCAGCTGGAACACGCCCAAGGTATCCCCGCGCGAGAGCAGGTCATAGACCTTGGAGACCTTGGGGTCATCGGCATGCAGCTGCTCGAGCTGCACCTCTTCGCCGCGGTTGCGCTTGATGTTTTCGATGGCATCGCCAATAACGGTGAGGTTGCGCAGGCCCAGAAAGTCCATCTTCAACAGGCCAATGGCCTCGCAGGCGGGGTAATCCCAGCCGGTGATATAGGCGCCATCGGCAGGCCGCTTCCACATCGGGATGTGGTCCATCAACCGTACGGAGGCCATAATCACCGCACAGGCGTGCACACCAGCCTGGCGAACAACACCCTCCAAGCCGCGCGCGGTGTCATAAATCTTTTTCACATCCGGGTCAGATTCCACCATCTGGCGGACCTCGGCGGCCTCGGAATAGCGCTCGTGGTCGGGGTCGGTAATGCCCCGCAGCGGAATATCCTTCGCCATAATCGCCGGGGGCAGCGCGCCGTTGATGCGGTCGGCCATCTGGAAGCCGGGCTGGCCAAAGTGCACCTTGGCGGAGTCCTTAATGGCCTGCTTGGTTTTCACCGTGCCGAAGGTAATGACCTGGGCAACCTTATCCTCGCCCCAGCGCTCGGCGGCATAGGTAATCATCTCGCCGCGGCGGCGATCGTCGAAGTCGATATCGATATCGGGCGCGGACGGGCGCTCGGGGTTCAAAAAGCGCTCGAAGAGCAGGTCGTGTTCCAGCGGATCAATATTGGTAATGGTCAGCGCGTAGGCCACGAGCGCACCCGCCGCAGAACCACGGCCGGGCCCCACGCGGATGCCCACCGAACGCGCATACTTAATAAGCTCCGCCACGATGAGGAAGTAGGACGGGTAGCCCTTCATCTCAATCACGGAAATCTCGTACTTGGCGCGCTCGATATACTCCTCCGGCACATCGCGCCCGGGGAACCGCTGCTGCAGCCCCTCCATCACCTCGTGGGTCAGCCAGGAGGTGGGGGTGTGGCCCTCGGGGACATCGGCAATGGGCATGCGGTCGTGGGGGTGTTCCTCCCACACCTCGCTGTAGTCTTGCACGCGCTCGGCAATCCACAGGGTGTTATCGCAGCCATCCGGAATCAGGTCATCCCAGGTATCGCGCATCTGCGCGGCGGACTTGATGTAGTAGCCGGTACCGCCGAACTTGAAGCGGTCCGGGTCCATGAACGTCTTGCCGGTCTGCACGCACAGCATGGCCTCGTGCGCCGGCGCCTGGGATTCCAGCACGTAGTGGCAGTCATTGGTCACCAGCGGCGGCAGGTCCAGCTTCCGGCCGATTTCGAGCAGCCCATCGCGCGTGCGCTTTTCGATGTCCAGCCCATGGTCCATCAACTCCAAGAAGAAGTTGTCCTTGCCATAGATGTCTTGCCACATCGCCGCAGCCTCGAGGGCCTCGTTGAATTGGCCGAGGCGCAGGCGGGTCTGCACATCGCCGGATGGGCAGCCGGTCGTGGCGATGATGCCATCGGCATGCTCGGCGATGAGCTCTGCATCCATGCGCGGCCACTTGCCCAGCTGGCCTTCGTAGGAGGCGAGCGAAGACAAGGTGAACAGGTTGCGCAGCCCGGTCGCGTTTTCCGCGATCATCGTCTGGTGCAAATACGCGCCCGAGGCGGAGACATCGTCGCGCTTTTGGTCCGGGGTGCCCCACAACACACGCTTTTTATTAAAGCGCGATTCCGGGGCCATGTAGGCCTCGATGCCGATGATGGGTTTGACCCCGGCGCTGGTCATGCGCTTGTAAAAGGCGTCGGATCCATACATATTGCCGTGGTCTGTCATGCCCACGGCGGGCATGTTTTGCTTGACCACCTCATCAGCCAACATATCGACCTTGGCCATGCCGTCCAGCATGGAGAACTCGGTATGGTTATGCAGGTGGACGAAGGAGGAGTTTTTGGCCATGCGGTCATCTTAGCGGGGCGGTCAAGATGACGATATTATGCGGTGATGATCTACACGCTCGCCGCATACATCATGTGGGGGTTCTTCCCCGCGTTCTTCCCGCTCCTGCTGCCGGCCACGCCGCTGGAAATCCTCGCCCACCGCGTGTTGTGGACCGCGGTTATCGTCACGGCGTTTTTAATATTCAGCGGCGGCTGGCGCGAATTGGTGCGCATGGACAAGCGCACGTGGGGCTGGCTTGCCGCCGGGGGCTTATTTATCACGGTCAACTGGGGCACCTATGTGCTGGCGATTAATACCGATCACGTGGCCGATGCCGCTTTAGGCTATTTCATCAATCCCCTGGTATCGGTGGCGCTCGGCATGATCTTCTTAAAGGAGCAGCTGCGCCCATGGCAGGCGACCGCCGTCGCCGTGGCGGCGATCGCGGTGCTGTATCTGACCTTCTTTACCGGCCAAGCGCCGTATATCTCGCTGCTGTTGGCGGCATCGTTTGGCATCTACGGGCTCATCAAGAAGCAGGTGCGGGTATCGGCAGCGGTCTCGGTCGCGGCGGAGTCTTTGGTGGTCTCCCCCATTGCCATTGCCTATATCGTGTGGATCGAGCAGGCCGGCCGCGGCACGTTCAGTTCGGATGGCACGCCACACATGCTGCTATTAATCAGCGCCGGCCTAATTACCGCGTTGCCACTATTGTGCTTCGCCCAAGGCGCGCGGACGCTGCGCTTGTCGACGATCGGCATGCTCCAATACCTCACCCCCATCATGCAGATGCTGTGGGCGCTCTTTGTCACCCAAGAGCACTTCTCCACGCACCGGTGGATTGGCTTCGCCATCATCGGCGTGGCGGTCAGCATCTACATTGCGGATCTCATACGCGTTCGCCAAAGCGCGCCGCGCAAGAGTGCGCGGCGCGGGTAGGCGGCCCACAGGAGTGCGCGGCACGGGAAAACGGCGCGTAATGGTCGCCGCTGAGGGGCGGGCCTTGGGCTCAAAGCTGTGGCTATCTGGGCCCGGTATCAACGAGGTCCGGCGGTGGCGGCTGCCAGGGTTTAATCCACCGCACGCCGCCGTGTACGCGCTCGAAGCGGCCATTGCGGGGGCGGGCGGCGCGGTCGTCGTCATTGCGGCCGTTGTGATGCGGGAACGCTACGGTGAGGTTCTTGGCATTGGTCCAGCCGCCGCCGGCCCAGCTATAGATGTGGTGCACCTGGCACTCATCGGCTGGGCGGTGGCACCCGCGCGCCGGGCAGATGGGGTTTTCGGCGGCGGCCATCATAAATTGCTTCCACGTTGCCCCGCGCCGCATGCGGTACAGGTTCACCGGCCCCTCCACGGGGTGGATAAGGGTGATAAAGCCTTCCTCCGCCATCGCGCGCTGGGCCAGCTCAGCGCCGCTTATCTGCGCGCCGTTGGTCATGGTGACCGTCACATCTTTATCACCCTGCACAACGGCGCTTAGCTTATCCAGCGGGATTACCACGTTGGTGCGCACGGTGGAGGTGGAGGCGCCGGAGTGGAAGAGGGCGGCGACATCGGCAAGCGTGCCTGCCTGGTTATGCAGCTCCGCGACGAGGCTGGAGCTGCCCGTAATCGTCAGCGTCCATGGTTTGCCGGCGGCTCGGCGGCGCAGCCGCACCCCGGGTTTGGGCTCGCGCGGCGGGCGCAGCGCGCGCACTTTCTTGCGGGCGAGCTTGTCCATCGCCTGGGTATCGGCCGATACCTGGGCAAGCTCCGCGCGCAGGGCCCAGGCCCGGGCTTGGGTGGGCGCGCGGCGGGCGTGCTTTTCGATGACCTCCAGCGTCGGCAGCGAATGCCCATTGCGGCGCGCCCCCTCGACCGCCCGGCGCTGGCGGCGCGTAAAGCTGGTCGGCCCGAAATAGATCTGGGAAAGGTGGGCTATCGACGCGGCGGCGGCATCCGGCATTCCGGCGGCGGTCAGCTCGGAGGCGGGCATATCGGCGGCCTCGGCGAGGATATCCATCGCCGAGTTTAAAGCCGCAATATATGCCCGAATGTGTTCCATGTCCCCGATGCTAAGCCGCCACCCCCACACCCCGCGCGGCGAAGCGTTCAGGATGGCAATTTTAGCTGGGTGGGCGCACGGCGAAGCTGCCCCAGGCGGCATCGGCAGGCGCGGGCTCGACGGCGGCGACGGCGGGGAGGGAGGCGACATCGGCAAGCTGGGTGCCCGTGCCCCACACCACGGCGGCGCTCACCTCGCTGGGGCGCTGGCCGTAGGAGGCGCCGATGCGATCGAAGGTGCGGTTAATCACCGCGGCGCGATCCTCGCCGGCGACGGGCTCCGGCACCGCGATAGGCGCGGTCGAGCCCATGAGGATGGCGTCCATGCGCGGAATATCAGTCAGCGCGGCGGCGACGGCGACGGGCGGCAGCTCGGTATCGAAGGTAACCAGCGCATACGTGGCGGCATCCGGGTCGATGTCCATGGAATTAACGCGCTCAATATACTCCGCGCGGGACTCCCCATCCGGGCCTAGCTGATCGCCTTGCACGCGCGTGGATGCTTGCGTGCCCAGCGTGCCAAAAAGCACCAGGACCACCACGACCGCCACCAGCACCAGGGCCAGTGCCGCTAGCCGACGCCGCCAATAAAACTTCCTCATCCCTGCAGGCGCTCCAGGGCCTGTTGCAGGTCATCGGGGTACGGCGCGCGGGCCTCGAACCACTTCCCGGTGCCGGGGTGGGTAAAGCCCAGCTGCACCGCATGCAGCCACTGGCGCTCGAGTCCTAGGCGGGCGGAAAGCTGCGGGTTCGAGCCGTACATGGGATCGCCGACGCAGGGATGCCCGGTGGCGGACATGTGGACGCGGATTTGGTGGGTGCGGCCGGTTTCCAGGTGCACCTCGATGAGGCTGGCCTCGCGAAAGGCCTCGATGAGGCGGTAATGGGTGACAGCGGCCTTGCCATCGTCAAGCACGGCGAATTTCCAGCCCGACTTCGGGTGCCTGCCGATGGGCGCATCGATGGTGCCTTCAATCGGATCGGGCAGGCCCTGGACCACCGCGTGATAGGTCTTTTTCACGGTCCGGTGCTTAAACGCATGCTTGAGTGCGGAATAGGCGCGCCCGGAGGAGGCCACGACCATGACCCCGGAGGTGCCCACGTCCAGGCGGTGGACGATGCCCTGGCGCTCGGTGGGGCCAAGCGAGGCCACGTTATACCCCGCCGCGCGCAGCCCGCCGATGACCGTCGGCCCATCCCAGCCCACGCTCGGGTGCGCGGCGACGCCCACGGGTTTGTGCACGCAGATGATATCGGCGTCGCTATATAAAACGTCCATGCCCTCTACCAGCTCTTCGCGCGGCAGCAGGGGCTTTTCCGGCTCTGGGAGCAGCACCGAGACCACCTGGCCGGACGCCAGGCGCTCGGATTTACCGAGTTCCTGCGAATCCACGGTGACCCCGCCTTCTGCGCACAGCTGGGCAGTGGCCGAGCGGGAGAGGCCGAGGAGCTTGGCAAGCGCGGCATCGGCACGCATGCCCTCCAAGCCTTCTGGAATGGGAAAACTGCGCAATTGCCTATTCATTTTCCGCCCTCCGTTCCGCGAGCAGCATGGCGCCGATAAAGATGACAACGCCGCAGGTAATGGTCGCATCTGCGATATTAAAGACCGCGAACGAGCCGACCGAGATATAGTCCACGACGTGCCCGAACCAGAAGCCCGGGTCGCGGAAGATGCGATCTGCAAAATTGCCCAATGCCCCACCGGCAATGAGCGCCAGCCCCAGCGCCTGGCCGGTGTTGTGGATGCGCGGGGCGGCGATGGCAACGCCTAAGACGAACGCCAATTGAATGGTGGTAAACAGCCAGGTCGATCCCTCGCCACCGATGGAAAACGCCGCGCCCGGGTTAAAGAGCAGGGTAAACCTGAACCAGTCCCCGATGACATAGTGCGGCACACCCTCCGTCAGGACGGTAAGCATGAGTTGTTTTACGGCTTGATCCACAACCGCCACGGCGATGACCACCGCGGCGATAAGACCTGTCTGACTCCTTCGTTTTTGGCTCACCCACACCATTCTAATCAGGAGCGTCCGGTATTTTGGTAAGCGTGTTTCGAGTCAAAGTTTTTACAGCCCTTTCCGCCGTCGCCGTAGCGCTAAGCGCCTGTTCTTATGAGACCCCCGGCCCCGCCGTGGAGCAGCCAGTCGGCCTGACTATCGATGCCCCGCGCCTGACCGTCGAAGAGGCCGGAACCGGGGAGAAGAAACTGCTGGAATATCACGACATCGACTCCTCGCAGGAGGTAACCTACCGCGCCACGGAGGGATTTTCGCAGGACCTGCTGAATAAATCCGCCGCCGCCGACTTCCAAGCCGCGGACGTAGATAAGGTGACCACTACCCTGCCGCTTTCGGCATCGGTGGATAAGGCCACCGAGGACGTCGAGGATCAATTGCCGGCCTCGCGCAACGCGTTTGTCACCGCAGGGGATCCGGAATACTCCGGCGATACCGATGTCTCTTCTGCGTCCGGGTTCCAATTTGGCTGGCGCGGCCAAGACAACGGCCAGATGAATTCCCTGCGCTTGGCCGCCCCGCAGGATGCGAGCGATGAGGCGCGCGGCACCGTCGAACAGGCGATCATGAAGCTGACCGCGCTGCCCATCGTCTTCCCGGAAGAAGAGGTCGGCACCGGCGCGACGTGGACGGTAGATTCGCGCGTGACCGGCGAATCCACGCTCTTGCAGACGACCCGCTATAAGGTCGAGTCCATCGATGGTGACCGCGTCACGCTATCCGTCGAGGTGGAACAACGCCCCACCCTGGGTGCTTTATCCTTCGAGGGCCAAGCCGAGGGCACGGAGTTAAAGGATAAGGAACTCGACGTGCTGGATTCTTCCACCAACTCCTCGGGAAGCATCACGGTAGACCTGACGAAACCGCTCCCCGTGGACGGTGACGTGTCCTTCGATACGAAGGTAACCTACGGCACCGCCGATTCAGATCTGCGCGTCGTGCAATCAAGCCTGACGGAGCTAGCGTTTTCCGAGTAGCGGGGAGGCGAGTTACTCAGCGGGGGCTTCTACGGGGGCCTCGGCAGGCGCCTGCTCTGCGCCTTCTGCGGGGGCATCGCCCTGCGCAGGTGCTCCGTTGCCCTCATCGGCCGGCAGCGCACCCGCACCGGTATCGGCACACATCTCCGGTACCTGCTCAGGCGGCACAGTGTTTTGAATCAGCGTGCAGGCCCAAGTCTTCGATAGTTTCCAGGTGCCGTCCTCATAAATAAACTCCACCTGGTCCGCGGTCTGCTCTTGGCCATCGGCCGTGGAGAAATTGACCGTGGTCAGCACGGATTGCGGATCATAGCCAGGCAAAACCGGATCCACGACCGCGAACTCCGCACCGGATTCTTCCTTGGAGCGCGCCATGGTGTCAAAGATCTCTGGGGCGGATTCGCCGCCTTCCACGGTGGCGGTCTTTTCTTCCTGCGATGCCTCCGGATCCGTGGCCTTTGCCAGGATGGCGTTCAAATCGGCGGCGGTTGGCAGTGCGGGGGCCGCGGAGTCGCCGTCGGCGGACGCGGATTCGCTGGATTCGCTGTTCTTGGTGGTGTCTTCTTGCTCGTCATCAGAAGAGCAGGCGGACAGGGCGGCCGCCGCGCTCAATGCGAGGCACGCGGCACCAAATTTGCGGAATTTCACTTCTCACTCCTCACGTCTGGGTTATAAACTCCCATCAGTTTACATTTGCACCAGCTTTTCTGGTCCGCGCCTGCCGCCTCGGCGCGTCTTCTTTTATTCTGGAAGGCATGACTAACCTCGCCCTCATCGCCACCGGCGGCACGATTGCCTGCACCACTGTACGGGATGGTTCCCTCGTCCCTACCGTCACCGGCGCGCAGCTCGCGGCCGATATCGACGCCGAAGTGGTGGAATTTCGCCAGCTCGATTCCTCTTCTATTACGCTCGCGGACCTCGACGAGCTCATTGGGGTGGTCAATGAGCAAACCGCCCGCGCGGACATCGACGGCGTCATCATCACCCATGGCACCGATTCGATGGAAGAGACGGCGATGGCGCTGGAGATTTTTTGCGCCGGCGATACGCCCATTGTGCTCACCGGCGCGCAGCGCTCCTACGATCACCCGCACCCGGACGGCCCGCGCAATCTCCGCGATGCGCGCGAGCTCGCTCTTAGCGGGCAGCCCGGCGTCTTCATCCGCTTTGGCGGCATGACCATCCCTGCGCGCGGGGCCCGCAAGCAGCACACCTCTGACCTGCGCGCTTTTGAGTCCCTGCGGGTCCCGGATGCCACCCCGCGGCTGCACCCGCAGCCCTTGGCACCGCACCCGGTAGAAATCATCCCTGCCTACCCCGGCGCGGGGCGCGTGCTTGTCGATGCCGCCCGCACTTCCGCCGCCGGCCTCGTCATCGAGGCCATGGGCGCGGGCAATATGAGTGGGGATATGGGCCGCGCGCTTGCCGATGCCCTGCGCGACGGCCTCCCCGTCGTCATTTCCACCCGCACCCCGTACGGCGCGACCGCGTTGTCCTATGGCGGCGATGGCGGCGGGGCGAGCCTGCGCAGCCTGGGCGCGATCAACGCAGGTGCCTTCCGCCCCAGCCAGGCGCGTATTCTTTTGGCCGCGGCGCTGGCCACCGGCACGGATCCTGCCGAGGTATTCCGGCAAAGCCCTGACCCCAAGCGCTACCGCGAAGCCTAGTCTTGGGTTTCCAACCAGTCCTGCCAGTCTAAGGACTCGAGCGGATCCGCCGGCACCAAATCTGGGTCGCTGGCGGCAAAGGATTTCGTGCGGCCGGGTCCGGTGGCGCGGGTTTCAAAACGCACGCTGACCACCCCGTGCCCGGTGCCCTGGATCCATCCGTGGCCGAACTCCGGGTGATAGACGTCTTGGGTGGCGTGCCACTGATCCTCCACATCGTCTTCGACGACCACGGTGGTCGGCGCCGGTGGCTGGGAGTCATCGCTCACGCCCGTTTCATAATCGGTATCCGGCAGCACAGGCCGCACGATTTCGCGGTCGAGCTCAGGAAATAACACGTCTTGGCGCGCGGCTTCCAGCCCGGAATAGCTCACCCCCACCAAGCGGATGGGGCCCAGTTCATCCGGGTAGCGCGCCAGCTTGAAGGCGGCGGCGGTCAATATCTCTAGGTCATCGGTGGCATAAGCAAGGGTGGTCGAGCGCGATTCGATGTGAAAATCCGCCATCCGCAGCTTGACCGTCACGGTGCGCGCGCCGCGGCCATCTTTAAGCAGGCGGCGGTGCGCGCCCTCGGCCGCGCGGGTAATCGCCGCGTCCACATCCGGTACCGTCAGCAGGTCCTTGGGATAGGTATGCTCCGTGGAAATCTGCTTGGAAATCGCGCGCGGGGCAACTTCCCTATCGTCGATGCCCTGCGCCAGCTGCCACAACTGCAGCCCAACGACGCTGCCGATGGAGATTTCCACCTCCTTTTGGGTCATGGCGGCCAGCGCGCCAATGGTCTCCACCCCGATGCCCTTGAGCTTGGCCTCCGTAACCGGACCGACGCCCCACAGCTTTCCCACCGGGAGCGGATGCAGCATCTCCAGCTGCTTATCCGCTGGGATGACATAGGTGCCATCGGGCTTGGCTTCGCCGGAGCCGATCTTGGCAAATTGCTTGCCGGAGCCCGCGCCGATGGAACACGGCAGGCCCGTTTCCTCCCGGATGAGCGCGCGCAGGCCATCCGCCCACTGGTGCACCTCGTCCGCCGTCGCACCCACCAGCGCCTCTGGCTCCATAAAGGCCTCATCGATAGATAGCTGCTCGATGACCTCGACGTGCTGAGAAATGATCTCAAATACCCGGCGCGAGGCCGCCGAATAGACCGCCCGGCGCGGGCTGACCACCACCGCGCGCAGGCCGACCAATTGCTGGGCGCGATACATCGGCATCGCCGAGTGCGCGCCGTATTCGCGCGCCTCATAGGACGCACCGGCAACAACCCCGCGGCCGCCAACTCCACCGACGAGCACCGGCCGGCCTTGCAAAGTCGGTCGGGTCAATTGCTCGACGGAGGCGAAAAACGCATCCATATCGATGTGTAAGACCCAACGTTGCATACCCTCCAGTCTAAGTCACGCCAACCCCGGAATTGGGAATAGGTTGACGCTTAAACTAACTTGTATGCAAGATGTATGCATGAGCGATACAAGCATGCAGCCTGCCGCGGAGCGGGTTTATGAATTGGTCAAAGAAAGGATCATCGACGGCACCATCGATTCCTCGCAGATGCTGTCAGAAGCCGCACTCGCGGCCGAGGTAGGGGTCAGCCGGACCCCGGCCCACGAGGCTTTCCTGCGCCTGGAGCTCGAGGGCTTTTTGCAGCTTTATCCCAAGCGCGGCGCGCTGGTCGTGCCGATTAGCCCCCAAGAAATCCGCGAGGTCTACGAGGCGCGCCTGCTTGTCGATGCCCACAGTGCCGAAAAGATCTGCGAGCTGGGTGAGGCGGAACGTGGGGGCATCGCCAAGCGCCTGCAAGAAAACATTGCGGCCCAAGACGCCGCCCTGGATGCCGGGGATCTCCGCGAATACACGCGCCTGGATGCCCAATTCCACCAAATCATCATGGATAGCGCCGGCAATAGCCTGCTGGCCAACGTGGGCCACCAGCTGCGCGAGCGTCAGCAACGTTTTACCGCCACCGCCATTGGGCGCAATGTGGCGCGGGCCCGCGCGTTCGTCGATCAGCACCGCGTGCTTGCCGATGCCCTCCTCACCGCCAACCTGCCCGCCTACCTTGCCGCACTCCGTTCACACCTGAAAAATTCGAAGGATCAACTATGAGTCAGGACCCCGCCAATCGCGACTGGTTACCCGTCGCAGGCAGCATGGTGGCCGTTGCCTGGGGCGGCAATGAATTTACTCCCCTACTCGTGATGTACCGCGAGCAATCCCATTTCTCACAGGTCACCGTCAACGGCCTCCTGGCGGCCTACGTCATTGGCATCGTGCCCGCGCTGCTCATCTCCGGGCCGCTGTCGGACTATATCGGCCGGCGCCCCACGATGCTGCCCGCGGCACCGCTCTCCCTGGCCGGGTCCTTCCTGCTGTCCATCGCTCCCGAAGAACCCCTCATCATCGCCGCCGGCCGCGTGCTGTGCGGCCTGGCGCTGGGCATCGTCATGGCGGTCGGCTCCACCTGGATTTCCGAGCTCATCACCCGCTCCGGCGGCGACCCCGCCGCAGGCCCCCGAAAGGCATCGATGTGCCTTACCGTGGGCTTCCTCATCGGCGCCGCCCTAGCCTCGGTGCTGGCGCAATGGGGCCCGTGGCCCACCCACCTGGCCTATGTCCTGCACATCCTGCTCACTGTTATTACCGCAGTGTGGCTGCTGAAGACCCCTGAGACCCGCCCGCCCCGCGGCGAAACCGTCAAAGACACGTTTTTAGATCTAAGCATCCGCAATATGCTGCACATGCTGCACATCCCATCAGCCGCCCACCGCCGCTTTTCCCGCATCGTCCTGCCCGTAGCCCCCTGGGTATTCGGCTGCGCGGGCGCGGCCTATGCCCTCTTGCCGCAGCTGCTTTCTGATTCCGCCGGCGATGCCCCCATCGCCTTTTCCGGCCTCATGACCGTCATTACGCTGGGCTGCGGCGTCGGCATCCAAATGTTTGGCAAGGTCATTGACACCCACCGCTCCGCCCGCGCTTCCGCCGTTGCCATGGCCGTTATTACCGTCGGCACCATCTTCGGTGCCATCGCCGCGCGCACGCTATCGCTCCCGCTCGGCATCACCAGCGCCGCCGTCATGGGCGCCGGCTACGGCCTAGCACTTGTCGCCGGCCTTTCCGAGGTCCAGCGCATCGCCGGAAAAGATGACCTCGCCGGCCTTACCGCCGTGTTCTATTCCGTGTCCTACACCGGCTTCTTTATCCCCATGGCCTTTAGTGCCCTTGCGCCCTACATCGGCTTCACGGCGCTATTCCTCATCGGTTCCCTGCTCGCCGCATGCTGCCTTATCAACGTGATCCACGGCTGGCGCGCCCACCTGCCCGGCCCCGTGCGCTAGGGCTAGGCCAAGCGCCACAAAAGTTAGCCAGAAAACGCAGAAACCGGAGCACCTCCTCATGGAGGGCCCCGGTTTAGTTACTACCTAAAGCGCAGCGGTGACATCGAGACCGCGTTAATCCGCTAATTCAGGCGGGATTAGAACTTGAACAGTGAGAAGAAGTTGCGCAGTGGCTGCAAGAAGCGCGCGATGCCAGAGAACTGGTTGAAGAATTTAACAACGCCCGCCACAAAAGCAACCACCCCAGCAACTACACCAAAGGCAGCGCCGAAGTTAGAGCCGCCCTTTTCACCGCCATTGCCTGGAATCTGCGGCTTGCCCGGCTTTTCACCGGCACCGTTGCCCGGAGCCTTTGGCTTCTCCGACTCTTTACCAGCACCATTGCCTGGGCCCTGCGGCTTCTTCTGGTTTTCACCACCATCTTTATCCGAAGCCGGCGGCTTCACCGAATCCTCACCAGTACCCTTGCCCGGGCCCTTTGGCTTCTCCGACTCTTTACCAGCACCATTGCCCGGCGCCTGTGGCTGCTCCTGGTTTTCACCACCATCATTGCCCGAAGCCGGCGGCATTACCGAATCCTCGTCAGTACCCTTGCCCGGAGCCTTTGGATTCTCCGGCTCTTTACCAGCACCATCGCTCGGACCCTGCGGCTTCTCCTGGCTTTCACCACCATCATTGCCCGAAGCCGGCGGCATTACCGAATCCCCTTCGGCACCCTTGCCCGGAGCCTGACCACTACCGCTGTCAGGGCTCTGCTCAGGTTGCGACTCACTACTCTTATCAGCTGGCTTAACAGTGACTAAAACGGGAGCATCCTTCTTTGCACCCGGACCTAAGGAATCGTAAATTGGAATAACGGGTATTTGTTGGCCAACCTTTAATTCAAGTCCTTCAGGAACATCGAATTCAAAGGTGAAAACTTTACCATTAGAGGTTTTACCCTCTTCAACAGAGCTTTGCTCGAGCTCTAGGTCTTCAGTTAAAACTCTTCCGTTTGGGAAAGTAACCTGAATTGTCTTCTTTTGGCCTGGGAGTAAAAAGACAGAGCCCGTGATTTTCCTAGCCCCCGCTTTAACCTCGCCCACTCTTAGGGGCGAACCAGATTGCTGTTCGTCATTAGCAACAACCTTGCTATCACCGCCGGAAGAAATGTCGTCGGCTCTTACATCACTGACAGCCGCGGAAGGCAATAACTGCTGCGACTCTCCTTCAGCAGGAACGGGATTATTGTCCTTCTCTGGGAGCTCCATAGCAACCGGCGTCAATTCTTCCGAGCCTAGCTGAGAAGTCTGCTCCTCACTCAATTCGTAGTTTGGCTGCAGATTATCCGCATCGTTGATATTTAATCCAGAATCAGCATCGCTACTATTCCCGAATTCCTGTGTGCCGTTGACATGCTCATCAGAGGCCCAAGCAACTGGGGCAACAGCGGTACCTACGAGAGATACAGAGAGGGCTGCAGAAGCGAGAACACGCTTATTGAGTTTCATACGAACCTTCCAAGGGGTACTACGAACCACGGGTTCTATATGCCAGGAAATGCTTTCAAGGAACGGAAAGCATGAGCAAACACCGCGGAAAGTGGGATAACACGAACCTTATCGTGCCATTTACGTTTTTAAACGCAGGATTAGTAAACCATATTGGTTTCCCGCCTAAAAGTTCCAAACCGGAAAAGTGCCCGAGATCACCTAAATGCCGCACCTGTGGCATGGAGTAACCATTTTCGGTAGTCGGTTCCATCAAACAGGCACATGCAGCGATTACTTCAACCCCGTACAGCATCCACCGGACCAACACGCAGTTAGGTCGACACAACCATCACAGATCACCAAGTATCTCAGCCAACGCGAGGCTAAAACTAAATGACCAAGGTTCGATTTCCCAGCCCATCCATCAAAAAAGAAACCGGAGCACCTCCATACGGAGGGCTCCGGTTTAACTGCTGATTGAAGCGTAGTCAGAACATCGACCCCGCACTAGTCCACCAATACGGATGAACTTAGAACTTGATGTTGAACTGCGCCAAGAAGTCACGCAGGGGCTGCAAAATACGAAGTATGCCTAAGCCATGGTTGAAAATTTTCGCAATGCTTGCCACCACAGCAGCCAAACCAGCAAGACCAGCAATTACACCAAAGATACTACCCAAGTCAGAGCCACTCTCTCCAGCGCCACCACCTGGGAATGGCGGCTTTGGCGGATTCTCATCATCAGCTGGCGGCTTTGGCGAATTCCCACCATCGCCTGGAGGCATCGGCGGATTCCCACCATCGCCTGGAGGTATCGGCGGATTCTCACCATCGCCCGGAGCCTCATCATTACCGTTACCAGCAGACTTCACAGTAACCTTAACGGGTTCATCTACGCCATAATCGTAGTAAATTGGGAAAACGGATATTTCATCGTTGGTCTTTAGCTCAACCCCTTGTGGAACGTCGAATTTAAAGGGGATAACTTCACCTTTAGAGGAATTTCCCTGAAGTTGGAGCTCTAAAATTTTGAAGTGTGGGAAAGCAATCCAAATTTTTTTAATTTGACCCGGAAGCACAAAAAGGGAGCCAGTGACTTCCTTATCCCCCGCTTTGACATCGTTTACCATTAGGGGAGGTCCAGGCTGCTGTTCATCACCCACAGGTCCCTTGCGACCATCGCCGGAAAATTTGTTGTTATAGTCCACCACCCCGGCGACCCAAGAAGGTAGCACATGATTCAGCGCTTCTTCAGAATGGAGACGAGTACCGTCTGCACTCAAGAGCTGCTTAGCCACTTCTCTCAATTCCTCAACATTTAGCAGAGAGATCTGGCCCCCACTCCAATTGCAGTTACGCTGCAGATATTTCGCAATGTTGACATTGATTGCAGCATCAATATCGATACCTGCCTGGAAGTTCTGCGCACAGGTAAGGTGCTCATCAGCAGCCCAAGCGACTGGAGTAACAGCGGTAGTTACGAGGGACACAGAGAGCGCCACAGAAGCGAGAACACGCTTATTAAGTTTCATACGAACCTTCCAAGGGGTACTACAAGCTACGGGCCCTAAACGCCTCAATGTAAAAGCATGAGCGGACACCGCAGAAAGTGGGATAACACGACCCATGTCGTGCCATTGACGTTTTTAAACGCAGAATTAGTAAATCATATTGGTTTCCCGTTCAATAGTTCCCCCGCTAAAAAGTGTGCGACATCACTCAATAGCCATGCCTGTAGCGCAGCATAACGCTTATCGATAGTGGACCCCGTTAAATGGGGATGTCCACTCGGTACATCAAGTAGCGCGAGCCTAAAGCTAAACAATCAGAGGCCGCTTCCCTGCCCTCCTTTAACCAAAAAGAACCGGAGCACCTCCGCAAGGAGGGCTCCGGTTAAGTTCCCATCTGAAGCACAGTCTCAGATGGAATTAGAACTTGATGTTGAACTGTGCCAAGAAGTCACGCAGTGGCTGCAAGATACGGGCCAGGCCTGCGTTCTGGTTGAAGATTTTAGCAATGCCTGCCACCACAGTGGCCAAACCAGCAAGACCAGAAATTACGCCAAAAATATTGCCGAAGTTAGAGCTGCCCTCTCCAGATTCATTGCCCGGCACCGGCGGCTTTGGCATTTTGTCACCGGCACCCGGATTGTCGCCCGGTTCTTCTGCCTTATCGGCAGCTTCATTAATTTCTGCCTCATAGTTGACCTCCGCGGTCGTTAACTGGTCAATCTCCTCGGGACTGATAGCGAAAGAACCGTCCGCTTTCTTCAACTCTTTAGCCACCGACTTCAAGTCTTCAATATTGAGCTTGGAAATCTGCTCGGCGGTCATTTTGCAGTTCCGCATCAAGTGTTCCGCCACATTGCCGTTTGCATCGGCGTCAAAATCACTTCCCACGCGGAAGTTCTGTTTGCACCGTAGATGCGGCGCATCATCATCAGCCCATGCGCCGGGAGCAACAGCGGTAGTAGCGAGGGATACAGACAATGCTGCAGAAGCGAGAACGCGCTTATTGAGTTTCATACGAACCTTCCAAGGGGAACTACAAGCTACGGATTCCATACGTCACGGTTTACCTTCAAGGAAGGGAAAACATGAGCGTACACCGCAGAAAGTGGGATAACACGACCCGCGTCGTGCCATTTACGTTTTTGAACGCAAGATTAGTAAACCATATTGTTTTCCCATCTAAAAGAACCATACTGAAAAAGTGTGTGCGATCACTAAAAAGACGCGGGTCTAGTGGACAATGTAACGGTTGCCAATGGTGTCCTAGTTAAACATGTTCCAACGATTGCGTCGGCTTCGATGGCACGCTCCACATCACAGTCCGCATTTCCATCTCCCGTGTTTTGTATTCGTTCCCCGCCTATTGGACGCACTGATTCGCAAGTGCACAAAGCGGCCCGGCCGAACGCTGTAGAAAGCATCCGGCCGGGCCGTTTAGAGCACGCGCTGTGCGCTCTTAGTTCTTCGCTACGGTAGCGGTGACTCCGGTGAGGATATCGTGGGCACCCGCAAGCGGTTCGGTGACCACGGAGAACTCCGTAGCCAGCACCTCGCCTGCGATGGTGTCAGCGTGACGCTGCGCCCACTCCTTCTTATCTTCGGCAACGGAAAGGACCACGGAGATGCGGTCAGATACGTCGAAGCCGGAGTTCTTGCGGGCATCCTGCAGGCCACGGATGACGTCGGCGGCCCAGCCTTCGGCCTCGAGTTCTTCGGTGACCTCGGTATCCAGAACGACGAGGCCATCCAAGCCCTCGATGCGGGCCGTGGAATCCGGGTTCGCAGCCTGCAAACGCTCGGTGTATTCCTCGGGGCTCAAGACGATGTCCCCGTCAACCACGACCTCATCGCCGCGGCGCTCGTAGTTGCCCGCCTTGAGGTTCTTGATGGCGCGCTGGACATCTTTGCCCAAGCGCGGGCCAGCAACCTTGGCGTTGCAAACCACCTGGAAGGTGCCGACGGAATCGACATCATCAGTAAGCTCAACCTCTTTGACATTGACCTCATCGCGGATGATGTCCGCGAAGTCCGCCAGGCTCTGCGAGCCCGCGAAAGCAACGGTGAGCTTCGGCAGCGGCAGGCGGTTGCGCAGCTTATTAGCCTTGCGCACCGAAGACGCAGCCGATGCCACCGCGCGGGTAGCGTCCATGGCAGAAACCAGGTCCGCATCCGCGGGGTAGTCCTCGGCCTTGGGAAAATCCGCCAGGTGGACGGAGCGCTCACCGGTCAGGCCGCGGTAGATGACCTCGGCGACGTGCGGCAGCAGCGGGGCAACCACGCGCGTGGTGGTCTCCAGCACGGTGTAGAGGGTATTGAAGGCCTCCGGGTTGGCATCCTCGCCACCCCAGAAGCGATCGCGGGAGCGGCGGACGTACCAGTTGGTCAGCACGTCGGCGAAAAGGCGGACCTCTTCGGTGGCGGTGGCGATATCGGTCCCCGCCAGCGCGGCATCGACGTTGGCCACAAGGTCGTGGGTCTTGGCCAGGATGTAGCGGTCGAGCACGTGTGTGGAGCTCGTATCGAACTTCGCTTCCTGCTCGGCGTAGAGCTGCAGGAAGGTATACGCATTCCAGATGGGAAGCAGCGCCTGGCGCACGCCCTCGCGGATGCCCTGCTCGGTAACGATAAGGTTGCCGCCGCGCAGGATGGGCGAGGACATCAGGAACCAACGCATGGCATCGGAACCATCGCGGTCAAAGACCTCGTTGACGTCCGGGTAGTTGCCCTTGGACTTGGACATCTTGAGCCCGTCATTGCCCAAGACAATGCCGTGGGCCACGACTTTCTTGAACGCCGGGCGGTCAAAGAGCGCGGTGGACAGCACGTGCAGCAGGTAGAACCAGCCGCGGGTTTGCCCGGAGTACTCCACGATGAAGTCCGCCGGCGAGTGGGTTTCAAACCACTCTTTATTCTCAAACGGGTAGTGCTTTTGCGCAAACGGCATGGAGCCCGACTCGAACCAGCAATCCAGCACGTCCGGTACGCGGCGCATCGTGGACTTACCCGTAGGATCGTCTGGGTTGGGGCGGATCAGCTCATCGATGTGCGGGCGGTGCAGCGATTCCGGGCGAGTGCCGAAATCGCGCTCCAACTCGTCCAATGAGCCGTAGACATCCATGCGCGGGTACTCGTCATTATCGGACATCCACACCGGGATGGGCGCGCCCCAGTAGCGGGTGCGGGAGATATTCCAGTCGCGCGCGCCTTCCAGCCACTTGCCAAATTGGCCATCGCGGATGTGCTCCGGCAGCCACTCGATCTCGTTGTGATTAAGCTCCACCATGCGGTCGCGGAATTCGGTGACCTTCACAAACCATGCGGGCAGCGCCATGTAGATAAGCGGCTCGCCCGAGCGCCAAGAGTGCGGGTAGGAGTGCTCGATGGTGACGTGGCGCACCACTCGCCCAGCGGCCTTGAGGTCCTTGATGATGGACTTGTTTGCGTCGAAGACCAGCTGGCCCTCGTATGGCGGGACCTGGGAGGTGAACTTGCCGTCCTCATTCACCGGGACCACCAGCTCGATGTCGTACTCGTTGGTGGTATTCATATCGTCTTCACCAAAGGCCGGCGCCTGGTGGACAACACCCGTACCGTCTTCAGTGGTCACGTAGTCCGCGAGGAGCACCTGGTATGCGTTGCGCAGGTCTGGGAAGAAGCCGAAGATCGGTTCGTACTTAAAGCCCTCGAGCTGCGCGCCGGTGAAGGTGCCCAGCACCTCCGCCTCACCCAGCTCCTTTTCCAGGGTGCCCAGGAGGTTTTCGGCCATGATGAACGTGCGGCCGGCGAATTCGCCGTCGGTGGCCTTAAACAGTGCATAGGAGACCTCCGGGTGCACCGCCAGTGCCTCATTGGACGGCAAGGTCCAGGGGGTAGTGGTCCAGGCGAGGAAGGAGGCATCGGCAAGCGCGGGGTAATCCGCCAGCGTCTTCTCCGCCGCGGTGCCCTCGCGAGCGCCCGCGACCGGGAAGGTCACCGTCAAGGTGGGATCCTGGCGCATCTTATAGGAATCATCCAAGCGCGTTTCCTGGTTGGACAAGGAGGTATGCTCCGCCCAGGAATACGGCAGCACGCGGAAGCCCTTGTAGATTAGGCCCTTGTCATAGAGCTCCTTGAAGGCCCACATGACCGATTCCATGAAGTTGATATCCATGGTCTTGTAGCCATTATCAAAGTCCACCCAACGCGCCTGGCGGTTGACGTAATCTTCCCACTCATCGGTGTATTCCAGCACCGACTTAGCGCAGTACTCGTTGAACTTGTCCAGGCCCATGTCCTCGATCTGGGCTTTATCGGTGATTCCCAGCTGCTTTTCCGCTTCCAACTCCGCCGGCAGGCCGTGGGTGTCCCAGCCGAAGACGCGGGGGACGTAATTTCCGGCCATCGTGCGGTAGCGCGGCACGATGTCCTTGACGTAACCGGTCAGCAGGTGGCCGTAGTGCGGTAGGCCGTTGGCAAAGGGAGGGCCATCATAAAAGATGTATTCGGGGCAGTCCTTGGTCTTTTCCAAAGAAGCCTGGAACGTATCGTCCTGCTTCCAGTACTTCTGGACTTCTTCTTCCATATCCGGGAAACGGCTCGAGCCGCCGGTCATATCGACCTTGGGGTAAATCTTTTTCACCATTATCTTCCTTCACGCTGTAACTTGATGCAGGGACGGGCCAATGGCTCGCGGTACCACCCTGCTTGAGCTAAAAGCTCCGCTTCGTTTCGGTGAAGGAGATAACGGTCCCACCCGTTCAGTTCTACTGAGCCTTATGGCCGTTCTTCTGAATTGCTCCCCCGGTGATGGCCGGATCATCGCATGTGCCCGCCAGTATAGCGCCACAAGAACGCTGTGCACAAAAGTTATCCACAGGTAGAAATTTTCCTGTTGTACGTGGTTGCACGCGGCCATAGATTATGAAGCATGACCGCGCTCGAGAATTACTTAGCAGCTATGGCCCCGGGGATGGATATCGTCGCCGGGTGCGCTGGCCTGTCTGAGGACGATCTGCGGGCGCATGGTGCGCCGGAGCACACGGCGCGGGAGCTTATCCTGCTCAAAGAGGCTTATTGCGGAAACACCAAATTCACCGGCCGACGCCGGCGAGCCATGGACGGTGCCCGGCGCAATGGTCATTCCATCGTGGCGTTGTCCATCATCGAAAAGTATGCCCGCAAGATGCCCACGCTTTTCGATGCCTGGCTCCTCCGCGAGCAGCTCTGCACCACCAACGCCGGCACGGCGGATCTAGAAAAACTGGCAAAATCCAAGCTACCTGCGAAAAAGAAGAAGGTTAAGCCTGGGGTGCGCATCATTCGCCGCAAGAATGCGCCGTGGACCCTGGCCATCGATGCGCGTTCCTCGCTTATTGCGGATCTTCATGCCGCGCTAAAAGAGAGCGGCAAGGAGCCGCTCGAGGCAGTGGAACAGACCTTTTTCGGCGGCGGCTCCGCCGAAAAGACCACGGTGATGACCAATGTCCTGGTCAACCTGGATGACTACGTGCGCATCATCAACGGCGATGGCGAGGAAATCCAGCTCCAAATGACCAATGGCGCTACGCTTACCGGCGCCGAGTACCTCGAGCGCGCGCTTAAGGAACGCGGGCTGATTACGCTTATTAGTCCCTATGAGGGAGCGGTCAACCTGTACCGCACGGAGCGCTTTGCCAATGCGAAACAACGCCTGATGGCCACTGCAGAAAACCCAATCTGCCCATGGCCGCGGTGCAACAAGCCCGCAGACGAATGTCAGATTCATCATTTGGAGCCGTGGTTGCACGGTGGGTTGACCAACATAGGTAACTTATCCACAGCCTGCGCCTACCACAACGGGGTCAACGACGATGACCCCAATGCCCCGCCACTGCGCGGGCACCTCGTTCGCCGGAATGGGACGATCAGGTGGGAGCCCCCAGATTAGTTAGATCTTATACGGGGGTTCGTGGCGGGTCCTCGGAGGGGACCGCCGCAGGAACGGGATTCAGGAACCGGACGCGGGTTCCGAGGGATCCTAGGAAACCGCGATCCGGTAAACCGCAGATGGTGCGAATGATTGCGGGCGGTGCGGGCAGTTGGGGTGGTGCGGTTAGTGCGGCTGGCACTGGCGTTGGACCCCACCGGCTAGACGAGGCGCCGCCGTGCGCCTACTTTGGCATGCCGCAATGGCGGGAGCTAATACTTCTGACGGAACATGGCCGAATCTACCCCAGCCTGACCCAGCCGGATCAAGGCTGAGCGATCCTGGACGGCTCTGGGCCTAGTTCTGTTTCCAGCCTTGGGACAGGTCTTCTTCAAGGGCGTTATTATCCGCACGGTACTTGCGCGCCCAATCGATAATAAACAACACGATGCCGGAGCCCGCTGCGATAAAGACGAGGTACAACGCCCAATCGGCGGTGTTTAAGACATACATCACCAAAGCCACGAAAGCCACAAGGGCAAGGACGAGGGCAGCAACGAGCATGTCAGTTCCTCTCAGAGGGGGTAAAAGTAGCTATGGGAACAATCATAGCGAGGTGGATAAAACCACAATAGCGCCCACTCCCTAGAGGCGTGGGCGCTACGGGTAACTATTTTGGCTTAGTTACTGCCAACCGGCTACTTAGTTCTTGCCGGCATCGCCGTTTGGTGCGGCGGTTCCGCGGGTCTCGAGCTCTTCCAGCTGGGACTCGAGGAGGGTCTTCAAGCGGGTGCGGTACTCGCGCTCGAAAGTGCGCAGCTCGGAGATGCGCGCCTCCAGGGCGGTCTGCTGCTGCTTGACCGTATTCATGACCTCGGTGTGCTTCTTCTCGGCATCGGCCTGCAGCGATGCGGCCTTCTCCTCTGCCTGACGAATCTGGGCCTCGGCGCGAGAGGAAGCATCGGACTCGGTCTGCTGAGCCTTGGACTCTGCCTCAGAAACCAGCTTCTTGGAGCGGGCTTCTGCATCCTGCACCTGAGCGTCGTACTTCTTCTGCGCCTCGGCAAGCTGTGCCTTGGAACGAGAGTCGGCATCGGAAAGCTGCTTCTCGGCGGCGGTGCGGGCCTCGGTCAGCATGGATTCAGACTCTGCGCGTGCCTCAGAGGTCAGGCGGTCCGCCATCTCCTGGGCCAAGCCCAGCACGCGGGCTGCCTGCATGTGCGTATCCGGGGTAGCCAAGCCATCTGCGCCCTGTGCTACACCAGCACCTGCGGCGGCCGCTGCGGCGCTGGAGGCGGCCGAGTTGGAGGAACCAGCGGCGGAAGCGGACTTCTTCAGGTTCTCGTTCTCGCGCTGGGAAGACTCCAGCTTCTCCTTGGCCTGCTTGGCCTCTGCGCGAGCCTCCTCGGCTTCCTTCTTGGCCTTTGCTGCCTCGTCGCGAGCAGCCTTAAGCTCGGCAGTATTAGCGGCGGCGGTAGCACCCGCTGCGGTGGCATCGGCACCGCTTTCCTTGACCTTTGCGGCCTCGGCCTGGGCGGCCTTTACCTGCTCCTGGGCCTTCTTGGTTTCTTCCTTAGCGCGAGAGACCTCGGACTTGGAATCTGCCAACTTGGTTTCATACTCAGCACGCAGCTTGGCCTCAATCTCCTTGCGCAGAGCTTCTTCATCTGCACCAGAGGTTGCGGCGGCTGCGGCACCAGCCCCTGCTCCGCCGGCCTTGGCGCCTGAGCTAAGATCGCTCACCTGCGCCTGCAGGTCTTCGTTCTCATCCTGCAGTTGGGCAAGGGCGTCCTCAACGAGGTCGAGGAACTGATCTACCTCATCCTCGTTGTAGCCACGCTTGCCAATCGGCGGCTTGCTGAACGCGACGTTGTGTACATCAGCTGGTGACAGTGGCATGACTTGTCTTCCCCTTCGAGTTGATAGAACCCCGGAGGTTCCAGGGCCTTAGGAGCTGCGGTTCCAGTTTATCTAAACCTTCCCCACAAAGTTATATGTGGTTCATGATACGGATTATCGCATTTTATTGTAACCGAAAGTCCACAATAATGGACGTAACGCTGACTCTCAATGTCTACCACAGGTTACGGGGTGATGCGGGGTCGTCCTACAAGAAAATTACCTGCAGGAAAAGCGTCAGGAACGACAGGATGAAAAACAGCACTAAGACGGAAACATCTAGCGCGATTCCACCCATCTGCAGCGGAGGAATGACCCGGCGCAGCGCCTTGACCGGCGGATCCGTGATGGCGAAAAGGGGCTCAGCGATGATCATAAACCAGCGCGGCGGGTTGAATTGCCGCGAGAAAGATTGAATCATCTCAATAATAATCCGGGCGATCAATACCCATGTATAAACCCTCACCAAGAAGATGAGAATAATTCCAATTTCAGTCACGATTACTCAGCCTATCGAATAGTCCCCCGCACGTGCGCATTGCGCACCGTACGGGGGTTAATGGGATGTGCGTCGTTTTACCTAGCCCGCGAACCTAGCGCAGACCGGCGGCGCGCTCTAGTTCAGGCTTGGCAATATCAGCGGACTTAGGCACGACGGCGAATACCTTGCGCTGGGTGTCCATGCCCTTCGACAGGTTGAGCATGCGGCCTTCCAGGCCGAAGCAGAGGCCTGCGGCGAAGTCGATGAAGCGCTTGGCGGTGCCGCGCTCGGCATCGGTAAGCTCAAAGACCACTGCATCGCCATCGCGGAAGGGCTCGCCCACCTTGGCGGCATCGTTGAACGAGGTCAGGGAGATTGCCACGATAGTCGGAACGAACTTCTCCTCGACGGGCGCTGGCGCTGGGGCCGGCTCGTAAGCCTGCAGGGCGCGGCGCGGGGCGTAGGCCGCAGAAGTGGCAGCTCCGTTGCCCGCGTAGCGCGGCTCGTCGTTGTAGTAGGCGTCGTCTTCTTCGAAATCCATCGGACCAAGCCCGAAGAAATTCTTCGTCCTATCAATGAATGACATTTTTGGGTCTCCCTCTGACCTAAATTTGTTCAAGTTCAAGCGCGCAAATGTGAATGATGTGACTCATGTGATTTACGCTGTGAAATGCGCTTTTGCGATATTTTTAACCTACTGGGCGCTTTCCCATGATGCTGGTTCCGACACGCACAATATCCGTCCCCGCGGCAATCGCCGCATCCATATCCGCGCTCATCCCAGCCGATAGTTTGAGCTGCCGGCCAAGGCGCTCGGACAAGCGATCCACGTCTGCGCGCACCGTAGAAAATACCTCCTGCGCATCGGCATCGAGGGGAGGAACCACCATGAGCCCGGCGAATTCTAGGTGCTCCGCCGCCTCGACGGCCTCGATGACCTCATCCAGTTCCTCGCGGACTACTCCACCGCGGGAGGTATCGCCATCGGCAGAAACCTGAATGAATATTGGGAGGTTGTTCTCTCGCTGGCCGCGTTCTTTTGCCAGGCTCACGCCGCGGTCCAGCGCGTTGGCCAGCTTCACCGAATCCACCGAATGCACACTAGTAGCCCACCGCGCGACGTGGTTGGCCTTCTTGGTTTGAATCTGGCCAATCATGTGAAAACGCAGCTGGTCTAGCTCCTGCGCCTTTGCCCGGGCTTCTTGCTCGCGGTTTTCCGCTACATCTTCCACCCCGAGCTCCGCTAGAAGGGCGATATCCTCTGCGGGGTGGAACTTGGTCACGACCAATAGCTGCGGTAATGGGCGGTCGTGCTCGGCGGCAATGGCGCTGATGTGTTCCTTCGTTGCGGCAAGATTATCTGCCAGTTCTTGTTTCCGGTTACTCATGATTAGCCTCCAACCAAATCACACCGGCCTGGCGGCCGGTGGTTCCTTCGCGGCGATAAGAAAAGAAATCCGTGTCCTCAATGGTGCAGCGCGGATCCGAATCGATATTGGTAATGCCCAGGCCCATCAATTGGCGGATAAGCCCAGCGCGCACGTCGATGCCCCACGTCCCTTTCGCGGTCCTACACTTCGAGCCGGGAAGGCGCCGTTCGACATCGTTGGCCATTTCTTCTGGCACCTCGTAGTTTTTCCCGGATGCGGCGGGTCCCATGACCACCTGGATTCGCTCCGGCTGAGCGCCAAGTTTCTGCATCTCGCGCACGGTATTGACCACGATGCCGTTGCGGGCACCGAGCCGGCCGGCGTGGGCGGCGGCGATGACGCCGGCGGGGACATCGACAAGCAGCACGGGAGTGCAATCGGCGACGAGGACGCCAAGGCCAAGCCGGCGTTGCATGGTCACCACCGCATCCGTGGCTGGAACCGGTGACTCGTGCGGGCCGTCGATGACGGTGACCGTATTGGTGTGGAGCTGTTCCATCCATACGATGTTCTCGAGCCCGGTAACGCGCAAGAGGCGCTCGCGGTTGGCCGCGACGTTGGCTGGCTCGTCGCCGACGTGGCCGCCAAGATTGAAAGACTCATAGGGATATGCAGACGCCCCGCCTGCACGGCTAGTAAAAACCATGCGGACGGGGCGGCTGGTGCGATGTTCCTCGTTTACTGGCATGCACACCAGCGTAGCGGTTTGCGCTTAACGCATGAAGGACGGCACATCGAGATCATCATCGCCATCATCATCGCGGCGCTGGCTTGGCCGGGACAGGCGGTAGTCTTCGCGGCGCTCCTCGCGGAAGCGATCGGAGTTGGTAAACAGGCCGGTGGACTCGCTGCGGCGCTCCTCGGGGCGGCGTTCTTCCACGCGGCGGTCGTCGTACCGGCGATCGTCTACGCGGCGCTCATCAGCGCGGCGGTCCTCCACGCCACCCTGGCCGGCGCGCGGCTCATAGGAGTGGCGCGGTGCGTAGGCATCGGCAGCGGGCTGGGCAGGTGCCGGGGTGGCGGAGTTGCCGGACTCGCGGTCGCGGTTATCAAAGAGCGAGCCGGGCTTGCGCTGCTCGGGGGCGCGCTGGGCGGATGCGGCCTGGGCGGCATTGGCCTCGGCGTCGAAACCGGTAGCGATGATAGTGATGCGGATTTCATCGCCCAAGGTGTCATCGATGATGGTGCCGAAGATGAGGTTGACGTCTTCATCGGCGCGCTCTTCGACCATGGAGGCCGCGGAGTTAACCTCGTGCAGGCCCAGGTCGGAGCCGCCGGCGATGGACAGGAGCACGCCCTTGGCGCCTTCCATCGTGGATTCCAATAGCGGCGAGTTGATGGCCTGCTCGGCGGCGGTCATGGCGCGGTTATCGCCCCGTGCGGAGCCGATGCCCATCAGCGCGGAGCCGGCATCAGACATGACGGAGCGAACGTCAGCAAAGTCGACGTTGATCATGCCCGGGATGGTGATCAGGTTGGTAATACCCTGGACACCATTGTGCAGAACCTCATCGGCCGCGCGGAAGGCTTCCACGATGGAAAGCTCTTCCCCACCGAGCTGCATCAGGCGGTCATTCGGAATAACGATGAGGGTATCGCAGACCTCGCGCAGCTCCTCGATGCCGGCCATGGCCTGGCGGGTACGCCGCGCACCCTCGAACTTGAAGGGGCGGGTGACAACGCCCACGGTCAGCGCACCCATCTTCTTCGCGATGGAAGCGACTACAGGTGCGGCACCCGTACCGGTGCCGCCGCCCTCGCCGGCGGTAACGAAGACCATATCGGAGCCCTGCAGGGCGTCCTCGATTTCGGACTTGTGGTCTTCCGCGGAGGTCTTGCCCACCTCAGGGTTAGCGCCTGCGCCCAACCCGCGGGTGGCCTCGCGGCCGATGTCGAGCTTGGTATCGGCATCAGAGAAAATCAGCGCCTGGGAGTCGGTGTTGATGGCGACGAATTGGACGCCCTTTAAGCCTTCTTCGATCATGCGGTTCACGGCGTTGACGCCGCCGCCGCCGACGCCGACGACCTTGATATCCGCGAGATTGTTGTTGGAAGAGATCATGTGAGCAGGTCTCACCTTTCGCTACTTTAAGTCTGCACGTGCATTAAACGAGGATTGTATGCGCTTCACGAGCGTGAATCGCGTTCCCCTCCATCTTTAACGACACACCTGTAATTTTCATGCTCATTTTACGCGTGTCGGGACTCTCAAGTACCACTTTAGGGTTGCTGGCCTGCGGTTTTGTCCGCCACTTCCGCACCATTGACACCACCTAAAAGAGAAAATAAAAGACCCTGCAGCGCATACGCTTCGGGCGCGGCGCGGCAGGGAAACTTTCGGGTCTATCGAGGCCTCCACCGAGGTATCTACCCTATCCGCGGGTAGTGACCAATTCGGGGTTAGAAATATTCCATTCTCGGCCCTCCATCTTCAGCACGGTGGCGAAGGCGCGGGCCTTATCATCGTTATTTTTATCGCTCGCACCCCAGAAAATGCGGCGATCATCCTTGGTAGTGAACTGCAAGGAGTAGGAATCGGTGACCTCGAGGGTGGCGACTTGGTGGCGCACGTCATCAGACAGTGCGGCAATGGCAGCCACCGCGTCTTGGGCCTCGGAGGAGCCACTGTCGATGTCCCCGGTAAGTTCTACCGCACCTTCAGGCGGCTCTGCGGAAGTAAATTCCTCGCCCTTGTCATCGATGAGGTAGGTGGTGTCGTCTCGCTTCACGAAGGCGACGGGTTTATGTTCCTGCACGGAAATGGTCAAGGTCGAGGGCAGATCGCGCGAGACCGTCACCGAATCCGCCCAGTCCAGGCTCGCAACGCCACTGGCGGCCTCGTGCGCGTCCACCCGCAAGAGGTTTTCGCCCTCGGGCACGCCCGCGGCCTCCTGTACCTGGGCGGCATCGAGCTGGTGCACGCCCTCCACCTCAAAGTTTTTCACCTTGAAGATGGGCAGTGCCCATACCGCGGCGCCCACCACCAGCACGAGGGCGAGCAGGCCGCCGATGATGCCGAAAATGAGTTTCTTCGACACCCGCACTAGTGGGCTCGCAATTCATCGAGGATTTCCGCGGCCACGAGGGTGATGGAACCGGCGCCAATAGTCAAGATGATATCGCCCGGCTGCGCGATGGAGACCACGTCCTTGGCTGCGGCGGAAAAGTCTGGCTCGAAGATAACCTCCATCTCTTCTGGCATCTTATTGGTGATAATGCGCGAGGTAATGCCTTCCACGGGTTGCTCGCGGGCGCCGTAGATGTCGAGTACAACGGCGGCATCGGCAAGCGCAAGCGCCTGGGCAAACTCAGCGTCGAATTCCATGGTGCGCGAGTACAGGTGAGGCTGGAAGCAGGCGATGACGCGCCCGCCATTGCCCTCGGCCGCGACCTTGGCGCGCGCGGCCCGCAGCACCGCGGCGACCTCGGTGGGATGGTGGGCATAATCGTCAAAGACGCGGACGCTGCCGCCCTGCCAATCCACGCTGCCCCGGTATTCAAAGCGGCGGCGCACGCCGCTGAAATCCGCAAGCCCCTCCGCGATGGTGCTGGGCTCGCCACCGGATAGCACGCCGGCGATCAGCGCCGCCATGGAGTTGAGCACCATGTGGTGGCCGGGGATCTGCAGCTGGTAGCTCACGGATTGCTCCACGCCGGGCAGGGAAAGCTGCACGGTGCACGCCATGCCGGCGGCGGTGGTCTCCTCCGCGGTCAGCGTCGCGGCAAGCGGAACGGAGGTGGTGCGGGCCTTTTCCGCGCCGCCATAGCCGATGACGTTGATGCCGCGGCTAAGTGCCTGCTCACCTATCTCGGCGGCATGCTCGTCCTCCGCGCAGACGACGAGGTAACCGGTATCCGGGGTGACCAGGTCCGCGAAGTCCGCAAAGACCTTGAAGTAGGCGTCCGCGGAGTGGAAGTAATCGAGGTGGTCCGGCTCCGCGTTGGTGATGACGGCGATATCGGGGCTATAGCGCAAGAGCGAGGCATCGGACTCATCGGCCTCGGCAACGAAGGCCTCGCCGGTGCCGCCGTGCGCGTTGGTGCCGGCGCGGTTGAGCTGGCCGCCGATGGCAAATGAGGGATCCAGGCCCGCGTGCTGCATGGCGCTGACGGCCATCGAGGTTGTCGAGGTCTTGCCGTGCGTGCCGGCCAATAGCACCTGGGTGTGGCCCTCCATCAGTGCGGCGAGCAGATCCGAGCGGCGAATGAGCGGGATATTATTACCCCGCGCTGCGACGAGCTCCGGGTTATCCTGCGGAATCGCCGCGAAGGAGGTAACGACGGTGGTGGGCAGCTCGCCAGAAAGCTTGAGGTTGTCCGCAGCGTGGCCGATGGCTACCTTGGCGCCCATCGAGCGCAATACCTCCACCGGGGTGGAGTCCTTCACATCGGAGCCGGTCACGACGGCGCCGCGGGCGGCGAGGATGCGGGCAAGACCCGACATGCCGGAACCACCAATGCCGATGAGGTGGACGCGGCTGAGATCGTACTGTGCGGGATCGGTCATTTACTTATCCTTCTTTCCTGCCTGCAGTTCTGCGTCCTGCACGCGGGTGGCGATGCGGTCAGCGATGATATTCGCCGCATCCCCCGCCTTAGACTGGGCGGCGGCCTGCGTCATGGATTTCAGGCGCTCTGGATCATCGAGGATGGCGCGGACCTCTTCGATGAGGCGATCGGCGCCCAATTCGGCATCGGCAATCTGCACCGCAGCGCCGGCTTCTACCAATTCGCGCGAGTTCAGCGCTTGCTCGCCATTGCCGTGTGGCAGCGGGACGTAGATGGCGGGAAGGCCCGCGGCAGAGACCTCTGCCACCGTCATCGCGCCCGAACGGCACACCACAAGGTCCGCCGCAGCGAGCGCACCGGCCATGTCATCGATGTACGGCAATGCGGCGTAGTTCGGGTGCGGCTTAGGCGGATCGTTTTTCTTGCCATAGGCGTGCAGCAGCTGGAAGTCCTTGGTGAGGTCCTCTGCTGCGCCCGCCACGGCGCCATTGATGCTGGCCGCACCCTGGGAACCGCCGGTAATGAGGATGGTGGGCAACTGCGCCAAGTCCCACTTCGTGCGGGCATCCGCGGCGGTATTCCCGTCCTTATCCGCGGCAGACGCGGCCAGGCTGGGGCGCACCGGGATGCCGATGACCTCGCCCTCCATGCCCGAATTGGCGTGGGCATTAAGGCCAATGCCGCCGAGCTTGACGCCCAGCTTATTGGCCATGCCTGCCAGGGCGTTGGTCTCGAGGACATAGAAGGGAATGCCTAAGGTCTTTGCAGCGATATAGGCCGGCCCGGAGACATAACCACCGGTACCAAAGACGACATCGGCCTCGACGTCCTTTAAGACCTTGCGCGCCTGGCGGACGGACCGCGCAAGCTTGACGGGGAGCTTGGCCAGGTTGGTGCTCACCTTGCGGGGAATCGGCACGGGGGTAATCAGGCGCAGGTCCACGCCGCGGGCGGGAATAATATCGCTTTCCAGCCCCTTTTCGGTCCCTAATGCCGTAATCCGGG
This sequence comes from Corynebacterium sp. LaCa_282, assembly GCF_057198125.1. Classification (NCBI taxonomy): domain Bacteria; kingdom Bacillati; phylum Actinomycetota; class Actinomycetes; order Mycobacteriales; family Corynebacteriaceae; genus Corynebacterium; species Corynebacterium sp. LaCa_282. Next base: position 810,480 of record NZ_CP191095.1, on the reverse strand, counting down.
CGCCGTAGCGCTCGCGCAAAGCTTCACCGACGGCAAGGGCGGGCTCAATATGTCCTGCAGTGCCGCCACCTGCAAGGACGACGGAAATTGGCGTGGAATTCATAGCCTAAAGGCTACCAGCGCCTACCGCCTCGGGCGGTGCTCGGCGCGCGGATACCTCCGCCCGCTTCCGGTCACCGGCCGGCCGTAGCGCTCGTCGCGCACCCGCGGACGGGGACCCTGCGGCTGGGAGTGACGGCCCCGCGATTTCTTCTTCGCCGCCGGCGGCTCCGGCTCGCCGATGAAAAAGAGGCGATCAAATAGCGGGCGCCCGAAGTTCTGCATGGCAGAAATCTGCATCGGCTCATGGCGGGCCACGTTGCACAAGATGCCCATCGAGCCGATCGTAATAATCGCGGCCGTACCACCCGCGGAAATCATCGGCAGCTGAATACCGGTCACCGGCAGCAAGCCGACGACATAGGCGATATTGATAAACGCCTGGGTCACCACGCCGATGGTCAGCGTCGCAGCCAGCAGGGATTGGTATTGGTTCTGCGCGCGGGTGGCGGTGCGCAGCCCCACGTATCCCAAAGCGGCGAAGAGGAGGATCACCAGCGCGCCGCCCCACAGGCCGAGCTCCTCGCCCACGATGGCGAAGATGAAGTCATTCTTGGCTTCTGGCAGGTAGAACCACTTGGCGCGGGATTGGCCGAGGCCAACGCCCCAGAAGCCGCCATCGGCAAGCGAGAGAAAGCCCTGGTAAGACTGGAAACCCGTGCCCTGGGTATCGGAGATATTGCCAAAGAGGGCATCGAAATAGGTGTGGAAACGGTGGGAGCGGAAGCCGCCGATGAGGAAGACGGCGACCAGGCCCAGCACACAGAGGATGCCGATGATGATGGGCACCCGCCTGTTGACGCCGGCGAAAAAGAGCGTGAAGACCACAACGAGGGCGAAGGACAAGGCCATGCCCAAGTCGCCCTGCCCCACGATGAGCAGGAACATGAGGCCCGCGATGAGCGAGTACATCATGAACGGGTCCGAGAGCTTGAGGGAATGGTGTTCCTTATCCGCGAGCACCGAGGCGCCAAACATGCCCACCGTGATGCGCGCCAACTCGGAAGGCTGCAGGGAAATCGGGCCAATGTAGATCCACGACTGGGAGCCCACCTCCTCACGGCCGGTACCGATGCCGGGGATGAGCACCGCGATGAGCAGCAGAATGGAAAGGGCCAATAGCCACGGGATAAATTTACGCAGCGTATGCGGGGAAACCTTCAGGCCGAGCCAGAACGCGCCCAAGCCGATGATGACCATGGCGGTTTGGCGCAGCGCCTGGTTCCACACGCCGCCATCTTCTGTCAGCGACGTGGCCATGGACGAGGAAAAGACCATGACCACGCCGATGCCAATGAGCGAGAAGATAATCAGGCGCAAAAGCAGATAATCCAGGCCGGGATGCTGGCGGGCTTGTTCGCGCACTTCATTAATCCGCTCGCGCGTGCTCTTTGCGCGGGGGCGCTGCGGGGAGGTGGCCGTCATGAAGTCTCCTAATTTTGAAAAAGGTCTAATGCGCGCGGGCAATATCCCGCGCCGCCGCGGCAAAAAGGTCGCCGCGTTGGGCCATTCCGGTGTACATATCCAACGATGCCGCAGCCGGCGCCAAGAGGACGGTATCGCCCGGCTCGGCGTGTTGCGCGGCGGCGCCCACGGCAGCATTCATTGCCGCCTGCGGGTCGGTATCCTCGATGAGCTCAACCGGGGTTTGCGGGGCGCGGCGGGCCAGGGTTTCGGCGATGATGCTCTTGTCGATGCCCACCAGCACCGCCGCCTTCAACCGCGCGGCGTGGGTGGCGATGAGCTCATCCACGTCCGCGCCCTTGAGCTGGCCGCCGGCGACCCAGACCACCGAATCGAAGCCTTCTAGGGCGGCATCGGCCGCGTGCGGGTTGGTGGCCTTGGAGTTATCGATATAGGCCACCCCGCCGTGCTCGTGGACCACGGCGCCGCGGTGGCCGACCACCGCATAGGCGGCCAGGCCCTCCTGGATGGCGGCGGGGCTAGCGCCTGCCAAGCGGGCCACGCTCGCGGCCGCCGCCGCGTCGAGGACACCCGCAAGGCCCGCCGGCTCGATGCCCTCGGCGGAGGCAAGATCTAAGGCGTCCTCGCCTTCCAGCCTGGAGACCAAGCGCCCGGCGCTCACCCCTACCTCACCAGTGGCCGGTTCGCCGGCGGTAAAGCCGTATACGCCGTCGATTCCAGCGGCATAGCGGCCCGCCGCAGCATCGTCTTTGCCCACCACGGCGCGGGTGCCGTGCAGGGCCTTGGCTTTGGCGCTCGCATAGGCATCAAAGGAACCGTGCCAATCTAGGTGGTCTTCGGCCACGTTGAGCAGCACGCCGACATCGGGGCGAAGCTCGCTGGACCAGTGCAATTGGAAGGACGAAAGCTCGGCGCACAGGATGTCGACCCGCGGGGAGGCGGTCAGGGCATCAAAAAGCGAGACGCCAATATTGCCCACGGCTTGCGCGCGCAGCCCGGTGCGAGCGGTATCGGCCTGCATGATTTTGGTCAGCATTCCCGTGGTGGTGGTCTTGCCGTTCGTGCCGGTGACAACGAGCCAGGTTCGCTGCGGTCCGAAGACCTCGGCGCGGTCGAGTCGGTAGGCCAGCTCGACATCGCCGATGACCTCCACGCCGGTGGCCTGGAAGGAATCTAAGAGGGTGGAATCGGGCCGCCATCCCGGCGAGGTCACCACCAGGTCATAGTCGCCCGGTGCCGGGACGTCGGTTGATACCGTCGCTACGCCGAACTCTTCCGCCAGGGCCGCTAGGGCAGCGGCATTGGAATCGGCGACGGTGGTATCCACGCCGAGGCGCGCGAGCATCGCCACGCACCCGCGGCCAGAGACGCCGGCTCCTGCGACGAGGACACGCCCGCGCAGAAAAGGTGGTAGCTCAGCCATGATGAGTGCCTCAATCCTTAAGTATCTAGTGCCAAAACTTTATTGCAGGTTTCCGAAGCTGACTGCAGAGAGCCAATCGCCGTAGAAGATGCAGATGCCCGCCATCGCGGCCATCGCGCTTAATAGCCAGAAACGCGTGACAACCGCAGTCTCTGCCCAGCCACCATTTTCAAAGTGATGGTGGATGGGCGCCATGCGGAAAAAGCGCTTGCCTGTCGTACGGAAGACCACGATCTGGATGACCACGGAGACCGTCTCGATGACGAAGATGGCGCCGATGATGATCATCAGCAGCTCGGTGCGGGTGGTCACAGAAAGGCCGGCGACGAGGCCGCCGAGCGCGAGCGAACCGGTATCGCCCATGAAGATTTTCGCCGGTGCGGCATTCCACCACAGGAAGCCGAGGCAACCGCCTAGGCCCGCGGCCGCGAGAACCGCGAGGTCAAGAGGATCGCGGACCTCGTAGCAGCCGGCGGCCGGGGAAATCGAGCACGAGTTGCGGAACTGCCAGAAGCTAATCAGCGTATAGGCACCCATCACCATGGCAGTGGTACCGGCGGCGAGGCCGTCCAGCCCATCGGTCAGGTTGACCGCATTCGACCACGCGGCGATGAGCAGGTACAAAAAGACCAAGAAAATGATGGTGCCAATAACGGCGCCGCCGACGGCGATATCGAAGGTATCGAAGTCGCGGACGAAGGACAGGTTGGTCGAGGCAGGGGTTAGCCCATTGGCATCCGGGAATTGTAGGGCGAGGATGCCGAAGATGAGCGCGATGGCCAGCTGGCCTACGAGCTTCGCGGTTTTATTGAGGCCGAGGTTGCGTTTTTTAAATAGCTTGATGAAGTCATCGGCAAAACCCAGGCCGCCGAGTCCCATGGTCAAGAAGTAGACCAATAACCCCGAGGGACTAAATCCACCGTTGCCGGTTGCGCGGGCATAGATTCCCACGATGAGGTAGGCCACCGTGATGGCCAGCAAGATCGCCAGACCGCCCATCGTCGGGGTGCCCCGCTTGCGCAGGTGGAGCTGCGGGCCGTCTTCGCGGATTTCTTGGCCTTTTCCGACGCCAGAAAAATACCGAACCAAAACTGGGGTGGTAAAAATCGCGACGAGGAAACTAACGACGCCCGCGATAATGATCTGAGTCATTGCTAGAGATCTTTCTCCTTGAGATAGGGACTAACGGCGATTGAGCTGTTCTGCCACGCGCCACAGGCGCTGGGCATTCGAAGATTTCACGAGGACGACGTCCTTGGCCGCGCGCGCGGACCAGTCCTCCACCCCGGCAGGGGCTACCCGCAGGATATTTTCTACGGCCGCCGTCGCGGCCTCAATATCGGGGCAGAGTTCGGTCTGGATGCCGTGCCCGTGCGCGGCCTCCACCATGGCTACGGTATGCGCTCCCTCTCCTACCGCAACGAGGTGATCCACGTGGTACTTAGAGAGCACCGATCCTAGGATGCGGTGGGCTTCGACGGCCTCGCCGCCGAGCTCGCCCATCTCCCCCAGCACCGCGATGGAGCGGGCATCCGGGCGGGCCGCGGAGGTATAGGCCAAAGCGGCAATCGCCGCGTGCATCGAATCCGGGTTGGCATTATAGGAGTCATCGATGACGGTGACGCCATCGCGGCGGGTGCGCACGTCCATGCGGTGCGCCGAGCTCGTCTGATGTCCGCTGAGCGCACGCGCGGCAACGGCGGGTTCCACGCCCGATTCGATGGCTGCCGCGGCCGCGGCCAGGGCATTAGAGACCTGGTGCTTGCCAAAGACCTGCAGCTTAATGCTCATCGGCTCGACGCCGGGGGCGTGGAAGGTAAAGGACGGGCGGGCGACATCGTCAAGCTCAATGTCTGTGGCATAGTACTGCGCATCCGCGGCCTGCGGGCGATTGGCGGAATAATAGACCACCTTGGCCTGCGTGCGCGGTGCCATCGAGGCGACGAAGGGATCGTCCGCATTCAGGACCGCTACCCCGCCGTCTGCCGCGGCTGGCAGGGCCTCAATGAGCTCGCCCTTGGCCTGGGCGATATTTTCACGCGAACCAAACTCACCCAGGTGGGCGGTGCCCACGTTGAGCACCACGCCCACCGTCGGGGCCGTGATCTCGGTCAGGTGGCGAATATGGCCGATGCCGCGCGCGGACATCTCCGCCACGAGGAAACGCGTATGCTCATCGCAGCGCAGGGCGGTATAGGGAAGGCCCACCTCGTTGTTAAAAGAGCCGGGCGGGGCGACGGTTTCGCCCTCGGCGCGGAAGATGGTAGCCAGCAAATCCTTGGTAGAGGTCTTGCCCGCGGAGCCGGTAACGCCGACGATATCCAGGCCCTGTTCCGCGGCGAGGCGGGAGGTCACCTCGCGCGCGAGATCGGATAATGCCCCAATCACAGCGGCGGCGGAGCCATCCTCATCGTTGGCATAAATATCGGCATTGGCGGCGTTACCGGTCACGCGGCCTTGGGGCTTGACGATGATCGCCGGTACCCCCACCGGCCGAGCGGCCAGCACGGCTACGGCGCCCTGCTCTATGGCTTTTTCGGCAAAATCATGGCCATCGACGCGGGCACCGGGTAGGGCTACGAACAAGCTGCCGCTGGTGACCTTGCGCGAATCAAACTCCACGAAGCCGGTCACGCGCTCATCGGGATCATCAACGCTATCCAGGCTACCGCCGGTTATCGCGGCGATATCTCCAATAGAAAGTGGAATCATTACTACTCCTTCGTATCCCTAAGAGTATCGCGATGCGCCGTTCCCGCCAGCTTTTCCTCAATGGCGCGCGCCATTTCCTCTCGGTCATCAAAGTGCAGGGTGCGCTCGCCCACGAGCTGGCCTACCTCATGGCCCTTGCCGACGACGATGATGGCATCGCCCGGCTGCGCCCAATCCACCACTTCATCGATGGCGCGTGCGCGCGAGCCCTGCTCCCGAATATCGGCATCCGGCGCAGCCCGGCGAGCGCCTTCAATGACCGCCGCGCGGATTGCGGCTGGGTCCTCGGTGCGCGGATTATCATCGGTCACCACCGTAAGATCCGCCCGGGTGGCCGCAGCCTCTCCCATAATCGGGCGCTTGGTGCTATCGCGGTCACCGCCGGCGCCCACGACGACGCCGACGCGACCGGAAGTGCCCTCCAATTGCAAGCGTAGGGTATCGAGCACCGCAGCGATGGCCGCGGGCTTGTGGGCATAATCCACCACGGCCACAAAGTCCTGCCCGCGGTCGATCCTTTCCATACGCCCCGGAACGGCGACGTTTTCCACGCCGGTCAAAAAGACCTGTGGGTCTTCGCCCACCGCAGTAGACATCCCTAGGGCGAGCGCGGCATTGGCGATATTGAATTCGCCGGGCAGCGGCAGCCGGAAGGAATAGTCGGTGCCGTCTAGGTTGAGGTCAACCTCCTGCGCACCGGTCGCCTCGGTAGCCGTCTGCCGGGCGGAGATCGTGGCATCGCCTGTACGCGTTGCCACCGTCGTTACCGGGGAACCGGCGTCTTCTATCATTCCGCGGAGGCGCTCGCCCCACTCATCATCAACGCAGATGACCGCGCGCTCGGCGGCCTGCTCTCCCAGAAATAGCCGGGACTTGGCCGAAAAGTACTCCTCCATCGTGGGATGGAAATCCAAGTGGTCCTGGCTAAGGTTGCTGAAGCCAGCCACGGCAAAGTTGGTTCCGCGCACGCGGCCGAGCTCCAAAGCGTGGGAGGAGACCTCCATGACCACGTGGGTCACGCCCTCATCCCTCATGCGAGCGAAAAGCTCTTGCAGCCGTGGCGCTTCCGGCGTGGTCAAAGAGGTGGGCACCGGCGTGCGATTGATGCGGGTACCGGTGGTGCCGATTAGGCCCACGGAGTGGCCGGCCTGCAATAGACCGGCTTCGAGGAGGTAGCTAGTCGTGGTCTTGCCGGAGGTTCCGGTAATCCCCAAGACCGTGAGATCGCGGGTGGGGTGTCCATAAATTTCTGCCGCAATCGGGCCTAGGACGACGCGGATATCGTCTACCACGATGATCGGGCGGGTTTCGTTAGCTTGGCGGAGGTGGTCGAGACCGGGGGCATCGGTAAGCACCGCGCCCGCCTTGGTATCCCCGGCGAACTGCGCGCCGTGCACCCGCGTGCCGGGAAGGGCCGCAAATAACGCGCCTTCGGGAAGGCTCGCGGAATCTAAGCCGCACGCGCTGACCTCTACGGTGCCATCACCGATGACGCGTCCGTGCGAAAGCTGCGCAAGTTTTTCTAAGGAAACAGACATTTCAAGCTCCTATTGTTCCCGCAGGGTCATCCGCGGCGCTGGTTTCGAGGTGGGAATATTATCGCGATTGAGCAGCCAGGAAGAGATATCCCGGAAGATAGGCGCCGCGGACTGGCCGCCGCCGCCATTGTCTTCCACGCCGGACTTGGGCTCATCGAGCATGACTGCGACGACGAATCGTGGGTCATCGGCAGGCGCAATGCCCGCAAAGGTGATCCAGTAGGCGGAATTAGAATACGCCCCGGAATTGGGATCCACCTTTTGGGCGGTGCCGGTCTTGCCGGAGAGCTGGTAGCCGTCCAATTGGGCATTCGCAGCCGTACCGTTTTGCACGCCAGCATCGTCATCTTGGAAGACGGCGCGGAACATATCCACCGCAGTCTTGGCGGTTTCCTTGTCCACTACCTGGGTCTTTTTTGGCTCGGGTAGCTTTTCCGTCTCGCCGTCAGGGTCTTTGATCTCGTCAATGATGCGCGGTTCGATGCGCTCGCCGCCGTTGGCCAATGCTTGGTACACACTCGCCATCTGTAGCGTCGTCCACGCCTGGCCCTGGCCGATGGGCAGGTTGGCAAAGGTACCACCCGACCACTGCTCTTGATCTGGCACCGTGCCGGCGGATTCATTGGGCAACTCAACGCCCGTGGTCGCGCCCAAGCCGAACTTCTTCAAGTACTCCGCATACTTCTCGGGCCCAAGCTTATCCGCGATCATCAAGGTGCCCACGTTGGAGGACTTACCAAAGATGCCGGTGGTGGTATACGGCTCGGTGCCGTGAGGCCAGGCATCGTTCACGGTCACGCCGGCCATGTCGATGGAGCCTGGAACCTGGTGCACCTCATCCGGAGTGGTAATACCCTCCTGCAGAGCTGCCGCCGCCGTCACTATCTTGGCAACGGAACCCGGCTCATAGGGGTGGGAGATGCTGCGGTTCTCGAAGTCCTTGCCCTCCTTGAGCTGGTCTTCGATATTCTTATTCGGATCCACCGTATCGGTATTAGCCATGGCGAGCACCTGGCCGGTCGCGGCATCAAGCACCACGGCCTCGGCACCCTCCGCCTGGGAATTGGCCTTGGCCTTTTCCAGCTTTTGCTGGACGTAGGTCTGCAGATCCAAATCCAGGGTGAGGGTGACATCGCGGCCATCGACGGCATCCACGACATCGCGCAGGGTGCCGGGAATGACCTGCCCATCGGTGGACACATCCTCCGTGGACTGCCCATCGATGCCGGTCAATTCGGTATCGCGGGCCGCCTCAAAGCCGAATTGGCCGTGGCCATCCATAGAGACCTTGCCCACGACGTTTTCTGCAATCGCCCCGTTCGGGTACTGGCGGATGTCTTGCCGGTCAGCCGCCACACCGTGGTACTTATTGGAAATCTCTACGGCGACATCCGGGTCCACATTGCGGACCAGGACCTCGTACTGCGTATCGGCCTTGAGCTTGTTTTTAATGTCGTCCGCATCGACCTTGGAGGCAGAGGCACCCGAATCCTCAATCATCTTCGGGATGCCCTCAGCCATCTCCTTGAGCTTGTCCTCCATTTGTTTGGTGAGGTACTCATCCTTCTTGCCCTCATCCATGCCCTCGAGTTTTCCCTCGGAGGTGGCTTCCATCTTGGCCTGCTCTTTGAGCTCATCGCGCAGGCGCGTGGGAGAGACAGTCAAGGAACGAGACTTCATTGTATAGGCCAAACGCTGGCCATCCCGGTCCAGGATCTCTCCCCTGCGGGCCGGGTCAATATAGACGCGTTCGCGCTGGGTGACGGCCTTCGCCGCAAGGTCCGGGCCCCAGACTAATTGGACCCACGCAAGGCGCCCGCCCAAGGCGACGGTGGCGACGACAACACAGGTCAAAATGATGCGCAGGCGCTGGCGCATGATCGCTTTTTGGGGCACAACAGAGCTAGCAGCGCGGCGCGGCCGCGGACGGTACCCACGGTTGCCACCATTATTCGGTGCAGTCACGGTGCTCAGTCACCTTCCCTTCGCCGCCACAGGTTCTTGCGTGTATCGATTGTGCCCTACAAGATGGGCAATGCCCGCGCTACCACGCGCGAGCACAGAGAATTTCACCACTTATTCTGTCCGTTTAATCAGCCTGGCTGGTGTACGGCGCGCGGGCGGGAAGGTTGGGGCGATTATCGTCTGCGCTATCGCGATTGTCGGCGTCATCGCCTCCGCGGTGCTCATCCCGGTTTTCGTCCGCATCGTTGCCGCGGGCATGTTGCTGCTGCCCGCGCGGCACGGCGTTCAGGGAATCAGACATCCCCTCCGTATCTTTCGGGTCGCTCGAGGCTTGGCCCGGGCGGATGGGTTCACCGTTGACATCGATAAGCTTTTCCGTATCCGGGGTGCCTTCGCGCTTGGCGATGATCTCGCCATCCCCGCCGATCTCAGTCACGCCGGGTTGCTTGGGCACGGCCATGCCCAATTCATCCGCGCGGCGGGCAATATCCGCCGAGGAGCTTAAGTTTTCTGCGTCCCGGTTCAGCGACTCAATCTGGTTATCCAACTGCGATTCCTGCACCGTCAGCTGCTGGATTTTAAACGTCTGCGAGGTGGACAAACCAGATAGCCACATGGCCAGCGCTACCCCGCCGATGACCAAGGTAACGGCCAAGACAGCAACGCGGGTAAAAGCATTATTCTGCTTCGTCTGCTGTTGCACTCGCCGGCCGCGGAAGCTGACGACCTGCTTCGAACCAAGCCGCTTCGCACCGCGGTGCGGAACCCGGGTACGGCTAGGAGCCGTCCGGCGCACCGTTTTCCCGGTAGCCCTAGTGGCGGTGCGCTCGCGCACAGCGGTAGGCGCTCCGGTGTCGATTCCGGTGGTGAAGTCTCGGCTGGCGCCCATGCTGCGAGTGGCCTCTCTGTCGCGGCTGTCCGTCAAGTGCTGGTTTCGGCGTGGGATGGTGCTCATTTCTTGCCTCCCGGTGGTAAAAATTCTGGCGTGCCTTCAAGCCGTTCAAGGGCGCGCACGCGCACCGACGCGGCGCGGGAATTTTCTTCTACCTCCGCCGCGGATGCCTTTTCGGCCCCACGGGTTACCGTGGCGAATTCCGGTGCGGTGCCCGGCAAATCCATCGGTAGACCGGCAGGCGTGGTGGACGTAGATAACTCCTTGAATGCTGCCTTTACGAGGCGGTCTTCCAAGGACTGGTAGCTCATAAAGACCGCGCGCGCCCCAATAGATAGCGCACTGGTGATGACGGGAAGCACATTTTCAATGGCCTCCAACTCGCGGTTGACCTCTACCCGCAGCGCCTGGAACGTACGCTTTGCCGGGTGCCCACCCGTGCGGCGCGTTGCCGCCGGGATGGTCGAGTATAAAAGCTCAACCAAGCGGCCCGAGGTGCTAAACGGTTCCTTCTCGCGCTCCTTGAGCACGGCGGAGGCAATCTTTCCCGCGAAACGCTCGTCACCATAGGTCTTGAGAATCCGCGCCAAGTCCCCGTGCGAATACGTATTGAGCACATCAGCGGCGGTAAGTCCATGGCTCGGATCCATCCGCATATCCAGCGGTGCGTCCGTCTTATAGGCAAAGCCGCGCTCTGCCTGATCCAGCTGCATGGAAGAAACGCCCAAATCGAAGAGGGCTCCCGCAATACCGTGGGCGCGGGCAGCATCAAAGATATCGCCCTCGCCCTGGGCAATCGCGGTACCCAGCTCATCGAAGCGTGCATTGACCGCGCAAAAACGCGGGCTGAAGGGCTCTAGCCTCGCCGAAGCATTCTGCAATGCCTGCTCATCGCGGTCCACACCGATAACGCGTGCCTGCGGAAAGGTCTGGAGGAAGTACTCGCTGTGGCCGCCGGCACCTAAGGTGGCATCGACAAGCACAGCCTGCGAGCCCGCAGCCTCTACCCCGGGGCGCAGGAGCTCCGCCATGCGCTCGCGCATGACCGGCACATGGCCGTGGTTATCCGCCACATCGTAATTAAGGTTAGTTGTAGCCATGTCTCCCCGCGTCCCCCTTTCTGATTTCCGCTGTGCAGGACTTCCTATCGTGGAAAGCACGACGAGTGCATATAGGGCCCTGTCCGAGGCAGGTTTCTGATATCGGGGAAGTACACCAGAATCATCCGCCTCGGACAGAGTCCTTACACGCACTCGAGATGCGGGCGCTTACAGCAAGCCCGCAAGTACGTCATCGGCATCTGCTGCCGAATAAGCATCTTCAGTTTGCGATTGATACTCAGCCCACGCGGCTGCATCCCAAATTTCGAGGAAATCTACCGAGCCAACCACCACGCACTCTTTGGACAAACCCGCGTACTCACGGTGGCCTGCGGACAAGGTGATGCGACCATGCCCGTCGGGCCGCTGTTCGTCCGCACTTGCAGCCAAGTTACGAATGAAAGCGCGCGCTTCCGGATTGGTTCGAGAAACCGCCGCAGCCTTCCGTGCGCGTTCGGCGAACTCTTCGCGCGGGTACACGGCCAAAGAATGGTCCTGCCCCTTGGTAACCATCAGGCCACCGGCGAGCTCGTCGCGAAATTTTGCAGGAAGCGTTAAGCGCCCTTTGTCATCAAGTTTCGGAGTGTAGGTTCCGAGAAACATCCCGGCGTCCACCTTCCTCACTCGACAACTCCGGATTCCCTCACGTCAGAAGAGAGTTTTTCAACCCCATTCCTCCGCTGCGCCCCACTCTACCCCACTTTCCCCCACATGCCCCACTTAAATCGCCATATTCTCAGCAACACAAAAAGTATGCGCAGTTAAAAGGGTGTTTTTCCGGTGGGAAGAAATCCCGCGCCCCACCTTGACAACCCCGAAAATCCACCCCTTTAGCCCCACTTACAACATCAAGATCGCCCCACCTCATACATCACTTACAGCGCAATGCCTGCATATTGGACCTGCTACTGTCCTCTACCACCCACAATCCCCCACCGCGCCGCGGTTTTGGTCAGAAGGTGGGGCAAAGTGGGGAATTTTGGTAAGGCGTAAAAAATCCCCAGCCACCCTTCCTGGTGACTGGGGAAATGGAAAGTTCGCGGCTAGCTTTCTTCAAAGCGCCGACGGAAGTTTTCTTCCAGCTTGCTGCCTACCCCACTATTACGAGACGAGGCTGCCTTCTTTGACCGCCCATTGGTGGACTTTTTCTTTCCGCCACCAGCAGGCCGATCGCCCCGGAGCATCCACACGCCGGAAGCGAACATGACTAAGAACCCGGCGATGGACAACGCAATAAACCACAAGCTTTGCTGCGCCAAGGCCACGCCGCCAACAAGCATGCACAGACCAACCACGATGAGCGCAATCCCACGCAGCGTAACTGCGCCGCCGGAACCGCCGATCGAGGTAGATTCAGACACAGAAGCGCCAAATTTAGGATCGTCCGCTAATAACGATTCCTCTATTTCACGGAGCGTGCGTTGCTCCTGCTCAGAAAGAGACACTATTCCTCCAACTAGGGACTGGGCTTCGGCCGATATATCTTCTACCAATACTAACGTCCAGAGTAACCAGTATGTTCCCCAAAAGGTAGTTATTCCCCTCAACAGTGATTATGGCGCCGCTATGCTGCTGCTATGCCGCAAAGGATCCCAGAATCGTCTCGGCTTCACTCTCATCTAAAAATTGCGCCGCCTGCTGCATTAACCCGTAGACATATTCCTCATCCGGCGTTGCATCCAAGCCAGACGCCACCCGGGCACGGGTACGAGAGTAGGACTTAAAAGCCTCGGCCCACTGCTTTTCCTCGGCCCCCACCAAAGCCAAGCGGTCCCACGCGCTCGTTGGCAGACGCCGGCGGCGAGAGACCACCGATACAGCTACTCGCGCACCCGCCGTACGCAATGCGGACTGATAAGCCACCTCCAGCGCCTGGTCAAAGCGACCATCCGCCGCATATCCCCTCGCCCGATCCAGAAGCTCGCGAGCCTGGAAAAGAAAGTGGGCCCGCTTCGCGCCCTGCTTGCCAGCAAAGCGACCGGTAGAGCGGGACTGCGTTGCCGAAATAATCTGTGCCATTGTTTTTCTCCTGTACTGCGCTAATAACTAACCGTGTTCGATTGCCGCTCACTTTAAGCAGCCAACCGGACATCCACCCCCTAGTCTAGTTCACCTGTTCGAATTACTCAAGAGTTTTACCAGTCATAACTGCCTACAAATCGAACACAGTTCGAAATCCCTTAGGGCTCGATGGAATAACCCCGCCCCCACCCTTGTCCGCCGGTGGACATGCGTATCTGGTGTGATAGATACCGTGAGTTTCGAAATCCGCCGCTTAACCCCGCAAGAGTTCTCTATGCTGGCTCCCCAACTCGTGGAGATCTACATCGAGGCCATGGGATATGACCCGGTCACGTTTTCGCGCAGCGTGGACAATTGGCGGGCGGATTCCATGCGGCCCGGGTTTACAGCGCTTATTGCTGCGCATGACAACGGCGTCGTGGGAGTGGCCTATGGATTTTTGGGCTCACCAGATACTTGGTGGGATTCCGAGCTGCGCCGCGCCCTGCGCCGCAACGGCGGGCCAACTGAGTCCGAATGGGGCATGCTGCGCAGCTATTTTGAGGTGGCTGAAGTGCACGTGCTGCCGTCTTTTCAAGGCCACGGTTTAGGTAAGCAGCTACTCGAAGGGCTCTTATGGAATATCCCTGCCCGATTTGCCTTATTGTCAACGCCGGAAGCACCACAGGAAGCCAACGGGGCTTTTCGCCTCTACCGGTCTGTGGGCTTCTTTGATGTCGTGCGCCACCATCGCTACCCCGCGGATCCCCGACCCTTTGCCATTTTGGGAGTGGTCCTGCCGCTATAAACCTGTGTTATTTCTTCTCGGCCCAAGGCGGTATCGTGTGGAGGTGTGACTATGACGAATATTCCTGAGCTTGCGGATATCCCCGGCGCGGTGCGCGAAAAACTGGCCATCTTCTTGGACCAGCGCCGGGATCACGTGGCAGAAATCGGCGCCCCGGTCAGTACCGCTATGAGCTTTTTGGAATCATTCGTCCTCGATGGCGGGAAAAGGGTGCGCCCCATGTATGCGTGGGCGGGCTACCTCGCCGCCGGCCGTGGTTCGGAATCCCCAGAGGCGATGCTGCGCGCGGCATCCTCGCTGGAGTTCATCCAAGCCTGCGCGCTTATCCACGATGACATCATTGACGCGTCGAATACGAGGCGTGGGAAACCGACGGTGCATCGGGAAGCAGAGCGCCTTCACCGGGAATCCGATTTCTTAGGGGATCCGGAATTCTTTGGCACGTCCGTGGCCATCTTGGTGGGCGATTTTGCGCTGGTCTACGCCGAGGATATGTTTCAGGATTCTGGGCTCAGCTCGGAGGCTTTGCAGCGTGCGCGCGATCCCTGGCGGGGAATGCGCACCGAGGTCTTGGGCGGCCAATTGCTCGATATTTCCCTCGAGGCAGCCGGTTCGGAATCGGTGGCGCTGAGCAATTCCGTCAACCGCTATAAAACCGCCGCCTATACCATCGAACGGCCCCTGCATTTGGGCGCTGCCATCGCGGGGGCAAGCGATGAACTAATCTCGGCTTTCCGCGGCTATGGGCACGATATCGGCATCGCGTATCAGCTCCGCGATGACCAACTGGGGGTCTTTGGGGATCCCGAAATTACGGGCAAGCCCGCCGGCGACGATCTGCGAGAGGGCAAGCGCACGGAGCTTCTTGCCTTAGCGCTACAGCGCGCCGATGAACGCGACCCCAGCGCCGCCGCTACTCTGCGGAAATTCATCGGCCGCACCTCCGATACGCAGGACTTGCTGCGCCTGTCCCAAATCATTGCGGATTCCGGCGCCCCTGATGAGATTGAGCGCCGCATTACCGCGTTGACGGAATCCGGGTTGGCCCATCTGCGTGCGGCGAATGTGGATCCGCAGATCACCGAAACGCTAGAACACCTAGCCATTCAGGCGACGACGCGCCAAAAGTAGGTATCACCGTGGCCAAAACCTACTCCTTGCCAGTCCCCCGCGCACTCCCGCTGGGCCTCGTGGCCTCGTGCGTGCTCCTTTTCTCGTCTTTTTCTGGCGGCTCAACCCGCAACCGCGGCGGCGTGCTCGAAGCGCTCAATATCGGATTCTTATCGTATGGTCACGGGCGCAACCTCGGGTTGGTGCTGTATTGGGTGGGCATTTTCCTCCTCGCCGCCGCCTGGGTGCTTGCCGGGCGCATGATTATTCGCAAGCAGCTTAAACACCCGCGCCCGGAGGGAGGGGTACGCGAGTTACAACGCATCCTTATCGCATGGGTCACCCCACTGCTATTCGCCGGCCCTATGGCTTCCAGGGACGTGTATTCCTACCTCATGCAGGGCGCCATGGTCCGCGATGGATTCGACCCCTATACCGAGGGCGCCGCCGTCAACCCCGGGCCCTTCCTGCTCGAGGTCTCACAAGACTGGCGCAATACCACCACCCCGTATGGACCGCTGCACCTGTGGATTGGCAAAATCGTCACCACCGTCGTGGGCGATAATGTCACCGTCGGCATCATCATCTATAAGCTGCTTTCGCTATCAGGCTTTGTCCTTATTGCGTGGACGGTCCCGCGGATCGCCCGAAAGCTCGGCGCGGATCCGGCGGTCGCGCTGTGGATCGGCGTTGCCAACCCAGTCATCATCTTGCACCTTATCGGTGGCATGCACAATGAATCCCTCATGGTCGGCCTGGTGTCGTTGGGGCTTTTGGCCGCGCTGCACCAGCGCTTCCACGCCGCGCTGCTGCTAGTCGGCACGGCGGTGGCGATGAAGGCTACCGCGATTTTTGCCGCCCCCTTCATCGTCTGGCTGATGCTGCACCGCTACGCGCCCAAGGGTTCTACCGCGGCGCGCACCGCGGTGGTTTTCGTCTGCTCAGGGCTCATCGCTGCCGTGGAAATCATCGCGTCCGTGGCGCTTATCACCTGGGCCTCCGGCACCTCATGGGGCTGGCTATCCCAGGTCAGCGGCAATTCTAAGGTGATTAACCCCTTGGCGGGCCCGACATTGGCCGCGGACATCATCGTCCCGGCGGTCCACATTTTTGACCCGGAGGCATCCTATAACGCCATCCTGGGCGTCCTGCGCACAATCGCGATGGTGTGCATGCTCATCGGGTTGGTCATCGTGTGGTGGCTAAGCCGGCACACGGCCCGCGATGCCATTATGGGCACCGCGGCGGCCTACCAGGTTGCCTTCGTCTTCAACTCGGTGACCCTGCCGTGGTACTACGCCTCCATCTTCACGCTCATGGGCACCTTCCGCCCGCCGTTGTGGCTGCTGAAGTTTACCTCCGGCGTAGCGCTATTTATCAGCTTGAGCTTTTCCGGCGACGGCAACCACCAGCTCTATAACTGGTTCTGGGTCATTGGCCTCATCGTTGTGTCCTGGTCCGCAACGCAATGGATGTTCGATGGCGTGAGCCAAAAAGGCCCTCAACTCCCCAAGCGCTGGGTTAAAAAGCAGACGCCTGCGCCCGCCGAATAACCTCGCGCGCCAGGTGCCCGTGCAGGGCGTCGATGGGCCGGCCAGGCAGGGAGTCATCTGCGGTAAATAGGTGGCGCAGGATCTCTTCGTCGTCATAGCCGCCATCGGTAAGCACGGTGATAACGCCCGTGACGTGCTTGGCAATGCTCCCCTTGTCATTGAAGAATGCCAGCGGCACGCGCTTGCCTTCGGGCGAGTCCCAGACAATGAATTTGCGGTCCTGGAGCAAGTCATAGGCGCGGGTGATGGGAAGGCCCAGCTTGTCTGCCACCTGCTGCATGCTGAGCAGCTCTTCGCCGGCCAATAAGGAATTCAGGGAGTTTTCTGCGTTAGTCACGCCACCTACTTTAACGCGACCTAGGGGATCGGCCATACTGGGAGGTATGACTAGGTTGGAAATTGGTGACGTGTTGGAAGACCGTTACCGCATCGATCGCCCCATCGCCCGCGGCGGTATGTCTACCGTCTATCGCTGCGTGGATATGCGCTTGGGCCGCCAAGTGGCCGCAAAGGTCATGGATGAGCGCTATGACGATGACCCGATTTTTATCAAGCGCTTTTCCCGCGAGGCCCGCGCGATGGCGCGGTTGCAGCACCCCAACCTCGTGGCCATTCATGATTTTTCCGCTGACGGCGAGCCCATTTACCTCATCATGGAGCTCATCGATGGCGGCACCTTGCGCGAGCTGCTTGCCGAAGGCGGCCCCCTTACCGTCCCTGCCGCTTTATCGACGCTGCGCAGCGTGCTCCAGGGCTTGACCGAGGTGCACTCCACGGGGCTTATCCACCGCGATATTAAGCCCGATAACGTGCTCATTACCTCTCATCACCGGGTGAAATTGGGCGATTTCGGCTTGGTACGTGCGACGAATGCGCAAGCCACCTCAAATATGATCGTCGGCACCGTCTCGTACTTGGCACCGGAACAGGTCACCGGCGAGGATATAACCCCCGCTACCGACGTGTATTCGGCCGGCATCGTGCTCTTTGAGCTCCTGACCGGAACCGTGCCATTTTCCGGGGATACTCCGATCGCGCACGCCACCGCGCGCCTCTACGATGATGTTCCCGCCCCATCCACGCGCGCTGAGGGCGTGCCCAAGCTTGTCGATGCCCTCGTGGCCACCGCCACCGCCCGCGATCCCCGCGAGCGCTTTGCCGATGCCGGGGAGTTTTTGGATGCCATCGAGGATATTTGCCGGGAATTGGATCTGCCCACGGTGACCATCCCGGTTCCCCGCAATGCGGCCGCCGCGCGCACCGCACAAACGCCGACGGATTATTCCGGCATCGGCGCTACGGATGTATTTGAGCCCACGCGGACCATCCCGCAAGGCGCTACCGAGCATTTAGACGGCGGGCCCACCGAGGTCATTCCCCCTGAGCCCGAGCCGGATCCGCCGCAGCCAGACTTTGAAACGCGCCTCGATGTCCCCCAAGCGCCCGTCGACGATTCCCCCGAGCCGCCGCTGGCACCTGCTCCAGCACCGTCCCCGGCCCCGGCTCCTGTCCCCGACCCAGCACCCGCTGCGGGCGTGGGAGCAGCAGCGCAGTCTGCTGCGCAGCCGCCGGCACAGGCGGCAGAAGAAGAACCCGCCGAGCGGCCCCTGACCAATCGCCATCCCGCCTCACTGCTGGTTTTTCTCCTCGCAGTGGCGGTGGCAACCGGCGCGGTCGCTATCAGCGGGTGGTGGTTTGGTTCCTCCTATTACGAAGGAACCCCGTCCCTCTGGGTCTAGGTGGCGCCCTAGTTCCGCAGCATCTCCGCGATGAGGAACGAGAGCTCGAGGGACTGCTGCGTATTCAGGCGCGGATCCACGGCGGATTCATAGCGGCCCGGCAGGTCCAGATCGGTGATGTCCTCGGCTCCACCCAAGCATTCCGTCACGTCTTCCCCAGTGAACTCGAGGTGCACGCCGCCCGGGTGGGTGCCCAAATCGCGGTGTACCTCGAAGAAGCCTTGCACCTCGTCGACGATCTTGTCGAAGTGGCGGGTCTTGTACCCGTTGGACGAGGTAAAGGTATTGCCGTGCATGGGGTCGGACTGCCATACCACGGTGTGCCCAGAATCTTCGACGGCCTTGATGATGGGCGGCAAGACGCTGCGAACCTTGTCGTGGCCCATGCGGGAGATGATGGTCAGGCGGCCTGGCTCGCGGTTGGGATCTAGCTTTTCGGCGTATTCCACGGCCTGCTCTGGAGTAGCGCCAGGCCCGAGCTTGATGCCCACCGGGTTGCCGATCATGGCAGCGAAATTAACGTGGAAGTCATCCAGACCACGGGTGCGCTCACCAATCCACACCTGGTGTGCGGAGAGGTCATAGAGCTTGGTATCGCCATTATCGTCTTGGCCCAAGCGCAGCATGGAACGCTCATAATCCTTGAGCAGCGCCTCGTGCGAGCAGTAAATATCCGCCGAGTGCAGGGTGGAATCCTGCACGCCGCACGCATTCATGAACTTCAAGCCATTTTCAATTTCGCGGGCCAAGTCCTGGTAGCGGGCACCCGCGCGCGATTTGCGGACGAACTCGCGGTTCCATTCATGCAGGCGGTAGAGATCCGCGGTGCCGGAGGAGGTCAGCGAGCGCACCAAGTTCATGGCGGCAGAAGAGTTAGCGTAAGCACGGATCATGCGGGCAGGATCGTGGCGGCGATCCTCATCGGTGGGGTCCACGCCATTGACGATGTCCCCGCGGTAAT
Source organism: Corynebacterium sp. LaCa_282 (assembly GCF_057198125.1). NCBI lineage: Bacteria > Bacillati > Actinomycetota > Actinomycetes > Mycobacteriales > Corynebacteriaceae > Corynebacterium > Corynebacterium sp. LaCa_282. The sequence continues at coordinate 791,154 of NZ_CP191095.1, read as the reverse complement.
TTAATAGGCCATTCGCATCCGTATCCGAGGAACGCGGCTTGGCATACTGCCCAGCAATGCGCCCCAGCTTCACCACTGGAACAGACGCGCCATAGGTCAAAACGACGGCCATCTGCAGCAGGGTCTTCACGTTGCCGCGAATATGCGGCTCGGTATTCGATTCAAAGGTCTCGGCGCAATCGCCGCCTTGCAGCAGGAAGGCGTTGCCTAGTGCGACATCGGCAAGCTGCCGCTTGAGCTTCTCAATCTCTGGGGCAACCACAATAGGCGGCACCGACTCGAGAATCTTGCGCACGTTATCGGCTTGGGTGGGATCCCAACTGGGCTGTTGCTTCGCATCGCGCTTGATGACGTCCTGGAAGACCTCCTCGATGCCCTCAGGCAAGGGCGGAAGATCAGGCAGAACACTTTGGGGAATATCTACTGTCCAACTCACTCTTCCATTTAACCATTTAATGCCTGTCGCTTGGTAGTTAACTGCTAGAAATTGATTCTATTACCCTTGGACAAGGGCAAGACCTCGGTGCAGGCGCGGAATTTGGCGAGGTTATGGCGGGCATCGACAAGCGCATCGTGATTGCCCTTAGGCACGGCCGGCAAGCTAGGGCGGCCAGCGAACTCCCACAACTGCTTCAGCTCGCGGGTATAGCGCGGCAGGCGCTTGGGCAAGCTCGCCATATCGCCCCACAGCTGCGCCAATACCACGTGGTCATACGCGCCAACCCAGGCCCACAGCTCAATGGGCGTAGAACTACGCGTGAGAAACTCCAGCACTTCCGTGCGGATGGTACGCGCCGGCTTCCATGCGGAATCGTGGGGGCTGGGCAGCTTGGCCAAGACGTTTTCCTTGACCCAGGAATTGGCCCTGGACGGATCAAAATCCGTGGATACGGCATAATATTCACTTCCGTTCTCACCGACGATGCCGATGGAGACCAGTTCAATGGTCTTGCCATCCTCGATAAATTCGGTGTCATAGAAGTAACGCACGTTTTCCCAGCCTAGCGCTGCGGCAATGGGCGCGGGAAATTGGCCCCACGATCGCGCCACTGTAAAATTCTGCGGGTGAGCAGAACCGTGAATAAGCCCGTATGGACCACCGCCCTCCCCCTAATCCTGTCAGCGCTTGCCGCCCTGTGGTGGATTATCGATATTCCTGCCTTATTCGCCGGCGATTTCCGCGCCTTTTACCACATTGACCTCGATGTATACCGCGAAGGCGGGGCCGGATTCGGCAGCGACCTTTATAACCGCGACTATTTCGTAGGCACCGACCGCAACGTGTCTCTCCCTTTTACCTACCCACCGTTTGCGGCCCTGCTCTTCGCCCCACTCCAGTGGATCCCCCTCACCGCCGCCGCCGTGGTAATCACGGTACTCTCCGTGCTCGCCTTGTGGGTCTGCATTGCGCTGGTATTGCGCACCCTCAATTGCCAACAATGGGCGGCCTGGGGGCTTTTTGCCGCCATGCTGGCCGAGCCAATTACGCAGACCTTTAGCTTTGGCCAGATCAATATCCTGCTCACCGCACTCGTGGTCATTGATTTGCTGTGGGTGAAAAAGGCCCGCGGCATCCTGACCGGCATCGCCATTGCCATCAAGCTCACCCCGGCGGTCTTTTTGGCTGTCTTCTTCGTCCGCCGCGAGTGGAAGGCCTTCTTTACCACGCTAGGCTCCTTCGTGGCTGCCGGCCTTATCGCCTTTGCCGCCAATCCGCACAGCTCGATTGAGTATTGGACCTCTACCCTGCGCGATTCCGAGCGCATCGGCGGCCTAGCCTATAGCGCCAACCAATCCTTGCGCGGGCTATTTACCCGCTTAAGCCCCAATAACGCAGAAACCTTGTGGCTCGTTGGCGTCATCGTCGTCATCGCGATCGTGTGGTTTGCCATGGAGCGCCTGTCCCGCGGTAACCAGGTTGTGCTCATGCTGCTGGCAGCCTCCGTATCGCTGCTGTGCTCCCCCGTATCGTGGTCGCACCACTTTACCTGGCTGGTATTAGCAGGCATCTATTTGGTCGCCAGCCGCCGCTGGGTCCTCGCCGCTCTCACCTGGCTGGCGCTTTTCGCCCGCGGCCACTGGCAGGTTCCGCACACCGAGGACCAGGAGTTGGATTGGACGTGGTGGCAGCACATCGTTGGCAATGACTACGTCATCATCACCGTGTTGTTGGTTGTTTGTTCGCTACCATTGGCTCTACGGCGGGGCGGCGTCGATCGATCCGCGGCGGAACCAGCGTCCAGCCAAGGATAGGAACCTTTCCTAGCGCCCACAGCGCCAGGGAGGAAATGGCCGTAAAGATAAAACAAATAGCGATCCAGAACCACGTGTTTTCCAGCGGCCACGACCCGGCCAAAGAGACGACATAGTCATGATGCGCCATGTAGTACCCATAGCCCACGGTCAGGCCGATGGGGTGCGAGAGATAAATCGGCAGCGTGTGCCGGCCGACGAACTTCACGCCTTCTGCAATCCACGGAATGTGGCTAATGAGCACGGCCCCAACGATTCCCGCGGGTACCTCTAGCACCTGTTCCGCGAAGCGCACTAACAGGTTGATATCTCCCCATTCCAAAAAGTCCGCGCCCAATAGGGGCCAGTTAAAAGCAATGTCTTCTTCGTTGCCGTCCCACGCGTGGCGCAATGCCAGGCCAACACAGTACGTGCCGATGGCCGCGGCATATGCCCCAACGCTGCGCGCCGTCCACGAGCCGTGGAATACCTCTTCTGCCGCGGCGGCAAAACGGGTAATCGGTTCCCGCAGGTAGGCTGCACCGACGAAGATGGGCAGGAACATGATGGCCTTGCTAATAAACTGAAACTGTTCCTGCCATGCAATAAAAATAACGGGGGTAAAGCTCAGCCCGATGCCCGCCCACGCAGGCAATTTGCGCACGCACCACAGAAATAGGTTGAACAAAATGAGCGCATGGATAAACCACGCCATGGTATGGCCGAGCAAGAGGTTATACACCATGTCGGTCATGCCCCAGGAAGAGTCACCGAAAACCCACTGGTACTCCAGCTGTTTGGTCAAGTGCTCTACGGACATCCACACCAGATAAGGGATGAGGAAGAACCAGAGGCGGCGGGTGAATAACTCCGCGAAATTGTAACGAAAGACTTTATAAGAGAAGTAGCCGGAGACCAGAAAGAACAGGGGAAGGCGCAGGGGATCGAGAAAGGTATTGAGAGTTGCAAGCCACGTTTGTTCGGCTCCTGGCACCTTCAGCGTGATGTGTAGGAGCACCACGCCGATGATAGAAATTCCTTTTGCGGTATCCGGCCACGCTAAGCGGGCCTGAGGAATTGTAATTACCTCCCTTTAATCTCCGCACCGGCGGGGTACCCGTGGCCGGCCTTTAATGATTCCTTCACATCAGCCGCATAGACATCCACATAGGGATTGCCGGAGAGCTCGGCTAAGGTCTTCATGACCATATCCGTAAAAGCACGGATGGTCTCGTGCTCCTGTGGATCCATGCCGTGTTCGCGCGCCCAATCGTGTGGGTAAATGGGGTCTCCCACGCGCACGCCCACCTTGGCGGGGCGGACAATCCACGATCCGATCGGGTTGGCCTTGCGGGAATTGATCATGGCGATGGGATAGACCGGCTGATTGGTCTCCATCGCGATGCGCCCCATTCCGGTACGACCCTTATACACACGCCCATCTGGGGAACGTGTGCCCTCTGGATAGATGCCAAAGAGATCATCGCGCCCCAAAATCTTCCGCGCGGTTTCGAGCATGGCTTGGCTGGCTGATTCATGATCGCGCTCAATGGGGACCTGCCCGACGGAGCTAAAGAACCACTTCTGCATGCCGCCCACGAGCCCAGGGGTGGTGAAGTACTCGGCCTTGGCCAAGAACGTAATTTGGCGCGGGCACAGCAAGGGGAAGAAGAAGGAATCCATCACCGCTTGGTGGTTGGATGCCAAAATCGCGGGGCCCTCAGCAGGGATTTTTTCCATTCCTTCTGACCAAGGGCGGTTCCATACACGCAGGGCGGGACCGAAAAAGATATGCTTAAACGCCCAGTACCACTTGTTTTTCATCTCCAGCTCGTCCTTCGCTCGTTCTAGTGGCCGCGGCGGGCCAAGTCAGCTACGCCAATCATACCTGCTGCCGAGCCCAATTCCGCGGTTGCAACGCGAGCAAGGGGGCGATGCCCAGCGCCGACGATGTCCCGGCCCATGGCAGCGGTGGCTTCCTCCAAGTACATATCCGCGTCTTGGGACACCCCGCCGCCGATCACGATGAGCTCCGGATCGAGCACATCGGCGACGATGGATAGGCCTTGGCCCAACCACTGACCGAAGTTCTCCATTACCGCAATGCCGAGTGGGTCTCCCCCACGGGCCGCGCGTGCGACCTGCTCGCCGGTGGGGTAAGGCGGCAAGGTGGTCTCATAGTCTGGCCGCAGCTCTCGCGCGGTGTCCGGCAGCGCCGTGCCAGAGGCGTAGCGCTCTAGGCATCCTCGCTTGCCGCACGAGCACTGCCTGCCATTCGGCACCACCACGATATGGCCGAATTCCGGGGCCGTTCCAAACGCGCCGCGGTAGATGGTGTCATGGGTCATCAAGGTCGCGCCGATGCCGGTGCCGACGGCAAAAAATACCCAATCCTTCGCGCCGCGCCCTGCGCCAAAGCGCCATTCACCCCAGGCAGCGGAGTTGGCATCGTGCTCCAGCCGGACATGCAGCCCCAAGCGTTCCGAGAGGTTTCTCCGGACGGGCGCATTCCGCCACGGCAGGTGCGGGGCGAAGCGGACGGTCTCACACTCTGGATCCAAAAATCCTGCGACGGCAAGGCCCACCGCACCCACGGGATACTCTGCGCGCAGCTCCTCGACGATTGCTACCAGGTCATCATCAAGTTGCCGCGGGTCGCTCGAGGTTGGCATGGTGCGACTCGCGAGGATTTCCCCGTCTCGAGTAATTACTCCACCGCGCACATTGGTGCCACCGACATCGAAGCCGATAGTATGATCGGCGGAGTTGTTTTCAAGCATGGATATCAGAATATACCGACAACCGGGCCAGGGTCACATCAAGCCATAAGCTTTCTCAGCCGCTGCCCCATGATCTCCCAGCTCCAGTGCTGTTCAACATGCCTGCGCCCCGCCTGCCCCATACGATCACGCATTTCTGGCGAGCGCAAGAGCGCCTTCAAGGCCTCCACGAGCTCATCGACGGACGCGCCCTTGACGACGATCCCCGTCTCCCCCGTAATGGTCTCCGGTGCTCCCCCAGAATCACCGGCAACGACCGGCAGCCCGCAGGCTTGTGCTTCCAGATAGACGATGCCCAGGCCTTCCACGTCCAAGCCGCCGCCCCGGGTGCGGGCCGGCATGGCAAACATATCCGCAGCGTGAAGCGCGGTTTCGATGCTGGGGGCCGGTTGAATCACCGCATCGGGGCAATACATCTCCGCCAGTTCTTGCAGTACGTCGTGATAGCGCCCGCGCCCAATCAACATCAACTGCGCATCGGGAAATTCTTCCCTGACCTGCGGCATCGCCCGCAATAATTGGTCTTGCCCCTTGCGTGGGACTAAGCGGGAAATACACACGATGGTAGGCCCGCTCACACCGAATTCAGCCTTCGCTGCCGCGTGCTGTGCAGGTGTTGCGGGAGAAAGCGAATCCAGGCTGACACCAGAAGGCAGGTGGGCCCACTCCGGGTGCGGGCCAAATGCCCCGCGCAGGCGCCGCAGCGTATAGTCCGAGATATATGTAATGACGTCGGCGTTATTGCCAATCAGCCGCAGGCACTGCCGGGCCAGCGGAACCATGGACCAGCCCACCTCGTGGCCATGCGTTGTTGCCACCACGCGGCGCGCCCCCGCCTGTCGCGCGGCCTTGCCCATTAGCGCCAGCGGTGCGGCCGCGCCGAACCACACGACATCAATGGCTTCTTGCCGGATGATCTCCTGCATGCGGCGCGTGGTTGCCGGGGTGGGCAGCATCACGCGATGTGGCCACCGAATGACTTTGTAGGCGACGGAGGCGTCATAGTCCTCCGGCGGCTCTTGGGTCGAAGCGAATACTACGACATCGTCTGGGTCGATCGCGTCTAGATAGTCCCGCAGGTAGGACTGGATTCCTCCGACTTTGGGAGGAAAGTCATTCGTTACCAGCAGTATGCGGGCCACTTAGAACCGTGCAGTCCCCGAAATCGGCATCGAGTTAAGCGGCACGACCTGAACCGGCACACCATAGGTCGAGGCGTGTACTACCTGGCCGTTGCCAATGTACATTCCGACGTGGGTAACTCCTGGGTAGTAGCCCACGATATCGCCAGGCTGCAGCTGGTCAACCGGCACGGACGTGCCACCAGCGATTTGCGCCTGCGAGGTGCGCGGAATGGTCTTTCCAATCTGCTGGTAGGCCCAGTACATCAGGCCGGAGCAGTCGAACTGGTTCGGGCCGGCAGAGCCCCAACCATAGGGCGAGCCCAGCTTGGACAGAGCCGCAGAGCTAGCACCATCGGCGATCTCGCCCAAGTCGATGTCCAGCTTATCCGTGCCGCCGAATTGTCCCTCCCAGGCTTCACGCTGCTCATCGCTGAGCGCATCCACCTGCGCCTCGATATCGGCCTGCTGCTCTTCCAACGCCTCCTTTTGCTTTACCAGCTCATCGCGCTGCTTTTCGAGATCCTTCTTTTCCTTTCGGACCTTTTTCGCAGCCTCAGCGGCTTCCTGCTGAACCGCTTCGGCCGTTGAGGCGGCATCAGCCTTGGCATCGAGGGTGCGCTGCGCCTTACGCGAGAGCGCACCCAAGTAGCCCATGCGCTCTACGGCGTCTGCGGGGTCTTCTGCCGCCAAAGCGCCCGAGACGGCGGAACGGGAGTCTCCCCGGTAGCGAGACTGTGCCAGATCGTCCACCCGGCCCTGCTGCGTGAAGACATCGCCCTGCGCGTCGCGTACGCGCTCTTGTGCCTGAGCGGCGTCCTCTTCTGCTTGAGCGACCTCTTCTTCCTTGGCCGCGAGCTTATCTTCTAGCTCTTTGACTTCCTCGTTCTTAGCAGAGACCTTGCGGGCGACCTCGCCGACGCGATCCACCAGATCGTCAACATTTTCAGTGGCAGATTCTTGGTTCGGTTCCGCCTCTTGCGCGATAACTTGCGGGAGACCAGAAAGAGTAGTGACAGCGAGGACTGCAGTTAGTGCAGCGGCTGGGAGCACACGTTTAGACACGAGAAGACCTTCAACTCAAAATTTTCAAAAATCGAATTTACTATAGCGGGTTTTGGCCGCTGTTGCACAACAAAACCCTTCCCTTTTTTACAAAGGGAAGGGCATGTCATTTCACTGCCAATTAGAAACGCACAGCGTTGTGGATCGGCATGTAGTTCAAGTCGCGCTCCTGCACAGGGGTGCCGGAGTTGAGCGCGTCAATGATGGTGCCGTTGCCGGTGTAGATACCGACGTGGGAAGCGCCACCGTAGTAGGAAATGATGTCACCAGGCTGCAGCTGGTCCAGGGAAACCGGGGTACCGCCAGCGGCCTGAGCCTGGGAGGTACGCGGAATCTGAACGCCAGCCTGGGAGTATGCCCAGCTGGTCAGGCCGGAGCAGTCGAATGCGCTCGGGCCAGCAGCGCCGTAAACGTACGGCGAGCCGAGTACGGAGCGTGCAGCTTCCAGAGCCTTCTGGCCAACGGTGGACGGTGCCGGAGCAGCCTGCTGCTCAGCAGCGGCAACGAAATTGTCGCCACCCTGGTTGGAAACCTGACCCAAGGACGGGACGTACTTGTCGATGTTCGGAACCTGGTCAATGTTCGGAACGTTTTCCAGACCGGCAACCTCGAAACGGTAGTCGGTATTAGGAACAACGACCTCAGCAGCCTGAGCGACGCCTGGGGCGGCGACAGCTGCGGTTGCAGCGATAGCTGCAGTAGATGCGATACGACGGGTATTTACAGTGCCCTGACGACGGTGCTTTGCCACGAGAAAAACTCCAAATCTTCCTACGCGTCTACTTTCCCTTGTAGAAAAGCTCTGACCCTGGGGCCTAGTGTTCATTGGAGGGCCGTTCCTTTAGGCCTTCCTCCACTCGGCCCCTCACTAGGAGGAGCCAGATGCGACGCTATAAATTTTCATTTCGTATTGAGCACCTTTTCGGGCGGTAACTCAATGTCTCGAATAGGTTACGAAATCATCACAATCAATGTCCATTCACTACCCCGGATCTAGCTTTGTTACACGTTCGTTATCTTATTTTGACCAAGCCGAGACAAACCGGGGATATCGAAGATTCAATAAAGCTATTACTGATTTTTAAGGCGTCTACACTGGGACAATAGCCTAGGCTTACCCCACCTCCAGCAGTTCGCTCTTCCACAAACAAGGGCTTCAACAAGTTCAAAAATTATTATTTGTGACTTTCACCACATACTATGTGTGACAATCACTTTCGTACCATCAGCCTCGTCCTTGAGCGCCTTCGGATCGCGTAAAACCGGCCGCCTTATCCAGCGTTATCGCTCCGGGTTTTGCTGAGCGTGTGACCCTATTGCGCGTGAAACCCAGGGGCCCATCCCGCGGCTTGTTACATAGCTCCGAGCCCTGTTAGGTGATGCCGCTTCCACTACCCACCGAGCGAGTAAGGATTGGTCCAGCCCAGTCCCCCGCTTGTACGGCGTCAGTCCCCATAAAAAGGCCTTGGTCCGCCTAGTCTCTGCAGCGGCCGACAATGCTTGCTTAAAGGCCTAGCCCGAACGAAAACCTCACTGCAGTATCTAAGGGCGGAGAATAACGCCTATATCTCGCGCCTCGAGGAGCGCTCTCGTTGTTGGATTGGGTGATTCCCAATCCAAATATCTGTACAAAGCACAGCGCCCTGAATTTAACCCAGGCGAAATGGCGAAGCCGATACAAACGTGGATCCTGCGACTGCTCTTGCAGACGATACACTCGAAGAGTTCTAGCATTAGTGGAAAGCTGCGACGACGGCCCCAGATGAGGCTCACGCTTCTAGTGGTGATGACTACAGCAGAAAAGCTGCAATTAAGAACTGTGCTAACTGTGTCCAAGAAAGTGAAGCAAAGGGAAAAGAACATATTAGGGCTGGAGGGTGTGCAATAGCTATTCCGAAGCCCTGTAAACCACGCTTAAAGACAAATACCGACTATGGGGCTCGCTCAAAGGCCCATACGCGGAAATCATTCATCCCAGGTTCAGTGGCAAATGCATGCTCCTAGGACGGCTACCCTACTGCTAACTAACAGGGCTAGCACTTTTCCCCACCGCTAGACAAGGCGTTTCCGCGTGAGCCGGCGTTTGTCGGTACTTCCATTCCTGTATACGGAGGGCGACGAGCTTCTTACTGCCTCGGTAGACCGCTGGCGTGTGCGAGGCGCTCTGCTAAGACTTAGGCAATTATTCGATTTTCGCCTAAAAGAGACGGTCCCAGGTTGCCTGTATTATGTGCCGACTCCTCACTCAATAGCCCAGCAAAAGTAACCCGGGACTCCTTAAGAAAGCAACGGTCCCAAAACTGAAACGAGCCCGCCTACCACCAGGTATTGGTGGCTTAGCGGGCTCGTTTAGTGAGCGTGTATCGAGCTAACCCAAGGAAAGGTTAGATGCGACCGTTTTCCTCGTCATCACGGCGGTTGGCTTCGTTGAGGCGACGGAACATCTCCGCTTCCTCTTCGTGATTCTCCTCGTGAATCTCGTGAACGCGGCGCATGAGTTCCGGATCGTCCGGGCTGAAGGTGCCCTGAATCTCGGAGTCAGCGTAACCGAGGTGGTTAAGTTGCTTCGGCACCTGAGCGCCTGCGTACTCAAGCGGTACTGCGTGGCCGTGCTCATCAACCGGGCCGAGCGGCTGGTGAACTTCAATGAAGGCACCGTTAGGCAGCTGCTTGATAACACCGGTAGCAATACCGTGCTCGAGCACCTCGCGGTCAGAGCGCTGGAGACCAACGCAAATGCGGTAGGTCATGAAGTAAGCAATCGGTGGCAGGACAATCAGGCCGATACGTCCGACCCAGGTCATCGCATTCAACGAAATCTGGAAGAAGTGCGCAACGTGGTCGTTACCACCGGACAAGGTGACCAGCAGGAAGAACACGATTGCTGCTGCACCGATTGCGGAACGGGTAGGAACGTCACGCGGACGCTGCAGAAGGTTGTGGTGCGCGTCGTCGCCCGTGAACTTCTTCTCCAGGAACGGGTAGGTGATAAGCAGCACGACCATCAGACCACACAACAGGGCAACCCAGAACGCGGAAGGAATCGTGTAGTTACCCAGGTATAGCTCCCAAGCAGGCATGACACGAGCCACACCGTCTGTCCAGAGCATGTAGATATCGGGCTGGGAACCTGCAGAAACCTGTGACGGGTTGTACGGACCAAGCAACCAGATGGCGTTGATGGTCAGCACACCGGACATCAAAGCCAGCACGCCAGCGACCATCATGCCCATACCAATTGCCTTGGTGGCGAAGACCGGCATAATGCGGACGCCAACCACGTTGTTCTCTGCGCGACCCGGTCCAGGGAACTGGGTGTGCTTCTGGAACCACACCATGATCAGGTGGGCCGCAATGAGGCCCAGGATAATGCCAGGGATGACCAGCACGTGCAGGATGTAGAAGCGGTCCAGCATCAAGTCGGACGGGAAGTCGCCGTTGAAGATGGCCCAGTGCAGCCAGGTACCAATGATCGGCAGGCCCAGGATGATGGCGGACATAATGCGCAGACCGACGCCAGAAAGCAGGTCGTCCGGCAGAGAGTAACCGAGGAAGCCCTCGATCATGCCCAACAGGATAAGGGTGCAACCAATAATCCAGTTAGCTTCGCGGGGACGACGGAATGCACCGGTGAAGAAGATGCGCAGCATGTGCGCAACCATCGACATCATGAACAGCAGTGCTGCCCAGTGGTGCATCTGGCGAACGAAGAGGCCGCCACGGACCTCAAAGGAAATATCGAGTGCGGTTGCATAGGCGCGCGACATCTCAACGCCGTTCAGCGGTGCGTAGGTGCCGTCGTAGATGACCTTCGTAATGGAAGGGTCAAAGAATAGCGCCAGGTATGTACCGGTTAGTAGAAGAATGATGAAGCTGTACAGCGCCATCTCACCGAGCATGAAGGACCAGTGGGTCGGAAAGACCTTGTTCAGCTGCGTCCTTAGCACGCCGGCGGCGCTGTAGCGCTCGTCCATGTTGTTGCCCATTTGGGCGAGTTTATTGCTCATTATGACTTACGCTCCCAGAATGCCGGACCGACAGGCTCAATGAAGTTGCCCTCTGCAACAAGGTAGCCCTCATCGTCCACCGTGATGGGCAGCTGTGGCAGAGCACGGGCGGCTGGGCCGAAGACCGGCTTACCGTAGTGCAATGCGTCGAACTGCGACTGGTGGCAGGGGCACAGGATTCGGTTGGTCTGTGCCTCGTACAACGACGTTGGGCAACCAATGTGAGTACAAATCTTGGAGTAGGCGTAGTAATCGCCGTGGTGGAAGTCTTCCTGACCCTCACGCTCGATCGCCTTCTGCGCATCGGAGTGGCGCAGACGAATCAACATCACCGCGTTGCGGTTGCCGTGGATGGAGTGCATGTGGTGCTCGTATACGTCGCGCTTAGCGTCGTACTGGTCACCGTCGTTGACGTCTTCTTCCGCAAGCGGGAAGACGGTCTCCATGCCGCCGGCAGCCAAGTCCTCGGGGCGAACGCGCACTAGGCGGGTAACGCCTTCGGTGGTGTAGTGTTCGCCGGACTCGCCGGAGTGCTTCTCAGCGATGGTGCCGGTGTCACGAGCGAGGTAAAGCTTTACGCCCTTCTCGTGCATCGTCCAGCCGGAGGTCCACAGCGTGCCGTCACCGGCGTAGTTCACCTCGTGGCGAACCTTCCATGGGTTGCGGATTGCGCCGCTGAGCGGGGCGATAACAGTCAAGCCGAAGAGAACGCCTGCACCACCGAGCAGACCTTGGATGGTCTTGCGGCGGCCGAGAGTGGAGGTCTTCCAAGAATCGTTCAAGAGAGCGGTAAGAGTACGGCGGTCAACTTCTTCGGAAGGACCATCGTGGCGACGCTGCACAGAGATTTCTTCCGGCAGGATCTTCTTCACGTACTGAACGATGGCAAAGCCGAGTCCGAAGATGGACAATGCAGCGGTAATACCAAGCAGCGGGGTGTAGAGAGTGTGCCAGACGAGGCCGTCCTCCCCTAGCTGCTTGTACTGCCAAGGCCAGAAGAGGTAGACGCCCAAGAAAGCCAATCCGCCGATAACGGAGAGTGCCAGCCAAATGGCGACATTGCGACCCGCACGCTTTTCCGCGGGGTCACCTTCAACTGGGAAACGCTCCTTGCGGAACGCTACGGTGACATCATCGAGCTCGGTACCAAGTGCAGCAAGTTCATCATTGCTCATCTTATCGAGCTCTGCGTCAGTGTAATTCTTTTTCACATTGCTCATGAGCGCGATCCAATCCACATAGCAGCGGCGCACAGTGCGCTGATACCAATAATCCACATTGCCAGGCCTTCAGCCACTGGGCCGAGACCGCCAAGGTCCCAACCGGCAGGAGACGGAGTCTCTTCTGCAGACTTCAAGTAGGCGATGATGTCCTTCTTTTCATCTGCAGTCAGCTGACGGTCAGAGAACTTTGGCATGTTCTGCGGACCAGTCAACATTGCCTGGTAGATTTCCTGCTCGTTAGCAGGTGCCAGCTCCGGGGCGTACTTACCGGAGGACAGCGCGCCACCCTGACCGGTGAAGTTGTGGCAGGATGCGCAGTTCATGCGGAAAAGCTCAGAGCCCTTGGCAACGTCTTCGGCCTGAATCTGGCCGTTGTAGTTGGCGCCGCGAAGGGATTCTTGGGCGATGCTTCCATCGTCGTTGTAGACAATGTCTGCGCCGCCGCCGTTAGCAGCAACATAAGCGGCCAGCGCCAAGGTCTGCTGTTCGGTGTAACGAGGAGCCTTGCGCTCTGCCTGTGCGTCGTTGGACATCATCGGCATACGGCCGGAGTGAACCTGGAAGTACACAGAGCCGGCGCCGATACCTACGAGAGAGGGGCCACGGCCTTCGATGCCTTGCAGATTGGCACCGTGGCAAGTGATACAAGCGGTGTCGTAGATGTCCTTACCCTCTTGCACGAGGGCTTGATCATCTTTTTCCGCCGTAGCGACCTGAGCGTCAGGCGTCAAGGCAGAGGCCAAGACGCCAGCGCCGGTCAAACCGATGGCCAAAGCAAAGCCACCTGCAAGGGTGCGCTTCGCCTTGCGGCGACGGCGGGTCTTCTTAGCCGAGGCAGTGGTCTGCTCCACTGCCGCGGACTGCGAATTGTTATCCATCATTTTCCTTTAGATAACTCGAACACGGGAGGACTGTTTTGGGGAGAGGGTCGCCGACACTACTGAATCAAGTAGATAACGGTGAACACACCGATCCACACAACGTCAACGAAGTGCCAGTAGTAGGACACTGCCATCGCGGCGGTAGCCTGTGCCGGCGTGAATTTAGACTTAGCGATACGCGCCAGGATGATTGCAAAGGAAATCAAACCGGCGGTTACGTGCGCAGCGTGGAAGCCGGTGATGATGTAGAACACCGAACCAAAGACGCTGGACTGTACCGTCACGCCTGCGTGAATCAACTCAGCCCACTCAAACGCCATGATGCCCAGGAAGACAACACCCAATACCAGCGTGATGGTGTACCAGAGTCGAAGCTTGTAAACGTCACCCCTTTCTGCGGCAAACACGCCGAACTGCGAGGTCACGGAGGAAGAAATCAACACTGCAGTAATGAGAAAGCCCATTGGCAGGTTGATATGGGCAGTGTGCTCTGCCCAATCGCCTTCCTGGCCGTTCGCTCGCGAGGTGAACCACATCGCGAACAGTCCGGCAAAGAACATCAATTCCTGAGACAGGAACACGATGGTGCCCACGCTGACCATATTGGGTCGGTTCAGCGAGGCAACACGTGGTGCTGTCATACCTTGGTTAGAAACTACGCTCGTCACAGTGGTAATTATGGCCGTTCTGGATCCTAAAGTCACTTCAATTCCCCCCGCTTTCTCTATTCGGATTTCACCAAATTGCCAGCTACCAATAAGGAAACGAACGAGATCCGTCAACAATAAATACCTGGGAACTTTTTGTATTCTTATCCGACGAGACATCAACGCAGGTGACACACTTAAACTCCGGCTATAGCCGCAATTCCTACGACTCGACCTAGCCGATGCACGATGATCTACCCTTCGCCCGCAACCGGTTTCGGCAAGTTTCTTAGAGAGATAAATCACACGGTGGTTTGCGGGGAAAATGGCCCATTTGCAACTTTCGGTTGACCCCCGCAGAAATAGCCGTTTACGTGCTGGGATGCACTTTTGCTGCCCACTTAAAACCTGGGCGCAACCCCTCTCCCCCTCCTCAAAAAAATTTAGAAACCGCGGGAACTTTACCCGTCGATTTCCGACGCGGATCGCCAAAGCCCTCCCCACCGAGGAATGGTGAGGAGGGCTGAGAAGTTTAGGCAGTGGCTGCGACTAGATAATTTCTAGTGCTTTTCCTTAGGCAGACCGTATTGCAAGGACAGGCCGGTGCAGGCAGCAATCAAGCACACGGCACCCAAGGCGATGAGCCAGTAGTACAGGAAGATGACGCCCAGGCCCAAGAAGCCGATGGCACCGGCCATGGCCAGCGGCCAGATGGAGCTTGGGGAGAAGAAGCCCAAGATACCAGCGGAGTCTTCGGTCTCTGCTTCTTCCCAGTCTTCCGGCAGAACGTCGCTGCGGTTATCGGTGAAGTGCAGGTAGCCGCCCAGCATGAGGCAGAGCACGACGGAGAGGAACATGCCCACGATGCCAACCCACTCGGCACCGTAGAGGTAACCATCATCCTTCACGAGGGTGACGCCAAAGATATAAACAATCAGCGAGACGAAAAGGTAGGTCGCGATTGAGTAAAAGACTTTCGATGTAGCACGCATTGTGTAATGTCCTTATCTCTTATGCCGCGGTCTTAACGTAGTTGTCACCATCGGCGGTGTCACGCTCGCCGGAGAACGGGTGGGTGGTAACTGCGTACGGATCCTGGCCGATTTCCTTCAGCGCCTCGGCGTTGGTGGCGTTCGGGTTCTTCTCGCGGAAGTCCATGTAGGCATTGAAGTCCTCTGGGGACACAACGCGAATCTCGAAGTTCATCATGGAGTGGTAGGTACCGCACATCTCAGCACAGCGGCCAACAAAGGCGCCTTGCTTATCAATCGACTCGATCTGGAAGCTGCGCTCCTGAGCGTTGGCCTCAGGGTGTGCGTACACGTCGCGCTTGAACAAGAACTCCGGTACCCAGAACGCGTGAGAAACGTCAGCGGAAGCCAGACGGAACTCGATGGCGGTATCGGAAGGAAGCACCAGAACCGGAACCTCTTCGGTGGAGCCTACGGTCTCAATCTTGTTGTAGTTGAGGTAGGAAAGGTCGCCCTTGGACTTACCGTGAATTGGGTTGGGGTTATCCACACCCTCAGGGTCATGGGCGGTCTTTTCCGCTTCAGCCTGACGCGCTTCGTCCGCACCGTTGTAGTTCTCACCGTTGACGCGGTTTTCGGCGTAGCCGAACTTCCAGTTCCACTGGAATGCCGTGACGTCAACGGTGACCTTTGGATCCTTATCCAATGCGGTGACCTTCTGCTGGGTCTGCACCGTGAAGAAGAACAAGGTCATAATGATCAAGATCGGAACGATGGTCAGCACCATCTCCAATGGCACGTTGTACTGCGTTTGGCGCGGGAATTCACCCTTGCCATCGCGCTTGGCCTTCTTCGCGCTCCAGCGGAAGATTGCAGTAAGGAAGAGGCCCCACATGACGAAGCCGACAATCCAAGCTGCTACCCAGACCCAGATCCAGAAGTTGTACATTGCCTCAGCCTCAGGGGTCACACCCTTTGGCCAACCGAATCCCAGGAGGTTCTCTACAGCAGTTGGCGCCTGAACGTCACAACCAGCCAGGGCGAGACCGCCTAGGGCAAGTGCGCCAGCTACGCCCGCCTTACGGGCGAAGGTGCGCTTATTACGCTGTCCCACGTGTGTTCTGCCTTTCTGTCCACACAAACTTCTCGAATACTCACAGAGCACCCTTACCCAATCAGAATAATGGATAAATGCTTGGTTCCCAGCCTTTTTGAAGCTTAAAAGGAGACCCAGGGCGCTCAATTTATATCCACGTTCCAGTAGGTTACCGCCCCACCTGCACAATGTTCCAACCGTACCCCCAGTCGCCGCCTTCACCATGTGCCTTAACTCACAGGGAACAATTCCGGCCATCATCCGAAAGTTCGCACCCTTACGGGGAAGCTGAATTTAAGCTTTTCTGCAGCTTCTTCCAAGCCGTGGCGCTTTCTGGTTTCTCCCCCACGCACCGTAAAGTAGAACAACGAGCACTAGTCGCTTAATTAAAAGGAGCTATCTTTACATGTGCGGACTTCTTGGCATGCTCGCGGCCACCGGTGACGTGGACAAATATGTCGACGCGCTGGAGCGGTCGCTTCCTTGCATGCACCACCGCGGACCGGACGCAGCCGGTACTTGGCATGATGGCGACGCCGCCTTCGGCTTTAACCGCCTGTCCATTATCGACCTGGAACATTCTCACCAGCCCCTGCGCTGGGGTCCTGAGGATGAACCAGAGCGGTATGCCCTTACCTTTAACGGCGAGATCTACAACTACGTTGAGCTCCGCGAAGAACTCAAGGCCTTGGGCTATACCTTCTATACGGAAGGCGATGGCGAACCCATTGCGGTGGGCTACCACCACTGGGGCAAGGATGTCGTCGAGCACCTCCGCGGCATGTTTGGCATCGTCATTTGGGATACCAAGACCAAGACCATGTTTGCCGCGCGCGACCAGTTTGGCATCAAGCCGCTTTACTATGCCACTACGGACGCCGGCACGGTCTTTGCCTCCGAGATGAAGTGCATCCTGGACATGGCCGAGGACATTGGTCTAGAACTCAACCTTGACCGCCGCGCCATCGAACACTACGTGGATTTGCAATACGTGCCGGAACCGGAATCTTTGCACGCCAATATTCGCCGCGTGGAATCCGGCTGCACGGTGACCTTGAAGCCGGGTGAGGAGGTCGTATCCGAGCGATACTTCAAGCCACGTTTCCCAGTCCAGCAGGTTCCAGAAGGCGAAGAACAACAGCTCTTTGACCGCATTGCAGAAGCGCTGGAGGATTCCGTCGCTAAGCACATGCGTGCCGATGTCACCGTGGGTTCCTTCCTGTCTGGCGGCATCGACTCCACCGCCATCGCTACCCTGGCCAAGCGCCATAACCCGGATCTGCTGACGTTTACCACTGGGTTCGAGCGCGAAGGTTATTCCGAGGTGGACGTGGCCGCGGAATCGGCGGCAGCCATCGGCGTGGAGCACATCGTCAAGATCGTCTCGCCGGAAGAATACGCCGAGTCGATTCCTAAGATCATGTGGTACCTGGATAACCCGGTGGCTGATCCTTCCCTCGTGCCGCTGTACTTCGTGGCCCAAGAGGCCCGCAAGCACGTCAAGGTGGTCTTGTCCGGTGAGGGCGCCGACGAGCTCTTCGGCGGCTACACCATCTATAAGGAACCGCTGTCCCTCGCGCCATTTGAGAAGATCCCTTCTCCCCTGCGCCAGGGACTGGGCAAGCTCTCCCGCGTACTGCCGGATGGCATGAAGGGCAAGTCCCTACTTAACCGCGGCTCCATGACTATGGAGGAGCGCTACTACGGCAATGCGCGGTCCTTTAACTTTGAGCAGATGCAGCGCGTTATCCCATGGGCCAAGCGCGAATGGGATCACCGCGAGGTCACCGCGCCCATCTATGCGCAGTCGGAAGACTTTGACCCGGTAGCCCGCATGCAGCACCTTGATCTGTTTACCTGGATGCGCGGTGACATTTTGGTCAAGGCCGATAAGATCAACATGGCCAACTCCTTGGAGCTGCGCGTGCCATTCCTGGATAAGGAAGTATTTAAGGTCGCAGAATCCATCCCGCACGATTTAAAGATTTCCCACGGCACCACCAAGTATGCCCTGCGCAAGGCCATGGAACAGATCGTTCCCGCCCACGTCCTCAACCGCAAGAAGCTGGGCTTTCCGGTTCCCATGCGCCACTGGCTGGCCGGCGACGAGCTCTACGGCTGGGCACAGGACACCATCAACGATTCCCAGACGGAGGACATCTTCAACAAGAAGGAAGTTCTGGAGATGCTCAAGGAGCACCGCGATGGCGTCTCCGATCACTCCCGCCGCCTGTGGACCGTGCTGTCCTTTATGATCTGGCACGGCATCTTTGTGGAAAAGCGCATCGACCCGCAGATCGAGCAGCGCGAGTACCCGGTCAAGCTTTAAGCCGCACTGGGTAAAGCTCCACGCCGAGCTTTAAAGATATAAAAAGAGGGTGAGTGCCCAGAAGCACTCACCCTCTTTCTTTTTCCTTCTGTTTAGTTGAAGGAATCGCCACACGCGCAGGAGCCGGTGGCATTCGGGTTATCGATGGTAAATCCCTGGGACTCGATGGTGTCAGCAAAGTCGATCTTGGCGCCGGTAAGGTACGGCACGGACATCTTGTCCACGACGAGCTTGATGCCACCCACCTCGTCGACCTTGTCGCCATCAAGGCTGCGGTCATCGAAGTAGAGCTGGTAGCGCAGGCCAGCGCAGCCGCCGGGCTGTACTGCGATGCGCAGGGAGAGATCGTCGCGGCCTTCCTGATCAAGCAGGCCCTTTGCCTTTGCGGCTGCGGCCTCGGTCAGAATGACGCCGGTTTCGGAAACTGGAGCGGTCATCACTTCTCCTCAAATGTGTCTTGGTTGCGTAGCCACTACCCTACCCGCATCTACAAGGAGGGAAAAGGTAGCCCATAGTAATAACAACGCCGTGGGCGGGCCTATTCCCCTCTTGGGGTCGAAACCTTGTAGTCTGATCAGCGTGAAACTTCCGTGGCAAAAAGATGACAAGACCTCCCCTGAACCCGCTCCCGTGCAGGAAGAAGTTCAGGAAGAAACCCACCGCAAGGGGTATACCCCGCCGAAGGGTCGTCCCACGCCAAAGCGCCAGGAACAAGAAATCGCGCGCGGCGTGAAGCGCGATCCACATGGGGTATCCGATGCGCAGCGCTATAAGCGCCGCAAGGAACTCAAAAAGTCCATGAGCAAGGACGAGTGGAAAGAATATAAAAAGCAGGAGCGCAAGGAGCGCAACCAGCGCAATCGCGAAAGCCAGGAGCGCATGGCCGAAGGCGATCCACGTTTCCTCCCTGCCCGCGATCAGGGCGAAGAGCGCGCCTACGTGCGCGATTGGATCGATGCCCGCCGCACGCTTTCGGAATGGGTCATGCCGATGGCGCTTGCCCTTATCGTCGTGGTCTTTGTGACCTATGCCGCCCCCAGCATCGCCGGCCTCATCAATGCGATTGCCATGGTGGTCATCCTCATCTTCGCCATCGACGGCATCTGGCTGGGCCGCCGTGCTAATAATGCGGTTCGCAAGAAGTTCCCCGGCACCACCGCCACCGGCTTCGGCCTGGGCTTCTACGCATTTTCCCGCGCCAGCCAGCCCCGCAAGTGGCGTATTCCTCGCCCGCGCGTCGAGCGCGGTGCCGACGTTTAAGGAAGCACGCTCATGGCTGATTCCCCGCAGCTTTATCCCTATGGCCGGCTAAGCGATGCCGCACAGTGGCTCGCCGCCTGCCAAGATCGATCCCCCGCTTCCGAGCCAAAGCGGGTGCGGGCCGTAATTTTCGCCGAGGACGGTGAAGGGATCCCCCAGGCCACGGAGACCGCGGCGCGGCGGGTTGGGGCCAGCATTATTTTTGTCACGGTGACGGATTGCTCCACGGCCTATGACTTAGGCGTGCAGGCGGCGGATGCGGAAATCGATGGCGGTGCGGATCTGCTCATTCCGGGCGGCATCGACACCACGCAGGTTGCCGCGGCCGCCATGGGGGTGATGGCGCAGGAGGAGCCGGTGGTGGTCGTCGGCAAGCAGCCGAGCGTCGAGGACTGGAAGGCCGAGGTTGCGGCCATTCGCGATGCCATGTTTCGAATGCGCGGCCTGACTGGGCGGGAGCTCATCAACGCCTGCGACTCCCCCGTATTGGCCGCGCTGGTGGGATTTATGTCCCAGGCGGCTAGGCGTCGCACGCCCCTGCTTGTCGATGCCCCCTTGACCGCCACCGCCGCCGCATGCGCCGCTGCAGACACGCGGATCCATGACTGGCTTCTAGCTACCAATATCTCGCCGCAGCCGGCTCACCGGCTGGCCTTAAAGAAGCTGCGGCTGGATCCCCTGCTGGATCTGCAGATGGAACCGGTGCCGGCGCTCGGCGCCCTGGCCGCCCTACCCCTAGTCTTGCTCGGCGTGGAAATCACCGCGGACGCGACGCAGCCAGAGGCCTAACTGCGCGGCGCAGGTCCGCCTCGCACCGCGTTACACTTCGGTGCGCTAGACCAAAGTGTGCAACCAGCCGTGGGCATCCTCCACGGCGCCGCGCTGGATGCCGGTTAGGCGCTCGCGCAAGGCCATGGAAACTTCGCCGGCCTCATTATTATTGACGCTGAAATCGGTGTCCTCACCAAGCACGCGTCCCACCGGCGTGATGACGGCGGCGGTACCGCAGGCAAAGGCCTCGGTCATCTCACCCGATTCCACATCGCGCTGCCATTCTTCGGCAGTGATGCGCCGCTCGGTTACCTTGTACCCCATGTCTTCGGCGACCTGCAGCAGGGACTGGCGGGTAATGCCGGGCAAAAGGGAGCCGGACAGCGCCGGGGTGACGATCTCGGCGTCGTCGCCGGTGCCGTAGACGAACATGAGGTTCATCCCACCCATTTCCTCGATATACCGGCGTTCGATGGCATCCAGCCAGACCACTTGATCGCAGCCCTTTTCTTCGGCTTGTGCTTGCGCTAACAAGGAACCGGCGTAATTGCCGGCGAATTTCGCGGCACCGGTTCCGCCCGGCGCGGAGCGGACATAATCCGTAGACAGCCACACCGAAACCGGCTTAATGCCGCCGCTGAAATACGCACCGGCGGGCGAGGCCAAGAGGATGAAGCGATACGCATTGGCCGGGTGCACGCCCAGCGATACCTCGGTCGAAATCATAAAGGGGCGCAGGTAGAGCGATGCTTCCCCGCCTGCCTCTGGAACCCAGCTCTTATCGATGTCCACCAGCTGGCGCAGCGCCTCGATGAACTCTTCTTGCGGTAGCTCGGGCATCGCCAAGCGCTGCGCCGAATTAATAAAGCGTTGCGCGTTTTGATCAGGACGGAAGGTAACGATGGAGTCATCGGGCTGGCGGTAGGCCTTAATGCCCTCGAAGACGGCCTGGCCGTAGTGGAAGACGTTGCTCGCTGGATCCATCGTCAGCGGGCCGTAGGGGCGGACCTGCGCGTCGTGCCAGCCCTTGTCCGTGGACCAATCAATAGTGACCATGTGGTCCGTAAAGTGCTGGCCAAAGCCGGGATTGGCCAGGATCTTATCTAAATCTGCTGTCGCCGTTGGTTGATTCGTACGGGTGATCGTGTAATCAAGCATGCCCACAATCTACTCCTTTTATCTATAGCCGGGTAGGAATATGTTCACTCTAGCGCGGTATCATGGGCAGAAGTTTCATTAGCACCAATTAAAAAGGAGGACTTTATGTCTCAGCACACTGGACCCGCACGTGGGGAATTTCCGGAACTTAAGCTAGAAAAGAAGGCCCCGAAGAACGCGCAGGCCCTACTCATCGCCGCATTTAAGGGCGAGGAGGGCATTGAACTTCCGGGCACCTCGCTACTCAAGCCGGCCGCGCTGCGCGAAGCATACGAGTCCCTTATCGCCGTGGGAGCAACCGGCAAGGCCAACGAGGTCACCCGCATCCCAGCGCCTAAGAAGGCCGAGGTCGATTCCATCATCGCCGTCGGTCTTGGCGATGCCGAAGACCTCGATGCAGAAACCTTGCGCCGCGCCGCCGGCAGCGCCGCACGCTCTATTTCCAAGGTGGAAGAGGTGGCCACCTCCTTGGGCGATTTTGGCATCGCACCCACAGTAGAGGGCCTTACCTTAGGCGGTTACAAGTTCAAGGGGCTGCGCTCTAAGTCTGGCAAGGATTCCGAGCAGCCAGCTGCCTTTACCGTGGTGGCAGAAAAGTCCGCGCGCGAGGAATTCGAGGCGGCCAAGATCACCGCGGAGTCCGTCGTGATTGCCCGCGACCTGGTCAATACCCCGTCCAACCTGCTGTACCCGGAGTCTTATGCAGACTTCCTCTCCGCCCAGGCTAAAGAAGTTGGCCTCGAGGTAGAAATCCTGGATGAAAAGGCGCTGCAAAAGCAGGGCTTTGGCGGCATTACCGCCGTTGGCCGCGGTTCCGCTCGCCCGCCGCGCTTAGTCCGCCTGAGCTGGAACCCAAAGAAGGCGAAGAAGCACGTGGCGCTCGTGGGCAAAGGCATCACATTCGATACCGGCGGCATTTCCTTGAAGCCGGGTTCTGGCATGTGGGACATGATTTCCGATATGGGCGGTTCCGCCGCCATGGCCGCCTCCATCATCGCTGCGGCCAAGCTCAACCTGCCGGTGAAGATCACCGCTACCCTGCCGCTGGCAGAAAACATGCCGGGCGATAACGCCACCCGCCCGGGCGATGTCATCACCCACTACGGCGGCATTACCTCTGAGGTTCTCAATACCGATGCAGAAGGCCGGTTGGTGCTTGCCGATGCCATCGCACGCGCCAGCGAGGATAACCCCGACTTCCTCATCGAAACCGCCACGCTGACCGGCGCCCAGATGGTCGCCCTAGGCGAGCGCACCGCCGGCGTCATGGGTTCGGAAGACTTCCGCGACCGCATGGCGGGCATCGGCCGCGAGGTCGGCGAAAATGCCTGGGCCATGCCGCTATTGGAAGAGCACGATGAATCCGTGAAATCCGCCAGCGCCGATATCCGCAATATCAACGCCAAGCGCGAGGGCGGCATGGAATACGCCGGCACTTACTTGAAGCAGTTCGTGGGCGAGGGCATCGAATGGGCACATATCGATGTTGCCGGGCCTTCCTTCAATACCACCGGCGCTTATGGCTATACGCCAAAGATGGGTACGGGCGTTCCCACCCGCACCGTCATCGCTGCCCTACGCGAGATTGCTGAATCAAAGTAATACCCCTCGCCGCCGACTGGGCATAAAATAGCGGAGTTATGAACACTGCTTTAATCATCGTTGATGTCCAACACGATTTTTGCCCAGGCGGCGCGCTTGGCACCGATCGCGGCAACGAGGTTGCAGAGAAGATCTCTTCTTTGCAGACCGAGTACGACACCGTCGTTGCCACGCAGGACTGGCACATCGATCCGGGTTCCCACTTTGCGGAGGACCCGGATTTTGTCGATTCCTGGCCGGTGCACTGCGTCGCCGATTCCTATGGGGCTCAGATGCACGAGGCCATCGGGCCTGCGCAAGCATATTTTCGTAAGGGCGAATACACCGCCGCGTACTCCGGCTTTGAGGGCGCAGCACACGGCGTATTGCTGGCGGAGTGGCTGCGCGAGCACGATATCGACGCAGTAGATATCGTAGGCATCGCCACGGATCACTGCGTGCAGGCAACCGCTGCGGATGCTTTAAAGGAAGGTT
Organism: Corynebacterium sp. LaCa_282; assembly: GCF_057198125.1. Lineage (NCBI taxonomy): Bacteria > Bacillati > Actinomycetota > Actinomycetes > Mycobacteriales > Corynebacteriaceae > Corynebacterium > Corynebacterium sp. LaCa_282. The sequence continues at coordinate 767,537 of NZ_CP191095.1, read as the reverse complement.
TTTCCGTCCGCGTCTTAAGCGAGTATTGCTCTCCCGTTGATCCGGACCGCGGGGATGCAGCCTTGGCGAAGTTAGAAAAGTCCGGCGCCACCATCGTCTAGGCCGATTAACTTAAGTCCTGCCCCGAATCAGGGTTTTCGCCGCGCTCAAAGCGGGCGCGGCGAAGGCGCTGTTCTTCCCTTTTACGCAAGATGCGTTGGCGTTCCATGCGCTCGCGCATGCGTTGGGGGTACCCGGTTTCTTCGACATCAAAAACGTCGCATTGCAACAGTTTTCCTACCGCGTCAATCCCCTTCGGCCCGCCGATGCGCCGGCGAATAAACTCACCCTTTTCATCCACAACGACCACGGACATTTCATTGACCACGGTCTCTGGCTCGATAAATGCCTCAATAAATGCCTTATCGGCGGCCCACATTTTGAGCTCTTGTTCATCTTCTGGGCGGATAGTTTCTCCCGGACCGCGGGGCGGTCGCAGTGGCGATCGGGACTTATTGCGGCGGAAGAGGTTGAACATAACCCACTAGTTTACCCGCATGGAGGGTATTACTAACCCCACTACTGCACGATGACGGGCATCACGCTGTAAGATTGTGCGGTAGCGATAGAATACTTCCAACTTTTCGAGGAGTCTTAAAACTCATGGCGAACTCCGTTGAGATGCCCGAGCTGGGCGAGTCCGTAACCGAAGGCACCATTACCCAGTGGCTTAAGTCCGTCGGCGACACCGTCGAGGTGGACGAACCTTTGCTCGAGGTCTCCACCGACAAGGTCGACACCGAAATCCCCTCCCCCGTTGCAGGCACCATCCTAGAAATCAAGGCCGAAGAAGACGACACCATCGAGGTCGGCGAGGTCATCGCGCTCATCGGTGATGAAGACGAGGCTGGCTCCTCGTCCGATGACTCTGATGACTCCGACGGTGACAAGTCTGAGGACAAGGAAGAATCCACGTCCGAGGAAAAGGAAGACAAGGACGAGAAGAAGTCCGGCTCCAGCTCCAAGGCTTCCGGTGAGACCACCGATGTCGAAATGCCAGAACTCGGCGAATCCGTCACCGAGGGCACCATTACCCAGTGGCTCAAGTCCGTCGGCGACACCGTCGAGGTAGACGAACCACTACTCGAGGTCTCCACCGACAAGGTCGACACCGAAATTCCTTCCCCGGTTGCCGGCACCCTGGTAGAAATCCTCGCAGAAGAAGACGAAACCATCGAGGTCGGCGAAGCAATCGCCCGCGTCGGCGACGAAAACGCCGCACCATCCTCCGACGACTCTGACGACTCCGACTCCGACGACGACAAGTCCGAAGACAAGGAAGAAACCAAGTCCGAGGACAAGAAGGAAGAGTCCAAGTCTGATTCCTCCGCCAAGTCCTCCGGCGAGACCACCGATGTGGAAATGCCAGAACTCGGCGAATCCGTCACCGAGGGCACCATTACCCAGTGGCTCAAGTCCGTCGGCGACACCGTCGAGGTAGACGAACCACTACTCGAGGTCTCCACCGACAAGGTCGACACCGAAATTCCTTCCCCCGTTGCCGGCACCCTGGTAGAAATCCTCGCAGAAGAAGACGAAACCATCGAGGTCGGCGAAGCAATCGCCCGCGTCGGCGACGAAAACGCCGCACCATCCTCCGACGACTCTGACGACTCCGACTCCGACGACGACAAGTCCGAAGACAAGGAAGAAACCAAGTCCGAGGACAAGAAGGAAGAGTCCAAGTCTGATTCCTCCGCCAAGTCCTCCGGCGAGACCACCGATGTGGAAATGCCAGAACTCGGCGAATCCGTCACCGAGGGCACCATTACCCAGTGGCTCAAGTCCGTCGGCGACACCGTCGAGGTAGACGAACCACTACTCGAGGTCTCCACCGACAAGGTAGACACCGAAATTCCTTCCCCCGTTGCCGGCACCCTGGTAGAAATCCTCGCAGAAGAAGACGAAACCATCGAGGTCGGCGAAGCAATCGCCCGCGTCGGCGACGAAAACGCCGCACCATCCTCCGACGACTCTGACGACTCCGACTCCGACGACGACAAGTCCGAAGACAAGGAAGAAACCAAGTCCGAGGACAAGAAGGAAGACAAGTCCGAGCCTGCCAAGGAGGAGAAGAAGGAAGAGCCGAAGCAGGATTCTTCCCTGAACACCTCCGCCAAGGTCAACAACGGCGATAACGTTCCATACGTCACCCCGTTGGTGCGCAAGCTGGCTGATAAGCACGGCGTGGACCTCAACTCCATTGAGGGCACCGGTGTAGGCGGACGCATCCGCAAGCAGGACGTCCTGGCCGCAGCTGGTGAGGGCGATGCGAAGGCATCGGCAGGCGACGATAAGAAGTCTGCTGACTCCCCACGCGCTCGCTGGTCCACCAAGTCTGTGGATCCGGAAAAGCAGGAGCTTATCGGCACCACCAAGAAGGTCAACCGTATCCGCGAAATCACTGCTACCAAGATGGTGGAAGCGCTGCAGATTTCCGCACAGCTTACCCACGTGCAGGAAGTCGACATGACTCCTATCTGGGATATGCGCAAGAAGAGCAAGCAGGCGTTCATTGATAAGTACGGCGCCAACCTGTCCTTCCTGCCGTTCATTGTGAAGGCCACCACGGAGGCTCTGGTTTCCCACCCGAACGTGAACGCCTCCTATGACCCAGAGACCAAGGAGATGACCTACCACGAGGATGTCAACGTCGCCATTGCCGTAGACACCCCGAAGGGTCTGCTCACCCCGGTCATCCACAAGGCACAGGACCTGTCCTTGCCGGAAATCGCGCAGCAGATTGCAGAGCTGGCTGATAAGGCCCGCAATAACAAGCTGAAGCCGAATGACCTGACCGGTGCGACCTTCACCGTGACCAATATCGGTTCCGAGGGCGCCCTGCTCGATACCCCGATCCTGGTTCCGCCACAGGCCGGAATCCTGGGTACCGCGGCTATCCAGAAGCGCGCCGTCGTGGTCAACGAGAACGGCCAGGACGCCATCGCCATCCGCCAGATGTGCTTCCTGCCATTCACCTACGACCACCAGGTCATCGATGGTGCAGACGCTGGTCGCTTCATCACCACCATCAAGGACCGCCTGGAGACTGCAGACTTCGAGGCTGACCTCGATATCTAAAATCAGCTAGCTAACTGGCATACCTCCCGCTCCTTCAACGCGAAGGGGACGGGAGGTTTTGTCATGCCTGGGGTACTCCGCGGGGGTGTAGCGGGAGAACTTCCGGCACAAATATCAGAGGAGTTTTATCCCGGCACTACAGGACATATTTCACTAAGTGGGAGGTAAGCGGGCTACAACACATTTTCATCGGTGAGTTACTGCATAAAAGTTTGTCAAGGGCGCTGTTTTTACCGGTTATTAAACATATACTTAGGGGCGGTTAAGACCATTGCACCCGATGAAGGAGACCTCACAGATGGATTACATCTCCCGCCACCTAGGGCCGGATTCTGCCGAGCAGTCCGCCATGCTCGGGACGGTGGGCTACGACAGCGTGCAAGCGCTTGTCGATGCCGCCATTCCACCCAAGATCCGCGCTAAGGAACTTCCCCACCTGCCAGAAGCGCTCTCTGAAGACGGGGCACAGGCCGCTTTGCGGGAGTTCGCCAATCAAAACACGGTGCTGAAGCCCTTCTACGGCCAGGGCTACTCAGACACCCTGACCCCGGCCGTCATCCGTCGCGGCCTGCTTGAGGATGCCGGCTGGTATACCGCGTACACCCCGTACCAGCCCGAGATTTCCCAGGGCCGCCTGGAGGCCTTGCTCAACTTCCAGACCATGATCGAGTCTTTGACAGGGCTGCCCATCGCGAATGCTTCCCTGTTGGATGAGGCTTCCGCCACCGCCGAGGCCGTCGGTCTGATGTCGCGCGCGGTAAAGAAGGGCCGCCGCGTCGTGCTGGACTCCCGCCTCCACCCGCAGGTGCTCACCGTCGCCGCTGAGCGCGCCCGCGCCATTGACCTCGAGGTAGAGATCGTGGACGTGCGCGAGGGCTTGGTGGGTGAAGACCTCATCGGTGCCGTCATCGCCTACACCGGCACCGAAGGCGAAATTTTCGATCCTTCTGCCCTGATTGAAGAGCTGCACACCCGCGGCGCGTTGGCCTCCGTGGTCACTGACCCACTGTCCCTGCTGCTTCTGGAAGGCCCCGGAAACTTGGGTGCCGATATCGTCTTGGGCTCGTCCCAGCGCTTTGGCGTTCCCCTCTTCTTCGGCGGCCCGCACGCTGCCTACATGGCGGTAACGGATAAGCTCAAGCGCCAGATGCCGGGCCGCATCGTCGGCGTCTCCAAGGATGCAGATGGCCGCCCGGCCTACCGCTTGGCGCTGCAGACCCGCGAGCAGCACATCCGCCGCGAGCGCGCGACCTCCAATATCTGTACCGCTCAGGCCCTTTTGGCCAATGTGGCCTCGATGTACGCCGTCTACCACGGGCCGAAGGGCCTAAAGGACATCGCCGAGCGCGTGCACGGCTTGGCCTCCTCCTTCGCTCAGTCCATCGTGGATGCCGGACTGGAGATTACGGCACGGGACTTCTTCGATACCGTCACCGTCGCCGGTGTCGATGCGCAGAAGATCAAGGCCGACCTGCAGGATGCGGGCTACTTGGTGCGCGCGATTGGCACGGACAAGGTATCCGTATCCTTCGGTGAATCCGCTACTGAGCGCGATGTCGCGCACTTGGCAGAGGCCTTCGGTGCCAGCCCGGCGGAAGCGAACTTTGACCTACCGGAGAATCTGCAGCGCGCCGAGGAGCCGCTGGAGCACGAGATTTTCCACTCCATCCACTCCGAGACCCAGATGCTGCGCTACCTGCGCAAGCTCGCGGATAAGGACTTGGCGCTGGACCGCTCCATGATTCCGCTGGGTTCGTGCACCATGAAGCTCAACCCCACCGCGGCCATGGAGCCCATCTCCTGGCCAGAATTCGCCGGCATCCACCCATATGCCCCGGAAGAAACCACCACAGGCTGGCGCGCGCTGGTAGAAGAGATCGAAGGCTGGCTCGCCGAGCTTACCGGCTATGCCAAGGTCTCCATCCAGCCCAATGCCGGCTCCCAGGGCGAGTTGGCGGGCTTGCTGGCCATCCGCCGCTACCACGTGGCCAATGGCGATAATGAGCGCGATGTCGTGCTCATCCCGGCCTCCGCGCACGGCACCAACGCTGCCTCTGCGACCCTCGCAAACCTGCGCGTCGCCGTAGTCAAGACCGCCGAGGACGGCTCCATTGACGTCGCGGACCTGGAAGAAAAGATCGAAAAGCACGGCAACCACATCGCCGGCATCATGGTCACCTACCCCTCCACCCACGGCGTCTTCGACCCCGAGGTGCGCGATGTCTGCGATAAGGTGCACGCGGTCGGCGGCCAGGTCTACATCGATGGCGCCAACATGAACGCGCTGACCGGCTGGGCTCGCCCGGGCGATTTCGGCGGCGATGTCTCCCACCTCAACCTGCACAAGACTTTCACCATTCCCCACGGTGGCGGCGGCCCGGGCGTGGGCCCGGTGGCGGTGGCAGAACACCTCATTCCATTCCTGCCCAGCGATGCTGCGTCCCCTGAGCTTGACGCCACCGCGGAAACCCCGGTGGGCCAGGGCGTTCCCATTACCGGTAGCAAGTACGGCTCCGCCGGCGTCCTGCCCATCTCGTGGGCCTACCTGGCCATGACTGGCGCCGAGGGCCTTGCCGCCGCATCCGGCCACGCCGTATTGGGCGCTAACTACCTGGCAGCCTCGCTCAACGAGTACTTCCCCGTCCTCTACACCGGCAACGAGGGCTTGGTGGCGCACGAGTGCATCATCGATTTGCGCGAGCTTACCGATGCCTCCGGGGTCACCGCCGCCGATGTGGCCAAGCGCCTCATCGACTTCGGCTTCCACGCCCCCACCCTGGCCTTCCCTGTGGCCGGCACCTTGATGATTGAGCCCACCGAGTCTGAAGACAAGGGCGAGCTGGATCGCTTCATCGAAGCCATGCGCACCATCCGCACCGAAATCCAGGAGATCATCGACGGTGAGGTGGCCTACGAGGACTCCGTTATCCACCACGCACCGTTTACGGCTGAGTCGGTGGCTACCGATAACTGGGAGTACTCCTTCGGCCGCGACAAGGCCGCGTGGCCGGTCAAATCCCTACTGCATAGCTACAAGTATTTCCCACCGGTTCGCCGCCTCGATGAGGCCTACGGCGACCGTAACCTGGTGTGCAGCTGCCCGCCGCCAGAAGCATTCGAGATCGACAATTCCGAGGAGTAACAATGTCCGAACTTCTAACCTCCCCGCTCAATGCCAAGCACGAGGAACTCGGCGCTACCTTCACGGCGTTTGGGCCGTGGAATATGCCGCTGAAGTACAACAGCGAACTGGAAGAACACCGCGCCGTTCGCACCAGCGCCGGCCTGTTTGATCTCTCCCACATGGGAGAAATCTGGGTCAATGGGCCCGATGCCGGCAAGTTCTTGTCCTACTCCTTCATCTCGAACCTGGATTCGCTGAAGGTGGGCAAGGCCAAGTACTCCATGATCACCGCTGAAGACGGCGGCATCATCGATGACCTGATTTCCTATCGCTTCGAGGAAGAAAAGTTCCTCGTTGTGCCCAATGCCGGCAATGCCGATATCGTCTGGGACGAGCTCAATAAGCGCGCCGAGGGTTTTGACGTTGAGCTCAAGAACGAGTCCCGCGATGTTGCCATGATCGCCGTGCAGGGCCCCAAGGCCGCAGAGATCCTCGTCCCGCTGGTAGAGGACAATAAGCAAGAGGCCGTCTACGAGCTGGGCTACTACGCCGCCACGATGGGCAAGGTGGCGCGCACCTTCGCCATCATCGCGCGCACCGGTTATACCGGTGAGGATGGCTTCGAGCTCATCGTCTACAACTCCGATGCCCCGCAGCTGTGGGAAGAATTGCTCAAGGCGGGCGCGGAATATGACATCAAGCCGTGCGGCCTGGCCGCGCGCGATTCCCTGCGCTTGGAGGCCGGCATGCCGCTCTACGGCAACGAGCTCTCCCGCGATATCACCCCGGTAGAGGCTGGCATGTCGCGCGCCTTTGCCAAAAAGGAAGCGGACTTCGTCGGCGCTGAGGTCATCCGCAAGCGCGCCGAGGAAGGCCCGCAGGTCGTTATCTCCGGGCTCACCTCGGATCAGCGCCGCGCCGCGCGCGCCGGCGCCGAGGTCTTCCTCAATGACACCAAGGTCGGCACCGTCACCTCTGGTCAGCCCTCCCCCACGCTCGGCCACCCGGTGGCCATTGCGCTGCTCGATACCAGCGCGGAGCTCGAACCGGGCACCGCAGTCGAGGTAGAAATCCGCGGCAAGCGTTATCCTTTTGAGGTAACCGCGTTGCCGTTCTACAAGCGCGATAAGTAAGCCACCCGCACACCCTAAATATTCAGCCCGAAAGGACTCCATATCATGTCTAACCTGCCCCAAGACTTTTCCTACTCCGAAGACCACGAATGGGTTAACGCCACCAAGGACGCCGTAGAAGGCAAGACCGTTCGCATCGGTATCACCTCCGTGGCCGCAGACCGCCTGGGCGAGGTCGTCTTCGCAGAACTGCCAGAGGTTGGCGATACCGTCACCGCCGGTGATTCCTGTGGCGAGGTCGAATCCACCAAGTCCGTATCTGACCTGTTCTCCCCGGTCACCGGCACCGTGAAGGCCGTCAACGATGCCGTGCACGATGACTACGCCGTCATCAACAACGATCCCTTCGGTGAAGGCTGGCTCTTTGAGGTCGAGGTAGATGAAGCAGGCGAGCTCATGGAGGCTGACGAGTACGCCTCCGCGAACGGCCTGGACTAAAAGGCGGTTCGTTCGACCCACTCGAACAGAACAATAGGCGGGAGGATGCCATGGCATTCTCCCGCTTTGCTTTTCCTCGCTTTGCTTTTCCCTGCCAAAGAAGACGACACTAGAGATTATGACTGCACCACGCGATCCTTTCTTTCCCGCTGAACGCTCCATTCGCGCCTCGGACAATCCTCTTGAAATACGCCACTTGGGCCGCATGGATTACCAAGAGGCATGGGATTACCAGGCGGAGGTGGCGGCTGCGCGCGCGCAGGGCACGCAGGACGATGTGGTCTTAGTGGTCGAACACCCCAATATCTACACCGCGGGCAAGCGCACGCAGCCTGAGGATATGCCGGATAACGGTTTGCCGGTTATCACCGTGGACCGCGGCGGGCGCATCACCTGGCACGGGGAAGGGCAGTTGGTGCTCTACCCAATCATCAAGCTGGCGGAGCCTGTCGATGTTGTCGATTATGTCCGCCGCCTCGAGGAGGCCACCATCCAGGCGGTGCGCGAGCTGGGCGTGACTACCGCAGGCCGCATCGACGGCCGCTCTGGGGTGTGGGTTCCCTCTACCGCCCAGGCCAAGGATCCTTCCGCCTCGCAACGCGATCGCAAGATTGCGGCGCTGGGGATCCGCATTACCCGCGGGGTGACCATGCACGGCCTAGCGCTCAACTGCAGCAATACGCTGGAGTACTACGATCACATCGTGGCCTGTGGCATCGATGATGCAGATATCACCACGCTGTCGCTAGAACTCGGCCGCGAGGTCACGATGGAGGAAGCCGCTAAGCCGCTTTTGCGGGCGCTTGATGATGCCCTCTCGGGCCGCCTCATCGTCGCCGATCACAGTTTCGGTTCCGCGCCCGATCCCACGAAGATTGCGAATGAGAAGGCGCGGGAGCGACGTCGGCAAGCGCAGGCTTAAGCCCCGTGGCCCTAGTTTGGGGCTAGCGTGGAATAGTTGTACGCCCGCGCGCCTTGAAGCTAGAAGAGCTATTAGCCATCACCATCTTTGATCGATAAAGTGAGTATTTGTGACTGTAAAGCCTGAAGGACGCAAGATGCTCCGCATTGAGAAGAAAAATGCGGAGTCGCCCATCGAACAAAAGCCGCGGTGGATCCGCAACCAGGTACGCACCGGACCGGGCTATGAGGACATGAAGTCCCGCGTGGCCGGCGCTTCCCTGCACACCGTCTGCCAAGAAGCCGGTTGTCCGAATATCCACGAATGCTGGGAATCCCGCGAGGCAACCTTCCTCATCGGCGGCGATAAGTGCACCCGCCGCTGCGACTTCTGCGATATCGCTACCGGCAAGCCGGAGCCGCTCGACCGCGACGAGCCGCGCCGCGTGGCCGAAAACATCCAGGAAATGGACCTCAACTACACCACCATTACCGGTGTGACCCGCGATGACCTCCCGGATGAGGGCGCGTGGCTGTATGCGGAGATCGTGCGCAAGATCCACGAGCTCAACCCACACACCGGCGTGGAGAACCTCACCCCGGATTTCTCTGGCAAGCCGGACCTGCTCGAAGAGGTCTTTGAAGCACAACCGGAGGTCTTCGCGCACAACCTGGAGACCGTGCCGCGCATCTTCAAGCGCATCCGCCCGGCCTTCCGCTACGAGCGCTCCCTCGATGTCATCCGCCAGGCCCACGACTACGGCCTTATTACCAAGTCCAACCTGATTTTGGGCATGGGCGAGACCGAGGACGAAGTTGAGGAAGCATTGCGCGACCTGCGCGAGGCTGGCTGTGACATCATCACCATCACCCAGTACTTGCGCCCCGGCCCGCGCTTCCACCCCATCGAGCGCTGGGTGCGCCCGGAGGAATTCGTGGCCCACTCCAAGCTGGCCAAGGAGCTGGGCTTCGGCGGCGTCATGTCCGGTCCGCTGGTTCGCTCCTCCTACCGCGCCGGCCGCCTGTACGTGCAGGCCATGGAAAAGCGCGGCCTGGAATTGCCGGAAAACCTCCAGCACCTGAAGGAAACGTCCCAGGGCGCTACCGCCCAAGAGGCATCCACCCTGCTGGATAAGTACGGTCCTTCCAAGGAAACCCCGGTGACCACCCGCATGGCCAAGACTCCGGCCAATGCCAATTCGGTCGCGGCAACCGTGCGCTAAAGCCCGGAATATTCTTACTCGGCCCTCGCCATCTGCGGGGGCCGTTTAACATTTATGCCACCTGACCTTTAAAGTAGGAACCATGGCGAAAGATGACAAAGCAGCCCTGAAAGCTGCCAAGAAGCAAGAACGCGCGGCCAAGCGCCAAAAGCGTAAGCAAACCTGGTCACAGTTGTGGCAGGCATTCAATTTGCAGCGCAAGCAGGATAAGGCGCTCATCCCTATCATGCTGGCCGCCTTCCTCGGCGTCGGCCTATTATTCTTCCTCATTGGCACGCTCTTTAATGGCCAGTGGTTCATGCTGATTATCGGCTTGGGTTTGGGCGCGCTTTTGGCGATGTTCCTGTTTACCCGCCGCTTGGAACGCGATATGTACAAGCGCGTCGAAGACCAGCCCGGCGCCGCCGGTTGGGCCTTGGAGCAGCAGCTGCGCAATACCGTCGGCATCGTGTGGTCCGTAAAGTCTGGCATCGCCGCCACCCGCCAGCAGGACCTTATCCACCGGGTCATCGGCAATGCGGGCGTCATCTTCGTGTGCGAGGGCAATAAGAACCGCCTTCGCCCCACCCTTAACCAGCTGAAAAAGCGCGTGGACAAGATTGCCGGCGGCGTGCCGGTCTATGAAGTCTACGTCGGCACCGGCGAGGACGAGGTGCCGGTATCCAAGCTGCGCAACCACCTCATGAAGCTGCCGCGCAACTACAATAAGAACGCCACCTACGACAATATCCGCCGCATTGAGGCCATGGACTCCATGCCTGGGACGATGCCGGGCATGCCCAAGGGCCCAATGCCGCAGCAGGCGCAGAACATGTCCGGCATGAACCGCCGCATGCGCCGCGCGCAACAGCGCAAGGGCAAGGGCTAAACACTGCTTTAGCCACACGCCTTGGCCGGGCTTTCAGCTCTCGCCTTGTTTCACAACACAAACAGTCCCTGCAACCACTCGATTGGGAAAGGTTGCAGGGACTGTCGTGGTTTTCGTGGCTATACGGTGCGCGGGACTTATCCCCGCGCGCCGCTAAGAGTTGATAACGATGGTGCCCGTCGCCCGGTCGTGCATGCCGCGCCCGTCCGCATCCACCATGGCGGCTGGGAAGATGACGCCGGTCAACAGCGTGCGCACTGCCGCGCGCCAGAGCCCCACCTGCGCGCCCGGCACGTCCAGGCGAGCCACGCCCATACCGAGGATGAGCATGCCTGGGGTGCGTGCAAATAGCCAGCCACATACGATGCCCATTAATGCCCAGAGCGCATAGCCCAAAAAGGACACGCCGCCAAGCTGCGTGGTGACCATGTGGATGACGTTGGCCAAGAGCATGCAAATGATCCAGTCAATGGCCACGGCGCCTGCGCGGCGGCCGACGGACGCCATGGAGCCGGGCCCGGATTCCGGCAGGCCCAGGTTTTCACCGGGCCACCGTCCGGGGGTTCCTGCATCGTCATATTCGCCCGGAATATTGGGCCCATCGAGCCACGTGCGCTTGTCTGCCATGCTCACCAATTTAGTTGCCCCTCACCCAGAAGTGAAACGAGGCTAATGGCCATGCCGGGTGGATAAAACTAGTAGGCTATAGGCAGATAATTCATCGGCCAACAATCAGGAGGCAATCTTGTCTTTCGAGACAGTGCAGGACATCGTCCAATATATTCAGGATGAGGACGTAAAGTTCGTGGATGTCCGCTTTACGGACGTCCCCGGCACCGAGCACCACTTTTCCATCCCTGCCAGCGAATTTACTGAAGAAGATGCCGAAAATGGCTTGGCCTTTGATGGTTCTTCCATTCGTGGGTTTACCACCATTGAGGAATCCGATATGACGCTGCTGCCGGATCCGGCCACCGCGCATATCGATCCTTTCCGTTCGGCGAAGACCCTGAATATCAAGTTCTTCGTCCACGATCCCTTTACCTTTGAGCCCTTTACCCGTGACTCGCGCAATATCGCCCGCAAGGCCGAGGAATACTTGCAGTCCACGGGCATCGCCGATACCTGTAACTTCGGCGCCGAGGCCGAGTTCTACCTCTTCGATTCCGTGCGCTATGGCACCGATATGCAGCACGGTTTCTATGAGGTGGACTCCGATGAAGGCTGGTGGAACCGCGATAACGAGACCAACCTGGACGGCACCCCCAATACCGGTTACAAGACCCGTGTAAAGGGCGGCTACTTCCCCACCCCGCCGTACGACAAGCACAGCGAGGTCCGCGATGACATCGTGGCCAACCTGCAAGAGGTCGGATTTGAGATCGAGCGTTTCCACCACGAGGTGGGCGCGGCCCAAAACGAGATCAACTACCGCTTCAACTCGCTGCTGCACGCCGGCGATGACATCCAGACCTTCAAGTACGTGGTCAAACGCACCGCCCAGGAGTGGGGCAAGACCGCGACCTTCATGCCTAAGCCGCTGGCCGGCGATAATGGTTCCGGCATGCACGCCCACATGTCCCTGTGGAAGGACGGCGAGCCCCTCTTCCACGATGAGGCTGGCTACGCCGGGCTTTCCGATATCGCCCGCTACTTCATCGGCGGCATCCTCCACCACGCAGGCGCCGTGCTCGCCTTTACCAACCCAACGCTGAACTCCTACCACCGCTTGGTTCCTGGCTTCGAGGCACCGATCAACCTGGTGTACTCCCAGCGCAACCGTTCGGCTGCGATCCGCATCCCGATCACCGGTTCCAACCCGAAGGCTAAGCGCATCGAGTTCCGCGCTCCGGACCCATCCAGCAACCCATACCTGGCCTTTGCCGCCATGATGATGGCCGGTGTGGATGGCGTGAAGAACCGCATCGAGCCGCACGCCCCAGTGGATAAGGACCTCTACGAGCTGCCGCCAGCAGAGGCCGAGTCCATCCCACAGGCACCGACCTCCCTGGAGGCCTCCCTAGAGGCTCTGAAGGAAGACATGGACTTCCTGACCGAGGGCGATGTCTTTACCGAGGACCTCCTCGAGACCTACATCAACTACAAGTACGAAAACGAGATCAACCCCGCGCGCCTGCGTCCCACCCCGCAGGAGTTCGAGCTCTACTTCGACTGCTAAGCCGTCACTGCTAGTTCTCAGCTAGCTTCCGTTACAATCAGCCACCTAACCAATGCTTAGGTGGCTGCTTTCTTGTGTTTGCGGTGGCACTGCTAGGTATATCCGAGAGCTTCACCATAATCGCTGCCCACTTTGAGGATGGACGCTCTCTGCTGCACGCATGAGGGTTTTCACCAGGCAAAAAGCGGCTCGGTCTTAGTATGCGGCTTCGGATGAAATTAGAATCTGGGTAGTGACTGATAAAATCCGCCAACTTCCCCCTCCTGGGCCTGCATGGGCCGGCAGCCTCATGGGCACCTCCATCGTCTCGCGCATGTTGGTCGAAGAAGACATGCTCGTTGCCGCTGGAGTATTTGCAGCACTTGCGTGCGCCATCTTCGTCGTGCTGACTGCCGGTTACGCCCGCTACCGCAGTCCTCGATTTGAGCGGACCACCATGGCGGAATGGTCCATGTTTTTCATCGGCGTCCTCGCGCTTGGTGCGGCACTATCCGGGTTGACGGACATTGGAGTATTCCGCCTCATAGGCTTTTGGATCGGCGGCCCCGTCACCGTTATCACGTGGGGCATTCAGCTCACCCGCTTCGATGGACAGCCGCGCTTTACCTGGGGTCTCCCCTTGGTTGGGCCAATGATTTCGGCATCGGTAGCCGGGTGGCTCGCCCGCGATTACGGGCAGATTTACCACATCATGGGAACCGCACTCTTCGTCATGTCTTTGCTGACGGCAGTCCCGGTATTTGTCTACGTCTACTGGGCGGCGTGGCACGGCACGGTGGATTTTAGCGGTGGAAAATCCGCCACCGCGTGGGTGCCGCTAGGCGTGGTTGGGCAATCTACTACCGCAATGCAGATCCTCTACCCCGGCAGTGTCTCCGTGTACTACGGGCTTATCGCGCTCGCCATCGCCATCCCGTTATCGCTGTATGCGATGGTGACCTTTTATCCGCAAGCAGCCCGCTGGGTTCCCTATTCCCCTGCGTGGTGGGCGTGTACCTTCCCGCCTGGCACCGTGAGCATGGGCGGGCACCAGACCGCATTGGTCAATGGTTCAGAATGGCTTGATGTTGTCGCGCTGAGCATTCCCCTGCTGCTTATCGCTCACTGGTGCCTGTGCTCAGCGCGCTTCTTAGGCTGGCTCTGGGAGGGCCGCACACGCAAAGAACTGACTCACTAGGTGATGTCTTCCCTCGTCTATCATCGGGCCATGAGCTCTTCGCCTATTACCTTCATCGCCTGGGATGCTGCGGACCTTGCCGGGGTGCGGGAGGTGCTCGCCGGCTTGCGGCGCGACGGGGTCTTTTTATTCCGAGCAAGCCTAGCGCTTGAAACCTCCTGGCTTGGCGATGGCGCCCAGGATTTCTATGGCACCGCCTGGGAATGGGGGCCAGACGATAGCGAGCTATTTTTTGAGCTGGCGCGCCGCAGCAAGCTGCTGATGACTATCGATGCCACGGTCATTTGCTGCGGTTACGACGAAGACGTGGAAGAGGCCAGGGAGTGCATCGCCCAAGAGCTGGTCGTAGCGAACAGCGCGCAGGAGTTAAAGCGACTGCTCATAGGCGCGGAGGAAACGCGCTAGAGCCCGGGCTGCTCGCTGCGCTTCATCCAGCCCATGCGGGGAGAAAAGCCTTGCGGGTGCTTGAGGTGCGCCACGGCATCCGCGATCATCAGGCGATGGCGCCGCGACACGCTATCCGGGAGGTGGGCCACCGAGAACCACTGCACTTCGGTATTTTCTTCATCGCTGATGACGGGCTCGGCGCCGTCGGCGACAGATAGGCGCAGCGCGGTGCTCATGAACATGCATTCATCGCCATTGGGATAGGTCACCGGACCGGATTGGCCAACACCGAGGAGTGCTTCCACCTTGGCATCGAGGCCTACCTCTTCCTTGACCTCACGCAAGGCGGTGGTCGTGATCTCCTCGCCCGGCTCACAGATACCTTCGACCGGGGTCCACACGGCATTATCGGCACGCTTGACTAGCAGTACGGACGGCACCTCCCACAGGGCCGCACCGGTTGGTACATCGCGGAGAATGATGGCGCTGCACGCGGGGACGAAGATCTGATCGTGGCCGATGGATTCGCGCAGCTTCACAATATAATCAGGCGTTGGCATACCACCTAGCGTAGCCAATTGTGCCTGATCCTATGCCACGGGGCCGAGGACCTTCAGCGCCAATTCCTGGATATCCGGTGCGGTGGTAAAGGCCACGTCGATGTTTTGTTGCGTGTCTTCGCAGCTATGCCCCTCGTCCAAAGGCTCGGTGATTCCAGAGACCAGCCCCACGATGGTCTGCCGGCCATCCACATCGCCGTAAACGGGCCCGCCGGAATCCCCGACCGCGCTGCACATCTCCGCCAGGGCGGCGTTGGAATCGTGTTCTAGGCCCTGGTAATTCAGTTGTGTGGAATCCACCGCGTTTTTCACGTTCCCGCAGGTCACGATGGTAGAACTGCCCAGCTTGCATACCGCATCCGGCAACTTGTTCAGCTGCGTGGCTACGGTGGTGGCTACCTCGCCTGGGGTGAAGTACTGCGCATCGCGGTACAGCTCGATGAAGGCAACGTCTAAGTGATTGGTCTCCTCGGCAAAGAAGTCCGAATAGATCACCTCGCCTACTGGATCGGCTGGGTAGGCGAAATCGCCCTCTTGGGTTCCGGCCCAGACCTTATCGCCAGGTTTGCCGCAATGGGAGGCTGTCACGGCGATGGTGCGGCCATCGGCAAGCGCGAAAGACCACGCTGCGGTGCAGGACTGGAAGTTAAAGTACTCGCCCGGCTGCGGGTCACTCGTGGTTAAATTCAGCGCGGCGCCTGGGGGTACCGGCACCACCGCGGGCTCATAAAATTCATTCGGCGGCGCCGGCGGTGGCGTGTCGGTGGATTGCGCAACCACCCTATCCTGCTGCTGGGTGGCATCGGTGCTACACGATGCCACCGTGAAGAGCCCTGCCGCTGCCAGCAGGCTACTGGCTATCCGTACCCGCGTCACCTGCAGAGTCCTTGTCCTGGTCTTCCTTATCCGCCTCTGCTTGTGCTTTTAAGTCGCGGATGAATTTTTCCGGATCGAATTCGGTATAGTGCTCCGGTCCGGCGAAGTTTTCTAATGCCATGTGGTTTCTACACCTCCGTGTTCTTGATGCTCGAGGTAATAAAGTCCTTGACCGCTGCGGCATCGTTGGGCAGATCCGCCACGTGACGCTCCGCGTCCAGGATGTCAGCGAAACGCTCCGGTGGCTGCGGCGCGCTCCCGATGGCCTCGGTAATGGTTTCGCTGAATTTTACCGGCAGTGCCGTTTCCAGGCAGATAATGGGCGTCGTCACGCCCTCTTTTTGGGCCACACGCGCCACTTTGATGCCATCGGCCGTGTGTGGATCCGCCAGGTAACCATAGCGCTCGTGCACGTGCTTGATGGTGGCGAGGCGGTCATCGTGGGTGGAGGAACCGGATAAGAAACCGTAGTCTTCGCGCGCGGCCGTGATGAGCTCTTCTTCAAGGTTAAACCCGCCTTCTTTGACCTTGGTTCCAAAAAGGTCTGCAACGCGGGCGGCATCGCGGCCTAAAAGATCGAAGGCGAAGCGCTCGAAGTTGGAGGCCCGGGAAATATCCATAGACGGCGATGAAGTGGCCATGGTTTCCGCGGCCGGACGCGGGCGGTAGTTGCCCGTGCGGAAGAACTCATCCAATACGTCATTCTCATTCGTCGCCACGATGAGGCGATCGATGGGAAGACCCATGCTGCGCGTGATATGCCCGGCGCAAATATCGCCGAAGTTACCGGTAGGAACGCTAAAGGATACCTTCTGCTCGTTAGTATCGGTGACCTTGATCCAGCAGGAAATATAGTAAACCACCTGGGCTAGCAGGCGCGCCCAGTTAATGGAGTTGACCGCGCCGATGCGGTAGTTGGCTTTAAACTCCGCATCGCTGGAGACGGCCTTTACCACGTCCTGGCAATCATCAAAGACACCGTCGAGGGCGATATTGAAGATATTCGGATCATCCAAGCCGAACATCTGCGCCTGTTGGAAGGCGGTCATGCGCCCGGCCGGGGTCAGCATGAAAACGCGGATGCCGTCGCGCCCGCGCATGGCGTACTCGGCGGAAGAGCCGGTATCGCCGGAGGTAGCGCCCAAAATATTCAGCGTCTCCCCGCGGCGGGCAAGCTCGTATTCAAAAAGCTCGCCCAAAAGCTGCATGGCCATATCTTTAAATGCAGCGGTGGGGCCCTCGGACAGGTGGCCGATAAAGAGGGCATCGCCAAGCTCAGTGACCGGCACGATCTCTGGGGAGGCAAACTTCGGGCTGGTATATGCCCGGGCTGCGATTTTATCCAGATCCCCGTCTGGAATATCATCGATAAACAGCTTGATGACCTCGGCCGCAAGGGCGGCATAGCCGTTGGTTTTCACCACATCGCGCCACGCATCCAACGTGGCGGAATCTAGTTGCGGGTAGGTTTCAGGCAGGTAAAGGCCACCATCGGGCGCGAGCCCTCCTAAAAGGATATCCGTAAAGGATGCGGGCTGGCCGGTGGTATCACGGGTCGAAATATACTTCACAAGATGAATCCTAGTAGTTAACGCGTAAGGTATCAGCCATGTCGCAGCCAAATCCCAGAGAAGTTATCACAACCCAGGCGTTAATGATTTGGATCGCGGCAATGGCGGTCTACCTCGTAGCCATTACCGGGCGGTCTTCCTTCGGCGTCGCCGGCCTTGATGCCATCGAGCGCTTCGACGTCGATGCCGGGCGCATCGCGGTATTTACCTCCGTGCAATTGGGCGTTTATGCCATCGCGCAGATCCCCACCGGCATGCTGATCGATAAATTTGGCCCCCGCATCCTGCTCGTGGTGGGCGCGGTCATTATGGGCGTTGGCCAGGTCATACTCGGCTTTACCAGCAATTACGGGGTAGCTATCTTCGCACGCGTGCTCATCGGCGCCGGCGATGCCACGGGCTTCTTATCGGTGATGCGCATCCTGCCCTACTGGTTCCCGCTGCACCGCACACCGATGTTTACCCAGGTGACCTCCTCCATTGGCCAGATGGGCCAATTCATTTCCGCCGTCCCCTTCCTCTGGTTGCTAGGAACTGCGGGATGGACCGCGGCATTTGTGACCTTGGGTGCGGTGGGCATCCTCGTCGCGATTGCCGCCGCCGTCGCGGTCGCTGACTCCCCAGAAAAGCTCGGGGTTATCCCTTTAGAAAAAGAACCGCCCAATTCCCAGGGCAGCAGCATCGGTGCCCGCTTAAAGGCGGTCTTTACCTCGCCCATCGCCTGGCAGGCATACTTTATTCACTACAGCGGCATGTTGCCGCTGATTGTCTTTGTCATGCTGTGGGGCATGCCCATGATGACCCAAGGCATGGAGCTGTCCAAGGGCAAGGCCAGCCTTGTGCTCACCCTCTTGGCCGTATTTTTGGTTCTTGTCGGTCCACTGCACGGCCGGATTTCCTCCCGCGCGCAGAATATCCGTCCCTGGGTCGCGCTTGGGTTTGTGTGCCTGCACGTGCTGACCTGGGTACTATTCTTCGCCTTCGGCACCGGCGGGGGTCTGGCGGCCATCACCGTGGTCTCCTTTATCTTGGCGCTGTGCACGCCGACGTCGAATTATGGCTTCGACATCATCCGCGAGAACATGGACCGCTCCGTCGTCGCCACCGCCACCGGCTTGGGTAATATGGGCGGGTTTACCTCCGGCATGTTGGGTGCGCAATTATTCGGCATGGTCTTGGACCACTCTGCCGATGCCCCCAATTACTCTATGCCCGATTTCACCTCCGCCTCACTCGCCGTCCTCGCCGTATGGCTGTGCGGCATGGCTGGTGTCGTCATCACCCACATCCTGCGCCGGCGCGGCGGCTACGCGGGGCCATCCGTGCGGATCGTGGAAGTAACCTAGCGGTCTATTCGGGTCTTTCGGCCTCGTCCACCGTGGTGTCGGCCGCCTCTGCATCCTCCGCCTCTGCATCTTCTGCGTCTGGGTCCAAGATAAAGCTGATGGTTCCCTCAGGGTCCTCGAGGAACTCCCTAGTGGCGGCCACGGCTTCGGCCTCATCAAAGGAAATGCGCTGGAAGCCGGTGTCATTTAATTCCACGATATCGGCATTGGGGCAGCCTAATAGGATGGGTGAATGCGTGGCGATAAATACCTGCGCGCCGCGGTCAACGGCCTGGGCGATTTCCGCAATCAATGCCAATTGCCGGACGACGGACAAGCCCGATTCTGGTTCATCCAAAATATAGACCCCAGCGCCGTCAACTCGTTCATAGAGCACGTCGAAGACGGACTCGCCGTGCGAGCGGGCCTGCACATCCACCTGGATGGGCAGGGTGGAACGCCCGCCGGTTTCCTCGGGGGATTGCTCGCGCGAGAGCAGGTATTCATGGGTTTCCGCGCGCAGGAAATAGGCGCGCTGGATAAGCTCCGTGCACTCGCAGACCACCGGGCTTACTGGCAAAATTGCTTCCGGATCCCCCATCCGGCCGCCCTTGGGAGAGCACCCAAGATCCGTTGCCATGGCGGCCAAGAGGCTGGATTTTCCTATGCCGTTATCGCCGACGAAAATCGTCACCGGGCGGGTAAAGGAAAAGCGCCTTAAATCCGCTAGGTAATCGAAGGCAGGCAGGCTGCGGCGATAATCCCGCGGCATGGATTTCAGGCGAATGGCATCAACCAACATGCCTGGAACTTTAGCAGCAGCGGCGGTGCACAGTTGGGGTATGCACGCTATCTCTTCGCTAGTGCTGTTGCTACCTCGAGTGCGGACTTGAGGTGCAGGATTAATGGATCCCCGGTTGCGGCTTGGGCAATGGTCTCTGCTGGAACCGTATTTACCGCAAAGGCAATCGCCAATCCCCCGCTAATAGGAAATACTATGGCTGCAGCCACCGCCAAGGTTGTAGATAATCTATTGCTTATTGTCATCGTCTCCTCCAGTCCCTCGGTAACGCACACCTTTATTCGTTACCGTTTCGTTATGGGATAACTCTAGGGAGACGAGCTGTTAAGGCCATGCCGTCAGTCTGCCGGTTTCCTGAAACTTCTTAGGGACCATTCGCAGGCATTCCAGTGCCCATGGCACTGGCCTAATTCGCTGGGGCGCTTTCGGCCACGATGCCATCGCTGGCAGGGATGACAATCCCCTTTTCGAAGGCACCGATGATGGCCTTTTCATCGTCTTCATCCAACTCACCAGAGGCCACGGCGCTCTTTAACTCACGCTCGAGATACTGCCGGACATCAGACTTTCCGGATTTATTCTGGGTAATATCGCGCGGCACCGATTCCAGGGGAATGCCCAACGCCTTCGCCAGCGACATCACGCGATTGGCTTCCGAAGACGCATCGCCTCCTACTGCACCATTAACCTGAGCGGGCGCTTCTTCCTGTACCACTCCCCCGGCTACGGCATCACCCACGGTCATCGTCCCTTTAGGCGGGTGATGGCGGCTGGTTGCCCACGTGCCAACGACGACGGCGATAATGGTCGCCACGGCGATACAGCCCCAGAGGTAGATAAGCTTCCTGCGGTGGGCTCCCGAAGATTTAGCCATGTTAATCCGAATTTCCTCCGAAGAAGCCATAACCATTACCGCGCGAGGAATTGCCAGTGCCGCGTTCATTCAAAATATCAATGAGCGAGCGAATCGTGGCCTCCCCAATGCCGTCGCCGCGCCCGCGCGAGCGGGAGTCCGCACCGCCCTCACGATCAAGGTCGTCTTGGCGATGCGATGCATCGAGGTTCTGCCCGGCGCGGGACGCACCCGTCTGCGGGGCCGATACCGCGATGGTCAAGGTGGAGCCATCTAATTTTAGAACGTCATCATCGCGGACCCCTGCCGCGCGAGCGGCGGAAAGCAAGGCGGCCAATTCTCCCACGGTGGCGGAGTCCACATCGAGCTGCAGCTGAAATGACATACCAAAGATCCTTTCTCTAACTTGTTCCTACTTTAGAGTCCGATACTTCAAAATTTAAGGGAATGAGCGCTGTATAGACCAAGTTATGCGGCAACTTTAAGAATGCTCGAAGGATTCCTCCTCTCCCCAGAAGACTTCATCGACCACCTTGCGCGCGTGCCGGGTCAATTTCAGGTACGTATCCAAGAAATCCTGGTTATTCTCCGGCGTCCAGCCTGCCGCACCGGCCACCTGTGCCAGTTGTGGGCCCGGCCCAGGCAATTGGTCCACGCGCTTGCCGCGCACCAGCACTAACGCATTGCGTGCATCGGTTGCCATCAACCATGCTTTTCGCAGGTCACTGGTTTGAGCAGAGCTTAAGACACCGCTTTCTTCCAGCGCATCCAGTACCGGCAAGGTCCCCGGCTGCCGCAGCGCGGGGTGTTCGTGCCCGTGCATCATAATCAGCAGCTGCACCGTCCACTCAATATCGGTCAGCGCCCCGCGCCCCAGCTTCGTGTGGGTGGTGCGGTCGGCCCCACGCGGCAGGCGCTCATTATCCACGCGAGCCTTCATGCGCCGGATGGCGCGAATGGTGGACTGGCTTGCACCGCTATCCGGGTAGCGGTATTCATCGATCATCTCCATAAAGCGCTGGCCCACTTCCTCGTCTCCGGCGATGAAGGCCGCGCGCAGCAGCGCCTGCATTTCCCAGGCCTCGCCCCACTCGCGGTAATAGCGCTTGTAGGAGGCAATGCTGCGCACCACAGCACCCGAACGCCCCTCTGGGCGCAGGCCCAGGTCAACGTCCAAGGGCGGGTCCCCGGAGGGCTTGGCAAGGCGGCGGCGCAGCTTATCGACGACCCCAATGGCCCACCGCATGGCCTCACCCTCATCGTCCGCAGCGTCAGGCTCTGCCACGAAAAGGACATCCGCATCGGAGCCGAATCCAAGTTCACGGCCGCCGAGCCGGCCCATGCCGATGACCGCAATGCGCGCCGGCGGTTCCGCATCCTCGTGGTCGTTTCGCCATGCCCGCACTTCTGCGCGCAGGGCGGCTTCCAGAACCGCGTTCCAGATAGTCGATAGTTCTTGGCATACCTGCTCAACGGGGATGATCCCTAAGAGATCGCCGCTGGCGATGCGCGCCAGTTCTACCCTGCGCAGCGAGCGCGCGACCGCCACCGCCTTATCCGGGTGCGCATGGCGCTTGCTAGAATTGACCAGCGCCTTCGATACCTGCTCAGGCTTGGTTTCAAGCAGCTTGGGGCCGGTCGCACCATCGGAAAGCTGTTTTACCGAATCCGGGGCGCTGATAATAAGGTCCGCAGTAAATGGCGAGGTTCCCAAAATAT
The DNA here is from genome assembly GCF_057198125.1 of Corynebacterium sp. LaCa_282. Taxonomy (NCBI): domain Bacteria; kingdom Bacillati; phylum Actinomycetota; class Actinomycetes; order Mycobacteriales; family Corynebacteriaceae; genus Corynebacterium; species Corynebacterium sp. LaCa_282. The sequence goes on along the minus strand of NZ_CP191095.1, from coordinate 745,282 downwards.
GCATCAAGCGCTGGCCGACGATCCCCTCATCCCGCAAGATGCGCAGGAACCACGACTTATCCCGGGCGGCCTCAGATAGCTTGCGGTAATTGAGCAACCCCATATCCGGGTCCGCGGTGTCTGCCAACCACTCCATCAAAGTGGGCAGTAAGATGGCTTGAATGCGTGCCTTGCGGGACGTACCGGATGCCAATGAGGTCAGGTGCTCGAAGGCGCGATCCGGCGAGCTATAGCCCAACGCCGCAAGCTGTAGCTTTGCCGCCTCTGGGGAGAGTTTGAGCTCATCGGCGGACATGGTCACCACGGAATTGAGCAGTGGGCGATAAAACAGGCGCGAGTGCAACTCAGAAATGCGCATCCTGATGCGTCGCAAATGCGCGAGCATGCCCTGCACCGCAGACTTAGTGCCCTGCGGGGAGAATCCCGAAATCACCGCGAGCCAGTTCAGGCCCGCTTCATCATCGTCTGCCGGCAGCGTGTGCGTGCGGCGGAAGCGCTCCAATTGCAGGCGGTGTTCTAAAAGGCGCAAGAATTCATAGGCCTCAATGAGCTGCGTGCCGTCTTCGCGGCCCACGTAACCGGCGGAGATAAGCGCGTCGAGGGCATCCACCGTCGACAACGCGCGCAGGGATTCATCGGAGCGACCGTGCACCAATTGCAGTAATTGCACCGCGAATTCGATATCGCGCAGCCCGCCGACGCCCAACTTGAGCTCGCGGTGTTTGAGCTCATCCGGCACATTATCCAATACGCGCCGGCGCATGGCTTGAACGTCTTCCACGAAAGAATCGCGTTGCGAGGCCGTCCACACCATCGGCCGAATCTGTTCCAGATAGTCCTGCCCCAGCGGCAGGTAGCCGGTCATCGCCCGCGCCTTGAGCAGCGCCTGGAATTCCCAGGTCTCTGCCCACCGGCGGTAGTAGGTCACGTGCGAATCCAGCGTGCGCACCAACGCCCCAGACTTACCCTCTGGCCGCAGGTTCGCATCGACATCAAAAAATGTCGTCGACCCAATCCGGTTAAACTCCGCGGCGAGCCGGGTAGCTTTGGGCGTTGCCTCGCTGCCGACGAAGATAACGTCCACATCGGAAATGTAATTGAGCTCGCCGGCACCGCACTTACCCATCGCCATGACGGCAAGCTGCGCATCGAGCGGATCGTCGCCGTAGATCTTGCGCACCGCAACGGCAAGGGAGGCGGTAAGGGCGGCATCGGCAAGCGCAGTCGTCAGCGTGGTAACCTGCCGGAAGCTTACCTCCGGCTGCGGGCGGGATTGCCCCTTGCGGGAGTGGAAGGTACCCGCCACATCGTGCGCGGCAAGCCGCATCATCAGCGTGCGGTACTGGGTCCGCATCTCCTTTTTATGCTCACCTTCGCTCGCGCGGTACGTACCCGGCGCGCTGAGATCCTCCCTCGCTGGATCGGGAGCATCGAGCTCTGCCGCAAACGTTGCCGGCTGCGCGCCGACCGTTTCAAGCAGGCTGGTGAGCATCTCTTCTGGCTCCGGCAGGGGCTTTTTCAGCTCTTCCCACAGCTCCGGGTGGGCAGCGAGGTGATCCCCAAACGCCGTCGACGCACCCAAGAGCGCAAGAAGGCGCACCCGCACCTGCTCATTGCTGCGGATTTCCGCATCGAGCTCCGGGGCCTGCTCGTAAATGCGCACGAGGTTATTAAGCGCTAAATCTGGATCACCGACCGCAGCCAGCGTCCAGAGAAGGTCAACGGACTCCGGGTTATTCCATCCCAGTTGTTCTAAGTCTTGTGCGGCATGGGACCGGCTAAGGCCCAGCGACGCCGGCGACGGCACCGTGGCAGGACGCATTATTCTCCTAGAAGTTCAGGTTGTTGCGCAGCTCGACTGTCGTAATTTGGCGCTGGTAATCGCGCCATTCTTCCCATTTGGCGCGCAAGAAGAACTCGAAGACGTGCTCGCCCAAGACCTCTGCCATAAATTCGGACTTTTCGAACTCGCGCAGGGCCTGATCCATGCTGGAGGGAAGATCCTTATACCCCATGGCGCGGCGTTCCCGGTGGGTGAGCTGGTGGACATCGTCTTCTGCGGGCTCGTCTAATTCGTAGCCTTCCCGGATGCCGCGCAGCCCGGCGGCGAGGATGACCGCATAACCCAAGTATGGGTTCATGGAAGCATCGATGGAGCGGATTTCCACCCGGCGCGATTCCTCCTTGGTCAGGCGGTACGTTGGCACGCGCACCAGCGCCGAACGGTTCTGCACGCCCCATGTGGCCGAACCCGGCGCCTCATTGCCAAACATCAACCGCTTATAGGAGTTGGGCCACTGGTTGATAATGGGGCTCATCTCCGTAGAGTGCTCCAAAATCCCGGCGATGAATTGCTTAGCGGTGCGCGAGAGCGAAAATTCATCGTCCGGATCGTGGAAAGCATTGGACTGGCCTTCGAACAGGCTAAAGTGCGTGTGCATTCCGGAGCCCGGGAGATCCTCAAAGGGCTTGGGCATAAACGTTGCCCGTACATTGGAATCCGTGGCCACCTGCTTAATAACGCGCCGGAAGGTCATAATATTATCCGCCATGGTCAGCACATCGGCGTGGCGAAGATCGATTTCCTGCTGGCCCGGCGCGGTTTCGTGGTGGCTAAATTCGGTGGCGATGCCGAGTGATTCCAGCGCCAGCATGGCGCGGCGGCGAAATAGCGGCGCGGTATCGTGTGTCGCTTGGTCGAAATACCCGCCATTATCGGTGGGGACCAGGTCTGTCAGTTCCTTGCTGTGTTCCAGCAGGTAGAACTCGATTTCTGGTGAGGCCATGCAGGTAAATCCATCATTGGCGGCCTCGGTGACCTGGCGGCGCAGGATATGGCGCGGATCCACCACAGAGGGCTGGCCGTCTGGCTGCGCAATATCGCAGAACATGCGCGCCGTTTGCAGGTCCGGCTCGTTGTCATCAAAGGGCAGGATTTGGAAGGTGGAGGGATCCGGCAGCGCAATGGTGTCTGATTCCGAGATGCGGGAAAACCCCTCTACCGACGAGCCATCAAAGCCAATCCCCTCCTCAAAGGCGGATTCGAGTTCGGAGGGGCTCATCACTACGGATTTGAGGGCGCCCATGATATCCGTAAACCACAATCGGATAAAGCGGATATCGCGTTCCTCAACGGTGCGTAAGACGAATTCGTGTTGGCTATTCATGCCCTAAACCTTACCGGCTCACCGCTAGCCAGTGTGCAGTTCATTAGTCAATTTCCACATGGTCAGATTCGCAGGTCGGCAGAGTATTCAGGGGGTAACGATCGGGGGTTAATGCAGCAGGTACGGCTTCGTGGACGTGCTTTGCTAGTGGGGCAAGCGAACACCTGTACAACCTTTCTAAAGGAAGAAACTAGTATGACCTCCCACGTTGATGAACTTTCTGCCAGCGCTATCGATGCCGTAGTTACTGCCGCCCAATACGGGTGGTCCCCGGACGATTTGTGCCACGTCCTGGGCGCTTATTCCTATCCCCTCATCTACCGCGCTAGTCCGCACGTACCTGCCCGCATCACCTCACCCGCGCTGCGCAAAGCGTGGCTGCAATTAGAAGCACCGCAAGAAAATTTCATTCCCCGCGATAAGATGCGCGCCATCATGAAAGAGCTGGTGCACCTGCCGCGTTTGCGCGATACTGAGCTTTTGGCCGGCGGCGAGCTCAGCCAGGCCGATGGCTCTAGCGACAAGCAGGATAAAATCCGCCACAAGGTCTTGGGACTATTGCGCAAGGCCGAGTCCACATCCTTTGCAGAAGAGGCAGAGGTGCTTATTTCTAAGGCCCAGTCGCTGCAGCAGAAATACCGCATCGAGGATCTCTTAACTGTGGACCAGCCCCGCCTCATTTCCCACCGCGTGCACGTTCACCCGCCATATATCAAGCACCAGGTCACCTTGTTAGGCACCATCGCCAATGCCAATGGGTGTACCACCCTTCTCATCCATGAAAAGGGCCTTGCCTGCATCATCGGCGCTCCCGAAGACGCCGCCCACTGCGCCGATCTATTCTCCTCGCTGAACCGCCAATGCGATTGGTACATGCGCAATAGCGAAGGGGCCGAGTTTGCACGCGCGACACAGACCACCGCGTCCTATCGCCGGAGCTTCCGGCTTTCCTATGCCGCCCGGATCGGGGAACTGCTGGAGCTAGCCAATGAAGACGGGATCGAAGAGAAACTCGATGAATCCCCCTATTGCAGCCACCACGCTGAGCTCATCGCCACCCAGACGCTACCTGCACTCCAAGCCCGCACCGATCATGCTGAGGAAACCCGAGACCGCCTATTTCCCAACCTGACCACATCCTCGCTATCCATGAATAGCCTGCATGGCATCACCGATGGCATCACGGCCGCGGATAAATCCCACTTGGGTGGGCCTGCCGCTGGCATCGATTCTTAATACCGACGGCCCCCTCACCCCGCGGCTTCTTCTACCCGCTTTCAGCCCAAGGTGTCGGCTGCGCATTTCTACCTGTGCGCACAGCAAACGCTGCTTAATTTTTCAGGCGGTCGCTGCGCGTCACGGGTAGAATCACAGGTGAAATTAATTGTTGTAAAAGCTTAAGGGTATGCGAATGTCAACACAGACTTTCCTGGAAGTAGAAGCGAAATTCGCCGTAGCAGAATCGACTCAACTACCTGAACTCACTCGACTCGAATCCGTTGACCATATAGCAGAAACGCGCCGCCACGCTCTATCCGCCATTTATTACGACACGGAGGATTTGCGCCTAACGCACGCCAAAATCACCTTGCGCCGCCGCACCGGCGGCAATGACGATGGCTGGCACATCAAGATCCCCAGCGAGGGCGGCCGGACCGAGATCCATGCCGAGCTGGGAGAACCGGTAGACGGCAAGTACGAGGTACCCCAAGAGCTGGTACGGCAGGTGCGTTCCATCGTTCGCCACAACGAGTTAAACCCCATCGCGCAGGTGGATAATAACCGCACCGAGATGCTGCTTGCGGATGAGCACAATAATCCTGTCGCGGAATTCTGCGATGACCACGTCACCGCCTTTTCCTTCCTGCCCGGCGGGCAGCAGCAATCCTGGCGCGAATGGGAGGTAGAGCTTGCCGGTGAGCTTCCAGGCACCGAAGCGGGAAGCCACTTCATTCGCCGCGCCACTTCCCTTCTCATCGGCGCTGGGGCGCGCGTTTCTTCGTCCCCGTCTAAGTTGAAGTCAGCCCTGGGAGATTCCTACAACAATGCTCCCCTACCGCCCGCGCTCATTACCCCAGACGTTGATGAGGATTCCCCAGCAGCCGCAGTGATTACAGCGCTGCAAGCCAACCGGGACAAGCTCATTGATTACGATCCGCGCGTTCGCCGCGATGAGTGGGACTCGGTGCACCAGATGCGCATGGCCACCCGCGAGCTGCGCAGCCACCTGCAGACTTTTCACGGCATTGTCGTCGGCCCACAGATTGAGAAGATCGAAGCCGATCTCAAAGAACTCGCCGGCATTTTGGGCGTAGCCCGCGATGCAGAGGTTGTGGAAGAGCGCTGGCAAGAGCTCTTGGAGTCCGAGGACTCCGATACCTTGGATGCCGCCACCCGCGAACACATCTCCCGCGATATGGGAACGGCCTACCGGCGGGCGCACCGCAGGGTTATCGCCGCGCTAAATTCTGAGGAATACCTCGAATTGCTCGAGTCCCTTGACCGCCTATTGGCGGATCCCCCGACGGCCGGTGCCCAGTCTGCAGAAGATGCCGACAGCGAAGACGATTCCGCTACCGTGGACGCTGACGGGGATACGTCTGAGGATGCAGCCGAAAATTCTGCCGAAGAATCCGCGGAAACGCACCCCGCAGAGGAAGAACCGACCACTGAAAAGAAGACGGAAAAGTCGCCCAACGCTGGCGATGCGGAGGCCGAGGACGTCGATGCCGTGATGGCACGCCACTTGGAAAAGGCCTACAAAAAGTTGGTCAAGCGCCATAAGAAGGCAGTAGACAACTGGGATAACGCGGAGCTTTCACTGCACGAACGCGAGGATTATTTCCACGATATGCGCAAGGCGGCCAAGAAACTGCGTTACGCAGCAGAGGCAGCCGGTTCCGCAACGAAGTTAAAGACCAAGCGTCTGTACAAGGCCTGCAAAAAGATGCAATCGGTCTTAGGGGATTTCCAAGACTCGGTTACCTCCCGGGATAAATTGCTCGAGCTATCCCAGAACGCGCACCGCCGCGGGGAAGATACCTTTGGTTACGGCCTGCTGTACCAGCGCGAACGCGCCATCGGCCTGGCCGCCTTGGATGATTACAACGAGTCTTTCAAGGACATCAAGGCCGCATTTAAGCCGCTACGCAAAAGCTGAAGAAGTAGCGGGCCGTGGCACCAGTTGTGGCGCGTTAGGCTGCATTAATCGCTGTCAGGTGATGGTTGGGAATTAAACTAGTCCCAGCCATCGTCTTCTTTATCTGCGGCATCGGCGGCTTTGGTGCGAGCGCGCGCGATTTCTATGGCGTGCTCGGCCTCCTCGCGGGTGTCATAGGGGCCCATGCGGTTTTCCCAGCCGGATACTTTACCTTTGCTGACTTCCTTGGTGGAAGGGTCGTAATACCACTTCTCATCTGCTGTAGTCGCCACGGTAGTCCCTTTCGTCTATATACTTTGGACAGCACGTGTGCGCCGCCCGCCTGTGGTTGGTGCCCACACTACCCATGCATGAAAACACGCGCCCGCTAGAATATGAGGGCAGTATTTCTTTTCATGCCTCCCTTGCACCGTCAAGCAGAGCAAGGGAGCCGCTTTATCGGCTACTTTGTCCATGGCGCTAGCCCGCGCCACGTAGCCGCGTGATTTTTATCCGCCGAATTGGAAAAGGAGCTTTTGCCTTCATGCCACTGTGGTCGACGCCTAAGTCCCCTATCGCTGAGCGCGTTGCACAACAACACGCCTCTATCGTGGGAACGGAGCCCACCCATGTCGCCAGCGCGCCCGCGACCTGGCCACTTATTGGTGAGCATATCGATCATTATGGGGGCATCGTCGCCGCAAGCTTGTCGGATCTCCGCGCGGCGGCGGCCGTCAGTTCGCGCAAGGATGGCATCGTTTCCGTCCACTACGCGCCGGCAATTGGGGATTCTGCACACGATTCCATTGGCCTCCAGGAGGTGGCTGCGCTCGCTGCGGCGCAACAACCCACGACGGACTCAGAGGGGCAGCCGGTCATCCCGCCCGCACCAGAAGGTGGGCTGGCCGCGCGCATCGGCGGCATCGTGCACACCATGGTCAACCGCCAGTTACTGTCCAGGGAGACGGCTGGGGCGGATATCACCATCGTGAGCGATATCCCCAACGATATCGGCTTAGGCGCCGCATCGGCGGCGGATGTTGCCGCAGCGCTTGCTTTAATGGGCCCAACAGATAACCTCGACGCGCCCTTGCGCGTGCGCGTTGCGGATGTCTGCACCCAGGCGGTGACCACCTTTGCCCATAAGCCCGCCCTTCGCGCGCGCCACACCGCCGCGGTGCGCAGCAGTGGCGACGGTGTCTGCATCATCGACTATGCCGATGGCTCGGTCACCCACGCGCCCCACGTCGTGGACCACGACGTGGTGGCCTTCACCGTGGCGGTGCCCGGGAACACTGCGGAAGAACAGTCACAGGCAATTGACGCCATCCGCCAGCGCCAGCAGTTTATCGATGATGCTTGCCATTCCTTCGGAACAGAGTCGCTGCGCTTATTGCCCGATGCTCAACAGCGCGTGGTGGAGTGGCTCAAGGCGGTGCACAAGGTCTACGGCGAGGAGGGCCGCCCCAGCATCAATGCGGCTACTGAGTGGATGGCATTTTATGAGGAAGAGACCTCCCGCGTGGAGCACTTCGTGCGCTACCTGCGCTCGCACCGCCGCAACGAGCTTTTCCCCATTGTCTTGCAGTCGCAGGCCTCGTTAACCAATATCTATGGCTTCGATTCCGCAGAAAAGCTCGCGGAGCTGGTCACGGTCCGCGGCGCGGTGGCCGCGCGCTCGGCGCACGCGGGGCTATCTAGCGCCGTTATTGCCTATGTCCCCAGCAACCGCGCGGAAAACTTCGCGGCAGATCTGGCAGATGATGGCTTCCTGCTGGTGAAGCTGGCCGCTGGCGAGCCCGCCAAGGTAGAAGATTAAGGGCGAATGAGCCGGCCTATAAGCCGGATTCTGTCTAACCGCAGCGCCCCATTAAGCGGAACGCCGCGCGGCGAACATCCATCTAGACCAACCGTTGCCAGTTGGTTCCAGCAGCTACCTTCAGGCTCGGGCGAGCAGCCTTAAAACGCCTGATCGGGCCCTGCAACGTGGCAGGGCCGTGATGCCTTGCTCCCGGTGGGGTTTACCCAGCCACCGCCATCGCTGACGGTGCTGGTGCGCTCTTAACGCACCGTTTCACCCTTACCTTGTGTCCCCAACTTGGGCCGAAGCGCAAGTGGAGGCACAAGGCGGTCTACTTTCTGTTGCACTTGCCCGCGGGTCACCCCGGGTTGCCGTTAGCAACCACCGTGCTCTGTGGAGTCCGGACTTTCCTCGACTTTCACTTGCGCCCACCAGCTGTCAGCACAGTTTGTCAGCCGCGATCGCCCGGCCGGCTCATTCACCCGCTCCATCTTCGTCGATAGCCGCGCACCTGTGCAAATCTGCTGGAACACTCTGCAAGGCGCTTAGTCGTAACGGATGACTTTTCGTCCATCGATGCTGCCGTCGTGCAGCTGTTTGAACACGTCGTTGACATCGTGAATGCTGCATTCGGTGACATCTGGTTTCACCTTGCCGCGCGCATAAAAATCAATGGCCTCGGCCAGGTCTTGACGCGTGCCGACGAGCGAGCCACGAATTGTCAGCCCCTTCAGCACGATGTCGAAGATGGACGCCGGGAATTCCCCTGATGGCAGGCCATTGAACACGATGGTTCCGCCGCGTTTAGCCATCTCGATGGCTTGCCCGAAAGCATCCGGGTGCACCGCAGTCACCAGCACTCCGTGGCTGCCACCGTCAGTAAAGTCCTGCACCGCCTGTACCGGGTCAACTTCGCTGGCGTTCACGGTAAATTCTGCGCCGTGGCGCTTGGCCAGCTCCAGCTTGGAATCGGAAATATCAACGGCGATAACCCGCATGCCCATCGCGTCGGCGTATTGCACCGCCAGGTGCCCCAGGCCGCCGATACCGGAGATGACGACATATTGACCGGGCTTGGTCTCGGTCATTTTCAGACCTTTGTATACGGTCACGCCTGCACATAGGATCGGTGCGACTTCTACCGGGTCGCTACCTTCCGGGATGCGTGCGCAGTAGCGTGTGTCAACGAGCATATATTCGCCGAAGCTTCCGTCGACGGTATAGCCGCCGTACTCTGCTTTCACGCAGCGGGTTTCCCAGCCAGTTAAGCAGGATTCACATTCGCCGCACGTCGACCAGAGCCAGGCGTTGCCGACAAGGTCGCCTTCGTTCACGAACTGTTCACCCGGCCCAAGCTTGACGACGCGCCCTACTCCCTCGTGTCCGGGGATAAACGGTGGTTCTGGTTTTACGGGCCAGTCACCTTCTGCAGCGTGCAGGTCGGTGTGACAAATCCCGGATGCCTCGAGTTTCACGAGTGCTTGGTGCTCGCCGGGTTCTGGGAGTTTTTCTGCACGGACGGTGACATTAGGGCCGAATTCTTCCACGACTGCTGCCGTGAATTCCTTCGGTGGTTGTGTGGACTGTGCGGTTCTGGTTGGTGTAGTCATTGCTTCTCCTCCTCTGGTTGGTGAGCTCAAGCAATGAGCTCTGGTTAATGAGCAAACTGCCGAATTTCAGTATAGAAACAAAATAATAAAATGTGAAGCAAATCACTTATTGGGTATTGTTTTCATTTCGCTGCGCACCTGTCCTGCCATCAAGAGTGGCTGCACCTAACGCCCTCGGCGGCTTATAAGGCTCACCAACGAGGGGTTAGTACAAGCCGAACACGGTGCGCACGGTGGAGGCAGTAAGCGAAAGAAAGGCAGCGGCAAAAACTGTAGCCGCTGCTTATCGAGTTCCCGGTACTAGCTGCGTAAAAACTAAGCTCACATCACCGTCAGCGCAGGTGCGCGGTTTCGTTCACGCTGAGTACCGCCGATGCCACCGGCGAGTTCTCGTCATAAAACTTGACGACGCCAATGCTGGCAAGATCCAAAAACAGGTGACTAAACGTCGCTGGCCCAGCATTCAACGCCTGGCGGGTCAACGATTTAATCGGATTAACGTGACTGACCACAGCGATCGTTTTACCGGGGTGCTTGGCGACGAGTTCTTTTCGGAATTCCCGTACGCGGCGGTGCACCTGTGCGAGTGATTCCCCAGCTGGCGGTGCTAGCGACGCATCGGTAATCCAGGCATCGTGCAGCGCGGCATCGTCATCCTGGGCCTGTTGGAAGGTCAGCCCCTCCCAGTCGCCAAAATCTGCCTCGATCAACGCGTCGTGCGTTTCTACCTGGGCACCGGTTTTTTCCGCGATCTTTTTCGCCGTCACCTGGCAGCGCTGCAGTGGCGAGGACACCACCAGATCAATCTCGCCGCGTTCGGCCACGGCGGCAGCCGAAGCTTCTGCTTGCTGCATGCCGGTCTCGGTCAGCTCAATATCGCTGTGCCCGCAGTACCGGTGCTCAGCGGAGTAGGTCGTTTGCCCGTGCCGCACCAGAATCAACGTGGTCGGCTGGCAGGTCGCGCCCGTCCACGAGGCATGCGAGCCGGTGCTAATTTTCGCAGCGCCAGCATCCGAAAAAGTATCGGACACGGCCTGTTCATCAGCGCCAGCGGCAGTATCACCAGTGTCAGAATCATCGCCAGAATCATCGCCGCAGTCCACCACACCCGGCGCGTGGCCGGCGGCAGCAGCATCCATAGCCTCATTCGACAGTGCATCGGCTACTTTGTTGTCGTTTCGCCGCACCCAGCTCAGGTTCACCCTTCCGAGCTGCTGCATGAGCTTCTGCGCCTGTACACCCAGCTGCTTCATGTCTGGGTGTTTGATCTTCCAGCGGCCGTTCATCTGCTCGACGACCAGCCGGGAGTCCATATAAAAGTCGACGTCATCCGCGCCCAGCTCGACTGCAGCTTCCAGCCCGCGCAACAGCCCGTGATATTCGGCGACGTTGTTGCTGGCTTTCTTGCCGACGACATAGACGATTTCGCGCAACACCGTCTCACCATCGGCGGCGTAGACGACGGTGCCAGAACCTGCGATTCCGGGATTTCCGCGCGAGCCGCCATCGGCGTAGATGATGACCTTCATGATGCCAGGCGCACCAGGTAGGAACCACAGTCGCTGCATTGCGGCAGCTCATCGGCAGGCGCATTGCGCACGGCGTTTTTATCGGCGGGTGGTAAGACGATAAAGCAGCCACCGCAGGCCCGGTTGGCCTTAAATTGTGCGGCGCCGACGCCGTTTTCTTGCCGCTGCGCGTCGTATTCCTCGAGGACATCGGAAGGCAGCTGTTCGCGCAAATCCGCGATGCGCACGGCGGGATCGGTCTGGTTATCCGCGGCCTCTTGGGCGGCGTCGGCGGCACGGCGCAGCATTTCTAGCTTGCGCTCGGAATCCGAGACGCGCGCGCCGTGGACGTCCAAGTTGGAGCGCAGCGCGTGGATCTCGTTGTGGGCTTCTTGTAGCTCACTCATTAGATCCGCGATGCGGGACTTGGTGGCGTAGAGATCATGCTCGATGTCCTTGCGCTTTTCGGTATCCAATTCGGCCCCGAGCTGACCCTTGTCATCGCGCTCGCGCCGGCGCAGCTTGCGCTCATCGGCCTGGATGCGCAGGATTTCATTTTCCATGTCATCGACTGCCATCTGCGCGGAACCGGAGGCATCGAGCAAGCGCTTGTGTTCCTGCTGTGCCTTGTCGTACTCAACCTTTTCTGGCAGCTCTTTTTCCCCGCCAATGCCTTGCGAGCGTTCCAGGTTGGCCAATTCCAGCAGTACCGGCTGTAGTTCTTGCGATAGTTTCACTTATGACTCCTTTGGGTGCGCGGAGATAGTCCACGGATCAGTACGCAGGCTAATAATTTCCGTATCTAGTTCTAATGCTGCTTCTACGATATCGCTTGCTTGCGCCGTCCAGGGAAATTCGCTGGCCCAGTGGGCTGTATCGATGACGGCTGGTCCCCCAGCGCGCAAATGCTCGTCCACCGGGTGATGGCGCAGATCAGAGGTAACATAGACATCGACTCCCAGCTTTGCCGCAGCCGCAAGGAAGGAATCCCCGGCGCCGGACGATACCGCCACGGTGCGCACGGTCTGTTCTGGGTCCCCGGCGGCCCGGATGCCCCATGCGGTCTCCGGCAGGGCATTGGCCACCTGCTGCGTAAACTCCCGCAGGGTCATCTCGCGGGGCAGCTCGCCCACACGCCCCAGGCCCAGCGCGGTATCAAGGTCGCCGTTTCCGGCCGTTTCCACGATGTCATAGGCGGGCACCTCATACGGGTGCGCCTCGTGCAGCGCCGCAATCAGCGTGGACCGCAGCGAGGAGGGAGCCACAAACTCCACCCGTACCTCGTCGCCGCGGTGCAGCTTGCCGATGTCCCCTTCTACCGGGTCCGCCCCCTCTTCCGGCTGGAATTGGCCTGCGCCCGCGATATCGAAGGAGCAGTGGGAATAGGCGCCGATGTGGCCCGCGCCGGCATCGAAAAGCGCCTGCTTTACCTGCTCAGCACTGCCTACAGGAATATGCACTCCCCACTTATCGATGGTCTCTGGGGCTTCCGGCACGATGGGCCGACCCGGAGTAATGCCCACGAGCTCCGCGAGCTTATCGTTAACCCCTGGCCGGGCCTTATCGGCGTTGGTGTGGGCGGCAAAAAGCGCCACGCCATTTTTAATTAGGGTGTGTACGACCTTGCCCTTGGGCGTATCGGCCGCCACTGATTCCACGCCGCGCAGGAGCAGCGGGTGGTGGACTACCAACATATCCGCGCCGAGCTCAACCGCGCGGTCCGCAACCTCTTGGGTGCAGTCCAAAGCAAAGGCGACGGTGCGCACCTCGTCTGCGGGATCGCCGCAAATAAGGCCTACGGCATCCCACTTTTCGGCCAAATGGGGCGGATAGGCCTGGTCCAAAACACGGCGCACATCGCCCACTCGCACAGCAGACATGGGGATACTCCTTTATGCTCGATTCTTGTAAATTACGCTAGTGCTATATCCTGTCTCCCGCACTACAGTACTATCTGCGCAAAGGGTTTTCGCATGACTGAATCTTCTTCTCACTCGGGTCTCTACCTCGTCTTTGTGTGTACCGGCAATATTTGCCGCTCGCCCATGGCCGAAATCATCGTTCGCGATGAAATGGAAGATGACATGCTCGATCTCCTCGCCACCGTGGATTCCTGCGGGCTCGGCGGCTGGCACGTGGGGCAAGGCGCGGATGAGCGGGCCGTGGCGGAGCTGCGCCGCGCCGGACACGATGGCGCCTCCCACCGCGCATCCAAATTGGGCGAAGAGCACATGGACGCCGATCTCTTCATCGCGATGGATTCCGGGCACTATGATTCGCTCATCGATCTGGGCATCGACTCTGACAAGGTCCGCCTGATGCGCAGCTTCGATCCCAATTCCCCGGAGGGCGCCGAGGTCGCAGACCCCTACTACGGCACCGAAGAAGACTTCGAAACCGCGCGCAAGAATATCGAAGCCGCCGTCCCCGGCCTGCTGGATTGGATTCGCGAAAACCACGACTAGACTTGGGGGCATGCTAAAGACGTTCCTCAAGCCTGGCTGGGTACTCATGCTGCTTTTCGTGGTGGCATTTTCCTACCTGGCCTTTAGTGTCCTTGCCCCGTGGCAATTGGGAAAGGACGATGACATTGTGGAGCGCAATGAAAACATCACCCACGCCTACGAGGCCGATCCGCAGCCGATTGACCAGGTCGTAGACGATGATGGGGCCATCTCTGGCGATGAATGGTCCCGCACCACTCTGAAGGGCCACTACCTGCCCGAGGATGAGGTGCTGCTTCGCCTGCGCCCCGCCGGTTCCGGCCCGTCCTATCAATCCTTGGTTCCTTTCCGCACCGATGCGGGCCTGACCATGCTGATTAACCGCGGTTGGGTCAGCGCCGAGGAGGGCAATGCGGTGCCGGATATTCCGCCCGCCCCCTCCGAGGAGGTAACGATTACTGGCATGGTGCGCTCGAATGAGGCCGAGCACAAAACCGCCCCCATCACGCAGGAGGGCTACCAGCAGGTCTATTCCATCCACACCGAGCAGGTGGGCTCGCTTATCGGTGCTGACTTAGGCCAAGACTATATCCAGCTCTCCGAGGACCAGCCGGGCGTCCTCAACGCCATGCCCATCCCGCAGCTCGACCGCGGCAACCACCTTTCTTACGGCTACCAGTGGATTGCCTTTGGCATCATGGCCCCGCTGGGATTGGGCTACTTTATTTGGTCCGAGATTCGCGAGCGCCGCCGCCTGCGCGAAGAAGAAGCCGCCATGCAGGCCCTCAATGCGGACGCAGAATCGCTTGCCGATGCCCCCGCCTCCAACGGCGAACCTGGCACGGCTGCCGATGCCGATGCCGATGCCACTGGCGCTACCGATGCCAACACCGATCCCGCACCTCTCGCCACCGAGCTGCGCAACCGCTCTCGCTACGGCGATTCCAAGCCAGACCACTACGCCAAGCTGAAAAAGCGCCGCCGCGAGCGCTACTAGCCGTCTTCGTTGGCTGATTATGGGCCCGTCTCGGGCCTGCTTTCGGCCACGCATGCAAAAAATCTCGAGCCACCGTTTTAAAAACGATGCCTCGAGACTTGAAAAATGGTGCGGCCTGAGGGGATCGAACCCCCGACCTATTGGGTGTAAACCAATTGCTCTTCCAGCTGAGCTAAAGCCGCATGCGCCCTTGCGCTGTTATGTACAGTAGCGCAGGATTGTGAAGCTACACAAATCAGCTGGTGAAGGCTATTTTTTGGTGTAGCCCCGCTGTACCAGGCAGGAACCCTGCCACTCGCCAAAGCGCTCAGCTTTGGTCTGCACCAAACCGGCTAGCTGCGCCGATTCGGAGATGAGACCAGGCTCGACGGTGCCCGGCTTGCCGGCACCCGGAGTCAGCAACCAGACGGAGCCATTGTCCGCGAGGGGGCGGCTGGCATCCACCAGGCCGTCCACGAGGTCGCCGTCTTCCTCGCGCCACCAGAGAAGGACTACATCGCACAGCTCATCATTTTCCTCTTCGAGGAAATCCTCACCGAGTACGGCTTCGATCGATTCAGAGATTGTGTTGTCACAATCCTCGTCCCAACCAAGCTCTAGAGCGATTTGCCCTTCCTTGATTCCGAGCTTGACTGCAGCGTCAGCCACTATGCATTTCCTTCCTTATCCGGTGAATTCTTACTCACGCCCGGCCCATGATTGGCACAGAGGGCGTGTGTTATTACATGTAGTTTAACGTCCCAGGCCGCCTTTTACTTGCTATAGCACCCCTTTCCCCCAATTTGCAGGCCCTTTTCTGCTCACACCGGCGCCTGTTTTGTGGGAGAACTAGCGCCGTTTAGGGGCCTACTACCCACGTTTGCACACCGGGTGAGGGAAGCAAACCGCAGGTGGTAGGGGGTGCATCGGCAAGCGCGGCGTTTTATCCGGGATAGACTCCCACTCGCGATCTGGGAACGCGTATCGTAGGAGATAAACTCTGCAGACCCTTAATTAGGAGGTTTACATGGCCGAGAAGGACCCCGCCAAGGGCGATTCCAACTTCCCGCTTATCCGCGATGGTGTTGCATCGTACCTTCACGACAGCGACCCAGAAGAAACTCGCGAGTGGATGGATTCCCTCGATGGTCTGCTGGACCATTCTGACCAAGAGCGCGCGCGTTACCTGATGCTGCGCCTTCTGGAGCGCGCCACCGCCAAGCGCGTGGAGCTTCCCTCGTTGACGTCGACGGACTTCGTCAACACCATCCCCACCAACATGGAGCCGGAATTTCCTGGCGATGAAGAACTAGAAAAGCGCTACCGCCGCTGGATCCGCTGGAACGCTGCCATCATGGTGCACCGCGCGCAGCGCCCCGGCATCGGCGTCGGCGGCCACATCTCCACCTACGCGGGTGCCGCCCCGCTGTACGAGGTTGGACTCAACCACTTCTTCAAGGGCAAGGACGATCCTTCAGGCGGCGACCAGGTCTTCTTCCAAGGTCACGCCTCCCCGGGCATGTACGCCCGCGCCTACATGGAAGGTCGCCTCTCTGAGGAGGACCTCGACGGCTTCCGCCAGGAAGTCTCCCTCGGTGAAGGCAAGGGTCTGCCCTCCTACCCGCACCCGCGCCTGATGCCATGGTTCTGGGAGTTCCCCACCGTGTCCATGGGCATCGGTCCGATGAACGCCATTTACCAGGCACGCTTTAATAAGTACCTGGAAACCCGCGGCATCAAGGACACCTCCAAGCAGCACGTCTGGGCCTTCTTGGGCGATGGCGAGATGGACGAGCCAGAATCCCGCGGCCTGCTGCAAACCGCTGCGCTGTACGAGCTGGATAACCTCACCTTCGTGATTAACTGCAACCTGCAGCGCCTCGACGGCCCAGTGCGCGGTAATACCCAGATCATCCAGGAGCTGGAGTCCTTCTTCCGCGGTGCCGGCTGGGACGTCATCAAGGTCATTTGGGGCCGCGGCTGGGACAAGCTGCTGGACAAGGACACCGAAGGTGCCCTCGTCAACGTCATGAACACCACCTCTGACGGTGACTACCAAACCTTCAAGGCCAATGACGGCGCTTATGTGCGCGAGCACTTCTTCGGCCGCGATGAGCGCACCGCAAAGCTGGTAGAAGACCTCTCCGATGACGAAATCTGGGCACTGCGCCGCGGCGGCCACGACTACCGCAAGGTCTACGCAGCGTACGCCCGCGCCCTAGAGAACAAGGGCTCCGGCAAGCCGACCGTCATCTTGGCCCACACCATTAAGGGCTACGGCTTGGGCCACAACTTCGAGGGCCGCAACGCTACCCACCAGATGAAGAAGCTGACGCTGGAGGATCTCAAGAACTTCCGCGATAAGCAGGAAATCCCCTTCTCCGATGAAGAGCTGGAAAAGGATCCCTACCTGCCGCCGTACTACCACCCGGGCAAGGACTCCCCGGAGATCAAGTACATGCTGGAGCGCCGTAAAGAACTCGGCGGCTTCCTGCCTGAGCGTCGCACGGACTTCACCCCATTGGAAGCACCTTCCTTGGACAAGCTGCGCTCCGTGCGCAAGGGCTCTGGCAAGCAGGAAGTGGCTACCACCATGGCCTTGGTGCGCACCTTCAAGGAGGTCATGCGCAATAAGGAACTGGGCAAGCGCATCGTGCCCATCATCCCGGATGAGGCTCGTACCTTCGGCATGGACTCCTGGTTCCCCACCATGAAGATCTGGAACCCGCGCGGCCAGAACTACGTGCCGGTGGACCACGACCTGATGTTGTCCTACCGCGAGGCCACCGATGGCCAAATCATGCACGAGGGCATTTCTGAGGCCGGTGCGGCAGCATCCTTTACCGCCGCCGCTACCTCGTATGCCACCCAGGGCGAGGCCATGATCCCGCTGTACATCTTCTACTCGATGTTCGGCTTCCAGCGCACTGGCGATGCCTTCTGGGCCGCCGGCGACCAGATGGGCCGCGGCTTCATCATCGGCGCTACCGCAGGCCGCACCACCCTGACCGGTGAGGGCCTGCAGCACATGGATGGCCACTCCCCTGTCTTGGCAGCCACCAACCCTGCGGTCATTTCTTATGACCCGGCCTTCGGCTTCGAGGTTGCACACCTGGTAGCCCGCGGTATCGAGCGCATGTACGGCGAGGACAACGAGCCGGTCATGTACTACCTCACCGTGTACAACGAGCCGGTCCACCAGCCGGCCGAGCCGGAGAACTTGGATGTGGAAGGCCTGCACAAGGGCATCTACCACTTCAATACCGCCGAGAAGGGTTCCACCCCGGCCAATATCCTGGCCTCGGGTGTTGGCGTGCACGAGGCTCTTCGCGCACAGGAGATGCTGGCTGAGGACTACGATGTCAAGGCATCGCTGTTCTCCGTGACCTCCTGGAACGAGCTGGCCCGCGATGGTGCTCGCCGCAATAAGGAAGCGCTGCGCAAGGGCGAGGAGCCTTCCGAGGCATTCGCTACCTCCCAGCTCAAGGACTTCGAAGGCCCATTCGTTGGTGTCTCGGACTTCACCACCGAGCTGCAGGAGCAGATCCGCCCCTACGTCCCAGGTACCTACATCACCTTGGGCGCAGACGGCTTCGGCTTCTCCGATACGCGCGAGGGTGCCCGCCGCTTCTTCAATAACGACGCGGAATCCATCGTCGTCGCAGTGCTCGATGGCCTTGCCCGCGACGGCAAGATTGAGCGCTCCGTCGTAGAAAAGGCAGCCGCCGATTTGAAGTTGGATGACCCAATTGCTCCTAATAGCGGCGAATAATTTCGCCCCTGCCTTCGCAACGGGCATTTAATTCAGGCGCTTCCGGCTTTGTGCTGGGAGCGCCTTTATTATTTTTGCCCTATTCCCCCCCCCTACCCGGTACCGCGTGCGCCTATTTCTCCAATGCCACGCTCCAATCGCTACTACACTGGGCACTATGGCAAATGACCTCAGTGCCCAATTGCAGGCAAAGTTTCAGGGTTCTGACCCAGATAAGGACCACGACCCGGATCGGGATACGCTGGGCGAGCTCATCGCCCTCA
Organism: Corynebacterium sp. LaCa_282; assembly: GCF_057198125.1. Classification (NCBI taxonomy): domain Bacteria; kingdom Bacillati; phylum Actinomycetota; class Actinomycetes; order Mycobacteriales; family Corynebacteriaceae; genus Corynebacterium; species Corynebacterium sp. LaCa_282. The sequence continues at coordinate 726,602 of NZ_CP191095.1, read as the reverse complement.
TTATCAAAGTCACCGGAACCGAGGCCGAACTTGGCGGAGACACCGCGCTTTCCGATGTCGGCGTGGAATCCCTCGAGCTTATAGAGCTCACCGTGCGTGCAGAAGAGCTCTTTAAGGTGCGGCTTACTGAGGAAACAATGCTTAATTGCGAGACCATCGGCGATATCGCTGACTATTTGGAGGACCACCAATGATTTCTTACCTATCCGATATGGACGGCGTGCTCATCAAGGAAGGGGAAATGATCCCCGGCGCCGATAAATTCATTCAGGCGCTAAAAGATAATGACATTGAGTACATGGTGCTCACTAATAACTCCATGTCCACCCCGCGCGACTTGGCGGCGCGGCTGCGCAATACCGGTCTGGATATTCCGGCCGAGCGCATCTGGACCTCCGCTACGGCGACGGCAAACTTCCTGGCTACCCAGGCCAGCTCCAGCAAGGCCTACGTTGTGGGAGAGTCCGGCCTCACCACCGCCCTGCACGAGGCCGGTTGGATCCTCACAAATGATGACGCAGACTTCGTGGTCCTCGGTGAAACCCGCACCTACTCCTTTGAGGCGATTACCACCGCCATCAACCTCATCCGCAATGGCGCCCGCTTCATCGCCACCAACCCTGATGTTACGGGTCCCGCTCCCGAGGGCGTGCTTCCTGCAACCGGCGCGGTGGCCGCATTGATCACCGCCGCTACCCACCGCGAGCCCTACTACGTGGGAAAGCCCAACCCGGTCATGATGCGTTCGGCGCTTAACCACATCGGCGCACACTCTGAAAACACCGTCATGATCGGTGACCGCATGGATACCGATGTCAAGGCGGGCCTCGAGGCCGGCATGCGCTCCATTTTGGTGCGCTCCGGCATTTCCGATGACCGCGAAATCTCCCGCTACCCTTACCGCCCGACCGCCGTGTTTAAGTCGGTTGCAGATATTCCCGATAAGATCATGGATCCCTTCGCCGAGGAGGTATCCTAAACGGTTCCCCGCCGCGCGACCTAGCTCGTGCGGCACGGCTTACTTGGCCGTGCTCGAGCCGATTCGCTCGAGCGCCTTAGCTAAAGCGCACCGTGGCGCTAAAACCATAGCGCTGCGCAAGGTAGCACACCGCGCTTTCGAGCGCGGCAAGCTCCGCTTCGGTTCCGGTGAGCACCTGGTGGCAGCCGATACCGACGCCAGAATCCATTCCCGGGCCCGTAGCCTCACCGCGCACGAGCGCCTCCATAGAGATCTCATCGCGGTACCACCGAGTGCACCACTGGGCGGTCAGCGGGTCATCGCCTGGGACGATGAACTCCGATTCGGTGCGAATGCACCGATCCATGGCATGCTCTACTTCTGGGCGCAACGCACGCGGCATCCCAGAAATTTTCAGCACACCAGTGACCACGATGGCCGCACCATTGCGGCTGGGCCACGTGTAGTTGGAGGCCGGTTGATCAACCGGCACTGTATTGACGCAAGTATTCATAGCCGATATCTCCCTCGACAAATCACCACTGCGATGCACACGCGTGGCGTGCGGCGCAGTGCAAGACGAGCTTCGTCTTCCCCAACGAACTGTCTTTTGCGTCTGCACCCAATTTTCCTGCGCCACACCACCCTCTACAACCCTCAACTTTCACTTCAACCCCCAAGTTCTAAACCTCAACCCAAAGTCCAGACTGTGATTAAAGTGTCCGAAGAAATTGGAGTTACAACAGTGAAATTTGTGAGGTTTTCGCGCTTGAACTGTTTCCCTGAAGTAACTTCTTGACAAGAGTCAGACGCAGGGCAGCTACCAGTAGGAACAGTAACCTACAGTGCTCACACTCCACACCCGCAAAAGAAAACCGCGTCTCGCCCCCTAGAGGCAAAGAGCTCCGAAAAATCCTGCTCGAAAAGACCCCTGCGGGGGTAATCGGTCGCCATACTCCCCACACACCCCTCCCTCTAGGAGAAGATCAGCATCCGTGGACAGATGGTTTATATAAATTTAATTTAGGGTAAGGAATAGTTTGACACGATCCCAGAGCCATGCCTATACTGAAATAAATTCAAACAATCCGGTTTGAACCCATCCCCAAAAAGAAAGGTACAACCATGTCTGGTCTGTCTTCTTTGTCCAACCTCGGTTTCAACCTCCTGTCCCTCGTTGACGGCATCTTCTCCCAGTTCCTGATGTTCTTCGAGGGCCTCTCCGGTCAGACCCTGTTCTAAATAGAACAGCTTAAGCTCCCCACTCCATTGGAATGGGGAGCTTTTCTCGTTTTCCCGTTAAAGGGATTTTGCGATGGAGGCCTTATAGCGCCTGCCAGATCTTCGAATTGGTTTCATTCCACAGCGGTTTAGCCCAATCGCCAAACTCTCGGTCCGTCAATGCGACCATGGCGTAGTCGCCGGCCAGCCAGAGGTAGGTACCGGACATGCCGAAGTGCCCGATGGCATCGGCAGGCAGGGCACCCATCCAGTGGTCTTTCTCGCCGCGGATCTCAAAGCCAAGGCCCCAGGTGCAATCCTTAAAGCTTCCGTAGCCTGGCACGATGCCGCGCAAGCCACCGAAATGAACGCGGCGCATATCGGCCACGGTGTTGGGGTGCAGGAGCTGCGGGTCCTGGACCTCGGCCGAAAATGCCGCGAGATCCTGCACGGTAGAAACCAGCCCGTGCCCTGCCGAACCCTCTAAGCGCGTGGAGGACATGCCAAGCGGCTCGCACACGCCTTCGCGCAGGTACTCCGCAAACTCGATGCCGGTGGCCTTTTCAACAATCTCTGCGGCCCATTCATAACCGGCAGAGGAATAGATGCGCCGCTCGCCTACCGGCTTTTGTTGCTCGCGCGAATCGAATTTCACACCTGAAGCGTGCGCGAGCAAGTGCTCTAGCGTCGCGCCTTCGGGACCAGCAGGTTGCTCTAGTTCTACCGCGCCTTCTTCAACCGCCAACATAATGGCGTAGGCGGAGACGAGCTTGGTTACTGATGCCACCGGAAACTCCCGGGAAACATCTCCTATTTCATCGAGAACATCGCCGCGTTTCAATAACGCGGCGGCGACATTGTCTACGGGCCACTGGCATAAAAGTTCTAACTCGCTCATGCCCACTAGCCTACTGGGACCAAGCATGGGCATGGCTGCGGTGGGAGAAGAAGGAAGTAGTTTTTAAAAAATTAGCGGGTGACTGTTAACGATCCATGCCTGCACGATCGATATAAAAAGTGAAAGGTCCTTTTTCAAGGATATTTCGCACCTTACCTATCACTCGCGTTCTCTACTTCCCCCTTCTCTCTCCCTACAACTGCCGCGGACTATTTACTGGTCCGCGGCAGTCTTGTAATCAATGTAGCCGCGCTCGCCGCCGACGTAGAACGTTGCCTGGTCAGGCTCATTGAGCTCCAGGTTCTCTTCCCACCGGCGCACCAAGTCCGGGTTAGCAATGAGCTGGCGGCCCACCACGATGGCATCCACATAGTCGAGGTCCAGCTCGCGCTGTGCATCTTCCTTAGTGGTCACGGTGCCAAAACCGTCATTCATCAAAACCTTGGTTTCGCCATTGGCGCGGGCCTTCTGTGCCAAGGCCGAGATGAGCTCGCCTTCCGGCTCTGCGTGCAAGAAGGAGACATAAGCCAGGTTCAGCGGGGCGATGGCGTCCAGCAGGCCGCCGTAGGTGGCCAACATGTCTGTCTCATCGTCTTCGACAATGCCCTGTACGACGTGGGCCGGAGAAAAACGAACACCTACGCGGTCCGCACCGATTTCCTCGACGACAGCACGGATCACCATCTCTGGCAGGCGCCACCGGTTTTCGGGGCTGCCACCAAATTCATCGTCGCGCTGGTTAGCAGACGGTGCCATGAATTCGTGCAGCAGATAGCCATTCGCATTGTGGATCTCAACACCATCAACGCCCGCGTCGACGGCTCGGCGTGCGGCGGCCCGGAATTCCTCAACGATGCGCGGGAGCTCATCGGCTTCTAGTGCGCGCGGTACCGGTGCATCCATCTTGCCGGCAAAGCCGCGAACCTGGCCGTCCCAATCGAGTGCGCTGGGGGCCTCTGCTTGGGCACCATCAATGAGATCCGGGTGGCTGGTGCGGCCGCCATGCATGATTTGCATGAACAAGACGCCGCCCTTGTCATGCACTTCGTTGGCTACCTCGCGCCAACCGGCCGCCTGCTCATCATCGACGATTCCCGCCTGACCCGGGAACGCGCGGTTGGTCCATGCGGGGAAGGTTCCCTCCGTCACCACGAGACCAGCGCTAGCGCGCTGGGAATAATACTTTTTGTGCAACTCGCTGGGCACACCGCTGTGACCTGCACGCTGCCGCGTCAGCGGCGCCATGGTCACGCGGTTATTCAACGTATAACGGCCAAGTTCCAAAGGTGTAAATAATGATGTCATGTCTACTGAAACAGCCCGCGGTTTAAATTTGTTCCACCTTTTATCCACCTTTTATTCTGTTGCTTCTCCACCTGCAGCCAAAACCGTAGAGAAACTTGAGGTCACCCCCGTTAAAGAAAGCCAAAGAAAAAGACGCCGCCTCGAAATATGAGGCGGCGCCCATGAACTCCTAGAGAGAGTGTTTAGTGGGGTTCCGAAGGAATCGCGGTCTGCTGGCTATTTGCCGCCCCGCTATTTCCGTCTGCGCCGGAGTCTCCATCTCCATTCCCCTGGCCATCGCCAGCATCGCCGTTTGAGCCAGCGGGCCCATCCTGACCGCTGCCGTGCCCGTCCCCGGAATTAGGAGTCGAATTGGGGTCCTGGCTGGGGTAACTAGGAACGGTCGGCGTATTGGTGGTCGTCGGTGTTGACTCAGCATCCGTCGGTTCAGTTGGGGTACCGGTAGTAAGAGGGTCTTCCGAAGGCACATTCTCCCCAGATTCCGTTGGTGCCTCAGAAGAGGATTGCGTATCGCGCTCCTTCCAATAATCCGGCGACAGCCAACCGGCTTCCCCTTCCTCTGGGTTGCTTGCCGCGAGGATGAGCAGGCCAACGACAAGCAGGGCCGCCACGAGGCCGGTGGTGGAGGCGCGTACGCGTCCGCCGATGGTGGAGACCTTTTGGAATTGGGTACTGGTCTGGATGGTGCGCCAGATCTTCCGGCGCGATTTCTCATCGTCTTCCGCAGCCTCTTCGCTGGCTTCATCCGTGACCGCTTGTTCATCGAGCTTAGTCTCAGCAAGCTCGACTTCCTCTGGGACCAGTTCCTCTTCCACCGTGGGGTCATCCACTGGCGTATTGGGACGAGAACCTTCCCCGGCGTCCAAGGCGTCTTTGGCTGACTGCGCCGCGGCATGCTTTGGGTCCGTCGGCTTCTTCTTTTTTTGTTCCTGCAGTTCATCAAAGTCGATGGCGGAACCGTAGTGATCCCAGAATTCCGAGAGCAGCGACGAGCGGATGGCGCGCTCCACGGACCACTGGCGGGCAGGATTCACCGTCACCATGATGCGGTAGCCCACCTGCCACGGCTGGCCGGCTACCTGCGGGCTGACCAATTGCGTAGCGGGAAGGACTGTGAGCTCGCCGGCGACGTCGACGGAGATCTCAGGGGCTTCAATAGCGTGCCCCGAAATCTCTTTGACGCGACTCGTAATCTCCGGCAGGCTTTCGCCTTCATGCACTGGGACGTTGATATTGACCACCGCGCGGGACCATTCCTTGGAATAGTTGGTCACCACGCCGGCGGAGCTATTGGGGATGGTCACCAACTCGCCGCTTGGGGTGCGCACCTTCGTGGTGCGCAGGGTCAGCGTCACCACATCGCCTTCTACCCCTGGGATGCCGGCAAAGGAGACGTAGTCTCCCACGCCGAACTGCTTTTCCGTAAGGATGAAAAATCCGGAGAGGAAATCCGAAATCACGGACTGGGCGCCAAAACCAACCGCGGCAGACACTATCGTCGCAGGCACCGCGGCGCCCAGCGCCGGAACACCGAGATTAGTCAGCGCGGCCGCGACCAATAGGAAGTACGCCACCGCTTGGACGATGTAGACCAATGCACCGGTCAGCGCCAGCCGCGCCTTCGTAGATTCTTCTTGCTCATCCAAATTATGTTCAATAATCCGGATGGCTAGGCGCCCCATGCGGGGCAAAAGAATGCCGATAATCACGAATGCGATGAGCGGCAAGCCGTGGTCAACGATGAGGCCCCACAGCTCAAAAAAGAAATACCTCAAGTTCATGGTTCAAGGATATGGCACCTAGCTGAGAAATTGATGCCAGTTTTCTGCCAGAATTAAGAAGGCAGGAGTGGGAAGATGGGGACATCGACAAGCAGATGCCCCGGGGCCTAGTCGCGCGATTGGTAGCGGTCCATCAGGCGATCAATTAGCTCATCAGTAAGCTTGTCATCTTCCAAAATCGTATCGAGCAGCCGCTGGGATTCCTCGCTGGAGGTCTGCTCCTCTTCCTCATAGGAATCGCCGCTAAAGTCCATGCCAAAGTCCATATCCTCAGACTCCGCTGGCGCCGTGCTGAACTGATCGACATCTGATTCGAAGGACTGCAAAAACTCGCTGGCTTCTTCCGCCGCATCCTGGCGGCGCTTGCCGGAACGCACTTCCTTTTCGATGCGCCGCTGCAGCGCCTCTTCCATCTGCCGGTGGCGCCAGGAGCGCACGCGGTGTGGCTCCAGCTTGCGCCCGACCGCCCGGCTCTTGTTTTCTGCCTTCTTCGCCAGCACCTTGACCTGCGCGGCCGTATCATTAATCGGTGCCCACTCCTGATTCGCGGGCACGCGCCACCCGGCCCAAATGCCCAGCAGCGCCAAGAAAATGGAGACCAACGGCCCCACAATCATGCCGACGGCCAACATATCGAAGTGGTTTCCCACCAGCACGATCACGGCGCAGGCGATGGCCGGGATCACCGTGGGCTGATTATCGCCAAAGACGGCGGGCTCGCGCCCCATGGCGATATCGCGAATCATGGAACCGCCGGTAGCGGTAAACACACCCATCATGATGCACGGGATCGGCGGCAGCCCATAGGTAATGGCCTTCACGGCGCCGGTACCGGCCCATAGGCCGGAAACGACGGCATCGCCATGCGCCTGGATATAATCCCAGGTCTTGCCCTTAAAGTAGACAAAGCGCGCAATCAACGCACCCGTAAACGCCAGGTACAGGTACTCCGGCTCGCTCATCGCCGCCACGGTGCCGCGATTAATAAGCACATCGCGCACCATGCCCCCGCCTAGGGAAGAAAACATCGCGATAAAGAAAAACCCAATGATGTCATACCCGCGTTTGCGCGCAATGGTGCCGCCGATAATTCCCATCAGCAATACACCGCTGACATCGGACCAGCGATAGAGGGATTCAATGAGCGGATCTACTTCAACCATATGGTTATTAGACTTCACCCGCTCGTGCCTGCGCAATTAACACACCCATATGCGCAGCTAAGCACAGAAAAGGCGCCGGCACTGCTTGCCGACGCCTCCCTATCACCGTGGGGCCAGCGGGGCTCGAACCCGCGACCAACGGATTATGAGTCCGTAGCTCTAACCGACTGAGCTATAGCCCCACGCGGATTCCGTGTCCCAAAAGACAACGATCCGCTCCCAAAAGAGTAGCCAATGGCGCGGAAAAGACCAATTTTCTCGCCCTCTCCCCCGTCTCCACCCCTCCTCATTCCCTTAGCTTATATTTAATTTATGCGCAGATTACTTTCTTCTATCGACCTAACGTCCGCCCTAGTAGCCACCGCCTGTTCCGATTCCAGCGACAACTCTGAATCCCCCAAATCAGAGCAGCAGACCGAATCCGCCGGAAAAAATTCGCAATCCGTGGTCGGCACCTAGAAGCAGGAGGACAGCGCCTCCGAAGATGGTTGGATGGAAGCCAGCATCACCGATGACGTCATTACCGTCGAGTGGACATTCGACAATGGCGAAAACCGCTCGATTTATTGGATCGGCTCCTTCGACGCAGCGGCCGCCGCTGGTGGTGAAACAGTCACCTCGAAGCGGGATATTGTTCCTACTGATGCGATGCTGATGGCCTCCTCCGACGATGAAAAAGACTTCACGGTGGACGGTGATACTTTGACTTTCGACGTAGCTATTCAAGATGTCACTCACACCGCGAAGTTGAAAAAGATTAGTGACGAACCCACCACGGTCAATTCTTTAAAGAGCACCGATTCTGAGCGCAGTTTCAAGGACAACGTCCTTGAGGTACCGGCCGCAACCATTAAGATTACGGATCACCGGGTAATCCCCGTTGGCGATCCAGGCAATGAAGATGGCGCTAAACCGCTCATTGCGTTTTATTACGACATCACCAATAAAACCGATGAAAAGCTAACAACAATCGACTTCTTTATGTATTTCACCGCTGTCCAAGACAACAGCGCCGACACCGTAAATGAACTTGAGGTGGCCCCGTTGTACGACCCAGAGCTCTCCGATTCACAACTCGAGCAGATCAAAAAGGGCGGCACCATTTCCGGCGTAGCTGCCTATGAGCTAGACGATGAATCTACTCCAGTGGGGTTGGTAGCTAAGTACAACTTTGGGCAGAACGAAATTGGCCGCCAGACGTTCACACTGGACGGTTCCTCTGACTAGAAGTAGTAACACCCTTGTGCCTTTCATCCCCGCTCTCTAAGCTTTGGAGTGACTTTATTTCATAAGAGCTAAGTGTGTGACGGGAGAAACACATGGCCACAGTGGATTCCTTGCTGGTGCCGGGTGCAGTGGATCTGCACTGCACCGCGAGCGACTGGCGCGAGGCAATACGGCAGGCTGGCGCGCTTTTGGAACACGCCGGCACGGTGTCCGCGGACTATACGGACGCCATGATCCGCTCTGTAGAAGACAACGGACCATATATTGTGGTCGCGCCGGGGTTCGCATTCGCCCATGCACGCCCGTCTCAGGCAGTGAAAGAAACCTCCCTGTCGTGGGTTAAGCTTTCAACCCCGGTGAAGTTCCACCATGAGTCTAACGATCCGGTGGACCTAGTCGTAGCGTGTGCGGCCAAAGACAAATCCGAGCACATAGAAGCGATGAAGCACTTGGCACGGCTTTTGGCTACCAAGCGGGAAGAACTCGACCGCGCTGAGACCGAAGAGCAACTACGGCAGGTAATCACCGGCACCACGGAGAAGAAAACCACAGCGGCCACGTCCCCGGTGCGCCCAGCATCGCAGAAGCCAACAGAACCGGCTAAAGATTCCGTAGCGTCCAAAGGAAAGATACTCACGGTTTGTGGAAATGGCCTGGGCACCTCCCTTTTCCTCAAGAATACGTTGGAACAGGTCTTGGATGAATGGGGCTGGGGTCCCTATCTCACGGTGGAAGCCACAGACACCATCTCTGCCAAAGGTCGCGCGAACGAAGCAGACTTTTTGCTCACCTCAGGTGAAATTGCGGCCACGCTGGGCGATGTCGGCGTTCCCGTTTACGTCATCCAGGATTTCACCTCCACATCAGAAATCGACGGTGCTCTGCGCGAGCTCTATGACATTTAAGGAATAGCCTGATGGATTTTCTTCTCGCCCTAGCAAACTTTCTCGTCAATGAGATCCTGTCCGTTCCCGCCTTCCTCATCGGCATTATTACCGCTGTCGGCCTAGGTGCCATGGGGCGCGGCGTCGGCAAGACCATCGGCGGCGCGATTAAAGCCACGCTGGGTTTCCTCCTTATCGGCGCCGGTGCTGGCCTAGTATCCGATTCGCTAGAACCACTGGGTGCCATGATCACCGGCGCGACGGGTGCACAGGGAGTGGTGCCGACTAATGAAGCCATTGTCGGTATCGCGCAAGACCAGTTCGGCAGCCAAGTCGCGTGGATTATGATCTTAGGCTTCGTGGTTTCCCTTGTTCTTGCCCGCTTCACCCCGCTTAGCTACGTCTTTCTTACCGGCCACCATGTTCTTTTCATGGCCACCTTGCTCACAATGGTGCTCGTCGCAACGGGGTATCCTTCGTGGGTCATCGTTGCCTTTGGCGCGGGACTGCTTGGCATTTTGATGGTGTCTTTGCCCGCTATAGCCCACCCCTTTACCCGCCGCATTACCGGCGACGATTCCGTGGCCATTGGGCACTTTGGCACGGTGGGGTATCTGGTTTCAGGCGGCGTCGGCAAGCTTGTAGGCGGTAAAGGCGAGAAAATGTCGCCTTCGTCTGAGGATCTCAAACTCCCGGAGGGCTTGCGCTTCCTGCGCGATTCGATGGTGGCGACGGCCCTTTCTATGGCGCTGATGTACCTCGTGCTCGCCGTATTATTTATTGCACGTGCAGGCTCCGATGAGGCTTTCACGGCCTTCCCGGATGGCGCTACCGATGTAGGCAATTACCTCATGCAATCCATTACGCAGGGCCTACAGTTTGGCGTGGCCGTTGCTGTCATTCTTTTCGGTGTCCGCACCATTTTGGGTGAGCTTGTCCCCGCCTTCCAAGGTATCGCGGCAAAGATAGTTCCCGGCGCAATCCCAGCGCTCGATGCCCCGATTGTCTTCCCTTACGCTCAAAATGCCGTGCTCATTGGGTTCATTTTCTCCTTCACCGGCGGGCTCGTCGGCTTGGCTGTGCTATCGCTATGGCTCAACCCGGCTTTTGGCGTCGCCCTCATTTTGCCGGGCCTCGTGCCACACTTTTTCACTGGTGGCGCGGCCGGCGTGTACGGCAATGCCACCGGCGGTCGCCGTGGAGCGGCTTTGGGTTCCTTTGCCAATGGCCTGCTCATTACTTTCCTACCCGCCTTCCTGCTTAGCGTGTTGGGATCTTTCGGCGACGCCCACACCACTTTTGGCGATGCCGATTTTGGCTGGCTTGGCCTGCTGCTCGGCTGGTCCATCCAGGCCGGCGGTGCATGGAGCGGTATCTTCATCGCAGTGATTGGCTTGGTCATCCTCGCGGTGGGTTGGGTATGCCAGCGCAAGCTTGTCGATACCCATTGGGATCCGGCACCCCATCGACCTTCTCCGGCAAAGACAGCCGAAGTAGTCGGCGCCACCGCGCCCACCACTGGCGGTACCGCCGAGAGTGCTGGGAAATCCAGCCAATCCAAGCGCTACCCAAAGGTACTTCCACCAGAAGGAGCACCCACTCCCCCGGCGCGGGTTGAGTAGGCCCGCGACGCTCACTTGAGCCGTACCACCTTTTCCTAGCGCGTCCTTTCACTTCTTAGGTCGCTGACCTCGAAAAACGCCGTTAGCAATTCTGAGTACAATCGGCGGCTGTACTCACCGCTAGTACGAAAATCACTTTAGAAAAGGAGTAATCATGGATCCCCTCTACACCACTGAAGCACTCGCTACCGGGGCAGGCCGCGACGGCCGCGCCGTGGTCCAAAATTCGGACCTTGACTTCAAGATGGCCACCCCAAAGGAAATGGGCGGCGATGGCAATGGCGCTAACCCGGAGCAGCTCTTCGCCGCTGGTTATGCCGCTTGCTTCCACTCCGCCCTGCAGGTAGTAGCCCGCAGCGAGAAGGCCGAGGTGGGCGACTCCTCCGTGGGTGCCCGCGTGTCCATTGGCAAGGAGGGCGAAGGCTTCAAGCTCGCCGTTGAGCTTGAGGTCATTATCCCCGCCCAGGAGCACGACAAAGCACAAGCTCTTGCCGATGCCGCCCACCAGGTCTGCCCCTACTCCAATGCCACCCGCGGCAATATCGACGTCAACGTCACCGTTGCGCAGGACTAAGCAGGACTAATACAGTTTTTATTCCTCGACTCGCAAGGGTCACCATGCGCGGGCGAATCCACCGATTCGAATAAGTGAGTCAAACTACGCTGCACGTGTCCGGCGTAGATGGCAAAATCGAATCATGTCTGTTGAAGCTCGCGCCCTTTCACTGCGGCGGTTATTACATGATTCCGCGGCAGTGCGGCTGCTGGCGGCCGATAATGCCCCGGTGATTTTGGCGCTGATTGCTGAGTATTTTCCCCGCGGCACTCGGGCGCGGCCGGCGGCAGAAGTATATGAGCTGATGGTCACCGATTTCGAGGTGCTTGCCAGTGAATTCTCAATGCCGCGCACACCGCAAAGTTATTGCAATGACTGGGTAAAAGCTGGTTGGCTAGTCCGTAAATCTGGCAAGAGCTCGCGCGGGGAAACGTTGGAACCGAGCGAGGAAGCACTGTCCGCGCTCGAGGCTGTTGAACGTTGGGAAACGCCGGTTACTACGGTCACCGCATCGCGCGTGGAATCTATCGGCTCGGCGCTACAACGCTTGGCGCGAGATACAAATGAGGATATTTCGAGCCGCGTCGCCAGCTTAGAGGCGGAGCGAGACCGCATTGACCGCGAAATTGAAAAGGCACATTTAGGGCAGTTTGAAAGGCTGACTGCGGCAGAGACACAGGAACGCGTCCAAGACGTGCTGAACATGGCTATGGCAGTGCCAAGCGATTTCGCCAGGGTTCGCCACGAACTTGAAGCCCTCAACCACCGATTGCGCCGACAGCTTTTGGATCCAGAAGGTTACCGCGGCGAAGTGCTCGAGGAAATCTTTAGCGGTGTAGACCACATCGCGGAATCGGACGCGGGGCGCAGCTTCCGCGGATTCTATTCCTACCTCATGGATAGAGAACGCAGCGCGTGGCTGGACCAGTGGATTAAGCAGGTTCTAGAAAGCGACGTTGGCCAAGAGCTAGCGCCAGAAAACCGGCGGCAGCTGCGGAATCTCTTCCGCGATATGGAAGAAACGAGCTTCGAGGTCAATCAAACTATGACTGGCTTGGCACGCAGCTTGCGCAACTATGTCTCCTCAGAACAATTCGCAGAAGACCGGCGCATGATTGAGCTACTGCGCGAGGCGCGGGGCATGGCCATTGATGCAGCGCAGGCATCGGAGCTAAAAGCCTTTCACCGCATGGAAACTCCCCTACAGCGCATCGGCATGTCCATTCACTCCGTCTCGCGCATCCAACTAGCCAACCCAGGACGCGAGGTCGTGGAAGAAGCACCGGAAGCCTTCCAGCCAGGCCAGGAGAACGCCGAGGCGTTGTATGAGCTGGTACGCGAATCAGAGATTGATTTTGAGGAATTGCATGGGGCGATTCGCGGGGCCGTCGGCAAAGCGGGTCCGTGCACGATTGGCCAGGTATTGCAGGCGTACCCGCCCACGCAGGGCCTGGCCAGCGTCGTGGGATTGGTGCACATTGCGGACCAACACCCGCTTCCAGCTTTGCACGATGATCATGAAAAGGTCACCTGGACCGAAGAAGATGGGACCATTCGCGCGGCGTATATCCCTACTATGTATTTCGATAGCACCACCGTTGAGGAGTTATAGTGAGCGCTACTGATAATCACCGCGTCGATTCGGCGCATGAGCCCCCGCTGTGGGAAAGCGATAAAGGATCGCTGACCTATAACTCGCGCCGCGCCTTGGTGCAGCTGTTGAAGGGGCCGCTCGTGCGAGCGTACAAGGAACCTGTCTTATGGTCCGCCATCATCTCGGACGAAGACAACCTGCGCGCCCGCCTGCATGAGGTATTCCTCGAGCTGGTCGTCGATGAAGCGGAAGGGTTTGCGTTTACCCGGATGGTAGAAGAGGAAACGCTGCCTATCCCGCAGGTGCTGCGCACGGATAAGCTTAAGCACATCGATACCGCCATCCTGTTGAACCTGCGCCAGGAACTTGGTTTGGCGTTGCCCGGTGAACGCGTGATTGTGGATGTAGAAGATCTCCGGGAAGGCATTGGATACGTCCGCGCGGTTGATAACCGCGATGAAGCCGGGTTCAATAACCGCTTCAATGCGGCGATTAAACGCATCCGCAATGAATACTCGCTGCTCAGCGCCACCGAGACAGAGGGGCGCTACGAGGTTTCACCCGTCTTGCGCCAGCTTTTCGATGCCGCCACGGTCACCGCCATCCGGGATGAATACGCCCGCCTCGCAGAAGCCGAAAGCGACCAGGAGGATGCTTCCGATGACTAACCTGTATCCAGGCCAATTCCGCATCAGCCGTATCCAGCTCATTAACTGGGGTACTTTTCACGGCTACTTTTCCATCCCGGTAGCCCGCAAGGGCTTCCTCATCACCGGCGGATCCGGTTCGGGCAAGTCCACGCTGCTTGATGCGATGTCAGCGGTATTGGTGCCGCAGAAGGACCTCAAGTTTAACGCGGCATCGCAGCAGGACCTCGGGCGCCATAATGGGCGCAACCTCGTCTCCTATATTCGCGGGGCGTGGCGGCAACAAGAAAATGCGCACACGGGTGAAATCGCCCCGGAGTATTTGCGTGAGGGCGCGACTAACTCGGTGGTGGCGTTGACCTACGATAATGGCACTGGCACGCAGCACACCCTCATCGCCATCTTCCGTCTCAACGGCGGTGAAAATTCGGTGAGCCAAATTAAACGGCTCTATGGGGTGGTGCAGGGAGATGAGGACATCGATAAGCTCAGCCCCTTGCTCACCCGAAGCCTGGATACCCGCAAGATTAAAGCCATGTACAAGGGGCCTGGTGCGTCATTTACGCCGACGTACACCACGTTTGCGGATCGCTTTCGCAAACGCCTGGGCATCAAGAGCGAACAGGGGCAGATCTTGCTTCACCGCACGCAGTCCGCTAAGTCTTTATCCAGCCTGGACCAGCTCTTCCGGGACTATATGCTGGATACGCCGTCTACCTTCGAGCGGGCGGAGGAGTCGGTGGAGCAATTTGAGGATCTGCGCCAGGCATACCTGCGGGTAGAGGACGTCAAGGCCCAGATTGAGACGCTGGCACCCCTGCCCCAATTGCACTCCCAACGCACCACCGCAGAAGCGGATAAGCACAAAGCCGAGGCGATGAATGAGGCGCTGCCGGCGGTGCGCGCCCGCTTGGTGGCAGAAGAACTGGACTATCGCATTCGCGCGCTGACCGCCAAGCAGGCAGAGGCGCATTCTGCGGCCGAGGCGCTCGAAGCGGAGGTCACGCACCTTGACGATGCCGAGCGACGCGCCGCTGTAGCCGTCTCCCAACTCAGTGCCGGCGAACTCGCTGCCCTAGAAGCCAAAATTGAAACCGCGGAGAAGGAAATTGAGCACCGCTCCAAGGAGTTCCACCACCTTGCCGCTGCCGCCGACCAGTGGACCGATCACTTTGAGCTCAGTCCGCACGGCTTCGCCGAGCTGCAAGCAAATGCCCGCCTGCGCCTAGCGGACTTCGAGGCTGACTCGGCCCAGCTTACTGAGCAGCAGCAAGAAGCCGGCGTAGCCGCCCGCGATGCCGCGACAGCATCCGCGTCCTTAGAAAGTGAGCTGCACTCATTTAGCTCGCGGCGCACCAATATCGATAAGGCCCTCGTAGAGCTGCGCACCCAACTCGCGCGGGATACTGGCTATGCCGAATCGGAGCTTCCATTCGCTGGCGAGCTACTAGATATTGCCCCGCAACAGGCGGAGTGGGAACCGGTGATCCAAAAATTGCTGCACGGATTCGCCGCCACCCTGCTCGTTCCGGAAACCGCGCGGGAAGCTATTAACCAGTGGGTCAATTCTCGCAACGTGGGTACCCGGCTCGAGTACCGCACTATCCCGGAGTTTGCACCGGCGCCCGCGCCCGCGCGCAGCCCGCAACAGCTCATTCACAAATTGGAGTTCCAGGATCACCCCATGGCGCAGTGGGTGCGCCACCATATTTCGAGCCGTTTTAACTACGAATGCGTCAACTCGGTGGCCGCGCTCGAACAGGTAACCAAGACCCCAGCCGTCACGCGCGATGGCTTGGAAAGCCGGCCTAAGGACAAGGATGGATCGACGCGCTTTATCAAGGATGATCGCACGCGTTTTAAAGGCACGCGGTGGTACCGAGTAGGTTCTACCAATACCGCCAAGATTGAGCTCCTGCGTTCCCAATTGAATGAAGCAAAAGCCACTGCTCGTGCCATGGCCAAACAGGTCCATGAACTCAACCGGAAGATGGATATCCTGCGCACGCAGCGCGATAAAGCGCAGCGCGTACTGGGGACTAAGTTCCAGGATATTGATACCGCTTCCGCTGAGGCGCGCAAACGCGATTTGCAAGAACAGTACGATTCTTTGGCTTCCTCCCCAGAGGCGCAGGCCTTAGCCACGGCACACGAGCAGGCAAAGGAAAAGCTCACCGCCGCCCGCGCTCAACTGAACGAAGCACAAAAACACCTCGGCAACGTGGAGGGCGAACTGAACCGCTCCACCCAGCGGCGCCAAAGCATCGGAACGGTGCCCACGGTGGCGGATCAGGGCATCGCCAAGGCGGTCGAAGAGGCCCTGCACAAGAGCAGAAGAAAACTCACCATCGATGACATCGATGCCCGGCGCGATGAGGTGCAGGCTAACCTGCAAGAAACCGCGCGCACGGCCGCGCGCCGCATCGAGGAGACGAATACCAAGATCGTCTCCGTCCTGCACAAGTACCTATCGCAGTGGCCGGCGGAAGCGGCGGATTTGGAGCCACAGGCGAGCTTCGCCGGCGAGGGCATGGAGAAGTTGAAATTCCTGCGCGCGGACCGCTTGGCGGATTTTCGCGCTCAGTTCTTGGAGCTGCTCAATGGCACGACGGTGCAAAACCTATCGCACCTCGCCTCCTCACTTCGCCATGCCCGTAGCGATATCGAACAGCGCATGGAATTTATTAATAAATCCCTGGAGCGCACGCCCTTCAATGGCGACCGCACCCTGCGCATTGATGTGAAGGATGCCAGGGGCCAGGTCGTGCAAGATTTCCAGCGGGATCTCGATGCCGCAACATCCCATAGTTTGGCGGAGATTAGAGCCGATGAGCCCGAAGCTGCGGTAGCGCGCTACCACGCCCTGAACAAGATTCTCAGCCGCTTGGGCTCGTCTGAGCCGGAGGACATTCGGTGGCGCAACCTGGTTCTGGATACCCGCAAGCATGTCAGCTTCATCGGCCGCGAGTGCTACCCCGATGGCACGACCGCCAATACTTATCAAGATTCCGCATCCCTCTCCGGCGGCCAGGCCCAAAAGCTGGTGTTCTTCTGCTTGGCTGCGGCGCTGCGCTTCCGCCTGGCGGAGCCGGATCAGGACGTTCCCACCTACGGTTCCATCATTTTGGATGAGGCCTTCGATCGCGCCGACCCTGCCTTCACGCGCACCGCCATGTCCGTGTTTGCGTCCTTTGGTTTCCACATGATTTTGGCAACGCCGTTCAAGCTCATCCAGACGCTATCGCCGTACGTGGATGGCACCATCGTGGTCAACTACGACGAGCCCATTATCCAGGGACGCCCGCAGGCGCGTACGGGCTATTCGCTTATCGATGCCACCACCTACCCCCACAAGTCCCCGGAGTCCACCGATGCGGATGCCTAGTGACTTGCACACCCATGCGGCAAAATACCTGCACAACCACTTTGCTGAGGCACTAGCCGCCCCGGATTCGCTGAGCATCGACTGGCCGCTGCATCCGCCTACGGCCGCCGCTGCTGCGCGCAATGTCGCCGCCACCCAGGAGTTTATCCGCGCCTGGCAGCGCTGGCCGCACCAAGAAGAGATCCACTACGAACCGCGCAATTGGTCCCGCACGGGACTCGGCACCAATTCCGTGCCTACCCGCGCAGCCCTTACCGGTGCGCCCCGCATCGCCGCGGCTGCAGGCCTCAGCGCCGAATACTCCCGCGCGCACAAGCGCGCGCACGACATCGCCGCGATCTTCCCCGACTCCCCTGCATTCGCCGACGCCGTGTACCGCACCTATGCCCAGTGGAAGGACCTATGCGCATACGATCTGCGCTGCTTAAAGCCATGCTTGATCTGGCTGCGCGCCCATCCGGACTCCGGCGAGTGGGAGCGCGCCGTTCCGGTCGAAGGAGTAGACGGCAAATGGATAGGCACCCACCGCCGCCTGCTGCTCGCCCTGCTTTCGCCTTTTGGCATCACGGATTTGGGGCTGCGCCGCACCGACGCCCGCCTGCGCCTGCGCTACCTCAATCACGCCCCCGCGTTGTCCGATATCGAGGTTCCCCTCTCCCAGGCGGCACAGCTCTTTCCCACCGCGCCTCCGCGCGTTCTCATCGTAGAAAACAAACAGACCTTCCTAGCCCTACCCCTGCTTTCCGATGCCGCCCCACCTACCATCGCCATCCTCGGTTCCGGCAATGCCGCCCGCCAACTTCACGCCATCGCCTGGCTCCACCACACCGAAATCACCTACTGGGGCGATCTCGACGCCGCCGGCTTCAGCATCCTCAACGGCGTGCGCGCCCACTTTCCCCACACGGAATCTCTCCTCATGGATACCGCCACCGTCACCGCGTTCCGCCACCTCGCGGTCCCCGATCCCGGTGACGGCTCCGCCATACTTAGCCACCTCACCACCGAAGAACAGCGTGCCTACCGCCTCCTCTTCACCGAGGGTAAGCTGCGAATTGAACAAGAACGGATTCCGTTCGCGCATGCCAACGACGCGATTCAATCTACGTTTCAACGCTAGGTTCTAGCGTTGGGGAAATCTCATCAGAGGACGCAACCTATTGCAAACCCAGTTCCTGTGGTCTCGCTCCCATCGGCCAAGCCTAGAATCTCTAGAGATCTCGCTCTCAAACTAGATCCTCGACCTACATTATTTAAGGGTCCCCGCCAACCAGGCAGGAACCCTCAAACCGCGTGTGACCACGCCTTTTCTAGTAGCAACAACCCGTCTTCTCCGAATCGGACTATCACCTCTGATAGTTGTTACCGTATTCTTCTTTCTCCGCAGCAGCAAGACGAACGCGAGTAAAATTGCCTGTTGAGCCCCTCAACTAGTAAAACCTTGCGGCGGCGTCTCCATCTCTCACTGCATCGCGGTCCACTCGATGTCCTCGAAGCCCCAGTCAGAGAAATGCCAGGTGATGGTCTCGGTGGCATCAACTAGGGCTTGCTCCATTGTCTCTTCATCGTCACCGGTAACGGAGAGCTCGAGTATCACTGAGGTATCTTCTTCGTCCAGTAGCCCCACATCGAGCGGGCCGCCGTCATCGAGGCCAGCCACAAAGCGCGCGGTCCAATTATCGCCGCCAAAGAAACTGGAGCCATCTTCTATAGCGTGCTTTTCCTCCAAGTCCCACACGGCTTCAATAATGTCCCAGTTGCCAGTAATTGCTGCGGATAGCTCGGCGTCACGCCCGTACAACACCAGCTCGTGGATCCAAGAATAGTCAATGATGAAGCTGCTCATAATGCCTGCCAGTCTAAGCGAGGAGAACCCCGTTCTTGAACGCACTCACCGAGCGTTTTGCTTATAAACCCGGCTGAGGGTACCGGACGTATTGAACGGTGTTCAGGAAAAGAGAAAAATAGACCAGTCTCAACCAGACTCCAGGCGGCGCTTCCCAAACCGGAATACACAGGCCATGCGCATTCCGATGCCTCCCGCCTCACCCCGCGTTGGGCCCCTAATTTTTCCGGCTAACCAGCCAATTTGTGCAAAAACGGCGTTAGCCTATATAGTTAATTCTCGTTGCACAGAGAACGGAACGTTCGAAGTACAACATGGATATTCCTCCATAGCTCAGTTGGCAGAGCATTCGACTGTTAATCGAAGGGTCACTGGTTCGAGCCCAGTTGGAGGAGCAAATAATTTACCCCCTTCTACCAGTAAAACACTGGTGGGAGGGGGTTTCTTGCTTTTGCTTTAAGCTTGAGTTCAGAGGGTCGTCTACGCGGTCGAAATAGCCTGCAATGTAGTTCTTGTCGCCTTGTAGTGCGGAGACGCGTAGTGCGAGCTCTGTGGTCACTTTTGCCCCGGCACGCAGCTTGGGAATATCAGCGGGATATACCCCGATAAGAAGTACTAGCCGCTCTTCGGTTTGCAGGTTCCGTGAGCGCATGATTGCGTCCAGGGCGCCTGGGCGGAAGGTCTACCGGGGCGGTGCCACGACTGCCATGAATTACCTCCATATAGTCCTTTTACTTATGGACGGCATTCTCTGCGCCGGTGATTACAGTTTGCAGCAAACGGCGATTTCTTGCGATGCTAGCGATGCGAACATACCCCCGACAGCTTCCCCCTCCACCCTATTTGGCCTGCACATATTACACATGACGGCACATTGCAATATAGTTAACGTCATGAACGAAAACAGCCACGAACAATGGCTCTTAGAGCTAATCGGTAGCGACTCCATGCGGACAGCGGCCCAGAAAAGCAAATATGCCCAGACGACGATTTCCCGTCAGCTATCTCGCGGCTACTTACGCCCTGAGATGGTCATAGCCCTATGCCGCGCTTATGACCACTCCCCTGTCGCGGGTCTCATAGAGATTGGCTACATCAACGACTACGAAATTCACGGCCCAGACGTAGAAATAGCCCTACACGAAGCTACTAACGAGCAGCTTCTAGACGAGATTATGCGCCGCTCCGACCCCCAGGCCCGATACCTATTCGGGAACGATGGCGACGACAACGCCATCGGCTTAGCCCCGCACCTCACCCCTGTGTCCGATGCGCATGGTTCACTGCATGATGACGATGACGGAATCGTCCGTGAGTTCAACTACTCCCCCGACGAATACGCCGCCGACTCGTCACCCAACGAACAAGAAGAACGCGAAAAACGCGGAGAAGACCCCATTGACTAGCCCAGACCAAGTAGCCATCTACACCACATTCAGGCCATCACACGTTCCGGCGAGTTAGAAGAAGCTACTTTCAAAAAACTTTTGAAAATACCAGTTCAAACCAGGGTAAAGACCTTGAAACGAGGTGAAGATTTGATTGATTAACATATAGCTAGCGAAATTCGCCGGAACCAGATAGAATCATTACACACAGTGGCGGCATTGAAATACATGTACCGCGCTAATTCCGGCGGCTAGAGCATTTAATGTTCTAGCCGCTGAGTCATTTCAAGGACCTTATGCTTATTGCTTACTTGGATGAATTCGGCCACCAAGGCCCCTACATCAGACACGACCACCCTAAATACAACACACACCCGGTATTCGGTTACGCCGGATACATACTCCCTGCCGAAAATGTACGCCAGATGGGTGGCTACTTCGAATATGTAAAAGAGCACCTACTTGACTGGGAAATCAAACGCTCACAGGTTCACCCAAAACGATGGGAGAAGAAAGGCTCAAAACTTCTCACCACATCAAACATCGAAAAATATGGCGAGGAAATAAACCCCGCCATGAACCGCATATTCCGAAAACTAGGAGAACTAGACGGAAGGATTTTCTTCTACGGTCAACAAAAACCCATCGGAACAGTCAAAGAGACTAACGAGACTTCCCAAGCCCGCGAAGAGCATTGCCTCATTCAATCAATAAACCGACTCGGAACCTTCGCCTCTAAAGCAAATCAAACACTCATGGTAATCATGGATGCCACCGACACAGACAACCGTGAACGGGCCGTCGCCACTTTAGGGAAAGCGATATATTCTCGTCAGAACAAGGAAAACAGAAGCATCATTGAGATACCTGTTCAGGCCGATAGCAGACTATACGGAACCATCCAATTGGCAGACTGGATATGCGCGATACTTGGCCGACTAACAGACTATCATTTTGCAGAAACTTCCGCCTTTGGTTGGGCCGTAGACATGGGGCAAAGCCTCGCACGACTATGCCAAACGACAAACAATTCAGTTATCTGGTCTAACTCACCAAACAAAGACTCTCGATGCTTCCCAAACCAGCTAGTGAAAACCACCAAATTTTGGCAGTCCGAAGCTAGAACCGAAGCTAAGAAAAACCGGCAAAAGCAAATAAACAATCAAATGATGCAGAATATGCTTGCCGCTAGTTCTCCGGAGCTTCAGAAGAAACTGGAACAAATCAGAGGCAATCGTTGATGATTGAAGCTCTTATTCAGGCAGCTGAGTCCTGCGGCTACCGCATCAGGTGGCACCGCGGCGGGCCAAAAGCGGCGTGGGTACCAAGCCAGAACGCAATCACTGTGCAGATAGGCATGGATGACGTCACCACCCTATGTTCTCTAGCTCACGAGCTAGGCCACGCGCACTACGGTGACCCGCCCGGCCACCACGGTGCCCACGAAATACGCGCCGACCGCTTCGCCGCCCAACTACTCATCTCACCTGCCGAATACGCAACCGCAGAAGCAATCTACGGACCACACCCAGCGACAGTCGCCAACGAGCTGGGGGTCACGGTCAAAGTCCTTAAAACTAGGCAAACCCTCTACGAAAGGCAAGCACCATGAAACGCGCGACATCCATTCTCATAGCATTCCCCCTAGCCCTTACTGCCTGTGGAGCTAACCAAGATACTACGTCGGCGCCGTCATCAAGCCCTGCGTCTTCTACCCCGGCTTCCTCAACGTCAGTAACCTCCACATCTAGTAACACCTCTGCCCCGGCTGACCCGTCGCCTGAAGGCGAAACCTCAGTACAAGACCCAGAGACACCAGATACAGCTTGGAGGCAAGAAAGGGCACCAAAACAAGAGAACAATTCAGGTTCCACACAGCCTACCTTTGTGTCTTGTTGGGAAAACGGCTACGCCCAGCTTTCTGACATGAGCGTTGTCGAATGGCCAGACTGCGCCTTACCACAAGACCAAGCGTCCCAGCTAGGCCCCAGGCGAAATCACACCGCACCCCCTTACACCGAAGGCGGAACCTGCCCCGCGTACCTATGCGGGTACGGACACGACGAAAACGGAAAACCGAGGCCGAGCAACGCCGAAATTCAAGGATGGTGGGGCGAATGTATCGCGGAAAACGCCGCAGAATACTGCCGCGCAAACGATCCATATCAATAAGCCACGAAACCGCCTTGGCGTTCTCCACCGCAAAATTTTGAGCACTAAGGCGGCTATTATCCAATCCTCTACAAACAGGACAGGCCTATCTTATGACATCAATCAAGCAATACAAGACAGCCAAGGGTAAAGCTTGGCGTGTTCAGTACCGCAGCCCTGATGGGCGGAATCGTACGAAGCAGGGTTTTCGCACGAAGAAAGAGGCTCAAGCTTGGGCGAATAAAAACGCCGTCCACATGAACGAGCAGGACTGGATAAACCCCAACGCCGGCAAAGTGACTATTGGTGAGGTTGCCGTGCCAAGGGAGGCGAATCTGACTCACCTGAAGCTTAAGACGCGGCATGACATATTTGCGGTGTGGCGTAACCACGTAGATCCGAAGTGGGGAAGGCGGCAGGTGGCTGGGATTAAGCCCTCGGAAGTGCAGGCGTGAGTGTCTAGTCTGGATAGGTCTGAGTCGTTGGTGCGGCAGGCTCATGCGGTGTTGGCGCAGATTCTTGACCTGGCGGTGATGGATAAGGCTGTGAGTGAGAACCCGGCGCGGGGCGTGAAGCTACCACGTAAGGGCGCAGCACGGAAAGTGTATCTCACAGCGGAGCAATTGGGCTTGCTTGTGGGTGAATATACCCGCTACCAGGAGCTTGTGTGGTTACTTGGCACCGTTGGGCTTCGGTGGGGGGAAGCGGCAGCACTCAGGGTACGAGACGTGAATGTACTGCGGAATCGCATCAGCATTGAGCGTCACGCGGTCACCGTGGGCAGTGAGGTGATTATTGGAACGCCTAAAACCCATGAGGTGCGAGAAGTATCCGTACCCGTGTCCGTGATGCGGATGCTGGTGCCAGTGATGGAGGGCAAAGGCCCGGATTTTCCGCATGGGCTTAGGCATGTGGCGGCGGGGTTGATGATTTCCGCCGAGGCGAATGTGAAGGTTGTGCAAAGGCAACTCGGGCATTCTTCGGCTGCGATGACCCTTGATATTTACGCTGAATTGTTTGATGAGGACTTGGAAGCGGTGGGTAGTGCTGTGGAGGAAAAGATTTCGAATGCAGTGGAATTATCGTGGGAAGGGGCTTAAAAAGGGTGTTTACGCTGGTTAAATGGGGTTTAGGTCACTGGTTCGAGCCCAGTTGGAGGAGCTTATTACACCCCTCTCACTAGCAATGATGCTGGTGAGAGGGTTTTTGGTTTTCGCCTATTACTTAGATTCTAGGGGTCGTTGCAACGACAATCGGTTAAGGCGGTTTCCTTCCAGCGCATCGTCGAAATGTTGTCATGCTTTGGTGGCAGGCGCAGCCTGGAAAGTAGCACCATGACGCTCTTTGCATATGGGCCTATATCGGGTTGAGCAGCGATGTGAGCAAGCAAAAGGGGCCTAGCCTTAATTAGGCTAGGCCCCTTCCCTACTGCACTCTATGCGCTCGCTGCAGGCGCAGGGAGCGCTGAGTGAGCGTCAACGAGTAATTAGTCGTTGATGTAGAGGTACTGCTTGTTCACGAACTCGTCCAGTGCGAAGACGGAGAGCTCGCGGCCGAAGCCGGAGTTCTTAACGCCACCGAATGGCAATACTGGGGAGAAGTACTGGCCCAGGTTGACGTGAATCATGCCGGTCTCGATCTGGTCAGCAACCTTGGTGGCGCGCTCGGTGTCATCGGAGAAGACGGCACCGCCCAGGCCGTAGTTGGAGTTGTTGGCCAGCTCTACGGCTTCCTTCTCGGAGGAAACCTTGTAGATCTCTGCTACTGGGCCGAAGAACTCTTCGTAGTAGGAGTCGGAACCAACGGGGACATCGGTAAGCACGGTCGGCTCGTAGTATGCGGCGGTCTCGTGCAGATTGCCGCCGGTGCGGACCTTAGCGCCGTTGTCCACAGCGTTCTTGACCTGCTTGTCCAAGTTCTCTGCTGCTTCGCGGGAGGACATTGGGTAGTACTGGTTCTCACCCGGCTGGGTTGGGTCAGCCTGCTTCATGCCCTCAGCAATGCGGACCATTTCATCTACGAACTCATCGTAGATGTCTTCCATGACGATGATGCGCTTGTTGGAGGTGCAAGCCTGGCCAACGTTCTCGATGCGCTTGACCCAAGCTTCCTCGGCAGCCTTGGTGACATCGGCTGCGTCCAGAATGATGTAGGGGTCGGTGCTGCCAAGCTCCAGCACAACCTTCTTCAGGTTGCGGCCGGCGATCTCAGCCACAGCGGCACCGGCGCGCTCGGAACCGGTCAGGGATACGCCCTGGACGCGCTTGTCCCCGATGATCTCTTCAATCTGCTTGTGGTCGGCGTATACGTTGATGTACACGCCCTCTGGCAGGCCAGCCTCGCGGAAGATCTCCTCGATGACTGCAGCGGACTTCGGGGTAATTTCGGCGTGCTTCAAGATGATGCAGTTGCCGTTCATCAGGTTCGGTCCGGCGAAGCGGGCGACCTGGTAGAAGGGGTAGTTCCACGGCATGATGCCCAGCAGGGTACCAATGGGCAGACGGCGGAGGGTGGCCTTACCGCCTGGCACGTCAACCGGTTGATCCTTGTTGTGCTCTGGGGCGTTGTCTGCGTAGAACTGCAGGATATCGCCGGAGAAGTTAATTTCCCACTCGCCTTCTGGGGTGGACTTACCCATCTCCTCTGCGGCAATCTTGGCCAGCTCGCCCTTGCGCTCCTTGAGCAGCTCGGCTGCGCGGGAAACGATCTTTGCGCGCTCCTCAATGGAGGTCTCGCGCCAGGTCTGAAAAGCCTCGTTGGACTTAGCCAGTACCTCTTGAATCTGCTCATCGCTAAAGGTGTCGAACTTCTCTACTACTTCATTGGTAGCGGGGTTAGTTACTGCATAATCCTTGGACATTATTGTTCCCTTTCTAATTGGATTCTTGGAACTAATGTGGCGGCGAGCACACTCTGTGTTCGCCTGCCACAAGAGTACTTAAGTTCTATTAACTGCGTCACCCACGAATGTGGGTAATTCGTTTAGGAAGCCGCGACGACCGAGCCATCCTTCATCTTGATGCCCTCATCCTGCTTCATATAGGTGGCATCGCGAGTGAGCATCTGGCGCACCGCCTCCTCGTTCTTCTGGATTTCCGCCTCGAGCGCCTCCGAGTCTTGGCGGAGGAGGTCAAAGCGCTCCTGCACCAGCGGTGCCTCCATTTGCAGGATGGGGCGCATGACGGAATCGGCCACGCCGCAGGCATCGGCGATCTCATCGCCGTGAATGATGCGCACGTGCGCGGCGGTCCAGTCCGCTAGGGTGTCATCGGGCATGCCCGTGAGTTCCTTGGCGTTGACGACGAAGCCGTCCATGAGGGCATCGACAAGCTTGCGGGCCGATTCGTTGATCTCGCCGTCGACGGTGTGGATAGCATCCATGGTCTCCTGGGAGGCCTCTACCCCATCTTCGCCTTCGAAAAGGTCCGCGGAAATGCCCAGCATGCGCCCGGCAATCTTCCACAGGTAGAACGCGTCTTTTTCTTCTTCCGCGGTGAGCTTCCAGCCCATTTTGCGCAGGCCAGCGTACGGAATGTAGGTGAAATCGAACCAGGTACGCAGCATGTCGAACTCGCTGATCGGCGCGCCGTAGTGGGAGTAGTCCAGCTCCTTGCGGGTGTGCACGCGCCGCACGTGGGCGTGGATGGCGCGCACCATGCCGGTGTGAATGAAGCCCTCGCCGCCGGGCTGCAGCGCATCCGGCAGGTAGAGCGAATAGGTCCAGTTGGTGGTGTAGGCAAGGCGCTTGACGGCGCCATCGGTAAGCTCACCGGTGTTGACCAGCAGGTCCGCAATCGCCGGGGTGGAATAGGTGTGGACCAGCGAGCCCGGGCCCAACGCCAGGCCGTGGCTGAGCGGCGGGATGGACAGGTAGACGCGGCGGCCGCGCTCCAGCTTTTCGGCGTCGATGCCGTCAAGTGCCTTGGTCATGTCCTCAATAAGGGCGGCAACCTCGGGGAAGGTGTCCTCGTTGGCGGTGCCGCGGGCAAGGGCATCGCGCAGGTTAGGCATGATTTCCTTGACCGTGTGGCCGCTGGTAAAAAGCGCATCGGCCACCGGGTCCATCTTCCAAAAAGCTTCGTGGTAGCGGTCGGCGCGCTCTTGGCCAAAGGTGGCGATGAATTCATCCTTATCGCCGCGGCCGGCAGGCCACTCGCCGACGGTGCCTAGGGACATAGTGTTAGTCATGGTGTTCTCCTCTGAGAATGTTATGGGGGATGGGTTAGCTGCGGGCTTCTTTAGAGTCATCGTGCAGCGTGTAATCGGACTTGGTCTCGGGCTCGTTTTTCGCGATGTGTGCCTTGATCACCGCGGTGACATCGGACCATGGCGGCTTATTCTTATTGGCACGCTTTATCTTTGCCTTTTGCGCACCCGGCAGCTTGTCCCGCAGGCGGGCAACCTTGGCTTCTGCCCGCGCGGCACCCCGATACAGGACGGCCCACGGCTTATAGTTCACCTTTTCCCAGCGCGTACCCTTAACCATGAATTTCGTATCTTCCACGCCGCAAATGGTGGTCAGCGCACCAAGCGCCATCTTGGGAACCAGCGGGTGGATGGTTTCTAGAATGCTCATCAAGGCAGTGGCCACGCGCTCGTGATAGGTGGAGGAATACCCGCCATTGGCGTAGATGAAATCCGTCATCTTGCGCATTTCATCGCCAGTCTTGGGGATGAGGCGCTCTTCGGCCCCCATCATATAAAGGATGTATCCCCAGTACTGGGCCACATCGTCCCAGTCCTGGCCGGAGTGGGGGCGGCCAAAGCGCTCGTCGATGGCCAGTGGCATCATCCCGAACCAGCCCTCACCGGAGACCAGGAAGCTGGAGCCAATTGGCCGGCCGAATTCGTTGTAGTGCTCCTTGCCCCACATCTTCTCCAAGCCGCGATTAGCTTGGGAATGCAACAGGCGCACGCGCACGGCGGCCTTGCGGCCTTCACCGAAGCGGTCGAAGACGTCCTTCTTGCCCAAATCCGTGAAGAATTGCGCCGTTTCAATGGAGCGCTGCATGGCCTTGAACTCGAACATGCCGGTCTCGCCCGTGGCCGCCGATGTGCGGTCCTCCATCGTGGTGGCCCAGTATGCAAAGGCGATGGCCAGAACCTCTGAGGTGCGCGTGACGTTGTAGTAGGCCACGCGGCCGCGCTCTGCGGCCTCAAGATCCAGCCACTCCGGAATGCGGTCTACCTCTTTGAAGAAGTCCACCAGCTCCGGCGCGGGGTCTTCTACCGTCTCGATGCCGTGGTTGAGCGCCTGCTCAAACTTGGCGCGCGATTCCTTGGCACCATCGCGGCGGAAGGCCTGCGCCAGCTTTTCACCGGTCTCATCGGTCTGCCACATGTGGTCATCAAGAAGCTTGGTTTGCAGGCTATCGTAGCCTGCCCACTCATCTTCGACGGTGTGCCAGGAATCGAAGATATTGTGTCGCAGCTCGGACCAGCCTGGGGCCGCAGTGCGGCGCTTCGGCGCCGGGCGCAGGTCCATGCCATCGCGGTAGAAGTAGCGGAAATCCTCATAGGGATTATCGGACATGGGCAGGACCTGCGGTTCCACCTGCGACGTGTTGGCAGCCTCAGACGTATCTGTGGGAGCAGTCATTATTTCATTCCCTTCCTTATTATTAGGCCTTGATAACTAGCTGTGGGCGCAGCGGCTAGTTCCGGCGGGCTTCCTTGGAGTCATCGTGCAGGGTCCACTCGGCCTTGACGTCTGGCTCATGGTTGTTGATGTGCTCTTGCACTTCCTCTAAGGCATTGATCCAAAGGGGGCGACCTTGCGCTGCGTTGTGCTTCTTGTACTCCTCCGCGCCAGGTTTTTCATCGGCTTCGCGGGCTTCCTTTGCCTCCGCGCGCGCCTTGGCTTCGAAGTCTTTGGCCGCTTGGGAAAAGTCCATATCGGCCCAGCGGGTTCCTTCCACCATGAACTTGGTGTCTTCTTCTCCCACCAGCGTGGCCAGCGAACCCAACATTTCCAGCGGAAGGTCCGGGTTCATCTGCTCCACGATGGACATCAGTGCCGTGGCCACCCGCTGGTGGTACGAGGAAGAACGCCCGCCGTTTGCGTAAATGAAATCGGTCATCTTGCGCATTTCATCGCCGGTCTTGGGGATGATGCGTTCTTCGCCGCCCATCATGTACAGCACATATGCCCAGTATTGGGCGACATCGTCCCAGTCCTGGCCAGAATGCGGGCGCCCGAAAAGCTCGTCGATGGCCAGTGGCATGAGCGCGAACCAACCCTCACCGGAGACCAAGAAGCTGGAGCCAATCGGCCGACCGAATTCGTTGTAGTGCTCCTTGCCCCAAAGCTTTTCCAGCCCGCGGTTGGCCTGGGCGTGCAGCAAGCGGACGTGGACTGCGGCCTTGCGGCCTTCTCCGAAGCGGTCGAAGACGTCTTGCTTGCCCAGGTCCACAAAGAACTTGGATGTCTCCAGCGCGCGCTGCATGGCCTTGAACTCAAACATGCCCGTCTCACCGGTGGCCGCAGAGGTGCGGTCTTCCATGGTGGTGGCCCAGTAACCAAAGTTGAAGGTAAGAAGGTCCGCGCTCGGGGTGGCGTTGTAGTAGGCAACACGCCCACGCTCGGCAGCTTCAAGGTCGATCCAGTCTGGGATGTTATCGACCTGCTCGAAGAAGGCAACCAATTCAGGCGAAGGATCCTCGACGGTCTCGATTCCTTCATTCAGCGCCTGCTCGAACTTTGCGCGCGATTCCTTCGCGCCATCGCGGCGGAAGGATTCTGCCAACGCGGCACCCAGTTCATCGGTTTGCCACATGTGATCATCGAGCAAACGAGTCTGCTGGGTATCGTAGCCTTCCCACTCATCATGAACGGTGTGCCAGTGGTCAAAAATATTGTGGCGCAGGGTGGACCAGCCGGGTTTGTCCACGCGGCGCTTCGGCGCCGGGCGCAGGTCCATGCCATCGCGATAGAAGTAACGGAAATCCTCATAGGGATTATCGGACATGGGCAGAACCTTTGGTTCCGTCCGAGTATCAGTAGGAGCAGTCATGGGGAGTAAACAACCTTTCCAATCTTGGTGCCGCACCACACGCATTTCCTGTTTATGTGGTGCAGTTCACCATTTAGCTGTGCCCGTAAGCCTATAGAGACCTTGCTCGCAACTGCAATGAATTTTGAATCCAATTTTCTGGAAAATTTCTGGCCCCCAACGCCGCCACTACGCCCACCTTCACAGCACCTATCCCCTCCTGCGCAAATAGCAAAAATGACCATCTTGGCAGATTTTGCAAGCCTTCTACCAGCTCACCCCATATAGGTGTACTGGGCGCACATATGTCCGCTATGCGAACGCGTTTGTAACCTATATCTCGCTTCAGGCTATACCATGACGTGCATTACATGCAGTGGATTGGCACTGAACTACAGTCACGAAAGTGAGGTCTATTCACCCCTATGCCTAGTTCTCCTTCTCAACCCGCGCCCCAGCTTGCCGATGCCCCCTCCACCACCGCCACGGTGCACAATATCACCGCTGTAGCGGAAGACCTTGCGGTCATCGAGTTTTCACTGGACGGTGATGCGCAGCTCACGGATTACTCCCCCGGCTGCCACGTCGATATCACCCTCCCGGGAGCTAACGGTGAGATGCTTACCCGCCAGTACTCGGTTTTTGAGATGACCGGTGCCTCTTCCCCTGCTGCTGGCCAACAGGAACGGCCAACGTATGGAGTCGCGGTAAAGCGGGAGAAAAACTCCACGGGTGGCTCGATTGCGATGCTCAAACTGCGCCGCGGGGATAGCTTTAAGATTTCGCAGGCATTCAATAACTTCGAGCTCGTGGCACACGCCGGCTACTACGTCCTAGTTGGTGCCGGCGTGGGCATTACCCCCATGCTCTCTATGGCCCAATCCCTCGAGCGCGAGAACAAGCCGTATATCGTGCTCTTTTTTGCGCGCGATAGCCACCACGCGGTGCTGCTCGAGCAATTGCGCGAGACCTGCGGCGATAAGCTCATCGAGGTCTTTGGCCGCCCGCGCGACAAACAGGCAGATATCTACCGGCACCTGCTGGGGCAGGCGCCAAAGGAGACAGCCTTTTATGTCTGCGGCCCACAAGGCTTTATGGATTCTGCGAAAAAAATTGCGCTCGACTACTTGCCCGAGCACGCCTTCCACTGGGAGAACTTCCACCCCGATCTCCAAGCGCTATCTGGTGAGAAAAACGCTGGCGCCGGCGACGGCCCGTTCGAAGTAGAATTTTGCGGCGAGACGGTAGAAATCCCAGAAAATAAAACGGTCCTAGAGGTCCTCGAGGATCTCGATCTGCCCGTAAAATCGCGCTGCTTGGAAGGCACGTGCAGCACCTGCCTGATGCGCGTGGTCGAGGGCGAACCAGACCACCGCGATTCCGTCTATGACGCGCAAATGTATGCCGATGGCGCCTTCGCGCCGTGCGTCTCCCGCGCACTAAGCCCCAAGCTCACCTTGGAGCGCTGGCGGCAATAGCCCTCCGCTCCCTCCCACCCTGGCCGGGAGTGGGAGCGAAGGAGGAATAAAGGGGCATCGGCAAGCGCGGCACAGCCCTAAAGGGCGCGCACCATAATCACGCCGATAATGACCAAGACCAGGCCGA
This sequence comes from Corynebacterium sp. LaCa_282, assembly GCF_057198125.1. NCBI lineage: Bacteria > Bacillati > Actinomycetota > Actinomycetes > Mycobacteriales > Corynebacteriaceae > Corynebacterium > Corynebacterium sp. LaCa_282. The sequence continues at coordinate 695,379 of NZ_CP191095.1, read as the reverse complement.
TGATACGGTGGACCGGCGGCAGGCCGCGCTTGGCATTGCCCCAGCCCAGCGATTCAATGACCTGGCCGCAAATGATTGAGCCCACCAGCGAGCCGATGACCGTCGTGCCAGTGCCGATCATGGGCGACAGCGTCGCGCCGCCCACCACAAAGAGCGCGCCGAGCACACCGCCGAGCCACATCCACCAGGGACCTGGGGCGATGCCGCTCAAAAGGGCACGACGGGGAGCCTTCCAGCCTACGGTGAGCAGGGCCAACAGGATCACGCCCACGCCCAGGGAAATGACGCTGGCGGGCATGGGGCTGTGCAACGCGCCTCCCAGGTAGCCGTTGACGGCGGTTTGGGTGGCAGAGCCCATGCCGATGAGCACGCCGAAAACCCGCCACAGCCACAGCGAAAGCCCGGTGGCTTGCGCGCGCGTGGTGGCAGCGCCCCGGCCAATTTCTAGCACCAAGGCGATGCCGCCCACCACGATGAGGGCGCCGAGGATGCGCAGGGGGCCGACGGGAACCAAAGGGGATTCAAAGAGGCCGGTCAGGTCATAAATAAGGCCCATCGTCACCTGTCCCAGGATGGGCAGGATGACGGTTTCTACGCTGCCGATGCGCGGGAAGAGCAGGATATTTCCCACGATGAAGGCCACGCCCATAAAGCCGCCGAGCCACACCCACCACGGTTGCGCGGCCGCCAGCGCCAGGTCCGGTATCGCGTCACCGGTGACTATCAGCGCGAGGATGGCGGAGACAGCAAAGCCGATAATGAAGGAGAAGAACCCGGCGGCGATGGGCGAGCCCACGGACTCGCGCAGACGAGTATTAATGGCCGTTTGCGCCGGCACGATGGCGCCGACCAGCATGGCGGCAATAACCAACATTGTTTTTCCTTCCCCACACGTATGGGACTAAGCAAAGCCTGGAACCAGGCGTGACATAGAGATGTAATTGTAGAGCGTTAAAATGCAAAAGAGTGCAGGCCGGCAAAAGCGGAACCTGCACTCTCTCGCTAGAAGGAGCCGAGTTTAGTCATCCGTAGGGATGGAATCGGCACCTTCCAGCAGCTTGGCAACATAACCAGTATTGAACTCGCCGCTGCGGAACTTTTCGCTATCAAGCAGCATGGCCTGGAATGGCGCCGTGGTGACAACGCCTTCTACCTGCAGCTCGTCGATGGCGCGCAGCATGCGAGTAATGGCCTCGTCACGGTCCTCTGCCCATACGATGAGCTTGCCCACCATGGAGTCATAGAACGGCGGGATGGTGTAGCCCGTTTCGATGTGGGTATCCATGCGCACCCCGAAGCCACCTGGCACGCGGTAGTGCTCGATCTTGCCCGGCCGCGGCGCGAAGTTCTGGTTCGGATCCTCGGCGTTGATGCGGCACTCGATGGCGTGGCCACGAATCTCCACATCATCCTGGGTAATAGATAGCTTCTGCCCGGAGGCAATGCGCAGCTGCTCCTTGATGAGGTCCACACCGGTGATCATCTCCGTAACCGGGTGCTCCACCTGGATGCGGGTGTTCATCTCGATGAAGTAGAACTTATCTTCGGTGTTATCGAAGACGAACTCGATGGTTCCGGCGTTCTTGTACTTCACCTCTTTACACAGGTTAATCGCGGCTTCCTGCATTTCCTGGCGCAGCTCATCAGTCAGCACCGGCGAAGGGCCTTCCTCAATGAGCTTCTGGTTGCGGCGCTGCGAGGTGCAGTCGCGCTCTCCCAGGGCAACGGCATTTTCGCCATCGGCCAGCACCTGGATCTCAATGTGGCGGATATCCGTCAAAAAGCGCTCGATGTAGACCGACGGGTCATTGAACGCGGACTCTGCCTCGTTCATGATCTCGTTGAGATCCTTTTCCAGCGTGTCCTCGGATTCCACGACGCGCATACCGCGACCACCACCGCCGGCGGCAGCCTTAATCAGCAGCGGGAAGCCGGTGTTATGGGCAACCTCGAGGGCCTCATCGAACTCGGTGACCACGCCGTCGGAGCCCGGCACGGTGGGAACACCGGCGGACTTGGCAATGCGCTTAGCCGCGATCTTGTCACCCATCAAGCCGATGTGCTCGGCCGAAGGGCCAACAAAGCCGATCTCTTCTTCTTCCACCATGCGGACAAAGTCCGGCTTTTCGGACAAGAAGCCGTAGCCCGGGTGAATGGCATCCGCCTTGTACGCCATGGCTGCGGAGATGACCAGCTCGGGGCTGTTGTAGCTCTTGGAAACATTCGCCGGGCCGATGCATACTGCTTGATCGGCGAGCTTTACTGGCAAGGAGTCCTTATCGCCTTCGGAATAAGTAAGGATGGACTTGATACCCAATTCCTTGCAGGCGCGAATGATGCGAAGCGCAATCTCACCGCGGTTAGCAATGAGCACGCTACCTAATAGATCTGACATATTTTCCTCCAGATCGATTACTTCGGCTGGATGACCATGATGGGCTGGCCGTGCTCCACGGCGTCCTCATTATCAACGAGGATTTCCTTCACGGTGCCGGCAACCTTGGACTCGATGTTGTTCATCAGCTTCATAACCTCAACGATGCACAGCACCTGGCCAACCTCAACCTCGTCACCAACCTTGACGAAGGGATCTGCGCCCGGCTTCGGAGCAGCGTAGAAGGTACCGACCATGGGAGCCTTAACGGTCTCGCCCTCTGCAGACGGCTCGCCGGAGGTCTGTGGCTCTTCCTTTGGAGCTTCCTCCTGGGCAGGAGCAGGTTTGGACTCTGGCTCAGCTGCCGGGGCGGGTGCGGCCTCCGGGGCTGCCTCCTGTGCTGGTGCTGCGGCCGGAGCGGCTTCCTGGGCCGGTGCCGGGGCCGGGCGGTTCAAGCCGCCTGGGGTGCGGGACATCGCGAGCTCGACGTCGCCGTACTTAATCTGCAGCTCTTGGATGTCATCAGAAAGGTTAGCCCACTTCAGCAGGGACTTCAGGTCGTGCAAGTTGGTGGAATCAGTCATGGTTACTTTTCTCCTTTGGTGAGGTTGATTTCCAAATCGGAAGTCTTGAGGTGGAAGTCGGTGGTATCGGAAGAGTCGTAGATTTGCTGTACCAGGGAGGTCAGGACGCCACCCTTGACGCCTTCGCCCTCGCCGCCGCGGCCTTCAGCCACGAAGCGCTTCATTTCATCGACCTGGCTGCCGGCGAACATCACGCGCAGCAACAGGGTGTCGATATCCTCGTCCGGGTGAGCCTTCTTCAGGTCCGGCAGAACCGGCTTGAGCTCTGGGATTTCCTCCGTGATTTCAGAGGAACCGTTGGCCATGATCTTCTCCAGCACGTCTGGGTCCAGCGGGGCGAGTGGCTCGCCGTAGTAGCCCAAGGCGTACTTCTTAATCTCGTTCGGGACCACGGAGTAACGGTCACCGGTCATCACGTTCATGACGGCCTGGGTGCCCACGAACTGGGCGAACGGCGTAATCATGATGGGGTATGCGAGCTCTTCGCGCACGCGTGCGACCTCGTACAGCAGCTCTTCGAAGCGGTCACCCAACCCAGCGGTTTCCAGCTGGGATTCGAAGTTGGTAAGCATGCCGCCTGGCAGCTGGTGCATGTAGTGCAGGCCATCGAATGCGCGCGGAACGCCTACCGGCTTATCTTCCGTATCGGCGATTTCCTGAATGCGCTCGCTGGCGGAATCGATGCGCTCATCGTCAACGTCCACCGTGTAGCCCAGTGCGCGAAGGTCGCGCACCACGGCCTGGGTGGCTGGTTGTCCCGGGCCATTGGCCAGCGGGGCGATGGAGGTGTGGATAGAATCCACGCCCAATTCCGCTGCGTAGAGGTAGGTCAGCGGGGACAGTCCGGTCAGCGAGTGGGTGTGTACCTCGAGCGGTACGTCACCGATGGAGCTGCGGATCGCCGGGATGAGGGTCTTCAAACGGTCCGGAGTAAGCAGGCCGCCGGCGTCTTTTAGCATGATGCGGTCCACATCGGTGCGCTCGAGCAGCTCCGTGGCCTTCCGCTTGTACAAGTCATCGGTGTGCACCGGGCTCAAGCAGTAGGACAATGCGCCGAAGGTTTCAGCTCCGAGTTCCTTGGCCAGCTTGAGGCCCTGGTCGATGTTGTCGATGTCATTCAAGCCATCGAAGGAGCCGATCACACGGAAGCCATTGGCGTAGAGTCGCTCGGTCCAGTTCAAGATGGCATCATCCGGCAGGAAGTCGAAGGAAGCCAGGTTCTTGGAGCGAATCAGGGCGCGGAACTTGGTGCCCGGCGCGGCGTTCTCGTGGACGAGGCGAACGCGCTCCCACGGGTCTTCCTTGAGGTAGCGCACGGATACGTCGAACTGGATGGGCGCGACCAAGTCCACGTGCTCGAAGCCAGCGTTGGTGATGTCATCCAACAGCGACAGGATGTGGCTCGTGGTCATGCGGGTGGCCCAGATACTCTGGTGCGCATCACGCAGGGTGGTATCGATGATGTTGATCTTGCGCTCGCTATCGGCCGGGCGTCCGCCCGCGGCCATGATTTCGGCGAGGCCTTCTGTGCTTAGTTCCTCGGGACTAAGAGCAGTCATAAATCCCTCCTTAGGGTGTGGCTCCGGAAAGACTCGGTTGGTTCACAGTGACGGGTCACTTTGGTGGTTCAAGACTCTTCGAAAACCTTCCGTGTCGTGGCTCACACGCTACACCACACCTAAATTTTCAGCGCCGGAATTCTGGCCAAAAATGACCTTTTCCTGCGAATTCCAAGCTCGTTACGGCAAAGAATTTATACAAATACCCCTATACGGGGTCACAGTGCGCACTATAGTTCACCTAGCGAACAGCGAATTTTTATGGACCTTTCCCCCGAAAAGTGGTGGACGACATGCAGTTTCTAGCCAGTAACTAAATCTGCCCCAGCCGCGCTGCGCTTCTCGTGGCTTACATCGCGGCCTAAGTGAAGTGTGATGTGCGTAATATCTTCCTCAATATTTCGGACCCATACCTAGGAGGAACAATGACTTCTACCGCCCCGCCGAGCCCCACGCCCACTAAGTCATCGGGCGCGACAAAAACGGACCGCAAATCCCTCGCAGCCAGCCTGACCGGCCAGGTCCTGGAATGGTACGAGTGGAGCTCCTATGCGGTCTTCGCCCCGTTCATCGCCGCGGCGATGTTCGACAAGGGCGATACCGCCTCCGCACTGCTTGCCACCTTCGGTGTCTTCGCCGTCGGCTTCTTGGTCCGCCCGCTGGGCGGCATCATCTTTGGCCGCATCGCCGACCAGCGCGGCCGCAAAACCGTCTTGATGACCACCATCATCATGATGGCTAGCGCCTCGGTCCTCATCGGTTTGCTGCCCACCTACGAATCCATTGGCATCTGGGCTTCTGTCGGCCTGCTCTTCATCCGCGTGCTGCAAGGCTTTGCACACGGCGGTGAATCCGCAGCCGCCAATAGCTACATCCCCGAGATCGCCCCGAACGCCCACCGCGGCCGCTGGGGTTCTATGGTCTATGTCTCCATCTTCGGCGGCTCGGTCATCGCCTACGTCTTGGGCGGCGGCATTTCGCTGGTCCTGACGGACGAGCAGATTGGTGCTTGGGGCTGGCGCATTCCGTTCCTCTTGGGTGCCGTAGCTGCGCTGATCGCGTTGTACCTGCGCCGCCACATGAAGGAATCCGATCACTTCCAGGAAATCGATAGCGCCGAGCCCACCGTTGAGGCCCCGAAGCGCCCCAAGAAGTCCGTGAATTCGCAAAAGCCTGCCTCGGTTGTTCGCCCGGCATGGCAGAATATCTTGCTCGTCGTGGGTATGGTCTCCGGTGTTACGGCCGCGCACTACACATGGACCTCCTATGTTTCCACCTACGCCATTAGCCACGAAGGCATGTCCACCCAGGGCGCATATTGGGTCACCGTGGCCGCACAGACCGCCGGTCTCATTGCCCTACCGCTATGGGGCAGCCTGTCCGATAAAATCGGCCGCAAGCCCGTCATTTATATCTGCGCCATTGGTCTAGCCGTTCTGCAGATTCCACTGATGAACTTCATCGATGATCGCCCCTGGACCCTGCTGGTGGCCTCCACCGTCGGCGTGGTCATCGTCGCCGCCGGCGGCGCCCTGTTGTCCTCCATCATGTCCGAGGTCTTCCCCACCGCTCAGCGCACCCGCAGCATCGGCCTGGCCTACTCGCTGTCCGTCGCCGTCTTTGGCGGTACCGCACCGTATATTTACCAGTGGTTCGTAGCCCACGGCCTTACTTGGGCTTCTGGCTTCTACGTCGTCGCACTGTGCATACTCACGCTTGTCAGCATGTACATCCTGCCTGAAACCAAGGGCGTGGACCTGCGCGATGTCTAATCCACCCGCCAAACACTAAATCGCCGCTTCCCAGGCTTTCCCGGGAAGCGGCGATTTTTCACGTCCACAACTAATTAGTCGAGCGCAACCTTAAAGGGTGCGTCCGTGACCTCGCGGATGGACTCCTCGGTTTCGCCCTCGGCGACCTCGATAAGCGTCAGGCCCTCCAGCTCGTCCACGGTGAATACGGCGCGGTCAGTAATAATGAGATCCACACAGCGAGCGCCGGTCAGCGGCAGCTGGCACTCCGCCAGAATCTTGGAATCGCCGTGCTTGGATACGTGCTGCATCATCACCACGATGCGCTTGGCGCCGTGCACTAGGTCCATCGCACCGCCCATGCCCTTGACCATCTTGCCGGGGATCATCCAGTTGGCTAGGTCGCCGAATTGGGATACCTCCATGGCACCGAGCACCGCGACGTCGATGGCGCGGGAGCGGATCATGGCAAAGGACTCGGACGAGGAGAAGAAGGATGCACCGGGGGCTTCGGTAATGGTTTCTTTACCGGCGTTGATGAGCTCCGGATCCACCTTGTCTTCTTCAGGGTAGGCACCAACGCCTAGGATTCCGTTCTCAGAGTGCAGGACCACCTCACGGCCCTCTGGCAGGTAGCCCGGGATGAGCGTCGGCATGCCGATGCCCAGGTTGACGTAGTCACCATTGTCCAGTTCTTGTGCGGCGCGTGCCGCCATTTCTTCGCGTGACCAGGTCATTACTTGCTCACCGTCCTGAATTCGATTCCGGTTTCTTGTTTGCCCACTTCCACTACGCGGTCCACGTAGATTCCGGGCACATCCACCTCTGCCGGCGGAACGGCTTCTACCAACTGTTCTGCTTGCACGATGGTGATATCGGCGGATTTGGCTGCATCGGGGTTGAAGTTCTGGGCGGTTTTATTAAAGGCAAGGTTGCCAAAGCGATCCGCGCGGGCGGCATGGACGAAGGCGAAGTCCGGGGTAAGAGCTTCTTCCATGACGTAGAGCTCGCCGTTGAACTCGCGGGTTTCCTTCGGTGCGGAGGTCTCCGCGATGGTGCCGTCGGGGTTGTAGCGGGTGGGGATATCGCCATCGGCAAGCGGCGTGCCCACGCCAGCCTTGGTGTAGAAGGCTGGAATGCCCGCGCCACCGGCGCGCATGCGCTCTGCCAGGGTGCCCTGCGGGGTAAATTCGACGGTAAGCTCGCCCTCGAGGTACTGGCGCGCGTATTCCTTATTGGTTCCCAGGTAGGAACCAATGGAGCGGGCGATGCGGTGATCCTTGAGCAGCAGGCCCAGACCAAAATCGTCCGTACCAAGGTTATTGGAAATGATGGTGAGCTCGCTCGCACCCTGGGAGCGCAGCGCGGCAATGAGTTGCGCTGGAATACCCACAAGGCCGAATCCGCCCACCGCGATGGAGGAACCGTCCGGGATATCCGCGACGGCCTCCTCTACTGAGGCTATGACTTTATTCAACATGGGCCTTAGACTACGTGCGGTTCACAGACAGCACAAGGGTTCAGAATGCGAACACGATCGGGTACACTGAAGAGACCTGGGCCACTTAACCCTAAAAATAGCTTGGAGGACACACCGTGGCAGATACCCCCGTAGTGCAATCATTAGCCCGCGGACTCAACGTCATTCACTCGTTTAATGGCGAACGCCCACGGCAAACACTGGCCCAGGTTGCCGAGGTCACAGGCCTAGCCCGCGCCACCGCACGCCGTTTTCTACACACGCTTGTCGCGGAAGGTTACGCCCGCACCGATGGCTCGGATTTCTGGCTCACCCCGCGCGTTTTGGAACTGGGCTATTCATACCTATCTAGCTTGGGACTGCCGGATATTGCCCAGCCCCATTTGAGGGAGTTATCCACCAAACTCGATGAGTCCTGCTCCGTGAGTGTGCTCGACCGCGACACCGTGGTCTACATCGCCCGCGCCGCCGCGCACCGCATTATGTCCACCAATATCACCATCGGCACGCGCTTCCCGGCGCACGCCACGTCCATGGGCCAGGTGCTGCTCGCTGATTTAACGCCGGCGGAGCTGGATGAGTACTTCGCCACCACCGGCCCGCTCGAGCAGGTCACCCCGCACACCCTGGTATCCCAGGATGCATTGCGGGCCCGGCTCGGCGAGGTGCGGCGGCGCGGCTGGGTCATCGTGGATCAAGAGCTAGAAATCGGCCTGCGCTCCATCGCCGTTCCCATCCGGGATCGCACCGGGCGCGCGGTGGCGGCCATCAATATTTCCACCCAGACCTCCGTGTATTCCACCCAAGATCTCACCGCGCAACTCCTCCCCGAGCTCCTCACTACCTGCGCGGCCATTTCCCACGATCTCACTACCACCGAAATTTCCTAAGGAGAATCCATGCATACCCAAGACGTCGTCCTGTGCTACCCCAAGCGCACCCCAGTCGGCCGCTACGGAGGCGCGCTGAAATCCGTCCCCGTCCAGGATCTGGCCAGCCTGGTGGTATCCACCATAGTGGAAGAATCCGGCATCGATCCAAACGTCATTGATGACATCATCCTCGGCCAGGCCTCCCCGAACGGCGCTGCGCCTGCCTTGGGCCGCGTCGCCGCCCTCGATGCCGGCCTGCCCGTCTCCGTGACCGGCATGCAGCTCGATCGCCGCTGCGGCTCCGGCCTGCAAGCCATCGTCACCGCCGCCGCCCACGTCGCCACCGGCGCGGCCGAGGTGGTCATCGCCGGCGGCGCCGAATCCATGTCGCGCACCGAGTACACCGTGGACGGCGATATTCGCTGGGGTGCGAAGGGCGGAAACATGGTCTTTCGCGATCGCCTCCAGGAGGCCCGCGAAACCGCCGGTGGTAAAAACCACCCCATCCCCAGCGGCATGATCGAAACCGCCGAAAACCTTCGCCGCGAGCGTTCCCTGTCGCGCGAGGACCAAGACGAGCTTGCGGTGCGCTCCCACCACAACGCCGCCCGCGCGCAGGAGCAGGCGCTTTTCGATGCCGAAATCGTCCCCGTCTCCGTCCCCCAACGCAAGGGGGATCCCATCATCGTGGATAAGGATGAGCACGTGCGCGCCGATTCCAGCGTGGAAAAACTGTCCAAGCTGCGCCCGGTGATGGGCAAGCAGGATGACGAGGCCACGGTGACCGCAGGTAACGCCTCCGGTCAAAACGACGGTGCCGCCGCCGTCCTCGTTACCACCCGCGAAAAGGCCGACGAGCTTGGTCTCGAGCCGATGGTGGTATTGAAGGGCTGGGCGCTTGCCGGCGTGGAACCAGAGCGCATGGGCATCGCACCGGTTGAGGCAACCCGCAAGGTCATGGACCTCCTCGACCTCACCTTCGATGACCTCGACCTCATCGAGCTCAATGAAGCCTTTGCCGCCCAAGCCCTCGCGGTACTAGATCAGTGGGGCATCTCGCCCGAAGATCCCCGCTTCAACCCCAACGGATCCGGCATCTCACTGGGCCACCCGGTGGGCGCGACCGGTGCCCGCATCGTGGTTACCGCCGCGCACCACCTGCGCCGCACCGGTGGCAAGCGCGCGCTGGTTACCATGTGCATCGGCGGCGGCCAGGGCCTTGCCGCCATCGTTGAGGCGGTCTAGCCTCCACAAGCGCTATTCGCTGCTGCCGTAATCCCCCACCGGGCGCTGCACCAGGGCGCCATCCGCGTTGGGCTCGCCCGCCGCGATGCTGGCAGTAACCAGCGCGGCTAGGGCCACGGCCGAAGCCGCAGCTGAGGCCATCGCCGAGTCCCTACCTGCCCGCATGGAATACTTCATTTCCTTAACGTAGCGCGAATCAAGGTTCGGGGAAAGGAAAAAGAGAATAAGGGGTAGATGAGGGGTGCGGTGGATAACCCGACAACGACACCGCACTTCGCTGTAAGCTGGAGTGGAACTTTGCTCGCATGATTTTAAGGGGACTTAGTCAATAATGATCCAATTCGTCTTTGGCGCCGCCGCAGGGTACGTATTTGGCACCAAGGCGGGCCGCAAGCGCTACCACCAGATGAAAAGCGCCTACCAAAAGACCGTCAACTCCCCCGCCACCAAGTCCGCGGTGCGCTCCGCGCGCAAGATGGTAGCCAACCGCCTGGATCCAGAGCCACGCATGCGCGAAATCCACGACCTTTCTGAAAAGCGCCGTGGAAAAGGAAAAATTCGGGGCGACCAAACTCCGCAAGCCGATCGCATCTATGAGCCGGATGAGGATTAAACCCCTTCCGCGCTAACCCCCTCCCCGCGCAGCACCTGAACTAGCGTCCGAGTGCCTGCCCGGGGATTTTATATCCCCGGGGTGCCGCGAAAGGCGCGGTCATTGAGCTCGCGGCGGGCCTGTTCCAAGGCAATCAAGTCCGCGAACAGGGAGTTATAACCGGCCTCATCATCGGTAGGCCGCATCCGGCCCAATTGGGCTTTCAGCTGCGCAATCTGATCGCCCACGACGGTTTCCTGCAGCCGCGAGAGCACCGAGTCCGCATATTTTTCCGCGCCCACGTCCGTGGGCAAGATGGCCTCAACTGCCAACTCGGAAACGAAATTCCTCCCCGTCAGATCCTGCATTTCCCCGGCAACGGCGGCAATCCAATCCACCCCGGACATGGTGGCACCCTTTTCTGCCCCGCCCACGGCGGAAATCGCTTGGCGGACGATGCGATAGGCGTCGTTGGTATAGGCATCGGCAGTAATGCCATCAAAATACGAGCCAACGACCTCCGGCATCTGCAAGGCCAATTTCAGTGCCTCCCGCTGCGGCCACAGATGGGTCTCCTTCGGGCTGGGCGGATGGATCATCGGCACGTCTTGCTGCGTCGGCTGCGGCTGTGCATTATCAAAGCGGCGAATCGTCGGCTTGTCTGCTTTCTTCGGCTTCTTCGCCTCCGCGCGCACTTGGCGCAGCACCTCTTCCGGATCGTTCCAGCCCACCCAGCCGGCAAGCCGGCGGGCGTATTCGCGCTGTAGGGGCTGGTCCCGGATCTGCGCAACGATGGGCACCGCCCGCCGCAAAGCCTGCAAGCGGCCCTCAGCAGTATCGATCCGGAAATCAGCAATGACTGATTGAATGACGAACTCAAACATGGGGATGCGGTCTGCCACCAGATCGCGCACCGCGGCATCGCCCTTTTCCAAGCGCAGATCACACGGGTCCATGCCGTCTGGGGCCACGGAAACAAAAGATTGTCCGGTAAATTTCTGCTCGCCGTCAAAGGCACGCATCGCGGCCTTCTGCCCAGCCTCATCACCATCGAAGGTGTAGATGAGCTCGCCGTAGAAATAGGAATCATCCAGCATGAGCCGGCGCAGCACCTGCAGGTGCTCCCCACCAAAGGCCGTACCGCACGAAGCCACGGCAGTCTTAATGCCTGCCGCGTACATGGCCATCACATCCGTATAGCCTTCCACCACCACGGCCTGGTGGCCTTCTGCGATATTGCGCTTGGCCAAATCCAGCCCGAAGAGCACCTTAGACTTGTGATAAAGCATGGTCTCGGGCGTATTCATGTATTTGCCCAGCTTGTCATCATCAAAGAGCTTGCGCGCGCCAAAGCCAATAACGTTGCCGGAAAGATCCTTAATGGGCCACAACAAGCGGCGGTGAAAACGGTCAATGGGACCGCGCTTGCCCATCTTGGAAATGCCGGCTGCCTCTAGTTCTTCAAAGGAAAAGCCCATGCGCAATAGGTGCTTTGTGGCGGTGTCCCAACCTTCTGGGGCGTACCCGCACTCGAAATCATAAATAACCTCGCGGCTAAACCCGCGGTCCAGCAAAAAATTGCGCGCCGTTGCCGCCTCTGGGGTTTCCAGCTGCTTCCGGTAGAACTCGTGCACCGCCTTATTCGCCGCGATGAGCCGCTGCCTCGTACCCGGCTTCTCGTTGCGAGCACCGGTCGAGCCGCCCTGATAGTTGATGTGGTAGCCAATCTTCTGCGCTACGGCTTCCACGGCCTCCGGGAAAGAGACCTGTTCCATTTCCATCAGGAAGCTGAATACATCGCCACCCTTACCGGTAGAAAAGCAGTGATAATAACCTCGCTGCGGGCGGACGTGGAAGGACGGCGTCTTTTCATCCTTGAAAGGGCTCAAGCCCTTCAAAGAATCGTGCCCGGCAGGTTTGAGCTGCACATATTCGCCCACGATTTCTTCTAAAGGCGCGCGTTCACGGATAGCTTGGATATCACTGTCCGGAATTCTGCCCTTTGCCATGGCTACAGACTACCCCGCCCATATATCGGATGCTTAACTGCCAAAGCCAGGATGGTCGCATTGGACCGCGCCGGTTAGCAAGTACACAGAATCACCGTGTTTTACCCACATGTGGGGCGCCTTCTCCCTGGGTATTCCCACCCCCGGGACGGGGCAATTTTGGATATCGGTCTTGACGCGGTGGACGTTTATGTTTTCGAGATAGTTCCTGCAACAATAGGGAGCATGTCCAAGTCCAAAGCGTCTAAGAAATCGCTTCCAGTGGCCCTTGGTGGACTCGCCATCGTCGCAGGCGCTAGTTATTTCGGCTTCGACCTCGGCGGTGATGAGGATGCAACGTCGACGGATGAGACCTGCGCAATTTCTTCTCTTCCCAGCGAGGTCGAAGAAACCGCGGACGATATTCTCGCCGGCGGCCCTTATGCCTACCCCGACAATGACAATTCCCATTTTGGCAATTATGAAGGCGTCCTCCCCCAGCAGGCGCAGGACTACTACCGCGAGTACACGGTAGAAACCCCTGGCAGCAATCATCGCGGTTCGAGGCGCATCGTCACCGGCGGCGGCACCGAAACCGACCCCGATGTGTGGTACTACACCGACGACCATTACCAAACATTCTGTTCTATCCCGGACGCAGAGGATTAATAGTGCACCGCATTTTAATTACGGAACCCATCCGTACCCGTACGGATTTCTTCAACGCCTTAGGCCGCACCCACGGCTGCGTGGATTGTGGCCCGCGCAGCCTAGAGGATCTAGCTAAATTCCTGCGGGAGAATGAAGTATCCACCATCGTGGCTGCCAACATGGAAATGGAATTGGATGACTTCGCGGCCATCGCCGCCGTAGTCCAGGATGAAGGCGTTAGGCTCGCCCGCTAATAGCTAGTCCGCGGATGCTGGAGCTCTGAGGATGCTGGTGCCCCGCAGATGCGGACATTCCGCAGATGCTATAGGTCCTCTGCAATAACTGAGCATCGCGCGCCCTCAGTTATCACTTTTTCGCCTCAAAAATAGCAGCGGAGGTTGCACTTTTAGAGAAAGGCCGCGCCCAAGCTCCTCCGAAGGGGCCACCCAGCCCGTTTAACCATTAATCCAAGAACCCCGAAAGGTCAGCGCTCCGGCGGGCCAGCCGCTCAAGGCGGGATTCGGTCATGGAGGCGATCTGATCAATAATGGCGCGGTCGCGGGCGGCGTCTGTATCGGCCTGCTCCCACCACAGGCGGAAGGTAGCATCGAGCGAACCGGGCGCGCCCGCAACGAGGTAGTCGTAGACGCGATAGATGCGCTCGCGCTGGCGGTCTTGGCGCGCCAAGTGCGCTGGTTCATCCATCACGTAAAGCACGGCGATGGTTTTTAGGAGCTTGACCTCTGCCTGCGCCAATGGCGGAACGCGCAGGTCACCGTGCATGCGGCCGAGCGTATTGGCGCTGATGAGTTCGGCATTCGCCTCCGAGGTGGCACCGATGGTGGCGCCCACGTAGCGCCCTACCAGCTCAGAGGTCATCTTTTTCAGCTTGGCATAATCGCGCAGGGTGTAGTCGAAATTGCCAAGGGCGTTGATGACATCGAGGTTGCGCAGGCTATCGGCGGCTTCCAAGAGTTCATCGGCAGTTCCGCCAAAGGCCTCGGCGCCCTTTTCTGCAAGGTGGGCCAGCTCCACCAAATCCCACAACACGTTCAAGGAAATGCGCTGGGAGATGATGCCGTCTTCCACGTCATGCACGGAATAGGCAATATCATCGGACCAGTCCATGACCTGGGCCTCGATGCACTTTCGCTTATCGCTATGGCCTTCGCGCAGCCACGCTAAAAGGTCCGCATCCTCATCATAGGCGCCGTATTTGCGGTTGATGGTGCCATCCGGATTGGTCTTGGTCCAGGGATATTTGCAGGCCGCATCGAGCGCGGCGCGGGTGAGGTTGAGGCCGAAGCTATGGGCGGTGCCATCGGTGTCCTCGACTAGGACTTTGGGCTCGAGGCGGGTCAGGATGCGCAGGGTTTGCGCATTTCCCTCGAAACCGCCTTGTGCAACCTCATTGAGCGCGTTTTCGCCATTGTGGCCATAGGGCGGGTGGCCGATATCGTGGGTGAGCCCGGCCATGTCACAGAGATCCGGATCAAGACCAAGCCCTGCTCCGATACCGCGGGCAATCTGGCCTACTTCGAGCGAGTGGGTAAGCCGGGTGCGCGGGGTATCGCCATCGCGTGGGCCTACAACCTGGGTTTTATCCGCCAATCGCCGCAGCGCAGCCGAGTGCAAGACGCGGGCGCGGTCGCGGGAGAAAACCCCGCGGTGTTCTTCGATATCGCTAATCGTGGATCCCTTGGGCCGTTCTTCGGCCAGCCGGGCAAAATCAGCTGCAGCATAAGAGTAAGACACGGCGTTTTAGTCTATTCCCCCTGCGTGCGGTCTGCGTCTTTATTTTGCATCGTTTCGTGCCGCAGCTTCTGATTCGGCCGCAGCAGCAGCTCAATGCGGTAGAGGCGCCTTTTCCAGGCACGCGCGCACTGGGGAGAAACGATGCTGGCGAGCCCAATATAAAACAGCCCGCCGCATTCGTGCGCGAGGTAGCGCCACCAGGGCTTGGAAAAGCGCCGGGCGGGATAATAAGGCGTGCCGGAAACGTGGGCGTTGAGCCCTTCCTGCTTGGCGATGACCCACGTGCGCAACCTGTGCAAGGGATCGGTGACGATGATGGCATCGGCAAGGCCGTGGGCATCGATAACCGCAGCTAAGGACTCACGCGTGTCGAGGCCTTCCTCCACGGCGGATACCTGCAGCTCAGGGAAGTGCTCGCGCAGGTAATCGCGCGCTACCCCGGCCTCGGTAAACCGGTCTCCGGGCAGCTGGCCGCCGACGGTTATGACGGGCAGGCCGCGGGAGGTGGCCAGCTCCCCGGCATGGCGCAGGCGCCCGGCTAGGATGCGGGAGGGGCGGCCATCGTATTGCGCGGTGCCTAAAACAACGACGTATTTCACAATGCTTCCCACCCTACTGCCTGCAGAGGAGGTTCTCCGGATTGGGCGTTCGGGCAGGTAGAGTTGTGGGCATGAATCTTAGTGCACGAATCGGCCGCGCTACCATCGCGGCATTTTTGCTCGGCTGCACCTCCATTGGCGCAGGCCAGGCCTTAGCCTCGGAGACCACTACCATTGCCCAAGCCGCGGATACGGCGGCGGTGACAGACAGGGTAAATGATGAGGCAGGGGTCTTAAGCACCGAGGAAATTAGGGAGATCAATGAGAAGATCACCCAGCTACAAAAAGACCAGTCGCTCATCATCTTCGTTGTCTTCGCAAACGATCTAGGCACTGATCCAGAAAGCTATGCGCGCAACATCGTCAACGAGAAAGGCCCGAATTCTGCGGCCTACGTCGTTGGTGTGAATGAGCGCCAGGTGGGCGTGCAAACCGGCGATCAATGGCCGGAAGACCGCCTGGATCAGATGTACGATGCCGCCTATAGCAAGCTCTCCGCTGAGGAATACGGCGCTTCTGCGATCGCGCTTGCCGATGCCGCCCTTGGCTCCTCCAGCTCCTCCGATTCCTCCGGCATAGCCTGGTTGGGCGGTGGCGCCGCCGCCATCGTCGCTGCAGGCGGTGGCATCTGGTACTACTCGCGCCGCAATACAAAGAAGAATCAGGCAAAGACCTTAGAGTCCGCCCGCGAGATTGCGCCAGAAGATACCGATCAATTAAACCGGCTACCGCTGGAAACCCTGGATAAGTTGGCCCAGGAGGAACTGGTCTCCACGGATGAATCCATCCGCCGCGGCAAGGAAGAGCTCAATATCGCCCTATCTGAATTCGGGCCGGAGCGCACCCGCCCGTTTACCAAGGCGATGAATCATTCCACCTCTACCTTGCAAAAGGCCTTCAAGATTCGCCAGCGCCTCGATGATGCGGTGCCAGAATCCCAAGCCGAGCGACGGCAGATGCTGGTAGAAATCGTCTCTACCTGCGGCCAAGCCGATGACGCACTGGATAGCCAGGCAGAAGAGTTTGCCCGGATGCGCGACCTGCTGCTGCAAAGCGACTCCAAGTTGGACGAGCTCACCCAGCGCATCGTCGGGCTGCGGACCCGCCTGCCGGGCGCCGAAGGTACCCTCACAAAGCTCCAAGAGGACTACTCCGCAGAGGTCTTATCCTCCATTGCGGATAACCCAGAATTGGCGAGCGCCTCCCTCGATGAGGCGGAAAAGCTCTTGGACCAAGCCCGCGAGGTGCAGGGCCAACCCGCCGGCCAACAGGGCTCGCTCGTGGGGCTTATCCGCGATATCGAGCACGCCACGGAGGTTACCGATAGGCTCCTGACCGGTGTAGAGCACGCCGAGGAGAATATTTCCTCCGCGCGCCGCAATCTGGGCGCGCTCATTACCGAGGTCGAGGGCGAAATCGAGGAAGCCCGGGAGCTAGAGCGCCAAGGCAAATCCCAGGGAACCCAGGCGGATTGGGAGGCCCTCGAGGAGCTGCTTGAGCGCGCTTCTGCCGCGGTCACTGACGCCAAGCAGAAGGGCGATACGGATCCCTTGGGCCAGCACACCGCCCTTATGAGCATCGATACCGAGCTTGATGAGCGCCTCGACCGTGTGCGGGAAAAGACTTCCACCCACGCGCGCCAGCTCGAGCTCTTCCACCAGCAAATGTCGGTGGCGGAATCCAATATCCAGGCCGCCGAGGATCTCATTTCTTCGCGCGGGCGCATTGTTGGTTCCGGCGCCCGCACCGCGCTTGCCGATGCCAAGCGTCTCCACGCCCAAGCCCTGCACACCCAGCGCAGCGATATCCGCAGCGCGCTGCAATCCTCCCGCGAAGCCGTTGCCGCAGCACAGACCGCCCTGCAGCGGGCCAAGGATGATTCCGATGAGTACCGCCGCCAGCAACAACGCCAGCAGACGAGTTCCACGGCCGGCAATATCATCACCGGTATGGTTCTAGGCCAAATCTTGGGCGGCGGTGGCCGCGGCTTCGGCGGAGGTTTCAGCGGAGGTGGCGGCAACTTCGGTGGCGGCGGCGGAGGATTCTCCGGCGGCGGTGGCGGAGGCGGTTTCCGCGGCGGCTCCTTCTAAGCCCGGCTCAGAAGGCCTGCTTTGTTGGCGCTTAGCCGCGCACGATGCGCGGTGCGGCATCGACAAGCAGGCAGCTATAGCTCAGCACCACCGCATCTAGGTCTGGAAGGCCATTGTTTTCAGAGGCCGCTACTTCTAGGCCATTGCCCCGCGGGTTAAGGCGCGCAACTTCGGTGCCCTCCGCGCTGCCATCTTGGCTGTCGAGGGCCAGTATGCGGCGCTGCTTGCCAAAGATGGCGGAGCGCTCCAAAAGGTAGTGTGCATCTCCGCAGGTCGCGCGCAGGCGCGTGACGGTCAAACCCGCCTGCGAAACTTCACACTGCTTCGCTGCCTCGGAGCCCGCGCTGCGGCTGGCACGCGGCCTAGCCCGCAAGAAGAAACGCGGGGAGGCGGTTGTCCCGTCTAGCGAGGTCTCCACATCAAAAAGCACATCCGGCTGTGCGGGATCCCCAGAGAGCGCGCCGGCAATGGTCAGTACCCCGTCTCGCACCCAGGCGATGTCGGTGCCGCGTACGTCGCGCAGAGTAGTACCTGTCCACTGCCACGGCATCGTTCCCGCCATTAGAAGATGAACACCGCCAGCAGGGCGACGATGGAGGCTAACACCAACGTGATGATCCATACCCACGCGGAATTTTTGGTGTTCTTTTCCAAAATTGCGCGGGTAAACCAGCTGAGACCGGCGATCTCAGCGGTGCTTAGACCCTCCGCATCGTCTTCGAATTCCAAGATGGCCTTGCGGACACCAGAATTCTTGGCGGAAAACTGCGCCACCTTGTTGTCATCGACATCATCGATGATCCAATCGCCGCTATTTTCATTGACGTAATGAAAGGTGCGGCCATTGAGCGAGGCCTCCAGCCGCTTATCGCGGCCGAGGCGGCCGGCGAGGCGGTAGACGGAGCCATCGTCAAGCGTGGCCGAAGCGCCCAGATCGCTGACCTCGACGCGCCAAAAGTTGCCGTCTACCTCGGCGGAATGCTCCGCAAAGACGCCTAGGCGCTCCGGCCCCTCCTCAACGAGGAGGACGGGCTTTTCGCGGTCGGAGCGATCCCAGCTGGTGTAGTGCATCTGCTTAGCATCCAATCAGGCGCGCGGCGAGGTAGGACTCAAGATCCTCAATCTTTACGCGCTCTTGCTCCATGGTGTCGCGCTCGCGCACGGTCACGGCGTTATCCTCGAGCGAATCGAAGTCGAAGGTGACGCAGAATGGCGTACCAACCTCGTCTTGGCGGCGGTAACGGCGGCCGATGGCGCCGGAGACGTCAAAGTCCACGTTCCAGTAAGCGCGCAGCTTATCCGCGAGCTCGCGGGCCGGGGTGGAAAGCTCTTCCTTCTTGGACAATGGCAGGACGGCGACCTTGATGGGCGCCAAGCGGCGGTCCAGGCGCAGAACCACGCGCTTGTCGGTGCCGCCCTTAGCGTTCGGGGCCTCTTCCTCGTCGTAGGCATCTACCAAGAAGGCCATCATGGAACGGCCCAAGCCGGCGGCCGGCTCGATGACGTACGGGATCCAGCGCTCATCATTGGCCTGGTCATAGTAGGACAGGTCCTCGCCAGAGCCCTTATCGTGGACGGACAGGTCATAATCGGTGCGGTTGGCCACACCTTCCAGCTCGCCCCACTTGGAGCCCTTGAAGCCGAAGGCGTACTCCACGTCCACGGTGCGCTTGGAGTAGTGCGAGAGCTTTTCCTTGGGGTGCTCGTACAGGCGCAGGTTTTCTTCCTTGATGCCCAGGTCGGTGTACCACTTGTAGCGGTCATCGATCCAGTACTGGTGCCACTCTTCGTCCTCGCCCGGCTTGACGAAGAACTCCATCTCCATCTGCTCGAACTCGCGGGTGCGGAAGATGAAGTTACCCGGGGTGATCTCGTTGCGGAAGGACTTACCAATATTGGCAATGCCAAATGGCGGCTTCATACGCGAGGAGGTCATCACGTTCTTGAAGTTGATGAAGATGCCCTGTGCGGTCTCCGGGCGCAGGTAGTGCAGACCTTGCTCGTCATCGACTGGCCCCAGGAAGGTCTTCAGCAGGCCAGAAAAGGCCTTCGGCTCGGTCCAGTCACCTGGCTGGCCGGTTTCCGGATCGTTGATGTCTGCCAGGCCGTTTTCTGGCTCGTGGCCGTGCTTTTCTTCGTAGGCTTCGATCAGGTGGTCGGCGCGGTAGCGCTTACCGGTGTGGCGCGATTCCACAAGTGGATCAGTAAAGACCTCCACGTGGCCGGAGGAGACCCACACCTGGCGCGGCTGGATGACGGAGGTATCCACGCCCACGACGTCGGGGCGGGATTGGACCATGTGGCGCCACCACTGACGCTTGATGTTTTCCTTCAACTCCACACCAAGAGGACCATAGTCCCATGCGGAGCGGGAACCGCCGTAAATCTCACCCGCCTGGTAGACCAAGCCGCGGCGTTTACACAGATTAACAACGGTATCGATAAGGGATGCCATGGTTGTAAAGGACTCCTCTGGTAGGGGACAGTCGTGACAATCTCATTCAGTCTAACCCTTATCCCCCATCAGTAGTGGGATCAGGGGGTGCAAATTTAATTCGGTTAATGTACAGGTAATGACCAACTTGAGGTAATATAGTAGTGGTCGACAGATAATAGATACCGTATTGAAGGTGCCCACTCCCTATGACGACCGTTCAATTAGCATTTAATAACTCTGCGGCCGCAAGCGTTATCGCGGCCCTCGATTCCCCGCTGCGCATTTCCATTATTACCCGGCTGGCGGAACGCGACCACTACGTGCACGAGCTAGTAAAAGCCACCGGCAAGTCCCAGCCGCTGATTAGCCAGCACCTGCGGGTACTTAAGCAGGCAGGGATTGTCAGCTCTGAGCGCAATGGCCGCGAGGTGACCTATTCCCTAGTTGCGCCGGAGGTTTTAACCCTTTTGGAAGACGCCGCGAAAATCGCCTCTTAATCACTAGTCTGCATATAAAGACGATTTATTATAGCGCTTGTTGAAAAAGAGTTGATAATATGGATGGCATGTCCATTCATGAGAGTATCCCCAAGCTCGGCTCGCGCAATACTAAACAGCGCACCGCGGTGGTCGAGGTCCTGCGGGACATCGACAAGTTCGCCTCCGCCAAGGAAATTTATCACCAGCTCCAAGAGCGGCAAGAAAAGGTCGGTCTCACTACCGTCTACCGCACCCTACAGTCTCTTTCTGATATTGATGCCGTAGATGCGCTACACATGCCCAACGGCGAAACCCTCTACCGCCATTGCGAGACCGACGCGCACCACCACCACTTGGTATGCACCAAATGCGGCCGCACCGAAGAAATCGATGGCGGCCCCATTGAAAAGTGGGCTTCGGCCGTAGCCGCCGAGTACAACTTCGAACTTACCGGCCACGACGCGGAGATCTTCGGCGTGTGCTCGCAGTGCGCCGCCGCGCAGTAATCACGCGTGCTGTTTTAACCTCCCTATTTCCCTACTTCACAGCACCGAAGCGGCGATCGCGGCGGGCATATTCCTCAATAGCGGCAAAGAGATCCTCCGGGGTGAAATCCGGGAAAAGCTTATCCTGATAAATCATCTCGGCGTAGGCAGATTGCCACAGCAGAAAGTTCGAGGTGCGTTTCTCACCGGAAGGCCGCAAGAATAGATCCACATCCGGCATGCCGGGATCATAGAGATTCTCTGCGATGGTGCTTTCTTTAATATCGCGCGGACGGATCTCACCGGCGGCGACCTTTTCCGCAAGCTGACGCACGCCATCGACCATTTCCGCCCGGCCACCGTAATTAACGCACATGGCCAGCGTCATTTTTGTATTATTCTTGGTCAATTCTTCGGCGGCCTCGAGCTCCTTAATCACTGAGCGCCACAGGCGCGGGCGCCTTCCCACCCACACCACGCGCACGCCGCGCTCGTTGAGCCACTCGCGCTGCCGGCGCAGCACGTCGCGATTAAAGCCCATCAAAAAGCGCACCTCTTCAGGGCTGCGCCGCCAGTTTTCAGTGGAAAATGCATAGGCCGAAAGGTACGGGACACCGGCGGCGAGGCAGGCATCGACGACATCGAGAAGCACCGCCTCTCCCCTGCGGTGGCCTTCCGTGCGTTTCATGCCCTTTTCCTGGGCCCAGCGGCCATTGCCATCCATCACCAACGCAATATGGCGCGGCAGCAGCTCATCCGGGATATTCGGCGGGGTCAGGCGACGAGAAGGATCTGGGGTAATCACGGACTACAGTTTACTGTTCCATCACCTGTAATGCGGACACATTTCGCTCCATGTGCCACTGCAGGTGCGCCCGCGCTAGTCGATGCCCCTCCTGCCGCTGCGCATTCGTCGGGTCCGTCGGGTAGCCATGTGCCAAAAGCCACAAGTGGTGCAGGGTTTCCGGATCCACCTCTGCAGCACCTGGTGGCCGGCATTCGTGGCAGGCGGCGCCGCCGACGGCCGGGTGAAAGGCGTGGTGCGGGCCGGGGCGCTGGCACTGGGCGCAATCAAAAAGGCTCGGTGCCCACCCGGCATGCGCCATGGCCTGCAATAAGAACGCATCGAGCGTTTGCGTCGGCTCATCGGTTTGCAATTGCTCGAGCGCAGCTACGACTGCGTTGTAGAGGTACGGGTCGCCGTCGCCATCCGCGTAGATGAGCCGCTCCGCCGATTCCAAGACCGCGCAGGCGGCCGTATAGCGTTCGTAGTCTTCGATGAGACGCGCACCAAAATAATTCACCGTATCCGCTTGGGAAATCGTGGCCAGGTTCTTCCCCACATACAGCTGGACGTCCAAATTGACGAAGAGCTGCAGCCGCGATCCAAAACGGGATTTTGCTCGGCGCACGCCCTTGGCCACCGCACGCACCAACCCATGGTTTTGGGTGAGAAGTACGATTACGCGGTCGGCTTCCCCAAAATCATAGGAGCGAATGACCACGGCGCGGTCGCGGTAATTTTCGCGCATGGCCTTTTAGAACCCGAGCCTGCCCAACGACTTGGCATCCGATTGCCAATTCTTCAGTACCTTGATGCGCAGGTCCAGGTACACGTTCTGGCCCAGTAGTTCCATGATTTTCTTGCGGGCATTGCCCACAATCCGGCGGAAACGCAGGCCATCTTTACCCTCGATGATGCGCTTTTGCCCTTGACGCTCCAAGTACATGATGGCGTGAATATCCAGCACTCCCTCACGCGTGCGCGAGGGCAGCATTTCATCGATTTGCACCGCAACTGAGTGCGGCAGCTCCGCCTTCAAGCCAGATAGCGCGGCCTCACGGATGAGTTCTTCAATGCGCTTTTCTTGCCCCTCATCAGTGATGTGATCATCCGGATAGAACTTCGGGCCCTCCGGCAAGTGCTCCACGATGACCTGCACCAAGTCATCCAACTGCACGCCCTTTTTACTAGAAACCGGAATCACCACAGCCTCCGGATCCTCTTGCGACAACAACTCGTGCAAGGCCAGAAGCTGTGCGCCCACCTGGTCCTTGGATGCTTTATCCAGCTTGGTCACGATGCCAATGATGGGGGTCTGCGGCGCAATCGAGCGCACATTATCCAAGATCCACCGGTCACCCGGGCCGATCTTTTCATCTGCCGGAATGGTCAACCCGATAACATCCACATCCGCATACGTTTCTTTGACCACTTCATTCAGCCGCTCACCCAATAAGGTGCGGGGTCGGTGCAGGCCCGGTGTATCCACCACGACGACCTGTGCGTCCTCGCGGTGAACCAAACCGCGGATGGTGTGGCGAGTCGTTTCCGGCTGGTCCGCGGTAATGGCGATCTTTTGGCCCACTAGCACGTTGGTCAGCGTGGACTTACCAGTATTCGGGCGGCCCACAAAGGATACGAATCCAGAGCGGAAACCCTCCGGGGTATCCGTGTACTGCGAATAATCTAACGGAGCGGCCTTCTCCCCGGCGGCTTCCGGAGCGGCATCATCGGGGTCATCTGGCAGGCCCTCGAATGCCGCATCAAACTGTGCATCAATATCAGAACTCATTACCTGCAATGATAGCCCACCGCACCAAAATCTCCGATTGTTTCACGCCACAACAAATCTGCAGGCTAAGCTAAGACAGTTCTCTCCTCCAAGGTATATCTCTCACCGCTTTCTGAAAGGCACTCCGCCATGCCAACCAAGTCTCCCCTACTGCTCCTGGGCGCTCTTCTCACCTTTTCCATTAGTGCCTGTTCATCCCCTGATGCTGACCCTTCGCCTGCCGAAGAGGAATCCACCAGTACTTCTACTAGTTCATCATCCAGCTCACCCAGTGCCTCCTCTTCGAGCAGCGTTGCACAAGCCACCACGCAAGAGCCCACCTCCGAAACCCCAGCAGAGCCAGAAGCCCAAGTAGCAACTGAGGAGTCAGGTGCACAACCACAAGCGGCAGCCGCTGAGCCAGAGCTGCTGTACTGTGAAATGGGCCTTGGCGCAGTCGGGAGATTTTCTGATGGCTCTTCGCACCAAACCGAACTGTGCAATACCCCTGCACTCCAGCGTTCCGTGCGCGCAGAAGGAGTATGCGGTGGCCTTAATGGACACTTGCTTTATCCAGACGAGTGGCCAGAACTTTGCAACGGCGGCGCTCCATATTCCGGACCACCGCAGGGTGGAGCCTCGCCAGAATTCTATGACGAAGGTTCTCTCACGGGAATGCCCATAGAAGTACAAGGGGAAGGCCACTAGAGCGGAGCCCCGAAGCTGTACCGCTCCGCCCCTTTCGCAGATGCTATAGGTCCACTGCAACAACTGAGCATATTCGCGCCTGAAATGTAGCAAATGGCGCTCAGATATACCCGAGGACGTTGACCTTTTGCGTTCTCGATCAGTTCAACACCCGCCCGAAGGCCCCGCTCCCTCATAATGTACGAGGGTACGGGGCCTTCAGGAGCTAAAAGAACTAGCCAGGCGCCTATTTCTTGAATTCATCCGGAAGCGGGCCTAGCTGCGGTCCGTCCGGGTAGTACTTCCAGCCGTCCTTGATGCGGACATCATCGGACCACGGTAGTTTGTACTCGCCCTTGGCCAGATCTTCTACCCAGGTGAGGTAGTTTTCGGTCTTTCCGCCTGGGTAGCCAACGTAGCCGCGATTGCCCAGGTTGAAGATGTTGTTTTCGAGGCCCCAGTTGATGCGCGCCTTATCAGCCAGCGCTGGAAATACCTCTGCAGTGACGATTTCGCCCGGGTTGCGGTGGCCCTCAGAAATCATGTGGCCATCGTAGTTGCAGACATTGCCCTCACCGAAGTAGTAGAAGACCTGGTCATAGCCTGCCAAGTTCACCGATGCCGTGTACATGAGGTTCTGGAAGGCGTTAGTCTTGTTGGTCATCACCCACTGGTCTTGGGTCTGGGTGGAATAGCCCGAGATGCGGATGTAGACATTGGCGCCCTTATAGGCGGCTTCGCGGGCGAGCTCAGGGAACATGCCATCGTGGCAGATATTGACCGCGAGCTTGGACCCCTTCGGGCCATCGCATACCGGCATGCCCAAGTCGCCTGGGTACCACGGCTCGATGGGGGTCCATGGCTGCAGCTTGCGATAGTGCAATGCAATCTCACCGTCGGAGTTGATGATAATCGCCGTGTTGAACGGGGGTTCCCCCTCTTCATGGTTGGGTTCCATGATGGAGAAGACGCCCCAGACATCGTTGTCCTTACAAGCCTGCTTGTACTGGTCCACCTTGGGGTCATCGAGGTCGATGAGAAATTCATCGTAGGACCAAATCTTGGTGTTCAGTCCCGACGAGGAGTATTCCGGAAAGACGATGAGATCCAGGTCTGGGTAGCCAGCCTTGGTCGAGGCAACCATGCGGCAGATTTCATCGACGTTTGCCTGAACGTCTTCTGGGGTATTGACTACGGGAACTGGGTATTGGATAAGGGCCATCAACAGGCCGTCGGGGGATGCGCTGATGCTTCCGGTGCTGGACAAGACGGGACTCCAATCACGTCGTCGATTAAGTTACACCTATCACTCTATATGGCGAACATCACGTATCCACTAGAAAAACGACGCTCTTGTCTCAGATTGCAGACGCATCCCCTCTGGGAGACAGCTTTAGAGCTCCTCGGCTTGGAATTGCATGCTCGGGTGGGCGAAAGCGTCTTGGGCCTGAATGAGCTGCAGCTCGGTGGATTCGGCTTCATACGTGGTGCGCAGAAGCTCGTAGACGGAAGATGCGGTGCGGCGCAGCGCTTCTTTAACGTCATGGGTTTCAACGTAGTGGCCGGTAAACAGCGCGGCGGTCACGTCGCCGGAGCCGTTGCGCTTAAACGGCAACAGCGGGGTCGAGAGCAAGAAAGCGCGCTCACCGTCGACGGCGAGCATCTCAATCTGATCCGCAGGGGTTTCCGGGCGCTTTACGGAGGTAACCAGTACCGTCTTCGGCCCCATTTCCTGCGCCTTCTTCACCGCCGCCAAGGTCTGGTCCAAGGTGCTGACCTCGGTATCGGTCAGATAGCCCAGCTCAAATTGGTTTGGAGTGATGATATCGGCAACCGGCACCACGCGGTCGCGCAGCAGCGGCGGAATGTCATCGGAAACGAAGCAACCCGACTTCGCATTACCCATCACGGGGTCGCAAGCATAGAGCGCCTTGGGGTTGACGGCCTTGATGCGGCGAACGGTGTCCACGATGGCATCGGCAATGTCGGAGCCGCCCTGGTAACCGGAAAGAATGGCGTCGATGCCTTCAAAAGCACCGCGCTTTTCGATGCCATCGATGATCGACGTGACATCACTGGCCGGAATCATCGGCCCGCCCCAGTCACCGTATCCGGTGTGGTTGGAAAAATTCACCGTGTGCACGGGCCACACCTCGTGGCCGGCGCGCTGGAGGGGAAAGACGGCCGCGGAATTTCCCACATGGCCGTAGGTGACATGAGACTGGATGGAAAGGATAGTCATAGCTATCCATTGTGCTACTGACTGTGCACAGAGACAAAGGAATGGGCGAAATTATTCTTGGGGTTCCTCGTCGCGTGGTTCCCCGATGGCAGGAATTCCGCCACCAGGCACCTGCTCATCAAGGCGTGCGCGCTCGGCAGCATCCGGAAAGGCCTTCGGGCCCGATGGCTTTGGCTGGTAGCTTTTCCCGCGTGCGGCGAGGTCATCGTACCAATCCGCCAGCAGTTCATTCTGCCGGGCAAACATTTCCTTTTCCTCCGCCGCGGTGGCGTGATCGTAGCCCAGCAAGTGCAGGCAGCCGTGCACCGTCAATAGCGCGAGCTCGTGGCCGAGCGAATGCCCGGCGGCATCGGCCTGTCGCAGGGCGAACTCGGGGCATAAGACGATATCGCCAAGCATGGCAGGTCCCGGATCGGCGGCATCGGGGCGCCCGCCACCAGAAGTGGCGCCGGGAGTGAGCTCGTCCATGGGAAAACTCATCACATCGGTAGGGCCCTCTAGATCCATCCAGCGGATGTGCAGATCCTCGATGGATTTCAGGTCCACGCAGGTAATGGTGCATTCTGCAGCGGGATTGATGTCCATTGCGCCGAAGGTATAAGAGGCGACATCGATCAGCATCTCCTCGTTGACGCCATCAAAACCCGACTCATTGAGAGATTCGATACTCACTTATTCCCCCTCGTTTTCCGCGGCGTTTTTATTATCAAAGGAATCATAAGCATCCACGATGCGGCCCACCAGCTGGTGGCGCACCACGTCTTGGGCGCTGAGATCCGCAAAGTGGATATCGTCCACGTTATTGAGAATCCGCCGCACAATGCGCAGGCCGGAAACCTGGCCGCGCGGGAGATCCACCTGAGAGATATCGCCGGTGACCACTATGGTGGAACCAAAGCCCAGGCGGGTCAAAAACATCTTCATCTGCGCCGGTGTAGTGTTTTGCGCCTCATCGAGGATGACAAAAGCATCATTGAGCGTGCGCCCGCGCATATACGCCAGCGGGGCGACCTCGATGATGCCGGCATCCATGAGCTTGGGGATCATCTCTGGATCGAGCATGTCCCGCAGCGCGTCA
The DNA here is from genome assembly GCF_057198125.1 of Corynebacterium sp. LaCa_282. Taxonomy (NCBI): domain Bacteria; kingdom Bacillati; phylum Actinomycetota; class Actinomycetes; order Mycobacteriales; family Corynebacteriaceae; genus Corynebacterium; species Corynebacterium sp. LaCa_282. Next base: position 667,876 of record NZ_CP191095.1, on the reverse strand, counting down.
TAGAGCGGGCGCAGGTACGGGTCGATCTTGTCATTGAGCGTGCCTGGCAAAAAGCCCAGGTTTTCGCCCGCCTCAACCGCCGGACGGGTGAGAATAATGCGCGAGACTTGTTTATTTTGCAGGGCCTGCACGGCCTTCGCCACCGCCAGGTAGGTCTTGCCTGAACCGGCCGGGCCAATGCCAAAGACCACCGTATTATTATCGATGGCCTGCACGTATTCAGACTGCCCAACCGTCTTGGGACGGATTGACTTGCCGCGGCGCTTGACGATGTCCGCCGCCATCGCCGCCGCTACCGACTGCGGCGCCTCTACAGCGACCATGTCCATGGTGTGCTTGACCGTATCGGTAGATACGGCATGGCCGCGCCTAGCGATGGCCTCGAGCTCATCGAGGATCTTCGCGGCGCGGGCTACCTCGTAATCGGGGCCGGTGACGGTGACAATATTGCCGCGAGCAAAAAGGTCCGCATCGAGGCGGTCATTAAGCACGCGAAGGTTATCGTCCGCGCTGCCCAAAACGCTGCTGACATACGCGGAATCGATCTCACATTTCTTGGTGATGATAGGCACGTCTAATAGGCTACCAGCGCTCAGTCCGCATGCCGATAGCCGCCAAGGCCACCATCGCCGCGCTGGCGGTGCGCAAAACCTCCGGGCCCAATTTGATGGCAACGGCTCCTGCCTCGCGCAGTGTTGTCAGCTCTTCTTCCCCGATGCCGCCTTCGGGGCCGACCAAGAGGAAGACCTCGCCGTGCAAGCCCACCTCCCGGATGGATTCGGTGGCTTCCTCGTGCAGGACTAATACGCTCGCCGATTCTGCGCGCTCTGCCAGTTCCGCAACCAATTGGCGGGTAGTCAGCGGGCCGCGCACCTGCGGGATGCGGTCTCGTCGGGATTGCTTTGCGGCCGCTTCGGCCGCGGCCTGCCACTTCGCAACGGCCTTCGGCGCCTTCTTCCCGTCCCACTTGGCCACGCAGCGATCCGCCTGCCAGGCGATGATCTCATCCGCCCCGGCCTGTGTAGCCAGGTCAACGGCTAGCTCGGCGCGCTCGGATTTGGGGATCGCCTGCACCACGGTTACCCGCGGATTCGGTTCCGGAAGCTGGGTAACGGACTCGACGGTGCCGGTCAAGTGGTCCTTGCCCGAGGTCTCGGTGACGGTGAGGGTAAGGCGGATTCCGGTGCCATCGATAAGCGCCAGCTTCTCCCCCTGCTGCATCCGCTTGACCGTCACGGCGTGGCGCGCCTCAGGCCCAGACAGCGTGATGGCGTCTCCGGCCTGGGCGGCGGAGAGATCCGGGTGGATGAAGACGGGCAGCGACATTAGCGGCGGAACTTATCGCGCAGGCGGGTAAAGAAGGAGTCTTCCTGCCCGTCGCTGGCGGTGCGCACGCGGGCGCCCTCATCGCGGGTATTGCGGATCTTTTCCAGCGCCTCGCGGCTCTTGCGGTCCAGATCCTTGGGAACAACCACGTCCACGTGGGCAAACAGGCTGCCGTAACCATCGGTGCGCAAGCGTGGCATGCCCGCGCCTTCGACCTTGATGGACTCGCCCGGCTGGGTGCCCGGCTCGATATCGATGGTGAGCTCTTCGCCGTTGAGCTGGTCGATGGTGAAATTGGTGCCCAGGGCAGCATCGATCATCGGCACGTGCACGGTAACGTTCAGGTCATCCGCATTGCGCTGGAAGACCTCGTGTTCCTGGGTGTGCACCTCCACGTAGAGGTCACCTGCAGGGCCACCGCCGTGGCCGACCTCACCCTGGGAGGCCATGCGGATGCGCATGCCATCGTTGATGCCGGCCGGGATGGAAACTGTGAGATCGCGGCGCTTTTTCACGCGTCCGTCGCCGGCGCACTGGTTGCAGGGATCCTCAATGATTTCGCCAAAGCCCTGGCACTTCGGGCACGGGCGGGTGGTCATCACATTGCCCAAGAAGCTGCGCTGCATCTCCTGGATCTCACCCATGCCATTGCAGCTATCGCAGGTAACGGGCTTGGACTTGGAGTTCGAGCCGGTACCGCCACAGGAATCGCACAGCACCGCGGTATCAACGGTAACCTTCTTCTTTAGGCCGGTATAGGCCTCTTCCAGGCTAATGCGAGTGCGCAGGAGGGCATCGTTGCCGGGCTGCACGCGCGACTTAGGTCCGCGGGATCCGCCGCCGGCGCCACCGCCGAAGAACTCGGCGAAGATATCGCCCAAGCCACCGCCGCCGAAGCCGCTAAATCCGCCGGCACCGGCGCCGCCGCCTCCGCCGCCTTGCTCCATGGGATCGCCGCCCATATCGACGATCTGGCGCTTTTGCGGATCCAGCAAAACTTCTTGGGCTACCGAGGCCTCACGGAATTTCTCCGCCGCTGCCTCATCATCCGGGTTCACATCCGGGTGATACTTGCGGGCCAGCTTGCGGTACGCCTTCTTAATTTCCTGGTCCGTTGCGTCCTTATCAACACCGAGGATGCCGTAATAGTCACGAGCCACTGTTAGAGATATTCCTTACTCGATCGTCTTGTTGGTATTACCTTGCAAAAATTTATGTAGCGACCGGCTAGTCTACTCGCACTACTCGCCTGCCAAAATTTCACTTACGTATTGTGCAACAGCAGAGACCTTAGAGATTGTTCCCGAATAGTCCATAAACGTCGGTCCCACGACACCAAGGCCGCCAAGCGTCGCCGCCTGTCCCCCAGTTCCAAAACCATACCCGGCGGCAACGACGGAGGCATCGCGCAGTTGATCCTCTTCGTTTTCGTCCCCAATCACCACGGATACATTGCCCAGGTCCGGCACGCGTGCCAGCAGTTTCAACACGACGACCTGTTCTTCCAAGGCCTCGATAATTTTAGGCAGGCCTTCCGGGAATTCGCGCGCGACGCGGGTGAGGTTAGAGGTGCCCGCCATAATCAGGCGATCAGATGGCTGTTCCACCAAGGTTTCAATGAGCGTGGTCGCCACCTTGAGCACGTGGTGGCGGATATCCAGCGGGGCGTCATCGACGAGGTGGGCGAGCTCCACGGAGGCATCAGTAAGCGTCTTGCCCACCAGTGCATTATTGACGATGTCCCGCAGGCGATACGTCTGGTCTTGGTCAATGACCTCATCCAGTTCCACGTTGCGCTGATCCACGCGGCCATTATCCGTAATCAACACCAGCAGCACCCGCACCGGAGATAGCGTGACCACCTCACAGTGCTTAACGCGCGAGACCTTCAAATTGGGCAACTGCACCACGGCCGCCTGCTCAGTGACCTGAGCCAAAAGCTGCACGGAGCGGCGCAGCACATCTTCGAGGTCTACCCCGCCTTCCAGGAAGTTCAGCATCGCCTTGCGCTCAGGGGTAGAAAGCGGCTTAACCTCGTGGAGAGAATCAACGAACTGCCGGTAGCCCTGCTGCGTGGGAACGCGCCCAGAACTAGCATGCTGCTGCGAAATCAGCCCCTGCGATTCCAGCACGGCCATGTCATTGCGGATGGTCGCGGAAGAAACGCCCAGCCGGTAGCGCTCTACCAGCGTTTTGGAACCGACAGGCTCCTGGGAGGCAATGTAATCCGCAACGATGGCCCGCAGGACCTCCTTGCGGCGGGCATCAGTTGAGGTGGACACTTCGAGTGCTCCTATTCTCTGCGGGTTAGTTTCCGTCGATGTGCCGGCGTCTCTCTATAAATACAGCGTAAATCCAGTGCCGATCTTAAAAGTCTAACAAGAATAAGCCCGAATAAGGGGTTTTGGTGGTTCAGAGGGGAATATAAGAACTTTCTGACGGCGGCTAGGACTCTTCGGCGATGAGGAGGTCGGAGACGATGCCATCGGCAAGCAAGCGCCCAGGCTTGGTCACTCGCACGCGCTGGCCGGCGCGCTCGAGCAGCCCGCGGTCGATGAAGCCCTCCAGCGCCGGGGCGGCGTGGGAACCGAGCCAGGATTCTGGGATGCCCTCGCGCAGGCGCAGGCCGAGCATCACCTTCTCCATGTGGCGATCGGCACCCGTTAGGGTTTCACTGTCTTTGATGGGCAGCTCGCCGTTTCCTAATGTTTGGATATAGCGGTTGGGGTGCTTGACGTTATAAAAGCGCTCGTCACCTAGGTGGGAGTGCGCACCAGGTCCTGCGCCCCACCAGTTGCCGTCCACCCAGTAGATGCGGTTGTGCTCGCATTCGCCGCCGGGCAGCGACCAATTGGAGACCTCGTACCACTCGAAGCCGGCGTCTTCGAGGGTGGAAGAAATCATTTCATAGCGCCGGGCCAGCACGTCTTCATCGGGGGCGGGCAGCAGTCCTTTATTCACCTTGCGGGCCATACGGGTGCCGTCTTCCACGATGAGTGAGTACGCGCTGACGTGGTCGACGCCGGTTTCGAGCACGCGGTCCAAGGTCTCACGGACGTTATCGTCGGTTTCGGTGGGCGTGCCATAGATCATGTCGAGGTTGACGTGCTGGAAGCCTGCCTCCCGGGCCTCGCGCGCGGCGTCGAAGGCGCGCCCGGGGGTGTGGGCGCGCTCGAGTACCTGGAGCACGCTATGCGAGGCGGACTGCATGCCGAGGCTGATGCGGTTAAAGCCGGCATCGGCAAGCGCGGCAAAGTACTCCGGCGAGGTGGACTCCGGGTTGGACTCGGTGGTGACCTCAGCGTCTGGGCTAAGCCCAAAGGTGGAACGCACCGTATCCAGGATGCGGCTTAAGCCTTGGCCACCCAAGAGCGAGGGCGTGCCGCCGCCGATGAAAACGGTATCCGCGGTGCGCCCCACGCGGCCAGCCGCCATCTCCAGCTCTTTGTCCAGGGCGTCGAGGTACGGACCGGTGAGATCGCGCGGGCTGCCCAACTCGCCGGGGGTATAGGTATTGAAATCGCAATAACCGCAGCGGGTGGCGCAAAAGGGAACGTGGATATACAGCCCGAATGGTTCAGTCATGAATCAAACCCTAATAGGAGGGGAACAAAATGGCCGAAATGGGTGTTAAACATGTAGTATATTGCCAACTTCCCGCGTATAGAAAGGTACCTTCAGTGGAGCCTCCCAGTCGATGTCCCCGCCACCTTATAGGCGGTGGGGAGTAAATCATGTTATCGGCTATTGCGATGATCCTGGCAGGCTTTGTCGTCATCGGGCTCATCATCGTCGCGAATGCTTACTTCGTGGCGCAAGAGTTTTCATTCATGTCCGTGGACCGCACCCAATTGCGGTCCATGGCTGCTGAAGGGGATAAATCCGCCCAGCGCGCGCTCGACATCACCAAGCGCACCTCTTTCATGCTCTCCGGTGCGCAGCTCGGCATCACCATTACCGGCCTGCTCATTGGTTATGTGGCAGAGCCCTTGGTGGGTCAGGGCCTGGGCGTGCTGCTCGGCGGCGTGGGCATTCCCACCGGCGTATCCGTGGCTATCGGCACCATCGCGGCGCTTTTCATTTCTACCATCGCCACGATGCTCTTTGCGGAGCTTTTCCCCAAGAACTACACCATCGCCGCGCCCATGAAAACGGCGCTGCGCCTAGCTGCCTCCACCCAGTGGTACCTGCGCATTTTCGGCTGGCTCATCCGCTTTTTCGAATACTCCTCCAATGCGATTTTGAAGCTATTCCGTATCGAGCCGGTAGAAGATGTCGATTCTTCTGCTACTGCCGATGACCTCGAGTCCATCGTCGATTCCTCGCACGAAACCGGCGTTTTGGATGAGGATACTTATATGGTTTTGGACCGTTTGCTCGACTTTCCCGAACACGACGTCGAGCACGCCATGATTCCCCGCTCCCGCGTGGATGTGATTGACCCCGGCACCACCTTGGGTGAAGTGCGCGAATTGATGTCCGAAAACCACACGCGCTACCCCGTCATCGATGATGAGCACAATCCCATCGGCGTGGTCCATCTTTTCGATGTCTTGGGCTCCGATCTCCCTGCCGCCACCAGCGCCACCGCCATCATGCGCGAGCCCCTGGTGGTTCCGGAGCTCATGCCGCTTCCCGATGTCGTCGATGAGCTGCGCGGCGAAGAACAAAAGCTGGCCTGCGTCATCGACGAGTACGGCGGATTCGTCGGCATCGTCACCATGGAGGACTTGGCCGAAGAGATCTTGGGCGATGTCACCGATGAACACGATATCGAGGAAACCGAAGAAATCACCGAGCAGGACGAGTCTCACTGGCTAGTCGATGGCGATACGCCGCTGGATGAGATCGAGCGCGCCATTGGCCACGATCTTCCAGAGGGTGACTTTGAAACCATCGCTGGACTACTTATTGCGCACGCCGGCGCCCTGCCAGAGGTAGGTGAGGTCCACACCATCGCCTTGGAGGCAGAGCCGGACGACTGGGTGGATCAGGACGAAGCGCCCACCCGCTCCATCCGCATGCGCGTGGATGACGTGGACCGCCACGTGCCATCCTCCCTGGCCATCGAACTTATTGAGGACTACGTTCATGATAGCGACGACGAAGAGGAGGAGGCATAATGACCGATACGTGGTGGTTCAACCTCATCGTCACGCTACTCATCATCGCCGCATCCGGCTTCTTCGTGGTCATCGAGTTTTCCCTCATGGGCTCACGCCGCAACCGGCTCGAAGAAAACGCGGAGTCCTCGCGCACCGCCCGTGCCGGCCTGCGCTCGCTCAATGAGCTGACCATTATGCTTGCGGGTGCGCAGTTGGGCATTACCGCCGCCACCTTCGTGCTCGGCGCCGTGACCAAGCCCTGGGTCCATCACCTCCTGATGACCCCGCTAGAGGCCCTTGGCCTGCCGCTAGGCATTGCCGATGTCGCCAGCTTCATCCTCGCCCTATTTATCGTCACCTTCCTGCACCTGGTACTGGGTGAAATGGCGCCCAAGTCCTGGGCCATCGCGCACCCAGAATCCGCCCTGCAGGTCATTGCCATCCCCGCCCGCGGGTTCGTGTGGGTCTTCCGTCCGTTGTTGAAGTGGATCAACACGATGGCCAATAAATTGGTGGCCATGACGGGCGAGGAACCGGTGGATCGCGCCGGTGCTGCCGGCTACGATGCCGAGACGCTGCGCACCTTGGTCGAGCACTCCCGTGAGACGGGCGCGCTTGACGATAATTCCGCCAATCAGATTTCCGATGTCATCGAGCTGGAGAACTCCACGGTGGGCTCCATGGCGCGCGCCCACGGCTCCGAGGTAGTGCCCCTGCCTTCCGATGCCACGGTGGAACAGCTCCAAGAGCTTGTCCTGCGCAAAAACATTATGCGCGTGCTCGTCTTCCCCAAGGATTCCCGCGTCCCCCGCGTGGTGCACGTGCGCGATACCCTCATGGCGGATCCCGATACCCCAGTCCTCGAATTCTCCCGCGCCCCGATCTCCGTCTCTTCTGCCACCACCGTGCAAAAGACGCTCGATCACATGCGCGCCCGCAATGAGCAGCTCGTCGTCGTGGGCAAGGCGGATAAGGACAAGGCCGTGTGGATCCTTACCTGGGATGACATCATGGGCCAGCTGTGGCCGCAGATTACCGAGCAGCTGGACAAGGTCACCCCTCCCCCAGCGGTTTAACTGTCTCGCCGAACCAACCAACCCGTTGGTTTCGATGCCTAATAGTTTTATAAACAAAATTCAAAAGATAAACAAGCGTACACAAGCGCGGTGTTTACACTTGGACTATGACCAACCGGAAGAACCCGTTTACCGCCACGCTTGGGGCCACGCCTCCCTACCTGGCTGGCCGTAAAGACTCCATCGAGGAGTTTGCTTATGCCTTGGACGATGGACCCGGATCCCATGAACGCATTTCCCTCGTCGTGGGTCCGAGCGGTATAGGTAAGACGGTATTGCTCAATGCCTTCAAAGACACCGCGTCAGATCGCGGGTGGCGCATCCTTAATGACACGGCAGCTGCCGGTTTTGCGGAACGGCTCCGTGCTGAAATTATAAATACCCTTCATCTCAACCGGACAGCGCTAAAAGGTTTCAACCTGCACCTTTTCCAATTGGGCATCGGGATGGAACGGGATCCAAGGACATTATCCGCGGAAACCTACCCCTTAAGAAAGGCCTTGAAAGACCTCCTCCATGCGCAGCGGGAACTAGACCGCATTTCCCACAGCGAGCCCACCGGGGTACTCATTACGTTGGATGAAATGCACCACCAGCGCAGTGATGAGGTCATCGATTTTGGCGCTACCATCCAGCACCTCGTGCGAGAAGGGGAAAATATTGCTGTAGTCATGGCAGGAATCCCATCCTCGATTAAACCGCTTTTGGCTAGCCAAGATGGCTCTAATCCTGTCACTTTTCTTCGCCGTGCGAACCGCATTGAATTGGACCGAGTGCCGGATACGGACGTGCGGAAGGCACTCAATGCTCCCGTAGAAGAAACAGAGGTTAATTGGGACTCGGACGCGCTGAATTCTGCCGTAACCGCTTGCCAGGGATACCCCTTTATGATTCAGCTTGTCGGCCTATGGGCTTTCCGCCACCGAACAAACAATACGATTTCGGTGGAAGCTGCGCAGGAAGGCATTTCCAAAGCGCGACGAAAGCTAGGGCAGCTCGTCCATGAGCCCGCCCTAGCGGAGCTTTCCCCCATCGATCGGACATTCCTGCTCCACATGGCTCAAGACAATGGCCCCTCATCCATGAGTGATATCACGGCCCGCCTAGGAAAAAGCTCGCAATATGCATCCAATTACCGGCGCCGTTTGCTTGACTCGGAACTAATCGAAATACCAGCCAGTGGCCAAGTAGACTTTGCCCTGCCCTACCTTCGGGACTACTTGCGCGAGCATGCAGCTAGCTTGGTCATCGATTCGTACTAATCGAGTTCAGTCACGCAACCCATCCTTAGCGCGGGTGTGGATAACTTAAGCTCGTGGCACCACTGGGGCATCATGATTCACACTTAGTGAAGATTCAACGAGAACTCCACAGCCTCGCGCGCATTCGGGTAGCGGGCATCGTGCTCCTCGTTTGTGCTCGAGGGCATGAACCAAGCACTAACTAATATTCCGTCCATCCGGAACAACCATCCCACCTTCTGGCACGACCTCAATAACGGCACCTATCTTAAACTCGCACCCCGCATCGCGGTGCACCGTGATCATTACCGCAGCCTACCCCTACCTGCCCAGCTGCGTCTGCGTGCCATTGCCGCCGCCCGCAGTGCTTATACCGCAGTACTCATTTCCAAATCAGCCGCTCGCGTCCATGGGCTATGGGTGCTTGCCTCCACCGAAGAGAAAGTGGAAATGGCCCTTCCTTGCAATTCCTTGCCGCACAAAGACCGCCGCCATCCGGATCGCATTTACCGCAAGGCCACTATTCCCGCCCCAGACACTGTCGACGGTGCCCGGACGGTAAGCAAGGCGCGCGCGGTTATCGATGTCGCTCGCTACCATGGCTTCCGCGACGGCCTTGTCGCCGCCGATTCTGCGCTGCGAGCAGGTGTAACAAAAGAGGACATGACACAGGAACACGCCCGCATGGGCAGGGTCCGCAATAGCTCCACCGTGCGCGAGGTTATCCACCACTGCTCGGAGCTATCCCAGTCGCCCTATGAATCCTATGCCCGAGCGCTCCTTATTCAAGCGGAGTTTCCATGGCCGTTATTCTTTCAAGCACGCTATACCGCCGTTGCCGGAATAGTGGTCGCCTTGTGTATAAATAACACCTACATCATCGAGGTCGACGCCTGTTCCTGCGGACATAGCTCCCATATCACCGACACAGAGTTCTCCACACCCGCTACCGCCGCCCACCACCTACGGGAAAACCGGTTACGCGCAGCCGGCTATACGGTGCTTCGCTACTGCCCACACCGGCTTGTAGAACACCCCCAGCGCTTTCTCTCTGCGGTCACCTCGGTCATTTCAGCACGGCAAAACTCCCTCCGGTCGCAACGCAATCGCAATAACGCTGCGACTTAATTGGTCTGAAAACCGCGAAAGTCCCGCGCTCTGGTAGAAAACGCGGGAACTTTGCAACGCGCCCTTAAGGTCTAGTAGCGCCGATCCTTGAGGCTACTTGTTCCAAGGAAGACTATTCTTGGACAGGTAACCATGCTTGTAAAGGTAATCGCCCACAGAAAGCAGGCCCAGTACCGTGCCGCCACCTACCAGAGCAGAGGCCAAGGAAAACCCGTTCGCGGAAGGGGCCTTAGAAGCCTTGTGGGCTTGGCTTTCTTCCTCCTTTCCATCATCTGCGTCTGCGTCGTCAGCGTCAGAATCGTCCTCATCCGCCTCGATGCTGGCCTCGTCATCTTCAGCCTGTGCAGTCGACTCTGCTTCGTCGGTAGCCTCTTGCACATCCTCGTCATCATTCTTCAGCTCGGAGGCTTCGGCGGTCCCCTGGGAAGCAGGCTCTTCTTCGGAAAGCTCTTCAGATGTACTCTCGCTGGTTGATGAGCTAGATTCGCTTTCCTCATCAGCCGATGCTGCGGCGGTGGCGGTGGATGCAGCAGAAGCTGCGGCGGACTCCGCGTTGTGGTCGCTGGTGGACTGAGCAGAAACTTCCTTACCGTTCAACATATCCGAGCACATTTGACCGGCCGGAGCGTTCACCGCAGCCAGGTCTGAAGCCCGCTCAGAAATGGTACCCAAAGAATCCGCGATGGCTTTTTGTTGTTGCGCACTGAGCTTCAGGTGGTTTGCCGCACCCGCTCCAGGGACCAAGCCCGCAACGGTCACGGCTACGTTGAAGAGCTGAAGAACGGTCTTCGCGCCGCTGCCAAATACCCCGTCCGCGAACTTAATGAGGCCAGATACGGTGCGCTTTGCCGCCTCAGGGTCCTTTAGATCGACATCCGCATCGGCGTTGTCAATCCGCCCAATGGCCATGCCTTGTGCGCGAGAGAGATCCCAGGTCACGGTCTTGTCCTGCTCGCCTTTACGCACTAGCTTTTCGATTCCCTCCCAGGTCAAGCCGGAAATCTTCTCCATAAACTCCGCCGGGACAACGTCCCCAACGACGGGAAGAAGCTCCCATACCGTTTCTAGGATCTGCTCGCCGCCATCATAGAAAGACTTGGCCAAGGCAAGCTTGAGGCCGAGCAGGTTTCCTTCCTTGCCAGGAGCATCGGTTACCTCGCAAACAAGCTTGCCCTTCTTTTCGTCCTGGAGCACCTTGATGTTGACGTCCTCATTGGACGCTGCGGACTGCTTGAGCTCAGCGAGGGAGGAAGGCTTGCTGGATTCTTCGTCTTCAGAATCGACCACAGACTCATCGGTTTCTGCTTCGAGCTCGTCCAATGCTTCATCGCCAGCATTACTTTCCTCAAGCAAGTGGCCGTCTTCATCAAACTCAATACCGTTGACGTCAACGGTATTGTCGGTGGTCTTTTCCTCGACGAAGGTGGTGTTATCTTCCGCGGCAAAGGACGACGGAACGGCGGTGACAGTAGAGAACGTGGCGATAGCCACTGCGCTGGCAATCAGGCGGGAAGAACGGCGTGCTCCCATCGGAAATCTCCTTGTGTTGTGCAATATACGAATTTTCATGTCTACTCCGTCGCTGAGAACGGCATCGCCGCCAACAAAGATGTAGACGGCGGAAACATTACACAGTAATGAAAATCTTTTCCAGTTAGTTTTTCAGTTTTCCTCAAGGTGCTAATCATGGTTCTTTATTGGTTTTCCACGCCCACATGGAATAACGGAAAATTAATTAGTCCACCGTTAGCCAAAAACTTTTTCAGGGTTACCTAACGCTCGTCCCTTAAGCACCCCCTAAAAGGAGGTAAAACTACACCGGCCACCGAGAGAGGGAATCTCGGTGGCCGCTAAAATCCCCTTGCTTAAAGCAAGGAAGTCTAAAAATCTATGCGGTTGTGGCCCTGCGGGCTGCCTCACGCTTGGCGCGAACTTTTTCTACGACCGCAGCAATGCGGGCGCGCTCTTCAAGGAACTGCGGCGGGTTATGTCCACGCATTGAGCGCACGTACGCTGGGTGCGTATCGAGCACGGTGTGCTTCCACGCCTGCACGGCGATGAGCGCGGATTCCCCTGTGCACTTATACAGGTGCGGCAGGGAGACCATGTCGAGGTTGCGGGCGACGGCATCGGTTTGCGCCAGCACGTAGTCCACGACTTCACGCAGGTAATCTGCTACCGCCTGCGTGCGCTGGCGCAGAGCTTCTGCCAATTCATGCACGACGATGGGCTTGGCAATGGGATAACGCTCATCCAACAGGCGCGGGGTCAGCTGCTCCGGCTCCTCCGCATCATTTGCTCCAGAAGGAGCGGCAGAAATGGTTCCCGAACGCACGCCGGATACTAGCGCTTGGCGAAGCCCAATTAGCTCACCCACGCAGCGCCCCGAGTCCACGCGGGCATCGTCGACGATATCGCCGAGTTCTGCCAGGCAATCCATGGACAGTTCCTCATCCCAATCCTCGATTGCTTCGATGAGGTGCTCGAGGTATTCCGCGACTTCGTCGCCGATATTGTAAATCTCCTGGGTGAGCTCGCGGTGACGCAGCTCGGCGGCGATCTTCTGCATAGGCTTCGAGCCACTCCTTCCGCGGTTTTCATTTTCTAACCTCTAGTAGAGGTTGAGGTTTTCGGCGACGACTCATGACTCTATGCCAGATCGTCTACCGCGAGAGTGCGACACTCCGAAGCGTTTCACAGGTTTATGGCAGGTTCGCGCTTGCGCCATTGTGACCTGCAAGAAACTAAACACCCGAGGAATAAAATCCCCGGGTGTACCCGCTTCGCCGTTTTCTAGCGCTTGTAGATGTGCTCGATGGCGCTGGCATAGCGCTGCGCCACCACGTTGCGCTTGACCTTCATCGTTGGCGTGAGCTCATTTTCATCCTCGGTGAGGTCGCTTTCTAGGATGTAGAACTTCTTGATGCCTTCCGCATGGGACACCGTGGAGTTGACCTTGTTGACGGCGTCTTGCACTTCGGCGCGCAGGGTGGCATCGGTAGCGATATCGTCCATGGAGCGGTTTTCTGGGATATTGTGGTCCAGCTTCCACCGCTTGAGGATGTCCGGGTCCAGGGTGATAAGCGCTCCCACGAATGGCTTGCCATCGCCTACGACCATGGCCTGCGAAATCAGCGGGTGGCCGCGCAGGATGTCCTCCATCGGGCCAGGCGAGACATTCTTTCCGCCCGCGGTAACAATCAGGTCCTTCTTGCGGCCGGTGATCGTGAGCTTGCCATCATCGTCGATTTCGCCCAAGTCACCGGTGTTGTACCAGCCGTCTTCAAAGGCTTCCTCCGTGGCCTCGGGGTCATTCCAGTACCCTTCGAAGACCATGCCGCCCTTGATGCAGACTTCGCCGTCATCGTTGATGCGCAGGGTAACCCCGCCGAGAGGCGGGCCGACTGTACCAATGGATTGGTCCACGTAGTCCACGGCAGCTGCCGCGGCGGTCTCGGTCAGGCCGTAGCCTTCATAGATGGGCACGCCGATGCCGCGGAACCAGTGCAACAGATCGTGGCCCATCGCGGAGCCGCCGGTAATGCAGTACCGAACATTGCCGCCCACGCCCTGGCGAATGGTGGAATACACCAGCTTGTCAAAGAGCTTGTGCTTAATTTTCAGCAGGCGGTCTGGGCCGTCCGGCGTATCGAGTGCCTTGGAGTATTCGATGGCGATCTTTTCGGATTGCTCAAAAAGGAAGCTCTTGATGCCAGAATCCGCCGCCTTCGAGGCCGCGGAGTTGCGGACCTTTTCAAATACGCGCGGCACGCCCAAAATCACGTTGGGGCGAGAGCGGGCGAACTCGATGGAGATGGTGGAAAAATCGGACCAGTGGTTCTGCGAGGCACCGCGAATGGCCACGGCAATCGATACGGCGCGGGAAAAGACGTGGGCCAAGGGCAAAAATGTCAGCGTATGGCTGCCCGGCACGGCGAAGACGCCGATGGGGTTGGTGGTCAGCGCCCTAGCTTCCGAGAGCCAGTTCCGGTGCGTCAGGATGCAGCCCTTCGGGCGGCCGGTAGTGCCGGAGGTATAAACCAAGGAGGCCAGGTCATCGGTATTGGTGGCGGCGATGCGGGCAGACACCTCGTCGGTGCCAACGCTGCGGCCTTCGAATTTCAAGGTATCGATGGCGGAGGAATTAATCTCTAATACGCGCCGCAGCTGCGATGGTGAGCCCTTCAAATTCGGTTCCCCATCGTCTTGCAGGACCAAGTTTTCTACTAATTCGGAGTGCTCACGGGTTTCGGTAATCGCCAGCACCGCCCCGGAATCCTCGATAATCCAGCGCACCTGGGAGGCGGACGAGGAAGGATAAACCGGAACCGATGCCGCACCGGCGGCCCAGATGGCATAGTCCAGCAGGGACCATTCGTAGCGGGTAGCAGAAATCAGGGCGATGCGATCGCCCTGCTCCACGCCTAGCGCGATTAAGCCTTGAGCTACTTCAAAGACCTCATCGATAAACTCTTTACCGGTGACATTGACCCACTCATAATTAGCTGGGCGGGTAAACATGACGCCGTGCGGGCGCTTCTTCGCGGTATCCATCAGGGCGGTGAGGCAGGTCTCCCCCGGCTCAATGGTAAATTCCGCCGGGGTGTGCACTTGTTGCAGGGTCACGCGATATCCTTTCGCACAGCTAATAATAATCTCTGCCTACTGTACCAACCGGTTGGTGTATCAACGCGTTTTACCCACGATCGAAGCTGTAATTATTCAGGGTTTATAACACCACAGTGTCCCATTTATTGGAGCAAACCACCAATCCGCACTAAGGCCACAGGCTGCCGATGAGCGCAACGATGAGAACTAGCGCAATCATGGACCACAGCGTGAGCGAGACCCGGGATTTGGGCAGGGCGCGCTTGCGGCGAACGGGCTGAGAGGTGCCGACAACCGGCGGGTTTGCAGCGCGCTCATCCTTTTTGCGCTCTGGATCCCACAGGCCTTCGCGGGGATCGACCGGCTGGATCCTATCCGAGCTGGCGCCAGGCACGTCGCCGCTCGCGGCGTTATCGCCCGCGCCCTCCGAATGTTGTTCAGCCATGGTCTTTTACTGTAGTGCCGCGCTTGTGAAACTGGGAAATTAGGGCGGCGCTGCGGTCCACGGCCCACATCAGGCACCAGGCCAGCCCAATCATAATGGGAACCACGACGATGACCACGATGATCATCTGTACCCACACAGGCGCCTGCACCAAGAACTGCGAAAATGCGCTGCTCACGTCAGTCAACCACTCCATGGGTCTTTATATTACTGCCCACGGTAATCTGGCAGGTATGTCGAGCGCACAGATACCCGTCACCATTGCCAGCCCATCTGGCCGCATCACCGGTTTTAGCCGCGATGGCCTTTGTTATTTTCATTCGCTGCGCTTTTGCGAAATCCCTAGCCGCTTTTCCCCGGCGCGGGCATTGGATACGCCCCTCGACCAGGATGCGCGCACACCGCAGCCGGATGAGGTAGCTCTCAGCATCACCGCCCCCGATAACGCGGCGGATTGCCCCGTGGTGGTCTATATCCACGGTGGAAGTTTTGAAGGCGGCTCTCATGAGGACGAGCGGGTGCCAGGCACGGTAACGGCCCGCAAGGGCATCATCCATGTGCGGGTGGGATACCGCGTGGGCCTAGCCGGATTTGCCCGCTTTGCTGAGGATGAAGCAGACCGCTACCGCGGGATCGATGACTGCGTGCTGGCTTTAGAGTGGCTGCAAGACAATATCGAATCCTTTGGCGGGGATAAAACGAATATCACCTTGGTGGGCCAATCCGCCGGCGCGGCTATTAGCCTGTGGCTTGCCCGGCGCGATCACTACCGCGGCGCTTTTCGGCGCGTCCTCGCGCTATCGCCTGCCTACCCCCGCGATACCTTTGAGCACCGCGTGGCGGGATTGCACAGGTACCTCTCGGCACCCATCGAACGCAACGCTCTGGAGTCGCTTTCGCCCGAGTCTTTAGAAAAGGGCTACAAAAAGTTCCGCAAGAAGCACCGCTATGACTTGGCCCTGGGCCCGGCACCGCTGCGGGCATCCGAATTAGCTGATATTCCCATAGTGGTCAGCTCCACTCGCGATGAGTTTTACGATCATCCGGCCGGCAAGCGCATCGATAACATGGCCCTTGGCAAATTTATTTGCAATTATCTTTCCCAGCGCTTCGGCTTCCCGCACGGCCGCTACACGCAATGGCGCCAGCTGGCGCAGTACGTTGACCCAGACCGTCTCATGGGCCGGATGATCGGCGACTCCCTCGTTCGCCGCTGGACGGCGCAAGTTGCCAGCGGCGCACCGGGGCCGACCTGGATGATGGAATTTACGAGGAATCTCAAGCCAGCGCTGCACTGCGATGAGCTCTATCCGCTATTCGGCACCGACTGTGAGCTGAACGAATGGCTCTGCCACTTCGCTACCACCGGCGAGCCGGGTTTTCCCCGCTATGGCAGCGACCACCGCGTCCTCGAATTTGATTTGGATACCGGGGATCGGCGCATTGCCTATGCCACCCTGGATTACGTGGCGGCGGCGTTTTATGAAGAAGACTAGTTGGCCAGCTATCGCGCCTGAAGCGCCGCGCGCAATTCGGCTTCTGCCAGTTCCTCGCACATCCATGGGCTAAATGCCGCTGGAACCGCATCGGCCGCGGCGATGAGGCGGGCGGGATCGACCCATTCCCAAGAGTC
Source organism: Corynebacterium sp. LaCa_282 (assembly GCF_057198125.1). NCBI lineage: Bacteria > Bacillati > Actinomycetota > Actinomycetes > Mycobacteriales > Corynebacteriaceae > Corynebacterium > Corynebacterium sp. LaCa_282. The sequence continues at coordinate 651,314 of NZ_CP191095.1, read as the reverse complement.
GACCTCGTCCGGGTTCGGCTGCCACTGCGCTTGGGAATCAAGCTCTACGCAATAGACGGGGCAGATTTCATTTTCTACCAGGCCGGAGGAATCCACCGCACGGTAAGAAAAGGTGGGCAGCACCACGTGCAGGTTAGAAAGCGCGTCTGCAGGAATCCCTAGCTCGAATTCAGCGCGGCGAATGACGGCATCGGCAGTTGGCTCTCCCGGGCCAGGATGGCCACAGAAAGAATTGGTCCACACGCCGGGCCAGGTTTTCTTGCTCAGCGCCCGGCGGGTGATGAGTACTTTTCCGTGGCAGGTAACCCACGCGGAAAAGGCAAAGTGCAAGGCGGTGTCGGTGGTATGCACCTCGGATTTGAGGGCAGTGCCAATGGCCTTTCCATCGGCACCCGCCAGGACTACCCGTTCCGTCATAGGTTCAGGTCACCCACCCAGGTGACGTTTCCAATATGCAGGCGGGCATTCCATAGGTTGCCCGGCGCGACATCGTAGCGATATTGCAGGTTGACCGAGGCGCCCGCACCCAGCGGGTGATCAAGCCCCGGTGGTTCCACCCCAGGCGCGGAGTTTTGGTCATAAGGCAGGGATTGCACCTTAGACCAGCCACCATTGCCGTCGGCGCGTTCGAGGACAGGGTCGTCGAAGGCATCAGTGGGCAGGGCCATTTCGTTTTCATTCTTGAGCAAAATGGTCACCACGGACCCGCCGGAATTACTATCCGCATATACTCCTTGCAGCTCCCAGCTAACGCCGAGGCCGGCATCCTTTACCGGGCTGGCCAGGTTGGAAGTAACTTCCTTATCGTCGGTGTCTTCCGCTTGATAAGGCGCTTCTTCCGAGCTGGAGACGGTGATATTGTCCCCCAAACCGGTCTCTTCCGGCTGGAGAATGCTGCATCCGGCCAGGGTCACGGCGAGAAGGCTGACCACGCCTGCGCCTAAAGTGTGAGAAATTTTCACCGTGGATGGATCCTTTGCACGCGAAGATAACTTTATTTCTGCACAGATACCTTAGCCGAAAGCCCGCCCAAGGTATGCATCTGGGCTGCGCGCCGTGGCGTGTGGCATACTTGTCCGTTGCTTCACTCTTCCCTAGCTGCTTTCTTTCGCGTATTTGAATCGAGTATTTTCCTATGTCTTCCCTAGTGCGCATCGTCCGCAGCGCTTCTGCCCTGTGGCCTTTTTATCTCGGCGTCCTGCTTACCGCGACTATCACCGCCCTCGTCTCGCTGGTGGCACCGTTTTTAACGAGGGAGGCCACCGATGTCATCGTTGAGACCGTACAGTCTGGCGGCGATACCACAGGCGCCCTGCGCACAGTGCTGCTTTTAGCCTTAGCCTTGTTTATTGCCGATGCCACGAAGGCCCTGTTCAATAATATCGGCGGCTATATCGGCGATGTCATGGTCTCCCGGCTACGCCAAATTTTATCCAACCGGTACTTTGCCAAGCTCTTGGCGCTGCCGCAGGGCTATTACGATGACCAGATCACCGGCACCATCATTGCCCGGCTCGACCGTTCTATCGCCAATATCACGCAGTTTATTCAGTCCTTTGCCAATAACTTCTTCACGATGATCATCCAGACCATCGCCGTATTGGCCATTACCGCGTGGTTTTATTGGCCGCTGACTATCCTGCTTGCGCTGCTATTTCCCGTGTATATGTGGCTTACCGCCCTGACATCTAAGCGGTGGCAGGAATTCGAGGCTATTAAAAACGAACACATTGACCTCGCCAACGGCCGCTTTGCAGAGGTCATCGGCCAGGTCAAGGTCACCAAATCTTTCGTCAGTGAATCGCGGGAGCTTAACCATTTTGCCCAGCACTACGGCGGCGTGGTCGAGACCACTAAGCCACAATCGCGCTGGTGGCACACCATGGATACCTTCCGCGGGTTGGCCATGGCGGTCATCTTTTTGGGCATCTACGCCGTCATCTTCTGGCGCACGCTCGAGGGATATTTTTCCATCGGTGACATGGTGATGCTGCTGCAGATGGTGGCCGGAACCAAGCAGCCGGTATTCATGATGAGTTGGATCGTCGATACCGCCCAGCGCGCCATCGCGGGCTCCCGCGACTATTTCCATGTCATGGAGGAAGAAATCGAGCCCACTGCCCCACGCGAGCTCGTTGCTGCCACCACCGGTTCTGGCACCCCAGAGCTGGATCTCACCCCGATAGCCCCGCTAGAGACCACCCCCGGCGCGCCGGTCTTTGCCTTTAATGACGTGTCGTTTTCCTACGAAGAAGGAAAACCCGTAGTAGAAGACATCTCTTTCACTGCGCATGAGGGCCACAAGGTTGCCCTAGTCGGCGAATCCGGCGGCGGTAAATCTACCTTGGTCAACCTATTGCTCGGCCTCTATCATCCATCGGATGGCGATCTAGAGGTCTTGGGTCACCGCATCGATGATCTCAGCGCGTCCCGGCTGCGCGCCTCTGTCGGCGTGGTCTTCCAGGAGTCCTACCTCTTTTCGGGCACAATCCGCGACAATATTGCCTATGGCAAGCCCGGGGCCACGGAGGAAGAAATCGTGGATGTGGCCAAGCGCGCCAATGCCCATGACTTCATTGAGGCCTTCCCGGATGGCTATGACACGGTCATCGGCGAGCGCGGGCTCAAGCTTTCCGGCGGGCAGAAGCAGCGCGTGTCCGTCGCGCGCGCCATGCTGAAGGACGCACCCATCTTGGTGCTCGATGAAGCCACCTCCGCGCTGGATACCAAGGCCGAGCGCGCCGTCCAAGCCGGCCTGGACGAGCTGATGAAGGACCGGACCACGCTGATTATCGCGCACCGCCTATCCACCATCGCGGATGTGGATACCATCATCACCCTCGAGGCAGGGCGGATCGATGAAATGGGCTCGCCTGCCGAACTCGCGCAATCCGGCGGCATTTATGCCGAGCTGCTCAAACTCACCCAATCCAGCTCCGCGGCGGACCGCCGCCGGCTGAAAAAGTACGGCTTTGTTACCGGGGCCAATTCCCGCAGCGAGCACGGCGAAGAAAGTGAATAAATCCACTGGGACTGCTGCGCTTAAAGCGTTAAGCTTGTGTGCATGCAGTTTCCTAGCCTAGAAGAGTTGCAAGCCCGCGGAACCCGCAAGTGGACCGTCTTCGATGAAGACGTCCTCCCGCTGTGGATCGCGGAGTCCGATTTCCCCACCGCCCCCGCCGTCAAGAAGGCGCTGCAGGAGATGGTGGATAATGAAACCTTCGGCTATACTCCCTCCCCCAAGGCCTCGGGGCTGCGCGAGGCCTTCGCGGATTTCTATGCGGAGCGCTACGACTGGCGCCCCAATGCCGATCACATCTTCTGGATAGGCGATGTCGTCCGCGGCCTCTTGCTCGGCGTGCAGTACTTTACCCGCGATGATTCCCCCGTCATCGTGCCCGTGCCCTCCTACCCACCGCTGCTGGAACTTCCCCGCACGGCTGGGCGCGAAAAGATCGAAACCAGCCTCGAGCTAGAGGAAATCGAGCAGGCCTTCAAGGACGGTGCCGGTTCTATTCTCTTGGCCAACCCCTATAACCCGCACGGCCACGTCTTGTCGGAGGACTACCTCCGCGGGCTGGTGGAGTTGGCGGAGAAATACGATGCCCGCATCTTGGCCGATGAAATCCATGCCCCGCTGGTCTATGAAGGAAAGCATATCCCGGTGGCATCGCTAAGCGAGGAAGCAGCGCAGCGCACCATCACCGTCACCGCCACCTCCAAGGCCTTTAATACCGCGGGACTTAAGTGCGCGCAGATCATCTTTTCCAATGCCGCCGATGCCCAAAAGTGGAACGGGCTGACCGGCGTGGCCAAAGACGGGACCGGCACCTTGGGCGTGCTTGCCGCCGAGGCCGCTTACCGCCACGGCGGGGGCTTCTTGGACGAGGAAATCGAGTACCTGCGCGAGACACGCGACTGGTTGGTGAAAGAACTCCCGCAGCGCATCCCTGGGCTAAAGACCTCGCAGCCCCAAGCCACCTACCTGTTGTGGCTGGACTTTTCCGATACCGCCCTCGCTGGCAATCCCCAGCCCGCCAAGTGGCTGCGCGAAAACGCCCGCGTCGCCCTCAACGAGGGCGATACCTTCGGCACCGGCGGCCCCGGCCACGCGCGGTTGAACTTCGCCACTTCCCGCGAGATCTTGGGCGAGGCACTCGACCGCATGGAAAAGGCCTTCGCCGAGCTCGACTAGCTCCCCCGCCATCCTTTCTCCTCGCCCCATCGCACGCGCGATGGGGCTTTTATTGCATTTTCACCATGCTTTGATTTCTCAACAGGTGGGCAGTAATATCTCATTACACGAATAGTCCCTATAGGGCTACAGAATTCGCATTCTCGTTCGCGTCGCCTGCCACCACGGCTCTCGGCGCGGCTGATGGTTTTAGTACGCAATGTTAAGGAGCCAGGATGGCTACCACCACCGCCTCAGGCACACCCAAGAGCAAGGCCACCGTTGTCATTGCCTCGCTCATGCTCTTTTCGATGTTCTTCGGCGCCGGCAACCTCATTTTCCCGCCCATGGTGGGCGTATCCGCCGGTACCAACTTCTGGCCCGCGGTGCTGGGCTTCCTCGCTGCCGGCGTACTCTTGCCCGTCCTGGCCATCATCGCGGTCGCCATTTCCGGCCGCTCCGTGCGCGACCTGGGCGCGAATGGCGGCGCTATCTTCGGCGTCGTCTTTTCCGCCATGGCCTACCTATCCATCGGCGCTTTCTACGCGCTCCCACGCACCGGCGCGGTCTCCATGGAAACGGCGATTACTCCCCTTTTGGGCTGGGAAGGCACCCTGGCTAGCGGTTTATTCAATACCATCTTCTTCCTCATCGCGCTCGGCCTGGCGTGGAAGCCCAATTCCATCATCGATACCCTGGGCAAATTCCTCACCCCAGCCCTGGTTGCGCTGCTGGTCATCCTCATTACCTTGGCCGCGCTGAATCACCCGCGCGATCCCCAGATGCCGACCGAAGATTACGTTTCTTCCCCCATGGTCACCGGCCTTTTCGAGGGCTATAACACCATGGACGCCATCGCCGGCCTGGCCTTTTCCATCGTCATCGTGGGTTCCCTGCGCTCTAAGGGCTTTAAGACCCAAAAGTCCCTGGTGAAGGGCACCATCACCGCGGCGCTCGTCGCCGGCGCCCTGCTTGCCGCCATCTACTTGGGGCTGGCTTGGGTAGGCCAGACCTTGCCCGATGGCCAGTCCTATGAATCCGGTGCGCCGCTGCTTGCCGAGGCCGCCAATCTCACCATGGGCACCTTCGGCCAGGCCCTCTTCTCCGCCATCGTCGTCCTCGCCTGCCTGACCACCGCGGTGGGCCTTATCACCGCGACCTCCGCGTTCTTCGAGATGCTGGTGCCGAAGACGAGCTACCACCTGTGGGCCTGCATCTTTACCGCGATGTCCATCCTCTTCGCCTTCCAAGGCCTCGACACCGTGCTATCCATCGCGGTTCCGTTCATCACCTTCCTGTACCCACCGGCCATCTCCCTCATTCTGCTCACGCTTATCCAACCGGCGGTAAAGAATTCCGTCGTGTTCTACTGGACCTACCGCCTTGCCCTGTGGGTATCGGTCATCTGGTCCGCCCTGACCGTCATTTCCGCCCAGGGTTGGGGCACCGCCGCCCTGGATCCCATCTTGTCGCTGGCGCCGGGCCAAGCGGTGGATCTTGGCTGGATCGTGCCGACTGTCATCGCGGCAGTTATTGGCCTGATTGTCGATATCTCCACCAGGGCCGGCGAGAAGCACTCTAACTCTGTGACCGCGGCGGCCGATGCCGATGGCGATGCCGTCGTTGACTCGCCGCTCGATGCAGCGGCATCGCCAAAGAGCTAATCTTTTTCCTTCCACACCCCGCCGTGGGCCCGCATTCCTCGGGTTCCACGGCGGGTTTTCTATCTGCGGTTCAACTCAGCTTGGGTCGCCGGGATGCACATGCTCGCGCGAAAAAGTACGGAATAGCCCCGCCCCGCGTACCGTTGCACTATAGGTACTATCCCCGCGAGAAAAAGGATTATTTCCCATGACTGATCACGCGCCGCTTTCCGTATTGGACTTTTGCACCATTTATGACGGTGAAACCCCTGCCCAATCTATTAACCGGTCGGTGGAATTGGCCCAAGAGGCCGAAAAGCTGGGGTATTCCCGCATGTGGTACACCGAGCACCACAATATGAAGTCCATTATGTCCTCCGCGCCCGCCGTCCTCATCGCGCACATCGGCGCGAAGACGGAGCGCATCCGGTTGGGCTCTGGCGGCGTGATGCTGCCCAACCACTCGCCGTACGTCATCGCCGAGCAATTCGGCACCCTAGAGGAGATGTACCCGGAGCGCATCGACTTGGGCGTCGGCCGCGCCCCCGGCACGGACATGAATACCTTGGGCCGTGCGCTGCGCCGCGATGGTCAATCCGCCGAGCGTTTTCCAGAAGACGTCAAAGAGCTCAACGCTTATCTGGAGGGCAAGGCCTATATTCCTGGGGTCAGCGCGGTTCCCGGTGCCAATACGAACGTTCCTATCTATATTCTGGGCTCGTCCATGTTCGGCGCTTCGCTCGCGGCAAAGCTCGGCCTGCCCTACGCCTTTGCCTCCCACTTCGCCCCGCAGCACCTCGAGGAAGCAACGACCTACTACCGGGAGAACTTCCAGCCTTCCGAGCGGTTTAGCAAGCCCTACGTCATCGCCGGTGTCAACGTCACCGCCGCCGATACTATGCAAGAGGCAGAAGCCGAGTACGAGCGCGTGTGCTTTAACCGCGTGAAGTCTTTCGCCGGCCGCGGCAAGTACTTGACCGACCAGCAGGTAGAGCAGATCATCGAGTCCTACCAAGGCCAGCAAATCCTGGACATGCTGCGCTACTCCGCGGTTGGCACCACCAAGGAAGTCACCGAATACCTGGAGAAGTTCCAAGAGCACGCCAAGGCCGATGAGCTCATGATTTCCCTGCAGTCCAGCTCGCACGAAAACGTCATCAAGAACATGCACGTATTGGCCGAGGGCTGGCAGCTCGATCCCGCCAACGTGGCGGGCACCCCGCGCTAAACCCCCGCCTCGCTGCGCTACACAGCGTCGCGTTGGGCTGCCCTCGGTCTCAACGCTGGCCGCGCGGTGCCACCGAATCCGCCGCACAACAATCCGCTGGGATTGCCCTAATTTATGGCAATATATGCCTCCCCCCGAATGGTTTTAGGGCGTTTATGTGTTGAGTAACACACAAGTTATTCTTCATCTATGAAAATTTTGCGTGCGCGCTCAGCGCTGGGCTGTCTCGCGGTGGCGACAGCGCTGGGCACGGTAACAGCTTGTTCAGCGGGCCATACGGCGGTGGTAGATACCTCCGGGAACGAAGCCGCCCTGACGGTGGCGTCCAGCTCGGGAGCCACCTCGCTCGACTTCACCACCACGAGTGGGGCCGCCGCGCCCTCGGTGCTGATGGATAACGTCTATGAGACCTTGGTGCGCATCGATGAAGACGGCTCCATCACCCCAGGCTTGGCCAAGGACTGGGACATCAGCGAGGATGCGAAGACCTACACCTTCCACCTGCGCGATGACGTGACTTTTTCCAACGGCGATCCCTTCACCGCGCAGACCGCCGCCTTTTCCATTAATTACGTCAAAAATGACTGGGCCAACGGCATTTCCTCCGCCATGGACCCGGTCGACAGCGCCACCGCGGTCGATGACCACACCCTCAAAGTGCGCCTGGCTAAGCCCTCCAACGGCTGGCTGTGGTCCATGGGCACCACCATCGGCGCGATGATGTCGCCTAAGGGCATGGACGATCTCGCGGCCCAGCCCATTGGCACCGGCCCCTACGAGGTGGCGGGATTCTCGCCCTCGGAATTCGTCTCCTTGCACAAGCGCGAGGATTACTGGGGCACGCCGTCTGCGCACGATGTCACGGTGCGCTACTTCCCCGATGCCATTTCCTCGGTCACCGCGCTGCGCTCGGGCGGCGTGGACGTCGTCTGGGGCGTGGGTAACCCGGAAATCCTCGATTCCCTGGATGATTCCATCGATACCAACGTAGGCACCACCAATGGTGAGGTCCTGCTATCGATGAATAATGACCGCGCCCCCTTCGACGATCCGCGGGTGCGGCAGGCCGTGGCCTACGCCGTCGACCGCAAGGCGGCCAATGACATCGTCTGGTCTGGCATGGCCACCGATACCGGCGGCGCGCCCATCCCACCTACCGATCCGTGGTTCGAAGGCAAGAATTACTACGACTTCAACCCGGATAAGGCCCGCTCGCTGCTTGCCGATGCCGGCGCCCAAGGCACCCCGCTCACCATCACCGTGCCTACGCTCTACTATGCCCAGGCCATCTCCGAGCTGCTGTACTCGCAGCTTTCCGATGTCGGATTCGACGTCACCCTCGAAACCGCCGAGTTCCCTGCCGTGTGGCTGGGCCAGGTCCACGGCGCTAAGGACTATCAGATGTCGCTTATCTCCCACGTGGAGGCCCGAGATATCCCGGCGCTTTTTGGCAACCCGGATTATTACCTGAATTACGATTCCGCCCGCACGCGCGAGCTGCTCGAAAAGGCCGATACCGCGAAGCCTGAAGACTATCCCCGCCGCATGACGCAGGTTGTGGACCAAATCATGGCCGATGCCGGCGCGCTTACCGTGATGAATATGCCGAATGTCGTTCTAACGCGCCACGGCATCAGCGGCTTGCACACCGATCAGGTCACCGACGCCATCGTGTTGCGCGATCTCACCGACGACAAGGAGGACCAATGAGTACCTCTCGGGCACAGGCCATAATCCGGCCGCTGCTACGCTTCGTTCTCACGCTTTTTATCACCTCCCTCATCATCTTCGCGCTCATGCGCGCCGTGCCCGGCAACCCGGCGCGCGTCGCGTTGGGCGTAAATGCCACTGAGGACGCCATCGCCGAGCTCAGCGCAGATCTCGGCCTCGACCGGCCGCTCATCGCGCAATACGGCGAGTGGATGAAGGGCCTTGCCACCGGCGATTTTGGCAAGTCGCTGTCCTCGCAACAGGACATCACCCCGCTGGTTGTGGACCGCCTGCAGGTCACGCTCATCCTCATCGGCCTGGCCATGGCCTTGGCGCTGGCCTGCGCGATTCCCATCGGCATGTGGTTGGCGCGCAACCGCAATTCACGGCTAGCCGGCCTGGTCTCTGCGGGAACGCAGTTGGGCATCGCCGTGCCAAGCTTCTTGGTCGGCATCATCTTGGTGGCCATCTTTGCAGTCCACCTGGGCTGGCTACCGGCCAATGGTTGGGTTCCGCCGAATCGCGGCGTGGGCGATTTCCTGCGCCACCTGATCCTGCCGGTCATCGCCTTGGCCCTGGTCCAGGGCGCCATGCTCACGCGCTATATGCGCTCCTCGGTGCTCGACGTTATGGACCAGGACTATATCCGCACCGCCCGCGCCCTGGGCGATTCCCCGCGGGAGGCCCTGCACCGCCACGGACTGCGCAATGCCGCCCTGCCGGTGCTCACGGTCTCTGGCCTGCAATTGACCTCGATGGTGGTAGGCGCCGTGGTCATTGAATCCGTCTTTGTCATCCCCGGCGTGGGATCCATGCTGCTCGATGCGGTCTCCGTGCGCGATCTGACCACGGTGCAGACCCTCGTCATGCTGCTGGTCACCTTCGCGCTGGCAGTAAACATGCTTACCGATGTCGCCTACCGCCTCATCGACCCCCGAATCAAGGCAGGTGACGCGCGATGAAAATGCGTTTTTCTGGTTGGCTAGGCGCCGTGCTCGTCGGCGCGGTCGTGGTAATCGCCCTCGTATCGCTGGTGTGGACGCCGTACGATCCCACCCTCGCCCAGCCGGGCAGCCGCTTGTCCGGCCCCACCGCGGATCACGTCCTGGGCACGGACCGCTTTGGGCGCGATACCGCCTCGCGCATCATGGCGGGCGCGAAAATCACCGTCTTCGTGGGGCTAATCGCCGTCGGTATCGCCGGGCTCATCGGCATCCCGCTGGGGATTCTCGCGGGCATGCGCCGCGGCACCTGGGTAGAAGCGGTGGTCATGCGCGGCGCGGACGTGGTGATCGCCTTCCCGGCGCTCTTGCTCGCCATCATCGCCGGCGCGGTCTGGGGCCCATCGACGTTGACTGCCATGATTGCCATCGGTATTTCCGGCATCCCGTCCTTTGCCCGCGTGGCGCGCTCTGGCACGCTGCAGGTGGTCACGCAGGACTATATCGCCTCCGCCCGCATCTCCGCCGTGCCGGGCTGGAAGGTTGCGGTGCGACACGTGCTGCCGAATATCGCAGGCCTTATCATCGTCCAGGCTTCGGTGTATTTTGCCCTCGCCATCCTCGCGGAGGCGGGCCTGTCTTACCTCGGTTTGGGCACCCCTCCCCCGGCCGCCTCGTGGGGCCGCATGCTGCAGGATTCCCAATCACTGCTGAGCACCGATCCCCTCCAGGCCCTGTGGCCGGGCCTCGCCATCGCCGCCACGGTCTTGGGCTTTAACCTGCTTGGCGATGCCCTCCGTGACGCCCTCGACCCCCGCATGAAAGGAGCCACGCGATGAGCCTTTTAAGCGTGCGCGATCTCAGCCTCAGCGCCTCCGAATCCTCCCTCGTCGGCCCGCTTAGCTTCGATCTCGAGGCGGGCGAAAAGCTCGGCATCATCGGCGAATCCGGCTCCGGTAAATCACTGACCGCGCTGTCCATCATGGGCCTGCTGCCCACGGGGATTTCCGCCACCGGCGAGGTCACCGTGGCCGATCATCAGATCATCGGCGCGCGGGATTCCGCCATCCGCCCGCTGCGCGGCAAGACCATGGCCATGGTTTTCCAAGAACCCATGAGCGCGCTGGATCCCTTGATGCGCATTAGCACCCAGCTCACCCACGCCGGCGCGCGCGATATCGCCGCGGCCCTAGAAGAAGTCGATCTCGACGCCGATCTCGCCTCGCGTTTTCCCCACCAGCTCTCCGGCGGGCAGCGCCAGCGCGTGCTCCTCGCCATGGCCATGGCGGGCAGCCCCGACGTGCTCATCTGCGACGAGCCCACCACCGCCCTCGATGCCACCACGCAAGACGGGGTCCTCCGCGTCATCGAGCGCGTGACCGAACAACGCGGCACCGCCCTGCTTTTTATCACCCACGACCTCAACGTCATCCAGCGCATGTGCCCGCGGGTGCTGGTCATGCGCGATGGCTACATCGTGGAGGAAGGCCGCACCGAGCGCGTGCTCACCAAGCCGCGCCACGCCTATACCCAGGAGCTAGTTTCGGCCTCACAGCCGCCAGATTTCGCCCTCACCCCGGCGGGTGGGGAGAAGGAAGTGGTGGTGCTGGAGGGCATCGGCAAGCAGCATGGCTCCCAGGCCGCGCTGGCGGGAATCGATCTCCGCGTGCGCCGCGGCGAGCGGCTCGGCATCGTCGGCGGCTCCGGTTCCGGCAAGACCAGCCTGCTAAAGATCGTGGCGGGGCTAGATGCCCCCACCTCTGGAACCAGCACCGTGAACGGGCGCGTGCAAATGGTCTTCCAAGATCCGCAAGGTTCGCTAAACCCGCGGCTAAAAATTTGGAAATCCATCGCCGAGGCCATGCCCGGGCGCCTGCCCAAGTCCGAGCAGCGCGAGCGCGCCGCCGCCGCGTTGGAAGAGGTGGGCATGTCCGGCAAGGCGCTCGACCGCTTTCCCCACGAGTTTTCCGGCGGGCAGCGCCAACGCATCTCCATCGCCCGCGCGCTGTGCGGCGAGCCGGATATCCTGCTTGCCGATGAAGCCGTCTCCGCCCTCGACATGTCCGTGCAAGCCCAGGTGCTGGAATTGCTCGCCCGCCTCATCGAGGACCGCGGGCTGACCCTGCTTTTTGTCACCCACGACCTCTCCGTGGTGCGCGGGCTCTGCGATAGGGTCGCCGTGCTCAACCGCGGCGAGCTCGTCGAACACGGGCCCACCGAGCGCGTGTGGTCGAAGCCCAAGAGCGACTACACCCGCCGGCTCATCGCCGCCGCTGGGCAATAAGCTCGCGCAGCGTAGGGTGGTTGCGGTAGAAGTTTCTAACGAAAGGAGTCCCGCAGGCTCGTGAGCACCGACCACCCTATCCCGCAACGCCCCAGCACCACCCAGTTGCTGACCGCTTTTAATACCGCCTCCGTGCGCTGGCCCGGTGCCCTGCGCGCGGCCTTGGCGCTGCTGCTTCCCGGCGCCTTCGCCCTGCTCACCGGCCACGACTACGCCATCCTGCTGCTGGCCACCGGCGCCTTTGCCGTGATTTTCGGCGAGGGCCACCCCTTTCGCACCCGGCCCCGCGTCATCCTCACCGCGGGCCTGGCCCTGACCACCGTGGCGACCGTGGGCGTGCTGGTCGGCCACCTCATTTTCGTCCCCGGGCACGGGCACTGGTGGCTGCTGCTCGCCGGATTCTATTCCCTCTTGCTCGCCGCGCTCTGCGGTTTTACCCAGAACGCGCTGCGCCTGCCGCCGCCGGGCGCCTTCTTCCTCGTCTTGGTCGGCGGCGGTTCGGTGATGCTGGCGCGGACGGATACGAGCGTCGGCCAGCTGTTCTTCTGGTCCCTAACGGGCGTGCTGGCCAGCCTGATTCTGGGCATGGCGCCCGCGCTCATTGATGTGCACGGCCCCGAGCGCCGCGCCGTCGCCGCCTTGGAAAAAGCCACCGCCGCGTTTGTCTCCGGCGAGGATGATTCCCTCGCCCGCCACCACCAGGCCCAAACGGCGCTCTCAACGGCCTGGCAAGCGCTTGCCGATGCCGGCATCATCCGCGGCGGCCGCATCATCAACTCCGCCGCCGCGGGCTTGGTGGATCGCACCTTGCAGGCCCAAAGGCGCATCGTCGCGCATAACCGCGCGCTGGACTTGGGTTCTTCCTCCGATCTGCTGACTGATTACGCCACCGATGTGGATCCGCACCGCACCGCCATCCCGCACACCCGCCCCACCGGGCGCTACCGCATCTACCGCGCCGCGGTGCGGGACTCGCATGCCATGGTGACCACACAAAAGATCGTGGTCTCCGCCGCCATCACCACGATGGTCAGCCTGTCTTTAGGTTTTGACCGCCCAGACTGGGGCGTGGTCTCCGCCTTCCTCATGCTGCAGTGGGGACCAGACCACGTTGCCGGCACCGTCCGCGGCATCCACCGCATGGCCGGTTCCATCGTCGGCGTCATGCTGTTTTCTATCTTCCACTACTTCGGCGTGTCCGGGTGGAGCCTGCTGCTAGCCCTCGCCGCCTGCCAATTCTGCGCGGAGATTTTCGTGGCCAAGAACTACGCCATCTGCGTCATCTTCTCCACCCCGCTCGCGCTGCTGATGGGCAATTCCGCGCAGCGCCCCCTCTGGCCCACCATCCAGGCGCGCATCAGCGAGGTCCTCATCTCCATCATCGTGGCCACCATCGTGCTGTGGTTCTGGCAGCGCTCCGCGCCCGTCCGGAACCAGCACCGCCTGCAAACCCGCGCCATGGAATCCATGTCCACCCTGCTCGGGCTGCTGTTTATCAATACCCCCGAAGAGGTCCTCACCAGCCGCCGCGACCTGCAATACGAGTTATTATCCGAGCGCCGCGCCATCCAATCCCTCGCCGCCGATAACCCCGCCACCGCCCGCGAATTGTGGCAGCGGCACATCGCCATCCAGCACGCGGGGTATTTCTTGCTCGATTATTGCTCCACGCACCCGTTCAGGATGGCAAGCAGGCAGGAGCTAGATGGCATCGTCAAGCAGATTCACGCCGCGCACGCCCAACAGCGCTAGCTTGTGGAATGCGTCGCGGTACTGAACAATTGGGGGTCGGACCCTCGCCGAGCTAAGGACACCGTGACTTCTTCCTCCCGCGCCTACAAGCGCTCCCTCGAACCGCACGATAAGGGCAGCGCCGTCGGGCTCTACCCGCACAATATGCACCCCGGGCTGGTGCCGGGCATCAGCGTTGAGGACCAACGCAACCGCTTCGGCCTGGATAAATCGCTATTTTCCATCACCGCCGTCCTCATCGTAGCCTTCATCATTTGGGGCATCACCATGCCCGATAACCTGGCCGCCGCCTCCTCCACTGCCTTTAACTGGGCCATCACCAATACCGGATGGCTGCTGAATATCACCATGCTGCTAGCCACCGTGACCATGGCCTATATCGGGTTCTCTCGCCTCGGCCGCATCAAGCTCGGCACGGATACGGAAACGCCCGAATTCAGCTACTTCAGCTGGGTAGCGATGATGTTTGGCGCCGGCATCGGCGTCGGCATCTTCTTCTACGGCCCCTCCGAGCCGCTATCGCACTACCTCAGCCCTCCCCCGCACACCGTGGATAATGGCAGCTCCGTCGAGGCACTGCACCAAGCGATGGCCCAATCGCACTTCCACTGGGGCATTTCCCCGTGGGCAGCCTATGCTTTGGTTGGCGCCGCGATTGCCTACTCCTCCTACCGGCGCGGGCGCGTTCCCCTCATTTCTTCCATCTTCCAGCCGCTCTTCGGCTCCCGCGCCACGGATGGCCCGCTGGGCAAGCTTATCGATGTCATGGCGCTTATCGCCACCCTCTTCGGCACCGCCGCTACCTTGGGGCTTTCTGCTATTCAAATCGGCCAGGGTGTCAGTATCATTCGCGGCGCGGGCCCCATGACCAATTCCGCGCTCATCATCGTCATCGCCGTGTTAGGCTGCGCGTTTATTATCTCCGCGGTCTCCGGCGTCGCGCGTGGCGTGCGCTACCTGTCCAATATCAATATCACCTTGACCTTGGGGCTTGTAGCCTTCGTCTTCTTGGTCGGGCCCACCCTATTGCTGCTGAACCTGATTCCTTCGGGCATCGTGACCTATATCGATCAATTCTTGCCCATGATGGCCAAGGGGCTGTCCTGGGGCGATGAGACCATTGAATTCCAGTCTTACTGGACGGCGTTCTACTGGGCCTGGTGGATTGCGTGGACGCCGTTTGTGGGCATGTTCGTCGCCCGCATCTCCCGCGGCCGCACCATTCGCGAATTCGCCGCCGTGACCATTTTCGCCCCCACCGCCATTTTGGCGCTGGCTTTTACCATCTTTGGCGGCACCGCCATTACCTTCAGCCGAGATGGCGTAGAGGGCATCGACGGTGAATCCTCCAATGAACAGGTGCTCTTTTCGATGTTCCAGGATCTTCCCCTTGGCACCATCACCCCCTTTATCCTTTTGGTCATCCTCGCGGTCTTCTTTGTCACCTCGGCTGACTCCGCATCCGTGGTCATGGGCACCATGTCCTCCAAGGGCGATCCAACCCCGAATAAGCTCATCGTCATCTTTTGGGGCCTGTGCATGATGGGAATTGCCATCGTCATGCTGTTGACCGGCGGCGAAGACGTGCTCACGGGCCTGCAAAACCTCACCATCCTAGCCGCCTTGCCCTTCTGCCTCGTGCTGCTAACCATGATGGTGGCGTTCATCAAGGATCTGCGGTCTGATCCAATGTTTATCCGCCGCACCTATGCCCGTTCGGCAATGGACAATGCGGTCATGCGCGGCATCGCAGAGCATGGCGATGAGTTCGAGTTCTCCGTCCAGCACGCCGAAGACGGCCGCGGGGCCGGCCATGACTTCGATTCCGCCGCAGACCGCTACACTGAGTGGTACCAGCGCACGGACGAAGAAGGTCGAAACGTCGATTATGACTTCGAAACCGGCGAATGGTCCGATGGCTACGACCCAGAGGAGGAGAAGTAATGGGTCTTCCCAGCGACGTCGTCCTCGACGGCTACACCCTCATAGAGCAGCACGAGATTGACCACGAATTCTTATTGCGCGGCTCGCCGCTTAGCACCAACACTCCCCTGCTCTTCGCACTCACCATCGCCGGCATCGTACTCGTGGCCGCCAGCATATTTCTACGCGGGCGCGGGCGGGTCATCGCCGGTGTACTGGGCGCGGTGCTCGCAGTAAGCAAGCTGTGGTGGATGCCCTTCGCCTTGGCGCGGCGCTTCGATGACGGCCAGGTCTTCGGCTATACGCTCAAGTACTTCCCGCAGTACTGGCCGGTAGCCTCCATCATTGTCGGCGCCATCGCGCTCATCGGCCTCGGCTCTGCCGTTATCCGCCGACATTAACATTATTTCTGCACGCCGGCGGCCTCGCGCATGGCCTTGGTCTGCGCGGAAGGGTGCTCGTTTTCGGTGGCCAGGCGCTCGAAGGCCACGGCGGCGAGCGCCGCCGCTTGCATGCCGAGCACGGAGTCATCAAAACGCATCATCGGCGAGTGATTCCACTCGCGCTGGTTTTCGGGCGTCGAAGGGTTGGCCGTGCCCATCCACATAAACGTGCCCGGCACTTGGGAAAGGACATAGCCGAAGTCCTCGGACGCCATCATAGGGGCCTCGAAGGGCTGCATGTTTTCCGCACCAAACATCTGCCCCCACAGCGTGGCAGCGAATTGGTTCTCCCGCGGGTTCGTCTTGGTCGTGGGATACAACACCTCGAAATCCACCTGCGCGGTGCACCGGTGTGAGGCAGCCACCGAGCTAGAGACCTCGGTGATCATTTGGCGGACAGCGTCGATCTTTTCATCGCGAAGCACGCGCACCGTCGCCCCCAGCGCCGCGCGATCCGGAATGGCGTTATACGCACCATTGCCCGCCCATAGGTTGGTCACGGTGATCACGATGGGCTCCAGCGCGTCGAAGCGGCGCGTCAGCGCGGTCTGCAGTGCCATCTGGATTTCCGCCAGCGCCGCGACGGGGTCGATGGCATCGTGCGGGCGGGAACCGTGCCCGCCCTTGCCCAGCACCGTAATGGTCAGGTTGGACGAGCTCGCCATCATCGGCCCGGGAACATAGTGGAACGTGCCCCGGTCCTGCGGGCCCACGTGCAGGCCGTAGGCGGCAATTGGGCGCCTGCCAGCGGCATCAAGCACGCCTTCCTCGATCATCGGCTGCGCACCGCCGGGGCCTTCCTCGCCGGGCTGGAACATAAAGGTGACATCGCCATGCAGCTCCTCGCGGTGCTCACACAGCATGCGCGCGGCCCCAATCAGCCCCGCGGTATGCAGGTCGTGGCCACAGGCGTGCATGTATTCATTGATCGACGCAAAGGGGCTGCCGGTCTGCTCATGCACCTCCAGCGCGTCCATGTCCGCGCGCAATAGCACCGAAACCGGCCGCTCGCCGCGCTTGCCACCGCGCAGCACCGCCACCACGGAGCTGAGATCCTGCCCCACATGAATCTCGAGCGGCAGGCCTTCAAGCGCCTCAAGGACCTTTTTCTGGGTGCGCGGCAGATGCAGCCCGATTTCCGGGTGGCGGTGCAAATCGCGCCGAATGTCCTGCAGGTCCTCCACCATGGATTCGCCCATGTCCTGAAAAATCTCCGTCGCCGGCTGCTTGCCGATGCGCGCCCTTGTCACCGGCAGCGGCGGCAACTCCTGCGCCTGGCGCGGGACGGACTTACGGCCGGGGTGGTTGGGGCGGACAATTTTCGTGGGATCAGTCATGTGGGCTCCTTTACTCGCTGTCGTATTCGACAATACCGCAGGTTATCCACAGGGTGAATGGGCGTCGAGGCGTCAGGTGTGACGCGTGGGGCGAGTTATCCACAGGCGGGGCGGCGAGGGCTTTCCCGCGGGTGGACGGTGGCTTAACCTCGCAGGCATGACCCGCTTGCAGGACTACGCCCGCCAATTAACCTCGCCGATGGAGCTTCTCGGAGAGGTCTTCGGCCTTGCCGAGGCGGACCTGCGCCGGATTGTCATTTCCCGGCAGGAATCGCGCGAATTGCTGCTGCTTGCCGATGCCTACTTCGGCCCCACCGAGCGTGTCAAGTTGTTTGTGTGTGGGGTTAGGTTTATAGGTACTTGTCGAAGCGGTCGGGAAAGGCCACGGCCATTTGGTTGATGGCTTGTTTCCAGCCGGAAACTCGGGCTCCTTCCATGAGTCTGCCGGCTGTCGCTGAGACGCGTTTGCCCTGCTTCACCCTCTTGGCAGCTCGTCTGTCTTCAATATTGCAGATCATCAACCACAGCGTCTTCATCGCTGATTCATCGTTGGTGAACTGCACCCTGTTGCGGGTAGCTTTACGCAGTTCATTGTTGAATGATTCATCGAATTCGTCGTATAGATTACCTTCCTGGCTGCTGGCGGGAACTGCAGAAACGGTACGAAACGCGCCCAAGCATCCCGCCAGACCTTGACTGAGCGGGGATACTTTTCTCCTAATTCAGAGGCTTCAAATTCGTCTAAAGCAGCCTGAGCTGTGGATTCGTCTGCAGCGGTGTAAATCTTTTTCAACGCGGCCGATACGCCCCGGCGATCCCCGTAGGCTACCCACCGGTTAGCGGCGCGAATCAGGTACACGATACAGGTTTGCACCATAGAGTTCGGCCAGGTTGCCTCGATAAGCTTCTGGCAGGCCTTTAAGCCCGTCACAGCAGACGATAAAGACTTCCTTGACCCCACGGTTAGAAAGATTGGCACATACCTGCGCCCAAAATGAAGCGCCTTCTTCTTTGGCAATCCACAACCCCAAAATGTGCTTAATACCGTCAAGATCCACACCAATTGCCATGTACGCGGACTTGTTGACCACTCGGCCACCGTCGCGGACTTTAATGCGCAGCGCATCGAGAAACACTACGGGGTAGAATTCGTCTAGCTGGCGGTTTTGCCAGACCATGACCTCATCGCCGACGACATCGGTGACTGCGGAGATCGTCTCATGGGAAATATCGACACGCATCGCAGTTGCCATATGATGCTGGATATCCCTAATCGTCATCCCGCCGGCATACAAGCTGACGATCATGTCATCAACGTCGGTCAATCTCCTCGAGCCTTTGAGGGGCCATAGTCGGCAAGAATGTTCCAGCCCGATCTCTCGGCACATCAACCGTAACCGGTGAGGTTACCCTCGTTTAGTGGACACCCGATTAGTGCGGATCTTGTGTCCGTAAGAGAGGATGTTCATTGTGAGTCAACAACGCCAGAAATACACACCGGAGTATCGACGCGAAGCCGCGAACCTGGTAATCGAGTCAGAACGCCCGATTGCTCATGTAGCGAAAGAAATTGGTGTCGCACCTGGTCTTTTAGGTCGGTGGGTGAAAAATGAGCGTCAACGCCGAGGATCCTCTGATGGGCTAAGCGAGGCTGATCTTCGTGCGGAGAACGCTCGTCTGCGTCGTGAGCTGGCAGAAGCCAAGATGGATAATGAGTTTTTGTCAAAAGCGACAGCCTTCTTCACCGCAAAGCAACGCGAACAGAAAAGTTCGAATTAATGCAGGACCTGACCCCCATGTGGTGGACACCTGATATCCAGCCCAGTCGAGCTGGGAAGAAAGGTAATCTACCACCATGTCTAGGTACTCCGAACAGTTCAAACGCGATGCCGTGGCCCTCTATGAGAACAATGAGGACCTCTCGCTGAACTCAGCATCAGCAGAGCTCGGTATCAATCGAGCCTCGCTGCATTCTTGGGTCAAAAAGTACGGCACCGGCAAACGTGCTCGCACAAAGGCCATGCATGATAAAGCCCAAGCGGCGAATGATTCTGCGCGAATCCGTCAGCTGGAAAAAGAAGTCTCTAAGCTGCGCGAAGAACGCGACATCCTGCGTAAGGCCGCGAAATATTTTGCCGAAGAGACACGCTGGTGATCCGCTTCCAGTTTGTCTATGACCACCGAACCGAGTACTCGGTCAAGCGGATGTGCCATGTGTTAAAGCTCAATCGCTCCTCGTTCTACAAATGGGTCAATACCCGCGAAAATCGCAGGTTAAAGATGTGCTCTGATGCTCTTATTGGTGCAAGAATCAAGACCATCTTCGATGATGAGCACGGGCTTTATGGTGCCAAACGCATCGCCGCAAGCCTCAACGACGATACGGACCTCGGCCCGACCAATCATAAGAAGGTCGCACGCATCATGAAATCCATGGGGTTAAAAGGCTTTACCAAACGACGTCGATGCATCACCACCAAGCGCAAGCCTGGCCACCGTGTCATGCCAGATTTAGTAGGCCGCAATTTCACCGCTGACAGGCCGAACCACGTCTATGTAGGCGACATCACCTACCTGCCGTGCAAGGGAGGCAAAAACATGTATTTGGCTACAGTCATTGACACCTATTCACGGAAACTTGCAGGTTATGCACTCGAAGACCACATGCGGGTCTCACTAGTTATCGATGCTCTAGCCCACGCACACGGCGTGCGCGGCAGTCTTGACGGGGCTATTTTCCATTCCGATCACGGCAGCGTGTACACCTCACAAGCCTTTAGGAACTACTGCTCGTCGTTAGGTGTGCGCCAGTCCATGGGCGCGGTTGGAACGAGTGCCGATAATGCCCTGGCAGAGTCATTTAACGCCACCTTAAAGCGGGAAGTGCTGCGTGATCGGAAAGTCTTTGATAATCCCATTATCTGCCGTCAGGAAGTCTTCCGGTGGTGCATGCGCTACAACACCCGCAGGCGCCACTCCTGGTGCAATCTTGTGGCTCCTGATGTCTTTGAAGCCGAGACTTCAGCTATACTAGCTAAAGTCGCATAGTTAACCCCCGATGTGTCCACTTTCCGGGGGTCGGGCCCGCAGCAGGAGAAGGCTAACTACAGCATCAAGCGCATGGCACGCCTTTTGAAGGTATCTCGGTCTGGATACTACAAATGGACCCATATACAGCAGCAACGCTTAACCGGTAAGGATGATCGTGCAGCATTTTACAATGATGTTGACCGCAAGATTCATCAGATCTGGAAAGACTCCAACGAGGTCTACGGTGCCCCGCGAATCACCGCAGAACTAGGTGAGCGCTACCAGATTGTTCTTAACCGCAAGACTGTGGCTAAGCGGATGCGCCTGATGGGCATTGAAGGAATTTCACCGCGTGCCTTCGTCCCAGCGACAACGATTCAATCTAAACGTAAGTCGAGTCTTCCTGACCTGGTAAAGCGCATGTTTGATACCGGCGAGCTCAATCGAGTATGGATGTCAGACATTACCTACCTGCGCACCGGCGAGGGCTGGTTGTACTTATGCGCAGTTCGCGATGGTCATTCCCGCAGGGTGCTGGGCTGGGCTATGGATAGCGTGCAAGATACATACCTGGTCGAACGAGCACTGCGGATGGCACATACACTTCCGTGGTGACGTTCCTGACGGGCTGGTGTTTCACGCCGACCGGGGAACACAATTTACCAGCGAGCAGCTCTGGGAGGTGTGCCGCAACCTAGGTGTTGCTCAGTCTGTGGGGCGTACTGGGGTGTGTTTCGATAACGCGATGGCCGAGTCGTTCTGGTCGACGCTTAAGACCGAGTTCTACGACCGGAAGCGCTGGCCAACCCGCGATACTGCGCGTCAGGCCGTTGCCTACTGGATTGAAGCCGTCTACAACCGTCGGCGCCGGCACTCCGCACTCGGGATGGTCAGCCCCGTCGATTTCGAGAACCACACCAGCCTAACCACCAGCAGAAAAGAAATAGCTGCCTAACCACTAGGTAGCTCCACTACGTGTCCACGATTTGCGGGCAACCCCACCGGCCCGTAGTTAGAATCCACGGTCTTTGGATACGACCCGTTGCGGTAATTGTCTGTCCCAGCAGCAGCTTTAGCACTCCTGTCGCCAGACTCGTAGCCAAGGTGGGCATCCATCTCAGCATTCAAACCCCTGGTAATCGAGGCCTGCAACATGCCCCGAACCAGGTCGTTGGCATCCGCGGTGGAAGTGCCTAGGTCATCAATCAGTTTCGCGATGTCAGGGTTAGCAAGCAGCTTCTTTTCACTCGCATCAATCTTGGCCTTATCAGCCGGATCTCGTCGTGCCACACTAGTCATTCTGGCTTATCTCCTTATGCAGGTTGGGAACCTACACACAAACCATTAGACACTCTCTCCTAGGATCTCTTGTCTACTCAGATGGAACGGAAGTAGAGACCATTCAACTACCTGTAGGGCGGGTCCGTCTCCGTGACTGGGCAGCTCACCTACATTTGCTTCCTTCTAAAAGGCCACTGCCTTCCAACGGCCCTAGAAGGCGCGGCATTCTCATTTTAGGATGATGCATATGCGATACCCGCGCTAGGCTAAGACCATGAGAGCAGCTTTGGTCCAACAACTGACCCGCGGAAACGTTTAGGAGACACCCATGATCAAGTCGGTTTCCCTCTCCGAGCTTCCTAGCTTTGGTGACAAAGAGGTTCTGGATAACCTCGCCACTATAAACTATGTCTTTGGGCCCAATGGTTCCGGTAAGACATCGATTAGCCGGAGCCTAGCTCCGAGCTTAAATGGCATTGACAAAGACTACTCTCATGTCCAATGGACCTCGGGGTCGCAGACGGTAAAGGTTTACAACCGGGATTACGTGAATAAAACGTTCACCAAAGCTGAGGAACGTGGCGTATTTCTTCTCGGTGAGGACAGCAAAGAAACCTTTAACCAGATCAAAGAATTACAAGATGCCCTCCAAAAAGCCGAGGGGAAAATTGGAAACTTTCGGAGCGCGATTGAGACAGCGAAAAACGATCTCGAGGCTAAGCGCAAAGATCTTCGTGACAAGGTTTGGGAGCGCCGTAGCGACATACCTGAAGTGCTTAGGCGCGAGATGACCGGATTGAATGGTGGGCGAGATCGGTGTCTTGAACTCACTCTTGAGAAAGCTGCCGAGTTCCCTAATAGAGGCGAGGAAACTTTCGATTCTCTTTTATCAAAGGCCCGCGTTGTGTTCTCGAAGGAAATCGATGAGCAACCACCAATCCTCCCTGTACCAGTTCTGGAATGGGATGAAGGGAATCTGCGCGAGGCGCTCCGCACTCCGATTGTTGGCAGCGCGGATGTTCCGTTGTCCGACATGATTGAACGTTTAGGTATCTCCGACTGGGTGAGGGAGGGGGTGGAGCACTTCCATGATCCACGGAACTCTGCCACACTGTGCCCGTTTTGTCAGCAGACTGCTCCCCAAAACCTAGGCGAGCAGCTTGCGCGCCTCTTTGACGATACTTATCAAGAAAAGCGTGGCGAGATCGAACAGTTTCAACGGGAGCTTGAAGCCTTTGATCAATCTCTAACCTCTTATAAAAAGCAGAATGTTGATGTTTTGCAATACGGCGGCGGATCTGTGGAGATTAACCAGGCCTTTGAGGCTGTCGAAGTGGGCTTGAAAAGCATTGCGACATCTCTCGAACAAAAAATGATGAAACCGTCGGATGCCATAGAGGTAGGGAGTGTAGCCCAATCTCATGCAGTGCTTGTGTCGATCGTCGATCGAGCAAATGAAGAGATAAAGAAGAACAACACAATCATTCGGACCCGTAAGGACCAGCGTTCCATCATTATCGACAACGCCTGGCGAGAGTTTGTGCGAGGTCACGTAAATGACCTCATCACGACGTTTCTTAAGGAAAAAGAAAAGGTAGACAAGAAGATCAACGGGCTCCAGGAAAAGATTGAGCAGCAGGAGGGCTTCTGCCAAAGTTACGAGAGCGAGCTACGCCAGCTTCGAGCCCAGACCACTTCCAGTGAAGCCACCATTGAAACGATCAATAAAATGCTTGAAATGAGCCAGTTTCATAGCTTTAAGCTGGCGAAAGCACACCACACGAAGGATGGTTATCGAATCGTTCGAGACGATGCTCAAACAGCGGATATCGCTACCCTTAGTGAAGGAGAGCGCACCTTCGTCACCTTCCTTTACTTCTACCATTCGCTTTCCGAAGTAAGGCAGGATGAGGAAACCGAGAAGATCTGCGCAATTATCGATGATCCCATCTCGAGTCTTGACGGCGATATCATGTTCGTGGTCTCTGCCTTAACTCGCGACCTAATTCAGAAGGTCCGCCAGCAAAAACACGACCGGGTCTCGCAAGTGCTTCTCCTGACCCATAACACTCGGTTTCATGAAGAAGTCAGCTATAGCCACAAGGGTGAAGAGTCACCAAAAGTGAAATTCTACCGAATCAGAAAGTTCTCGCCTGAACCGAACCAAATGAAAGACTGTGGGCGGAAGAATCCCATCCGTTCGGCTTATCAGGAACTTTGGGACGAGGTGGCCACTGCGCAACTATATCCCGACTCTCGGACGCCTTGGCTTCCGAATATTTTGCGAAGAATTCTAGAGAGCTACTTTTCTACTCTGGGCGGCCAAGAGAATCTGTATAAGATTGGTGAAGGACTGGAACCCCCTGAAAAGACGCTTCACGATGCGCTTATTGCCTGGTCGCACGGTGGTTCCCACACCATCGTGGGCGCAGAGGTTTACGCTCAATCATCTGTCTCTAACAAGCGCTGGTTGGAAGCGTTTGAGCGGGTCTTCCAGAAAACCTCTAATGGAGCGCATCGGGGTCATTTTGAGATGATGATGCGAGAAGCAAAAAAGTACGTCTAATAAAATCTTGCTTTTAACTGGAGTTAACCGTTCCGTACTTCTCGACTCAGGCCTTCAAGGTTATACGATTGTTTCTTAGGCCAGCGGTGGCAGAGGACTATGAATGCTCCAGATGGTCTTCATGCAAGGACACGGCATCACACTTGAACTCCTCCGAATAATGCTTCGAAATGGTAGTAGATTAACTTTTCGCCCAACTGCGTAGTTGGGATCTTCCCAAACCGTGAGGCCGTCATCCGGCTGGTCGGGGCCGTCCTTGCGGAACAACACGATGAGTGGACCCAGCAAAAACGCTACATGTCGCTGACCAGCCTGACCCAGACCAAGGAGATCATCGCTGCCAACCTC
The DNA here is from genome assembly GCF_057198125.1 of Corynebacterium sp. LaCa_282. Taxonomy (NCBI): domain Bacteria; kingdom Bacillati; phylum Actinomycetota; class Actinomycetes; order Mycobacteriales; family Corynebacteriaceae; genus Corynebacterium; species Corynebacterium sp. LaCa_282. The sequence goes on along the minus strand of NZ_CP191095.1, from coordinate 626,654 downwards.
GTCGACGACACTCCCACCGACGGTAAGGAGATCGCCGCCTAATGCTTACCCAACCCCGCCCCCGAGACGGCCCCAAGCACCCGCCCCCGAAACTAACCACATACTCGAAAGCCAGATACACCACTTCCCAGGACTTGATCCCCACACTGCCCGCACCCCGCCCCGTATTGTGCGGCGCGTGAGCTGTTTTATGGACGTCTGCCTACAGCTCATTCCGACGAGATATAGACAAGTACCGTTCCTCAATCGCGATACGCGATCAACTGATATTTCTAATATGAAAGTAGATATCCCATGCCTCTGGTTGAGATCACAACTGAAAATTTCCCTACCTCTTTGCCAAGGCCAATCTCTTGGCCAAGAGATTGGCCTTGGCCAAACGGCACCTTTCCTATCGATGTCTCATCCCATGAGGTCTGCAAGGCCGCCGCAGACGTCGGGGCAACCTCGGCAGTTTTTGGAACTCCGCCGCGCACATGGCGCGAGTTTTTATGGCGCGTAAACATGATCCTGGCGAACTTGGACCAAGCTTCAGGTAGCTGGAAGCAAAATTCTTCATATAAGCGCCTCGACCCCAGTGAGAAAAGTGGAGTGAGCTACTGCCTGGGTATGGTTCTGCCGGCCATTATTGCCAAGAAGCTGTGGAACACACCCCATTTGGTGCACGTCGATGCGGTACTGAAATTTCTCGGACAGAAAATAGGAAACGTCCAACGACCCGACCTCGTGGGCTACAGGCAAGGCGCGACAGCGAACAGTCTAGGGAGATTGCTCGTCGAGGCGAAAGGTCGAACAAATGGATTCGACCAATCTTCTGTCTCAAAGGCGAAAACCCAGTTGTCTAGCGCGCCAGACGCAGTACGACAACTCGTCGGTAGCGCTGCTCCAAGGATTGCTTCCCTATCTTATTTCGAAAACGACCACTGGAGAGGATATATGGTCGACCCTCCCGGGGCTCCTGTGAAGTCTTTATATTCCGACGATGAATTTCAAACGCTCGTAGACACCGCATACTGCTGGCCGTTTATGGAGATCATCAAAGCTTGCCCTGGCGATCGAAGTCAAGCCTCAGAAAGGCACACGGTCTTGATGCCAGAAGTGAACATGAAAATCTCTATGCCCTCCCCCATTTTTGAACGGCTCGAAGAATTGAGCCTATTAGCGGAATCGGACTCTTGGCAGGAACTGTGGGCGAATATCAATCACAATCCCCCTACTTTTGCCCCTGTTACTGCGGGAGGAGGGAAACGAGAGCTTGTGCAAATAGACGCCTTGTAACGGTGAGTTGATGCGCCAGCACTGACCACCACATAACCCGAGTGTAAACGTTGTTTACCCATAACCGGGCGGCAGTCTCCGCACAAAAGTCATCCCGGGGTGGCGGCGGGTTCGGGCCATGTGTAAACAGTGTCTACAACGAACCGTGAACACACCCGCGCAAACATGCGCGCAGACAAGGGGGCCGGTGGTGGCGACGAGGAATCAGAAAGACTGGGTCGGGCGCGGACCCGTGGTCTCGATGCGGGTAGAACCCGAACTCGTCGAGCGCCTCGACGCGCTCGCCGCACGCACCAACCGCAGTCGCGGAGCCTACCTTCGCATGGCGTTGTGGGCAGCACTTCCCTCTCTCGAGCGCACGCACTGGGAGCAGATCGCCGCCGACACCACCGGCGTAACGGTCACTAAGACCACCACATCGGGCCCGACCCCCGGAAAGTGGACACATCGGGGGCTAGCTATGCTGCTGTGGTCAGTATAGCCGAAGTCTTGGTTTCAAAGACATCAGGCGCTACGAGATTGCACCAGGAGTGCCGCCTGCGCGTGTTGTAGCGCATGCACCACCGGAAGACCTCTTGGCGACAGCTAATTGGGTTGTCAAAGACTTTCCGATCACGCAGCACTTCCCGCTTTAAAGTGGCGTTAAACGATTCTGCCAAGGCATTATCAGCACTCGTTCCTACCGCTCCCATGGACTGGCGTACACCTAACGACGAGCAGTAGTTCCTAAAGGCTTGTGAGGTGTACACGCTGCCGTGATCAGAATGGAAAATAGCCCCGTCAAGACTGCCGCGCACACCGTGTGCGTGGGCTAGGGCATCGATGACCAGTGAGCCCCGCATGTGGTCTGCGAGTGCATACCCTGCAAGTTTGCGTGAATGAAGTGTCAATGACTGTGGCCAAATACATGTTCTTGCCGCCCTTACAGGGCAAGTAGGTAATGTCGCCGACATACACACGATTCGGCTCGTCAGCTGTGAACTTGCGGCCTACTAGATCTGGCATGACACGGTGACCAGGCTTACGCCTGGTAGTAATGCATCGACGCCGTTTGCTAAAGCCTTTTAACCCCATGGATTTCATGATGCGTGCAACTTTCTTGTGATTAACCGGGGTATACGCCAGGTCTTCCTTGAGGCTTGCGGCGATGCGTTTAGCACCATAAAGCCCGTGCTCATCATCGAAGATGGTCTTGATTCTTGCACCAATAAGACCGTCAGAATATATCTTTAACCTGCGCTTTTTACGCGTATGGACCCATTTATAAAACGAGGAGCGATTGAGCTTTAATACATCGCACATCCGCTTAACCGAGTACTCGGTTCGGTGGTCATCGACAAACTGGAAGCGGATCACCAGTGAGTCTCTTCGGCAAAATACTTCGCGGCCTTACGCAGGATATCGCGTTCTTCGCGCAGCTTAGAGACTTCTTTTTCTAGCTGTCGGATTCGCGCAGAATCATTCGCCGCTTGGGCTTTCTCATGCACGGCTTTTATGCGGGCACGTTTGCCAGTGCCGTACTTTTTGACCCAAGAATGCAGCGAGGCTCGATTGATGCCGAGCTCTGATGATGCTGAGTTCAACGAGAGGTCTGAAGTGTCCCAGGTTTTGTTCCGTTTGAGTAGATGGGAAAATCTGGAACATGCCGAGAAAATTTGACCAGGATGCAAAGGACCGTGTGGTCCGTCTCGTGGAAGACCGCATCGTGGCGGAAAATATGTCGATGCAGGCCGCGTGCCAGGCAGTAGCCCCAAAGCTGGGGGTTTCATGGCACACGGCTCGTCAATGGACTTAAGCCTGCCCGCCGTGCGGGGAGCATCCCAGAACCTGTGCCTGAAGATTTGGCTGCCGAAAACGCGAGGCTACGTCGTGAAAATCACCAGCTACGCGATACTAATGAGTTGTTGAAGGCTGCCTTGGCTTTTTTCGCCTCATGACTCGACCCCAAACGTTAAGAAATGATCCGGTTCATCGATGAAAACCGGAATCGTTTCTCTGCCCGAGTTCATCTGCAAGACGTTGAAAAATAACCGGGCTGGTGGGTTTATCACCTCGCGTGGGTATCGCCAGTCCAAGGCTCGCGGGTTAAGTGCTCGTCGACTTCGTGATGCTGCGTTGGTTGAACGCATTAGTGCTGTTCATAGAGATAATTATGGTGTCTACGGTGTGCGGAAAATGTGGCATGCTCTTCGCCGTGAAGGAATCGATATCGGTCGTGAACACGCTACCCGGCTGATGCGCCTGGCTGGCGTTTCTGGCAAAGGCAAAGGCGGATCACCGATTACAACCCGAAAAGCTAACGTGCCTGATCTGCGCCCGGATTTGGTCGAGCGTGAATTTAAAGCCCGGGGCCCGAATAAGCTGCGGGTGGCCGACATTACCTACGTGCGCACGAAGAAAGGCTTTGTGTATGCCGCATTTGTCACCGACGTCTACTCCCGGCGGATCGTCGGATGGGCGCTGTCAGATTCGATGCGCACTTCAAGCACTGCCGCTGCAAGCTCTCAACCAGGCGACCCAAGTGTGCTGAGGAAACAACAGGTCTCATTCACCATTCGGATCACGGATCGCAGTACGTCAGCGTTGTCTACAACCAGCGCCTTTCCCAGCATGGCATTGCCGCTTCCACTGGGACTGTCGGTGACTCCTATGATAATGCTCTGGCTGAAAACGTTAACGGCCCCTCATAAGAACGAGCTAATCCATACCCGCAGGTGGGATGACGTTGTAGAGGTAGAAATCGCGACGTTCGAGTGGGTGTCATGGTGGAACGAGGTAAGGCTCCACCAAAGCCTGGGATACCGAACCCCAGCCGAGGTGGAATCCGAATTTTGGAAGAAGACCCCGCAACAGGCAATAATGGAAAACAAGGCAAATGCCTAGGAACAAAACCCGGGGCACTTCAATCGATGCCCTAGCCCACGCACACGGTGTGCGCGGCAGTCTTGACGGGGCTATTTTCCATTCTGATCACGGCAGTGTGTACACCTCACAAACCTTTAGGAACTACTGCTCGTCGTTAGGTGTACGCCAGTCCATGGGAGCGGTAGGAACGAGTGCTGATAATGCCTTGGCAGAATCGTTTAACGCCACTTTAAAGCGGGAAGTGCTGCGTGATCGGAAAGTCTTTGACAACCCAATTAGCTGTCGCCAAGAGGTCTTCCGGTGGTGCATGCGCTACAACACGCGCCGGCGGCACTCCTGGTGCAATCTCGTAGCGCCTGATGTCTTTGAAACCAAGACTTCGGCTATACTGACCACAGCAGCATAGCTAGCCCCCGATGTGTCCACTTTCCGGGGGTCGGGCCCCACATCAGCACCGCGTGGTCGCCAGCGATCCCAAATCTATGGGACACTTGTAAACAACGGTCATCTAGGACAATGGTGGCTGTGCGTTGCGGAGTTTTGGTTCGCGCTCACCGATAGCACGAATTGCTCGACCGGGCTGTCGAGCACCGATCGCAAATCATGTGACGATATTGTTCACATGACTCTTGAACACCTGCTATGGAAGGAAACCTGATGCCGATCTGCTGGGATGAGATCAACCCGAACAAAGGCGCACAACTCACCCGCCCCAGCGCGGGGTGCGCATGACCCGGCGAAAGGGCGGGCCCTCCACGCTGTCGATTACCGGCGATTCCGATTTCATCGCCGACCTGCATTCCACCATTGGGGAGGATTCCCCGCTCGAGGCCGTCGATCGCATCTTCTTCCGCGGTGGCGCCACGCGCCCGGTGGCTAGCACCAATATTGTCATCCACCTCGATGAGATGGACAAGATCTTAAGCGGTGGCGGCGAAGAGGTCACGCTGCAGATGACCAATGGCGCCGAGATTTCCGGGACCAAGTTGGTGGAGAAAAAGCTTGCCGAGGTCGGCCTTGTCACCCTCATTCACCCCTTCGAGGGCCCAGTCAACCTCTATAGAACCTCGCGGTTCGCCTCCGAAAAGCAGCGGCTGATGGCCGCCGCCGAAAACCCCTCCTGCCCGTGGGCGGAGTGCAATTATCCGGCCGATAAATGCCAAGTCCACCATCTCCAGGCGTGGAAGCACGGCGGCGAGACGAATATGGACAACTTGACCATTTCTTGCCCCTATCACAACGGCGTCAATGACGATGACCCGCACGCCCCACCGGTGCGCGGCCGCCTGCATCGCCATCGCGGCCGCATCGAATGGCTTCCGCCCTGGGCCTCGCCGCCCAGCTAAGTGCCGCCTTTACTTGATTCGATTGAGCCGGGCCCGAGAACTTCTGCGGTTCCTAAGTAAGTGGCTCCTTTTCCTACCGTTGCTCTTCTCATTGCCGCCGATAGCAACCGCTGGTTTAGCGGTTGCCGGTTTGGCATGCCATAAGGCCCATGCGCTGTAAGGCCCGTGCGCTGTGGCGTGTCCTCAACGCTGGGTGGTGGCTAAGTCAGGGCCTTGGCGTGGTGGTAGATGTTCGCGAGCGACCAGTGGCTAGCTGGGTAGGAGGTTTTAGGCTTCGAGGAGGCTGCGGCCGAAATAATCGGATTCATCGGTGATGCCGGGAAGCGCGTAGAAGTAACCGCCGCCGTAGGGGCGGATATAGTCAGCCAGCGGTTCGCCCTCGAGGCGTTTTTGCACCGTGATGAACTGTCGCTCCAAGTCCTGCTGGAAGGAGATAAATACCAGCCCCACATCGAGCGTGCCGTTATCGCGCACGCCGTTGTCGTAATTATAAGCGCGGCGCAGCATCAACTGGTCAGCGGTTTCTGGGGTGCGGGGGTTGGCTAGGCGGATGTGGGCATCGGTGGGAATGACATCACCGGTGGCATCATCGAGGTAATCTGGTTCGGCGTGCTCATCGCCGCCCGACAACGGGCCGCCAGTAGTGCGGTCGCGACCGAAGATTTGCTCCTGCTCGGCAATGGAAATGCGATCCCAAAACTCGGTGTACATCGCGATAAGCCGCACCGCCATATAGCTGCCGCCCGCGGCCCAGTCGGGCTCATCCGAACCTGCCCACACGAGCGAATCATAATCATCGGGCCCAGGATTGACGATGCCATCCTTAAACCCCAAATGATTGCGCTGCGTACCCGATGGCCGCGGGGAATTCATATAACCATTCTGCCGCCAACGCACTGCCACATCGCCGCGCGTATGGCGCAACATATCGCGCAGCGCATGCAGAACGGTATCGCGCTCATCGGCGCAAATCTGTAAGGCGAGGTCGCCGTGGCATTCTTCTTCTTGCAGGGTGTCATCGGCAAATGCTTCCATCGCGCTCAAGTGAACGGGCTTGTGGGCGGCGAGGCCGAAGCGGTCATCAAAAAGCGAATCGCCCACCGCGAGGGTGATGGATAAGTGATCGGCCGGCAGCTCTGGGCCCAGCTCGCCCGAATCCATCGCCGGGTAAGCAATGCCATCGGGCGCGGGAGTGCCACCTGCGGTTAAGATGCGCGCCCTTTCACTTAGCGTGCGCAGGATCTTGTCCAAGCGGGCTTTTGTCTTGACCTGCACGTCCAGCGCCACTATTTCCGAGTACTTCTGCGGGGGATTGATGATGCCTTGCTGGTGTTCGCCGTGAAAATCCAGCGCGCCCGGGCGATCCAGTGAATCGGTGGATTCCAGCGGAAGCGAGGTGGGCTCGGCTCCTGCTCCCGGGGCTGCGCCGACGGCCGCGGAGGCGGCGAGGCCAGACAAAAAGGAGCGGCGGGAAAAGTTAAACGGGCACGGCACTAGTTCATCCTCCGGATAACGGTCATGGTGGCAACCGGGGCGAGCAGCTCATTCGCCTTGGCGACGCCCGCCTGCAAGCGCAAGCGGTCCTCCTGCGGCCAGTCCGCAAAAGCGACGCTAGACGCACCACCGTATTTATCGTCGAATTCCTCAGCAAGGGAGTCCAAATCCGCGAGCTGATCATAGATGGGAGCGGTGTCTAAACCGCGATCCTCGACCAAGGAGCGCACGGGATCCAACGTCACCCGCGTCGATGTAATAACCCCGCGCAGGGCGGCAGGCAGGGCATGGGCGCCGAAATCGCGCTCGCCGCGCAGGTCAAAGCGCTCGAACTCCTCCATCACCTCATGCGCGCGCAGCCCATAATCCGGGGCGGGGATGGCGAAATGGGAGGTGTCGAGGGCGTGGGCGGTCTGGTCGGTGGCATCGGCAAGCGCGGCGGCGGGTCCCGTGGCATCGCTCGGCGGGCGGTTGGACCACAGGATGCGCTCGATGTCTTCGTAGCCCTCCAACTCCGGGCCCGGCCACTCCGCGCTGGAATCGTCGAAGGAGCGGTAATACTCCAGGTAGTCCAGGTAGGCGGCTTGGGCGGCGGGGCGGGAGGAAGAGGTGGCATCGGCAAGCGCATGCGCACGCTTTTGCAGCTCCGGCACGCGCTTTTTCTGGCTTTCAGCCTGCTTGATGGAAACCGCGGCGACCTCGTGATCCGTAATGGGGACCATCTTGGGAGCATCAGCCACGGTGGAGCCCGTCACCGTGAAAACGTCGGACTCCACGGCGGAATCGTTATGAAATACGCAGGTCAGGTGGTAGTTTCCGTCCTCCAGCTGCGGGTTCCACTCGCGGACAGCGGGGGTGCCGACGCGCTCGAGAACCTGGTAGGCATTGCCCTTATCATCGGAAACGTAGACCGTGAGGGCGAGCCCGGTGGTGTTATTGATCTTCCATTTCGCCTCACCCTGCACGTCCTCAGGCGCCGGGCAGGAATACACATCGCGCACGGCGAGCTCGCGCGTGGGTTGCTCGTCGCTGTGCCCGGCGAGCCTCGCCTGGGCAGCCGTTTGCGGGATGGAAAGCCCAACGGCGAGCGCGAATGCGGTGGCGAAACGGGAAATCTTCATAAATTAGAATGGCAGGTTCTTCAAATCAAGGCCGGGGTGGCCGCTCATGAACCAGCCGATGATGCCGGCGGCGATGCCCAGTGCGGCGAGGATGCCGATGATGCCTGCCTTGGAGGAACCGGATGCGGCGTGGTTGGTGTCCGGCTGCTGGGCCTTATCCAGCGTGGTCACGGCAGGAACGCCCTGCTCGGTAACCTTGGTGTCATTCATACCATCGACAACCGGCTTCAGGTTGGTGCCAGCGCGCGAGGTGTCGTCGACGCGCTCGACGGAGCTGTAATCCTCCGCCACCGTGCCATCGGTTTCGTTGAGGAAGAGCTTCGGGGCCTTCTCCGCGGCGGCGAAGTCGAACATGCCGGTGAGCTCACCCGCGCGATCATCGAAGGAATCGCCGCCCAAGCGGCCGAGGCCCCAGTTGTCCTGGATGAACTTGGTCACCGAGGTCTGCTCGGTATAGGTGGAATCGATGTGGTTGGTCTTGGCGTAGGGAGATACAACCAGCAGCGGCTGGCGGGTGCCGGGTCCGCACTGGCCGTTCTTATCGCCCTTGATGCCTACCTTTGCGGCAGCGGCGGTGCAGATTTCCTTATCCTGGTGCGGGTCGTCGGAACCATTAAGGATTTCCGGCGCCTTGTGGTCGTACCAGCCATCGGAATCGTCGTAGGCGATGACGACTGCGGTGGAATCCCACTCCGGGGAGTTCTGCAGCTCGTTGATGTAGTGGGTGATAAACGCCTGCTCATCCAACGGGTTGGAGTAGCCGGCGTGGCCATCCTGGTAGTTGGCGGCCTTGAGGAAGGACACGGAGGGCAGGTTGCCCTGCTCGATGGCGGTATCGAAGTCCGCGAGGTCGTACTGGTGGTTCGCCTGGTCGGTCTTGCCAATCATGTCATCGCTGGACGGGGCCAGGTGGTGCGGGTTGGCGGTAGAGGCATAGTACTGGAACGGCTCGTGGTGCGGGTTGTAGTCCGTCTGATTCTGGCCGGTCAGCGTGGTGTGCGAAGAACCGCAGCGGGCGCGGGAGTCCTTCGTCGCCTCATCGGTGGGGCGGAATCCGCCTTGGAACCAGCCCCAGGTGACGTCCTTATCGTTGAGCTGGTCACCGATGTTCTTGGAGTGCATCGCGGTGACCTGGTTGGTACCGGCGGAGGACTTATTGGAGCAGTCATCGAAAAGCGGGTCCGGGTCGCCCACCACGGTGGCGGTGCTGCCGTCCTCGGATACGCCGGCTAGGGCGTGGTTCTTGCCATCCTCGATTTTCTGCTGGTCGCCCGTGGCTGGGTCGTGCATGGTGGCATCCGCAACGGTGCCGGAAACCAGGTTCAGCGCTCCCGGGGTGGAGGGGCCGAAGATGGTGGAAAAGCTGTTGTCATTTAGCGCGAAGTTCTGCGCGTAGTTCCACATGCCGGTCACGGTATTGCCGTCGTAGTATCCCATGGTCATGCCGGGGGTGGCGTACGAGCCTTCGCCATACTTATCGATGTCCGTGGACACCGTCTCCGGGAACTTGTCCATCTTGCCGCCGTTGTAGGCTTCCTGCTCATCGGCGTAATGGTGGTTCTGGTCCGTGGTTACGGCGTGTTCGGGAGCGATGCGGAAAGGCTTGATGGAGTTGGGGTTCTTCTCCCCCAGCAGGTCAGTATTTTCGAGGTTTTCTGCCCGCGGGGTATCGTCCTTAGCGGTGAATTTGGGGGCGGGCTTCTCGCTGCCCTGGAGTTTCTCGTCGTCGTTATTTGCGGCGTGTGGGTAGGTGCCAAAGTAGTGGTCGAAGGAAATGTTTTCGGAGTAAATGACCACGACGTGATCGATGGGGGTCTTGGTTTCGGCCTGCGCGATGCCGGGAACCAGAGAGGTTGTAGCAGCAGCTGCGGCGCACACTGCCACAGCGCGAGAGCGAAGCTTCATCTTATTTTCCGCCTTAAGTCGAGTGAAACAAAGAGGGAGAAAGTGGCTGTGGCTCGCCGAAGAGTCATCGGTCGCTTTCGAATCGAAATTAAACGCCGCCCACCTATAAACCGCAAATACTCAAAAAGGGCATTCCTAGTCTCAGGAATGCCCTATAGGTGCAGCTCAGCCTCGCTTTTAGGCGGCGGCCGCCGCGGAGATTGTTAACTGAAAGTTAAGGTACTATTACGCTGCGCTTTCCAGTGCTTAGTCGTCCGCATCCGTCGACAGTGCCGCCACGAAGGCCTCCTGCGGCACCGACACGGAGCCCAAGGTCTTCATGCGCTTTTTACCCGCCTTCTGTTTTTCCAGCAGCTTGCGCTTACGCGAGATATCGCCGCCGTAGCACTTGGCCAGCACGTCCTTGCGCATGGCGCGGATGTTTTCGCGGGCGATAACCTTGGTACCAATGGCCGCCTGGACGGGGACCTCGAATTGCTGGCGTGGAATCAATTCCTTTAGCTTCTTGGTCATCTTATTGCCGTACCACTGGGCGGAATCGCGGTGGATAATGGCGGAGAAGGCATCGACCGGGTCACCGTTGAGGAGGATATCCACCTTGACTAGGTCCGATTGTTGCTCGCCGGCCTCCTCGTAGTTGAGCGAGGCGTAACCCTTGGTGCGGGATTTCAACATGTCGAAGAAGTCAAAGATGATTTCACCCAAGGGCATGGTGTAGCGCAGCTCCACGCGGTCTTCGGACAGGTAATCCATCCCACCCATCTGGCCGCGCTTGGATTGGCATAGCTCCATGGTCGGGCCGACGAACTGCTCGGGAACGATGACGGTCATGGAGACAATGGGCTCGTAGACCTCGTTGAGCTTGCCTTCCGGCCAGTCCGAAGGGTTGTGAACCCAGCTTTCTTCGCCGTCTTCTGCCACCACGCGGTAGGTGACGGACGGGGCGGTAGAAATCAGGTCGAGGCCGAACTCGCGCTCCAGGCGGTCGCGGGTGATTTCCATGTGCAGCAGGCCCAAGAAGCCGCAGCGGAAGCCAAAGCCAAGGGCGACGGAGATCTCGGGCTCGAAGGTCAAGGAGGCATCGTTAAGCTGCAGCTTTTCTAACGCATCGCGCAGGTCGGGGAAATCGGCCTGGGAGATGGGGAAAAGCCCGGAATAAACCATCGGGTCAGGATCCTTGTAGCCCTTCAGCGGGGTCTCGGCGCCGCCGTGGGACCAGGTAACGGTATCGCCCACCTTAGTCTCGCGTACGTCCTTCACGCCGGTAATCAGGTAGCCCACCTCGCCGGGGCCCAAGCCCTCGCATTTTTGCATCGTGGGCGAGACGATGCCGATTTCCAGCAGCTCGTGGTTGGCGTTCGTCGACATCATCGTGACTTTTTGGCGCGGGGTGAGCTTGCCATCCACCATGCGGATATAGGTCACCACTCCGCGGTAGGTGTCATAAACGGAGTCAAAAATCATCGCACGCGCGGGCGCGTCCGGTTCATATTCTGAGGAGGGAGGTGGTACCAGCTCGCAGACCTTATCGAGCAGCTCAACCACGCCTTCGCCGGTCTTGCCGGATACCTTCAGCACTTCCTCGGGCTCGCAGCCGATGATATTGGCGATTTCCAGCGCATATTTATCTGGGTCGGCCGCGGGCAGGTCGATCTTATTGAGCACCGGGATGATTTCCAGGTCATTTTCCATCGCCAAGTACAGGTTGGCGAGGGTTTGGGCTTCGATACCTTGGGCGGCATCGACAAGCAGGATGGCGCCCTCACACGCCTCGAGCGCGCGGGAGACCTCGTAGGTAAAGTCCACGTGGCCGGGAGTATCGATCATTTGCATGACGATCTGCTCGCCTGCCGATGCCCCCGATTGCGGCACCCACGGCAGGCGCACGTTCTGCGCCTTAATAGTAATGCCGCGTTCGCGCTCGATATCCATGTTATCGAGGAACTGGTCACGCATATCGCGCTCCGCAACCACCTTAGATAGCTGCAGGATGCGGTCTGCCAGCGTCGACTTTCCGTGGTCGATGTGAGCAATAATGCAGAAGTTACGGATCCGGGAGGGATCCGTAAACGTCGTGGCCGCAAAGTTTTCAGACATACGTCTACAATAGTCGACATGAATTCCGGCATGCTCACCCGTCTGCGCGAGGCGCTCGGAATCAGCGAGCGCGAGCCCGTGGACTCCGGCCTCAACCGCATCAACTCCCAGTTAGGGCTGGACAGGTCCACCCAGAGCCACGAGCCGCGCAAGGCCGCCTCCATCCAGGTCGAGGCCACCGCGGCGCACCCCCGCTCCATCTTCTTCTCCCCCGATATGGATGGCCAGGCCGATTCCGGCGAGGTGGTGTGGGTGTGGACGCCTTCGGAAGGCAAGCAGTCCCCTCCCCGCGAGCGCGCCATCTTGGTGGTCGGGCGCACCCGCACCACCGTGACGGGCCTGCTCATTTCCGCCAACCCGGAGCATGCGCTTGACGATGCCTGGCTCGAAATCGGCTGCGGCGAATGGGACGCCTCTGGGCGCAATTGCTGGGTGCGCTTGGACCGTTTATTGGAGGTTTCCGAGGAGCAGGTGCGCCGCCAGGGCATCCTTTTTCCAGAACGCAGGTTCGAAAGGATTGCCAACCGCTTGCGCTCGCGCTACCACTGGGCGTAGTTCAGCGGCGCGGCGCCCGCAGACTTGGCTGGTGCGCGGTTGCGCTGCTACTATGTGCAAGTTACTTACTTTCCGGGCGCGTTGGCCGGGGCGGGCAGGACCTTGGGTTCGCTCTTCGAATACCAGCGCCGAGCGCTCTCCTCGTTCTTAGCAAGGGGATTCGCGGGACACGTCCGGCGGGTTTGTTTCTGAATCAATCATCTTCGATTATCAAGAGGTATTTTCATGGCTAATATCAAGTCCAAGCAGAAGCGCGTTCTGACCAACGAGAAGTCTCGTCAGCGCAACAAGAGCGTGCGTTCCGCGGTTCGCACCGAGATCCGCAAGTTCCGTGCGGCCGTAGAGGCTGGCGACAAGGCTGCAGCAGAAAAGCAGCTGCGCGTTGCTTCCCGTGCGCTGGATAAGTCCGTTTCCAAGGGCGTCTTCCACCGCAACGCTGCTGCCAACAAGAAGTCCGGTTTGGCCACCGCCTTCAACAAGATGGACTAGTAACTAGCCTTCTTGTCTCCCCCGAGCAAAGCGCTGCCTGTGTGCAGCGGCTTGTTTGGGGGATTTTTATTGCGCCGGTTTTGTTGCGTCGGATGGACCTAGGCTAGGTCATCGTCGAAGTAGGCCTCGAAGATCTTGCCCGCATCCGCATAGGCCACCGATAAGGATGTCCGGCCATGGGTTTCCACGAAAGTCTGGATGGCGGCTTGAAACTGCGTGTGGATGATATTGACCGTCGGAATGAGCCTAGGATCCGAGGCCTTCCACCCTTCGCGCGCTTGCAATGCCCGGCGGATGTGCATCATGACGCGCTCGTTTCGGCGCCAATACATGGACAACAACTTCCCGTCTTGGGAAAGCGCCTGGGCGGTCAATTGGGAAATCTCCGGGAAATGATCGTTGCCCACGGCGTGATCAAATTCCGCATTCGCCATGATCGCAGAATCCTCCCGCAGGCTACCCGTGGGCAGGCCAGCGGCGAAGTTCTGCAATTGCTGGTCGAACTTTTCCGAAACCTCCGGGCCCAGAACCGCAGATTCCTTATCCTTGACGTAGTTAAAAAGGGTGCGCCGCGATATCCCTACGTCTTGTGCAAGCGTTTCCATGGTGAACCCGTCATACCCGTGGTCAATGACGAGCCGCAGTGCTGCGACGCGGATTTCTGAAATGCGCGGCATACTCTCTCCCCTCTTTCCCACGACCCCGTGGGAAACCCAATTATTCAATCCCCTTAAACATGGGATTTTTCTTCACCTTATAGTCATTCTCCCCGCCAAGAAAAACCGCCCCTTGGTAGGCTTCCCTAACCACCGCAAAGCTCTGAGGTTCCCGCATGTCAACGCGGAATTCTCGGCCCGTAGACAGTCAACCGCAGGGATATTTTGCGCCGAAGCGCCGGCACATGTGAGCACGCAGGACGCGCGGCACAGGAAGGCAGGGGCGCTGGGCTTCTCCCGCGAGCGGGTGCTAGCGCCGGAAGCAGGGCCCAGGCAGCTCTCCCCATGCAGGCCGATACTCTTCAGCACGCCGAAGTACACCTTTATGGGCTAATATGTTCGAAAGGGCGATGGAGTTCGTGTCTGCGGGGGCGGCTAAGATAAGTCACCAATGAACAACGTCAAGCCTCTGGTGAAATGGGCCGGCGGGAAACGCCAGCTCTTACCGCATATTCACGCCGCCCTGCCCGCTGGGACGCCGCGGCGTTATTATGAACCCTTCATCGGCGGCGGCGCGGTTTTATTTTCGCTCACCCCGGCCTCTGCGCGGGTCAATGACCTCAACTCGGAGCTGATTAATTTATATGAGGTAGTGCGCGAAGGCGTCGACGAGCTCATCAGCCTGGTTTCGACCTATCCGAACGACGCGGATTTTTTCTACCAGCTGCGCGCGGTGGACCGGGATGCGGACCGGTTCGCGGCGCTTTCTGCCACCGAGCGCGCCGCGCGGACGCTGTATCTAAATAAAACCTGCTATAACGGCCTATACCGGGTAAATTCCGCGGGGCAATTCAATGCGCCTTTTGGTCGTTATAAGAACCCCACAATTTGTGATGCGGATACGCTGCGCGGGGTCCACCAGTATTTTCGGGACAATGACATTACCTTCACGCAGGGCGATTTCGCCGCGGCGGTGGCAGGTGCTGGTGAAGGAGACTTTGTCTATTTCGATCCGCCCTATGACCCGGTCAACGTCACCAGTTCCTTTACCGGTTATCAAAAAGGCGGTTTTGACCGCGCGGAGCAAGAGCGCTTGAAGGCGGTGTGCGATGATCTCGATGCCCGCGGGGTGAAGTTCCTCCTGTCCAATTCCGCCACGGAGTTCATCCGCGAGCTCTACGCGGATTTTTCCATCGACACCGTGGCGGCCACCCGCGCCATCAATTCCGTGGGATCGCGCCGCGGCAAAGTAGATGAAGTGCTCGTGCGCAACTACGAGGTGGGCCATGAGTAAAGCACCGAGCGCACAGGAACAGCGGGAGCTTCGCGCGCTGTTCGGTGTCCCTGAGGGCGAAAAGCTTGGCCTCGATGATTGGGGATGGCTGCGCATTCTAGCCTCGGGGTGTGGCGAGCAGCTGGAAGAAAAAGGGTACTTCTACCTCACGGCCAAAGAGCTAAAGGAGCTTTCCGGCCGGGAGCCGCGGCTGATGGCCAAGCACGACTTTTCTACCTCGCGGCCGTGGATTTTCAAGGAATTGGGGCTTGGGATCCTTCCGGTTAGCCGCAGCGAATACTTCGTTGGGCCGTTGGACCTGTACGAACGGTTCCCGGACCCGACCCACGCCGGGCCGAGTTCTGTGCGCACGTTGGACATGCCCGCGGGCCTTGACACCCTCGATATCGAAAGCGTGAACTCGGAATCGATGGCGTTGAATGTGGCATCGGCAAGCGGCATGCTCGAGCACTTCTTGGGATGCGAACCATTGCAGGCCACCGTCGCCGGGCGCATGTCGTCGCTGGAAATGACGATTCCAGTGCCGGATCTGGGGCTGACAGTCAAGGTCGACCGCGCGCAAATGGAAATCGACGGCGGCTTCGAATCGCTCGAGCATTTGGTGCTGGTGGAGGCGAAAAATCACATCTCCGAAGATTTCAATATCCGGCAATTGTATTTTCCGTACCGGCGCTTCCAGCAGTGGCTATCTAAAGCCGTGGTGCCCGTGTTTTTGGTCTACTCGAATGGCATCTTCCACCTGTATCGGTACGATTTCAGTGATCCCGCGGATTTTCGCAGCATCGCGCTGGTAGACCACGCCCGCTACGCCTTGAGCGCTTCGCACCTCAGCGTGGAGGATGCGCTGGGCATCATTGCCTCCGTCGATACCGAACCGGAACCGGTGGGGATTCCTTTCCCGCAAGCCAATAGTTTTGAGCGCGTGGTCAACCTGGTGGAACTCATTGCGCAACAGCCGATGAGCAAGGAGGAAATCGCTGAGGTATACGACTTCCATCTGCGCCAGGCAGACTATTACGCCAATGCGGCGTGCTACCTCGGGCTGCTGGAGCTTGCCGATGGTCACTATCAGCTCACCCCTCGCGGCGAAAAGGCCATCGCACAGCCCCGGCGCGATGGGCGCAACGCTGCCCTCCTGCGCGCGTTGGCGGCGCGGCGGGTATTCCGGCAGGCGCTGGAGATAAGCCTGCGGCGCGGGAAGGTGGCCGAGACGCACGAGATCGCGGCGGCGATAGAAGGTCTCGGCCTAGGCGCTGGCACGGCGAGGCGGCGGGCCTCGACGGTGGCGCGGTGGATCCAGTGGGCGCTGGATGTGGTGGCAGAAGGCGAAACTGAAGCCCTGCCTGGGCTTTAGGTCACGAGCTGCTGCACTCCGGCGACCACGAGCGCGAGGCCGGCGATGATGAAGAACAGGCCCGATCCAATATCGATCCACGGGCCCGCGGCGATGAGCTTGCGGCGCACCGCATTCGTAGAAATCACCATGGCCACCACGAGGAAGAAAGCGAAGGCCGAGAGCGCCAGCGCCAGGGTCAGCGCGATGGCCAGCCACAGCGGTGGGGATGCCGGCAGCTGCGGAGCGATCATGGCGGCGAGGAAGAGCACGATCTTCGGGTTCGACAGGTTCGTTGCCAGCCCCATCTTGAAGGAGTGGCGCAGCCGGCCCAGCTTGGCCTCGGCATCCTCCAGATCAACGGGCGGGTTGGTGCGCTGTTCGAGGCCGCTGCGCAGCGCCCGCCATCCCATGAAGACGAGGAAGCTGCCGCCGATGGCCTGGACCGCGCCTAAGATTCCGGGGAAGGCGGTCAGGAGGGCGGCTGCGCCAAAGACCGTGGCACCGCACCAGAAGAACACGCCGATTTGAATGCCCGCGGCCGCAGCGATGGCATGGCGGCGCGACTTGGTGGCATAGCGGGTGACCAGGATGATATCCGGGCCCGGTGAGGCCACGCCCACCAGATTCATCAGGAGGATGGTGAAAAAGGAAGTCCAGCTCACTGCGCGGACTCGCCTTCCAGGCGACCGAGCAGATCCTCGCGGCCAAACATGCGGGCCGAATCGATGGCGGTTGGCTGGCCGGCGGTGGCGGAAGCGCCGGCGTTTAGGAGGGCATCGACAACCGCGTCTTCTTTTTTGAAGATCGCCCCTGCCAGGGGTGATTGGCCGCGATCATTGAGCAAGTTCACGTCGGCGCCGGCACTTGCTAGCGCGGTGACGAGATTCGCGTGGCCGTGGTATGCGGCAAGCATGAGAAAAGACTGGCCTTCTTGGTTGACCAGATTGATATTGACGCCCTGGTCAATGTAATTCAGGAGATCCGGGTTTCCCTCCCGCGCCATGTCAAAGAGCCGACCGGCGAATTCTTGCACTTGTTCCTCAGACATGGACTCTAGCTTAACGTGCCAATTCCGCGATTCGTTTTACGGCCGCCTCAACGGCGAATTCGGGCTCACCACCTTGGCCTTTAACGGCGGCGTCCAGTTCGGAGACGAGGATGACGGCGGCGGTGATGTCATCGGCAGTCCAGCGCCTGGCCACCGGCTGGGTCATTTTCACCACATACGGGGCAAGCCCTGTTTGGCTGGAAAGTGTGTACTGGTCCCCGCGGGCGGAATATAGGCGCGCGATGGCGCCTACCTTATTGGCCAAGGCCGCGGCGATGGCCACGGGGCTGGCGCCGAGCTGGAGGGCGCGTCGGCAGGTGGAAACGGCGGCCTCGACGCGGCCGGCGACGGCGGCATCGGCAATGTCCCAGTTGGCTACCTCGGCCACGCCGACGTAGTAATTACGCACCGCTTCCTGCGTGACATTGCCACCGGTATCGGCCACGAGCTGGGAGATGGCGGAGGCAAGCTCGCGGAGGTCGGAGCCGACGCCGTCGAGAACCGCGTGCACGACATCCGGGGTGGGGCGAACGCCGTGGGAGGCGAACTCGCGGGTGGCCCACTGGCCTAGCTCATTGGGGTAGAGCGAAAAGACCTCGTGCACCTCCGCAATCTTGCGCAGCTTCGCCACCAGCTCGGGCGCCTTCTTCTTTTTCTTCAGCGTCTTCGCGGCCACGGAATAGACCACCACCATGGTCATGCCCGGCGCGGGATTGGCGCAGGCGCGCAGGATGATATCGACTACCTCTTTCCCGGCGCGTTCGCAGTCCGTGATGACGATGACGCGATTATCGCCAAACAGCGATGGGCTGGTGGCCTCTAAGATTTCGCCCTCGGATACCTCGGAGGCCTTCAGCGTCATCATTTCGGGGCGGGTGGCCTCGCCTTCGGCCGCGACCTTGTGGATGGTGTGGCGGGCGCGTTCGGTGAGGAATTCATCGTCGCCGAGAATGAGGTGTACGGGAGGCATGCCCATCATTTTAGCGCTAGGCGGCAAACACACCCAGACAAGCGATAACCCCCGCCAAGGTCAGCCACGGCCGGTGATAGAGCAGCCCGGCGATGACCCATCCGTACGCGAGGAGCGTAAAGAGCGGGTGGGCGGTAATGGTGACCACGGGCAGGCTGGCCACGCCGTGGGCGATGGTATTAATCCACCACGCCGCGGGTTCGATGAGTTTCAATAATCCCGCGGCGATAATGCTCAAGGGGCCTAGCTGCGCGGCGATGGCCGCGAGCAGCCCCACCACGGTAATGGGTGCGGTGGCGGGCGCTACTAGGACATTGGCGAGGACCGAGACGACGGATACCTCGCCGGACATGAGGGCGATAAGCGGCAGAGTGAGGATATCGGCGGCAATCGCCACCGCGATAGCGCGCAGAAAGATGGCGGGCCAGCCGGTGACCGCTAGATGGGAATAAATAAGCGGGCTTAGCATGACGATGCCGAAGGTCGCCGCGCACGATAGCGCGAAGCCAAAATGCACCGCGAGGTCCGAATCCACGAAAAGGAGGGTGAGGATGCCGAGGCTGAGCGCGTGGATGGGTTCCATGGTGGAAGAGTGCAGCACCGCGAGCAGGCCTACTACCCCGGCGACGGCTGCGCGCTGCACCGACGGTTCAAGGCCCACCAAGATGACATAGGTGGCTAGCGCGGCCAGCGAGACCGCCACCCTAGTGCGCGGGCCGGCCGCGCAGGCGGCGCAGACGATGGCGGCAAAGGAACAAACGATGGCCACATTGGCACCAGACACTGCGCTGAGGTGCGATAGCCCGGTATCGATGTAGAGATCGCGCTCGGCGGGGCTTTGCAGGGAGGTATCGCCAAGCACCATGCCTGGGATAAGCCCCTGGCTGCTCGGGCCTACCGCCTCTAGTACGACCGCGCGGAAGTTATCGGCCACCCGCGCGGCCCAGCCGGCCAGGCCCGAAGGCGGCGCATCGATACGCAGGTGGGAGGCGTTGGCTATCACGGTTCCCACTCCGGGTTGGTCGGACTCGGAAAGCTGTACCGCGGCCGTGACCTGCGTTCCGGCGGGTGCGCTCAGTGGTTCGGGGCTAAATACCGGAAGCTGCGCGGGGTAGCCTGGGACATCGAGCCGGATGAACCAACCGCCGGTGCTCGTTTGGGTCGGCGCGGTGACCACGCGGCCGGTAATCTCGCGGCCGAAATCGAAGGCGGCCGCTCGCGCCTGCCGCACCGCTGCAACGAAGGCGGCGGCGCTGGCGAGCACGCCGCAAAAAATAGCTTGGCCCCAGTGCCGAGCGAGCAGGCATATTCCTACGACACTGCCGATGCACGCCACGGCCCACCCCTGCCCGAAAACCAGCACCGCGATGACCGCCACCCATGCGGTCAGGGCGCCGGGCAGCAGACGGAGTTCTTTCATCGCGGCGTGGCCTCTTCTGCCTACAGCTGCACGTCATCTTTGAGCTTGGCAAACTTGGCAGGCCCAATCCCGCTGACCTCGAGGAGTTCCTCGACGTCCTTAAATCCCCCGCGCTCTTCGCGGAAGGAGACGATGGCTTCCGCGGTGACCTCCCCTACCCCGTTGAGATCCATGAGATCGGCGGCGGTCGCGGAATTAAGGCTGACTTTATCGCCGCCGGCGGGTGCGGCGGTGGGGGCATCGGCAAGCGCGGGGTCTGGCGGAGCACCTTGGGGCAGGATGTGGAGCTGCTGGCCATCGGCAAGCCGCTGCGCTTGGTTGAGCGTCATGGTCTCCGCCTCCGGCAGGGGTGTGGCTGCGGCGAGGGCATCGGCGACGCGGGCGCCGGGCTCGAGGGTCTTCAGGCCGGGCGCTGCAACCTCGCCGACGACGGATACGACGATTTCGCTCGCCTCCGCGCTGGGCTCGGCGGTGGTACTGCCCATCGCTGCGGGCTCGGGCATGCCGGACTCATCCGAATTACGGGAGCTCAGGCCCAGCCAAATAATGACGCCCACCACCATGATGGCTACCGCGCACGCCTGCCAGCGGCTGATGCGCACGCGCGGGCGCGGGTAATCGACGCGGAGGAGTTCTTCCTCGCCGGTGGGTTGGGTAAATTCGCGGAGTCGTTCGCTGATTTTGGGAGACGCCATAGCTCACAGGCTAGGAAGCCCCCGCGTGCGGTGCGGGGATGTGGGCGGAGGCGCTGTGGATAAGTCGTTGCGGGACGCAACCAAACGGGCTGAGGCGGGGCGGTTATCCACAATCAGGGGCCCACAGGCCGGCCAGCTTCGCGCGTGCGTGCGAGGGACTAGGAGCTAAATACCGCAGAAACCCCGATGGCGGAGGGACCAGCGTGCACGGCGAGTACCTCGGTTAAGGGCGTGGTGATAAAGGACGTGCCCTCTGGCAGGGCGTCGCGCAAGAGGCCCTGCAGCTTGTCCGCCGCCTCGCCGGCCTGGTTGTGCTGAATGGCGATGAATGCGGGCTCCCCGGCGGCGCGGGCGGCGATGATCTCTACCACCTTGGTAAAGGCCTTGGTCTGCGTGCGGGTTTTCCCCACCAATTCCAGCTTGCCGTCCACGATGGACATAATCGGCTTGGTGGCTAAAAGCGCGGTGGACAACATGGCGGTGGCGGCAGACATGCGGCCTGAGCGGCGCATATCCTCCATGGAATGTAGGTACACCCAGGTAGCCGCGCGTTCGATGCTGTCGAGCGCCGCCGCGTGGCATTCTTCCAGCGCCGCGCCCTGTGCCGCCTTGGTAGCAGCCGCCATCGCCGCCGCGCCCATGACCATGCCGGCCGAGCCGGAATCGATAACGCGCACCGTATCAGGAAAAACCCCTGCCGCAGCCACCGCCGCCGACCACGTAGATGAAAGCTCCTTGGACAGGTGGATGGCGATCACGCCATCATCCTGCGCCTTTTCCATTTCCCTGCCGTAGGCCGCGGCCAATTCGAGAGAGGACAGGCCCGAGGTGGTGCGCAGTTTTCCGCCCTTGTCCTCGCTATCCATCACGTGCAGGTCAATGACGGTGATATCGAGTTCTGCAGCAATCTCTGGGGGCAGGCTGGCCGCGGAGTCAGTAATGACGCGAACGGTCACTAGGTATCTGCCCCTCCATCACCGGTGACCTCGCCACCCATATTCCAGCCATCGAAGTACCACTGAGCGCTCGCCACTGTCTCCGGCGTAAATTCCAGCGAGGTCACGGGGGTTGCCGGATTGAAATCCGGGCGGGCGGTCAGCTGCGACCAGTGGGTATTTTTCAGGCCGGATAAAATACCGTATTGGGCATGGTCCAAGCCCAAAAGGTGGCACGTGAGCGCGGAAATGGCACCACCGTGGGCGACGATAAGCACGGCACCGTCTTCCCAGCCGGAAAATTCTTGCATGAGCTCGTCGATGACCGGGCGCGCGCGCTGAGCCACATCCACGCGGGACTCGCCTTCTGGCGGGGCCCAGGTGGGGTCGTGCCGCCAGATGGCGCGGGCACCAGGAAATTCCGCATCCACTTCAGCAGAGCTCTTGCCCTGCCACTGCCCCAGATTCGTCTCGCGCAGGCGAGGATCCGTAGAAAAGTCCAAACCGAGCGATTCTGCCACCACCCGCGCGGTTTCTCGCGCGCGCTGCAAATCGGAGGCGACGATTTTTACCACGCCCTGATCCCGGAGCAGGCGCGCGGCGGCGCGGGCCTGTTCATAGCCGACATCGGAAAGCTCAGTGTCCAAGTGGCCCTGCATGCGGCCGGAGGCATTGTAGGTGGTTTGTCCGTGGCGGATCAGAATCAGGCGGCGGCTCATGGTGGGGTTAAAGCTCCTCGTCCTCGCCAGGGGCCTTTTGCGCCAATGGCAGCTCATCAATGGAATCCACGGTGCGCGGATTAACGCCATTGGTCCAATCGCCGGGGCGCTCGGGAGGCTCAATGCCCTCGATCTCCACCAAGGGGCAATCGTGGTAGAGGCGGTCGAGGCCGTAGTGCTCGCGCTGGTCCGTGCGCTGCACGTGGATGACGATATTGCCATAATCCAGAAGCACCCAACGGTTTTCACGGTTGCCCTCGCGGCGCTGCGGCTCGAAGCCCTGGGCCGTCATCTGGTCCTCCACCTCATCCACGATGGAGCCGACCTGGCGCTCATTATCGGCAGAAGCCAGCACGAAAACCTCGGTGATGGCGAGGACATCGGAGACATCGATTGCCGCGATATTGCTTGCTAGCTTGTCCTGTGCGGCGTGCGCCGCGGTTGCCGCCATGCGGCGGGCGAGATCAGAAATAGACAATGTATAAAAATTCCCTTTTCGCGTCTGGTGAGGAAGTGTCTTTTAGCTGTCTATTCTTGCACGTTCGCCGCGATTGTGCCCAAACTTGAACTATAAAGGTTTATCCGGCTGCGCCGAGTAGAGATTATTTTTGGTGATGTATTGCACCACCCCATCTGGAACCAGGTACCACACCGGGCGGTTTTGGGCGGCGCGCTCGCGGCAATCCGTGGAAGAAATGGCCATGGCGGGGATATCGATAAGGTTGATATCCTCCCGCGAGCCGGCCGGCAGCATGTCCGTACTCAGCTCGTAGCCCGGGCGCGTGACGCCCACGAAGTGCGCCATATCCAGCATCTCTTCCCAGTTATGCCAGCTCATGATGGATTGTAGGGAATCCGCACCGGTAATGAAGTAGAACTCGGCGCCCGGGAAAAGCTCGCGCAGATCGCGCAGGGTATCGATGGTATAGGTAGGGCCCTTGCGGTCGATGTCCACGCGGGAGACGGTAAAGCGCGGGTTGGAAGCCGTAGCAACCATGGTCATCAAATACCGGTGCTCCGCGGCGGTGACCTCGCGGGAGGATTTCTGCCACGGCTGGCCGGTGGGAACGAAGACTACGGTATCGAGGGCAAAGCGGTGCGCCGCCTCGCTAGCGGCGACCAGGTGGCCATTGTGGATTGGATCAAAGGTGCCGCCCATGATCCCAATACGCTGGGAATTAGTCATGGCTGGAGAGTATAGCCGCTACCCTGCCGGGGAGTTAAGCCAGCCAGCCACGGTATCGGCCACCCGCGCATTATCCTGCTCCACTGCCGCATCACCCTGGCTATCGCGGAAATACGAGGCGTGGTGAGCGGCCTTTGTGGCCAAGGCCTCCTTGGCGTTGCGTAGGTTGAGATCGCAGACGAAGTCGCCGGCAAGGCAGTAATCGATGCGGCGATCGGCCGGCAGTGCGGCGCTGCGCGGCACGAAGATCCGCGGGATCGGACCGGCCATGCCGCCTGGACGCCGCAGGGGATTGCCCAGGTAGATTGCCCCGGCGAGCTTGTCCTGGGACGCGAGGTAGCGCTCCGCGCTGGTGGCGATAATCGCTCCCTGCGAATACCCGGCGGTGATATAGCGCGGGCTGCAGCCCGTTTCCTCTTCGTACTGCTCCACCACGCGCGGCGCATTGTTCATGCCGCTGCGCAGGCTCTGCACAAGGCCAATGGTGACCTGATAAATCAGCTCGTGTAAGGGGTGTTCCAGCAGCACTCCGCCCAGGCGACGCATCAGCTGCAGTGGGCGCAGGTTTTCACCCTCTTGGGCCAGCGGTGGCAGGTTCATCGAGGCGGGATACGCATCCGCATCCAGCGCCAGCACGTAGGCATTATCCATCGCACCGGGGTGGCGTTGTTCTACCAAGTGGAAGAGCGCGGCAAGGTTGGGGCCTTCATAGCCATTGGATTCCGCGCCCTGTTCCGAGTAGCGCTGCGGGCCGAAGTACTCGCCGTGCTCCTCGTTTTGGTCCGAGCCGCGCGCGGCAAGGAAGACGTAATCGGGGCAGGTTTCGGCCTGTGGGTGGGGCTGCCCCGCCGCCGCGACAGGGGCGAGCATAGACGCGCCAAGCGCCGCCGTGGCGGCGATAGTTACGAAACCAGCGGCGGCGCGAGAGCGAGAGAAAAGGCGCACGTTCTTATGGGCGTACGTGACCGGTGCCTTGGAGGACCCACTTGGAAGAGGTCAGCTCCGGCAGGGCCATTGGGCCGCGGGCGTGCAGCTTCTGGGTGGAAATGCCGATTTCTGCACCCATGCCGTAGACCTCGCCATCGGTAAACGCGGTGGAGGCGTTCAGCATGACAGCCGCGGCATCGACCTCGTTGCCGAACTTAACCAAGACGTCGGCATCCTGGGCCGCAATGCCCTCGGTGTGGCCGGTGGTAAATTCCGCGATGTGCGCGATGGCACCGTCGACGCCGTCCACTACCTTGGCGCAGATATCCATGGACAGCGACTCTTCGCGCCAGTCCTCCTCGGTGGCTTGGACGACGTCCGTGGCGCCGAAGCCCTCAAGCTCGTCCACGTCGCCGTGGACGGTGACGTCTGCATCCTGAAGGGCGCGGACGATGCGCAGCTTGGTGGCATCATCAAGCGCGGCATCGATAAGCACGCACTCCGTAGAGTTGCAGACCGAGGTGCGGCGGGTCTTGCCGTTGATGACCATGTCGATGGCCTTGTCCATATCGGCCGAAGCGTCGATGTAGAAGTGGCAGTTGCCGGTACCGGTCTCAATGGCCGGAACGGTAGCGCCGGTAACCACGGCCTCGATGAGCTTGGCGCCGCCGCGCGGGATGACCAAGTCCACCAGGCCACGCGCGGTAATCAAGTCCTGGACGGAATCGTGGGTCTCGCACGGCAGGAGCTGAACCACCTCGCGCGGCAGATCGAACTCCGCGAGGGTATCCTGCAGGAGCTCCACCAGCTTGGTATTGGAGTTGCGCGCGGACTTGGAACCGCGCAGCAGCGGCACATTGCCGGACTTCAGCGCCAGGCCAAAGGCATCGACGGTGACGTTCGGGCGGGCCTCGTACACCATGCCCATCACGCCGAGCGGGACGCGCACCTGCTTCATCTGGATGCCGTTATCCATGGTGCGGCCCTGCAGGATCTCGCCTACTGGATCTTGCAGGCCAGCGACCTGGCGCAGGCCATCGGCAATGCCCTCAACACGGGCGGCGTCCAAGGTCAGGCGGTCAATCAGGGAATCGGACATGCCGCGTTCGCGGCCGGCCTCAATATCCTGCTGGTTGGCAGCAAGGATGTCATCGGTGTGGGCAATGAGATTTTCGGCTGCGCGCTGCAAGATTTCATTCTTGCGCGGCGTGGACAGCTGCGCCACGACGGGCACAACATCCTTAGCAGCACGGGCTTTGGACAGAACTTCGTCGCGTTCAGTGTTGCTCATGTCATACCAGAGTAACGTACCCGCCCGAGTTTTTCAGCCGCCCGCCGTGTACCTCACGCTTTGCCTAAATTAGGCAGGCCACGCAGAGAAAACCACCCCCTCTACCCGCACCCGAGAGTGCGGTAAAGCTCACAACTACAAATCCAATTGTTCAATTCCTTGAAATAGTTACTTGGGTATGTTTATTCTTTGCTTGATAAGTTTCACACTGAAATAAGGAGCACTCATGAAAAAGAACGTGGCCAAGCTGGGCCTGATGCTGACCCTGAGCGGGGTCGCCCTCGCCGCCTGCAGCACGAACGACGGCGGCAACGGTTCCGACGCGGGCTCCGGTTCGGGCGACGATCAGACCATCAAGGCCGTTGCCACCACCACGCAGATCTGCGATTACCTCACCCAGATTGCCCAGGGTGGCATGACGCTCCACAAGGTGGATTCCAGCGGCAAGGAAACCACCGAGGGCGATGGCGATACCACCCTCGATCTCACCTGCCTGTTGGCGCCGAATGCCAGCGCGCACGAGCACGAGATGACCCCGCAGCAGATGAGTGCCATGGCGGATGCGGACTTCCTCTTTAAAAACGGCGTCGATCTCGAGCACTTCCTCGATAACGCCGTGGAGTCTTCCGGCTTTGACGGCGAGACCATCGTCACCGCCGGCGATGACAACTCCAAGCACAAGGTAGACCTGCGCGAGTGGCCTTTCCCCGGTGAGGACGGCGAGGAACCAGAATTCACCCACGACCCGCACGTATGGACCTCCCCCAAGAACGCCAAGATCCAGGTAGAAAACATCGTGGATGCCTTGGCCGATAAGGAGCCATCCGTGAAGGAAGTCGGCGAAAAGTACACCAAGCAGCTCGACGAGCTGGATAAGTGGGTCACCGAGTCCCTGGAGACCGTCCCCGAGCAGGACCGCGTGCTGTTTACTTCGCACGATGCCTTTGGCTACTTCTCCAACGACTATGACGTGAAGTTCATCGGCTCCGCGCTCACGGACTTCAATAACCAGCAGGACGCCACCTCCTCGCACATCGAGGATGCCGCTAAGGAGGTTCGCGATTCCGGCGCCAAGGCCATCTTCGCGGAAAACTCCAATAACTCTAAGTCCATCGAGGCCATCGCCCGCGCCGCAGGCGTCAAGGCCATTATGGATGATGACGCCCTGTACGGCGACTCCTTGGGCGTGCCGAATAGCGACGGCGCCACCTACATCGGCTCCATCATCCACAACGTCACCACCTTGGTAGATGCCTGGGACGGTGAAGCGGCCGATCTGCCAGAAAGCCTGGATAACGCACGATGAGTGCACCGCTTTTAGAGCTTTCCCATGCCTCCTGCGGCTATGGCACCACCACCATCGTGGACGATGTCTCCTTGACCATCCACGAAGGTGAGGCCATCGCGCTGCTGGGGGCTAATGGTGCTGGTAAATCCACTCTCTTAAAGGCCATCGCCGGCCTTGCTACGCTGCGCGGCGAGCATCAGCGCACGGCGACGCTGGGCTATGTTCCCCAGCACCACACCTGCGATCCCACCTTTCCCGTCACCGCCGGCCGGGTCGTGGAAATGGGCCTGCTCAATAAGGCCTCGTGGTGGGAGCGCATGGGCAGCATGCGCCGCCTGCGCCCGCAGATCGACCAAGCGCTAGAGCTCGTCGGCATGGCGGATAAGGCGAAGACCCGCTGGGATAAGCTCTCGGGCGGGCAGCGCCAACGCATCTTTATCGCCCGCGCGCTGGCCGCCCACCCGGACTTGGTGCTCATGGACGAGCCCTTCAATGGCCTGGACCAAGACAGCAGGCAGGTGCTTTTAGGGATCATCGCCAAGCTTAAGGAAAGCGGGGTTGCCCTGCTCATTTCTACCCACGATCCCATTTTGGCGCAGCGCGCTTGCGATGCCGGCATGCTCATCGTGGACGGCCACAGCGAGGTCCTCGATACCGAGGATGCAGTCGAGCGCTACCTGGAGGCCACGTCGGTATTACAGGGGGACATGTGACGCTTCTGCTTACTGCTCCCTATATGCAGCGCGCCGCGCTATTCTTGCTGTGCGTGGCCTTAACCGGCGCGGTGGTCAGCGTGGTAGTCAACCTGCGCCGCATGGAATTTAGCGTCGAGGCGCTAGTCCACTCGGTATTCCCGGGCATCGTCATTGGCCTGGCCGTGGCGGGTTTTCCCGGCATCTTGCCCGGTGCCGCCGTCGCCGCGGGTGTCGCCGTGCTCATTTTGGCGCGCCTGAATTCCGGCAGCGATGGCCACGACCATGAATCCGGCACCGCGGTGGTACTGACCTTGATGTATGGCATCGGCGTGGTCATCAGCCTCGCCGTGGGGGATCGCTCTGGCCAGCTGGAGGCCCTTATGTTTGGCCGCTTGCTCGATATCACCACTGACCGCATGATCCCCTCGATCATCTTGTGCGTGGTTGCCGCCCTGCTCATCCTGGCCACCTGGCGCTCGCAAGTAGCCGTCGCCTTTGACCGCGAATCCGCGCGCGCCACCGGCATCCGCGTGGGGGTAATCGATGTCACTGCCAACGTAGCGGTGGGCCTAATCGTCGTCGCCGCGAGCTCCGCCATTGGTGTATTGCTCGTTCTGGGTTTCGTGGTGGTACCTGGCCTGGTCGGGCGCGTCCTGGCTAGCACCCCACTGCAGATGCTCCTGTGGGCGCTGGTGGGCGCGGTAGTCGCCGTATGCGTGGGCCTGTGGCTCATGCTTTCGGTGACCTCCCACCAGATTTCCCCGCAAGCCATCGTCGCGCTGTCGCTGTCCCTGACCGTTCCGCTCGCACTTTTAGGCAGGCGCATATGGGTG
Organism: Corynebacterium sp. LaCa_282; assembly: GCF_057198125.1. Taxonomy (NCBI): domain Bacteria; kingdom Bacillati; phylum Actinomycetota; class Actinomycetes; order Mycobacteriales; family Corynebacteriaceae; genus Corynebacterium; species Corynebacterium sp. LaCa_282. Next base: position 598,211 of record NZ_CP191095.1, on the reverse strand, counting down.
TCTTAACATTGCCATTCCTCGAGGCCATCGCGGTGGGCTGCCTCTCCGGGCTGGTGGGCACGCTCATGGTGCTGGGCAACCGCGTCTTTTTTGCTGAGAGCCTCTCCCACGGCACCTTTCCCGGCGCAGTCCTCGGCGTCGTCGTGGCCAATGCGCTGGGCGCCAACTTGAGCGATGGACTCATGCTCGGCTCCGTGGCGGTCTGCATTCCGCTGGCGGTTTTCATGCATTACCTGGGCAAGGTGCACGGCGTATCCTCCACCGCCGCGGCGGGCACCACGCTGACCCTGGGCTTTGCGCTGGGCATCTTGCTACTGCGTTGGTTCCAGCCGCTGCCGCTGCACGTCGATAGCTTCCTGGTGGGCTCGCTTACCACGGTCAACCACCGCGATGTCGCCGTCGCAGCCGGCCTGGTCATTATCTGTTTGCTTGCGGTACTAGCCTGCCGGCGCCGCCTCTTTCAGGCGTATTTCGACCCCACCACGTCCCCGCATAGCGGGCTTTACGATGCCCTGACGCTCGGCCTTATCTGCTTGACGATGGCCGCCGTCATCCCCGCCGTCGGCACCATCTTGTCCATTGCCCTGCTCGTGGCCCCGGCCGCGGGCCTGCGCCCGTGGGTATCGCGCCCGGAGGCGCTGCTTATCGGGGCGGGCATCATTGGCATCACCATCGCGGTTGCCGGGCTTTTTATCGCCGCACACTTGAGCCTTTCGGCCGGCGGCACCATCGCCATTGTGGCCGGCGTGTTCTACCTCGCCAGCATGACGGCCTATAAGGCGATTTCCTAACGTGCGGCGCTGCACGGCGCTGCACGGCGTCACACGGCGCGACGCAGCAACGCAGTGCTGCGTCGCGTTAATTAGACGAGGCCAGGCGGACTGTGATCTCGCGGGCGGCCACCTCCGCCAGCGACATCTCGCCGCTTTCGGTCTGCACCGTCAACAGGCCGGCCACGCTATCGCTGACGCGCAGCTCGTTGCCCAGCTCTACCCCAAAGCGGTCGAGGTAGCGCAGCAGGCCTGGATCCTCATCGCAGACGCGCTCCACGGTCACGGGCGCATCGAGCGGGGCGCTGGCGAGCGTGAGCGTGCCAAGATCCTCGATCCCGCCGCCAATATCGGGAATGGGATCGCCGTGTGGGTCGCGGTCGGGGGATCCCAGCAGCGCATCGATGCGGCCGATAAAGCGATCGGAGCAGGCGTGCTCGAGGCGGTCAGCGTCCTCGTGCACCTCGTCCCAGGAATAGTCCAGGGTCTCTACCAAGAAGGTTTCTAATAGGCGGTGGCGGCGCACCATCTGCATCGCCAGCTTACGGCCCGCAGGGCTCAATGAGACGCCCTGATAGCGCTCGTGCTCCACCAGCCCTTGGGCGGCGAGCTTCTTAATCGCCTCGGAGGCGGTGGGCACCTTTTGCTCCAGGCGCCCCGCCACATCCTTCAGCGCAACCGGGGCGCCACCGGAGTGCTCCGATAAGTCCCACAGAACTTTCAGGTAGTCCTGGCTGCGGGTAGGCAGTTCTTCTAGGTGCATATCCACCATCTTCATAATCGTGCTTGCGTCGTCCTTGGATTAGTGTTAGTTTAGCAGTAGTTCAACGAGTTGAACTTTTATTTTCACTTGCCACGGACAGTGGGCGGTACGTCCTTTCTTCGGTACACACACGACGCACCCAGCCATCGCTGTCCGTGGCTTTTGATTTTTCTAGTATCCCGCCTCTGGGTCCACCTGGGTGGGCATGGGCTCGCCCTTCTCCCACGCGGCGGCGTTGGCGTTGAAAATATCGCCCATGTGATACTGCGCCACGTGCTTTGTCGCCCCGATATGCGGGGTCATAGTGCAATTGGGCAGGGAGAGCAGCGGGTGGTCATCGGGAAGCGGCTCTGGGTCCACGACCTCCAAGCCCGCACCTGCAATCTCGCCCTCGCGCAAGGCATCCACCAAATCATCCGTGACCACGGTGCTGCCGCGGCCGACGTTGATAAACAGAGCGGACGACTTCATGGCGCGGAACTTTCCGGCATCGATTAGCCCCTCCGTTTCTGCCGTAGCGGGGAGGATGCAGAAAATGACGTCTGCCTCGCTCCACACGTGCGCGGCGTCATCCATGGCCACCACCTCATCGGCGCCCTCTACCGGGCGCCCAGAGCGATTCACGGCGGTGATGTGCGCCCCAAAGGGCTGCAGCAAGGCAATGAGCTGCTTGCCGATGCCCCCAGCGCCCAAAATCGCCACCTTCTTCGGCCCCTGCTGGTCATAAATCCACTCCTGCGCCTCATCCAGCTCCTTGGCCACCGACCACGTGCCGGCCTGCGCAAAGGCCTTGTGCTGGTGCGCCTGGGAGAGCAGCAGGCCCAGGGCGCATTCGGCCACAGGCTTAGCAAAGGCGCCGGCGGAATTGCACCACGGCAATCCCTCGGGGGTAATCAATCCGGCATCGATAAGTTGGTTGACGCCAGTAAAACAATGTTGCACCCAGCCGATATTGTCCGGCATCTCTGGGATGCGGCGCGGGCTGGGTGTGGTATTGACATAGACCTCTGCGTCTTCGAGGTTCTCTACGCGCTCGTGGCCGGCAGCGCTTAAGTCATCGACCATCGGCTGCCAGGTTTCTGGTCCCATAAAATACTTCATGGGACCAGCGTACGGCACGCGGCTAGATGCGCGAGGCGAAGTTAGACAGGTAATCCGCGTGCACGACGGAGCGGCGCTTATCTTCTGGCAGCTCGCTCATCTGCATGCCCTTGATGGCGTTCAATTCCTCGGAATCGAAGCGGACCTCGCCGCGGCCGATAACCTCGCCCTTCGGGCCCAAGATATCGATGATCTCGCCCTTGTTGAATTCACCGCGGACATCCGTAATGCCCACGGCGAGCAAGGAGGTACCACCCTTGGTCACGGCTTCCTTCGCGCCCTCATCCAGGCGGACGGCTCCACCGGTATCGGCGCAGTAGAGTGCCCAGAACTTCCAGGCCGAAAGCTGGCGTTCCTCGCGGGTGTGGAAGACGGTGCCCACGGAGGCATCGGAAAGCGCGGGCCCAATATTATCGGTAGAGGTGAGCAGCACTGGAATGCCGCCGCGGGTAGCCAGGCGGGCGGCGGAGACCTTCGTGGCCATGCCGCCGGTGCCGACCTTGCCGCCATCGCCGGCAACAACGCCCTTGAGATCCTTACCGGTGCGCACCTCATCGATGAACTTCGCATCCGGCTCGGCTGGGTTCTTGTCATAGAGGCCATCGACGTCAGAGAACAAGAAGAGCGCGTCCGCGCCCACCAAGTTGGCGACCAAGGCCGACAGGCGGTCGTTATCGCCAAAGTGCATCTCAGAGGTAGCCACGGCGTCGTTTTCGTTCACGATGGGAATGGTGCGCAGCTGGCGCAGGCGATCAATGGTGCGCTGCGCGTTGCGGGCGCGGTCGCGGTGCCCGGCATCGGAAGCCGTGAGCAGCACCTGACCGATGGTGCGCTGGTAACGCGCAAAGGAGCGGCCCCACTCATAGGCCAGGTGCACCTGGCCCACAGACGCCGAGGCCTGCTTGGTAGCCAGGTCGGTGGGGCGCTGGTGCAGGCCGAGCGGGCCCATGCCGGCGGCAACCGCACCGGAGGAAACGATGATGACATCGGAGCGCCCCATGCGCGCGTGGACGGCATCCACGATGTGATCGATCTTTTCCTGCGAGACGCGGAAGTTATCATCCGTGAGCGACGAGGAACCAATCTTGACAACGACGCGCTTGGCCTCAGCGATAGAGTTGCGCAATTCGGATTCAAACCCAGAGGCTATCGGGTTTTCATCGAGGGCTTCAGGGAACGGGGTATCAGCGGTAGGGCCATCAAAAGGCTCTACGGGGAGCGGAAGAATGGGCTCTTTCTGTTGATCAGAAGACATAACTCAATAGTGTACAAAGCTTCCGGCACGAGTCCCCTTCATTGGGGCGTATTTCCCCCATGTGCGCAGCACATTATGCCCGGGGTGGGGGCACTCGCCCCAGCGGACGAGGCCCCACTTCCCCACTCGCGCGGTGGCTAACCCTGCCAGCGGTCGCGGTTGGCGCCCTCGCGGGTGACCTCTTCCTCGTCGCCGTAGTCGAATTCATCGACCAAGCCACGCCGGGCCTGGGAGGCGCGCTTGCGCTCCGCCGCGGAGACGCGGTTGGTGCCCTTCAGGCGGGCATCCTCGCCGCGGCTGGCCATGGTGGGATCGCCGCCGGTCATCGGCTCCCACTCGAAGGTAATCCCGCCAATGGTCACGGGGCAGCCTTCCACCGCGCCTTGCTTGTGCAGCTCGTCTTCCACGCCGGCCTTGGCCAGGCGGTCTGCCAAGTAGCCCACGGCCTCATCGTTTTCAAAGTCGGTCTGGGTAATCCAGCGCTCGATCTTTTCGCCTTCCACGATGAATCCGCCCTGCACCTCTGGATCCGGTCGCACATTAAAGTCCGCGAAGCTGCCGGTATTCTTCTTATGCGCCTGGGCCTTGGGGTGGATAACAGTATGGGAAGCATCCCGCTTCGGCTTAGGCTGTGCCTTGTGGTGCTCGGTGACCATCTCCATGAGCTTGAATTTCAGCGGGTCCAAGCCCTTGCGCGCCGCCGCAGAAATGATAAACACCGGCCAGCCAAACTTCTCCTTCAGGTCATCCTTGACGAACTCCGCCAGTTCTTCCGCCTCCGGGACATCCGCCTTATTCAGGATGATGACGCGCGGGCGCTCGCGCAGGTCGCCCAAGCCGGTATCGCTTTCTAGCGCCTCCTGGTACTTGGCCAGCTCATTTTCCAACGCCTCAATATCGGATTCCGGATCGCGGCCCGGCTCGATGGACGCGGTATCAACGACGTGGGCCAGCACGGCCGTGCGCTCAATGTGGCGCAGGAAGTCCAGCCCCAAGCCCTTGCCATCGGCAGCGCCGGGAATAAGGCCTGGAACATCAGCAATGGTAAAGGAGCTATCGCCCATATCCACCACGCCCAAGTTAGGCTGCAGGGTGGTAAACGGGTAATCACCGATCTTCGGCTTGGCAGCAGAGAGCACCGAAATCAACGAGGACTTGCCCGCCGAAGGAAAGCCCACGAGCCCCACATCCGCCATGGATTTCAGCTCGAGTACCAGATCGTGGGCCTGGCCCGGCTCGCCCTGCAGCGCAAAGCCCGGTGCTTTGCGGTTCTTGGACGCCAGCGCCGCGTTGCCCAGGCCACCGAAACCGCCCTCAGCCGCGACGAAACGCGTGCCCGGCACGGTGAGATCCGCCAGGGTCTCGCCCTTTTCCGTGCGTACGACCGTACCCGCGGGAACCTCCAAAATCAGGTCCTCACCGCGCGCGCCATTGCGCATATCGCCAGCGCCGTTGCCACCGCGCTCGGCCTTAATATGCGGCCGGTAGTGGAAGTCCATCAAGGTATGGATCTGCTCCGAGACCTCCAAGATGATGTCGCCACCGTGGCCGCCATTGCCGCCATCCGGTCCACCCAGAGGCTTGAATTTCTCACGGTGGACAGACACGCAGCCATGCCCACCGTCGCCAGCCTGCAAGTGCAAGACGACGCGGTCAATAAAACGTGCCATGAACAGCCTCTCTTCGCTATCAATTAGATACTAAAGTCTATCAGCTCCACCCCACTATCCACGATGCGCGGAATTTTAGAGTTCGCCTTCGGCAGATGCTTGTTGAGCTTCCTGCTGCTTTTTCTTCTTGCGCCGCCGGTAGTTCTTCCACAGGATAATAAGCACGGTGAGCAAGATGATCGCGATGACCAGAATCATCCACCATGACCAGCCAAATCCAGCGGTATCAGGCTCTGGGTTCCCTGGCTCCAGCGGTACGCGTTCCGCGTGAACAAGCAACCTATCGGTATTAAGGCCATAGGGAGTACACGTAATCAGAGTGAGCTTATCGTGGCCGGGCTCATACGTCACCGCGTCATAAGCTTCAGGCTTGACCACTTCCCTGCCGGTCATTTTGTACCGGAGGCGCTCCCCCATAACCTCGATGAAAATCTCATCGCCTTCTTGCAAACGCGGAAGCTCATCAAACATCGCCGCATTGACCATGCCCGTGTGGGCAGAGATCACCGCATTCGTTCCATCACCGCCAACCGGAAGCGTGGAGCCATACATGTGCCCGGCGCCATCGTAAAGCACCTTCGGCGCAGTGGTGTGGAAGACGGGCAAATCCACATTGATGCGCGGAATGCGAATGCGGGCAATCATGTCGGTAGGACCGTCAATATTCAATTGGGACATATAGTCTTCCATGCCTGGATCGCTATCCACCGGCGGACGAGCGTGCGGGCCTTCAGCCAGCAGACGCTCGTTATATTCGCGTGCGCGGGCAAGTTGGCGGTCTTTTTCCTCTTGACTTAGATCTTCGACCTTTCCGCTATAAGCTTCGGTCTGCCGCATCAGCTTATTGTGGTTGGCCAAAGTAGACACCACCGGATATAGCAGCAAGAGTGCGCCGAGAATGAGCGCAATGATGGAAACCGCGTTGCTCTTCTTTTTCTTTTTGTTCTCAGCGGGCAACGGCTTTTCAACGGTCGCGGTCACGAGTTGCCTCCCTCTGGTCCAACGTGCTGATTGGAATCTTCGTCATCTTTTCGCCGCCGCGCAAGCACAATGAGGCCTCCAAGGATGAGTACTACTCCTAGTGCGACGATGCCGATCACTGATGCACCGGTAGATGCCAAACTGCCTAGAATTTTGCCATGCTTGCCATCTTTTTGGGAAGAATCTGGATCGCCTTCTGCGGCAGATAAGGCTCCCTGGTGCCCATCTTCCGATGGAGGGGGCGGGAAACCATTCGCTTCAGGTTCACCGGATCCAGCATCCGACGAGGAACCTGGGGCCGAAGAAGGAAGCGACTGCCCTCCAGATGGGACGGCAGGTGTCGTCGAATCCGTACCTTTCATGCACTCCGAATATGCCACTACGGGCAGACTCGCGGCATCGGATACCTCAACCGGACGCCGTTCCGCGTCCATGCCGTCCGTAAGAATCGTTGTAGTGGCGCTAAGCTCGCCCACTGCATCAGCCTCTGCACGAACTGAGATGCTGGCTTTCACCACAGTTGAAGGATCTAGGCTACGAAGATCTGCCAATTGTTGTAGCGCGGAATCCTTAAAAGCTAGTTTCACCGTGGGCCCGGTGTTTTCTACGCGGTACTGGTCTGCGGATAGCTCGATCTGCTTACCTGCGCCCACGATTCGCACCGAGTCCACCGCAAGGCTTTCTGCTTTATGACCTACCGACACTGTGGTAGTCACTTCATAGCGCTTAATTTCTCCTTCAGCGCTAACATTCGGCGCGGACCCGGAAATCTCGTAGACAATCCGGCCGCCAGCTGCGACCGCAAAACGACCTCCGGCGACGCTACACGATGTCCGCGGATGAATTTCTGCATTAAGGACTTGCGCCTTGAGCTCGATATTATGCGCCTTACCGTCACCTGATACGGCGATGACGAATGGCGCATACGATACCCGGGAGTCTTTAGAGCCCTGGTTATCGGCCACGTTGAGGAGATACACACCAGGTTCTACGCCCTTGAAAGTTGCTTCCCCATCAGAGGTGGTTTTCTTCGCCATCGGGATAAAACTATCCGGATTATCGCGCAATAACTGCGGCACGTTGAGCTGCGGCAAGTCATTAATGCGTACATCTTTAATCAATAGCAGCTCAAGTTCACGGTCCCCAATATCCTGGAACCATTCTTCACCCACGGATTCCTTGAGATCGATGTGAAGGTCGCTGCTCCGCGATGCCGCATGTGCGACCGCCGAAATGCCGGTTCCTCCCGGCATTTCCGATACCGGCTGCGGCTGAAACAAGAGGCCACTAATTAACCCCATCGTTATCACCGCGGCACCAATCTGCCGCACTCGCCGCACGCGCAATTCAACAACCTTCCACTACGCAGAATCCACTGCTAGGCAGGGAGAACGACATTCTACGTTTCGCCTCCCGCCACTCGCCCAAACCGCGCGCCCCTACCCTTGCAGGCGAGGCACGCGGGTATGAGCCACTTGCCCGTTTAGGCGTTACGGCGCTTCAGCTGGTAGTAGGCACCGCCGATGAACAAGAGCGCGCCGAGGCCGAGGATGATCAGCATCGTCCGCATACCGGTAGCCGGCAGCTTGCCCCAGATATTGTCCTTCACGTCATCAATGGTCGCGGTATAAATAAAGCGAGTATTTTCACCCTCGCCGCGCGTTTGATCAGACTTGGCAAGGTGGTGCGGATCTGGGTTGATGAGGTAGCCCTGAGGAGCCTTCGTCTCGACCGCACAATATTCCTTATTCGGATCGAATTGCAGGAAGTAGCCATCGGCCTTTGCTGCCTCGCCCTGTGCTGGCTCAGCCGCTGTCAGCGTTGCAGAAACTACAGCCGTACCTTCTGCGTTGGCACCCTTAATAGGATCAGCTTGATCAGATACCTGCCACTTGTCACCGTCAGCGGTGCACTCAAAAACCTGGAATTCTGCGCCAGCACCGGTGGCTTCATCCTCAGTAGGCTCACCGTTCAACGTCTTCATAATCGACACGTCGTTGTAGTGCGTCGTCGTCGAGCCTTCATTGTTCCCTGAGTTGTCCCCGCCAGGCGTGGTGGGGATGCCGGGATCTTGATCGTTGCCGTTCAAGTCCAAATGAGCGAGGTTTTCAATTTTACCGTTCGCAGGGATGCTCAGGACCGTGGCGTCGAACTTTACCTGCACAGAGAGATCAGGTTTGTTGGCTCGAGCCGTAGCAAGCTTTTCCCGCCCAGCGTCAGTGAATTTCACCGAGAGGTTTTTATTACCGTCTCCGGTAATTGCGACCGTATAGTCACCTTGATCTCCGCGGGTAAGGTTTTCGACTCCCTCAGCGCTCACGGTTACGCCATCTGCACCGTTCGCAAAATCAAGGTGCTCATTGAGATTATCCGTAATCTCGAAATGCGGGATATTGCGGTTGCCTTGGCGGTCAACGTCACCCGCAGGTACCGGAGCTTCAATGGTATAAGAAATGTTATCGCCAACGTTGGCGTTTCCGTTTTCGGCGCTCTTCTTTGGCTGAATCAGCTGGTTCTTCGGGGAAACTTTAGGGTCATAGTTTACCGCACCGTCATCCCCGATTAAAGGAACGGTGACCAAGAACGGAGCGCCGATAGTGTAGTTAGTGTTGGTTTCGCTAGGAAGCTCAGTCACTTTGTACATGCCGACGGCCAAATCCGTAAATTTAGCCTGACCGGATCCATCAGTAGTTTTTTCCTGCGCCGTAAATCCCTGGTCGATCGCTGCGTTCTCAGCTCCGGTTTCAACCAAGTTCTTCGCCTCGGTCCAGCCAGCTGCGGTATCTAGCTTATTGGTCATCTGGACCTTTTCGACCTTGAACTTCATCCCCTCAAGAGCGGTGTCCGCGCCTGGATTGCCATCTCCAACGGGATCGCCCGAGTGCTTATCGATGGTGATGGAACCCGTTTTGTTTGCATCAATAGAGGCGCGGACATTTTCGGCCTGTGCCAGTACCGATGCACCATCACCGGGAGCAGCGAATGCAACTGGGGTGGCTGCGGCCAATCCTGCCGCAAGAGCGACCGCTAAGGTCTTAGAGGCAATACGAGACATTAGTAAGGGGTCCTCTCATAGAGAATTACTGAGCCGAAGTTCAAGGGAGCCGGTCAGCGCGAAAATGAAACCAGTGTAAAAGTATATGCCGGTGATAGTCCACTACACAATTGGAGAAGCAAACTTTTCACCTGCTAAAAGATAGTTATTGAATAAGGAATATATACAAAGGTTAGCGGTCAAGGTGAATGCTTCACTTTGACCGCTATGCCTTAATTAGCAAGGACCCACCACCCTGCTGGGTGCCAAAGATTAGTCCTGCTAGGACTCTTCTGGGGAATCGTCCTCATCGTCAGATTGACGCAGGTAACGCCACAGTCCAAATCCAAGAAGCGCAAGCCCCAGGATGAGGATCCATACGAGGGTCTGCATACCCGTTTCGGGCAGTAGGCCTGCGATAAGCCCAGATGGGCGCAGTGCCCCTTGCGTATCGGAACCAGAAGCAGAATGAACGCCGTCTTGTCCTTGTACCTGCGCAGTCACAGTCACGGTGGAGTCTCCCGTATCTGGGTACCGATAAGTTTCATCATCACCCACCGGTATCTGTGCCTCGAAACTGCAACTAAATTCGTCACCCACCTTGAGTGCTTCCGGCGGGGAGCAAATCTCCTGCGGGATAACGCCGTCTTGCGGAACCTCCACGGACTTGCCGTCCTTTAGAAGGTGCAATCCCGCCAAGGATTGGTCTTTGACCTGCAGGCTTTCCAGATCGAATACACCATCATTGGTGACCTTATAAGTCATGGGCATGGTCTTCGCATCTGCCGGAAGCAGCGTGGTATCGAATACATCACCCGTGAGCTTGCCCAAGGGCGTACCCTCAATAGACTTTTCCACATTCAATCCGGCAAATTCATTCTTTGCCACTACTGACCACCGCTCACCGGAACGGCTCGTGTCAGCGCCGTCTTGGACCGGCTGGACGTTAAAGGCAATCGACCTCATTGCTTCGCCGTTGTTCGGCTCAGCGGCATCGGCAGGCGCTCCGCCTGGGAGAGAACCGCCCGAGGCGCTTGGCAACGCAGTGATTCGATCGCCCGTATCACCAAGACTGAAAATGGAGTCGTTGCCTTCTACTCCATCGTTGATCTCGGTGATCTGACAATCGGAATCCACAGGAACGTTCTTAATGGTGTGCTCGCCACCCGACTTCAAAGTAAATTCCCCATCGGACGCGTCTGGGTCATTGGGATCGCTACAAGAATGGCGGAATGTAAACTCTGCGTCTTGTGCGGGGCCACCAAAGGCGTTCTTAGTGAATTTGACGTCATAATGCGCACGCGGATGGTAAATATCTGCACCGATCACCATGGGTTCACTGGTGGATGAACGCTCTGCCGCGGTTTTAAACGTGTACTCACGTTTCTTATCGTCCTTTTTGACGTCCTTAGCAGCGATCTTCGATAACGAGCTGTTTGGGATTTCTCGTTGGTCAGCGGCCCATCGTGCGTATTGGGTCAATGGCGTGCGGCTGCCCGCCGTGGCTTCCAGCTGGCCGCGTTCCGCAAATGCATCGCCACCTAGTTGCAGTGTGCAGTCCACGCCAACAGGAAGTTGCAGGGGACGACCGCCCGTAGGAGCCTCATATGTTCGCGGCAACTCCGTCGCACTGGTATCGGCTAATGGGAAATTCTCAGTGATTGCCGTTGCCGCCGGATCCTTGCAAACCACAGTTGCGGTATATCCCGAAGGATTAGCTCCCTCAAGATATCCAGAGTTCCGGACAATCAAATTCACAGGTGCAGTGCGCCGCTCCACCCTATTGATGAAGTGAAGATCCGTTGCTTTATCCGCACCAGGATTAGGGGCATTCTTTTCGATGTCCTTTTCTTCCGGGGTGATCTCCAATGCCACCGGGGTATTGGAGGCATCTTGCTCCGTTACTCGGCACGTTGCTCCTGCGGGAACTAGGGCCTCGTCAGAGTTGAAGGAAAGGACGCTATTTTCCCCTTGCGTACCAGCATCGTGGAATTGCTTCTTGGTGATAGAAGACGGGATTACAGATGCAGAGTTGGGCCGCAGGTGTTGCGAAAGGAATGAAAGATCACCGATTGTACTGGTCCTATAGCCCACAGCCTCGCACTGCATAGTGAAGTTCATTTCATAGTTGTTTGGGATTTCCTTCAGATTACCCTCGCGGCCTACGAGATCCTTGCTGAGCTTCACCTTGGCGGTCTCGTACTCGTAGTGATTTACAAGGCGGACTTGGTTTTCGTCGTCTTCACCCGAGATGTTGAAAGAGGGCGAGGTCGACTTTTCATCTTTCAGTTCCTTGTCTTCCACCGCATTTCCGGCTTGTTGCTGGGTAGTCCATTCCACATGGGATGGCCGGACGAACGCTTTATTATCGTGTTCCCCGTCGTTGATATCCAAGTCCAGTTGACCGAATCGATCACCGGTTATATGGCAATCGGCGCCTACAGGAACCCCGGTGAACGTGGCATCTCCCTCACCCTTGACTGTTACCGTTTGGCTAAACAGGGGGTCACCACCGCCGGCAGCACCAGCTTCTTGGCACACCAAATTGTAGTTGTGCTCATTAAAGATATCTGCAACATTCTTACCGGCAGCCGAATACTGATCGCGGATGCTCTGGTTTGGCAACCACGCCTTGGTATTCAACTTAAGGTCCGAGATTTGACGCTTATAGGTATTGATGAACGTGACATTTACATTATCTGGGTTGCTAAACGTGTAGTCCCTAGAACCGCCCACACTGGTATCTCCATTGAGATTAATGCTCTGCTCTAGGGAGACACCGACCTCCGGATCGATTTTCGGCTCGGAAATTGTACAGTGCGAACCCACGTTAATATTTGCTGATTCGCTCTTGCCTACCTTGATCGTCGAGGTCACGTGCACGCCAGGCGTACCATCCGGGTTGGTGCATCTTAGCTCGACAGGGAACTCCTGAGCCGCCTTGGCCTCACGGCTAGTTTGCGAGATCAGATTATTGGGATCATCAAAATTAACTTCTTTGGCATTCGAAACCGTAGCTTGCAAGAAATGATAATCGTGGTGAATTTGAATGGTGGACTGTTCACCGATGGTGAACTTTTCCCCATTGCCTATTTCTTTAGGCTCGCCTTCATCGGCGGCGTAACGATAGTCTGAATCGATACCGATGGGATAGGTTTCTCCAGTATCGGACGTACGCTCTGCAGAGTCTTTTTCTTCAACTAATTCGCATTCCGTTCCCAAAGGAACTTCATTCGCCGCAATGTTTGCGCTCTTTCCTAGAGCTAAATCAAGTTTAGCGGAGTAGCCGTTATCGCAACGCAGATCGTAATTCCACGATGTTGGGGCCAATGACTCACGCCCGGTAGAGCGCAGAGAAATATTTAGGCCTTGGCCGGCAGGTGTGAATTTGTTAGTTGCAGTCGCAGTATTGTTTTCGCCGTCAACTGAAACCTTTACTGGGTCAGTATCGGTCTCGAAGTTGATGCCACCGCTGACCTGGGGTGTCTCTTCGACAAAGCTACACTCGTTGCCATAGGGCACGCCCAGCTTGCCATTCTTATCATTCAGCCGCGGATCGTCCGAGACCAACTTTGCCTCCCCGTCAGCAGGTACAGTGACTTTACCTTCGAGGTTGACGATCCGGATTTGCGCATCATCGCCGCTACCTTCGTAGACGTTCCGCGGTCCGCAGCGATATGTAAAGGTATAGGAACCTGGAAGGGTCGCGTTGTTTACCGTGGATTCAACGTTTTTACGCAGGGTCACCGCCCCGAGCTTTGAGTCGAATTTATTCGTCACGGTGACCACGTTCCGGCTATCGCCTGATACTTGGCGCATAGTCACAATGGCAGCATTTTGTGCTTCCGCGTTGCTCAGCTTTTTTACAATACCGCTGGCATCTGTAGCGCTGATCATTGCGCCTTTGAAGTCGGCCGTTGTAGTTCCAGTTGGCTCATCTTCCCAGACGTAGCAATCGGCGTTTGCCCTGATTCCATCGATGGATACTTCATCGCCGTTGTGAAGGAGATTAACTTTTCCTTCCTTAACCGTCTTTCCACCTACCTCACAGCGGTAATTAACCTGGAAATCAAGGGCTTTCACGTCTTCATTGCCAGCCGCTAATCCGGAAACCTGCTTTTGGATGACCAAAGGGAAGGTTTTGTACCCGAACTCCGTCTCTTCGCGGAGCTCCTTCGTTTTTCCCTTCGCCTCTAACCAGAAGTGATAGTAGTTGTTTTCATCCGTCTCAATGGGTTGCCCATTCAAAGTGGCACTTTGTTTATCAACGGAGATCGTCTGGTCCTGCTCCTCAGAAAACTCAGGCGAGAATTCTAGAATGCACTCCCTTCCGACAGGCAGGTCCGAGATGACCGCGGAGTTTTCCGGCTTAGCCTTGCTGAGATCCAGCGTTCCATTCCGCTGACCCATATTCGTGCCTTCACAACGCACGCTATATTTAAAGGCACCGCCAACCTCGCCATCATTTACTGGCTCACCGGTGATACGCTTACTGAGCTTTAGTGAAGCTTTTTGATAATCGTAGGTGTTTACTGCGTCAGCCTTCCCGGAGGCAGGCCGGCTGGGATTATTCCTATCCGGCTTAAGCTCCACCTTGACCGCAGAATTCGGATCACCCGTAGCTTTTTGACCATTCCATGCGAGGCTAAAGTCCGTTCCCGGAGGGGCCTCTTCGCCCTCGGCAAATTTTTCGCTCACGGTACAGGACGCACCCTCCGGCAAGGACCTAACTACTTCAGAGGTTCCGCTCTCTAATTCAACGTCATCTTCCAGCTTCACTTCCGGATAGGCGTTTTCAAACCCGGACGGAGCTTTACACGAGTAGTGCAAGGTAAACTTACGGGACTGAATATCGCTAAAGTTTGCCGCGGAACCATTTACCTTTTTGCTTAGGGTTAACGCAGCTGGCGAAAACTTGGGCTGCCAGGAAACCGAGCAATTGGGTACACGATTGTCGTTTGCTGGCAGTAGTAATGTCGATTGCCCGGATGCGGTGTCTTTATTTAAGTCATAACCACTCGGCACATTTCCGGCCTTGATATCAAAGGTTTGGACACCGCCATCAGAATTGCTCAACGTACAACGCCAGACGGGATCATAACGGTCGAACGCCTTGTCCGTCGGATTAAGTTGGGAACGGAATCCTATCCGGCCCGTGGCGTTCCCATGAGTGTCAAGCCGACGCATCACCGTACCGGATCCACCTGCGTTGACCGGGATATCAGTTTCACCGGTGTTATCGCTAAGAAAAGCATGGTAGTCGGCATTCCGGGATACCTGAGTCGCCGCTTCTTCGTAAGAAGAATCGATCTTTGCTAGATCTTGTTTCGCGTTAAAACTAAGCCGATTGAGGGACACCCCGATAGCGACAGCCTGCTTACCCGGCGTGCGAGAACCCATGCTGATTTGCATAGTCTTTGGATTATCTACCCCGACCACCCAAGACGAGTGCGCACCACCGACTCTGGAGTGACACACGAATCCTCTTTGACGATCATCATCAGCGATGGGTCGCCACTGCCCCGGCGTCGGCTCTTTGCCCACGCCGAATTGTCTTTCACAGGCCTTATGCTCATTATTCCGGCGTAGCTCCACCGGTTCAGTGACTTTACTGCCGGCACCACCGTCCACACTGATCATCTCACCAATGCCAGGTCCACCCGTAGATTCAGCATCCGCGACGGCAAAGCGGTAGTTGGACAACGATTCTTTGACACCAGCGCGCTCGACCTTAATATTGCTCAATGTAAAACGGGTAAACGGGTCCTTTCCCCCCTCCATCTGCAGCACATCTTGGGTGATATTCCCAGTTGCTTTCTGGAAAAAGCCAGGTTTCCCGAAAATAGCTTCGGACCACGTCGGGTTAGGCTGCGACGTAATTGATGTATTTGGATCTTTCGACGAAATCGACAAGTCAAACGTAATGGTGTAGTCCCCAACATGTTGGGTGACGCGCCCCGGCCTCGTCATATCACTGACATCAAGCCAGCAAATCTGATTCGCCCATTGTTCAACATCGCCTGTGCCTGTACGAAAGGAACAATCACCAAAGTTGGTGCCATCCGAGCTATTCCTATTAGAGCCTTCGGCTGCCGCTGCGTGCGGTGTTGTCAGTTGGGGTATTACCAAAAAAGAAGCCCCAATGACAATACTAAGTACGAATGCCACAATGCGTACGAGTACTGAAGATAGGGACCGAAGCAGAGACGAGGCAGAATGAGCCATCGACGTGTCCTTCCGATTACGGTTCCGCCCACCACAGTGCACAATCCACTACGGTTCGGCGCAATTCTTTAGGCATGGCACTCGGAATAACGTGTCGATTCCAGCCGCTAAACATGCCTCGGGTGGGCCATAGCTCAAGGCAACCACCAACATGTACATCATAGCCCAGAGCTTCCCATATCGTTATATTGAAGTGCCTCAGGTTTTGTTCCGTTTGAGTAGTTGGGAAAGTCTGGGGCGCTTCAAGCTTGAGTTATGAACACCATTACACGACCGATTAACCATTATCCTCTTTTGGTGACTGCACAAAATTACTACTAATGGCAGCCAAACCGATAACCGCTACTAAGAATAGGATGAGACCAAGAGGAAGAGAGGGAAAGTGAATTACCAATCTATGTGCAATTTGAGAATCCATATACGTACTTAGGAACCCGGCTACTCCCAGCGAAAGCAACACCGCGAAGGCAGACGGCACGCAATTGGCCAGTTTTCTAGTGCGATACGCTTCAGTGACTGGTACTCCCTGTTCCCAAATTGTTCGCGCATCCCGAATAAGCCTCCCCTGCTGAGCTAACGCCAACCCGAAAATAAGGACTGCCACACCAACAATCACGTAGGCAAATAGTGGTATAAACTCGCTAGTGCCCGTACCGTTCGGGCCATAAAGTAACTGCTCAGGAAGTTTTTCTGCCCACTGATTGGCACTCGCAATTGATATATTCTCAGTAACTCCGAGGTCAGGAGGGTTCGAAAATACTGCAACTGAATACGTATCTTCCTCATCGCTTTGCCAAGCAGGTTCTGACTGAGAATTGAAGGTTTGATCCCATGGTCGCATCCAAGTCTGGTCAAATGGGGAACGAGGCTCTTGACCTACTACGCCCTTGTCTTTTAACAAAGAATCAATGGTTCCATCTCGATCCTCCACTAGGGTGTAAACGGCCCCTTCTTCCAGGCTGGAAGGTTCAAGCTGTCCCGAGTCTTCAATAGCCGGCGCCCACCTTAGCACGCCTAAACAATCCTGCGAATAATCTCGACAAGCTTTTCTTACCTCCGCAACGCCATCTGTTCCTTCACCGACCGGAGCTGCCACAAATACATCTTCAACATTATCGGCTAATGCCTGTCGGGCGGAGAAAAGGGCCGAGTCGTTAGAAACAAATAATATGACTGGAAGTAAGACAAAAATGCAAACCATCCGCAAAACTGTGGCGGGAATGAAGGAACGCAAAAGTCGAATAGCTAGCACGAATGAGGTCCAACCACGTCGGCGTAACAAAAAACGCTCAATCACGTAAAGAATAAGCGCATAAATAAATACCGAAGCAGCGCTAACCAAAAAAGGCGTGGCATAAATGAACAACAACGGCCAGCGGCTTCCTGGAGGAGCCTGCGGTATCAAAAGAAAAATGGCGACTCCCAGCACACAAGCAACAATCCCCAACGGATAATGAAACAACTCTGAAGCTTGCGGACTACTGGGCTCTGCATCTACGCCAACAGGTTTCTTCCTTAGCTCAGCTAGAGAACTCGTTTCTTGCCGTAGGGGAAAAATACTAAGCAGGGTCGTAACCAAGCACGTAAGGAAAGCCACGAGGAATGGGGACGGGAAACCAGAAGGCGAAGTAATTCTAACCCCAGAATATATAAACGAAAAAAGCGGCTGAATAACCATTGGTACAAGAAAAGCATTGACCAAGGAAAAGCACGCGATCACTACTACAGCTTCACACACCAACCCATAGCGAATCTTTGACAATGGGAATCCAAACAAACGAAGGGCTCTATAATGTGCTCTTCTCCCCATTATGACGTGCCTAATACAATACTTAAGAGCCAAGCTGAAAGGTACTAGAGAAACGACAGCAGAATACATCAGCCCCATCGATAACGACTCAGTGACTTCCTTCGCCCCTACAGTCGAGATCAATATGCCGATGAAAAAAGTAAGGACAAAACAAGTTGAAAGAAATGGGACACTTTCAACGATTGTGTCCCTCCGAATCTTCGATGCCAACGAGCGATAATTCACAGAGGGCCCCCAATTGCAAGACTGTGATCAGCAAACTCCGCGACGCGTTCATCGTGGGAAACTATCAAAGCAATTGCTTGGCAGGATTGGGCATATTGCGAAAGGTAATTCAGGACAATATATGCATTTTCCTCGTCGAGTGCACTGGTAGGTTCGTCTGCAAGAATAAGTCGCGGCTGTTTACAAAGCGCTGTTGCAACAGCTGCACGCTGGCGCTGGCCTCCGGAAAGTTCACCGGGAAGACAATCAGATAGCTCAATAATCCCGAAATTCGTGAGCAGAGAACTGCTGTCTGTCGAAAGTGATGAGTCACTAGAAAGGCTGCACGCAAAAGCTAGATTCTCGCCTACAGTTAGACAAGGGATCAACCCTGAATCTTGGAACACCACGCCCATAGATTGAGCCCTCAGCATATCACGCTGACGTCTCGAAATTGACCAAAGACTTTTTCCGCATAATTTTACCTCTCCTGATGAAGGTGGTTGAAGTCCGGCGATTGTCTTTAGGAGGGTGGTTTTACCTGCCCCCGATTTGCCTCGAACCCAATGGACACTTCCTTCCGAAAAGCGTTTGTCTATGCAAGCAAGTATCTTGCCTCGTTTCGACGATATTTCTAAGTTACATAGCTCAAGCATTCTTTCCTCCTAGTTCAGGAAAAGGGATCCAATCCCCTGGTCGACAAGCTTTCTTGGTAAGTGCGTAAAGCACTCCAGCCGTGCCAAAGGCGAAGTCAAGAGTAAACCTTTCATTGCGGTCTCCAAGGCAATAGACTACCCCATCCATCTCCATGCATTGCTTTTTCAAAAGTATTTCTTGACTTCGAACCATTTGTCCTCCGACTTGAGAGCCAAAAACCTCATTAGCTCGCTTCAACGCCCAATAACAGCCTGCACGACCGTAAAACAATCCCGCTGTAGCGAAGTACTTTGACGAACACGCTTCTATTAAGCCTAAAAGTTGCTCGTCGGTGGCAATGATTCTATGCTTTTTCGCAAACTCAGTTATTGCCCACAAGACACCAGCGCTTCCTTCTGCTAGGTACGGGAGCAGCCTATCCCCATCATCGATCATCAAGCTTCCATTTTTGGACTTCTTACAACCAAGAAGGTCCTCGGTACACATAGTTTCAGCGACATCTAAAACACTCTCGGCCCTCGAGCTTTGTTCGAATTCCCACCACTGGAGGAGTGCCATAGCAGCTCCACTCCAGCCGCTTAAAAGGCCACCGGAGGCTTCGATCTTTCTATCCCCAAAGGAGCTAAGGAGCAGATCAGACAAATTCAGTCCAAGCTCTTCAAGCAAAAGGCTTGTCTCATTTCGGAGTAATGATCCGGAACCTCTAACGCGAGAAAGTATAACTAGATCTCGAATCATTTTTTCAAGCGTGAATTCATGCTCAATCTTCGAACTGTATTCTCGCTCCAAGGATTGAACATACTCATTTATCGAGTCTGGTGTAGGTTTTAGCACCATACGGAGCTCAGTCAAATGTACAGCATTCCTGTTATAAAGATCAGAATCTATTTCCGCTTTCCTCAATAATTCACTCTTAAACCTGTAGTCTTCGTACTGGTTTTGACTTTGCGTGTACACTAAATCCCGCAGCCCTTCGGGAGAAAATATCGTACCGCTACCTAAGCTACCGGCTCCAACTGGTATAGTCTCGCTGACTTGCAAATGCTCTTCGAACCTGCCCCACGACTCGACAATGCCACCTGCAAGATCAAACTCATTGACTCGACCAAAAGCGTACCGCGGTACAGGGAGCTCGATAAACTCCTCCAACCATTCACGAGCCGCTTTACCGTAGAAATCTTGAATCTCATCTAGAATCACGCTCCGCTCTTCTAATGAGAAGTCCACCTGGGACGCAGACGGGTAAAAAAGTGACAGCGCGATTTTTCCCAGCCCGTAAAGGTCGTTCTCCTCGAGACGAAAATCTTTTTCTTGATTTGAACACCGGATCCTCGGATCCGCCATAGAAAATCCCGGTGTCCAGTATTTGGGGACCCCTGTTCCTGTAGGGGCCGCCGCCTCCCAATCTACAATCATGACCTCTCCGTTTAGAGAAACCAAAATGTTGTCAGGTGAAATGTCACCGTGACACCAGCCGATATCATGCACCCTAGTAAGTACGGCTCTAGCCTTTTCCATGCAAGATTTCGCCCAAAAGACGTATGAATCCGTTTTTTCCTCGGTCCCCAAGACGAGCGGACAAGTTTCCGTGACATACGCCCTAAGTGATTTCCCGTTGAAATAATCGGTAATCAAAAAGCTAGACTTCTCACCATTTATCATTTCGCACTTACTTGGAACTCCGTCTAATCCCTTTAGTTCCTCCAGCACTTTACTTTCCTGCTTCAGGCTGGAGACTCCGTCCGAACTCCTTGTAGTGAAACCCGAAAGCACTCTAACTTCCTTTACAAAGACCTCACGACCTTGATAGTAGGCTTTCATCGAGAGACCTCTACTGCTGTAGCGAAGAACCTGGTCTACCTCGAAGGGGACTCTGACTGCGTTTCTATCACGCTTAGCTAAGGCAGCATTGATAGATCCACTCCGAGGTGCCCATCGGGGAATCTCTAAACACCCAGATCGACTCGGCCAAAAAACCTCTCCCGAGGGGGACTCAAGTGCTTCAAGCCAACGTTGTTTTTCTTCGCACCACTTCTCCATCAGTAAGAATGATCCATACCTAAAATGTACTGGGGAGTTGCCTATCTGGGCATCGGATAATATTTCGGGTGCACGAAAACCCTGGAGTGCATGATAAAGTTCGGAGACCAGTGCATCAAACTTCTCAAGCGTCACCGGATATGCCGTCAAAAGTTTGCCAAATTCGTCTACCGACGCTGTCTTCAAGAGCTTTTTAAAATAAACTGATGGATCGGCCGCGACCTTAAAGTAAACTCCTGCGTCTACAAGAATTGGAATCGCCGTGCCCAGAATTTCTTCAGCTTGTGAAGGAATCGCACTCAGGTGGATTTTCCATCCACATTGAGGAAGGTCGTTCGGCTTGGGGCCGACGAAGCGCCATGGAGAAGCAATATCACGACTTAAAAAGCTCCAGCGTTCAGAAATTTTCCACCTTTCACTTTCTCTTTTAGGGTCGTCATATACCAAAGGGTGTGAACTCACAGCAAATGTTTTGAGCTTCAATTTCCATCCTTCATTGCTATTATTTTTGTGTTTCTTATCTGACATGGAATGTGGTGACTAGCGTGTACGACAATCCTGGAGCGTTGTGAATTTAATAGCTTTGCTAAACGTACACAGTTGTGTTCATCAAGTCCTGAGAATGGCTCATCCAAAAGCAGTATAGGTTTAGTGGACGCTAAAAGCCTTCCTAGGGCCAGCCGACGCTTTTGTCCTCCAGAAAGTTCCCCTACCGTAAGAGCCGTCGAACTTCCAGCTAAAGTATCTGATATGTCGGAAAGGAAGTCGTCTAAACCCGTATCTAAACCTAGAATATCCGCCAGAATTCCTGATACTTCTTCAGTTTCAAGGCCCGGTTCTTGAGGACAATAGCCAATTAAATCTCGGTACCTATTGCTTGGTTTTTCAACCTGCTGCCCATTCCAAATTTCAACAAATCCGTATTCAGGAGCTTTTAAGCCAGCTAATACGCGCAAGAGTGTCGTTTTTCCGCAGCCGGACGCTCCGGAAATCATTACAAGATCTGACCGTTTAAAACTATCTGAATAACTACCCTCTGCCTGAAACTCGTCGCACGTAATTCCCGCAAAATTCAAGCACAATGAGCTTTCGATAATTGGTAAATCAGCAGTCTCCGATATTAAAGACTCTTTTCTCTTTAAAGTTGGAATTCTTTTTTTCGCAGCTTCCGACTTTTTAAAGCTTTCCAAGCTTTCAGTCACAGCTTGAACCGGGGAAACTACCATCCCAGCAACTGTAAAAACGGTAATCACTTCACCGACAGACAAATTTCCTCTAGGAACGAGAAAAATCATTGCTAAGGCGACACACACTGTAGGAACCAAAGCAAAAATAAGAGAGGGAACCGTCAAATAAATGAACTTGGTAAGTACCACTCCGCGCAAAGCTGAAGTCATTTTACTTACCGTATCATCGATTTCAAGTTTTCCCTCACCAAAAGCGTCAAAAACTCTAATTTCTTCATAACTCCTCACAAAGGAAGCCGTTTCGTCTACAAGCTGAGCATTCATATCGAGCGCTTTTGCATTTGAGTACTCCAGTTTCCGCAGACCTTCTTTTGTCAGGAGGATTCCGACTATCAATGAGATCGCAATAAAGAGCAGAAAAGCTTTATTAACCCGAAGAACTAAAATCACAGCTACGACTACACTTGTAAGCGAAGAAGAAATCGAGCAGACGATACTCACAACTCCGGAAACATATTCTCTGGAATCAGTAAGAATATTTGAGGCTAGATTGTCGTTATAGGCTGGAATCCCCTTTTCCTTCACCTCAATCCTTGACCGCTCCAATAGGGCGGTCCTGACTGCTCCTATCCCGTTAACTTCAGCAATTCCTTTGAGGAACTCGGCTCCTTTGCTTACCAAAGCCCAAAAAATAGTTACGCTTACTAGAACCACCCACGCTGGGAACCTTAGAATTGTTCGACCATCAACCAACTGTCCAAGCAACCATGGTTGCACCATCCACAACGCGGAGGTAACAGCCGAAGCGATTGCGGCCACCCAAAGGGAACGCACTGGAAACATTCTCTCACTCATAAAATGCAGTGAGGGCTCTCTTCAGAGCCCTCACTCCAAACAAATTTTAGTTACCACACCAAGCAATGCTTGCTCGGCTTTCCCGTGCAGCTGCGCAGTCAGTCACGCTCACATGGCTATCTGCACGATTAACCTGATCGCCGAGCCCCTTAGCGGCTTCACGAATTTCATAAATACTGGTCATTAATATTCACCTCCTTACCTTCTCGGGAATCCAAGTTATCAAGACCTCATGATAAATGTTAGAAAAATATAGCTTTCTTATACTTTTGTATAGTATCCCCATCAGAATGATTGATTTGAAGTAAGTTATAGATCAAAATAATGATAACGGTGTTTACTACCCAATCAACCCGATGAAAATGGAGATACTGGAGTGCCTTTGGTTCTAGGTCCAGGTGACTTTAGTGTTGTCCACTGATGCCCTGCCTGTGGGTGGAGAGAAAGGATGAATGGTGAAGAAGTTCGGTACACACACTCCCGAACAGTTTGTTCGCAAGCTCGATGCGGCTCAAGAATTCAGAGAATCAGGATCGAACATGGCTCAGATCTGGATCGAGCTCGGTATCAGTGAATCCATCCTGAATCGGTGGCAGTCAACCTACGCGGCGATGACCAAGAGCGAAGCCAAAGAACTCCCACGACTGTGCGAGGAAAACACGCGCCTCAAACGCCTGCTTGGTCATGCAGAGCTCTACAAAGAGGCATTGAGAGAATTATCGGAGGGAAACTTCTAAGCCCAGCTCGCAGCCATGATGCCGTCTGGTACCTGGTCGAGCTGGGCTACTCTCAGAGATACGCTTGTCAGATCTTCGGACTCTCTCGCAACACTTATCAGCGTGTTAGGAACTGGGCCAGTGAGCCTGATAAATACGCGCAACTGCGCGAGTGGATGCATAAATTCGCGCGTGATCACCGCCGGTGGGGCCACCGGCGCGCCAGGATAAGCGCCTTCGCTGAGGGCTATGGGATGTGCCGAGAAACCTTCCGTCGCCTCTGGCGTGAAGAAGGCCTCCGCGTACTACCGCGCAGGAAACGAAAATGCGCCACTGGCCACGGCCTGCGAGATGCTCCTGCCGGGCAATACCCGCGCGGTGTGTGGCTTGGGATTTCCAGTTTGATTCGACTTGGCTTGCTAAGACGATCGAGATCTGCAGCATCATCGATGAATACACTCGCGAACACGTCGCTTTCGCGGTCAACAAGAAAATCGATGCGAGATCCGTAATCGAACTCCTCGCCCCCGCAAGCCTTGACCATGGCGGGCGTCCGCCGATGCTCCGGATGGACAACGACCCTGAATTCATCGAACATGCGCTGCAAGATTCGGCGGCCGAGGATAAAACAATCCAAGCGTTCTTCCCGCCAGATCAGCCGTGGCATAACGGGCAGGTCGAGTTTTTCCACAACTGGATGCGAGACGAACTGTTAGTAGACAACAACATCGAGAATCTCGAGCACTTCCGCTTGCTCGTGGCCCAGTGGTCACGGCGCTACAATAACTTCCATCCGCATTCTTCACTGGGCTACCTCAGTCCACGAAAGTATTCACAACAATGGAGATAAGAAAACACGGTCAACACTTAAACAGACTGGGCCTAATTGTTAGGCAACTTCAATGCTATACCTGCTTTACCGCTTAAACTTACGGAGGCCTTAAATGAGGGTATTGATTCTAAGCGACGCCGATACCAACGCACCTGACGACCTAGTTCCTCCGTTTTCTTTAATTCAGAGTATTCTAAAGGATGTTTCAGTCTCAAGAGGTGGAACGCATGCCATTGAACTTTTAAGGCACCAGCATTTCGACATCGTTTTTATCGACGCAACAACATCATTACAAAACTGTTTACCTGTCCTAGGTTTCATTCAAAATAACAGTGCATCGGTACGCACCTATTCCATCGCATTAACGATCTCAGAATCAGATAACATATTTTTAACGTTACTGGCCGCCGGCGTGTCAGCGATTATCCGCCCTCCAAAAACGATTTCAGAGGTTCAAAAGGCGGTAGAAGTTGTTCGAAGGGGCGGATGCTACTTATCCAATCAGGACACTGCTCGACTAGTCAAACTTACTCTTCACAATTATTCGGATTTTACCCACAACAGGCGTAGCGCTCTTTCCAAAACCGATCGTAAGATCCTCCACCTCGTGCGCCAAGGGAAAACTACTTTTCAAATCTCAGAATTGTTAGATTTTTCCGAGATCTCTATAAAAAAGCATATTTCTAATCTCTTTAAACAATACGAAGCCGTCTCCAGAGCTGAGTTAATATATAAGAGTTTTTATGATGTCGATTTGTAATCTATTTATACTAAAACTCCGAGGTGAGGTATGCCAGGTTTGTTGTGTTTGAGTAGATGGGAAAATCTGGAATATGCCAAGAAAATTTGACCGGGATGCAAAGGACCGTGTGGTTCGCCTTGTTGAGGACCGCATCTTGGCGGAAAACATGTCCATGCAGCAAGCGTGCAAGATCGTGCGTGGCATGCTGCCCGGCAATGGGCGCAGGCAGCCCGCCGTGCTGGGAGCTTCCCAGAACCAAGGCCTGAAGATGTGGCCGCCGAACATGCGAGGATACGCCGTGAAAATCACCAGCTACGCGATACTAATGAGCTGTTGAAGGCTGCCTCAGCTTTTTCGCGTCGGAACTCGACCCAAAACGTTAAGAAATGAAGCGTCCTGGGTTTAGTTCCTACCTCAGCTAAGGAAGGATTGAACTATGCCTAGAAAGTATTCCGTCGAGTTCAAGGAGAAGGCGGTCCATCAGATCATCGAAATGGTCCGCCTGGAGTCTTGCTCACTGCAACGCGCCTACACGGAGGTCGGTGAGCTGCTTGGAGTATCTCACCACACGTTGCGGGCTTGGTACCGTGACAGCGCTTCAGTACGTGATGACTCTGACGCTTCAGGCGGCGAAACAATGGAAGAAGAGCTTGGGGCGTCTGCGCCGAGAAAACCGCGAACTGAAACGAGCAAACGGGATTCTTAAGACTGCTTCGGCTTTTTTCGCAGCGGAACTCGACCGACCCTAAGACCAAATGATCTCCTACATCGACGCGTATAAAGATCAGTTTGGGGCCCGGGTCCATCTGCAGAGTCCTAAAACAAGCAGATCGTGGATTCATCACCTCACGCGGCTACCGCAAAGCCACCACACGTGTTCCCAGCGCAAGAGCCTTAAGCGATAGCCTGCTCATCCCAGAGATACAGCGTGTGCATGCGGAAAACTTCTCGGTCTACGGCATCCGCAAAATGTGGCACGCCATGAACCGTGAAGGCTTTCATATCGGCCGCGACAAGACCGCACGTCTGATGAAACTCGCAGGTGTTTCTGGCCACAGACGTGGGCGAACCCCTGTGACAACGATTAGCCCGAAGGCACCGGATCATCGCCCAGACCTTGTACAGCGAGACTTCCATGCGCAGGCGCCAGGCAGGTTGTGGGTTGCCGACATTACCTACGTTCGCACCCTGTCAGGATTCGCCTACACCGCGTTTGTCGTTGATGTCTACAGCCGAAAAATTGTTGGTGTCGCTACACGATCGACAATGCGCACCGATGCGCTGCCCATGGAGGCATTGGAACATGCGTTAACGACTGCAGGGCGAATTCATGAAACCAGTTAATTCACCATAGCGATCGGGGCAGCCAGTACGTGTCGTGGAAGTATTCCACCGCGCTAGCTGAGTCAGGAATCCGCCCGAGTGTGGGAGGACCTGACCCCCATGTGGTGGACACCTGATATCCAGCCCAGTCGAGCTGGGAAGAAAGGTAATCTACCACCATGTCCAGGTACTCCGAACAGTTCAAACGCGATGCCGTAGCCCTCTATGAGAACAACGAGGATCTCTCGCTGAACTCAGCATCAGCTGAGCTCGGTATCAACCGTGCCTCGCTACATTCTTGGGTCAAAAAGTACGGCACTGGCAAACGTGCCCGCACGAAGGCCGTGCACGATCAAGCCCAAGCGGCGAATGATTCTGCGCGAATCCGTCAGCTGGAAAAAGAAGTCTCTAAGCTGCGCGAAGAACGCGACATCCTGCGTAAGGCCCCGAAATATTTTGCTTAAAGCAACTCACTGGTGATCCGCTTCCAGTTTGTCGATGACCACCGAACCGAGTACTCGGTTAAGCGGATGTGCGATGTGTTAAAGCTGAATCGTTCCTCGTTTTACAAGTGGGTGAGCACCCGTAAAAAACGCAGGTTAAAGATGTATTCTGACGGTCTTATTGGTGCAAGAATCAAGACCATCTTCGATGATGAGCACGGGCTTTATGGTGCTAAACGCATCGCCGCAAGCCTCAAGGAAGACCTGGCGTATACCCCGATCAATCACAAGAAAGTTGCACGCATCATGAAATCCATGGGGTTAAAAGGCTTTAGCAAACGGCGTCGATGCATTACTACCAGGCGTAAGCCTGGTCACCGTGTCATGCCAGATCTAGTAGGCCGCAAGTTCACAGCTGACGAGCCGAATCGTGTGTATGTCGGCGACATTACCTACTTGCCCTGTAAGGGCGGCAAGAACATGTATTTGGCCACAGTCATTGACACTTCATTCACGCAAACTTGCAGGGTATGCACTCGCAGACCACATGCGGGGCTCACTGGTCATCGATGCCCTAGCCCACGCACACGGTGTGCGCGGCAGTCTTGACGGGGCTATTTTCCATTCTGATCACGGCAGCGTGTACACCTCACAAGCCTTTAGGAACTACTGCTCGTCGTTAGGTGTACGCCAGTCCATGGGAGCGGTAGGAACGAGTGCTGATAACGCCCTAGCAGAATCCTTTAACGCCACCTTAAAGCGGGAAGTGCTACGTGATCGGAAAGTCTTTGACAACCCAATTACCTGTCGCCAAGAGGTCTTCCGGTGGTGCATGCGCTACAACACCCGCAGGCGCCACTCCTGGTGCAATCTCGTAGCGCCTGATGTCTTTGAAACCAAGACTTCGGCTATACTGACCACAGCAGCATAGCTAGCCCCCGATGTGTCCACTTTCCGGGGGTCGGGCCCGGAACAGTCGGCGATTCTTACGACAAT
Source organism: Corynebacterium sp. LaCa_282 (assembly GCF_057198125.1). NCBI lineage: Bacteria > Bacillati > Actinomycetota > Actinomycetes > Mycobacteriales > Corynebacteriaceae > Corynebacterium > Corynebacterium sp. LaCa_282. Next base: position 570,607 of record NZ_CP191095.1, on the reverse strand, counting down.
GCACTAGCCGAAACAGTCAACGGTCTCTACAAGGCTGAACTGATTCATGCCCAAGGCCCGTGGACGTCGGTCGGAGAAGTCGAACTGGCCACCTTGCAGTGGGTGCATTGGTGGAACACCAAGCGGCTTCATGAAGCTTTGGACTACGCCACCCCACAGGAAGTAGAAACCGAGTACTATCTCACCCAGCCCATCAACACAGGGCCGTAAAAGAAGCGGAACCAAACCCAGGACACTTCAGTCCAAGGCTCGCGGGTTAAGTGCTCGTCGCCTTCGTGACGGTTGTTCTAGTTGAACGCATTAGTGCTGTTCATCGGGATAATTATGGTGTCTACGGTGTGCGGAAAATGTGGCATGCACTTCGCCGTGACGGAATCGATATCGGTCGTGAACAAACCGCCCGACTGATGCGCCTGGCTGGCGTTTCTGGCAAAGGCAAAGGCGGATCACCGATTACAACCCGAAAAGCTCACGTGCCTGATTTGCGCCCGGATTTGGTCGAGCGTGAATTTAAAGCTCAAGGCCCGAATAAGCTGTGGGTGGCTGACATTACCTATGTACGGACACGAAAAGGATTCGTCTACACCGCGTTTGTCACCGACGTCTACTCCCGGCGGATCGTCGGATGGGCGCTGTCAGATTCGATGCGGACCGAAGCTTTGCCGCTGCAAGCACTTAACCAGGCGATCGTATGTGCTGAGGAAACAACAGGTCTCATTCACCATTCGGATCACGGCTCGCAGTACGTCAGCGTTGTCTACAACGAGCGACTTACCCAGCACGGCATTACAGCTTCCACCGGAAGTGTTGGTGACTCCTATGACAATGCTCTGGCTGAAAACGTTAACGGCCCCTCATAAGAACGAACTTATCCATACTCGCAGGTGGAATGATGTTGTCGAGGTAGAAATTGCGACGTTCGAGTGGGTGTCATGGTGGAACGAGACAAGGCTCCACCAAAGCCTGGGATACCGAACCCCAGCCGAGGTGGAAACCGAATTTTGGAAGAAGACCCCGCAACAGGCAATAATGGAAAACAAGGCAAATGCCTAGGAACAAAACCCGGGGCACTTCAGGTTCCGCAGTGATTTATAGGCTTGGCGAACGCGTAAATGGGTCCACTCCCACGTGCGGTTGGACCTGCGGCGATGTGTAGGTGCCAGGGTTTTCTCGCAAAGGAAGCGCTTATAGACCTGGCCAAAGTCATGCAGGTTCTTCGTCCATTCCCGTGCTTGGTCTAGAGTGCTGATTTTGGTTAATTGCAGCGCTAGGCCATAGATGGCTTTGCCGGCATCGGTACGTGGCCGGCTGGTGGTGTATCGGCGGATTACGCGTTGGGCATGGACTAGTCAGCGCTGGATTGGTGTGTGTAGCCAGCATGGTGCGATGGCTGATTGGGCGCCGAGTCCGCCATCAAGTACGACGCATAAAGGTAGCGCTATGTTTTTAAGTAATTGAATATAGGCGTCGGTGGATTCCCTTTTAGCCCAGTGCCAGGAGGTGACGTGGTCATGGCTTGCTGCGACAAGCAGACAGCCTGCCGCGGTGTAGGTGCCGTCGATGAAGATTTGGTCGTAGATTCGGTGAGGATCCGGGGTATTAGGAATATCGATAAGCCATAAGGGCTCACACCGGCGGTTGAGAGTCCACCGGCTTATTCCTTGCTGCTGAGCGAGCTGCGTCAAAGACGTTGTAGATACCGCGTAGCGGTAGAAGGCGCGGAAGTCTCGGGCCTGGGTGTGGTCAGTTCGTTGGCGCGTTAAGGAGCTTCCGCAGTTGGGGTCTTTGCATCGCCATCTGGTTTTCCCTTTGGATGTTGTGCCATTTTTCTTCATCTGCCCTGCACAAATAGGGCATCGTGGTCGGTTAGTAGTCACCGGAAAATTCAACCAGCTCACCACATACCACATGCAGGTGCCATTCCGGCGGATTGAACAAAAGCAGGGCCGAATAAGCCCCAACAGCTTATTCAGCCCCTATTTAAACAAGCTAACCAGCGTTTACTCTGAGACCGAGACACGCTTCCTGCTACTTAACCCGCAAAAATCCCGAGTCCTGCGGGGCTTGATTTCCCATGGACTCGGGATTTAAGTGATACAGGTTAAGCAGTAGCTTCTGCAGCAACCTCTTCAGCCGGGATGATGTTGACCATCCGGCGACCGCGCTTGATGCCAAACTTTACGGAGCCAGCAGCAAGTGCGAACAAGGTGTCGTCGCCGCCACGGCCAACGTTCTCACCTGGGTGGAACTTGGTACCGCGCTGACGCACGATGATCTCGCCGGCGTTAACCTGCTGACCACCGAAACGCTTGACGCCGAGGCGCTTGGACTCGGAATCGCGACCGTTGTTGGAGCTGGAAGCACCCTTCTTGTGTGCCATGTCGTTTCCCTCCTTCGGGGATGAATTGCAGCCCGGTTAAGGCTTACTTGATACCGGTGATCTTCAAGGTGGTCAGAGGCTGGCGGTGACCTAGGCGCCTCTTGTAACCAGTCTTGTTCTTGTACTTCAGGATATCAATCTTTGGACCTTTACCCTGTTCAACGATTTCCGCGGAAACAGAAACCTTCTCCAAGTCGGAAGCCTTAGACTTCACAGCGGCGCCATCGACGAGCAGAACCGGGGTGAGAGCCACGGCAGAGCCTGGCTCACCCTCGATCTTCTCGACCTTGACGAGGTCACCTTCAGCAACCTTGTACTGCTTGCCGCCGGTCTTGACGATCGCGTACATAGAGGGTTACCCCTTATCTAAACTCGCTCGGACACGGCATCGAGACCGTTATCCGAATGGACACTTACATATTGCGTTCAGACCTCGCGCGAACATGTCCGCAATCACCGGGGCGGCGATTGTGGGCTGATCCAGCGCCGAGAGTTCTAAACAGCGACTGTCAAAGACTACCCCGCCACGGGTACAAAATACAAACCACGCACTTCGTACCCGCGTGGCGATGCGCTAGGACGTAGCCCGCCGTGTTACACGGCGCCGCCGCCGGCCCGCATCCTTGCCACCAGTCTGCGGGGTCTCCGGCGCGTTGGTGGACACCTTTTCCCCAGCACGTGCCTGTCGCGCGGCCGCCGCTGGGGCTCCGGTCTTTTTCACCGCGCGCTTCTTTCCGCGGCGAATGACCTTGGTCTCGGACTGCGGAGCACTACGCTTCTGGGAATCCTTCTCCCCTTGAACAGGTGTAGCCGTTGGGTCCCCCTCGTTATGCGAGGCGGCCTTGCTTCTCGGGCTAGTGCGCACCGCGCGGCGTTTCCCGCGTCGGCTTCCCTGTGCCGGGGAGTTTTTCTTCCCGCGACTTATATTCTCGTGTCGCTGCTCCGCCGTCCGCGAGGCGTCCTCGCTCTTCTCCCCTGGCTTGGCTTCCTGCGCATGTGCCCGGTGTGAGGCCTGCACAGTAGCTCGGCGAGAATTCGATTGGGTGCGCACGCTGCGACGCCGACCGCGCCCGCGTGACGTGCTGCGGGGGTTTTGCTGATCAGCGTCCTGCTGTGCCGCATCGCCATCGCGAGCTTGCTGCGAGGAACCCGCGGGTTCCGCCTGTTGCGGCTGGGCAAAATCCTCTGGGCGCGGGCGATTATCGGAACGCGAATTGCCGCGCGTGCGGCGCTTGCGGCGTGGAGAAGCCTCAAACTCGGCTACTGCCTCCTCATAGGTCTTCTCTGGTGCACCGGCAGCTACCGCCTTCTTCTCTTCAGCCTTTCCTTCAGCGGCCTGCTGACGCTTGTTCGGCTGCTCCTGCTCGCGACGGGACGCGGGCGAGGTCCGCGTTGCCCGGCGCGGCTTCTTGCCCCGCTGGGTGCGCTTGTTCTCCTTCGCCGGTGCTTCTTGGCCATCGGGCACATAGGAATTAAATTCCTGTACCTCATCGCTTTCGGCGGCGTTGTCCGCCGCTGCATAGGCGATGGCCTCGATTTCAGAGACTTCGGATTTCTTCTGCGCCCGGCGGCGCTTCTTCTGTTTACCCTCGCCGCGGCCTCGGTGGTCGCGGTGTCCGCGGCTGCGGTCGTCGGCACGCTTCTGGGAATCCTTCTGCTCGGAGTCACCGGTCTCATCGTCTACGACGACATTGGCCACCAGCTCTTCCAGCGACGGTGACTGCTCGTCCTCGTTGCCGTAGAGCGGGGCGTCCGTCTTCTGGTACTTCTGCGGCTGGGACGTGGCATTCCTGCGGCCCTTACGTCCCTTCTGCCCCTTCTTCTCCGCGCGCTCGTCCTCGTCGTCGTGCTCGTGCATGACCACGGCAGCCGGATGCTGCTGGGGATCGTGCTCAGGCTTCTTGTGCCCCTTAGAGGAACCGTGCGAGTGGTGGCCGGAGTGGTTGTCTTCTGCTTCATCAACCGGGTACTCGTGGATGATGATGCCGCGGCCATGGCAGTGCTCGCAGTCGGTGGAAAAGGTCTCTACCAGGCCGGTGCCCAAGCGCTTGCGCGTCATTTGCACTAAGCCCAGGGAGGTGACCTCGGATACCTGGTGGCGCGTGCGGTCGCGCCCCAGGGCTTCCTTCAGGCGGCGCAAAACCAGGTCCTGGTTTTCCGGCAGGACCATGTCAATAAAGTCCACCACAATCATGCCGCCCAGATCACGCAGGCGCATCTGGCGCACGATTTCCTCGGCCGCCTCCAGGTTATTGCGGGTCACGGTCTCTTCCAGGTTGCCGCCGGAACCGGTGAACTTGCCGGTGTTGACGTCAATCACGGTCATGGCCTCGGTGCGGTCAATAACCAAGGTGCCGCCAGATGGCAGCCACACCTTGCGCGAGAGTGCCTTATGCAGCTGCTCATCAATGCGGTAGGCGGCAAAGGCGTCTTGGCCGCCGTGGTCCTTCGGCTTATAGCGCACCACGCGGTCCGCAAGATCCGGGGCCATGGATTCCACGTAGGCATTGACCGTATTAAAGGACCGCTTCCCGTCCACGATCAGGCGGTGGAAATCTTCGTTGAAGAGGTCACGGACAACCTTGATGAGCATATTCGGCTCTTCATAAAGCGTGACCGGTTTAGCGCCCTTAGAGGATTTTTCCTTCTTGGCCTGGGCGGAAATATCTTCCCACCGGTTATGCAGGCGCTGCACGTCGGTTGCGATGGCCTCTTCGGGAACGTTTTCGGCAGCGGTGCGGATGATGGCGCCGCCATCGCCTGGCACCACGCGGCCCAAGATATCCTTTAAGCGCTTGCGCTCCGGCGCCGGCAGCTTGCGCGAAATTCCGGCGCTGCGCCCGCCTGGAACGTAGACGAGGTAGCGCCCGGCCAAGGAAATTCGGGTGGTCAGGCGCGCACCCTTGTGGCCGATCGGATCCTTTGCCACCTGCACCAAAATCTGGTCGCCGGATTTCAGGGTATTTTCTACCTTGCGGGAGCGCCCGTGCAATTTGGTCTTGCGCCAATCAATCTCGCCGGCGTAGAGCACGCCATTGCGGCCCTGTCCGATGTCCACGAACGCCGCCTCCATGGACGGCAAGACGTTTTGCACGCGGCCTAAGTAAATATTGCCAATGAGGGAGGCCTGGGCCTCGGTGGTAACGAAGTGCTCGACCAAGAGGTCATCTTCAAGCACGCCCACCTGCGTGACGATGCCCGCGCCGTCCTCGCGCTGCTTATCGCGCACCACCATGGTGCGTTCCACGGCCTCGCGCCGCGCCAAAAATTCCGCCTGGGACACGATGTGCTGGCGCTCGCGGCCCTTCTCGCGCAATTCTGCGCGGCGGCGCTTCTGCGCCTCGATGCGGGTGGAGCCGCGGATGGCCTTGGGCTCATCGATAAGCTCAGGCTCCTTGTCCGCCGCATCCTTCTTGGCGTTCTCGTTCCCGCCGCGCCCGCGGGAGGTACCGCGGCGACCGCGTCGGCGCTTGTCGGAACCCCCGCGCGCCGCCTTATTGCCTGCCTCGGCCTCGTCGGCCTCGGCATCTTCGGCAGGATCCGCCGCATCTGCGGCTTCAGCGATAGCTGCCATGTCCGCAGCCTCGTCCTCACCAAGCTCCTCGGTTTCCTGCTGCTGCGGCGGCATAAACAGCGGCGCGAAGTCATACGCGGCGGAATCGTCGTCGGTCTCCGCGCGCGGGACTATGCGCGGTGCATAGTAATCATCGTCGAAGTCTTCGCCGGCATCTGCCAACACCTCATGCAGCTTCGCTGGATCCACGGTCCCGGTCGCTTCGCTCGCACCAGCAGCATCAGCGTCGGCAGGGGCATCATCTTCAGCGCGCGCGGGCGCGTTCGCCGGCTCAGGATCGGGCAGACGGTCCGGCGCCTGCTTTACATCCGGCAATGCGCTTTTTACCAGCGATGCATCGACCTTTTCCTCAATCTGGGAGATTTCATTGTCCACGTTCTTTCGCACGCGGTAGCGCAGGTTCTTTTCCTCTTCCGCATCGGCTGCGGTGTTTTCAGCCGGAGCGCTATCTGCCTCCGCGGCATCGGCCCGCGCCGGTTTTCCTTTGCCGCGGGCGCGGCCTTCTTCGTGGCCTTGCGGGTGCGCCGAGCGCGCTTGGTGGTCTTGGCCTTGCCCTCGGGCTTTGCTTCTGCTGGGTTCTCGTCCGCGGTTGCAGGTTGCTCCGCATCCGCGCCCCCTGCATGGCGGGCTAAAGCGGCGAAGAGATCGCCTGCTTCCGCGCGGGTAATGGAGCTCTGCGCGGTCTTGTTCAGGCCCATGTCCTTGAGCTGGGCCACCAGCTGGCGCGAGGATAGGCCGAGCTTTTTGGCCAAGGCATACACGCGGGTTTTATCTTTGAGCTCGCTCGGGTCTATGCGCTGGGCCAAAGCCGCGGCTGCCTGGAGGTTTTCAGTTGTTTCTTGAGAGTTCTGTGCCGCCATTAGTTGGGCTTACTCCTGTACTTCGATTGTATGGTGCGCCGGCCACTCGGGCGCAGGCACAGCCCTAAAAAGGACCGCGCCGCTGCCGCACGAATAGCCACGATAAACGCACTGCGTTAAAGCTTGTGGGATTATGAAATTATGCGCGCGCTGCGCGTGAGTTCCATTGTGTCACAGAATCCTAGCGAAGAGAGCAGGCTGTGGGCGATGCTACGTTTGAAATTATGGCAGAACTGGCACCACTTCCCGCCCGGAAATTATCGCAGTACCGGAAACGCAATGAAATTACGCCGAAAGAGGCGTGCTTATGCGGCGTTCCGGCCGGCTTTGCCCTCGGTTTTGCTCAAACGGGGGCCAGCTACATGCTGATAGGCGCCGCCGTTTTTGCGGTCTTTGCGGTCATCGGACTAGTGCCCCTCATCCGCCACTATCCCCGCTCCACTGGGGCTAGCCAGGATGTCTACCTCGAGGGCGATTACCCCGCCATTGCTTATTGGGCGCCAGTAATTCCAATTGCTCTACCGCTGGCCATGGCCCCGCTATCCGCGGCTGGCTGGTTGCCGGACATTTCCCTGGCCCCACCCGTGAAAGGTATCTTAACCGGCGCGGTGTCGGCGTTCGCATTTCCACTGGGTTTGTGGGCCATGGATTCCCAGTCCTTCCGCATTGGCCGCCGCCGCATGCAGCGCATCGTGGCTGAAGATCCACTAGAAGGGGTCACAGATCATGCCATGCAGCTTGCCGATGCCCACCTCGATATCCTCACCGCCCTCGTCACCGCCGGGGCCGTCCAGGGCAATACGACCACCACCAATGCCTTGTCCCGCCTGATGCAGGTGGAGCTAGATCCCCTGTCCGATGCGCTCCAGGAACTAAAAAAGCATGGGCTAGTAAAGGTAGAAAATATTGGGCTGCGATCAAAAGTAGAAAGCTGGCGCATCAGCCTCACCCCTACTGGCGTGCGCTGCCTCTATCAAATTGGCAAACGCTAACTTGGCAAACTTTGGTCTCCAGGAAACAACTTTGGGCCAATCCAGAGCATGACGTATACCAGGCCAACCAAAACCGGAATTTCCACGAGGGGCCCGATGGTGCCGGCTAATGCTTGAGCAGAGGTGGCCCCAAAAGTACCGATGGACACCGCGATGGCTAACTCAAAATTGTTTCCCGCTGCGGTAAAGGCCACTGAGGCAGATTGTGCATAATTCATTCCGGCAGCTTTAGCGACGCCCAAAGCCAGAAAGAACATCCCGACAAAGTACAGCATCAGAGGCACCGCTACCCTAACTACCGCTATCGGCTGCTCCACCAGCTGTTCTCCCTGCAGGGAAAACAGTAAGACAATTGTGTACAGCAAACCGATCATTGCCAAAGGAGACACGGCGGGAAGGTAACGGTTTTCAAACCACTCACGCCCTTTAGTTTTCTCTGCCACTACTCGAGAGATGACCCCGAGCAAAAGCGGGATACCTAGGAATACGAGCACCGAAGTAACAATGGACCAGAAAGAAAATTCGACAGATGTGGTATCAAGGCCCAGCCACCCCGGCAGAATCTGCAGGTAGAACCACCCCAGGACACCGAACATCGCAACTTGGAAAACGGAGTTGATTGCTACTAGCACTGCCGTGGCTTCCCGGTCACCGCAGGATAGGTCTGACCATACCAAGACCATAGCGATGCAGCGGGCAAGACCGACAATAATAAGACCCGTACGCAGCTCCGGTTGATCCGCCAAGAATATCCAGGCCAGTACGAACATGAATGCTGGCCCTACAAGCCAATTCAAGACGATCGACACGGTCATCAACCGCCGATCTGTTGCAATCTCCCGGGTCTTTTCATAGCGCACTTTAGCAAGCGGTGGATACATCATCACCAGCAGCCCTAAAGCAATTGGAAGGGATATACCTCCAACTTCCCAAGCTGAGAGCGCCTTTCCAATGCCTGGAAGAAAATGGCCTATAAGCAGGCCAAGAATCATAGCTATGATGATCCACACGGGAAGAAAGCGATCGAGAAAAGCCAAACGCGGCTGCTGTGATGTAGCCATAACCGTCTCCTCTATTGACCCAAGTAGCACTGTATTCTGCACTACTGTAACCGTTCATATCGATGCTCGTCAATATGAATAGATGAGGCAAACGCCCATATACTGAAGGCATGGTTTCTTCGCACGGCACGACCAAAAATCCCCACATCAACGAATGTTGTTCACTCAGCAACGGCCCCCTAGACCAGGCCGATTCCGTGCATCTTGCCCAGCAATTCAAGGTACTTGCAGATCCCGCCCGACTTCGTCTTTTATCCATCTTGTGCGATGAAGGCTGCGGCCCGATGAGCGTTTCCGAACTGACCACATTATCCGGTCTCAGCCAGCCGACGGTGTCTCACCATCTTGCAAAATTGCGGGATGCTGGCCTCTTAGCCAAACGGCAAACTGGCCGCACCGTCACCCATGAAGTGCAAAAACAAGCTTTCACCGCACTGTGCAAGTTACTCTCCTTCGATTAAAGAGCCACTAACTATAAAACTTTGAGCTAATATGCCCGCAATTCTGTGAGCCAATCAACGTTTTTAGACCCTTAATAAATCCCTTTATAAAGGAAAAGGCCCGAGCTTAACGCTCGGGCTTCCTTGAAATCTAGCTAGCTTCAGTACTTAGAGATTCGGGAACCAAATTCCAATCTCGCGCTCTGCGGACTCTGGGGAGTCGGAGCCGTGCACGATGTTCTCGCCCACGCTGAGTGCGAAGTCACCGCGGATGGAACCCGGTGCGGCCTTGGAGACTGGGTCGGTGCCGCCGGCCAGCTGGCGCCATGCCTCGATGGCGCGCTCGCCTTCAACAACGCCGGCAATCAGCGGTGCGGAGGTGATGAAGTCCACCAGCTCGCCGAAGAATGGCTTGTCCTTGTGCTCTTCGTAGTGCTTTTCTGCGGTCTCGCGGTCAGCCACGCGCAGGTCCAACTCAGCCAGCTTGAGGCCCTTGCGCTCGATGCGGGCGATGATCTCGCCCACGTGGCCGTTCTTTACGCCGTCCGGCTTAATGAGGATCAATGTACGTTCAGTCATGCCCCATACTGTACCGAATACCCACAACTCGTCCACGACCGAGGGCTATAAGCGGGGGCAGCATTAAGTAAGCTGCTGGACTATCTCCGTCGCGCGCTCGTGCGAGGTCCCCCTAAACCACAGGCGCACCTGGTTGACCGCTGTGCCGAACTGGCCGTTACCCAGCAACCGCTTAATCTCTGCTCGCTGCTTTTTATCTAAATCATCAAGGGTGGCTTCTTCTGCCCGCTGAAAATTGGCGCGCAGGGCCAGGGCCAAAAATACGGCGGCAATGATAAGCGCTACTAGCGGCAGCCACGGCGCACCCGTGGCCGCGCGGGCAGCTACCGCGGCAATGCAAGCCAGGGCCGCGAGGACGAGATAGACGGTGCGCATGGCCCCTACTTCTGGTTGAGGTGCTGGGTAGTTAAGTAACCGCGCTTCATGCGGGCGATTAAGTTACTGCGCAAATACGCCGCGAGCAGCCACTCCATGCCGAAGATGATGAAGATCGCGGCGATGGACCAGTGCGCCATAAACCCCAGGATAAGCCCCAATAGCTGCGCCCAGACGATGACGGTCAGCGCCCACTTCTTATTCATAAACGCGATCATGCCCAGGTGGAATATCAGGGCACCTACGACCACACCGTAGTTAAACGGCGTCCACAGCGTGCCGTCATACAGCTTGTACAACAGCGGCAGGGCTAAAACGAGCGTGATCGACTCCATGATGAGCGAGCTGGCGATGACCATGCCGTTAAAGCTCTTGAGCGGATCCTTGACGGGGTCCTGCCCCAAGCCCAATGGGCCGATTTCATTCTCCGCGATGTCGTCGCCACGGCGCGGCGGACGAGGCGGACGAGACCGAGGATCAGGGCTGGTCATGCGGGCTCCTTTCCAAACATCGCGCGGGCTTCGCCGGCGGTGACCACCGAACCGGTAATCACGATACCGGAGCCGGATTGCACCTCGGATTCCTCGGCCAGCTCCACGGCTTGCGCGTAGGCACCGGGCAGATCATCGGCCACATAGACGCGCTCTTCGCCATAAATATCGCGGGCCGTTTCCGCTAGCTCATAGGCATCGATCGCGCGCGGCGAGGAGTTTTGGGTGATGACCACCTCGCTCAAGTACGGCTCCAGCGCGGCGAGGATGCCCTGGGCGTCCTTATCGCCAAAGATGGAGACCACGCCGATAAGCCGGGCGAAATCGAAGTCGCGGTCGAGCGCCGCGCCGAGCGCCTTGGCGCCGTGGGGATTGTGGGCGGCATCGATAAACGTCGTGGGCGAGGTGCGCACGCGCTCGAGGCGGCCGGGCGAAATCGTCTTGGCAAAACCATTGCGCACAGAGGCAATATCCAGAGGATGCCCGGAAGCGGCACCGAAGAAGGCTTCCACCGCCGCAAGGGCAACGGCCGCGTTCTTGGCCTGGTGCTCGCCGTGCAGCGGCAAGAAAATATCCTCATACATGCCGCCGAGGCCCTGGATATTGACCTGCTGGCCACCGACCGCGATGCGGGATTCTAGGGCCGCGAACTCCGCGCCGGAGCGGGCCACGCCCGCATCCATATCCACCGCGCGCTGCAGAATGACCTGCATGGCCTCGGGGACTTGCTCGGCAATAATGGCGATGTTTTCGTTCGGGGTCAGCGGGTCTTCGGCATCGGCGCGGCGCTTGATGATGCCCGCCTTCTCCCCCGCAATCTCCCGAATATCGCTGCCCAGGTAATCCGTGTGGTCAAGACCCACCGGGGTGATTACGGAGACGTCTGCATTGCCCACGTTCGTGGCATCCCACAGCCCGCCGAGGCCAACCTCGACGACGGCGACGTCAACGGGGGCATCGGCAAACGCTGCATAGGACAGGCCCACCAGGACCTCGAACTTGGACATGGGGACATCGGAACGCGCATCCACCATCTCCACATACGGCTTGATTTCGTGCCACAGGCGCACGTAGTCGCGCGGGTGGATGGGCCGGCCATCGATGCCGATGCGCTCGGTGACCCGCTGCAGGTGCGGGCTGGTGACCAGGCCCACGCGGCGGTGGAAGGAACGCAGCAGCGAATCGACCATGCGCGCGGTAGAAGACTTGCCGTTGGTGCCCGCGATGTGGATGACATCAAAGGATTGCTCGGGGTGGCCGAGCAAATCCATGAGCATCTCGATGCGCTCCAGGGTGGGCTCGATCTTGGTCTCCGGCCAGCGCTGGTTGAGCTCGTCTTCCACCTCACCGAGCGCCTGCAGCTCCTCCGGGGATACCTCTTGGGGCGCGGCGTCGTTATATTCTTCGTCCTCGCCCATGCCCAGGTTGAGGGTCAGGCCCGATTCCGTGATCTCCACTGGGGTGCCATCGGTGCCTTCCTTGAGGGCATCGACGATCTCAAAATCGTCCTCTCCCCCGGTGGCCTCGCCATTGCCGTTGGCGTCGTGATTGAAGCGCTGATCTGTCACTACTTAAGGCCCTCCAAACGGCTGGTAATGCGCTCAACTTCCTCGCGCGCGATGTCTTGGCGCGCCCGAATCTTAGTGACCACCTCTTCCGGCGCCTTGGCCAGGAAGTTCTCATTGCCCAGCTTCTTGCCGGTCTGTTCCAGTTCCTTATTGGCCTTGGCCAGATCCTTTTCCAGGCGCTTGCGCTCGGCTTCGACGTCTACCGCGCCGTGGGTATCCAGCGTGACCTCCACGGTGGCCTGGGACAGGCGCACCTCGATGGAGGCCGAGGGGTTAAAGTCCTCGTCCGGCGCGGTGGTATTGGCCAGGTTGCGGACCAATTCCTCTTGGCCCTGCAGGTCTGCCGCGGCGAAGTCGAGGCGGCCCGGTACCTTCTGCGATGGCTTGACGCCTTGATCGGAGCGGAAGCGGCGCAGCTCGGTAATGAGCTTATCGGCATCGTCGATGCGGCGGGCGGCCACTGCGTCCTTGGTGGCGCCACCGTTGGTATCGGCCACCGTGGGCCATGGGGCGATGACGATGGATTCCCCGCCGGTCAATGCCTTCCACAGCACCTCGGTCACATACGGCATGGTGGGGTGCAAAAGGCGCAGCACCACGTCGATGACGCGGCCCAAAACGATCTGGGTATTGCGGCCTTCTACCGTTTCGCCATCGCGAGGGATCTGCGTCTTGGCAATCTCCAGGTACCAGTCACAGAGCTCATCCCAGGTGAAGTGGTAAAGCAGCTCGTTGGCCTTGGCAAATTGATAATCGTCCAAGTAGGCATCGACCTGAGTGCGCACCTCTTCGGCGCGGTCGAGGATCCAGCGGTCGGCATCGGAAAGCTCCGTGCGTTTTGGCAGCGGTGCCACGCCGGCGCCGTTCATCAGCGCGAACTTGGTGGCATTAAAGAGCTTGGTGGCAAAGTTACGCGATGCCGCGGCGGCATCAGAGCCCAGCGGCAAATCCACGCCCGGGTTGGCGCCGCGGGCAAGGGTAAAGCGCAGCGCATCGGCGCCGTAATCGCGCACCCAGTCCATCGGGTCAATGCCATTGCCCAGGGACTTGGACATCTTGCGGCCCTGCTCATCGCGCACAAGGCCGTGCAGGTAGAGGTCCTTGAAAGGAATCTGCGGGCGGCCATCGGTGCCCTCACCCAAAAGCTCTGGGGTCTTGGTGCCGGCGAAGGTGCCAAACATCATCATGCGGGCGACCCAGAAGAACAAAATGTCATAGGCCGTAACCAGCACATTGGTGGGATAGAACTTCTCCAGATCCGGGGTCTTATCGGGCCAGCCCAGGGTGGAAAATGGCCACAGCGCCGAAGAGAACCAGGTATCGAGGACATCCGGATCCTGCTCGTATCCTGCCGGCGGCTCCTCATCGGGGCCGACGCACACGATGTCACGCTCGACCTCGCCGGACTCGTTCGTACGCTCCGGGCCGTACCAAATGGGGATGCGGTGGCCCCACCACAGCTGGCGGGAAATGCACCAATCGTGCATGTCATCGACCCACTCGAAATAGCGCGGCTCCAGCGACTGCGGGTGCAAGACGGTATCGCCCTCGCGCACGGCATCACCAGAAGCCTTCGCCATCTGCGAAACATCGACGAACCACTGCAGCGACAAGCGCGGCTCGATGGGCTCGCCGGAACGCTCCGAGTGGCCCACGGAGTGGACATAGGGGCGAATTTCTTTGACTACGCGCCCCTGTTCCCGCAACGCCTCGCGGATCTCCACGCGCGCTTCTTCTCGCGTCATGCCATCAAAACGGGTGCCGGTATGCGCGATGTGGCCGGTGGTATCCATGACCGTCGGCATATCCAAGTCATGGCGGGTACCCATGGCGTAGTCATTGGGATCGTGGGCCGGGGTGATCTTTACCGCACCAGTACCAAAATCCATGTCCACGTAATCATCGGCGATGATCTTCAGCTTCAAATCATCGCGGAAGGGGTGATCCAATTCCTGACCCACGAGGTGGGCGTAGCGCTCATCGTCGGGGTGGACGGCAATGGCGACATCGCCAAGCATGGTTTCCACACGAGTGGTGGCAACAATAAGGTGCGGCTCATCGTCATTGAGCGAACCATAGCGGATGGAGACCAGCTCGCCCTCGACGTCTTTATAGACGACCTCGATATCGGAGACGGCGGTCTCCAGCACCGGCGACCAATTGACCAGGCGGTTGGCCCGGTAAATCATGCCCTCATCGTAGAGGTTCTTAAAGATGGTCTGCACCGCGCGGGACAGGCCCTCATCCAGGGTAAAGCGCTCGCGGGTCCAGTCCACGGAGTCACCGATGGCGCGCATCTGGTTCTGGATGGTGCCACCGTATTGCTCTTTCCATTCCCAGACCTTGTTGATGAATTCCTCGCGCTCATAGTCCCAGCGCTTCTTTCCCTCCTGCTCACGCAGACGGGCCTCCACCTTGGTCTGGGTGGCGATGCCTGCGTGGTCAGCGCCCGGCAGCCACAGGGTGGCATAGCCCTGCATGCGCTTGCGGCGAATGATGGAGTCGATCAGAGTGTGGTCCAAGGCGTGGCCCATGTGCAGCTGGCCGGTGACGTTCGGCGGCGGCAGCACGATGGAATAGGGCTCCGCCTCCGAGGATGCATCCGGGGTGAAGTAACCGGCGCTTACCCAGCCTTCGTAGAGGTCTTTTTCTACTGCCTGCGGCTCCCAGGACTTGGGAAGCTGGTCCGCGCGGTTGGTGCCAACGAGTTGCTCTTTATTCTGATCAGTCACCTGGCCAACTCTACCCTGTGCGTCAACTGGCACCACCGGCCTGTCTAGAGTAAGGGCATGTCTCACAACCCTGGCCACCGCGCCCGCCTCCGCACCCGTTACTTCACCCAAGCCAAAGACAACTCTCAGGCCTTCGCGTGCCTGACGAGCTACGACTGCTTGACCGCCGAAATCTTCGATGAAGCCGGGGTCGATCTCCTGCTCGTCGGCGATTCCCTGGCCAACGTGGTGCTGGGCCGCGAAACCACGCTCTCGCTCACCCTCGATGAGATGATCCCGCTGGCCCGCGCGGTGGTTGCTTCGACCTCCCGCGCCTTCGTGGTGGTGGACCTTCCCTTCGGCTCCTATGAGGACGGCCCCTCCCAGGCGCTGGAGACCGCGGTGCGCGTCATGAAGGAAACCGGCGCGCAGGCCGTGAAGCTGGAGGGCGGTGCGGAGCGCGCTCCCATTGTTGCCGCGCTTGTCGCCGCTGGCATCCCGGTCTGCGCCCACATTGGCTTTACACCCCAGCAGGTCCACGCCTTGGGCGGCTTCGTGGTCCAAGGCCGGGGTGCCGGTGCGGAGAAGCTTCACGACGACGCCCGCGCCCTCGCCGAGGCCGGCGCCTTCGCCGTGGTGCTGGAGATGGTCCCGGCAGCCCTTGCTGAGCAGGTGACCAAGGAGCTGCCCATCCCCACCATCGGCATCGGCGCCGGCGCGCAGACCGACGGTCAGATTCTGGTGTGGACCGATGCCTTCGGCCTGGGAGGTCCCAAGGCGCCGCGTTTTGTGCGCCGCTACGCGAATCTGCGCGGCGCGCTGCTGGAAGGAGCGAAGGACTATGTCGCAGATGTGGGTGAACGTTCCTTCCCCAACGCCGAGGAGTCTTTCGAGGACTAAGGTCTTAAGCCATGCAGATCCTCACAACTAAATCCGAACTCCGTGCCTTCCGCGCGGCAGCGTCCGGTTCCGTGGGTTTGGTGCCCACGATGGGCGCGCTTCACGACGGCCACGCTTCCCTCATTCGCCGCGCCCGCGAAGACAACGACACCGTGGTGTGCTCGGTCTTTGTCAATCCCCTCCAGTTCACGGACCTGGGCGACTGCGAAGACTACCGCGCCTACCCGCGCACCCTCGACGCGGATGCCGCACTGCTGGACTCGTTGGGAGTCGATGCGGTCTTCGCCCCCAGCGTGGAGGAAATGTACCCGGGTGGCACCCCGCGGGTGTGGGTGCGCACGGGTGAGATGGGCTCGGTCTTGGAAGGTGCCTCGCGCCCCGGCCACTTTGACGGCGTGGCCACCGTGGTGAGCAAGCTGTTTCACCTTGTCACACCAGACCGCGCTTATTTTGGGCAAAAGGATGCGCAGCAAGTAGCGATCATCCGCCGCCTGGTGGCGGACCTCGACCTGCCGCTGGACATCATCAGCGTGCCCATCGTGCGCGCAACGGACGGCGTGGCCGAGTCCAGCCGCAATGCGCGCCTCAGTGCCGCCGAGCGTGAGCAGGCGGTCGCCTTATCCCAGGCACTCTTCGCGCTGCAGGATGGCGCCTCACGTGAAGAAGCTGAGGCCCAGCTCGCTTCCTCCCCCGGCGTGACGGTGGATTACCTCACCGTGGTGGACCCGGCCACGCTCGAGCCCGTAGATGCACAACACCGGCCCGCCTTGGCGCTGGTAGCAGCGCATGTGGGGCCGGTGCGGCTCATCGATAACTTGGTGCTGGAGGCTTAACCTTTCAGCAGGTGGGCTACGGCCTCGCGCTCCTCACGCAGCTCCTGCACGGAGGCCTCGATGCGCTCCTTCTGGAAATCGCTGAGCTCCAGGCCTTGGACGATTTCCCACTTGCCGTCGCGGCAGATGGTGGGAAAGCCGCAGATGAGGCCCTCATCGACACCGTAGGAGCCATCCGAAGGCACGGCGGCGGTGCGCCAATCCTCGGTGCCGTGGACCCAATCGTGCATGTGGTCCACTGCGGCAGATGCAGCCGACGCCGCGGACGAGCTGCCGCGCACCTCGATGATCTCCGCGCCGCGCTTGGCCACCTTGGGGATCATCTCCTCGCGGTACCACTGCTCATCTACCTCCGCGTTTGAGAAGGCGATATCCGGGAACTGGGTGGCGGAGTGGTTGCCCCAGACCGCAATCTTGGAAAAGTCCTTGGTGGCCTTGCCCGTCTGGGCCGCCAACTGGCCCAAGGTGCGGTTGTGGTCTAGGCGCATGAGTGCGTTGAACTGGGAGTTATCCAGATCCGGCGCGCTATGCGCGGCAATCAGCGCGTTGGTATTGGCTGGGTTGCCCACCACCAGCACGCGAACATCGCGCGCCGCGTAGTCATTGATGGCCTTGCCCTGCTCAGTAAAGATGGCGCCGTTGGCCTCGAGCAGGTCCGCGCGCTCCATGCCCTTGCTGCGCGGGCGGGAGCCGACGAGGAATGCGGCGGAGGCATCCTCGAAGGCGACCTTGAGGTCATCAGTCACCGCAATCGAATTCACCAGCGGCAGGGCGGAATCGCGCAGCTCCATGGCCACGCCCTCGGCCTTTTCTACTACCGCGGGGATTTCCAAGAGGGCAAGGTCTACCGGGGTGTCCTTGCCAAATACGTCGCCTGCGGCAATCCGCCACAGCAGGGAGTAGGCGATATTTCCGGCGGCGCCGGTAACGGTTACTTTTACTGGCTGGGTCATGCTCATTCCTCCTCATATGTCGTGGAGTTGTAAGCGTCCCTCATGCACGCCACCCTCCACGGGATGTATCCACCCCCGAGCTTAGCGCTATACGGAGGTAGCGTGTTGTGAAATAAATCCCCCTCTTTCGGAGGGAAAACGCCGCCAAATTTCCGGATATTACCCCCGTTTACCTCCAAATTAACGCCCCCAATGGGCACATACCTCCCGCGGGGTGGGGCTAATCGGGCATGATGGAAGCGGCACAGACCCCACTGGGGAGCGCGCTTGCAGGGATGCATTCACTGCCTGTGGGCGGCTGCACGGTGGCCAACCACTGCCGCATCAAACCAGCATGAGGCCGGCCGTGCAGTTCCCGAGACACTACCCACCATCGCCACATCGGCGCCGCGAAGCAGAGATAGGACACATGCTATGAGCACTGAGCACACCGAACCGCTGCACGCTGCGGAGCAGGCGGAGGACTCCGACACTCACGCTGCGGATTCCATCAGCACCGATGCCGTGGTGGATATCGCCATTTCCCAGTTTTCCGCGTGGGGTTTTTCTGAAACCAAGCTGGATACCATCGCCGCGGAATCCGGCATGTCCAAGCGCATGATTCACTACCACTTTGGCGATAAGCAGGGCCTGTATTTAAGCGCTCTAAGCACCGCCGCCGAGCGCCTCCGCCCTGACGAAGAAGACCTGGAACTCGATTCCGCGGTCCCAGTCGAGGGCGTGCGCAAGCTGGTGGACTGGATCTTTTGGCAGTACGTCAACCACCCCGAGGCCATCCGCATGATGACCTGGGAAACCGCCCAGTCCATCGTGGGCTCTTCCACCAATCCCGTGGCGGATTTTAGCGGCGTCGCCCTTCACCTCGATCGCCTGCTCATGCTGGGCCAGGACGCCGGCGCCTTCCGCCCGGGCATTTCCACCAACGATATTTTCACCATCATCGCCTCGCTCACCTCGTACCGCGTGACCAACCGGGCGATGATGGACAACCTGTTGGGCGTGGATATGTCCAGCCAGGCAAATACCGACGGCATGCACCGGCTTACCGTCGATGCCGTGCTGGCATTCCTCACCGCCAATATCCCCGATTCCGGCCACGAGTCTTATTTGGTGCCTTCTGATGCCGACGAGGGCGATGAAGCCTCCCCGCAAGATATCTACGGCGAGGCATAAAAGTAGGGGCACCGGCAGCTTGCCGGTGCCCCCTTCTCACTAAGCCGATTCCTTCGCCTCATCCTTGTAGGTGAATTCGGGCTCTGCGCCCTGGGTGACGCAGTCTGCGGTGATGTGCACGGCGGAAATATCTTCTCTGTCTGGCAGCTCAAACATCACTGGAACGAGCAGCTCTTCCAGGATCGCGCGCAGGCCGCGCGCGCCGGTTTTGCGCTCGAGGGCGAGCTCAGCGATAGCATCCAGCGCCCCGTCCTCCATGTGCAGCTCGCAGTCATCCATCTCAAATAGGCGGCTGTACTGCTTGAGTAGCGAGTTCTTGGGCTCAGTAAGCACCTTGACCAGGGCCTCGCGGTCCAAGTTATCCACCGTCGCCACCACGGGCAGGCGGCCGATAAATTCTGGGATCAAGCCGAACTTCACGAGGTCTTCCGGGCGCACCTGGGAGAATAGGTCCACCTTTTCCCGCTCGTCTTCGGTGCCCAGCTTCGCGCCAAAGCCAACGCCCTTCTTGCCCACGCGATCCGCGATCACCTGGTCGAGGCCCGCAAACGCGCCAGCGACAATGAAGAGGATATTGGAGGTATCTAGCTGGATAAATTCCTGGTTCGGGTGCTTGCGCCCGCCCTGTGGCGGGATGGCGGCCACGGTTCCCTCCAGGATCTTCAGCAGCGCCTGCTGCACGCCCTCGCCGGAGACATCGCGGGTAATGGAGGGGTTTTCAGACTTGCGGGAAATCTTATCCACCTCGTCGACGTAGATGATGCCGCGCTGGGCACGCTCCACGTCAAAGTCCGCTGCCTGCAGCAGCTTCAAGAGGATATTTTCTACGTCTTCGCCCACATAACCGGCCTCGGTCAAGCTGGTGGCATCCGCGATGGCGAAAGGCACATCCAGCAGGCGCGCCAAGGTCTGCGCCAGGTAGGTCTTACCGGAACCGGTAGGCCCCAGCATCAAAATATTGGACTTAGAGATCTCTACCTCTTCGCCCTCGGCCTTCTTCCGGCGCGCATCCAACGCGGCGGATTCTTCGGCCTTAATGCGCTTGTAGTGGTTATACACCGCTACCGACAGCACGCGCTTGGCCTTGTCCTGGCCAATGACGTACTTATCCAAAAAGGAAGAAATCTGCGAAGGCTTGGGCAGGCGCACCTCCGCCTCGGAAGACTCCTCGGCCTGCTCGTGGCCGAGCTCTTCTTCAATAATCTCATTGCAGAGCTCGATGCACTCATCGCAGATGTAGACCCCGCCACCGGCAATGAGCTTTTTCACCTGCTTTTGGCTCTTTCCGCAGAAGGAACACTTCAGGAGGTCAGCGCTTTCTTGCATACGTGCCATTCAGTACTTTCACACTCGCTCTTGTTTACCGCTTCTAAAGGTGGGGCGGGAAGGCTCGCTTACTTCCATCCCCGCGGTTCGTTGTTCAAAAATCTACCTTAGTAAATCAACCCGACGCGGCTCCTATTCATTCCCTCCGCGTGGCGAAATTCGCAGATCTTTCTCCGCCCGCACAACTAAACTTGGAAAGTGGATCCTCCACCACCCCACCACCAACGAAGGAGCCATTTTATGTTCGACCTCACGGACCGTACCGCGATTGTCACGGGCGGGGCAGCGGGCATCGGCAAGGGCATCGTTGCCTCCCTGCGCGAAGCCGGCGCTAACGTTGTCATCGCCGATATTGACATCGACAAGGCCGAAGCCACCGCCGCGGAACTCGGCGCCACCGCTTATCCCGTCGATGTCACCGATAGGGCCTCCATTAAAGAAATGTTTGCGAAGGTCCACGCCACGCACGGTGCAATTGACATTGTCTGTTCCAATGCCGGTGTCTTTCCCAACTGCCCACTGGAAGAGATGACGGATAAGCAGTGGGAAACCATGTTTGATATCAATACCCACGGCACGTTCAAGGTTGTACAGAAAGCCTTGCCGTATATGAAAGAACGCGGCTACGGGCGCATCGTCATCACCACTTCCATTACCGGCTCGCACACCGGCTTTCCCGGCTGGGCGCATTACGGCGCCTCCAAGGCGGCCCAACAGGGCTTTATCCGTTCCGCTGCCTTAGAAATCGCCCGCGATGGCATCACCATCAATGGCGTTTTGCCCGGCAATATCCTCACCGAGGGACTGGAAGCGCAGGGCCAGGACTACCTCGATGAGATGACTCGCTCCATCCCGCTGCACCGACTCGGCAGCCCCCGCGATATTGGCAACGCCGCAGCCTTCCTTGCGTCCACCGAGGCCGGATATATCACCGGCCAAACGCTGATCATTGACGGCGGCCAGCTCCTGCCCGAAACCCCTGAGGCCATCCTGACGCCGCGCTAGCGCTTGCCGATGCCCAGCCCTATAACGCAGATAACCCCGCCGACACCGAGGATGGTGCCTGGCGGGGTTATCTAGTGCGGCTTTTATTGCAGCCAGCCGAATTCGAGCAAGAATGCCTCGACATCGAGCATTTCCAACTCATCTGGCGCGTGGCCGGCAACGAATGCGAAGGACTCAGCGACGTCCTTGGTCGTCGCGGGGGTCAGCCCCGCGTCAACGAGATTTTCCGCTACGCGGGCAGAAACCGGCGTCTGCGACACCGTATCCAAACCCGTACCCGTGGTGGAGTCCTTGAACATATCGCTAATGCCACCAAAGAAGGTCCGCATCGTGTTCATCTCTCTCACCTCTCAATGTTGCACTGTTGATAGGGTTGAATATACTTGGTACTTACCCACTAAGCAACCCCTAAGCCACTTAAAGTTAACCTTTTGTTAACTTTAAGTGGCTGTGAGGCGTATTACATGGTCACGGGCTCGTTCCCTCGGCCCGCGGGTGACTCTTAAAGGTCGCCGAACGGGGCGAAGCCGAAGTAATGGTTCAGGGTATCGCGCGCAATCCACGCGATTGCCACCACAATGATGGCACCTAGTACGGCATAAACGGTCCAACCCAGCACCTTCATTTGCCGGCTCGCGGGAGTATCTCCTACCACCACGCCGTT
The DNA here is from genome assembly GCF_057198125.1 of Corynebacterium sp. LaCa_282. Lineage (NCBI taxonomy): Bacteria > Bacillati > Actinomycetota > Actinomycetes > Mycobacteriales > Corynebacteriaceae > Corynebacterium > Corynebacterium sp. LaCa_282. The sequence goes on along the minus strand of NZ_CP191095.1, from coordinate 548,722 downwards.
ATCATCCCGAATGGGATCGCCCGTCATGGAACGCATGCCCAGGGCGAAGAGCAAGGGAATGCCGGCGCCGAAGACGAGGGCCAATCCAGCGACGCGAAGAATAGATTCGAAGATTTCTGCAGCAGTCATGTTCTAGCGCTCCTCGTTCGGAGTAGATGAGGTGGGGTTCGTGCTCCCGTCGACGGCCGCTACCGGGGTCATACCCCCTGCGGCTGCGACGGACTCTTTCGCGCCAACGCGTGGCTCCAAGGAGGAATCCACGGACTCAGCGTTGTCATCCCAGTCATTATTGACGTTGGAGGCATCGACCGGGTTCATGCGGGAGCGGATGACGATGAGTGCGGTCATGGCCAAGAGCAAGACGAAGTCCACGATGGCACCGGTAGCCACCGTCGTGACAGAGGAAACGCCGTGCGCCAGCCACCACGATGCGAAGCCAACGAAAGCAGCACAGGGCAGCGTAATGAGCCAGGCAGCCACCATGCGCATCGCCACGCCCCAGCGAACTTCCGCGCCGCGGCGGCCCAAGCCGGTACCCAGGATGGAACCGGTGGATACGTGGGTCGTAGAAAGCGCCATGCCGCCGGTAGCGGAGGTCAAGATGATGGCCGCAGATGTAGCCTCGGCTGCCATACCTTGCGGGGATTCGATCTCCACGAGCCCCTTGCCCAAGGTGCGGATAACGCGCCAGCCGCCGGACAGCGTACCGGCCGCAATGGCAATCGCACAGGCAACAATGACCCAGGTGGGAATGCGGGCATCGGCAACCGCATGGCCTGAGGCCACGAGGGCGAGGAAGATAACGCCCATGGTCTTCTGAGCGTCGCCGGCACCGTGCGCCAGCGATACCAAGCAAGCGGTCACAATCTGGCCGTGGCGGAAGTGCTCGTTCTTTTCCTTATTTGGAATGGTGTTGGTTACCCAATACACGAGGAAGGTGGCGCAGGCAGATACCAAGGCGGCGATAATCGGAGAGGCCACCGCTGGAATGATGATCTTGGCCATGATGGAGGTCCACTCCACTCCCCCAGTGCCCATGGCTGCGAAACCGGCGCCGATAAGGCCACCGAAAAGGGCGTGGGAAGAGCTGGACGGCAGTCCGAGCAACCAAGTGAACAGGTTCCAGAGAATACCGCCGATAAGGCCGGTAAAGACCACCATCAAAAGGGCCTGACCATCGGAATCAGCGGCTGCGCCCGACAGGTCATAAGAATCGAGGTTGACGATGCCCTTAGCCACCGTTGCCGCGACATTCACGGACAGGAATGCGCCGACGAGGTTGAGCGCGGCAGAAATCGCTACCGCGGTAAATGGCTTCAGCACGCCGGTGGCAATGGAGGTTGCCATCGCATTGGCGGTGTCGTGAAAACCATTGGTGAAGTCGAAGGCTAGGGCGGTAACCACCACAATGCCCAAGATAATCAAAGTCGCTGTCACAGCATTGGCCCCTTGTAAGCAATCAACAAATGACGAGAAAGTGCATTTGCGACGCCGTTATTCGTCGCGCACCAAGAGCAGCGTACCCCGCAATAATAAGGCGAGCCAATAGCGTTTCTAAGAAGTAAACTGCACTTTGCCTAGTGTTAACCTTCCGCGTGCGGCTTGGCACCAGCCCCATGCCGAAAATCCGCGCTCTACCAGTATTTTTTCAAAATTCTAATCTATTTTCAGCCTTTAATACCGTGGTATAAAACACTAAGAGAGGTGCGCCGGCTGAACGCCAACGCACCTCTCAAAATATAGGGTGTTTACTTCCCGCTTTAACGGAAGGTAGCGAACTTCTTGACCACCCAGCGGCTCAGCACGAGCAGGACGATGCCCAGCGCGATGGAAGCGACACCCAGGGAAATGAAGAAGGTGTTTTCCGCAGCCGCATCCTCTGGGTTGTAGAAGCTAGCCAGCGAGCCAGCAAGCGCGGTACCCATGGCCACGGCCATCATCCACACGGCCATCATGCGCGATGGGAATGCCTCTGGCGCCACCTTGGTGGCCAAGGAGTTGCCCACCGGGGACAGCATGAGCTCACCCATGGTGAACAGGAAGAGGATCCAGATAATGACATACATTGGCGTGGAGTTTGCGCCCGAGCCGGAGAACGGCAGGAAGAAGAAGAGCGAGACACCGATGATGATATTGGCCACGCCGAACTTCACCGGAGTGGACCACTGACGGTCACCGAGCTTCGTCCACATCGCTGCGAAGATTGCGGAGAAGATAACGATGAAGATCGGGTTAATGGACTGCACCAGTGACGGCGGGATCTCGAGGCCGAAGATGTGGCGGTCCAAGCGCACATCGGCGTAAATGGTCATCACGGTAAATTGCTGCTGGAAGATGCCGAAGAACAGCACACCAGAGATGAACATCGGAATAAAGCCCAAGAGTCGGTTCTTTTCTTTCCGGGTCACCAAATCAGAGGTGTACATCTGAATCCAGAAGTACACGGCGGCGATAAGGGCAACGGCGGTAACGATATTGGACAGCCACTCCACCTTGATGATTCCAGTACCCAGGCCAATGACCATGACGAGGATGACGACGACGATCGCACCAAGACCCATCATGCGCTGCTTGGAGTCCGCCGGGTTCGGGATTTCGTGGCCGGCATCCTTAATGGTGGTCTTACGCATGATGGTGTACTGGATAAGGCCCAAGGCCATACCGACGGCAGCGATACCGAAGCCCCAGTGGAAGCCCTTCCAGCCCCACATTGCGGTGGTAAGAAGCGGACCAAAAAGGGCACCGATATTAACGCCCATGTAGAAGATGGAGAAGCCGCCGTCACGGCGAGGATCATCGCGGCTATAAAGCGAGCCCAGCACCACCGACGCGGTAGTCTTCACGCCACCGGAACCAACGGCGATGAGGATCAGGCCGATGGCAAGACCCGTCACGGCGGGGATGAAGGCCAAGACGAGGTGTCCGGCCATCACCATGATCGCGGAGTAGAACAGGGTGCGCTCCGCACCGAGGATGCGGTCTGCTACCAAGGATGCCAACAGGCAGGCCATGTACACCAAGCCGCCGTACGCGCCGACGATCGATGTTGCATCGCCGCGGTCGAGGCCGAGGCCACCATCGGTCGTGGCGTAGTACATGTACAGCAGCACGATGGACTGCATGCCGTAGAAGCTGAACCGCTCCCACATCTCCACGCCGAACAGGTTAGCCAGCCCCCACGGGTGACCGAAGAATGTGCGCTCCCCGCTCGAAGCAGCGGGTGCGGAGGTCTGCTCCTCCGCCTCTGGATCCTTATTTGTCATAGCATAATACGACCACTCAGAGGCCTAATTCACAAATCGGGCATTATACGTGAAACATCGCACTGAAAAATCTGCCTAACGACCTGCAGATATTTCTCTGAAAGATTCACCCCGTTTGGGGTAGGCCCTCGAGCACTACCACTCCCCTGCTACGCCCCTCATAGGCATATATCGAGCGCACTCATATGCACATAATAAAACCCTGCGAGGGCTCCTCTCGAAGCGGCCTCGCAGGGTGTTAGCTGATGGAGTTAGCCCACCAGCACCGTATTAAGAATTGAGCTTGCGGTACTCAAAGACGGTATCGATGATTCCGTATTCCACGGCGTCTTCCGCGGTGAGGATCTTATCGCGGTCGGTGTCGATGCGGATTTGCTCGGCAGTACGGCCGGTGTGCTCCGCCAGGGTGTTTTCCATCAAGGTACGCATACGCTCGATCTCTGCGGCCTGGATTTCCAAGTCCGAGACCTGGCCCTGGGTGCCCTGGGTTGCAGGCTGGTGGATCAATACGCGGGAGTTCGGCAACGCCGCGCGCTTGCCCGGAGCACCAGCGGCCAAAAGCACTGCGGCAGCAGAAGCCGCCTGGCCCAGGCACACGGTCTGCACATCGGGGCGCACGTAGCGCATGGTGTCATAAATTGCCATCAGGGCAGTAAAGGAGCCACCGGGCGAGTTAATGTACATGGTGATGTCACGGTCCGGATCCTGGCTTTCAAGAACCAGCAGCTGGGCCATGATGTCATTGGCAGAGGTGTCATCGACCTGGGTACCCAGGAAGATGATGCGCTCTTCAAAGAGCTTAGAGTACGGGTTGGTTTCCTTCGTCCCCTGAGCGGACTGCTCAATAAAGGAAGGCAGTACGTAACGGGAACTTGGCATCTGCGACTTGTTCATAGTGATTTTCTCCTTATTCCCTAGTTGCTCAGTGGGCCGTTCACGGACTCGATAACGTGGTCAACAATGCCGTATTCCTTGGCTTGCTGCGCCGTCATCCAGCGGTCGCGGTCAGAGTCCTTGGTGATCTGCTCGAAGGTTTGGCCGGTGTGCTCTGCAATGAGCTCGGCCATCTCGCGCTTCGTCTGGGCGAATTGCTCCGCCTGGATGGCGATGTCTGCAGCGGTACCGCCCACACCAGCGGAAGGCTGGTGCATCATGATGCGAGCGTGCGGCAGCGCATAGCGCTTGCCCTTCGTACCACCAGAGAGCAGGAACTGGCCCATGGAAGCGGCCAAGCCCATGCCGTAGGTGGAGATATCGCACGGCGAGTACTTCATCGTGTCATAAATGGCCATACCCGCGGTCACGGAGCCACCCGGGGAGTTGATGTAGAGCGAAATATCGCGCGTGGGATCCTCTGCGGAAAGCAGCAGGATCTGTGCGCACAGCTTATTGGCAATTTCATCGTCTACCTGGGTGCCCAAAAAGATAATGCGCTCGTGCAACAGGCGCTCGTAGACGCTGTCACCCAAGTTCAGGCCGGAGCCTGCTGGGGTGGTCATCTGAAGCTGGTCAGATTTCTTAGACATTCGAAAAGTCTCCTTGAGGACGGTTAATCTCTAATGCCACCACACTACTTAATGTGGCGATAATTGTGGGGTCTGTTCGCTATCAGCGTTTGCACCGATCTTTGTCTGCTTTTTCGACCCGGCGATGAGAAAAGCCCAGCCAGACTTCCTCGACGGTGCGAGGGGCCAAGCTGGGCTTTTAAGCAGAAGATTTACTCCGCGTCGGTAGCTTCGTTCTCGTCTTCTTCTACCTCACCGAAGTACTGCTCAACGTCAACGTCGTTGCCTTCTTCGTCCTTGACGGTGGTACGGCAAATGGCGGCAGCTAGTGCCTTGCCGCGGCGTACGTCAGAGAACAGGTTGGCAATCTGACCGTTGGACTGCAGCTGCTGGATGAACTGGTTCGGGTCCATGCCGTAGGACTGTGCGGTGAACAGGATGTGGTCCGAGAGCTCCTGCTGGGAAACTTCCGGCTCTTCCTTTTCTGCCACGGCGTCCAAGAAGATCTGCGTGCGTACGGACTCTTCGGCCTGCTCGCGGGTCTGCTGATCAAACTCTTCGCGGGAGGTGCCCTGTGCCTCGAGCAGCTGTGCCAGCGCCTTCTCATCGTGTGCCAGCTGGCCCAGGATCTGGTGCAGCTGGGCGTGGGCCTGCTCGTCGACGACGGACTGGGGAAGTTCGAAGTCGACATCAGCAAGCGCAGCCTTCAGAACCTCATCGCGGATCTGGCCGGCCTGCTCAGCCTTCTTGGACTCCTCGACCTCGGTCTTGGTGGCTTCGCGCAGCTCCTCGATGGTGTCGTACTCGGAGGCCATCTGGGCGAACTCATCGTCCATGTCCGGCAGCTTGCGCTCCTTGGTCTGCTGCACGTGGACCTTGAAGGTAGCTTCTTCGTCCTTGTGCTCACCGGACTGAATGGTGGAGGTGAACTCGTTATCCTCACCGGTCTTCATGCCGCGCAGTGCGGTGTCCAAACCCTTGATGAGGTTGTCATCACCGATGGAGTAGGACAGACCCTCGGTGGAAGCCTCTTCGATCTTCTCACCGTCAACCTCTGCGGTGATGTCGATGATGGCGTAGTCTCCGGTCTTCATCTTGCGCTTGGTGTCCTTCAGCTCACCGAAGCGCTCTGCAAGATCCTCGAGGGCCTTGTCCACGTCTTCTTCGCCGGCCTTGATGGCTGGGACGGTGATGGAGATTTCGGAGAAGTCCGGAACCTCGAACTCGGGGCGAACGTCAACCTCGGCGGTGAACTCGACGAAGTCCTTGTCCTCGATCTTGGAAATGTCTACGTCCGGCTGACCGATGACCTTCAGGTCCTCGGACTGAACGGCCTGCTCGTAGCGGGAAGGCAGCATGTCATTGACAACCTGCTCCAGAATCGGGCCGCGGCCGAAGCGAGCGTCGATCAGCTGGCGCGGGGCCTTGCCCTTACGGAAACCTGGAATAGAAACCTGCTGCGCGATTGCCGCGTAAGCTTGATCGATTTCCTGGTCTAGCTCCGCAAACGGAACGTTGACGGTAAGCTTAACGCGGGTATCGCTCAGCTTGTCTACGGTGGTCTTCACGAGTGAATCTCCCTGGCTTCATTGTTTTTCTACGTACATAAAAATTAAAGGGGGTCTGAAAAACCTTATTAGGGCATTTTCAGACCCCCATACGTCGGGGCGACAGGATTTGAACCTGCGACCCCCTGCTCCCAAAGCAGGTGCGCTACCAAACTGCGCCACGCCCCGTATGTAGGCCACCAAGTTGCCTTGGCTGCGTTGCATACCTGAGACAGTTTAGCGTGTCGGATTTAAATCTCCTAAATCAACCCCCTGTTAAGGGCGTAGACGCAGGTTAACGGCATAATTTCTGGCCGCTTGACTTAGAAATCGAAATCAAACATACCGTCAAAGAAGCCGCCGCCATCGCCGTCAGATAATCCATCGAAGAATCCGCCACCGTCACCGGCGTCTCCCCCTCCGGCATCGCCGCCCATATCGCCGGCATCCCCGGCGTCTCCGGCATCTCCTGCGTCTCCGCCGCCGTCAGCTCCGTCCATGCCTTCGCCACCCTCGGCGCCGCCCCAGTCGCCGTTTTCTGCGGCGGCTGCGGAATAGCCCACGCCGGACATGCCGGCAAACATGGCGTTAAACATCATGGAATAACCCATCATCCACACGCCCGTTTGCAGGGCATCCGCCCACCAAGGGCGGGAGTACCAACCGGCCGGAACGGGGCGCCCAGCCACGGTTCCGCCGGGGTAATAGTTCGGGGTTTCCTCGGAGGCGTACGGGGACGCAGTCAGCTGCTCGCCATTCGCATCCACCGTGCGCTTCTCGGTAACCTTGCCCGCGGCGCGCTGGCCTTCCAGCGGCGGCAATTCCGGCCCCGGATTCATATCCATAATCTCGCGGGCAGCATTGACGTAATGCATGCCCTCAAGCGCCGATTCACGGGCCAAGTTGGCCTGCTTGACCGTAGTGGCCCGCGAAATAGCGGAGTTGGCTGCGGTAAAGCGCTCCGATGCGTCCGCCATTGCCTGCTGCGAGGCGGTATCCGTACCGGAAATCTGCATAACCTGGCCGCCCAGGCGCTCAATCCACCGACGCGCATCCGCCTGGGCATCCGCTAACTGCTGCGCCTCTCGCTCCTCCCGGCTCTTTTTTGAGCTGCGCGAGGATAGGTACCACGCGCCGCCACCGAGTACGACTACAAGAAGTAGGAGTTCCACAACAATCATCGCTTTCTTTACTGGAATTGGTCCTACCTATTTTAACGGCCTACCCACTGCGCGTGTTCCCTATTTTCGTTTTGGGGCGCTCATGCGCTAAAGTAGCCGACAGCGTTCAAGGTAACGCTGTGGGAATGTCGTATAGTGGCTAATACCTCAGCCTTCCAAGCTGAAGACGCGGGTTCGATTCCCGTCATTCCCTCGCTTTAACCCACCGTATGGTGGGTTTTTCCATATCTGCAGCTAGGCTCCTGCTTGCCGATGCCCATCTCCCGCCAAGCGCAGCTATAAATACATCACATTGGGTCGGTGGCCAGAAAAGCGTAATCTGGTGTCCATGACCGTACCTAATATTACTTTGAACGATGGAAATACAATCCCCCAGCTGGGCTTTGGTGTCTTCCAGATGGACCCGGAAAAGACCGAGGAATACGTAGCTGAGGCGCTGCGCGTGGGCTACCGCCACATCGATACCGCAGCTATTTACGGCAATGAGGAAGGCGTGGGCAAGGCCATTGCCAACTCCGGCATCCCGCGCGAGGAACTCTTCATTACCACCAAGCTGTGGAATGACCGCCACACCGATGCCGCCGCGGCGCTGGATGAATCCCTGCAGAAGCTGGGACTTGACTACGTAGACCTGTACCTCATCCACTGGCCTACCCCGGCCAAGGGCACGTACGTGGAAGCTTGGAAACAGCTCATTGAACTGCGCAAAGAGGGCAAAGCGAAGTCCATTGGCGTGTCCAACTTTGAGCCCGAGCACTTAGATCAACTGGAGGTGCACACGGATGTCGTCCCCGCGATTAACCAAGTGGAACTGCACCCTTACTTGCAGCGCTGGCGCGAACTAGACGCAGGCCGCGCCCACGGCATCGCCATCGAGGCATGGGGCCCGCTGGGGCAGGGCAAGAGCGATATCTTGGAGGCACCAGAGGTTACTGAAGCCGCCGAGGCACACGGCGTTTCCCCAGCCCAGGTCATCATCCGCTGGCACCTGCAAAATGGGGTCATCCTCTTCCCCAAGTCCTCGACGCCTTCCCGCATCGCAGAAAACTTCGATGTCTTCGGCTTCGAACTCACGGATGCGGAAATGGCGGCAATCACCTCTTTGGAAGAGGGCGAAGACGGCCGCGGTGGGCATCACCCCAACGACATGAACGACGCCTAATGCGCTCGGCGTAATCACCACATAAAACGCCGCGTGGCCAACAAAGGCCCGCGGCGTTTATTTATATCGGCTAGGGGATCCCAACGATTTTAGCGCGGGTCCTTAGGAAGCTCGGGTGGGATATTGGTGCGCTCATATTCTGCAAGGATATCGATGCGGCGCTGGTGGCGCTCGGCGCGGGACCATTCTTGATCTAAGAAGGCATCCACGATTTCTAAGGCTTCTTCTTGCGAGTGCATACGGCCGCCGATGCCGATGAGCTGCGCATTATTGTGTTCGCGGGCCAGGCGCGCCGTTTCTGGCGACCATGCCAGCGCGCAGCGCGCGCCCTTGACCTTATTGGCGGCAATCTGCTCGCCGTTTCCGGATCCCCCCAGTACGATCCCTAGGGAACCTGGATCATTGACGGTGCACAGGGCCGCTTCAATGCAGAATGCGGGGTAGTCATCCTCGGCGTCATAGGTATGGGCGCCGCAGTCGATAACGTCATGGCCTTGTTTGGTGAGGTGTTCAGAAATCAGGTTTTTGGTTTCAAAACCTGCGTGGTCAGCTCCAAGATATACGCGCATAACCCCTACAGTACCGGCACCGCCGCCTTCTGGGCACCACTTTGTACAACCTATTTCGCTTATAGTCCGGCGCTGATAAACTAAAGCGCCACTACGTGCCGCACAGAAAGGCTCTATATGACCCCTCGCGTCCTCGCGTATTACGGCAGCATCCTTGCTGTCGCGGTGCTGCTATTTGCGGCGAATATGTTCTTGTCCACTCAGAACTTCCTCTTGCCGCTTTTTTATACCGTACTCTTCACAGTCGCCCACCTTGTCGTGGGGCTGTGGTGGCTGGTGCAGAGGGCTATAAAGAAAAATCGCCTCGGCGAACTGGCCGCGGTGATAGGGATTTTATCCCTGCTCACCGCGGCCTCATGGGCTACCTGGGTGGCCGCCGCATGGGAAGAATTCCACGCGCAAGCCTATCTGCCCATCATCAATATCGCCGGGCTACCAGCGTTTATTTTAACGCCGGTAGTCGCTGGTTGCTGCCTCGCCGCGGCGGTGCGCCGCAAGCACAGCCCGCAGCACTAGAAACTAGTCTTCTTTTACTTGTGGCATCTCCGTGCGGGAGCGTTTGAGCTCGAAGAAGTAGGGGAACTGGGCGAGGCGCACGGAGGCATCGAAAAGCTCACCGGCTTCCTCGCCCTTGGGAACGCGGGTAATAACCGGGCCAAAGAAGGCGGTATCGCCCAGCTTAATAACCGGGGTGCCTACCTCATCGCCCACGGAAGAAATACCGTTGTGGTGGTATTCGCGCAGCTTCTCGTCGTATTCCTCGGTGTGTGCCACCTCCGCAAAGTCTGCGGGGAGGCCAACCTGCTCTAATGCCTGGACGATGATCTCGTCATAGCCGCCATCGCCCTTCTTTCCGCCGTTGCCCTTGGCGTGGATCAGGGTGCCCATGGCGGTATAAAGCTCATCAACCTTTTCTGGCTGCTCGGTCTTAACCTTGGCGAATACGCGGGCAGGGCCCCAGTTGGCCTCCATCATTTCCATGTATTCGGGATCAAGATCGCGGCCATCATTAAGCACCGACAGGGACATCGGCTCGAATTCCACGGCAATATCGCGGACCTTTTCTACCTCTTTGATCCAGCGGGACGTTGCCCATGCAAACGGGCAGGAAGCGTCGAACCAAAACTTAACTGGGGTAGTCATTATTCCTCCTTGAAATAAGTGCAGTTTGCCCCACCACTGTAAACGCGCTGCTAACCTTGATGCATCACTATTTTCGTTAGCAAAGGAGAATCTAGGCAATGACCTCTGTAAACCTCACGTGGGAGGAAGCAAAAAATCGCTCCCAGATGCTCAAGGTTGACCATTACGATGTCGCTTTAGACCTTAAGCATTCCGATACCCACTTCCTGTCCACCACCACGGTGCGCTTTAGCACCCAGGAGGCCGGTTCTACCTTCATCGATCTGCGCGCGGACAAGCTGCACGAGGTACGCCTGAACGGAAACCCGCTGCCCACGCAGTCCTATGACCCCACCTACGGCATTCCCCTCTCCGGGCTGCAGGTAGCGGACTACACGCTCGAGGTCACCGCGGAAATCCCCTTCTCCCGTACCGGCGAGGGCCTGCACCGCTTCGTGGATCCCGCCGATAACGAGGTCTACCTCTACACCCAGTTTGAAACTGCCGATGCCAAGCGCGTCTTTGCCTGCTTCGACCAGCCGGATCTGAAGGCCACCTACTCCCTGCACTTTAAGGCCCCAGAGGAGTGGACCATTATCACCAATGGCCCGGTCACCCGCGAGGGAGATACCTCCCATTCTGAGATCGACTATCCGCTGTCGACCTACCTGGTTGCCCTGTGCGCCGGCCCCTACCACGAGGTCACCGATACCTGGCACGGCGAGCTGACCGAGCACCCCGAGGGCAAGCCGGCGCAAAAGCTCGAGGTTCCACTCGGTATTTATTGCCGCGCTTCGCTGGCAGATTCCCTCGATGCCGAACGCCTCTTTACTGAGACCAAGCAGGGCTTCGACTTCTACCACCGCAACTTCGGCTTCCCCTACCCCTTTGGCAAGTACGACCAGATTTTCGTCCCCGAGTTCAACGCAGGTGCGATGGAAAACGCCGGTTGCGTGACCCTCCGCGATGAATACGTCTTTACCTCGCGGGCCACGCACTACAAGTACGAGCGCCGCGCCGATACCGTCCTGCACGAGCTCGCCCACATGTGGTTCGGTGACCTCGTGACCATGCAGTGGTGGAATGACTTGTGGCTCAACGAGTCCTTCGCCACCTGGTCCGCTGCCATCTCGCAGGCGGAAGAAACCGAATACGATACCGCCTGGGTCACCTTCGCCAACGTGGAAAAGTCCTGGGCCTACCAGCAGGATCAGCTGCCTACCACCCACCCCATTTCCACCGATGCCAGCGATATCGAAACCGTGGAGCAAAACTTCGACGGCATCACCTATGCCAAGGGCGCCTCGGTGCTCAAGCAGCTGCAGGCCTACGTTGGCCGCGAGAACTTCCTCGCTGGCGTGCGCCGCCACTTCGCCGCCCATGCGTGGGGCAATGCCACCTTCGACGATCTGCTCCGCCACCTCGAGGAGGCATCCGGGCGCGATCTCTCCTTCTGGGCACAGCAATGGCTGAAGACCACTGGTATTAATACCCTGGCGGTTGCCACGGCGGCCGACAATGACGGCACCATCACCCAGGCGCACCTTACCCAGCGCGGCGATACCCTGCGCACCCACCGCGTTGCAGTGGGCCTGTATGGTACGCAGGACGGCAAGGTCGTGCGCACCGAGCGCCTCGAGATGGACGTGGAGGGCGAGGCCACCGAGATCCCAGAGTTGGTCGGGCGCAACCTCAATGACATCGATTTCATCCTGCCCAACGATGACGATCTGACCTACTGCCTCATCGATTTGGATGCAGGATCCCTGCAATTCCTGCTGGATAATATCGAGAAATTCGATGACCCTATGGCGCGCACCCTCTGCTGGTCCACCGCCTGGGAGATGACCCGCGCCGGCACCATGCGCGCCCGCGACTTCATCCGCCTGGTGGCCCGCGGCATGAAGGCGGAAACCGAGCTCGCCGTCCTCGAGCGCATCGTCTCGCAGGCGTCTACCGCGCTGAAAAACTACGCGGATCCGGCGTGGGCGAAAGACAGCACGGTTTTGGCGCAGGCGCTTGTCGATGGCGCCCGGAGCACCGATGCGCAGCGTTCCATCATCTGCACGCAGGCGCTGTCTAGGATTCGGCTGCATCAGCCGGCCCGCGACTACCTGCACGATCTCCTCGCGGATTCCGATGATGCCGGGCTGCGCTGGTCCGCCGTCGCAGCGCTTGCTGCCGCGGGTGCGCTTGCCGATGCCGAGGCCGCCATCGCCGCCCAGCTCAAGCGCGATAATTCCGCTACCGGCCACTACTCTTCCCTGCGCGCCCGCGCCGCGATTGCCACCGCGGATAATAAGCGCGCGGTATGGGAAGAGATCGTCGCCGGGGATCTCACCAACCGCGAGCTCACCTCCAAGCTGGAGGGCTTAAACTACCCGCACTCCGATGATCTCTTGCCCACCGCGGAATTCTTTGAGGTGGCCGAAAAGATCTGGGATTCCCAGTCCTCCGAGGTGGGCCTGACCACCGTTACCGGGCTATTCCCGTCCTGGGACATCACCCAGGACGGCCTTGATCGCGCCGATGCCTTCCTGCAGAAGGATCTGGCAGGCGGCCTGCGCCGCGCGATCACCGAGCAGCGCGACCGCGTGGCCCGCGCCCTGCGCAACCGCGAGATCGACGCCAACTAGGTGGCTATTTCTTGCGGAGGTTCAGTTCAATGCGCGGGCGCACCTGGATCTCCGTGAGCTGGGTGGTGGGCCCAGCCTCCACGACGGTCCGGATGGCGCGCGCCACCTCCACGGGCGCAATAACCTCGCTCGGGTTGTAGTCCTGCAGGTCCTCCAGCATCGGGGTGTCGGTGGGGCCTGGCGCCACGGTGGAGACGCGGATACCGGGTTCGGAGATACGCAGGGCATCGGCAAGCGCATACAGCGCGTGCTTCGTGGCAGCGTAGACCACATTATCGCCGTAGCTCTTGCGCCCCGCCCCAGAGTTGATGAAGACGACGGTGCCCTCTGCCTTGCGCAGCTGCGGCAAGAGCGCGCGGGTGACCTCCGCTGGCGCGTGGACGTTTAAGTCCATGTGGGCGCGCCAATCTTTCGGGGTGGCCTCTTCCACCGAGAACTTCGTGGCGCGCGCCGCGCCGTGCACGAGGACATCGACCCGCTCTAGCTCGGGCAGCTGCATGCCCTCGTCCAAGCCGGCGACCAAGTCGCTGGCAACCGGCGTGATATTCGCGGCTTCTGGCAGCTCATCGGCGCTGCGGCCCAGCGCATACACGTGGTGATCGCGGGCGAGTTCCTTGATAATCTCGCGCCCCATGCCCCCGGTGGCACCGGTAACGACGGCGATTTTCTCTGGCACATTCGTGGTATCAGTCATGCCACCCCATCATAGGCAAAATACTGTGTCGCTGACGCGACACCGCAGTGTCCTCTACCTACCGATAACGCTCCGGAACATTGGCCTGACCCAAGGTGAGCATAAGGCGATTAGCCCAGTTGAAAAAGGAGGATGCATAAATGATATCCACGATGGACTGATCATCGAATCCAGAATCGCGCAGCTCAGCGCAGAGTTCAGCGTCAAAGTTTATCGGCGATGAAGTCAGCGCCAGAGCAGCGCGGCGAATAAGATCCCATTCTTGAGAACCGAGATCCGCTGTGATGCCCTCTGCAAGAAGACGATCCACTATTTCCCTCTCCCCGCCTTCTTTCACGCACCGCGCCTGGTGCACGGATGCGCAGTAAACGCACCCATTGAAACGCGAAACAACGGTAGCGGCTAGTTCCCTATCCGCGCGCGATAGTCCGCCTTCGGTGTTGTAGAAAATATCCAAGTCCGTCAGGGTACGCGCCTTCAGGGCGGCGGGATCTCGAGCGAGCAGGCGGAAGTACTCGGAATCAATGCGCTCGGGCTTAATAAGCGCGTCCATATGCGCTGGGGTGAAGTCCTCTTTGGGAAGCGGCGCCACCCACGGCAGCCAACCGAGTGAGTGATTAACAAAGTGGTCTGGGATAACCCCGTCGGGCTGAAGAGTATTCTCGGTCGCTTCCCAATCAGGTTGGACTCCGCCGGTCGCACGGCGCGCTTCCGAGACAGTCGGAGCCTGACCCGAAAGCACGCTCAGCCCGTGGGCCACGCGGAGTTGAAATGCGAGGAAAGAAACGAGCTGGGAAAGGCTCACGATATCGGTGGCAGACCACCCAGCGGCATCGAGATGACCAAGTGCCTGCGGGGACGCGTCCTTGGGGTGGAAGGTCAAGAGATGCGCCCATTCACATGCAGCGGATAAGCGCTTCCCTAATGCTCCTTCGGAGTCTTGGGCTTCCCCAGTCGTATTTTCACCGAAGACGAGAAAATCCGCGTCTTGGTACGGCCCCGTCGATGCCCCGCGTCGGGCCGCGGCGCGAATTGCGGCTACAAGGGGCTCGCTTGCTTCATCGCTGAGTAGGTCAAAATAGAATTCCGCCGCGGGCGCATGATTGATGGCCGCGGTAAAGGCAGCAATCGCGTAGCGTTCGGCATAAGAAAAGGTGTCAGGGTCTTCCGGTTCGAGCAATGCACTAAAGCTTAATTGGGCATTGTCTTGGGCTTGCGGGCGTGCTGTACGCAGGCGCTGTACTTCCTGAGAAGCACCGGAGAGTTCGTTGATAATATCTACCATCGGTGTCACCTTTCTATCGTTATGCTTAATGCGAATGGAGGGGCCTAGTTGGACTACAGCCCTAAGTTTAGGTCGCCCGCGCGGTAGCGAGAGCCGGGAATGGCCGCAATAAGTTCGCGGGTATAGGCCGTTTCCGGATGCGCAAAGACCTCTGCGGTGCGGCCCGATTCCACCTGCTGCCCATGTGACAGCACAGATACCGTATCCGAAATCTGATTGACCACGGCCAAATCGTGAGAAATAAAAATATACGTCAGATCTAGTTCTTTTTGCAGCTCATCAAGTAGGCGAAGGATCTGCGCTTGCACTGTAACGTCAAGCGCCGAGACGGCTTCATCAAGCACCACCAGCTCCGGCTCGACGATCATGGCACGGGCGATAGCTACGCGCTGTCGCTGCCCGCCGGATAGCTCCTTCGGCTTGCGGCCTGCCATCGCTGAATCAAGAGCAACCAAGTCCAAGAACTTCTGTGCCTTTTTATTGGCATCGCGCCGCGAAGCACGCTTAAAGTTCCGGACCGGCTCAGCGATCGTTTCCCCAATACTCAGGCGCGGATCGAGCGAACTAAAAGGATTTTGGTACACCAGTTGAATCTTTTGCCGCAGTTCCCGCAGGCGCTTTCCCCTCACACCGGTCAATTCCTCACCCGAGAGCCGAATGGTTCCTTCGGTGGGCCGAGAAAAAAGGGAGATAGCGCGACCGGTGGTGGTTTTACCTGAACCTGACTCGCCTACAAGGGCGTGGGTGGTGCCTCGCGCAACCGTAAAACTTATATCGCGCACGGCATTAAAATCCCCGAACCGTTTGCTCAGCCCTTCCACTTCCAATAAAGGCGTGGCTCCTTCGGTTGCGGTGCGGCGAGTAAGGGTGGGAGTGGACAATGAGGGGGCATCGGCAAGCAGGCGCTTAGAGTACTCATGCTGGGGCGCGGTTAACACATTGGCGGCCACTCCAGACTCGCGCACATGGCCCTTTTCCATCACCACGATGGAATTAGCGCGATCCCCGGCCACGGCAAGATCGTGGGTGATAAACAATATGCCCATAGTTAGTTCATCGCGCATATCATCCAACAAATCCAGAATGATCTTCTGCACGGTGACATCGAGCGCCGAGGTGGGCTCATCCGCAATGATAAGTTCCGGTTCCAATGCTACGGCTGCGGCAATCAACGCACGCTGTTTCATACCACCGGAAAGTTCATGGGGATACTGGCCGTAGCGGCGCTCAGGATCATCAATGTCGACGCGTTCCAAGAGCTCCACCGCGCGCTGGCGGCGAGAGTGTTTAGTGCCCTGCGAATGCACGGCCATGCCTTCTTCCACCGCGGCACCGATGGTTTTTAGGGGGTTCAGGGAATTATTGGGATCCTGCGGGATCAAAGCGATGCGCCGACCACGCAATTCACGCCACTGTTTCTGCGAATATTGCGTGACATCGCGGCCATCGAAAGAAATGGAACCGGATACGATGGAGGCATTTTCCGGCAACAGACCAATGGCTGCCATTGCGGAGGTGGACTTACCGGAACCAGATTCGCCGACAATGGCGGTCATTTCCCCGGCATTTACCTCAAGGTTAATGCCGCTGGCGGCCTGAAAATCGCCTTTGTCTGTGCGATAGGTAATGGACAGATCTTTTACGCTTAGAAGAGACATTAGGCAGCCTTTCGCAGTGTCTGGCTTAAGTGATTAGCCGCAAGTACTACGGCGACGATGACGGCGCCGGGGGCTAGGGTTAGCCAGCCGGCGGTGGCGATATAGTCACGTGATTCCGAAATCAATAACCCCCATTCCGGCGTAGGTGGCGGAGTGCCATAACCCAAAAATCCCAGGGTTGCCAGCTGCAAAATGGCCAAGCCAAATTGCAATGCCGCGACTGCAAAAACTGCGGTCAAGGAGTTAGGCAAAATATGGCGAGTTAGCACTTGGAAAGGCGTGCCACCCGAGCCATAGGCCGCCTCCACAAAGTCCGATTCGGCCACGCTTAATACCTGCGAGCGGGCCAAGCGGGCAAAAGTGGCAACAGAAGTAATACCGACAGCAATAGCGGCGTTAAAGGTGCCATGCCCCAAAACGATGATGACAGATAGCGATAGCAGGAGGCCCGGAATGGATAGAAGCACATCCACAACGCGCATAATGACCGCATCCACCCAGCCTTTCTGTACGCCGGCAATAATGCCAAGCACGGTGCCTACGGTAAGACCGAAGAGCACCGCGATGAGGGCACCGAGCAAGGATTGGCGTGCGCCGTAGATAACGCGAGTATAGAGATCGCGTCCTACGGCATCGGTACCAAACCAGTGTTGCGAGCTGGGAGCCAATAGTGCCTGTGTATCGCCGCCCTGGTTAGGATCCTGGGAGGCAAAAAGATGCGGAAATAGCGCGCATACAACAGCGAAAGCTAAGACCAACACGGAAATTACAGAGCCGGGAGAGGTCAGGAGTTTCTTCGTCTTCAGATTCATGCTTGAGCCTTCTTTTCATCCGCTTCACGGGCCGCGTGTTGCACCCAACGTGGTGAGTGGCATGCGACGTTGCGACGGAAGTGGCACTACCCTTATCCCGGTCACGTAGGCGAACGTCGAGAACTGGGTAAAGCAAGTCCACCACAAGGTTGATGAGGACAAATATGGTAGCCGCCAGCACTACGATGGCGAGTAGCACCGAGGTATCGCGATTTGCTACGGCATCCACGGTCAGCGCACCGATACCGTGGCGCGCGAAGACGGCCTCCGTCACCACGGACCCGCCCACTAGCTCGCCGAAGGTCAGACCAGCCATGGTAAGTGCCGGCAGGATGGCGTTGCGCAAGACATTGCGCAACAATAGCCAGGCTTCGCTGGCCCCCTTAGCGCGTACTACCTGTACAAATGACATATCCATCACCTCATCGATAGAGCGCATCAGCACCTGGGCCAACGGCGCGGAGACGAAAAGTCCCAAGGTAATAACCGGCAAAACGAGCCCCTGCGCTGTAGAAGCACCAATGACTGGAACCCACCCCAGCGCGAAGGAGAATACTTGGATCAAGATGATGCCTACCCAGAACGTTGGGGCCGACACCAATACGGAAGGCAGGCCGCGAAAGAAACCGCGCAACCACACCAGCGGACCAAAGGTAGCGGCAATGGCAATGACAAAGGCCAAAACCACCCCAAATAGGAAGGCAAGCAACGCAAGGGCGAGGGTAGACGGCAGGGCATCAGCAAGCATGTCTGCCACTGGCGTACCAGTAGCCACGG
Organism: Corynebacterium sp. LaCa_282; assembly: GCF_057198125.1. Taxonomy (NCBI): domain Bacteria; kingdom Bacillati; phylum Actinomycetota; class Actinomycetes; order Mycobacteriales; family Corynebacteriaceae; genus Corynebacterium; species Corynebacterium sp. LaCa_282. Next base: position 530,511 of record NZ_CP191095.1, on the reverse strand, counting down.
AAAAGCCGAAATCACCGGTAATAAACCCGCCTAGAGCATTTATATAACGATTAACTAGCGGCTCATCGGCCCCGTAAACCTCTCGAATGGTGGCGAGCTGCTCAGGCGTAAGACCCAAGTTGGGGTTGTCGTACCGGGAGGCAACGGCATCCCCAGGAAGCGCTGTAAGCAGGATAAATGCCACGGTAAACGTGGCCCAGATGACCACAACGGCTTGACCTATTCGCAACGCAATCGATGTTGGACTCATGTCTTATTCCTGCCCTTCTTCCGCATTGATCTTCACCGCATAAAAGGAAGGGCGCCCGATGGCTTCGGTGGTAAGGCCCTCCACATAGGGCTGGAAGCCATAAACTTGTGGTTCCTCAAAGAGCGGCAGAATATAGGCCTGCTCCGAAAGGTAATCCTGCATCCGGCCGCTCATTTCGAGACGTTCTTTTTCGCTCTTTAAAGAGAAATGCTCCTCCACCATGTCCTGCAGCTTGGGGTCACCGAAGGAATCGGTTCCTTCGTCATAATTGAGGAAGGAATTGCGACCCTTGCCGTTGATCCAGGTAGCCAAGGTATCCACGTTGGCGCGCCCAACCATGGAGTGGCGGACCTGTACGGAATCCTGGTCCTTCATGGCTTTATCCTGTGCAGTCCGGTCTCCCGGATAGAGGTTGGCTTCAACCCCGATGTTTTTCAGCATCTCTTGGACCTTGGTAAACATCTCGCGGGAACGAGGCTGTGGGACGGACTCATTGAATGTCAGAGAAAGCCGCTTCCCATCTTTCACGCGGATGCCATCCTCGCCTGGAATCCAGCCGGCTTCATCGAGTAGGTGTCGGGATTTATCTGGATCAAAGGCATAATTTTCGGATTGATCCTTAAAGCCTACGGCGGTGCGAGCAAGGATAGATGACCCCTTGGGATAAGAATCCGAATACAAGGTACTCAGGATATTATCGCGATCGATGGCGTGAATAAGTGCCTGGCGTACTCGCTTATCCGCCAGCAGCGGGTGCCGGAAGTGGAAGTGGTAGCTATTATTCACACCCCGGGTTGGGGCAGCAAGGACCTGAAGGTTCTTATCTTTCAAGTGCTTCTCATCGGGGGCTTCGATCTGGCGGGCGATATCGGATTGACGAGCCACGAGGGACCCCACGCGCACGGAATCTTCTGCCGCCAGCACCACATTGATGCCCTCAATTTCTGCAGGGCCTTGGTGGTCTTTCCGGGCGGGCGGCGCCCAGTCATAGTCCTTGCGCGCCTTTAGCACCAACTTGGTGCCCATATCCTCTTCCTCAATAACAAAGGGCCCCGAACCAGAAATATCAGTAGCGTGGCCAGGTGAAAATCCCGTGTCATCCAAGTCCAAGGTGTCATTAGACAACAGGGCCTGATTCATCACGGACGTGGATTGCGGGAAACCCGGGGACGGCTCGCTGAAGTAAAACTTCACCGTGTAGTCATCAATGACCTCGGATTTCACGTAATTAGGAAGCTGCTCCGACGGGGTCAGCATGCGGGAATTATCACCTTTGGCATACAGGTCATAATTCTTTTTCACGTTTGCTGCATCCAGCACGGAACCATCGGAATAGGTCACGCCTTTACGAATATGGAACGTAAATTCCGTGTCATCCGCATTGGTGTCAGGCAGGTCCTCCGCAATCCATGGGTGAAGCTCCAAGGTTTCTGGGTCCTGCCAGAGCAGGCGGTCCGCGATGTTATTGAGCACGCCTCCGTTGGGATAATAGCCTCCCGCCGGTGGATAGAGGTTATTGAACATATTCGGCTCGGCATAGGTCACCATGCCATCTTCGGCCGCGTGGGTAGTATTCGCGCAAGAACTGAGCGTTACAACAAGCGCGGTGCTGGCAACCACCGCGGCGAGAGGCTTAAAAAGCCGATGTAGATACTTCATAAGGGAGGTCAATTCCTTAAAGGTTGAAGTTGGACCAGCCCATTAGAACACACCGCCACCACAAACACAAGACCGCACGGTCTACCCTCTACCCAGCACTCATTGCGGTTTACTAATTTTAAGGTAGACATCTTGGTCTACTTATCTAAAACCGGCGAGTCCAATAAAACCGTCCAGGGTGCGGTGTGGCACGATAGGGGTTATGGCTACTCCTGCAATCGCGATCGTCGGCATGGGCCCGCGCGGCATTTCCATCTTGGAACGCCTCACCGCCCGCATGGATGATTCCAGCTCCCCCGTTACCATTCACCTCATCGATGAGGCCCAGCACGGCGCCGGCCGCGTCTGGGAAACCGACCAAACCAAAACCCTGTGCATGAATACGCGCGCGGGGGCTGTCACGCTTTTTACCGAGCCCGGCGCGACGGTGGATGCCCCCGTGCTCGAGGGGCCGACGCAATACGAGTGGATCCAACTGCTGCGCGGCGAGGGCGATAAGGTAGCTCCTGCCAAGCGCGAGCTGTTTGCCCAGCACCCTCCGGCCCCGCATATTGCCACCGAGTACCACGCGGAGTTGGCCGCAACCCGCCCGGAGTCCAACCCCACGCGCGCTTTATACGGCGAGTACCTGCGCTGGGTCTATGATGTGGTGCTGGCTCGCCTGCCGGAGAGCATTTCTACGGTCAGCCATCACCACCGCGTGGAGACCATTACCGCGGACGGCGCGGCCGATATCCTGCACTTGGACGATGGCTCGCAGGTGCGCGCCGATGCTACGGTCCTAGCCTATGGCTGGATGGCGCCGCGCTTTAATGATGAGGAGCAGCGCTTGGCGGAGTCTGGGCTGCGCTGGATCGCGCCAGGCAACCCCGTGGAACAAGACTATGAAGCCATTCCCGCCGGCGAAGACGTGCTGGTACGCGGACTTGGCATGGGCTTTTATGACATCATGGCGCTGACCACCATCGAGCGCGGCGGCAGGTTCGTCGAGGATGCCACCACCCGCTCCGGCCTGCGCTACGAGGCGAGCGGGAAGGAACCACATTTCATCGTCTCATCCGGCCGCGGTTATCCCTTCCACCCCAAGTCCGAGTACAACGAGCTGCCGCCCACGATGCCGCGGCGGCGGTTGCATGGGGTCATCGATAAGCTCCAGGGCGCCGAGGACATCGACTTTGACGCCCAGGTTTGGCCCGCCATCGCGCGCGATAGTTACGAGGCGTATATCACCACGCTGGAACGGGTGAATCCGGCGGCGCTGCTCCGCCCGCGCGAAGAGATCCTCGCGGTCATCGATTCCACCGCGCCGGATGATCTCGGCACCGCCCTCGCTCCCTTGGTCACCCTGCCGTGGGATATGACAGATCTTATGTACCAGGTCGCTGGTTTTACCGGCGATATTTCGGCGCTCACCGCCCACATTGCGGATAGCCTGGCGGGTGATATCCAGGAGGCTGCCGCCGGGCACGATTCGCCCATGAAGGCCGCGCTGTGGTCGCTGTCCCAGTCGCGCAAGCCCGCCTCCATCCTCGGCGCGGAGGGCCGCTATACCCGCGAGTCCCGCACGGGCCGCTACGCGCAGTTCATGTCCTTTGGGCAGATGGTGGGCTCGGGACCTCCGCTTTTCCGCGTGCGCCAATTGCTCGCGCTTGTCGATGCCCACCTGGTCCACTTCCTCGGCGATCACCCCACCCTCGCGATCGAGTCAGACCACTACACCCTGACTTCTGGCCCGCGTTCAGCATCGGCGCCCACGCTTGTCGATGCCTTCATGCACAAGCCCGATATCCGCTTCGCCGGCGACCCGCTCACCCGCGGATTGGTCGAGGGTGGACGGGTGCGCCCGTTTGCCGATCACGGGCAGGACACCGGTTCCCCCGAAACCGATGGTGCCACGCGGCGCACCGTCCACCCAGATGGCAGCCTGGATGAACGCCTGCATATCGTGGGCATTCCCACCTATGCGCAGTGGCCGGATACAACGATTTCCCCCATGCCGGGAACGGATCCGCTCATGCTGCAAGAAACCGATAAGACCGCCGGCTCCCTGCTCAAGGTTGCCGGCGGCCACTAAGTACGCGTTTTAGAGCGCGTTTTAAAGGGCGTCGAGCGCCTGCTGCAGATCCTCCAGAAGGTCATCGATGTCCTCGATGCCGATGGAGATGCGCACCATGTCCTCCGGCGGCACCAATTCGGAGCCTTCGGCCGATACGTGGGTCATATTCTGCGGGTGCTCGATGAGCGATTCCACCCCGCCCAGCGATTCCGCCAGGCAAATAAGGCGCGTATTCAAACAAATCTGCTTGGCGTGCTCTGGGTCGTGGAAGCGCACGGACATCATGCCGCCGAACCCACGCATCTGCTGTGCCGCCAGCTCGTGACCTGGGTGCTCCGCCAATCCCGGGTAGCGCACCTGTTTGACCTCTGGGCGGGCCTGTAAGAATTCCGCCACCTTTTGGGCATTAGCGCAGTGGCGATCCATGCGCACACCTAGGGTCTTAATGCCGCGGGCGGTCAGGTAAGCATCGAAGGGCGAGGCGACCGCGCCCACATTGCCTTGGAAGTACAGCAGCTGCTCATCCACCTCAGGGTCATTGGTAACTACGGCGCCACCGAGGACATCGGAGTGCCCACCCAAGTACTTCGTGGTGGAGTGTAGGACGTGGTCCGCGCCGAGCGCGAGCGGGTTCTGCAGGTACGGCGTGGCGAAGGTATTATCCACCAACACCTGCGCATTGCCCTTGACCTTGGCCACCGCCGCAATATCGGTGATATTCAGCGCCGGGTTGGTCGGGGTTTCCAGCCAGATGAGCTTGGTATTGTCCTTCACCGCGGCGGCGACGGCATCGACATCACAGGTGTTGATAATGGACATCTCCACACCCCATTCCGTGAAATCATTAAGCAGGCGGTAGGAACCGCCGTAGGAGTCATTGCCCAAAATGACGTGGTCGCCGGGGCGCACCAAAATGCGCACCATCGTATCGGCGGCGGCCATACCGGTGGCAAAGACACGGGCGTAATCCGCGCCCTCCAGCGCGGCCAAGGTCTTTTCAAGCGAGCGAACCGTCGGGTTGGCCACGCGCCCGTATTCAAAGCCGCCGCGCAGTTGCGCGAGGCCATCCTGGGCGAACGTAGTCGAGGCATAGATCGGCACGTTGATGGATCCCATGTGCGGATCCGGGTGATATCCAGCGTGAATGGATCGGGATGAAAATCCTTTTGCCAAGTTTTGCGCGCTGTGTTCAGTCATGCCTCCCAATCGTAGACTAAGCGGTTCATCCACACCGGCCATTCGGCAATTTATATTCTGCCCTCTCTACGCGTTGCCGATTCGGCGCCGTCAGTGAGAATTCAGGATTCTCCTCTAGAATGGGTGCGGTTAGTTTGTGTCCACGATCAAGAAAGAATGATGAGTACGAACCTATTTACCATGGCTCAGGGCGCTGCAGAGAAAAAAGACGATGCAGTAGAGTCCGTATCCAGCTTCTGGAACGACGAGAACGTTCAACTTTGGCTTATCGAGCGGCCCATCCGCATCGGCCTCATTATCATTTTGGCCTTCATTGCGCACTGGGCGCTGCGCCACCTCATCAACCGGCTGGCGAAAAACAGCATTAAGGCCTCCACCCTCAAAAAGCCCAGCCGCACCCGCAGCAGGTCTGGGGAGGATAGCCAGCCAGATGACACCCTGCGAGAAACCAGGGAGGCGCGCCGCGCCTCGAGGATTAAGACCCTCGCCGGCGTGGGGCGATCGGCGGTTGCCATCGTGGTCTGGGTTTCGGCTGGCATTGCCATCCTGGATGAATTGGAAGTCAACGTTGCCCCGCTGATCGCTTCTGCCGGTGTTATCGGTGTTGCCCTCGGCTTCGGTGCACAAGAACTGGTCCGAGACTTCCTCTCCGGTATCTTCATGCTCATTGAGGATCAATACGGCATTGGCGATGTCATTGACCTGGGCAACGGCGTCTTTGGCGACGTCGAGTCCATTTCCCTGCGCATTACCACCGTCCGCGATATCGACGGTGCCCTTTGGTACGTCCGCAACGGCGAAATCCTGCAGGTGGCTAACCACTCCGATGAGTACTCCGTTGCCCGCATCCAAATCCCCGTCGGGCTATCCAACGACCCAGAGGTTGCCGGGGAGGTCATCGACAAGGCCGTCAAGGATGCCGTCAAGGACGAAAAGATCCGCAAGATGGTGCTCAGCACCCCGCGCATCGACGGCATGTCCAAGTTCGAGCCGGACTACGTCTCCTTCCGCGTGTCCACCAAGACGCTGCCGGGCCGCCAGTGGGATGTCCAGCGCTTTGTCCAGTCCCGCGTCCTCAACGTCATGCACGCAGAGGGCATCAGCACCCCTTACCCACACGGCATCGGCATTGCCAATCCGCATAAGGGAGACGATGCCTAAATGAATTCCGTCTATGAAGCCATCGGTGGGACCCCTACCTTTGAGCGTCTCGTGCATGGCTTTTATGACCAGGTCAAAGAAGATGACGTGATTGGCCCCATGTACCCGGATCAGGATTGGGAAGGCGCGGAACAGCGCCTTACCTGGTTCCTGATTCAGTACTGGGGCGGCCCCCAACACTTCTCCGAAAACCGCGGCCACCCGCGCCTGCGCATGCGGCATGCAACCTTTCCCATTGATATGGAAGCTCACGACCGCTGGCTCGAGCTGATGGGAAAATCCCTCGATAGTATCGAGGAAGACACCATCCCGCCGGCGTATCGCACCATGATTTGGGACCACATGCAGCGCGTCGCCGCCATGCTCATCAATAGAGCGCCTTAAGTTTCACCTGCTTGTAGCGCTGCCTGTGCAAGGCGTTACAGGCTGTACAAAGAGGCCCGCGCACTTCTACATTAGGTAAGTGCGCGGGCCTCTTTTACTGTGCGCTAGCGCCAAGTTAGCGCTGCCGGATGCTTAGTCTTTCCAGTCGAAAGCCTGGCGTACCGGCTCAGATATCAGCTTGCCGCCGCGGGTCATCACGCCGGAGCGCAAGCCTGGGAAGCGCTCGATCGCGGCATCCAGGTTGTCGTTGGCCACCGCGCGGATATACGGCAGCGTCGCCGAGGCCAAGGCGCGGGCCGAGGTATTGGCCACCGCACCGGGCATATTGGCCACGCAGTAGAAGAGGGTGTCGTGCACCTTGAAGGTCGGCTCGTCGTGGGAGGTCTTGCGCGAGTTCTCGAAGCAGCCGCCTTGGTCGATGGCGACATCGACAAGCACCGCGCCCTCCTTCATCTTCTTCACGGTCTCCTCGCGCACCAGCTTCGGTGCCGCAGCGCCTGGAATTAGGACGGCGCCAATGACGAGATCGGCCTCCTCCAGCTCCTTATCCAGCGTAGACGGATCAGAGATCAGGGTGCGCACGCCGCCGGCGTACTGGTCATCAAAGCGCTGCAGGACATGCGGATCCACGTCCAAGACCGTGACCTCTGCACGGAGACCGTGCGCCATCGCCACCGCGGACGCGCCTACCTGGCCGCCGCCGATGACCACCACGCGCGCAGGCTGGGTGCCCGGGATGCCAGAAACCAGGAGGCCGCGGCCGCCCTGAGTGGACAGCAGGTGGTGCGAGCCCTCGATGACAGCCAAGCGCCCGGCGACCTGGGACATGGGGGTCAAAAGCGGCAGGGTGCCGCGGCGGTCCGTCACGGTTTCATAGGCAATGGAGGTTGTCTTCGCTTCCGTCAGCGCCTCCGTCAACGGGCGATCCGCCGCCAAGTGGAGGTAGGTAAAGACGGTGAGATCAGAGCGCAGGTACTGGTACTCGGACTCGAGCGGCTCCTTTACCTTCAGCAGAAGCTCGGCCTTGGCCCACGTCTCGTCCGCAGAATCAACGATGGTAGCGCCAGCCTCTACATACTCCTCATCGGGGAAGGACGCGCCTACGCCCGCGCCCGATTCGATGAATAGCTCGTGCCCATCAGTAACCAAGGTCCGCACCTCGGTTGGGGTGAGGGCGACGCGGCTTTCATTATTCATGATTTCTTTGGGTACAGAAATGCGCACGGAGGTTCTCCTTCATGTGTTGGTTACAGAGGCGAAAATTTACTTCTCGCTGTCAGGTTAACGCAGAATACGAAGGAGGATATTAGTTTGTGCGTATTTCACGAACGGGGGTGACTACAATAATCACGATTTCCTCGATACTGCAGTGTATAGGGTTAGAAATGCATACCCAGAAAATATCCACCACCCCCGACTATTGTGTTATAGATATTGTTCGCTGTCCGTTTTGGGCGGCGGAATACCAGATTCGGGGAGTTTTACAGCACGGATAGCCGCGTGGAACGGTAGATGCTGCCAAACGGCGCATCAAGGCGCACCCACCGGCCAAGGCTCGATACGCGCAGGTGCCGGGGTATATCCATAGAGGCAGAGAACCCCGGGATTAGGCCCAGGTTGGTGCAGGCAAAGATCATCCGCATCGGGATTTCCACCGTCTGCCCATTGCCCTCAACCGTGACCACGGTCTGATTAAGCAGGCTGGGTGGCGGGCCCATGGGGCCAGAAAACTCCCGGGTCAGCTTCTGGCCTTGGTCCGAAAGCTCGCGCACCACCGTCACCGGCAGGGTATCTACCACGCTAAAGCCGGTCGCCGGGGGCAATGCGCCCGGCCACGACGCATCGCGGGACGGGCCGAGTTCCATAACGCCGGTGCCATCGTTTTTCGCGAGCTGTTGCTCCAGCGTCGACGCGGAGACCACTGCCCCATCGCGGGAGACTTTCCCCTGCACCCGCCGGGAGGCTACGACCTCGAAGGGGGTGGTGACGAAGGCGTCAACGACGTCATCGGCAAGCTGGCGCAGGCGCACCGACGCAGTCGCGTCTACCCCAACTGCGCGCGCAAGAAGGGCCCGCAAGCCAGGTCCTCCGCTGCGAATTTCAAGCGACTCGGTGACCATGGCGTGCGGGCCCTACCTTTCTATATGTGCACTGTGCGCCGTTTAAGAGGCGCTCATCTGCAGAATATCTTTTTCCTCATCCGTAAGCGGGCGCGGGGTGTGCTTCTTCTTGTCAATGACTACCTGCACACAGTTCACCGTGGCCGCTACCTCTCCAGCAGCGGTCTTGACCTGCTGGGAAGTGGTAAAGGACGACGAGCCGATGTGGGAAACGGTGGTTTCCACGATGACGTGGGCATTGCCCTCAAAGGGAATGGGGCGCATATAGTCCACGTCGAGATGGCGCACCAAGGCCATGAAATCGATGCCCTTGGCATAGATATTCTCCTTGGCAAAAGCCAAGCGTGCCTCCTGGGCAACCTCGATATAGTTGGCGTTCATCATGTGGCCGTACATATCGAAATCGCCCCAGCGGGTGGGCACTTGGTGGGTATGCGCGTTATCGGTCGCCATCATTCTCCTCAGGGATTATCGGGTGAGCTTGCGGTGAGTGACGCGAGAAGGACGGGCGGCGTCTTCTCCCAGACGCTCCACCTTGTTCTTCTCATAGTCACCAAAGTTACCCTCAAACCAGAACCATTGCCCCTCGGCAACGTTGCCTTCCCACGCCAGAATATGGGTACAGGTGCGGTCCAAGAACCAGCGGTCGTGGGAAATAACAACGGCGCAGCCAGGGAATTTCTCCAAGGCGTTTTCTAGCGAACCCAGGGTTTCGACGTCCAAGTCGTTGGTTGGCTCGTCAAGAAGGATAAGGTTGCCGCCCTCTTTCAGGGTCAGCGCCAAGTTCAAGCGGTTGCGCTCACCACCGGAGAGCACCTTCGACGGCTTTTGCTGATCCGGGCCCTTGAAGCCGAACGCGGACAGGTATGCGCGCGATGGCATCTCATTTTGGCCAACGTGAATATAATCCAGTCCGCCGGAGACGACCTCCCACACCGTAGCCTCTGGGTCGATATTCTCGCGGTTCTGGTCCACGTAGGACAGTTTGACGGTCTCGCCGACCTCAACCGAGCCATCATCCGGCTCTTCCAAGCCGACGATGGTCTTAAACAGCGTCGTCTTACCCACACCGTTCGGGCCGATGACACCGACGATGCCGTTGCGCGGCAGGGTGAAGGACAAGTCCTTAATCAGGGTGCGATCATCGAAGCCCTTGACCAGGTTCTTTGCCTCGACGACCTTATTGCCCAAGCGCGGCGGCGTAGGAATCTGGATTTCCTCGAAGTCCAGCTTCTTGTACTTCTCCGCCTCTGCAGCCATCTCTTCGTAGCGCTCCAAACGAGCCTTGTTCTTGGCCTGGCGAGCCTTGGCACCGGAGCGTACCCATTCCAGCTCGTCCTTCAAGCGCTTGCGCAGCTTGGCGTCCTTCTTACCGGCGACCTGGAGGCGCTCTTGCTTCTTATCCAGGTAGGTGGAGTAGTTGCCCTCGTACGGGTACAGCTTGCCGCGATCCACCTCACAGATCCAGCCCGCGACGTGGTCCAGGAAGTAACGGTCGTGGGTGACGGCTAGGACGGCACCTGGGTAATCCGCCAAGTGCTTTTCCAGCCACTCCACGGACTCGGCGTCCAAGTGGTTGGTGGGCTCGTCCAAAAGCAGCAGGTCCGGCTCCGTCAACAGGAGCTTGGCCAGGGCCACGCGGCGGCGCTCACCACCGGAGAGGTTGGTCACTGGGGCATCGGAAGGCGGGCAGCGCAATGCTTCCATTGCCTGCTCGATCTTGGAATCAACCTCCCATGCATCGGCGGCATCCAAGTCCTCTTGCAGCTTGCCCATTTCTGCCATGAGCTCATCGCTGTAATTGGTCGCCATTTCTTCGGCGATTTCCTCGAAGCGCTGCTTCTTTTCAAAGATATCGCCGAGGCCCTCCTCGACGTTGCCGCGCACGGTCTTTTCTTCATTCAGCGGCGGCTCCTGCTGCAAGATGCCCACGGTAGCACCCGGATCGAGGAATGCCTCACCATTGGAAGGCTGATCCAAGCCGGCCATGATCTTCAGAATGGAGGACTTACCGGCACCGTTGGGGCCGACCACACCAATCTTGGCGCCCGGGTAGAACGCCATCGTGACATCATCAAGGATGACCTTATCGCCAATTGCCTTGCGCACGTTTTTCATCGTGTAGATGAATTCGCCCACTTTTTACCCCTTTGCAAAAATTTGGGAGACGTATTTATCTACACAAACACTACATCAGAATGCGCGCCTAGGTGCCTCGGGTCGGGCGAACCCGAGGCGAATGGCTGGCGCTATGCATGCACGGTTTCGGCGGCCTCCTCCTCTTGCGTTGCTACTTCCTCGCCGTCTTGGGCTGCCGCACTATTTCCCGCTTGGATGCGGTCTGCAGCGGTATCAGCGGCGGTATCGCCCGGCGCGGAGTTATCTACGTCGGGCACAACTTCGTTTTCGCCAAGCTCTGGGATGGCGATGTTTTCCTGGTTGTATTGCGGCGCCAAGCGCTTTGCGCCGATGACGTGGCGGTTTAGGTACAGGCCCACATACTGCGCCTTGATAAAGGTGCGGTAGTGGTCCTTGCCTTCATCATCGCGCCACTGGTCGGAGACGATCGAGCCGCAGACCAGTAGCGGCATGCCCTTGGCCAGGGATTTCTTGACGTTGATGGCAAATTGGTTCCACATCTCCACGTCAATAAAGAGGTGGTCTACATCGCGCCACTGCTGCTGGCCGCGTTGGTTATCGGCGTCGGTGCCGGTATCGGCGGGGCGATCAGGCACGCGCCGCGAGGATGCGATGCGCAGCTTGGTTTTATATGCGCCGGTCGAGGTCTTGGTCAAGATGGGATCTTGGGTAAGGCGGCCGGTGAGCATCACTGGGTATTGAGACATGGTGCTGAAATTCCTTTACTAGGTTGTGGGTTCGCGAGTGGTATGTCCCTCGCTCGCTTTCACATCCTGCTGCCGCAGCGCAACCGGCACCATGCCATGCCGCCCAGCGCTGTGGATAACTTGTTGTCCCCTTCAACAAAGCGGTGCCAGGATGGTCACTTTCGGGTGGGTTATCCACAGGTGGGCAATAAATTAGTGCCCGCGGAACCCGCTTTCATCGCCGTGGCTCATATCCTCCAGCATCGCGTTATAGCGGGCGAGTTCAGCGTCATCGTCCGCCTCCGCCTGCACATCGTGGCGCCGCGCCGTCGCGCGGTCATCGCGCAGCCAATCCAAAAAGAGCTTGCCAAAGACAATGACCAAGGGGAATTGGCCAAAGCCCCAGGCGATACCCCCGCCCACGCGCTGGTCCTGCAGCAAGTCTTGATCCCAAGGCAGCTCGAGGTACTGATAGAAGTCGAGGCCAAGCACCGTCTGCAGCTGCATCAGGTACACGCCGGCGAAGAGGTGAAAGGGCATCGACAAGAAAAGCATGCCAAGCCGGAAAGGCGTGGAATGGCGCCTAGGCAAGGGATCTGGGCCAATGACCTCCCAGAAGTAGAAGTAGCCGGAAATGAGGAACACGTAGTTCATGATGAGGTGGCCGGCGTGCTCCGAAATGGCGAATTCGTACAGGCTCGGGAAAAGGTAGAGCACGTAGAGGAAAAAGAGGTACTGCGCCAAGTTCACGAAGGGATTGGTAATGACCCGCACGAACTTAGATTGGGTCAGCGCCAAGGCATAATCGTGCGGGCTGGGTTGGCCCTTCGGACCCGGTTCGTAGGCCTCCATGACCAAGGTGACGGGCGCGCCTAGCACCATGAGCAGCGGAATGGTCATGGACAAAATCATGTGCACCAGCATGTGGATGGAATACATTGCTGGCATGTACAGGCCTAGGCCAGTGGACATGACGAGCGTAAGGCCCAGCGAACCGACCATAAACCACGCGGTGCGCCCCTTGTCCCAGCTCAACCCGCGCTTGTGCACGCGGTAAACGCAGTAGCCATATGCCGCGGCCAAGAGCAGGCCAATCGTGCCAAACATGATGTCAAAGCGGAACATCGTCCAGATATTGAATACCGTGGGCGCCTCATGCAGGTTATAGCCCATGAGGATCTGCATGGAGCTCAAGTTCGGATCCCGCGGTGGCGGCGGCACGGTGCGCCCCAAGGTGATGGCTACGCCAATCGTGCCCGCCATGACCGCGAGCTCCACGATGGCGATGCGGATAAAGAGCCGCGGGTTTTTATCTAACTGCGGAATGGTGAGTTCACGGTGGATAAGCCCCATAATGCCCAGCAGGATGGTGAGCACGAATTTGGTGATCAGGATGATGCCGTAGGGCGATTGCGGCAGGTCCGAAATATCCATCCGGATGAGCGTATTGACCAGGCCAGACACGGCCAGCACGACGATGGCCATGAATGCGATGGCGGAATAGCGCTTGACGGCGAAGGCGAGGTTCGGGCCCAGGCGCCGTCCGTGCGCGATGAGCGCCATGAGGCCGCCCACCCACAGCATCACAAATACCAGGTGCCACAGCAGCGAGTTCGTGCCGTAGTCGTGGTCGCCGCCGGTCGCGGAGTGGCCCTCAAGTCCGATGGGAACCACCTGCAGGATGGACAGCAAAAGCAGGACCGGCTGCATGGCCCAGGTGCGGCTGAAGCTGCCAATAATTCCCACGGTAAGGGCGATAAGCACCGCGATTCCCCACACGATGGTGGAGGAAATCTCCGTAAAGGCCATTTTCAAAATGGTCAGGTTGAAGACCTTAAAAAATGGCGTGCCGGTCAGGTCCGACATGATCATCGGGATTTCTACCAGCCCCACGGCCGCAACGCCGAAGGCCGACCACGTGCCAGTGCGGGCGGCGATATGGCCGTCGACCGATAAAGGCGCCTCGATGAGGGAATCGTTGTCCCCGCGCGGGGCGATGAGAAACGACGAGGCCAGAAAGGAGCCCACGGACAGCGCCATCAACAGCCACGCCAGCCCACGGAAAAGCGGCAGGCCAAAGGTGGTAATCCGCCCGGGGTCCGGAATACCTAGGGCAGCCAAGGAATCAGCCAATAAGAATAGGGAAATGAACCCCGCGACCAAGCCAGCAAAAAGCATTGCTGCAATAAAAATTCCCCAGGAAGGACGGGGTTTTTGCGTTCCAGACTGCGTGCCTTTGACCAGCGTATTGACCATAGCTCGCATTCTATAGGGCCACCCTAATGCAAAGCGAACGCATATTTTGCCCCTGGATGTGCCATGATAGAGCCTATGGACACCCGTCAACTTCTTTATTTCCGTGCCGTTGTAGACAATGGGTCCTTCACCCATGCCGCCGCAGCCCTTGAAATGACCCAGCCCTCCCTGAGCCTTTCCATCCGCAAATTGGAAAAGGAGCTCAATACCCAGTTGCTCTCCCGCGGGCGCTCGGGCGTAACCACCACGGAGGCGGGTGATTATGTCTATGACACCGCCCTCAAGGTCGATGCCCTGCTTGCCGATGCCCAACGCCACATCAGCGAAATCACCGGCGATAACGCCAATACCGTGTCCCTGACGTCGTGCCCCATCTTAAACTGGGAATTTACCCCTTCCGTCCTCTCCGAGCTCACCGAATTCCACCCCTCAGCCCGCATCAGCCTGGATGATTCCACCGCCGCCACTGCCATCAAGCGGCTCTTGGAAGGCCAGGTGGACCTCGCGCTCTTGCCGACGTCCGACCCCAAAGCCTTCATCCGCCGCTACTCTCCCGAGCTCACCATCCACGACGTCGCCGAATTCGACTACTCCCTCGCGGTGCCAGAGGCCATGGCAGACCTTCCTTCCCCTGTCTCCTTGCAGGACTTGCGCGAGGAAACCTGGCTGGTGCCTCCCCACTGCCGCGAGCTTCCAGGCATGGCGGAGCTTTACGATGACCTGTGGGAGAACCACCCCTCCTACAAGCCGGATCACATTCAAGACGTCGCATCGCTGCATGCCGCCATCCCGATGATTTCCAGTGGCTTTGGCATCAGCTTCATGCCCCGGTGCGCCCCCGCGCTGCATCCGCAGGGCATCGCTAAACTAACGGTCAAAGAGGATCTTCCGCGCTTCCATGCCATCTTGGCCTATCGCTCCGACCGCGAACTTACCCCGGCCGCCCAAGAATTGGTCGACATTTTGCGCTCGCACGATTCCGCCCGCCCCCTGGCTTAGGAATCGCCGTGGCTGTGGGCTAATATGAGTGTGCTGTCCAGCCCCCATAGCTCAGCGGATTAGAGCAGTGGGTTTCTACCCCATGTGTCGCGGGTTCGAGTCCTGCTGGGGGCACCGCAGCTCAAGGCCACTTTCTGACGGATTAACACCGCGAAGAAAGTGGCCTTTGGGCACACAATGGGCACAATCCTTTGAAAATAACGTATCGCAACCGGAAGTGAACGCGCTTAAATCTTCCGGATAAAGATGACCGTATCTGTCCTTCGTAATGGTTACGCTCGAGTGTCCAAATATCATCTGAAGCACTCTAGGATTTGCCCACCCTTAATTGCCAGCGATGCCAAGGTCTGCCGTGAATCGTGCGGTGTGAAGAGAGTGCCGAATGGAACATATCCGAAAGCAGTAGCCCACAGTCAAGATGCCTGGATCACCACACGAAATTCGGCCATAAGCTCCGCCCGCGAGGTCCCTACTTCAACCCAGGACTACTGCAAAAATGGGTAGGACGGGGAAAGATAGAGTTAAAACTCAACCTCTCTGCCCCAGCAACTTATCCGCTTAGGGATATTATTCGGAACCTACAGAACTGACATGGACTTCATAAAGACCAAGCCCGACCGAGATTCATTCACCTGGAATCAGGTACACAAAGTCGGAAGCAATCTGCGCAAAGGCACCCCGTACGACGAGGAGTTACTTCTTCGATTCCTCGAGCACCAAGCCGTTCTCTGCGACGCTCTGATGGAAATAGCAACCAACACAGTCAGATGCCTAATTTATCCATTAAATGAACAAGAAGGATCGATCAGGCCTGACTCGGGCGATTATGTATTTGCCGCCAGGGTTAAGACATTCGGCACGCTTATAGAAAAACTTCGGAGGATGCCAACATATCCGCTGGAAAACATCTGGGACGTGTCAGGGCTTAGGTTTGACTGCGATTTAACCCTATCCGAGCAAACTAAGATAGCTGAACTTTTTAAGGAAGATTTTCTAAACGCCGGTGCAACCAAGGTCGAGATTAGTGACATGAGAGAGAATGCGCACTCCGGTTACCGAGCCATACATTTGCACCTTGTCACCCCTGCGGGGCGCGCTGAGTTTCAAATAAGAACAGCCATGCAGGCCCAATGGGCGAACCTCTACGAGGTCGCAGCTGATATCTACGGCAGGGACATTCGCTACCTGGAATTTGGTGCGAAACCGAACCCCGCGGCTCGCACGGAGATGGAACTTCTACATGAGGCTTCTGGCACTGTCCATCAAGCGGAGAGAGTCGCTGATAGTGTCTTCATCCCCTTTAGCTCCACGAGGCGAGTCGGCCCACTGCATTCGGAAATTCGTCAGCTGAGGAGCCGTGCTTTTGGCATACTCGAAGATAGACTTTCGGAATTAGTTAAAGTACGGTCAGATATCGCGCAGAAAGGAAAGTGACAAGCTCCATGCCAGCATTCTTGATTGAATACCATCGCAAAAAGGGCACTGTCCGATGTGAAAAGTTCGATTCACTCTCCGCAGCTACGCGTGAACGATTGCGTTTAGACCGATCCAATAATGACCCGGATATGGAAATTGTGGCGGTTGCTAGCGCGAGTGAGGAAAACCTCCGCCAGTCACACTCCCGATATTTCTCCGGAGCGTAGCAGTCACGGGGAGCTGAATGGCCGCCTGATGGCCTATTAGGAGGCCCCTCGAAGCTCTATATGCCTGTGAAGCCTCGAGACTTTTTCGCAGCATGCCGGCTTTTTGTCTACGCTGGGGTCTTTAGCAAACGGCTCCTTCGAAAGGCTCGACAATGTCACTTCCGGCACCATCTCGTACCTCCTATGCCCTGGTTACGGGCGCTAGTCAGGGCATCGGCAAGGCGATGGCCCACGATTTTGCGGCGATGGGCTATAACGTCATCCTCGTTGCCCGGCGCGGCGAAATCTTGGAAGACATAGCCGCAGAACTTGAGCGCCGCCACCACATTGAGGCCAGTGTCCTGCCCGCGGATTTGGCCACCGATGAAGGGGTCGAGGTAGTCATTGACGCCATCTCCTCCAAGGAAGTCTCCATCCTGGTCAATTCCGCCGGCATCGCCAGCTTCGGGCCCTTCATGGACCAGGACTGGGGCTACGAGTCCTCCCAATTCGCCTTAAATGGCACCGCCGTGCACCGCCTGACCCGCGCCGCGCTGGAACATATGCTCCCGCGGCGTGCGGGCGCCATCTGCAATGTGGGCTCAACGGCCGGCAATATCCCCATCCCCAATAATGCGACCTACGTCTTTACCAAGGCCGGGGTGAATGCGTTTACGGAGGCGCTGCACTATGAGCTCAAGGGCTCTGGCATCAGCTGCACATTGCTTGCTCCTGGGCCGGTGCGCGAAGCGACCATCGCCGAAGAGGACCAGACCATCGTGGATAAGGTCGTGCCCGATGCGTTGTGGACCACATATGAGTCCTGCTCCAAAGAGACCATCGCGGCCATGCAAAAAGGCCAGCGACGCGTGGTCCCTGGCCCCTTGTCAAAGGCGATGAACGTGGTCAGCAAGGTGCTGCCGACCCCAGTCATCGCGCCGCTCATTGGGCGGTTTTATTCCCAGATGGGCTAGCTTTCCGCATTCTCGCCGGCGGCTTGCTTGCTGGCGGCTTGTGCCGCCGTGCGGGCGTTTTTGCGGTCCACCCAGAAATCGGCGTTCTTGATGCCCACCGCTTCTGGGTCGAATTCCGGATCCTTGCCCGCCTTCTTTTGCTTCTCGTAGTCCTTCAGGACCTTCAGCGCCGGCACCTGCAGGAAGAGGATGGCGATGATATTTAGCCATGCGGTGGTGCCCACGCCGATATCGCCCAGCGCCCAGGCCGAGCCCGGAGTCGTGGTAGCACCCACGATGACCGAGACGATAATCAGGATGCGCAGCGCCCACACCAGGCCGCGGCGAATCGGGCGAGACTTGACCCAACGGTTGAAGTAGGTCAGGTTGACCTCGGACATGTAGTAGTACGCCAGCACGGTGGTAAAGGCGAAGAAAGCAATGGACACGGCGATAAACGTCGGGCCCCAGCCGGCAAAGACGCTATCGAGGCCGGATTGGACGAAGCCGGGGCCGACCGCGACGTCATCGGGAAGCGAGCCCTGGTAGACAACCTCGCCGTCCTCGGATTCGCCGCGGAAGACGGTGTACATATCCGTGGAGATGATCATAAACGCCGTAGCGGAGCACACGAAGAGGGTGTCGATGTACACGGCGAAGGACTGCACGAAGCCCTGCTTAGCCGGGTGGGAGACCTCCGCGGCGGCAGCGGACTGCGGGCCGGTACCCTGGCCAGCCTCGTTGGAGTAAATACCGCGCTTGACACCCCACATGATGGCCACACCCAGCATGCCGGAGAACCCGGCCTCGAGGTTGAAGGCAGACTTAAAGATAAGGCCAAAGACCTCTGGAATCTGCGAGTAGTTGATGAGCATCACGACGATGGAGATGCCGATGTAGATCACGGCCATAAACGGCACGACCAGGGTGGCGAAGTTAGCGATGCGCTTGACACCACCGATAATGATGATGGCCAAAATGCCGGCCAGGACCACCGCGGCCCAGGTGGAGTTAATACCCCACGCGGTATCGGCCGCTGCGGCCACAGCATTGGCCTGAATGCCCGGCAGGAAGTAGCTGGTGGCCAAAATCATGGCGATGGCAAAGAGGATGCCATAGACCATCATGAACGGCGCGGCCTTGGTGTGCTTATACGCTTTTTCGATGTAGTAAGCCGGGCCACCGCGGTACTCGCCGGTGTCCTGGTCCTTTTCTTTATAAATCTGCGCCAGGGTGCACTCAATGAAAGAGGTGGACGAGCCCAAAAGCGCCACCGCCCACATCCAGAACACCGCACCCGGGCCACCGAAAGCGATGGCCGTGGACACGCCGGCGATATTACCCACGCCCACACGGCCAGATAGCGAGACCATCAGCGATTGGAACGAAGAAACACCGTCATCGGATTTTTCGCCCTTGGAAATTTGCCGCAGCATATCCGGCAGGCAGCGGACCTGCAGGCCCCGCGTTACCACGGTGAAATAAACACCCGCACCCAAGCACAAAAACACGAGGGCGGGCGACCAAATTATGGAATTGAGGGCATCGAGAAAGTTTGCCATCGAGAAACTCCTTAGTCATTCGCACCTCCCTTGTGAAGCACGATATAGAAAGTATGCCGTAAATCACTTCCCAGTGTCGGTAAAACGATAGGTAAATTTTTCTTTTTGCTTTGCGGGGTGCGGATCGGGGCGCGCGGAGGGCCCGGCCGGCCGGGGTTAGAATGGAACGCATGTCTTCTCCCGAAATCGCCGCAAAATACGATCGCCTCGTGTGGATCGACCTGGAAATGACCGGCCTCGACCCAGAGCGCCACGTCATCGTCGAGGTAGCCGCCGTCATCACGGATGGCAACCTCAACATCCTTGGCAAGGGCATCGATCTCGTCGTCCACGCCACCGAAGAGGAACTATCACAGATGGATTCCTTCGTCACCGAGATGCACGCAAACTCCGGCCTCGATAAAGAAATCCGCCAGTCCACCACCACCATCCGCGAGGCCGAGGACGCGGTGCTGGCGCTCATCAACGAGCACTGCGAACACCCCGCTCCCCTGGCCGGCAATTCCATCGCCACCGACCGCACTTTCATCCGCGCCTACATGCCGCGGCTGGATGAGGCGCTGCACTACCGCATGATCGACGTCTCCACCATCAAGGAGCTCGCCCGGCGCTGGCACCCGCGGGCCTACTACAACCAGCCTGATAAGGGCATGGCCCACCGCGCGCTGCAGGACATCATCGAGTCCATCCGCGAGCTGGATTTCTATCGCCGCAGCGTCTTTCGCACCGATGAGGGCCCAACTTCTGCCGAAGCCGAGACCCTCAAGGCCGAAACAACCGCCGATTACCAGGCGTTTTTGTAATTTACGCGGCGTGAGTTAACCTATATCTCGTTGCTTTCGCGCAACGATGGTGGCTGTAGTTCAGCTGGTAGAGCACCAGGTTGTGATCCTGGTTGTCGCGGGTTCGAGTCCCGTCAGCCACCCCAATGTCATGAGTCGCGACATGCTTGACAGGTGAGTCGCGACATCGTTGACAAACCGGCATCTCAGTTTCTTTTTGTTCTGGGATGCCGGTTTCTTCTTATTCTGGGCCTAGGGGTGGGTCTCCTTGTTTCCAGTAGGGCTTTTGGTAGTTGCGGCTGGTGTCGATGTAGTGTTCGGTGATGACTTCGCCGGTTTCGGCTAGTGATGTGATGACGTGGTTGTCGGCGATGACCATGAGGATTTTCTGTCTTTTCCATTTGCGGCCGATGCCTAGGTGGAAGAGTTTGCCGGCGTAGCGCACGGTGGTTTTGCCGTTGTCCCAGACGACGTCGTTTCTTGTGCGCCATTCTTGTGTCGGGTTGTGGGCTGGGTTGGCTTTGGTGCCGGTGGTGTAGGCCTGGTGTGGGGTGCGTCGGCCTAGTGCTTTGTGGGGGCGTGTGGTGTTGTAGTAGTCGCGGAATTCATTGAGGAGTGTCTGCAGGTCAGCTACGGTTTTAGCGGGTGGTCGGGCGTTGATCCATTTTTTGAGTGTTTGGTGGAAGCGCTCGATTTTTCCTTGGGTTTGGGGATGGCCTGGTCGGCCGTTTTTCTGTTGGATTTTGTTGGCGTTGAGGACTTTTTCAAAGGCGTTTCGTCCGCCTTTGCGTCCTGCTAGGCGGGCGGTGAAGACGAGGCCGTTGTCGGTGAGTGTGGATGCTGGTGGTCCGTATTCTGCTATCAGGCGTGATAGTTCCTCGGCGACTTGTGTGCCGCTAAAGGCTGCGGCTGCGGTGATTGATAGCAGGTAGCGGGAGTGATCGTCGAGGAAGTCAAGGACTTCGATGCGGGTGGTGTCCGCTAGGTACAGGTGGGTGATGTCAGCCTGCCAGCATTCGTTGGGCATGGCTGCTTCGAAGCGGATGAAGGAGCTTTTGGGCTTCTTTTTTGGTGCTGGGGTGATGAGTCCTTCTTTTCTTAGGATGCGGCGGATTGTCGAGGTTGAAGGGACGCGTTTGCCGTCTTGTTGTAGGTGGTAGGCAATGGTTTCTGGACCTGCGTCGAGTCCGTGACGGGTGAGCTGTTTACGGATTGTGATGATGTCTTTGCACACGGTGTCTGGCACGGCTTGGGGGTGAGTGCGTGGGGCGCGGGATTTCGGCGCGATGGCGTCTGTGCCACCGGCATCGAAGGCATGAAGGATTTGGTAAACGCGTTGGCGAGAGATACCGAATTGCTTGGCTACTTGTGATGGGCTGCGCTTTTGCCCGCGGACTGCTTTGACGATGGCGAGGTTACGGTTGGGACTGTTCATAGTGTCAAACATGTCCCGACTCACCTGTAAAACATCACCTGACACGGTAAGGGTGGGCTAAGTGTCAAGTTTGTCCCGACTCACCTGTCAAGCATCAGGACTGCCTTCGCAGGAACAGGGTGTCAAATATGTCGTGAACTCAGACACCGTCAGCCACCCCAAACTCCCGAGCCCCGCGCTCGGGATTTTTTATATCTCCACCACCATTTCCTCCGAGCGGGCCCTCCCCGCGAGATCCGGCATGTCTCCGGTAATCAGGAACTCATCGACGCCCAGTTGCTTGCCGATGCCCCTTAGTTCCTCCCCAACTTCCCCCACCTTCCCCCAAATATCGTGACTCAGAGACTCGTCGATGCGGCGCTGCTGTTGGCTCGTTAGCCCCTCCAGGTCCAATTCTCGGGCCGGGCGCAGCGGCGCGAATTCCCCGGTGGACTGGGCCATGACCTTTGCATAGGACTCAGGCAGCAAAAGGTCGCGCGCTTGGTCCGCGGTATCGGCTACGGCGATATTGAGGGAGGAGATGATAGGTGGGGCATCGGCAAGCGCATGCTCGCGGTAGAGCCGCGCCGCCTTTTCCTGCATCGCTACGGGCCCGCCCAGGATGACGCCCAATCCCAGCCGCGCGGCCACCGTAACCGACCGAAAGCCGGCGAGGATATAGAGGGGCGTGCCCGCGTACTCGGGCCGCACCGTGACCGCCTCCTCGCCGCGCAGGTAGCGCAGCAGGGTCTCGACCTCGTTCTCGAACTGCGGCTTGAGCTCCAGCGGATCGCCCTGGCGCAGGGCCTTGCGCACCGGCGCCGTAAAGCCCACCGAGGAGCCCAGTCCGATATCGATCCTGCCCGGGTACAGCGCCTCCAGAAGGTTGATTTGTTCCGCGACAAGAAACGGCGGGTGGTTGAGCAGCATGATGCCTGCGGTCCCCACGCGAATGCGCTGCGTGCGCGCCGCTACGTGCGCGGCCAACATGCCCGGCTGGCCCGCTGGGATGCCCGGCACGCCGTGGTGCTCGGCCAGGAAAAACCTGCGAAACCCCAGCCGCTCCACATGCTGCGCATGCTCGGCTATCCCATCGAGCGTGCCCGCCGCCCCGCGGTCCAAAATAGAAAAGCGCATGGCCACCACTGTAGCCATGCGCCTAAAGGTTGTGCGGATTATTGATTAGCGTCCGCGTTGCCCTTGGACCATTCCTCCCAGGACAGGTTCCAGTCGCCCAAGCCATCCATGGGATTGAGCGTCTCGCCATAGGTATTGAATACGCGGACGATATCGCCGCGCTTGACGGTGTTCTGGAACCACTGCGCTGCCTCTGGCGTGACGTTGATGCAGCCGTGGGAGGTATTGGAGTTACCCTGCGCCCACACGGACCACGGCGCAGAGTGCACGTAAATGCCCGAATAAGACATCTGGGTAGCCCAGTCCACCTCGGTGCTGTACCCGCCCGCATCGTGCGGCAACCCGAAGGTCTCAGAATCCATCAAGAGCGACTGGTGCTGATCTCCAATGACATAGCGCCCGTTCGGGGTGTCGTATTGGTAGTCGCGGCCCAGCGAAACCGGAATGGTGCGCAGGAGCTCCTTATTCTTGTAGACCTTCATGGTCTTGGTGGCGTTATCCACCAGCGCGACGGTGCGATCCCCAATGGTGAAATCCGTCCCCGTATTTTCCCCGCCGTAGATTCCGCCACCGAGGTCCTTGCCGTACTGATCGACCTTGACCTCAACCTTGGTGCCCGGCTCCCAATACTCCTTGGGTCGCCAGCGCACCTCTTGGTTATTCACCCAGTAGAACGCGCCTTCTACCTCTGGGTTGGTCTTAACCGTAATCGTGTCCTCTGCCGCCTTGCGATCGGTGATATAG
This sequence comes from Corynebacterium sp. LaCa_282, assembly GCF_057198125.1. Lineage (NCBI taxonomy): Bacteria > Bacillati > Actinomycetota > Actinomycetes > Mycobacteriales > Corynebacteriaceae > Corynebacterium > Corynebacterium sp. LaCa_282. Next base: position 507,390 of record NZ_CP191095.1, on the reverse strand, counting down.
GTACCGAAATTGACGCCGATGACCTGGCCCACGCCCACCTCGGAGCCCGGGATAGGCGTCATCGCCACCTGGGCGACGCCCGCCGCCTGAGACGTAGAAAAGCTCAGGTTCTTCTTATTGCCGTCCTTATCGGAGGCAACGATGGAATAGGTGTGGTTATAGCCAAGATCCTCGGCCGTAGTCCACTTCTTGCCGTCCTCAGAAAGCTTTTCTTCAACTTCCACGCCCAGCTCATTGGTCATGGTCACGCTCTTGAGCTCGGTGGTGGATTCCACGGTGACGGGCTTGGATGGATCGACGTCTTCTGCCCCATCCTTCACGGAAGCCGAAAGCTTCGACTTTTCTTTCTGCTCAGATTTCTCTGCTGAGCTCGAGGTAGTTTCCTTATCCTCCGGGCGGTTTTCAGCGGCGGAATCAACGGAGCACGAGGCTACTACCAGGGAAATGCACGCAATGCTCGCAGCAGCAATGCGGCGGGAATTAGAGAGGGAGTTAATCACTAAGTAGACCTTAGAAACACAGTAGTTCTTTCAAGACCAATCCAGATTATCGCCTTGCCACCCCAAATACCAGAAACAAGCGCACCATTGTCCAAACTGTTATACTCCCCCGAAAACACGCTATGACCAGGCGATTTTACAGTTTTTCAACCGGGGTGCTAAAGTTTCTACTCGTTGCACAGAGAGCCGCACGGCAGGACGTCAACACTGCGCCATTAGCTCAATTGGCAGAGCAACTGACTCTTAATCAGTGGGTTCGGGGTTCGATTCCCTGATGGCGCACAACAGCGAAATCGCGAGGTATATGCCTCGCGATTTTTTCGTTTTCAAAGTTCGCTTTCAAAGCTAGCAAAAAGGCCGAGCATCTCGCTCGGCCTTTGCTTGTTTTACTGCTTATTCACGCGCTGGGGCGCGACGACGGGAACACCGCGGTGCTCCACGATGTCTGCCTCTACCCCATAGACGCTTTCCACCAGCTCGCACGTGAGCACGTCTCCAGGCGCGCCCTGGGCGCGAATATGGCCCGATTTCAGCACCACCAGCTGGTCACACATGCGCGCGGCCAGGTTGATGTCGTGAATGGCCACCAGCCCCAGGCTGCCTTCCCGCCTAGCCTTCTCGCGCACCTCCTCGAGGACGAAGAACTGGCGATGCAGGTCGAGCGCGGACGTCGGCTCGTCCAAGAGCATCAGGCCCGGGTTGCCCACCAGCATCTGCGCCACGGCCACGAGCTGGCGCTGGCCGCCAGATAGCTCGTTGAGGTAGCGCGAGGCAATGGCATCCAGCCCCATCGCGTGCAGCACCTCGGCGCTGCGGGTGATGGGATCCTCGCATGCTTCCCGACGCGCCGCGATAAGCACCGTCTCAAACGCCCGCAGCGCCGCGGTGCTGGGCAGGTCCTGCGGGACGTAGCCGATGAGTTGGCGGCGGCGCTTGCCCCGCGGGCTTTCGCCATCCACCAGAAAATCCACCTCGCCCTTGTACCCGCGATGCACGCCGGCAAGGGACTTGATCAGCGTGGTCTTGCCGGAGGCGTTGGGCCCTAGCAGGCCAACCAACTGGCCGCCTTGCAGCGTATCCACGTCGACCGCTTCGAGCACGGTGTGCTTGCCGTAGGCCGCGCTTATGCCGCGCAGGGTAAGTTCTACGTCCACAGCGCCCTCCTTCGAGTCATCACGATGGCGATAAAGAACGGCACACCCAAAAGCGAGGTCACGATACCAATCGGGATGGCCAGACCCGGCTTAATCATCAAGCTCGCCGCGTGCGCCGCGCACATCACGGCCGCACCTGCGGCCATGGAGGCGGGCACGAAATAGCGCTGGTCCTCGCCCACCAGCATGCGGGCGATGTGCGGACCTACCAGACCGATGAAGCCGATGATGCCGGCGAAGGCCACCGTCGTTGCCGCCACGAGGGAAACCACGATGAGCACCACCACGCGCAGCCGGGCGGTATTAATGCCCATGGCGGCAGCGCGGGCATCGCCAAGCCGCAAGGCCGTAAGCCGCCACGACAGCGCCCACAAAATGGGCAGGGCAACCAGCAGCACGCCCGCAAGCACGCCGTTGGCAACCCAGTTGGCGCGCGTGAGCGAACCCATGGACCAAAAGACGATCTGCTGCAGCGCCTCGGCCGAAGACTGGTATTGGATAAGCGCGAGCATGGCCTGGAAGAAAAAGACCAAACCAATGCCCAGCAGCACCATGGTTTCTGCCTTCGCGCCGCGGATGATGGCCGCCACGACGATGATCGCCGTCGCCACCGCCGCCGACAGCCACGCCACCAGCGCCAGGTTGAACTGCGGCTGGGTCAGCAGCTGCCACTTCAGCACGATGGAACTAGCACCACCGAAAGCCGCTGCGGCGGAAATGCCGAGCGTAAACGGCTCCGCCAGCGGGTTATTCAAGATGGTCTGCATCTCCGCGCCGGCCAGCGAGAGGCTGACGCCGATGAGCAGGGCCATGACGGCCATCGGCAAGCGCAGCTTCCACAGCACCGTATGCGTCTGGTCATCCAGGCTCGAGGGATTCACAATGCCCCTGATGACCTCGCCGGGGCTGATGTCGATGGCGCCGACGAAGTTGCTGACCACAAACGCCACCGCCGCGATGAGGCACAGGCCCGCGACGATGCTAATGCGCTGCCAGGTGAGCTTTTTGTGTTGCTGCGTAAGGGCAGCTACCTCCGCGCTTACCATTAATTCGTGCTAAAGAAGGTTCCCTCGCCAGCAACCGGCGAGTACTTTTCTTGCGCTTGCATCCACTCCTTGTCGACGTCCATATCCTCATACGCCTCCGGGTTGATCCACTTCGCGATCTGCAGCAGCGCTAGGTAGTTGAACGGCGAGTTGTAGAACTGGTGCCACATGCTGTGCAGCTTGTGCTCCTTGACCGCGCGCAGGTTCTCGAAACCTGGCTGGTTGCTCGGCAGCTTGGCGATGCTCGCCTCTGCCTCATCTTCGCCGATGCCATAGCCCACCGCGGCGTAGCCGACGGGGTTGCCCTCATCGTCCTTCTTCTCGGACCAGTCGCCGCCGGTCGCAATCACCATGTCTGGGTCCGCCTCGAGGACCTTTTCCGGGGTCACGGCACCGACCTCGCCTGGAATGATGCCATCGGCTACGTTCTCACCGCCGGCTTCGTTCACCAACTGCGCGATATTGGAGTTATTCCAGGAGCCACAGCAGTCCATGACGCCGGCCGCGCGCCAGACGAAGGTCTTGGGCTTATCCTTTACCTTGTCCGCGCGCTCCTTGACCAGGTCCACGGTCTTTTGCCACTCTTTGTTGAATTCCTCGGCGCGCTCTTCTTTGCCGAAGATCTCACCGAAGATTTCCATGGACTTGGTGGTGTTTTCCAGCGGCTTGGCGCGGAAATCGGTCACAGCGTACTTAAGGCCCGCCTGGTCCATCTTTTCGGTCAGGCCCGCCTCTTGTGAGGCGTCATACTGGTCCTTGGACAGCACGATGAGGTCTGGGTCCAGGCTCACCAGGTTTTCCACGGTGACATCGCCCTTGGAGATAGCACCAACTTCCGGCAGTTCAGTGACCTTGGGCAGCTTTTCTTCCAAGACGTTGTAGTAGTCCGGCACGTTTTTCTTCAGATCGGATCCGATGCCCACGACTTTATCCAGCGGGTCTTCAGTGTTGAGAATGCCGGTAGCGAAGAGGGAGCGGCCCTCGCCCAGCAAGACGCGCTCGGGGGCCTTGTCGAGTTCTACGTCGCGGCCCGCGAGGTCGGTGAAGGACAGGGCGGCATCGTCGCTGCCGCTGCTGTTATTGGTGTTGTTGGTTTCTTCGGCGGCGCTGCAGCCTGCCAGTGCGGTGGCGGAGGCCGCTACCACGGCCAATACCTTGGGGAATCTATATGCCATTTTGAGTCCTTGGTCGATCGGGATCCTCGATACGAGGATAAGGGCGAACCTATCCTAGCCTAACCAGGTAAGGTGACCCAAACCTAAACTGCTTCCTCGGCAATTGCGTAGTCTTCCGGCTCGCCCTTGGGCACCTCGGTGCCATCCGCCATGGTGCGATCTTCCAATTCGCCATCCGGATCCACGATGGCGATATCGAAGCCGGCCTCGCGGATGCGCCGGAGGCCTTCCTTCAGCATGCGCCGGCCCATCCGGTTGGATCCGGTGATATGAGATAGCTCCAGCACCACCGTGCCCTCGCCGAATTCGCATTCGGTGAGCTGATGCAAGATGGTCTCCGCTGCGTTGAAATTGATAAGCCCCTGCAGGAAGATCACCGTGAGGTCGTCCTCGGTTTCCATCCTGCGCACCGGGTGCACGCCGTAGCGCTCATCCGTGGACATCAAGTGCAACCCCATATCCTTCGACAGCAAGGTCAAGGCATCCACTCCGCGGACGGAATTGCCCTCCTTATTAAGCCGCGGCGAGAAGGTCGCGACCCCCAATTGGCCGGGCAGGGTTCCCAGGAGGCCGCCCGAAACGCCGGATTTCGCTGGGATTCCGACCTCGGCCATCCATCGCCCAGCGCCGTCGTACATGCCCGCAGAGCTCATGACAGAAAGCGTCAGGCGGCAGACATCGGCATCGAGGATCTTCTCCCCCGTCACCGGCTGCGTGCCACCATTGGCCAGGGTGGCAGACATCACGGCGAGGTCGCGCACCGTGACCTTAATCGAGCACTGCTCCACGTAGGTCGACACAGCATCGTGGGCCTCGTCCTGGATGATGTCGTAATTGCGCAGCATGTGCGCCAAAGACAGGTTCCTATCGGAAACCTGCAGCTCGGAATCGCGCACCTTTTCATCAATCTTCAGCTCGCGGCCCGCCAGCCGCGAAAAGTAGCTGCGCAGCTGCTCCACGCGCTCGGCGGGATCCGAATCCACGCCGTTAATCAGCTGCGTTACCGCAATCGCGCCCGCATTGATCATCGGGTTCACCGGCCGGTGGTCATAGCGGTTCAGCGAAAGTTCGTTGAAGGCCTCGCCAGACGGCTCCATACCAACGATCTCACGCACCGCATCCAAGCCGAGCTCCTGCAGCGCTAGAGCATACGCAAAGGGCTTCGACACGGACTGCAAGGTAAATTCCACCTCTGCATCGCCAGCGGAATATACGTGCCCCGTCGTGGTGCAGATGGCCACGCCGAGGTAGTCCGGTTCCGCCTTGGCGAGCTCGGGAATATAGTCCGCCACCGCGCCGCTGCGGTTTCCTCGCACCTGGGTCAAAATTTCCTGCAAATAAAAAGGAATTGGAGTTTTCATCGCAACTTAGCATACGAAAAAAGCCCCCACGGCGCGCGTGGGGGTAAGGCGGGGAAAATTAGTGGCGCTCAGACAGCAAGCGCTGCAATTCCTTCAGGTCGCTCTTGCGGCGGCGCGAGCGGAACACGGAATAGGCGATCAGCCCAGCGACGGCCGCGCCGACGCCACCGAGCACCAACTGCACGTTGCGGTCCTGCAACTTTTCGGTGGCGGCGTTCTTGGCGTCATCGACGAGGTTTTGCGGCTTGCTGCGATCCGCAATTTCATCCAGGGTGCTAGCCAGCTGACGCCGGGTGCGTTCGATATCGCGTTGAATATCTTCAATATTGCGTGCCACGGAATTCTCCTCTTAGCTTAAGTTTCGCTCTTAACGAGCTTATCTTACCGTGCAGGGCCTCCCCCGCGCAGGCCGGGGAGCACGTAAAGTAGGTCCCATGACTGAAACTCGTTTGAACGTAGGAGATACTGCCCCAGCTTTTGCGCTTGCCGATGCCACCGGCAACACCGTGTCCCTGTCCGATTACGCAGGCCAGCGCGTGCTGGTGTACTTCTATCCGCGTGCCAATACGCCGGGCTGCACCAAGGAAGCCTGCGATTTCCGCGATTCCTTAGCGGAACTCAATGACCTCAATATCGCGGTGGTAGGCATCTCCCCCGATAAACCCGAGGCGCTGGCGAAGTTCCGCGATGATCACGATCTCAACTTCCCGCTGCTTTCTGATCCAGATAAGTCCGTCATGACCGCGTATGGCGCCTTCGGGGAGAAGAAGAACTACGGCAAGGTGGTCCAAGGCGTTATCCGTTCCACCTTCCTCGTGGAGCCGGATGGCACCATCGGCCAGACCCACTACAATGTGAAGGCCACTGGACACGTCGCGCGCGTGATGAAGGGCCTCGAGTAAGCCGGTGGAGGAAATCCTCGTCCCGCGACGTCGGCCAGCGCAGGCGCGCAGCCGGGAGCGCTTTGAGCGCATTGTGCAGGCGGCGCGCGCCGTGCTTGTCGATGTCGGCTTCGAATCCTTCACCTTCGATGAAGTCGCCCACCGCGCTGGGGTCCCCATCGGCACGCTGTATCAGTTCTTTGCCAATAAATACGTGCTCATCTGCGAGCTCGACCGGCAAGATACCGCCACCAGCCTGGCCGAAATCGAGCGCTTTTCGCGCCTCGTGCCGGCCCCGCAGTGGCCGGATGTCTTGGATGAATTCATCGACCACCTCGCGCGGATGTGGCGCGAGGATCCTTCCCGGCGCGCCGTTTGGCACGCCATCCAGTCCACCCCAGCGACGCGGGCCACGGCCGCCGATACCGAGCTGCAGCTCTTGGAGCCGCTCGCCGAGATCCTTCGCCCGCTGGCCACCGAGCACAGCGATGCGCAACGCATTGAGCTGGCGCGCTTCCTTATCCACACCGTAGTTTCGCTGCTCAATTACGCCATTTCGGGCGATCCAGACAAGTTTGATTCCGTGGTCATGGAGCTAAAGCGCATGCTGATTTCGTACCTCTTTGCGGTGGCCGCGGGATAAGTTTGTAGACGTTTATACAAGTTATCCACAGGCGGGCGCTGGGCGCGATTGGCGCCGCGGTAGCGCGCGCCTAGATTTGCAGGCATGAACGCACTGCAGGCCTATGCCACCCAGATTTCCTCGGCGATGGATATCCTCGCCGAGGCCCACGGTATGCCTGAAAGCGCCCTCGTTGAGCTCGGCCTGCCGGATGTCGAGGCCCGCGAGCTGCTCTGCCTGGCGGAGGTTTATTTCGGCACCACTTCCTTTAGCCGCAAGCAGCGCCTTGCCGCCGCGGGCGCGCGCCACCACGATTTGGTGACGCTCAAGCTCATCGAGAAGTACGCCACCCGCGCGGCCACCAAGCGCGCCGCGTGGAACCTGCGCGTAGAGCTGTGCCGGCAGCACGGACCGGCTTCTGAGATCGCCCGGCTCGCTAAAAAGCGCCTGCGCGAATGGCGCCCGCGCCGCCGGCCGCCGCGCGAGGGCATACAGCTCCTGCGCCGCCCGGAAGGCCCGTGGACGATGCGTATTACCGCGCCCTCGTCCTTCCTCGCGGATCTCGATTCCGCCCTCGACCCCGAAAACCCACTCGCATCCTTCCGCGATCTCCTCCGCGGCGAGGGCGCTGCCACGGTGCAGACCACGACGAACGTGATTATCCCGCTCAACGCGCTGGATCAAATACTGGAAGGCAATGGCGACGAGGGCACGCTTCGGCTGACCAACGGCTCGACCATCACCGGCGCGCAGCTCGTCGAGCGCACCTTCAGCGAGCACGGGCTAGCCACGCTAATCCACCCGGTAAAGGGCCCGGTCAACCTGTATCGGACATCGCGCTTTGCCTCGGAAAAGCAGCGGCTGATGGCCGCCGCTGAAAACCCCACCTGCCCGTGGCCGCCGTGCAATCACCCGGCGGATAAGTCTCAGATCCACCATATGCAGGCGTGGAAGCATGGCGGGATGACCAACGCGGAGAACCTCACCGTGTGCTGCCCGTACCACAACGGGGTGAACCAAGACGATCCGAACGCCCCGCCCTTGCGCGGCCGCCTTGCCCGGGTAAACGGCAAGGTCCGCTGGGTCCGCTAGCGCTGCCTCACCGAGGTAGCGCTACTCGGCGTGCGCAAGCAACTGCGCGCACACATCACCGGGAAAGAGCTCTCTGGCCATCCGGGCGAAGTCTTCCCGGCCCAGCGCTCCGGCCCCCTCTGGCACTCTGCCCCACAACCGGCAGCCCGTGACCGCCGGCAGCTCGTCCACGTTCAGCCGCGTCGCCAGATCCGGCCTCGCGGGCAAACTGCCGCCGATAAGCCCCATCGCGTTAATCCCGCGCCGCTGCGCCTCGCGGACGGTGAGCTCGGCGGCGTTGAGGCTGCCGAGGCCGAGGGAGGTGACGATGAGGAGGTTGGTAGCGACATCGGCAAGCGTGTAGTCGTCTGCCAAACGCACCAGCAGACCGCCGGCGCCTTCCACCAGCACCACACGGCCTGGTGCGTCCAACCCTGCGATCCAGTCCCGGAGTTCCTCTTTGCTCGGCGGCGTCATGCCCGCCCGGCGCGCCGAGAGGTTCGGTGCTAGCGGTTCGGGAAAGCGCGCCATCTCCGTGACCTCGACCCCGGCCAGGTCCCGCACCGTCGCCGCGTCGCCGCTCTTGTCCGGCTCGCCGGTCTGCAGGGGCTTGGCATAGACGACCTCGCGCCCGCTCTGGGCAAAGGCGCTGGCGAGCGCCGCCGTGGCCACCGTCTTTCCCACGTCGGTATTGGTGCCGGTGACAAAGATAATCATCGCTTTCCTCCTGCCACCGCAGCGCGCACCCCGCGGCAAATCTGCGCGACCTCGTCCTCGGTGCTAATAAACGGCGGCATGGTGTAGATGAGGCGGCCGAACGGGCGCAGCCACACGCCCTGGTCCACCGCTGCATCCGTGGCGCCTGCCATGTCGACGTCGCGCTCCATCTCCACCACGCCGATAGCCCCCAGCACCCGCACGTCTGCCACGCCCGGCTCGCCCTCCAACCCGGAAAGCCCGGCGCGCAGCTGCTTCTCGATGCCCGCAACCTGCCCCCGCCACGTTCCCTCCAGGATCATGGAGGTCGCCTCGGCAGATACCGCGCAAGCCAGCGGGTTGGCCATAAAGGTCGGGCCGTGCATAAGCGCGCGGGGGTGCATACCCTCGGCTACCCGGGCGGTGGCAAGCGTGGCGGCCATCGTCATGAAACCACCGGTCATCGCCTTGCCCACGCACATGATATCTGGCACCACTCCCGCCGCCTGGGTGGTAAAAAGCTCCCCGGTGCGCCCAAACCCCGTGGCGATTTCATCCGCGATCAGCACGATTCCATGGCGGTCGCAGATTTCGCGCGCCCCGCGCACCAACTCGTGATCGTGGAAGCGCATGCCGCCGGCGCCTTGGACGACGGGCTCGATAATCAGGGCCGCGACCTCGTCGGTAATGCAGCCCTCCAATTCGCGCAGGTAGTCCTCGCGCGCCTTCTCGCTCGCCCCGCGCGTCGGCGGTGCCGGGGCGAAAACCTGCTGCGCCAGGGTGCCGGTCCACATCGAGTGCATGCCGCCATCGGGATCGCACACGCTCATCGCTGCAAACGTATCCCCGTGATAGCCCGAGCGCCAGGTCAACATCTTGGTGCGCTCCGGATGACTGATCCCCTGCTGGTATTGCAGGGCCATCTTGATGGCTACCTCCACCGAAACCGATCCCGAGTCCGCATAAAAGACCTGCGCGAAGTCGTGGCGCGTGAGCTCCATGAGATTAGCCGTCAGCCGCGCCGCCGGCTCGTGCGTGAGCCCGCCGAACATCACGTGGCTCATGCGGTCGATCTGCTCCTTGGCGGCCGCGGTAAGCCGCGGGTGGCTGTGCCCGTGGGCGGCGGCCCACCAGGAGGACATGGCGTCGATGAGCTGGGGGCCATCGGCAAGCGTGAGGTGGACGCCCGCGGCCGACTCCACGACGCGCGTGGGCGCGCCGGGCTCGGCGTAGGGGTGCCAGATGTGGTGGGCATCGATTGTCGCTATGTCATTAGTAGAAATATCCACCAAATTAGATCTAGCACACACGCTCGGCCGCTATAGTCCTTTTTATGAAAGTTCTTGAACGGCGTTCAATTCGCCGCGTACCCGTGGTTTTGCCGGCGGTTGCGGGCATCGAGATGTGGGAGCGCTTCAGCTTTTATGGCATGCAAGCCATCCTCGCGTACTAACCTCCGGCGGGCTTGGCATGGAGCAAACGCAGGCCACCGCGCTCGTCGGCGCGTACGGCAGCCTGCTCTATCTTTTCACGTTTGTGGGTGGCTGGGTCAGCGACCGGCTCTTGGGCGCCGAGCGCACCCTGCTTACCGGCGCCGGGCTGTTGGTGTGCGGGCACTTTGCCCTCTCGCTCGTCCCCGGCACGGCGGGGCTCATCATCGGGCTCTTGCCGCTCGCGCTTGGCTCGGGGCTGCTCAAGACCGCCGCGATAACGATTCTGGGCGCAGCTTTTCCCGCCGAGGCCGGCGCGCGCGACGGGGCCTTTCAGATTTTCTACCTCTGCATCAATGTCGGCGCGCTTTTTGGCCCCATGCTGACAGGCTGGCTAGCCGAGGAATACGGCTACCACGCCGGATTCTTCGCCGCAGCGGTGCTCATGTGCTGCGGGTGTGCCACCTACGGCGCGCTGCGGAAAAAGATAGATGTGCCATCGCGCCCGCCTCACCCCACCCAGGCCCCAGGCAAGGCAGGTCTGGTCGCGCTGGCGGCGCTTGTAGCCGGCGTGCTGCTCGTCATCACCGTCTCCCCAGGCACGCTGACCGTGCTGCTTCTTATCGCCACGGTAGCGGCCGCGGCGGGGCTTTTTGCCAGCATGCTGCGATCCCCGCAGGTCACCGCGGATGAGCGGCGCCGCATCCTGGACTTCATTCCGCTCTTCGCCTGCTCGACAGCCTACTGGACCCTGCAACCACAAATCTACGGCGTGCTTGCGGTCTATTCGGATCAGCGCCTCAACCGAACCATCGGCGGGGTCGAGATCCCACCGGCTTGGACGCAATCACTCAACCCGCTATTTATCCTGCTGCTCTCGCTGCCGTTGGCGGCGGGCATGACGCGCTGGGCCAACTCGCGGCGCGCGCTCATGGGCTGCGGCATCATCTTCGCCGGTGCAGGCATGTTCCTCCTGCTGCCCTTTGTCGGCGGCGGGGAAAATTCCACGCCGTTCCTCGTGCTAGCGGGCACCATCTTTTTGATGTCTCTCGGCGAGCTCTTCATCGGCCCAGTGGGCATGGCCGCATCCGCCGCCCACGCGCCGCGGGCCTATGCCACCCGCTTTTCCGCGCTGTACTTCCTCACCATGGCCATCGGCACCTCGCTGGCCGGTTCGATGTCGCAGCTATACGATCCCACCTCGGCATCCGCCGAAACGACCTACCTTCTCATCATGGGCGGCGTCCCCGTCATCCTGGGGCTGGTGCTCCTCCTGCGGCGCAGGTAGGCTCCTATCGCCCGGCGGACTCGTCGAGCGCGCGGTCGGCCATCAGCACGTCGCGCATGCCGCTGAATAGGTCGCCCATGCCCTGCGGATTGGACGGCATGTAGAGCACGGAGGCTTGGCCGTTATTCGAGACATCGACCATCGCATCGAGGTACTGCGATACCAGCATGAGGACCTCGGGGGATTCCTGGACCCCGGCATCGCGCAGTAGCTCGTATTGCTGGGCGATGCCCTCTACAATCTCCTTGCGCTGCTCGGCAACGCCCCTACCCTGCAGCTTCTTTGCCTCCGCGGCACCCTCGGCTTCTTTGACCACGCGAATCTTTTCCGCCTCCGCCTGGGCGATGGCCGCCTCGCGCTCGCGCTGCGCCGCGTTAATGGAGTTCATGGATTCACGCACGCGGGAATCCGGGCGGATATCGGTTACCAGCGTATTGACGAAGTTCCAGCCGTATTCGGCCATATTATCCCGCAGTGAGGCCGCCACGTTCTGCGCGATGGTGTCCTTGGAAGAAAAGGACTCATCCAAGCCCATATTCGCCACCGACGAGCGCACATTATCTTGCACATAGGCCACGATCTGCTGCTCGTGGTTGGACAGCATATAAAAGGCCTCGCGCTCGCGGCCCTCTACGACCTCGTACTGCACCGCGACCGGGATTTGGACGAAGACATTGTCCTTCGTCTTGGTTTCTACCATCACGTCTAGCTGGCGCACCTGCAGCGAAATCTTATCGCGCACGCGGTCAATCCAGGGCATCTTGAAGTGCAAGCCCGCGTGGGCGACCGTCTGGAATTTACCCAAACGCTCCAAGATCGCCGCCTCGCGGGTACGCACGATGTAGTACCCATCGAATACGGTGCCGAGAATCAGCAAGATGATGACGCCGATGATGATTAAGCTCAACATTTCCTCTCCCTAACTACGTGTGTGAAATTAATTTTCGCACAGGCAGAAAGCGTTCGCTAGTGGTCATCGATAAGTGCAAAAAGCTTGCCCATCACCTCCGCACCGTTCTCGCCGATGCCATTGTGCTGGTACTCATTCGTCACCCACGGCCGCAGATCGCCCAAGTGCGCGGCGGTGGCCAAGGATTCTTCCAGGGGAACGAAGATATCGTCGAGGTAGATGGCGGCGGCGGTGGTGGGGGCATCGGCAAGCGCATAAGGCGCAGTAAATTCCCGCTCCGCCAAGCCGTGCGCACCCTCCTTGAATGCTTGCAGCGCCGGGTCCTCGTCGAACTGCCACGGGAAAATATGCTCGCCGGTCAGCCAGGTGCCGGACTCGGCAAACTCCGGGAACTCCTCCCGCACGCGGTGTGCCGACCACTGCGTCGCCGCCTGCCCGCCGCTGCCGGCATAAATGGACTCGTGGATCGCCGCATAAAGCGGGGCCTCCGCAAAGCTCACGCGCTCGCCGATACCCCACAGGAAATCATCCCGCAGCACCTTCTCTCCCCGCACGGTGCGGAAGGGCTCTTCCAGGAGGTAGGCCAGGCCGTCGAAGCCGGTGCCCCGCCCCAAATCGGTGCCAATGGTGCGAAAACGCAGCGAGGACAGCCGCTCGCCGGTATGCAGGCGCTCATCTGAATTATCGAGGTGGTCGATGATTTCCTCGATGCGGCGCTGCACCCAGGGGAATTCGCGGTAGAAGCGCTCCTGGCGGGCCTTGAGCTTGCTAAAGGTCGCGCGGTAGAGGTGATCCGCACCCTGCAGCGTGGGGATACCGCCGGTGAAAAACGCGTGCTTGACCGACTCTGGAGCTTGGGACAGGTACGCGGTGATGCAAAAGCCGCCGAAGGACTGGCCGAACAGGGACCAAGTCTCCAGCCCCAGGTGCTCGCGCAGGCGCTCGGCATCGCGCACGATATTGTCTTGGCGCAGCAAAGCCAGGTGGTCGGCGCTGCGCTCTTCTGCGGGGCTTAGCCTATCGATGCGGTGCGAGCGCCCCGTGCCGCGCTGATCGAGGAGGATGACGCGGTAGCGCTCGAGCGCCTTGCCGATAAGCCCCGTCGGCTTGACCGGCCGCGGGGCCGGAAAACCCGGGCCGCCCTGCAGGTACAAAAGCGCCGGCAGGTCCTCGCCTCCTGGCGGGATGATTTCACGGGCATAGAGATCAAAAGTCCCGCGCGGATTGTCATAATCCCACGGGACTTCCAGGGTGTGTTCAATAATATCGTGGCCGAAGCGGCGGTAGTGAGTCATGCCCACCCAGGTTAGTAGACCTCCAGGCCCTTTGCGCGGAAAACGTCGCGGACTTTTTCCACGTCCTCCGGTTTCGGCGGCTTGGTATCTGCCAAGTGGCAGGTCATATCGAGCCCCTCCCACTTGTCCTTGCCCATATTGTGGAAGGGCAAGACCTCGACGCGCTCCACATTGGACTTCCACCGCGCCACAATGGAGGCGACGTTTTCGACGTTCTCGGCCGAATCCGTCAGGCCCGGCACGACGACGAAGCGAATCCACACCGGCTTGCCTATCGCGTTGAGACGGTCGCCAAAATCGAGCGTGGGCTGCAGCTGGCGCCTCGTTACGCGCTGATAGGTTTCCTCATCGCCCGACTTCACGTCCAGCAGCACCAGGTCGATATTGTCTAGATCCTCATCGCGCAGGCGCGAGCCCAAGAACCCAGAGGTATCGATAGTGGTGTGGATGCCAGCGTCGTGGACTTCCTTGAGGACGCGGCGGGTAAAGGCAATCTGGAAGAGGGGCTCACCACCGGAGATGGTTAGGCCGCCACCGGAAGCTTGGAAGATGGGCTTATAGCGCTTGATGCGTTTGACCACATCGTCTACCCGCTCCAAGGTGCCGGTCTTCATCTCCATGGTGTCCGGGTTATGGCAATACTGGCAGCGCAGGGGGCAGCCGGACATGAACATGGTCATGCGGGTGCCCGGGCCGTCGACGGCGGTTACCAGCTCCCAAGAGTGCACGAGGGCGATATCGCCGGTGCGGCGCGCCTCCATGAGCTCGGGGCGGGTAATCTCATCGAGTTCGTGGTCGGTTCCCAGGCCCGCGGCAACACCGCGAACGCGCTCGCCGGATTCCGGCGACAGGGTGACCACACCAGTAATGCCATCAGCCATGATTATGAACCCTGGTGGAAGGTGCGGGAAATGACGTCAAGCTGCTGCTCCTTGGTGAGCTTGACGAAGTTGACCGCGTAGCCAGAGACGCGAACGGTGAGGTTCGGGTACTTCTCTGGGTGCTCGACGGCATCTTCCAGCGTGGACTTGTCCAGCACGTTGATGTTGGCGTGGTACAGGCCAGAGTTCATCTTGTGCTCGTCGCGGCTGGCCTTCATGTCTGAAAGGCGTTCTGCATAGGTTGGGGTTGCCATGATGGTTCTCCTTGTCGTGATTCTTATTGTTCCATGATGAAGCCGGCATCCAGCACGCCCACCAGGTTGGTGATGCGCTCTTCTGGGGTGCGGCCCAATCCGGACGGGGTGATGGTATTGGTCAGCGAGATGCCGTCCAGGGCATCCTTGTAATCCAGCTTGCCCACCGACAGCATGGAGGCGACCATGCCGTGGTTATCCGCGCCGTTTTCGGGGTTAGCACCCGGAGAGAAGGGGGTGCCGGCCTTGTGGCCCGACGGGAAGGAACCTGTTGCCTTGCCGTAGACCACGTTGGAGGTAATGGTCAGCACGGACTGGGTGGGGATGGCGTTGCGGTACATCGGGATGGCCTTAATTTTTTCCATCACGGTGTGCACGATGGTGGCGGCGATGTCATCGGCGCGGTCATCGTCGTTGCCGTAGAACGGGAATTCGCCTTCGGTGATGTAATCCGTAATCAGGCCGGTCTCATCCCGGACCGGGGTGACCTTGGCGTACTTGATGGCAGAAAGCGAATCGGCGACGATGGAAAGCCCCGCGATGCCGCAGCCCATGGAGCGGATGATATTGGAATCATGCAGCGCCATTTCCACGGCCTCGTAGGCGTACTTATCGTGCGAGTAGTGGATGATGTTCAGTGCCTCGACGTAGGTGCCAACCACCCAGTCCAGCATCTCCTCGTACTTTTGCCAGACCTCGTCGAAGTCCAACGGGCCATCGCCTTGAATCGGCTCGTAGCCTTCGACAATTTGCTTGCCGGAGACCTCGTCCCGGCCGCCGTTCATAGCGTAAAGCAGGGCCTTGGCGGCATTGACGCGGGCGCCGAAGAACTGCATCTGCTTGCCCACTTCCATCGGGGACACGCAGCAGGCAATCGCGGCGTCATCGCCCCACTCGTCGCGAATCTGGCGGTCAGACTCGTATTGGATGGAGGAGGTTTCGATGGAGATGTGCGCGCAGAATTCCTTGTAGCCTGCGGGAAGCTCCGGATCCCAGAAAATGGTGATATTCGGCTCCGGTGATGGCCCCAGGTTGATCAGGGTCTGCAGGAGGCGGAAGGAGGTCTTGGTGACCATGTGGCGGCCATCGCTGCCGAAGCCAGCATCGGACCAGGTGGCCCAGTACGGGTCGCCGGAGAAAATCTGGTCATAGTCGATGGTGCGCAGGAAGCGGACGATGCGCAGCTTCAGCACGAGCGCGTCGATGATTTCCTGTGCCTGCTCCTCGGTGATGATGCCAGCGGCTAGGTCGCGCTCGAAGTAGCAGTCGAAGAACGCAGACAGGCGGCCGATGGACATGGCGGCGCCGTCCTGGGACTTGATGGAGGCGAGGTAGCCAAAGTAGGTCCACTGCACGGCCTCGTGTGCGGTGCGCGCCGGCTCGGAGATGTCAAAACCGTAGGACTCGGCCATCGCCTTGAGCTTCTTCAGGGCCTTGATCTGCTCGGAGTGCTCCTCGCGGTAGCGGGCCCAGTGCTCGGAAAAGCCGGCATCGGCAATGGCATCGCGGGCCTCAATCTTTTCCTGGATGAGAAAGTCCACGCCGTACAGCGCCACGCGGCGGTAGTCGCCGATGATGCGGCCGCGGCCATAGGCATCGGGCAGGCCGGTGATGATGTGTGATGAACGGGCGGCGCGGATGCGCGGGGTGTAGATATCGAAGACCGCATCGTTGTGGGTCTTGCGGTAGCGGGTGAAGATCTTCTCCACCTCGGGGTCTACCTCTTTGCCCGCCTCGCCGATGGCCTGCTTCACCATGCGCCAGCCGCCGAACGGCATCATGGCGCGCTTAAGCGGAGTATCGGTTTGTAGGCCGACGATGACGTCATCGTCTTCTGAGATGTAGCCGGCCGGGAAGGCATCGATATCGGTCGGGGTGTGCGTATCGACATCGTAAATGCGCTTTTCGCGCTCGACTGACAGGTAGTCCTTTTCCAGGGTGTCCCACACGCGCAGCGTCTTATCGGTGGGGCCAGCGAGGAAGCTGGAATCGCCGTCATAAGGCGTGTAGTTGCGCTGGATGAAATCGCGGACGTTGATGCCCTCGGTCCAAGGGCCGGGCGCAAAACCTTCCCACCCTTGATACTGCTGGGGCTTAGTTGCGGTAGTCATAATTCCCTTCTTCTGGGTCAAATTTCCCGGGGCACATGCCGCCTTTTTCTTCCCGCAGCATCAAGCCCCGTCACCTCTCCATTGTCGGCCCGATTCGCGAAATTAACAACCATAAACATCGCCGTGAGCACCAGTTATAAACCGGTCATCATACTTTGCTGGTAGCCCGATTTATATAAACCTCCCGTACGTTTTTGTTCGGGGGCAATCTAGCCCCGATCGTGGCTTTGCTCACGTACACTTTGGCGCCGACCTGCGTGTACCTCTACTGTTAAGGCGGTCAGCTTCGCTTCCGTAACAAGGAGGACTTCGTGGCGTCCCAGCCCAAGCACCCCGTAGACATCGTTCCCCCCGCGCCGAAACTCGCCGCCCTTGGGCTGCAGCACGTCCTCGCGTTTTATGCCGGGGCGGTCATCGTCCCGCTGCTCATCGCCAGCTCGTTGAACCTGGACGCGGAAACGACCATCCACCTCATCAATGCCGACCTTTTAACCTGCGGCATTGCGACGATCATTCAGTCGGTGGGCATCGGCAAGCATATTGGCGTGCGCCTGCCCATCGTGCAGGGCGTGACCACGACGGCGGTATCGCCCATCATCGCGATTGGCCTGGGCGCCACCGACGGCGAGGGCGGGGTGGCATCGCTGCCCACGATTTACGGCGCCATCATCGTCGCGGGCCTTTTTACCTTCTTCGCCGCGCCAGTCTTTGGCAAGGTGCTGCGCTTCTTCCCGCCGGTGGTTACCGGTTCGGTGCTGCTGGTGATGGGTACCTCACTGCTGGCGGTATCGGCCAATGACTTTGTCAATTATGCCGAGGGCGTGCCGGCCACGCGCGATTTGCTCTATGGCTTTGGCACGCTGGCGGTCATCATTATGGTGCAGCGTTTTTCCTCCGGCTTCGTGGGCACGTTGGCGGTGCTCATCGGCTTGGTCCTGGGCACGGGCGTGGCGCTCGCGCTTGGCGATGCCTCCTTTAGCGAAGTCTCCTCCTCCCCCGCCCTCGGCATTACGACGCCATTTTATTTCGGCATGCCGAAATTCGACCTCGTGGCGATCTTCTCGCTGATTATCGTCATGATCATCACGATGGTGGAAACGACCGGCGATGTGTTTGCCACCGGCGAAATCGTCAAAAAGCGCATCCGCCGCGATGATGTGGTGCGCGCCATCCGCGCCGATGGTGTCTCCACCCTGGTAGGCGGCGTCATGAATTCCTTCCCCTACACCTGCTTTGCGCAAAACGTCGGCTTGGTGCGCCTGACCAACGTGAAATCGCGCTGGGTGGCCGTAGCAGCCGCGGGGTTCATGATCGTGCTGGGCCTGTTGCCGAAGGCCGGCGCGGTGGTCGCCGCGATTCCGTCGCCGGTGCTCGGCGGCGCATCGCTCGCGCTTTTTGCCAACGTGGCGTGGGTGGGCCTGCAGACCATTGCAAAGTCGGATCTCAGCGATGGCCGCAACTCCGTCATCGTCACCTCCGCGCTGGGCCTGGCCATGCTGGTGACCTTCAAGCCGGAGGTTGCCACTGCCTTCCCTGAGTGGGCGCAGACCTTCGTTTCTTCTGGCATGTCCATCGGCGCGATTACCGCCATCCTGCTCAACTTGTTGTTCTTCCACACCGGCAGCGCGAGCGCACAGGTCTCGCGCGCCGATGGCAAGGGCGTGAGCCTCAACGAGCTGAACGAGGCCTCGCGCGAGGAGTTTACCGCCGCGCTGCGCCCGCTCTTTAATAATGAGACCTGGCCGCTGGATCTGGCCTGGCAGTCCCGGCCGTTTAGCGATGTCAACGAGCTGCGCGCCGCCATCCAGGTTGCCGTGCTGACCGCGGATGCTGAACGCCGCGATGCGCTCATCCACGACTACCCCGCGATGGACGAGCTGCTTTTGGCCTCTGCCGATGAGGCGGCGAATATTTCCGCCGACCGCGGCTCGCTGGGACTCAGCGAGCTTGACGACGTGCAAACCGAGCGCATTACCGAGCTATCTGCCGCCTACCGCGAGCGCTTTGGCATGCCCTTTGTCGCGTACCTCGATACCAATGACACGGTGGAGCGCGTCATCGATGCCGGCGTGCGGCGCCTGGCCAATTCCGATGCGCAGGAATATCGCATTGCTCTCAGCGAAATCGTCGAGATCGCCAATGACCGCTTCGATATCCTGCTTGCCGATGCCAACCCCGTCCGCTCCTCCTGGGACCGCAAGTTCACCGAGGTGGACTAGCTAGCGAAAGGAAAAATCCACCTCGGCCTCTGGGTCTACGCCGGAGATAATTCCGGTGTAGAACTGCTTGGCTTGGGATTGGAGGACATCGCGATTATCCGCGATGTCCTTTTTCTTTTTGTCCTCGTTGAGGATTTTGGTGATAGTTTCCGCCGTATTGATATCCGGGGTAATCCAGCTCAGCGCGCCATTATCTTCCACCGCAGTTTCGAAGTTCGCATCCGAATGTCCGATGAAAATAAATTCCGGGATCTGCACGCGGAAGTGGTGCGGGGATTCTTCTTCCACCTGGACCTGCGATCCCTCGATGCCCAGCTTCGCGCGGTAGGAGTACTTGATGTACTGGGTGCGCCCGCTGCCTGGGACTCGCCAATTCCACAGCTTGCTAGTAGCGGATTCCTCCGAGAGCCCCTGCATCCCCAGCGAGACGAGCACCACCTGTTCCTCCCGTTCTACGGCCTTGATGACCTTGGTATTGCTCGATTCCGTCTCCACGTCCACTGGATCTTTTGCCTGCCAGACCACCACCGCGGTGGCAGCCACGGCGGCAATAAGGATGACGGCGATAAGGGTGGAAAGCAGCTTTTTCATGATGACCATCATAGGGCAGCTCTGAAGTGGGGGTACACGAAAAGCGCCGCCGGCCACGAGGGCCGACGGCGCCGATTGTGCGCCCGGTGAGACTTGAACTCACACGTCCTAAGACACTAGAACCTAAATCTAGCGCGTCTGCCAATTCCGCCACGGGCGCGAGCAACGTTGAATAGTGTACACGGCGGGCTGATAAACAAGAAACCAGGGGCATTCCGTATTGCGGCGGCGGATAGGTAGGCTGGGTGAGGTGAGTATGCACGAGGATCAGAAGAAACGGCGCGTGAAGGTGCGGTGGTGGCACATCGCCCTCGTCATATTTTTCGTGGTGCTTTTCCTCTTCCTCGCCTATTGGCAGTGGACGCGCTTCCGCTCCGGCTCGGGCACCTTTCAAAACTTGGGCTACGCCTTTCAATGGCCTCTTTTTGCCGTATTCGTGGTCTATGCTTATCGCACCACCCTGCGCTATGAAAATGAGCGCCTCGCCGCGGAAAACGAAGCCCGCGAGATGGATTCGCTGCAGGCCTCAAAAAACGCCTCTGAAATTGTCGGCTCAGAATCTGGTTCGATAGGCGGAGATTCGGCAGCTGGTTCGGAGGCCGGTAGCTCGATGGGCCGCGGGTCGGCGGAGAAGACCGCCATCGATGAGGATTTCTTGCCGCAGCGCCCGCAGCTGAATGTGGAAGAGTTTAATGCGTTGAATCAGCCTCGGCGCCGCCGCGGTTCCCCCGCAGAGGATCGCGGCGAAGGCCCGACAGATAAAAGGAGAAAATAAATCATGACAAACCAGGTACACCCAGACCGCAAGGCGCGCATCCGTGGCCCGCTGAAGTTCTTTTCCATCGCGGCCACGGTAACCGGTATCTTCCTGATCATCCTGGTCATCCGCATGTTCTTCCAATACGTCATGGGCGCAGAAATCCCGGAATGGGCGACCTACATCGCCATCGTGCACGGCATCGCGTACATGACCTACCTGCTGTCCATCCTGATTCTGGGCCCGCGTGCGCTGTGGCCCGCCGGCAAGCTGATTACCACCGCGCTCGCCGGCGTGGTGCCCTTCCTGTCCTTCTGGATGGAGCACAAGCGCCGCAAGGAAATCGAGGAGCAATTCCAGCTCAACGCTTAATTAGCTGGCCAGCTCTGCGATAAGCGGGACCAGCTGGGAAAGGGCGCGGCCGCGGTGCGAGACCGCGTTCTTTTCCGCAGGCGACATTTCCGCCGCAGAACGCGACTCGCCATCTGGTTGGAAGAGTGGGTCATAGCCAAAACCATTAGCGCCGCGCGGCTCACGCAGCAGCTTGCCTTCCCAGCGGCCCTCGGCCACGCGCTCTGTGCCCTCGGGGGTCACGAGGGCACACACGGAGACGAAGGCGGCGGCACGCCGCTCGTCAGGGACATCGGCCATCTGCGCCAAGACCAGGTCATTATTGGCCTGGTCATTGCCGTGCTGGCCGGACCACCGAGCGGAAAGCACGCCGGGCATGCCGTTGAGCTCCTCGATGGCCAGCCCGGAATCATCCGCGATGGTCACCAGGCCCGTGGCGGCGGCGCCGGCGCGGGCCTTGATGAGCGCGTTATCGGCAAAGGTGCGGCCGTCTTCGATGGGCTCTGGGTAGGCTTCGACCTCAGAAAGCAGGCGCAGTTCCACGCCCTCGATGCCCGCCTCGGACAAGATACGATCGAGCTCGGCCAGCTTCTTCGGATTGCCGGAGGCGACGAGGATTACCATCCCAGCGCCGCTTTCTGCGCCGCGATGAGCTCGCTGCAGCCCTTCTGGGCCACATCCAGCATGCCATTGAGCTGCTCGCGGCCGAAGAGGCCGTGCTCACCGGTGCCCTGGATTTCTACAAAGTCGCCGGATTCCTGCATCACCACGTTAAGATCCACCTCGGCGCGGGAATCTTCCTCATAGGGCAAATCCAAGCAGATTTCGCCGTCGATGATGCCCACGGAAACCGCGGCGATGGGATCGAGCAGCGGTTCGCCGGGGACAACGCCTTCGGACTTGAGGTGGGCGATGGCATCGGCAAGCGCGACGTAGGCGCCCGTGATGGAGGCGGTGCGGGTGCCGCCATCGGCCTGCAGCACGTCGCAGTCGAGCTGGATGGTGTTTTCTCCCAGCTGCTCCAGGTCCACGGCGGCGCGCAGGGAGCGGCCGACCAGGCGGGAAATCTCGTGGGTGCGGCCCTTGACCTTGCCGCGCATGGACTCGCGCGGCATGCGGTCGTGGGTGGCGGACGGCAGCATGGCGTACTCGGCGGTCAGCCAGCCTTCGCCGGAATCGCGCTTGAAACGCGGCACCCCGAGTTCGACGGAGGCGGTGCACATCACACGGGTATTGCCAAATTCCACCAAGACGGATCCAGCCGGGTTGGTGGTGAAATTGCGGGTAATGCGGACGCTGCGCATTTGGTCAAGCGCGCGCCCATCGGCACGAGTAAATTCAGTCATGCCCTCCAGCGTAACTTAGAACTGCATGCCCGCAGTACCCAGCACGATCTCGCCGTCGAATTCCTCCCGCGCCGCCGCCACGGTAGCCTCCGCATCGCCCCAGGGCTGGATGTGGATTAACACCAGCGTGCGAACGCCCGCTTCCCGCGCCGCGCGCCCCGCTTCCGCGCCCGACATGTGCATGCCGGGTGCCATGCCCTCGGAGGAAGCACCCCAGGTGGCCTCGCAGAGGAAGAGATCGGCGCCCCGGGCGGCATCGACAAGCGCGGGCGTATAAGACGTATCGCCGGAATAGGTAATGGTCTTGCCGGTCTTGGCGTGCTCGATGCGCAGCGCATAAGCCTCTACCGGATGGTTGACGGGGAAGGGGGTGATAAAGACGTCATCGACAAGCTGGCGCTCCCCCGCCACCCACGGGCTAAACGCCAAGGTATCGGACATATCGTCGATCCCATTTACCTCGTCGGAGGACAGGCGGCCTAGGTGCGTCGGGGTGGCGGACGGGCCGAAGCAGAAATTGCGCGAGGCCGCCGGGGCGGTGGGATGGAAGCGGCGCCACACCATGAGGGAGGGAAAATCCGCGCAGTGATCCGCGTGCAGATGGCTAAAGGCCACGTGGGCATCGCACGGATCCTGCAGTTGAGCTAGCTGGCCCAGCGTGCCCGAGCCCATATCCAGGATGATGGACGGTGCATTGTCGAAGGACACGACATAGCCGGAGGCAGGATTGTCTGCGGTGGGTACGCTACCGGAGCAGCCTAGGATGGTCAGCTTCATGAAACCAATAGTTCCATGAATCCGGACCAAATGCTGGTACCGCGCGCAAAAGGGGGAGGATTAGCCGATCTGCGGGCCCAAAAAGCGCGTGGCCAGCTGGGCAAAAACCTCAGGATCGCCGGTGGATTCGAAGGAATGGACCGGCTGGTTGCCCTCGGGGGCGAGCATGTCAGTTTCCGTGAGCAGGCGCATGACGTCCTTGGTGGTTTCCTCTGAGGAGGTCACCAGGGACACGTTTTCGCCCATGGCGAGCTGGATGATGCCGGTAAGCAGCGGGTAGTGCGTGCATCCCAGCACCAAGGTATCCACGCCCTGGGCCTGCAGGGGCGCAAGGTAGCCCTCGGCGACGCCGAGGATCTGGCGGCCCGCGGTAATCCCGCGCTCGACAAAGGGAACGAAGTCCGGGCAGGCCGCGGCTACCGCCTCAACATTGGGGTTGACCGCGAACAGGTCCTGGTACGCGCCGGATTTGATGGTGCCCTCAGTGCCGATGACGCCGATCTTGCCATTGCGCGTGGTGGACATGGCGCGGCGCACGGCCGGGCGGATGACCTCCAGGATGGGGATATCATAGCGCTCGCGGGCATCGTGCAGGAAGGCCGCGGTGGCGGTATTGCAGGCGATGACCAGCATCTTGCAGCCGCGCTCCACCAGCTCATCGGCAATATCCTGGGAAAAGGCCCGCACCTGCGAGATGGGCCGCGGCCCGTAGGGGCCGTGGGCGGTATCACCCTTATAGATAACGGATTCTTGCGGCAGCTGCTCCATCACCGCGCGGGCCACGGTCAGCCCGCCGACGCCCGAGTCAAAGATGCCGATGGGAGACGACGCGTTGGGCATTATTTCCTCCCTGCCTTTGCGGGGTTATCGGAAGTGATGAACATGCCGGCCGCTACACCGCCCAGGGCGCCGAAGAGGTGGCCTTGCCAGCTAATGCCCTCGGCGACGGGCAGCACGCCCCAAATCAGCCCGGAATAGGAAAAGCCCAGGATAATGCCCAAAATGATTTGCAGCAGGGAGCGATTGAAGACGCCGCGCACCACGAGGTAGGCCAGCCAGCCATAGACCAGCCCGGACGCGCCGATGTGCGAGGTACCGGCCCCGCCCAAAAGCCACGTGCCAAGGCCCGCCACCACGGTGGTGATCAGGGTGACCTCCCACCACACCCGGCGCCCAGACAAGCCGATAAGGAAGCAGAACAGGGCACCCGGCAGCGAGTTGGACATCAAGTGCTCCAGGCTGCCGTGCAGCAGCGGCGCCGTGATAATGCCCCACAGGCCGTCCACGTCGAGCGGGCGGATGCCGTAATTGGACAACCCGCCGCCGAAGACAACGGCGTTGATGAGGTGGACCGACCACTCCACCGCAAGGAACCCCAGGGCCAAGGATAGGCCGGTGCTGATGCGGCCACGGCCGCGGTTGTTCGTGCTGGTCGGCGCCGGCTGATTACGTGAAGTTCCACCCATAGTCATAATGGGCAATATCTTAGCCGAGCAAGTCGCGATACGCGCGAAGCCCCAGGCCAGGGCGTGCGGCGGTGACCGCGGTGACGATGGCCTCCTCCACCACGTCGGCCGCCGCGGCGCACAGCTGGACCATATCCACCTCGGCGGGTTCCTGCGCTGTGGACAGGGCGAAAATGGTATCTCCGTCCAGCGGCGAATGCGCGGGGCGAACGGCGCGCGCAATCCCGTCGTGGGCCGTCATGGCGAGGCGTTGGGCTTGGGCGGTGGTGACGGGGGCATCGGTAAGCACGGCGCCAATCGTCGTATTCAGCTTCGCCGCGGGGTGCGGCAGGTCGCGGTAGGCGTCCGCGTTGACCGGCGTGCGGCCCGGCGCGCCGTAAAGGCGACCTGTGTGCGGGTCGATGACCTCGCCCACGGGATTGGCCACCATCGCGGCGCTGACCTCGTAGTTTCCGACCTTGCGGGTGGCCAGGCCGAAGCCGCCGCGCAGCTTGCCCGCCGTGGCGCCGACGCCCGTGCCGACCGTGCCGACCGTCTCGTCGTGTCCGGCCATCGCCGCTCGCAGCGCCGCCGCGCCATCCTCCGGTCCCGGGCGGGAGGGGCCCGCCAGCAGATCGAAAATCACCGCCGCCGGCACGATGGGCACGCGCGGGCCGGGCTTGTCCTCGCCAAAGACGGGG
The DNA here is from genome assembly GCF_057198125.1 of Corynebacterium sp. LaCa_282. NCBI lineage: Bacteria > Bacillati > Actinomycetota > Actinomycetes > Mycobacteriales > Corynebacteriaceae > Corynebacterium > Corynebacterium sp. LaCa_282. The sequence goes on along the minus strand of NZ_CP191095.1, from coordinate 482,528 downwards.
AAACCCACCCCGTGCGCTTCCAATTCGCGCATGACGCCGTCAGCGGCCGCCAAGCCGAAGGCGGACCCGCCCGCGAGCACGATGGCGTGGACGCGCTCAACGGTATTGTGCGGTTGCAAGAGATCGGTCTCGCGCGTACCGGGCCCGCCGCCGCGCACATCCACGCTGGCTAGCGCGCCCTTCGGGCCGCAGTAGAGCACGGTGGCGCCAGTGTCCTCGCCGGAAAAATGGCCAATGCTAATGCCGTCAATCATTAATCCATCAACACTTCCAGCAGGGAATCCTGGCAATAGGCCAGCCATTCCACCAAGGTATCGCGGTCCGTCATGAGGTTTTCGTCGGTCGCTTCCCCGGCCGCGACGTATAAGCGCAGATCATTGAGGCCGGCCACGAAGGCCTGGGCTTCCTGTTCCGAAATGGAGACCTCTACCCCGCCGGTAGGGCCGAGCGCATTGCCGATGACCTGCAGGTTCTGCAGCTTCGCCCGCGCGATGTCATTTTCGTGCAGCGAGCGCAAGAGGGAGGCATCGCCGTCGTATTCCTCATCGCCGGGCTTTTGGAAGTCCGGAAACAGCCGCGCCAGGGAAGGATCTTCTGGAGCCTCGGTGTGGCCGGTGGGCATGTCTAGCATTTCAGCGAGCTCGTCCTTCGGCGCGGACTGGGCGCGGCCGATGATCGCCTCAGAGACGGTGGCGGTGAGGTTGCCAATGACCTCGCGCTCCATGGGCTCGAATACCGCCGTGATTTTGGGCCCGCGCATCAGCGATTTCTTCTTTTTCCACGGTTGCATCTATCTACCCTGCCTGTTGCATCGTCGCCCACAGACCCGCGATCTGGAGCTTTTTAACGTCCGCCTCAACCTTGTCCTTTTCGCCGCTGGACACGGCGGCCTTGCCTTCCGTGTGGACCTGCATCATCAGCTCGTTGGCCCGCTTTTTGTCGTAGCCCAAAACGGTTTGGAATACGTAGGACACGTAGCTCATCAAATTGACGGGATCGTCCCAGACGATGCACATCCACGGCAGGTTCTCGCTCGCGGCCACATCAACTTCGATTCCTTCATCCAAGTCGGGCGTGGCCATGGGAGAGCTCATACGGACTTCGGGGTGTTGCGGCTTCATGCCTTATAGCCTAATCATTTTTCGCTGGCATTTTGGGCATTGGGTCTCCCCGCAGCTCACCAGGGTGGTGGCCCGGGTATGCTGAAAGCTTCTTAACCTGTGAGTAGTATCAGGCTCATGAATGACATAGCACGCTCTATCGATCGCTCCACCGCTTTGCTCACGGATAAATACGAGCTCACCATGCTGCAGGCTGCGCTTCGCGATGGCACCGCCCACCGCAACGTGACCTGCGAGGTCTTTTCCCGCCGCCTGCCCAATGAGCGTCGCTACGGCGTCGTCGCCGGCACCGACCGCGTGTTGCGCGCGGTAGAGGACTTCCGCTTCTCCCCCGAGCAGCTGGAACAGATGGATTTCCTGGATGAAGATACCCGACAATACCTGCGCGACTGGCGCTTTTCCGGGCAGATCGATGGCTACCGCGAGGGCGAGCTGTATTTTCCCAACTCTCCTATCTTGACGGTGCGCGGCACCTTTGGCGAGTGCGTGGTGCTCGAAACCATCGTGCTGTCCATCTTGAATGCCGATTCCGCCGTCGCCTCTGCCGCATCCCGCATGGTCACCGCCGCCGATGGCCGCCCCATTTTGGAGATGGGCAGCCGCCGCACCCACGAGTACGCGGCCGTAACCGCCGCCCGCGCTGCCTACCTCGCCGGGTTTACCGCCACCTCCAATCTGGAGGCCGGCTTCCGCTACGGCATCCCGGTATCTGGCACCGCCGCCCACGCCTGGACCTTGGCGCACACGAACCCGGATGGCACGAGCAATGAGGAGGCGGCCTTCCGCGCGCAAATCGATACCCTGGGCATCGATACCACCCTGCTGGTGGATACCTATGACATCACCAAGGGCGTCGACACCGCCGTCAAGGTCGGTGGCCCGGAGCTTGGCGGGGTGCGCATCGATTCCGGTGACTTAGGTGCGGTGACCCGGCGCGTGCGCAAGCAGCTCGATGAGCTGGGCAATCACAATACCAATATCGTTGTTTCCTCCGATTTGGACGAGTTCGCCATTGCGGGTCTGCGCGGCGATCCCGTCGATGTCTACGGCGTGGGTACCTCCGTGGTCACCGGCTCTGGTGCCCCGACTGCGGGCATGGTCTACAAGGTCGTCGAGGTCGACGGGGTCCCGGTGGCCAAGCGCTCGTCGTCCAAGCAATCGGTGGGCGGGGCCAAGCGCGCGCTGCGCACCTACCGGTCCTCCGGCGTGGCGGTAGAAGAGGTCGTCTACCCCTTTGCCGCAGACGCGCCGGATACGGGCCAGCTCACCACCCGCGAGTTGACCATTCCCTTGATGCGCGATGGGCACATCGTAGAGGACCTGCCCGATCTTGAGGCCTCCCGCACCTACTTGAACGAGGCCCGCAAGACCCTGCCGTGGGAAGGACTGGCGCTTTCGCGCGATGACGCCGCCGTGCCCACGCGAATGGTGGGCTTTAAGGACTAGGTCGCTAGACTGTGTGGGGTGAGTGACCCCGCAGATGAGCCCCTAAACCACGACACGGAAACGCTGCTAGGCGCGGCGGTGGATGCGCTCGGCGGCTCCCGCCGCGAGGGCCAGGTTCGCATGGCTAACGCGGTATCCAAGGCCTTAGAATCCGAGCGCCACCTCGCCGTTCAGGCGGGCACGGGTACGGGTAAATCCTTGGCCTACCTGGTTCCGGCCATCCGGCATGCGATGAACTCGGGTTCCACCGTCGTCGTCTCCACCGCCACGCTGGCGCTGCAGCGCCAGTTGGTGGAGCGCGACCTCCCGCGGCTGACGGAGGCGCTAGCCGATGTCATGGAGCGCACCCCCACCTTCGCCATCATGAAGGGCCGCAATAATTACGTATGCCTGAATAAGATCGCGGCCACACCGGATGACCCGGAGGCTCTTATCGATGAGTCCGATATCTCCTACCGCGGCAAGGCCGTGCGCCGCATCCACGACTGGGCGCAGGAGACCGAAACCGGTGACCGGGATGATTTAGACTTCGGCGTGCCGGATTTGGTGTGGCGAGCGGTATCGGTGACCTCGAATGAGTGCTTGGGAGCCGGGCGCTGCCCGCACGGTGCGGATTGCTTCGCCGAAGTGGCCCGCAGGGCGGCTGCCGATGTCGATATCATCGTCACCAACCACGCCATGCTCGCCATCGACGCCATCTCTGAGGCCAATATCCTGCCCGAACACGATGTGGCGATCATCGACGAGGCCCACGAGCTCGATGGACGCATTACCTCCGTGTCCACCGCGGAGATTACCTCCCGCGCCATTAAGATGGCGGCGAACCGGGCTAAGTCATTGGGCAATGCCGGGAACCTCACGGAGTTGGCGGACGAATTCGATGATCTGCTGCGCGTGCAGGAGCCCGGCCGCTGGACGGATTTAGATGAGACGTCGCAAGCACATTTGCGCGCGCTTGCCGATGAATTCTTGCGCGTTAAATCCCTCATCTCCCGCGCCCCAGAAGGCGAGGCCAACGATGACCCAGAAAAGAACGCCGAGCGCCAAAACTTAAGCAATCACCTCACGGACCTGGCCGAGGCGATCGGGCGAATCTTGGAGGTCTTCGCCACCGATGATCCTGCCGCGCAGGACGATGTCGTGTGGGTGGAGGGCACCGATACGCTCGCCGTCGCGCCGCTGTCTATCGCGCATATGCTGCGCGAGAACCTATTTGGGGAGCAAACGGTGGTGCTCACTTCGGCCACGCTTGCCCTGGGCGGGCGATTCGACGCCATGGCGGCACAATGGGGCCTGCCGTCCGGCACGTATGACACGCTCGATGCAGGAACGCCCTTTGATCCGGCGAAATCCGGCATCTTATATACCGCCAAACACCTTCCGGCGCCGGGGCGCGATGGCCTGTCCTCTGAAACCTTGGAGGAAATATATGAGCTCATCATGGCCGCCGGCGGGCGCACGCTGGGATTATTCTCCTCGCGCCGGGCGGCGGAAGAAGCCGCGGAGGCGCTCGCGCCGCGTTTGCCGTTTGACCTCTATGTGCAGGGCGAAGATACTATCGGCACGCTGGTGGACAAGTTCTCCACGAAGGAAAACTCCTGCTTGTTTGGCACCTTGACCCTCTGGCAGGGCGTGGACGTTCCGGGGCCATCGTGCTCGCTGGTCCTCATTGACCGCATCCCCTTTCCGCGGCCCGATAACCCGCTGCTGCAGGCCCGATCCCAGGCAGCCGATGCCGCCGGGCGTTCCGGGTTCATGGAGGTCTCCGCCAATCACGCGGCCCTCCTCATGGCGCAGGGATCCGGGCGGCTCTTGCGCCACGTAACGGACCGCGGGGTCGTCGCCGTGTTGGATAACCGGCTGGAATACAAGCGCTACGGCGCATTCCTCAAGGCGTCCATGCCGCGGTTCTGGCAAACCACGAACCCAGAGACGGTGCGCGGGGCGCTTAAGCGATTGGTCGCCGCAGCGCACACACGGTAGCCGAGTCCGGGGCGATCTCGGTAAACCCAGCGTCGATGATGACCACCGCGTCCTCCTGCGCGCAGGCGGTGCGAAATACCTCCGCGTCCACCTCGCGGACGGAAAGCGGGAAACCTTCTGCTGCCCAGGCGGCGGCTTCCTCTTGGCTCATGGCGGCGGCGAGCATCATCGAGCCATGGCCCACTTGGGCGGCGGCCTTGCCCGCGGTCATGGCGAGGCTGCGGTCGACGTAGATAATGGGGGCATCGGCAAGCGGAGGCCCTGGCTCGTCCATCGCGAGATCCGTATGACCAATCTGTAGCTTGCTGATTAGCGGGTCCACCTCCCCCACCGCCGAGGGTGCAAAAGCACGCGCGCGGTCATCGACGGTCACGCCAGGCAGTAGCTGCACATCGCGCCACGCCTTATTGCGCGCGCGGCGGGCGATCTTGCGGATGCGGTGGCCGTACCACTGCGCGAGCGCCGCGGCGAAGGCACCGTCCTCACCGGCGCGGTCATCCAGACAGGTGGCCACCACGGCGCGAGCGGCCGCGGCGAGCACCTCGCTGCGCGCCGGCGGATCCTGCTTGGGCAGGTGGAGCGCGATCTGCATCGCTTGCACGGTGGACGGATCCGCGGGGTCCTCGTGAGAATCCCGGGCGGCGCAGGCGGCAACGAGGCGTTGGTGCGCTATTTCGAATTTAGACATTGGCAATCCCCAGCATCGGTAGGACGGCGTCGAGGCGGCGCGGGGTGATGCAGGCATCAGCGGCCTCGCGCAGCGCAGGCTTCGCGTCAAAGGCAATACCCAGCCCGGCAGCGGTGACCATGGCGATGTCATTGGCGCCATCGCCCACAGCAACGGTAGACTCCATGCCGATTCCGGAATCGGCGGCGAATTCGCGCAAGAATTCCTCCTTGGCCTGGCGGTCGACCACCTGCCCAATCACCTTGCCGGTCAGCTTCCCATCGCGGATTTCGAGGGTATTAGCCCGCACGTAGTCGAGCTGAAGGTCTGTGGCCAGGCCCTCGAGTACCTGAATAAAGCCGCCCGAGACCACGGCGGTGCGGTGGCCCAAACGGTGGAGGGTTCCGATCGCTTCCCTAGCACCGGGCGTGAGCTCGATATCGCGGGCGACCTCATCGATGATGGAGGCATCTAGGCCCTCCAGCACCGCGACGCGCTCGCGCAGGGACTCCTCGAAGTCCAATTCGCCACGCATGGCGCGCTCGGTCACCGCGGCCACCTCTGCTTCCTTGCCCGCGTGGGCGGCGAGCATCTCGATAACCTCGCCTTCAATCAGCGTCGAATCGCAGTCGAAGCACACCAAGCGCTTGCCGCGATTGGCCAAGCTCTCGAGGGAGAAATCAATGCCGCGGTCCTTACCCACCTCCCTCAGCGCCCGCCGTGCCGAGTCCGCGTCTTCGAGCGACACAGTAAGTTCCACCGCGGAAAGGGAATCCAATGCTATCCGGCGCATGCGAAACGTCTCCCCTTTCACGGTCTCCTGCACCGCGCTAATATCCTCGGCGGTAATCTCCGCGCCGATGAGTGCGACGGCATAGCTTGGCGCAACGGACACCTCGTGTCCGAAGGGCGCCATGGCCTCGCGCACTCGTTCTTCTAGGGCAGCGTTACCGCACTGCGCGGTGAGGGCGAGGTGATTGGAGGGGGTGGCGAGGTGGACATCGGCAAGCGGGGCAGAGAAATCAGCCAACGCGGTAAAGAAAGCGGCGGCCGCCCCTGGCTCGTCCGGTCCGAAGCTAGTAATGGTCGTGGTTTCAGCTTGAGTATTCACACCGGCCATTATCCCACACACGCCAAAGCCGCCCTCCCTACCTCTGAGAGGCTGGGGAAGGCGGCTGTAGTCAGGAGTTAAAGTGCGGGCTTAGTGCTTGCCCACGTGAGCTTCCTCGCGCATGCGCTCAACCATGTGCGGGTAGTGCAGCTCGAATGCCGGACGCTCGGAGCGGATGCGTGGCAAGGAGGTGAAGTTGTGGCCCGGAGGCGGGCAGGAGGTTGCCCACTCCAGGGAGTTGCCGTAGCCCCATGGGTCATCCACGGTAACGACCTCACCGTAGCGCCAAGACTTGAATACGTTCCATACCAGCGGGATAACGGAAGCGCCGAGGACGAAGGAGAAGATGGTGGAAATCTGGTTGAAGACCGTGAAGCCATCAGACTCGAGGTAGTCGGCGTAGCGACGCGGCATACCCATGTTGCCGACCCAGTGCTGAATCAGGAAGGTGCCGTGGAAGCCGATGAAGGTCAACCAGAAGTGAATCTTGCCCAGGCGCTCGTCCAGCATGCGGCCGGTCATCTTCGGGAACCAGAAGTACAGGCCACCGAATGCGGAGAACACAACCGTACCGAACAGGGTGTAGTGGAAGTGCGCAATCAGGAAGTAGGACTCAGCCAAGTGGAAGTCCAGCGCCGGAGCGGCGAGCATAACACCGGTCATACCGCCGAAGAGGAAGGTAGCCATGAAGCCCATGGCCCAAATCATCGGGGTATCCCAGGTGATGTGGCCCTTCCACATGGTGCCGACCCAGTTAAAGAACTTCACACCGGTAGGCACCGCAATCAGGAACGTCATGAACGAGAAGAACGGCAGCAGGATGGCGCCGGTGACGAACAGGTGGTGTGCCCAGACGGCCATGGACAGCGAGCCGATGGCCAGGATGGCGAAGACCAAGCCGATGTAGCCGAAGACCGGCTTGCGGGAGAAGACCGGGACGATCTCGGAGACAACGCCGAAGAACGGCAGCGCGAGGACGTAGACCTCAGGGTGGCCGAAGAACCAGAAGAGGTGCTGCCACAGGATGGCACCGCCGTTAGCGGAATCGTAGATGTGGCCGCCCAGCTTGCGGTCATACAGCACGCCCAAGGCGGCTGCGGTCAGCAGCGGGAAGATCATCAGCACGATGGCGGAAGCGGTGAAGATACCCCAGCAGAAGACCGGCATGCGGAACATGGTCATGCCCGGTGCGCGCAGGGTCAGGATGGTGGTGATCATGTTGATGGCGGAAGCAATGGTACCGACACCGGTAGCGCCCACACCGACGATCCACATATCGGCGCCGATACCGGGGGTATGGACGCCATCGGCAAGCGGCATGTACATGGTCCAGCCGAAGTCAGCCGCACCACCAGGGGTGATAAAGCCCAGCAGCATGACGACACCGCCGAGCAGGGTAACCCAGAAACCAAAGGCGTTCAGACGCGGGAAGGCCACGTCCGGTGCGCCGATCTGCAGCGGCAGGATGTAGTTACCAAAGCCCCAGACAACTGGCGTTGCAAAAAGCAGCAGCATCACGGTGCCGTGCATGGTGAACAGCTGGTTGAACTGCTCATTGGACAGGAACTGCAGACCCGGGGTGAAAAGCTCCGCACGGATCAGCAATGCCATAAAGCCACCGAGGAAGAAGAAGCTGAAGGCCATGATCAAGTACATGATGCCCAGCTGCTTGTGGTCGGTGGTGGTTAAAAATACCCAAGCCTTTGAACCGGTCTTTTCCCTACCGGTTGGCTCTGGACGTGTGGGAGCGACGTAATCGTCGACCCGTGGCGCCACAGCGGTCATAGAATCCTCCTGAATAACAAAGTGTCAGCGGACTGGGTCCACCTACACCTAGGTTTACCTCGATTATATTAGGACATTTTCCCCTGTTCTTGCCAGCTTCCCTTAAAGGTCTGCCAGCTTGGGGGTATTCCCTCAATAACCACAACCGTCACATAGCCCCTGCACGTGGGGCGGGCATCATTTAAGGCCTACGTTCTCTCGCCCAGGTTGTGGTGTCGCATGTCACAGCGTGCGCCAGATACGCAGGTCAAAAACCGAAAAACGCACCCCCGCTCGTTATCAACCTTTCGGTTGAGGTTAAAGCGAGGGTGCGCGGGAAAGGTTAGAAGTCCCAGTCATCGTCCGTGGTGTCCTCGGCCTTGCCGATGACATAGGACGAACCCGAGCCGGAGAAGAAGTCGTGGTTCTCATCGGCGTTGGGCGAAAGAGAAGACAAGATGGCCGGCGAGACGCGGGTCTCATCAGCTGGGAAGAGGCCTTCAAAGCCCAAGTTATTCAGGGCCTTATTGGCGTTGTAGCGCAGGAAGCGCTTGACGTCTTCGGTCCAGCCCAGCTCGTCGTAGAGATCCTCGGTGTAGTCGATCTCGTTGTCATAGAGCTCAAAGGCCAGGTCGAAGGTGTAGTCCTTCAATTCTTCCTGGCGCTTTTCATCCAGCTTCTTGTATTCCTGCTGGAATTTATAGCCAATGTAGTAGCCGTGCACGGCCTCATCGCGGATGATCAGCCGGATGATATCGGCGGTATTGGTCAGCTTCGCGCGGGAAGAGAAGTACATCGGCAGATAGAAGCCGGAGTAGAACAAGAAGGACTCCAGCAGCGTGGAGGCCACCTTCTTCTTCAACGGATCATCGCCGTTGTAGTAGGACAAGATGATCTTCGCCTTCTTCTGCAGGTTCTCGTTCTCCTCGGACCAGCGGAAGGCGTCATTGATCATCGGCGTGGAGGCCAAGGTCATAAAGATATTGGAATAGGACTTGGCGTGCACCGACTCCATGAAGGCAATATTGGTATATACCGCTTCCTCGTGCAGGGTCTGCGAATCCGGCAGCAGGGAGATCGCGCCCACCGTGCCCTGGATGGTATCCAGCAGCGTCAGGCCGGTGAAGACCCGCATGGTGGTTTCTTTTTCTTTTTCCGTCAGCGTCTTCCAGCTGGGGAGGTCATTAGAGACTGGGACCTTTTCCGGGAGCCAGAAATTACCGGTCAACCGCTCCCATACCTCGAGGTCTTTGTCATCGGGGATGGTATTCCAGTTGATAGCTTTTACCGGGCTGTCATGACTAGCAACGTAGTCATCGTATTCGTGCGACACGCGATGTCACTCCAATGCTTCACTGTGTAGAATTTCGAGTCCCAGCATACCCAATGCCGCCCCGCCTCAGCCCGCCGCACCGCGCCTATATTAAAAGCGCAGTGCACAGCCAGGAAAGGACGCCCTCACGATGGCAGAAACCACTCCCCTTTTAGGCCCTGTAGTAGACCAACTGGGCACGGATATAGTCAGCGGGGACATGGCGGAAGGCACGCGGTTTCGCCTTGGGGACATCGAGAAGCGCTTTGCCATCTCCCGCACCGTGGCGCGCGAGGCCATGCGCACCCTCGAGCATCTAGGGATGGTTTCCTCTGGGCGCCGGGTGGGCCTTAAGGTGCTGCCGCGCAGCAGCTGGGCGGTTTATGATCCCGCCGTTATTTCGTGGCGGCTGGGCCACGATAAAACGCGCGCGGAACAGGTCGCGCGCCTCAACGAGCTGCGCCTTGGCGTCGAGCCGGTGGCGGCGCAGCTTGCCGCGCGCAATGCCAGCCCACAGCAGCGCCGCGAATTGCTGCGGCTAGCAGGAAGGCTCAGCGAGCTCGAGACCACCCCTTCCCCACGGGTGGGCGAAGAACTCGAAACCGACCTGCAATTCCATACCCTCATCCTGGAGGCCTCCGGCAATGAGATGATTGCCGCGCTGGCGCCAGCCTTGCTGGCCATCTTGAAGGGCAAGTCCGTCTTTGGTTCCCGCAAGCGGGATCCGATTCGCGGAACGACGCAGCTACATATGGATTTAGCGCGGGAGATTGACGCCGGCGAGGCCGAAGCCGCCGAGCGCACCTCGCGCGCTATCCTGGACCGAGCCCGCGCTTAGAGCATGCAGGAAACGCAGCCCTCGATCTCGGTGCCTTCCAGGGCCATCTGGCGCACGCGGATGTAGTACAAGGTCTTAATGCCCTTGCGCCAAGCGTAAATCTGCGCCTTATTCACATCGCGGGTGGTGGCGGTGTCCTTGAAGAACAGCGTCAGCGATAGCCCCTGGTCCACGTACTTGGTGGCCTCAGCGTAGGTATCAACGATCTTCTCGTAGCCAATCTCGTACGAGTCCTTGAAGTACTCCAAGTTGTCGTTATCCATATGCGCTGCCGGGTAGTACACGCGGCCGATCTTGCCCTCCTTGCGGATTTCAATCTTGGAGGCGATCGGGTGGATGGACGAGGTGGAATTGTTGATATAGGAAATCGAGCCCGTCGGCGGCACTGCCTGGAGGTTGCGGTTGTAGAGGCCGTACTTGGCGACGTCCTCCTTCAGCTCCGCCCAGTCTTCTGCGGTGGGGGTGTAGATGGAGGAGGCATCGAAAAGAGCCTTGACCTTTTCCGTGCGCGGCTGGAACTCCGCCGGATCGTAGGAGTCGAAGAACTCGCCGCTGGCGTAGTCAGATTCGGGGAACTCGGTGAAGGTCGTGTCGCGCTCGCGGGCGATCTTATTGGAGGCGCGCAGGGCGGCGTACATGATGGCCGCGAAGTAGGCGTTGGTGAAGTCCAAGCCCTCCTCGGAGCCGTACTCGATGTGCTCGCGGCCCAAGTAGCCGTGCAGGTTCATCTGGCCCAGGCCGATGGCGTGCGAGTCATCGTTGCCCTTGCGCACGGATGGAACGGAATCGATGGAGGTCTTATCCGCCACCGAGGTCAGCCCGCGAATCGCGGTCTCCACCGTTTGGGAGAAGTCCGGCGAGTCCATGGTCATGGCGATATTCAGCGAACCCAGGTTGCAGGAAATATCGTTGCCCACCTGGTCATAAGAAAGATCCGCATTGAGCTCGGAAGCGGAGTTGACCTGCAAGATCTCCGAGCACAGGTTGGACATATTAATCCGGGAGGTCTTGACCGGGTTGGCGCGGTTTACCGTATCTTCATACATGATGTACGGGTAGCCGGACTCGAACTGCAACTCCGCCACGGTTTGGAAGAAGTGGCGCGCGTTGATCTTCTTCTTCCGGATGCGCGGGTCCTCGACCATTTCTTCGTAGTGCTCGGTAACGGAGATATCGCCGAAGGCCTTACCGTAGACGCGCTCGACGTCGTACGGCGAGAACAGGTACATATCGTCGTTCTTCTTGGCCAGCTCGAAGGTGATATCCGGGATCACTACGCCCAAGGACAGCGTCTTGATGCGGATCTTTTCATCCGCGTTCTCGCGCTTGGTGTCGAGGAAGTTCATGATGTCCGGGTGGTGGGCGTTGAGGTACACCGCGCCCGCGCCCTGGCGCGCACCGAGCTGGTTAGCGTAGGAGAATGCATCCTCCAGCATCTTCATCACCGGAATGACGCCGGAAGACTGGTTCTCGATGTGCTTAATCGGCGCGCCGGATTCGCGGATATTGGACAGCAGCAGGGCCACGCCGCCGCCGCGCTTGGACAGCTGCAGCGCGGAGTTGATGGAACGGCCGATGGATTCCATATTGTCTTCGATGCGGAGCAGGAAGCAGGAAACCAATTCTCCGCGCTGCTGCTTGCCGGCATTCAGGAAGGTCGGCGTAGCCGGCTGGAAGCGGCCGGTCATGATCTCATCGACGAGGCGCTCTGCCAGCTCACCATCGCCATCACCAAGGAAAAGCGCCGTCATAGAGACGCGGTCCTCAAAGCGCTCCAAGTACCGGCGGCCGTCGAAGGTCTTCAGCGTATAGCTGGTGTAGTACTTATAGGCGCCAAGGAAGGACTTGAAGCGGAACTTATAAGAGTAGGCGCGCTTGAATAGGGACTTGATGAACTCGAAGTCATAAGCCTCAATGACCGCTGGGTCATAGTACTTATTGCGCACCAGGTAATCGATCTTTTCTTCCAAGTCGTGGAAGTAGACCGTGTTCTGATTAACGTGCTGCAAGAAGAACTGATTGGCGGCCTCGCGGTCCTTATCAAATTGAATCTTGCCGTCTCCGTCGTAGAGATTCAGCATGGCGTTGAGCGCGTGGTAATCCAGCTGCTCTTCCTGCGATACTGGCTCTGCTACGGTCTTTCCCAATTGCGTACTCACAGCTGACGCGGCCTTTCTTAAAATCAGGATTCTATTAGGTGTGTCGCACCGCGGCTAGGCGGCCTCATCCAGTCCCAACTGGGAAGCATTAGCCAGCAGGCCTTCGCGACAAATTTTTATATCTTCATCGTTTCCGAGCAACTCGAAACGATATACATAGGGCACCTTACATTTGGCGCTGATGACGTCACCAGCCTTGCCAAAATCGGCGCCGAAGTTGCTATTTCCTCCGGCGATAACCGCCCGAATAAAACTGCGGTTGTGCTCATTATTAAGGAATCTAATTACCTGCACCGGTACGGGCCGGGAGTTTTGGTGGCTAATGGAGGCTCCCCCGCCGTAGGTGGGGCACACCAAGACGAAAGGCTCGTTAACCACTAGCGGCTCATCGGTGCGGCGCAAGGGGATTCGTGCGCTAGGGAAACCTAGCTTCTGCACGAACCGGTGCGTATTTTCCGTAGTAGAGGAAAAATACACGACCAACATGACGGCACCTCCCTCCTCGGCTGCTTACGCAGAGGCGGCTAGTGCTGCAAGGTTCTTGATGCGGTCAGGGCGGAAGCCGGACCAGTGCTCGCCGTTTGCTTCTACGACGGGTGCCTGGACGTAGCCCAGAGCCATAATGTAGTCACGGGCTTCATCGTCCACGGTGACATCTACCACGTTGAAATCCAGACCCGCGCGGTCAAGGGCCTTCTTGGTGGCGTTGCACTGAACGCAAGCGGGCTTGGTGTAGACGGTGATAGACATAATAACTCCCTAAAATCCTTTTGCGAGATAGCTTTTGCTCGTAGAAAGCGGAGGTTCTGACCCCTTTTCGGGCCACTTCCTGCACCGCTCTGAGCGACACCAACGACACTATACTTTGGGGGAATTGACCGCAACTGACACAACATATAGTAGTTACACCCATGATATTCCCAGGAGGACCAGGGGCGAGACCCCACATGTTGACCACCCCGGCACCCAACCATGAAACTACACGCCTGACATTCCTGCGGGTTTACCTTCTGTTCACCTAAACATGTGGCAAAGTTCACATTCCGGCGTCGAGGCGTAGAAACGAAAAATCCGCCCCGCTCCGAACGCTCGGAGGAGGCGGACTTCCTTAAGTTTCAATTAGCCCTGACGAGCCTTGAAACGGGGATCCTTCTTGTTGATCACGAAGACCTTACCGTGGCGGCGAATAACCTGGGCGCCCGGCTTCTTCTTCAGCGACCGAAGGGACTTACGGACCTTCATCGGGCGCTCCTTTCGTTATGCGCAATCTACATGCGGTTGAGTAAATAAAGCACGGACTGGGAATCCCCAGCCATGACACGAGGAATAATTTTACCTCACGCGGCCATTAAGACCAAAACACTAGGGCTTAATGGGGTGCGGATTCCCGCGAGTAGCGGGATTTCATCTCCTCGCCTACCTCATCCAGGCTACGTCCCATGGTCTCTGGTACCAAAATGCGGGTGTAGCCGATGGCGATGAGCCCCAGCACGCCAAAGACGCCAAAGGCCACTGGGCCGGTGAGCCACTCCACCAGCGGCAGGAAGTACTGGGCCACGGCCCAGTTGGTGGCCCACAGCGAGAGCCCGGCGATGCCCATGCCCAAGCCGCGCACCTGCAGGGGCACGAGCTCCGAGATGAGCAACCAGGTCGTCGGCGAGACCGCTGCTTGCTGGAAGGCAATGAACGAGGCCATAAATACCAGCGAGACCATCGCCATCGTGGTGGAATCGGCGGCGTGCGAGTACGCCACGGACAAGATGAATAGCGAAATCACGTTGCCGGTCAGGCCGATGAGCAGCAGGCGTTTGCGACCGATGCGGTCGACCACCTTGAGGCCCACCCAGCAGGCAATAACGGATACCACGCCAATGACAATCGAGGTATAGACCGAGTTGGTGGTAGAAATCCCCACCTGGCTCATCATGGTGGGCGCGAAGTAGACGATGGCATTAACGCCGGTAATCTGCTGGGTCAGGCCCATCAGCATGGCGAGCAATACCGTCACCTGCATCCAACGATTGGCCTTCAGTGCCTTCCACTCGGAGCCGCTGGAACGGCGCGCCGTTTCTTGGGAGGTAAGCTCTGCCAGATCCATCCCGGCGCGGCCTGCGACCTCGCGGGCCCGCGCCATTTTGTTATGCGTGGCGAGCCAGACTGGGGTCTCTGGCAAGAAGAGCATGCCGACGGCGAGGGCGGCACCCGGTACGGCTGCAAGCCCCAGCATCCATTCCCAGCTTTCCGTGGGCGCGAGGGCAGAATTTACCAGGTAGGCCAACAACTGGCCTACCACGATCAACAGGGTATTCAGGGAGACCATGCGCCCGCGGATCTTGGCCGGCACCATCTCTGAGATATACATGGGCGAAACAATGGATACCGCACCGACGGCAAAGCCCAAGAAGGTACGGGCCGTGGCCAGCATCGTCACCGATCCAGCCAGCGCGCACCAGATAGAGCCCAAAACGAAAATGATGCCGCCGGCAATCAGCGTAAAGCGGCGGCCAAAACGGTCCGCGATGCGGCCTGCGGTCAACGCGCCCACCGCGGCACCCACCAGCAGCATGGAGGTCACCCAGCCCTCTTGGTGGGCGGTCATATTAAATTCCGGGGTGATATACAGCAAAGCACCGGACATCACGCCGGTGTCGTATCCAAATAATAAACCGCCAAGGGCGGCAATTCCTGCAACTACCTTGACATAACTTTCTTTATTCACAGCACGCAATTGTGTCAGGAGACTACGATGAACGTCATGTCACCCGATGCCGAAAACTTGCAACAATCCATCATAAAACAGCTGGATGTACGCCCCTTTATCGATCCAGAAGAGGAAATTGCCCGCCGCGTGGATTTCCTCGTGGAATACTTGGAAATGACCCATGCCAAAGGCTACGTGCTAGGCATTTCCGGCGGCCAGGATTCCACCTTGGCGGGAAAACTCACCCAGCTAGCAGTAGAGCGGGTAGAAGGCGCCGAATTCTGGGCCGTGCGCCTGCCCCACGGCACGCAGGCGGATGAGGATGATGCCCAAATCGCCCTCGACTTCATCCAGCCCGATCGCCGGCTCACCGTTGATATTCAACCGGCCACCGCGGCGCTAAGCCACGAGGTCGCCCGTGCGGTAGGCCAAGATTCCTTGAACGATTTCAACCGCGGCAATGCCAAGGCGCGCCTGCGCATGACCGCGCAATATGCCATCGCCGGCGAGGTGGGCGCGCTCGTTGTGGGCACGGACCACGCCGCCGAAAACGTCACCGCGTTCTACACCAAGTGGGGCGATGGCGCGGCAGACCTACTCCCTCTGGCCGGGCTGAATAAGCGCCAAGGCGCGGCTTTGCTCAAGCACCTGGGCGCGCCGGAGTCCACCTGGTCCAAGGTCCCTACCGCGGATTTGGAAGACGATAAGCCGCAGCTTCCCGATGAAGAGGCGCTCGGCGTCACCTACGCCCACATCGATGACTACTTAGAGGGCAAGGCGGTTCCCGATGCCGCCCGCGAGCGCATCGAGACCCTGTGGCACCGCGGCATCCACAAGCGCCAGATGCCGCAAGGGCCAACCGCCTAGGCCAGCGCCTCCAGCGTGGCAAGAGCCGCGCGCTCCAGCGGCCGGTTATACGCCGAGCCGTGGGTCAGCGCGTGCACGGCCAGCGGGTGCAGTTGGTGCATGGGAATCCAGGTTTCAATATCTTTCGGCGCCCCATAGCCGCGGAAGATTTCTTCTATATAGGGCGCGCCGAATAGGGCCAGCATGCCCAAATCAGTGTGCGGGTGCCCGCCGTGGGCGGCGGGATCGATCATGATGCCACCCTGGGCATCGAAAAGCAGGTTGCCCGCCCACAGGTCACCGTGGATGCGCGCGGGCGCCACGTCCCAGCTACGGGCGGCAATGGCATCGCAGGCCCGCTTGACCAGGTCCCGCTGCGCGGTGCTGATTCCGGCCGGCTCCGCAAAGGGCAGCACGCGCTGCTGGGTATAAAATTCACCCCAGTTATCGGTGGGCGTGCACTCCTGTTCAATGGTGCCGATGAAGTTTTTGCCTTCCCATCCCTCCGGCGCGCTGCCAAAAGCCGCGGCCCCGGCGCGGTGCATGCGCGCGAGCTCCGCACCAAACTTCCGCGCGGCCTCTGGAGTGGGCGCTACCTCGTCAATGCGCTTGGTTACGATTTCCTTCCCGTCCGCGCGCACGACGGTGACTACCGCATCCGTGGCTTCCGCCAGCCACCGCAATCCGGCGGCTTCGGCGCCTGCTTGATCTTCATCGCGTACTCGCTTCGAGAAAGTCTGCATACCCGCCAGCATAACGATTTTCGCTACTCCATTTTTGCTTGTCCCAGAAAACCTTTAGGATCATCGTGGCCTTAATCATCCCCTATCAGTGTGGCTTCCGTCCCTGCGGAAGCCTTGAGGTACACCATGAAAAACTTCAGTAAACTTGCCGCGATTGCCGCTTGCACTGCCGCACTCGTGGGAGGTAGCACCGTCGCTACCGCGGCCGTGCCTGGCAATACGGTCCTGACGGGCGATAGCGTCGTCGCCAACCCTAATTTCCTTGATTACGCGCAAAACCGCGCCGGTATAAAAGCAAACACCAAGGTCGGTTGCATTACCGATAACTCCATCGCCAACGAAATGACGCGGGTATCCGGTGCGCATGTGGATCAGTACCAGTGCGCCGGCGCATCCTTTGGCACCGGCGGCCAGCACATCGATGACACCCTGCGCACGGCCGCCCGCAACGGGGATCTCAACCCCGAGACTAGGAATGTTGTCATCCACGCCGGCGCAAATGACACTTACCCGCACAAGGACAATATCGCGGCTTCCGAGCACTTCCTGCGCACCGGCATGCGCAGCGCCATCGATGTCGCCCACCACTTTGCGCCGAATGCCAAGGTAACCATCGTGGGATACCCGCGGGTCTCCAATAACAACTCCGCGTGCCTGACCTCTGCCACCATCCCGATTCCGGCTAGCAGGGTTGCTTCTACCGAAGAGCGCCTGCAAAACACCCTGCGCGAGGTAGCCGAGCAGAACGGCGCTTCCTTCTTGGACGCTCACCCGATTTCCACGGGCCACGATAACTGCTCTCCTGACCGCTGGTGGGTCAACCTAGTAGACCCGCTGCCACCGGCACCAGGTAACCTGCCGCTGCACCTCAACGCCAACGGCACCCACGCGCTGGGCGAACTCATCGGCCACTCGCTGAAGTAAGGAAAAAGAGTCTCGAGAAGCTATCTAGCCTCTCGAGACTCTTAATTTGTGGAGCTAACGGGATTCGAACCCGTGACCCCCACACTGCCAGTGTGGTGCGCTACCAGCTGCGCCATAGCCCCATATACGAGGTGCAACCCTGTGGGCCGCAACTCGTATGAATATACATGGCAAGTATTTAACTCACCAAATCGCCTGCTACTTGGTGGCGATGTCTACCCAGTCATTCAAGGACTCGCCGGATTCACGGTCCGGAATATCCTTGCCATCCTGGACAATGCGCGGCGAGGAAACCGAGCCGGTTGCCTTATTCAGCTTATCGTAGTTGGCCTTGGCCACCTTATTGCCCTGCTTGATATCCACGTTCTTGATGGAATCAACCACGTCATCCTCGGCGCCGAGTTCCTTGGCTTGGTCAGCGATGTCCTCGATATCCCACTTAGTGGCGATGCTCTGCTGGTTCTTCATCATGTAGTCGCGCAAATTCCAGTAGGTCTTTACGTCGCCAGACTTAGCCAGCTCTGACATGGCTGCGACGGCCTTGGTGGAGTAACCGTCCTCGTTTTCGACATCCTCGCCGTCTAGGAAGTTCAGCGTGCGCACGTGGACAATCAGCTTGCCGTCCTCAATCGCCTGCTTCATGTCCTCATCGGTGTTTTCCGCCAGATCCGCGCAGTGGGGGCAGGAGAAGTCTTCGTACAGGTCTACCTCTGGAGTATCGTCATCGGCCGCATCGGACTTCAGGGTAATCGCGTTGTCCTTATAGTCCATGGACATGTTGACGTCTTGCACCTCGATTTCATTGGCCTGCTTACCATTCCACACGATGTAGCCAATGACCACAGCGATAATGACGAGGAGGACGCCGACGCCCCAGATGAAACCATTGCCAGACTTGGCATTCGGGTCACTTACTTTGCTCATTTAAACCTTGCCTGTTGATACTTTCGGACTCTTGCAACCTACTGTGCCCACCGCTACGGGTGGAGCGCAAATTTCGTGAACGGGCGTTTGATGGTCCATGCGGTAAGGGCGAGGAAGGCGGCATCGCGAAGCAGCGTCAGCCCATAGTTCATGCCCGGCTCCGCAGTAGCGTCACCAGCACCAAAGCACCCGCAATCGATATCCAGCCCACGCAGCCATGCCTGCAGGATGCCGACCATGAAAAGCACCATGACCACGGCCGCTACCTTGGAAGACTCGCGAAGGAAAATCCCCAGCAAGAGCAGCATTCCACCCACTAGCTCCAGCGGCCCAATGAGCTGGGCCAAATACCCAGACCATTCCGGCGTGAAAATCTCATAGGCCTTGATGGATTGCAGGGTATCCAGCGGGTGCGCCATCTTCTCTACGCCAGCGATGATCCACACCGCCGCCATGCCAAAGCGGGCAATAAAGCTCACCACATCAAACGCGTTATTCACGCGGATTAGTTTAGCGTTTAACCTCCCCTTTTCGGACACAAACCCCTGTGCTTTTCCTGAGACTTCGCCCACTATAATGGGCCTCATGCCACACTCCTTGACCGTCGGTTCCGGTGCCGCACTCGGCGCCGGGACCCGTTATCTTTTAACCATCGCGCTCGGCGGCGGGCTGATCCCACTGCTTATCCTCAACATTGCCGGCAGCGCGCTGATGGGCTATACCCGCCCGGGCCCCTTTTGGGGAACCGGCTTCTTAGGCGGTTTCACCAGCTTTGCTGGCTTTGCTTTCTTCACCGCAGACTCCCACTGGAGCATCGCCCTGGCCTATGTCGCGGCCACCCTCGTGGGCTGCACCGCCGCCTACCTCGCTGGGGATAAGCTGCGATGAACCTGCTCTTCGTCCTTATCGGCGGCTTTTTCGGCGGCGCGGCGCGCTACGGCTTTACCCGCCTGCTGCCCTCGCCGTATTGCACCTTCGTATCCAATATCCTAGGTGCCTTGGTCTTTGGCCTAGCGGTGGGCTTTGCGCAGCTTGCCGATGCCCCCTTTGCCCATCCCCTCTTCGCCCTCGGCCTCGCCGGTGGTCTTTCTACGTGGTCCACCATGGCGAAAGAGCTTGGGGAAATGGTCAAGCAGCGGCACTGGTGGCCGCTGTGTAAGTACCTGTTTTGGACCATCGGGATCGGAGTGGTCCTCGCCTGGCGCGGAGTAATGTGGGCCGGCCTTATCTATCACGGGATCTAGGTAGACAACTCCCAGCTTTCTCCTAAACACATTTCCCCAGCACAGGCCTACCATTTCCGGTGTGAACTTCTTTATGAACTTGCCGTTGGCCGAGCCCGTCAACGGAGTCATATTCCTCCTCATCCTCGTCATCACGGCGATTATCGTTATTGCCCAGAAGAAGATGTGGCCACTGGCCATAGCCGCTATTGCCTGCGGCATTGCCTGGTTCTTCCTCCGCCACTGGGAAGTCCCCTGGCACATCTACCTAGCCTCCGTAGTCCCTTTGGCCGCGCTTCTTCGCAAGCCCAAGGTGGTCACGGTCGTGGCGGGTATTTTTTCGATCCTCGCCACCGTCGGCTTGGTCAATATGGAATACCAGACCTATCCGGATGTCGGTTCCTTGGATCCTCGCCCGGTGGCCAAGGAAATGGACTACAACGAATTCACCTCTACCCATTCAGGCGCCGCCATCGTCCACGTCGATCTCCCCGGCACCGCCTCTCATTTCTCCCCGCGCACCGCCACGGCGTATATTCCACCAGCTTATTGGACGGATCACAATCTCCCAGTCCTCATGCTCCTCCATGGAAACCCCGGCGGCCCGGATCAGTGGTTCGGTTCGGGGGAGGCGGCCGAAACCGCCGATCAATTCCAAGCGGCCAACGGCGGGCGCAGCCCCATCGTCGTCTCCGTTGATGCCACTGGCTCTGAAACCGCGAACCCTATCTGCGCCGATAGCGATATTGCCCAAGTCATGACCTATCTTACCCAGGATGTTCCCCACGCCATTAAAAAGAAGTTCCAGGTCAATCCCGACCAGCACACCTGGACAGTCGGTGGTCTTAGCTATGGCGGAACCTGCTCGCTGCAGATAGCCACCACTCACCCCGCTGCCTTTGGCTCGGTAATCGATATCTCCGGTGAGGCGGAACCTACCATCGGCACCCATTCCGCCACGGTGCACAAATTCTTCCACGGTGATGAAGCTGCCTATAACAATCAAGACCCCGCTCACCTATTGGAACGCAAGCACTATGACAACCTGCAGGCCATTTTCATTGCCGGGGACGATGATACTGAGTCCGTCACCGCCTTGCGCTCTCTTTCGGATAAAGCCCGCGCCGCTGGAATGAAGACCTACTTCGGCACCCGCCCGGGCGGCCATTCCTTCCAGGTCTGGCGCCCCGCCTTGCGCGAGTCTTTTGCGTGGGCGGCAACCCGCGGCGGCCTACAGGTAGACCGCGATCCCTTCGATGGAATTGGAGAAAATGATGTCCGTTCTTAGAAAGTTTCCCGTATCCATCGGCCTGCTGGCGGTGATGTGGTCGCTGCACCTCGTTGATTTCCCTTTGAAGCCGTGGCTCACGCTGACTACGGCGCATCCAGGCGCCTCCATCATCTTGACCGTGCTTCTCGTCATCTGGCTGGCCCCTGCCGAGTGGCGCCTCGGCTCCGCCTACACGCTCCTTGCCGGCCTTGCGACGACGGCGATTGGGGTGCCGTTGACGCTGGGCATCGCCAAGCAGTGGCCCGATAGCACCGCGTATCTTAGCCCGATTGGTTTCATCGTGGGGGCGGCTGGGTTTGCCTCTGCGTTCATGCCGCGCTTGTGGCGCCGCCGCTTCCGCATCACCATCGTCTCCTTGACCGCGACATACGTGCTGTATTCCGGCACGCTTTCCGATGCCCTCGGCACCATCACCGCCGCCCTATCCATCACCGCCGGCCAACTACTCGCGAAGCCTGCCTCTGGTACGCCGTCGACCCGCGAGCAACGCGTGCTCATCGCCGTGTGCGTCGCCTGCGTGGCGATAGGCCCAGCATTTATCGCCTTGGACCCGCTGGCGCAAGGGCCCTTCTCCGAGGTCACGCGACTGCTATGGGAGCCTAGCTCAGATACCCTGGACCTCGCCCGCGCCCATGGCATCGGCCCGATGGTGGCTAACCTACTTCCGCTCATCCTGCAGCTCGTTTTTTGTTTCGGCCTAGTGCGCGGGCGCATCACCGCGTGGCGGCTCGCAGTAGCCTCCCAGGTCATAGCCCTAGCACTGCTCATCTACCAGCTATGGAACACTAACCCTTCTCTCCCCAGCCTCATCCCCGTTACGCTGCCATGGTTGTGCGTCCTCGGAATCTTGCTAGCTAACCGCAGGTTATTCCGCACCCATGAAAACCGTACGTATCTCCTGCGCACGGTACTGTTGAGCGCCCTGATTGCGCTGGTTGGGGCCGGATTGTGGATTGGTATCGCGCTGCTGCACGACCCACTTCCCCGCGTGCTCGCTGAAACCCCTTTGCGCTTCCTGCCCACCATCGTGGCCATGATCCTGCCCCACTACGTCATCCCGGCGTCCTCCATATCGTGGTTCGTCTATGAATGGATAGGCAATGCCTTCTGGATCTTTGTCGCCTTCCGCCTCTACCGCGGCTTTTCCCGGCCTACTGACCCCGCGCACGAGGAGGATCTCCGCACCGCGCGACGCCTCCTCGAGTCCGGCACCGGAGACCATTTATCTTTTATGACGCTATGGAAATCTAATCGTTATTTCTTCCACGAAGATTCCTACGTTGCCTACCGCGTATCCAACGGAATCGCCTTAACCCTGGGCTCTCCTATTGGAAACGACATCAGCGCCGAATTTTCCGCTTTTGCCTCTGATCAAGGCTGGGACGTGGCGTGGTATTCCGTGGGGGCGGACTTCGCCGCGTCCCATCCCGAGCTCAAGCACGTCCAGGTTGCGGAAGAAGCCGTTTTACCCTGCCGCACCGTGGAGTTTAAGGGCAAAAAATTCCAAAACATCCGCACCGCCCGCAATAAGGCCGTAAAAGAAGGAATTCATACCCGCTGGACCTGCTGGAACGACATTGATCTTGCCACCATTGCCAAGATCACCGCGCTGAGTGAGGAATGGGTGTCAGACAAGGCCCTCCCCGAAATGGGCTTTACCCTGGGTGGACTGGAAGAAATGAAAGTCCTCGGCACCCGCCTTCTTGTAGCCGAAGACCAAGACGGTACGCTCCACGGCGTGACCAGTTGGATGCCGGTCTTTGAAAAAGGTTGCATAGCGGGCTACACGCTCGACGTCATGCGACGCAATGAGCACGGATTCAAAGGCGTCATGGAACTACTTATTTCAGAAGCCATGCTCATCGCCCACTCCGAGGGCTGCGCCTGGATTTCTTTATCCGGCGCTCCCCTCGCCGGCGAAGCCGCAGCGCCAACGTGGCTCGATAACCTCCTGCACCGGCTAGGCAAAGAAGTAGAGCCCTTATATGGATTCCAAAGCCTGGCAGCAAGCAAAAAGAAGTTCCAGCCCGAAGAGCACCCTTGGTTCCTGTGCTACGACGACGAGCTGAAACTTCCTAATATCGGTCTAGCGACCGTGCACGCCTACCTTCCAGACCTCAAGACCACGGATGCGGTCAAGGCCTGGATGTCCAAGCATTAATCCGCAATCGCCTCCAGCGGCGGCGTCTTTGCCGCGCGTTGCGATGGCCATACCGCTGCGATGACGCCCACAACCGCGGATCCCAGCAGCATGATCACCAGCATGCCCCACGGAACCTCGGCACCGCCAAGGCCTTGGTCATTCAGGATCTCGATGAAGGACCAGCCCAAGCCGAGGCCGATGAGGATGCCCATGATTGCGCCAAAGAGCGAAATCTGCACCGACTCCAGCGTGATCATCCGGCGGATTTGGCGGCGCTGCGTACCCACCGCACGCAACATGCCAATCTCCTGGCGGCGCTCGATAACACCCAAGGTCAAGGTATTGACAATGCCCAGCACGGCAATGATCACGGCGAGTGCGAGAAGACCGTAGAGAATGGCCAGCATCTGGTCGATGAAGCCAGCGGCCTGACCCGCATATTCCTTACCGGTGTTGACCTGCACCACCACGAGATCCTTGACGGCATCCTCGAGGTTCTGGCGTAGCTCTTCCTTGTCGTAGCCTTCTTTACCTAATACGCCCACCATCTGCACAGAGAATTCTCCGTCAGCGGCGACTTCTTCTGCCACGTCCTGCGAAACCACCATATTTTGAATGGTCTCGATGGGCTCAAAGGTGCCGACCAGTTTGGCTTCCGCAGTCTTGCCCGGCTTGCTGCCGGTGACCTCGTAGGTCTCTCCTACCTTCCAGCCATTTTCTTTGGCGAAGTCTTCCGTGGCGGCAAAGCCGCCTTCAATATTGGCATCGCCTTCCACCATGTTCATCGCCAGCATCGAGGTGGGGTCAGCATCCACCGTCACGGTGAACAACCCGCCGGCGCCAAAGTCCAAGGAGGCCTGACCGTCCACGGCAACCGGGGCCGAGCCAACGGTAATGACCTTATCCACACCGTCTGCCTCTGCGGCACGCTCGCCGGTTTCCTTCGGCGTCGGGAAGTTTCCGGAGCTCGGACCGGACAAAATATAGTCCGACGTAATATTTTGGTCCACGGTATCAGAGATGGAGGCCTTCATTGTCTGGCCCAGCATGCCGATGCTCGTGACCAATGCCACGCCCAAGGTCAGGGCAAAGGCCGTGGCGGCAGTGCGGCGCGGGTTACGCCGAGAGTTGGTAGCGGCCAGCTTGCCGATGGACCCGAAGGGCGCCCCAATAGCCTTGCCCAGCGTTGGCACCAGCGGCAAAGAAAGCGCTGGCCCAGCCAAGAAGAAGCCGATAATCACCCCGACGGCGCCGAGGCCGACGAGGATGGCGCGGACGTTCGTTTCGGCATCGCTAAGCACGCCCGCAAACGCCGCAATAATGCCGCCAATCATGAGGATCGCACCGAAAATCGTGCGGACCTTCAGCGAAGAACCGGAGGCCGACTCCGTCGTGCGCATCGCTTCAACCGGCTCCACGGCACCCGCGCGCCGCGCCGGAGCCCATGCGGAGACCACGGTAACAATCGTGCCCAAAATAATCGGGACCACCACGGCAGAAACACTCAAGCCCAGGCCACCGCCGATGTCCATACCGTTGGCACCCATCACCGCCTTGATAACCGCGACCAATCCCACACCGGCAACGACACCGACGATAGACCCCAGCACACCCACGATGACGGACTCCACCACAACGGAATTGGTGATCTGGCGGCGCGACGCGCCCAATGCGCGCAAAAGCGCGAACTCTTTAATGCGCTGGGCCACGATCATGGAGAAGGTATTGGCGATAATAAACGTGCCCACCAACAAGGCGATCAGACCAAAGGCAACGAGGAAGTAGTTCACAAACTTCAATGCCTCGGTCATTGCCTCACTGGTCTGCTCTGCAAGGCGCTCACCGGACTCGGCTTTGATGTCGAACTTGTCATTCAGGTCATCGACAAGCGCATTCGCATCCACACCATCGGCGGCAGAGACCTTCAGCTGGGAGGGATCACCAAAGCGTTCTAGGTAATCCGACTCGTCCATGCGCAGTTCGATGCTATCGCCCTGCTCCACCGGCGGCTCCACGATGCCCGTAACCTTAACCTCATCCTGGCTATCCGGATGAACCACCAAAAGCTTCTGACCAACGGAGATATCGTATTTCTCCGCAGCGGACGAATTGATCGTTACCTCATCTTTGGCCTTTGGCTCATCGCCTTCCGTGAGTTCGCTCGCGCCACCGACGGTTTTATCCGCGGAATAGTACGGCACGAGGCTCGCAGTACCGCTTTGGGTTTGGAAGGCCTCCGAGTTTTCATCGGCAACAACCACAGTCTGCGAGTCAGCGACGTTGATGTTTTTAACGTCATCATCATCAAGCAGCTGCTTGCGCAGCCCTTCATCCAGCTTCTGGTCGCTGTCATCGTTCTCACTGACCACCGCGTCTACCCCGCGGAATTGGTTATCCACCGCAGAATCAAAAGTGGCCTTCAATGAGTTAGTGAACATGAAAGAGCCAGCAATAAAGGCGGTGCCCAAAACCACCGCCAGAATTGTCAGGCCAAGGCGCAATTTATGCGCCAAAATATTGCGCACGGATACCCTGCGCATTGCGTTTCCGCGTGCCATTTAACCCTCAATCTCTGCCATTACATTGTGAATGGCCTCCATCGTTGGATCCTGCAGTTCGTTAACGAGCTTGCCATCAGCAAGGAAAACAACGCGATCGGCGTACGATGCCGCCTTAGCATCGTGCGTCACAATGACCACAGTCTGGTTATCCTGGTCCACCGCAGTGCGCAGAATATCCAATACCTCGGCCGAAGAATTGGAGTCCAAGTTACCCGTAGGCTCATCGCCAAAAATAATCTCCGGCCGCGACACTAAGGCGCGAGCACAGGCCACACGCTGCTGCTGACCACCAGACAGCTCCGCCGGACGGTGCTCCAAGCGCTCCGCCAGCCCCAGGCGACGCGTGACTTCTTCGAACCACTGCTTATCGACGTCCTTGCCCGCAATATCGGTCGGCAGCGTGATGTTTTCCGCAGCCGTCAAGGTGGGAACCAAGTTGAAGGATTGGAAGATGAATCCCAGGCGGTCTCGGCGCAGCGCCGTAATTTCCTTGTCATTGAGGTGGGACATATCGGTATCTCCGATAAACGCCGAGCCAGAGGTAGCAGAGTCCAACCCTGCCATCGTGTGCATCAACGTGGACTTGCCCGAACCCGAAGGGCCCATAATGGCCGTGAATTGGTTCTTTCCAAACTCGATGGAAACGTGATCAAGGGCGATAACGGCCGTGTCATCGCTTCCGTATTGCTTAAACAAGTCAACGGCGCGTGCCGCGGCATCAGTCATAAAGCGTGTTCTCCTTGTAAATGGGAAATTACCTTTCTACATAGTAACCCGCCTGTCCGCAGTGCCCCATCATCCCATGGGCTGATTTGGGCGCACTGGTGTGGTGGTGTTGGGTTGGTGGGGTTTTATTTTTGTTTGTTGTGTTTGTTTCTTTTGTGGTTGAGGAATTGTGTCCAGGTGTAGTGCCAGTGTGTGTTTGTGGTGGCTAGTGGCCCGGTGGGGTGGTCTATGTGGTAGGTGCCGTCTTGGTGTAGCCAGGCGATGGTGCCGGTGACCGGGTCCATGATGTAGTGGACGCGTTTGTCGGTTTTGATGTTGTGGTGATGCTGGCACAAAGTCACAAGATTATCGGGGCTGGTGGGTCCGCCGTCGTTGTATTCGATGCGGTGGTCGAGTTGGCATTTGTGTGCTGGGATGGTGCATCCGGGCCAGCGGCAGGTGAGGTCTCTTCCTTGTGTGTAGGCGCGGATGTGGCTGGTGGGCTGGTAGCTTTCGGTTTCTTTTGGTTTTAAGTGTCGGGTGAAGGTGTCAATGTTTTCTAGGTTTTTAATGTGGGACGGTCAAGTCCGTTTGAGTGGTGTTTCTACCTTTCGATAGAGCATGCAGTGTGATGGTGTCAGGGGCCAGCACGTGCTCGGTGCTTTAACTGGTTCATGCGACCTCCTTGGTGGTGTCAGCGTCTATGACGTTGGCGGTAATCAATGCTTTGGTCTGTTCCAGGCTGGTTAGTGACATGTAGCGGTTTTGCTGGATCCAGTCATCGTGTTGTTCTGCTAGGACAGCACCAACAAGGCGCACGACAGCGTCACGATTGGGGAAGATGCCTACAACATCCGTACGCCTGCGGATTTCACGATTGAGCCGTTCAGTAGGGTTATTCGACCAGACTTTCTTCCAGACGGATTTCGGGGCGTTGGTAAAAGCTAAGAGCTCGTCGAGGGCTTCTTCCAGGTAGCTGGCAACGTGGGGGAATTTATCTTCACAAAACGCTACGACCTCACGTGCTTGGGACCACACCGATTCCGAGTCTGGTTGCTGGAATATCGTATGAAACATCGCCGATAGGGTTGGCCACTGGGTCTTGGCAACCATCGAAGACAGGTTTTTAGAAAAGTGCGTTCGACACCGCTGCCAGGACGCATTCGGCAACACGTCACTAATCGCATGCTGGATTCCTAGATGCGCGTCACTGGTGACAAGATAGACCTCATTAAGTCCGCGAGCTTTAAGATCCCTAAAGAACCCAGTCCACGACGCCACAGACTCAGATGTAGCAACCTGCATGCCCAATAGCTCACGATAGCCTTCGGCATTAACCCCGGTAGCCACGAGGACGGAAGCTTTGACCACGCGTCCTCCTTCGCGGACTTTCATGGTCAATGCATCACAGGCAACATACAGGTATGGACCGGTATCGAGTGGTCGGGTACGGAAGTCTTCGACCATCTCGTCCAGGTCTTTAGCCATGTCAGATACCTGCGACTTTGAAAGATTATTAATTCCCAAACTGGCGACGAGATCGTTCATCCTGCGTGTGGACACGCCTTTTAAATAGCAGGTAGCTATTACGGTTGTTAGTGCTCGTTCTGCCCGAGTGCGTCGTTGCAATAACCAGTCCGGGAAAAATGACCCGGTACGTAGTTTGGGTACAGCGACATCAATGGTGCCAACGCGAGTATCAAGATCGCGGTGGCGGTAGCCATTGCGGACATTGGTTCGAGACTTAGACGTGGTGGCGTAGTCGGCGCCGCAGATCTGGTCTGCTTGAGTCGATAGGATTTGGTTGATGAATCCTTGAAGCATCTCGCGCATGAGATCTGGGGATGCTTGGGCAAGCAATTCGTCTAAGTAGGTAGTCGGGTCTATAGAATATGGGCTAGCGGCCATCGTGGTTATCCCTTTCGAGGAAGTGTGGTTACGGAATCGAAAGGTACTACGGTGGTCGCCGGCCTCATTCATAAGGGGCCCACCGTCAGTTACAGATACACCACGCTACTGGACGCAACCTGTGGGACCAGCCGTAGCCTGGGAAGTAGACCTTTGTATCTGCAGTCCCGGCGGCACCAGTTCCGGAACCGTCATTGTGGTCGGGGTTACTGGCGGCTGCGGTGGTGAAGGTATTAATCGCAACTTTGGTATTGGTGTTATCCAAGATGAGTTGGATAAGCGCCTCACCAGCACCGCACTGATTATTGTCTGCTTGGGAATCGATGTGGCGGGCGATAATAGCGGCCGTAGCTTTATCACACGTCAGGCTCATGGTGGCGCGGTTGTTATGCACTGACACGTTGAGGGTGGGTTCGACCTCGTCTGTCTCGTCGTCTGCCAGGTGGTGGGTGTCGATGAAGTCGCGGATAAACCGGCGGATATCCGCCACCGTGGGCACATGCTGGCACGGTGCTGTCGGGGTGAGAAAGTCTGCCAGGGCGGCATCCACGAGGCCTATGTGGTCGTGGTTGTCGCCTACGCGTTCTATTTCCCTATCAATAACCCGCAGGCGTGGTGTATCCAGGATCCACTGCTCCATGTTGGTCGCTGCGACTAGGGGTAGTTCTTGCATGCGGAAATGTGCCCTGATAATCCCCGACAGGGTGCTGTAGGTTAGGCCTAAATCTTTAGCCAGGCTCGTCAGTGTCAGATCGACGTCGTCGTCGAGGTCTGGAAGGAGTGATTGGTAGAAAAACCAGGAGTTCTTCCGGGCGTGTGCTCCAGCTGCAGCAATAGGATTGTCTGGGGTGTTGGTGGCAAAAAAGACTACCGGTACCTCCCCCACAGCCTCACCATCAGAGTCGTAATCAGGATCAGTGTTGGTGTCGTAGTCCAGTGGCTCGCCGGCTTTACGGGTATTCCCCAGCGTGGTGTCGCCAACTGGCTCGTGGTCTGTCGTGGTAGGTGGTGGTGTGCTACTTGTCATCGTAACCGTATCCCCCGGGGTGTACTACACCCTTAAAAGTGTCGAATGTGTTTTCGTCTAACACGGATTCACCCTATCCACCACACCTGACAGTAGGGGGTAACACCACGACACCTACCACGCATTCCCCCAGCTCGACAGAGTACACGTCGCAAATACCAACGGGGGTAAAACACCAAGTAGTCCCCGAAACACCAACCACCCCAACGAATCAGGGTGGTTGGTCTTTCGGGGACTACCGTATAAACACTATTTTGTTGTTTTGTTGTTTGGTGTCGGCGGTGACTTACTCTCCCACAACCTCCCGGTTGCAGTACCATCAGCGCGTACAGGCTTAGCTTCCGGGTTCGGAATGGGACCGGGCGTTTCCCTGTAGCTATTGACCACCGACAAACCTATCAGAACACTACCCACCACATGTGCGTGTGGTGTTGTGTCAGATACTGCATAGTGGACGCGACACACACGATAATGTGTTTTCTTGTTTGTTTACTCGCTAGAACAAGTCCACCCAACATAACCAAACAGTGATTGGGGGTTGTTGTGGTGTGTTTGTTTTGGTCAATTAGTACCAGTAGCCTTCACACCTTACAGTGCTTCCAAGTCTGGCCTATCTACCCCATAGTCTTTAGGGGACCTCAAAAGAAACCTCATCTTAAAACAGGCTTCCCGCTTAGATGCTTTCAGCGGTTATCCCTTCCGTACGTAGCCAACCAGCGATACCCCTGGCGGGATAACTGGCACACTAGAGGTACGTCCGTCCCGGTCCTCTCGTACTAGGGACAGCCTTCTTCAAGTTTCAACGCGCGCGGCGGATAGAGACCGAACTGTCTCACGACGTTCTGAACCCAGCTCGCGTGCCGCTTTAATGGGCGAACAGCCCAACCCTTGGGACCTACTCCAGCCCCAGGATGCGACGAGCCGACATCGAGGTGCCAAACCATCCCGTCGATATGGACTCTTGGGGAAGATCAGCCTGTTATCCCCGGGGTACCTTTTATCCGTTGAGCGACACCACATCCACAAGTAGGTGCCGGATCACTAGTCCCGACTTTCGTCCCTGCTCGACATGTCTGTCTCACAGTCAAGCTCCCTTGTGCACTTACACTCACCACCTGATTGCCAACCAGGCTGAGGGAACCTTTGGGCGCCTCCGTTACATTTTGGGAGGCAACCGCCCCAGTTAAACTACCCACCAGGCACTGTCCCCAACCCAGATCATGGGCCAAGGTTAGATGCTCAATCCGATCAGAGTGGTATTTCAACAACGACTCCACCACCACTAGCGTGACGGTTTCACAGTCTCCCACCTATCCTACACAAACCGAACCAAACACCAATACCAAGCTATAGTGAAGGTCCCGGGGTCTTTTCGTCCTGCCGCGCGTAACGAGCATCTTTACTCGTAATGCAATTTCACCGGGCCTGTGGTCGAGACAGCAGAGAAGTCGTTACGCCATTCGTGCAGGTCGGAACTTACCCGACAAGGAATTTCGCTACCTTAGGATGGTTATAGTTACCACCGCCGTTTACTGGGGCTTAAATTCTCAGCTTCGCTAACAAACGTTAACTAACCGGTCCTCTTAACCTTCCAGCACCGGGCAGGCGTCAGTCCATATACATCAACTTAACGTCTTCGCATGGACCTGTGTTTTTGATAAACAGTCGCTTCCCTCTATTCTCTGCGACCCCACAACACTCCAACCGCACAGGGTCTTCACGTCACAGGGCCCCCCTTCTCCCGAAGTTACGGGGGCATTTTGCCGAATTCCTTAACCACAGTTCACCCGAACGCCTTAGTATCTTCAACCTGACCACCTGTGTCGGTTTAGGGTACGGGCCATACACACACTCGCTAGAGGCTTTTCTCGACAGTACAGGATCACCACCATCAACCCTTTTGGGTCTACGCATCACGCCTCAACCACAATGTGTGGCGGATTTACCTACCACACGGCCTACACGCTTACACCACCAATCCACTAAGTGGCGCGGCTACCTCACTGCGTCACCCCATCACTTGAACCACACATCAGGCCCCACGACATCAACACCACCAACACTCAAAGAGTGCAAAGGTAGCGTATCCGCAGTGGTTAGTATCCGTGCTTTATCATGGGCGCACATGTACGGGTACCAGAATATCAACTGGTTATCCATCGACTACGCCTGTCGGCCTCGCCTTAGGTCCCGACTCACCCTGGGAAGACGAACTTGACCCAGGAACCCTTAGTCATCCGGCGGTAAGGATTCTCACCTTACAATTCGTTACTCATGCCTGCATTCTCACTCGCACACAGTCCACGCCTCCTCACGGTAACGCTTCCACCCATGCACGACGCTCCCCTACCCAAACAACAAAAAATTGTTGCTTGCCGCGGCTTCGGCGGTGTACTTGAGCCCCACTACATTGTCGGCGCAGAACCACTCGACCAGTGAGCTATTACGCACTCTTTCAAGGATGGCTGCTTCTAAGCCAACCTCCTGGCTGTCTTCGCGATCCCACATCCTTTTCCACTTAGTACACCCTTAGGGGCCTTAACCGGCGATCTGGGCTGTTTCCCTCTCGACTATGAAGCTTATCCCCCACAGTCTCACTGCCGCACAACACAATTGATGGCATTCGGAGTTTGGCTGACATTGCTAAGATTGTAGTCCCGCTCAACCAACCAGTCGCTCTACCTCCACCAAGCTAAATGCGACGCTGCACCTAAATGCATTTCGGGGAGAACCAGCTATCACGGAGTTTGATTGGCCTTTCACCCCTACCCACAGCTCATCCCCGCAGTTTTCAACCTACGTGGGTTCGCGCCTCCACAACCTCTTACAGCTGCTTCACACTGGCCATGGGTAGATCACCCCGCTTCGGGTCCAGGACATGCCACTAAACACCCCATTAGGATTCGGTTTCCCTACGGCTACCCCACACGGGTTAACCTCGCGACATGCCGCTGACTCGCAGGCTCATTCTTCAAAAGGCACGCCATCACACACAAACAGGTGCTCTGACGGATTGTAAGCACATGGTTTCAGGAACTATTTCACTCCCCTCCCGGGGTACTTTTCACCATTCCCTCACGGTACTATCCACTATCGGTCACACTGAGTATTTAGGCTTACCGGGTGGTCCCGGCAGATTCACAACAGATTCCACGAGCCCGTTGCTACTCGGGCACCCAACAACCCCCACATCATCATCTTCAGCTACAGGACTCTCACCTACTCCGGCAGATCATTCCAAACCACTTCACCTAACAACAATGCAAAAAGGGCGTGCCACTGGTAGATGACACAAAATCAGGCCCCACAACACCGCACACACAACCCCTACCAGGTATCACATGCACACGGTTTAGCCTCATCCACGTTCGTTCGCCACTACTAGCAGAATCATTATTATTTTCTCCTCCTACGGGTACTGAGATGTTTCACTTCCCCGCGTAACCCCCACAACAGCTATGAATTCACTGAAGGGTAACCCCACATAACCAGGGCCAGGTTTCCCCATTCGGACATCCTCGGATCAACGCTTTATTGACAACTCCCCGAGGCTTAACGCAGCCTTACACGTCCTTCATCGGCTCAGCATGCCAAGGCATCCACCATGCGCCCTAAATAACGAACACACCAACCACCACACACAAACCACACAACACAAAGGTCACACAATCCGTATGCAGTGGCAACAAGTGAACTTGACAAAATAAACAAAAAGAAAAATCACATCACACACACAACACCACCCACATAAGCAGGCGGCATCATGTGAGATGCTCGCGTCCACTATACAGTTCTCACACAACACCCCAACCAGCAACAAACACCACCACAACAAACGATGCTCATCAACCAGTCAGGCACACAAAAAAGGGGATAATGCCCCAGACACCCAACAATGCACCAACGACTTACCAATCAACTTTACTTCCTGTATGCATGGACACTTTTACGCATGTCACAAAGCACTGTCTCAACACTTAGACCCTG
This sequence comes from Corynebacterium sp. LaCa_282, assembly GCF_057198125.1. Lineage (NCBI taxonomy): Bacteria > Bacillati > Actinomycetota > Actinomycetes > Mycobacteriales > Corynebacteriaceae > Corynebacterium > Corynebacterium sp. LaCa_282. The sequence continues at coordinate 449,144 of NZ_CP191095.1, read as the reverse complement.
CTGATTAAGGTGTGTCTCCTACCCGGATTCAACAATGGTGGCAGCAGAACACTCGCCTACTCAACCACCAACCCACCATCAAACAACAGTGGGCAACCCACAACTGTGGGTCATGGCTGCAACTGCAGCCTAATAAAAGCTCCTTAGAAAGGAGGTGATCCACCCGCACCTTCCGGTACGGGTACCTTGTTACGACTTCGTCCCAATCGCCGATCCCACCTTCGACGGCTCCCTAACACGTTTAGGCCACCGGCTTCGGGTGTTACCAACTTTCATGACGTGACGGGCGGTGTGTACAAGGCCCGGGAACGTATTCACCGCAGCATTGCTGATCTGCGATTACTAGCGACTCCGACTTCATGGGGTCGAGTTGCAGACCCCAATCCGAACTAAGGCCGGCTTTCAGCGATTCGCTCCACCTCACAGTGTCGCAGCGCGTTGTACCGACCATTGTAGCATGTGTGAAGCCCTGGACATAAGGGGCATGATGATTTGACGTCATCCCCACCTTCCTCCGAGTTAACCCCGGCAGTCTCTCATGAGTCCCCAACCAAATGCTGGCAACATAAGACAAGGGTTGCGCTCGTTGCGGGACTTAACCCAACATCTCACGACACGAGCTGACGACAACCATGCACCACCTGTACACCAACCACAAAGGGAAACTACATCTCTGCAGCGATCTGATGTATGTCAAGCCCAGGTAAGGTTCTTCGCGTTGCATCGAATTAATCCACATGCTCCGCCGCTTGTGCGGGCCCCCGTCAATTCCTTTGAGTTTTAGCCTTGCGGCCGTACTCCCCAGGCGGGGCGCTTAATGCGTTAGCTACGGCACGAAAGTCGTAGAAAGACCCTCACACCTAGCGCCCACCGTTTACGGCATGGACTACCAGGGTATCTAATCCTGTTCGCTACCCATGCTTTCGCTCCTCAGCGTCAGTAACTGCCCAGTAACCTGCCTTCGCCATCGGTGTTCCTCCTGATATCTGCGCATTTCACCGCTACACCAGGAATTCCAGTTACCCCTACAGCACTCAAGTTATGCCCGTATCGCCTGCACGCCCGGAGTTAAGCCCCAGAATTTCACAGACGACGCGACAAACCACCTACGAGCCCTTTACGCCCAGTAATTCCGGACAACGCTCGCACCCTACGTATTACCGCGGCTGCTGGCACGTAGTTAGCCGGTGCTTCTTATCTAGGTACCGTCACAAAAAGCTTCGTCCCTAGCGAAAGGAGTTTACAACCCGAAGGCCTTCATCCCCCACGCGGCGTCGCTGCATCAGGCTTGCGCCCATTGTGCAATATTCCCCACTGCTGCCTCCCGTAGGAGTCTGGGCCGTATCTCAGTCCCAATGTGGCCGTACACCCTCTCAGGCCGGCTACCCGTCGCCGCCTTGGTAGGCCATTACCCCACCAACAAGCTGATAGGCCGCGAGCTCATCCTACACCGAAAAAACTTTCCAACCACCACACTAAAGATGGTTCCTATCCGGTATTAGACCCAGTTTCCCAAGCTTATCCCGAAGTGCAGGGCAGATCACCCACGTGTTACTCACCCGTTCGCCACTCGAGTACCCTGCAAGCAGGGCCTTTCCGTTCGACTTGCATGTGTTAAGCACGCCGCCAGCGTTCGTCCTGAGCCAGGATCAAACTCTCCACAAAAAGAATTTCAGCAAAACACTGAAAAGGCCGTGAAAAGCCCAAACCTAACCAAAAGAACAAACCACCACAAACCCACAAAAGCAGGCCCATGCTGGCGTCCAAAAAATTACTACAAAGAAAAAATCACTGCCTCCCCAACCCGACGGGGCACAAAAAGGGAGACAAAAAAGTTGAACACAATCACATGCCAACCAATCCATCAATGCAGCCGAAACACTAAACAGTATTCAAAAAGATGCGTATTCCAACACCTTACCGGCACACACCAACCAACAAACCACCATTAGGTTCGCCGGCCAACAGACCAATCAACACACAACCATGCACACAAAAATAAAAAATAAGTACATTGGCACACTATTGAGTTCTCAAACAACATCCACACACCACAAGAAAGTTAACCAAACGTTAACCTCTCAGCGGCGCCTCGTACCAACTTACCCAACAACCTGAACCAAGTCAAATCCTCGAGCCAAGTCAGTACAAAAAGTCACTCAAAAGTAACCAACCGGCTACCTCTCGGCGACTTCGATAAAGTTACACCCAACCCCGAAAAACACACAAATCCCCAGCACACACCATAAAAATGCGTACTGGGGACAGGTTAATTTAGAAGATTTCTTCTTCCTGCGTCCTTTCGATGGTGGCTCCAAGCCGCGAAAGGTTCTCCACAAAGTGGGGATAGCCGCGGTCAATATGGAAGACATCGTGAACGGTCGTGGCTTCGTCGGCGCACAGCGCGGAGAGGACCAGGCCGGCTCCGGCGCGAATATCGGAGCTCCACACGTGCGTAGAAGAAAGATGTTCCTTACCGCGCACCACCACGTGGTGGCCATCTACTTGGGCATCGGCACCCAGGCGCAGCATCTCGTCAACGAAGCGGAACCGGGATTCAAAGACGTTCTCCGTGATCACGGTGGTTCCTTCGGCGATGGCGGAAATGCCGATGGCCATGGGTTGGAGGTCCGTCGGAAAGCCTGGGAAAGGCAACGTCTGGTAATCCACCGCGGTGGGGCGCTTTTCCATGCGCACGCGGAAGCCGTTTTCATAGGTTTCAATATCCGCACCGGCGGACTTCAGCTTTTCCAGCGGAAGGTGCAGGTGGCGCGGGGCAATGCCGCCGACGGTGATATCGCCTTGCGTCATGGCGGCGGCATAAGCCCAAGTGCCGGCCACGATGCGGTCACCGATGACCTCGTGCTCCGTGGGATTGAGCCGCTCGACTCCGTGGATGGTGACCTCAGAGGTACCCTCGCCCTCGATATTGGCACCCATGGATTTCAACATCTCGCACAGGTCCACGATCTCTGGCTCGCGGGCGGCATTGTGGAGGACGGTGGTGCCTTCGGCCAAGACGGCGGCGGTCAAAATGTTTTCCGTCGCACCAACGGAAGGAAAGTCCAAGCGGATGGTGGAGCCGCGAAGCTCGGAGGCCTCAGCCACCACGGCGCCGTGTTCAATGCGCGTGGTAGCGCCGAGCTTTTCCAAGCCGGTCTGGTGCATATCGAGCGGGCGGGAGCCAATGGCGTCACCGCCGGGCAGCGCTACCTTGGCATGCCCGCAGCGCGAGGTCAGTGGGCCTAGGACGCATACCGATGCCCTGAATTGGCGAACCGCATCAAAGTCCGCGTTCGATTGCGGCTTCGCGGGGGTGGTGATGCGAACGGTGCTGCCATCGATTGTCACCTCGCAGCCCAAACCTTCGAGCACCTTCTTCATCAAAGGTACGTCCAGAATCTCTGGGCAATTGGTCAGCGTCGTCGTCCCCTCCGCCAACAATGCGGCGGCCATGAGCTTAAGGACGCTGTTTTTGGCGCCATCTACTTTGACGGTGCCTGCAAGGCGGGCACCGCCGGAAACAATAAACTGATCTTTCACAGGTTTCTACGCTACCGGTAATCAGGGCAACGCGCCGATCCGGCGGGCTGCATTGACGGCTTCGTAGCGAGTATGCGCCCCCAACTTGCGCATCACGGAGCGCAGGTAGGATTTCACGGTTTCGGCGCCAATGCCCATTTCTTCTGCCGCTTCGACATTGGTGTGGCCGAGCGCCACGCAGGAAAGGACATCGAGCTCGCGGGCGGACAGCTTGGTTGATTGTTTCACGCGCACGGGAGAAACCATCTGATCGCAGAGTGCCTCAAGTTCCTTGCGCAATTCCTCGTCCTCGACGCGGTTGGCTAGCATGCGCAGCTTGGAGTGGGTGGAACGAACCTGTTCCCATTCCGCACCGTTCATGGCGTGACCGCGGGAAGCGCCTCCCTTTCCGCCATCGGCGCGGCGCATCGCGGAATTGACCGCAAGGTCTTGCTCCAGGGTCCGGGCCGTCATCGTTACTTCCTCGATAACCTTATCGCCCAAGCGCACTGGGGAGTGCACGCCGACGTAGAGCACGCCGCGGATTTCACGCTGCACGGTAACGGGCACGGCCACGATCGAGTGCAGGCCTTCGTCTTGAATGACGCTGTCGTTCTCGTGGGAGATGGTGGTAGCCCGCGTGTAGTCCGATACGCCAACCGCGCGGCGGGTGGTGATCACGCGCCCGCCGACGCCCACGCCGGCATCGATAAGCAGATTCTGCAGCGCCGGCGTACGCAGGCCCACCCACTGGGTAATTTGCAGGCGGTTATCCGCCAATAATGTCGCGTACATCGTCACCGGGATTCCGGTGGCGGTTTTGAGGGACGATAGTGCCGCGCGTACGGATTCTTCATCATCTTTGAGGCGATGCGACTCCATGAGACTCTTTCCTCGTCGGGGGTAACCAAGCAGGTGCACCCGATATCCCCGAAAACTTGGGGACCAGCGGGTAACTACGTGGAATTATAGACAGCAAGTGGGGGTAATTCGAAATCGCCTCTTTGTTTCCCCAGCGGTGAATCCCACATTCCATGCCCGAATAGGCTGTCTGCAATAAATATACCACTCTGTCTACTTAAATAGTGTATCCTTACGCTTGTACCTGATTTGACCGCGAATCTGATTCCCAAAGGAGTCTTAATAAATGGCTATTTATAACAATGTCCTGGAGACCATCGGCGGTACCCCGCTCATCCGCATCAACCGCCTAGCAGAGGGCAAGGGCGCCACCGTGCTGGCCAAGGTAGAGTCCTTTAACCCTGGTAACTCCGTGAAGGACCGCATCGGTCTGGCCATCATCAAGGCCGCCGAGGAGTCCGGCGACCTGAAGCCGGGCGGCACCATCGTTGAGGCTACCTCCGGTAACACCGGTATTGCCCTGGCACTGGCCGGCGCAACCTTGGGCTATGACGTCGTCCTCACCATGCCAGAGACCATGTCCAATGAGCGCAAGGTGCTGCTGCGCGCATACGGTGCAGAAATCATCCTGACCCCCGGCGCCGCCGGCATGCAGGGTGCGGTTGACAAGGCCAACGAGGTCGTCGCCGAGCGCGGCAACGCCATCCTGGCTTCCCAGTTCGCTAACGAGGCCAACCCCAAGATCCACGAGGCCACCACCGGCCCGGAGATCTGGGAAGACGCCGAGGGCAATGTCGATGCCTTCGTCGCTGGCGTCGGCACCGGCGGCACCATCACCGGTGCAGGCCGCTACCTGAAGTCCAAGAACCCAGACGTCTACCTCGCAGCCGTTGAGCCGGCTGACTCCCCTGTCCTGTCTGAAGGCCAGGCCGGCCCGCACAAGATCCAGGGCCTGGGCGCCAACTTCGTGCCGGACGTGCTCAACCGCGAGCAGCTGGATGAGGTTCTGACCGCTTCCCTCGAGGAGTCCATCAAGCTTTCCCGCGCTCTTGCCACCGAGGAAGGCCTGCTGGTTGGTATTTCCGCCGGCGCAAACCTCTCCGCCGCACTGAAGCTGGCCGAGCGCCCCGAGTTCGAGGGCAAGACCATCGTCGTTGTCCTGCCGGACTTTGGTGAGCGCTACGTTTCCACCGTTCTTTTTGAGGACATCCGCGAGGCATAATTAGCCCCGCCACCTAGTCCGTGAATAAAAGGCACCCGTCAAGCTTGGCGGGTGCCTTTTTGTGACCAGTACTATAGTCCCCATGAGCATTATTAAATATATCCGCGAAGATTTAGCCAATGCCCGCGACCACGACCCTGCCGCCCGCGGCGACGTTGAAAATGCGATCGTCTATTCCGGCCTGCACGCCATCTGGTCTCACCGCGTCTCCCACTGGCTATGGAAGCGCGGCCTGCGGGGCCCTGCGCGCATCCTGGCCCAAATTAACCGCTTTTTTACCGGCATTGAGATCCACCCAGGCGCCACCATCGGGCGCCGCTTCTTTATCGACCACGGGATGGGCATTGTCATCGGCGAAACCGCGGAAATTGGCGATGGCGTCATGCTCTACCACGGCGTGACGCTCGGCGGTCAGGTGCTCACCCAGACCAAGCGCCACCCCACGGTGGAAGATAACGTCACCATCGGCGCAGGCGCCAAGGTCTTAGGCCCCATCACCATCGGGGCTGGTTCCGCCATCGGCGCCAATGCCGTGGTGACGAAAGACGTCCCGGCCGACCACATCGCCGTGGGCATCCCCGCCCAAAACCGGCCTTCAAATAGGCATGAGCGGGTCAAACTCGTGGATCCGGACTACTACATCTAAATAGACTAAAAGCAGCCTACAGGCTTATGTGGGCCGCTTTTTGCTGTGCTTAACCGCGCAGCAGATCCTGGTATTCGGAGTTCTTGTCCATAAAGTGCGCCACTGCGGAACAGGTGGCGATGACCTTCATGCCGGCCTCCCGGGTTTCATCGAGGGCCGCCTTAATCAACGGCGAGGACAAGCCCTGGCCGCGGAAGTCATCCCCGATGACCGTGTGATTAAATTCGCGGGTATCACCGGAATCTACGTACTCGCAGATTCCTGCCTCCACACCATCAACGGTGAGCACGAAACGGGACAAATCGGACTGATGAGAAATTGCTTTTTCCATGTCCCCCATTAAACCAAAAATGGCCCCTCCTTGATAATAAGAAGGGACCATAGTTGTGGCCAGAGCCAGGATCGAACTGGCGACCCCACACTTTTCAGGCGTGTGCTCTACCGACTGAGCTATCTGGCCAGAAACCCGAAGGTTTCCGCGACCTTGACGGGACTTGAACCCGCGACCTCCGCCGTGACAGGGCGGCGCGCTAACCAACTGCGCCACAAGGCCATTTTCAGTTTTGTGTGCCCCTTGGGCACGGGTAGTTACTTTACACAGACGCCTCGAAACAACACAAATCAGCACTACAAAGGCGGTTTTCCCGCGCTTGCCGATGCCCCTGCATCAAGGTGACACCACCACACAGCGGCCTAAAACCAAAAAAGAACAGCACCCGCCGAAGCGTGTACTGTTCAGAATGCGACCTTGACGGGACTTGAACCCGCGACCTCCGCCGTGACAGGGCGGCGCGCTAACCAACTGCGCCACAAGGCCAAATGAGAAATTATTTAGAACCAACACGAAAGTGTTGGTACCCCCAACGGGATTCGAACCCGTGCCGCTGCCGTGAAAGGGCAGTGTCCTAGGCCGCTAGACGATGGGGGCCAGTCGCTTCTTGGCGACTTCTAGAAATATACTGGAGACATCACCAAGAAACAAAATCGCTCCCCCAGAAGGAGTTTTTACCATGTCTGAGCAGCAGAAAACTTGTTCCTGCCACGAGCCGGATGTACACGGATACAACGCCGATAGCAAGAGCAAAGCGCGTTATCTGGCGCGCCTGAAACGCATCGAAGGCCAGGCGCGCGGGATTCACCGCATGGTCGATGAGGACCAGTACTGCATCGATATCATCACCCAAATCTCCGCGGTGACCTCCGCACTAGAGAACGTCTCTCTGGCGCTCTTAGAGGACCATATAGAGCACTGCGTGGCCGGTGCGGCGGCCGAGGACGGCGAGGTGGCTAAGGAGAAGCTAGCGGAGGCTATGCACGCCATTAAGAAGCTCGTGAAAAACTAGAAAGGAGCCGCCCGAAGGCGGCTCCTGATGTGGGCCCTGTGGGGATCGAACCCACGACCTGCGGATTAAAAGTCCGTAGCTCTACCAACTGAGCTAAAGGCCCAACGTCGCTCTATATTAGCGTGTTGACTTTTAGATCTCCTAATTCACCCCTCGCCTGAGAGTATCCACACACAGCAAAAGGAGGGCTTCCCAACCGGGAGGCCCTCCTTTGCCATGGCGGTGGAGATTAACCGCGCATGTCACCCTTTTCCATGAAGTTAACCTGGAAGTCGAAGGCGGACTTCAGGTCGTGCGGGGTGTGCTGGAACTTGTTTTCCTTCGCACGCTCGTAGTACTCCTCCAACAGCGGACGGTAGTCCGGGTGAGCCACGGCGATAATCTTCTCTACGCGCTGCTTTGGAGCCAGGCCACGCAGGTCAGCCACACCGTATTCGGTGATGATGACCATGGTGTCGTGCTCGGTGTGGTCCGTGTGGGATACAAACGGAACCAGAGCGGAGATGGCGCCATCCTTCGCGATGGACGGGGACACGAAGGTGGAGATGTACGCGTTACGGGTGAAGTCACCAGAGCCACCGGTGCCGTTCATGATGCGGGAACCGGACACGTTGGTGGAGTTGATGTTGCCGTAGATATCTCCCTCGATCATGCCGTTGGAAGAAATCAGGCCGACGCGGCGGATGACCTCAGGGTGGTTGGAAATCTGCTGCGGGCGCAGGATGATGTGGTTGCGGTAGCGGTCTGCCTCCGCGTTCATCTTTTCTGCGTACTCTGGCGACAATGCGAAGGAGGTTGCAGAAGCCACGGTCATCTTGCCGGCATCGATAAGGTCCAGCATGCCGTCCTGGATGACCTCGGTGTATGCCTGGATGTTTTCGAACTTGGAGTCCAACAGGCCTGCCATCACGGCGTTCGGCACGTTACCCACGCCGGACTGCATGATGAACTTGTCGTACTCAAGGCGGCCTGCGGCTACCTCGCCCTCCAGGAACTCGATGAAGTTAGCGGCGATCTTCTCAGAGGTCTCGTCCGGCTCGCGGAATGGAGCGTTGCGGTCTGGGGAGTTGGTCTTAACAACTGCAACGACCTTCTCCTCTGGGATCTCCATGTAGGTGGTACCGATGCGGTCGCCCGGCTTGTTAATCGGGATGGGCTGGCGGTTAGGCAGCTTGTCGATGCGGTAGATGTCGTGCATGCCCTCGAGGTTCTCGGACTGCCACTCGTTGATCTCGATGATGATCTTGTCTGCAGCCTCGACGAACTCGAGGTTATTGCCCACTGCGGAGGAGGGCACGATATGGCCTTCCTCGGTAATGCGTACGGCCTCGATGATGGCTACCTGGAAGTCACCGTAGAAGCCCTCTTCTACCTGCTGGCCCAGGTGGGACAGGTGAATGTCCTGGTAGAGCGCGGTGCCATCGTTGAACTGCTTACGCAGCAGTGGGTCAGAGTTGTACGGGGAGCGGAAGTTAATGGCTTCCGCCTCTGCCAAAACACCGTCGCAGTCCGGGGCGGTAGAAGCACCGGAGAAGAGGTCAATCTTGAACTCTTCGCCCTTGTCATGCAGCGCCTTCGCCTTATCTGCAATGGCGGTAGGCAGACCCTTAGGGTAACCGGCGCCGGTGAAGCCGGAGATGCCTACGCGGTCACCATTGTTGACGTGCTTCGCAGCCTCCTCTGCAGAAACTACGAGCTTCTCAAACGGGGCGTATGCGATTCTATCGGACAACTGTCATCCTCCTTTATCTGCGAGTAGACCGGGGTTACGGCCAACCCAATTTAGTTACACAGACCACAGTAGCGAAAATTAACGTTTTTGCCACCATCATTGTGTGATCTTCACCCCAATCATGGGAATCCTCGGTAACCACCACCTTGCTGTTAGTTGCTAAATTCCGCCGTTAACGAGCACAATTAGGGCGTGAATTTGCGCATTGGAAACTATGACCTCTCCTCCCCCGTCATCCTCGCCCCCATGGCGGGGGTAACCAACGTCGCCTTCCGCACGTTGTGCCGGGAGCAGGAGCTGGCCCGCACCGGGACGGTATCGGGCTTGTATGTCTGCGAGATGGTCACCGCCCGCGCCCTGGTGGAGCGCAACGAGAAAACCATGCACATGACCACCTTTGCCCCGGATGAAGATCCGCGTTCCCTGCAGATTTATACGGTGGACCCGGAATACACCTATAAGGCCGCCAAGATCATCGTGGATGAGAACTTGGCCGATCATATCGACATGAATTTCGGTTGCCCCGTCCCCAAGGTGACCAGGCGTGGCGGCGGCTCTGCTCTGCCCTATAAGCGCCGCCTGTTTGGCAATATCGTCTCTGCCGCCGTCAAGGCCACCGAGGGCACGAATATCCCCGTCACGGTGAAGATGCGCGTGGGCATCGACGACGAGCACCACACGCACCTCGATGCCGGGCGGATCGCCGTGGATTCCGGCGCCGCCGCCGTGACCTTGCACGGGCGCACGGCCGCGCAGCGCTATTCCGGCGATGCCCGGTGGGATGAGATCGCCCGGCTCAAGGAGCACCTGGCGGATACCGGCGTTCCGGTATTGGGCAATGGCGATATTTTCCGCGCCGATGATGCCCGCCGCATGATGGAGGCCACGGGCTGCGATGGCGTGCAGGTCGGCCGCGGTTGCCTGGGCCGGCCGTGGCTCTTCGCGGAGCTGGGCGCTGCCCTGCGCGGCGAGTCCATCCCCGCCGAGCCCACCTTGGGCGAGGTCACCCAGGTCATCCTCCGCCACGCAGAGCTACTCGCTCAGCACGAGGGCGAGGATCACGCATCCAGGGACATCCGCAAGCACATTGGCTGGTACCTGCGCGGCTTCCCCGTCGGCGGGCAGGTCCGCGCCGGCTTGGCCAAGGTGGATTCCTTAGAGAGCCTGCGCGAATTGCTGGAGCCCTGGGCGGATTCTGATGCTTTGGCTGCCGATGCCGATGGTGCGCGCGGGCGCCAGGGCTCGCCCTCCCAGGTCGCGCTTCCCGATGGCTGGCTTGATGACCCCGAGGACGAATTCGTTCCGGTTGGCGCCGATATTTATAACTCCGGCGGCTAAACCCACACTGGTGTGACTCAGCAAGCATTTGCGCGGTTTGTGAGCTATCATTTCCTGCATGCGTACTGCCTACCGTGAGCATCTGGACAACTTCTCGCACGACCTCATCGTCATGTGCGATACCGTCCGCACCATCATGGATAAGGCCTCCCAGGCGCTGCTCGATCGCGCCCTGGAACCCGCGGAGGAAGCGCTTAGCCTCACCGAAGAACTCGATGAGATTCGCTCGCGCTGCTCCGAACGCGCGGTAAAGCTCCTGGCGTTGGAAAATCCCATGGCCCAGGATCTGCGCCAGGTGGTATCTTCCATTTACATCGTCGAAGACCTCTTCCGCATGGGACAGCTTGCCCAGCACATTGCCGATGCCGCGCGCCGCCGCCACCCAGAGGCCGTCGTGCCCGCTGAATACCTCGGGTTCATGGAAGAAATGTTCCGCCTGACCCAGGAAATGGGTTCGGTGGTGCACGATATTTTGGTCACCCCGGATGCCGAGCTCTCCGTTAACCTGCGTTCCGATGATGATGCCGTGGACGATATTAACCACCACCTGCTGCGCATCCTCACCCAGCGCGAATGGGAAGGGACGGTGCGCCAGGCCGTAGAGACAGCGCAGATTACCCGCTACTACGAGCGCTACGCCGATCACTGCGTTTCCGTGGCTGGGCGCATCATTTACTTCGCCACCGGCCTATTGCCGGAAGAGTTTGAAAGAAAACTCCAAGAGGATCAAAAGGACGCCGAGTTCGAGGCCCGCATGAGCGAACTGGAACGCCAATTCCGCCGCTAGGACCATAGACCTAAAACTGCCACAAGGGCGGTACCTCCCTGCGCTGGAGGTACCGCCCTTGTCGGACAATCAGGGGCTACGTATTAGCCGAAGCGGCCGGAAATGTAGTCTTCGGTCTCCTTCTGGGAGGGGTTCTCAAAGATGCGGGTGGTTTCATCGAATTCCACGAGGTGTCCCGGCTTGCCGGTAGCTTCTAGGGAGAAGAAGCCGGTCTTATCGGACACGCGGGCGGCCTGCTGCATGTTGTGGGTGACGATGACGATGGTGAAGTTTTCCTTCAGCTCGTGGATGAGATCCTCCACGGCCAGGGTGGAAATCGGGTCCAGTGCGGAGCAGGGCTCGTCCATCAGCAGAACTTCTGGCTCCACGGCAATCGCGCGGGCGATGCACAGGCGCTGCTGCTGACCACCGGACAGGCCGCCGCCTGGCTTATCCAGGCGGTCCTTGACCTCGTCCCAAAGGTTAGCGCCGCGCAGGGACTGTTCGGCAACTTCCTTGAGCTTCTTCTTATTCTTCTCACCAGACAGCTTCAGGCCGGCAACCACGTTATCCTCGATGGACATGGTGGGAAATGGGTTGGCCTTCTGGAAGACCATGCCGATGGTATTGCGCACGGATACCGGGTCCACCTTGGGGCCATAAATATTAGTGCCATCGAGCAGGATCTCGCCCTTGACGGATGCGCCAGGGATGACCTCGTGCATCCGGTTCAAGGTGCGCAGTACGGTGGACTTACCGCAGCCGGAGGGGCCGATGAAGGCGGTCACGGCCTGCGCCGGGATCTGCATATTTACGTTCTGCACGGCGTGGAAATCGCCGTAGAAAATATCGACGTCATTGAGCTCGAGCTTAGACATTGTGGAGGTTTCTCCTCTTAAGGGGTGTATAAGTGGCGGAATCGAGTGCGGCTATTTCTTGACCGAGAACTTCGCGGAAATTACGCGCGCCGCGATATTGAGGATGGCGATGAGGATAACCAGCGTCAGCGCTGCGCCCCACAGCTTATCCAGCACGGCAGGCTGCGCGCCGGCCTTGTACATATCAAGCATCATCAGCGGCAGCGAAGACTGCGAGCCCTTAAACGCGTCCCAGTTGATGACCGAGGAGGAACCAACCAAGACCAGCACTGGGGAAGATTCACCCATCACGCGGGCAATGGCCAGCATGATGCCGGTCACGATGCCGGACAGGGCGGTAGGCAGCACGATGCGTGCGATGGTCTTCCACTTGGGCACGCCGAGGGCATAGGAGGCCTCGCGCAGGTCCATCGGAACCACGCGCAGCATCTCTTCGGTATTGCGTACCACGATGGGAATCATCAACAGGACCAAGGACAGTGCGACGGCAAAGCCGGAGCGGCCAAAGCCAAAGAGCGTGATCCACATGGCAAAGATAAACAGCGCCGCGACGATGGAGGGCACACCGGACAGGATGTCCACCATGAAGGTGGTGGTGCGGCCCAGCCAGCCACCCTTGGAGTATTCCACCAGGTAGATGGCGGTAAAGATGCCGATCGGGATGGATAAGATGGATGCTAGGGCGGTCTGGACAAAGGTACCGACGATGGCGTGGGCGGCACCACCGCCTTCGGCGCTATTCATCACGCCGCGCTGGGACAGCGTCCACCAGTCAGCGGAGAAAATCACGCCGCTACCGCGCGAGATCAGCTCCCAGAGGACCCAGATCAAAGGGACCATCGCCAAGGCCATAGCGGCCCATACAACGACGGTGGCAATACTATTGGCCGCCTTGCGGGAACCGGAGATTTCCAGGAAGGTTGCCCCACCAGCGGAGGCAGGCTTGTTATTTGTCGTAGTAGTCATTGTTGTCCTTCCTTACTTGCTCTTCACGATGGCGCGGGCAATGGCGTTGACCACGAACGTCAGCAAGAACAGCATCAAACCGGCAGCGATATACGCACCGGCGCGCGTCTCGTTACCGAACTCGGCAGCGGCGAGGGCGATGGCCGTGGCGAAGGTAGTACCGCCATCGAAAAGCGAGAAGCGGAAGTCCACCAGCGGCGAGACCACCATGTACAGCGCCATGGTCTCACCCAAAGCGCGGCCCAAGCCGAGCATGGAGCCAGCAACGTAGCCGGACATGCCAAAGGGCAGGACGGTCATGCGGATGACTTCCCAGCGTGTTGCGCCCAGCGCCAGAGCGGATTCGATCTGGCCCGGAGGGGTCTGCACGAAGACCTCGCGGGCGGTGGCGGCGATAATCGGCAGGATCATCACGGCGAGCACGATGCCACCGGTAAAGAGGTTGCGGCCGGTAGCAAAGGCGGGCGAATTATCGTAATGGGTAAACAGAAAGAACCCGCCGGCCCAGGATTCCAACCAGGTGTAGAAGCCGGACAGGGCCGGACCGAGGACCTGCCAACCCCACAGGCCGTAGACGATGGACGGCACGGCGGCCAGCATGTCCACCAAGAAACCCAGCGGCTTAACCAGGCGTGCCGGGGCGTAGTTGGACAAGAAGATGGCAATCGCAAGCGCCACTGGCATGGCCAGGATCAGGGCGAAGACCGAGATGAGGACGGTGGTGCCGAACATGGTCGGGATACCGAACTTCATCGCGGAGGTATCGGTGGTCTCCCACCGCTCACCGTGGGTGAAAAAGCCCAGCAGGCCATTCTCGTTCACGCTGAGCGCCGGCACGGCGCGCCAGATGAGGAAGGCAGCAATCGCCGCGATCATCACGGTAATCAGCGTGGCAGAGGCCGTGGAGAGGAATTCGAAAATGCGGTCACCGGGGCGCTTGACGGAGCTACCGGAGCTGGAGGTAGCCAAGTCATTCTCGTTATCGCCACGGGTATGAGGCTGTTCAACGCCAGAGACGGGAAGGGTCTCCGAGGTCGATGCCTTGGTGAGATTATTGTCTGCCATGAGACGTACTAATCCTTATTTAAAGTGGAACAAAGGGTCATGCGTTACATGCCTGCGCCCCCAAAGCGCGTCTCGAGGGCGGCAGTGGGGGCGGGCGGAGCGTTATTTCGCGAGGTAAAGCGCAGTTTACGCCTTACTGCAGTGCGTCAACGGCGCTCTTCAGGCGGTCAAGGTGGTCACCCTTAACTGGGATGAAGCCCTGCTCTGCCAACTGGTCATCCTGGTGGTCCAGAACGTCGTTGAAGAAGGTCTTGACCAGTTCAGCGGTCTCGTCATCGTAGCCAGCGGAGCAGACGATGTTGTAGGTGGTCAGGATGAGCGGGTATGCACCCTCTGCATCGGAAGCGAAGAGGGCCTTGGAGTCAACGACCATGTCGTTCTCGGAAGCGGTGTCCTTGAACTCCAGGTTCTCCAGGGCTTTGTTGACGGTATCGTCATTCAGCTCAACCGGGCCGTTGCCAAAGTCGATCTTGGCCTTCTTGACGCCGTCAGCTTCCTTCTGGTCAGCGAAGCCAGCCTCGACGTAGGTGATAGCACCCTCGATGTTGGCTACCTGGTCAGCAACGCCGGAGGAGCCGTTTGCACCCTCACCAACGGAGTCTGGGAACTGCTTGCCTTCGCCGTCCCAGTTGCCGGTGGAAGCGGTCAAGAACTTCTGGAAGTTATCGGAGGTACCGGACTCGTCAGAACGGAAGATGACGTGGATGTCGGTGTCCGGCAGGTCTGCGCCCTCGTTATCAGCGGCAATGGCCTCGTCGTTCCACTTCTTGATCTCGCCCTTGAATATCTTGGCAATGGTATCGGTGGAGAGGTTGATCTCCTGGTCGCCCAGGTTATAAGCGATGGCAACTGGGCCGATGGTGGAAGGCAGGTGCCATGCGTCGTTGCCGTCGCAACGCTCCTTGGCAGCCTCAATCTGGCCGTCGTCTTCCTTCAGCGGGGAGTCAGAACCAGCGAAGTCTGCCTGGCCGTTCAGGAATGCCTCAACACCCTTACCGGAGCCGGAAGCGGTGTAGGACAGGTTTGCGTCTGGGTTGTCCTCTGCGAAGACGGTGCCGAAGTAGGACATTGCGTTCTGCTGGGAGGATGCGCCCTCACCAACAAGCTCGCCAGCGACGCCGCTGCCCTCGGAGGATCCCGAGGAATCAGAGGAAGAGGAGGTGTCCTCAGAGCACGCTACGAGAGCGGTAGAGGTAGCGGCCACGAGGCCGAAGATAGCGGCAGAGCGCTTGAAGTTGCGAATCACGGGAAAACCCTTTCCGGTGCAGATCAGAGATTGATTGTCCGAGGAAACCGCATCCCCATAAAGAGGAACCCACATCCCACGTCCGCTTTTCGGCAGCGGGGTGCAGGTGCGCAGGCGCGGCTTTCTCACAATCAGTAAAGCTAACCGGCGGAATTAACCAGCAGGGTGACGTGAGGTAAACACTTAATGAACATGCCAAGAAGTTGACATGACCTTAATCGCACTAGCCCCAGACAACGTGCTCTTCATCAACGGAAAAGCCCAGCCGCTTGTAGGCCTTCAGCGCCGGTTCATTATCCGCTTCCACGTACAAAATAACCCGCTGAGCTCCCTTTTCTACCATGCGGCGCAGGCCAATCTGTAGCAATGGACCGCCCAATTTTTGGCCGCGATACGCCTCTGCAAGGCCCACCACGTAGACCTCACCAAAGCCGGAATCTTCTTCCTCGTGCCACTTGGTCCAGTGGAAACCAGCCAGGGTCGGGTGCCCCTGCTCCTTCTCATCCCAGAAGAACAAGACGTCCTTAGGATCGAACCATTCGGCTTCCATGCCGCGGTGCAGGCGCTCTAAATCCCAGCCGCCTTGTTCTGGGTGCCAATTAAAGGCCTCGTTATTTACGCGCAGCCACTCCTTTTCCACGATGTCCTTGCCCCACTTGTCCACCGCCTCGCTGTAATTGGCGGCTTGTAGCGGAAGCTCGCCTACGTGGGCTGCGCTATCCAGATCACTGCCCTCGATGCCCATGACCACGAGGGTGCGGGTGACCTTCAGGTCGCGGGAATTAGCCAAGGCCTGAGCGGGCTTGCCGTTGCCATGCGCCCAAGTCTCGAGGTTGGTGGTGGCGTTAGCGGTGGCATCGTAAAGCGCGGTGCCATAGCCCTTGCCGCGATAGTCTGGGGCGATAAAAAGCTCCGCGGTGGAATCCTCGCGGCTGGATACGCCAATGGGCTCGCCGTCCAGCCAGGCCACCAAGTGCTTGTGATGCAGGCGCTCATCGCGCAGGCCATTGAGGAATTGCTCCGACAGCGGGGCGATGCCGTCGGTCTTTTCAGCGTGCGCTGCTAGTTCTTCCAGGGTGCCCGCCAGCTCTGGGGAGGCGGGGAGGTTTTCTTCGGTGATATTCATGGTGCCCATAATACGTAGGCTAAATTTGAAGGCGTGAGTGTAGTCAAAGTCGACCGGCGCATTGTGCACGTCCTCATCGTGGTGGGCGTGGTCATTGCCGCATGGGTGGCCGATGCCTGCGTGGCCATGCATTCTGAACACAAGATTGCCCAGGAGGTTAAGGAGAACTCCAGGCTGGAAAACTCGCCCCAGGTGTATATCGGCGGCACCCCGTACCTGTTGGCGGCAGGCTCCAAGGAAATTCCTTATCTGCAGGTCAAGGCGCTCGATGTGGAGGTTCCCAAGCTGGGCATGGTCAATGCCTCGACCGTGCTGCGCGATATTACCGTCACCCCTGAGCAGGTAGTAAGCGGCGATATTGAAGGCGCACCCGTATCCACGTATTCGCGCGGAATTTCCCTCGACGGCGTGGCGTTAGGCCGCCTTTTGGGCATTACCGATCTCTCCATTGCTAACCCGGATGATATTTCTCCCTCCGGCGGCGTTTCTGCCGAGGCGGAGCTTACCGGCACCCTGCCCGGGGACAAAGAAAAGTCCACCGCCATGGTCACGCTGCGGCTAGTGGGCCCAGAGTTTCGCATGGAGGTCTACGGAACCGATGATCCGCGCCTCAAGGAGGCGTTTTCCCTCAACTTCGATACACGCGAGCTCCCGCTGCCGGCGCAGGCCACCATGGTAAGGCTGCAGGGCGGCACCATTTACTTTGAGGTCCAGCGCCGCAATATCAAGGTCCAGATGGCCCAGCTATCCCCGCTGGAAATCGAGGGATCTGAGCAACGAGCCGTGGAAGAGGCCGAAAAGAAGGCGGCCGATACCGCCAATAAGGTAGGCCCCGCACCGAAAGAGGGTGAATCCTAGCGGAGGCGAATAAAGTCCCGCAGCACTTCCTGCACGGAGCGCTGGGCCACCTGCCGCCTGTCTTGCGGGGCGTAGACCTCGATGGCATCGGCCACAGAGGTCAGCGTCACGTGGCGGAAGGTCCCCTCGGATTCGCCATCGGCTTGGAAGCGCTGCGGGGTGTGGCAATCGAGCTCAACGCGCTTGGCGTCATCAAAGCCCAGGGTCTTTTCCTTCACCAGCCGCTTGAGCCAGCCGTGCTTATCGGCGCCAAAGAGGTGCAGCAGGCCGATGACCCCACGCACACCGCTGAGTTTTTCCAGACCGAAAAGGGCCAGGCCCTCATCGAAAGAATTGCGCGGGTTGGTCACGACCGGCAAGGGCCCCAAGAAGGTCCAGGGGTTGGTATTAGAGGTAAATAGGAGCGGGAAGTCCTTCTTATGGAGCGTCTGCCCCAAGCGCGATTCCGCGTGCACCGTAATCTGCGGCGGGTTGCGGCGCGCGCGTAGCCAGGCCCGAATGGCCACGTTCAAGTAGCGCAGCGGCGTGGCGGAAAAGCCTTGTTCGCGGGCGCGGTCCACGCGTGCGAGGACGTCCGCATCCATGCCAAAGCCGGCGTTGACGGCAAACCAGCGTTCGTTCCAAGTGCCCAGGTAAATGGTGCGGCGCAGATCGCGCTCGAGCATGCGGGCCAGAACGTGGGTGGCCTCAACCGGCGTATTGGGAAAGCCGAGGGCGCGGACGAAGACGTTCGCGGATCCGGTGGGAATGACGGCGAGCGCCGGCACCTCGTTTGGGCTGGGGATATCTTCATCGGCCGGTCCCAGCAGGCCGTTGACAATCTCATTGACGGTGCCATCGCCGCCCACGGCAATGATGACATCATAATCATCCCTGGTAAGCCCCCGAACGATGTCTTCTGCATGCCCGGGGTAATGGGTGAATTTGACCAATAGGTGCATGCCTTCTACGGCCCGCAGGGCGGGCACGATTTGGCGAAAGAGCCCGTTGGATTGCGAGGTCGAATTGGGATTGGAAATCATCAGCGCATGCACAACGGACCAGTCTAGTAGTTAAAGCGGCCCCGGCACGACTAGGCTGGACGCCCATGAGCGAAAATACCGAGAACACCAATACCCCGAACGTCGAGACCGCCGCCGCGTCCCACCCGGAAAACACCTCCGGCGCGCTCAATGGCAATGACGCGGTCGACCAAGCCGCCGAGCAGTGGAAGGACGCGGCCAGCCACAATATCCCCGCCATTGAGCTTGGCGATGTCCCTGTTCCCGCCGATACCGCCAACCTGCGCCAGGGGCCGTCGCTACACGATGGCCTGCTGGGGCTCCTCCCCCTCGTAGGCGTCTGGCAGGGCGAGGGCCAGGCCCACGACACCGATGGCAGCGAATACACCTTTGGCCAGCAGCTGGTCGTCGCCCACGACGGCGAG
Organism: Corynebacterium sp. LaCa_282; assembly: GCF_057198125.1. Lineage (NCBI taxonomy): Bacteria > Bacillati > Actinomycetota > Actinomycetes > Mycobacteriales > Corynebacteriaceae > Corynebacterium > Corynebacterium sp. LaCa_282. The sequence goes on along the minus strand of NZ_CP191095.1, from coordinate 430,149 downwards.
AATTACCTGACCTTTAGCTCGCGCACCTGGAAGATCGATACCGAAGGCAAGCCGCAGGGCCCGTCTACCCGCGAGACCGGTTTCTGGCGCATCTCCGCCAAGGATGAAATCGAGGTCACCTATACCTCTTCTACCGGCATCGTGGAAATCTTCTACGGCGAGCCCTTCAACGAGCGCGCTTGGCAGCTCGAATCCGCCTCCACCATGGTCACCGAGACCGGCCCGAAGAACTTGGGCCCCGGCAAGCGCATGTACGGTCTCATGCCCAATAACAACCTGGGCTGGGTAGATGAGCGCATGGTCGATGGCGAAATGCGCCCCTACATGTCCGCCGAGCTCACCCGCATCGCCGGCTAGAGCCGGCTAAGACTGGCTAGGCCCCTAGCGCGGCATCGATAAGCCCCCGGATTTCTTCCTCGTTATCCGGGGCTTTTAACGTTTTTTCATTCAGCTTGGTCACCCGCACCGCCACGCGCACGGACGAGACCAGCCACACCGAATCGGACTTTTCTAAGTACTCCACCGTCAGCGGCTTGGCCTTGCAGCGGTAGCCGCGGTCCTGGGCATAGTCAAAGAGCGCTGCCTGCGTGGTACCGGGCAAAATGCCGCGCCCGGCGGCGGTGCGCAGCTTCTTTCCCCGCACCGCCACCACGGTAGAGGTAGCGCCCTCTAAGATTTCGCCGCTATCTGGATCCGTGAGGATGAGATCGTCGTAGCCCTTGTCCTTGGCCATGCGCAGCATCGCCATCGTCGCGGCGTAGTTGAGTGTCTTGGCCGGTAGCTCTTCGGCCACGTGCCACAAGCGCGGGCTCGTCAGGACGGTAACGCCGGTGGTGCGTTGGCGAAGCGGGGCATCGCCAAGCGGCTGCACCGTCACCCACGCGGTGGGCACGCCGGTCGAGGCGCGGCCGCGGGTGTAGGTCCAGGTGCATTTGGCATCGGGATGATCGGCATCGGTACCGCAATAATCCGCGATCGCCAGCCGGGTCGCCTCCTCCCACTTGTGCATCGGCGGTTCCGGCAAATCGAGCGCCCGCGCCGAATCGCGAAAGCGCTGGGCGTGGCGGGCGAGATTGGCCGCCTTGCCGCCGCGGACCAGAAGCGATTCAAAGATGCCATCGCCGCGGGTCACGGCGGCATCATCGGCATAAACCAGCGGCAGGGAGGGCGAATGTTTGCGCACCGACCCACCAAAGGGTTCCACGACGTAGATGACCGGCTCTTTTCGCGGGGAGGGTTTCATAGAAATGATTATGCCCTACCATCGGTAGATGTGAGTTATTCTTCGCCACTTCTTCAACGCGCCGGTGCCGCCGAGCACCAGGACGCGACTGTACTCGATGCCCAAGGTGTGGCCTGGCACTATGGCAATCCCCTCGGGGAACAGCGTGCGGCCGAGACCGGGACCATCGCCATCGACCGCTCGCAACGCCGCGTGCTGCGCGTCAGCGGTGCGGATGCGCCGGGGTTTCTTAATAACCTGCTCACGCAGAAGCTTGACGATGCCCCCTCCGGCTTCTCCGCCGGCGCCCTCGACCTAGATATCCAGGGCCATATTTTGCACCACATGGATATCACCCGCGCAGGCGAGGACTTCTACCTCGATCTGCCCGCCGCGCAGTTCGAATCCGCCCAGGACTTTTTGACCAAAATGGTCTTTTGGTCCGAGGTCACGGTCGAGGAAGCCGATATCGCCATAGTGACGTTGCTGGGTGAAGCCGATATTCCTACCCCACCCACCGTGGTTTTTTCCCGCGAGGTGCAATGGCCGGGAATCAAGCGCGTTGACCTCGCCGTTCCGCGCGAAAAGTTCGTGGAATCCATGGCCGCCCTGGAGGCCGAGGGCGCGCGGCTGGCCGGGCTCATGGCCTTTACTGCTGAGCGCGTGCGCGCCCGCGAGCCGGAGCTTGCCGCCGATTTGGATAAGAAATCCATCCCGCACGAGGTTCCGCAGTGGATTAGCCGCAGCGATGCCGATCCCGCCCACGTGCACCTGAATAAGGGCTGCTATCGCGGCCAAGAAACCGTGGCGCGCGTGGAGAACCTGGGCCGCTCTCCCCGCCTCTTGGTGCTCCTCCACTTGGACGGATCCGCGCCGGAGCGGCCGAATGTGGGCGATGACATTTCATTTAATGGACGTAAGGTAGGTCGCATCGGCACCATCGTGGATGACTGCGATTTCGGCCCCATCGCCTTAGGCTTGGTGAAGCGCTCTGCGCTGGATGCAGGCACATTGGATATCGGCGATACCGCGGCATCGATTGATGCGTCCTCCATCCCCGAAGATGAGGGCCCAAAGGCCGGGCGCGAGGCGGTAAACCGGCTGCGCGGGCGGTAGATTTTCCACTCATCGGGGGGCCGGTGCGGAATTTTTTCGTCACACGCGCTATTGTGTCTTACAGGAAGATACACAATTGACAAGCCGATGGGGCGCCCAAGAATCCCTGGAGCGCCCTACTAGCCCAAGGGGGTCATGCACATGGGACGCGGACGCGCTAAGGCAAAGCAGACCAAAGTTGCACGCCAGCTCAAGTACAACTCACCCGAGATGGATATCGAGTCCCTTCAGCGGGAACTCGCTGCTCAGCAGGAGGGTGACTCCCACGACTACGAAGAGGATGATGATCCCTACGCCGAGTATGTCGACGAATGGGATGAGGACAACGACGACGAGCGCTAATCTTCCGCTCGCCGGATAAATCCACAAAAGGCCTTAGGTTATTGACCTAAGGCCTTCCTCTTGTACCTAGAAGTTTGAGTGCTCGCCGTGCATGATAACGCGCGGTTCTTCGCCGTCCGCCTCGCGGACGCTGCCTAGCTCCCACGCATCGATGTGGCGGGCGGTGAGCATGGCCAAGGCGCGGTCGCGGTCCTCCGGGTTGACGACGGCAATCATGCCCACGCCCATGTTGAAGGTCTTTTCCATCTCCGCCAGTTCGACCTTGCCCATGGAGGAGATGAGCTTGAAGATTTGGCCCGGATTCCACGTGGAGCGGTTAACCTCGGCGCTCAGGCCCTCTGGGATGACGCGCTCCAGGTTGCCGGCTAGCCCGCCGCCGGTGACGTGGCAGAAGGTGGATACGGAGCATTCCTGTGCCAACGCCAGGCATTCCTTGGCGTAGATGCGGGTGGGTTCCAAGAGCTCCTCGCCTAGCGGGCGGCCGAGCTCTTCCACATAACCATCTAGCGGCATGCCCGCCTGCTCCAGCAGGACGTGGCGCGCGAGCGAGTACCCGTTGGAGTGCAGCCCGGACGAGCCCATAGCGATGAGCACATCGCCCTCGCGCACGTTGTCTGGGCCCAACACGCCATCGGCCTCGACCACGCCAACGGCGGTGGCGGAGACATCGTATTCGTTCTCCCCCATCATGCCTGGGTGTTCGGCCGTCTCGCCGCCAAGCAGCGCAGCGCCTGCCTGCACGCAGCCCTCGGCAATGCCCTTGACTACCTCGGCCACCTTTTCCGGCACGACCTTGCCCACGGCGATGTAGTCCTGCAGGAATAGCGGCTCGGCGCCGCAGACGACTAGGTCATCGACGCACATGGCCACCAGATCGATGCCGATGGTGTCGTGCTTATCCATGGCCTGTGCCACGGCCAGCTTGGTGCCCACGCCATCGGAGCCGGCGGCGAGGATGGGCTCCTTGTAATCGCCCAGTTTGAATAGCCCCGCAAAACCGCCGAGGCCGCCCATAACCTCCGGGCGGGTGGCGCGCTTGGCGTGTGGGGCAAATAGGCTGACCGCGCGGTCGCCCTCTTCGATATTGACGCCGGCTGCGGCGTAGGTGTTGTCACTCATGTTTGTAGAAGTCCTTAGAAAGTTTTAGTGGGTTCCGAGCAGGGTGCGCACGGCATCGGCATTGGGGTTTCCGGCGGGAAGGCCAAGGGGGTATTCGCCGGAGAAGCAGGCGGTGCACAGCTCGGAGCGAGGCTGCTCGGTGGCGGCGACCATTTCATCGATGGAGACAAAGCCCAAAGAATCAGCGCCGATGGTCTCGCAGATGGTGGAGCAAATCTCGTCCGGATCATCGGACGGGCTGGCGTTGGCAATGAGCTCGCCGGGCGAGGCAAAGTCGATGCCATAAAAACACGGCCACTTTACCGGCGGGGAGGCGATGCGCACGTGGACCTCGGCGGCGCCGGCCTCGCGCAACATGCGGATGAGCGCGTGCTGGGTATTGCCGCGCACGATGGAATCATCCACCACGACGAGCTTTTTACCATCGATGACCTCGCGCAGCGGGTTGAGCTTTAACCGGATGCCCAGCTGGCGCAGGGTCTGCGTGGGCTGAATAAAGGTGCGGCCCACATACGCGTTTTTCACCAATCCGTGGGCGAAGGTGAGGCCGGATTCGCGGGCGTAGCCCACCGCGGCTGGGTTGCCGGATTCTGGCACGGGGATGACCAGGTCTGCATCCTCAACCGGGTATTCGCGAGCTAGGCGGCGGCCGATCTCCACGCGGGAGGCATTGACGGAGCGGCCCTTGATATCGCTATCCGGGCGGGCCAGGTAGACGTATTCAAAAACGCAGCCGCTGCGCTTGGCGGGCGCGAAGTTTTCAGAGCGGATGCCGGCCTCATCGATGGCGACGAGCTCGCCCGGCTCGATCTCGCGAATAAATTGCGCGCCGCAGATATCCAGCGCGCAGGTTTCGGAGGCAACGACCCAGCCCTTGGCCAGCCGGCCCAGCACCAGCGGGCGCACGCCCTGCGGGTCGCGCGCAGCGTACATGGTGTGGCCATCGGTAAAGGTCAAGCAGAATGCGCCCTTGACCCGCGGTAGGAGCTCGCGGGCGGAGTCGAAGACGGAGGTGGTCTCATCGACGCCATCGGCAAGCAGCATGGACAAGCACATCGAGTCAGAAACCGACTCCTCGTGCGGCTTAATCAGGCCGCGCTCGACGGCCTCTGCGCGCAGCTCGAGGTAATTGACCAGGTTGCCGTTGTGGCCCAGGGCAATGTCCACGCCCGTAGAGGAGGTGGAAAACATCGGCTGCACGTTGGACCATTCCTTGCCGCCGGCCGTGGAATAGCGCGTGTGGCCCACCGCCACGTTGCCGGTTAAGGCAGAAAGGGTCGATTCATCGAAAATATTGGCCACCAGGCCCATGTCTTTAAAGACGACGATGCGGTCATCATCGCCCACCGCGATTCCGGCGGCTTCTTGGCCGCGGTGCTGGAGAGCAAAAAGGCCAAAGTAGGTAAGTTTGGAGACTTCCTCCCCGGGAGCCCAGACGCCAAAGACGCCACACTCTTCGCGGGGTTCCTCCTCGTTATGATCGTCAAGGTCAGTGATACTAGGAGTATGTACTTCTACCACGGCGTTTATATTAGCGCGTTGGGCCGTCGAAAACTAACGGAATGATGGGAAGCCACTGTGCAATCTCCCCTGAACGCGACCCGGAAGCATCGACGCGACCTGTGTTTTTAACCTCGTCCCAGTCCGTGACACCGGTGGCCAAACGCAGCCAGGTCTCCGCATCCATTTCCACCACATTGGGTGGGGTGCCGCGCGTGTGGCGGGGGCCTTCAATGCACTGCACCGCAACAAATGGGGGTACGCGCAGCTCCACCGAGTGCCCCGGCGCGTCGGCCTCGAGGGTGCGGGCGGTGCGACGGACGGCATCGGCAAGCAGGGCCCTGCCTGGCTTTTGTTGCCCGTCCGGGTCCTGAATCCAATCCTTGATGGCGATTATGGCCGCGCGCGTGGCGGCGGGATCTACGGGTTTAGGCATAGCCACAGCATAGCTACTGTTATCTTATTGTTTATGTCACCTACTGACGCTGCTGCGGAAACCCAGAAGTCCCCTACCCTGACGCTGCGCTTTATGGCATCGCCAACCGATGTCACCATGGCCGGCGCCCCCGGCATCAATGGCGGGCGCGTGCTGGAATGGATCGATAAGGCCGCCTACGCCTGCGCCGTGCAGTGGTCCGGGCAGTACTGCGTGACCGCCTATGTGGGCCATATCCACTTCACCCGGCCCATTCCCTCCGGGCACATCGTGGAGGTGCGCTCGCGCATCGCGATGACCGGCCGGTCTTCCATGCACATCATCAACGAGGTGCTGTCTGCCGATCCCCGCGAGGGAATTTTCACCCGCGCCTGCGATTGCCTGGTCATCTTCGTGGCCAAGGATCCCGAAAGCGATAAGACCACCCCGGTTCCCACCTTCGTGCCGGATACCGATGAGCACCTGCGCGTGGCCGAGGCCGCGAAATCCCGCATCGAGCTGCGCAAGGCCATCGAGCTGGAGATGGACAAGCAAACCTACGATGGGCCTTCCGATGCCCCACGGATGGTCAACCGCTTTTTGGCCAAGCCCACCGACGTCAACTGGGGCGGCAAGGTGCACGGCGGCACCGCGATGCAGTGGATCGATGAGGCCGGCACCGCCTGCACCATGGAGTGGTCCGGTGAGCGCACCGTGGCCGTCTATGCCGGCGGCATCCGCTTTTATAAGCCCATTTCCATCGGCGATCTCATTGAGGTCGATGCCCGCATGATGCGCACGGACCGCCGCTCCATGCAGATGTCCATCCACGTCCGCTCCGGCGATCCCCGCGGCGGCCGCGAAAACCTCAACACCGCCATCCACGCCACCGTGGCCTATATTGGCCTGGACCGCGACGGGCAGCCGCTAACCGCGCGCACCTTTACCCCACAAACGGAAGAAGATATCCGCCTGGCCGAGCACGCCAATATCTTGCGCGAGCTGCGCGGCGAATATTCCCCCAAGCCGCTCATCGTGGCGCCGCACTACCAACACGTGGATTAAATTTTCAGCACATTTTCTTGTACGCGGCGCTTGTGCCCTAGCGTGGTATTAAATAGGTAACAGAAACCACGCTAGAGAAACGAGTTGACATGTCTAACCCACGCCTGCGCCGCAGGGTGCAATACTCCGCCGCATTAGTTGCCTCCGTGCTGCTGCTGGCCTCCTGCCAGAACCCGGCCAACCAGGAGGATTCCTCCTCCACGGGAGCCAGCGAGACCAACGCTGGTAGCAGCAGTAGCGCTACCAGTGAAACCGGCGAAACCAGCGCTGGTAGCAGCAGCAGTACTACCAGTGAGACCAGCGAGTCCAGCGAGCCCAGCAGCGAAACCAGCTCTTCCAAGTCCTCCTCCGAGTCTTCTTCCGCGTCCTCTAAGTCCAGCACCACCAGCGCATCCTCCTCCAAGGAGCCGCAGGCCGCAGTGGACCCGGCCTCCATCGAGGGCCACATCGTGGTGCTTTCTACCGGCGGCACCATCGCCAGCACCCGCAATGACAAGGGCGAGATTGCACCCACCCTTACCGGCGATGACCTCGTAAAACCGCTCTATGACACCTTTGATAAGGACAAGCTGGAGCTCGAGGTCAAAGACATTGCTAACTTAGATTCCCCCGAGATGACCTTGGCCGATACCGATACCATTATCAGCGCCGTCAGCGAGGAAATTAAGCGCAAGGACGTCGATGGCGTGATTGTCACCCACGGCACCGACACCATCGAAGAAACCGCGATTGCGCTCGATACCTTCCACGATAGCGACAAGCCCGTGGTGCTCACCGGCGCGATGCATCCCTCCGATGACCCGGATGCGGATGGCCCGGATAACCTCACCGCCGCAGTGGAGGCCATCGCCAATCCCGAGAACCAGGGCAAGGGAACCTTCATCGCCTTTGGGGATAAGGTCCTGCCCGCCCGTGGGGCATATATGGCCGATACCACCAAACCAAATGGCTTTGCCACCAATAGCGAGAAGGACTTCCCGGAGCGCCCAGCCCCGCTGAAGTACGCTCCGCTTGGCGATGCCCGCGTAGACATTATCGCCGCCTACCCCGGCGCGTCTGGCGATCTCATCGAGCGCGCCGTAGCCGGTGGCGCCCAGGGCATCGTTATCGAGGGCATGGGCACCGGAAATATCAGCGCCTCCCTCGCCGCCGCCGCGAAGGAGGCCGCCAAGACGATGCCGGTCGTGCTCACCACCCGTGTGGACCAAGGCCCCGTGAAGGGCATTTACGGTGGCGGTGCCGCGCTTGCCGATGCCGGCGTCATCTCCGCCGGACCCCTCCGCGCGCCCCAGGCCCGCATGCTTGTCGCCGCCGCCGTGGCCACCGACTCGGATGTGCGGGCGCTCTTCCCCGCTGCGGAATAAGGCCGTATCTTTTAGCGCAACGCTAGAAAAAGAGAGCCTTGCTGAAATTTTGACCTAGTTTCGCGTTCTTTGATCTAGGTCAAAGATCCTTTCTGCCTGCCTCCGTACATTCAAAAGTGTAAGGAACACAGCACGAAAAGTACCGGATACGGTGCAGAAAGGTTTAGTCATCATGGCTAATGCAACCCAATTTAAAAACACGACCCTGCGTTCTGATGAGTTTAGCTGCCCCAGCTGCATCGCCAGGATCGAGACCAAACTCAATGGTTTGGACGGCGTGGAATCCGCAGAAGTGAAGTTCTCCTCCGGCCGCATCATGGTCAAGCACGACCCCGATGCAGTCTCGGTCCGCGATCTCGTTTCGTACGTTGCTGACGTTGGCTATACGGCAAAGCCGTCTGCCATCTAGTCCTGGCTTCGCTGCCAAGCAGAAAGGAACGCAGCCAATGTTTAAGACGAAAACCTGGGGCGTGGTCATAGTCTCTGGACTTTTGATCTTCCTCTCGTGGATTATTCCCTCTGAGATCGACGCGGTAGGAGCGCTCAGCTTAGCCGATGTCTTCATGCTCACGGCAGCGGTCATCGCCGGGTGGCAGATCGCTATCTCGGCAGTGCAAGCCCTGCGCATCAAGATGGTGTCCATAGATTTATTGGTCATCATCGCCGCCGTGGGTGCCGCTTTTATTCAGAACTATTGGGAATCAGCCGCGGTCACCTTCCTCTTCGCGCTGGGTAAGGCGCTAGAGAAGGCCACGATGAATCGCACCCGCAAGGCGCTATCGGATCTGGTGGATTCTGCCCCAGAGATCGCTAAGGTACTGCGCGAGGGCGAAGAAGAGACCGTGGAACTGTGGGAGGTAGAACCTGGCGATACCGTCATCGTGCGCAATGGCGAACAGATTCCCGTCGATGGAACGGTTATCTCCGGCCACGGCGGGGTCGATGAAGCCACCATTACCGGCGAATCCGTGCCGGCGGAAAAGGCGCAAGACTCCGAGGTCTTCGCCGGTACTTGGTTGCGGTCTGGTCTGCTGCGAGTTACCGCGGAAGGCATTGGCGCGGATTCCACCCTGGCAAAGATCATCCACCGCGTGGAGGACGCCCAAGACGATAAGGCGCGCACTCAATCCTTCCTAGAGCGCTTCTCCCAGTACTACACCCCGGCGGTTATAGCCTTTGCTGTCCTCATCGGACTCATCAGCAGCGATATTGAGCTAGCCTTGACCCTACTAGTCATCGCTTGCCCCGGTGCGCTGGTCATTTCGATCCCCGTCTCCATCGTGGCCGGTATCGGCCGGTCTGCCAAGGACGGCGTGCTGATCAAGGGCGGCGACTACCTAGAGACTTCTGCCCAGATCGATGCCCTCGTGGTGGACAAGACCGGTACCTTAACTAAGGGGCGCCCTGCGCTTACCGATGTCACTGTGCTCAACCACTCCTACACCGAAGAGCAAGTCCTTCGCTTGGCGGCGCGCGCCGAAACCGCCTCTGAGCACCCCTTGGCTGAGGCCATAATCACCGGCGCTAAGGACAGGGATTTGGAGGTGGAACCGGTAGAAAGCGCCAACCCCGTAACGGGTAAGGGCATTACCGCAAACATCGACAAGCACACCATTGTGGTGGGGGCGGCAGAACTCCTCGACACCACGCCTGCCCCCGGCGCGGAGGATGACGTAGTCCAACGCTTCAATGAAGAGGGCAAGACCGCCATGTACGTCGGCATGGATGGTACAGCCATCGGTGTGGTGGCCGTGGCCGATACCATCCGCGATGATGCCCCCGCAGCCGTTCGAGCGCTGCACGATAATGACATAAAAATCGTCATGGCCACTGGTGATGCCTACCCCGTGGCAAAAAGCGTAGCGAAAGAGCTCGGTGTGGATGAGGTGCGAGCGCAATTGTTGCCGGAGGACAAGCTGGACATCGTCAAGCAGCTACAAGGCGAGGGCTACACGGTGGCCATGATGGGCGACGGCGTCAATGACACCCCGGCGCTTGCGCAGGCCGATATCGGCGTAGCGATGGGCGCGGCTGGTCCTCCAGCTGCCATCGAAACCGCGGATATTGCGCTGATGGCCGATGCGCTTCCCCGCCTGCCCTATGCACTGAACCTAGCCCAGCGCACGGTGCGCACCATGCGGATAAATATTGCCATCGCACTGATTACCGTGGCCATCTTGCTTGCCGGCGTCTTCTTAGGCGGGGTCACGATGTCCATCGGCATGCTTGTCCACGAAGCCAGCGTGCTGTTGGTTATCGCCATCGCGATGCTGCTGCTACGCCCCCGCAAGCTTGAGTAGCGCCTCATAATCCAGCACCACAATCCACTCCCGGCCCGAATCAATGAGAGATTGTTTCTTCATCTTGGTCAGCGCCCGGGACGTGGATTCCACCGTTGTCCCTGCCAAGCCCGCTAGGTCTTCGCGGCGCAGGCGCACCTGCAAAAGCCGCGAACCATCGCTACGCTGCTGGCCCAATTTTTCATCCAAATGAATAAGTGCCCCCGCCACTCGAGCCTGTACCGTCTGTGCGCTTTGGGACAGCGAAAGCTGGCGGGAGAGGGCCAATTTTTCCTCTTGCAGCTGCATGATGGCCAGGGAAATCGCCGGATACTTGTGCACGACCGCGCTTAAAGCATCCCCGGGTAGGTGCAGCGCACACGTGGTCTCCATGGCCCAGGCGGATTCTTCCGCGACCGGCTCGAGCAAAGAACCAATAATATCACCGGGCACCGCAATATCCACGGTAGCGGTCTTGCCATCGCCCACAGCGCGCTCAATGCGCACCCTGCCTGCGACCAAGATATAGCACCCGGTATTTTTCTGCCCCGCCAGGACCAGCGGATCGCCTTTAGCCCACGACCACGCGCGCAAATATGTATCCAAGTCCGCGTGCTGTTCTTCTTCCAGCATTCCTGTCAGGCGCGACTGAGCTAACGCACGCAGCCGGACATCGCGCGGACAGCGATGCGGCTCGGCGCAGTTCGTGCGCACCGGGTGATCGCTTGGTCTGGTCATGGTTCCTCCGTCTGCACCAGCCTAGCTAGCTCCTACCACGACCTGCCATACCGCCACGAGGTGGACCACCGCCGCCGCGATGGTCGCGGTGTGGAAGTGTTCGTGATAGCCGTAGTAACGCGCATTGCGCCCAGGCCACTTAAAGCCATAGACCAGCGCGCCTACGGAGTAAACCACTCCGCCGGCCAGTAGTAGCCAGACTACTGCCGCGCCGGCATCGCTCCACAGCGTGGGCAGTAGCGGCAGCACCAACCAGCCCAACGCCAGGTAAACCACAACGTCGAGCCACCGCGGGTGCTCAATCCACACCAAGTTCAAAATCACGCCCAAGATGGCACCCGCCCACGCAATGGCCAGCATCCACGCGGCCTGCGCCGGGGACAGCGCAATCAAACACAGCGGGGTGTACGTGGCGGCAATAAACACCGCAATCGTGGCGTGGTCTGCTCGCCGCCACCACCGCACCGCCCGGGGGCTAGCCCACGGATAGCGGTGGTAGAGCGCCGAGACGCCAAAAAGCCCCACCAGTCCTAATCCATAAACGGTAACGCCCAGGCCCTGCCACCAATGGAGCGTCATCCACGCATACGTGATGAGCACGGTCGAGGCGATCACCGATAGCAACGCCGCCAGCGCATGACCCCATCCACGGGTCAGCGGCCGCTCGCCGCGATCCGCCATCCAATAGGTGCGCTGCACCAAGCCTTCTTTCAAGGGATGCTCCCCCGCCTCTTGAGTTCCTTCAGCATGTATCTGAGCCACAGCGATACTTCTTTCTCCCACCAGAGCTAAGTTACGTTACCGTAAGTCTACTGAGAGGAGTGAGGAGCTTCAAGGAAAAGGAGAATCTAATCCTTTTCGCCAGAATCCAACACATCGACTTTCCGTACGGTTTCCATTACCGCATGGGAGAGGCCCGATCTCTATCATCATCTCATGTGAGAGTAGATTTATTCATTGGGATCCTGTTCGGATTACACACTCCCCGCACGCATGAGGAAGCACATAACCTGAAATGTTAAAAGTTCGGAATGACATGAAAATTCCGCCGCTAGGGCCTGCCTGGGCGGGAGCACTCATGGGACTATCGATCTCCTCATCCCTTATTGATACCCACCTGAGTCCGGTGTTGGGGCACCTTCCAGCTGAAATCATGCTCGGCGTGGCAACTCTTGTCTTCTTGGCGCTTACGGCGGGATTCATTAAGTACCGGAATCCTGGGTTTCATTCCGACGATATGCCTGCATGGGGCATGGTCTCCATGGGCATCCTCGCATTGGGTAGCGCCTACTCCCTCATCCTTGATACCTGGTTGATTCACACTGTGTGTTGGGCCGTGGGTACCGTCCTCAGCCTCATGACCTGCATCAAGTATTTAAAGTATCTTTTCTTCAACCACCCCACTGATCCAGCCTTTGCATTGGGTCTGCCGCTGGTGGCACCGATGGTTTCCGCAACCTCTTCGGCGCAGCTGGCAACGCAGGTCGGTGAGTGGAGCTCGCTTGTCCACGGCGTTGGCGTTTTCTGCTTCGTAGTGGCTTTGGTGACGGGAATGCCGATATTTACCTTTATTTACCGGCGTACCTTTCCCAAGGTTCCCATAAACTTCGCTGCCACCGCTTGGATCCCAATGGGCTTGGTCGGCCAGTCCACCGCCGCGGCACAGCTTCTCGCCAGTGACCAGTGGCATTTCCGCGCCATGGTCTACGGCGTAGCGATGCTGAGCTTGGGCGTGCCGCTGTCGGTCTATGCCATCGCCAAGCATTGGGGCGCCGCCCTGGGAAATACCCCAATGTCCTATAACCCCAGCTGGTGGGCCAGCACCTTCCCCGTGGGCACCTGCTGCCTGGGCACCCATACCCTATCCACGCAGCCCGCGGCGCTGGCATGGGGCCTGGGCTGGATGGATACCGTGAGCGCCGCCCTGCTGGTTCTGCTCCTCCTCCATGTCACTTGGGCAGCCTTCGGAGCCATCAAAACTGCTTCGGAGCATTTCAAGGTCAGCCAAATGAGCCACGCATAGATCCAGGGGTTTCGGCAGGTTAAGAACCTTGTGGATCGTGCTCGGCGAAGAATTGGGGCATCGCCTGGAGCAGGTGCTGGTTCCAGACTCCATGAGCGCTAAGGGCGGATGCGTGGTCGGCGTGTGGGCGCACGTATTCGCTCAGGTCGATATTCTTTTCTTGGGCTATGCGGCGAAAATCGTCGTAGCTTTCCGGCGGAACGAGACGATCGTTGTCGCTTCGGACAATCTTGATGGGTGGCATATCCGTGGTGAGATGCGTAGCTGAGGTGACGAAATCTGCACGGTCGGGATATTCCTCGGGCGTTCCACCCAGGTATTTCTGCACGGTATCGCGGGAACCCTGCGCGGCATAAGGATCGTCAGAATCATAGATGTGGCGGACATCGAGGGCCGGTGAGTCCGCATACACGGCGCGGGGAACGGCCGGCGTGCCGGGACAATCGGCGGAAGGTAGGTGGTTGGGGTGCGCGGCGGCATCGGCAGTCGCATTCAGCACCAACTGGCCACCGGCAGATTCGCCGTATGTAAAGAAACGCCCTGGGTCGCCGTCATAATCCGCTGCATGGGCATTGACCCAATTCATCGCGCACCCCACATGCCCCGCTGCCACCTTCCACGTGGGCTGGTCCCAGCTGGATAGCGTGTAATCGATGGATAATACGAGGTAGCCGCGCTGCGCCATCTGACGCATGTTGAACGCCTGAGAGTGCTTGTTCATCTGATCCCAGCCGCCGCCGTGGACATACATCATCACCGGGTGGGTGCCGCCATCATTGGGCGTATAAATATCCATGTCTAGGTCCTCGCCATGGAAGGAATCGTAGGCCACCGTATGATCAGGGCCCTCGTCGGTGCTTTCCACACCAGCCCAACTCAACGCGGCGCGAATATCTACGTCGGTCCCCTGCTCCTTCGCAGCATGAATCTGCGTCCCAAAAAGCGAAATGCCTGCAATGAGCGCAACCGCCGCGAACGCGCCTGGCACGTAAAAGCTGCGGGAGCCGAGCCTTCCAATCGCCGCAAGGACTAGGAGAATAAGGGAAAAGAGAATCACCGGCCCGATATACTGCGGGCCGATGAGCGCGCCGGCACCCCAATACGGAATATGCGGCGTAAATGGTGCCACCGCAAGCCACAGCGCGAGGAAAGCGACAAGCGCAAGCGGGACGGAGAGCAGCCGAGCAATGATCTTCATACCGGCAACGTTAGTCCTCGTTTCCGGAAATGCATGGTGGAGATTCTGCTTTCAGTAAGAGAACCGGAGTCACGCGCAAGTGTTTCCACGCTTTTACGAGGAAGTCACGACCACAGCCTGATTAACTTGAACCAGACGAATAAAGTGGGAATGCAATGAGTAATCTCCGATTCAAAAGATGGGACTACACCTCCGATGTGGCGCCCTCGGCAGTCTTGACACTGAAAAATCCGTGTGGCATTTATGTGCTTGAGTTTTCCGATGGCGAGCAGTACGTAGGCCAATCGGTAAATTTTCCCTCGCGCTTAGCCGACCACCGGCGAACCTACCCTGACATCGTTGCCATCAATTTCTGTCCGGTTCCTGCAAGGGAGCTCAACATGGCAGAATATGGCGAGATTCAACGCCGCCGAAAAGCAGGAATCCTACTGCGCAATAAGACGCTCCTCGCACAGCCTTTGGGCGATTCCCCACTCGATGCGCTCATAGATCAGCAGGTCCAAGCTAAATGGCTCGACGTAGAAGCTACCGATGAAGGAGAGGTCGAAATCGGCGACCGAGCCGTTACCGCTAAAAAGCGAAACCTTTCAAATAAAAAGTTCGAGGAGCTTAGAAAGCAGCCTGGATGGGAAGACATTTTAAGGTCGCTGTCCGCTTACGTGGCATATGTCATCCCCTATCCACATCTGACGGAGAAGAAGATCTGGACCGTCACGGCGATGCCCTCTACGAACAGGTCCGCTATCGATCGCCGCGTGGCCACTTTGAGCATTAACAACGTGGAAATGCTCTTCCTAAGAATTAGTCGCAATTCCAAAGGCGGAACTTGGAGGCCCTGCACGACATTAAATATTGCTGATACCTACGAGCCGCCGGCGTATATGCGCGGCTACACGTTCAGAAGTAGTTATCGTTCAGCAGGCCCTGTTAAGACAATCCTGTATCCCGGAGACTTCGCAATCGATGAGCTTTTGATGGAAGATTCCATCCTCCTTGCTGCTCGTGAATTGGCGCTCGGCCAAATGCGAAAGGGCACGACGATGTTTTCGAAGTACCATAGCGATGCTCTCGCAGACGAGATATTCAGGTACATCCAAGAGGAAATCATCGAAAAAGGTTGGTGATCTCTTCAGCCTAAAGAGGGTAACCACGTTTTACGCCGTGATCCCACTTGGACTTGGTGGGCACATCGCGGGGTAGGGCTAATACTTATACCCCACTCCACACACAAACAACTTGGCACGACCGATTGGCCGCTCACCCAAGGGCGCGCAAATAACTTGTATCATTCACTAGCCTTACCTTGCACCGACAATGTTCTATATCGTTCAGTAATTTGAGACAAGCTGCAAGGAACAAGGATATTAATCTAGCTGTTAAAGCTAATCACTGTCGCCTCGAAGTAGCTTGAAAGTTATTGAATCATCTTTGCGTCCTAGGCCTTCACGGTGCCCCCGAACATAAAGCTGCTCGGCCGTCGACGAGAGCGGTACCTGTTGATGCACTTCCCGCGCTGCTTCACTCACGAGGCCCATGTCTTTAACAAAAATATCTAGAGCGCTACGAACGTCATCGAAGTTTTCATCGATCATTCGCTGTCCTCGGTCGCTAAACATAAAGCTCGCAGCAGCACCGGTCCCAAGTACGTCGTGGACCTGTGTTAGGTCAAGACCCATAGAATCTGCCAGTGCAAGTGCTTCAGCGGCGGCAGCAATATGCACGCCGCATAGCAACTGATTTACAATTTTGAAGCGCTGTCCATCTCCCGGTTTTGGACCGACGACGGGAGATTTGGCTGCCATGGCGTTGAGAAGTGGCTGTACTACGGAGACATCAGAAGATTCGCCGCCAACCATGATGAGCAAGTCTCCAGTCTTAGCTCGAGCGACACCACCAGATACTGGCGCATCAACGACTCGAACATTCACGTCCTCAAGCCTTGCTGCAGCACTTTCAATTGCTTGAGGCCCGACGGTTGCCATAACCAAAACAACAGTATCCTGCTTCAGTTCCGAGGCAACCCCATCGTCCCCGAAAAGCACGGAGTCCAGCTGAGCGCCCGTAGCGACCATAATCGCTACAACATCAGCTCCAGTGACAGCCTCGCGAGCATTGGAAGCTACAGAGAGGTGAGACTCAACTGCTTTCAGCGAATCCGGAGATACATCGTATGCGGTCACACTCATGCCTGCCTCAGCGGTGGCAAGAGCCATTGGTGCCCCCATAGCACCTAGGCCAATCCAGGCAATTTTAGGTGTCGTAGTCATTAAAGTTACTCCTTTGGATCAGAACTTAGAATTAAAATGGCCAAAATATGCGGCAGCATCACCCTGTATGCGATATGGGAATCACTCTTGTTACCAGAGTCTTTAACTGGCTAAAAAGGGCTCCAGTATGCCGCGTTGTCCCAGTGCCAAATCTACCAATCAAACATTTTCCGAAGCGTTGCGTAGTCTTTGAACCACCTCCGCCAAGGCGCCTGTTCCTCCTACATTCCCTGGAAAAACCACGTAAGGAACACCACGAACGTCATCTGGAGCATCAGTAGCGGTGAATAAACTAATCTGCCCCTCATAAAACTGGCCTTCCACCTTCGCCCTGCGAATCCCCAACCCTGATGCTGCGACTTCATGGGAAGTGATACCTCCCTTGGCCACAATCCAAGCTGGATGAGCTTTGCAGACTGCCCTTACGACCGCGACGACTGCGTCAGATACTTGGCGCGCAATTTCGAGTGATTCAGCTTTCGAATCTGTACTAATCAGTTCGCGACTGGTGTACACAACACAATCAGAACTAGCTAATTGATTGATTATGTTCGAAGAAATCTCGTTGATATGGCTCTCACGCGTCGCAGAATCTAAAAGTTTCGGAACCTGAAGCTCAAATTCTAGATGGCCGCCGCGGCTTTGCAGCTCTGCAAGCTGCTGACTTGTTAGGCCCACATGGGAACCTACTACGACCAGTCCGTGTGATGATCTTGATGAATCGATTTGTAGTGCATCTTCCGTGAGGACTCGAGCACGGTGCTGCCCTGCAAGAGAACGAACAAAGGAAGGACCACAGCGAGACACGAAAACTCGACCTTGGGATTCAAGCTCCCCCACAGCTTTCGCTACCACGTCCATGTCAGAATATTCCGTAGCGTTTACAATCACCCATCGGCGATTTTTAGCCTGCTGGAGCAGGGATTTCACTCGCTGCACGCCACCTTCGCGGATATCAGTAAGCCCAATCGAGAGACAATCCTTGGCTTGAATTTCTCTCCCTGAACGCTCCTCTAGGAATTCTGCAAGGTTGGAATGGGAATATCCGAATGTCGCATCCTTCGCAAAATCCGTATCTTCTACCCGCTTTTCAACACCATCAACCTTTGCGAAATGCACGTCATCTTTTGTGAAGCGTCCTGCCTCAATCATCGCTGGACAGAAAAGGAATGCATCCACTTCTAAGCCATGTTCCAAAAGCACGTCGGCGATTGCATTAGGTTCCTCAATTACATGCCCCCGCAACGTCGAGTCGGAACGAGACACCACGTGCAATCCATCCCGGTGGCTTAATTCGTTCAGTACACCAGCCACAATTTCATGGTTCATCTTCACTGCAGCGTCCTCATCGAGAGCACGAGTATTAGTTAAAACGAAACATGTAGATCCGGGCTCTTTGAGTACATCCGCAGCAATCGATGGATCCGTATCGAATGCGACGTCAACTCCTGACACACATTGGGAACCGGTAGGGTCATCGTCAAGGACCAAAATTCGGCGCATATTAGCCTCCAAGCTTTCAATTTCTGAAAATATTTTCATTATTTATGCAAATGCCCCCAAAACTCCCCACAAGACGCCTGCCACGGCAAAACCTGTAACCGACATAATCGTCGTTGTCACTGTATAAGACTTCAATGCAGACGCAGTGTCCACTTGGAAGTAACGGCTCCAAACCCAAAAAAGCGAGTCGTTGACATGACTGAATGCCATAGATCCGATACCAACGGTTACCGTCAGTAGAGCAATTTGCAGACTGTTGAGGTCTAACGATGCTGTCATAGGTGCCACGAGTGGTGCGGTGGTGAGGGCTGCCACAGTCGCAGATCCTTGAGCGGCACGGAGAAATGCAGCGAGCATCCACGCCAGCACCAGAACTGGCAAGCCTGTGGAAACCAGTAGATCTGCGACGGCATCAGCCACCCCGGTCTCAGTAAGAACTTTGGCAAACATTCCACCAGCACCAGTAATAAGAATCACGGCCGCAGTGGCTGGAAGAGCAGATGCTACGACGTCCTCGATCTTTTCTTTACCCCATCCACGAGCAATCCCTAGCGTTGCGATAGCGAAAATTACACCGATGAACAGGGCGATAGGGGAATCTCCAATGAATCCAAGAAAATCTCGAATGGAGTTTCCTTCAGGTAGCACCAATTTAGAAACTGTGCCTCCCATAATCAGCGCAAGAGGAAGGATAATCGCAGCCAAGACAAGTCCGACAGACGGAGCTTGCTCACGTTCCGTGTCATTTTCCTCGCTCACAGCTGTACCAGCCGCTTGAGTACCAAGTACAGGAACTGGTGAAAACACTTTTCCTGCCACATATCCGGACAAAACCTGTCCCACAAACCACATCACGATTACGGGAATAAATCCGATAAGAAGCACTAATCCCACATCTGCTTGCATCAATTCCGAAGCACCAACAATGCCGGGATGAGGGGGCAGAACCACATGGACAGCAAGCAGAGCAGAAACGACCGGAAGTGCAAAAGCAAGCATGTTGACTTTGCCAATCATTCGCCGAGCGACAGCGATGGCAATTGGAACCAACACAATCGTCGCCACATCCACGAACACAGGAATACCAAAGATGAAGGAGGCAACACCCAATGCCCAAGGCGCACGCTTCTCACCAAAGTTTTTCTCGAGGGCTCGAGCGAGTACATCTGCACCGCCAGACACCTCAACAATTCGACCCAACATAGCACCAAGCGTCACTATGAGTGCAACTCCGCCAAGGGTGCCGCCCATACCATCTTTTAATAGAGGAACGACTTCCGAAATTGGCACGCGCGCTGTTAACGCAAGCGCGATGGACACAAAAAGCAAAGCCAGAAATGGATGCACCTTGGCTTTAATAATGAGGACAAGGATGAGGGCTACAGCGACAACACCAAGTGTCACAAGAAAAGTTGGAGACATTAAAGATCCTCATGGCTTCCGAGGGGGCATTATAAAACGGATAAAACACCCGATATGTTTCTTCAATCAGATGTTTGTTACCCTAAGGGGTGCCCGCTGTGAAGTCAATAACATGTTGGATCTGATAGCTCTTACATCACTTCTTACGGAAAAGTAACTAAAAGGAAACCCATCCAAAAGAAACCTTTGCTTTAATGCTGACCGTTGCTTTCAGGCACTGAAACCCGGTGTGTCTCCAACGCCCTTACCAGCAAACTTCGACTTCCCAGCTAGTACGACCCCGATAATTAAATACGCTTTAAGCCTCGACTGGAGCATGCCCAGCATTTATCCTTTTCTCAAACCTGCCACTTTTCAGTCCTCGAAGGAGCCACTATGAACATCGTCATTACCGGGGGAGCCGGGTTCCTCGGCACCCTGCTAATTCAACATCTCCTCTCCGAAGCTGACGCTGGAAAAATAAAACTGGATTCGGTAATTTCTTTCGATCTTATCCCCACTAGCGTCACGGACCCGCGGGTGCGATCAATAACAGGAGAAATCACGGATAAAGACGCCGTCAGCCAAGCAGTTACCGAAAATACTGACACTATCGTCCACTTGGCCTCTGTTCTTTCGGGAGGATCGGAGTTAGACTTCGATTCTGCTACGCACGTCAATATTGACGGAACTCGTACACTCCTTGAAGCGGCACGGTCCGTTCGTGAATTGGAAAAAACTCCTGTACCTCGCTTCATCTTCACGAGTTCGCTCGCTGTTTTCGGCGGAGAGCTTCCTCAAACAATGCCGGAATACTGGGCCACACAGCCCGCCTCAACTTACGGTGCGACCAAGGCCATTTGCGAGATCCTGGTCAACGAATACAGCCGTAAAGGGTTTATTGATGCACGCATCTGTCGCCTACCGACAATCTCCGTACGGCCTGGAAAGCCAAACTCCGCGGCAAGCTCATTTGCCAGCGGCATTATCCGAGAACCACTCAACGGGATTCCATCCGAAGTTCCCGTTCCACATGACACGCTAATGTGGCTCTCTTCACCGCAAGTTGCGATCCGTAATATTGCACGGGCAATAGTCATTGAAAGCTCACGCCTCGGTTCCTGGCGGATCATGAACCTTCCTGGAATCAGCGTCACTGTAGGCGAAATGCTCGCATCCTTAGAACGAGTAGGGGGTTCTGAAGCAAGAGCCTTAACTTCTGATGTGCCCAATGAACGTGTAGCTTCCATTGTTACTAGCTGGCCCGGAAACTTCGACGTAAAGCGAATGGAAAAATTAGGATTCGAGCGCGACCAAGATTTCGATTCGGTTATTCGGCAATACTCTGACGACTTCCTGTCTTAACTCTCCATACTAAGGACCTTGGGCCCGATCCCCGTTTGGTGGACGCCTGACATCCAGCCCGGTTGGCTTGAAAAGAAAGGTAATCTACCACCATTTCCAACTACTCCGAATAGTTCAAACGCGGTGCCGTGGCGTAATCAGCGCCGCAGACCGTGTCAGCCTGGGCTGAAAGTATCTGCTTAATGAAGTCTGTAAGCATCTGGCGCATCAAGTCTGGGGAGGCTTGGGTCAGCAATTCTTCCAGATACGCAGTGGGATCGATATGATGGGGATTAGCAGCCATCGCAGTTACATTCCTTTCGAAGATAAGTAGAAGTTGATTCGAAAGGTACCCGTGATGGTCGCCTTATTATGCACCGGCACGAGGCTTACCACGGGTTACAGATACACCACACTAGCGGACGCAACCCTCCACTTGTATCATCTAATGATCTTCATTTGTATCATTCAGGACGATACAAATGAAGATAAGAAAACTTCGACGCAACCTTTTGAGACGAATCTTTATACCGCAATATCGGAAGCATTCTTTCTACACCTCCACTTTTACTGGACAGGTAGCGGCACAAGTTCTTTATAGGAAGCATACGAAGATACGCCGAGGAACCTAGCGGCCTGCTTCTCAGGCAACACACCAGATCTTGCAGCGCTCAACACTGTTTCGAAGAACCTCTCCCCCACGCAGGAAGTGACAGAATTTTCACTGGTTGGGCAGGAGTTCTCCCGCAAAGAATGCCCCGGGCACAAGAAAGCCGCAGCAAATTGATTACACCATTGCTCAGTTTCTAGGCGCTCCGAGTGATCAGAAATTCCGGGTTTGCCAAGCACAACGTGCGCCAATTCGAGCGCAAGACTGAAAAGCTGGGCTGTCTTGGTATCGCGGGTATTGATGAAAACCAGGCAGTAGCCATCCTCCTCAAGAGTAAATCCACGAAATTCCTCTACATTAAGTGCCCTACGGGTCGAGTTTTCGGCAATGGAGTTTCGGGCGACAAGTATCCCGGCATCTTCCATCAATGAAACCAATTCACGAACTTTGTCACGCCCGGGAAGAGGTGTTTCTTGAGTGAGGCGGAGTACGTCCCGAACGCTACTAGCGGCAACCGCAGCAGACTCAGAAATCTTCGCGGTATGGAAAAGCTCCGGCGGATCAATTCCTATGTCCCGTGCGTATTCGACGTACCAATCGAGGCGAGTCTGGGAAGCGAACATGACTTCCTGCAGCTCTGGGCTGACTGTATCGAGCTGCTCATTGCGCACGGTTCTAAAGTCCGCGACCTCAACCTCATCGCCTGTAGGGACATCGAGAAGCAGCCTGCCGAAAGGGATGTGAGCTTTCTTCGCTAGGCCTTTCGCTTGTTTTAGAGTGGGACGCTCTTCACCAGCTTCCCATTCTTGGATTTTGGGGAATTGCTTGAGTAGCGCGGATTGTGAGAGCCCTGTGCGGGATACCGCCCAAGCCAGCACAGCAGGTTGAATCGTCACTCGTACAGGTGCCATGACGATCCTCCTTCACTATCCGTAGGTCTTAAATAGTAGCGTAACCCAAGCAAAGGCCCGGCCGAGGCCGGCGGCATCGGCAAGCGAATGCAGCACCGCCTGGCCGCCGTGGACATACATCATCACTGGGTGGGTGCCACCATCATTGGCCGGATAGGGCCGGGCAACGATCTTGAAGTCTTCAGTTCTGGAAAGGCGTTGTGACTAAAGCCGCCTACTAACTCGCTTTCTTGAAAGAAAGACGGCGGTCCCGCAGGGGCAGGGCGTCCTTCCGGCTTAGCTCCGCGATACACAGTGCGATGACAAAACCTGCCAAGGCGATGAAAGAGGACCACGGCAACCACAAATCAGAATCTGACTTGGCCAGCGGCGGGAATAGGAAGAGTCCCAAGACTGGGACGGCATAAATAATGCGATTCTGCCCGCGGGCCAGAACGCCTAGCAGTGGCAATACGGCGCACAAGACGTAATGATCCCACAAGATACTGCTGGTAGCTGTAAGCACCGTAAAGATGCCGACGGCAGTAATGCGCCACGGATCCTGTGACCGCACAGCGGTAACAATAACCAGTGCAATCAATGCCAGGGTGACAAGTAGCGGAATAATGCTGGCAGCCAGTGAAGGATCATCGACAATGGTGACAAGGAGGTTGTCATCTTCAACGCGGTTGGTGCTGAGCTGGGAGGCGATCGATCCGTTGACGGGGGCGACCATTACTGATCCCATGATGTCCTGAAGGGTATCCCACCAAGAGGTAAATACGTTCCAGCCAGAAACGACGATTGAGTACAGTACAGCGATGGCGCCTGTCCCGAGTGCTACCACTCCCGTTTTCCGCGCCCGCGGAAATGCCACGCAGATGAGCACAAGGACAATGGGGGTTAGCTTCACCGCAGATACAAGTCCCAGTGCAATTCCCGCGCGCACTGGGTGCACGCGGGACGCAGCAAGGCCGTATGCAACCCCCGCAAAGATCAACGGGCTCGTCTGGCCAAGGATCAACGATGACTGAAAAGCCGTCGATACCCAGCCCAAGAGTATGCCGAAAAGCAGGATCATGGTCGGTATTTCTTCTTCAAACCACAAGAACCAGGCGGAGGCTATCAGCACCACCAACGCCCACCCGGAAACAATCGCGAGCACTATCACGGAGACATCAAAACTCATGACTTGCACGACCAAGCTCATGACATCGGCAAGAAATGGAGCGTGAACATAAGGGTGCGGAAACCCAGTGACATCGGAGTGGGCGATGGTATCTAGCCAGACGTCACCACGGGGCATCGCGAAATCATGTTCATTGATGCTATAGAGGTGATCCCGGTTTCCATCGCGTACGAGCAATCCCGCCACCCATAACGCATCCCAGTCATCGTAATTCATTTTTCCGACGGAAATTATGGCGACCACTAGGCCAAATACCAGCCCAATACCATGGTGGCACCACCGCACCACTGTTGATGCGGGTGCGGAGGCTTGGTGGCGGGAATGCGCACTCATGGGACTCCTACTGTAAAATCACGATTCGAATCAGAGAGAAATGGCGTTATCTAATGGGCGGCGGCCGGGAAAATCGGAGATTGCCTAAACGCTACTCAAGCCCGGCCGAAGCCGGGCTTGTGCTGGGCAATGCCAGGGGCTGGTTTACTCCACGACGGAGTTGGCGCCCACGGCGTGGCCGAAGAGGTCAGGCAAGGTGGCAGACCATGCCTCAACCAGCTGGGAGATGGCGACAGACTCACCGCCGAGGGTCAAGGCACCGGTGTTGGTGGTCTCACCCACGATGGTGGCGGGGATTCCGAACTCGGCGGCGCGAGCCAGCACCTCATCGGTGCGGTCGGCGGTGGTGGCCACGAGCACGCGGGAAGCGGACTCGGAGAAGGCCGCGGTAAAGGCGTCCTCGTGCACGGCGGTGAGATCGAGGTCGAGGCCGAGGCCGGCGGCATCGGCAAGCGCACCGGCGCGCTTGGCCATCTCAAAGGCGGCGACGGCAAGGCCTCCCTCAGAGACATCGTGCGCGGCGGTGAGCAGATCGTTGCCGTGGAAGAAGTCCGCGAGGCGCTTCTCATTAGCCATATCCACCTGCGGCGGCAGGCCGTTGAGGTTGTCCTTATCGGCGCCCTCGGCGCTCACCAGCTGCCAGATGGAACCGCCGAACTCATCCTTGGTCTCGCCCAAGGCGATGAGGACCTCCTTCTCATTGACGGTGCCCAGGTTATTGCCAATGGCCTTGTGCACATCGTCGATCACGCCGAGCACGCCCACGACCGGGGTGGGCAGAATCGGCTCGGAGCCGGTCTGGTTGTAGAAAGAGACGTTGCCGCCGGAGACGGGGATGGAGAGTTCCACGGCGGCATCGGCAAGCCCATGCACGGATTCGCGGAACTGCCACATCACGTCCGGGTTTTCCGGCGAACCGTAGTTCAAGCAGTTGGTAATCGCAACGGGCTTCGCGCCGGTAACCGCGACGTTGCGGTAGGCCTCCGCCAAGGCCAGGCGCGCGCCCATGTTCGGATCCAGCTTGGTGTAGCGGCCGGAAGCATCGGCGGAAACGGCGACGCCGCGGCCGGTCTCCTCATCAATGCGCAGCACACCCGCGTCCGCGTGGTGGGACTGGACGGTATTGCCACGCACGTAGCGGTCATACTGATTCATGATGAAATCGCGCGAGCACAACGAAGGCGAGGAAATGAGCTTTTGCAGGGATTCCACCAGGCCGCGCTTGTCCGTGCCCTGGTATTTCTGCAGCTCATCCTGCCACTCGGGGCGGGCGTAGGGGCGCTCGTAGACGGGTGCTTCATCCGCGATGGTGCCAGCCGGCGCATCGACGACGACCTCACCCTGGTGGCGGATGACCAAGTGGTCACCTTCAGTAACCTCACCGATTTCGGCGCAGGTGACCTCCCAGTGCTCGCAGATTTCGCGGAACTTCTCCACGTTTTCCGGTGCCACGACGGCGCACATGCGCTCCTGGGACTCGGAGGCAAGGATTTCCGCGGCGGTCATGTTTTCCGCGCGCAGCGGTACCGCATCGAGGTTGACCTCCATGCCGCCATCGCCGGACGCGGCCAGCTCAGAGGTGGCGCACGCCAGGCCGGCGCCGCCCAAGTCCTGGATGCCCACCACGACGCCGGCGTGGTAGAGGTCCAGGCAGCATTCGATGAGCACCTTTTCCGCGAAGGGGTCGCCCACCTGCACGGCAGGAAGCTTGCGCTCGGCGCCGTCTTCAAAGGTATCGGAGGCCAGCACGGATACGCCGCCGATGCCGTCCAGGCCGGTGCGGGAACCGAAGAGCATGACCTTATTGCCGGTGCCGGAGGCGAAGGCGAGCTTCAAGTCATCGACCTTGAGCGTGCCCACGCACAGGGCGTTGACCAGCGGGTTTCCCGCATAGGTTTCATCAAAGACGGTTTCGCCGCCAATATTGGGTAGGCCCAAGGAGTTGCCGTAGCCGCCCACGCCGGATACGACGCCGGGCAGCACGCGCTTGGTATCGGGGGCATCGGCAGGCCCAAAGCGCAGCTGATCCATCACGGCGATGGGGCGCGCACCCATGGCCATGATGTCGCGGACGATGCCGCCCACGCCGGTGGCCGCGCCCTGGTAGGGCTCCACGTAGGAGGGGTGGTTGTGCGATTCCACGCGGAAAGTCACCGCATTGCCATCGCCGATGTCCACCACGCCGGCGTTTTCACCAATGCCAGCGAGGATCTTCTCCCCCATCTCCTCCGTCATGGTCTCACCAAAGTAGCGCAGGTGCGTCTTGGAAGACTTATAAGAGCAGTGCTCGGACCACATCACGGAGTACATGGTCAGCTCCGCGTCGGTGGGGCGCCGGCCCAAAATATCGTGGATGCGCTGATACTCGTCATCCTTTAGGCCAAGCTCAACGTACGGCTGCTGCTCATCCGGGGTGGACTGTGCCTTGTCTACGGTGTCATTAGAAACGGTCATGTAGGTGGCCTCCTTAAACCGCCGGCGCTTCCGCGACGGCCTTGATGGCGGATACGAAAAGTCCCAATCCGTCGGTGGATGGGCCGGTCAGCGGGTCAATGGCGTGCTCCGGGTGCGGCATGAGGCCAACAATCCGGCCGGACTCATCGCTTACACCGGCAATGCCATTGATGGAGCCGTTGTAATTATCGGTATAGCGGAAGACCACGCGGCCTTCGCCCTCGATGCGGGCGATATCGTCATCGCCTGCCTGGAAGCGGCCCTCACCGTGCTTAGCGGGCACCAAAATCTTTTGGCCCCTTTCAAACTCACTGGTCCAGGCCGTGGTGGAGTGCTCCACCTCCAGGTAGGTATCGGTGCAATGAAAATGCAGGCCCTTATTCCGAGTCAATGCGCCCGGTAAGAGGCCTGCTTCAGTCAAGATTTGGAAACCATTGCAAATGCCGAGCACCGGCATTCCTGCCTTGGCGCGGTCGATGACGCTGCGCATGACGGGGGCGAGCGCCGAAATAGCGCCCGAGCGCAGGTAGTCACCATAAGAAAAACCGCCCGGCACGACTACCGCGTCCACGCCGCGCAGATCAGCATCCGCGTGCCAGAGGTTAATGACCTCGGCGCCGGCGGTGCGGGCCGCGCGGGCGGCATCCACATCATCCAGGGTGCCGGGGAAGGTAATTACTCCGATTTTTGCGGTCACTTACTTGACCTCCAGCTGCGTAACCTCGTAGTCCTCGATGACGGTATTAGCCAGCAGCGTTTCTGCCACCTTATCCAGTTCCTCTGCGGTAACGGAGTCATCTACCTCGAGTTCGAAGCGCTTTCCTTGGCGCACATCGCTGACACCGGATACTCCGATGCGACCCAATGCGCGGACGACAGCTTGGCCCTGCGGATCCAAAATTTCCGCCTTGGGCATGACATTGACAACTACACGAGCCATGAAATTTTTGCCTTACTGTATGGGGCTTAGGTCTGCCCGATTCAGTGTAGTCATACCCCCGCCCAATCCCTAGATATACCCCCACTGCAGGGTTTTCACCCCAGCAAAGCAAACACCGCGTAAATTACGACCAACAGGAAAACGAATTTTGCGCGGCACCCAGGTTTCACCGCCTGCTCGCGCACAACCCACCCCTTGCGGCCACGGGTACACCAATTGTTCAGCGAGTAAATATAAAAGGCGTCCATGACAACTTTCTCTATGATTAAGGTGACTTCTATGGCACTTCGCCGCCTTGGCAGGGTAGCCCTCGCTGCCGGTTTCTCCACCCTCTCCCTATCCGTCGCGGTGCCTTCCGCCATGGCCGCCCCGGATAATTCCACCGCGGTCATCTCTGAGGTCTACGGCGGTGGCGGAAACAAGGGCGCGAGCTTTTCCAATGATTTCATCGAGCTTTATAACCCCACCGATGCCGCGATCGATCTCACTGGCTGGTCCGTGGAGTACTTCGCCTCCAATGGCAATAGCGGCGGCAAGATTACACTTTCCGGCACCATCGCTCCCCACGGCTATTACCTGGTGCAGGGCGCCGCCGGCAATGGCCAGGCCCAGGCTCTTCCCACCCCGGATGCGGAAGGCAAGGTCAATATGTCCGGCACGAAGGGCTCGGTGCAGCTTGCCGATGCCACCGGTAATACCATTGACCTCCTAGGTTACGGCGCCGCTTCCAAGTTTGAAGGCGCTGCCACCGGTGCGCTATCCAATGACACCTCCGCCTCCCGCAACGCGGCGGGCGCCGATACCGATGACAACTCCGCGGACTTCACCGTCGGCACGCCTTCTCCCACCAATTCCGGCAACGAGTCCCCGGCCCCACAGCCGGGTGGCTCGGGTGGCTCCGAGAATCTTCCCGCCCCCGAAGGCATAACCCCGATTGCGGAAATCCAGGGCACCGGCAATACCTCCCCTCTCGAGGGCCAAAATATTGCTACCCAGGGCGTTGTCACCGGCGTGTGGAGCGAAGGTGGCTTAAACGGCTTTACCATCCAGACCGGCGGCACCGGCCAAGAAGCCACCGATGCCTCGCAGGCGCTATTTGTCCACATGGGCAAAAAGGGCGCCGATAAATACCCCAGCATCGGCGATTCCGTTGAGGTCACCGGCCAGGTCTCCGAGTATTACGGCGCCACCCAGGTAAGCGCTTCTTCCCTCAAGCAGCTCGATACCGCGCTGGAGGAGGTCACCCCGCTCGCCGTGGACGAGCTGCCCCAAGGCGATTCCGCCCGCGAGCCCTTTGAGCACATGCTCATCCAGCCCGGCAAGCACACCGTGACCAATAACTACTCGCTCAACCAATACGGCGAGGTCGGCCTCGCCCCGGGCGATGAGGCCTTCCGCCAGCCTTCCGATGTCCACTCCCCTTCCACCGACCCCAATTCCGAGCTGCAAAAACTGGCCAAAGATAACGCAGAAAAGCTCGTCACCCTGGATGATGGCCGCACCCGCGATTATCTAAGGACCGATAAGGACACCCCGCTGCCCTATATCGCCCAAGATGGCGGCAAGACCATCAAGTCCCTGCGCACCACCGATACCGTGGAATTCCAACATCCGGTCATCGTGGGCTATTCCCACGAGCAGTGGCGCTTCCAGCCCACCGAGCCGGTCACCGGTGAAACCGCCGGCGCCGATCTCCCCATCTCCTGGGAAGAATCCCGCGATGCGGAGCTACACGCCGTTGATGATGTCAAGGGCGAATACACCATCGGCGCCTTCAACGTGCTGAATTACTTCACCTCTTTGGGCGAGGAATTCGGCGGCAGCGCCTATACCGACCGCGCGGGCAATAAGGTCACCGTCAACCGCGGCAAGACCCGCGGCGCCTATACCGAATCCGCCTTAGAGGACCAAGAGCGCAAGATCGTCGCGGCCATCAATGGCCTGGATGCAGATGTCATTGGTCTTTCCGAAATCGAAGATGGCTACGCGGTAACCGGAGACTTTGACCAGCGCGATAAGGCGCTGAAACGCCTGACCGAAAAACTCAACGAAGCCGCGGGCTCCGAGAAGTGGGCCTTCGTGCCCTCCCCGTCCAAGGATCAGGTCCCTGCGCACCCCGATGTCATCCGCACCGCGTTCATTTATCACAAGGACGTGGTCAAGCCCGTGGGCGAATCCCGCATCTTCCAGGATCCCCGCTTTTCCGGCACCGCCCGCGAGCCGCTGGCCCAGGAATTCCAGCCGATCAATAGCGATGACGAGTCCTTCGTCGCCGTGGCCAACCACTTCAAGTCCAAGGGCTCGGTGGCCAAGGGCGATGAGGATTCCGGCGACGGCCAGGGCAATAACCCCAACGTCCGCAACGCCCAGGCCCAGGCCGTGCTCGATGCCCTGCACAAGCAGGACGATTGGAAGGATAAGCCGCTTTTCGCCCTGGGTGATTTCAATACCTACACCCACGAAACCGCGCTCGATGTCTTCCGCAACGACGGCTTTACCATGCCTGCGGAAAAATACGGCGCCGATACCTCCTACCAGTTCGACGGCCTGCTCGGCACCTTAGACCACGTCCTAGCCAATGCGGTTGCTTCGGGCGCGCTTGCCGATGCCCAAGTGTGGAACATCAATGCCGACGAACCCGTCGCCTTTGAATACTCCCGCCGCAACTACAACGCCGTGGATTTCTACGACGATTCCCCCTTCCGCGCCTCCGACCACGATCCCGTCAAGGTCGGTTTCACGCTCGGCGAGGATGAATCCACCGACGCCCCAAGTGGCGACGACCAAGGCGACGATGACAACACCGATGGCCCAGGCTTCGGATTCGGCT
This sequence comes from Corynebacterium sp. LaCa_282, assembly GCF_057198125.1. NCBI lineage: Bacteria > Bacillati > Actinomycetota > Actinomycetes > Mycobacteriales > Corynebacteriaceae > Corynebacterium > Corynebacterium sp. LaCa_282. The sequence continues at coordinate 400,007 of NZ_CP191095.1, read as the reverse complement.
CTAGCTCACTTGGCACCGGCGCCATTATCGGCTTCGCCATCCTAGCTGGCCTGCTCGCCATCCCCGGCTTCATGGCGGCCACCGGCAACCTGCAAAAGATCATCCCCGCTGGAATCTGGGGCATGCTCCCGCAGCAGGCTAAGGACTTCATTAACGGCCTAAGCCAGTAGGAGCGCCTACTCGTACAGGCCCATCTCGTCAGAAAGCACCGCGAGCTCGTCTGCAGCAGCACGCTGCTTAAGGTCTCTCTGGCGTTTAAAGTCCTGCACGCTGGAGGCATACAGATGGCGGTAGGCACCTTCTGTATGCCCCTTCAAGGTTCCCTCATCCATGAGCTCGATGACACGCGGCCGAGAGACATTCAAGAAGTCTGCCGCCTGTTGCGTTGTTAGTTCATCTGTTCGTTTCATGTGATCTACTATAAGGCGTCAACCGAACTAACGCGGCAGGTAAATACTGTAATCAGCGGGAGTAGCGCCCGCGTCGAGGGCACGGCGAGCTGCCTTGACAAAGTCCTTAATGACCTTGCGGTCATCCAGGTTGCGGGCAGAGATGGAAAGGCGCACGGGATTGCCGCGCTGGGCGGAGCGCTCTGCCGCGCGGATAATGTTTTTGCGCCACCATTTGGCGGAACCAAAGCCCTCACCAAAAGAAAGGTTGCGGGCTTGGTGGAATTTCCCGGTCGGTACTTCCAGGATGCCCCGCGTGGAAGCTGCCACTTCAAAGGGGAATTTGGGCAGGACCTGCAAAGTTCCGGGAGACATGCGCCAGCGCGGGGGCGCGAAGATGGTGGGTTCGAAACCAATCTGCGCCATCTGCCGGGTCGCACCGGCTAGGCGCAGCTTCGCCTCGTGGGAATTGAGATTGGCAAACTCCGCGCGGCGGCCTTGGACTGCTTGGTCAAAGCCATTGAGGATAAGCGGACGGCCAGCGGCCGCCTGATCCTTGAGCCACTGTTGGGTGTCCTTGTCCTTGGCCAGGTGCCAATTGCCATCGATATGCGGGGCGATAAGCAGGGAGACGGGAATTTCCTCCCGGTCCAGAACCGACAGGAAGCTTGTAGCCTGCTTCCGAGTGTCCTCAAAAATACTGGAGATAGAAACCAGAAGGTGGCTAGTCATAGCTCAAATTATCGCACAGTACCGCCAGATCCGCGCGCTGGCCAGAACGCCTGCCGGGGTGCCGGCCAGCGCGCGATTTCGTTGCGGCATTACTCCGTCAGGCCGGTGGCCTTATTGATGGTCCAGGCGTATTCGAAGGCGTTTTGGCGCCACTTATCGTAGCGGCCGGATACACCACCGTGCCCGGCGGCCATCTCCGTCTTAAGCAGGAACTCGCCGCCGGTGGCGGTAGCGCGCAGCTGCGCAACCCACTTCGCAGGTTCCACGTACAACACGCGGGTATCGTTCAGCGAGGTGATAGCTAAGATATCCGGATAGTCCTTGGCCTCGACATTCTCGTAGGGCGAGTAGGACTTCATGTAGTCGTAGTACTCAGGATCGTGGTACGGATCGCCCCACTCTTCCCACTCGGGAACCGTGAGGGGAAGCTCCGGCATGAGCATCGAGGTCAGCGGATCCACGAAGGGGACGACGGCCTGAATGGCGGTAAAGCGGTCGGGGGCCATATTCGCCACGGCGCCCATGAGCATGCCGCCGGCGGATCCGCCTTCGGCCACCATTTGGTCAGGGGTGGTCACGCGGCGCTCGATGAGGTCATCGGCCACAGCGATGAAATCGGTGAAGGTGTTTTTCTTCTGCAGCATCTTGCCATCGTCATACCACTGACGGCCCATCTCACCGCCACCGCGCACATGGGCAACCGCATAAATCATGCCGCGATCCATGAGCGATAGCCGGGACGCGGAGAAGTACGGGTCCATGCTGGCCTCGTAGGAGCCGTAGCCATACAGCAGCGTCGGGTTGGGCTTGGTGCGGTCCAAATCGGAACGGTGCACCACGGAGACCGGGATCTTGGTGCCATCATTAGCGGTAGACCAGATGCGATAGGCCACATAATCATCCGGGTCATAGCCGCCGGGGACTTCTTGTTCCTTCAGCAGCGTGTACTCGCCGGTATCCACGCGGTAATCGAAAAGCTGCGCGGGCTGGATATAGGACACGTAATTCACGCGGACTACCGGCGCGTCCCATTCCGGGTTACCGGCCACGGCGACGGTAAAAAGCTCCTCGTTGAAGTTGAGTTCTTCGAATTCCCCGAAGTCATCGCCCACGCGCATAATGGCGGCCCTGCCGGTGCCGCCGCGGCGATAGCCCACCACCATGTGGTCGCGGTAGGTATCCACGCCCTCGATGCGGGTGGTGTCATCGTGTGCCAGCAGCTCCGGCAGATCGCGCAGGGCGGGAAGTTCCTCACCGACCTTGGCATAGCCCACCGCGAAGTTCGGGCCGGTGGCGTTGTGGGTGACAATCCAATAGTCCTCGCCGCCCACTACGGCATGGTCTACGTCATAATCCACGCCGGTCTCGCGTTTCCACAGCGGGCGGAATTCGCCTTCGGGGTTCTCCGTATCCAATACCCAGGCTTCCGAGGTAATCTTCGATCCCACGCCAATGAAGAGGTATTTATCGGAGCGAGCACTGCCGATGCCCACATTAAAGTGCTCATCCGCCTCATGGAAGACGCGCACATCCGCGGACTGCTCGGTGCCTACCTTATGGCGCCACACCGCATCCGGGCGCCAGGCATCATCCACGGTGGTGTAGAAGATGTAGCCATCGCCTGCCCAGGTAGCGCCGTAGAAAATACCGGTGAGGTGATCTTCTAGAAGATCTCCCGTGTCAAGGTCCTTAATGGATAGCTCAAAGCGCTCATCGCCGGCAAAATCCACGGAATAGGCCAGGTAGCGGCCGGAATCTGAGATGGAGGCTGCACCAAGGGCGAAGAAGTCCTTGCCCTCTGCCAAGGCGTTGGCGTCCAGGATAATTTCTTCGCCCTCTGGGCTGCCTTCTTCCGGAATCACCGGTGCGGTCCACGGATCGCTACCCTCTTCTACCGGGATGCGGCAGGAATAGCCGTAGTTCTTGCCCTCTTCGGAGCGTCCGTAGTACCAGTACTTACCGCGGCGGGCGGGCACGGACATATCGGTTTGTTTAATGCGGGATTTAATCTCTTGGAAGATATTTTCCGTCATCGCATCCAAGTGCCCGGTATGCGCCGCCGTGTAATCGTTTTCGGCGTTGAGGTAATCCAGGGTTTCCTGCGATTGCTTATCGCGCAGCCACTCGTAATTATCCACGAATTCGCGGCCGTGAAATTCGCGCTTGATGGGGTGGACTGGAGCTACCGGTGCGGTCGTCTTTTCATCACTCATGCCCTACCACTGTACGCGTCAGCTGCCTTGCCCCAGCGGCGGGCAACCAGCTACCGCGGTTGCCCGAGCCGGTCTGGTTCGCCCCGGCTAGGAACTCGGCGCGAGGAAGTCCGCGAAGCGCTCACCCGATAGCCTTTCGTAGGCCTCGATGTAGCGCAGGCGGGTGGCGGAAACGACGTCATCGGGAAGCGCGGGCGGGGTGGTCTCAGAGGACTTATCCCAGCCGGAGGCAGCAGAAGTCAGCCAATCGCGCACGTACTGCTTATCAAAGGAGGGCTGTACCTCGCCTTCCACGTAGGAATCGGCGGGCCAGTAGCGGGAGGAATCGGGGGTGAGGACTTCATCGGCAAGCACGAGCGTGCCGTCTTCATCAAGGCCGAACTCGAACTTGGTATCGGCCAAGATGATGCCCTTCTCTTCTGCAAGCTGGGCGGCCTTGGCGTAAATGCGCAAGGTGGCCGCGCGCAGCTCTTCGGCGCGCTCGCGGCCGAGCTTGTCCGCCACGTGCGCGAAGGACACGTTCTCATCGTGATCGCCCTGCTCAGCCTTGGTGGCTGGGGTGAAAATGGGCTCGGGCAGGCGGGAGGCCTCGACAAGGCCTGCGGGCAGCTCGATGCCGCACACGGTGCCGTCTGCCTGGTATTCCTTCAAGCCGGAGCCGGTAAGGAAACCGCGCGCCACGCACTCGAAGGGCAGCATATCCAGCTTCTTGACTACCATGGCGCGACCCAAGCACTCTTCCGGAATGCGCTCATCATCGAGCGGTCCGGCGAGGTGGTTGGGAAAATCGATGGCATCGAAGAAAAACTTCGAGGTGGCCGTGAGAACCCGGCCCTTATCCGGGATGGCAGGTTCCAAGGCAAAGTCGTAGGCGGAGATGCGGTCAGAGACCACCATCAGCAGGGTGTTGTCGTCCACATCGTAAATATCGCGGACCTTGCCAGAGGCTACATGGGTATAAGAAGAAAGCTCAGAACGCATGGTCCTCATCATAACGCGCGGGCGTGCGCGGGCACATAAGCCCGCGCACGGCGCTAGAGGATTTCGCCCGGCGTATAGGCAGCGGCCTTGGGGTGCTCGCCCACGAGGGCCTTGATGCGGTGCAGGACCTGGGAAACCTGGGATTCGGCGGCGCCGATGAAGGCGTGCTTATCCTCGAGGACCCTTTCTAACTCGGCCTCGTCCATGGGCAGGCGGTCGTCTGCCGCGAGGCGCTGGACTAGGTCCTGGTTGCCACCGTTTTCGCGCATGTTCAGGGCCACGGCCACGGCGTTCTCCTTGATGACCTCGTGGGCGGTCTCGCGGCCCACCCCGGCGCGCACCGCCGCCATGAGAATGCGGGTGGTGGCGAGGAAGGGCAGGTAGCGCTCCAGCTCGCGGTCGATCATGGCCGGGAAGGCGCCGAATTCATCGAGCACGGTGAGGAAGGTTTCGAATTGTCCATCGATGGCAAAGAAGGCATCGGGAAGCGCCACGCGTCGCACCACAGAGCAGGAGACATCGCCCTCGTTCCACTGGCTGCCGGCGAGGTCTGCGGCCATGGTGAGGTAGCCGCGCAGGATGACCTGCAGGCCGGTCACGCGCTCGCAGGAGCGGGCGTTCATCTTGTGCGGCATGGCGGACGAGCCCACCTGGCCTTCCTTGAAGCCCTCGGTGACGGTCTCGTTGCCGGCCATCAGGCGGATGGTGGTGGCAAGCGATGCCGGGGCGGTGCCCAGGGAGACGAGGCAGGAGATGGCATCGAAATCCAGCGAGCGCGGGTACACCTGGCCCACGGAGTTGAAGATGCGGCGGAAGCCAAGGTAATCCGCAATATTGGTCTCTAGGGAGGCGAGCTTATCCTCGGAACCGCCCATGAGATCCAACATGTCCTGCGAGGTACCCATGGGCCCCTTGATGCCGCGCAGCGGGTAGTGCGACAGCAGGTCTTCCACGCGCTCGATGGCCAGCAGCATTTCATCGCCGGCGGTGGCAAAGCGCTTGCCCAGCGTGGTGGCCTGCGCGGCCACGTTGTGCGAGCGCCCAGCCATAACTAGGGATTGGTACTCGGCGGCGTGACGGCCAATGCGCGAGACCACGGCGATGGCCTTATCGCGGATGATTTCCAGCGAGGTGTGGATCTGCAGCTGCTCCACGTTCTCGGTGAGATCGCGGCTGGTCATACCCTTGTGGATGTGCTCGTAGCCGGCCAGCGCATTGAATTCTTCGATGCGGGCCTTCACATCGTGGCGGGTGACGCGCTCGCGCTCAGCAATGGATTCGAGGTTTACGTCCTCGATAACGGCCTCGTACGCGCTAATGGCCTTGGCGGGGATGTCCACGCCCAGGTTCTTCTGGGCGTGCATCACGGCGATCCATAGCTTGCGCTCGAGGATGATTTTATGCTCCGCGCTCCAGATATTGGCAAGCTCCGCAGAAGCATAACGGGAGGACAGGACGTTGGGGATATTCTTCTTCTCAGCCACGTGGCTCATTATTCCATGCCTGCCCTCCCCCGTGGCTACTTGCTAGATAGAAATTTCCCCGGCTGCCGCGCGCTTGCCGATGTCCCCCCGAACAAACCCGCCCGCAAACTCAATGCCCTGGGCGGTGGCGTAGGCATTCTCGCGCGCGGCGTCTAGCGTGTCGCCCTTGCCCAGCACGTTGAGCACGCGGCCACCATTGCTCTGGAATACCCCATTGGAGCGCTTCGTGCCGGCGTGCAGCACGCGCTCTGGATCCTCGAGGCCCTCGCCCGTAATGGCATCGCCCTTGCGGGGAGAAGCGGGGTATCCCTCTGCCGCCATGACCACGGTGATGGCAAAGCCGTCCTCCCACTGCAGCGGCTCGAGTTCTGCCAGCGTGCCGGTGGCGGTGGCGTTGAGCGCCTGCGCCAGCGGGGACTGTAGGAGCGAGAGCACCGCTTGGGTCTCCGGGTCACCAAAGCGGCAGTTAAATTCCACCACCGCCGGGCCCTCTTCGCCCCAAGCCAGCCCGGCATAGAGCAGGCCGGAATAGGGGGTGCCACGGCGCACCATTTCCTTGGCAACCGGGGTACATACCTCGTCGACGATGCGCTGCACGTCGTCCCTGCCAAGCCACGGCAGCGGTGTGTACGCGCCCATGCCGCCGGTATTGGGGCCCTCGTCGTTATCGTAGGCGCGTTTGTGGTCCTGGGCGGGCAACAGCGGCACGACGGTCTCGCCATCGACAAGGCAAAATAGCGATACCTCAGGCCCGTCCAGGAACGATTCCAAGAGCACGGGGTTGCCGGCACCTAAGACCGCATCCACATGGGCGAGGGCGGCGGCGCGCTCGCCGGTGACCACGACGCCCTTGCCGCCTGCCAGGCCATCGTCCTTGACCACGAACTGCGGCCCGAAATTATCCAGCGCGGCCTCAATATCGGCCTCGCTAGCGCCTGGGCGCAGCTGCTGCGCGCGGGCCGTCTTGACCCCAGCGGCCTCCATGACTTCCTTGGCAAAGGCCTTGGAGCCTTCAATTTGGGCCGCGTCCTTATTCGGCCCGAACACGGCGATGCCTTCTGCCCGCAGCGCATCCGCCACACCGGCGACCAGCGGCACCTCGGGGCCGATGACCACGAGCTCGGCATTGATCTCCTGAGCGAGTTGCACCATGCGTTCTGGATCATCTACCTGGGAGTATTCCGGGTGCAGGGTAGCCAGCGGTGCCATGGCCGCGCTGCCCGGCGCGACGTGGATCTCCGCAGCCTGTGGATCAGCGTGCAGTCCTTTCACGAGGGCGTGTTCACGGCCGCCCGAACCAATTACGAGAATGCGCATGCCCACCATCATAGCTGGGGGTAGCCTGGCAGCTATGGCTTCTGTATTTAGCAAAATCATCACTGGTGACCTACCCGCCCGCTTTGTCTACCGCGATAAGACCTGCGTGGCTTTCTTATCCATCGAGCCGCTGCGCTACGGCCACACCCTGGTCGTGCCCGTAGAGGAAGTGGATAAGTGGACCGACCTGGATCCACAGACCTGGACGCACCTGAACGAGGTGGCCCTAGAAATCGGTGAGGCCATCAAGAACGCGTACGATACCCCGCGCACCGGCTACGTCATCGCCGGCTTCGATGTACCGCACACCCATATCCACCTCTTCCCCACCGAAAAGATGGAAGAGTACGACTTTTCCAAGGCCTATGCCGCCGAGGACACCGACGATGCCGCCATGGATGAGGCGGCCGCGCGCATCCGCCAGCACCTGGGCACCAACGAGGATGGCTACCGCGAGGACTAATCCTCCGGTTCCTCCAGCGCGGGCAGGCGCACCGTAAAGGTGGTGCCGTGGCCGAGCTTGGAGTCCACGCTGATGCTGCCGCCGTGCTGTTCCACTAGGGAATGCACGATGGCAAGGCCCAACCCAGATCCGCCGGTATCGCGCGTGCGCGAGGAATCCGCGCGGTAGAAACGCTCGAAGATGTGGGCGGCATCCTCAGACGACATTCCCTTGCCGTCATCGATGACGTCTACCAGGATGTCCTTGTTGTCGCGGCGCAGCTGCAGGGTGACCGTGGCATCCTCGCCGCCGTGGCGCAAGCCATTGGAAATCAGGTTGAGCAGCACCTGGTGGAGGCGGTCTGCATCGCCATTGACCACGGGGATGGACTGCGCATTATTAACCACCTTGACCTCGCGCTCGGGGAAGGCAGCGCGCGCGGACGAGCCCACCGAAAGGGAAAGCTCCAGAAGATCCACCGGCCGCAGGTCCAGGCGCGTACCTTCCGCGCGGGTCAGCGCCAGCAGGTCCTCTACCAGCAGCGACATGCGCTTGGATTCCTTATCGATCTTGGAAAAGACCAGATCGACATCGTTTGTCGCCCCAGAGCGGTAGAGCTCCGTGTAACCGCGCAGGCTGGTCAGCGGGGTGCGCAGCTCGTGGGAGGCATCGCCGACGAAGCGGCGCATCTGTTCCTCTTTTTCCTGCGCCGTAACGACAGAGCGCTGCAGGTGGCCCAGCATGATATTGAGCGCGGCGGCCAATTGGCCGACCTCCGTATGCAGCGGCCATTCGGGCACGCGCTTGTCCAAGTCGCCTGCCGCGATTTCCGATGCCGTCGATTCCACCACCCGCAGCGGCCGCAACGCCCTGCGGATAAACCAGAAGCCCACGCCGGCCATGGCAGCCAAGGCGATCGCCGCAATGGATACCTGCACCATGGCCAGGCCGTGCAGGATTTCCTTTTCATGGGTCATATCCTTGGCAATAACGGTGATAACGCCATTGGAATCCGCAAAGGCCAGCGCGCGCCACTTGGTATTATTTTCAATCGAGCCCACCGTCGTGGGGTACCCGCCCAAGGGAACGCCCTCTACATCTGGGGTGGTAGACGTGGGCCCGGAATAGCGAATGGTGCCATCTGGAAGGTAATTGAGCACCACGTATTCCGTGGGCGGGCGCTTGGTGTGATCCCCTAGGAAGAAGTCATTGCCCACATCGCGGGCCCAGGAGGACGACGCCGAGCGCAGTTCGCTATCGACGTTGTTATAGAGCACGTTGCGCATGATCGAGTTCACGGCAAAGGACGAGCCCGTTAACCCGAGGCCGGAGATAACCACGAGGAGAACCACAAGCCAGGTGCGAAGCGGCATCGCCTGCGGAATCTGCTTGATGTAGTCGCGCTTGGAGCGCTTCTTCTTTCCCTGCCCCTGCTGCGGCAGCTGGTCCAGCTGCTCATGCCATTTCTTGGGCGGCTGCTGGGTTTGCTGGGGCTTAGCCTGCACGGGCCTGCCCGCAGCGGGGTTCTCCTGTGAATCTGCCATTATAAAACGTCAGTTTAGGACCGAGGGGTGCGCAGCACATAGCCAACACCGCGCACGGTGTGGATAAGCTGCGTATCGCCGGTATCGATCTTGCGGCGCAGGTAAGAAATATAAGATTCCACGACGTTGCCGTCGCCGCCGAAATCGTAGTGCCAGACGTTGTCCAGGATCTTGGACTTAGAGAGCACCACTTCCTTGTTTTGCATGAGGTAGCGCAGGAGGTTGAATTCCGTGGGAGAAAGCTCAATGAGCTCGCCGCCCTTGGTGACCTCGTGGGTATCGTCATTCAAGGTCAGATCGGCATAGCTCATGGTGGCGTCATTAGAAGACTCCTCGGCGGCACCGCCGCGGCGCATGATCACGCGCAGGCGGGTAATGACCTCTTCAAGGCTAAAGGGCTTGGTGACGTAATCGTCCGCGCCGATGGTCAGGCCGTGGATGCGCTGATCCACGCCGTCCTTAGCGGTCAGGTACAGCACTGGGCCATCCAGGCCCTCCTGGCGCAGCTTGCCCAAGAGCTCAAAGCCGTCCATGCCCGGCATCATGACGTCCAAAATATAGGCATCCGGGTTGACCTCGCGCGCCACGCGCAGCGCCTCATTGCCCGAGTTAGCGCTGTAGACCTCAAAATTTTGGAACTTCAACGATACCGTCAGTAGTTCCACGATATTCGGCTCGTCATCAACGACGAGGACTTTGGCAAGTTTATTGTCTTCCATGCGTCCTGTAGCTCCTATTACTTCCTGTTATCTGCACACCTGCGTGCGTGCAAGCTTCACTAAGCCATCATGGCAAACCCAGTTTCTAGCCTACTGATAAGTTTCTGATTGAAACCTGTGAAAGCAAAAAGCCACGCTTCCCCCTTTCCAACCATGGAAAGAAATCCGCGGTGGAAAAAGGAAGCGTGGCTAGCGCGCTATTGGGCAGTTACAGCTTAGAAGTCCTGCGGGCGCGGGATATTGCGCAGGTTGGACTTGGCCATGGACAGCATGGAGCCCACACCGCCGCCGAAGACGGTGCGGGTAGCGGCCTTGGAGAAGCCCAGGAGCTGATCGAAGGTCAGCGTCGGTGGCAGGGACAGGGCGTTGGGGTCAGTGACGACATCGATAAGCGCAGGGCCGTTATACGCCAAGGCCTTCTTGATCTGCTTTGGAGCCTGCTTTGGATCCTCGATGCGGAAGGTCTTGATGCCTGCGGCTTCTGCGATCTTGGAAAAGTCCACGGACTCGTGGTCGGTCTCGTGCTCCGGAATGCCGCCAACCAGCATCTCCAGCTTGACCATGCCCAGCGAGGAGTTATTGAACACGAACATCTTGACCGGCAGCTGGTGCAGCTTAACCGTCAGCAGCTCGCCCATGAGCATGGACAGCCCGCCGTCGCCAGAGAAAGTAATGACCTGGCGGCCAGGATTAGCCTGCTGCGCACCGATGGCCTGCGGCAGGGCGTTTGCCATCGTGCCGTGGCGGAAGGAGCCGATCTGCTCGCGCTTGCCATTCGGGGTGATGTAGCGCGCGCCCCAGACATTGCACATGCCGGTATCGACGGTGAAGATGGCGTCATCGTCGGCCTCTTGGTCAATGAGATCCGCAATGTACTCGGGGTGGATCGGGGTGTGCTTTTCCACGTTGGAGGTATAAGCCTCCACGACGTGCTCCAGCTTGTCGTAGTGCTTCTTCAGCATCTTATCCAAGAAGGAGCGGTCCTTCTTCTCCTCCACGTGCGGCAGGATGTTGTCGATGGTGGCGGCAACGTCACCGGTCACGGGGTAGGAGATCTTGGTGCGGCGGCCGATGTGGGAGCCGTTGATATCGACCTGGGCCACATTGCCCTTAGGCAGGAAGTCGTTATACGGGAAGTCCGTGCCCAAGAGGATCAACAGGTCCGCCTCGTGGGTGGCCTCGTGCGCGGCGCCGTAGCCAAGCAGGCCGGACATGCCCACGTCAAACGGGTTATCGTACTGGATGTACATCTTGCCGCCGAGCGCGTGGCCAATGGGGGCCTTGACCTTTTCTGCCAGCTTCAGCACCTGCTCGCGGGCATCTTTCACACCGGCGCCCACGAAGAAGGCGACGGAATCGGCCTCGTTGATGGCCTGGGTCAGGGCTGCGGCCTCGGCCGGGTCCGGGTAGACCACGGGGCGGCCGGTGGAGATCTTGGATTCTACGAAGGTGTCATCATCAACCTCTTCGGTAGAAACGTCGCCGGGGATAACCAGCACGGATACGCCATTGCCGGCCATGGTGGACTGGATGGCGTGGTGCAGCACTACCCCTCCCTGGTCACCGGACATGACCATTTCGCAGTAGCCGGAGCACTCCTGGAAGATCTGCTCCGGGTGGGTTTCCTGGAAGAAGTGGGAGCCAATCTGGCGGGAAGGAATGTGCGATGCCAGGGCCAGCACCTTGGCACCATTGCGGTTGGCATCATAAAGGCCCTGGATGAGGTGGGTATTGCCCGGGCCACAAGAGGCCGCACACACGGCGAGCTTGCCGGTGGTTAGCGAGTCCGCCTCGGCGGCAAAGGCCGCGGCTTCCTCATTGCGCACGTGGATCCACTCGATGGAGGAGCGGCGCACCGCGTCCACGATCGGGTTGAGGGAGTCTCCCACGAGGCCATAAATATGCTCGACGCCCTGCTTTTCTAGCGTCTCAACAAGTTGTTCTGCGTAATTGCGTGCCATTAAACATCACCCTTAACTCTTTAACTGTTCTAGTACCACTGTGCTACTAAACGTGCAGGAAAGTCCAGCAATTCCTACATACTCACACCACCCGCCTACTTGTGAGGAAGGCAATACTAACCTGAAATATCACAGGCGTATTCGCTACGGTTCCTAGCGATGAGCATCGAGTCACCTGATACCGCCACTAAGCCCCCGCACCGCGCGGCCGCGGAATCCTCTTCCACCCCGGCGCAGCGGTGGTCCTTCTTTGCCGTGGTGTCCCTGGGTCTACTCATGGTGGGCTTGGATAATTCCATCCTTTATACGGCGCTGCCGCAGCTCACACAGCAGCTACACGCCACTGACATGCAGCAATTGTGGATCATCAATGCCTATACGCTGGTTCTATCGGGCTTGCTCCTCGGTACCGGCACATTGGGCGATCGCATTGGCCACCGCCTGATGTTCCTTATTGGCCTGGCCACCTTCGGCACCGCCTCCCTCGTGGCGGCTTATTCGCCCAATGCCTGGCTGCTCATTTCCGGCCGCGCCTTATTGGGTCTGGGCGCTGCCATCATGCTGCCTTCCACCCTGGCGCTTATCCGCCTGACCTTTCCCAATGAGGTAGAGCGCAATAAAGCCATCGGTATCTGGAGTTCCGTCGCCGTCGTGGGCGCTGCCGCAGGGCCCACCGTGGGCGGATTCCTCTTAGAGCATTTCTGGTGGGGCTCGGTCTTTTTGATCAACGTACCCATCGTGGCCATCGCCATTATTCTTACCTTCCTCCTTGGCCCGCCCAACCTACCGAACCCGCACAAGCACTGGGATTTCCCCTCCTCGTTCTATGCGCTAATCACCCTGTCCAGCCTGGTCCTGGCCATCAAAACGGCGGCGGCCACCCAGATCAATGTCGCGCTGCTAGTCTGTTCCATTGCCGCTTTCTTGCTCGGCGCCGCAGCCTTTGCCCACCGGCAAACCCGGCTAAATGATCCGCTTTTGACCTTTGACATCTTCTACTCGCCCACCTTTACCGGCGGCGTGCTCACCGCCGGTGGCGCCATGTTTGGCCTTACGGGGCTTGAATTACTTACCACCCAAAAGCTGCAGCTTGTCGATGCCCTCTCGCCCCTCGACGCCGGCCTTTTCATCTCCGCCATGGCGGTTGCGGCCATCCCCACCGCCATTGTGGGCGGCAGCGTCTTGCACCGCGTGGGCTTTTTGCCCATCATCAGCGGCGGTTTCCTCAGCATGTCCATCGGCATGCTGAGCATCATCTGGGCCGACCGCGCCGATAACCTCGCAGTCTTTATTACCGGCCTCATCCTCACCGGCTTAGGCGCCGGCTCCTCGATGTCCGTTTCTTCCACCGCCATCATCAATGCCGCCCCCTCCCACCGCGCGGGCATGGCCTCTGGCGTGGAAGCCGTCTCCTACGAATTCGGCACGCTGCTCTCCATCGCCATTACCGGCTCCCTCGTGCCACTACTGATGACGCACAAGCTTCCCGATGCCCTCGCCCCGCAAGGCACCGATGCCCTCCTATCGCCCGCCACGCACGACACCGCCGCGGCGGCGTATGACTCCGCGTATTTCCTCACCGTCGGCGGGCTTGCCTGCACCACCTTCATCTTCGCGGTGCTTACCGCCTGGTGCTTCCGCGGTAACCCGAAGTCTGGGGCGCTGTCTGCGCAAAGTAGCCGATAAATAGCCACCTGGCTAACTTGTAAACTTTTACCCCCTAACTGTTTATGCAGCTAGGGGGTAGTTTTTTGAGCTGGAGACGAGACTTGAACTCGCAACCTACGCATTACAAGTGCGTTGCGCTACCAATTGCGCCACTCCAGCACCGCGGAATTTCTTCCGCTCGTTGCATGGTACCCGAGGACCTCGCCCAAGTGGAAAGCCGGTCCCCCTTGTATGCATTTGCGCCCCACAAGGGTTAAAGTTCAGGCTGAAATTATTACTAGTGTCCCACCGCTTTTTCGAGGGTTATTTTCGTGTCACTACTGTCCGCTATGCGGGAGCGTCTGCGCGTATCCGCAGGCCAAGTCGCCATCATTGACGCGGCCAAAGCCGCACCCCCACCATCGCCACTCGCCCCGGTCGATCTGACCGATGCCGCCCAGGTCACGGGCGTGATGGAGATTGCCGCGCGCATCGGCGAGCTGCTCATTAGCGCAGGATCCGCGAACTCGGATGCACGCGCGCAGGTGCACCTGGCGGCGTCGTCGTACGGTTTGCACTACTGCCACGTGGATATCTTGATGAATACCATCACCATCCACACCGCGATCGGCACGGGCGATAAGCGCCAGAACCTCCACGTCTTTCGCGTGGTGCCGGATGTGGGCGTGAACTTTTCCAAGCTTTCGGAAGTAGACCGGCTCATCCGCGATATCCACTCCGGTAGGGTGCCGCCCGCGATGGCGGAAAAGCGCCTGGATGACATCGACCGAATGCCGGCGCCGTATAAGCCGTCCACGGTGATGCTCGGCTGGGGCGGCATGGGTGGCCTGATTTCCATGATGCTTGGCGGCGATCTCCTCGTTGGCCTCATTGCCTTCGTGGTTTCCGCGCTGATTATGGGGCTTAATGATTGGTTGGCCAATTACCGCCTGCCGCCCTTTTATCAAAACGTCGTCGGTGGCTTCTTGGCCGTCTTCCCGGCCGCGATTTTGTATAACGTTGCCGCCGCCTTCGGCATTAATATGTCGCCGGCACAGATTATTGCCTCCGGAATCATCGTGCTGGTGGCGGGGCTGACGTTGGTGCAATCGCTTGTCGATGGCATTACCCGCTCTCCCGTCACCGCTTCCGCGCGTTTTTCTCTGCGCTGTTGTCAACGGGCGCGATCATCGCCGGCGTGGGTGTGGGCATCCAGCTGGCCTCTGCCATGGGCTTTGATTTGCCGCCGATGGGTACCCTCGCGCCGCCGGTTTATCACAAGATTCCCCTCTTGGTGCTGCTCGGCGGCACGGGTTCGGCCGCATTCGCGCTGGCCTGCGGGGCTAATTGGATAGAAATTACCCTCTCAGGCCTCACGGCGGCCGCCGGTATGGTCTTCTACTACTTCGTGGTCGTGCCCTTCGGCGTCGGCCCGGTGATTGCCTCCGGCATATCCGCCATCGTGGTGGGCCTGGCCGGCGGCTTGATGTCCCGCCGGTGGGGCATCCCGCCACTCATCACGATGATCGTGGGCTATACGCCCATGCTGCCGGGCCTCATGCTCTACCGCGGCATGTATGCCGCCATCAACGAGCAGATGATTACCGGCTTTACCAACCTGGCCACCGCGCTGGCCATCTCCGGCGCGCTGGCAGCCGGCGTCGTCTTTGGCGAGCGCGTCGCCCGCCGCCTGCGCCGCCCGAAGTACTTCCGCCCGTACTCCGCCTTCAAGCGCATCGGCCGGTTCTCCTTCCACAAGGCAACGAACCTGGCGCGCAAGGCCCCGCGCATCCCGCGCGTGCCGATGTCCCCCTTCGCCCCGCGCGTCAACCGCCCCGAATTGCCGCCCACGCTGGGGCCAAAGCCACCGCAGCAGGCGCGCGCGCAACAGCACGCGCCGGGGACCACGCCAGCGGAGGAGTTGTGGCCAGCGGGCTCCCAGTGGCCGGCCCAGCCGCAGGATACCGAGCGCACCACCTACACGGTGCCCGGCCAGAAATCGCCCGCGCCGGAGGAGTCCGAATCCACCAAGCCCAGCGGGGAGGAACCCAAGGAGCCCTAAACGCCGCCGGTAGCGTACAATATTTAGCCTGATAGCTTTCCCAACATTCAGGAGGACTCGCCGTGCCACCCAAGGTCCAAGACACGCACCCACAGGCAGAACAAGATATTGCCCTGGCAGAGGAAACTGCCCGCGCCGCCCGCCGCGTGGTGGCCACCTACTCCCAAGACTTCTTGGACGGCGTGACCTTGATGTCCATGCTGGGTGTCGAGCCCAAGGGCCTGGTACACAAGAAGGTATTGGCAGAACAGGCCGATGCCGCGCCAAAGAAGTCGACGAAGAAGGCCACCAAGAAGTCGACCTCCAAGGCTTCAAAGAAGTCCACTAAAAAGTCGACCAAGAAGACCACTAAGGCTGCTAAAAAGTCCACCAAGAAGTCGACGAAGAAAGCAACGAAGAAGTCGACCAAGAAGTCTTAAGCTAGTCTTGGGCTATGAGTGAGCGCGGCAATGACTTCGTAGTAGTGGCAAACCGCCTGCCGGTAGATTTAACTACCGCGGCCGATGGCAGCCAGGCGTGGACGCCCTCGCCCGGCGGCCTGGTCACCGCGCTCTCGCCGGTGCTGGAAGCGCACCAGGGCTGCTGGGTGGGGTGGCCCGGCGTCGCCGATGCCGCGCCCGAGCCCTTCCGCACCGAGGCCGGAGTGCTATTGCACCCGGTCAGGCTGACCGAGGCCGACTTTGAGGCCTTCTACGAGGGCTTTTCCAATGCCACGCTGTGGCCGCTCTACCACGATCTCATCGTCACCCCGACCTATGAGCGCGACTGGTGGGATGCCTACCGCGAGGTCAACCTCCGCTTCGCGGACGAGGTAGCCCACGTGGCCGCAGAGGGCGCGACGGTCTGGGTGCAGGACTATCAGCTGCAATTATTGCCGGGCATCCTGCGCCAAATGCGCCCCGATCTCACCATCGGGTTCTTCCTGCACATCCCCTTCCCCTCCCCCGATCTCTTCCGGCAGCTGCCCTGGCGCGAGGAAACGGTGCGCGGCATCTTGGGTGCCGATCTCATTGGCTTCCACTTGGAGGCTAATGCCCGCAATTTCTTGGAATTGGCCCGCCGCCAGGGCCTCGAGGTGCGCGGGGAGGCCACCACCCGCGACGTCACCGCCCATATTCGCCTCCCCGGCGGCCGCACCGTAGGCGTGGGCGCGTTCCCCATTTCCATCGCTGCGCAGGATTTCGGCCAATTTAGCGACGAGGATAAACGCCGCGTGGCCCAATTACGCAAGGATTTGGGCAGCCCCAAGCGCATCATTTTGGGCGTGGATCGCCTCGATTATACCAAGGGCATCCTGCAGCGCCTGACCGCCTTCGAGGAGCTCCTGGAAACCGGCGCCCTGGATCCGGAAGAGGTCACCTTGGTGCAGCTGGCCACGCCCTCGCGCGAGCGCCTCGACCACTACAAGGCCACCCGCTCCCAGGTGGAGGAGGCCGTCGGCCGCATCAACGGCCGCTTTTCCCGCATGGGCCACCCCGTGGTGCACTACCAGCACCGCGGCGTGCCCAAGGACGTGCTGCGCTGCTACTACCGCATGGCCGATATCATGCTGGTCACGCCTTTTAAGGACGGCATGAACCTCGTGGCCAAGGAGTTCGTGGCCTGCCACGATGACGGTTCCGGCGCCCTGGTGCTCTCGGAATTCGCCGGCGCGGCCGCGGAGCTCGATGAGGCCTACCTGTGCAATCCCTTCGACATCGAATCCGTCAAACGCGCCCTGCTCAACGCCGTGCGGGCGCTTTCCGATGCCCCCTTCACCATGACCCAGCGCATGCTCACCATGCACGAACAGGTCATGAGCCACGATGTGCGGCTGTGGTCGCAGTCCTTTTTGGGCTGCCTGCGTACTACCCGGACCGAAACCGCTTCGCAAGCTACCGACCCGCACGGAAAGGACTCCTAATGCTTCCTTCCCACCCCCGCGCACGCGCCGCTGCAGCGGCCGCGCTGGGCGCCGTTACGCTGCTTACCGCCTGCGGATCCGAGGACGACGCCCCGCAGCCTGCGGGCGATGACCGGATTGTGGACAAGCAGTGGCAGGTCGTCTCCATCAATATCGCGCCGGATGCGGCATCCACCATCCCGGAGTCGATTCCCCACGCGCCGGAATTTAGCTTCGGCGAATCCACCATGGTGGGCACCACCGGCTGCACCCGCCTTGCGGCCCGGCTGAGCTACACCGCCGATGACGAGCGCGAAAATATCCGCGATGGCAACAAGCTGCACTTCGATGAGGTCAAGTACGACGACACCGATGAGGACTGCGAGGGCGGTTCCGTATGGGCCGATAACCTGCTGCGCAACCTGATTAGCTCGGATAATGATTTTATCTACACCGTCAACAGCAATAACCAGCTCATCCTGGAATTGGATACCGATGAGGTAGATTCGCCCTCCATCAAGCTGGTCTCCCGCGGGTAGCATGTGATGCCATGACGCTTTCTACCACCATTAAGGCCTTGGCCGCGGCAGAAGAGCTCGCCGTGGTCTCTGATTTTGACGGCACGCTGTCGCCGTTTGCCACCGCCATTTATGACGTGGAAATCAACGCCGATGCCGCCCGCGCCCTGAACCACTTGGCCCACCTGCCGCGCACCACGGCCGCGGTGCTGTCCGGGCGCCACCTGGAGGGCCTGCAGCGCGTGTGCCCCCTGCAATACCCCGTCCTCTTCGGCGGGTCCCACGGCGCCGAGTCCTCCTGGCAGCAGACCGAGCTCACCCCCGCCATGCGCGAGCACCTTGCGCGCAAGGAGGAAGAAATCCGCGGCATCATAGACCGCTTCCCCGGCGCGGAGCTGGAGGTCAAGCCCTTCCAGCGCGTGCTGCACCTGCGCTCGCTCGAGCTGGAGAACCCGGAGCAGGCCGCGGCCGCCTATGCGGCGGGCTTGGCGCTAGATACCGCCGGTTTCCCGCGCACTGCCGGCAAATCCGTCATCGAGTTTTCCGCCACCACCGCCACCAAGGGCACGTGGCTTGAAACCCTCCGCGAGCGCACCGGCGCCACCGCCATGGTTTTCTTGGGCGATGATGTCACCGATGAGGACGGCTTCCGCGCCCTCCACCAGCCGCCGGACGTGGGCGTCAAGGTGGGCGAGGGCGATTCCATCGCAGCCGTGCAGCTTGCCGATGTCGACGCCGTCGCCCACTTCCTCACCGAGCTCGCTACCGCCCGCGCGGCCGCGGTGCAGTAACCGACTTGCCCGGCGCGAACCGCGTCTGCAACACTCGCCGCGGCACCGCCTGCGCCTCGTCAACACCGCGTGACGCCGCTTTCGCGCTAGCCGATCCCGCCGTATCTGTCGCGCCGGCGATGAGCTTTTCCAGCATGTGCCCGGCCGCAGCCCCCTTGGCCTTATTGGGCTGGATGACGGTGGCCAGGTCGAGGCGCTGCGCCGCATCGATGCCGTCAAAGCCGGTCACTGATAAATCTTCTGGCACGCTCAGCCCGCGCTCGCGGGCATAGGCCAGCACGCCGAGCGCCATGGAGTCGGTCGTGCACAACACGGCCGTCAGCTCCGGGTGCGCCTCGAGCAGGAGCTCGGCGGCGGCGCGGGTGGTATGGGCATCGTTAATGTGCTGCGTAATCACGGGCACGGACTCGGGCGCGATACCAGCCTCGGCGAAGACATCGAGCGCGCCCATCACCCGCGAGCGCTGCACGTGCATCTCCGCGTCCTGGACTTCCTGCCAGGAAATCGGGCCGTCGTGGCGCTGCAGGCGCAGGCGGATGGCGAGGATGCCGATGTGGCGGTGCCCGGCATCGACAAGCGCACGCGCCGCCGGGGCAATCGCCGCGCGATCGTCAATGCCCACGAACGGCAGCCCCGCATCGGTGGGCTGATCGCAGACCACCAGCGGCAGGCCCCGGCCCCGCGCGGCCGCGAGGTAGGCATCGCCCGCGGCGACCGAATAGACCACGAAGCCATCGACCGCGGCCGAACCCACCAGGCTAGTCGCCTCCGCCTCGCCTTCCGGGCCGGCGGGAATCAGCGTCAGCGTGGTCTGCGCGCCTGCCGATGCCTCCGCCATGCCCGCCAAGAAATCCACCGACGCCATGTCCTCGAAGGCATAGGACAGGTGCTCTGTCAGCAGCACGCCCACCGACCCGGCGCGGCGGGTGCGCAGGCTGCGGGCCGTAGGATCGGGCCCCGGGTAACCGCGCGCCTTGGCCGCCGCCAAAATGCGCTCCCGCGTTGCCGGCGAGAGCTGGTCAGGGCGGCTATAGGCGTTGGATACGGTTGTGCGCGAAACCCCCAACTCCGCGGCGAGGGAGGCCAGTGTCTTCCGGGTGGGGCTGCGTTTAACCATGCCTGTTACCTTACCCTGCGCCCCGCCGCCCGATTTTCAATGCATGTTCAATTGACAACGATTGCCAGCAAACGCACACTGGAGGGTATGCACACGTCACTACGCGCAACAACAGCCCTACTCGCAGCAAGTGGCCTCCTTTTTACCGCCGCGTGCTCCTCCGATTCCGGCTCCGGCTCCGACTCTGGCTCCGGCGACTCCGGCGAAAAGAAGCTTTCCATCGTCGCCTCCACCTCCATCTGGGCCGATGTTGCCCAGGCCGTGGCCGATACCGCCTCCGGCGTCGACATCGAGGTAAAGCCCATCGTGAAAGGCAACGACACCGACCCCCACCACTTCGAACCCACCGCGGCCGATATAGCCAAGGCCAACGACGCCGACATGCTCGTGGTCAACGGCGGCGGCTACGATGCCTGGATTTACCAGGCCGTTTCTGATCAAGACAACATCATCTCCGCTCTGCCGCTGACGGACCACGGCAAGCTGGACGAGGACCCCGATGTCATGACCATCGACGCCGCGAAGGCCACCGCCAAGGATGACCCGGACAAGGTCACCAATATCGAGGGCAACGAGCACATCTGGTACGACCCCGCCGCCCTGGAGGAGGTCGCCGGATCCATCGCGGACCAAATCAACGAGGAATACTCCGACGCCGGCGCCACCACCGAGAAGATCGACTCCCACGTGGACCAGCTGCGCGATAAGCTCAAGCAGCTTCCTGATGGCCTGAATTACGCGCAAACCGAGCCCATCGCCGATTACCTCATGAAGTACACCGATACCAAGGACGTCACCCCCGAGGGCTTCCGCAAGGCCACCATCTCCGAGGGCGAGCCCGCTACTGCCGATGTCGCCGCCTTCATCAAGGCCATTGACGATGGCGAGGTCGATCTCCTCATCTTCAACCCCCAGACCGAAACCGATACCGCAAGCCGCATCAAGTCCGCCGCAGAGGACAACGACGTCGATATCGTAGAAATCGGCGAGACCCCGCCGGACGGCAAGAAGTTCTGGGAATACTACGACGAAGTCACGAGCAAGCTGGGGAAGCACTAGTGCTCGTTGAATTCCATGAGGCCGCAGTAGATCCGCTGTGGTCGCAGCTTAACCTCGCCGTGGACCGCGGCGAGTTTATCGCCGTTTTAGGCCCCAATGGCGTGGGCAAGTCCACCCTGCTGGGCACCATCCTCGGCACCCGCACGCTGACCAGCGGCCGCGTCGACGTCAACTGCCGGGTCGGCTTCATCCCCCAGCAGCGCATGTTCCCCGCTGACCTTCCCCTGCGCGCCCGCGACTTGGTTTCGCTCTCCGTGGCACACGGGGTATTCCGGCACCGGCACCCACCCCGTGGACGGGTGGACGAGCTGTTGGAAGAGGTGGGTGCCACGGGGCTGCGGGACCGGCGCGTCGGCCAGCTATCCGGCGGCCAGCAACAGCTCATCCGCCAGGCCCAAGCCTTGGCCAATGACCCGGACCTCATTCTTGCCGATGAGCCCCTCCTCTCCCTCGACCCCGCCCGGCAAAACGCCACGGTTAACAAGCTGGACTCGCTGCGCCGCGAGCGCGGGACCTCCATCGTCTTTGTCACCCACGGCATCAACCCCGTGCTCGGGGTGACGGATAAGGTTCTCTACATCGCGCCCAACGGCCACACCTTCGGCTCGGTCGATGAGGTCATGCGTTCCGAGGTCCTCTCGGAGCTGTACGGTTCCAAGGTCAATGTCTTAAACGTCGACGGGAGGCTCATCGTTGTCTAATTTCTGGGAAGATACCCAATACTTGCTCAGCGTGGATTTCGTTCAATCTTCGCTCATCGCCTCCGCGCTGCTGGGCATCCTGTCTGGCGTGATGACCTCGCTCATCGTACTGCGCCAGATGTCCTTTTCCGTCCACGCCACCTCTGAACTGGCTCTCATGGGTGCCTCCGCGGCGCTGCTCTTCGGCCTCAACCTGGGCTTTGGCGCGGTCGCCGGCGCCATCGTCGCCGCCATCATCCTGGCCATGCTGGGCTTTAAGGGCCAGCAAGACAGCGCCATCGGCGTGGTCATGAGCTTTGGCCTGGGCCTCTCGGTGCTGTTCTTGCACCTCTACCCCGGCAATTCCAATACGGCGATGACGCTTTTAACCGGCCAAATCGTCGGCGTATCCTCCGCCTCGGTGTGGCTTTTGGCCGCCACCACGGTCATCATCGTCGCCGCCGTCGGCTTCCTCTGGCGGCCCATGCTCTTTGCCTCCGCCGATCCTGATATGGCCCGCGCCGCCGGCGTGCCCACCCGCGCCATCTCCGTCGCCTTCGCCGTCCTCGTCGGCCTCGCCGCGGCGCAGTCGGTGCAAATCGTCGGCTCGCTGCTCGTCATGGCGCTGCTTATCACCCCCGGCGCGGCGGCGGTACAGATCACCTCCTCGCCCCTGCGCGCGGTGCTGTGGTCCACCATCTTCGCCGAGGTCTCCGCCGTGGGCGGTTTCATCCTTTCCCTCGCCCCAGGCCTGCCGGTCTCCGTCTTCGTGACCACCATTTCCTTTGTGATCTACCTGGTGTGCCGGTTCATCGGCTGGCGGCAGGGCAAGCGCGCCATCCGCGATGAGGTAGCGGCCAAGCATTTCCACGCCGATAACCGCAGCGCCGCAGAGGCCCACCACGCCGACTAAACTCGGCGGGCATGCATATTCATCGCCGCACCGCGGATGTGGCTGGCCACACCCGCCGCTTCATCGTCATCGAGCCCGAGCACCTCGGGCCTCAGCCGGATCTGCTGCTGTTTTTCCACGGCTCCCACCAGTCCGCCAACGTCATCCGCCGCTTTACCAACGGCACGGTGGACGCGCTTGCCGATGCCACCAATACCCTCATCGTATACCCCGACGGCATCGACCACCACTTCAACGACACCCGCGCCAACCTGCCGGTCCGCGCCCGCGAGCTCGGGGTGGACGACGTTGCCTTTAGCACCTTCCTCATCGAGACCATGCAGCGCGAGTACGCCACCGCGCGCACCTTCGCCGCCGGCTATTCCAATGGCGGGCAGATGGTGCTGCGCCTGCTTTTCGATGCCCCCTTTAGCCTCACCCGCGCCTGCGTCTTCTCCTCCACGCTAGGCGAGGGCTCCAATCACGCGCCCACCCATCCAGATGGCTACCGTCCCACCCCGCTGCTGTTTATCCACGGCACCGAAGATCCGATCGCGCCATATGATGGCGGGCTGGCCGGCATCGATGCGCACCAAACCCGCGGCCGCGTGCTCTCTGCTCCCGCCACCGCGGAGTACTTCGCGCGGGCCAATGGCTGCCGCCCGGCCCGCGAAACCCAGCCGCTGCCCGGGGTAACCTCTACTTACTACGATGGCGACTACCCCGTGGAGCTGTGGGCCATGGAAGGCCTCGGGCACGTGATTCCCTCTAGCATGGAAACGTCGCCGCGTATAGGTCCAAATACGGATTCCTTCAATGCTGTGGATAAAGTCCGCGATTTCTTCGACTTAGGTGACGCGGAGGGGTAGTTGTCCACAGGCAGGTGGGGCATCGGCTAGCGCGGGCTTGCGGTGCGCCTTAGTCTCTGGGGCATGAACGCGCTGCAGACTTTTCTGAACGGGCTGGCACCCGGCATGGATATCATCGCCGACTGCCACGGCCTCTCTCTGCGCGCGCTGATTGCGGCCGGCTGCCCCGATACCACCGCCACCCGCCTGCTCACGCTTGCCGAGACCTACTTCGGCACCACCGCCTTCCGCCGCCAACAACGCGAATCCATCGCCGCCAGCCGCGCCAACGGGCACAGCCTGACGGCCCTGCTCATCATCGAGCGCCACGCCGCCAAGCTGAAGAAGAAGCGCGATGCCTGGGCGCTGCGGCGCGAATTGTGTGGGATGAAGGGGAAGGTCTCGGATATTGATAAGCGGGGCCGCGCCCGCGTCAAAGAGCTCAAAGGCCCCGTCAAGCGCCAGCCCGGCGTGAAGATTTACCGCCGCGCCGACGGCCCGTGGACCATGTCTATTACCGGCCCGTCCGCCGATATCGCCGATATGCACGCCGCGATTGATAAAGATGCCCCGCTTGCCTCTGTGCAGAATATCTTCCACGGCGAGGCCGCCGGCCGCCCCAGCGTGACAACCAATGTCGTGCTTCGCCTCGACGAGCTCGATCGCATCGTCGATTTCGGCTCCGGCTCCCCTGCCGGTTCCAGCTCCAAGCCTGGCTCTCGCACTAGTCCTCAGCCTGGCTCGAGCTCCAACGCCCGAGCCGGTTCATCTGCAGGCACAAACTCGAAGCCCAGCTCCGATTCCGCTTCCGGCTCCAACGCCGCTGCTGGTCCTGGACTTGGCCCTGACGCAGACCAAGGCGCTGACTCTACCCATGGTTCTGACTCCGACGGCGATGTCGTAGTGCAATTGACCAATGGCGCCACGATGACCGGCGCCGAACTGGTGCGACGGGCGTTTACCGAGCACGGATACGTCACGCTCATTCATCCAGTGGAAGGTCCGGTCAACCTCTACCGCACCTCGCGCTTTGCTTCTGCAAAGCAACGACTGATGGCAGCGGCCGAAAACCCGGTCTGCCCATGGCCGGAGTGCCGTTATCCCGCCGATGAATGCCAGGTTCACCACCTCAATGCCTGGAAAAACGGTGGCGAGACCAACTCTCGAAACTTAACCATCGCTTGTCCGTACCACAATGGCGTGAACGACGATGATCCCAACGCCCCGCCCCTGCGCGGGCACTTAGCCCGGGTCAACGGAACCATCCGATGGCTGCCACCCTGGGCAAATAATGGTTAATTGTTGCAGGCCACAACGATTCGCACTGAGAACGTTGTGCCCCGCAAAGGACCTAGCGCGCCTTTGACGCTAGCTGCGCCGACAACCGCACCGGCGGCTGGGGAGGCGATTCTGCGGGCTCGACTTTGCCAGCACCGAACGCGGGTGGCGCTTATCCGTCGCGGCGAGCTGGCGCGGCGGGAATGGGTTATTTGTCGGCGACGCGGCGTTGGCGCGCGAACTCCGAAAGCACCGACCCCGCGGCGACGGAGGCGTTGAGGGACTCAACCCACCCGGTCATGGGAATGGACATGAGGACATCGCAGGTCTCGCTGACCAAGCGCGAAATGCCCTTGCCCTCGGAGCCGATGACGATGACCACGGGGTCCGTGCCGCCTTCATAGGTATCCAGCGTGTGATCGCCGCCGGCATCGAGGCCTACGACCTGGTAGCCGTTTTTCTGGAATTCCTTCACGGTGCGGGTGATATTCGTTGCGCGGGCGACTGGCAAACGGGCCGCGGTGCCAGCCGAGGTGCGCCAGGCCACCGCGGTCACAGAAGCCGAACGGCGTTCCGGGATGATCACTCCATCGCCGCCGAAAGCGGCCACGGAACGGATGACGGCGCCCAGGTTGCGCGGATCGGTGATGTTATCCAGGATGACGAACATGCCGGGGCGCGGGTTCTCGGCGGCGTTGGCAATCAAATCCTCCACCGCGGCGTACTTATACGGCGGTATCTGCAAGCCGATGCCCTGGTGCATGCCATTTCCCGTCATGCGGTCCATCTCGTGGCGCTGGACCTCGATGATGGGGATATTGCGGGTATTGCACATGGACACGGCCTCAGAAAGCCGCTTATCGTTGCGCGTTCCAGCAGCGATGTAGAGCGTGGTGGCCGGCACCTTGGCGTGCAAACACTCGATGACCGGGTTGCGGCCCACCACCATCTCTGCGGTTTCTTTCTGGTGGCGGCCAGAATTGCGGCGCTCGCGCTCCAGCTTCGCCTTGTGCTTGGCGTGGTAGACGCGGTCCTCGGCCTTCGGGGTGGGGCCCTTGCCTTCTAGGCCCTTGCGGCGTTGGCCGCCGGAGCCTTTGGTAGCGCCCTTCTTATTCGTCTTGCGGATGCCCGCGCCACCGCGGCCATGGATTCGTGCCATCGTTTCAGTCCTTTCGAGGAAACCGTTCAATAACCAGCGGAAATAACAGCAGAATACTGCTTAGCGCTGGGTCAACGACCACGTGGGGCCGTCTGGGGTATCGGTAATGGTGATGCCGGCGGCGGTAAGGCGGTCACGCACGGCATCGGCAGTAGCGAAGTCTTTTTCCGCGCGGGCCTGCGTGCGCCGTTCCAGTTCTGCCTGGACCAGCGCATCCAGCGCCGCGTCTGCCCCGCTAGCTTCGCCTCCATCTTCCCACTCCAGCGGGTCAAATCCAAGTACGTGCGCCATCCCGCGCACCTGGGCGGCCTTCGCGCGGGCGGCGTCCTCGTCCCCGGCGGCCAGGTCCTTATTGCCCGCGCGCACGGTGGTGTGGATGGCGGCCAGCGCCTTGGGCACGGCGATATCGTCGTTCATGGCGTCCTCGAAGTCCGGCGTCCAGTCGCCGCGCTCGACGCTTGCAAAGCGCTTGACGAAGCCCTCAATACGCCGGTAGCCCGCCGCCGCCTCCGTCAGGGCGGATTCGGAGTATTCCAGCACGGAGCGGTAATGCGCAGAGCCCAGGTAGTAGCGCAGCTCTACCGGGCGCACGAGCTCCAGCATGTTGGAGATGGAAAGCACATTGCCGAGCGATTTCGACATCTTCTCGCCGGCCATGGTCACCCAGTGGTTATGCATCCAGTAATTGGCGAACTTATCGCCAGCCGCGTGCGATTGCGCGATCTCGTTTTCGTGGTGCGGGAATTGCAGGTCCAAGCCGCCGCAGTGGATATCGAAATTGGAACCCAGGTAGTACGTCGACATGGCGGAGCACTCGAGGTGCCAGCCCGGGCGGCCGCGGCCCCACGGGGTGGGCCAGCTAGGCTCGCCTGGCTTGGCGGCCTTCCACAGGGCGAAGTCGAGCGGGCTGCGCTTGCCCGCGTTGTCTGACTCGCCTTGTTCCATCTCTTCGACGCGGTTGCCAGACAGCGCGCCGTAGTCAGATCCTTGCGCCTTGGTCCAAGCCGCGACGTCAAAGTACACGGAACCAGCCGCATCAGCCGCGCCGCCGGCGTCGGAGTCTTGGCCGGGCGCGGGCACGGGGTAGGCAAAGCCGGCATCAATAAGCCGCTGCATGTACTCGACCATTTGGGTGACAAAGCCCGTCGCGCGGGGCTCCACGGACGGCGGGAGTACGCCGAGCAGGTTATAGGCCTTGGTGAACTCGCGCTCGTAGGTGAACACCCACTCCCACCAGGGGCGATTATTCTCGGCGGCCTTGGTGAGGATCTTGTCATCGATATCGGTGACATTGCGTACGAGCGCGACGTCATAGCCTTGCGCGAGAAGCCAGCGGCGCAGGATGTCGAAAGCCACACCGGAGCGCAGGTGGCCGATGTGCGGCTGCGCCTGCGGGGTGGCGCCACACAAGTAGATGGAGGCGTGGCCGGGGCGAATCGGCTCGAAGTCGCGTTGGCTGCGGGTGGCGGTGTCAAAAATGCGCAAAGTACTCACGCCACCCAGTCTAAATCACCCGTGCGCGGGGTTAGTGTTGGCGCCGCCAGACAACGGCCGTTGCCACCGCCGCGCGGCCCTCTTTGCGGCCGGTAAAGCCCAAATGGTCGGTCGTGGTGGCAGAAATGGACACGTCGGCGCCGAGGATTTCCGAAAGTACGGCCTCGGCTTCCTCGCGGCGCGGGCCCATCTTCGGCGTCTGGCCAATCAGCTGGGCGGCGGCATTCCCAATGATAAAGCCTTCCGCTTCCAGCAGCTCGCGGCACTCGCGCAGGAGCTGGGCGCCGGAGACACCGTCGTATTCGGGCCGGCCCACCCCCACGAAGGAGCCGAGATCGCCGAGGTGGGAGGCGGAGAGGAGGGCATCGACAAGCGCGTGGGATACAACATCGCCGTCGGAATGGCCTTCGCAGCCGGGGGCATCATCGAAAAGCAGCCCCGCAATCCAGCAGGGCTTGCCGGCTTCTATCTGGTGGGCATCGGTCGCGATGCCAACGCGGGGAATGATGGGCTCAGTCATGCTGCTCCTCTGCAAGGGCGTGGGCCAGGGTCAGGTCCGTGGGGGTGGTGATTTTGAAAGCGAGGATATCGCCCGGCACGGTCTCCACGCGCTGGCCGTGCCATTCCATGAGGCTGGCATCGTCCGTGGCGGTGAAATCCGGCTGGTCACGCCAATAATCCAGGTTGGCCTGGCGCAGCGCGGCGAGGCGGAACCCCTGCGGGGTCTGCACGGCGCGCAGGCGGGCGCGATCGGGGGTGCCAACCACGGCGTTACCGGTAACTTCCTTGATCGTATCGGTCACGGGAAGCACCGGGATGACGGCGGGAGCACCAGCTAGAACGCGCCGTGCCACGCGCTCGACCATCGCGGTGGGCGTGAGCGCGCGGGCGGCGTCGTGGATGAGCACCACGGCGTCCTCGTCTGGAATGGCCTGCAGCCCCGCCCAAATGGAATCGGCGCGCTCCCCGCCTCCATGCACGAGGCGTACCGGGATATTTGCGCCCACGCGCTTGACGATGCCCCCAGCTTCCTCCTCCATAGCCGGGCTCACCAGCACGATCACCTCGTCCACGAGGCCAGAGTTGGCCATGGTGCGAACGGATCGTTCCAGCAGGGTGCGGCCGCGAAGTTCGACATAGGCCTTAGGCACATCCGCGCCGAGGCGGGTGCCTTGCCCGGCCGCAGCGATTAAGGCGATAACGCGGGGATTAGTCTTCGTCGTCGAAGGAGAGGTCATCGAGATCGATGTCGTTGTCGATATCGGTGGTAATGGATTGGTCATCGACTAGGCCGGCGGCGCGGTGGCGCTCGATGGTGGCGTCGATTTCTTCCATCATGGTATCGGCCTTCTTATCGTCAACCGGCTGCGCCAGCGCCAGCTCGCCCACCAAGATGGTGCGGGCCTTGCCCAGCATGCGCTTCTCGCCGGCGGACAGGCCGCGGTCTTGGTCGCGGCGCCAGAGATCGCGCACCACTTCTGCGACCTTGTTGATATCGCCGGAGGCCAAGCGCTCCTGGTTGGCTTTGTAGCGGCGGGACCAGTTGCCGGCTTCTTCTACGTCTTCATCGCGCAGCACGGAGAAAACCTTTTCCAGGCCCTCCTTGCCCACGACATCGCGCACGCCCACGTTATCCGCATTCTTCTTGGGCACGCGGACGACAAGATCGGACTGGTTAATGTGCAGCACGAGGTATTCCAGCTCTTCGCCGCCCATTTCGCGGGTTTCGATATCCTCGATGACCGCCGCGCCGTGGTGCGGGTAGACGACGACCTCGCCGACCTTATATTCCATTGCCACTCCTTATAATCCCGTGAATAAGCCGATAACTAAGGCCGCCATTTTATCACGCGCAGCCTGCCTGCCACCGGACGCCCCCGATTACCCCCACGGATTACCCGCTAGGTTAGCGAGAAACTGTGTACTTTATATCAAAAGGGACTAGGCTAAAGATTTGATAAGCCCTGAGATCGCAATTGATGGAGGATGCTCAACGTGCAGTCCCTGAAGTCCGCCGCCCGTCGCGGTGCCATTATTTCCGTTACCGCCGTCTCCGCTCTGGCGCTGGCTTCTTGCTCAGCAGGCCACATCGCCCAAACGGCAGAGAAGGTAGCTGCGGTTGATGGCGCTTCTGCCAGCACCGATGACGATAAGATTGCCGTCCGCGATGTCACCATCTTGGCTGAGCCAGACGGTGGCGCCGCTTTGAAGTTCAACGCCGTCAACCAGGGCTATGATACCGATGTCATCACCTTGAAGTCCGTGAAGGTCGACGGCCAGCCCGTCGAGATGAAGCAGACCCAGCCGCTGCAGCGCGATCACTCCATCGTGGCGGATTCCCAGGAGAACCTGGATGCTAGCCCGGAGCACGATTCCGAGACCGTGCAGTACGTGGCCACCCACCTGGATAACGATGACTTTGGCTACGCCGGCCACCGCCCGGTGACCTTCGAGTTCTCCAACGGCACCATCGAGATCGATGCCACCGTCGCTGCCTCCCAGATGGAGTCCGGTAAGTACGACCGCGATGTGGAATCCCCAGAGGGCTACACCACCGACGCGAACACCGGTGACTCGCACCACTAAAAGCCCCCACCGCACGCGCGCCCTGCTCTCCCCGCGGAGTACGGGCGCGTTCGTCGTTTTGGCCGCCACACTCTAGGCTCTACACCATGGCCAAAAAATCTCGCCCCATCCACACCTGCTCTGAATGCGGTTATGTCTCCCCCAAGTGGCTCGGGCGCTGTCCCGATTGCGGTTCGTGGGGGACGATGGAAGAAAAGGCGCCGGTGGTGGCGGGGGCATCGGCAAGCGGCGGGCAGGCAAGCGTGGCACCCACGAGCCCGGCACAGCCCATTACGCAGGTGGGCGCGCAGGCGACGAAGACGGTACGCACGGGCATCGGCGAGCTCGACCGCGTGCTGGGCTCCGGTATCGTGCCAGGGTCCGTGGTCCTTATGGCCGGTGAACCCGGCGTAGGCAAATCCACGTTGCTTCTCGAGGTCGCCTCCCGGTGGGCCCAGCTCGACCGCACCGTCCTCTACGCCACCGCCGAGGAATCCGCCGGCCAGGTCCGCGCCCGCGCCGAGCGCACCGGGGCGCTGCAAGAATCGCTGTACCTTGCGGCGGAGTCCAACCTGGATGCCGTCTTTGGGCACGTCGATGCCATCAAGCCCGGGCTCATCATCGTGGACTCCGTGCAGACCATGCATGCAGTGGGGGTAGAAGGTGTTCCCGGCGGCGTCGCGCAATCGCGCGCCGTGACCGCGGCGCTGACCTCGCTGGCGAAATCGACTGGCATCCCTGTACTGCTGGTGGGACACGTTACCAAGGACGGAAACGTGGCGGGACCGCGGGTTTTGGAGCATCTTGTCGATGTCGTCTTAAACTTCGAGGGCGACCGCCAGTCCAGCCTGCGCATGCTGCGTGGGATGAAAAATCGCTTCGGCGCGACCGATGAGGTGGGCTGTTTCGAGCAAACCGCCGGGGGTATCCGGGAGGTCGCGGACCCGTCGGGGCTCTTCCTTTCCCACCGGGGTACGACGCCGGATGGCTCCGCGGTGACCGTCGCCATGGACGGCGTGCGGCCCATCCTTGCCGAGGTCCAGGCGTTGACCGTTGACCCCGTAGCGAAGAACCCGCGGCGCGTGGTCACGGGGCTCGATGCCAACCGCGTGCCCATGGTGCTGGCCGTGTTGCAGGCGCGCGCCGGCCAGCGCACGAACGATAAGGATGCGTATGTGGCCACGGTGGGCGGGATGCGGATTACCGAAACCGCCACCGACCTCGCGGTGGCGCTGGCCACGTGGTCCTCGCTACACGAGCAGCCACTGCCGGCAAAGACGGTGGTCATCGGCGAGGTGGGCTTGGCCGGCGAGCTGCGGCCGGTGCCCAATGTTGAGCGGCGCCTGCAGGAGGCGGCGCGGCTGGGATACAAGCGGGCGATTGTTCCGTGCGGGGAAATCAACCCCGTGGACGGGATGCAGGTGCGCCAAGTCGCGACGCTTGGCGAGGCCCTCGCCGCGGTCCAGCCGTAGTTCAATCGTAACCGGTGGCGGGTTCTAGCCCGGCTGGTGACGAGGGGCGGGCGCTCCAGCAGCGCAAACTTCCGCGCTGCCTGCTTCCGCGCGGGCTATTTCCGCCCGAACTGGTTCCGCGTGGTCTGCTCCCGCCCGAGTAGGTTCCGCCCGAGTAGATAACGCGCGACCTGCTCACGCGCGGGCTGCTTCCGAGCGGGTTGGTTCCGGGCGGCTGACTGCAAGGAGGCTGCGCGCTTAGCGGAGGGTGAAGTCCTGCGGCGGGGAGGAATTATCGCCGATGACCGTGTGGGCAAAGTAGGCGCCTGGCTCGGCGGTGGGGCGGTCGGTGCACTTGCCCGGTTCGGAGGCCTGGCGGGACCATTCGGCCTCGAATTTCAGGTCCTTGCCCGCGGGGAAGGTCTGCTCGCCGGTCTGCACGGAGGCGTAGCAATCGGTATCGGACCATACGCGCTGGTTATCGGCCATCTTGTAGACCTCGAAGCGCAGCGAGTTCTCGTCCAAGTCGATCTTGCAATCCGCGGCGGTGGGGTTGGTGACGGTCATAAAGAACTTCGGCAACTCACCGTCCGGCACGGAGTAGTTGAGCATGGAGGTGCGCACCTCCAAGTCCTCAAGCGAGCAAGTATCCTTTGCGGCCTGCACGGATTCCTCAGGCTCCTTGCTTTCCGATGCCCCATCCTTGGCTTCCGACTCCGTGACAGATTCGGACTCGGACTCGAATTCGCTCGTCGAATCCGCGGACGTGGTGGAGGATTCGCTGGTAGTTTCTGCGGAGGTAGTTGCCGCCGAAGACTCTGAGGACGCGGCAACGGAATCGTCGCTTTCGCCGCCGAAGGCGGCCACCGCCGCCCAGATTAGCACCACGGCCAGGACGATCACGATGATAAGCGCGGCAACCCGGCGGCGCTTATAGATCTCTTCTGGAAGGGGCTTATTCTGGTTCACGCACTCAATTTTAAGTGGTAGACGCGCCAGGATCCGCTAAGCGCGCTCCGCGTGTCAACTCAACGCCGTAAGAGTACAATGGCTCCACGCGCGAGTCCTCGAGGAGGTAGCGGGCGCCGACGATGCCGAAGGAGCCATCGTCAAGCTGCTTGCGCACATTAGGGATGCTGGCCACGACCTGGGTGACGGTTTGGAGGGTGTGTTGGCGCTCGACATCGGCAAGCGTGGCATCAGGCCCCGCAGTCCAGGCCGACGTCGCGACCTTCTCGATGATGGGCCGCTGCAGGCCGATGGGCAGCTCGCCGCCGCGCACAAAATCCACCGCGGCCGCCACCGCGCCGCAGGACTGGTGGCCCAAGACCACCAACAGGTTGGGGTGCAGGTGGTCGAGCGCATAATCCAAGGAAGCCAACACGGAGGCGTCGAGGATGTGGCCGGCGGTGCGGATGACGAAGGCATCGCCAAAGCCGATATTGAAGATGTGCTCGATGGGCGCGCGGGAATCCGAGCAAGCAAGCACCACCACGCGGGGATCCTGGCCCTTGGTGAGCCCCTCGCGCTCATAAATCTTGTTGAGATCCATGATGGTGCCGTCAATGACACGCTGGTTTCCGGCCTGGAGGGCCTCCCAGACCGCCTGCGGATTATGGGCAACGTTACTTAATGGCATGAACTATATTTTAATGCCCTAGACTGTCCTGCGAGATGGATACGCACGCACTTCTTTCCTGGTTTGACGCCAATGAACGCGATTTGCCCTGGCGGCGCCCCGGCACCTCCGCCTGGGGAGTGCTGCTTTCCGAGGTCATGAGCCAGCAAACCCCCGTCGCGCGCGTCGCCCCCGTCTGGGAAGAGTGGATGCGGCGCTGGCCCACCCCCGCGGACTTCGCCCAGGCCTCCCGCGCCGAGGTGTTGCGCGCGTGGGGCAAGCTCGGCTACCCGCGGCGCGCGCTGCGGCTCTGGGAGTGCGCGGGGGTAATGGACGAGGTTCCATCGGACGTGGATGAGCTGCTCGCGCTGCCTGGAATCGGCGACTACACCGCCCGCGCCGTGGCGTGCTTTCACTTTGGCCAGAACGTGCCGGTGGTCGATACCAACGTGCGCCGCGTCTATGCCCGCGCCGAGGACGGCAACTTTCTCGCCCCGTCGCCTTCCAAGCGCGAGCTCGCCGCTGTGGCCGCGCTTTTGCCCGAGCGCAATGGGCCGCGTTTTTCCGCCGCGCTCATGGAGCTCGGCGCGCTGGTGTGTACTGCGAAAAATCCCGATTGTAAGCGCTGCCCCTTGCGCGCGACCTGCGCTTGGCAGCTCGCCGGGTGTCCCGAGCCTTCCGCCGCGGAACAAACCCGCGCGAAAAAGCGCGTGCAGAAATTTGCCGGGACCGACCGACAGGTGCGAGGCAAGATTCTAGACGTGCTGCGCGCCGCCGATCACCCAGTGCCGCAGTCCGCTATCGACGTGGTCTGGCCCGATGCCGCGCAGCGTTCCCGGGCGTTGGCTTCGCTGCTTGACGATGGCCTCGCCGAGCAAAACTCCGCCGGCCTCTTCCACCTGCCGAACTAACTGGCCGCCGGGCCTGTCAGCGTTAAAGCGCAGCGACTCGCTACCGCCAGCGGCCGCGGAAGTTGAGCCCGCCGGGGAGGTTGACCCACATGCCACCGCGGGAATTAAAGGTCACCGGCCCAATCTTCGTGGACATGGAGGCACCGGATCCGGAAATGTTTATCCAGCTATTCTTGCCGGTCTTTTTGCGCGAACGATATTGAAGTCCCATAACGGGTCATTCTAGCAATACCCCCGTGCACGACGCTGCGCCACAGAACCATCGGGCCGCTGTACCGCCATACCGCCGGACAGAGATATTCCCCCCGGCTGGTGAGCAAATTGACCATGGGTGGGCGCATACGAAAACCACCCAGGGTTCGCGGTGGAACCGTGGGTGGTTATGTGGCGCCGCGCGCGGCCGGTAGGCGCGTAGCCGGCACGCGCGGGCCGGGCTGGGGCGCGGCGGGACGAGCCGAGCCCGAGCCGGGTCGGGGCTTGGCCGATTAGTTACATCGGCTGGCCAGCACCTGCTGGTGGCGGGTTCTTGCCATCATCGTCGGAGTTGCCGAGGCCCGGCTTTTCCGAAGGCACGTCCGGGGAAATGACATCTGGCTCGCCGTTGGTGTCAATGCCATCATTGCCGGAACCGGAACCGCCGTCCTTCGGGCCACCATCCTTCGGATCGTCGCCCTCGGGGCCGCCGTTGCCGTTGCCGTCGCCGTTGTCACCGTCGGAATCGGAACCCGAATCGGAACCGTCGGCGGCGTCTTCGGAGGGGTTGTTGTCGCGCACGGAGGCATCGGCAAGCGAGGGCTCATCGATGTCATCCGGCAGCGGCTTCGGGCGTGGGGTGAAGGTGAACGTAGCGCCGGAGTCGTCCTTGGACTCGCCGTCCCAGCCTTCGACGTCGACCGAGATGATCTCGCCGGCGCCAATCTCGCCGAAGAGGATCTTCTCCGAGAGCTGGTCCTCGATATCGCGCTGAATGGTGCGGCGCAACGGGCGGGCACCAAGAACCGGGTCGAAGCCGCGCTGGGCCAGGAGGTTTTGGGCCTTATCGGTGAGCTCGATGCCCATATCGCGCTCTTCCAGCTGGGTACCCACGCGGTCAATGAGCAGGTTAACCATCTGCACGATCTGCTCGCGGGTGAGCTGGTGGAAGACCACGACGTCATCGATACGGTTCAGGAACTCGGGGCGGAAGTGCTTCTTCAGCTCGTCGTTGACCTTTGCCTTCATCCGCTCGTACTGGGCGTCCGAATCATTCTCGCTGGCGCCGGTAAAGCCCAAGCCCACCGGCTTCGAGATGTCCTGGGTACCCAGGTTCGAGGTGAAGATGAGGACGGTGTTCTTGAAGTCGACGACGCGACCCTGGCCATCGGTAAGCCGGCCGTCCTCCAGCACCTGCAGCAAGGTGTTGTAGATCTCCTTGTGGGCCTTTTCGATCTCATCAAAAAGCACCACGGAGAACGGCTTGCGGCGAACCTTCTCGGTCAGCTGGCCACCCTCTTCGTAGCCAACGTATCCCGGAGGAGCACCGAAGAGGCGGGAGGCGGTGAAACGGTCGTGGAACTCACCCATATCGATCTGGATGAGGTCATCATCCGAACCGAAGAGGAAGTTAGCCAGCGACTTCGACAGCTCGGTCTTACCCACACCGGACGGGCCGGCGAAGATGAAGGAGCCGGAAGGACGGCGCGGATCCTTCAGGCCCGCGCGGGTGCGGCGGATGGCGCGGGAGACGGACTTGACCGCCTCGTCCTGGCCAATGATGCGCTTGTGCAGCTCTTCTTCCATGTTGAGCAGGCGGGAGGATTCCTTCTCCGTCAGCTTCAGCACAGGGATGCCGGTCCAGTGCGCCAGAACCTCAGCGATTTGGTCCTCGCCCACCTCGGCGATTTCCTCCAAGTCGCCGGAGCGCCACTGCTTTTCCTTCTCGGAGCGCTCCTCGCCCAGCTTGCGCTCGTCATCGCGCAGGCTGGCGGCCTTTTCGAAGTCCTGGGCATCGATAGCCGCTTCCTTTTCCCGGCGAACCTCGGCGATACGGTCATCGACCTCGCGCAGGCCCTTCGGGGCGGTCATGCGCTTGATGCGCATGCGGGCACCGGCCTCATCGAGGAGGTCGACGGCCTTATCCGGCAAGAAGCGGTCATTGATGTAGCGGTCCGCCAGCTGCGCGGCGGCGTGCAGCGCCTCATCGGTGTAGGACACGCGGTGGTGCGCCTCGTACTTATCGCGCAGGCCCTTCAGGATGAGGAAGGTATCATCCAGCGAAGGTTCATCGACCTGCACCGGCTGGAAACGACGCTCCAGCGCGGCATCCTTTTCGATGTGTTTGCGGTACTCATCCAGGGTGGTAGCACCAATGGTCTGCAGCTCGCCGCGGGCTAGCTTGGGCTTGAGCAGCGAAGCAGCATCGATGGCGCCCTCGGCAGCACCTGCACCGACGAGGGTGTGGATCTCATCAATGAACAAGATGATGTCGCCGCGCTGGTTAATCTCCTTGAGAACCTTTTTCAGGCGTTCCTCAAAGTCACCGCGGTAGCGGGAACCGGCAACCAAAGAGCCCAGGTCAAGCGAGTACAGCTGCTTGTCCTTAAGCGTTTCTGGGACCTTGCCGTTGACGATGTCCAGCGCCAGGCCCTCCACCACGGCGGTCTTACCAACGCCGGGCTCACCGATGAGCACCGGGTTGTTCTTGGTGCGGCGCGAGAGCACCTGCATGATGCGCTCGACCTCGGACTCGCGGCCAACAACGGGGTCTAGCTTGCCATCCTTTGCCGCCTGGGTGAGGTTGCGGCCGAACTGGTCCAGCACGAGCGAGTTGGAGCGCTCGCCCGAGCCGCCGGAACCACCGCGCCCGCCGGCGCCGGCACCGGAGCCTGCGCCCGCACCAATGGGGCCTGGGCCCTGGTTCGAGTCGCCACCGCCTTCTTGCTGGCCACCCTCGTAGCCGGAGAGCAGCTGGATAACCTGCTGACGCACGCGCGGCAGGTCCGCGCCGAGCTTCGTCAGCACCTGTGCGGCAACGCCGTCACCCTCACGGATAAGTCCGAGCAGGAGGAACTCCGTGCCGATGTACTTGTGCCCCATCTGCAGGCCCTCGCGCAAGGACAGCTCGAGGACCTTCTTGGCGCGCGGGGTAAAAGGAATGTGACCGGTGTGCGGCTGGCTGCCCTGGCCGATGATCTCTTCTACCTCACGGCGCACGTCCTCCAAGGAAATGCCCATGGACTCTAGAGCCTTGGCGGCTACACCTTCTCCCTCGTGGATAAGGCCGAGCAGGATGTGCTCGGTTCCGATGTAGTTGTGGTTAAGCATGCGTGCTTCTTCTTGCGCCAAAACGATGACGCGACGAGCACGGTCTGTAAACCTCTCGAACATGACTCCCCTAAACTTTCGCTTCTAATGTGGTACCCACTGTAACGCCGCACGCCCCAAAGGATTTCCTCTTTTTGGCCCCCATTGGCCTATAAACGCCCCAAACCGCCCATACTCGCAGCTCACATGGGTGTACGCCGGTAGCGAACAGGGCCTTTTTGCCCTAGAATCTTCTTCATTCTCCCTGTCGCCTCGTAGATACAAAGGAATAAAACAGCCGTGCCGCACCTTCCCGAATTCTTTGCCTCCCAGCACAACCTGCACGAAAAGGCAGTGCTGGATGAGGGCCCTAATTCCACCCTTTTTGCCGTGGAGGATGGCTCCACGCACGAGGAATTTACGGTGGAGATCTTCGCGGCGAAGGCAAAGGGCATCGTCAAGGCCTCTACCGCCCTGCACGGCCTGCACCACCCCGCGCTCGCCGCCCTGGTGGGCTCCGGCACGACGGCGGATGGCCAGGAATTCTTAGTCCGCAAGGCCTGCTCGGGTACCGCTTTACCCGCGCTTGCCGATGCCCCCGCCAAACCCCACGCCCAAGAAATCCTCACCCCCGTGGCAGGCGCTGTGGATTTCCTGATTAGCCGCAACCATGCAGATTTCGCCGTCCACGGGCTCAATGCCGATCGCGTGTTTGTGGATGAGGATAAAAAGGTCGCCGTCCTCGCCGCCGCGGGTCCAGGCGGTGTCAACACCGCGAAGAAAACGACGGAGGAATCCGCCGAGAATGATGGGGAGAAATCGTCGGAGGAAACCACCGAGAAAACTTCAGAAAAGGCCGAGAGCGCGACGGGTGCCGATGCGGTCCGCGCCTTTCAAGAACTCGTTGCCGCCACGTGCCCTTCCTTCACGCCGGAGGAGGATTATTCGAGCGCTAAAGAGGTCGTGGCGGCGCTGCGCCCCGAGCGCGATCTCGATACCTCTCAATTCCCATCGGTACAGGCCGAGGAACCCGAGCCCCAGCCGCAGCAACACTTCCCGCCGCAACCGCAGCAGCAGTTCCCGCCGCAGAACCAGGCGGGACCGCAGTATCAGCCGCAGTATCAACAGCAATACCAGCAGCAATACCAACAGCAGCCGATGCCACCGATGAATGCGGCCCCGCCAAAGAAGAAGGGCAAGGGCGGGCTCATCGCGCTCATTTCCGTTCTGGCCGTCATCGCGGTGGCCGCCGCGGGAGCGTTGTGGTTCTTCCTGTCCTACCCCAGCTGGGATGCCAAGGAAAAGAACCTAGCGGATGCTTATCCGAGCCTGATTGGCTCGCGCAGCGGCCAAG
Source organism: Corynebacterium sp. LaCa_282 (assembly GCF_057198125.1). NCBI lineage: Bacteria > Bacillati > Actinomycetota > Actinomycetes > Mycobacteriales > Corynebacteriaceae > Corynebacterium > Corynebacterium sp. LaCa_282. The sequence goes on along the minus strand of NZ_CP191095.1, from coordinate 361,617 downwards.
ACGGCGCGCTCGGCGCAGAGTGTTCCTCCCGCACCCCAGAGGACGGGCAAGAAGCGAAGATCACCTGCTCGGGGGATGGCTTCAGCTACACTGCCGCCTACTACCCCAGCGTGGAAGAACGCGATGCGGTCCTCCCGGATGCCGATCCGGTAGAGCTATCTAATGATAAGTGCACCATCCAAAGCTACGAGGCCTCAAAGGAACCGATGACCTACGTCATGGCCGTGGAAGGTACCCAGTCTATCTTCATGGTGTGGGGCGACGATGCAGAAGACGCGCGGCTCAAGCTGCCGCTGTGCGCGCAGTAGGCGCCGGAGGAGAGCTGGTGAGGCTGACCGGTCCGCGCTCTCCCGGCAGGGGTTACTCCGCGCGGCGCTAGTCCGCGCGGCGCTAGTCGGCGGCGGGCACGCGCTTGAGCAGCGGCGCTAGCACGAGCACGAAAAGCGAGAGCACGCCGGCGAAAAGGAAGGCCCAGTGAGCGCCTTGGGCGGTGGCGGCGGCCTCACTCATGCCCTCGGCCTGGCCGGACTTGGTGCCGCTGGTCAAAAAGGCCACGAGGAAGGCGGTACCGGCCGCGCCGGCCAGCTGCTGCAGCGTATTTAGAATGGCGGAGCCGTGGGAGTAGAGGTCATCGGGAAGCGAGGACAGCGAGACCGTCATCAGCGGGGTCATCATGAGCGCGATGCCCACGGCGAACAGGATGTGCATGCCGATGACCATCCACACCTCGCTGTTTTCTGTCAGCAGGGTCATCAGCCAAATGCCGGTAGAAAACATGATCGCGCCGGGAATCAACAGGGGCCGGGGGCCAAGGGCGTCATAAATCCGCCCCACAATCGGGGAAATACCGCCCTGCAGGAGGCCGCCGGGCATCACCACGAGGCCGGTGACCAGCGAGGATACCGCCAGCGAGGTCTGCAGATAAATGGGCAGGATATTCACCGTGCCCAGTAGCAGGGCGAACATGAGCAGCATGGCGATGACCGCGAGGGTGAAATTGCGGACCTTGAACGGGCGCAGATCCAAAAGCGCGCGATTTACCTTGGCCAGCCGGAGTTGGCGCACGGTAAAGGTGATGAGGGCGAGGATACCGAGGAGGAGCACGAGGGCATCGGCAAGCGAGCCGCCCTCCACCATCTTTTCGATGGACGATAGGCCATATATAAGCCCGCCGAAGGCCAGGGCGGATAAGAATACCGACGGGATATCGAGCGGGGTATCCCTGCGCTCACCCACGTTGACTAGGCGGAAGTAACCGGCGATGCTAATGGCGGCGATGAGCGGGACCATGGTCCAGAAGATGACGTGCCAGGTCGCCATACTCAAAATAAACCCGCCGACGGTAGGGCCCAGGGCCGGCGCCACGGAGATGACCACGGTGATAATGCCCATGACGGTGCCGCGGCGTTGCGGTGGAACCAGCGTCATGGCCACGGTCATAAGGGTGGGAATCATCAGCGCGGTACCGGCGGCCTGCAGCACGCGGCCGGCAAGGAGCAGCCCAAAGGCCGGGGCGAGGGCCGCCAGCACCGTGCCCGCGAGGAAAACGCCGGTAGAGGCGCCAAAAATCTGCCGGGTGGTGAATTTATCCATCAGGAACCCGGTGGTGGGAATGACCACACCCATGGTGAGCAAGAAGCCGGTCAGCAGCCACTGCGCGGAAGTCGCCGGGATGGAGAAATCCGCCATGATGGTGGGCAGCGCCACCGAAAGCGCGGTTTCGTTCAAAATCATCACCATCGCGGAGAGCACCAAGATGGTGAGGTTGGCTATGACCTCTGCGGAGATTTTCGGGGCGGGATTCTGAGACACCAAATCAGGATACTGAGTTGGCTTAACCTGCAAAACTTGGGGCGTATGATTTAGATGTCTTTTCCTGCACCCTCGATTCACGTTAGGCAATCCCACAGTGCATTTCCTCAATGATTCCCGCCCACCCTACGAGCTGACCTACTCGGATGTATTTATGGTGCCGAATCACTCGGATGTTGGCTCGCGGCAGGCGGTCGACCTCACCGCAGCCGATGGCACGGGCAATACCATCCCGCTCATCGTGGCGAATATGACCGCGGTGGCTGGCCGCCGCATGGCAGAGACCATCGCCCGGCGCGGCGGCATGGCCATCCTGCCCCAAGACCTCAGCCTGGAGGCCGCGGCGGAAACGATCGCCTCGGTGAAAGCCGCCGACCTGGTCTATGACACCCCGATTACCATCAAGCCGCACCACACGGTGGGCTATGCCAGCAACCTGTTGCACAAGCGCGCCCACGGCGCGGCCATCGTGGTCGACGGTGCGCTGCCCGTGGGCATCATTACCCCGAAGGACCTGCGCGGGCAGGATAATTTCACCGCCGTGGGCGAGCTCATGACCACGGATTTGGTGACTTTGCCGGTGGGCATCGACCCGCAAGAGGCTTTTACCCGCCTGCGCACAACCTCGCGCAAGCTCGCCCCAGTGGTCAATCCGGATGGCACGCTGGCGGGCATTTTGACGCGCAAGGGTGCGCTGCGGGCGACGATGTATAAGCCGGGCATCGACAAGCAGGGGCGCCTGCACATCGGTGCCGCGGTGGGCATTAATGGCGACGTTGAGGGCAGGGCGCGGGCGCTTGCCGATGCCGGCGCTGACGTCCTCGTCATCGATACCGCCCACGGCCATCAAGACAGCATGCTGGCGGCGCTGCGCAAGGTCAAGGCCCTGGATCTGGGCCTGCCGATTGTTGCTGGCAACGTGGTCACGGCCGCCGGCGTGCGCGAGCTGGCCGCAGCGGGCGCGGATATCATCAAGGTCGGTGTGGGCCCCGGCGCGATGTGCACTACCCGCATGCAAACCGGCGTGGGCCGCCCGCAGTTTTCCGCCGTGCTGGAGTGCGCCGCCGCGGCTCGCGAGGTCGGCGCGCACGTGTGGGCCGATGGCGGCGTGCGCGATCCCCGCGACGTAGCCCTGGCACTGGCTGCGGGCGCGTCCAATGTGATGATTGGCTCCTGGTTCGCTGGTACCTTCGAATCCCCCGGTGACCTGCACAAGGATGCCGATGGATCGTTCTACAAGGAATCGTTCGGCATGGCCTCGCGCCGGGCGGTGCGCGGGCGCAATTCCGCCACCGAAGCCTTCGAGCGCGCCCGCCGGGAGATGTTTGAGGAAGGCATCTCCACCTCCCGCATCTACCTCGATCCGGAGCACGGCGGCGTGGAGTACTTGGTAGACCGCATCATCTCCGGCGTGCGCTCATCCTGTACTTATGCCGGGGCCGATTCGCTGGCTAGCTTCCACGAGCGCGCCACCGTGGGCGTGCAATCAGCCGCCGGCTTTGCCGAGGGCCAGCCGCGGGCCACCAACCGCTAGGGTGATTCAGGCGCGTGCTACTTTTGCAAGTATGTTGACTCGCTATGACCAGGCGGCCTCGCGCGCGGCCGCGCAGGTTATGGGGCAGTATTCCACCAGTTTTTCCCTGGCCACGCGCCTTTTGCGCGGGCGGGTGCGCGAAGACATCCGCCACCTTTATGCCGTGGTGCGCATCGCCGACGAGCTTGTCGATGGCACCGCTGACCAAGCCAGCATCGATGCCGCCGCCGCGCTCGACGCCTACGAGGCCGCTATCCTGGCAGCGCCCGAGAAACGGCTGCACACCGATCCCGTCGTGCACTCCTATGCCATTACCGCCAGGCGCTGCGGCTTCCAGCGCGAGCACCTCGTGGCTTTTTTCGATTCCATGCGCGCCGACCTTTCCCAACGGGAGTATTCGGCCACTGAGCTCACCGAATATATCTACGGCTCCGCCGAGGTCATCGGCCTATTGTGCGTACAGGTCTTCCTGGCGGAAGAGACCGTCTCCGCCGCCGACCGCGCCGCGATGGACCGCGGTGCGCGCCACTTGGGCTCCGCGTTTCAAAAGATTAACTTCCTGCGGGACCTGGGCGAGGACTCCTCGGTCCTCGGCCGGGCCTATTTCCCGCAGGCTGCTGGTGGCGTGCTTTCCGAGGCCGCCAAATCCGCCCTCATCGCCGAAATCCGCCGCGAGCTCGACGCCGCCGAAGAAGCCATTAACCTCTTGCCGCTATCCGCCCGCGTTGGCGTGCGCGCGGCCGCCGATATCTTTGCCGAGCTCACCAACCGGCTCGCTGCTACCCCCGCCGCGGAGTTAAACACCACCCGCATATCCGTGCCGAATCGCACCAAGGCGTGGCTGGCCGCCCGCGCCGTGCGTGCGGTGCGCGCGGTGCGGTAGTGCACCGCGCGTAGATGGGCTCACGCGTAGATGAAGGACCCCCGAAGAAGACTGCAGACTAAGGAGAATATGATGCGCGCCGTTGTCATCGGGGCCGGCATCGCCGGCCTGGCTACCGCTGCCCTACTGGGCAAAGAGGGCTACGAGGTCACCGTCGTAGATTCCCTAGACGAGGTCGGCGGGCGCGCAGGCAGCTACGAGGAGGCCGGGTTCCGCTGGGATACCGGCCCGTCCTGGTACCTCATGCCGGATGCCTTCGACCACTTCTTTTCCCTCTGCGGCACCTCGACAGAAGCTGAGCTCGACTTAGTGAGGCTCTCGCCCGATTACCGCGTCTATACCGGCAGCCCCACCGCATCCACTCCTGGCAGCGCCTCGCGACCTACCCCCGTGGATATTCACTCCGGAACCGATAACGTGGCCCAACTCTTCGAGTCGATAGAACCAGACGCCGGCAAGCAGGTGCGCACCTATTTGGCAGATGCCAGCGACGCTTACCAGGTAGCGCTCGATCACTTTTTGTACACCACTTTTTCGGCGCCGTTGAACCTGGTGCATAGTGATATTCGGCATCGGCTAGCGCGAATCGCGGCGCTTTTAACCAGCAGCCTGCAGCGCTATGTCAATGAGAAATTTTCGGATACGCGCCTGCGCCAGATTCTGAGCTACCCAGCGGTTTTTCTCTCCTCTGAACCTGCCGCAACCCCCGCGCTATATTCACTGCTCAGCCATACCGATTTGGTGGAAGGCGTGCGCTACCCGCGCGGTGGATTCGCTGCCGTAGTCGAGGCCATCTACCGCCAAGCCCAAAAATTTGGCACCACGTTCCGCTTGGGCGAAGAGGTCACCGCCATAACCACCGCCGGCGGTTCCTCCGCCCGCGCCACCGGCGTCCGCGCAACCGGTGTCCGCACAACAAACGGGCACATCGAAGCCGATATTGTGGTCTCGGCTGCGGACCTGCACCATACCGAAACCCACCTCTTACCGCCGAAGCTGCGCACCTATCCGGAGCGCTACTGGGCCCGCCGCAATCCAGGGCTCGGCACCGTGGTGGTGCTCGCCGGTGTGCAGGGAAAACTCCCGCAGTTAGCTCACCACACCTTTTTGTTCAGCCAGGACTGGGACCCGGATTTCCGGGCCGTGTTTTCTGGACCAGAACCTATGCGCCCGCTCGGGGCCTCGCGGTCTATCTATATATCCAAAATCTCAGCCACCGACGCCGATGTGGCACCCGAGGACCACGAAAACCTCTTCTTCCTCATTCCCGTGCCGGCTGCAGAAGACCTTGGCCACGGCGATGCCTACCATCCCGAGGCGTCCCCACGCGTTAAGGCGATCGCTCAAGCAGCCATCGACCAGCTATCGGCCACCGCCGGGATTCCAGACCTGCACGAGCGAATTACCATCACCCGCACCCTTGGCCCCGCCGATTTTGCCGAGCGCTATCACTCCTGGTCAGGTGGGGCTTTGGGGCCAGCGCATACGCTTTTTCAATCCGCATTCTTCCGCGGGCGCAATGCCTCGCGCAAGGTGACCGGCCTTTACTACGCTGGTGCGACCACCGTGCCAGGCGTCGGCGTGCCGATGTGCCTGATTTCTGCAGAGAACATCATCAAGCGCCTGCGCGATGACCGCTCCGCGGGCCCGCTTCCTACAGCTGGTGCCTGAGACCGCTCGCCTGCTCGTTTTCCGCTTGCCGCTCACTGCTCGCAGCGCGGCCTCCGATGCGCAACGCCTCTCGTTCGGCCTCGATTGTGCAGCCTCTGATGCGCAACCTCTTTTGTGCAACCTCGGATGCGCATCCTCCTATGCAATAGGTCCTCGGTGATAACTGAGCAAACTCGGCCCTGAAATGTAGCATTTTTCACTCAGATATCACCGAGGAGGTTGCACTTTTGTGAAGTCGATAGAAGTACGTAGATGTAGGCGGAAGTAGGTAGAGGTAGGCAAAGAAAAAGGCTGCAGCCAAAGGGAGGCTGCAGCCGGTGTCGGGGCGCTAACGTGTGCCCGCGTGGGCGGGCACCGAGTGGGCGCCGGGTATGGCTACTTCTGTTCTGGTTTTACCAGCGGGAAGAGCACGGTCTCGCGGATGCCGAGGCCGGTCAGGGCCATGAGCAGGCGGTCCATGCCCATGCCGGTACCGGCCGTCGGCGGCATGCCCTGTTCCATCGCGGCGAGGAAGTCCTCGTCCAAGACCATGGCTTCCTCATCGCCGCCGGCGGCAAGGCGGGCCTGATCCTCGAAGCGCTCGCGCTGGACGACGGGATCGACAAGCTCCGAATAGCCGGTGGCCAGCTCGAAGCCGCGCACGTAAAGGTCCCACTTTTCGGTCACGCCGGGCTCGGAGCGGTGCTGGCGGGTCAGCGGGGAGGTCTCGACTGGGAAGTTCTTCACAAAGATGGGGCCTTCCAGTTGGTCCTCGCACAGGACCTCCCAGATTTCCTCCACCAGCTTGCCGTGGCCCCAGCCCTCGCCCTGCGGCACGTCGAGGCCGATGACCTTGGCAATGCCCTTCAGGGTCTCCACGTCGGTATCGATGGTGACCTCCGGCTGGCCGGGGAACTTGCGCTGCAAGGCCTCGTTCAGGGAAGGATACATCTCGATTTCGGGCCATTGCTCGCCGCCGAAGTCGAAATCGGTGCCGTCGGCAAGCGTGACGGTGGTGGAACCAAAGACCTCGCGGGCAACGGACTGGATGGACTCGCGAGTCATGCGGGCGCAATCGTTGTAATCGCCCCAGGCGGCGTAGGTCTCCAGCATGGCGAACTCCGGCGAGTGGGAGCGGTCCACGCCCTCATTGCGGAAGTTGCGGTTGATTTCAAAGACGCGGTCGATGCCACCAACGACGGCGCGCTTCAAGTACAGCTCCGGGGCAATGCGCAGGTAGAGGTCAATATCGAGCGCATTGGAGTGGGTGATAAACGGGCGAGCGGCCGCACCACCGTGCAGGGTCTGCAGCATCGGGGTTTCGATCTCTACAAAGTCCTGGCTTTCCAGGTAATTGCGCAGCGCGCGCATGACCTTCACGCGCACCATGGCGTTCTTGCGGGCCTCTTCGCGGATAATGAGGTCGTTATAGCGCTGGCGTACACGGGTATCTTCAGCCATATCCGCGAAGGACACCGGCAGCGGGCGCAGGGACTTGGCCGCCATGGTCCATTCCTCAGCCATGATGGACAGCTCGCCGCGGCGGGAAGCAACCACGTGGCCGCTAACGGAGATGAAGTCGCCCAAGTCCACGTCGGACTTCCAGGCATCGAGGCGCTCCTTGCCCACCTTGGCCTGCGAAAGCATAGCCTGCATCTGGGTGCCATCGCCGTCCTGCAAGGTGGCAAAGCACAGCTTACCGGTATTGCGCATGAAGATAAGGCGGCCAGCGATGGCGTGGGTGACCTCGGTTTCCTCGCCGGGCTCCAGGTAGGTCACGCCCTCTTCATTGCCCGGCTCTTCGCCCTCGGCCACTACGCGGAAATCATGGCGCAGTTCCTTAAGCGCGATGGTGCGCTCGACGGATACCGGGTAGGCCTCCACGCCGGATTCGAGCAGGCGGTCGCGCTTTTCGCGGCGGATGCGCAGCTGCTCAGGGACATCGTTTACTTCAGTATTCTTCTGCTCGCTCACGTTAGCCAAGGGTAGTCGATCCCGCCCGCTACCCGCGATTTGGCCCAGCCATGTCTGCCAAAGCAACGAAAGAGCGCACAGACAGCAAGTACACACCATGATGAAGTGTCCCAGGTTTTGTTCCGTTTGAGTAGATGGGAAAATCTGGAACATGCCAAGAAAAATTTTGATCAGGATTTAAAGGACCGTGTGGTTCGTCTTGTAGAGGACCGCATCGTGGCGGAAAACATGTCAATGCGCCCCGCATGCCAGGCAGTAGCTCCAAAGTTGGGGGTTTCATGGCACACAGCTCGTCAATGGACTTAAGCCTGCTCGCCGTGCAGGAAGAACCCCAGAACCTGTTCCTGAAGACGTGGCTGCCGAAAATGCCAGGCTACGCCGCGAAAATCACCAGCTTCGAGATACCAACGAGTTGCTGAAGGCCGCGTCAGCTTTTTCGCCTCACGACCAGGCCCCAAGCCTCGATTATGATCCGGTTCATCGATAAATACCGGAATTGTTTCTCTGTCGAGTTCATCTGCAAGACGTTGAAAAATAACCGGGCTGGCGGGTTTATCACCTCGCGTGGTTATCGCCAGTCCAAAGCCCGAGGGCTTAAGTACTCGTCGCCTTCGTGACGGTTGTGCTAATTGAACGCATTAGTGCTATTCATCGGGATAATGACGGTGTCTTAGGCGTGCGGACAATGTGGCATGCACTTCACCGTGATGGAATCTGTTGTGACCGGCTATTTGGTAGCAGTGTCGTGACCATCCGGTAGCGCTTGAGTGTGAAACCGGTAGCAGTTCACAATGCTCGGGACGCTTCATTCCGGGAGATACACCGCTCGGGTGCGGCACGTACCGGAAGGACTCCGGTTACGACGGATTACCGTGCGGTGATAGCGCTGTCAGATGCGAGGTTTTGGTACCGGTGTACTGGGGACTCGGTACTGCTGTGTTCTGGGTAGTTGGTACTGCGGCGGGCCGACGGAGTCGGCTCGGCTGTTTCCTTTATTCGTCCGGTTCTATTGGGGAGGTGGCTTTGCGCATGTCAAAGTCTCCTATGCGGATTCGGTGGCCGCTATTGAGAGAGTGTCTAATGGTTTGTGTGTAGGTTCCCAACCTGCATAAGGAGATAAGCCAGAATGACTAGTGTGGCACGACGAGATCTAAGTTGATAAGGCCAAGATTGATGCGATTGAAAAGAAGCTTCTTGCTAACCCTGAAATCGCGAAACTGATTGATGACCTAGGCACGTCTACAACGGATGCCAACGACCTGGTTCGGGGCATGTTGCAAGTCTCGATCACTAGAGGTTTAAATGCTGAGATGGATGCCCACCTTGGCTATGAGCCCGGCGATGGGGAAGGCAAAGCTGCTGCTGGAACAGACAATTACCGCAACGGCACCTACCCGAAAACCGTGGATTCTAACTACAGGCCAGTGACCGTTGGTGTGCCGAGAGATCGGGCTGGAACATTCTTGCTGACTATGGTCCCTAAGGAGTTGTCAAAAGATAAGTGTGCGGTTCGAGTCGACCTTATGGCCTAGATCGTTTTCCATTACTACGTGTTCTTTTAAAGAGATTTATCTTCTTCCTTCTGGGGTCCGAAAAGTTCAGGAGCGTGAACGGAAATGGGTATGGGGAAGCGTCGACCGGTAGATGGATCAGTCATCTCTAGGCACTCAACATGGAAGGTTTCGCGTACGAGTTCAGCGGTCATAACTTCCTCGGTGGGCCCTTCGGCCACAATGCGCCCCTCACGCATAGCTACGATTCGATCGGCGTAACGCGCGGCATGAACCATATCGTGGACCACCATGACCACCGTAGTCTCGGCACGGTTAAGCTCTCGGATGAGGTCCAAGATGGACAATTGGTGCGCGGGGTCGAGGTAAGTAGTTGGCTCATCAAGCAAGGTAATTGGTGTTTCTTGCGCCAACGTCATAGCGAGGAAAACGCGCTGGCGCTGGCCGCCCGAAAGGTCTGCGGCGGGGGTATCAAGCAGCTCGCTCACCCCAGCACGTCTGGCTGCACGCTCAACCGCTTCATGATCTCCGGCCCGCATCGTTGCTAGCGCCCCCGTGTAGGGATAGCGGCCGTAGCCGATGACGTCGCGCACTACTACCCCTTCCGGAGCCACGGGGTGTTGTGGCAGGAAAGAAACTTCGCGGGCGAAAGCCCGCGAGGAATACTCGCTGATATTTTTGCCCGAGAGGTAGGCTGCGCCTGAGCTGGGTGTAAGTTGGCGGCCCAAGGTCTTGAGAAGCGTCGACTTGCCACATCCATTTGGCCCGATAAGGGCAGTTACTTGACCACTGGCTAAGTGAAGATTTACATTCTTGACCACATCTGGGCCACCGTAGCCCACGGTTAATGCGCTACACGTCAGTGTCATGTCTAGCCTCCGTTTCGCACTCGGGTCAGGCGAGTCAATAAGAAAATGAAGTAGGGTGCGCCAATCAACGCGATGAGCGCACCGACGGGAATTTCCGTGGGTGCAAAGGCCCACCGACCTAACGAATCGCATGCGGTGACAAGGACCGCGCCGCCGAGCGCCGCCACGGGTATTTGCCGGCGCAGGTTCGTACCGACCACCAAACGGGCAGCATGTGGAACGATAAGCCCGGCGAACCCCAAGACCCCAGCCGCAGCGACCCCTGCGGCGCCGAGGATGACGGCCAAGGCGATGGCTATGAGGCGCCACATCCTAGTCCTGACGCCGATACCAGCCATGGTGGCATCATCTAGCGCCAGCATATCCAGGTGTTTTGCCACCACCATCGCAACGGCTAGGGCGAGAAGGATGAAGGGGGCGACAATGGTGGCATCGCCAAGCGAGCGGGCGTAAAGCGAACCTTTCAGCCATGTCATTGCCGCGCCCGCTTCTGGGGCGGCGCGCACCAGCAGCAGTTCGGTGATTGCACCCAGCCCAAAAGATACCGCTACCCCGGTAAGCGGCAAGCGTACCGGGTCACTCGCCCCACGTCCAGCGAGGAGGAGAACCAGCGCGGTCCCCGCCAACGCACCGATAAAGACAATAAAAGTCAACAGGTGGGCCGGCAGGGCGCCTGCTCCCATGAGTACCGCAACGGCCGCGAGTCCACCGCCGGAGGTAATACCCACCGTATCTGGTGCGGCCAAGGGGTTGCGCAGCGCGGATTGCAATAGGCAGCCGGAAACGGCCATGGCAACGCCTGCGCATATACCCACCAAGATCCGCGGGGCGCGGTACTTCCAGATGAGCGGCTCTCCGGTAAAGAAAGCGGTGACCACCTCAGCCGGCGGCTTCATCACTGCACCGACGCCCATGCCGATAACTGCGCTACACACCAACGCCAGGGTGAGTCCTACTAGCACCACAATAAATCTCTTATGCCGCATGCTTGCTCCTCCCCAGCGTATGGACGGACCACAGCACCAGTGGCATGCCAGCCAAAGAAGTCACGATGCCCACTGGGGTCTCGGCCGGCGCCCAGATTGCTTGGCCAATCGAATCGGCAACTAGGAGCACCGCCGCTCCAACAATTCCGGCCACGCACAACCCCATGCGGTGATGCGGACCACACACGCGCCACGCAACTGCTGCGGCCATTAACCCCAAGAAACCAATCGGCCCGGTTGCGGCCACCGCCGGAGCAATGAGCACTACCGCCGCCACAATGGCAGCCAACCGAATTCGCTCCGGCTTCGCTCCTACAGCACCGGCCACGGCATCGCCAGCTACGAGTAAGTCCAATCTTTTCGCACTGACTAAGGTCAAGGGCACCACGACCAGCACGGAAACCAGCGCGGGGACAATTTCGCCCAGACGCACCCCTGCAAGCCGCCCAGAAAGCCATGACATCACCGTAGCCAGTTGAGCCTCATCGATTACTAGGAAAATGGAGGTCAAAGCGCTACACAGCGTGGAAACGGCAACGCCAACAAGTACCATGCGCTGGATCGCACCGCTCTTACCGACGCCCACAGTCACCCCCACAGCAATCCCTGCGCCCAACAGTGCGCCGGGCAGCTGGTCGACGCTCGAGGTTTCGCTTCCTACAAACATTGCGGTCGCGACTGCACCGAGTGCCGCGCCGGAGTTCACGCCAGTAATGGACGGATCGGCAAGCGGGTTCGCGGTAGCCGTTCGCAGCAATAGCCCACCCACACCTAAAGCGATACCCACCACCGTGGTAGCAAGGAGGCGGTCAAAAGCCACGCTATGTAACTCTTCTTCCAGCCACGGGGCATCAACTGGCACCCGAACATGGCGAAGCCGCCACCACCACACGAACGCGGCGACAGCGGTGGCAAGGACCAAGCAGGAACCGGTTTTAGTTCGTAGTGCCACTACTTTTCAGCTGTAATAATGTCATCGAGCATGTGCTCAGCAGAAAGCGGCCCGCGGGCGCGTGACCAGATATCTTGGTCTACTTCTACGATGTCACCGCTTCCTTTGACGTAGGGCGTCTTCTTAAACGCATCGACGTCCTTGTACATAAAGACCCGGTCAGCCTTCATACCGGGGAGCTTATCTCCAGTCAGCTCCGCTACATCGGTCTTGGATTCGATGGATGACTTCTCACCTTCAAAGGCGTAGTCATAGCCCACCTCACTCAGCAGGGACTGGGGGAAGGAAGGATTGACCCAGGTATAGAGCAGCTCGCTGGACCAACCGGCCACAACAGCACGGCTGCCTGCCTTTACCGTGTCCTTAGTCTGAGCGATCTTGTCCTCGATGCGCTGACGGACCTCTTTGGCCTTTTCCTCTTTGCCAAGCTTGGCCGCGATCTCATCCATCGAATCCAGCACGTCCGAGTAAGTCTCATCTGAGTAGGATTCGGTATCCGCAATCTCTTCTAGCTGTGGCATGATATTGGCCTGGCGGGTAGGGCTAGCCAGGATCAGATCTGGCTCCAAGGATTGGATAACCTCTAGGTTCGGTTGTTTGGCTTGACCCACTGAGGTGGCCTGCTCCAGCTGGCCCTTTAAGGTGGTCGGCGCTTCCGATTTACCGATTTCCACGATTCCCACTGGGTCCACATCGAGGGCCTTGAGAATTTCCTCGTAGCGCCAATCGAGCGCCACAACTCGCTCGATCTTCTTATCTCCGTTCTCTTCCGTAGAAGAAGAATCAGAAGAACACGCCACAAGGCCTGCCCCTAGAGCTAAGGCGGATACGAGCGCGAGAACTACACGCCCTTTTGTAAACGATTTTAGCATAGCCTTACTTTATATTAATAAGAGTTTACTGTCTAGTGTCAGATGCGAGTGGGGTTGCCCGCAAATCGTGGGCACGTAGTCAAGCTACCTAGTGGTTAGGCAGCTATTTCTTCTTCGTTTCTGGTTTGGGTGATATGGTTCTCGAAATCGATAGGGCTGACCATCCCGAGGGCGGAGTGCCGGCGTCGACGGTTGTAGACCACTTCAATCCAGTAAGCCACAGCCTGACGCGCAGCATCGTGGGTGGGCCAGCGCTTCCGGTCGTAGAACTCGGTCTTAAGCGTCGACCAGAACGACTCAGCCATCGCATTATCGAAACACACCCCGGTACGCCCCACGGATTGAGCAACGCCCAGATTGCGGCACGCCTCCCAGAGTTGTTCGCTGGTAAATTGTGTTCCCCGGTCGGCGTGAAACACCAGCCCGTCAGGAACATCACCGCGCAATGTATACGCCATCCGCAGGGCCCGTTCGGCCAAACTTGTGTCTTGCACGCTATCCATAGCCCAGCCCAGTAACCTGCGGGAATGGCCGTCGCGGACCGCGCACAAGTACAACCATCCTTCACCGGTGCGCAGGTAGGTAATATCCGACATTGAAGTGTCCCAGGTTTTGTTCCGTTTGAGTAGATGGGAAAATCTGGGACACTTCAGATCGAAGTTGCTAGTAGTTACTACTATTAGAGCGTGATTACTAACGAACTTCGGGAATTAACAGCCAAAGCAGCCGCCCATGCGCAGCGCTTCCAAGACGGAGGAGACCACACCGTAGCCGCAGCTCTCCTGACCAAATCAGGAAAACACGTTCTCGGTTTAAACGCTCACCATTTCCTTGGTGGCCCCTGTGGCGAAGTCTCTGCTTTAGCAAACCATGCCGCTAGTTATCCAGGGGATCCCATCCAAGCAGTAGTCGCCATATATGGACCTACCGGACAAGTAATTTCACCCTGTGGTAAATGCCGCCAGGTACTTTTTGATGTCGATCCATCTATCCAGTGTATTGTGCGCGGAAGCAACGGCCTCGTTGCGCCCGCTGTGGAAGAACTTCTTCCATTCGCGTTTAACTTGCAAGACTTGGAAAAAGAGCAGCGCATCTACATGTGGGAAGGCTACGAGGATTCCATTCGGAGCGGAGAAAAGCGTCAAACAATCCGAGTAGATGATCCCTTCAATGAAGGAAAAGCCCAAATAGTCTTTGAGAAGGAAACCGGGGAAGTCGTCAGCTTACCCGCACAGGTCACAGCCGTTGTATCTACCCAGCGCGGGCTGCTGTCGGAAAAGCAAGCTAAAAATGACGGGTTCAATTCTCTATCCGAGCTTCACGAAGCTCTAGATACTCACTACCCCGGATTAGCGGATACAGACGAAGTTGACGTTGTAGAATTCGAGCTCCAGTAGACTAGCCAGACCGAAAATCGAACCATTCGCTACCTAACCAAAAAGCCGCTGTTCGGAAATTTTTGAGATATTTCGTCAAGATTTACAAGTGCCGCCACCAAAGGGCTCCCAACTGGAGGAAGCGAGATAACCACTCCTCCATAAGTCCAGTCGATTGAGCCTTCGCCGTTAACCACGGTACTTCGGCACTACTGGCTACATGCCGCGCCAGCAGGGTCCTTTAATCCCGCCCGCTACCCGCGATTTGGCCCAGATATGTCCGCCAAGCCACGCCGAGCGCGCAAAGGAACGCATAAGCCCCTCCACCGCGTCCACATAGTGGGATACCACCCCCTTAATTCACCCGCACTGCAAGAATTTGTGTGAACCGTGACATACTGTTCAGACCTGTGATACACAACACCCCACCTTCGACGCGCAAGGAGACACAGCCATGAACTCTCTCATCCTTGTCATCATCGGCGTGGCGATGATGCTGGCCGGCTACCTGCTCTATTCCAAGTTCCTGGGCAAGAGCATCTTCCGGTTATCTGAGAACTACACCACCCCGGCGCACCGCCTCAAAGACGGCGTGGATTATGTTCCCACCAATAAATACGTGCTGTGGGGCCACCACTTCACCTCAGTGGCGGGTGCGGCACCGATTATCGGCCCGGCAGTAGCCGTCATTTGGGGCTGGCTCCCGGCATTCCTGTGGGTCACGTTCGGCACCGTCTTCATCGCCGGCATGCATGACCTGGGTGCGCTGTGGGCCTCGCAAAGGCACAAGGGTCAGTCGATTGGTACGTTGTCGGGGCGCTACATCGGCAAGCGCGGGCGCAACCTCTTCCTCATTGTGATCTTCTTGCTGCTGCTCATGGTCAATGCTGCCTTCGCCGTGGTGATTTCGAACCTGCTTATCTCCACGCCTTCGGCGGTCATTCCCACGTGGGGCGCCATCGCCGTCGCGCTGCTGATTGGCCAGGCCATCTACCGCCTGAACTGGAACCTGCCGCTGGTGTCCCTCGTGGGCGTGGTGGCACTGTATTCGCTAATGGTCCTGGGTGACCGCTTCCCGGTCGTGCTGCCAGAGACGGTCTTGGGTATCCCGGCCAACGGCGTGTGGATCATCTTGCTATTTATCTACGCCTTCATCGCTTCGCTGCTGCCGGTGTGGGTGCTGCTCCAGCCGCGCGATTATATCAATGGCCTCCAGCTTTTCGTCGGTCTTATCATCTTGTACGGCTCCTTCCTTATCACCCGTCCGGAGCTTGCCGCCCCTGCCGTGCGCGAGAACGTTCCTGACGGAACCCCGGGCATTTTCCCGCTGCTTTTTGTCACCATCGCCTGCGGCGCCATCTCTGGTTTCCACGGCATCGTGGCCTCCGGTACCTCGTCGAAGCAGATTGATAAGGAAACCGACGTTCGCTTCGTGGGTTACTTCGGCGCGGTGGGCGAGGGTCTGCTGGCGCTCGGCACCATCATCGCCACCACCGCCGGCTTTAAGACCCTGGCGAATTGGGAGGAAATCTACGCCGAGTGGAACGCCGGCGGCGTCAACGCCTTCGTGCAGGGCGGCGGTGCGCTGATGAACGAGGGCCTAGGCATTCCCACCTCGCTGTCTGCCACCATCCTGGCGACGATGGCCGTGCTCTTCGCCGCCACCACCATGGACTCCGGCGTGCGCCTGCAGCGCATCGTGGTCCAGGAAATTGGCGAGATCATAGGCATCCGCATCACGGCGCTGGTTTCCACCATCATCGCGGTGGGCCTGGCCTTCGGCCTGACCTTCTCGGCGGGTGCGGACGGCTCCGGCGGTATGACCATCTGGCCGCTCTTTGGTACCACCAACCAGCTCATGGCCAGCCTATCCTTGGCCATCGTCGTGGTCATCCTCACCCACCTGCGCCGGCCTACCCTGCCGGTTATCATCCCGCTCATCTTCGTCACCATCATGTCGCTGTGGGCAGCGCTGCTACAGCTGAAATCCCTGTTTGCGGATCAGAACTGGCTGCTCTTCGGCATGGACGTCGTCATCGTCATCGCCTCCATCTGGGTCATCGTGGAGTCGATCGGCGCCATCTCCAACGCGCGCAAGGAACCACCGCTGGAGTGGACCGACGACGATACCGACGCTCCCCTTCCCCAGCATGCTCGACAAGCTTAAGGCCTTCGGCGCGGGGCTCAACGAGTTCTACCAAGCCCCGTACCGCGCCGTCTTTGCCAAGGCCAAGCAGCAAGAAGATGACCTATTTATGATGCTGGTGGCCTCGGAGGCGCTCGGCATCCCCAACCCCGCCAGCTACTACACGCTGGAGCTATTGCCGCTGGTCTACGAAGATTTCCACGCCTGGCACACACGCATGGGCATGGATAAATCACCCCTGGAGAATATTCAATGCTGCTAGAAACCGCGCCCATCATGTTCTTTGGCGGCAAGGGCGGCGTGGGCAAGACCACCCTCGCCACCGCCACAGCCCTGTCGCTTTCCCAGGACCACAACGTGTTGTTGGTCTCCACGGATCCGGCGCACAACCTGGGGCATATCTTTGATGCCACGCTTTCCGATGCCCCCCTCTCACCTCACCCCCTCCCTCTCCGCCATCGAGCTCGATCCGGCCCGCGCCACCGAGGAACACCTCGCGACCGTGGGCGCCTCGATGCGCCGGTTCATGCCGGAGCACTTGCACGGCGAGGTAACAAAGCACCTAGATTTGGCCCGGCAATCCCCCGGCACGCAGGAGGCGGCGCTCTTGGAGCGCATGGCCACCTTGGTCGCTAACGCGGACGAGTATGACTACCTCATCTTCGATACCGCCCCGTCCGGTCACACCTCCCGGCTGATGGCCCTGCCGGAAATCATGGCGGCCTATACCGATGGGCTGCTTGCCCGGCGCGAGAAATCCGATAAATTCGGCTCGCTGGTGCGCGGGATGTCCGCGGAGTCCGGTGCCGATAACGATCCGGTGGACCGGCGCAATAAGGAAATCCGAGCCACGCTCTTCCAGCGCCGCGAGCGCTTCGAGCACCTGCGCGCTGCGCTGACCTCAGGGCGCACCGTATTTCATATCGTGCTCACCGCCGAGCGCCTGCCCGTCTTGGAGTCTTCCGAGTTCCACGCGGATCTCACCGGCAATGGCGTGCGGGTGGGCTCCATGCTGGTCAACCGCCGCACGCCTGCGGACCAAGGCGAGTTCTTGGCCTCCCGCCGAGCCGCCGAGGACGAGGCCCTAGCGCTCTTGCACGATAAGCTTCCCGATACCCCGGTTCACGAGATCCCCTGGCTCCCAGAAGAGGTGGGAAGCCCCGAAGCCGTGGCGCGGCTGGCGGAGCATCTATAGCGGTTTGTAGCGATCTCTAACGACCATCCAGTACCCAGCGGCCCCGAGTGAGATCGCAATCTGCTAAAACAGAGAATATGACTTTGCTCACCAATGACTTCCTGTCCCAATTGCGCGAGGAGGCCGCAGCGGACTCCCAGCTGCGCGTCGCGCGCAATGCCATTACCAGCGTAGGGGTGGCCAAGGCGGCCCTCGACCGTGACCGCATTACCGCCCTCTACCCCACCACCGAGGTAAAACTCGATAGCCTCGGGGTTACCGACCAGATGCGCTCCGGGCGCTGCTGGATGTTTGCCGCGCTCAACGTGTTCCGCCACCGCGCGGCCAAGGAGCTCAATATCGATGACTTTGAGTTTTCCTTTACCTACCTGCAGTACTTCGACAAACTCGAGCGCGCCAACTTCGCGCTCAACCAACTGCTGGATCTCACCGAAGACGGCACCGACTGGGATGACCGCGACGTGGCTACTTCCCTCGAGTTCACAGGCGACGACGGCGGCTGGTGGTCATTTTTCACCAACCTCGTGGACAAGTACGGTGCCGTACCGGCCGAGGTCATGCCTGAGGTGCACTCGTCCGGCCACACCGACCAGATGAACCGCGATATCGCCACCATCATCCGCCGCGCCGCGCACCGTGCGGTGGAAGGCGAGGGGGATCGCGGGGGCATTATCAAGCAAGCCCGCACCGATATCCAACGCGTGCTCGCCATTCACCTGGGCACCCCGCCCGAGGAATTCACGTGGAGCTACCGCACCAAGGACGATCAATTCTTCCGCGTGCACTCCACCCCGCGCGAGTTTGCGGATAAGTACCTGCCAAAGTTGGACGAGTACGTCGTGCTTGCCGATGATCCCCGTACCACCAACGATAAGCACCGCCTCTACACCAGCGCCGGCGTGAACAACGTCGCTGGTGGGCAGGCCGCCGGCTACCTCAACGTGGATGTGGACGAGCTGCGCGCCGCCGCACGCGCCAGCATCGAGGCCGGCGAACCGGTGTGGTTTAGCTGCGATGTCGACCGCCAGTTCTCCTTCCAGAACGCGGTGTGGGACGAGGGCCTCGTCGATACCGATGGCCTCTACGGCATCGATTCCACCATGAGCAAGGAGGAGCGCTTTACCTCCGGCGAATCTGCGCCCACCCACGCGATGGCGCTGACCGGTATCGATGGTGCACCCCGGGCATGGCGCGTGGAGAACTCCTGGGGCACGAAGCCGCCGCGCAGGGACGACGCCGATGAGGTACCCGGCAAGGGCTTTGCCACGATGTCGGATGAATGGTTCGGCGAAAACGTCTTCCACATCGTCGTGCGCAAGGAATTCCTCACTTCCGCGCAGCAACAAGCGCTAGAGACCGAGCCCATCGAGCTTCCCTTCTGGGACCGGATGAACTAAGGAGCATCGAAAAATGAATGAGATCAATCCACAGGAAGTTCACACCACCAACGCCACGCTTAGCAGCGAGCCGGCCATCAAGGCGGCACGGAATGCGGTGGCGCAGGAGGGTATCGATAAGCTGAGCGTCGACCGCGACCTCGTGCGTGAACTCACCACGGCGACCAGCCACAAGCTCGATAAGTGGGGCGCGGCCAACCAGAAGGCTTCTGGCCGCTGCTGGATTTTTGCGGGCCTGAATTCCCTGCGCGGTGGCATCATGGATCGCACCAACATCAAGGATTTCGAGCTTTCGCAGACCTACCTGTACTTCTACGACAAGCTGGAAAAGGCCAATTGGTTCCTCACCGCGGTAGATGAGCTCAAGGACCGCGATATGACGGACCGCACCTTGACCAAGCTCATGGATGACCCCATTGGCGATGGCGGCCAGTGGTCCATGTTCGTCTCGCTGGTGGAAAAGTACGGCGTGGTGCCCAAGTACGCCATGCCGGAGACCGCGTCCTCCGAGGCCAGCGCCATGCTCAACCGCAACCTGCAGACCGTCCTGCGCCGCGCCGCCCACCAGATCCGCGTGGGCAAGTCTGGGGCGCAGGAGCAGGCGCTTGCCGATGTCTACCGCATCCTCACCGCCAACCTCGGCCTCCCGCCCACAGATTTCCAGTGGCAGTACCGCGATAAGGACGATAACTTCCACCGCGAGGGCACTTTTACCCCGCAGGACTTCGCCCGCGAGTACCTCCCGAAGGATCTGGGCGAGTACGTCTGCGTGGTCAATGACCCGCGCAATAACTACGGCGAGCTCTACACCGTGGACTACTTGGGCAACGTCGCCGGTGAAAAGGTCACCTACCTCAACGCCCCGGTTGAGGTATTGCGCGATGCCACCCGGTCTGCCATCGAGGATGGCCAGCCCGTCTGGTTCGGCTGCGATACCAGCCAGCAATCCGATGCAGATAGCGGTGTTTGGGCCAAGCGCCTGCACGATTATGAGGGGCTGTATGGGGTGGATATGGGCATCGATAAGCCCAACCGCCTCCGCTTGCACGAGTCCTTGATGACGCACGCGATGGTCTTTACCGGCGCGGATATCGCCGAAGGCGGCGAGGTCACCCGCTGGCGCGTGGAGAATTCCTGGGGCACCGAGAAGGGCGATAAGGGCTTTTGGACCATGGCCGATGACTGGTTTGACGAGTACGTCTTCGAAATCGCCGTCCACCCGTCCCGCCTGCCGGAGCAGTACCAGGAGGCGCTCAAGTCCACCGAAATCACCACCCTGCCGGCGTGGGATCCGATGGGCGCGCTGGCGCGTTAGAACTATTCAAAGCGGCGCGGGTGGCGCGGGGAGACCCGCGCCACGAGAGACGGCGTTCGTTTGCGTGGCGTGACGCTTCCGCCTGCAATCGTGGCGTGATCCCCATCACGCCACGTGGCGCACGTACAGCATGCAGGTAAGGTCGCGGTCCTTATCGATGGAGATTTCTTTCTCCCCCACCCGCTCAAAGCCGCGGGAATCATAGAACTGATAGGTGCAGCCATCGTCGGTGTAGAGGTAAATATCCTTGCCTGGGTGGCGCTTTTCAAAGGCTTCGAGCAAGGCCGTGCCCACGCCCTTTACACCGGAATTGGGATCAGCCACGAGGAAACCGATCTCGCCGTCCACGGTGTGTTCGGCTAGGTAATCGAGCAACATGTCTTGGTTAGCCGCGTCATAGTCGCCGCGGTGCCCACCAGGGCGCAGACTATTGAAAAGCTCCACTGCCTTGACATAAGCTTTGCGCCACCACGGATACGGCAGCGCCGGCTCGCCTTTAATCGATGCCAGAATCACGCCGAGGAAACTCCCGTCATCGGCATAGGCAGCCAAGATATCGGTGGCCTGGGCGCGCTCTAAATCCCAAAAGTAGCGGCCGTAGGCACGCTCAAAGCGCGGGTTCTTCACAAACCAGTGCAGGTGCATGCCTTCGATGGCAAACTCAATCGCCTTGGGTTCATCGCGCGGGTCAAGGTCACGGATGTGGATTTCAGTCATTAGTCCTCCAGGGATTGGTCGTGTTCGCGCTGCTTTTCGCGCTCGAGCTCAGCCTTGGCCTCGTGCTCTTCGATATTAGTGAAACCAATACCCAACGGCAGGCCAACGTTGTCAATTAATCTGACTCCGCCAATGGTGGCAGCGACTAGCAGGCGGGCATCGCCCTCGGCGGGCGGCTCCCCCAGATCGCGGCCACGCACCTCCAAGTATTCCGGTACAACGCCGGCCGCTTCGAGGACCCCAGCGGCAACCTCAAGAACCTTGTCCACGCCCGCCTCGGCGGCATGAGCCCCCGCGGTAAGTGCGGCAGAAAGGGCGGCCACGTCCTCGCGCTTATCTTCGGGCACGCGCGTATTGCGCAGGCTCATCACCACGCCATCGGGCATGCGCACGGCGGGAACGCCCTGCACGCGCACCCCGAGGTGCAAGTCCTGCACCGCGTGGTGAATGGCCAAGAGCAGTTCGTAGTCCTTCTCCCCGATGAGGACATCGGTAGGCGAAAGCGCCATCATCAGCGTGAGGTATAGGGTGAGTTCGCCAGACAGATCGGGTTCTAAACCTACTGGGCCAGCTTGGGTGTCCGGTGTGTGATCGGCAGCCGAGGCGCCTGGGGCGTCGTGTTCGACCGCGATGCTGCGAGCCGCGATATTAATCCGGCGGCCATGGGGCCAGAGTTTGTCTGGCGTATAGTCCCAGATAACGTCCACGCCCTCAGCGCGCAGCAGATCCACATCCGCGGCGCGGGGTTCTTGGAGAGCCACGACGGTAACCGCGCCACGAATACGACGGGCCGCGCGCACCAGCGCGATATGCCCAGCATGCACGCCGGTGGTCAGCGGTACGAAAGCAACGGGGCGGCCGGTCTTGCGAAGGGCGCTGCCCACCATACGAATGCGTTCAACCTCGCTGACAACGGTGGCTTGTCCCATCTTCAAGCTCATCGTGATTCCTCCTGCAAGGCCCACATTTCTAATTCGGTACGATCTTCTACTTCGCCTAAGCGCCGAGCGGTTTCTAAGTAATGGCGGCGCATTCCGGGATCCGTCGCGCCGCGATAGGCCGCGATGATGTCCTCTGAATCGATATCGAAATCGGACGGTGGGATTTCATCGAACTCGGCAAAGAAATTGGCTTCTACGGCCGCTGCTAGGTGCAAGCGGCTGAGCATTTCTATGTAGTAGGAGCGGGCGGCGAAGGCGGGACGTTCGGCATCAGAAAGCGGCACTGCCTGCGCCCGGAATTCGCTCAATACGAAGTCAGCGATATTTTCGCCCAACTCATCCAGTGTGGATACTGCCCAGCGCCCGCCTGCCATTGGTGCTACCGCCGCCACGATGCAACCGTGAGTTTCCAGCGGATCGAGGCCTTGCACGCCCCGGGACAGGCACGTGTGGAAAGCGATCAGGCCCTTGTGTACATGGTCCTCGAAAAGTTCTACGGCAGCATCCAACCGTGCCTCACCCACAGCTAGAATCAGCGCCTGAAAAGAGCCAAGCTCGGCCGGATCATTGAGCATCTCCACGGAATGGCCGGCGCGCTCCATGGCATTGGCCAGGGAAAACCCGGCGAGGCTGCGGCCGAAAAGGGCAACGCGCATGCGCGGTGGCCGCATTTATTTATCCTTCTTCATTTGCGCCAATAGCTCCGAAACGGACACGGAACCATCGCGCTGCTCATCGCTGCGGCGGCGGCCACGGGTCTGCTGCTGGCGGCGCGATACCGTTTGCTTCTGCTCGGCCGCCACGTGGTGGCCCGAGCCCTTGTATTCCTCGCGCGCGTCCTTGCCGGTTGCCTGCTGCGGGATATTCTGGGTCACCGCATCGGAAGCGGGCTCAGCTGCGGTGTCATCTTCCGGCTTGCGGTGGCTGCCGCGGGAACCAGAGTGTGCCGCTGCGCTATCGGTACCCGCGTGCTGGGAGCCGTGGCGCTTGAGGTCGGAGTCTCCGCCTGAATCCCAGCGCACGGCCTGGAAGCTGCCAGTATCGAAGGAAACGTCCTTCGGTTCCTTCGCACCCGCGGCCTCGCTGGACGCGGCGGGCTTGGGGGCATCGGCAAGCGGCTCTGCGTGGGCGGGCTGAGCGGCGCTGCGCTGCGCGCGGGTGTTTTCACTGATGATGTCATTGAGCGGGTTGGAGTCCGCGTGCGCACCAGTTGGCTGATTGCCCAGGCGGCCGGCGATGGCATCGGCAGAAGGCGCACCGGTAGAGGCCTGCTCGAAATCGATCTCTTCTTCCCGGTGGTGGGACGCCGCGGCGGTCTGTGCCTCCAGCTCCATGATGCGGCGCGCCTCAGCGTGCAGCGCGGCGGGCTCGTAGGTGAACTCGTGGCCGGACAAATCCTCGATCTGCTTGCGGATAGAGGCGAGCTCGGTGCGGATCTCATCGAGGATCTGCTGGTCCGGCAGCTCCTTGCCCTCGGCCGCGCGGGCCTGCTTGAGCTCCGCGCGGTGGGCGCGCTCCTGCAGCTCCAGCTTGGTCACGGATTCCTCTGCCTGGCGGCGGTAGCGCATCACCAAGAAAAAGCCCACTACCGCGGCCCAGAGGGCGGCGATGAGCGCAATCTTGAGCGCCGCTGCCGAGCCGGAAATGAGCATGACGATGCTGGCGATGACGGCCAAGATGACGAGGGCGATAATCCCAATTTGTCCCAAATCCGGCGAGGACGACGAGTTTTTGGAAGAAGAGCGCGGCTGAGTCATGCTCCCTAATGTACCGCTTGAAGCCCGTCTGGTGGCGGCGGGGTCTCGCAGTGTCGCTCCAATCGCAGGCCAGCCGCGGACATGGCGACGCCGCCGATAGCAGAAGCGAGCACTCCCACCAGATCATCGGAAGCGGCGACAAGGGTGCCCGCATTCGGGATCACGTACACGGCCACTCCGGCATAGAGCCCGCCGACGATCGCACCCGTCCACGCCGATGCCTTGCCCACCAGCATAAACTGCGCGATGGTCATGGGATTAAGCTGCGAATTATCCAACCCGATGCCGTGATCCTCATCGGTGGCCTTATCCACCTTCCAGGTAAGCCCCAGGCACACCACCACCATGAGCCATAGCGTGGCAGAGACCGTAACCGGGATGGCCATCATCGAGCCATAAAAGCGCGTAGTGAGGATGGCGGCCGCGGCGGCCATGAATACCCCAACGCCGATAAGCGCACCGAGCGAGGTTCGTTTCATAGCTCCTCCATCAGACCCAAGCGGTGGATATCGGCGGTTTCCTGCGGGTCCAACGCGGCAACCAGCGCGGAGACATCCTTTCCCTTCAACTTAGCAGCGCCATCGGCGGCTAACCAGGGAATAAGCACGAATGCGCGCTCGTGGGCAAAGGGGTGCGGGACGGTAAGTTCCGGGTCGGAGGAGCTATAGCCCTCAATATCGACGATGTCCACATCCAGGGTGCGCGGGCCCCAGTGGCGCACGCGCACGCGCTCTGCCGCTTCTTCCAGCTTCTGACCGCGGCGCAAGAGCTCCAGTGGGCTCTCCTCGACGTCCACGATGAGCACCGCATTCAAAAATTCATCCTGGTCCGTCACTCCCCACGGCGGGGTGGCATACACGGGCGAGGCCGCCACGATGTCCTCGCGGAACTCCGTAAATACCGTCCGCAAAAGCTCCACGCGGTCATCCATATTGGAGCCGATGGATAGTACCGCGCGCATTACTTACTCCCGGGGTTCGTGCCAAGGCGCGCATGCTTGCGGGAGCGTCGGGCGACGACGGCGACATCGGCAAAAGTGCGCGGGATGGGCGCCTTGGGTTTGTGCACGGTCACTTCCACGGCATGGAGGTCGGCGAAGGAATCCATGATGGTATCGGCCACCTCGCTGGCGACGGTCTCGATGAGGTCGCGGGAGGGGCCTTCGACGATATTGGCGGCGACATCGGCAAGCTCGGCGTAATTGATGGTCTTGGTCAGATCATCGTGAGCTGCGGCCTCAGCGAACTCGGACCAACAGGTGATATCGATGATGAAGGGCTGGCCGGTGCGCTTTTCCTCTTCAAAGACGCCGTGGTAGCCAAAGCACTCCAGGCCGGTTAATTCGATGCGATCTGCCATGGTTAATTCCTTTCCGTACCCATCGCGGTGGAGGTCACTGTGCCTGTGCCGGTGGCGGCATTGCGGTAGCTGCCGGTGGCATTGGCGCCGCCGACATAGGACTTGCCGGCGTTCCACGCGGCGGCTACGTCGACGGCATCGCGGGATACGCCCACCTCGTGCACGCGCACGCCCCATGCACCCATCTGGGAGGAGATGGCGGTCACGGCGGCGGTGGCGGGATCGGCAAGCAGCGGGCTGGCCTCTACCCCGCGGTCTTCCCGGATGGCGGCGAGGAAGCGCTTGCGCGAGGCCCCCACCAGGATGGGGAACTCGCCGTCCAGGAACTCGGGCAGGGCCTTAAGCAGCGCCCAGTTATCCTGCGGGCTCTTGGCAAAGCCGAGGCCCGGGTCCAGCACAATATTGTCCTTTTTCACGCCCGCATCCAGGGCATTATTGCTCAGGCGGGTGAGGGTCTCGTGCACGTCGCGGACCACATCGCCGCCGTGATCCGCCGTGCCCGCCGCGGATCCAAACGCGCCTTCCTGCAGCGTGCGCCAGTGCATGAGGCAGACGGGCACGCCGGCATCGGCCATGGCGGCATACATTTCAGGATCGGCGAGGCCGCCGGAGACATCATTAATCATGTCCACCCCGGCCGCGGCCGCCGCGGTGGCGACCGAGGCGCGCATCGTATCCACCGAGGTTCGAATGCCCTGCTCGTGCAGCGCCTGGATGACCGGGACCACGCGGTCGGCCTCTTCCTGCGCCTCCACGCGCACCGCACCCGGGCGGGTGGATTCGCCGCCCACATCGATCATATCCGCGCCCTGTTCCACCAGTTCACGGGCATGAGTGGTGGCAGCGTCGAAGTCGAGCCACCGCCCGCCATCGGAAAAGGAATCCTTCGTAACATTCACGATGCCCATGACGAGCGTGCGCTTCGCGATGGTCAATTCTCCAACTGAGGAAGCCGGGTGCACTGCGTTCTCCTTCTCGCTCGACAAACTCGACTGCGTACGCGCTACGTACGAATGAAACTGAGCACTTCTGCGCGCGAGGCGGCGTTATTTTTAAACCCGCCGCGTACCGCGGAGGTCGTTGTGGTTGCGCCCGGCTTACGGATGCCGCGCATGGCCATGCACAGGTGCTCGCACTCGATGACCACGATGACGGATTGGGCCTCGAGAACATTAACGAGCGCATCGGCAATCTGCTGGGTCAGCCGCTCCTGGACCTGCGGGCGCTTGGCATACATATCCGCCAGGCGTGCCAGCTTGCTCAGCCCGGTCACATGCCCGTCCTTGCCGGGGATATAGCCAATATGCGCCACCCCATAAAACGGCACGAGGTGGTGCTCGCAGGTGGAATAAATCGGGATATCGCGCACCAGGACCAGTTCCTGGTGGTCCTCCGCGAAGGTCTTGTGCAGTACCTCCGTCGGATCCTCATGCAGGCCGGCGAAGACCTCCCGGTAAGCGCGGGCCACGCGTGCCGGGGTCTCGCGCAGGCCTTCGCGGTCAGGGTCCTCGCCCACGGCAAGGAGCAACTCGCGAACGGCCGCCTCCGCGCGCTCCTGGTCATACGGTGCTCGAGCGGGCACCTGCTGGTTATCAGTGTGATTTTCAGACATGCACGTACTTCTTACTCTTCGTCATCGCGCGGCTTTTCCGCATCGCGCGCGTAGGGGTTATCGCGGCGGGAAGACTCATTCCAGCCTGGGGTGAACCATTGGCTGGTTTCTCCCTCTGGCTTGTGGTGCTTACCCCTGCTTTCCGATGCCGAATCCGCTCGCCCTTCCCCACCGTCGCGGTCCCCGCGGTCGTGGTCGCCGTGGTTCTCGCGGTCGTTCCGGTCGGCGTGGTCGCTCCGATTCTCGCGGTCCGCGCCGCGGCCATCGCTACCGGTGCCGTGGCCGCTGCGGTTTTCGGAATCGCTGCCACCGCCGTGCAGCTCGCGCACCGTTTCCGGGTCCACGTAGTCGCCGGCGTGCTGGCCAAAGTTAAAGCCAACCTCGCCCTTGAGCTCTTCGCCGGCGAGGCGGCGCTCGCGGGCTGCACGGGAGGCATCGAGAAGCGTCATGCGTTTGGGAAGTTCCTCGCCGCGCTCCTTGGCCAGCTCGACCGGGGTCTTGACCGGCGCGTAACCAATCTGGCGCGGGAAGCGATCGTCTTCGCCGGGGAAGACATCGTAGGCATCGCGCGGGACGATGCCGTCGAAGATGCTCTCCAGATCCGGCCGGCGCAGGGTCTCCTTCTCAAGGAGGGCCTCGGCCAGCTTGTCCAGGAACTCGCGGTTGGTGCGCAAGATGTCGTAGGCCTGCTCGTGCGCGCGCTCGAGGAGGTAGCGCATCTGCTCGTCGATCTTGGCGGCAACGTCATCCGAATAATCGATGGAGCCGCCGCCCCCGCCCATGTGGCTGAACGGATCGCCCTGCTCCTGGCCATACTTGACGGTGCCCAGGTCGGGCGAAAAGCCGTATTCCGTCAGCATCGCGCGGGCGATCTTGGTGGCGTTCTCAATATCGGAGGACGCGCCAGTGGTGGGAGCACCGAAGACCAATTCCTCGGCGGCGCGGCCGCCCATGGCAAAGACCAAGCGGGAAAACAGCTCATCGCGGGTGTACATGCCCTTGTCGTCTTCCTGCGAGGTCATGGCGTGACCACCGGTGCGACCGCGGGCCAAGATGGTGACCTTGTACACGCGCTCGATATCCTTCAGCGCCCACGCGGACAGGGTGTGGCCGCCCTCGTGGTAGGCGGTGACCTTCTTCTCGTGCTCGGAGATGATCTTGCCCTGGCGCCGTGGCCCGCCCACCACGCGGTCGGTGGCCTCTTCCAGCGCGTCGTAAGTAATGACGTTGCCGCCGATGCGGGCAGTGAGAAGCGCGGCCTCGTTAAGCACATTGGCAAGGTCCGCACCGGACATGCCGGCGGTGCGCTTGGCCAGCTGCGCCACATCGACCTCTTCTGCCAAGGGCTTGTCCTTGGCGTGCACTCGCAGGATCTGCTCGCGGCCGGCCAGGTCCGGGTTGGTGACCGGAATCTGGCGGTCGAAACGGCCCGGGCGCAGCAGCGCCGGGTCCAAAATATCGGGGCGGTTGGTGGCTGCAATGAGGATAACGCCCTCGCGGTCGCCAAAGCCGTCCATCTCCACGAGCAGCTGGTTCAGGGTCTGCTCGCGCTCATCGTGCCCGCCGCCGGTACCGGAACCGCGCTGGCGGCCCACAGCATCGATCTCGTCCACGAAGATGATGCACGGGCTGTGCTCCTTGGCCTGCTTAAACAGGTCGCGCACGCGGGAGGCGCCGACGCCGACGAACATCTCCACGAAGTCCGAACCGGAGATGGAATAAAACGGCACGCCGGCCTCGCCCGCAACGGCGCGGGCCAACAGGGTCTTACCGGTACCCGGAGGGCCATAGAGCAGCACGCCGCGCGGAATCTTCGCGCCCAAGTCATGGTAGCGCGTCGGATCCTCCAGGAAGTCCTTGATCTCCTGCAGCTCATCCACGGCCTCATCGGCGCCGGCAACGTCCTCAAAGGTATTGGTCGGCATATCTTTGGTCAGCTCCTTGGCCTTGGAGCCGCCGATGCCGAACATGCCGCCGGCACCCTGCTGCATGCGGGACATGAGCCAGAACAGCAGGCCGAAGAGGATGATCATTGGCAGCAGGAAGCTGAGCATAGAGCCCAAGAAAGATTCCTGGGTGACGTTGGTCTCGTACTTCTCCGCACCCGAATCCTTGACCGCATCAAAGACCTGCTCCGAGGCGCGCGCGGGGTACTGAGACACGATCTCTTCTACGCCCTCGCGCTCTTCTACCGTGATTTCATCCTTGAGCTTGATGCGCAGGCGCTGCTCGCGGTCATCAATTTCTACCTCGTCAACGTTTTTATCCTGCAGCTGTTTTAAGGCCACGGAGGTATCCGCATCCACGTATCCGCGGGTCTCGTTGCTAAAGAACGTAAAGGCGTACAGCGCTACGAGGATCAGCGCCGCAATGCCGCCGTAGCGAAGGAGTTTATTGTTTTTCATTACTGCGCGATTTTAGTTGGTGGTATAGACATCAGGGTGAAGGGTGCCCACAAAGGGCAGGTCGCGGTAGCGTTCCGCGTAGTCAAGGCCATAGCCAATGACGAATTCATTGGGGATATCAAAGCCCACATCGAGCAGATCGATCTGTGCCTTGACCACTTCCGGCTTGCGCAACAAGGTCACCACGTTGAGCGACTTCGGATTGCGCCCCTGCAGGTTCCGGATGAGCCAGGACAGGGTCAGGCCCGAGTCGATGATGTCTTCCACGATGACCACATCGCGCCCGGCGATATCGCGGTCCAAGTCCTTCAAGATGCGCACCACCCCAGAAGAAGACGTGGAGGCGCCATACGAGGAGACGGCCATAAACTCCAGCTCCGAGGGAATGGATAGCTTGCGCGCGAAGTCCGTCAGGAAAAAGGCCGCACCCTTTAATACGCAGACCAAAAGCAGGTCTTGCTCGGCGTCGGCATATTTCTCAGATACCGCATCCGCCAGCTGCTGGACGCGGTCTTTAATTTCCTCTTCCGTGATGAGGATTGCTTCTACATCGTCTCCGTAGCGGTTTGCGGGGACGGCGAAGTCTTTCTTGTCGTGCACGTGTGCGCTCCTTTAATGACCAGACAATAGTGCCAGTTTGCCACCTATACGTGCTACTTCCAACCTTTGCCCCGCCTGCCGCGCCGAACTCACAGCCACCGGCCCTTGTCCGTGCCAGTTGGTACACAGCTTGCCGATGCCCCCAACCCCCTCCCTCGTCACCTTCACTCCCCGCTCGATGAGCCAGGTCGCAATAGCGCGCCGGCGTCGCGGCTCCGGCAGCGCGGCCAATTCCGCGCAGTCCGCGGTGGCCGCCGTGGCGAGGTATTCTTCATCGCGCGCGGTATCCATCGCCGCTTGCGCCAGCGCCGGCACCGCATCGCCGCCGATGACCCGCGATAGCTCCGGGATAATCTCCCGGCGCAGCGCTACCCGAAGAAAATCCGTATCCGCATTCTGCGGGTCCTGCCATGCCTCCAGCCCCAGCTCTGCGCATGCGCCCTCCGTATCCGCACGGCGCACCTGCAGGAATGGCCGCACTACCCGCGCGCCTTCCACTATTGCCCGCTCGGGCATGCCAGTTACCCGCCCGCGCAGGGCGCCAAGGAGGAGTGTTTCCGCTTGGTCATCGGCCGTATGCGCCACGGCAATCTCCAGCGACCTTCCTCCCCTGCGCGCGGCTGCAGACATCGCCCGGTAACGCTCTTGCCGAGCCACCGCTTCCATCGAGTTTCCGCCTTCCTCCGGCACTTGCACTGTCAGCACCCGTGCCCGTGCGCCCAAGCTTTCCGCTTGCCGAGCGGCCTTTTCAGCCTGCGCATGCGAACCGTCCTGCAAGCCGTGGTCCACACACAGCGCGAGCACGTCATGGCCCTCCGCGATCATGGCCGCGCACAGCGCCAAAGAATCCGCACCGCCGGATAGCCCCACCGCCACGGTGTGGTCCATCCGTGCTGCACGGACCGCCCGCCGACACGCCAAAAAATGCGGCGAGACCCGCGGCCAAAACGGCGTTACTCCAGGCTGTGGGCTCATTTAGAACTCGTGCAGCGCCGCGGCGAGATCATCTTGGGCCGAACGCGCCGCCATAATCTCGCCATCATTGACCAAGAACGCAAAGGAATACACGCGCCCGGATTGGCCTTGCGCGGTACCCGCCAGCGCGGATACTCCCGTCAATGTGCCGGTCTTTGCCCGGACAAACCCGCGCGCCGCAGACTCCCCATAGCGCTCGTGCAACGTGCCATCACCGCCCGCCACCGGCAAATACGCCGCCAAGGGGCGCAGCTGCGGTTCTTCGACCGCGCCGTTAACAATCTCCGCCAGCACGCTCGCGCTCAAGCGGTTATCTACCGAAAGACCCGAGTTGTCCTTAATATCCACACCGCTGACATCGAATCCGTTCTCGCGCAGCACGTCTAGCGTGGCTTGGGTATCGGCCTGGAAGCTGGGCTGTTTGCCGCGGGCATCGGCAAGCTCGCGGGCGATAGCCTCCGCCATGACGTTATCGGAATGCCGCACCATCTCCAGCGCGCGATCGCTTAGGGGTGCCGACTCGACGCTAGCTAGCTCCTCCGCGCCATCCGTCACCGTGCCCGCGGCGAATTTATCCGTGCCCAGGCGCTTGGCCAACTCTCCCGCGACATCAAGGGCCGGGGTGTGGCTGCGCGGAACATCGCCCTCCGTGGCGCCAATGCGCCCGCCGTACAGCATGGCCGGCTCCATGGGCGCGACGAAGCCCTCATCCACGTTCTCCGGATCCCAGCCCGGTGCCTGCGGCTCGCCCGCCCACGCAGAGGTATCGATGTACACGCCCGCCACCTGGGTGCCGGTCTTTTTAATCTGGTCCGCGAGGTCATCGAGCTGCTCGTTGGTCATCCAGACATCGCCAGCCGCCTTGATCACCACGTTGTTCGGGTCCTTGCCGCGGTAGACCTTGGTGGTAATCCGCTTGGACTCATCCAGGGCCAGCGTTGCCGCGGCGGTGGTCAGCACCTTCGTCGAGGAAGCCGGGGTCAGCGCCTTATCCGCAGCGCGCTCCCACACCACCGTGCCGGTCTCACTATCGATGACCTGCCCGCCAAAGGTGGCCAAATCCTCGTTCTTGCCCAGCTCATCGAGCTTCGCGCTGAGCGCCGCAAAATCCACGTCCTGCGCCTTAGCCGGCTGCAGGGGCTTTTCCGGGGCCTGCACCGTTTCGACCTCGCCATGCGAAAGATCACTGTACTCGCGCTGGATGCTAACCCCCAGCGCAGCCGTGCCCCCGACCGCCGCCGTGACCATCAGCGCGGTTACTGACCACCAAACCTTCTTTGCTTTCATCGCCACTAACCCTAGCGCGGATGGTCGACGCGCTAGACTATTGACAGTAATTAATACCCAATCCCACATGGAGGACATCGCTGTGAGCGTTGAAGTAACCATTGAAATCCCAAAGGGCTCCCGCAATAAGTACGAGGTGGACCACGAGTCCGGCAAGGTCTACCTGGACCGCTACCTGTTCACCCCAATGGCCTACCCCGCCGACTACGGCTTCATCGACCACACGCTTGGCGAAGACGGCGACCCCCTCGATGCCCTCGTCATCCTCCCCGAGCCCGTTTTCCCCGGCGTCATCGTTGAAGCCCGCATCGTCGGCGTGTTCAAGATGACCGACGAGGCCGGCGGCGACGACAAGCTGCTCGCCGTCATCGATGACCCGCGCTGGGAGCGCTACCAGGACATCGACGATGTGGAACAGCACATCAAGGACGAAATCGAGCACTTCTTCGTGCACTACAAGGACCTCGAGCCCAACAAGGAAGTTTCCGGTTCCGGCTGGGGAGACAAGGCTGAGGCCGAGAAGATTCTGGAAGAGGCCAAGGCTCGTCTGAAGTAGGTCGCGGAGTTTGCGGGGGGCTTCGGGGGCTCTTAGAGCTCGGCCCGCGCTTTTGCGGGGCCGAGCTCGGCGTTTTAGGGCCGTGAAGTCTGTTTTGAGGCCCAGCTGATGCGTTTTTGCAAATAGGCCGCGGAAACCGCGGGGTTTGAGGCCGCTATTTGTTAAAACGCATCAAGATCGCATCAAACCGCTTCAAGAACGCATCAAACCGCATCAAACAAGCGCCCAACCGCGCCACACAACCTTCGCTTCGGGGGATCGAGGGATACGAATGGAAATTTTTCGGGGGAAAAGTGCCGCTCAGCAAGCGGTACGCCACGGCGCCGTCCGGATCGCGAACGGCTTCTGCCTGTCGGAGGATCCGACGCCGAACCAACTCGCGCGCATCATGAGCGAGCAATGGCCGGATTGCGCGCTCGACGGCTACTCGGCGGCGCTCAAGCACGTCGATAAGCCGCTGCGCTTTCCGCTGGCGTTCCTGCGCAGCTCATCGCTGCCGTCGAGTAAGTATTTCACCTCCCGGCGCGCCCGGCCAAAGGGCGCGTTGACCTGGGACGGCGTCACCGTGTGCAATCCACTGCAGGCGGTCGAGGCGATGCCGGAGGATGATGCGGTCGCCTTCCTCGAGGACTTTTACTCCGGCAAGGACGGACTCCAACGGCTGGAGCTGAATAAGCTGGACTACCAGCGGTTTCCGCGCTCGGTAAAGCGCGCTTTAGACAGGGCGATCATCGGCACGGATAGCGTGCCGGAGCGCCAGTTAACGCGCGCCCTCGCGCCGCATTTCACGGTGCAGAACAACATAAAAATAGGCCCCTACCACTGGGATTTGGTGATTAAGGAGCACAAAATAGCCATCGAGGTCGATGGCTATGCCTACCACCGGGGAGAAAATCGCCGCCAGTTTGAGTTGGACCGGCACAAGCTTAACGATGCCGTCCATCGCGGCTGGAAGCCCCTCCACTTCACCGCGACGACGATCGACCACTACCCGGATTTCGTGGTGCAGCAGGTAATGGCCACGGCAAAGAATAAGCGACCCTTTGCGCGTCCTCCCTGGCAGTGGCACCGCTTGTGGCGGCATAAAAGCGCGCGGCGCTGAAGCAAGGCTGGCTCAACAGCTGACCAGCGCAAGGCCGGGCATAGGCCCAGCCGGGCCAGAGTCTGGGCCAGGGCCAAGGCCAAAACCCCAGAACCACAGCCCGGCGCGCCCGAGGAAACCGGCTATTCCTTGCGGCGGCCACTGCGGAGAACGTGACCGCGCAGGGGCTCGACGAGCGCGATGGCGAGGAAAGTCACCGCCCAGCCCACGGCGAGGAAGCTGAAGGAAATGAGGAGCCGTTCGGCGAGGTCGACGCCTTCGTCCCAGACGATGCTCAAGAACATTGTGCCGGCGATGCCGGCACCGAAGAGGAAACCGAAGATACTGAGCGCGACGATGGGTCCCATCACGGCGAGGGTGTTCGCGCGGAATTGGAAGCGGCGCGGCACGCCCATCAGGTCAAGGGAGCGAATGAGTTCTTTGTCCTCGAAGGCGGACGATACTTGGCCGAGGAAGATGGACATGCTGGTCAGCGCGAAGCCGAAGAGCAAGGTCAGGACGACCCCGGTGGAGACGTCTCGGAACACGATGCCCGTTTCTTGTTCTTCTTTCAGAGCGGTGGCAAGCGCATCGGTGCCATTGGGCGAGCCCATCAGGAAGCCGGCGAGGAAGCCGAAGAAGCCGATGGCCGCGCTTTGCCGCCAGGCGCGGCGGGCGTTGGCGCCCACGCGCTGGCAGGCTACGAGGTGCGCGGTGCCGGGGAGCAAAGCCAAAAGGCGCGCGCCGAGTTGCAGGAGGTAGGGCGCGACCAGGTTGATGCTCATGATCACCGCGAAGAGCGGGACGACCATGGAGATTTCGGGGGTACCGGATTGGCCTTTGAGCAGGACACCGCCGACGATGACGATGAGGAGGAAGGCGATGAGGCGCCACCATCGGAAAGCGGCGGGCATCTGGCGTTTAGCCACGCCGAGGGGGCTGACGCGCACGCGCCACATGCCAGCAAGGGCCGCGGCGAGGGCGAGGAGGAAAAGGACTGCGGCCACCGCGAGGTATCCCCACCAGGGCAGGATGATTTCCTCGAAGGCGACGGGGCGGTCCTGGAATTTCACGTGCGTGAAGACGGGGGCGATGAGCACGCTGATGAGCCAGCCCAGCACGATGCCGATAAGCGCTTGGATGCCGGTCTCCACGGCGGCCATGCGCTCAACTTGGTGGGAGCTTAGGCCCAAAAGGCGGAGGGTGGACAGGCGCTGTTCCCGGCCGGAGGCGCCGAGGACGGCGGCCTGCGCGGTCAGGTTGAAGAGTGCGGGAACGATGAAGGCGCAGGCCATGAGCGCGAGGACGAACCAGGGCATGAAGTAGTTTTCCGGGTTTTCGCCGGCGGCGGCGCGCAGGGCGGGCACGGCGTCTTCTGGGTGATGAACGCGCTGCCAGAACATCCAGGTGCCGCCGGCGACGAGAAAGGCGATGGCAGAACCCAGCGTCAGGCTCACGATGGCCAGCACGCTGACAATGCCCGCACCGGAGCGGGCACGGACGGATTCGCGTTGGAGGCTGAGGACTAGGGTCGCGGTGTTCATGGCTGCACCCCCAGGCGGCGGTCATCGTGAATGATGCCGTCGCGGATTTCCACGCGGCGCTGCATCCAGTCCGCCACCTTGGGGTCATGGGTGACCATGACCAGGCTGGCGCCGGATTGGCGCACGGTGGTGGTCAGCATCTGCATGACCTCGTGGCCGGTGGCTTGGTCGAGGGCGCCGGTGGGTTCATCGGCAAAGACGACGCCGGGGTTGGCCACGAGGGCGCGGGCGATGGTCACGCGCTGGGCCTGGCCGCCGGAGACTTGGGCGGGGCGGCGGTCCGCAAGGTCGCCGAGCCCCAGCTGGTCGAGCAGTGACAGCGCCTTCGTGCGGGCCGCGCGCCGGCCCATGCCGTTGAGCATCGCGGGCAGCGCGACGTTGTCCAGGTTGGTCAGCTCAGGCAAAAGCTGGCCGTCTTGGAAGACGAAGCCGAAGTGGCGGAGGCGGGTGCGGGAGCGGGCGGCATCGGAAAGCGTGGAGATGTCTTCGTCACCGAAGTGGACGCTGCCGTCGGTGGGCGTGAGCACGCCGGACATGCAGTGCAGCAGCGTGGATTTGCCGGAGCCAGAGGGCCCCATGATGGCGACGAGCTCGCCCGGGGTGATGTCCAGGGTGATGCCGGCCAGCACGGGGCCGCCGCCGAAATCCTTCGTGATGTCGTGGAGGGAAAGTGTCTGTGTCATGCTGTTCATTTCACCGTGCCGGGCGCGCTATTCCTACAGCGCTAAGGATACTTTCCGGGTAGTGCTAGCTTTACCCCTGCCTGGGGCGCGCGCGATTAGGCTTGGGGGCGTGATTTTCAGCAAGAAGCAGGCCACCAGCAATGAGGAGCAGCAGGCGCGGGTCATCGCGGAGCTGACGGCCTCGCGCCGCGCGATTGCGGATGCCTACGAGATAGAGCGCGCCCGCATCGAGCGCGATCTGCACGATGGAGCGCAGCAATATTTGGTGGCGGCAAGCATGAAGCTGGGCGAGGCCCTGCTGGATGCCACCGGGGCCGAGGCCGAGCTGCTGGAGGCCGCGAAGCGGGACGTGGACCGCGGCCTGCGTTCGCTGCGCGCGACGGTGCACGGCATTCACCCACAGGTCCTCCAGGATCACGGTTTGGTGACCGCGCTTGCCGATGCCGCCTCCGCCCACGGCCCCCACGTCAGCGTCTACGCCCCACACCCGTTGCCGCGGCTTTCCGCCAGCGTGCTGGCCTGCGGTTATTTCTTTGGCACCGAGGCGCTGACCAATGCCGCCAAGCACGCGCCCGGCGCGCCGGTTTCGGTGCTCATCACCTCGGATGCGGCGCTGCGCATCTCGGTTGTGGATGAGGGCCCGGGCGGAGCGCAGGTGGAGCCGGGGCGCGGGCTGGCCGGCATGGCCGAGCGGCTCGCAGCCTTTGGCGGGAAGATGTCGCTGTCCTCGCCAGACGGCGGGCCAACGCGGGTAAGGTGCACGATTCCGCTCCTTTTGGAGCGCGGGCAGACGGGAGTATCAGCATGAATGAATTGAGGATTGTGATTGCGGATGACTCCGCGATCCTGCGCGAGGGGCTCGCCGGGCTCTTGGAGCGTCGTGGCCACGAGGTTGTGGGCAGGGCGGGAACGGCGGTGGAGCTGGAGGGGGTCATCGGCAAGCTGAGTGCCCAGTTGCCGGATGTGGTGATAACGGATGTGCGCATGCCTCCGGAGATGGGCGATGATGGGCTGAAGGCTGCGGTGGCGCTGCGCCGCGCCTATCCGGGCCTGCCGGTGATGGTGTTATCGCAGTACGTGGCGCCGGCGTATGCGGTGGCACTGTTTGATTCCCCGGATGCGGGCACCGGGTATCTGCTCAAGGATCGCGTCTCTGAGGTGCGCGATTTCCTAGCCAGCCTGGAGGTGGTGGCCCAGGGCGGTACGGTCATCGATCCGACGGTGGCGCAGGCGCTCATGCGCTCTGGGCGCAGCGGGTTGGGCGAGCTCAGCCCCCGCGAGCGCGAGGTCCTGGAGCTGATGTCGCGCGGGAAGTCCAATAAGGATATCGCCGCCGAGCTGGTGCTATCCAATGCCGCGGTGGCCAAACACGTGTCCAATATCTTTACCAAGCTGCGCCTGGACCCCAGCGAGGATAACCGCCGCGTAAAGGCAATCTTGCAGTACCTGTCCGCGGCCACCTACGGCGGCTAGTGCGCGGCACGTAGACTGCGGGGTATGCAAAACGTACAACCCACCGAAGTTCCAGCAGGCGCGCAGCTTATCGATGTGCGCGAAAACGACGAATGGGCCACCGTGCATGCGGAGGGTGCCGCCCATATTCCCATGAGTGAGATAACGGGTCGCATCCAGGAAATAGACCCGGACCGCGATATTTATGTCATCTGCCACTCGGGCGGGCGAAGCGCGCAGGTCTGCCAGTACCTGGAACACGCCCTGGGCTGGGACGTTATTAATGTCGAGGGCGGTACCAGCCAGTGGGAGGCTGATGGCCTGCCGGTTATCCGCGATTAATTGGCCTTTACCCATCTTTTGAGATTATGATGATGGTATGTCTTCCACTAATAATTCCGGCATACCAACCTCCCTGCTCGAATCCCCGTCCTTCCAGCTAGAGCGCCTGCGCCGCCGCACCCGCGATGGCGTCGAGGCGGCCCTGCAGACCAAGCAGACCACCATCCGCGAATTCTGGGTGCTTACCTGCCTCGTGGAGGCGGATGCCGCCTCCCAGTCCTTCCTTTCTGAGACCTTGGCCATCGACGCCTCCGATATGGTGCGGCTCATTGATGCCCTCGAGGACCGCGGCTGGGCCAAGCGCGAGCGCGATCCCAAAGACCGCCGCCGCCAAATCGTGGCGTGCACCAAGAAGGGCACCAAGACCCACAAGGATCTGGCGGAGCTTGTCGCCAACGCCGAGGATGACGCGCTCGACGTATCCACCAATAAGCAGCTCAAGCACCTGCGCAAGCTGGCCAAGGCCATCATCGCCGCGGACGAGGACGAGGCATAAGGATGGACGAGCCCGAAGAGTGTAGTAGACCTAGCGTCCCGCAGCAGTACCTCCTGCGCGATTTGGCTCCGCGCCCGCGCACGTTGTGGGACATCATCACCACCACCGCGGAGATCCACCCGGAAGCCGCCGCGCTTGACGATGGCGAAATCATCACCTACGCCGAGCTCGTCCACGAGGTCCAACTGTGGGCCACAGAGCTGCACGTCAATGGCGTGCGCCGCGGCGATCGCATCGGCATCCGGATGACGTCTGGCAAGCGGGATCTCTACCTCGCCATCCTGTCCACTCTGGCCGCCGGTGCGGCCTACGTGCCGGTGGACGCGGACGATCCGGATGAGCGCGCGGAGATGGTCTTTGGTGAGGCCGATATCGATGGCCTGTTTAGCGATGAAGGCTTCCGCTTCCTGCGCGAACACCCGCGCCACGCGGCCGAGGGCGTCGAAGCCCCGCGGCCCGAAGACACCGCGTGGATCATCTTTACCTCCGGATCCACGGGCAAGCCGAAGGGCGTGGCCGTCAGCCACCGCTCGGCGGCCGCCTTCGTGGACGCGGAGGCCAGCCTCTTCCTCATCGATCACCCCCACGGCCCGCTCGGCCCGGAAGACCGCGTGCTAGCCGGGCTTTCCGTTGCCTTCGACGCATCCTGTGAGGAAATGTGGCTGGCCTGGGGCCACGGCGGCTGTCTGGTCCCGGCCCCGCGTTCCTTGGTGCGGTCCGGTATGGATCTCGGACCGTGGCTCATCCGGCGCGATATTACCGTTGTCTCCACGGTTCCCACCCTGGCGGGCCTGTGGCCTGCGGAGGCGCTGGATAATATCCGCCTGCTCATCGTCGGCGGCGAGGCCTGCTCCCAAGAATTGGTGGACCGCCTGGCCACCGAGGACCGCGAGATGTGGAATACCTACGGCCCCACGGAGGCCACCGTCGTCGCCTGTGCGCAACGGATGATTCCAGGGCGCGCGGTTTCGATCGGTTTGCCGCTGAATGGGTGGGATTTGGTGGTCATCGATAAGCAGGGCCGCCCGGTAGCCCTGGGTGAAACCGGTGAATTGGTCATCGGTGGCGTGGGCCTGGCAAGCTACCTGGATCCGGAAAAGGACGCGGAGAAATACGCACCACTGGAGTCCATGGGTTGGCAGCGCGCCTACCGCACCGGCGACCACGTGCGCTTGGAAGAAGATGGCCTGTACTTCGTGGGCCGCGTGGACGACCAGGTAAAAATCGGCGGGCGCCGCATCGAGCTGGGCGAGGTCGACGCGAACGTCGCCGCGCTGGATAACGTCTATAATTCCGCCGTGGCCGTGCAAAAGACCCCAGGCGGCGAGTCCGTGCTGGTGGGCTATGTCTCGCTGGACGATGAATCGCGCGGCTTTAACCACGGTGTAGCCCACGAGCGCCTGGCCGAAACCATGCCGGCCGCCCTGGTCCCGCGCATCTGCGTGATGGATGAGCTGCCCGTGCGCACCTCTGGCAAGGTGGATAAGAAGGCGCTGCCGTGGCCGCTGCCCGGCGTCGGCGTGGCATCGACCACGCTGACTGAAACCGAAAAGTGGCTGGCAGAACTCTGGGTCGAGACCCTCGGCATATCGGTGGAAGACGAAAACGCCGATTTCTTCGACCTTGGCGGAACCTCCCTAGCCGCAGCGACGCTAGTAGGCCACATTCGCGAGCGCTACCCCACCGTGGCCGTGCGCGATCTTTATGACCACCCGCGGCTCGGCTCACTCGCGGAGCTCATCGCCGGTGCGGAACCGCGGCCCACCGCGGAACAGCAGGCACCGCTGCGCGAGGTCACCCCGGTGGGTACTAAGACCAGGTTGGTACAAACGCTCATTCAACTTCCCGCCATGGCCTTGGCTGCCACGAGCTGGCTGGCTTGGCTCATGCTGGGCTCTACCGCAGCCTCCGCGCTGGGCGTGGAGTGGGCGCAGTCCTTTCCGTGGTGGGCGGTCATCGCGCTCGTCCTTATCTTTGCCACACCGCTGGGGCGCATCCCCCTCGGCGGCTTTGGCGCGCGCCTGATTACCGCGGGCATCACGCCTGGCGATTACCCACGCGGTGGGTCTACCCACCTGCGCATCTGGGCCGCTGAACGATGGGCCGATGCCTCGGGTTCGCGCTCCATTGCGGGTGCTACCTGGGTCAATAACTATGCCCGCGCCCTAGGGGTAAAAATGAAGCGCGGGGTGGATCTACACTCGCTGCCACCAGTGACGGGCCTGCTCACCTTGGGCAAGCACGCCGCAGTGGAACCGGAGGTCGATCTCACCGGCTACTGGCTCGACGGCGACGTGCTCCACGTCGGCGCCATCGATATCAAGGAAGGCGCCCGCGTGGGCGCGCGCTCCACGCTGCTGCCCGGCACCGTGGTGGGCAAGTACGCCCACGTGGAGGCGGGTTCCACCGTCACCGGCCGCAAGAAGATCAAGGACGGCCAGCGCTGGTCCGGTTCACCCGCCAAGAAGGTGGGCCGCTCCAAGCACCGCTTCCCATCTAAGCCGCCCAAGCGCCGCCCCTGGTGGGTGGCCATTTATGGTGCTACCTCCCTCTTCTTGGCAGCCCAGCCGCTTATCGCGCTTGTCATTGCCGCAATCGTGGATCTGGTGCTGGTTCACGCCACGTCTGGCAATCGCTATATCGGCACAGTCCTCTTCGCTCCCCTCGCGGCGCTCGTGGCCTTCGCCACCTATATGCTGCAGACCTGGCTGGGGGTGCGCGTGCTGTCTATCGGGATATCGCCGGGCGTAAACCCGGTGCGCTCTGCAGCCGGCTGGCGCCTATGGGCCATCGAGCGCCTCATGGATGAGGCCCGCACGCAGCTCTTCCCGCTGTACGCCTCGCAGCTCACCCCGCGGTGGCTGCGCGCCTTGGGTGCGCGCATTGGCAAGGACGTGGAGATTTCCACCGCCGTGATGATCCCCGCGCTCACGGACGTCAAAGACGGCGCCTTCCTTGCCGATGACACCATGATCGGCGGCTACGAGCTCGGCGGCGGCTGGATTCACTCCGGCGAGGCCAAGGTGGGCAAGCGCTCCTTCGTGGGCAACTCCGGCATCACCGCACCTGGGCGCAAGCTTTCCAAGAACTCGCTGGTCGCCGTGCTGTCCTCCACCCCGAAGAAGACCAAGTCCGGCGCCAACTGGTGGGGCTCCCCGCCAGAGCGCATGCGGCGTGTTGCCGCGCAGGTCGATGCCCCCGCCGAGTCCGCCGAGGCCCTGACCTATAACCCGGGTTTTAAGCTCAAGGCCGCCCGCGGCATCGTGGAGACCATGCGCCTGCTCGCGCCGATGTTCTCGGCCATGCTGCTCGCCGCCACCCTGGGGACGCTGTATTACCTGCTTGCCGATGTCGGCTTCCCCACCACCTGGGCCCTTTCCGGCCTCGTGCTCATGGCGATGGGCGCTATCGCCATGGCTGTGACCATCGCCGTGAAGTGGATCTGCGTGGGCACCCACAGCGCGGCCGACCACCCGCTGTGGAGCGCCTTCGTCTGGCTCAACGAGTTGCAAGACACCTTCGTAGAGGTCGTCGCCGCCCCGTGGTTCTTCCAGCACACCTACGGCACAGGAGAGATCAACCTGGGTCTGCGGGGCCTGGGAGTGGACATTGGCAAGGGCGCCTGGATCGATTCCTATTGGTTCCCCGAAACCGATCTCTGCCACGTCGGTGCCGGCGCCTCCGTGGGCCCTGGCACCGTGGTGCAGACCCACCTATTCCAAGACCGCGTGATGAGCCTGGATACCGTCACCATCGAGGCCGGCTCCACGCTCGCCTCCCACTCGGTAGCGCTACCCGCCTCGCTCATAGGTAAATCCAGCACCGTCGGCCCCGGCTCGCTGGTCATGCGCGGCGATCGCGTCCCCGCCAATGCCACCTGGCAGGGCAACCCCATCGAGCCGTGGGGATAGACCACGCCTGGATCCGGAGTTATGTAAGCAAAAGACCCCTCCTCAGCCAAGCCGCTGAACGGTTGACCACCACGAGGAGGGGAATACTATACCGAGTATAATCGGACGTGCCGCCTCAATCAAAAATATTTTTAAAGAGCCTTTAAGTTGGTAGCCATGAGTAGTAAACGGATTAAAAAAGAGTGGTTATCAGAAAACAGGTTGGAGCCCTACCTTACAAAAACTGGTGGATCCACAGATAAGGCTTTTGAGCTCTACGAACTCGATCGCCACCTTAGTGCTTCCCTTTTTCATGAGATAGCCTTCATCGAAGTAGCATTACGTAACTCAGTTTCTGGATATCTCAGCTCCGAATACGGAGATGATTGGTATTGCAAGCTCGAGATGGGGTTCGATAAACGGGTTCGAGACAATATCACAGAAGCATGGAATAGCCTGCCAACAGACTTCACCAAGAATACCGAACGAAGCAAAAGGCTGGGAGGACGGGTCATTGCTGCTTCCATGTTTAGAACTTGGACAAATATCCTCGATACAGGAGGCTCCACGGGCTTACCAGCCCCTTTCAACAATGCTGATCATGACAGAATTTGGTCCCGCCAAGCCTTAATTTCTGTCTTTCCAGGTGCGAATTCAGTAGCTCGGAAGAAAGATCCTGAATTTTCCACTCACGGTCTGACCCGTAAGTGGGTTCATTCCAAAATCCTCGAGATAAAGAAAATTAGAAATAGGGTTGCGCATCACGAGTCTGTAGTCCTTCGCGGCATCCCTGTCACGGGCACAGATACTCGATTACGGCCTAGAGAATGCCACGAGGCCTGCCAAGATGTAGCAGCGATGTTGGACCGTGATTTAGCCTCTTACCTCACGGAAAACCTGCCCACAACAGCAATTCTCACCGAGTTGGACACCTTCTACGCAAGTCTAAATAATTCAAACAAATCATAAATGACCCACCTTCCCTAGGCCGCTAAAGCCTAAGTACCAACCCAACGACAGGGAAAGCAGGTCATTGTGTGCCGGGCCTATTAAACCCGAGACACGCTATCTTCTACACGTGGCGGTCCAGCCAATCCACAACGGTATCGAGGGCCTGATCAGCGGCGGGCTCGTTAAATACCTCGTGCTTCTGGCCCTCCCAGTTGATGTATTCCACATCTTCAGAGGAAATGGAGTTGTACCAGTCCTGGGAGAAGTACGGCGGAACAATGCCGTCCTTGGTGCCGTGCATGATAAGCGTCGGCGCGGTGAACAAGTCCGCATTGACGGCATCATAGGTTGCAATAGCACCCAGCTGCAGCGCGGTACCGGCGCTGGTCTTTTGCGCGATGAGCGGGCTGGTAGCGTACTCGTCCTTGACGGCCTGGCTGGTAGAAATGCCCTCCGTGAAGGGGTTCGACAGCATAACCTTCTTGGAAAGCTCCGGCGACTGCGCACCAATGTGGGTCCGGTGCGGGATCAGGTTCTGCGCGTAGTTGGCGTTAAAGCTGGTGATATCCGCCAGCGGCAAGCGCTCGAACAGGGTGGGGTCGAGCTGCTTTTGCACCTCAGAAATTTCTTCTGGGGTGACGGTCTGGCCGGTTGCCTTCTTACCGGAAAGGTTCAATGGTGCACCGCCACCATTGGTGATGATGCCATCGACCTTGCCAGGCTCACGGATACCGTACGCCTGAACAGTCAGCGAGCCCATGGAGTGACCCAACAGGAAGGTCTTTACATCGGGGTGCTCGCCCTTGGCCATATCGACGACGCGGTCGAAATCATTGAGGATGTACTGGAAGTTATCAATGTGACCCAGCGGCGTGCTGCCAGACGCAGACTTGCCGTGTCCGCGGTGGTCCAGGCGGTAGACGTTGTATCCGGCATCCAGCAGGCGCTTGGCCACGTAGTCATAGCGACCAGAGTGTTCGGAGACACCGTGGGCCAATACGACATTGCCGCGCGGGTTTTCTACCAGCTGCTTGCGGTAGTAGATCTTCACGCCTTCGCCATCGTGGCTATCAAAGTAGCCGTCTTCATCGGCGATCTGTTTATCAGACACCGTCGAGCGGCCAAGCACGTCGGTCTTATCGGCCGCTGCCTCAGCGGCTGGTTCGC
This sequence comes from Corynebacterium sp. LaCa_282, assembly GCF_057198125.1. Classification (NCBI taxonomy): domain Bacteria; kingdom Bacillati; phylum Actinomycetota; class Actinomycetes; order Mycobacteriales; family Corynebacteriaceae; genus Corynebacterium; species Corynebacterium sp. LaCa_282. The sequence goes on along the minus strand of NZ_CP191095.1, from coordinate 317,330 downwards.
CGCCACCGGCAAATGCGGTAGCAGTAAGCGTTCCCGATACTGCAATCGGTGCCATGGATACAGCGGTAGCGGTAGCCAAGACGCACAGTTTCTTCCTTATCATGTACATACTCCTTAGATGTGGGTTATACCACGCATACGGGCAAGATGACTCTTAGGTCACCCTAATAGTAGTTTCCCGGGGAACGTAACTCAAAAAGTTTTTATTTATAGCTACAGATTCCCTAATAAATATCCGTATAAGTCAGGTCCTCGCCACAGCTACGATTCAGCCGTAAAAACCACAGACACAGCAAAGCGGGAAGACCGATTATTACGTTCTTCCCGCTACAAAAGGAGCTAAGACTTAAAGCTACTAATCACCAATCTGGTCGCGCCCACGCTTAACAATGTTCGAGTCCGGCTCCCCTACCAACTCATGATCCTTGTTGGTGTACTCGAACTTCGAGAGCACATAGCGCATCGCGTTGACGCGTGCACGCTTCTTGTCATTGGACTTGATGGTAATCCACGGCGATTCTTCCGTATCCGTATAGCGGAACTGCTCTTCCTTCGCGCGCGTGTAGTCATCCCACTTATCCAGGGAAGCCAGGTCCATTGGCGAAAGCTTCCACTGGCGCACTGGGTCAATCTGGCGGATGGCAAAGCGCGTGCGCTGTTCCTTCCTAGTAACCGAGAACCACAGCTTGGTCAGCGAGATACCCGATCCTAAGAGCATATTTTCTAGCATGGGGACCTCACGCAGGAACTCTGCGTGCTGGGACTCTGTACAAAAGCCCATGACCCGTTCCACGCCGGAACGGTTGTACCAGGAGCGGTCAAAGAATACGATCTCTCCTGCGGCGGGAAAATGCTCGATATAGCGCTGGAAGTACCACGACGTGGATTCGCGCGGTGACGGCTTCTCCAAAGCCACGGTGCGCGCACCACGGGGGTTCAGGTGCTCATTAAAGCGCTTGATAGTGCCACCCTTGCCGGCAGCATCACGGCCCTCAAATAGGATGATATGGCGCTGACCGGTTTCCTTAGTCCAGTTCTGCCATTTCAAAAGCTCAATCTGCAACGAGCGCTTAATAGTGTCGTATTCATCACGCGTCATGCGCTCGTCATAAGGATAATTCTCACGCCACGTCTCCACGGGAGAACCATCCGGCATGATCAGCGACGGATCGTCTTCATCCGCTCCATCGACGACAAAGCCGTCCGTCTTTGCAAGGTCAATCTCAGGGAGTTCGTCGTCTTTAATATCAGCCATGCACTTAGTGTAACCCGTTCGATGGCTTCTAGCGCGCCAAAAGGCAACGCCGCCCCTGCATACAGGTATATAAAACAGAAAACGAAAAATGACCTGCCCCAAACGGGACAGGTCATTCTACTTCAGGAGCTTTATAAGCTCACTTTAGAAGGCTGTTCTTACTGGAACATGCCGAGCAGCTTGGAAGCAGCGTCAGCGATGTTCAAGAACGGTTCGAACGCCTTGTAGATAGCCTCACCGAAGGTGTAGAGGTTAGAAGCAAAGGAAGAAAGTTGCTCTTGCATTGTGTCTCCTTAAAAAGAATTAAATTAGAATTCGTATACGTTCTGGTGGCTGGAACCAGCGAAGAGCGGGAAGTTGGAGCTTACCGCACCGAAGCTCTCCTTACCAGTGGTGACGAGGGAGTGAACAGCCTCGACAATGTTGTGCCACTGGGTCCAAGTGGTAACGAAGTTGTCCAGGTGCATCTGGATGGTGGAGAGATCCATAATTGAACTCCTAAAGTATGTCCGAAGCTTTCTGCCCCGGAGGGGTTTGCAGTTTGCAGACACCCTCAGTGGGCGTCACAAGAGATATTTTGGCACAACTTCGATTGAAAGCAAGTCCACTTCGCGGAAAATTTTCGCCTTTTTCGACTTGCACTGAAATGGTCCTGTTTTTTATATAGATACGCGATGGAATTTATGACGTCCAGACAAAGCTGTGAGCTGCGGTTTTAGTATTCCCGCACCGCGATTTAGTTAATTTCGGGTGAACACTGTAACACCCGAGGGTGCAAATACCGATATACATAACTCTCTAATGTCTGTAGACGCAGCCAAAATTTTCTTGCGCCTATCGCCCGCTCCAGTACCCACATCGGGGGGGTATTGTGACGTATGTGGCTGATGTTATCAGGTAAGGGGACACTTATTTAGCCTCAGTCACCTAGTTTTCGGCGCTCCATGAAGAAGCTGTCATGACTCAAGAAAGACGCCAATGACTAGCATTTTCGTCGTTTATGCCGCGATTCAACGAAATTTCATCGTTGCAGTAACACGACAAGCGCACAGAATGCCTTAGACACGCCGAAGCGCCCCACCATTGTGCGGTATATGCACATTGAAGGGGCGCATTGACACTTACCGTGCCTCCGCTAAGGCCTTGACACGTATACCTCTTATATCGCCTGAGAGGCGTATATAAGGGCTATACGGCAGGCTTTCTAGGCTCTTAGCCTAGAAGCCCATGCCGCCCATAGCGTCAGCGTCAGGCATAGCGTTATTGGAGCCGGCAGGCTCTGGCTTATCAGCCACAACGGCCTCGGTGGTCAGGAACAGTGCAGCAATGGATGCAGCGTTCTGCAGTGCGGAGCGGGTGACCTTAACCGGGTCGTTGATGCCGGATTCCATGAGGTTGACGTACTCACCGGTGGCGGCATTGAGGCCCTCGCCGGCGGGCAGGCCGGAGACTTTGTCGGCCACGACGCCAGGCTCGAGGCCAGCGTTGTGAGCGATCTGCTTCAGCGGTGCAGACAGTGCCTCGCGGACGATCTTTACACCGGTTGCCTCATCGCCTTCGGCCTCGATGGAGTCAAGAACGGAAGCGGCCTGCAGCAGGGCAACGCCACCGCCGGCAACGATGCCTTCTTCCACGGCTGCCTTGGCGTTACGCACGGCATCCTCGATGCGGTGCTTGCGCTCCTTGAGCTCAACCTCGGTGGCGGCACCGACCTTGAGCACGGCCACGCCGCCGGAGAGCTTAGCCAGGCGCTCCTGCAGCTTCTCGCGGTCGTAATCGGAATCGGAGTTCTCGATCTCGGCGCGGATCTGCTTGATGCGGCCATCGATCTGCTCCTGGGTGCCAGCACCCTGGACGATGGTGGTCTCATCCTTGGTCACAACGACCTTGCGTGCCTGGCCCAAGTACTCGAGCTCGGCGGTCTCAAGGGAAAGGCCGACCTCTTCGGAGATGACCTGGCCGCCGGTCAGGATGGCCATGTCCTGCAGGGTGGCCTTGCGGCGGTCGCCGAAGCCCGGAGCCTTCACGGCAACGGACTTGAAGGTGCCGCGGATCTTGTTGACCACAAGGGTGGACAGGGCTTCGCCCTCAACATCCTCAGCAATGATCAGCAGTGGCTTGCCGGACTGCATGACCTTCTCCAGCAGCGGAACGAGGTCCTTGATATTGGAGATCTTGGAGGAGACCAGCAGGATGTATGGATCCTCCAGGACTGCCTCCTGGCGCTCCATATCGGTGGCGAAGTAGCCGGAGATGTAGCCCTTATCAAAGCGCATACCCTCAGTAACCTCGAGGTCCACGCCGAAGGTATTGGATTCTTCCACGGTGATAACGGAGTCCTTGTTTACGGAACCGTTGCCCACGGTGTACATAGCCTCGGCGATCTTCTCACCGATTGCTGGGTCCGCAGCGGAAATACCAGCGGTGGTAGCGATCTGCTCCTGGGTTTCTACTTCCTTAGCGGAAGACAGCAGGGAGTCCACAACCTTCTTGGTTGCGGTCTCGATGCCGCGCTTGATGCCCATGGGGTTGGAACCAGCGGCTACGTTGCGCAGGCCTTCGCGGACGAGTGCCTGTGCCAGAACGGTTGCGGTGGTGGTGCCGTCGCCGGCGACGTCATCAGTCTTCTTGGCAACTTCCTTGACCAGCTCGGCGCCGATCTTCTCGTAGGCATCCTCGAGTTCGATTTCGCGAGCGATGGAAACGCCGTCATTAGTAATGGTCGGTGCGCCCCAGGACTTTTCCAGGACGACGTTGCGGCCCTTAGGTCCGAGGGTGACCTTGACTGCGTCAGCCAGAGTATTCAGGCCGCGCTCAAGGCCGCGGCGGGCCTCTTCATCAAAAGCGATAATCTTTGCCATAGTGTTTGTGCTCCTTGGATTTATTGAGGACGACACTCACGTCTTTCTCGCTGCGGACGCCCGCGACGGCATGGCTGGTGAGTGTGGACCAACCTCAACCACAACGATGGAGATTTATCTAGCACTCATTCTGTGCGAGTGCTAACGACTATTCTGGCACTCTCCTACCCCGACTGCAAGGTGCAACGCGCTTGCCTCTAGCGATCTGGCACCTCCCGCAGAGGCACCAGATGCATGCGTACATATCCGTATATATAAGGAGTGGCCCGATGAGGGCCACGCGTAAACGGGACTAGCGATTGTCCGCTCGGGCCTTGTCAGGGGTCTCGGTCTGCTCAGGGGCTTGCACCTTGCGCGCGGTCCAGCGGTAGATGAAGCTGAGCGCCGCGATAAATAGCACGATGCCGAGCACCGTCGCGGAGGTACCGCCGGAAAAGACCTCCAGCGGGCTATCCCCGCCGGAAGCGGCGATAATGGCGGCGTTGACCACGCCGAAGAGGGACTCGCCCACGATGAGACCGGTGGCCAGAAGCGTACCCATGCGCTTGGCAAAATCCGGGCGGGATTGGCGTGCGGCCCACTTGTTATAGAAGGTACCCAGGATGGCGCCGATGGGAATGACGACGGTGAGCGCGGCCGGAAGATACATGCCCATGCCAACAGCCAGTGGGGACAGCGACCCCTTGGAGGTGAACTTGTGCAAGCACTCATCCACGACAATAAGGACGGCGCCAATGCCCATACCGGTAAAGATAAGGCTCCAGTTCAGCGAGTTTTCAAAAATGCCGGAGGCCACCGAGGACATCAGGGCGGCTTGTGGGGCAGCAAGGGCATCCTCGCCGGCGCCTTCCATACCCTGGAAACCGAATCCGGTGAGCATGAGCTGCAGGATGGGCGGGATCACCAGGGAGCCGAAGACCACGCCGATGATCAGCGCCACCTGCTGTTTCCACGGGGTAGCGCCAACCAGCTGGCCGGTCTTTAAATCCTGCAGGTTGTCATTGGAAATGGTGGCGATGCCAAAGACGATGGCCGCGGTAAAGAGCGTATAGGCCACCAGGGAGAGCGGCTCCGCGCTGCTGCCGCGGGTCACGGCCGCGATGACTAACGATGCAGTAAGCACCGCGATCACGCCAATGGAGGAAATCGGCGAGTTGGAGGCACCGATCAAACCAGCCATATAACCGCACACGGAGGCAATGATTAGGCCCACCAGCAGGGTAAAGACCACAGAGACGGTAATGAGCACCACCATGTGATCATGAATATCGGTACCTTGCACGAAGTCCCAGAGCAATAGCGCGATGGGCACCATCAGCACCACAATCGTGGTCACAACGTACGGGAACGGGATATCGCGCTCGGTCACATCGACCGAGCCGCCGGATTTGCGGGTGCGCGATGAGGCCAAGGACTGGCGAATGCCCACCGTGATGGGGCCTGCGATCTTGATAAGCGTCCAGATAGCGGCGATGGCCATGGTGCCCACGCCGATGAAGCGGATGTCATCGGCGAAGGTGGGATCGACGACATCGGCTAGCGCGGCAGCAGAGCCCACATCGCCGGAAGTGCGGATGGGCAGCAGGACGAAGTAGGAGATGACCACGCCGACCAGCATCGCAATACCCACCGGCAGGCCCACCAGGTGGCCGACGCCAATGAGAGCGGTGGACAGGCTCGCGCCCAGCGTGGTGGCACCGGAGCCGAGCTTGAAATAGGTAGAAACCTCAGCGGCCGCGGCCTTCATCGAGGTCAATAGTGCCATCGCGGCGGAGACCAAGCCGCCGACGACGATAACGCGCAAGCCCTTGGCATTCTCCCCGTGACTGGCGCCGTCGCCGCTTTCATCACCAACCCGGAGGACCTCCGCGGCGGCAACGCCTTCCGGATAAGGAAGATCGGAGCCGGTCACCAGCGCGCGGCGCAGCGGGATGGAATACATCACGCCCAGCACGCCGCCGATGATGCAGACGCCTGCGGTTTTGAAAAATCCGAAGCCCTGCCAATAGCCCACCATGACCAGGCCGGGCAGGACGAAGATGATGGCGGACAACGTGCCTGCGGCCGAGGCAATGGTCTGCACAATGTTGTTTTCTTTGATGTTGTGCCCGGCAAACCGGCGCAACACCGCCATGGAAATCACGGCGGCGGGAATGGAGGTGGCAAACGTCAGGCCCACCTTCAGGCCCAGGTAGACGTTGGCGGCGGTAAAAATGAGGGTAATCAGGCCACCGATGATGACCCCGCGCAGGGTCAACTCGGGCAGGCTGGCCTGCGAACCGGCGGCGGGAGCTTGCGTAGACGCCATGCCAGGTCCTTTCTAGTATTGCTTCACTGTTTTTAATCTCAACCATCTTCGCGTCGGCCACCGGAAGGTACCTGGCGGGAAGATGGGGAAAATTCTAGGCCACCGCCGCCCCGTGTACCTATTCCATTTAATTTATGGCTTACTTTATGGCCCGCGCACGGCAGGGTACCGTAGGGTGCATGACAAATATCATTGACAGCGTACGCAGTGACCGCAACACCATCTTCCGCCAGCTCAGCGAGCTCGTGGCATTCAATTCCGTCCACAATGAGCCAGGCTTGGAAGACCAGGCCCAGGGTGCTAGCCAGTGGGTAAAGGCCGCGCTGGAAGAGGCCGGGGCAACGGTAGAAACCATCACCACTGCGGATGGTTCCACCGCCATTCTGGGCGAGCGCAAGGGTGAGGAGGGCGCCAAGACCGTCCTGTTGTACTCGCACTACGATGTCGTGCCCGCCGGAGACCGCGCGGACTGGGAGTCCGATCCCTTCACCCTGACCGAGCGCGCCGATGCCGAGGGCACCACCCGCTGGTACGGCCGCGGCGCGGCGGACTGCAAGGGCAATGTGGCCATGCACCTGGCGGCCCTGCGTGCACTGGAGGCCAATGGCGGCACCAAGGTGAACCTGAAGTACCTCATCGAAGGCTCTGAAGAGCGCGGCGGCGAAGGCCTGTCCCAGCTCATCAAGGACCGCCCAGAGCTTTTCGCTGCCGATGCCATCCTGATCGCGGATGCCGGCAATGCCGCCGTGGGCCAACCCACCTTGACCACCTCCCTGCGCGGCGGTGCGCAGATTGAGGTTGAGGTCAATACCCTGGCCGCACCTGTGCACTCCGGCCAATTCGGCGGCGCGGCCCCGGATGCGGTGAAGGCGCTGATGCGCACGCTGGATTCGCTCACGGACGAGTACGGCCGCACCACCATCGATGGCGTGGATACCAGCGCCCACTGGCAGGGCCAAGAATACCCAGCGGAGGCGTTCCGCGGCGATGCGCAGCTGCTCGAGGGCACCGAGATCATGGGCTCCAAGGATCCGGAGGGTGCTACCCCGGTGGCTGACATGGTGTGGTCCCGCCCGGCCATTTCCGTGACCGGCTTTACCTCTACTCCGGTGGCTGAGGCCGTCAACGCCGTCCCCGCTACCGCGGCCGCCAAGCTGAACCTGCGCGTTCCAGCAGGCACCGATGCCCGCGCCATTGGTGAGGCCGTCTGCGAGCACGTGAAGAACCACGCGCCGTGGGGCGCGCACGTCAAGGCAGAGGTTGTGGAGGCCAATGCCGGTTTCTCCACCGACCCGGAAAAGCCCGCCGTGGCACTGTTGGGCCAGTGCCTCTCCGAGGCTTACGGCAAGGACACCGCGGCACAGGGCATGGGCGGTTCCATCCCGCTGACCACCGAGCTGCAAGAGGCACACCCCAACGCGGAAATCGCCCTCTACGGCGTGGAGGAGCCCAAGTGCACCATCCACTCCGCCAATGAGTCCGTCGATCCCACCGAGATCGAACACGTCGCCGCCGCGGAGGCTCTTTTCTTGCAGCGCTACGCTTAAAAAAGCGCACAACGGCGGTATATAATACTGTGCACGAAAAGTAATCTTTCGAAGTTGTGGAAAAATCGGTAAACTTTCGACGAGTTGACCCCGTTTCCGGCCACGCTGCTTGCACAAGTGGGACAGTTCGTGCTCGGTCGAGTGCGGACTGTCTTGGCGTGTATATGCTCCCGGCGCATATGCCCCACGCACCACGGCACCGAGGGTCTGAGAACTTGACACAACCTAAGGAGCGCAGATTCCAACGTGCTAATACTTCTGGGTGCCCTCATCGTTGCCACCGTGGTTGCACCGCTGCTCATTATGAATGTGGGCCGCCCAGCCTTTGGTTTATTGGCAATAGTTCCCGGTGTCGGTTTCGTGTGGACCCTCGCGCACTTTATCCGGGGCACCTTCCGCGACGGCGGCACGCTGAATTACACCATCGAGTGGATGCCGGCCGCGCACCTCGCCGTGGATCTGCGCATGGATGCCCTAGGCGGGCTCTTTAGCCTCATTATTTTGGGCATGGGCGCTCTGGTCCTGCTGTATTGCTGGGGCTATTTCGATTCCACGCGCCGCCGCCTTGCCATGTTCGCCGGCCAAATGGTGGGCTTTGCCACCGCCATGTTTGGGCTGGTCACCTCCGATAGCCTGCTACTCATGTACGTCTTCTGGGAGATCACCTCCCTCTTGTCGTACCTATTGGTCAGCTACTACGCCGAGCGCGCCTCTTCGCGCCGCGCCGCGCAGCAGGCCCTGATGGTCACGGTCTTGGGTGGCCTGTCCATGCTGATGGGCATCTGCCTGCTCGGACGGCAGACTGGGGCGTGGACGTTTAGTGAAATCCACGCCTACGATCACTTCCCCCAAACGCCGTACGTCACCGTCGCCATCGTGCTCATCCTGGTCGGTGCGCTGACCAAATCCGCCATCGTGCCGGCGCACTTCTGGCTACCGGGTGCCATGGCAGCACCGACGCCGGTCTCGGCGTACCTGCACTCCGCCGCCATGGTCAAGGCCGGAATCTACCTGGTCGCGCGCCTGGCACCGGATATGTACGAGGTGGCCACCTGGCACCTCGTGGTCATTTCCTTAGGCGTCTTTACCATGCTCCTCGGCGGTTGGATGGCGCTGAAGCAAAAGGACCTCAAGCTCATTTTGGCCTATGGCACGGTCTCCCAGCTGGGCTTTATTACCTCCATCGTGGCGGTTGGCTCCCGGGAGGCCATGCAGGCGGGCCTGGCGCTGACCTTTGCTCACTCGCTCTTTAAGGCCGCACTGTTCATGGTGGTCGGCGCCATCGATCACTGCTCAGGCACGCGCGATATTACGAAGCTATCCGGCCTCGGCCGCAGGCAGCCCTTCCTTTACGGCATCGCCCTAATCTCCGCCCTATCCATGGCGGGCGTTCCCCCGCTCTTTGGTTTTGTGTCCAAGGAGGCCGTGCTGGAATCCACCATGCACGAAGAGCTGCTCATTGGCATGCCACGCAATATGATCCTGGTGGCCTATGTGGCAGGTTCCATCCTCACCATGGCCTATGCCCTGCGCTTTTTGTGGGGTGCCTTTGCCTCCAAGAACCTCCCTGACGATAAGGACGGCGTCTCTAAAGCCGTAGCCACGATGCACAAGGTCAACGTGGGCCTGTGGCTGGCCCCAGCCGTGCTCACCGCGCTGACCATCGCGCTCGGCCTCGCGCCGCAGGCGCTCTCGGCGGCCATCGATCAGCACCTCGATTCCACTTTCGGGGCAGGCGAGCACCACGGCCTGGCACTCTGGCACGGGTGGTCGGTGACCTTGGGCGTCTCCGCCATCATCATCGTGGCCGGAATCATCGTGCACTGGCGCCGCCAGGTGCTGGAGCAATGGCAGTTTGCTTATCCCGCGCTTGGCGATGCCGACGCCGTCTACGACAAGGTCATTTCCACCCTGCGCAAGCTCTCCCTGCGCACCACGGCCGTGACCCAGCGCGGTTCGTTGCAGCTCAACCTGACCGTCATCTTCGCCACCCTGATGGTGCTGCCGCTGACCATGCTGATTACCGGTGATCTCACGGATATCCGCATGGTGGTTGCGGAAAATCCCTGGCAGATTGTCGCCGCCATCATCATGATGGTGGCCGCCATCGCCGCCACGGTGACCGATAACCGTTTGTCTGCCGTCATCATCGTCGGCATTACCGGTTATTCCCTGTCCTTCGTCTTTGCCATCCACGGCGCCCCGGACTTGGCGCTGACCCAGCTGCTGACGGAAACCATCATCATGGTGCTATTCATGCTGGTGCTGCGCCGCATCCCGGCATCTACCGAGTGGAAGCAGGACCCGAAGATGGGCCGCCTGCGCGCGTGGCTCTCCGTTGGCACCGGCCTGACCGTCACCATCGTGGCGATGTTTGCCATCAACGCGCGCTCGGCAGAACCCATCTCGCAGTACATGCCGGAGCTGGCCAAGGAGATTGGCCACGGCGCCAATGCCGTCAACGTCTTGCTGGTGGACCTGCGCGCCTGGGATACCTTTGGCGAGATCACGGTGATCATCATCGCCGCGCTCGGCGTGGCCTCCCTGATTTATCGCACCCAATCCTTCTCTAGGGACAGCCGCCGGCCAACTCTGCAGGTCACGGGCCGGCGCTGGCTGGCCGCGGGCGCGGAATCGGAGCAGGCGCTCAACCGCTCGCTGATGATCGATGTCTCCACCCGCGTGCTCTTCCCTTCCATGATGGCGCTGTCGTTCTACTTCTTCTTCGCCGGGCACAATGCGCCAGGCGGCGGCTTCGCCGGTGGCCTCGTGGCCGCGCTCGCGCTCATCCTGCGCTACTTGGCCGGTGGCCGCGCGGAGCTCGATGAGGCCCTGCCCATCGATGCCGGGCGCACCATGGGCGCAGGCCTATCCTTCTCCGCACTGGCGGTGGTGGTGCCGATGTTCTTTGGCCATCCGCCGCTTACCAGCGGCTATACCTCGCCCGAAATCCCGCTTATCGGCGCGGTCTCGCTGCCTTCGGCGCTGGTCTTTGACCTTGGCGTCTACCTCATCGTCGTGGGGCTCACGCTCTACGTGCTCAGCTCGCTCGGCGCCAAGCTGGATGAGGAAGAAGAGATGCGTAAGCAGCGCGCCCGCGACCGCGCCCGCTCCCTTGCGCGGAAGAACCGGGAGCGCAGCACCAAGCAGAAGGCCCAACGGTCACAAAAACAAGAAAAGAAACAAGAAAAGGTACCGGCCGCAACGAGCCCCTCCGGCCCAGACTCCGGGGACAACGCAGGAAAGGAGAAATAAATGCAAGCCAACCTCTTCCTCCTGCTCGCCGCCGGAGTAATGGTTTCTGCGGGCATCTACCTCTTGCTCGACCGCGCCATGACCAAGATGCTGCTCGGGCTGCTCTTGCTGGGCAATGGCGCCAACCTCTTCATGCTGCAGGCCGGTGGCCCGGCGGGCTCACCGCCCATCGATGGCCGCGAGGCCCAGCCTTATGGCAGCGATATTGCGGACCCTCTTACCCAAGCGATGATTCTTACCGCCATCGTCATCTCCATGGCGCTGACGGCTTTCATCCTCACCTTGGCCTACCGCCAGTACCGCTACCGCACCGCCGACGTCATTGAAGATGACGCCGAAGACACCGCGATTGCCGCCAAGGCCTCCAAGCCCGGCAATGCCGCGGCGAGCGCGGATCATGATGCCTCCAATGACCCCGCCACCGGGCGGGCCACCAAGGAAGGCGATAATTTCGGCCCCGAATCCTTCGAGGAGCCAGTGAAGGGAGCCGAAGATGACTGAGCTATTCCACCAGGCGGCCGAGGCGATGTATCCATACGTCGGCGCCCTCATCCCGCTGCCGGTTATCATCCCGGCCGTGGCCGCGGCACTCTCTCTGCTTTTTGCCCGCATGCCTAATGTGCAGCGCCAGATTGCCTTTTTCTCCCTGCTGTTTACGGCTGCGGTCAACGCGAGCCTGATCATAATAGTGGATTTTCATGGCATACAGACCCTGCAAATAGGCGGCTGGGATGCGCCGGTGGGCATCACCTTGGTGGCGGACCGGCTCTCCACGATGATCCTCTTTACCTCGTCTGTGGTGCTGTTCTCCGTCATTTGGTACGCCATTTCCCAGGGTGTGCGCGATGGCACCAAGGACGAACCGGTCGCGGTCTTCTTGCCCACCTACATGTTGCTGACCATGGGCGTAAATATCTCCTTTTTGGCCGGCGACTTGTTTAACCTGTACGTCGGCTTCGAGGTCTTCCTCGTGGCCTCGTACGTGCTGTTGACCTTGGGGGCATCGGCAGGCCGCGTGCGCGCCGGCGTGGGTTATGTGATGGTCTCGATGGCCTCATCCATGATCTTCCTGCTGGCGCTGGCGTATGTGTATGCCTCCGTCGGCACCATGAACATGGCCCAGATTGGCCAACGCATGCAGGACATCCCGGAGGGCACTCGCACCGCCATCTTTGCCACCTTGCTCGTGGCCTTTGGCATTAAGGCCGCGGTGGTGCCGCTGGCCGCCTGGCTGCCGGACTCCTACCCCACCGCGCCCTCGCTGGTCACGGCCGTCTTCGCCGGCCTGCTGACCAAGGTCGGTGTGTACGCGATTATCCGCGCGCGCACGTCCATCTTTACCAATGGTGGCCTCGATACCGTGCTGATGTGGGTGGCGCTGGCCACCATGCTGGTGGGCATCCTGGGCGCCATCGCGCAGACCGATATTAAGCGTCTGCTGTCCTTTACCCTGGTCAGCCACATCGGTTATATGATCTTTGGCGTCTCCTTGGGCACCGCCCAGGGGCTATCCGGCGCCATTTTCTACGCCATCCACCACATTCTGGTGCAGACCGCGCTCTTCTTGGTCGTCGGCCTTATCGAGCGCCAGGCCGGTACCTCCTCGCTCCGGCGCCTGGGCTCGCTGATGTATTCCGCTCCGCTTATCGCCGTGCTGTATTTCATCCCGGCCATCAACCTGGGCGGCGTACCGCCGTTTTCTGGTTTCTTGGGCAAGATCATCCTCATTCAGGCGGGCGCCAATGAAGGCTCCTGGCTGGCATGGGTGCTTATCGGTGGCGCACTGGTGACCTCGCTGCTGACCCTTTATGTCATGATGCTGGTCTGGGCCAAGGGCTTCCAGCGCGATCGCGCCGATGCCCCCGAGGGTAACGTCGCCCTGGCCCGCCCCGCCCCGCTTTCCGATATCACCGATGAGGTCGAGTTCTCCTCCCGCCAGGACGTCGGCCGGGTGCCATTCGGCATGCTGGGCGCCACCGCACTACTGGTCATCGCCTCGACCTCGATCACCTTCCTGGCCGGCCCGATTTCCGGGATTACCTCCCGCGCGGCCGAATCCGCGCAGGATACCTCCATTTATCAGTACGCCGTATTGGGCGAAAACGCCGATAACCCCACCCGGCACCTTGACCAGAAGGAGCGCTACGAAGGCGGCGCGGACTCCTACAAAGAGCGCAGCCACCTGCTGCCGGACCCCAGCCCTGCCCACGATCCGAAATCCGCCGCGCCGGAGACACCGAGCGCTGAAACGCCGAGTTCGGAGACACCGAGTTCGGAGACGCCGAGCGAGGATGCGCCGGGGAAATCAGGGGCATCGGAAAGCCCTACGCCAGTAAAGAAGGAGGCCCGCGATGACTAAGAGCCGCTTTGCCGGTGTGCGCTACCGTTTCCGGCCGTGGTTTACCGTCTGGATCACGGTCATGTGGTGCATGCTCATGGGTGAAATCACGGTGGGCAATGTGGTCGGCGGCCTCCTCGTCGCCTTGGTCATCGTCTTCGCCCTGCCGCTGCCGGCGATGCCGATTGCCGGCGTCGAGGTCGCGTGGGGCAAATTCTTCCGCTACATGCTCCGCTGGTTCTGGGAGCTGTTTTACGCCTCCCTCAAGGTGGGCTGGCTGGCCTCCCGGCCGCAGCCACTGCCTAAAACCGCCATCCTGGAATTGCCGATGCGCCTGGAAAATGAGTTCATTCTCTCGCTCGCGGTGACGCTATATAACCTGCAGCCGGGTGGAACGGTGACCGACATTGACATTGCCAATCGCATGATCACCATCCACATCCTGGATGCCCGGGATGAGGCGCAGATCCAGCGCGAAATCGATGCCGTGTCCCGCCTAGAATCTTCCATGATCGAGATCTTTGAAAGGAGCCACCCATAATGGATCCGCAGATCTATCACGCCATCCTGCTGGTTCCCGCATTCCTGCTGTGGGTCTCCGTATTAATCACCGTCTGGCGCATTATTGTAGGGCCCAACTCCCTCGACCGGCTGGTGGGAATGGACGGGTTTACCGCCATGTTCCAATGCGCACTGGCGACCTACATGTGCTGGTCGCTTGATACCTCCGTGGTCTCGGCCATGCTGGTCATCGCGCTGCTCGGCTTCATCTCCACCGTATCCGTCACCAGGTTTAGGAAGAGGGATAACCAATGAGTTGGTCACTAATCGCAGATATCCTCTCGCTCATCCTCGTCATCAGCGGCAGCCTGCTCATCCTCGCCGCCGCCATTGGCCTGGCGCGCTTTAAGGACACGATGTCCCGCGTGCACGCCGTGAGCAAGCCGCAGACCACCGGGCTCATCCTCACCATCATGGGTGCGTTCATCCGCATTACTGGGGCCGAATCTTTCAGTATGGCCGAGCGTGGTGATTTGGGTATGCTTATTTTGCTGGTACTGTTTGCGATGTTTACCAGCCCGGTGACCGCGCAGCGCACCTCACGTATCGCACGCCGTGAAGGCCTGTACGGTTCCGAGGAATCGATGTCGCGCAATGACCGCCCCGCCGGCCGTTCGCTGCGCCGCAAATAGGAGGCACCTTTAACCGTGAAAAAGCTATACGGACTGCCTACTCTGGCTACCCTTTTGGTTGCCTTCTTCATCTTCAGCATCTCCCGCTATAGCAAATACGACGGTCCCAATGCCTTCATCTGGCGCGTGCCGCTGGATTTGAAGATTTACTGGCTCGCCGGCGGCGAGGTGGCCGAGGGCGCCAACCTCTACGACAACGCCTACATTGGCAACCTGCCTTTTACTTACCCTCCCTTTGCCGGCACGCTATTCAAGTGGATTTCCTCGCTTGCCGATGACCCCCTTATCATCCTCTGGCAAGGCGGCACCATCCTTGCCTTATTGGCCGTCATCCTCATGGTCTTCCACGAGCGCGGCCTCAAACTATCGCCGCTGACCTGGGTCGTCGCCATCCTGCTGGTGCTGTGCGCCCCGGCCGTGGAGCCGATGTACGGCACCTTGTTCTACGGCCAGATCAACGTCTTTTTAATGTTCCTGGTCGCCCTCGACCTCATTCCTAAGAAGTGGGCGCTGCCCGGCGTTGGCATCGGCCTCGCTGCCGGTTTGAAGCTCACCCCGGCCTTTATGGGCTTGGTGCTTTTGTTCCAGAGGCGCTGGTGGCAGGCGGTCATCAGCGTCCTTACCTTCGCGGTGACCGTGGCGATTGGTTTCGTCACCATCCCGGACGCCGAGGTGTTCTGGACCGATGCGATCTTCAATTCCTCCCGCGTGGGTGAACACACCAACCCGGGCGCGCAGTCCATCCGCTCGCTCATGGTGCGCGCGTGGGGCATCGACGGCGGCTGGATGTGGCTCGCCGCCGTCGCGGTGGTCTTCGTCTTGACCTGCCTGGCACTGCGCACCGCGATGAAGCACAAGAATAACTCCGCCGCCATGGCCTTGGCCGGCATTAGCGCGTGCTTGGTCTCGCCCTTTTCCTGGTACCACCACTGGGTCTGGGTCTTCCCGCTGGCCATCGTGGTCCTCATCTCCGTCAACCAGGCACTGGGCAAGCGCCTGCGCGGTGTCATCGGCGCGCAAGTTGCAGCGCTGGTCTCCTTCGCGGCCATGTGCATCGTGCTCCTGCCCTATGTCTCCGCAGCCTTCTGGCTCGAAGCCGCCAACCGCTCGCTCAACCACTGGGATTTCCAGCCGTGGGCCATGCTCTTTTTCACCGGCTCCGGCATCCTCTACATCGCCTTTTATGCCCTCTGGGGATTCATCCCCGGCACCCAGCCCAGCGAGGACGACCTCCACGGCGACCCCCATGGCGGCCAACACGCTGGTCAGCACGCTGCTCAATCGCAGCACCATGCCCCGGTGCAGCAAGGCCAGCCGCAGCACGCTCAGCCCCAGCACTCCCAGGCGCAGCGCACCCGAGCAGCCGGAGCTCCCGCGTCTGGCGTTTCCGCACCCGGCACAGCCGCATCCGGCACAGGTGCGTCCGGCACTGCCGCACAGGGGTCTGCCACCGCCGATGAAACCGCAGAGTTCCCGGTATTTAACCCCGAGACCCGCGAGTTTCCCTCCACCGAGGGCTATACCGATATCCCGGCTCCCCCGTCCTACGGCGGCCGCCACGTCCGCGACGACGACTAAGCGGCGTGTGGTCGCGCGCAGCCAGGGCATGCGGCAACCAGCTGCGCACCCCTGCAACCCGCACCGCGGCCAGCTGCTGCTTGTGTGGCACTAGGAGTGCGATCACTGGGCGCAGGCTTAGCCGAACGTCGGTTAGCTAATTAGCGCACCGGTCGGAAGGTGTGCAGTTCGCGGCAGGTTTCTTCGACGACATCGCGCCAGCTGCCGGTTTCTTGGAAGAGCCGGCGTTGGCGTTCGTATCCGGCGCCGCCGTCGATGATTTCGTGCACTACGGCCAGTTCTTCCGCGCAGCCCAGCTCACGGGCCAAGGGAGTTAGTTCTTCGACCATCTGGGTCAGTTCATCTTTGACCCAGGCCTCGTCCGTGTCGCGCGAGGTAATAACGAGGGCATCCATGCCGTAGCGCGCCCCGCGCCATTTGTTTTCCGCCACGTGCCACGGCTGCAAGACGGGCAACTCCTCGCCCGCGTCGATCATGCGGTCATAGTGCACGACCAAGCAGTGCGTGAGCGCGACGACGGCGGAGAGCTCCCGCAGATTCGAGGTGGCATCGGATACGCGGACCTCTACGGTGCCCCACTTCGAGGCTGGGCGGATATCGAAGTGCATCGAGCCGGTGTGGTTAATGACCCCGGAGATAGCCTGATCCCGCATATAGGACTGCCACTCGCCCCACGTGAAAAATTGGTAAGGCATGCCGGCGGTGGGCAGCTGTTGATAGAGCATCGTGCGATTGGAGGCGTAGCCCGTATCCAAGCCTTCCCACCCCGGCGAGCAGGCAGAGATAGCCAAAAGGTGGGGGTACTTTGTCATCAGCGCATTGATGATGGGCCAGACCCGATCCTCGTGGCTGATGCCCACGTGGACGTGGGTGCCCCATAGCAGCATCTGCTTGCCCCAGTACTGGGTGCGGGCGATGATCTCTTGATAGCTGGGTTTATCTGACAGCGGGTTTTCCCGGAAATCCGTAAACGGGTGCCCGCCAGAGGCCCACACATCGATGCCGAGCTTATCCGCGGCTTCTTCCACGGCCGCCAGCGAGGTTTCTAGCTCCGCGATGGCTTCTGGCACCGTGGAGCAAATGCCCGTGACTAGTTCCACCGTATTCTGCAGGAATTCCTTTTCCACATGAATATCGGGGTGGACGGCAGTGGCGAGATCGATCAGCTCAGCCCCGCGCGGGACGAGATCGCGCGAGTCGCGGTCCACGAGCGCGACTTCCCATTCCACCCCGAGCGTGGGCTCGGGGGAACGGGCGAATACTTCTGCCGGAATCTTCACTGGTCCAGCTTAACGGGTGGCAGGTAATATTCCATGAATTTTATTTAGGCCTGGGGGACGGCGAGAGCGACCACGACGGCGCCGTCCTCGGTGGCTTCCTTGGGCAGGTCCTTATTCATGGGCTTTACTTCTGCCTGGTAGCGCGCGGCTACCTCCTTGGCCAGCGACTCCGCGGAGGCATCGCCCTCAGGGTAGAAGACGGTGGTCTTGGGCACGGTCAGGACATCGCCTGGCAGGTTGCCCACATAGCCCACCTTGAAGCCGCCGTCCTTCAACACATCGGCTTCGTTCTTGGCCTTATCGGATTCACCGGAGTTATTAAGCACGCTGACCTTAATGTCATTGCGGTCACGCGCGGCAGACGGCGCATCATTGCCGCCGGCCCGGGCTTCATCCCCGGCGCGGCCTTCACCGTGCTGATCGCGCGCGCCGGTATCGCGGTTGGCGTCGCGGTTAGCCTCGCCCTCGGCGCCGCCGTTCGGGTGCGCGTTCTCACCCTCGCGAGGCGGCTGGTTATTGGCGCCATCGGCACGGGAACCATCGCCGCGCGCGCCATCCGCGGCAGGGCCGTCGGCGCCGTTGCCCTCTTGGCCGCCATTGGCGGAGCCGTCTGACTTCGACTGCTCGGAATCGGAAGCGACGGTCGAATCATCGTCCTCCGAGGTCATGGCATAAAGGCCCCACAGGCCAAGCATCACGGCCACGGCGATAAGCACCATGGCGAGCCCGCGCAGTGGTAAACCGCTCTTTTTGGCGTGGGCGCCTCCCCCACCGCCGCCGGTCCTGGCCGCGGCGGCCCCGGCCCCAGCCCCGGCAGCGCCAGCAGCAACGTCCTCGCCGTCTACCTCATCGTCATAAGCGCCGTCGTAAGCACCTTCGTAGGCGTCGTCATAATAAGCATCGCCATAATCGGCCGCGGCGTCATCGCCGGCGGCGTCGTCGAATTGCTGATCGTATAGATTATCCGGATTCTCTTTAGTCACTTCAGTAACACTAGTAGCAGGTTCTAACGCGGTGGGGTATTTCCCCGCGCGGCGCGCCGCGTATTTTCGCGCTCCTCCCGCAGGCGCTTTAGCCGGGCCACCAAGAGGGGATGGGATTCGGCGGCGGCGGGGACATCGAGAAGCAGGTTGAGGCGTTGGTGATAGCGCACCGGCGAGATATCCAGCTGCGCGCGAATGGCCTCTTCCTTGCGGCCAATGCTGCGCGGGGCGGTTTCCTCAAAGTCTAAAATGGCGGCGTCTAGGTCAGACAAGGGGTTCATGCTTAAACTGTAGAACATGACTATTCGTCCCATCGTTATCCACGGCGAGCCCGTGCTTCATCAGCCCACCACACCGGTGGAAGAATCCGAGATTTCCAGCCCCGAGATGCAACAGCTCATCGCGGACATGTACGAGACCATGGAAGTTGCCCATGGCGTGGGCTTGGCGGCGAACCAGGTGGGCATCGGCAAACGGCTCTTCGTGTACCACTGCCCCGATACCGAAGGCCCGGATGGCACCGAGCTGCCTGCGGATAAGGCCGGCATGCGCAAGGGCTGCGTTATCAACCCGGTGCTGGAGACCTCCGAGATTCCAGAGACCATGCCTGCCGATGACGGCTCCGATGACGAAGGCTGCCTCTCCGTGCCGGGCGAGGGCTTTCCCACCGGCCGCGCCGACTGGGCGCGCGTGACCGGCAAGGACGAGCACGGCAACGACATCACCGTGGAGGGCTACGGCTTTTTCGCCCGCTGCCTGCAGCACGAAACCGGCCACCTCGATGGCTACTTGTATACCGATACCCTCATCGGCCGCTACAAGCGCCAGGCTAAGAAGGCCATTAAGCGCAATGGCTGGACCGAGCCGGGCTATTCCTGGATGCCGGGCGAGGACGAAGACCCCTTCGGGCACGACGATTAATCATGTCCGGCATCTTTCGCTCCGATAACGTGCAGGTAGGCGATCGCGTCGTGGCCCGGCGCGATTTCGGCGGGGTACATAGCGATGTCATTGGCCACGTCCTCAGCCTCGAGCCGCTGGTCATCCGCCCGCAGCAGGTCGGCGGCTACCCTTCCGATCTCGAGGCCGTGGAAATCGCCCCCGAGCAGCTGAAGATTATCAAGCGCCTTTCACCGCGCATGGTGCGCAATTCCGATATCCGCGCCGTCGAATACGCCACCGCCCAGGCCTTTCCCGGCAAGGAACACACGTGGACCTCGGACGGCGCCTGGCTCATGCGCGCCGGCGATGGCGTGACGGGCCGGTCCAATTCCGCCGTCCCGCTCGGGCCCTCCGCGGGCTTCAACCCGGTGCCGCTCGCGGAAATCACGGAGTTCTACCGCCGCCACGATCTCCCGGTCCGCCTGCTCATCCCGGAGCGCATTGGCAAGCCTGCAGAGCGCCTGCTTGCCGATGCCACCTGGCACACCGAACCCGAAATCCTCGTCATGGTCCTGCGCGATCTCGAGGCGCTATCCGCCGAGATCCCGGGCTCCCACCCCAGCGGCGCGGAGTTTCGCATCGATGACCAACCCGATGAAGCGTGGCTGCAGATGTACCACTTCCGCGGCCAGGCGCTACCCGCCCAGGCCCTGGAATACCTGCGCGCCCGCATCGAGGGCTCGATGGGCTTTGGGCGGCTCGTTATTGGCGGCGAGACCGTCGCCATCACCCGCGGCACCATCACCGAATCCGGCGACGGCACCGCCTGGCTGGGATACTCCGCCGTGGAGGTATCGCCCGCGCACCGCCGCCAGGGCTTAGGAGCGCTTTTGGGCGAGCATATGCTGCGCTGGGGGCGCGAGCAGGGCGCGAAGCACGCCTACCTCGATGTCCTGGCTTCTAATACCGCCGGCATTCGCCTGTACGAAAAGCTGGGGTTCATCGAGCAACACCGCCAGATCTACGCCCGGCTGCGCGACTAGCCCGCCGCCCGCGGCCTGGACTAGTCCGGGCCATTGCCCGCGCGGTACTGTATTATCCATGCGCATCACCACGTGGAATATCAACTCCGTTCGCACCCGCGCCCAGCGGGCGCTGGACCTTCTCCACACGCACGACATCGACGTGCTGTGCTTACAAGAGACGAAGGTCAAGGACGATAAATTCCCCCGCGAGGCCTTCGAGGACGCCGGCTACCATGTCACCTGCCATGGCCTCAACCAATGGAATGGCGTGGCCATCATTTCCAAAGAAGAACCAGAGGAAGTCTTTACCGGATTCCCCCACCAGCCTGGCTTTGCCAAGGACCCAGAAAAGCCCCAGGACCGCGAGGCCCGGGCGCTTGGTGCACGCATCCGCGGGGTAGAAATCTGGTCGCTGTATATCCCCAACGGCCGCGAGATCACAGACCGCCACTATGACTACAAGCTGGATTTTCTCTACCAGCTCGCCCGCTACGCCGCCGGCCGTGCCCAATCGAAGCTGCTTCTAACCGGTGATTTCAATATCGCCCCGCGCGATGAAGACGTCTGGGATATCGAGGCCTTCCGCGGCAAGACGCATGTCACCGAACCCGAGCGCGCCGCCTTCCAGATGCTTGAGGAGGCCGGCCTGGAAGAGGTCACGCGCCGGTTTACCGAAGACCAGCGCTATACCTACTTTGATTACAAGGGGATGCGCTTTCACAAGAATGAAGGCATGCGCATCGATTTCCAGCTGGCCTCGCCGCCTTTGGCCAAGCACGTCACCGGCGCCCGCGTAGACATGGAGGAGCGCGCCGGCGAAAAGACCTCCGATCACTGCCCGCTTCATGCAGATTTCGATCTGCCCGATTTCGATTCCGTGCGTTAAATGACCTGGTCGCTCGATCTCAGCTTCTGGCAGCTGGCCTTCCTCATCGTCGATTATTCCATCAAGATCATCGCCGTCGGCTTCGTGCCAGAAGGCCGCCGGCCCTCCAATTCCACGGCATGGCTGCTGGCTATTTTGGTGCTGCCCGTCATCGGCCTGCCGCTGTTTTTGCTCATGGGCTCGCCGTATATCAACCGGCGCCGCCACCGCATCCAGCAAGAGGCCAATGAGCGCCTCGAGGATATTTCCGCCCGCACCCCGGATCACCCGAAGGGCATCCTGTCGGCCGAGGTGGAATCCGTCATCAAGCTCAACCGCGAGTTAACCGGCTTTCCAGCGCTCATTGGCCACAACCTAGGCCTGCATGCGGATTACGATGAATGCATTCGCTCCATCGCCGCGGCCGTGGACCGCGCCGAAAAGTACGTCTCCATCGAGGTCTATATCCAGTCCTGGGACGAGGTCACGGATGTGTTTTTCCAGGCCCTCGCCCGCGCCACCGCCCGCGGCGTCAAGGTCCGCCTGCTACTGGATCAGATTGGCAGTTTTAAGTACAAGGGTTATTCCTCGCTGGGGGACAAACTGACAGACATCGGCGTGGACTGGCGCCTCATGCTGCCCATCCAGCTGCACAAGGGCCGCTTCCGCCGCCCGGATCTGCGCAACCACCGCAAGCTCGTCATCATCGATGGCGAGGTGGGCTTTATCGGTTCCATCAACCTGATCAAACGCCAATATAAAACCACTGACCGCTTTTGGATCGATTACATGGTGGAACTGTCTGGCCCCATCGTCACCGCCATGACCGCAGTCTTCGCGGTGGATTGGTATACCGAATCCGGCGAGAACCTCCCGCTGGATGAGCTGCCGTATGACGATGCCCAAACAGTCGACGCCAACTACCTGCAGATGATTCCCTCCGGCCCCGGCTATACCACCGAGCCGAACCTGCGCATGTTTAATTCCCTGGTGCACCACGCCAAGCAGCGCCTGGTGCTGTGCTCGCCGTATTTCGTGCCGGATGAATCCCTCTTAGAGGCCGTGACCACCGCCTGCTACCGCGGGGTGGATGTGGAGCTTTATGTCTCCGATACCGCGGACCAATTCATGGTCAACCACGCCCAGTCCTCGTATTACCAGGCGCTGCTTGAGGCCGGGGTGCATATCTACCAATTCCCCTACCCTTATGTTTTGCACTCCAAGTTCATCATCACGGATCCAGATGACCAGGAGTTCAATCCGCTGTGCATGTTCGGCTCGTCCAATATGGATCCGCGCTCCTTCGGCCTCAACTATGAGACCACCATGCTCGTGGCCAAGGGCGATCTCCTCGCCCAGTTCAACCAGCTCGCCGCCAATTACCGCGCGGTCTGCCACGAGCTCACCCTCGAGGAGTGGAACCAGCGCGGGTTCGTGCGCCGTTATATCGATAACGTCATGCGGCTGACCTCGGCCCTGCAATAAGCTCTGCTTGCCGATGCCCCTCCCAACCCCGAATCCTTCCCCGCCCCTAAAACCGCCTCGCCCAAGGAATCCGTTGCTCCCTAACTAGGGAGCAACCCTAGGGCGCAGCGGTTAAGCATCGCGCTTGTGCAGCACGAAGACGCCAGCGCCCCATAGGACCGCGGCCCAAATAAAGAAGACTACGCCACTGCCTGCGGCCTCGGTCCACAGCGCGTTATCCACTGGGGTATTGAACAGCCAGTTCTGGAAGGCGGTAAAGGGCATGTAGCTGCCGATCTTATCGCCGACGACGGGAATCATGCTGACCATCTGGTCCACGCCCAGGTACAGGATGAGGCACAGCGCCACAGAACCCGCGGTCTGGCGAATGAGCATGCCAACGCCTTGGGCAAAGGCCACCACAAGGGCTGCGGCCAGTGGGTACTTCCACAGCTGTTCGCGGCCGACTTCATCGTTCCAGGGGTCGAAGGTGGCGGAAATGGAGCTATCGGCAAGCAGATCCGTAAGCAGGTACGCGCCCACCACACCGATGAAGGTCAGTACGGCCGCGATGACCGCGTATAAGACCAGCTTGGCCACGGCCACGCTCCCGCGCCGCGGGGAGGCCATGAAGGTAATCGCTTGGGTGCCGAAGCGATATTCCGTGGTCACCAGCATGATGGCCTGAATCATCAGCACAGGCAGGCCCAAGGTCACCAGGAATACGACGGTAAACTCGGGCTCAATAAGTTGGAAGCCCATGTCAATGGCCTCCGGCTCGAGCGGCTCCATCAACGCGGCGCTGGTGCCGGCCCAGCCCCACGAAAACAGGAGGAATAGTGCGGTGGTCCACCAGAAGGAGCGGGTGGTACGCAGCTTAATCCACTCGGATTTCAAGATATTCAACATGGCGGATTAAACCTCCTGCTCGTTGGGGCGGGCGAACCCACCGGACTGGCCTGGCTGGCCTGGCTGCGCGCCAGGCGTGCCGGCGTGATACTGCACGGCATCGCCGGTGAGATCCATGAACGCATCCTCCAGCGAAGCGCTTTTCAGGGTGAGCTCGTGCAGCGGCACCCCGGTGGAATAGGCAAGCTCGCCCACGAACTCGGTGGTCTGGTTGATGACCTCGAGCCGCGGGCGGCCCTCCTCGTCCTTGGATTCGGTAAAGGAAACGCCCTCCTTCTTGAGGGCCTCCCCGAATTCCGGAAGGTGGTTAGAGCGCACATACACCAAGGACTGCGAGTGGCCGCGGACGAACTCGTGGGTCGGCTTATCCGCAACCATCTTCCCCTTGCCAATGACCACGAGGTGATCCGCGGTCTGGGCCATCTCGGACAAGAGGTGGGAAGAAATCAAAATGGTGCGGCCTTCTGCAGCCAGCGCGCGCACGAGCTGGCGCACCCAGCGGATGCCCTCTGGATCCAGGCCGTTGACCGGCTCATCCAGGATGAGGATTCCGGGATCGCCCAATAGCGCGCCCGCAAGCCCCAAGCGCTGGCCCATGCCGAGGGAAAAGCCGCCGGCTTTCTTACCGGCGACATCGGAAAGCCCCACCAGCCCCAGCACCTCATCCACGCGGGAGGTGGGGATGCCATTGGCCGCCGCCATCCACTTCAGGTGATTCGCGGCCGTGCGGTTGGGGTGCACCGCCTTCGCGTCCAAAAGCGCGCCCACCTCGCGCAGCGGGTGCGCGAGATCGCGGTAGTGCTTGCCGTTGACGCGGACCTCGCCGGCCGTGGGCTCATCCAGGCCCACGATCATCCGCATGGTGGTGGATTTGCCGGCACCATTGGGCCCCAGGAAGCCGGTGACCACACCGGGCTTTACCTGAAAGGTGAGATCCTCAACGGCGCGGACAGACCCGTAATCCTTAGTCAGTCCTTGTACTTCAATCATGAGCACTAGAATGCCATATTTTTGGATACCTTACCGGTTCAATTTTTCCACCCGCCGCCGCAGGGCGGGAAAGGCGTGGCGAAATGGCGCGATGAGCGGCAGGGATTCCACCTCATCCAGGCCCACCCAGCGCAGCTCGTGGGATTCCTCGTTGGCGGTGGTGGGCAGGCGCAGGCCGCTGCGGGTGCGCGCCAGCACGGTGGTATAGGTCCACTCCCCCGGCAAATCCCCCGCCGGTGGATAGGGCCCGGCCGTTACTTGGGTGTCGAGCACCTCGACATCGGCAGGCGCGATGGCGCATTCCTCGTGCGTTTCCCGCAACGCGGCCTGGGTGGGGCTTTCTTGTAAGTCCCGCGCCCCGCCGGGAATCCCCCAGGTATTGCCATGATTGGTCCACGCGGCGCGGTGTTGCAGCAGCACCTCGCGCCCAGCGACGAGGAAGAGGCCGGCGGCACCGAATTTTCCCCATACGCGAATGCCACTGGGGCCCGCCGCCCAGCCGTCTCCACTGTGAGGGTTATGCATATTTCCTATCCTAGCCACACACGCGGGTAAATGGTGGCGCCCAGCACACTGGGGGCGTTATTCTAAGTGAATGACTGAGCAGGCAGTGCGGGTAGAGTCAGAGCGCGATGAGGACGCTCACCCCAGCGATCACTGGCTGGATGAGGTTACCGCGCCCTCTCGCCCGGCCCTAAGCGGGCTGACCCACCGCGCCATGGAATGGTTCGCGGGCCCGGCGCGCCTGCTGCGGCGGTTTTATTACTTCGCCTCCACCACCCCGGGCAAGCTTTTTACCGTCACCCTGATCCTCACAGTGGCATTGGGAGCCGCCGGCTTATCGATGTCCCAATCTTCCGCCGCCCGCCACTCCGACCTCGACGAGCTGCTCAATACCACCGAGCCGATGTCCAATGCGGCCCACCACCTCTATAGTTCCCTGTCGGTGGCCGATACCATCGCCACCACCGGATTCGTGCAGGCCGGCGTGGAATCAGAGGGCAACCGCGAGCGCTATAACGATGCCATCGATGCTGCCTCCATCGCCGCGACCGAATCCGTACTGGGCACCACGCCTGACGATGCCCGCGTGCGCGACCTCGTTACCTTCATCCAGCGCGAGCTGCCCATTTATACCGCGATGATTGAAAAGGCGCGCTCGAACCACCGCGCCGGCAATGCCGTGGCTAATTCCTATATGTCCAATGCCTCCTCGCTCATGCGCGAGCATATCCTGCCGGCGGCCTCTGAGCTATTCCAGCTGACCACTGCGAAGGTCAACCAGCAGCAGCAAAAGCTCACCTCGCCGCAGTGGGTGCCGCTCTCTGGCCTTTTGGCTGCGGTCTTCTTCCTCATCGTGGCGCAGTGGTGGCTGTGGCGCCAGACCCGCCGCCGGTTTAACCGCGGCTTTTTAACCGCAACGGTGCTGCTCTTCTTGGCCATTTTCTGGGTCGCACTGTCTAACTTGGCGACCTGGTCCACCGGCCACCAGGGCTTTGAAACCGCCTCGCGCCCGTGGGATTCTTTGACGGCCTCGCGCATTGAGGCCCAGCAGGCGCGCACCTCAGAAACCCTCGCGCTGGTGCTGCGCTCCTCTGAGGAAGATACGCTCGAGCGCTTTTCCGGATCCGTGGAATCCATCGAAAAGGCGCTGGGCGATTATGAAAGCGCGCTGCATGATGATGATGTCGAGGTCAACGATCCCGAACTCATCCACAGCGCCCGCGCCGCCACCGAAAAGTGGCAAGACTCGCACGAAAAGCTCATGGCTGCGCTGAGCGAAGGCGACTATGACGAAGCCGTCTACCAGGCCACCATCACGGATCCTGAGGATGGCGAGACCACGGCCGCACAGTCCTTTAATGAGCTCGATAGCGAGCTCTCGGAGCTCATCGGCCAGGCGCGCATCGCCATGCGCACCTACTTAGAGCGCGGGCTGACCGCCATGACCGCGGTCTCCTCCGCTGTCTTCCTGCTCACCCTGTGCGCCATCTTCGCGGTGTGGCTGGGCATTCGTCCCCGACTGCAGGAGTACCTCTAATGCGCTACCGTGCACCGCTTACCGCCATCGTTGCAACCTGCAGCATCCTCGCGCTGGCCGGCTGCGATATTCGCTCCGTCCCGCCGCTGGAATCGCCCGAGCAGCAGGCACTCGATGCCAGCCCCGGCCCGCCGCTGCCGGAAGGCTCCACCATCGAAGAGGCCGGCACCAACGCCCCCAAGCAGGAAGACGATACCAAGCTCAAAGGCACCTACCGGCCGGATGATAAAACGGCGAAGGAGCGGGTGCCGGACATCGTCAAGCGCGGGCGCCTTATCGTGGGCGTGGACCGCTCCAATAACCTGCTGAGCTACCGCGATGCCGCATCCGGCGATGTCCGCGGCTTCGAAGTCGATATCGCTCACGAGATTGCCCGCGATATCTTCGGCGATCCCAATAAGGTGGATTTCCGCTTCGTCGAATCCTCCGACCGCACCGCCGCGCTGGATAATGGCATCGTCGATATCATCGTGCGCACCATGACCATTAGCCCCGAACGCGAGAAGGAAGTAGCCTTTTCCATCCCCTATATGACCACGCAGACCCGCATGCTGGTGCTCACCAGCTCCGGGATGAATTCCATCGATGACGCCGATGGCAAGAGGCTGTGCGGGGTGCGCGGGTCCACCGCGCTGGATACCATCCGCGAGCGCGCCCCCCGGTCCGATATCCTCATCACCCGCTCCTGGGGCGATTGCCTCATGGCGCTGCAGCTCAACCAAGCCGATGGCGTGGTGGTTGATGATGCCCTGCTTTCCGGCATGGCCGCGCAGGATTCCTACACCTCCATCGTGGGCGAGCCGCTAAATACCGAGAACTACGGCGTTGCCGCGCGCCTTCCCAACAAGGATCATGACACCCGCCCGCTGCTGCGCCAGGTCAATTCCACCTTAGAGCGCATCCGCCGCGACGGGACGTGGTCCGACATCTTTGACAGGTGGCTAGGCGCTTACCTAGACGAGCCCACCCTGCCGTCGGGTACATACATCGAGGAAGATAAGTCATGAACCATAACCCGAATTTCAGCGAAGACGAGCTCGAATACCTCGAGCCCGAAAACCTCGATACCCAGCGCCAATTCCGGCAGCCCACCAAGGCCTCCTACCGCGACGCTGACCCCGACCGGGACCGCGACCAAGACTCCAACCCAGACCGCAGCCAGGACCGCGATCGCGACGCCGCCGATTCCCCCAACACAGCCAGCACAGCCGATGACGCTGACACCAACGCCGCCAACGCCGCCAACGCCGCCGCTGGCTCGGATACCGCCGCTACCAACGCCGGCGCGGACTCCCCCACCGCGAGCACCAACGCTGCCAACCGCAGGCCTGCCAACCGCGACGTCGGGGCCGACACCTCGGCCACCGCTCACAACGCTGGTGCTAGCGACAATGGCACTAGCGAAGCTGATGTCGATACCGCCGCAGCGCAGGTCCCTGGCACAGCCCCCGCCGCTGCCTTCCCGGATACGGAGGCAACGAGCAGGCAAACAACGGACGGCAGCACGACTGGCCCTAGCACTGCTGCCCAGGGCACGGCGGGTCAAAGCACAGCTGGACAAAGGACGGCAGGCCAAAGGACGGCGGGCCAAAGCACGGCTGGTCAGGATACCGCGGCCCAGGGTGCGCGAAACGGAAACACCGCCGACGAGAGCGGTGATAAAGGCTCTACCGACGGCCGCGGAGTCCCCGGCGATACCGGCGGGGTGGGCACGGCAGCCGTGGCGTATGACCCGTTCGCCAGCGAGCCCATCGAGCACCGCGGGGATCCGGGGACTTCGGCGGTGGCCTTTGATCCTTTCGCCGATGACGATGAAGACGACGACGGTTCCATCGACCCGGATCACCTCTCCAGCCTGCTCGCGGACTTAGAGAATATCCGTGCTCAGCGCGAGAGCGAGCGCGATGAGAAAACGGCCCAGGAAAAGTCCTCGGAACGCTCGCGCCGGCAGGCGATCGATACCTTCCGCGAGCGCCGCGGCACGCAGCGCACCGAGCGGCCGGTGGCTGATGGCATGGTGCGCCTGCCATTTATCACCCCAGCCGATCCCACCGCCGCCCTCATCGACCCGAAAGAGAAGATCAAGGGCAAAAAGGTTCCGCCGCCGCAGCTGGAACCGGGCGATATGGTCGCGGAGCAATACGAAATCCTCGGCGTCATCGCCCACGGCGGCATGGGCTGGATTTACCTGGCCAATGACCACTACGTCTCCGGGCGCGTGGTGGTGCTCAAGGGCATGCAGGCCCAAAAGTCCGCCGATGAGACGGCCGCTGCCGAGGCGGAGCGCGAGTTTCTGGCAGACATTACTCACCCGGGCATCGTCAAGATTTTTAACTTCATCGACGATGACCGCGTGCCAGGTGGATTCATAGTCATGGAGTACGTGGGCGGGCCATCGCTAAGAAGCAGGCGCAATAAACAGCCCAACGAGCTTTTGCCCGTTGACATTGCCATTGGCTATATCCTGGAAATCCTGCCGGCGCTGGAGTACCTGCACTCGCGCGGCGTGGTCTATAACGATCTGAAGCCGGATAACATCATCGTCACCGAGGACCAGGTCAAGCTCATCGACTTGGGCGCGGTTTCCGGCATCGGGGCATTCGGATTTATCTACGGTACCCAGGGCTTTCAGGCCCCGGAAGTCGCCTCCAAGGGGCCGTCCATCGCCAGCGATATCTATACCATCGGCCGCACCCTGGCCGCGCTATGCCTCAAGCTGCCCAGCGAGGACGGAGTCTTCCTCCCTGGCATCCCCAACCCGTCCACGGAACCGGAGCTGCGACGCTTCCTCTCCCTCTACCGCCTGCTGCTGCGCGCCACTCACCGCGATCCCCAGCGCCGGTTTAGTTCCATCAAGGAGCTGCGCACCCAGCTCTACGGCGTGCTGCGCGAGGTGCTTGCCATCCGCGACGGCCGCCAGTACCCCTCCCAGCACTCGCTCTTCTCGCCGCAACGTACCACGTTTGGCACCAAGCACCTGGTCTTCCGCACGGATCAGCTTATCGATGGCATCGACCGCACCATCCAAATCACCGCCCCCGAGGTCGTCTCTGCCTTGCCAACACCCCTGGTAGACCGCGACGACGTCGGCGCCAGCCTGCTGCAAGGTACCTCGTATGCCGAGCCGCAGGAAGCCCTCGAGACCCTGCGCCAGGCCATGCGCACCCCGGAATACGAGCATTCCGCCGAGATTCCCCTCGGCGTGGTGCGCTCCATGATCGACCTGGGCTATACCGACGAGGCGCGCCAGTGGTTAGGCTCCATCGAGGACCGCCTGGGCCAAGACTGGCGCTACCAGTGGTACGCCGGCATTACGGAGCTCTTGCACGATGATTACGTCGACGCCCAAGAGTACTTCGCTACCGTCCTAGATTTATTGCCCGGCGAGGCCGCCCCCAAGCTCGCCATCGCGGCCATCAATGAGCTCATCCTGCAGCAGATTGATTACAGTGAAACATCGCTTATCGATGCCACCGTAGCCCGCGCCTGCTCCAACCTCTACACCACCCTGGCGGATCTCCCCTCTTCCGCCTTTGAGGGCCAGCCAGAAATCTGGTCGCATGTCACCCAAGACCCGGGCGCGCTGCGGTTTAATTCCATGCGCCTGTACGGCATCGTCTGGGCCACCAACCCCACGACCGTATCCTCCGCTTTTGGGCTTGCCCGCCAATTGCGCGCGGAAGGGCAGGTGGAGCTGTCCGTAGCAACCTTGGATAAGGTCCCCAATGCCTCGCGTCACTTCCGTATGGCGCTGCTGACCACCGTGCTGCAGCTTATCGTGCACAATCTATCGGAATCGCGCATTCGCCGCGCTGCCCGACGCCTCGAAGAAGTCCCCACCAACGAGCCGCGCTTTCTCCAAATCAAGATCGCCGTCATCTCCGCGGGACTGAACTTTTTGCGCAACGCCGATCTCGCGCGGGCGTCCTCGCCCAACGATCTCTTCGAGTACGCCTTTACCCAGCGCGGCCTGCGCACCGGCCTGGCCGAGACCCTGCGGGCCCTTGCCCGCCAGGCCCCGTTTAGCCGCCACCGCTACGCGCTGGTGGACTTGGCCAACCAGGTCCGGCCCATCACCACCTTCTAGGGCCTACTTAAAAAGGCCGGCCTCGCGCGCCTGGGCGGCGACCTCCGCAGACTTCTGCGCGATGGCCAGCTCCTCGTTGGTGGGAACCACCAAGACCTTGACGGGCGAATCATCGGTGGAGATGACCCGCGGCTCATCGGAGCGGACGAGGTTGCGCTCCTTATCAAAGTCGATGCCGTACATATCCAAGTTGTACAGCGCGTCCTGGCGCACCTCGGTGTCATTTTCGCCCACGCCGGCGGTGAAGGTAATCGCGTCCACGCGGCCCAGGGCAATCATGTAGGAGCCGATGAAGCGGCGCAGCTGGTGGATGTAGATGTTATACGCCAGCCATGCGTCTTCATCGCCCTTATCAATGTGCTCGCGCAACGTACGGAAGTCATTGACGCCCGCGATGCCCTTGACACCGGATTGCTTGTTGAGCAGCTTATCGATGTCGTCGATGCTCATGCCCGCCTGGCGCACCAGGTGGAAGATGATGCCTGGGTCGATATCACCGGTACGCGTACCCATGGCGAGACCAGCCAGCGGGGTAAGGCCCATCGAGGTATCGATGGCACGGCCATTGCGGATGGCCGCCGCAGAGGCGCCATTGCCCAGGTGCAGCGTGATCTGGTGCGTGTGCTCCGGATCGCGGTCCAAGATCTTCGGCACTTGCTGGGAGACGAACTCGTGTGAGGTGCCGTGGAAGCCGTAGCGGCGGATATCGTACTTGGAGGCAACCTCGCTATTGATGGCATACAGCGCTGCGGCCGGCGGCAGGGTATTGAAGAAGGCGGTATCGAAGACCGCCACGTGCGGAATATCCGGCAGGATCTTGCGCGCAACGCGGATGCCGTCCAGGTTGGCCGGGTTGTGCAGCGGGGCCAGCGGGATGAGATCCTCGATCATCGATTCAATTTGATCCTCGATGAGCTGCGGTTCCGAGAAGAGGCGGCCGCCGTGCACGACGCGGTGTCCCACGGCGATGATATCGACGTCCTTCGTTCCCACCTGATGATCATCCATCAGGTCAAAGGCGCGCTTTAGGCCAAAGGAGTGATCGGGAACTTCCAGTTCCTCAGTGACCTTTTCCCCGCCGACCTTGATGGTAATGGCGCCGCTCGGCTCGCCAACCTGTTCCACCAGGCCAGATACGAGTGGATCATCCGTGGCACTAGCGGTTGGGTCCACTAGCTGAAACTTGATGGATGAGGAGCCCGAGTTGAGGACCAGTACGTATGACATTTATTTCTCTCCAGCCTGGATAGCGGTAATGGCAACGGTATTGATGATGTCCGGAACGGTAGCGCCGCGGGATAGATCATTGACCGGCTTGTTCAGTCCCTGCAGGATGGGGCCCACGGCCAAGGCGCCGCCGGTGCGCTGCGCGGTCTTATAGCCGATATTGCCGGCATCCAGATCGGGGAAGACGAAGACATTGGCCTTACCGGCGACATCGGAATCCGGCATCTTCTTTGCGGCAACACCCGGATCGCAGGCGGCGTCGAACTGCAGCGGGCCGTCCACCTTCACCGAGGAATCCAGCTTCTTGGCGGCCTCGACGGCCGCGATGGCGCGCTCGACGTCCGGGCCGGTGCCGGAAGCACCGGTGGAGTAGGACAGCATAGCCACGCGCGGATCGATGCCGAACTGGGACGCGGTCTGCGCGGAAACCACGGCGATTTCGCCCAGCTGTTCCGCGGTGGGATTCGGGTTCACGGCGCAATCGCCGAAGGCCCACAGGCGCCCGCGCATGACCATCAGGAAGATGGAGGAGACCACCGAAGCATTCGGCTTGGTCTTGATGATCTGGAAGGATGGCTTAATGGTGTGGGCGGTGGTGTGGGCGGCGCCGGATACCATGCCATCGGCAAGCCCCTTGTGCACCATCATGGTGCCAAAGTAGGAGATATCCTGCATGGTCTCGCGGGCCTGCTCCAAGGTCACGCCCTTCTTCTTGCGCAGCTCCGCGAAATCGGCGGCGAATTCCTCTGCAAGCGGCGATTCCAGGTGGTCAATGATATCGGCGCCCGAAATATCCAGCCCCAGCTCCTTGGCGCGGGCCTGGATATCGGATTCCTTGCCCAAGATGGTCAGCCGGGCGACCTCATCGCGCAGCAGGGCATCGGCGGCTTCAAGGATGCGATCATCATCGCCCTCGGGCAGGACGATGTGGGAGCCGGTGGAACGGGCCTGGTCGATGAGCTGCTTCTGGAAGAGGTCCGCGGACATGACGGGCGCGGTCTCCTCAGCGGCCTGCAACGCACCTGGCACGGCCTCCAGATCGGTGAAAACGCCGGCCACGGTGGCTCCAAGGGACTCGGCCTTGCGCTGCGCCAGCTCCGCCGCGCGCTCAGGGGCGCCGGAGATGATAACCAGCGGCAGGCCCAGCGCGGCGGCGACCTCCGCATCGAAGGAGATCTCGCCGGTGCCTTGGACCAGGAGGGCATCGGCAGTGGCGGTGGGCGCGTTGGCCAAAACATCCGCCACGGTGGGATCAAAATCTTCTAAGCGGAGCAATTCAGCGCCAAGGCTATTCGCCAAGGCGGGAATATCGAGGCCATCGAAGCCGCGGCCGATGGAGCTTAACACTGTGGACTGGGATGCAGACATGCGGATTACCTTTCCTTTACCGTCACGGGGAACTCTGGGAACACGCGCCGTAACATTATGCCGTACATCACAGTTACTAGCACGTGGTGACGTCTCCACTGTACGTGAATCAGCCGCTTTTCCGCGCCCCGGCGCCCTCCTAAACTGGGGGTTGTGAGCACCGTGACAATTAATGCATGGCCACCGCGTAGAATGTGAGAAAAACCTAAAGAAAGGACACCCTAAACAGATGACTAGCCCAGTGCGCGTCGCCGTGGTCGGCTCCGGACCGGCCGGCATTTACGCCTCTGACCTCCTCGTAAAATCCGATGTGGACGTGCAGATCGATCTCTTTGAAAAGATGCCTGCGCCCTTTGGTTTGATTCGCTACGGCGTCGCCCCGGACCACCCGCGCATTAAGGGCATCGTGCAGTCGCTGCACAACATCATGGAGAAGGAAGAAATCCGCTTCCTGGGCAATATCGAAGTGGGCAAGGACATCACCGTCACGGAGATGCGCGATTACTACGACGCCATCATCTTCGCCACCGGCGCCACCGCCGATAAGGAAATGGGAATCCCCGGCGAGGATCTCGAGGGCAACTACGGTGCCGGCGAATTCGTGGGCTTTTATGACGGCAACCCCAACTTCGAGCGCGACTGGGACCTGTCCGCGGAGTCCGTCGCCGTCGTGGGCGTGGGCAATGTCTCGCTCGACGTGTCCCGCATTCTAGCCAAGACTGCCGACGAGCTGCTGGTGACGGAGATCCCAGACAACGTCTACTCTTCCCTGAAGGAAAACCGCGCCAAGGAGGTCCACGTCTTTGGCCGCCGCGGCCCGGCGCAGGCCAAGTACACGCCGAAGGAGCTCAAGGAGCTCGATGAGTCCCCCACCATCGAGGTCATCGTCAACCCGGAGGACATCGAGTACGACGAGGCTTCCGAGGAGGCCCGCCGCGCCGCCAAGTCCACCGACCTGGTCTGCCAGACCCTGGAGTCCTACGCCATGCGCGAACCTGGCGATGCCCCGCACAAGCTCTACATCCACTTCTTCGAGTCCCCAGTAGAGGTGCTTGGCGATGCCGGCCACGTCACCGCCATCAAAACCGAACGCACCCAGCTCAATGGCGATGGCTCCGTGAGCGGTACCGGCAAGTTCACCGAGTGGCCCGTGCAGGCGGTTTACCGCGCGGTGGGCTACCACCCGCAGTCCGTTGACGGCATCCCCTTCAACGAAACCACCGCAACCATGCCCAATGACGGCGGCCACGTGCTTGCCAATGTCGACGGCGAAAAGCTGCCCGGCCTCTACACCACCGGCTGGATCAAGCGCGGCCCGGTGGGGCTTATTGGCAATACCAAATCCGATGCCAAGGACACCACCACCATGCTGCTGGCGGACTACAAGTCCGGCGACTTAGAGCCGGCGACCAAGCGCGATCCGCAAGACATCCTGGATCTTCTAGAATCCCGCGATATCGCCGTGACCACTTGGGCCGGCTGGCACCGCCTCAACTCCGCCGAGCAGGCCGCCGGCGAGCCCCACGGCCGCGAGCGCATCAAGATCGTCGAGTGGGACGAGATGGTCAAGCACGCCGGCCCGCAGCGCTAACCAGCGCCGCGCCGAGCGGGGGCCGGCCGGCGCTGCCGTGCAAGGCTGGTCGGCGCTCGGGGCTGGCCGACGCTGCCGCGCGGGGCGGACGGGCACCGCGCGGCGCGGGGCTAGTCGGTATCGTCTACGCCTGAGGTCAGCTTGGGGTCGAGCTCGACCCCGCCCTCGTATTCAACGACCTCGATATCGGGCACGTTTTCCGCCTGCGGGTCGATGCCCCGCGCGCCGCCCTGCGCGAGCAGGCCAGGCGTGGAGGTCACGCTCACCTTGTGCGCCGCCAGCGCGGCGCGGTCGCGGGCCTCTTCCACCGTTTCCGCCGTTGTGGTCACAAGGCCCATGCGCCGGCCCTTATAGGCATCGGGCTTGCCAAAGAGCTTCACGTCCGTCTCGGCGTAGTGGAGGGCGGAGGCAATGCCGGTAAAGGCGACATCGGCAAGCGGCTCCTGCGCGTGCAAGAACATGCTGGCGCCCGGGGTTATCAACGTGGCATCGATGGGATAGCCCAAAATGGCGCGGGCGTGCAGGTCGAACTGGGAAAAACGCTGCGTATAGGCGGTAAGCATCGCCGTGTCCGAAGGCCGCGGGGAGACCGAAGAAAAGTAAACATCATCGCCGGCGACGAAAAGCTCCACGCCGTACACGCCGCGCCCGCCCAGCTCATTGGAAATGCGCGCCGCAACCGAGCGCGCGTTCTCCAGCGCAATCTCGCTCATGCCGGTGGGCTGCCACTCCTCAATCAAATCGCCCTTCTCGTGGCGGTGGCCAATGGGCTCGCTAAACCACGTGGCCAGCTTGCCCGTGGCCGGATCGATGGACCGGATGGCCAGCAGCGTGACCTCGAGGTCGAAATCCACGAAGCGCTCCGCCACCACGCGCTGCGAATCCGAGGACACGCGGCGCACCGTCTCCCACGCCTCGCGCACGTCTTCCACATCCCGCGCCAGCATGTGGCCCTTGCCCGAGGTGGAGACGTCCGGCTTCACGATGCACGGAAACCCCAGCTCCGTTGCCGCCTCTTCCAGCTCCTCTACCGAGGTGGCAAAGCGGTAGGCCGAGGTCGGCAGCCCAATGTCTTCTGCCACCGCGCGCACCCGCTCGCGGTCCTGGGTGAGCGCACATGCGCGCGCCGTGGGCACGACGACGGCGTCGCTAGACTGCTCAACCTGCTCCAGGGCCTCCACCGCCACGATTTCCACCTCCGGCACCACGTAGTGCGGCTGAATCTGCTGCACCAATTCCGATACCTGCGCGGCGTCAGTAATATCCGCGACATAGCTATAGTGCGCGACCTGGTGGGCCGGCGCCCCCTGGTACTTATCCACCGCGTGCACTTCAAGGCCCAGGGACTGGAAGGAAATAGCCAGCTGCTTTCCCAACTCGCCCGCGCCGAGCAGCAATACCTTCGTGGCATTGCCCGTCAGCGGCGTGCCAATATGACCGGCGATTTTGCCTGGAATATCCATGACTTTGCTCCTTTGATTCCGCTCCGAGCAGCAGATACTTCCCCAAATTATTTCATAGATGCCCGCCACACCCTGGACGCACATGCGTGAAGTGCACAAACGCAAGCGCCCGGCCAAGGATATTCTTCCTCGAACCGGGCGCTTCCGGGCTCTTATGCTAGGCCTGGGGTGCTGGTGGCACCGGGGCATCGACTGGCTCTGCCACGGTGATGATGTTGTCCTCATACCCCAGCGCACCGCCGACGAACTTTCCGCCGCAGGTGATAAGCACCAGGCGGTTGGTACCGTCCGCGTCATTGACCACGTCCGGGAAATCCGCGCCCTTGGGCAGGCGGTACGGCTTTTGCGTCACGCGAAAGGTGCGCTCCTCACCATCGATGACCACAGTAAATACCTGGTTTTCCTGCAGCCGGGTGAATTTCTCCGCATAGCCGGTGCCCTGGCCCTGGTAGTTCACGTGGCCGGTAATCACGCTGGAGCCGACGTTGCCGGCATCGCCAGGCACTGCCGAGGCGGAGTACCAACCCAGGCGGGAGACATCATGTGGTGGCAGCAGCACGCCCTGGTCCGTTACCTGCACCGGGTCCACGGCGGCGAAATCGCCGTCGATGCCCACAGACATGCCCTCAAAGCCCTGGAACTCGCCCGGCGCCGGCTCGAAT
Organism: Corynebacterium sp. LaCa_282; assembly: GCF_057198125.1. NCBI lineage: Bacteria > Bacillati > Actinomycetota > Actinomycetes > Mycobacteriales > Corynebacteriaceae > Corynebacterium > Corynebacterium sp. LaCa_282. The sequence continues at coordinate 280,158 of NZ_CP191095.1, read as the reverse complement.
TCGTGCTCTTGCTCACCGCTTTCATCAACGAAGGCGTCGCCTTCATCCCTGGCCACGCTTTCCGATGCCCCCTCACTCACCTCACTCCCCTCCTCACCGCCGGTGAGGTACAGGGCCAGCTGGATCAGCACCAGAATTACGGCCACCACTAGCACGATAAAGCCGACGATTTTGCCCCGGCTCATGGATTCCTTGCGGCCCGTCTCCTCAGACATTGCCCAGTCTCCTTATTTGGTCTTCTCAGTGGTTCATCAGATGGTTTGTCCCCTTCAGCGTGTGCAGTGACACCCTGAAGGGGACGTGATGTGCCCAGGCACTTTGGCCTGTTAGCGGCTCGACGCGCGCACGCTACTTGATGTAGCCCTGCACACCTGGGTCGAGCTCGGTAGCGCCGGATGGCACGGACTTAATCTCGGTACGCCCGGCATCGGCTGGCAGCGGAGTACCAGTCTTGCCCGGCACGTGGCCCTGTGCGCTCTGGCCGGCATCGCCTGTCTGGTCCTCGCCGGTGTTGCCCGGAGTGTGGTTATCACCGTTACCCTTGGACTGCTGCTCGGACGCGTTGCTGCCCTTCGAGTGGTCCTTGTGGTGATCCTTGGGCTGGTCGTGGTCGCCTTCATGGCGGTGGTCATGGATGATCTTGCCCAAGCCGATGCCCGGAATCAGGATCGCCCACCACGGAATCTTGCCCTTGTTCGGCTTATCTCCAGGGTTGTCGCACTCCTCAGAGGTCACCGTCTGGTCCTTATCATCGATGTCCTTGTGCTCAGCAACCTTATTTGGCTGCTCAGCATCCGGAGTGTCCTCACCCTTGTCGTTAACCTCCGTCGAGATCAACTCCTCAAACGCAACCGCAGCCTCAACCGGCTCGGTCACGTCATCATTAACAGTGATGGTGACGTCCTCGGTACCATTAGCCGCCGCCGGGGTAAAGGTCTTCTCGCCCTTACCCAGCACCGTGGTGCCATCTTCCTTAGAAATCAGCTCAGCAGACAGGGTGTATTCCTTACCCGGCACCAAGCCCTCATAGCTGACCGTGTCAATAATCTCTGCTCCCGCAATAACCTCGTGAGAACCTTCAGCGAAATCAGCATTCGTCGAGATCTCCGGAGTCTTCTTAGAACCCTTCGAAGTTACCGTCTGATCCTTATCGGTGATGTCCTTGTGCTCAGCAACCTTATTCGGCTTCTCAACATCCGGAGTGTCCTCACCCTTGTCGTTGACCTCCGTCGAGGTCAACTCCTCAAAGGCAACCGCAGCCTCAACCAGCTCGGTTACATCGCTGTCAACGGTGATCTCCACATCAACGCTGCCCTCAGACTTTTCCGGAGTAAAGGTCTTCTCGCCCTTACCCAAAACAGTCTTGCCATCAGCCTTGGAAATCAGCTCAGCAGACAGGGTGTACTGCTTACCTGGAACCAAGCCCTCATAGCTGACCGCATCAATAATCTCTGCACCCGCAACAATCTCATGGGAGCCTTCAGCGAAATCAGCATTCGTCGAAATCTGCGGAGTCTTCTTAGAACCCTTCGAAGTTACCGTCTGATCCTTATCGGTGATGTCCTTGTGCTCAGCAACCTTATTCGGCTTCTCAACACCCGGAGTGTCCTCACCCTTGTCGTTAACCTCAGTAGAAGTCAATTCCTCAAACGCAACCGCAGCCTCAACCGGCTCGGTCACGTCATCATTAACGGTGATGGTGACGTCCTCGGTACCAGCGGACTCCGCCGGGGTAAAGGTCTTCTCGCCCTTACCCAAAACAGTCTTGCCATCAGCCTTGGAAATCAGCTCAGCAGACAGGGTGTATTCCTTACCTGGAACCAAGCCCTCATAACTGACCGTGTCAACAATCTCTACACCGGCAACAACCTCATGGGAACCCTCAGCGAAATCAGCATTCGTCGAAATCTCCGGAGTCTTCTCAGACGGTTCAGAGCTCGGCGGAACGGGATTCGGCGTAGCAGGCTCGTCAGGAATAGGGGTTTCCTCGTCCGTAGGCTTTTCACTATTACCAGGCAGACCTGGTTGATCTACCGGCATGATAGTTTGAGCTTTGTTCCCTGAACCACCTGCAGCACGAACAACTGTGATAAAAGCATCCTCGGGCTGTTCAGAAATCTGAACCGATGAATCTCTCTTCAGGATGACTGGACCATCGTCTTTTACAATCTTGTACCCAGTAAGTTCCCTGAACTCTTCATGGCTCCCTGTAAATTTGGAGACCACTTGACTGGTGTCATTAACCCCAAGAGAGTGCGCCCTCGAACCAGTAATAGTGGAAGCAAATATCTTTTGCGACAAACCAAGTGATTGCTTCAAATCTTTGTCACCCAGCAGAGTCGCAAGATAAACGTAATAGTTTACAGCTTCCTTGGAGTTGTTCTGCATGGCAGCGTTCTGTAGCTTGCCAGCAACATTGATCGCTGCGTCGCGATATTCTGGCGAAACACTAAGTTGTTCAGCATTTGCATGATCGTACAACCGCTCTGTGTTGTAGGGATTTAGCGCCTCTGGCTCGAGGCACCACGCCCATCCAACGTTATTTTCAGAGTTTGGTTTCGTTTTCCCTTGCGCCGGCTCTCCAGCCCAAACCAGGAACCCATAATTGGGGTCCGTTCCTGATTTTCCATTCTTCGTGTCGTTGTTTCCCAACGTTAGATTTGGCTCAAAACTAGGAGCCACCTCTCTAGCATTTGCTTTCATCCATGGAACGTTGATCATCGCTGCAATTACCGCAACTACAACAAACACCGTGGTTAAGATATGCCGTCTTTTTCGAGATAGACCTCTCGTCCCACTCATTTCATCCCCTTAAAAGGATCCATTCCTACAACGTCTTCCTCCACAGTCCTAGAAGTAGCTACATAGAACTTAAATGTGAAAGTTAAATACACAGCGGGCATTCTCTGTCTTTAAAACATATTGATTGCCCTCAATTGTGCGCTTGGAAGAGTACCAGTCGCCCCCATTACCCAGAACAAACCCGCCATTACAATCATGATACATCAACATATTTCTTTCACTAGCTAATAGAAATAATGAAAATATAGAAGAAGTCTTATCTACACACAGAAACACCTATGTTCGATAAATGGAGTTCACTCAACTTCCCGGAAACTTGTACATTTATACAGACTTAGTGAACATTTAATCTTCCTATTTGCACCGCTCTTTACGAACTGATTCACTCTTCCATTTACCCCCGCAGAAGCATCTTTAAAGTTGTAGACCATCTTGGCCAGCATTTTTACTGCGTCCTTAACGCCAATAGCACATCTAATCGCCAATTGGACACGCCCCCCATATGCGACCATACATTCGATACGTCTTCGCTCCAGTTGATTCGCAATTGCGCCCGCACTTCTCTCAGTCGTCCATACATCAGAACAAACATATCTAAACAATCTTCACAAATGTCGTATAGATCACATTCTAGAACGGTCTCCACCGCTTAAAAATTGCACTGGCCAAAAAGTTCGTGCAGTCATTTGAGAAACTTTCTCCCCCTAACAAGAAAGTTCTCAAATGGTCCACGCCATTACTCCCGCCCATTGGTCACCATGGACGGAGATAGAAGGAACCCTTCCGCTTGCCCTACCTCTTAGCTAGGCCTGAGGCAAAGGGAATCCTCCCAACGTATAGATCAATCTTTAGATAGCTAATTCCACATCTATCTGTCGAAAACGCCAAGATAGATCTCTTTGGATAACCCTTACATTAATTTTACATATCTCAAACAGCTATCAGAATTAATAAGACTAGTAACAGGTTTAAGGTCACACTATTAACGAACTTTTAAGTGCTACTATTTCTTTCGGTTCAAGAGATTAGCCTTTAAGAAAGGACCGAACATGTCAATTTCGTCATTTATTGTAAGCGCCGTTGCTGCTCTTCTGCCGCTAGCAGGTAGCCTCGGCCCAGTCGCTGCCCAGGATCAGCTTGCTGAACCTGAGGTAACCCAGACGGCCGAAACCGAGCAGTCCGCGCCGATCCTGGACAGTGGAAAGCAGGAAGTCCAACGCGAACTCGCACTTGCCACGCAGGAACTAGGCCACGAGTTTGTGAACATCGACTTCAAAGATAGCCACAGCGCGCACCTGACCTTCCCGGAAACCTATAACCCGGACACCGACCAGGCAGCGATGGATCGCGTGATGAATGCGCTGAAGAGCAACGGCTACGACAACCTGACTGCCGCTTATTAAAGCTAAGCACACGGCTTCCGGTAGTATCCGAGGATCCAACAAAGGGGAGCGAGGCGCCTGACCACGGCACCTCGCTCCCCTTTTGCTTTTATCCGCTCACAGCTAGAGCCCACGAACCCGCGCGCTATGAGCTGCTACTTATGTAAAGCTTCCTCACCCGGTGCTTGTGTAAGCACAGGATTATGAGGATTAGCGTTACTGGTCCTCCATGACATCGTGGCGCACGATGGTCTGGTCGCGGCCTGGGCCGACGCCAATATAAGAGATGCGGCAGCCGGACAGTTCCTCAAGACGCAGCACGTAATCCTGTGCCTTCTGCGGCAACTCCTCAAAGGTGGTGCACTCGGAGATGTCTTCATCCCACGCGGGCATGGTTTCATAAATCGGCTCGGCGTGGTGGAACTCGGACTGGGTGACCGGCATCTCGTCGAAGCGCTTGCCGTCGACGTCATAAGCCACGCAGATAGGAATCTCCCCAATGCCGGTGAGCACATCGAGCTTGGTCAGGAAGTAATCCGTAAAGCCATTGACGCGCGTGGCGTAGCGAGCGATCACGGAATCGTACCAACCGCAGCGGCGCGTGCGGCCGGTGTTCACGCCGACCTCGCCGCCGGTGGTCTGCAGGTACTCGCCCCACTTATCAAACAGCTCGGTGGGGAACGGGCCGGCACCCACGCGGGTGGTATAAGCCTTGATGATGCCCAGCGAGGTCTTAATCCGCGTCGGCCCAATGCCAGAGCCAACCGATGCCCCACCCGCAGTCGGGTTCGAGGAAGTCACGAACGGGTAGGTGCCGTGGTCGACGTCCAACATGGTGGCCTGGCCGCCCTCCATGAGTACATTGTGGCCATCGGCAAGCGCTTGGTTCAGCTCCAGCTCGGCGTCGATGACCATGGGGCGCAGCCGCTCGCGGTAGCTGAGGAAGTAGTCCACAATCTGCTCGGCCTCGATGGCCTTGCGGTTGTACATCTTCACCAGCATCTGGTTCTTAATCTCCAGCGCGGACTCGACCTTCTGGCGCAGGATGGATTCGTCGAAAATATCCTGCACGCGGATGCCAATGCGCGCGACCTTATCGGCGTAGGTCGGCCCAATGCCGCGGCCGGTGGTACCGATGGCGCGCTTGCCCAGGAAACGCTCCTGCACGCGGTCGAGGGTCTGGTGGTACGGCGCCACGAGGTGCGCGTTCGCGGAAATCTTCAGGCGGGAAGCATTCGCCCCACGCGCTTCCAAGCCATCAATCTCATCAAAGAGCGCCTCAAGGTTAATCACCACGCCGTTGCCCAGCACCGGGGTGGCGTTTTCAGAAAGAATCCCAGCGGGCAGGAGCTTCAGCTCGTATTTTTCACCGCCGACCACGACGGTGTGCCCGGCGTTATTGCCGCCGTTCGGCTTGACTACGTAGTCAACTTTCCCGCCGAGGATATCGGTAGCCTTGCCCTTGCCTTCGTCGCCCCATTGGGCGCCGACAATGACGATCGCTGCCATCTTTTAAGTCACTTCCTCATTATTGAAGCCAAAATACGCATTTACCTTACACTTTTCTGGCCGCAATAGCCCACGTAGCATGTTGTGCATGCGTTTTTTGTTCCTCCGCTGCGGCGCCGCCGACGTTGATTTGCCCGCAGAGGCCTATGACCTTTCGGCCGTTCCTTCCCGCAAGGAGCTCGCGCTTGTCGATGCCGCCGCCACCAACCTCCTCCCCCACGACCCCACGCCTTCGCTTGACGATATCGCCGCGCAGCCCGATGTCCGCCACCTCGGCGCCCCTGCCGCCGCCCCGCAGGAGCCTTACTTAGAGGACCGCCTGCGCGTGGTCGTCGCGGGCTCGGATTCGGCGCTCAATGCCGTCATCACCCGGCTGATGCGCGCCGATAACCTGTGGGCCGAGGTAGCGTTCATCCCCACGGGCGAGTCGGCCGCCGCCGCCAATTGGGGCCTGCCCGGCGCGCCGCAAGAGGCCCTCGAGCTCGCCCGCACCGCCCCGGTCCGCCCGGTGCCGCTCATCCGCAACGATTCCGGCCAGGCCGTCGCCGGCTCAGCAACCATCTCAGATTGGTCCAATGGCCCGCTTACCGGTGAAATCATCATCGATGACGCTACCCTCGCCGCCTCCGGCCGCGGTACTTTTGGCGCGCGGCTGGTCCCCATGACCGACGCCCCGGGCATCCTGGCGGCCCGCGCAACCTCTCCAGTCGAGCCCGAAGGTCGCCTGCGCTCCCTGCTGCGCAAGCCCGGCCGCCTCGACCCGGATTCCGTCCGCACCGGCCGCGCGGTCCAGGCGGGCGGCCCCCAGCTGCGCGTGCTTGTCGATGCCATCCCCCACAAACGCCCCCTCACCCGCGTCACCTTCTACCGCCACCTGCGCGACCTCCAAGTCGTGCGCCCCTAGCCTCCTTCGCAGCTCACGCCGACTTCCCTTGGCTCTTACCGCCGCCCCGCACCGGCACCCCGCTCGGCGGATTTGCGGGGCGGGGTCCTGCTAATCCTGCCCCTTCTGTTTATCGCTCGGTTTATCGTCGCGCTCCCACACCTCCGGCGGGTATGCCGGGTGCGCAGAGGTAGGAACCAGGTGCGCGACGGCGGACTCGCGCGAGAGCCCGCACACCATGAGCATGTCCACAACGATGGACCTCGTCTGCGCGAGGATCGTATATGCGGAAAGCGTCGCATCTTCTTCGATAAGATCCATGCCCGCTTGGCCGCCCACGTATCGCAGCCGCTGTACTAATTCGGGTATCTCTATCGCCTCGTCGTGATCCCGCTTTTGGCGGCCGTAGAGTTCTCCCACCGCGAGGATAATTTCTGATAGTTCTTCTAGGAGCTCTAGCTGCTTTGCGGACACGCTATCGCCGTCTTCGGTAAGCACTAGCGCGCGGCGCGAAAGCACCCGTACCCCGCGCACCGCGTTATCTACCGGCAAGAGGATACGCTCCAGGGAGCGAATATTCCTGCGCGAGGTCCACAAAAGCGGCGATACTTCCGATGCCTCCCTGCCCGACTGCGCCGCGCTCAACAGCGTATTCACGTCATTTTGCGTGCCGCGCACCGCATCGCGGGCGTCGCGAATGATCTCGGGGTTGGTATCGCGGATACCATGCGTGACGTCGTTAAGAATGCTCGAGGCAATCCTCAGCACCTTCGACACCTCGCGCCGAGCCTCCTTCAACGGCGAATTAGGGATAAGCGCGATCGTGATAAGCCCAATGCCGGAACCAATCATCGCGTCGATGGCCCGGTGCAGGCCACCCGGCCCCTCGGTGGGCGGAAAAATCGTGGCAATAAGGATGGATCCAAAGACAATCTGGTTGGATACCAGCGGCGATTTCGTAATAAAGGACCCCACCACCAGGCCCGCTCCCACGATGAACAGGATCTGGAACGGGCCCTGCCCCACCACTTGGAAGAGCAGATCACCCAAGGCCACGCCGACAATGCCGCCCAGCGACATCTCCACCGCCCTTTTCATCCTGTCCCCGCCCGAAAGCCCCAGGATGATGACGGCCGAGATGGGCGCGAAGAACGGCTGCGGATGCCCAACGACGGAGCTTGCCACCCAATACGCCAATGCGGCACCCACGGTGGCCTGGATTATATAAACGAAGCGCGAACGGATGCGTTGCAGGCGCGATACTACTGAGCGGTCCACCACCCGCAGCATTTGCCTCGTTGAGACTCTTTGTTTCGCTTCCGACATGACCTCCAGCATAGAAGACCTCCCTCTACCACCGCCCCCGTGCGTCCGCATCCCGGCCCGCGCCAAGTTGTGGATAACGCGCTATATGCGCGCCTCAGCGACCCCCGCAGCGCGAGAATTCCACAGATTTGCTGTTTCGCCTTGCGCATCCATTGCCGCGCACCCGTGCCGCTTTTACGGTCAGGAGTCGTGAACACAGAATTTTTGCAACTTTGCCGTCGCGGTGTGGACCTCGTCGCCGAGTTTCAGGGATGCTCCGAACAAGAGCTCATCAAGGCCGGCGCCAGCCAGCTCCTCGCCGCGCAACTCGCCCGCCTGCAACACACCTATTTCGGCCGCACTTCCAATAGCCGCAAGCAGCGCCTTGCCTGCGAGGCCGCCCGTTCCCGCGGCCACGACCTCGCCGTGCTTGAAAGCATCGAGTCTTTCGCCCACCGTGTGAAAGACACCAACCGCAGTTGGGACCTCCGCCTGGAGCTCTGCCGCGCAGAAGCCCACCTGATTCCCGCGATCGCGAAGAAGCGCCTCAAGCAGCTCAACCCCGCCAAGCGTCCCTCCCACGGCGTGCGCTATACCCGACGCCCCGATGGTCCCCACACCATCTCCATCACCGCAGATCCCACCGATATCGCAGATATCAAGGGCGTTCTCGCCTCCGTGGATAAGGAAAACCCGCTCGCTGCGGCCAAGCAGGTCATCCTCGAAGGCAATCCCGGCGCGCTGCCCGCGGTGCATACCAACGTGATCATCACCCTTGACCAACTAGATCGCATCACTGCTGGCCAGGGTGATGACATCATGCTTCAGCTTTCCAACGGCGCACGCATGTCCGGCGCCCAGCTCGTGGCCCGCACCCTCGCCCAGCGCGGTTACGTCAGCTTGGTCCACCCCGAGCACGGCGCGGTAAACCTGTATCGCACCGAGCGCATGGCCAGCTGGAAGCAACGCATGCTAGCCCGCGCGGAGCATCCCATCTGCGCGTGGCCCGGCTGCTCCACGCCTGCCGATGACGCCCAAGTCCACCACCTCACCGCCTGGGCCGCCGGCGGTCCCACGAACCAAGAAAACCTCGTAACGCTCTGTGCCCATCACAATGCGGTGAATCAAGATGATGATTCCCGCCCCACCGCCCGCGGCCGCATGGTCCGCATCAAGGGGCGCATCGCCTGGATCCCGCCGTGGAGCGGTAACCCGCGATTTATCCCCTCGCCTGCCCATTCGCCACGCCCATCAAGGAGTTCTACCTAACCTGCTATCCTCCCAATCTGCCTAATCTCGCTGGCATAGCTTGTCTGGCTGATCTGATTTAGCTGACTGATCTGACTCATCTCCGGCAAGGCCCCACCGCATCCTTGCGCCCCACAGATAGGCCTGGATATAGGACTCAAGATAGAACCAGGGATAGGCCCAGAAATAGGAAAAGCCGCCTCCCGCACAGGGGGAAGCGGCTACTTCGGCGTGCCCAGTTTAGGGGCGGGCCTACTTGGCGGTGGTCTTGCCCACGGAGTGGAGGTCCTGGCATGCCTCGATGACGCGCTCGGACATACCCTGCTCTGCCTTCTTCAGGTAAGAGCGTGGGTCGTAGACCTTCTTGTTGCCCACCTCGCCGTCAATCTTGAACACGCCGTCGTAGTTTTCCATCATGTGGCGGGCCACTGGGTTGGTAAACGCGTACTGGGTATCGGTGTCCACGTTCATCTTGATGACGCCGTAGCGCAGCGCCTCTTCAATCTTCTCCTTCTCGGAGCCGGAGCCGCCGTGGAAGACGAAGTCAAAGGCGTGCTCGCCCTCGCTCAGGCCGAGCTTCTTCTGCGCAACCTTCTGGCCCTCCAGCAGGACCTCGGGGCGCAGCTTCACGTTGCCCGGCTTGTAGACGCCGTGCACGTTACCGAAGGTAGCGGCCAACAAGTAGCGGCCCTTCTCGCCGGTGCCCAGGGCATCGATGGTCTTTTCAAAGTCTTCCGGAGTCGTGTACAGGTTATCGCCGGCCTTAGCCTCGACACCGTCTTCTTCACCGCCAACGACACCAATTTCTGCCTCGAGAATGATGTGCGCTTTCTTTGCCTTTTCCAGAAGCTCCTGGGCGATGACCAAGTTTTCATCGATCGGAATAGCAGAGCCGTCCCACATGTGGGACTGGAAAAGGGGATTCTCGCCGCGGTCAACGCGCTCCTGGGAGATGGCCAGCAGCGGACGAACGTAATCGTCCAGAACTTCCTTCTGGCAGTGGTCGGTGTGCAAGGCGATATTAACGCCGTAGTGCTTCGCAGCCTCGTGTGCGAAAGCGGCTAGCGCCAGAGCACCGTTAACCTTGTTCTTGACCGCGAGGCCAGAGCCGAACTCTGCGCCACCGGTGGAGAATTGGATGATGCCGTCAGACTCTGCCTCGGCAAAGCCCTTCAGTGCTGCGTTGATCGTTTCAGATGAGGTGCAGTTGATGGCCGGGAACGCGAAGCCGTTCTGCTTCGCGGTGTCCAGCATCTGGTTATACGCCTCGGGGGTTGCAATTGGCATGAAATTCCATCCTTAAAGTGGGATTGCGGTCAAACACGTTCCAACACCCAATTATGCCCACATTTCCGGAATCCCGCCGTAAAATTTGTGTGACATTTCCTGTGTTTACAATCCGCCTCTCAACACTGCGGCGTTCCCCTCGGCAAATTCCACAGAGAGGATCAACAGCGCGGTTAATCGCGGCCCGATTTTTCGTGCAGGTCACGAGCCACCCGGGCGCACGCCTCCAACAGCATCCAGCCAGACAGCTGCACGGATAGGTCGCGCTCATCCACGCGAATAATGCCCATCTTTTCACTCACGGTCGTGTGCCCGAAGCCGTAGTTGTGGGGAAGCCGGGCATCGGCAGTCCAGTCAGAGCCAAAAATTGGCAGGCCATCAACCTCGAGCCGGTGCTCCCACACGGATTCGGCAGACGCCACGACCATCCGGGTCGCCAGCTTCTTGGTAGCCCGGTTGGCGGGCGAATCCCCGGGCAGGCGCACGGCGACATCGGCAAGATAGCGCATCAGGATGCCCTTAAACAGGCCGCCGTCACCATCACCGGTCTCCCAATCCACGACGCCGGAGGGAGTCGCCATGCCGGAAGCAATAGCCTGCACCAAGCCACGGATCTTAATGATGTAGCTCATCATCTCGGAAGCCAATTCGGCCTCGTAGACGCTGTCGATCTGCTCCAGCTTGCCGATGCTCGACTCCTCCCGCATCGCCAACACAATCTCCAGGCATGCCCCGAGCATCACGCCCTGGCAGTACGGGTGGACTTGTTTGACGATCTCGGGGCCATCCATGCGCATGCGCACGCCGTCCATGATGAAGCCGTCTTCGTTGACCAAATTGTCGTAGACCCAGTCAACGATGCGGCGAGCCGCGGTGATTTCTCCCATCCGCGCGAGCATGATGGCTCCGGGCCCGTTGGCGGGCACATTCATGAAGTTCTCGCCATCGCGCCACGGCAATATCCCCAGCGAGTCATCGAGGCCCTCGGCGATATTGCGCTGCAAAGACGCCAACGCCTTGGGTGGTTTCATCTTCTTCACCTCGCCCACACGCCCGAAGGCAAGCGCGAGCCAGGCCTTGTCATCAAAGTACTTATTCTTGGTCAGCTGCGTCAGGTTCCGGACGCGAATCCCGCGCGTGGTGTCAAGGATGCGCTGGCGGAGGACCTTGGTGTTCTTCCGCTCCGCGGCATCGACGAGGCAGTCGAGGTAGTGCGCTTGCCACCAGTAATGCCAGTGCACGAGGAGCTTTTCTTTCGTGGTGGGCGGCCAGCTGACGATGGCGAGGTTGGTTCGCGGCAGGCCCCATACGGAATGCGCATGGCGCTCATCGATGGCGGTTTCCGCGAGTTCGGCGCGGTGGGCCCACTTTTCTTCCACGTTTTCTTTATCACTCCAGTAGCAAGGTTTATTACAGTTAGTGTAACGATCTCTTACCAGGAATTGTTCAGATCGGCGTGCTGCCGGATCCAGGCATGCATGGCGATGCCCGCGGCCACGCCAGCGTTGATGGACCGCGTGGAGCCAAATTGCGCGATGGAGCAGGTCATGAGGGCGGCGTCTTGCGCGGCGGCGCTTACGCCGGGGCCTTCTTGCCCGAATAGCAGCAGGCTGCGTTCCGGTAGTTCGGCGGTTTCGAGGGGCACGCAACCGGGGGTGTTATCGATGGCCACGACCGTCAGGTCTTCCTCGGCTGCCCAGGCAATGAGCTTATCGACGCTCTCATGGTGCCGCAGATGCTGATACCTATCCGTCACCATGGCGCCGCGGCGGTTCCACCGCCGCCGCCCCACGATGTGGACGGTATCGACGGCAAAGGCGTTGGCGGTGCGCACGACGGTGCCGATATTGGCGTCATTTTCAAAGTTCTCGATGGCGATATGCAGGCTATGCCGCCGCTTATCGATATCCTCCTTAATCGCCTCCCTCCGCCAATACCGATACGCGTCGACGACATTGCGCCGGTCGCCCTCGCGCAGCAGCTCCGGATCGTATTTGTCCGCCTCCGGCCCTTCCGGCCAGGGTCCTTCCCAGGGCCCCACGCCGTGCCGGCCCTCATTCCATTCGGTCGGACCCTTCGCCTCTTCGGACCGTTCTTGTTGCTTTTGCTGCTCATGCTGCGCAGCACTCTCGCCCTGCGCGGCCCGCGCAATACTCTCGCCGCGCGCACCCTGCCCGGCCTGCGCATCCTGACCGGTCGGCTCGACCTGCCCGGCCTGGCGTGCCTGGTCCATCTCGTTACGCGAGTCCAAGGTCACCCAAACCAAGCAGGGAACGGTATTCAAGGCCCTCGGCCGAAATGACATCCTCGGCGCCGGTGGCGCGGTCAACGACGGTAGCCACGCCGACCACCTCTGCTCCAGCTTCGCGCAAAGCGGCAACTGCCGTGAGCGGCGAATTGCCGGTCGTGGTGGTGTCTTCGACGACCAGCACCTTCTTTCCGGTCACATCTGCGCCCTCGATGCGGCGCTGCATGCCGTGCTTTTTGGCTTCCTTGCGCACAACGAAGGCGTCGATATCGCGGCCATCGGCATGCATGATAGAGGTGGCAACCGGATCCGCGCCGAGGGTTAGTCCTCCCACGGCCGCGAAATCCCAATCGGCGGTGAGCTCGCGGAGCAAGGATCCGATGAGGCGGGAGGCTTCGTGGTGCAAGGTCGCGCGGCGCAAATCAACGTAGTAATCGGCCTCTTTGCCCGAGGACAAAGTCACCTTGCCGTGCACAACGGCAAGCTCCTTGACCAGTTCCGCGAGACGCTTCTTCTTGTCTTCTTGCAGGTGCACTTCAGTCATCGCATTGCTCCTTCTTTAGAGTTTTCTTCGGCATATGAGGAAAGTCCTGGCTATGTGGGCCAACGCAACATTCTAGGCTACTCCCCCTGCCGCGGCCCCGACTCATCCTGGCGGTCTTTATCGCGAGCAGCGGCCGGGCCGCTGGCGTTTCTGGAACGACCTCGAGAAGAATCTCTAGATGGGCCCGTGGACGAGCCTTTGGCCGTACCTTCGGCCGTATCTCTGGCCGCGTTCTTGGCCGCATCTTTGGCTATATCTTTCGCCCCGTCTTTGGCCGGGTCTGGGGAGGCGTCGCCGAGGCCGCCGCTGAAAGAGCCGCCAAAAGCGCTGCCAAAAGTGTCACCGAAGATGGAAGCCTCCCCGAATTGCCGGCGCGGCAGGCGGGCGGAGCCTGAATCGGGGGTGGGGCGCTCATTGCCATCGGCAATGGCATCGACCTCGTCCGCTCCAATCGCCGTGTGCTCGACCGGGCCGCGGGTCTCGGAGTACGTGCGCGACGGCATATCCAATGGTTCCTCCGGCCTTTGGATGACCGGCCGGGAAAACTCCGGCTGTCCCACCGACGTTGTGCCTCCCACTGCTTCAACCACAGGCGCGGCGGGAATTTCTCTGGCTGGGTCTAGGTCCTCGAGGTGAATGGTGTGCACGGAGGAGGAACGGGGTGGGAGGACGCGGGCGGCATCGGCAAGCAAAGCTAGCGGCGGGAGCATTGCTTCCCAATCCGCGGTGCGCGAATGCTTGGTGGTTTGCGCCAGCACCCACTCGGTTTCCAGCCACAGCGCCGACACCACTTCCGGCATGCGCTGCAGCGCGATGCGCACGCGCTCGTCTACCATCCGCTCCGTCACGCCGCGATCGGAGGAATATACCTCAAACCCCTCGATGTTCATGGCCAAAAGCAGGTCCTCCGACATCTCGGGCTCTTGGCTGTCGAAGCGCTGGAAATCAATGACCACATCCGATGCCGCCCCCGTCCTCATCGCCATCACATTGACGCCGTCGATATCCATCAGCAGCATTTCGTGGCCGTACACATTGCCGGCGACGATGTCTTTCGGCGCGGCGCCAGAGGAGGCGACTCCCCTCGTCCATTCATCGACAAGGTACTGGTCCGACTTCATGTACTCAAAGCCCCGGGTTTCCGCCCAGTTCTTGCGCTCCCGGCGAATGGTGCCAGGGATAAGCGGCCGCGGCCTTCCCACAGGTTTAGGCTTCGCGTGAGCTTCCGGTTGCTCTTCAGTTCCCTTCTGGCCCGCCTCGTCGGAGGAGGCATCCGCATCCGATTCCGTATCTTCAGCTGAGCCCGCAGCAGGATGAATGCCAGAGCCTGCGCCAGTTTCCGCGGCCTTTTCAGTGTTGCCTGCGGTGTGAGCACTGTCGACGCTCTCGTTAGTGCCGTCAGTGTCGTTGCTGCCGATACTGCCGTTGCAGCCGTTGCAGCCGTTGCTGCTGGCCCTGCCGGCACCGTCTGCGCCGGATGCAAGGCCTGCGGTTGTGGCGTCGGTTGTGTTGCCCTTTACGACATCATTTTCCGAAAGAGCTTCGGACTCGCTGGCACGGCGGGTGTCGCTGGCGCTGCGGTGCGCATCGTCTGCAGTGCGATGGTGACGCCCTGAAGAGGTAGCGGAGGAAGAATCGGATTCAATATCGGGGGACGGCGAGTACTTTGCCGCGAAACTGGAGGAGGATTCAGCAGCGGCTTCACCTTCAGGCTCTGCGACCACTTTGGCGTCCGGGGTGCCTACGGTTTCTGGGGCGCCTTCGGCATCCTCGTCACTGCCGTCAGCATGGTCAGTGTCGTCCGTGTTGGTAGCTGCGCGGAAAGGCGCACCCTGGTCTTCCCGAGTGCCCAATTCTTCCCAGGTGTCCTGGTCTCCTTGGGAGTCCCAGTCTTTCCCGTTGTGTTGGGGCTTCTCGCCTTGAGATTGTTCTGCCACCGAATTATCGGATTCGCCTGCAGCGGTGTCCTGCTGGGATGCGGTGTCTCGCTGGGCATCGGTGGCGCGCTGCGTGCGGTCGTAGTACAGCAAAAAGCCACCGGCGATGCCGAGTACGAGCGCGAAAATCAGGAGTAAAGAAGCCATCATCTCCCGATAATAATAGGTACCGGCACCCCACGGTGCCGGTACCAGTCGGAGTCGGAGCGATTAATTGGGATTAATCGTTAACCGAAGTCCTATCCCCGCGTTCCACCGGGTTGGTCGGGTCTGCAGACCACTGCGACCAACCGCCGATGTAATGGCGCAGGCCGGTGAATCCGGCGTCCTCCATCGCTGCGAGTGCAAGCGCGGAGTGGTTGCCCGAGCCGGAATAGATGATTGCATCCTTGGTGTTTTCCTGGGTCAGCCCAGCCGCGGCCAGCACTTCACGGATTTCATCCGGGGACTTCAATGTGCGCACCCCATCGTTGTGGAAGAGGCGCTCGGGAATATTGACCGCACCGGGGATGTGGCCTGCCTTCAAATCTAGGTTTTCGCGGCGACCGGCAAAGCGGTTGCTGGAGCGTGTATCGATGAGGACGCCATCATGCTTGCGGACGTCATCGATAGTCGCGGTCTGCAGCTGGCCGGGAGTGACCTCGAACGTCGAGCCGACCGCGATATTGCCCGGCCCCGTCAGGGTTTGGTAACCATGCGCGAGCCAGTTTTCCAGACCGCCATCGAGGATGCGCACGTCCGTCAGGCCTGCCCAGCGCAGCGTCCACCACGCGCGGCCGGCGAACAGCCCGCGGCCCTCGTCATAGACCACCACGGGGCGGTCTTCCTGCAGACCCCAAGAACGGATCCAGGCTTGCAGCTTGTCTTCATCGGGAAGCGGGTTGCGGCCATTGCGCGAGCCGGGAAGGCCGACGAAGGCCGCGCCGGTATCGCCGAAAAGCGCGGTGGGGATGTGCTGGGATGCAAAGTCGATGAAGCTCTGGCCCGTCTTGGGCTGCCAGTGGGTGCCGAGGAGGGTGAAACGATCGCCGTGGTAGATGGATTCTTTGAGTTCCTGCGGGGAAACTAAAATGCTCATGCCTTCCAGTCTAAAGGCATGAGCATTATTTTTCGCCCGGTAATTTAGCGAGCGGAAATATCCAGCTCCGCACCGCCATCGGCGACATCGACGTGGACGGTATCGCCATCGGCAATGTCACCGGCCAAAAGCTTCTTCGCTAGCTTGTCACCGATAGCCTGCTGGATGGTCCGGCGCAGCGGGCGGGCGCCGTAGGCGGGGTCATAGCCGCGGTCGGCCAACCAGGACTTGGCGGAATCGGATACCTGCAGCGTCAAGCGGCGGGCCTCCAGACGCTCGGTGAGACCGCGCAGCTGGATGTCAACGATGCCGCGCAGCAGCTCCTCCGACAACGGCTCGAACATCACCACATCATCGAGACGGTTGATGAACTCCGGCTTAAACGCCCTCTTCACGGCCTCCATCGTCTCGTCCCTCGTACCGCCGGCGCCCAGGTTGGACGTTAGGATAATGACGGTATTGCGGAAGTCGACGGTGCGCCCCTGGCCATCGGTAAGCCGCCCCTCATCCAGGACCTGGAGGAGGACGTCGAAGACGTCGGGGTGGGCCTTTTCCACTTCGTCGAAAAGCACGAGCGTATAAGGTCGACGCCGCACGGCCTCGGTGAGCTGGCCGCCGGCCTCGTGGCCGACGTATCCCGGAGGGGCACCAACGAGCCGGGAGACGGAGTGCTTCTCGCCATACTCAGACATATCGATGCGCACCATGGCGGATTCATCGTCGAAGAGGAAGTCCGCCAGCGCCTTAGCCAGCTCCGTCTTACCCACGCCGGTAGGTCCGAGGAAGAGGAAGGAACCGGTCGGGCGGTTGGGGTCAGCCACGCCCGCGCGGGAGCGACGCACGGCATCGGAAACAGCGGTCACGGCCTCGCGCTGGCCGACGACCCTCTCACCCAACACCGATTCCATATTCAACAGCTTCTCGGTCTCACCCTGCAGCATCTTGCCGGCGGGAATGCCGGTCCACGCGGAAACGACCTCCGCGATAGTGTCCGGGCTAACCTCCTCATCCAGCATGGTATTGCGCTGGGCGGCAGCCTTTTCCTCAGCTGCGGCTAGGTCCTTTTCTAACGGTGGGATCTTGCCGTAGTTTATCTCGGAGGCTAGGGCGAGATCGCCGTCGCGCTCGGCAATTTCTGCTTGGCGGCGGAGATCATCGAGTTCTTCCTTAATATCCTGCACGTCATCGATGGCTTTCTTCTCGTTGGCCCAGCGCGCCTTGAGCTCGCCGAGCTTTTCGCGCTGGTCCGCGAGCTCACCCTGCAGGGCGGCCAGGCGGTCCTTGGAGGCGGCGTCGGATTCCTTTTTGAGGGCGAGCTCTTCGATCTCCATGCGGCGAACGATGCGCTCGAGCTCATCGATTTCCTGCGGCGAGGAGTCGATTTCCATGCGCAGGCGGGAGCCGGCCTCATCGACTAGGTCGATGGCCTTATCCGGCAGGAAGCGGTTGGTGATGTAGCGGTTCGATAGCTCCGCTGCCGAAACCAAGGCGGAGTCCATGATGCGCACGCCGTGGTGGACCTCGTAGCGTTCCTTGAGCCCGCGCAGGATACCGATGGTGTCTTCCACGGACGGCTCTGCGGCATAGACCTGCTGGAAACGGCGCTCGAGGGCGGCGTCCTTTTCGATGTACTTGCGGTACTCATCCAGCGTGGTGGCACCGACGAGGCGCAGCTCGCCGCGGGCCAGCATGGGCTTAATCATGTTGCCGGCATCCATGGAGCCTTCACCGGTAGCGCCAGCGCCGACGATGGTGTGCAGCTCATCGATGAAGGTGATGATTTCGCCCTCAGACTGCTTGATTTCATCCAGAACCGCCTTGAGGCGCTCCTCGAACTCGCCGCGGAACTTGGCGCCGGCGACCATGGAGCCGAGATCCAGGCTGATAAGCGTCTTGCCCTTCAGGGACTCGGGGACGTCGCCAGCCACGATGCGGCGGGCTAGGCCCTCAACGATCGCAGTCTTGCCGACGCCCGGTTCACCAATCAACACCGGATTATTCTTCGTCCTGCGCGAAAGCACCTGGACGACGCGCCGGATTTCCTGATCGCGCCCGATGACCGGGTCGATCTTTCCCTCGCGCGCCCGTGCCGTGAGGTCGGTAGCGTACTTTTCTAGGGCCTGGAATTGGTCCTCCGGGTTCTCCGAGGTCACCTTGGCGGCCCCGCGCACGGAGGGGAAGGCGCCCTTGATGGCGTCGTAGGTTGCGCCGCGGCCGGTCAGCAACTCGGCGGCGTCGGTCTTCGAACCAGCGATGGCGGCGAGGAGGACTTCGGTGGACACGAACTCATCGCCAAGCTCGCCCGCCAATTCCTGCGACTTGGTCAGTACGTTTAAGCCATCCCGGTTGAATTGCGGGTTGGACATATTGGCGCCCTCGGCGCTGGGGTAAGAGTTAACCAGCTCGCGCGCTTCCTTCAGCACTGTATCCGGGTCAACGCCGGTGGCCTTGAGTACCGGCGCGGCGATGCCGCCTTCCTGCCCAAGGATGGCAGCCAGCAGGTGCGCCGGCCGAATATCCGGGTTGCCATTCGCGGAAGCGGTCTGCAGGGCTTCCTGCAGCGCCTCTTGTGTTTTGGTGGTGGGGTTAAAAGAACTCATGTGTACGTTTCTCCTTCTAAGATTTATTCGTCCATTTTAAGGATTCACTTGGTATAACGCACATAAAGTTGAGCCTATTCCACTCAACCCAAATTTTTTGAGTCCACCCGGCTCAACTTCCCACGCTATGCTCCCCAGCGTTGCCGCCATGCAGCAAAAGTTCTACCCAAGTCCTGCCGGCATAGGAGTGAGCACGCCGCACTGCCGAAGCTGGGTTCAAACCGGGTTCCAGCGAGGCAGAGAGGTTCCGGCCGACAACCTCCATGAGGCGGGAAGTTTGCAGCCGACGGCCTGAGCGTGACGGAGCCCCAGCAGGGCGCGGCACGACAAAGCCGGGCCACCACACCAAAAATGTGGGAGCCCGGCTTGCGCAGAGTAGCTGCGCAGGGTGGATTTGTGAAGGCTAGGTTTCTTGTTTCTGGCCCACGTGGCCGATGCCCTCTTTGAAAATCGTGCCGCGCGGCGGAAGCAAGCCCATGAATTTGAACGTCAGGTACACGCCGATGGAAATGGCCAGCGAGACGGCACCGAATGCGCCGGTAAACCCGTACATCACGGCCATTGGCGCGATAATGGTCCACGAAATCTCGAACGGGCCGAAGCCGATATAGGCCATGCCATATTCGGATAGCGTGCCGGATTTCAGCTTCGGGTCGACGATCTTGAGCACGGCGATGCCGGTAGCAACGGTGGCCGTCGCCCAGCCCCAGCCGAAGATGCCGCGCTCGATCCAACGCTCGCCAAAGAACTCGGCGGGGAACCACATCAGGAAGAAGCTACAGAAGATGGTGCCCAAAATAAACAGCACCAGCAGCGCCTGCCAGTAGGAAGCGATAGCAGCAGGAACGATGGCGGCCACGCCGAAGGCGATGAGGTAATCGGTAGCGGCACCGGAGATGGAGGATACGGAATCCTTATCCAGATAATCCTCGGCACCGACGAAGTTCATGATGGCGCGGAAGATGAGGCCGATAACCATGGACATCGCAAAGAGCGGAATGGAAACATTTTCCCAAATGCTGGAGATGCCCTTATTGACGCCGTACGCCGTCATGACCGTGAGGATGATGAAGCCGAAGTGCAGCGCTAGCGGCTCGATGGAAGAAGGGTTGGTGGTCGCGCGGCCGAGGGAGGGGCGGTCATCCAGGTTCTTGATGTAGCCGCGGCGAATCTCTTCCGGCAGCTCCTTGGGAACGTAGGACACCTTGCCCTTGCGGATGCCCCAGTTACCAGCGATGACACCACCGATAATCGCGGCCAGCGTGCCGACGGTCGCAGACGTAAAGCCCAAAGACGCAGCCGCCTCGGCGCCGACGCCCTCCAGCGCGCCACCCACAGCGGCGGCCGTGCCGAAGCCACCGGTAAAGCCAACCGGCAGCATCATGCCGAACCAGTTGGGGGTATCAAAGACTGGGGCGAAGAAGAGCAGGCCGAGCACGATGAACAGGCCCCACTGGCCGGTAAACATCATGGTGGAAAAGCCCCACATATTGCGCGCGCCCTTGCCCATGTTGCCGCCGACTTCCATGGAATAGGCCATCGAGGCAAAGACCACGGCAATGAGGATGGAGGTGTAATCGCCGAGGTTATCGGAGAAATTAATCCAGCCCAGCACGTTGGGCCCGACGAGCAGGCCGATCAGGCCAGCGGTAATGGGGGCAGGCAGCAATAAGTCCTGGAAGATAAACTTCACTTGGTGGCGCAAAATATTGCCGATGACCATGAGTAAGGAAATCCAACCCACGTCCAGCATGAGCGTATAAGCGGAAAAATCTTCCATGGGAATCCTTTCTAGCTGTGCAGTTATGACAGGCCGCTCACTTGTAGAGAGCTCGCAGATAAAAAGTACATTACCTATCATGTAGTGAGCCACAACATACGGCGGATTTTCACCCCCGCTACAATGGCACGGTGGAGCACTACCTCAGCATCATCATCGGCGCGGGCCAGGCAGGCTTGGCGACGGCCCACCAGCTCACCTCCCGCGGCCTTGTCCCCGCCCAAGACTTTCTGCTTATCGATGCCAACCCCGCCCCCGGCGGCGCCTGGCGTCACCGGTGGGATTCCCTGACGCTTGGAAAGGCCCATAACATCGCAAGCCTGCCGGGCATGCCCGCCCCGCTTGCCGATGCCTCCTCCCCCGCCTCCCAAGTAGTCGCCTCCTACTACGGCGCTTACGAGGACAAGTTTCAGCTGCGGCCCTACCGCCCGGCGCGCGTCCGCAGCGTCCGCCCCCTGCCCGGCACGCACAGCGCGCGCAATCTCCACGGCGCGCTCGGCCCGCGCGATGAGCGCGCAACAGAGAACCCAGACGAGCCACGCGGTGCGCACGCCTCGCACGACGAGCCCGAGCCGCGCGGCGCGTTTCTCGTGACATTGGAGTCCGGCGAGCAGTTTTCCGCGGACACCATCGTTAACGCCACCGGCACGTGGGATAGGCCGTATATTCCTTATATTCCGGGCATCGGCAGTTTCGGCGGGCGCCAACTGCACACTAAGGATTATTCGGCGGCGGAGGATTTTGCAGGCCAGCACGTGTTGGTCGTTGGCGGCGGGCTATCCGCGGTGCAGTTTTTATTGAAGCTTGAGGGCATCGCGCAAACCACTTGGGCCACGCGGCGGGCGCCGGATTTTACGAATACGGAGTTCGATAAGCAGTGGGGTTTGGATGTGGAAGAGAAGGTCCGCGAGCGGGTCTTTAGCGGCAATCCACCGGCCTCGGTGGTCTCGACCACCGGGATTCCGCCCTGGCAGGAATACCTGGATGCGGTAGAGCGCGGCGTTTTGGTCTCGCGCGGCATGTTCAATGCCATCGATGCGACCGGCGTGCGGTTTGGCGAGGCTGCGACGAGCAGCAGGACTGCGGCGAGCGACGGGGCGGCCACGGGTGGCAGGGCTGCGGCGAGCGATGAATCTGCGGCGCACCGTGAGACGGTGGCGGACGGCGACGGTGCTGTGAGCGGTGGGTTTGTGGGGGCATCGGAAAGCGGGGCGGCATGGCAGCCCTACCCTGCGGGCACGCATCTGGCGGTGGACGTCATCTTTTGGAATACCGGTTTTCGTCCGGTACTCGACCACCTGGCGCCGTTGCATTTGCGCTCGCACAAGGGCGGGATTGTCATGCGCAACGAGGTCTCGCCTGCCGCGAACCCGCGGGTTTTCCTCGCCGGATATGGATCGACTGCCTCGACGGTGGGAGCGACGCGCGCGGGGCGCTTGGCGGCACGCGAGGTCATCAAGGCGCTGGAACTGTAGCGCGGGGACGATAATGTGCACGCTAAAAGGCAGGCAAGCACACTAGGATGGGAAAGCATGTGGGAATTGGGCGAGCACTTCCGAAAGTACGCAGACGACTACCGCGATGCGGTGCATGAGCAGTTTTTCCTCATGGTGCCGGAGGCGCGGCAGGTCTTTTCCCTTTCTATGCAGGACACCCACCGGTCCATGGTGCACGCATTGGCGTGGGTGATTGAACACGCGGAGCCCAGCAGCGCCGGCACGAAGGCGGGGTCCGGGGTTGGGGCTGTGCTGCCCGAGACAGTCCGGGAGAAGATCGCGCAGCTCGGCCGCGATCACCGCAGGCATGGATTCCCGGCAGAGGTGTATGCGCGCTTCGAGGAGGCACTCATCAAAGGCCTGCGGGTGTTGGCGCTCACGCGGTATCAGTACGACTTCGCCTGCGCCGTCATCCACGAGGTCTGCGCGGAGATGGCGACCGCGGCGCGCGAGGCGGACCTGGCTGGGGAGGCGCCGGCGTATTCGGGGCAGGTGGTCGCGGTGGAGCGGCCGACGCGCGAAACAGCGGTCATTCGCGTGGAGGCAGGGATGCCCGCAGACTTTGAGCCGGGGCAGTATTTCCCCGTCACCACCCAGTACCTTCCCGGCCAATGGCGCATGCTCACCCCAGCCCAGCCAAGCGATGCCACCGGCCAGCTGGTCTTCCACGTCGCCGCGGTGGGCGCGGCTTCGCGGTCGCTTGCGCATACCAAGCCGGACGATTGGTGGACTTTGGGCCGGCCCACCGGGTCCATCTGGCAGGACCTGCGCGCGTTGCGCGGCGGCAGGTTGGTCATCGTAGCCTATGGCACGGGCTGGGCGGCGGCGCGGTGCTTGGCGCTAGCGGCGCGCCAGGCCGCGGATGCGGGCGAGGAGGGACTCGCGAAGAACCTGGACCTGCAGATTTTTGCCGTTGCGGATAGCCCCGGCGCGCACTATGACACGCATTTCCAGCAGAACCTTGCGGCCCTCTACCCCGATCTCAGCCTGCGCCGCATCATCCGGCAAGAAAACGACCCGTGGTTGCTGGGCGCACGGCCGCTTGCCGATGCCGCCACCCACACCCTCTCCCCCGACCCGACCGATGTAGTAGTCAACGAGGCCGAGTTATCCACAGGCACGCCCACTTACTTCGCCCTCTTCGGCAGCGCCGAGGAGGTAGCGGAAGGAAGGAGGGGATTGGAGAAAAGGGGCATCGGCAAGCAGTGGATCTTAAGCCACAGCTGGGGCCGCGACCGGGAGTGGCTGCCGGAGGATTATGCGGCGCAGTCTTAGTCGTTAAGCTCTAGCACCGGCAGGGAGCGGCGCGTCTTCGCTACTTCGTGCGGATCGATTTCGGCGTAGAGGATCTCGTCTTCGTAGCCGGCCTCGGCCACGCGCACGCCGTTGGGATCGACGATGGTGGAGTGCCCGATGCCGGTCGGGCCCGAGGGGGATCCGGCCTCCGCATTGCCGCCCGGGCGGGATTGGCCCGCGGCGAGGATATAGCTGGTGGAATCCAGCGCCCGCGCGGCCGTGAGCAGGCGCCACTGCTCCAGCTTGCCGGGGCCATCCGCCCAGCTGGTGGGCACGACGATGAGCTGCGCTCCCTCGCGCGCAAGCTCCTTGAACTGCTCTGGGAAGCGGATGTCATAGCAGACCACGACGCCGACGGTGAGGTCATCAACGTCAAAGGTCACCAGGGACTCCCCGGGCTGCACCGTATCGGATTCGCGGTAGTCAAAGGCATCGTAGGTGTGGATTTTCTCGTAACCGCCCAGCACGCCAGGGCCTGCGACGAGCGCGGTATTGGATACGCGGTTGATGGTCTTATCCTCGCGCTCGACGGTATCGGCTGGGCAGAACATGCCAACGACGACGGTGACCTCCAATTCCTCCGCGGCTTCCTGAATCGCGGTGGCGAACGGGCCTTCGAGGTTCTGCGCCTGCTCGTCCAGGCGGCCCGAGCGGAAGTTCTGCGAGGTGGCCTCGGGCAGCACGATAAGGCGCGCGCCCGCCGCCGCGGCCTCGCGGATTTTATCCAGGGCGAGTTCTTGGTTTTCCTCGATGCTGCCGGTAGACGTCAATTGCACTGCTGCTACTTTCATAAATCCCAACTTAGTGCAGCGTCACCTAGTTATCCACAGGTTGGCGGTTTTGCCCTCGCGGCCACAGCCCGCAGCGGCCACGCTTAAGGCCATGACTTATGTAGATATTCCTGAACACCTTCCCGTACATGTACGCACGTTGAGGGCGCGGCCGGCGGCGGCGTTGCCGGGGGCGCACTTAAGCGTGGCCTCTCGGACGTCCGCTTCCCTCCAGCGCGCGGTGGCGCAATGGTCTGAGACGCAGCAGCTTAGCGATGCCACCGTTTCCCAGCACCTGCGCAGCCTCCACGACTTTCTGGATCGCGCCCGCGCGCTCGATTCCTCACTGGCTGCGAACTTGGGGAGGGCGCGATGAATTTATCGACTGCCCTGCGCCACAGCGCCGCGCAGCTCGCCGCGGATCGCTCTGGCCTGCACACTCACTATATGGACTCGCACCACGATTGGCGCTCGCTATCGCTGGGTGGCCCCGCGGGCGTGGCGGCGCGCTCCGGTTTGGCCGAGGCTACCGAGTGGCTGAGTAGCCCCCTTGAGCAGATGGAGCGGGTCATCGAGGTGCTCGACCGACACGCGGACTTGCAGGCCTGGCGCGAGGGGGTGGAGGCGCGGATCATTTCCATTTTGGGCAAGATCGACGAGCTTTCTGGCCCCGCCGCGCTGGCCGGGGCCGTGCAACTGCGGGAGGTGCGCGCGCTTGGCGATGCCCTCGATTGGCTCTGCTCCCAAGAAATCGACGCCCTCTGCACGCCGGCCGGGGCGGAACCGCCTAAGCGGCTGGAGGATTTTGCCGATCTTCCTCTCGATACCATCCACGAGATTAACCTCGCCCAGGCCAGCGACCGCGTGGCGCAGCTGGCCGCGGATAATCCCGATATGCGCATCGTGGAAACTAGCCCTGGCCGGTTGGTAGCACTGGTGGATCCTGAGGGCTTTCGCACGGAGCCTGCGTCCGTGACCACGTTTGTCGAAGGCGTGCATTCCTCCGACCCCACCACCTGGCAGCGCGCCGTGGACCGTGGCCGCAATATTGCTAAGGCGAGTGGTGGTCCTGCCGCCGTGTGGTTGGGTTACCAGGCGCCGTCGAGTTTGCCGCGCGCCGTGCACGCTGATCCCGCGCGGGCGGCGGGGCAGGAGCTGGTGCGGTTTCAGCGGGGCATCGGCAAGCGGTATCCAGGTGCGAAACGAACGGTGGTGGGCTATTCCTATGGCTCCGTCGTGACCGGATACGCGGCGCGCGAGGAGGACATCGCCTCCGATATTGTGCTCGTGGGAAGCCCCGGTACTAGTGCCCAGCATGCCGGCGAGCTGCACGGCACCGTGTGGGCGGCGACCAATGACAATGACCCCATCGCTATCGCGACGGGGCCACTTAGCGGGATCCACGGCCCGGATCCCACCACCCAGTCCTTTGGTGCCACTCCCCTGCCCGGCGCGGATGGCCTACCCGGGGACCACGGGTCTTATTGGGAGGACCCGCAGTTCCTGCGCGGTTTGGGCACGGT
This sequence comes from Corynebacterium sp. LaCa_282, assembly GCF_057198125.1. Classification (NCBI taxonomy): domain Bacteria; kingdom Bacillati; phylum Actinomycetota; class Actinomycetes; order Mycobacteriales; family Corynebacteriaceae; genus Corynebacterium; species Corynebacterium sp. LaCa_282. The sequence continues at coordinate 254,470 of NZ_CP191095.1, read as the reverse complement.
GGCCGCCCCGGAACCCAGGCCGGATTAGCGTTGGGCTGGGCAGCGCGGGGGCGTGGGAGCGTGGGGCGGGTTTAGAAGAGTCCTGCGGGGACGTCGGAGTACGAGACCAGCATGTTCTTGGTTTCCTGGTAGTGGCCGAGCATCATCAAGTGGTTCTCGCGGCCCAGGCCGGATTCCTTGTAGCCGCCGAAGGCGCTGTGTGCTGGGTAGTCGTGGTAGTGGTTGACCCACACGCGGCCGGCCTGAATATCGCGCCCGGCGCGGTAGCAGATGTTTTGTTGGCGCGACCATACGCCGGCGCCGAGGCCGAAGTTGGTGGTATTCGCGATCTCGATGGCCTCGTCGTAATCCTTGAAGGTCGCCACAGAGAGCACTGGCCCGAAGATCTCCTCCTGGAAGATGCGCATCTCGTTGCTGCCCTTAAAGACCGTGGGCTCGATGTAGTAGCCGTTTTCGAGGCCCTCGACCTTGTTCACGTGGCCGCCGGTGAGCGTTTCCGCGCCTTCTTCTGGGCCGATCTTGAGGTATTCGGTGATCTTGTCCATCTGCTCCTGAGAGGCCTGGGCGCCCATCATGGTTTCGGTATCCAACGGGTGGCCGATCTTGATCTTCTTGACGCGTTCGATGGCGAGCTCCAAGAACTTATCAGCAATATCCTCATGGACCAGCGCGCGCGATGGGCAGGTGCAGACCTCGCCCTGGTTGAGGGCGAACATGACGAATCCCTCGACGCACTTTTCTAGGTAGGAGTCATCTTCATCCATGATGTCTTTGAAGAAGATGGACGGCGATTTGCCGCCGAGTTCCAGGGTGACCGGGATGACCTTGTCCGCGGCGGCCTTATTGATGAGCTTGCCCACCGGGGTGGAGCCGGTGAACGCGATCTTCGCGATGCGATCCGATCCCGACAATGCGGCTCCAGCTTCCTCGCCCACGCCGTTGACGATATTGAGCACGCCGTCTGGGAGGAGGTCGCCGATGATATCCATGAGCAAGAGGATGGATGCTGGCGTTTGCTCCGCAGGCTTGAGCACGATGCAGTTACCGGCGGCCAGGGCCGGTGCAATCTTCCAGGAGGCCATGAGCAGCGGGAAGTTCCACGGGATGATCTGGCCGACCACGCCGAGTGGCTCGTGGTAGTGGTAGGCCACGGTGTCTTCGCTGATCTGGGAGAGGCGGCCCTCCTGTGCGCGGATGGCGCCCGCGAAGTAGCGGAAGTGGTCAACGGCCAGCGGGATATCGGCGGCCAAGGTCTCGCGGACGGCCTTGCCGTTTTCCCAGGTCTCCGCAACGGCAATCTTTTCGAGGTTTTCTTCAATCCGGTCCGCGATGCGGTGCAACAAGAGCGCGCGCTCTGCTGGCGTGGTCTTGCCAAAGGTAGCAAACGCCTTTTCCGCGGCGTCGATGGCTGCATTGACATCGGCTTCCTTGCCGCGGGCCACCTGACAAAATACCTCGCCGGTCACGGGGCTGATGTTGTCCATGTATTCGCCATCGACTGGCGGTACCCACTTACCGCCAATGTAATTGTCATAGCGGTCGCGGTAGTTGACGATGGCCCCTTCGGTTCCGGGTGCTGCGTACAAAGTCATGATGGTGGTGTCCTCTCGTGCAGAAATCTCGACTGTGGCTCTTGCCAGACGTGGTCCTTGCCGGGTATGGCTCGGACCACTGCAGGCGCTCTACCGTGGCGTATCTCACCTGCTTTCCGGCCATAGTAATGCACTTTTTCGCATCTCGCACAAAATAGGGGTGAGAAATTAACATTTCTTCACAGACCAAAGTCCGGTTGTGCGAGTGCAGAACTGCCCGAGGGAGGGGGCAGCGGTGCGAGGGGGCGCGGGAATGATAGGGGCCGAGGGGGAGCCGGGAGGCCGGGGGCACCGAGAGTGCGAGGGGCTTTTGGACAGAGATAAACCCTCCATACCTGTGCGGGCGCTATGTCCTGGCAAAGGTATGGAGGGTTTTAAGTTGAGGTTTCTCGTCCGCAGGACGAATTAGGCGGTTTAGCCGGTTTAGCCGCCGTTGTTTCGGCGATTGCGTTTGCGATCGCGCGCGGTGCGCGGGCTCCACATCACCACGGAGGTAGACCGCGGGACGTGGACGAGCTCACCGCTGCGCTGGGAGTGCACCGGAGCCTGCGAGCCTTGCGGACCTTGTGCGCCGCGGGTGTGCTGCCCCTGCGCTTGGGGGTGCTGCGATCCCGAGCGCTGCCCGGCGGCGAGCTGGTCGCGGAGGGCACGGACTTCATCGGCAAGCGCATCGCGTTCGGCCTCGAGCTGGTCGCGCTCTTCAGTTAGCTCGATGATGGATTTGATGCCGGCGAGATTGACGCCATCGTCTTGCGACAGCGCCTGAATCTTGCGGAGCAATTCAATATCGCGATCCGAATAACGGCGACCGCCGCCCCGGGTGCGGGCCGGGGAGACCAAACCCATGCGGTCATAGGTGCGCAGGGTTTGGGCGTGCATCCCGGAAAGCTCGGCGGCCACGGAAATGACGTAAACCGCGGTGGCGGAGCCTTCTGCCTTTCCAGTACTCATTGTGCAATGCACCTCCTGCCTTAATTGCTCTCCGCGCCGGCCCAGCCTGCGCGGGGATTAAAGCCAGAGTCCTTTTCGGCTTGTGCATAGGTGCGCAAGGCGCTGGAGGCCGCGGCATCGAGCTTGGAAGGAACGGTGACCTGCACGCTCACCAACAGGTCGCCAGCCTTGCCGGCGCGCTTGGCAATGCCGCGCCCACGCACACGCAAGGTGCGGCCATCCGGGGTACCAGCCGGGATCTTCACGCGGACCGGGCTATCCAAGGTGGGGACCGTGATGGTGTCACCAAGGGCGAGCTCGGCAAACGAGACGGGGACGGTGATGTGGATATCGTCGCCGTCACGGGTGAAGACCTTGTCTGGCTTCACGGTGACCGCAACGAAGAGGTCACCGGCCGGGGTGCCATTCGGGCCAGCCTCGCCCTGGCCGGCGATGCGGACCTTTTGGCCGTCGATGACGCCGGCGGGAATGCGGACCGTGATATTCCGGGTGCGGTGCACCGTTCCGGTGCCGTTGCAGTCCGAACATGGATCTGGGATGCGGCGGCCCGTGCCATCGCAATCCTTGCACGGGGCAGAAAAGCCGAAGGCACCGCGGTTTTCCGAGGTGTACCCGGAGCCATTGCAAGTCCCGCACGTTGAGGTCTTGCCAGAGGAAGAACCCGAGCCGTGGCACGTGGTGCACGGCGCATTACCACTTAAGGCCAGCGGGATGGTGGTCCCCTTGGCGGCCTCGCGGAAATCGAGGGTTATTTCCGTTTCGACGTCGGCCCCCCGCGACGGTTTAGCTGAGTGGCCAGCACTACCGCTGCGGTTGAAAACGCTACCGAAGATATCCCCAAAACCGCCGCCTTGAGACGATCCTCCAGTGGCTCCTCCGAAGAGGTCCGAGAGGTCGAAGTCTTGCGCACCTTGTCCACCCATGTTCGTGGATCGAAACCCGCCGGGAAAGCCGGCGCCTCCGTTCCGTCCAAAGCCACCGCCATTACGCAGCATGGCCTTGAACTGGTCGTATTCCTTGCGCTCGGAGGCATCGGAAAGCACATCGTATGCTTCCGCAACCCGCTTGAACCGGTCCGCTGCCGCGGGGTCATCGGGGTGGGTATCCGGGTGGTTTTCGCGGGCAAGCTTGCGGTACGCGCGCTTGATCTCGCTTTGATCTGCGGACGAGGAGACCCCCAGATCCGCATAATAATCTTTGTCTGCCCATTCGGGTTTAGCGCTCACTGGGCATCTCCTCCTTTCAAGAAGAATCGGTTGTAGTTAGTAAAAAGGGCGCCGGGGGAAGTTGAATCAGTCAGTTCCCAAGGCGCCCTTTTCCCGGATTAATCGGCTTGTTCGGTGCCTTCCGAACTGCCGGAATCCTCACCGGGGTCCGCGATGATGACCAGCGCGTTGCGCACCAGCCTCTCACCTACGCGGTAGCCCTGGCGCAGCACGGTGCCGAGCACCTGCTCATCGCCGGAGGACAAATCCTGCACGGCCTCGTGCATCTCTGGGTCGAAGGGTTCGCCCTCTTCACCAAAGGCGGTGAGGTTGTGCTGCTCTAGGCCCTTGCGGAGCTTATCCGCAACCGCCTTGAGCGGGCCCTCCAAGTCACCGTGCTGCTTGGCCAAATCGAGGTCATCAAGAACCGGCAGCAAGTCACTTATAACCTTTGCCTTCGCGGTCTCGATAACGGATTGGCGGTCACGCTCGGTGCGGCGGCGGTAGTTGGTGTATTCCGCATTCAGACGCTGCAGGTCTTCCGTGCGTTCTGCCAACTGCGCTTCCACATCATTGGTGGCAGCACCGGTGGAGGTGGGCTCATCGCCCTCCGCCTCGGCCTCGACCTCATCGGCGTTGACATCAGCCAGCGCGTCTTCGAGGTCAGCATCAAGGGTGGGATCCAACTTGGCTTCTTCGGAGGCATCAGCCTGCGCGTCGTTGGCAGCCTGTGCTTCCTCGGCCTTTTCGGCGGCAGCCTCAGCGCGGTCAGCCGAGGTAGCCTCCGGATCCGTGTTTTCCGGGTCGCCTGGGTTTTGCGGCATTCCGCTGTCCTGAGTCATTACTTGTCGCCATCCTTGTTGTCGTCGGAGTTCTCGTCTTCGTCCACAACTTCAGCGTCGACCACGTTTGGGTCGCCCTGTGCGGCGCCGGCATCGCCAGCACCCTCAGCGCCGCCCTCTGCAGCCTGCGCCTCGTAGATCTGCTTGCCCATCTCCTGGGATTCGGTGGACAGCTTCTCTACTGCAGACTTGATGGCATCAAGGTCATCGCCCTTAAGCGCCTCGTCCACGGCGTCAGCAGCCTCGGTGACCTTGGTCTTGGTGTCCTCAGAGACCTTGTCCTCGTTATCCTCCAAGAACTTGCGGGTCTGGTAGGAGGTGGACTCTGCGTTATTGCGCAGCTCCTGCTCCTCGCGACGCTTCTTGTCCTCCTCAGCGTGCTGCTCGGCGTCCTTAACCATACGGTCGATCTCTTCCTGGGAAAGGCCGGAGCCTTCCTGGATCTTGATGGTGTTTTCCTTGCCGGTGCCCTTGTCCTTGGCGGTCACGTGGACGATGCCGTTGGCGTCGATATCGAAGGTGACCTCAATCTGGGGCACACCGCGAGGTGCCGGTGCAATGCCGCCGAGCTCGAAGGAACCCAGCAGCTTGTTGGCGGTAGCCATCTCGCGCTCGCCCTGGAAGACCTGAATCTGCACGGAAGGCTGGTTGTCTTCTGCGGTGGTGAAGGTCTCGGACTTCTTGGTCGGGATGGTGGTGTTGCGCTCGATGAGCTTGGTCATCACGCCACCCTTGGTCTCAATGCCGAGGGAAAGCGGGGTGACATCGAGAAGCAGCACGTCCTTAACCTCGCCGCGCAGCACACCTGCCTGGAGGGCAGCACCTACTGCAACGACCTCATCTGGGTTAACGCCCTTGTTCGGGTCCTTGCTGGTCAGCTCCTTGACCAGGTCAGATACGGCCGGCATACGGGTGGAACCGCCGACCAGCACAACGTGGTCGATATCGCCGACGGAAAGGTCAGCATCCTTAATGACCTGGTTGAACGGAGCCTTGGTGCGGTCCAGCAGATCCTGGGTGATCTTCTGGAACTCGGTACGGGTCAGGGTCTCGTCCAAAAACAGTGGGTTCTTGTCAGAGTCAACGGTGATGTAGGGCAGGTTGATGTTGGCCTGCTGGGAGGAGGACAGCTCAATCTTGGCCTTCTCTGCAGCCTCGCGCAGACGCTGCACGGCGCGCTTGTCCTTGGTCAGGTCGACGCCCTGGGAGCTCTTGAAGCGGTCAACCAACCAGTCAACGATGCGCTGATCCCAGTCATCGCCGCCCAGGGTGTTGTCACCTGCGGTAGCCATAACCTCAACGACGCCATCGCCGATTTCCAGCAGGGACACGTCGAAGGTGCCGCCGCCCAAGTCGAAGACCAGGATGGTCTGCTCTTGCTCGCCCTTTTCCAGGCCGTATGCAAGTGCGGCCGCGGTGGGCTCGTTGACGATGCGCAGGACGTTCAGGCCGGCAATCTGGCCAGCTTCCTTGGTGGCTTGGCGCTGTGCGTCCTCGAAGTATGCAGGGACGGTAATAACGGCGTCCGTAACATCCTCACCCAAGTAGGACTCTGCATCGCGCTTCAGCTTCATCAGCGTGCGAGCGGAAATCTCCTGGGAGGTGTAGTCCTTGTCATCAATGTTGACCTTCCAGTCAGTACCAATGTGGCGCTTGACGGAGCGGATGGTGCGATCCACGTTGGTCACGGCCTGGTTCTTGGCGGACTGACCAACCAAGATTTCGCCGTTCTTAGCAAACGCTACAACGGAAGGCGTGGTGCGGGAGCCTTCGGAGTTAGCGATAACGGTGGACTCGCCACCTTCCAATACGGAAACGACGGAGTTCGTCGTACCAAGGTCAATACCTACTGCGCGTCCCATGATTCATTCTCCTTTTTATTGAGTGCAGTTAATAAAGTTGATTATCAGTGACTCAACTCTTCGTTGCGTCCTTGCGCTACTCTAACAGAACTTTAGCGCTCCTACACAAAACCTTGAGCCTGTGTCACTCAATCTTAATAACGGGCCACCCTGCAAAGTTATTCCCGCAGACTCAACTTTCTTGAAACTTTTTATATTTTCCCAGCTAGACAGGTTGTAAAGCTGGACCACCATCCCAGCCGCCCCAGATACACAACAAAGAAAAACTCTTCCCCCTTGAGCCCCACAGAGCCCAAAGTCACCCACACGGCGCCCCAAAAAGTGACCCAAAGGTGGCCAAAAGTTACCAAAGAATGGGGCACAAAGAGGATTGTCAGCCTTCACCCGCTCGCAGATACTGGACACCACGGCAGCCACTGGTTGCTATCCAGAGAATGATTGTTGTGTAGATTCACTTCCCCCACCGACATGAAAGGAAATGTCAATGCTCGATACCCTTGTACACCTCAGCTCCGCCGTTGACTTCGATACTGTCGTTAAGATCACCAAGGGCATTGTTGGGCTGATTTCTCAGTCCGATTCCAACTCCGAGGGCCTGTCCTCTGTAGTTGAGGGATTGTCCTCCCAGGGCAGCGTAGAGTCCACCACTGAGACCACCGCAGCAGCCGAAGAGGCTGCCACCACCGCCACCGCCGCAAACGCTTAAAACCCCGAACGCTTAAAACGCTCGGTAGCGTTTCACACTCCTTCGTGAAGACCAGCTAAACCTCCCTCACCTTCTGTGCCGCGCGACATGCGCTGCGCAAATAAGCAGCCAGAAGGTGCGGGAGGTTGAGCTGTTTTCGCGCCCTACCTATTAGATATGCGTTTGTATTTACACTAGACGCGCACGTCTATTTAGCCCGCCGCGTCTAGAAAGCATCCTTCTCGCCGTGACCCACGCCCCTCGCCCACCGCTGTATCACCGCCTCCGCTCTGCGATGACCCTCCAGCGCACCGCAGCATTAATCGCCGCCCTGTGCGTAGCGCTTACCCTGCTCGCAGCGTTTCTCACCCCAACCGAGCATCAGCTTTCCGCGGCCATCATCGGGCTCATCCTCACGACGATCACCGCCTCTGTGTACCGCTACCCCAAGACAATGACGGTGGCGTTCCTGGGCATCTGGGTCGCTGCCATCCTCACGGTGGGCATCCCCTATGCCAGCTGCGTCTTCCTCGCCCCGGTTTTCCTCGCCGTCTTCGCCTTTCATGGCACCAGATGGCAGACCTTCTTCCTCCTCTTGGCATTTTGGGGTGTCGGCCTTATCGATCCTGGCACGCACCGGCTGGTCTTCCTGCCCGCGCCTGCGCTGGTCTGGGGCATGCTTTTGACGGTCAGCGCCCTTATCGGCGGCACGCTGGCACATTCCGCCAGGCGCTACAAGAAGGCGATGGTGGAATGGAATAACGACGTCAAGCGCCGCCAGACCGACTTGGCCGAAACCCTCCACAATTCCGTGGTCTCCAGCCTGACGGTCAATACCATGCAATTAGAGGCCCTGAGCTTGGAATACGCCAACGATCCTGGCCTTAGCCGACGCCTTACTGAGCTTAGCGATGCCATGCGTGCATCCATGTCCGAGGTCCGCGCGCTCACCAAGGTGCTGCGCACCAATATCGAGGGCACCACTGAGGCCACCAGCCTTGGTACGCTGGCCCCACCCACCAGCTTTACCCAGCTGCTTAGCCGCGAGGAAGAGCGGCTCTCCAAACTCAACAGACGCCCAGTAGTCAACATTAGCGGGCACGATTTCTGCCCCGAATTTCCTCCCACGGTGCTCGAATCCATCGCCGCTATTACCACCGAGGCGTGCCTGAACGCCGTGAAGTACTCGCCTCCCGGCGCCGAGATTTCCATTTCGGCGCGGCCTCATAGGGGCTGGACTCAGATTGAGCAATCCCATAGCCAAGCCCACGAACACGTCGGCAGAGACATCGTCGGGCATTGGGCTTTCATCCATGCAGCGCATCGCAGCAACTATCGATGCCAGGCTGGATACGAGGGGCATCGACAAGCGCTGGGAGCTCACCCTATCCCTGCCACCTTCGGCGCATAAGGCGCGTTAATTATGCCACGCCGCATGGCAGGCCCGCGCCCCCTTCAATTAAGCTATGCCTTGCTTATTTTGACGTAGATTTTATGACAAGGAGATTGGTTATGCAGACCGCGCTCGCTAGCATCCTCACGCCCTTAATGATGTCCACCTCCCTTTTCGGCGCGGACCTCACCCCTGGCGATCTCCCCCACAACACCAAGTACGAATCCTCCGTAGAACTCGTCTTCGGCTGCCCGGCTCCATGGTGCTTCGAGTAAAGACAGCGCTGCTGCTTGTCGATGACGACCCCCTCGTCCTCGAGGCCCTAGGCCACTACTTTGCCACCGCCGAGGACATGGAGGTCAGCGCCACCGCAGAAAACGGCAAGGACGCCCTGGAGCAGCTAAAGACCAACGACATCGATGCGGTTATCGCCGATATTCACATGCCAGAAATGGATGGCACCGTATTATTGCGCGAGATCAACAAGCTGGAGGATCCACCCGTTTTCATCGCGATGACGGCGATGGATAACGATGACACCCTCAAAGAGGTCATGTCCCACAAGGCCGCAGCCTATATCCTCAAAAGCTCCAAGCCCGCCTATATCCAAGACACGGTCCGGGAGGCGGTGCGCGGCGGCACGGTCGTAGCCCCGCAATCTTTGACGCGCCTCTTCCAGCAGATGCCGGAGCTGCACACCGACGATGACGACGCGGCCGCCGCGCCGGCCCACGCACCGGAAACGCCCAATATCTCCCCGGCACAAGAGCGCATCCTCGACCTGGTCTGCGAGGGCAAATCCAATGAGGAAATTGCCACCAGCACCCACTATGCCGCCGGCACCGTCAAGAAGTACGTCTCCAGCCTGCTCAGCGAATTCCACGCAAAATCTCGCCTCGAACTCGCCGTTAAAGCACTGAAAGCCGGTTACGGAAAATAGGGGCTTCCCTTAAGAACGCACCTGCACAGCACAATGCGCCCCCGCAACGTTTCGTACGCGTTGCGAGGGCGCTGCTTTGACCGCTTCTAAGTCAGCTTCTCAGAAGCCGGCAGTGCTGGGTAACTGCCACTAGCTTTCTTAAGCGTTGCGGTTCCTACGCACCAGGAAGAGACCGCCTGCAATAGCCATGATTCCGGCAATAACCAGTCCAATGACAGACGCGCCGGTATTGGCAAGGCCAGTGGTTCGCTGCGAGTGGTCACCCTTGGCAGGGGCTGCAGCCGTCGTGCTGGTGGCGGCATGAGACTGCGAACCGTTCTGCGGCTGGGTGGTCTCCTGCTGCGTGCCGGGTTCCCGCGGCTCAGTTCCCTGAGGCTCGCTCGACTTCGGCTTGTCCGGCGTCGTGCTCGGTTCCTTATCCTTGTTCTTTCCCAACGGCAGCAATGGCACTGGGAGCAATGGCTGCGGCAACGTCGGCGTCGTGGTGGACGAAGGCGTAGGCTCAGGGCTTCCCGAAGGCTCGCAGTCCGGGTCCTCGGACTCAGGCTCCGTAGAAGGAACTGTGGTCTTGCCACTCTCGCTAGGCGTTGGCTCCGAAGGCTCGGACGGCTCCGACGGATCCGATGGCTTAGGGGACTCAGACTCCGATGGCTTACACGTCGGCGTAGTCGTCTTGGTCGTCTCCGTAGTCGAAGAAGCAGGAGTCTCCGAGGTAGTCGTCACCTCCGTAGATGTAGTAGACGAAGGAGAAGATGGCTCAGGATCCTCTTCGGGCTCTGGCTCAGGGTCTTCGGTCTCTGGTTCCGTGGTCGTTACCGTGGTCTCGCCATCTTCATTGGGCGTAGTCTCCGAAGGCTCTGACGGTTCCGATGGCTCCGTTGGTTCCGTTGGCTCCGACGGTTCAGGAGAATCCGAGGTAGTCGTCGCCTCCGTAGACGGAGTAGAAGAGGTAGAAGACGGCTCCGACTCCTTTTCCGTATCCGGCTTGGGTTCGGTCTCGCTTGGAGTAGGCGCCTCAGGGTTTTCATCGACGGTCAGCGCGGCACTCGCAACATCTTGTTTAAATAGATGCGCATTTCGGCTTTCGACCTTGACACCGAAGTGGTCCTTGCTGGGATTGAATGAGCAATTAGTAGACCTCACCCGTTGTTTAACGTGGATGGTAGAGCCTTCAGGTATCCATACATCGCCGGCGGAGCCCTTTTCATTGAACTTCCATTCATAGCGGCTGAGCCAACGATAGTTTGTCAGATCCGTACCGTCGGCACCCGTATAAATGGTCGGCTTAGCCTGCGGGTTCAGGGTACGCTTTGGATAAGCGTCACTTGGGAAAACCTTATCGGTGAGATTCTCTCCATTGGGGCCCGTCACCGTAAATTCTGGTTTACCGTTCAATTCGAAGTGGTCAGCAGTAGTCCCGAGCCACAAATCGGCCATCCAAGTTCCGTAGCGGCCTGGGTTTTCAAAGGTAAGCGTACCTTCCGCATCCCGGTAGCAGGCAGCATTGTCCACCTCGCGACCGTTTACCTCGTTCATTTCCCATTTCCCGTACGTCCAGTCCAACGTCGGGCGGATATCGATTTCGGTCGCTACCGTCACACCGAGTTCTTCTCCATCTTTGACAGTCTCGTTAACCGTGACAGGAATATCGACGCTTAGAGAAGTGTCGGCGCCAAAGGGAGTGGTCGATTTAAACCCAGGGCGAAGCTCGCCGGTTGCAAATTCAAAAGCAATAGTGTTGTGCTCGTCCACCGTCGGAGCTTGGGTAAGCTCCCGCTTCTTACCGTCGCTCCACTTGAAGTCCAACTTATCTACCGATTTGACGGTCAGTTTCGGATTAACATTCAGTTCAAACAAAACTGCGGTGATATCAGACTCGCCATATTTCCATTTTCCCGACTTTGGATAAGGTGCCGTACCGTCAATTTCGATGTGGGCATTGACGGTTTCACCAGGCTTTACTTTGGTTTTATCCGTGTCCAAAGTAATCCTGGCCGTTTTGGGGCCGTGCCCCAGGTCGTCACCGTGAGACGGTCCCTCTAGCGACGCGTCAGGAATGAAGGCATTAGCAGACGTAGGGGTTACTACCGCAGCCCCCGCTACCGTCAGGAGCGAAGCAGTAAGCAACGCCATTACTTTCGTGGAAGCTTTTCTGGAAGTCCTCATGGAAACCTCTGGCAAGTAGATGGATAGGGGCTAGAGAATGCTTAAGATTCAGCCGTGAACATTAACATGAGCTGTGAAAAGCGTGTACCTCATGTACGAGGTTGGACACATATCGGCTTCGCATGAGTGGCGATCTGGGTGAAATACAGTCTTGGCCCATTTACCCCAGATCGCCGCACGGCCCTGACCTCGCCAGACAGTCTTTAACACGGTTAATCTCGGAGAAAGCGCACCTTTAACACTAGGCAGCGACTACCCCCTAAAACTCTGTACCCAGCACGTTAAGCTTTCTGTTTTTACCCCCGAGTGTGATTTTGCAAACGAGACTAGCGTCACGTTCCTTCCACCCCTATAATCAGGTTAACAGCAAAGGGGTAAAAATCCTTGCGTACCAGCGGATTTATGCCGTTCCCGGTACTTATACCCCGTTCTGGAACATAAAGGGCATTGCACTTTTACTACAGAGAGTGCTCACCCTTTTTTAATATCGTCACTTCGTAGAAAGCAGGTGAGTGTTGAACACCAACTTGGCACGCGTCCGCCGCCATAGCGACAGGCCCCCGGTCACCAATACCGATAGCACTATGGCTTGTTGATTCGCTTGGTGTAAACCACCGAGCAGCGGCGCGCGCATTCCGCGTGTTCCACTCATTGCCACGTGTGCGGCGTTAAAACGCCCCGCATGCTTTCTCATTTCCATAGACTTACCAGCCACTTTCTGCCACCGGCGCTAAAAGTCACAGCATAAAGGCCACACCGCGGTGTGGGTTGGCCACCAACCTGGAAGTACACGTTTCGAAAAAGAGGTTGAATTTCACATGACTTCTCCCGCATACACCCGCACGCCACTATCTGATGATGTTGAGGCCGTACTGCCCGCCGCCATTAAGCGCGCGCAGGGCTGGCTCGATTCCACCGCAGATGAAAAGGACAAGGCCACCGAGCAGCTGGCGGAGCTGCTGCGCGATGACAATGGTGTGCGGTTTACCATGGACTTCGTGGACCGCGTCATGCGCCCGGAAGATGACAAGGTCGCGGCCAAGGCGCTGAAGGACATTTCCTCCCAGTACGATCCTTCCTTCCTGGGCAGCATCAATGGCGCACTCGTTGGCGCCGGCGGCTTCTTCGGACCCATCCTGCCTAACCTGGTCATGCCGGTAGCACGCATGTACATGCGCAAGATGGTTGGCCACCTGGTGCTGGACGCGGAATCGGATGCGCTCAATGACACCCTGGAAAAGGCCGCAGCCTCTGGCGAGCAGTTGAACCTTAACCTCCTGGGTGAAGCCGTGCTCGGTGAAGAGGAAGCAAAGTCCCGCGCGCGCCGCACCCTGGAGCTCATCAAGAACCCGCGCGTGACCTACGTATCCGTCAAGGCGTCCTCGATGGTGGCGCAGCTGAATAACTGGGACATCGGCAGTTCCGTAGAACGCCTGAAGGACCGCCTGCGCCCGCTCTACCAGGAGGCCGCACGCCGCAACCCGCAGGTCTTTATCAACATGGACATGGAGGAATACCACGACCTCCACCTGACGCTGCGCCTGTTCAAGAGCCTGATGAGCGAGCCGGAGTTCAAGAACCTGGAATCCGGCATCGTGCTGCAGGCCTACCTGCCCGATACCTTCGATGCCCTCCAGGACATCGCGGAATTTGCCAAGCAGCGCGTGGCAGAAGGCGGCGCCAAGGTCAAGGTGCGCATTGTAAAGGGCGCCAACCTGTCCATGGAGACCGCCGAAAGCGAAGTCCACGACTGGCCGCTGGCTACCTACACCAACAAGCTGGACGTTGACGCTAACTACTACCGCCTGCTGGATTACATCCTGCAGGAGGAATTCGCGGACTGCATCCGCATCGGTGTGGCCAGCCACAACCTGTACACCGCCGCCATGGCCTACGAGCTCGGCGTAAAGCGCGGCGTGCTGCACATGCTGGATTCTGAGATGCTGCAGGGCATGTCCCCGGCGCAGCAGGCAGCCGTGCGCAAGGTCTACGAGGGCCGCCAGATCCTCTACACCCCGGTGGTCCACGCGGATGACTTCGACGTCGCCGTGTCCTACCTCGTGCGCCGCTTGGAGGAGAACTCCGCGCCGCAGAACTTCCTCTACGCCCTCTTCGCCCCGGGCGAGGAACCACTGGCAAGCCAGGAAGAAACGTTCCGCAAGGCCGTGGCCAAGCGCTGGGATACCTTCGCCGGATCGCGCCGCACCCAGAACCGCCTCGAGGATTCCGGGCGCCAGGCACCGGATTCCGGGCGCTTCAGGAACGAGCCCGATACGGACCCGGCCATTACCCCGAACCGCACCTGGGCCAAGCGCGCGCTTGCAAATGACCCTGGTGAGCACGGCGTCCAGGAGGTCACCGACCCCTCCTCCGTGGAAAGCTACGTCGCCCGCGCCAAGGAACTGGGCACCGAATGGGGCAAGCGCCCCGCCGCAGAGCGCGCTGCAGCCCTAGACGCCGTCGCAGATCAGCTGGCCGCCAAGCGCGGCGATTTCATCTCTGTAGCAGCTTACGAGGCCAATAAGACGGTCACCCAGACTGACCCTGAGGTCTCGGAAGCCATTGACTTCTGCACCTACTACGGGCAGTCCGCCCGCTTCTTGGAAGAGGCACACTCCGAGTTCCACCCGCACACCGTCACCGTGGTGACCCCTCCGTGGAACTTCCCCATCGCCATTCCTACCGGTGGCATTGCGGCCTCCTTGGCGGCGGGATCGGCGGTCATCGTCAAGCCTGCTCCCCAGGTAGTCCACTGCGGCAAGATGGTGGTTGAAGCCTTCCGCACCGCACTCGAAGCAGAAGGCTTGGATCCGGATCTGGTGCAGCTGGTGCTGACTGATGAAGGCGATGCCGGCAAGACCCTGCTCTCCCACGATGACGTGGATAACATCATCTTGACCGGTGCCTCCGATACCGGCGCGCTCTTCCGCTCCTGGAAGCCCAAGATGAACCTGATGGCAGAGACCTCCGGTAAGAACGCGCTGGTCATCACCCCAGCCGCCGACCCGGACCTGGCCATCCAGGACCTGTACAACTCCGCCTTTGGCCACTCCGGCCAGAAGTGTTCGGCCGCTTCGCTGGTGATTTTCGTTGGTGCTGCGGGCAAGTCCAAGCGCTTGCGCGAGCAGCTGCTGGATTCCGTCAAGACCCTGAAGCCTGGCCCGGGCTATGACATCACCACCACGATGAACGGCCTGGCTGAAAAGCCGAGCGAGAAGCTGCTGCGCGGCCTGACCCAGCTGGAGCCGGGCGAGAAGTGGCTGCTGAAGCCGGAGAAGCTCAACGAAGAGGGCACCCTGTGGTCCCCGGGCATCCGCGATAATGTCCAGCCGGGCTCTTGGTACCACAAGAATGAGTGCTTCGGCCCCATCCTCGGCATCATGTACGCCGATACCTTGGAAGAGGCCATCGCTTGGCAAAACAGCACCGGCTATGGCCTGACCGGCGGCATCCACTCCCTGGATGACAAGGAAATCGAGTACTGGATCGACAACGTTGAGGTGGGCAACGCCTACGTCAACCGCGGCATTACCGGCGCGATTGTCCAGCGGCAGTCCTTCGGCGGCTGGAAGAAGTCCGTCATGGGCCCAGGTGCGAAGGCCGGCGGCCCGAACTACGTGG
The DNA here is from genome assembly GCF_057198125.1 of Corynebacterium sp. LaCa_282. Taxonomy (NCBI): domain Bacteria; kingdom Bacillati; phylum Actinomycetota; class Actinomycetes; order Mycobacteriales; family Corynebacteriaceae; genus Corynebacterium; species Corynebacterium sp. LaCa_282. The sequence goes on along the minus strand of NZ_CP191095.1, from coordinate 239,213 downwards.
CTCAGATGGGTACCTGGACCGATGGCGAGCTCAAGCCGCGCGACGTGGATATCGCCCCAGCCAGCGTGAAGATTCTGCAGCGCCTGCACGATGAGCTGTCTGATGAGCTCAGCCAGGACGATCTGGAATGGCTCTGGCGCGCTGCCGAGCTGGACCGGATTGCGTGGCTCGAGGAATTCGGCCGCACCCACGACCGCACCGCGCTGGTCGCTGAAGCCAACCGCTTCCGCTACCGCCCGCTGCTCACCAAGCTGCGCATCCGCGTGGGCGAGGACTACAAGCTGCGCGATGTCGCCCGCCAGGTGCTTGCTTCCGGCATCACCGGAACCGAGACGGAAATCTCCGCTGCGCCAGAGGTTGCCGCCCAGCTGCAGGAGCTCGGCTTCGACGTGAAGTCCATTTCTGATGGTTCCTTCGCCGCCGCCGTGGCCAATGACGAGTCCTCCCGCGTGCGCGCCTTGGGCACCGTGCCGGATTCCGTCTACGAGGCAGCGGTGCGCTCCAACTCCGTGGTGCTGGACCAGCCCGTGCTTGCCGATGGCCGCCGTGAGCTCATGCCTTACCTCCTCGAGCAGGCAGTCTCCGTGACCATGCACCGCTTCGGCATCATCCGCAACGTGGGCAACCTGCGCGACTAATACGCCAGTCGCCTCCGTCGCGGCACATTGAATAAGCGCCCCACCTTTCTCCTGCCCTTTCCGCTGGGAGTTAGGTGGGGCGCTACCTTTTTGCCTGCTTTCCCACGCTGTCTCTAGGTGGTTTCGTGTGGCATAGTAGATGAATGACTACGCCAGAAAACCATTTCCCTCACGGCGCGGAGCAGCACCCGGGCCAGGACGCGGCGCAGCGCGCGCAGTACCCCTCGGCGCTCGAGGACAACGCCGTCAACCGCAAGGCCGATGCGAAGAACCCCTACGCCACGCCACTGGTCTCCCCCGATGAATCCCAGCTGGGCGCTGAGGTAGCCACCGCCGATCCCGCCGATCGCGATAATAAATCCGCCGTGCTGGCAAAAGACTTCCGCAGCATGGCCAAGATTTCGGTGTGCTTTATCCTCATCGCGGCAGGGCTAGGCCTGGCAGGCTTCCTGCTGCGCTTTATTTGGGTGGGCCTGCTGCCGGTTATCCTCGCCATCTTGGTCTCCACGGTGCTGTATCCGGTCACCGCCTGGCTGCGTTCCAAGGGCTTTCCCCGCACCCTGGCAGCGGTCACGACGCTTTTGGGTCTGGTGGTTATTTTCGGCGGCATCTTTGCCGCCATGGCGCCCATGGTCACCGCGCAATCCAAGGTGCTTATCAATGAGGCCGAAGCCGGCATTATGCAGCTGACCAAGATGGTCAACGATTCCCCGCTGGATATTGAGGTGGACCAGCTACAATCAGTCTTCCAAGACATCGTAACCTTTGCCAAGGGCCAGGCCTCAACAATTGCCACCGGCGTCGTCTCTGGTTTTTCCATGGCCAGCTCCATTGCGGTAGCCACCGTCATCATGCTCTTTATCACCTTCTTCATCCTCAAAGACGGCGATAGGTTCCTGCCCTGGCTGCGCAAATACACCGGCAATTCCGCCGCATGGCACATCACGGAATTGACCTCCCGCATGTGGAAGACGCTGTCTGGATTCATTCAGGCCCAAGCAGTAGTCGCGCTTGTCGATGCCGTCTTTATCGGCCTCGGCCTCTGGGCCCTCCAGGTCCCACTGGCGCTAGTCATCGCCGTCATCACCTTCTTCGCGGGCTTTATCCCCATCATCGGTGCCGTCACTGCCGGTGCCTTGGCCGTCATTATCGCCTTGGTATCTAATGGCCTGACCAATGCGCTGCTCGCGCTGGCACTTATCATCATCGTCCAGCAAGTGGAAAGCAACGTTCTCCAACCCATCCTGCAGTCCAAGGCCATGGGCTTACACGCGGCCATCGTCTTGCTCTCCATCACCGTGGGTTCCACCCTGGCCGGCATCGTCGGCGCTTTCCTCGCCGTGCCGGTCGCCGCCACCATTGCCGTTGTCCTGCGCTACCACGCAGAGATGGCCGCCCTGCGCGCCGGTGAAGTCGCGCCAGACGATATCGAAGTCATCACCGGTTCCAAGGCCGCGTCCAAGGACAACAAAGATGACGAAGATTCCGAAGGCGACGACAACAGCAACAGCCCCCGCGAGGAGACTCCTCGCGAGAAGGTAAAGCAGCTTTTCGCGGCCATGAGCCCGCTCACCTAAAGACCCTTTTACACAACGCGGTGCACCTGCCGGAGTATTCCCTTCGAGGTGCACCGCATTGCTTTTAAGTGCAAACAGCCTCCCCATCCGGGGGGGAGGGCATCTACTTTGCGAAATTAATACATGCAGGATATTTCCAGGTAACGATAATCACACTCCAACCAATTTGTACAGGAAATATTAATCTTCCTACGGTGTGTACAGGGTAAACGAGATCTCCGTTTCCTGGATGTCGTCATTAACACCTGGCCACAGAATTCCCTCTCTACACGTTGGGTGTTAAGCAAAGAAAGGCTTTTCACGCATGAAGAAAACTGCATTAATCCGGTCCGCAAGTGCTGCGGCCATCTTCGGACTTACGCTCTCCATGAGCGGAGTAACCGCCGTGGCCCAAGATGGCGCTCCGGCCGCCGCCCCGGCTGCTGTCATCGATGAGAATGCGCCGGTGACCCTGACCATCGATAAGCGCCTCAATCCCACCAGCATCGGCGGACCTGGTTCCGGCACAGCAGATCAAGATGCTACCGGTAACCCACTGGCAGGTGCTACTTTCACCGGTACGCTCCTTGACGTCAGCAACGTAGACCCGAAGAAATTGGGCGAACTGAACGCAAGCAACTACAAGGAGCTTGGAGCTACCGCCACGGGAACTACAGTTACCGGCAAAACCGGCAACGATGGCCAGCTGAAGTTTGATTCGAACGGTACCAATTTCCAGCAGGGCATTTGGCTATTCACTGAAACCATCGAGGGCGAAGTAACCGACACCGTTACTCAAAAGAGCTACAAAGCCTCTGAAGTAGCCCCCTCCACCCCATTTATCGTTTCCCTGCCTTATACCAACGGTGAAGGCAACGGATGGAACTACAATGTAGTGGTCCAGCCGAAGAACACCACCGCAGGTGTTACCAAGGAAGTCAAAGACGCGGACAAGAACGTCGGAGACACCATCGAGTATGTTGTCCACGGCAACGTACCGGTCGTCCCGAAGGGCGAAAAGCTCAAGAGCTTCCGCCTTACGGATAAACTCGATACCGAAAACCTCGAGAATATTGAAGCTCAGGTCGCACTCTCTGATGGTACCGAGTTGGCTGCCAGCGACTACACCCTGAATATCACCCAAGGCACCGGCGACGTTGAGCTAAACGTCACCAATTTGGACAAGCTTGCAGGATTGGACGCTGGAACCACCGTCGATCTCACTATTACCGCCAAGGTGAAGGAACTCGCAGGCACCGATGGCATCGCCGTAAACAAGGCCCGTCAGTTCGTCCACTACCCTAACCAAGATAACGAGACCGAAACCGAGTCCAACGAGGTCAAGTCCTACTGGGGCCAGGTCAAGGTAGTCAAGATTGAAGAGGGCTCTGAGACTCCGCTGAAGGGTGCTGAATTTGAGCTCTACCGCTGTGCAGGTACTGAAACGCAAGCTGATCAGTTAAATGATCAGCAAAAGATTTCCATCGACGGCACTTCTAAGTGGAAGACCGCTGACGACGGCACCGTACTTATCGATGGCATCCACGTCACCGATGTAGAAGACGATTCGAAAAAGATCGAAAACTCCTACTGCCTTGTAGAGACCAAAGCCCCGCGCGGCTTTGTTGCCACCAATGAGGTCCACTCATTCAAGCTGACTTCCGACGAAACTAAGCTGAACGCGGATTCCCCTCTGCAGTTGGAGAAAAAGATTGAAAACAAGCGCTCCGATATGCCGCAGCTCCCGCTTACCGGTGGCATGGGTATTGGCATCCTAGGCGCACTCGCCGTACTGGTAGCAGGCGGTGCACTCTGGTTCGCTCGCCGCGCGAACAAAGAAAGCTAAACCGAACCATCGGTTAGGCACCTGGGAGTTAATTCGACTGCATACGGGCAGCTAACTCCCACATACGTGGACTGTTCCCTCGCTTCGGCGAGGGAACAGATTCCATGAGCTTTTACACCACCACAACGGACATGCCGAGTCTGGCGAGTGAGGAAATTTTATATGGTACTGCGTACTTCTGGTCCCGCGGTTAAAGCGAAGCACAGGGACACATCGAAGGCACTGCCGCAAAAAGCAGTTCCCGTCATTGTTCTCGCGATGCTTGCCATCGGCCTCTTGCTTTACCCAGTGGTGGTGACACAACTCAATAACTGGGAACAGCTCCGCGCCGCTGATTCTTATAGCAACGACATCGATAATGCAGATCAGGAGTTGCTTGCCCAGCAATTCGCCGCAGCCCAGGAATACAACAAGACTCATTCGGCTGGTCCGATCCTCGATCCCTGGCTGACGCGTATTTCTGAGGATAACGCTGACTACCAAGCATACTTATCCGAATTAGATGCCCATGACGTTATGGCTCGACTCGTTGTGCCTTCGGCTGACGTCGATCTTCCCGTTTATCACGGCACCAGTGAGGACGTCCTTCAGAAGGGTGTTGGGCACTTGTACGGCTCTGATCTTCCTGTTGGCGGAGAAGGAACGCACTCGGTCTTAACTGCCCACACCGGACTGGTAAACGCCACGCTCTTTGACAATCTCAACAAGGTCAAAGAAGGAGACCCAATCTATGTTGGTGTCTCCGGTGAAAAAATGAAGTACCAGGTCAATGACATCCGTGTGGTGCTTCCGCACGAGACGGATTCTCTCCGGCCAGAAGCCGGCAAGGACCAAGTCACCCTCATTACCTGCACGCCGTATGGCGTCAATTCCCATCGCTTGCTGGTTACTGCTGAGCGCGTGCCTTTCGATGAGGAAGCAGAACAGGCCTTTACCCCTCGTGGCCTCCACTGGACGTGGTGGATGTGGGCTTTTATGGCTGGCGCATTGCTTATCGCCATTGCGGCCGCTTTCTGGCTGTACAAATTGAACAAAAAGCAAAAGCCAAAATTCGGTCAGTCAGTATCACTAGAGGAAGCATAAATGTTTAAGCAACGTAGACTAGCTCGGGCAACAGCAGCCCTGTGCGCAGGATGTCTCGTGACAATGACTGCCCCTGCAACACCGGCTGATGCCAAAGTCATTTCAGGGTATGCCCCAGCATCCACCCAGGTTGACCCCAGTTCCATTGGTCAAGAGCTCAATTCCCTTACCATTTCTCTGCCCACCGGTAATCCATTTGATGAAGTTAAAGAGGGCGAGCTACCGCCAGGGGCATTAAGCGGTTATACCTTCGAATTGGCGCAGGTAGCGGGCCTTGATATTCGTACGCACCAGGGATATACGGATGCACTCAACCTCACTCCCAAAAAAGCACGCGATCTGGGATTTACTGATGTCAAGCGGAAAGAAACCAGCGATGATTCTGGCAAGGTTCGCTTCGAAAATCTCCCCGCGGGTGCGTACCTAATCGAGATAACCCCTCCCCAACGCAGCGGGGAGAAGCATAAGGACATCCGGCCAATGATCGTTGTACTTCCTGCCACGGACAAGGAGGGAAATTGGCTACACGATCTCAAGGTCGTAGCCAAAACCGACGACGGCGGTGGCGATGTCCCTCCACCAACGGATATCCCCGATCCACGGCCGACGCCCACCCCCACCCCTACTCCATCGAAGCCTAATTCGACCCCACCACCTGAGGACACCACGCCTCCGGGGCCGGGATCGGATGGCTCCGAAACAACAGAAACTACGCCTGCTGATACCCCACCAGCAGGTCCTGAGAAACCAAAGCCCAGCCAATTAGCACGAACAGGCGCTTCCGTACTCGGAATCCTTGTTCTGGCTGCTGGCCTCATCGCGGCCGGAATGCTGCTTATCCGTCGAAATAATAAAGGTGACCAATGATGAAAGGGACGACAACAATGCACAGCTTCTCCCGCAAAATGCGGACAAGCGCAGTAGCTGCCTTTACCCTCATGCTGACAGCTGGGGCTGTTCCAGCGGTCACCCCAACCCAATCGGAACACTCCGTCACACCGACTGCTCATGCTCAATCTGCAGTGCGAGCTCCGGTGACAATCAATAACGTTCGCACTGTATACAGCAACGTTTTTTCGGTTCACATGTCGGCCACCCAAGCGATGTCGATGAAGAGGCTGACTCTTAACACCACAGAGAAGTTCTCTACGTATCCACCTGATACAGACAAAGCTCTCACCATCAATGGTACCTCGTATCCTGTGTCCTGGATTTCACCTAACGTAAGATCTACGAATACGCTTACCGTAAATCTTCCGACTGCCATAGACGTACAGCCTGGGACTCCCATTGTTGTCCAATGGCGGGCAGGACAGAAAAATGTCCCTAGGTTGTCTAGTATGACGGCGACCATGGAAGGCACCGAGTTAGCACCACCAGAGCCCCCAGCCGTTGGAAATCCTACAGAGGCGAAAAATTACCGTGCGCTTCCAAACAAAAGAACGTGGGATGCTTGCACCTCAAACGATGGCCTTCTGTATGCAAAGACTTGGTGGGACAATTCAGAAAACACGCGGAAGCATGGCGGCAAAGATGTAAGCGTCGTCGAAGTGACTGTTAACGGTGCTGGCGACCTCACTAATGCTATCAATGCCGCAGATCCACGGCTGCAACTTCGCTTCGGCTCTGGAAGAGCGGGTTGGACGGATCTGAAAAAAGACGTTGATTACACACTGACGGTAAGTAAAAATCGAATCTTTTTTGAACTGAATCAAAAGATGCAACGAGCTGCTTCACACATCGATTCCTTCGATGTCGAAGCTGAGATCCCACTAGACATGGCAAACCCCAATTGCCAAATGACGCTGTGGCACAAGGCTCCCGATTGGTTCGACCGTGACGCAACGGATATCGATATCAATGCACAAGAAACACCACGTCACGAGTTAGACTGGCTGCCAGCATCTTCCCCAAACCCCACCTTGCCGAAGCGCTGTGGGGGAAAGATTGCCCTAGTTTTCGATACCTCCGATTCCATCGCACGAAATAATGGTGCAGGTGTTGTTGCTAGCCGCGATGCCGGATTAAGCGTTATTAACGCGTTACAGGGAACAGGAAGCCAGATGGCGATCTATAATTTTGCTTCGAGTGCAAAGTCCATCCCGGGCATGTCAACAGATACGTTAAGCCTCAATGACAATGGTGATGTACAAAAACTGCGCAGCGCTGTTAATGCCATCGGAGAATATTTTGAACGCAATGGTCGTGGCGGCACCAATTATGAGGCCGGCCTTAACCAGGTCCCCTCCGGAGAGTTCGACGTAGTTTACTTCATCTCTGATGGGCTTCCAACCACAAGCGGGCGAGACTATCCTTTCGGGTTCGACATCGGTACGCTAATCAATCAGAGCGATCTATCCGCAGCGGTTCATGAGGCTAACCGGATCAAAGAGTCCGGCACACGCATCGAAACCGTCATGGTCGGCATAGAACCATTCAACGAGCACATTCTCAAAGATGACTACTTCGGTTTAGGGGCAGTTAAAAACCAAAAGACGCCAAAAGTGCCCAATGTAACAGATGGTATACCGAAACCCTGGCCCTACCAGGACGGCTATGGATACCCGAGTTACTACGGCCAAGCGGATTTCGTACGAGACATTGTCGAGAATGGCAAGGTCTTGATGTGGGATACCACAGATCCGACTACAACCACAGAATACGATATTACGAACCAGCCGGAAGTATGGCGTGCGGGCGTTCGTAATACAAAGTCCATCGGTGCAGACATCTCCAGCGAGGATGCCGTCACTACCGTAGATAACTTCAATAATTTGGTAAATAGACTCAATGAGCTAGTCCTCAATGACTGCTTTGGTTCCATTAACGTAACTAAGCTTGTCCATGGCAAAGACGGCTCAGTGTCACCTGGACAGGATTGGACCTTTGATACCTCTGTTAACGGTGGTCAAGAAGCTATCATCGACGGCGAGGATGGAACTGAGCGTAAAGCACAAGTCACTGATAAAACCGACGAGAACGGACGCTATGGACGGTCCTTGAATCAAGAAAACAGGAAGGGTCAATCCGTCACCGTAGTTGAGCACCAGCAGTCTGGATATAGGCTCCACAAGCAGAACGGCAAGAATGCCGTATGCACGACACGCGTGCGTGAGGGCAACTCGTGGAAGACTAAGGACTCCGAAGTACGCAATATTGACGATGCTCAAAAACCAGGATTCGGCGTGGATGTTCCATTCCGGGGCATCGTCAATTGCACGATTGAAAATTACACCGTTCCGGTAAAAATTGATCTTTCCGTGCAAAAAGTCAGTTTCGAAGACCAGCCACAACCTCTAGCGGGGTCCGAATTCACCCTCAATAAAATGGATGGAGACAATCGTGAACAAGTAGGGGTCCTGCGTGATGGTGCAACGCGGATTTTCGATCTCCAGCCGGGTAATCGCTATGAGCTGGTAGAAACACAAGCACCCTCTGGCTACCAGCTACTTAGCAGCCCGATTTACTTCAACATCGTCGTTGGAGAATCTGGAAAACCAGAGATTGAGATCGAAGGAGGAGCTGAACAGTATCCGGAAATTTCCATCCAGAAAGATGAGAAGGATGCGAACCACTCGGTCATGCAGGTAGCCGATATCCGTAAAGGCGATCTGCCCAATACCGGCGGTCGCGGCTTAGGAGGACTCGCCCTCTTGGCCAGTGTTGTAGCGGCAGCAGCTGTGTTTATTGGACGGCGTGCCTTGAACTAATCACCGTGTTCTTCCGTAGAGCTGTTCCATAACAAAGAGGCCCGCTCATCGTCTTGCAAAATGACGTTGAGCGGGCCTCTTCTGATCTACATCCAGTTCGTTCGTCTCACGGTGGATGGAGAACTGAAAAGATTTTTAGCGCAAGAAGCCTAAGTCAGCTGCGGCAGCGGCAAGCTGGCGGGCACTGCGATCCAAGACACCGGCCCAGGTGCCCATCGATTCCTCGTTGGCGGAATCAGAAACCTGCTTCAGCAAAGTGCAGGGCACGCCGAAGCGCTGGCAGGTTGCTGCGATGGAATAGCCTTCCATATCGCATAGCTGGGACTTTTTCACCAGCTCATTGCGCAGTGCGGTAGTAGAGACAAACATGTCACCGGTGGCTAGCCCGCGTGCCGGAAGCTTGCCAGAGGTATCCAGCTCGATGAATTCTGGCAGGAGGTAACGGCTGATATCGGTCAGAACGTCTAGTTTGAAATCGTGCTTGGTTACTTTATTGATCTCAAAGACGCCATCCATGCCATCGACGAGCGCGCCCGCCGTACCAATATTGACCACGCGCTCAGGCAAAGCATCGTGTGCGCGGGCCTCAGCTAAGACCTCGGTCAGGGAAATCGCCGCTGGAACCGTGCCGATACCGGTAATAAGCAGCGCTTCACTGTCCGGAATGTGTGCAGCTTCGGCATCCACGGCCGCCACGAAGAGGGGTCGTCCAGATAAGTTTTCCATGTGTGCGACGATACCTGCAGTCGAGTCGAGTGACGGAGTCGGCTGCAGCGTTTTATGCCCGTGGTTTGCTTATTTCCCTGGCTCCTTGGATGGGAAGGCTGAAAGCAATAACGCGATTCGGGGAGCAACTGCGTCCCGTCGTGTACGCGATCACGCTATAGTAAGTGCGCAAAGGGCTTCACTGCCATTCTCTTTATTCCTCCCTACACCACCTAAGGGCCCCTCTCTTGAGCAAAACTCAGCCTTCAGAATCTTCGGAACCGACCGGCTCCCCTAAAGGCCGCGGCAAGCGCATCGCCACCGTGGTGATCGCGATCCTCGCGGTCATTGCCCTCGTAGCGGCCAGTACGTGGGCTTATACCGGAACGGCAGAGCCAAAAGATCAGGCGCACGAACCTGCGTTTGGGGATGTCCAATCTTCCAAGCCGTCCTCTGACGTTGCCGACAAGACGGCGGACTCGTCCAGGAAAGAAGACGCGGTCAAAGGTACTGGCAAGGGCTCAGGTTCTGGAGCTAATTCTGATGCTGAGGCCAAACCGGCCGAAAAGAAGAAGGACGCCACTGCGCAGAACGGGGATGCGAACTCTCAGGGACAGAAGGACTCGCAGGCAAAAGCTGGAAGCCAGGAACCGAGCACGGGTGAAAAGTGCGGATCCTATGCTGAAGCCCACATGGGTGGTTTTTATAGGCCCGTGCAAATCTACTGCGATGCCAACTGGCTCTTCGCCGGTGATGAAGGAACTTCCTTCCACACCTTGTACCAGTGGTCCGGGGATACCTGGGCGGCAATTGAAAAGGATGGCAGAAGCTACCCTTCCAACTACCAGTGCTTTAGCGAAGAGAAGCTCTCCAAGGCTGGCGTGCCAAAGGAAATCGTGGAGGATCTGCTGAGGTGTTAAGCCGCTAGCTCATTGGGGTTGGCCGCAGATGTATAAAACAACCGCGTTTCGCTAAAAATTGGGGTGATTTTAGGAGAAACGCGGTTGTTTTGGACAATGTGGCAGGCGGTCAGGGCGTGCGGCACCGCGGCACGTGTGCGGCGCCGAGCGGAGCTTCGGGAGGCCCCCGCGCCGCGAGCGGGCTTGGAATTAGCGCAGGCGGTGGCCCACGAAGCCGGCGGCCAAGGTATTGCCGGAGGATTGGTCAATGAGTAGGAAGTTGCCCACGGCGCCGCGGGCGGCGTAGTCCTCCACGGGCAGTTCGGCCTGGGTCTGGATGGTGATGTGGGCGATATCGTTCATGGCCACGGTCTCGGGGTCTTCTACGTCGGCCACGCCATCGAGATCCAAGGTACGAGCAATGGTAGCGATGCGGGCTTTGACCAAAGAGGAACCATAGCGCAGCTTCACCATCTGACCGGGCTTGAGATCCTTTTCGGTCAAGCCGACCACCGTGGCGTCGAATTCCCGGGTGGCTTCGGGACGCTGGGAGCCGGCGAGGAGATCGCCGCGGGTGAGATCGATGGCATCGGCAAGCAGGAGCGTCACCGAATCGCCGGCGGCGGCCGACGACGCCGGGCCATCGGCAGTGTCGATCTGGGTGACGGTGCTGGTGCGGCCTTCGGGCAGGTGCACCGTATCACCCACGGAGATGGACCCGGCCTTCACGCGGCCGGCGTAGCCGCGGTAATCGGTGGCGTGCTCGCGAATGACGTACTGGATGGGAAAGCGAAAGTCCAGCTCATCGGCGCGGCCGGTGGCGACGGGGATAGTCTCGAGCACCTCGAGGACGGTGGGGCCGGTGTACCAATCCATGGTGGTAGAGCGCTCGACCACGTTATCGCCCTTGAGCGCGGAAATGGGCACGACGGTGGTATCGGTAATGTCCAGGCGCTGCGCAATCTTATGGAATTCGGCCTCGATATCGCGGAAGACCTGCTCGTCATAGTCCACGAGGTCGATTTTGTTGACCGCGAGGACGACGTGGCGCACGCCCAGGAGCGCGGCCACGTTGAGGTGGCGGCGGGTTTGTTCGACGACGCCGTGGCGGGCATCGATAAGCAGCACCACTACCTGCGAAGTGGACATGCCGGTGACCGTATTGCGGGTGTACTGCACGTGGCCGGGGGTATCGGCGAGGATGAAGGTGCGCTTATCGGTGGCGAAGTAGCGGTAGGCCACGTCGATGGTAATGCCTTGCTCGCGCTCGGCGCGCAGGCCATCGACAAGCAGGGAAAGGTCCATGCCGTCGAAGCCGCGATCGGAAGAGGAGCGCTCCATGGACTCAACCTGGTCCGCGAGTACGGACTTGGTGTCATAGAGCAGACGTCCGACGAAGGTGGATTTGCCGTCATCAACGGAGCCGGCGGTGCACAGGCGCAGGGTATCGCGCTGTTTGAGGGCGCCGACATTCGGCGCGAGGGTAGTCGTCATCAGAAGTAGCCTTCCTTCTTGCGGTCTTCCATGGCGGATTCAGAAAGTTTGTCATCGGCGCGGGTGGCGCCGCGCTCAGACAGGGTGGAAATGGAGATTTCCGCGAGCACCTCATCGGGGCTGGAGGCGGTGGAGTCGACGGCACCGGTGCAGGACATATCGCCGACGGTGCGGTAGCGCACGGTGCGGGTCTCTAGCTGCTCATCGTCTTGCGGTCCGCCCCATTCACCTGGCGAAAGCCACATGCCGCCGCGGTTGAAGACCTCGCGCTGGTGCGAATAATAAATGGGCGGCAGCTCAAGCTCGCGCGCGCCGATGTATTCCCAAATATCGGATTCGGTCCAGTTAGAAATGGGAAAGACGCGCACGTTCTCGCCGGCCATCTTGCCGCCGTTGTACAGGTCCCACAGCTCGGGGCGCTGGCGGCGCGGGTCCCAGCCACCGAAGGAATCGCGGATGGAAAAGATGCGTTCCTTGGCGCGGGCGCGCTCCTCATCGCGGCGGGCCCCGCCCAGCACGGCGTCGTACTCGCGCTTGGCGATGGTCTCTACCAGCGGCACCGACTGCAGCGGGTTGCGCGTTCCATCGGGCCGTTCCTGCAGCTCGCCACTATCGATCCAGTCTTGGACGTGGGCGACGTGGAGGCGGGCACCGGATTCCGCGACTAGGTCATCGCGGAATTTGATGACTTCGGGGAAGTTATGACCGGTATCCACGTGGAGCAATTCAAAAGGCACCGTGGCCGGGGCGAAGGCGCGGCGGGCCAGCTCGAAGACGACAACGGAGTCCTTGCCACCGGAAAAGAGGATGCCTACCTTATCGAATTGCCCGGCTACCTCGCGCAGGATGTGGATGGATTCATTTTCTAGGTCTTGTAGGTGTGGGGAAAGTGTGCTCATTATTCGTGTAACCCGCATTCTGTCTTGCCATCTGCAAATACTCGCCCGGAGCGGGCGTCCTCGCCCTCGCCGACTGGGAAGGTCAACGGCGCATCGCCGATGGACCGGTATCCCTGCAGGGTCAGCGGGTGGATGATGAGGTCGTTTTCTGCGATGTACTGATCGGTATCGTCCAAGTCCCAGGTAATGATCGGCGAAATCTTTAGCCGCCCAGTGCGGTCCAGGCTGAGTGCTGGGGCGTGGGCGCGGTGCTCGGAATCGGCCCGGCGCAGCCCGGTCACCCATCCGGCATAAGGATCCATGGCCATATTCAGCGGCTCGACCTTGCGCATGCGGTTATAGGCGGCGGTATCGCGCGCGTAGAGGCGCGGGCCGTAGACCTCGTCTTGCTCTTCGGGGCTCAGCAGCGGCAGCACGCGGACTAGGGGCAGATCCGGGTAGCGCTTGTCCACCTCTTCGGCCACCTGGAGGGTCTCCGGGAAGTGCCAGCCGGTATCGATGAAAAGCAGGTCAGCAGCGAGCCCGGCGCGGTGGGAGAGCTCTGCCAGCACGGTGTTTTCCATGGACATCGTCACCGCTAACCGGCCGGGGGCGTGCTCGGCGGCCCACTCGGTGATGCTTTCTGCGGATTCGGCGTAGAGCTTATCCGCCCACGTGTCCACTAGCTGTTCATTGCGCGCGGCCACCTCGGCGGGAAGCGGCGCGGTATCGCGCGTGCCTTCGGGCGAGATATGGGGATCGCGGAAGGAGTGTCCACCATCCAGCAGGTTCGTCGTTGGGTTCATGAGCTCACACACTAGGCAACCGCGGTAGCTCACGCAGCACGTTTTTCTGGAAAGGGCGCTGAGCTTGGCCGAAGGGAAGAATAAAATGTTTTATTTCTGAACCAAGCTGACTAGATTTATAGACAATGTAGTCTATTGCGGGCCGGCCGAACTCGCCCGAGGAGGAACTTTTATGCAGCGTGTCGCCATCATTGGGGAAGGTCCTGCCGCCTTATCCGCCGTGGAAAGACTCCTGAGCGCCGGCATGTGCGTAGACCTCATCTCAGAAAAAACTGCACCGTTCGGTCTACTTCGCCGCTTTGCGGGGCTTGCCGGCGTGGTTGATGAGGCCGTGCCGCACGAGTGCGCACCGGGTACTACCCCGCGGCTGCGCTTGCTAGGAAACGTGCGCGTGGGAGTAGACGGCGATATCACCCATAACGAGGTCCACCAGCTGGCCGCCCACGGGGACCGCGAGCTCATCGTCATGGAATTAAAGGCCCGCGGTATTCCCGTCACCACGTGGGAGGGACTGTGCACGCCGATCACGGATTTTGAGGACTGGACTAGCGTCATCGCCCGGGCGCAGCTGGCGCACGTCTTGGTCTAGGTTCGCCCTTACGGTCAGGTGCCTAAATATAAAAACCGTTCGCCCCATCTGCGCCCACCAGATATGCTTGCTGGTTAATCCCTATTCTCCCTCGAAAGAAGCGCAGGTTTATGGATCTAGTCCGAATCCTTTTTACCCGCTCGGCGCCCTATACGCCCTATGTCCTAGCGGTACTTATCCTGCAGGCGCTGTCCACCGCGGCTACCCTGTATCTGCCGTCCTTGAACGCCAAAATCATCGATGAGGGCGTGTCCAAGGGCGATATCGACTATATCTGGCACACCGGCGCGATCATGCTGATTGTGGCCTTTGTCCAGGTCATTACCGCCATCGGCGCGGTGTGGTGCGGCAGCCGCACCGCCATGGGCGTGGGCCGGGATCTGCGCAGCGAGGTCTTCCGCAAGGTCACCACGTTTTCTGCAGAAGATATGAGCGAGTTCGGCACGCCCACGCTTATTACCCGCGGCACGAATGACGTGCAGCAGGTGCAGATGGTCTACATGATGATGCTGAACTTCATGGTCACAGCGCCCATTATGTCCATCGGCGGCATCATCATGGCCATCCGGGAGGACGCCGGACTGTCCTGGTTGGTGTGGGTTTCTGTCGCGGTGCTGCTCGGCACCATCTCCGTCCTCATCGCGCGGCTCATGCCGCTTTTTCGTGCCATGCAGGACAAGCTGGATACCATCAACGGCACCCTGCGCGAGCAGATCACCGGCATCCGCGTCGTGCGCGCCTTTGTGCGCGAGGCCTATGAAACTGAACGCTTTACCAAGGCCAATAAGGACATTACCCAGCTTTCGCTGAAAATCGGCCAGCTCTTTGTCCTCATGTTCCCGCTTATCACCGTCGTCTTGAACGTTGCCACGGGCGCCGTGCTGTGGTTCGGTGGCCAGCGCGTGGATGCCGGGCTTGTCGATGTCGGCGGGCTCACCGCCTTCCTCCAGTACCTGCTGCAAATCCTCGCCGCCGTCATGATGGGCACGTTTATGGCGATGATGCTCCCGCGCGCCCTCGTGTGTGCCCGCCGCATCACCGGGGTCTTAAGCCACGAGCCGTCCATTACCCCGCCGAAGGATACCGTCACCCCGGCGACCAATTCCGGCACCGTGGAGTTTCGCAATGTCAGCTTCTCCTATGCCGGCGCGGATGCCCCGGTGCTAGAGGATATTTCCTTTACCGCCCCTCCCGGCACCACCACCGCGATCATCGGTTCTACCGGCGCGGGCAAGACCACGCTCCTCTCCCTCATCCCGCGCCTGTACGTCCCGAGCGAAGGCGAGGTGCTTATCGATGCCACCCCTACCACCTCCCTCTCCCGCCCCGACATCGTCAGCCGCGTCTCGCTGGTGCCACAAAAGGCCTACCTGTTTAGCGGCACGGTGGCCTCCAACCTGCGGTTGGGCCGCCCCGAGGCCACCGACGATGAGCTATGGGAGGCGCTGCGCGTGGCACAGGCGGACTTCGTCGATGACCTGGACATGCCCATCGCACAGGGCGGTACCAATGTATCGGGCGGGCAGCGCCAGCGCCTATCCATCGCCCGCATGCTCGTGGCCCAGCCACGCATTTATCTCTTTGATGATTCCTTTTCCGCGCTGGATGTGGTCACAGATGCCAATGTGCGCGCCGCCATGCACCAGTCCTTTGCCCAGCGCGGCGAGGCCGTGACCACCATCATCGTGGCCCAGCGCGTGGCCTCCATCCAGGATGCCGATCAGATTTTGGTCATCGATAAAGGACGGATTGTCGCCCGCGGCACCCACGCCGAGCTGCTGAAATCCTCGGGCGTGTACCAGGAAATCGTTGAATCCCAAGAAACCGCCGGAGTAACTGGAGGAGAGCACTAATGGCCAAGGACACCACACGAGACTCCTCCGCCGAGGACGCCGAGCTCCAGGAGCTTGAGGCCAAGCTCGCCGCCGATGAATGGTCCGGATCCGCACCGCGTCAGGCCAAGAATTTCTGGCCCTCTGCCAAGCGCTTGCTGCTCCTACTCATGCCCTATAAGCGCATGCTGGCGGTAGTGGCGGCGATGAACATAGTCTGCGTCTTCCTCGCGGTCTTTGCCCCTAAGATCTTGGGTGATGCCATGGACGTCATCTTCTCTGGCGTCATCGCCCGCGAGCTGCCGTCTGACATCTCGGCGCAACAGGCCATCGACGGCATGCGCGCCCAAGGCCAAGATCAGGTGGCCGATATGGCCTCCGGCATGGATTTCATTCCCGGCGAGGGCATCGACTTTACCCGCTTGGGCACGCTTATCATCGCGGTGATCGCGATGTACATCGTCTCTGCCGCCTTCGAGCTCTGGCAGGGGCTCATCTTAAACCGCCTGACCATCGACACGGTCTACGAGCTGCGCCAGCGCGTGGAAGCCAAGGTGCATGCGCTGCCGTTGAATTACTTCGATTCCAACCAGCGCGGCGATATCCTCTCGCGCACCACCAATGACATCGACAATGTGCAACAAGCCCTCCAACAGGCGTTGTCCCAGCTGTTTTATAACATCCTGATGATCCTGGGCATCACCGTGATGATGCTGAGCATCTCTTGGCGGCTCGCCCTGGTAGCACTCTTGGCGCTCCCGCTAACCGCGCTGATCATCGGGGTCATCGGCGGGCGCTCGCAGCGCCAATTCAAAACCCAGTGGCGCGCTACCGGCCAGCTCAATGGCCAGGTGGAAGAGTCCTTCTCCGGCCACGACTTAGGCATCGTCTTTGGCCGCACGGAGGATATGACGCGCCAATTTGATGAGCGCAATGACGAGCTCTTCCGCTCCTCCGCGCTGGCGCAATTCCTCTCCGGCATCATGATGCCCATCATGCAATTCGTGTCCTACCTGTCTTATGTGGCCATCGCCGTGCTTGGCGGCCTGCGCGTGGCCAACGGGCAGATGACCCTGGGCCAGGCCACCGCCTTTATCCAGTACTCCCGCGAATTTAACCAGCCGCTGGGCCAATTGGGCGGAATGATGCAACAGGTACAATCCGGCGTGGCCTCAGCCGAGCGCGTCTTCGAATTCCTCGACGCGGAAGAACAATCGCTGGAGACCACAAGCGATGAGTTGGTGGGCCGCGCCCGCGGCCGCGTGGAGTTCCAGGACGTTGCCTTTTCCTATTCTCCGGAGAAGGAGCTTATCACCGGGCTCAACTTGTGCGTGGAACCGGGGCAAACCGCGGCGATCGTAGGCCCCACCGGCGCGGGCAAGACCACCATGGTCAATCTGCTCATGCGCTTTTATGACATCGATTCAGGCCGCATTCTTATCGATGGCCACGATACCGCTCATATGCCCCGCACCGCCCTGCGCTCCCAAGTGGGCATGGTGCTACAAGATGCCGTCCTCTTTGAGGGCACCATCATGGACAATATCCGCTACGGCCGGCTCGATGCCACGGATGATGAGGTCATCGCCGCGGCCAAGGCCACCTACGTGGATCGCTTCGTGCACTCCCTACCGGAGGGCTATGACACCGTCATCGACCAAGATGGCGGCGCCATCTCCGCCGGCGAACGCCAGTTGATTACCATCGCCCGCGCCTTTTTGGCCCAGCCCGCACTGCTCATCTTGGATGAGGCGACCTCGTCCGTGGATACCCGCACCGAGGTGCTCGTCCAGGAGGCCATGAATGCCCTGCGCGCCGAGCGCACCTCTTTCGTCATCGCCCACCGCTTGTCCACCATCCGGGATGCTGACCTGATCTTGGTGATGGAAAACGGCAGCATAGTCGAGCAAGGCTCCCACGAAGAGCTGCTGCGCGCCCAGAGCACTTATTGGCGCCTGCACCAATCGCAGTTCAACGATTCTTAAGGGAGCGCTGCTGCATGATTACCTCACTGTGAGTTGGACTTGCGGGGCGTGCAGATTCGCGCCTTGCAGGTTAACCAGCTCCATGGTGACGTCTTGCAGCGAAATGCGCTCCATCAGGGGATTGGGAATAGGGGCATCGGGGACTGCGTGCGGAGCAGGAACGCCCAACTGATCAAGTACGGCATTGATATCCTCGTTGTCCAAATCCACGTTCACCGGAATGGTGGGATGGTCTACCACCGCGGGGGTTGTCTGCAGCCCGGTCGCCAGCACGGTTACTGGTCCATCAGTAACGGTGGTTTCCACATCACCGGTAGTCAGTTTTCCCTGTCCCACAACACTAGGAAGGGTAAGGGCGAGATTTCGCGCAGCAAGTTTATCACCCACCAGCTTGAGCGCTCGCTGCTCGCCCTGTGCCGTTTGCACCGTAACGAGCGAGGCTGTCACGTTTCCGGTCAGCGTGACATTATCAGCGGTGACAGTACTAAGTTCAGACTGTGCCAAGGCCAAATCTTCCTGCGCGCGGGTTTTCTCAGGATGGTTGACCACGCACACTGCCATAAAAACGCAGAGCACCGCGAGCGCACTTGCTTTTAACGCGCGAGGGGAAGGGCCTTGCGATAGCGAGACTAGTCTGAATAGCCTCATGCGGAAACCGCCACCTCTTTCGCCTCGGACTTTTTCTTATTCGACACCTTCTGCCGATCCTGCGGCTGCCAAGCAAAGGCGAGTGCACCGCCGATAATGCCCAACAGGCTACCGATGAGAAAGCCGCCAAGGTTTGAGGTGGGCAGCGCAATAATGGCTACAAGTATGCCCAAAACACCCAAGTAAGTCGAGGTCTCCTGCCTAAACCAAGAGCCTAAGCCAAACATAATAAGTGCTACGCCAATGAGCAGAGTGGATACCCCAGAAACCGTAGAAATCATCACCAAAAGATCAGAAATACGCACAGTAATATAGGCGGGCGCGGCGATGGCGATTCCAGACAGGATAAGTAGCAGTCCACCGGCAAAGGGGCGGCGCTTGCGCCAGTGCTTAAACCGCTTCCACCGGCTCTGCTTGGTTGCTACTTGGGCAATAGCTTCGTCGTTCGCCATAGAAGCATGAGCCTCATTGGCACTTTTGACTGCGTCCGCCACCGACTGCGAAGGCTCTTTTGCCGCGTTGCCCGCCGCACTTGCAATCCCAGCAGTTCCTTCCATAGATTCAGCGGTTTCGGCACCATTATCGGGGTCAGTCACCGCAGGCATGCGCAAAGTCTCATCATCAGAGGACTTAGCAGGCATTGTTATTGCTTCCCCTCTTCACTGTCACGGTCACTCCGGAAGCAGCGAGCTTTTCCGCTCCGACCGAGGTCGTTCGAATATCATCTGCGCTCAAGGTCACCTTCTGCGCATACAGGCCCCATGAGCCTGGATCTGCTTTGTCATTAACCTGACTTGCATCGACTCCCACGTTGGCGTTGGTCAGATCCAGCTCTCCCTTAATGTCGGTCGCACCGACCAATAGGTTTCTGACCTCCACGCTGTCATCTCCGTTCGCACGGAGAGCAAAGGTGGTCTCGCCCACACCAGGAACATCCGGAAGATTGGCGGATAAGCATAGGTTAGAAGCCACGGCATGTTCGAACTTCAAGCGTGCGGCCGGAATGGTTTCCTCTCCCATTTGATCTCTATCAACAAAGATCGACAGGCCTTCACCTTCAAGGTGGCTCATATTTACCTTAAAAAAGGTTCCCGATAGGGCAATATTGGCAGTCAAACCACCCTGGGCTACCGCAAAACCTGTAACGCCGAATGCCGCGAGACCTGCAGCCAGAGCGGCCGCAAACTTTGGAATGCTTATTCTGCCCATGAAGGCACCTTTCTTTGAAAGATTACAAAGCGAAGAAACACGCCTAAAGACATCGTTTCTTCCCTGTCACCGGTGACCCATTTAAATAGGTCCCCAGTTTCCGTCTCATCCAATGCGAAAGCATCTCCGAAGGAAACATAAATCCTTGTGAGTTCTTCCAAACGACAGCACTAAATGAGATACAGAACACAAAGACTAAGGGGTTATTGCCAAGATCGCAATCCTCGACCCTAGGTTTGCCGTACAAAATCTTGGAACTCTAAGCGGTTCAAGCCAGTACACTGGCCATATTTAACCCACCTCACTACACCCCCAAATTTGTGGTTTAGGCAACAGTCCAAATGTGGCGTGTGTTACGCTACACAGCATTCAATATCAATCGAAACCAGGGAGGGCTAAAATGTCCAACTCGCTTAATGCCAGTGCATACCAAGCTCCGGAGGACAACGACCAGAACAACTCCGCTGCCCCGAGTAAGGAAAAGGAGTCGAAGCGCGAACTCCGGCGCGCCCCCTTAGGTCCAGATTCCCTGCTGTGGAAGTGGGGATCGGATAACCGCCTGCAGCTGCTGCGCGGATATACCGGCATTTTGCAGAATATGCACCCGGCCATCGGGCAATCCCTCCTGGATCACTCGAAGTTCTTCGACGAGCCATTCGCCCGCCTGCAGCGCTCCACGCCGCAGATTATTCAGTCCATCTATGACGACGGGGACATCGGCGAGCGCATCCGCGATTATCACGTCACCATTAAGGGCACGCTGAAAAATGGCGAGCGCTACCACTCTCTAAATCCAGAGACCTACTACTGGGCACATGCGACCTTTGTCTACCGTGTCATCTACGCACAAGACCTTTTCGGCACCCCGTTCACCAAGGAAGAGCGCGACCAAATCGTCCGCGAAGGCGTGACGTGGTGGGATAAGTACGGCATGTCTGAGCGTCCGGTCATCGATAACTACGATGACTTAATCAAATACATGGACGAGATGGCAGATACCGTCCTCGAACGCAATGAGACCGTTGACTTCGCACTACGTACTGCACGCGTAGAACCAGTCAAGGCTCCGGAAGGTGTTCCAGAGGCCGTGTGGAAAGTTATCTGGAAGCCGATTATGCGCAGCGCCATCTGGTTGACGGTGGCCACCTTGCCCCAGAAGTACCGCGATATCTTGGATCTCAAGTGGTCCAAGCGCGATCAAAAGCGCTTCGACCGCATTGCCAAGTCCGTCCGCTTCATCATGGATCACCTGCCAGAGGACAAGCGCTACATGGAGCCGGGTCGCTCCCTGATGATCAAAAACGGCATGATCGAGGGCAAGTACAAGGAGCCGAAGAAGATTCAAGGCTACAACGCCGCCCAGGCTAAGGACTCTGCGGCCACCGCAGAATCTACCGACAAGCCGGATTCCGATGATGCAGTAGCCGCACGCCGTGCAGCCGGCTGTCCATTCTAAAACACACCGGCTTCTTCATTGTTCGTGGGCTTTAAGCTCACGAACCTTTTCATTAATCTCCCTGGAGCGTGCATTACATGTCTTTACCCCGCCGACTACAAGAACGGCCTTTGCCACAGCATTTACTGACCGAACTGCAACATCTCACCACCAACTACTCCACCGGTTCGCTGGATAAAGGCGAACACCAAGCGGTCCATTCCCCTCTCTTCGAAGAAGAATTGGGGTGGGTTGGAGTAGGTTCCGAAGAAGACGTAGATGAAGCTTTCCGTCGTTCACGCCAAGCCCAAATGCTCTGGGCTGACACTGACGTTAAGCAACGCGTAAAGGTAATTAAGCGCTTCCATCACCTCGTGGCCAAGAACCGCGAGCTGCTGGCGGATTTCATCCAGCTGGAGACCGGTAAGGACCGCACGGCCGCCTTTGATGAGGTACTCGATGTACTGAACAACGCGCGTTATTATTCAAATAATGCGCCAAAGCTACTTGCTACACAGAAACAGCCAGGTGCATTTCCATTCATTACTAAGACTCGCCTACAGCGGGTTCCTAAGGGTGTTGTAGGGCAAATCAGCCCGTGGAACTATCCATTAGCGCTGGGCATTTCCGATGCCGTTGCGGCACTGCTTACAGGCAACGGCATCGTGGCCAAGCCCGACGGCTCCACGCCGTTTTCTAACCTGATTTCCCTCTATCTCTTAAAGGAAGCAGGACTGCCGAAGGATCTACTACAGATCGTCACCGGTTCCGGCCGAGTCGTCGGTTCCGCCATCGCTGAACGCTGCGATTACCTGATGTTTACCGGCTCTACCAAGACCGGCAAGATTTTGGGTACCACCGTAGGCGAGCGCCTTGTTGGATACTCCGCAGAGCTGGGCGGAAAGAACCCGATGATCATCGCGCCGGATGCAGACATCGATAAGCATATTGACACCATCGCTACCGCCTGTTTCTCAAATTCGGGCCAGCTGTGCGTTTCGATCGAACGCATCTACGTTCCCGAAGCCATCTTCGATCAATTCATTACCGCATTCCGCCGAGCAACCGAATCCATCAAACTTGGCTCTGGTTTGAACTGGGACTACACGATGGGTTCGCTCATCGGCCAAGATCAATTGGATGTAGTGCAGCACTTTGTCGATGACGCAGTAAACAAGGGTGCAACCGTTATTACCGGAGGCAAGCCCCGCCCGGATATCGGCCCCTATCACTTTGAACCCACGGTACTCACTGATTTGGGCGATGGCACCGAGCTTGCAGAGCAAGAGGTCTTTGGTCCAGTGGTATATGTGCAACGCGTGCGCGATGTCGAAGAGGCAATCGAACAGGCAAATAAATTGCCCTATGGTCTAAACTCCTCCGTATTTGGCCAGCCAGAGACCGCTCAGGCCATCGCTGAGAAAATCGATGCAGGAAGTGTGACTATCAATGATGGCTACGCTTCAACGTGGGCCTCGATTTCTACCCCACTGGGTGGCGTCAAGGAATCTGGCGTTGGTCGCCGCCACGGCCACGAGGGCCTGACTAAGTACACGGAAGCAAAAAATATCTCTTCCCAAAGGATCATGCCGATGCGCGGGCCAAGCTGGCTACCCAATAAGTACTACGGCACCCTGCTGAGCTCCGCATTGCGTTTAGGAAAAGCCCTGCACTTCCTACCTTAAGCGCTCGCCATAGCACCTAGGAACCACTCAATTCCCAGTAACACACTTCACATTCCATAGCTTTGTGTGTACTATCACAACTTATTCACGAAATGTGACCTACTGACTACATAAAATTCACACCATACAGCGGCCAGTAAGCGCCCTGCGAAACTCGAAAGGAACAGCATGTTCAAGCCATACCGTCGGCCGACTGTCGCAGTGGTTGGCGCCGGAGTAGCTGGATGCGCCGCGGCTTCTGAATGCGCATTCTCAGGATTCGACACCGTTCTTTTTGAACAAGAACCACATATCGGTGGTCATTTCAATTCTGCTCTAGCCACTGAGGTATCCCGGAAATACCACTTCCGTACGCCGTACCTCCGCCTCACTAGGACTGACGGCTCACCGGCTTCTGTCATTCGCCACCTTGAAAAGGCTGTCGAGGCCAGTGGCGCCGAGTTCCGTGGTTCCACCGAAGTTACCGGAGCTGAATTCGACCGCGCAGAAGGACAATGGGAAATTTCCTACCTCAGTGATTCCGGCCAGGAAACCCAAGCATTCGATGTCCTGATCCGCGCCACCGGTGAGGCGTCTCCGTGGATTTCCGTTCCGGGACGTTCGAAGGCAAATGTCGACGATATGTACCTCCACCACGGTGTCGAGGTCTTTGGACTTCCTAATGCCCTCTTCGTCGACGGCCCTACCCCGCGTGATTCCTACCTCAAACGCCGCCCATTGGCTGTTATCGAGGCCCGTGCGGATCACTGCCGCCGTTACGTTCGCCAACTCGAAATTCGTGGACCCGGAGAACTAACGGTCAAGCATGATAAGTGGTTGGTCCAACCCGGAACTGTACGCGGAATCCGCGAAGTGCTCGCGGGGTTCGATGCACCGGCCCATGATTTCAAGAGAGCATCCAACTACGCCTCTGAATCCGCCTCATCAGAACGCCAGACTCAACAAAAGTCCGCTACTGCCCTTAAGGAGGCATGATGACCACTCTGAGCAATCCTGAAAGCACTGTAAACGATCAGATGACCCAAGCGTCCGATACCAATACGGAAAACCTGCCTGAGTTGGGTCCAGATTCCATCCTGTGGCAGCGCTTTGGTGACTGGCGCTCGGCATTCGTTGCCCTGTCCGCTGGTCTATTACAGATTACCCAGCGCGACGTCAGCCGTTCCTTGGTGCAGCACTCCAACGTCTTCGATAACGAGGTTGCACGCCTTGTTCGGTCCGCTTTCCCGATCATTCGCACGATTTATGAAGGCCCCGAAGTCGGCATAATGATTCGTGATTTCCATAAGGACATCAAGGGAACCCATCCAGATGGAAGCCGCTACCACCCGCTGAATCCGGATGTTTACTACTGGGCCCATGCCACCTTCGCAGCCATGCCTTACCAGTTGGCCGGCAACTTCATGGTTCCCTTAAGCCCAGAGGAACGCGAACAGCTCTTCCAAGAAACCCGTACTTGGTATACGTTCTACGGAGTTGCAGAGCCGGATGATGCACCAAAGACGTACGCAGAATTTGAAGAGTACTTGGACCTCATGATCGATACCCTCGATATCAGCGAGACCATCGAGCGCTCCCGCATTATCAACGGCCTTACCCTTGACCCCCCAGACCCTAAGGTGCCCAACTGGCTGTGGAAACCCATCGCACCCTACGCATCCCGACTGCTGCTGTGGGTTGCTATCGGTATGATTCCAGACAAGTTGCGCAATAAACTTGGCTGGGAGTGGACTAAAAAGGACGAGCGCAAGCTGAAGATTTTCTCCCGTACTGTACGTGGTATCTTCTCTGTCCTCCCACGCAAAGCACGCATGGTTCCTATTGCTACGCGCGCATTTGAAAAGGCTGAAGCCGAAGGCGGCTTCCACTATTAAAACCATTCCCCTTCACTCATTGGTATTGAATACTGACTCTCAGATTCACGGCTTTAGGCCTTAAGGTAGATAACAACGTGGAGTATCAGTAGTGAAGGAGCACGAATGACTACCGTGTTCGGTTGGATTGCTATAGCCGCATCGTTTCCGGTGTGGCTATACTTTTTCGCTCGCGTCGGGGCGCTCATTAAGTTCATCCGCTCGGGCGGATCCACCCAATTAGAGCGCACCAATAGCCCCGTAAAACGCCTTTGGCGCGTGCTGGTTGAGGTCTTCGGCCACACCCACTTCAAGGGCAAACCACTGGTCAATGCCGCCCACTGGTTAGTCATGGTGGGCTTCTTATTCGGCATCCTGGTCTGGTTTGAGGCCTATATCCAATCCTTCGCCCCGGATAAAGGGTGGCCAGGCTTAAGCACCTGGACGGTCTATCACTTCGTGGAAGAAGTGCTCGGGATCGGCACGGTGCTAGGCATCTGCTTCCTCATCGGCGTGCGCCTGAAATTAGGCGATACCGAGCGCGGCAGCCGCTTTTTCAACTCCCAAACGGCAGCGGCCCGCTGGGTGGAGGCCATCGTCTTTATCGAGGGTCTCAGCATGCTCCTGGTCAAGGCCTCCAAGATCGCGGCCTTTGGTGGCGGTTCCGCAGTCGCGGATTTCTTGACCGTTCACCTGGCTAAGGCGCTTCCCGAATCCCCGGCACTGGTCAGCTTCTTCGCCCTGGTCAAGCTGCTATCTGGGCTCCTCTTCATCTTCTTTATTTCCCGCAAGTTCCAGTGGGGTGTCATGTGGCACCGCTTCATGGCGTTTTTCAATATCTTTTTCCAGCGCAATACCTCAGGGGAAAAGGCGCTCAAATCCCTGCCTACCCCGGACTTGGAAGAAGACATCACCCCTGGCAGCTGGAAGATGCTGCTGGATTCGACCGCGTGCACCGAGTGCGGCCGCTGCCAGGAGCTGTGCCCGGCCTGGAATACCGATAAGCCGCTCAGCCCTAAAAAGGTCATGATGGACCTGCGCCAGGGCGCGCTGGATAATTACAACCCGTACGAGGGCCTGGATGTGCTCTCGATGGCCGGTGTCATCGACGATGACGTCCTGTGGTCCTGCACCAACTGCGGTGCCTGCGTGGATCAGTGCCCCACCGATATCGAGCACATCGACCATATTGCAGACCTGCGCCGCTTCAAGGTCTTGGCGGAATCCGATTTCCCCTCGGAACTCACCGGCCTATTCAAAAACATGGAGACCAAGGGCAACCCCTGGGGCCGCAATAATTCCGAGCGACGCGCCTGGATTGATGAGGCGCGTGCCGATGGCATCGAGGTACCCATCATTGGCGAGGACGCCACCGATTTCTCCGATATGGAATACCTCCTCTGGGTAGGCTGCGCCGGCGCTTATGATGACAATGGCCGCCGCACCACCCGCGCCGTCGTGGATCTGCTGCACACCGCCGGCGTCAAGTTCGGCGTGCTTTCTACCGGTGAGACCTGCACCGGCGATCCCGCCCGCCGCGCCGGCAATGAGTTCTTGTTCCAAATGATGGCACAACAAAACGTTGAAACACTCAACAACGCTTTCGAGGGCGTGCCGGAAGGCCAGCGAAAAATCATCACGACCTGCCCACACTGCTTTAATACCATCCGCAATGAGTACCCGGACTTTGACGGGCATTTCGATGTCTTCCACCACACGCAGCTGCTCAACCGCTTGGTGCGCGAAAAGCTGCTGCAGCCGGTTCCGCGCACCCCGGAAAACCGCAAGCCCATCACCTATCACGATCCGTGCTTCTTAGGCCGGCATAATAAGGTCTTCGATCCCCCGCGCGAGCTTCTCGAGGCCACGGGCGTCGAGCTGCGCGAGATGGACAAGTCCCGCGATGAAGCCTTCTGCTGCGGCGCCGGCGGCGCACGCATGTTCATGGAAGAAAAGCTGGGCTCTCGCATCAATGAGTTCCGCACGGAGCAAGCACTCGAGACCGGCGCCGAGGAAATCGCCACCGGCTGCCCGTTCTGCAATGTCATGATGACCGGCGGTGTGAAATCTTTGGCCACCGAGTCCACCCCCACCACCCAGGTCAACGACGTGGCGACCATGCTGCGCAATTCTATTTCCCTGGATGACAAGGGCACTCTTCCCAAACCCCGCCCCAAGGCCTTCCTGGGCACCCCAGTACGCCACCGCGCGGCTTCAACCACCACCCCCGATGCCCCCAAGGCGCCCGCGCCTGCCGATGCCCCCTCCTCTACCAACACCCCCACTGCCGCGACGCCACCTGCTGCGCCCGCCGCTCCAGCAGCCCCATCCGCGCCTTCGGCACCGGCAGCTCCAAGCGCGCCCTCTACTCCGACGGCACCGGCGGTCCCCAATGCTGCGGCTCCATCCGCACCAAAGGCTCCTTCTACCCCGGCTGCCCCCAAGGCCCCTTCGGCACCCAGCGCACCCAGCGCGCCGAGTACCCCGAAATCCACTAATGCCCCGGCAGCGCCTACTCCGCCTTCTGCACCGAGTGCTCCCTCCGCGCCTAGCGCGCCAACCCCACCGGGTGCTACCAAGCCGCCAAAGGCTCCCAAGGCCCCCGCTGCTCCTACCGCTCCGGGTTCTTCTTCGGCACCTAGCGCCCCGGCGGCTCCGAAGGCTCCGGCAGCACCAAGTGCCCCGGCAGCTCCAGGTGCCCCGACTCCGCCGGCTGCTCCAGATGCGAAGGCACCCGCGGCACCCCAACCGCCTAGTGCCCCGCAGCCACCCGCCGCTTCGCAAGCACCAACTACGCCACAACCACCTGCAGCTCCACAGCCGCCAAAGGCTCCGCAAGCTGCCAAGGCGCCACAAGCTCCAGCAGCGCCAAAGCCACCGCAGGCCGACAAGAAACCCGAGGCAGCGGCACCACCCGCGCCTCCTGCTCCGCCGGCATCGGCCATGCCGCCCGCTCCGCCGGCACCACCGGCGTCATCGGAAAGCGCAGAGGCTCCCAAGGCCCCCAAGCCACCGGAGCCGCCGAAGGACGCGAATACCGAGTAGGCATGTGCAGGGGTGAGTGCGTACGCTGTGATTCATGCAATTAGATGTGGGATGGGCTGCGGATACTTTTGTTCTGGCAGCAGGTGCGACGGAAAACACCACTAGCCTCGTTTCCTTTGCCTGGATCATGCTTGCGGCGCTACTGGCGCCCATAGTGTCATTCATGTTGGGCAACCGGCTGCCGGCCGTTGCCCTTTTGATCATCTTTGGCATGGTCATCGGCCCATCGCTTTTGGATGTCGCGCATGAAGATGCCGGCATCAGCATGCTGAAAGAGCTGGGTGTTGGTGCGCTCTTCTTGCTCGCAGGTTTTGAGATCGAGATTTCTACGCTCAAGACCAAAGAGGCGGGAACGGCGCTATCCACCTGGCTTATCTGCCTCGTAGCCTGTGGTGTTGGTGCGTACTTCTTGGTCGATAACGTCCCAGGTGCCATCGTGGTGGCGCTCGCGCTAACGTCCACGGCGTTGGGCACGCTCCAGCCCATGTTGAAACAGGACCGCGTGCTCGAGACCAAGGTGGGCAAATCGGTCATGATTCACGGCGCTATTGGTGAGGTCGCGCCCATTACCGCGATGGCGCTTTTGCTCAGCACGCGCTCCACGTGGACCACGCTGCTGATTATGCTCGCGTTCATCGGCATCGCCGTGGCTGTTGCCATCATGCCGGCGGCCATTGCCACGACGATTCCGTGGGTTAAAGCGGCGTTTATCTCCGGTGCGGGGTCTACCAACCAGACCATTTTGCGCCTTATCATCCTGATCCTTGCCACCCTCATGGCCGTCACGGCGGTCTTTGAGCTAGACATCGTGCTGGGCGCCTTCGCCGCCGGCATCATCTTAAACCGCATCATTCCGGATGAATTCCACCGCCGGCTGGAGCACCGCCTCGATGTGGTCTTCCACTCCATGCTCATCCCGGTATTCTTCGTGGTCTCTGGCATGACGATTAACTGGGATACCATCGCCAATAATCCGGGGAAAGTACTGGGCATCCCGGCGCTTATTCTTGTCACCCGCGGCCTGCCGGTATTCCTGCGCGAGAATGTGGGCCACACCGGCTCCGAAATTGAAACGGTGCGCGAGCGCCTCCAAGTCAGTTTGTACACGGCGACCGGCCTGCCGATCATCGTCGCGGTGACGTCGCTGGCGGTTAATTCCGAATTGATGAAGCAAGAAACCGCCTCGATCTTCGTCGCCGGTGGCGCGTTGACCGTTGCCATCTTCCCGTTCCTGGCCAACTTGGTGGGAAGGAAAGACTCCAAGACGGTTGATGAATCCGATCCAAAGAAGAAATCGGATTCCACCGAGGACGATAAGGAAGAAGAGTCGCAAGAGCTCTAATCTGTGCACTCCACGCTAGAAACCATGCCCTGCCACCGCGGCAGGGCATATTCTTTTTGAATTAGCTTGTCTATTATGGTGGCTGTGACTAATAGCTACGGATCCTCCCCCTATGACCGGACACTGCGTCTATCTGATTCAGAGCGCAACGATGCCCTGACCGATCTCGCCCGCGCAGTGGGCGAAGGCCGCCTATCGATGACCGAGTTTGAGGAGCGCTCCGATAGCGTCATGCAGGCCGTCACCCAGAAAGACTTGGCACCGATCTTTAGCGATATTCCTGCGACCGGCTCGCAAGAGGTAAAGATCTACTCCCAAGGCGATGTAGACCGCGCCTATACTGCCGCGAAGAAGCCCCGCATCGCTACGGCGCTGACCAGCTCGGTGGTGCTGCTCACGGCATCGCCCACTCTTGTCATGCTCAGCGCCACCATGAATAGCCCCTGGTTGCTGGCGGGCGGCGCGGTAGCCGCAGCGCTCATCCCCATCGTGTGGATCCTGTTGTACGTGGCCAAGGTGGGCCCGCAATCCTGGCATGCCCCCTCGGTGCGGCAAATTGAGCGCCAACAGCAGCGCGAAATCCGTGCGCTGACGGCACACGAGCGAGCGCACCAAAAAGAATTAGAGAAGAAAATGTGGGCCCAACGCCGCCAGCAGGCCGGAGAAATTACCGGTCAGGCTATGGAAATGGCGAAGAAACAAATCAGCAAGTGGAATAATAAATAGCGCTGAGGTGCGCTGCAATATTTCTTAGCGCTGTGAAAGATGGCACAATATGGCCATGACTTCTCCCAAACCCCGCATCTTTGACCAGTCCGAAAAACTAAAGGGCATCGCTTACGATATTCGCGGTGAGGTCTCAGCGGAAGCAGAGAGAATGGAACTGGACGGCCACACCATCCTCAAGCTCAATACCGGCAACCCCGCCGTCTTTGGCTTCGATGCACCCGATGTCATCATGCGCGATATGATCAGCGCGCTGCCCACCTCCCAGGGCTACTCCACTTCTAAAGGCATTACCTCGGCCCGGCGGTCCATCGTCACGCGCTATGAGCTCGAAGACTTCCCTCATTTTGATATCAACGATGTCTTCTTGGGCAATGGCGTATCAGAACTTATCACCATGACCACCCAGGCGCTGCTCAATAACGGCGATGAGATCCTCATCCCGGCACCCGATTACCCGCTGTGGACGGCGGCAACCTCGCTGGCCGGCGGCACCCCAGTGCACTACCTGTGCGATGAGGAAGACGACTGGAACCCATCCATCGAGGACATTAGGTCCAAGGTCACCGAAAAGACCAAGGCCATCGTGGTTATCAACCCGAATAACCCAACCGGCGCGGTGTATTCGCGCGAGGTCCTGCAGCAGATCGTGGACATCGCCAGGGAGCACAACCTGCTGATTTTGGCCGATGAGATTTATGACCGCATCCTTTATGACGATGCGAAGCATATCTCCATCGCCTCGCTGGCCCCCGATCTCTTGACCTTTACCTTTAATGGCCTATCCAAGGCCTACCGCGTCTGTGGTTACCGCGCGGGCTGGATGGTCATTACGGGCCCGAAGCACCATGCGCACGGGCTTATCGAGGGCCTCGAATTGCTGGCCGGTACCCGCCTGTGCCCGAATGTTCCTGCCCAACATGCCATCCAGGTGGCGCTGGGCGGGCGCCAATCCATCTACGAGCTCACCGGAGCGGGGGGACGACTGCTGCGCCAGCGCGATATCGCCTACGACAAGATCAATGAGATCCCCGGTGTGTCCGCGGTAAAGCCCAAGGGCGCGCTGTACCTCTTCCCGCGCCTGGATCCCAATGTCTATGAGATTCACGATGATTCCAAGCTCATGTTGGACATCCTCAAGGCCGAAAAGATCCTCATGGTCCAAGGCACCGGCTTCAACTGGCCGCACCCGGATCACTTCCGCGTGGTCACGCTGCCCTGGGCTTCCCAGCTGGAAAACGCCATCGAGCGCTTGGGCAATTTCTTGGTAAGCTACCGCCAATAGCACCCCAGCAGGCGATTGGTAATTGCAGTAATAATCGTTCACAATACACCGTATGGGACGGCATTCCTCGGTTTCTAATTCCGCATCGGACTCGGCTTCGCGGCATCGGCAAGCGCAGCGTCGATCTGGGTCCAGCGGGCACGCGCCAGGTCAGTCGGCGTTGGAACGCCTAAATCCACGTCAGCTGGCGCAGGAGGTATCCGGCCACCCGTGGCGCGTTGGCCTGGTCACCGCCATCGGTACGGCCCTTGTCGCCATGCTGATTGGCCTCGTCCTGCTGTGGCCCTCTAGTGCTGCCTCAGAGCACACTTCGGAGGAGTTCGAGTCCACCTACGCGCTGAACCACCCGCAGGTTGAGGCAACAGTGGAAAAGACCGACCACTCCGCGTGCCAATCGGAGCAGACCGGCCTGGCCTTCGATACCCCGCCGCTGATTCCGGAAAAGGAAGAGGTGGACTGTGACCGGGCGTTGGTGAAGATCACCTCCGGCGAGGACGAGGGAAAGATGACCCAATTGGTCACCTACGGCAACGCGGGCGACCCAGAATTGCAGCCGGGCGATAATATCGTGCTGTCCAAGGCCACCGATCCCACCGGATCCGTCTCGTATGCCTTTGCCGATTATCAGCGCAGCAATAGCCTCCTGCTGTGGGGAGTGGTCATCGCTATTGTCATCATTGCTTTCGCCGCGTGGCATGGGGTGCGCGCGATCATCGGCTTGGGGCTGAGCCTTGGCATCGTCTTTAGCTTCCTCATCCCAGCGCTCATCGCGGGCACTAATCCCCTCTGGGTGGCGCTTGCCGCCTGTACCGCCATCATTCTCCTTGCCGTGCCGCTGGTCCACGGCGTGAATTGGAAATCCGCCTCCGCGGTGGGCGGTTCCCTGACCGCGCTCGCCATCGCCGCATTCCTTGCGTGGGCGGCCATCGATAGTTCGCAGCTGCAAGGCTATAGCTCCGAAGACAACCTCAAGCTACTGCTGTATATGCCCAATGTCTCCATCCTGGGCGTGCTGCTGTGCGGTTTTGTCGTGGGTGCGTTGGGCAGCCTTGCCGATGTCGCCATTGCCCAAGCCTCCACCATCACCGAGCTGCACGAATCCGATCCTGCGGCCTCACCGCTCGAGCTTTTCCTATCCGCCATGAGGGTCGGCCGCGACCACATCGCCTCGATGGTCTATACCCTCATTTTGACCTATACCGGCGCCGCATTGCCCCTACTCCTGCTCATCACCGCCGCCGAACGCCCCGCGGGGCAAATTCTCAGCAGCGATCTCGTCGCCACCGAGCTCCTGCGCTCCGGCGTCGGCGCCATGGCGCTGACCCTCGCGGTACCGATTACCACGCTGATTGCCGCGTTTACCGTCCCGTCACGCCGCCGTTAGAACGTGCGGCCCAGCGCCTGAATCTTCCAACCGGCGTTGGACCAAGCCGCAACGTCGAGCACATTGCGGCCATCGATAATGTGCCTATTATCCACGAGCTCGCCAGCCTCGTTCGGGTCCAGCTCCTTAAATTGCTGCCATTCGGTGGCCAGGATGACCAACTCCGCCTCCCGCAAGGCGGATTCCGTATCGGCGGCATAGTCCAAGGTGGGAAAAACCTTCTTGGCGTTGTCCATGCCCTCGGGGTCATAGACGGTTACCGCGGCACCCGCCAAGGACAAGGACCCAGCGACCGAAAGCGCCGGGGAATCCCGCACATCGTCCGAGTTCGGCTTAAAGGCACAGCCCAGCACGGTAACGCGGTGGCCCAAGAGGGAGCCATTGAAGGCTCCTTTAGACAGATCCACCATGCGGTCGCGCCGGCGCATATTAATCGCATCCACCTCGCGCAGGAAGGTCAGAGCCTGATCGGCACCGAGCTCACCGGCGCGCGCCATAAAGGCGCGAATATCTTTAGGCAGGCAACCACCGCCAAAGCCAAGGCCCGCGCCGAGGAACTTGCGGCCAATGCGCTTGTCTATGCCAATGGCATCCGCCAACGCCACTACGTCCGCCCCCGCGATCTCACAAATCTCAGAGACCGCATTGATGAAGGAAATCTTGGTGGCCAAAAAGGCGTTGGCGGAGACTTTTACTAACTCTGCGGTCTGCAGGTCGGTCGCGATGAAGGGCGTATCCTGCGCTAGCGGCTGCGCGTAGATCTCACGGGCAAGCTCCTCCGCACGAGATTCCGATTCACGGGTTCCAATCACGATGCGGTCCGGGGTGATGGTGTCGTGCACCGCATAACCCTCGCGCAAGAATTCCGGATTCCACGCGATCTCCACGCGGGTTCCCTCGGGCGCCAAACTATCCGCCAGTTCTTGTAGTTCCGCCGCCGTTCCTACCGGAACGGTGGATTTGCCAAAGATGACGTGCTCCCCGCGCAGCTTGGGCACCAAGTCCGTGATAACGGCCTTAACGTAAGTCATATCCGCCGCATAAGAGCCGCGGCGCTGCGGGGTTCCCACGCCGAGAAAGTGCACGTTGGCAAACTGCGCGGCCTCGTCATAATCCGTGCTAAACCCTAGGCGCCCAGCATCAATATTGCGCTCGAGCACCTCCGGTAGCCCCGGTTCAAAGAACGGAACCTTGCCCGATTGCAAGACGGCGATCTTATCCTCGTCTACATCGACGCCTAAAACTTCATGCTCCAATTCCGCCATGCAGGCGGCGTGGGTGGCACCCAGGTAACCGGTGCCAATAACAGTCATCCGCATAAAACCTCATCCTAGAGATTTTATGTAAATACCAGATTAATCCCTGCGGAAGTTCAGGTAAGACTTTGATGGCGTTGGGCCGCGCTGACCTTGGTACTTCGATCCCAAGGCACCCGTGCCATAGGGGCTTTCCGCCGGCGAGGTCATCTTAAAGATGGCCAACTGGCCCACCTTCATCCCCGGCCACAGCGCAATGGGCAGGTTCGCGGTATTAGAAAGCTCCAAGGTGATGTGCCCGGAAAAACCGGGATCGATAAAGCCCGCGGTGGAGTGAGTTAAAAGTCCCAGCCGTCCCAACGAGGACTTGCCCTCCAAACGCCCAGCCAAATCAGCCGGGAGGGTGAATTTCTCCAGCGTGGCACCAAGGACAAACTCACCGGGGTGGAGAATAAAGGATTGATCCTCTTCTACTTCCACCAAGGTGGTAAGCTCCGGCATCTCCTCTTTGGGGTCAATGTGCGTATAGCGGGAGTTATTGAATACGCGGAAGTACTTATCCAAGCGCACGTCAACGGAAGAAGGCTGGATAAGCTCACTATCAAAGGGCTCGATGCCCAGCTCTCCGGAATCAATGGCGGAACGAATATCACGATCTGAAAGAAGCACGGCCCCGATTCTACTCAATCGCCTGCCCTAGGTGTATAGTAGGGAAAGCGCATTTAGCGCAGTGCCGACGTAGTTTAATGGTAGAACTGCAGCTTCCCAAGCTGCTGGCGCGGGTTCGATTCCCGTCGTCGGCTCCAATGTCATGAGTCGCGACATGCTTGACAGGTGAGTCGCGACATCGTTGACAAACCGGCATCTCAGTTTCTTTTTGTTCTGGGATGCCGGTTTCTTCTTATTCTGGGCCTAGGGGTGGGTCTCCTTGTTTCCAGTAGGGCTTTTGGTAGTTGCGGCTGGTGTCGATGTAGTGTTCGGTGATGACTTCGCCGGTTTCGGCTAGTGATGTGATGACGTGGTTGTCGGCGATGACCATGAGGATTTTCTGTCTTTTCCATTTGCGGCCGATGCCTAGGTGGAAGAGTTTGCCGGCGTAGCGCACGGTGGTTTTGCCGTTGTCCCAGACGACGTCGTTTCTTGTGCGCCATTCTTGTGTCGGGTTGTGGGCTGGGTTGGCTTTGGTGCCGGTGGTGTAGGCCTGGTGTGGGGTGCGTCGGCCTAGTGCTTTGTGGGGGCGTGTGGTGTTGTAGTAGTCGCGGAATTCATTGAGGAGTGTCTGCAGGTCAGCTACGGTTTTAGCGGGTGGTCGGGCGTTGATCCATTTTTTGAGTGTTTGGTGGAAGCGCTCGATTTTTCCTTGGGTTTGGGGATGGCCTGGTCGGCCGTTTTTCTGTTGGATTTTGTTGGCGTTGAGGACTTTTTCAAAGGCGTTTCGTCCGCCTTTGCGTCCTGCTAGGCGGGCGGTGAAGACGAGGCCGTTGTCGGTGAGTGTGGATGCTGGTGGTCCGTATTCTGCTATCAGGCGTGATAGTTCCTCGGCGACTTGTGTGCCGCTAAAGGCTGCGGCTGCGGTGATTGATAGCAGGTAGCGGGAGTGATCGTCGAGGAAGTCAAGGACTTCGATGCGGGTGGTGTCCGCTAGGTACAGGTGGGTGATGTCAGCCTGCCAGCATTCGTTGGGCATGGCTGCTTCGAAGCGGATGAAGGAGCTTTTGGGCTTCTTTTTTGGTGCTGGGGTGATGAGTCCTTCTTTTCTTAGGATGCGGCGGATTGTCGAGGTTGAAGGGACGCGTTTGCCGTCTTGTTGTAGGTGGTAGGCAATGGTTTCTGGACCTGCGTCGAGTCCGTGACGGGTGAGCTGTTTACGGATTGTGATGATGTCTTTGCACACGGTGTCTGGCACGGCTTGGGGGTGAGTGCGTGGGGCGCGGGATTTCGGCGCGATGGCGTCTGTGCCACCGGCATCGAAGGCATGAAGGATTTGGTAAACGCGTTGGCGAGAGATACCGAATTGCTTGGCTACTTGTGATGGGCTGCGCTTTTGCCCGCGGACTGCTTTGACGATGGCGAGGTTACGGTTGGGACTGTTCATAGTGTCAAACATGTCCCGACTCACCTGTAAAACATCACCTGACACGGTAAGGGTGGGCTAAGTGTCAAGTTTGTCCCGACTCACCTGTCAAGCATCAGGACTGCCTTCGCAGGAACAGGGTGTCAAATATGTCGTGAACTCAGACACCGTCGTCGGCTCCAATGTCATCAGTCGCGACATAGTTGACAACTCAGTCGCGACATGGTGGATAAACCGGTGCCTCGGTTTTGAGGTTACCCTCGTTTAGTGGACACCCGATTAGTGCGGATCTTGTGTCCGTAGGAGAGGATGTTCATTGTGAGTTCGTCAAGGAAGAAGTACACCCCGGAGTACCGGCAGGAGGCCGCCAGACTGGTCATTGAGTCTGGGCGCCCAATCGCTCATGTGGCTAAGGAAATTAGCGTATCAGCCACAATTTTAGGCAGGTGGGTCAAACTTGAGCGGGAACGCCAAGGCTCGGTAGATGGCCGCAGTGATGCCGATATACGAGCCGAAAACGCTCGCCTGCGTCGTGAGTTAGCTGAGGCCAAGATGGATAATGAGTTCTTGTCAAAAGCCACCGCCTTCTTCGCTGCGAAGCAACGCGATCGGAAAAATTTGAGCTAATGCAGCAGGAGAAGGCGAACTACAGCATCAAACGAATGAGCAGGTTATTAGAGGTTTCTCGTTCTGGCTACTATAAATGGCAAAAGGCTCAAGCAGTACGGCTTCGTGGTGAAAATCAGCGTCAGAGATTCCTCGACCAGTTAGACAGGAAAATTCATGACATCTGGGAAGATTCTGACGAAGTCTACGGTGCCCCACGGATTACTGCAGAACTCGCCGAGGGTGGGGTCTATGTGAATCGCAAAACCGTGGCCAAACGCATGCGGATGATGGGTATTGAAGGCATCTCACCCAGGGCGTTTGTTCCCGTAACGACGATTCAATCCAAGCGGAAGTCAACGCTTCCAGACCTAGTGAAACGCCTATTTGATCAAGGGCAGCTTAATCGAGTGTGGATGTCGGATATTACCTATCTACGCACGAATGAGGGCTGGCTGTACCTATGCGTTATCCGCGATGGACACTCCCGCCGAGTCCTAGGCTGGTCCATGGATAGTGTGCAGGATTCTTACCTAGTTGAACGTGCACTGCGCATGGCTTACACCCTGCGTGGTGAAGTACCCGACGGCGTGGTCTTCCACGCCGATCGTGGTACCCAGTTCACCAGCGAACAGCTGTGGCAGGTCTGTCAAGAACTAGGGATTGCACAATCGGTCGGCCGTACTGGTGTCTGCTTTGACAATGCGATGGCCGAGTCGTTCTGGTCGACATTGAAGACCGAATTTTACGATCGGAAGAAATGGCGAACCCGCAACGAAGCCCGGAAGGCGGTGGCTCGCTGGATTGAGATTGTCTACAACCGGCGCCGTCGCCACTCGTCCATCGGGATGGTAAGCCCCGTCGATTTCGAAGCCCAGCTCGCTGATCAAAATGGTAATAAGAAGGCCGCTGCTTAACCCCTAAGCAGCTTAACTACGTGTCCACGATTTGCGGGCAACCCCACCTGCACAAGTTCATGGTCAGGGCCCTAGGTGGCTGGATGGACTGTGTGATAACGACCATCTTGCACCGTCTAGGGCCTCTTGCTATGCCACGACACCACCAAAACACCCCCTGCCTATCCTTTTGACCCGGCCCAACGACCCCTACCCCCCAGCCAGGTAGCTATGTTGCTACGCACTCTAGATTGGGAAGAGCCGTTTTACCCTCTATCTATTGCAACTCATTGCCGCGCAGGGTAGCCTAACCTAAACAGGCGCTATCTGGCGTTATGTGCTCGCTAAGAAAAGGACATTGAGTGGTTCGCACAGGAGAGACGGCAAGAGTGGGGGTTCTCGGTTCGCATGGCGAAGTAGGCCGCCAAGTAGCCGCACTGTTGCGCGCTAGCGGACATATGGTGAACTGCGGGAATCGGTCTCACCACACATCAGATGAGCGCACCGCTATCGTTGACGCTCACGACGAGGAATCTGTCAACAAATTTTCCCGTGACCTTGATGCCGTCGTCAACTGCGCCGGACCGTCATGTCTTCTCAAGACCTCAGTAGCGTCGGCACTACCAGACTCAGTGGGCTATATAGACCCGTTCGGAGCCAACTCATTCGACAACTATCCCACCAACCGTCCGTGCGTGGTCAACGCCGGCGCTACCCCCGGTCTCAGCGGTCTATTACTACGCCACCTGGCGGGCCTAATCGACGACTGTCAATCGGTAACTCTCTGCACTGGTGGACGCGACCGGGGCGGGCTGTCGGGTCTGGTCGATGTGGTGCTAAGTACCCACAACTCCTACGGACATCCTGGGAAGATGATTGTCGACGGCGACCTCGTGGCTTACCAACCTGGGAGCATCCACGCTGAAGATCTGGAACCTTTCCCAAGCGATGACGGACTCATAGCAAGCCCGTTCGTCACCAACGAGCTACGCAAGGTGGCCCAAGATTTCTCTATTCCGCGCCTCATAGGGGTCACGGCCATACCGGACCGGGACACCCAGCAGTTACTTTTACGTGCGCTCTCACAAACCGACATATCAGACCCAACCACGCTCATGAATTTGTGCGCAGACATAGCTGCAGCGAAGACCAAACTCGATGCCGGAAAGAACCACTGGTTTGCCATCCAAGCCACTGTCCACGGCACCCTACGGGGCCGCCCTGTTCGCGTCTCAGGCAGTGTCCACGCACCGGACTCCACCTTCATCACCGCTCTTTTTGTTGCGGAAGCGACAAAAAGCGTTATCCGCGACGAACTACTAACCGGGCCGAAATGGGGCTATGAGCTGCCGGCCCCTCAAACTGTCCTCTCGTCACTGGCCTCTTACAACGTCGACATTAAAATCGTCGGCCCTACAGCAACTACCGACGCACCTCAATGGAGTGATGACGACGATGCAGGCTTCATTTAAAAACCCCGGTATTTCGGCTCAGAACCTAGAAAGGCCCGTCGCATGAACACTGTACGCGTCGTCGTATGCGGCACAACATTTGGCCGTATATACATCAACGGGATAAAAAAGCTTGCGGATAAATTTTCGCTGGTAGCAATCCTATCTCAGGGCAGCGAACAGTCGCGCCGGCTGGCAGAGCAGCTAGGCGTACCTCTGTGTACCAAGATCGAAGATCTCCCCGCTTTTGATCTTGCCTGTGTGGTGGTCAGATCTAGCGTCGTTGGCGGTTCCGGCACGCAGCTCGCCCTAGAGTTTTTAAGCCGTGGCAAGCATGTAGTGATGGAGCACCCGATCCACAAGAAAGACTCTGTAGATTGCTACCGGATGGCAGCGAAAAATAACGTGCAGTTCAAGCTCAACACCTTCTACCGCTGGAATCCAACCATATCCCGGTACTTGGAAATCGCAACAACACTAACCAGGCAGTTCAAAATCATCCACATAGACGCCGAATGTAGCATTCACTTTCTATTCTCAACGCTCGATATCATCGGAAGGATTACCGGCGGTTTTACCCCATGGAGCTTTGATGACGACACCCAAGTTACCGGAATATTCACTACGCTCACCGGTTCGATACGCAAAACCCCGCTCTGCTTGCGCGTGGTTAATCACAACGACCCAGAAAAGCCAGACGATTTCGCTCACGTGGGGCATCGAATAACTGTTTTCACGCACGCCGGAAATCTGGTGCTCACCGAGACTGACGGAACCATCATCTGGCACCCAAACACCCCAATCCCACGAGATCAAGCTGGCTTGCTAAGCACTGCTGCCGATGATCGTTTGAGCACTCTACAGTTGCATGAGAATCTCCTTATCGAGCCGTGCGTTACCCGTGTCGCCCTCTACGACCATACCTGGCCTGCAGGCATTGCGGAGTTTCTGAACGAAGTATATGACAAGTTGGCGTGCTCCAAGAACGAAGCGCAAGAAGCCGAATACCTCCTGGCATTGTGCGCAGTCTGGGCGCGCACCGGACAATTACTGGGTCCCACATGTACCGTCCAAGCAGCTATGCATGCCGAACCACTCAGTCTCGAGAGTCTGATGTGGCCGCTGGGGGAGTCTCATACCTCCCCCATTGAGCGAAACAACCCCAACCACCGGAACACAGGAGAGATAACATGGATGTCACAGCGCTGATTAACGACCTTGAATCCCGCGGTATAGCGCTATGGGTGAACGGCGATCGACTCAACTACCGTTCACCCAAGGGTTCCTTGCGCGAGGAAGACCTCGCGGCCTTAAGGTCAAATAAGGAAAAGGTTTTGGCATGGTTGCGTGAGCGGGAGGCCGTTCCGCATGATGAGCAAGCACGGTTCGCCCCCTTCCCCATGACCGATATTCAGCGCGCATACGCAACCGGTCAGAACGAAGGCTATGATCTGGGTGGCACCGGGTGCCACAGCTACGCCGAAATACGAACGGAACGCCTTGATCGCAGCCGCCTTGAACAGGCCTGGCACGAACTCATCCAGCGCCATGACATGCTCTCTGCAGTGGTCGTTCCACCGGATTCGCTGCAGGTGGTTAAATCTCGCAGTTTGCCGGTGCTACAAGCTGTAGACCTCGCGGGCCACAACCCAGATGTCCCGGACGCCGAGTATCTTCGTCACCGCGCAAAATTGGAAAACCGTAGCTACCCGTTGGGCACCTGGCCACTGCACGAATTCCAGCTTTTGCAATTTGACGAATGCAGCATCCTACAGTTTTCGGTGGACATGATCATCGCCGACTTTGTAAGCGTGAGGGTGATGGTCGAGGAACTTCTAACTCTCTACGCAGGTAACGTTCTACCGGAACTAGAGGACACCACGTTTCGGGATATAATCACCTCCCGTAACCACCACAGCCAGAGTGCCGCTGGCTTCGCTGCACGCACCAATGCAAAAAAGTACTGGTCCGAGATCATCCCCTCGTTGTCCGGCAAACCCTTACTGCCGACGCTGACCTCAGCCGATCGCACATCCGAAATGCCGGTGCGTTTCACCCGGCGTACCTGGCGATGCTCGCCAGCAGCATGGTCAAAGCTCACCGACGCAGCAAGCACTCACGGCGTCACTCCTTCGGCGACGCTACTTACCGCCTACGCCGATGTACTGCGCCGTTGGTCCTCCACAAGTGACTTTTGCGTCAATGTCACTTCGATGAACCGAGATTCTGCCATTGCCGGAATCAACCGTATTATCGGAGACTTTACCGAGATGACCCTACATGCTTGCCATCCGCACACTGGAACCTTTAGTGAGCGCGTGCACGCAACCCAGGAGCAGCTATCCGAAGAGCTATCACACGCTGCGTATTCCGGGGTTGACGTGTTGCGCGATATAGCCCGCACTACCGGGCAGCCCGCGGTAATCCCGGTAGTATTCACCAGCGCGTTGGGTGCAGACACACCGCACAACAATGGTCCGGCCTACAACCTTGTCTCCGGCGTAAGCCGAACGCCGCAGGTATGGATTGACTGTCAGGCATTCCAGGACGGAGGCTCTTGCAACGTCAACTGGGACGTGCGAGAGGACGTCTTTGAACCGGCGTTGATCGACGACATGTGGGAGTCATTTACCGACCTACTCGATCGCCTGGTCGACGACGGTTCGGCGTGGCAGGAAACTGATTCAGTCCACTTGCCCGATAAGACGATCGCCATCCGTAACCGCATTCACAAAACCCACGTACAGCAGACCACCCGATGCCTCCACGACGGGTTTTGGGATAACGTCCAGCAGCACCCACACCAGCCAGCGCTGGTGTGTGGCGGAAAAACCTACAGCTACCAACATCTGGCTGGCTACGTCGGGGCATTACAGCATGAGCTCTCTGATGTCGGTCCCGGAGATTACATTGCCATCGTCCTAGGTAACGGAGTATGGCAAATAGCTGCCGCTGTTGCCGTGGTATCAACTGGTGCAGCCTACGTGCCGATCGATCACGAGCAACCCGCAATCCGCCAACGTTCAATGATAGAAGCGTGTCGTCCTGCCAACGTCATCACTAATTCTCATTTCTCCGAAGAAAATACCGATATCTCCAACATCAACGTCGATACTCTCAGCCCGATACAGTACAGTGGCACCATAGCCTCACCGGTTTCCCCCACCGAAACCGCCTACATCATCTTCACCTCAGGCAGCACCGGAATTCCAAAAGGTGTTGTCGTTACGCACTCGGCTGCAATGAACACCATAGATAGCGTGAACAATCTCCTCGGCCGAAATAAAAGACGCACGGTATTGGGGGTATCGAAGTTATCCTTTGACTTATCCGTGTATGACATCTTCGGTACCTTCGCAAGCGGTGGCACTTTGGTCCTGCCGTTAGACGAGGAATCGCGAAACCCCAGCAAATGGATCGATTTCCTTGTTGATAACAACGTCGATACCTGGAACTCTGTTCCTGCACTGTTCCAAATGCTTGTGCGAGAGGTAGAGGTGACCCGTCACCCGAACATCCTCAGCCTAGACCTGGTTATGCTGTCCGGAGACAGGATCCCGGGCACTCTCCCAGCGCATGCTGCACCCCACTTCCCTAATGCTGAACTCATCAGCCTCGGCGGCGCCACGGAGGGCGGAATATGGTCGATTTTCCACCCGATGACCTGTCACACAAATGAAACTAGCATACCATATGGTACCGCGTTACCCAACCAAGGAATGTGGGTGCTCGACGAGGCCTGCAATGAGTGTCCGGACTGG
The DNA here is from genome assembly GCF_057198125.1 of Corynebacterium sp. LaCa_282. Taxonomy (NCBI): domain Bacteria; kingdom Bacillati; phylum Actinomycetota; class Actinomycetes; order Mycobacteriales; family Corynebacteriaceae; genus Corynebacterium; species Corynebacterium sp. LaCa_282. The sequence goes on along the minus strand of NZ_CP191095.1, from coordinate 196,536 downwards.
GTGCGAGGGCAAATCCATATTTCCGGGGAAAGCCTAGCCACCGGTTACCTCAACGATCCAACCTCCACAGCAGAGAAATTTTTCTTTTCCGAAAAGCATGGCACACGTATGTACGCTACCGGGGATATAGGAAGCTACCGCCCAGACGGCGTAATCGAGTTTCACGGCCGTCGGGACAATCAACTAAAAATCAACGGCTATCGAGTGGAAACCGGCGAGATAGAAGGAGTCCTCGAATCCAACGACTTCGTCGAACGCGCTATAGTACTCACCCAGGAAACCAGTGACCCAATTAAACTACATGCTTTCGTCACTGATGCACAGAGCGACAAAGATGAGCTCAAGGATGCTGGGCAAATCAGAAACTCGGAGCTCCGTACAATGCTTGAGCAGCGCTGGACACCTGCAGATACGAGCCTTGACACGGGAATATTTGCCACATGGATGCGGCTGGGAAACGAAGCCGCGATGGCTGCTTTGCTCGCGGCTTTCCAACAAGCCGGTGTTTTCCTCGTTGCAGGAAAATACCACACTCTTACGGAAATCACCGCGGCGATCCATCCCTCCGAAGAGTATCGCGAACTCATAACCCGTTGGCTCAATATTCTGACTGGAGAAGGCTTAGCCACTAAGGATGATGAGGGTTGGACTGTCAGCCAACAGACCCTGGACTTCTTCGTGTTCGGAGAGGCCTGGGATCAGTTCGGCAACATGGAAGCGGAAATCAATAACAGTAAGGAATTATTCAATTACCAACGGCACGCAGCTGAGGCGCTTCTTTCCCAGTTGCGCGGAGAGATCAGTCCCACCGAGGTGTTCTTCCCGGAGGGAGATACCCATAACGCCCGCACCATTTACGGCGAAAACCGCATTAGCAAGGCGATGAATGCTGCGGCCGCAGAGGCAGTGATCGGCATTGCCGAGCACCACGCTGATCATCCGGTAAGGATCCTCGAGGTCGGCGCTGGCATAGGTGCTACGACGGAAAAAATTGTTAGCCGACTCCCCGAGAACGTAATCGAATACCGCTTCACCGATATTTCGACATTCTTCCTACATAAAGCCCAAAAAATGTTCGCGCATTGTGGTGCCATGACCTATGGCCTGTTTGATATGAACTCAGACTGCACATCGCAAGATGTAGAGTTCGGCGGTTACGACATCATTTTGTGCGCCAACGTACTGCATAATTCAGTAAATATCGAGGAGTCATTCACCCGCTTAAAGCAGCTGCGCCGCCCCGGGGGCGTGATCGTCATAGTAGAGCCGATCACTGAACTTTACGCAGCCCTTATCTCGGTGTCCATCAAGATGAATCTGGTTGATTTCACGGACCACCGTGCGGAATCACACAAGGTGTTCATCGAGGACGCGCAGTGGGATCAGGTCTTCAGGGATACCCAGATGCACCGCATCGCGGAGTACCCAAACACTAGTGACCCGTTGCGCGAATGCGGGCAACGACTCATCATCGTTGGTGCCGATGACGACGATGTCCCCACGCTCAACAGTGAAGACATTCTGGGCTACCTGCGTGCTCACCTACCGGGTTACATGGTTCCGGCTTCCGTCAATGTACTACCGGAATTGCCGTTAACCTCAAATGGCAAGGTAGACCGCAAGGCCCTAGCGCAACTCTGCTTAGAACCGGTGGGAAGCCCCAACAACCGGATCGATCCTCCACGCAACGAAACGGAAGAGCAGATAGCGACTATCTGGCGCGATGTCCTCGACACCACGGAGGTTGGGCGCAATGATGACTTCTATGCGCTTGGGGGTGACTCACTGCTCATGGCCGAAACGGTAACCCGGCTCCGCCAAGAAATACCTGGCCTACAGCAGCACACGTGGGACGCCCTTATGCGTGGCGTACTCAAGGTGCCAACCATCGCAGGCATTTCCGCGCTAGCACAGGCTGCAGGAAGTAGCTGTCAACCCGAAGCATTAAAAGCCGTTAATTCTGCTAATCATACCTCCCCTGAACTGACTGCTCTGTCTACTGTAGCCAGTGGCTCTCCAACTGGGTCTTCAAATCTGCATGTATACCGATTGCCGAAGGACGCAACGTTCTGCCGCGTGATGATCCACGCTGGCACTGGCCGCCTGAAGGACTACGAGTTCTTGATGCCCGAACTGCTTCAACGCCAGCCAGAGATTGCCCACGTTGGTTTTACCGCTGGTGACGCAGATCGATTCCTGGACTACACAACCCGTACGCTGATCAGGGATCTGGCCCAGAGCTACGCCCAGGAACTTGATGAGTTGGATATGGAATCTTATCAGTTGGTCGGCTACTGCATTGGCGGTATGTTAGCGCTGGAGACCGCGAAGGCGCTCACCGAACTCGGCCGCGACGTGCGCCAGGTAACTTGCATCAGCACCCACCAGTGCCCGCACCGGGTCACTAATGAACTGCTGTGTGAGCTCGCCTATGGGTGCATTTTCAACGCTGACCTAAGTGCAATGGGGGCGAACTTCGACCTCAAAACCCTCGCAGCAGCCCTGGAGCACACCCTTGATGGCATCAACCGCAATATCAGTGACGAAGAACTGTGTACCCTTGAAGGCCCATACGCAGATATCGGGGAATTCTTCCAAAAGATGGCGGTGTTGAGTCCCAGGGCGCGCCGCAAACTCATCTACCGAAGCATCCGTGAATTCGACACAGACTCCGAGTCCACTCGCGGGATGCTGGACATCCTATACGATGTCTTCCGGCATTCGTTACTCGGAACCATCGACTACGTCCCCGATGTCTATTTCGGTGATGTAGTCGTACTGCAGCCTACCGAAGGTGTAACTGGTTTTTACCCGAGCCTAGGCGGAGACATCGATTGGCCAGCGACCGTGCTCGGCAACCTGCAGATACATGCCGTGGCCGGTTCTCATGCCACCTGCCTGCTACAGGAGAACGTACCCTCACTACTTCCGTTCTTCACGGAGAGGGAACAACGAAATGGCTAATGTGGGACACATTATCTATAAAGCAGACGACCTAGAGAACTCAATTAATTACTTCCGTTCGCGCGGCTTTGACGTTGAACCAGGACAACAGAAAAACGCTGCAAGCGCGCTTATTTATTTCTGCGAGGGTCCCTACCTGGAGATACGAGAGCGAGCCGACGTACCACCGTTTTTCCGCCAACTTTTACACCTTACTGGCAATGGAAAATTCGTCGACTCCTATGACAGATTCGCCACCATGTCACAGGGGTACTCACGGGTGGTACTGGAGGCGCAGCGCAAGGAATTTGACCACATAAAGGAGATTTTTGATTCTCATCAAACCAAGAGCCTGACAATCCCGTTCTCCCGCAAGGATCCCGCTGGCAGACGGCTCGCCTGCTGGTGTCTGTCACCCGACGACTGGGCGATCCCGCTTTTCGTGACCCCCTTTGCCATTGATACCCATCGCAGCACCCCGCATCCTAACGGGATTACCCACATAACCGACATCGATTTTGCGGCCAGTGAGAAGACATTAAGCATTTGTAAGCACGTTGGTGTCGACGGCGGCCTCACCTGCCGTTCCGGCACAGGCACGATTGATTTGGAGTTTGCATGAGAGGGCGCGATATCGACCGCAACAGTGTGTTGAAGCATTACGAAGGCACCGGCCACCTGGCCCGAAAAAGCCTGTGCCAGGAACTGTTCGAATCATCCGAGATTTATTCGGACCATGTAGCTGTCATCGCTGACGACGCACACCTGACCTACGCACAACTCGAGCAATCACTTTGTGTGTTCACCGAGGAGCTACGAGAAAGCGGCCTCTCGCCAGGAGACCACGTGCTACTGCAACTGCCAAACACCGCAGCGTATGTGGTGACTCTGCTTGCGCTGATGCGCGTGGGTGCTATCCCAACCCTGCTGCTTCCCGCGCATAGAGAGGCCGAAGTTGCAGCGTTGTGTGAGTCTTTACACCCAGTTGCTTATATCGGTGGCCGCGACCATCTCGGTTTTGACACCGTAGCCATGGTAGAGGCTATGGGACCCGGCGAGCTCGGACTCAAAGAACTGTGGGCCGATAACGGACCCACGCACGACAAGGAGTCCTCGTACCGAGTTCTGCCAGGTCTCTTCACTGCCCCGATTTCTACCAAATGTTCTCCGCCTACTAAGTGGCCGGATCCACGCAGCGTTGCGCTGAATCTTTTGTCTGGCGGAACCACGAACATGCCAAAAATAATTCCCCGGGTACATGAGGCGTATGCATATAACACCCGTGCGGCGGCACAGTGCTGCGGCGTCGGGCCAGATACGGTATACTTGGCGGTTCTATCTACCTCTCATGATTTCGCCTTAGCTCAGCCCGGGATTCTGGGCACCTTGCTTTCGGGCGGCACTGTGGTTCTGTGCACCAGCGCAGCCTTCGATGAGGCGTTTCCGGCCATTGCGACCCACGGGGTCACGCTGACTGCACTAGTTCCTGCGGTAGCCCAGGTGTGGGTGGAGGCCGCAGAGTGGTTTCCCGCAGATTTCTCTTCCTTGGAGCGAATTATCATTGGCGCAGCGGCGCTTAACGACGGCTTAGGTGAGGCAATACAGGATCGTTTCGGTGTGCGTATCCACCAGGGTTATGGCATGGGTGAAGGCATCACTACGTTCACGCGTATTGATGACCCTCCAGCGGTGATTCTTGGCACGCAAGGTCGTCCCATCTCTGATGCTGACGAGTTGGTAATCGATGGCCCGGGAGGCGAGCCGGGAGAGATACTAGAAAAGGGCCCTTATACTTTCTTCGGCTACGAAGGAAACCGCGATACCCCGGACTGTTTCACCGAGGATGGTTTCTTCCGCACCGGTGACCGTGGCTACCTTACCGAGGACGGCAACCTGGTGCTGTGCGGGCGCGTGGTTGAACAGATCAATCGCCTGGGCGAAAACGTCTCCCCTTCTGAGGTCGAGACACTCTTGTCTGGAACTCCAGGCATTAGTGCTGCAGCCGTCTTCCCAATGCCAGATAGAGCACTGGGAGAGCGCACCGTTGCAGCCATCGTCGCCCAACCAGGCGTTAACCGCTCCGCCATTCTGGATGATTTCCTCACCCGAGGCGTATCCCGATACAAGGTGCCGGACCAGGTGATCACTGTCGACGAAATTCCACTGATCAACATAGGCAAGGTCGACAAGAAAAAGCTGCGTGCTCTCGCGGCAGCGCAATTTACTGACCGTGAATCCGAACAAAGCTGAGAGGACAAGACCATGATCAAAGAGGAACAAATTCGCGAAGAACTCCTCGCCTCGCTCCACCAGATCCTCGGCGAAGATGCCGAAATCGGCATCGACGACAACCTGCTCTCCCACGGCCTGGAGTCACTTCCAACAGTCCGTCTGCTCGCTGATTGGATGAAACAGGGACACCGCGTCTCCTTTGGAGATTTCATGCGCGCCCCAACGGTAAGGCAGTGGGCGAAGATGCTTGTAGAATCCACACCAAACCACAGCACTGACGCCATTGAGTCCCCCAAAGATGGGTTTGCCGCTCCCATCGACGATTCCGTACCCTTTGACCTCACAGATGTCCAATACGCCTATTGGATTGGCCGCAATTCCTCGCAGCAACTGGGCGGGGTGGGCACCCACGGCTACGTAGAGGTCGAATCCCGCAGTATCAATATCGACCGATTGCAACAAAGCTGGCTGACGCTGCTACGTTCCCACCCGATGTTGCGCGCCTGCTACACCGAAGATGGCAAGCAATATGTGCTGCCAGAGCCGCCCCACCCCACCATCCTCGTTCATGACCTCACCAAGATGGACGAGTCCACGCGCGAAGAAGCTCTGCTATCCACGCGCGAACGCCTTTCGCACCGACTGTTGGACATAGCTACCGGCCATGTGGTATCTTTAGAAGTCAGCCTCCTCCCTCAGGATGTAGCAGTTATTCACTTCGATATCGACCTGCTTGTGTGCGATGTGCAGAGTTTCCAAATTATCTTGCACGACCTCGCCCACCATTACGCCACCGGTGAAGCCCCCGACGCCGACCCGTCGTGGAGTTTCGCTCGCTACCTCGCTGGACACGCTCGCGAAGGCGTCGCCGATATCGACCGTGACCAGGCATACTGGCGCAATCGCCTCTCCGAGTTGCCGGGTGCCCCAACCTTGCCGATGAGCCACGGCACCAACGAGGAACAAGCACACCGGTTTGTACGCCGCAGTCGATCATTCGATTCGGCAACTTGGTCGCGCTTGCGTGAGGTGTGTGAACACCACGCTACTACCCCAGCAATGGTGTTGCTGACCGCCTACGCCCGCACCATCGGCCAATGGAGCGAGAATAAAAAATTCCTCATGGCCGTACCTCTGTTCAACCGCGGTTCAGACACAGCGATAAAGAATGTCGTCGCAGACTTTACCGCCCTGACACTCACCAGTATCGATCAGTCCACACGCCGCACTTTCAGCGAGGACCTCAAGGATATACAGGCCTCTTTCTATGAGGATTCGTCACATTCACAGTATTCGGCGGTGCGGGTGCTGCGAGACCTACGTGCTTCCAGAGGTGAGCAAGTTTTGGCTCCCGTGGTGTTCTCCTGCAACCTGGGAGACCCACTGGTTGGCCAAGAGTTTATAGATACCTTCGGAGAGATTAGCTACATGATCTCCCAGACCCCCCAGGTGTGGATTGACCTCCAAGTCTTCACCACCGTCAACGGCTTCCTAATCGTCTGCGACGCAGTTGAACAGTTGTTCCCCGAGAAGATGCTGGACGATCTCTTCGCCACCCTAGTGATGGAGATTGACAAGGCAATCACCGACGATCTCTCGCATTCAGACCCGGTAGAGAGCCCAGGAGCGCAGGCCCGTCGAGCGTCACGTGCCGAAGTTGCCTCTTGGCGGCTGCCTGACACCACCCTTGTCGATGAGGTGATTGCCGCTGCACGGTGCCACCCCCAGGCCACGGCCATTCGCAGTGCAAGCGGCGACGTTATTACCTACCAAGATTTGGAAGAGCAAGCCACCACCATCGCCTCTGCTTTGGTGAATTCCGGGGTTGGGCGAGGCGCTTTGATTGCAGTGATGGTGGAGCGTGGTCCTCGCCAGATTATTGGTGCGCTAGCCGCGATGATGGCGGGCGGAGCATATGTACCGGTGAGTCTACAGCAACCGGAATCTCGTATTGCCGCTCTCTTGGGGGCAAGCCAAGTAACGCATCTGATTACTGACCGACCCGATAAGGTTCTGAGCGAAACTGCAGTTCAGGTAGTAGATTTCACGAGCGCTACCGGCACAGCCAATCTTCCGCAGCTGCATCCACAAGACCCAGCCTATGTAATCTACACCTCTGGGACCACTGGAACACCAAAAGGAGTCGAGATTTGCCACGGTGCTGCATGGAACACCATTAGCGAGATCAACCGTCGCCTGGGCGTTGGTCCGACAGACCGCCTACTAAGCGTATCTTCCTTTGATTTCGATCTCTCGGTGTACGACGCCTTCGGGCTCCTTTCTGCTGGCGGCGAACTGGTAACCATCCCAGATGATGCGCGCCGCGACGCCAAGAAGTGGGTATCGCTGGTGGATAGTTTAGGCATAACTATCTGGAATTCGGTGCCTACTTTGTTTGAGATGCTTTTATCTGCGGCTGATCGGACACCGGGCAAGCTCAGCAGCATACGCCATGTTCTGCTATCTGGCGACTGGATTGATACCAGCCTGCCTGAGCGCATGCGCACGGTTACCCCGCAGGCACACCTATTAGCTATGGGCGGTGCGACGGAGGCATCTATCTGGTCCAATGGTCTCGACCTCGATGTAGTGTCACCCGAGTGGACCTCAATTCCCTATGGTCGGCCGCTTGCCAAACAGATGTACCGGGTGGTGTCCAGCAATGGCCAGGACTGTCCCGATTATTCTGTGGGGGAGCTGTGGATTGGCGGCCTGGGCGTAGCTACACAATATGTCGGCGACCCCGGACTCACCGAAACTAAGTTCGTAATCTCGGAGGACTCACGTTGGTACCGCACAGGCGATATGGGCCGGTTCTGGGCCGATGGGACGATCGAGTTTTTAGGCCGCTCGGATAACCAAGTCAAAGTTCGTGGCCACCGCATCGAACTCGGCGAGATCGAGTCCGCGTGTGAAGCGTTGCTGCCAATAGAGCGTGCCGTGTGTATCACGCACCAAGGTGCATCATCGTCACCATCTTTGGTTACGTTTGCTCAGTTCACACCGTCACATGTTGCCCGAACTACTCCGGAGCAGTTTGCGACGTCATTGCGCGCCAAAGTCAACGACGTGCTGACCGAGGGCGACATCCGCACGTCCGTCGAGCACGATGAGCATTTACAGACCGCATATGCCTTCTCAGTGATGCGACGCTGGGAGGAGCAACTCACCGGCGTGGGGACCCCAAACCACCTCCGCGAACACCGTAATCGCTGGCAGACATGGCTAGGCAAAGCAGATGAACACCCGGCTACCGCAGACTTGCTTCTAGACGACGAGTCGTTCGGCGCGTTAGAGCGTTTTGTCACCCCCTTCGAGCAAGCCTTCGTAATGGCGGAGAAGCAGCGCAGTATCGCTGAGTTCATCCAAAGCCCAGATTCGATGTCGGTGGAGCAATTCCTCGCAACCCGTCCGTTGGGTCGGTTGGTTCACCGGGTCCTCGGCGCGGTTGTGCGTGAATGCAGTACCCACTCAACCAGCGAGCTCAAGATTCTTGAGATCGGGTCACGCCGACCCGAGGCCTCTGCGGACTACGCGGCTATCGCGGGGACGAGCGCATACGTGCTCGCTGATCCCTATCGTCATCACCTCGAACATGCCGGACAACGTGTTGGTAACACCTTCACGTACCGCCAGCTCGGAGTCACTAGCACGCCCCAACCGACTCCTGGGGAGGCAGTGACGAAGGCGGACTTGGTGCTGTGCAACCAGACGCTGCACCAGAGCGAGGACATCGAGAAAACGCTCTGTGAGGCCTGGGGCCTCAGCGCCCCTGGAGCAACGATGGTGGTGGTAGAGCCCACTGCCCCCTCCCCGATGTCCGATATCACCGCCGCATTTATTGCCAACAATACCACGGACGCTCGGGCCGAAACCGGTACAGTACTACTCAGCGCCCGCAGCTGGAAAGAAATCCTGCAGCGCACTGGGTGGAAACCTGTAGAGCATGTAGAGATCACTAAAACGACGGCGCTTATCATCGCCGAACGCGCTAGTTCCAACGAATCGGTCACACTATGCGATTCTGACTATGCCAAGGCTACAAACCTACTGGCCACCCGCCTTCCGGAGTACATGCTACCGAAACGCATCCTGGAGCTAGCGAAGTTTCCACTCACCAGCAACGGCAAGATTGACCGCAAAGCGCTCACAGCATTAGTGCCGGAATACTTCGACAACGAGCCCGCTGTCACCGAACTTCCGCACACCGCCACCGAGAAACGGCTCATCGATATCTGGGATGAGCTGCTGCACACCAGCTCCAACGTGAACTCAGACTACTTTCGCTTGGGTGGTGATTCTCTCACAGCAACACGCCTGCGCCGTACCATCGAACAGTGTTTTGGCGTGGAATTTCCGTTAGAGAATATCTTTGACGTTCCGTTGCTGCGCGACATGGCCGCCCGAATTGACCAGATAGCCGAAGTCCCCCACCAGCAATCGGATCTTCCCAAGATTGTTCACGGGTCTGAACAGTACGCTCCGTTCCCGCTGACTGAGGTGCAGCAGTCCTATCTCATCGGCAGCTCTGGAGCCATCGAACTCGGCGACGTTTCCAGCCACTGTTACTTTGAAATGTCCACTGCCTGCCTAGACCCGGAGCGAGTGGAAGACGCGTTCAATGCCCTGATTAAACGCCATCCCATGCTGCGCACCGTCGTGTGTGAGGACGGATTGAGTCAGCGTGTGTTGCCCGAAGTACCACGCTACCGCATTGCCCTCATTCGCTCCGGCAACGCCGACAATGAGGATACTCTCGATGAAATCCGAGAGGAAATGTCCCGCCAGAAGTTTGATCCCACTCAGTGGCCATGCTTTGACGTGCGCTACGTAGCCGAGCCCGACGCGGGTCGACTGCTTTTAAGTTTCGATAACTTGTTTATCGACGGCTGGAGCATGTTCCACATTTTCCGTGAGTGGAAGCAGGCCTACGACCACGGCGTAGACAGTCTCGATCCGGCAATCCCCTATTCATTTAAAGACTATGTCGAAGCCACGATTGAACTGTCACACAGCGACATCCATAAGCGTGACCAAGCCTATTGGGAATCGGCAGTGGATACTATTTATCCTGCACCGCAGTTGCCGGTGACCGACACAAACGGCGCTAATACCTCGCAGTTTTGCCGCCACCACGCCCTGGTGGACGCTGCGAAGTGGCGCCGGATTAAGCAACGGGTACGTGAGGAGGGGATGACCGAAGCCGTATTCCTAGCCGAGGTATACGCCGAAGTCCTAGCGAGGTACAGCGATGAGCCGCGACTTAGCATCAACCTGACCCGGTTCGACCGCACTCGGTTCGCCCCCGAGGTTGACCACATAGTTGGCGACTTCACCAGCCTATCTATTCTCAGCGTGGATACCCAGTGTGCACCATCGTTCCGGGACCGCGCTGCAGCGCTACACAGGCGCATGTTCAGCAATCTCGATCACGGCAGTGTCTCCGGCGTGTCGGTGCAGCGAATGCTTACTAAGCAACGCGGTGCTCGGGTAACCATGCCGGTGGTCTTCACGTGTGGCCTGGGCGTCGTGGAGCACCCCGAGTCAGATCAGAGTCCTTACCTGGGCGTAATCGATCATGGCCTATCGCAGACGCCACAGGTATGGATGGACCTCCAGGTCTATGAACACGATGGTGGCCTGATGCTGAATATGGACGCGGTCGAGGCGATCTTCCCCGACGACATGGTGGCGGAGCTTTTCACCAGCCTTACAGCCACTCTCTCGCACCTCGCAGAGTCCCCTGAACTCTGGAACGCGCCCACCAGTACCATAGCTCCGACGACCAACGCGCCCACCGCAGATCGAATCAACGACACAGACCGGGAACTCCCCGGAGCGGATAAGAGCCTACTGGGGCTGTATCAGAAGGGACTTGCCGAGCATGGTGACAACCTCGCGGTGATAGACGCCACCACGCAATGGACATACGAGCAACTCAATGAGCAGTCGGATAAGTGGGCCCAGCTTATTGCTGCAACTGACCCGGCGCCTGGTGATCTCGTTGGCATCATGATGGAAAAGTCCGCACAACAGATCGCAGCGGTACTAGGCGCAATGAAGGCCGGATGCGCCTACTTGCCGCTGAGCGTGGACCAACCGGTGGGGCGTAACACTTCCATCATCAACGATGCGGGTGCATCCATTGTTGCGATGGACCATCCGGACGATGATTTCGCTGCGTTAGCCGAGCACTGCACAGTCATCACTCTGGCCGATGTCGCCCGGCATCGGCCAGGTGACCAGGCCTTAAGCGAATCGAGTCCGACACCCAGCTCGCTTGCGTACGTCATCTACACGTCTGGTACGACGGGCACTCCCAAAGGAGTAGCCATCACCCACGAGTCGGCGGTCAATACGATTGTCGATGTCAACGAACGCCTCGGGGTGACTCCGACCGACCGGATATTGGGGATTTCAGAGCTAAACTTCGATCTATCGGTATACGACATCTTCGGGATGTTCGCGCGGGGTGCTACCTTGGTGTTGCCATCTCCAGCAGACAAACGTGATCCGCAGTGCTGGGCAGATGCCGTAACTACGCACTCGGTGACGCTGTGGAACTCTGTGCCAGCACTTTTTTCGATGTACGTGGAACACCTCCGCGAACGGAGCCTCATTGGTTCCTCCGTACGGTCGGCACTACTCAGCGGAGATTGGATACCTGTAAATATCGCTTACCAGGTCAGCACCCTCTTCCGGGACTGCACAGTTTTCGCTGCTGGGGGTGCTACCGAGGCATCGATATGGTCAAACTGGTACGAGGTAGGCGTCGATGATGCCTCGCGTACCAGCATTCCCTATGGAACGCCGCTGGCAAATCAGCGAATGTACATCCTCGATGAGGCCCTGAACCCCCGACCCACGCATGTGCCGGGAGACCTTTACATTGCCGGACGTGGCCTGGCCATGGGGTACTGGAAGGACCCAGAGAAGACCGCAGCATCATTCATCACCCACCCCCGCACCGGCGAACGAATGTACCGCACGGGCGACAAGGCCCTCTACAATCACCTTGGTCACATCATCTTCCTGGGGCGCGAGGACGGTCAGGTTAAGGTCAACGGCTACCGCATCGAACTCGGTGAGATCGAGTCAACAGCACGAAAATTCAACGAACTCCGCGATTGCGTCGCTGTCAACGACCATGGCATTGTTCTCTACGTTGTTACGCATGAGGGCTTTAACATGGCAGCACTCAATAACCACCTCGCCGAGTCTCTCCCTGCCTATATGCGTCCACGCGTGATATCACGCATTGATGGGCTACCACGGTCTTGGAACGGCAAGATTGATCGCAAGAGTTTAGAAGGAAAAACCTTTGAACAACCACAAACAAGGGAACGCTCTCGTAATCACCGAGATTCGGGTATCATTACCATCTTGCAAGAACTCCTCGGGCCCAAGGAGATCAGCATCGACGATGACTTCTTCACCATCGGTGCCGACTCGCTCACGGCCGTGCGGCTTACTAACTCGATTCGTCGAGAAATGTCAGTAGAGATCTCCATACGTGACGTATTCAACCATCCAACGGTCCGAGAATTGTCCGACCTGATCGCCGACATCGTCGGCAGCGACGTAGAAGAAGGCGAAATTTAGAGTTCATGCCACACCTGTTTCACTCACCTGACAAGCCACTTGCCCCCAACCCAGTGCTACGCACAAGCAGCCTAATCTGAAAGGAAACATCATGCCCAGTACTCCCCACACCACCCCGAAAGATGCAAAAGCAGGACGGCTGAACATCACCGACCTGATGAACATCGGCATCTTCTTCGTCATCAACTTGGTAGCCGGCGTGGTCATCGCCTTCATCGGCATCACCCCCATCACCTACGTGATGATCACCAGCGTTCAGGCCCTCATCCTGGGCATCCCGATGATGCTGTTCTTGGCCAAGGTGCACAAGCCCGGCATGGTCTTCATATTCCTTCTTCTCAGCGGCCTCGCCAGCCTGCTGCTTGGTTTAGGCATATGGCCACTGCTGCTCAGCTTGGTCATGGCCGTGTTTGCCGAGTTAATTTTGCGCGCCGGCAAGTATACGAGCGCAATACACAGTGTGATCGCCTATGCCTTTATAGCAGTGTCACCCACCGCATCATATATTCCGCTTTTCTTCACCACTCGGCGCTACATAGAGAGCAGCGGCATGCAGACCAAATATGGTGCTAGTTTCGCGGATGGCCTCACCTCTATTGGCCAGATGACTTGGCTATTCCTCATCATTGTGATAGTAACCTTCGTCTGCGGGATCCTCGGCGGGATCCTCGGCCGGCGCATCTTCACCAAGCACTTCCAGCGAGCAGGAATCGCCTGATGTCGCCCACTTTGCCCGGATCAGGCACGCACACAGCGGGACTCCATCTGGACCCACGCACCACGGTGCTGGTCATCCTCGTGGTGTCCTCGGTGCTCATCTCACCGGCCGGGTCCAGTGGGGCGCTGGGCAGCACCGCCCGGTGGATGCTCATTGCCGTTCCCGGGGCACTTTTCCTCGCCTCCGGCATGGTGGCCGCTGCACTGCGATACGCACTCACCTTCGCGGTGCTCGCCGGCTTTCCTGCGGTGGTGGTACAGGCCCTGCCCGAGCGCCACATCATCGTGGACGTGTGCGCTACGTGGTTCGCAGGGCTTTCGCTCATCCTCCCTGGTATCACGTGCTGCTGGTACCTACTACGCACCGTCTCGGCCAGCGAATTCATGGCCGCGATGCAGCGCATGCGGAGCCCCGACGCCCTGACCATCCCCACGTCCATCATGTTCCGGTTCTTCCCGACGATTCTCGAGGAATACCGCGATATCCGCACCGCCATGCAGATGCGTGGCATCTCGGGCCTGCGCAACCCGATCGCTATGCTCGAATACCGCTTTGTGCCACTGTTGGCGTCCGTTGTGAGCATCGGCAACGAGCTGGCTATGTCTGCAGTGACCCGCGGATTGGGCTCGCCTCGCCGACGAACCACGCTGTGCGAGATAGGCTTCCGCGTAGGCGACGCAATAGTCATAAGCGTGCTCGTCGTGTCCCTGATCCTACTACTGGTAAATATAGTGATGCTGCCGTGATAAAGCTGCACGATGTGTCACTATCCTATGGTCAAAACACAGCGGAGCCGGTGCTGCACCACGTAAATCTCACCGTGGCGAAGGGCGAACTAGTTCTAGTGTGTGGCGAATCAGGCTGCGGTAAGTCCAGCCTGCTACGCCTGATAAACGGCGTGGCGCACACGTTCTGCGACGCCCAGATTTCGGGGGAGGTGCTGCTGGACGACGAAGACATCACTCATGCCCACCCACACGACATCGCCGAACGCGTAGGCTCAGTGTTCCAAAACCCCAAGTCGCAATTTTTCACGCTGGAAGTAGCCAGCGAACTCGCCTTTGGCTGCGAAAACCTCGGCGTGGCGCCCAACGAGATTCGACAGCGTATTGGGGAACTTTCCGCAGATTTCGGCATGGTTCATCTCCTCGACCGGCACCTGTTCACACTTTCCGGCGGCCAGAAACAAAAAATAGCATGCGCTTCAGTGGCCGCGATGCACCCACAGGTACTACTACTAGACGAACCATCATCAAATCTCGACCTCGCCGCCGTCGATGAGCTGCGCCGCATCGTCGCGCAGTGGAAGACACAGGGCCGCACCGTCCTGATCGCTGAGCATCGGCTTTCCTACCTAGTTGACATCGTGGACCGAGTGCTGGTTATGCAGGACGGGCAGATCGCTCATGATCTCAGCGGCTCGGAGTTTCGCACCCTAGACAAGGCCGAACTGTACCGCATGGGCTTGCGCTCAGCGCAGCAGGTCCCCGAGGTGACCCGCGAGCCACGCCCTTCAAGTGGCACGATGGTGCTCAAAAAGCTACAGTTCACCTACCCCAAGGCTACAGAGCCATCCCTGAGCATCAGCCACACGGAGTTGCCGCAAGGACAAGTCATCGGCGTGGTAGGACGCAACGGGGCCGGAAAATCTACCTTTGTGCGCGTTCTGACTGGCCTGGAATCTAAGGCCACCGGCGTGGTGGACATCAATAACCGCTCGCTCTCGGGTCCCCGGCAGCGCCTGCGCCAGTCCTATTTAGTAATGCAGGACGTAAACCACCAGCTTTTCGGGGAGAGCGTGGAGTCCGACGTAATCATCGGCACCAGTGGACCGGATGGGAAAAACGAAGCGCGCCTTACCGAGGTGCTTGGTGCACTTGATCTCGCGGACAAGCGGGCCCGGCACCCGATGTCGCTTTCGGGCGGCGAACGCCAGCGCGTGGCCATCGCCTCAGCAGTCCTAAGTGAGCGCGAGGTAATCGTCTTCGATGAACCCACCAGCGGGCTGGACCTGTGCCGCATGCACCGGGTGGCCCACCTGCTAGACGCCCTAGCCCGGCAGGGCAAGACCGTTTTGGTAGTAACCCATGACATGGAGCTGGTGGCGCGGTGCTGCGATCTTCTCCTGCGCGTGGAAAAAGGCCGCCTTACCGCCTGCGAACCGTGCGATGATCTCGCACTGGCGCGCACGGTGCGGTATCTACGCGGCCGCGACAGCTAGTCCCTACAGCTTCCAGCTGGTGGCGTCGCTCTTTTCACCCCAGAAGCTGCGGTAGCGTGGGGAACTCTCCATGAGTTCCTCGTGGTTGCCGATAGACTCCACGGTGCCGGAGGGACTCATCATCACAATCTGGTCCGCGTCGCGGATGGTGTGCAGCCGGTGCGCAATGACGACGATGGTGCGCTCGGCAGAAAGCGTTTTCATACCGCGCATCACAAGGTGCTCATTCTGCACGTCTAGAGAGCTAGTCGCCTCATCAAGCAGCACGATCCGCGCGTCCTTCAGTAGCGCACGAGCGATGGAGACACGCTGACGCTCACCACCGGAGAGATTCTGCCCGCCCTCGCTAATCAGGGTGTCAAACCCCTGCGGCAGCTGCCGGGCAATCTCGGTGACACCGGCCAACTCCGCTGCGCGGAGCACCTCCTCCCGCGTTGCATTGTGGCAGCCCAGGCGGATGTTTTCATACAGTGTGTCCTCGAAGAGGTACACGTATTGGAACACCATAGCCAGCGAATCCAACACCGCCCGGGAGCCAAGATCGCGAATATCCACACCACCGATACGGATGGTCCCCTGGTCAACGTCATAGAAGCGTGCCGCAAGTTTTAGCAAGGTGCTCTTGCCGCAGCCGCTGGGACCCACCAACGCAGTAGTAGTTCCGGGCGCCACGCGGAAACTCACGTCGCGGACCACTGGGGTGTTGGGTTCGTAGCCAAAGCCCACCCCATCGAACTCGATGCCATAGTCGCGTGGCGCCGCCGGAACCGCAGGCTCCGGCAACACCCGCGCATCGAGGATCTTTTGGATCTCATCTAAGGTATTGCGCGCGGATTCCAAGCCCTCGCCGTAGGGTATGCCCGACATAGCAACGCGAGCCAGGATGAACACCAACACAATGACGCCAATGTAGGTGCCTGCTTCTAGCCAGTGGTTGAGAAGTAGCACGGTGGCCAGGGCATCAATGACCACGGTACCGACCATGATGATTAAAGCCAGACGACCCATGATCATCTCACCTGTCTTCTGGGTGTGCTGCTGGGCGCTAAGCTGCTCTCGAATCGAGGCGCGCACGGCGCGCTCCCCCAGCGAATCCGGCCCAGCCATGCGCAGCACCGGCTGCACCTGGGCGAACTCCAGCACCTCCGCGGCGCCGTGCTCGTTGCGCTCGCCCTTCTGGCGCTCTGCCACGCGGTACTGCCGCATTAGGCGGTTATAGGCGAACCACACCACGGCAGCCACTGCAACGGTAACCAGCCCCAGCCGCCAGTCCACGGCGATGAGAAACACGCAAGCCAAACCGGCCGAGGCAGCACCGTGCAGCATGGGCCGCAGCATCATTGCCGGCGCGTTAGCGGCAAACAGCGCACCGCTGGTGGCTACAACACCGATCTGGCCGGCGCGATCTTCTTCAAAATAGCCCAGGGGTAGCTGTGCCGTGCGATCGGCGATAAGCCGGTGGATGCGCAGCACGTAATCATGCCCCAGGTCCTGGGCAATAACCTCAGTGGGCCAGTCTGCGGCGGCGTAGACGAGGACGGAGATAATGATCCAGGGCAACCATGCTGCGGCCTGCGCGGGATCTTCGCTAAACAGCGTGTCCAAAAACAGTGCAATGAGGATAAGGCCAATGGCCAACGCCACCGCGGAAATCCCAATTAGCGTAAGGACCAGCACCAGACGGCGACGATCAGCCGGACTGCCCAGTGAATAGAGCGTGCGGATCATTATTTTTCCTCCCCTTGGATGCCCGCCTGCGCGGTTTGGTAGCGTGCCCACATCGTGGCGTAGCCCTTGCCTGCCGCCACTAACTCTTCGTGAGTGCCTGCTTCGGTGACCTCACCGTTTTCCAGCATGAGGATCCGGTCAGCGCCGGTGATCGTGTGGAGCCGGTGTGCGATAACTACTAGCGTGCGCCCGGCCACCAGCTCGGTAATGGCCCGCTGGATCGCGGCCTCGGAGTCCGGATCCGCAAAAGCGGTGGCCTCATCCAACACGAGGATCGGCGCGTCGAGCAAGATGGACCGGGCAATAGCCAGCCGCTGCTGCTCGCCACCGGAAAGCTGCGCGTCCTCTCCCACCACCGAGTCGTAGCCGCGCGGCAGATGGGTAATGCGCTCATGAATCTGGGCGGCGCGGGCGGCGCGAACCACGTCTGCGTCGGTGGCCTCCGGGTGAGCGAGGCGAATGTTATCCCGCACGCTCATCCGCATAAGGTAAGGGTCCTGGAAGACGAACCCTACCCTACGGTAGAGCTGGTCAGATCGGAGATCAGTACTAGGGACGCCACCAATGCGCACCGACCCCTCCGTGGGGTCTAATAGCCGGGGGATGAGCGCGGCTAACGTGGACTTCCCCGAGCCGGAAGGTCCCACCACCGCAGTGATGCTGCCGGCGGTAAGTTTTTGGTTAATGCCGGAAAGCACCGGGGTGTCCGGCACGTAGGAGAAGCTTAAATCTTTCAACTCAATTCCGGCGTTTGCAGGCTCCCTGCCGCCAGCAGCGGGCGGCAATACCGGGATGTTGAAGAACTCGGTGAGATCCGCCGCGGCAGCCTTCGCCTCCGAAAACATGATGTTAGTGCGCGAAAGCATAAGCAGAGGCGCGGCGATGTTGTTGATCAACAAAAACGCTGCCAGCACATCGGCCACTGGTACGCCCGCAGACGTGATGAGCCACGGGCTGGCCGCGGCTACCACCAGCAGGCCAAACCCGGTGGAGGTGAAGATCTTCATCAAAGCGGTGGGGTGTACGGTGGCGTGCAACCACTCGCGATAGAACCCACCAAAACTCCGGGAACGACTAAGGAAAATGCTCTCGTCGTAGCCTTCCGGAACAAACACCTTGATAACCGGGATGCCGCGCACCAACTCTACGACGGCGGCGTCTAGCTGCTTCTGGCTGGACTTAAATTTCTCCGCCTTTTCTTGAAACTCGCGCATCATAAACGGCATGGTGGCCACTGCCAACAGCAGTGGTACCAGGCCCAGCAGGCCTATCCGCCAGTCCACCACGAACATGTATCCCAGGCTCAATAGCGGTACGAGTACACCGGCCGAATAATCGTGCGGCGCGTGGGCGATGAGCTGGTGGATCTTGGTGACGTCGTCTTCGATGTAGGTTTTCACAGTCCCCGAAGGTGTCCGCGTAAACCAAGACAGCGGGAGCCTACCCAGCTTGGTAATCTGCTGCTGGCGTAAGTGCTCGCCCAAAAGGCCGTCGGCCTGGTGGCTTACCTGGAGGCTCTTCACGGTTGCCTGTCCATGTAGGACGGTGGCCACCATGAGCGCCGCGACTAGCAGCCACAGCTTTGACGCATCTATCGGCTCTCCCTGGAAGGACAGCATTACGGTGCGCACCAGCTCAACCAGCACGATTACCGGCACCAGCGACAAAAACGCCGCCAGCACCGCCAATAGCAGCGACACCGTGATCTGCCGGTGGGCAGGTTGAGATATTTGCCTAAATGTAATGGGTGGTTTTTGTTCGGTCATCGGGGCCTCTTTACTTAACAGTCACAATCACGCATTGTTCCGCGCTAACCAGGCAGTGTTCCCAGTAATTCCCGCTAGAAAACCGGCAAGCAGGTCGAGGAACTCGGTTCCAGTATCGAGCGGGAAGAAATGCCCACCCGGCAGGACCTTCAGTTCAAAACTACCGCTGGTAAAATTTTCCCACCGGGAAAGCATCTCTGGGCTGACAGCTGGGTCGCTATCCCCCGCCAATGCCAGCACAGGAGAGCGAAGCACCGTGGTTGCATGGTGAAAGCCCTCGTGTAACACATAATCGCGACGAATGTCAGCGAGCAGCAGCTTCATCACATCATCATTGGCAAGGATCTCAGGTGGTGTGCCACCTACCTTCTCAAACTCCCTGCGCAGCGCACCGAACCCCATTGACGAGTGGTATTCCCCAGGCACGGTTTCTCCGGGCGCCTGCCGTGCGGCCACCACCACGGCTTCCGGTATAGTGGGCCGATGCATCTGCTGCAGGCAGGCAGCAACCTGGTAGGCCAGCGCTGCCCCCATGGAGTGGCCGTACAACGCAATCGGCGCGCCCGCCGCCAGATCTACTATCTCGGTTGCGCACATATCGGCGAGCTTGTCAAAGTCGCTTACCCATTTCTCTCGGCGACGGGTTGCCTTTCCGGGAAGCTCCACCGGCACCACGTCAATGCTTGGGTTGACCCCCACCCATCCACGATAGACGGAAGCGCTGCCTCCTGCGTGATGGAAGCAAAACAAGAGGGTTCCAGTGCGATGTCCGGCCACAAACGGAAAGACTCCCTCGCAGCTGATTTCTGTCATTTTTCGCCTTTCGCTAGGTCGGACTGATTAAGCACGATTTCTACTGCTGCGACGGTACCCGGGTCTGTGGCAAGCAACTCGGGCATCCTGCGGGCTGCGGAGTCGTATGCTCCACTTACCAAATCGGCAATTCCGGCGGCCAGGGACTGGGCACTCAGTTCGCCTCGCTGGGCGTCAATATAGTTCGGCCCGGCACCGTTTCGACAAACTGCGTTGGCATGGAAGTGTTGGTCACCACCGAATGCAACCGCAAGGCACGGCTTGCCGGCGCGCAGGATCGCCCCGGTGGTGCCCAGTGAGCCGTGGCAGATGCCTGCACGGCACCACGGAAGCACAGTCGCGAACGGGACCCGGGCGACGGTGAGGATTCCTTCTCTCACACCAGGCTCATGATCGGGATCGACGATTATCGCCCGCAGACCATGCTCGATGCACGCGTCTCGAGTCCATCGTTGAAGGTCATAAACGCGATCTGAGACCATACTCCCAAAGCTTGCCAGAACCGGGGCCGAGCCGGCAGTCACAAACTCCTCGACTGCTGGGTCTAGGGCGAGTTCACTGTGGTGCGGGTCAAGCCACTCGCCAGTGACGTGAATGTGGTTTTTCCATTCCGGCGCCGGCGGACTCAACGCGGGACTGAATTGGTAGATCGTGGTTGGTGGAGAGGAGAGCGCTCGCTGACGCAGCCCCAACCTACGGCGCCATGCCGCTATCACTGGGCGCATCGCCCAAGCCATCAGAGTATTGGACATCCAGTGGGTGACCAGAGCTCCGACAGAGCCGTCCAGTTTTCGCGGATCCACGAGGCTGTAACGGAGGCAGGGTTCGGTAGGGAAAACCTGCACCCGAACGCTGGGGACTCCGCGTGCAGCCCCTAACAACCGAGCAACTTCACTGAATTGGGTGTACATGACCACGTCAACGCCATCCATGGCATGCTCTAACACATCGAAAACGTGGGCGTCAGATATCATCTCACGGATACCTAAGACAGTGTCCATCATGCCTTTACTATCGCCCAAAAGGCGCTTCATTAACGCCCGGTAATCACCGGGTAACTCGATGTAGTCCACCCCGTTTGCACGAAAACTCCCGCCGAATTCGCTAAACCCAGCCAAAACAAACTGGTGGCCACGATCTCGAAGTGCGACACCAAGGTGCGCAAATGGCAGCATATCACCCTCAGAACCCAGGACGACCGCGAGAACTTTCACAGCCGTCTCAATCCGTAATCCAACTAGGCCACTCAGGAACCCAAGACTCCCCCATGAGCTTATCTTCCGGGCCAATATCACGAATGACTCGGCACGGATTACCGGCTGCGAGTACCATGGGCGGAATATCTCTTGTCACAACACTGCCAGCACCAATTACTGCACCATGCCCAATCGTGACACCCGCAGTTACCGTGCAATTGCCACCAAGCCACACATGGTCTTGTATGGTGATCGCACCCCCGGTACACACCATGTATTGCCGCTCTACGGGGTCTAAGGCGTGATTGCCAGCAAAGAAGGAACACCATGGACCAACCATGACCTCATTGCCAAATGTCACCGGGGCCATATCAAGTACCGTCGTTCCTCGATTGAAGGTCACGCCATCTCCGACCTTGATTTTCGAGCCATATTGGACATGAAATGGCAGGAAAACCATTAAGCGCTCCCCCAGTTCACCAAGCAGGTCTGCCATCACTGCCTGCTTCTCCGCTGTTTGAAGTGGACGAAGCTGGTTGAGATCGTGACACTTCTCCGCCGCCTCCATCATCTCGTAATAGAGATCCGGGTCCTCAATAGGGCGGAAGGGCTGACCGCAGAGAATCTTATCTTCGATCTGCTCTCGAGAATCCATGGATACTCCTTTGTGCTTGAGAGGCGCGAGCCACAATACGAATTACGGTCAGCCACGCGGTTTGACCCTGACTAGTCGGAATACCCAGATTCTTAGCTCACACTTGGTAGCTTACAGGCCTTCGACTTAATTGTCAAGCATGCCATGCCTAATTATGGTATGCTCAACTTTGCAGCAACCTGCAGCGTCGCCGCCGATCAGCCGACCTGTGCAGCCCTCTCCTGCGGGGCGCTGTGCACGACCCGGTGCCGCTAGACATACATCATTTTCTAAGGATTAGTTGGCACTACCCCAGGCGCTTGCTCCGTGGACCACAATCCATCGTTCGCGGGCAATAATCGGTTTTCCTTCTGCGGTAGGAGAATCGGTGCGCCGTCTAATAGACCGTTGACGTATATCCAGGGATGAATCATGAAAGAAAACCCCACCACGGCAACCGCTAGCGGTGACCCCAGCGCCACCGCAGTCCCCTCAACCAGCGCCCACGCAAAAGGCCGCGACCTGGTGCTTGATGTCCAAGATCTGCGATGTAGCCTGGGAAAAGTCAAGAAGCGAACGGAAATCCTGCGCGGTGTGACCCTCGCCATTCCGCGCGGGGGCATCCTCGCCGTCCTAGGCGCCAATGGTGCCGGCAAGACAACCTTGGTCAATGTCCTTTCCACGCTGCTGCCCGCCACGGGCGGAACCGCCATCATCGATGGCCACAACTTAGCCACAGATCCTTCCAAGGTGCGCGCTTCCATCGCGCTGACCGGGCAATACGCCGCAGTGGATGAGGAGCTTACCGGCAAGGAAAACCTCATCTTCTTTGGCCGCCTGGCAGGGCTTAAAGCTAGCGATGCGAAGGCCCGCGCCGCGGAACTTCTTGAGCGCTTCGATCTGGTTGGCGCCGCCGACCGCCTGGTTTCGGCATACTCGGGCGGCATGCGCCGGCGGTTAGATATCGCCGCCTCCCTCACTGTCCCGCCCGCGCTGCTGTTCCTCGACGAGCCGACCACGGGCCTCGACCCCGCCGCGCGCAGCTCCGTGTGGGATACCGTCCGCGGGCTGGCGGCCGACGGCACCTCGATCCTGCTTACTACCCAATACCTGGAAGAAGCTGACCAGCTCGCAGACCGCGTCGCCGTGCTCGCCGGAGGCAAGGTGCTCGACGAAGGCACCCCCGCCGAGCTCAAGGACCGCTATGGCACCACGGTGTGCCTCATCACGATGTCTAGCCCGGACGATGCCGCACGCCTCACCCACACCTTGCAAGAACACCGCATCGACTGCCGCCAAGAGGACACCGTATTGCGCGTCGATGCGCCCGATGGCCACCGCACCCTAGTCCGGGCGCTGGCCTTGTGGGATGGCGACGACACCTCGGTCGCGGACGTCTCCTTGGTTCCGCCCTCCTTGGACGATGTCTACTTCGCTATCGCCGGGTCCGGCGACATCGCGCAGCAGGCTCCCCACACCGGTGGAGGCTCCCAGTGAACGCGCTCGGAGCAGTCGCTGCCTCGTGGCACCGCAATGTCCTGCGCACCGTCCGCAACAAGGCCGTAATGGTTTCCGCCGTGGCAATACCCAGCCTGTTCATGGTCATCTTTTACGCCACCTTCGCCAAGGCTTCGACGGAACTCGGCATCGATTACGCCGCCTTCCTCCTGCCCGCCGGCGTTATTCAGGCGATTGTGTTCGCCGCCGGGGGCTCCTCCTTGGCGATTACGCGTGACGCCGAAAACGGCATCCACGACCGCATCCGCGCCACCGGGACGCCCGCCTGGGCCACGGTCGTCGGCCGGCTGCTGGCAGATCTCACCCGCGCCGCGTGGTCGTGCAGCATCGTCGTCCTCACCACGATCCTGCTCGGTGCCCGCTACGCTGCCGGACCGGGTCGTATTATCCTTACCATCGCCCTTTTCGCCGCCCTCACCATCATCCTCTCCGCGTTTATCGATGGCTCCTGCCTGTTGGCCCCCAAGCCCACCTCGGCGTCCTTGCTCTTCCAAAACCTCGTGCTGGTCATGGTGATGTTCTCCACCGCATTCGTGCCTGCGGATGCGCTGCCCGGCGGCATTGGCCCCATCATCCGGCACGTACCGCTATCTCCCATCTTGGACACCGCCCGCAACCTACTAGGTGGCGCTGCCCTGGGGGCGCGCGGAGTCGAAGCACTGTGCTGGCTCATCGCCATGACCGTCGTTGGCGTATGGGGCTTTATCACCGCTTTCCAGGGGAGGAAACATGACTAACCACACCACCGCCACCGTGTCGCACGACACCACCTGGCTGTCCACTGTCGCCACGCATTTTGGAAGGCACCTGCGCGCCGCCCGCCGCGATAGCGCGGTAATTACCAATACCGTGGCTGGTCCCGTTTTGATGTTCCTGGTCATGCGGTGGCTGTTTGGCGACCTCATGGCGGCCTCGCAAGGCTCTGCCACGCTCGACGCGTTACCGCTTACCATCGCGCTCATCCTTTCCAGCGAACTGATGAATGGCACCTCCGCCGCCGCGCAGATAATTAAGGAACGCCAACGCGGTATCACCACCCGCATCGCGACCACGCGCTACGGCACCAGCCCGGAGATCTTCGGCCGCTGGTGTTTCGATTCCTTACGCAGCCTTATCTCCGGCTGCGCGGTGCTGCTGGTTTCCGTGGCTTCTGGCCTGCGTATTCACACGCTGGCCGGGTTTGGCTGGGTGCTGTTAGTCATCATCTTCGGCGCGGTGGTGGCCGCCTCGCTATCGGCCATGGTGGGCGCGATGTGCGCCACCCCGGAGGCCGCCATTGGCCCGGCCCCCATCATCATGGCGGCCATGGCACTTAACGGCGGCCTCGTGCCCGTGGAGCAATTCGCTGGTGTGGTTCAACCCATCGCCCGGTGGAATCCGCTTACCTTCGCCGCCCGCGCCGGCGCCGCCATCGACGGCACGCCAAGCGCCGAAATCCTTGCCACCGGCCAGCCCGGCACCGCAGTCTGGGCTTTCGTGGCCTGGATGGTAGCACTCACCGTAGTGCTGCTAGCCGCCGCAGCTGCGTTCCGCCGCCCCACCATGTCGTAAATAGCGCCGGTTAGCGCGACAGTGCTACTTGTCGCGCGGCGGCGTCCCCAGCGGCGCGGTAGCGCTACTTGCCGCGCAGGGCGCGCCGCCGCGATAAAGAGCTGCGAATCTTTACCCGCGGCCGCGCTAAGGCGGGTAGTGTCGCCGCCGGTTACCGGCAACCAGGCGGCCTCGCCCGGGGCTAGCTCCAGGTCGTTTACCGTGACCACACCAGAAGTAGCCAGGGCGATGGCCGGTCCGGGAAGCTGCGTGGAAACCGTGGTGCCGGCGGGCAAATCGTAGCGGGTCACCGCAAACTCCTGCACCGGCAGCGGGTACTCTACTACCGTCGCGGTGTTGGGCGCGGCATCGGCAACAGCGGCGCTCTCCGCGCCTGCACCATCGCCCAGGGAGGTGTTCCTATATAGTTTGTCAATTCCGTGGGTGAGTTTGTTGGGGGGGGTGTGAAGGGTTTCTGCTTTTCCTTGTGGATGTTGTTTTCGGGCACGGTGAGGAGCCGATTGGGCTTGCTGTGCAATCGGCTTGAGGTGAGGGTCTGTTGGTTCTAGGCTGCTGCGGCCTCCTGGACTGTGGAGATGTCTCGGTAGAGCTCGCCGTTTCGCATCATGGCGAAGAGAACGTTGAGGCGCCGGCGTGCGAGTGCGACGACTGCGGCGTTGTGTCTTTTGCCTTCTTTGCGTTTTCGTTCATAGAATTGCCGGGAACGCTCGTGGAATCTGATCGATGCAAAAGACGATTGCCATAGGGCGTTCTTTAATTTTTTGTTGCCAGCCCGGTTAGGCGAATTCGACATGATAGACGTTCTGGGGTTGCCCGCAAATCGTGGACACGTAGTTAAGCTGCTTAGGGGTTAAGCAGCGGCCTTCTTATTACCATTTTGATCAGCGAGCTGGGCTTCGAAATCGACGGGGCTTACCATCCCGATGGACGAGTGGCGACGGCGCCGGTTGTAGACAATCTCAATCCAGCGAGCCACCGCCTTCCGGGCTTCGTTGCGGGTTCGCCATTCCTTCCGATCGTAAAATTCGGTCTTCAATGTCGACCAGAACGACTCGGCCATCGCATTGTCAAAGCAGACACCAGTACGGCCGACCGATTGTGCAATCCCTAGTTCTTGACAGACCTGCCACAGCTGTTCGCTGGTGAACTGGGTACCACGATCGGCGTGGAAGACCACGCCGTCGGGTACTTCACCACGCAGGGTATAAGCCATGCGCAGTGCACGTTCAACCAGGTAAGAATCCTGCACACTATCCATGGACCAGCCTAGGACTCGGCGGGAGTGTCCATCGCGGATAACGCATAGGTACAGCCAGCCCTCACTCGTGCGTAGATAGGTAATATCCGACATCCACACTCGATTAAGCTGCCCTTGATCAAATAGGCGTTTCACTAGGTCTGGAAGCGTTGACTTCCGCTTGGATTGAATCGTCGTTACGGGAACAAACGCCCTGGGTGAGATGCCTTCAATACCCATCATCCGCATGCGTTTGGCCACGGTTTTGCGATTCACATAGACCCCACCCTCGGCGAGTTCTGCAGTAATCCGTGGGGCACCGTAGACTTCGTCAGAATCTTCCCAGATGTCATGAATTTTCCTGTCTAACTGGTCGAGGAATCTCTGACGCTGATTTTCACCACGAAGCCGTACTGCTTGAGCCTTTTGCCATTTATAGTAGCCAGAACGAGAAACCTCTAATAACCTGCTCATTCGTTTGATGCTGTAGTTCGCCTTCTCCTGCTGCATTAGCTCAAATTTTTCCGATCGCGTTGCTTCGCAGCGAAGAAGGCGGTGGCTTTTGACAAGAACTCATTATCCATCTTGGCCTCAGCTAACTCACGACGCAGGCGAGCGTTTTCGGCCCGTATATCGGCATCACTGCGGCCATCTACCGAGCCTTGGCGTTCCCGCTCAAGTTTGACCCACCTGCCTAAAATTGTGGCCGATACGCTAATTTCCTTAGCCACATGAGCGATTGGGCGCCCAGACTCAATGACCAGTCTGGCGGCCTCCTGCCGGTACTCCGGGGTGTACTTCTTCCTTGACGAACTCACAATGAACATCCTCTCCTACGGACACAAGATCCGCACTAATCGGGTGTCCACTAAACGAGGGTAACCTCACGACCAGCCTTCTACGACAACGCTATCCCAACCGAGTACGAACACTCGATAGGAATCAGAAAAGACCCCATGAAGTAACTAACCGTGTACCCGCCCCGCAACACGCCGAACGGACACACATTCTGCTACTTAACCCTACTTTTTGGTTGTTCATGTTTCAGCTTCTCTACACATTCAAAGGACAACTGCACAATGACCTAAAGCAGGCCGACTTGGCCTCAGTGGCTGCGCTTACCGCCATCCATTTGCATTTAATTGTCAATAAGCGTCGACGGGGATAGGCTGAGTGCATGGCACACGAGCACCACGACCACGATCACTCCAGCACGCCGCTGCGCGCACTCTTGATTGCGCTAGGCATTACCGGCACCGTCTTCTTCGCGGAGCTGATCGGCGGCTGGTTGGCGGGTTCGATGGCGCTGATGGCGGATGCGATGCACATGCTTTCCGACGCTGCGGGGTTGATCATCGCGGTGTCAGCGGTGTTGGTTGGGCGCCGACAAGCATCGGCTCAGGCCACGTACGGCTACCGACGAGTGGAGGTGCTTGCTGCACTGGCGAACGCAGTGATGGTGCTGGCGATCTCGGTGTGGATTGTCGTCGAGGCGGTGCGCCGCCTGCAGAGCCCGGCCGAAGTGCAGGGAAAAACGATGCTGATCATCGCGGTGATCGGCCTGGTGGCGAATGCGCTATCGGCGTGGGTTCTGCACCGGCACCGCAAATCCTCGATCAACGTGGAGGGCGCGTTCTTGCACGTGTTAGTGGATATGCTCGGCTCTGTCGCAGTAATCGTGGCCGGCATCGTGGTACTGACCACGGGGTTTGTGGCGGCGGACGTGATCGCCTCCCTAGCGATCGCGGCGATGGTGCTGCCGCGCGCCTGGCAGCTCATGCGGCTTTCGACGAGCGTGCTGCTCGAGCAAGTCCCGGCGGACTTCGACGCCAGTGCGATCGAGCCCGCGCTGCGGCAGGTCGAGGGCGTTGCTGACATCCACGACCTGCACCTGTGGAGCCTGGACGGCGTGAACGTGCTCACGACCGTGCATATCGTGCGCGACGGCACCGTCGGCACCGGCCCGCTGTTGGATGCCGCCCAGCAGGCCCTGCGCGAACACGGTATCGAGCACTCCACCATCCAGATTGAGCACCCAGAGCACGAATCCCACGAGACGGTGTGCTGATTCCCTTCTAACCTGACTTAGGCCAATTTTGTGCGGAAGTTCGCGGCCGGTGATTACTTGGATGGTGGCCGTGAGGTCGGGCGGGAATGGTACGGCGGCGTGAATGGTTTCGCCGCCAACGACGAGTTGAAAGCTGCGGTATTTCTTGAGTGTTCTCACGAGGCGTTTGATGAAGTGACCACTGCGGGTCTCCATCAGGTGGGTCACGGCTAGTGCTGCCATCACAATATTGAGATGTGCTGTGATCGAGTTTTGTTTCCTCGCATAGATTAGGCGTGCTTTCAGGTCTGATTTCGACATCCGATACGACATTTTCAATGTGGAATAGCCTGCGGTAATGCCCGATAACCTCCTGGGCGGGAAGAGCGGTCAGGTCGGTTTCATAGCCTTTAATTCCGGCTAGGGCTCGGTGTTTGGCAGCGAGAGCGTAGTTGACCTTCTTGTTCGGGGTGGAAAGATCGAAATAGCGGTTGCGCTTAATGGCGATTTCGCCGTCAACAGCGCGTTTGGCTTTTGCGACTTGCTCTTTGATTCCGCGCAGGCCGCGTCTGGCCCGATCATAGGAGTACTGGAAGTGGGTCACCGTATTCGGGGTTGTGTGTTTGCGCGCATCGCTTGCCGAGGCTTGTGTCCAGATCTGGCCGTGGGCGTAGGCTTCACCAGGGATTTCCCGCCGCCAGGTTTCAATCACCTCAGGCACGGTGGGGTTTCACCGACAAAATGTAGTGCAGACCTGCATCTATCAATGCTTGCTTGTTCGGAGGGTGTCAAGTTGTTTGTGTGTGGGGGTAGGTTTATAGGTATTTGTCGAAGCTGTCGGGGTAGGCCACGGCCATTTGGTTAATGGCTTGTTTCCAGCCGGAAACTCGGGCTCCTTCCATGAGTCTGCCGGCTGTCGCTGAGACTCGTTTGCCTTGCTTTGCCCTCTTTGCGGCTCGTTTGTCTTCGATGTTGCAGATCATCAACCACAGCGTCTTTATCGCTGATTCATCGTTGGTGAACTGCACCCTGTTGCGGGTAGCTTTACGCAGCTGGTTGTTGAACGACTCAATGGAGTTCGTCGTATAGATTACCTTTCTGGCTGCTGGTGGGAACTGCAGAAACGGTACGAAACGCGCCCACGCATCACGCCAGACCTTGACTGAGCGGGGATATTTCTCACCCAGCTCGGAGGCTTCAAATTCGTCTAAAGCAACCTGTGCTGTGGGCTCGTCCGTGGCAGTGTAAATCTTTTTCAACGCGGCTGATACGCCCCGGCGATCCCCGTAGGCTACCCACCGGTTAGCGGCGCGAATCAGGTGCACGATACAGGTTTGCACCATAGAGTTCGGCCAGGTTGCCTCAACTGCCTCTGGCAGGCCTTTCAGCCCGTCACAGCAGACGATAAAGACGTCTTTGACCCCACGATTGGCCAGGTTGGCGCATACCTGCGCCCAGAATGTGGGCCCGACCCCCGGAAAGTGGACACGTCGGGGGTCGGGCCCCTCCTCATGCGGGTTAGGTTCCCACACCCACTCTCATTCGAAAGGTACTACGGTGGTCGCCTCATGCATCCATCAGACCCTCACCGTCAGTTACAGATACACCACACTAAAGGACGCAACCGACATCGCGGGTAAGCGCCCGCGCGTGTTGCCACACCGTACCCCAATTAGCGAGCTTTAAAACTAGTACAGGCCGCGCTGGCTGGTTCGCCAGTTAGCGCGTGCAACCGGGGGATAATGAAAACCGCGGGTTCCGGATTTCCGGGCCCGCGGTTTCGCTTGTCGTGCCTGTGAAGATTTTTGATGAGTTAGCTTTCGAGCTGAATGGATTCAAAGCCCAGCACGTCGACGGACATGCCACGCTTTTCGTCTTCGACATGGTTGCCTGCTGGCCGTGCATCAGCCCACTTTTGGTAGTTTTCCTGGCTGTCCCACCGGGTGACGACGAAGTAGCGATCCTCACCGGCGACGGGGCGCAGCAACTCAAAGCTTTCAAAGCCTTCGGCCTTGTCGACACCTTTTGCGCGTTGCGCAAAGCGCTGCTCGATTTCCGGGCCAGCACCTTCAGGGAAGGAAAGGGCAGTGATGTTAACGTAGCTCATAGATCATCCTTTCTGTGATTGGATTCATCCTTCATTTTAGCGATAGTTAATCTGGTGGGGATGTGAAGTTCAGCAGAATTACCGTGGTATTTTCTGCGAGTTGCGCGCCTTAACCTCGTCGTTTGGTTGGTTCTAGCTCGGTTTCCGGGCCACCAAAGCCACACCGCGCAAGACATCGCTGTGTTCGTTGAAAAGCTTGCGCATTGCCAACATGCGGCGCCTGGCCTCCTTATCGCGTAAGGCATTTTTGATGATGCGCAACGTACCCAGCAGTCCTTCGTCGGCAAGATTGCGGCGCATCTTTAGCAGCGCCATTGGCGCGGTATCTGTCCATTCGACGACTAAGCCAGCGTTTTCGAGAAGCTCGGTCCACTCAACCACGGTGAGCGGGCGGGCATTGACCTTAATCACCCGCGCGAGGTTTTTGCGCAGCTCTGTTTTGAATTCATCATCAAGATCGTCGGGTTGCAAGCCGAGCTCATGAATCGCATAGCGTCCACCTGGTCGCAACACCCGCACGGCCTCGTCGACGATCTTTTGTTTTCCGTTCGGCGATTGCATCGTTAGCATTGCCTCACCCAGCACGACGTCAGCGTGAGCATCGGGCAAACCGGTATCCGCGGCATCAGCATGCACCATGCGTCCGGTGTCTTTGACGATCTCACCGGTAATGCGTGCGGCATCTTCGTCTTTTTCCACACCGACATAGCTGGCAGGTTGGAAACTTAATAGTTCGGTGGCGGTGCGCCCCAAGCCCGGTGCCAACTCGACGACATCAGCACCACTAAGACCGGCATGCTTGAGCAACTTGCGGGTGAGTTCCAAACCGCCTGGCCGCAGCACTCGTTTGCCCAGCCGCGCGAGCAGCCAGTGTCCGGGTACATCTTCTGCACGACGCTGCGCATAGGGAAGTGGATTGTCCTGGTGGGAGGAGTGAGTCATGGTGGATTCCTTTCTCGAAGGCCCACCTACAACGGACTAAGGCAGATGCTTGCAGGTACTTTAAGGCAGGCCTAATGTGCATCCATTTCTGAGTCTAATTCCTGGCGACTGTAAAGGATAGGCTTGCCAAAATAGTGTGACTTTTCTTGGACATAGGGCCTGACCCCCGGAAAGTAGACGCATCGGGGGTCAGGCCCCCTCCGCTGGGCCGGCAACATGCGCAAACTCTACGTCGGAAGAAAACACCGCACCAAAGAAATCATGCTCATCTGCATCAACAACGACATCGCCGCCATTAACCCCCACACAGGCGAAATCTAAAAACGAACCCCCAACACGAAGAGAGCCCCGAGACATCGAAATAGAAACAATGTCTCGAGACTTCACATTTGTGCGCCCGGAGGTGTCTGAGTTCACGACATATTTGACACCCTGTTCCTGCGAAGGCAGTCCTGATGCTTGACAGGTGAGTCGGGACAAACTTGACACTTAGCCCACCCTTACCGTGTCAGGTGATGTTTTACAGGTGAGTCGGGACATGTTTGACACTATGAACAGTCCCAACCGTAACCTCGCCATCGTCAAAGCAGTCCGCGGGCAAAAGCGCAGCCCATCACAAGTAGCCAAGCAATTCGGTATCTCTCGCCAACGCGTTTACCAAATCGGTTGCGTCCAGTAGCGTGGTGTATCTGTAACTGACGGTGGGCCCCTTATGAATGAGGCCGGCGACCACCGTAGTACCTTTCGATTCCGTAACCACACTTCCTCGAAAGGGATAACCACGATGGCCGCTAGCCCATATTCTATAGACCCGACTACCTACTTAGACGAATTGCTTGCCCAAGCATCCCCAGATCTCATGCGCGAGATGCTTCAAGGATTCATCAACCAAATCCTATCGACTCAAGCAGACCAGATCTGCGGCGCCGACTACGCCACCACGTCTAAGTCTCGAACCAATGTCCGCAATGGCTACCGCCACCGCGATCTTGATACTCGCGTTGGCACCATTGATGTCGCTGTACCCAAACTACGTACCGGGTCATTTTTCCCGGACTGGTTATTGCAACGACGCACTCGGGCAGAACGAGCACTAACAACCGTAATAGCTACCTGCTATTTAAAAGGCGTGTCCACACGCAGGATGAACGATCTCGTCGCCAGTTTGGGAATTAATAATCTTTCAAAGTCGCAGGTATCTGACATGGCTAAAGACCTGGACGAGATGGTCGAAGACTTCCGTACCCGACCACTCGATACCGGTCCATACCTGTATGTTGCCTGTGATGCATTGACCATGAAAGTCCGCGAAGGAGGACGCGTGGTCAAAGCTTCCGTCCTCGTGGCTACCGGGGTTAATGCCGAAGGCTATCGTGAGCTATTGGGCATGCAGGTTGCTACATCTGAGTCTGTGGCGTCGTGGACTGGGTTCTTTAGGGATCTTAAAGCTCGCGGACTTAATGAGGTCTATCTTGTCACCAGTGACGCGCATCTAGGAATCCAGCATGCGATTAGTGACGTGTTGCCGAATGCGTCCTGGCAGCGGTGTCGAACGCACTTTTCTAAAAACCTGTCTTCGATGGTTGCCAAGACCCAGTGGCCAACCCTATCGGCGATGTTTCATACGATATTCCAGCAACCAGACTCGGAATCGGTGTGGTCCCAAGCACGTGAGGTCGTAGCGTTTTGTGAAGATAAATTCCCCCACGTTGCCAGCTACCTGGAAGAAGCCCTCGACGAGCTCTTAGCTTTTACCAACGCCCCGAAATCCGTCTGGAAGAAAGTCTGGTCGAATAACCCTACTGAACGGCTCAATCGTGAAATCCGCAGGCGTACGGATGTTGTAGGCATCTTCCCCAATCGTGACGCTGTCGTGCGCCTTGTTGGTGCTGTCCTAGCAGAACAACACGATGACTGGATCCAGCAAAACCGCTACATGTCACTAACCAGCCTGGAACAGACCAAAGCATTGATTACCGCCAACGTCATAGACGCTGACACCACCAAGGAGGTCGCATGAACCAGTTAAAGCACCGAGCACGTGCTGGCCCCTGACACCATCACACTGCATGCTCTATCGAAAGGTAGAAACACCACTCAAACGGACTTGACCACCAAATCCTTCATGCCTTCGATGCCGGTGGCACAGACGCCATCGCGCCGAAATCCCGCGCCCCACGCACTCACCCCCAAGCCGTGCCAGACACCGTGTGCAAAGACATCATCACAATCCGTAAACAGCTCACCCGTCACGGACTCGACGCAGGTCCAGAAACCATTGCCTACCACCTACAACAAGACGGCAAACGCGTCCCTTCAACCTCGACAATCCGCCGCATCCTAAGAAAAGAAGGACTCATCACCCCAGCACCAAAAAAGAAGCCCAAAAGCTCCTTCATCCGCTTCGAAGCAGCCATGCCCAACGAATGCTGGCAGGCTGACATCACCCACCTGTACCTAGCGGACACCACCCGCATCGAAGTCCTTGACTTCCTCGACGATCACTCCCGCTACCTGCTATCAATCACCGCAGCCGCAGCCTTTAGCGGCACACAAGTCGCCGAGGAACTATCACGCCTGATAGCAGAATACGGACCACCAGCATCCACACTCACCGACAACGGCCTCGTCTTCACCGCCCGCCTAGCAGGACGCAAAGGCGGACGAAACGCCTTTGAAAAAGTCCTCAACGCCAACAAAATCCAACAGAAAAACGGCCGACCAGGCCATCCCCAAACCCAAGGAAAAATCGAGCGCTTCCACCAAACACTCAAAAAATGGATCAACGCCCGACCACCCGCTAAAACCGTAGCTGACCTGCAGACACTCCTCAATGAATTCCGCGACTACTACAACACCACACGCCCCCACAAAGCACTAGGCCGACGCACCCCACACCAGGCCTACACCACCGGCACCAAAGCCAACCCAGCCCACAACCCGACACAAGAATGGCGCACAAGAAACGACGTCGTCTGGGACAACGGCAAAACCACCGTGCGCTACGCCGGCAAACTCTTCCACCTAGGCATCGGCCGCAAATGGAAAAGACAGAAAATCCTCATGGTCATCGCCGACAACCACGTCATCACATCACTAGCCGAAACCGGCGAAGTCATCACCGAACACTACATCGACACCAGCCGCAACTACCAAAAGCCCTACTGGAAACAAGGAGACCCACCCCTAGGCCCAGAATAAGAAGAAACCGGCATCCCAGAACAAAAAGAAACTGAGATGCCGGTTTGTCAACGATGTCGCGACTCACCTGTCAAGCATGTCGCGACTCATGACATTTGTGCGCCCGGAGGGATTCGAACCCCCAACCTTCTGATCCGTAGTCAGATGCTCTATCCGTTGAGCTACGGGCGCAGTCCGTTGTGTAGCAGCGCGGATGCTCTGCTGTGCAACGAGAATTTACTATACCCACGGACATGCAAAGTAACAAATCACCAGTACACAACCATGATCGGCGGGATAGTCAAAGGCGTGTAGTTCACCCGCCGTTCATGCTGCGACTCGGCGCGGGGTTATACGAGGACGGAGGCTTCGGCATCGGAAAGCAGGGCGTCCTGGAAAGCCTGCAGGGTGGATTCGTGGTCGAAATCGATACCAATGAGCACGAGCTCCGTGCCAGGAGTTACGCCGTTGGCGGCCCACAGTGACGCTGGCATGATTTGCAGGTTAGGGCCGGCTTGCTGCCAGGCGTGGGCTACGCGCAGGTCGGTGTCGATCCAGCAATAACCCTTAGAACGCACGAGGCCCGTACTGGCCCGCAAGGCGGCGATGAGACGCTCACGATTAAAGGGGCGATCGGCACGGAATACGACGGAAGAAATGCCATATTCCTCGGTTTCTGGCGTGTGTGGGTTAGCCAGCTCTTCGGCATAGCCGTGGTAGGACGCGGCGGTGGCAGCATTGAACAAATGTGCATCCAGGACAAGCCCAGGCTCGATGACACCGTGGGTTACCGGCACTACGCGAGCCCGCGGGTTCATGGCGCGAACGGTGGCGACCACGCGCTCGGTCTCAGCGGCATCGACCAGGTCGGTCTTGGTAATGAGGATAAGGTCGGCGAACTCGACCTGATCCACTAAGAGATCGGAAATGGTGCGATCGTCTTGGGGCGTGGCTTCGATGCTTTCGGAGACGAGGCTGCGACCACGACGCAATTGGGTTAGGAAGGTTGAGGCATCGACGAGGGAGACCATGGTGTCGATGGGGGCGGCATCGGCAAGCGTGGTGCCATCGGAAAATTCCCACTCGAAGGTGGCTGCCACCGGCATGGGCTCGGAAATGCCGGTGGATTCGATGACGATCTGATCGAAGCGGCCGGAGCGAGCTAGCTTGCCCACAGATTCAATGAGGTCTTCGCGCAGGGTGCAGCAAATGCAGCCATTCGATAGTTCCACGAAGCGATCCTCACCGCGCTCGAGGTGCCCCTCGCCAGCGACGAGGGCGGCGTCAATGTTGACCTCGGAAAAGTCATTGACGATGACCGCGAGTTTGCGGCCCTCACGGTTTGCGAGCAGGTGGTTGAGGAGCGTGGTCTTTCCGCTGCCTAGAAATCCGGACAGCACGGTAACAGGTGTAGCCATCCTTTAATGGTAACGTTTTTCATTAAAGGATGGCTACAAGGGTCTGGCCGACCGGTGGGTGGGCTAGACCGTCAGTCCGAAGATAGGAACCGCCAGCAGGAAGACGGTGAGGGTGATGAGGAAGATACCAATGATGTTGAGGCCAACACCGCCCTTGATCATCTCGCCAATCTTGACATAGCCCGAACCGTAAGCAATGGCATTCGGCGGGGTAGCCACTGGGAGCATAAAGGCAGACGTTGCGGCCAAGGCAACCGGGATGGTGAGCAGCAAGACGTTGATATCACCTTCGCCGGTAAGACCCACACCCACGGCGACACCACCCATGATGGGGATGAAGGTCGCCGCAGTAGCGGTATTGGAGGTAATCTCCGTCAAGAAGAGCACCAAGGTGGCCACAGCTGCCACGATCAGGACGATCGGCAAGACGCTAAGCCCCTTAGCCATCTCACCAATCCACAGGGACAGACCGGAAGAGTTAAAGGCCGAGGACAGGGACAGGCCACCACCAAAGAGGAGAAGGACGTCCCACGGCATTTCATTGGCCGTCTTCCAGTCCAGCAAGCGAATACGGCGCTCCGAGTCAGCCGGCAAGATAAACAAGAGGATGCCTGCGGCAATACCGACGATGGCGTCATCGTAGTTATCAAAGTCACCAAGGATAATGGGCAGCGATACCCAAGCCAGCGCGGCCAGCACGAAGATGATGCCAGTCATGATCTGTGGGCGGGTCCACGGGCCGAGCGCTTTGATCTCTTCATTGATCAGCTCACGGCCGCCGGGAATTTCGGTCATTTCCGGCTTGAAGACGGTAATCAACAGCGCCCACGCGATGAGCAGGAAGGTCAGTGCTAGGGGCACACCGACGGCCATCCAGCGGCCAAAGCCAAGGGTAACCTCCCATGTATCGGCCATATACGCATTCAAGAATGCATTCGGCGGGGTACCGATCAAGGTACCTAGCGAACCGATGGAGGCCGAGTACGCGATACCCAGCATGAGCGCAGTAGCGAACTTCTTCTGCTTATCCCAACCACCAACGGTCTCTGCGGTAAGGGCCAGCACGGAGGTACCGATCGGCAGCATGACGACGGCCGTCGCGGTATTCGATACCCACATGGACAAGAATCCGGTGGCCAGCATAAAGCCCAAAATAAGGCGGCGCGGCGAGGTGCCGATGAGCTTGACCACGTAAAGAGCAAGGCGGCGGTGTAGGTTCCAGCGCTGCAGCGACAGCGCGATCAGGAAGCCACCCATGAACAAGAAAATGGTGGCAGAGGCATATGGCGCACCGACTTCCTTAATGGTTCCCACCCCGGACAAGGGGAAGATCACCAGGGGAATCAACGCGGTGGCCGCTAGCGGGATGGCCTCAGTCATCCACCACACACCCATGAGGATGGTCACCGCGGCCACGGTGCGAATGGCGCCGAGGGTGTAGTCAGCTTCCGCATCCACGCCGCTGGACTCTTGGACGGTGTCGATCGCATTCGAGGGGAAGATGAAAAATACGAGGATAGCCAGGGCTAGGCCAATGAAAAGACCGATGAACTGGCGGCGCCATTCATTGCGTGGGGCACCGGGATCCTCAGCGCCCTCTGATTGGGCGGTAGATTCGTGAGTATGCGGGGTGGTCATGCCGCGAACTCCTTTGCTAGAGAGACATTTAGCAGGGCGGGGGTAATAGCTCTGTCAATTACCAGCAATCGAGCCGGATCCTTGGTGCATACCGAACATCATTCAGTCCATGCAGAGCATGCTAAGACCCTACAAAACATTTGCACCAGAAACCACAAACTTTGCCAAATTTACCCCCACCAATTTTAAAATTCACACAACGCAGCTACGCAAAATGTGAAATCTCCCCCACCGGTTCGCCACCCCCGCACGAAGCGCCCAGGCCCGTGGGCCCGGGGATCTTTATAAGCCGAGCACCGCCTTGGCAATGAGGAAATAAATGATCAGGCCCGTGGCATCGCAGAAGGTAGAAATAAATGGGTTGGAAAATACGGCGGGGTCGGCTCCGATGGTCTTGGCCACCAAGGGCATAAGCCCACCCACGGTGGCAGACATCGAACAAATCAAAAACAGCGTCGAGCCAATGACTATGCCAATATCCACGCCGTAGACCACCGTTGCCAGACCAAGTCCTGCCAAGCCCAATACAGTGCCAAGCAGCATACCCACGCGGAGCTCACGCCAGAGGACAGCGAGGAGGTCGCGCCCGCGGACATCGCCAAGCGCAAGCGCACGGGTGACCGTCGTTGCCGCCTGATTTCCCGTATTGCCACCGGTACCGGTCAACAGCGGGATAAACAGGGATAGCACCACGGCCTGCGCCAAGGTGTCTTCAAAGGCATCCAAGACCCGCACGGTCAACAGCGCGGAAACCGCCAGGACCAGCAACCACACGATGCGAGACTTCACCAGTTTTAGTAGCGGTGTAGAAAGGTATGGCTGCTGCAGGGCCTCGGTACCACCGGCGCGCGCGGAGTCCTCGCTGTCCTCTGCCTCGACGATGTCAATGGCATCGTCCCAGGTCAAAAGGCCTACCAGGCGGTCCGAATCATCCACGATGGGCAATGCCAAAATATCGAGCGGCAGGAACCACCTGGCGGTTTCTTCCGCATCATCATTGGCATTGGCATAGATGGGGCTTTGCATGATGTCCCCAATCGTGATGCCCTCCTCCGCGGTAAAAATCTCCCGCAGCGTCACCACGCCCACCAGGCGGCGATCCGCGCGGGTAATGGGCACCGCATAAATGGTTTCCAGTTCATCGGCCTTCGCGCGCAGGGTCCGCAGCGCTTCCTCCACGCTCATTTCTGGATGGATTCCGGGGACTTCGGGCGACATGCGGCGGCCCACCGAGCCCTTGGTGTAGCCCAAGACAACCCCGGTGACATCCCGCTTCGATTTGGTAAGCGAGCGCAGCAGCCGGTCCGCGATTTCCGCCGGCAGCTCATCCAAAAGGGCCACGCGGTCTTCCGGCTCAAGTTCATCGAAGAACTCATAGACATCAGCATTGCCCAGCTCATCGATAATATCGGCCTGGTGCTTGGCATCCAGGGCATCAAATACCACGATGGATTTACGCCGCGGCAACAAGCGCAGGGCCAGCGCGGCGCGGATGGCATTTTGCCGCTCGACGATGGCGATGAGCTCCTGCAGCGGCACCTCATCAAGCAGCGCCTGCAAGCGGGGTGCCTTTTGTGGGTCAATGGCAGAATCCTGCTTCAACCATGCCTCGACCGTATCGCTGGCCTGCTCAGTAATATCCGCCATTGCCATCACCTTGCCCTTCTCGCCCCTCATACCGCGGCACCGGTGGCCACCGTAATTGATATAGCCTCACATAGATTACGCGTATCCCCCACCAGTACACAGCGCTGCGGCGGAAAACTTTGCCTTTAGGCAAAAACACCCCACAAGGCAAAGGCCGCAAGCAGGGAGACCAGCCCCGCGCTACTGGCCAAGACGGCGGCGCCGGGGAGGTGGCGGTGGGTTCGCAGGGAGGCATCGACAAGCGATGCCCGCTTCCTCACCGCCACTATCAGCACCAGCACGCCAGCCGCGAGCGCCAGCAACGGGAGAAACACGCTGACGCTGACCACCCGCATGACCCCTAGGAGTATCACCGCCAGCGCGAGGATGGTGCGCTGCCACGATAGGCGGGTGCGCTCGGGCTGCAAGCCGGGGTCAAAGAGCTCCCCATGTTGCTGCGGGCTAGGCAAGTAGCTCGCCTACCAGCAGGACAGCCGCGATAACGACGATGGTGCCTACAAGCACCGGGATGGCGATGCTGAAGGGCAACGGGCGCTGTTGCCGCAAGGCGCGCTCAGCCCGCTTCCATTGCACCCACGCGACTACCGGCAGCACAATCGCCACCACCAGCATGAATGCGGAGACCACCGCGCGCAGCGTCGCCGGCAGCGGCACGTCGAAAGCTTCCAAGGCCACTCCCCCGGCAATCAGCGCGAGCGAGGTGCGGATCCATGCGAGGAAGGTGCGCTCATTCGCCAGCGTAAAACGCGGATCAGGGTCGCTTCCTACCCCAAATACCGAGCGGGGAAACCTCGAATCGCTCATGCCTTCCTACCTTATATTCAATGTCCACCCTTGGCGCGATAAGGCTGCGAGCCTGTTCGCCGGCCACCTCGTTATGATCGGGGCCATGATTGAAGTCGCAGCAATCGTTTTCCGCAATTCCTTTGACCACGTGCTTGGCGTACGCAAGGCCTCATCCACGAAGTTCCAGCTGCCGGGCGGCAAGCTAGAAGAAGGCGAAAGCCCTGTCCAGGCCGCTGCGCGCGAGGCGGAAGAAGAAATCGGCGTCCGGGTTCGCCTACCTGAACTTACCGAGCTCGGCACCTTCACTGCCCCCGCTGCCAATGAACCGGGCCAGACCGTCCGCGGGCATATCTTTACCTACCCGCGCCCCGTCATCGCCCACGCCGCAGCCGAAATCGCCGAAACCGCCTGGATCGATCCCGCCGACCCGCAGTGCGAGCTTGCTGATCTCCTGCGCAGCGAGGTTTTTCCGGCGCTGTAAAGTGGTCAAGCCCGCGCATCAGCAAAGGAAACTACGCCTACACCGCACCACCTGCGCCAGGGAAAATCATGAACCAACGGTCACGTAACAGTCACCCTGGGATAAACGGGGTGCGGTGTACTACTTATTTAGACTGACGCCCTGCATTCTCCGCCCACACGCGCACTCCCACAGAAGCAGCAGTCAGAACAACAATGAAGATGGTCACTAAGCCGATGCCTATTACATCGGTCAGCCACAAAACAATTAACACCAAAGAGGCAACTGCTAAAGCGAGCAAAATTCCGTTCTTTATCTTCTGCACTTTATCCATAGCGCCATTATTCACGATAAAAATTCACCACGTGACGAGTTCATCCTTTTGAAAAATCTCCTTGCGCTCCAAAAGCGCCCTCGGAGAACTGCATTTCCGCTTCATGCCCGTAGCGAGCGAATACTCGTATCCCTGCTTACAGAATAGGGGTCTGGCTCCTGCTTGGTGGCCACCACATTTTGTCATTTAACTCCGTTTAAGCCGCCGCTTAGGCCTATTGTTTAAGCTGGCAAAACGACGAAATCCCGAGCGCAATTGCCCGGGATTTGGGTGGCGGAGATGAGAGGATTCGAACCTCCGGACCCCAGAAGGGTCAACTCCTTAGCAGGGAGCCCCATTCGGCCGCTCTGGCACATCTCCAAGTTCAGAAAGAACCGTAAAAGACAATACCTGCCGCATGCGCCACGGCCAAACTAACCCCCTGGTTTTGTCCCCGGTTTTCTTCCACGCGCGCAGGAGAGACGACCTAGAGTGGTAGCCATGATTCGCTCCGACTTACGCGCCATCCCTGGCTACGTGCCCGGCGCGCGCCACGATGATGCCCTCAAGTTGTCTTCTAATGAAGCCACGCAGCCACCGCTGCCTGAGGCCGCCGAGGCTATGGCCCGCGCCGCTGCCGAGGCCAATCGCTACCCGGATATCGCGGCCACCGAGTTGCGTGAGGATCTGGCCGAGCACTTAGGCGTGAGCTTTGACCAGGTTGCGGTGGGCACGGGTTCTTCCGCGCTGTGCCAGCAATTGGTACAAATCACCACCAGGCCCGGTGAGGAAGTGATTTTCCCGTGGCGTTCCTTTGAGGCTTATCCCATTTTTGCCCAGGTGGTGGGTGCGCGCCCCATTCCGGTTCCGCTCGATGCGGACCAGCGCGTGGATTTGCCCGCAATGGCGGAGAAAATTACCTCAGATACGCGCCTGATTTTCGTCTGCAATCCGAATAATCCTTCCGGCACTACCGTGACTAAGGCGGAGTTTTCCGAATTTATGGACGCGGTGCCAGGCGATGTCCTCGTGGCCCTCGATGAGGCCTATATCGAATATAATCGGAATGCCGATACCCCGCTGGGCACCGAGCTTTTTGGTACTTACCCCAACGTGGTCTTCCTGCGGACCTTCTCCAAGGCCTATGGTTTGGCCGGCGTGCGCGTGGGCTATGCCTATGGCCCAGAAGACGTCATCGCGGCACTGAATAAGGTAGCGATTCCGTTTTCCATCAACGCCGTGGCCCAGGCCGGTGCCCGTGCCGCGCTCGCAGCGCAGGATTCGCTGCGCGAGCGCACCGAAGAGACTTGTGGCCAGCGCCAGCGCGTGGAAAAGGAGTTGGCAGAGTGGGGCGTTCCCCGCTCGGAGGCCAACCACGTATGGCTGCCGGCGGCGAATATTGAAAAGCTAGGAACGCCGCAGGAATTAGCCGCGCGCTTGGCCACACGCGGCGTGCTCGTTCGCGCCTTTAGCGAAGGCATCCGCATTACCATTACAACTAAGGAAGAAACTAACGCCCTGCTTCGGGCGTGGAACGATACCGTAGGAGGCTAAATGCGTTCGTTGACCAATTTTGCCCTCAACGTGGTCGCCATCGCGATTGCGCTCTGGGTCGTAGTGGGCATTATTCCCGGGATTTATATCACCCCGGATAAGCTGGGCAATTTCATTGCCGTGGCCATTGTTTTCATCATTATTAACGCGGTGGTCATGCCCGTGCTGCGTTTTATCGGCGCCCCGCTAACCTGCCTTACCCTCGGACTATTCGCGCTCGTCATCAATGGCGCCGCCCTGCTGATCGTGGAGTGGACGCTTAACGCCTTTGACTTAGGAATTGGCCACCTTGTGGTCAATTCCTGGGGCTCTGCAATCTTCGGCGCCATCATCTTGTCCCTGGTCAGCAGCCTGGTTAATTTCTTTACCAGCCCACTGCGCAAGCCGGTCTAAGGCGCTGGCTGGTCTAACACACCAGCCGGTCCGAAGGAGCGGGCTATCCCCCGGCGAAGGGCGGAAGCACGTCAACGCGGGTCACGCCCATGAGCGGCGAGTCCGCTTGGGTGTTCCCGGCGCCATCGATAAGAAAATTACAGCGCCCCAGCACCTCTTTCATGCTCATGCCGGCCTCGGTGGTGCCGGTGTGGTCCTTACCCAGCTGCTCTATGAGCTGGCCTAAGGTGGTGGGCGCTTTTACCTGCTCCGAAGCAACGCCGGCCGCGGCACGAGCGGCGGCGAAATAGTGAACGGTCAACATGCTTTCTACTATGCCCGCAGGCTTCGAACGTGTCGAACTCGCGGGTAAACTTGGCTCTATGCGCACTCCCGAAACCCACGCACACGAGGTCGCGGCAGCCCTCGGCCCGCGCCAAGTCATCTCCCGGCCCCTGGGGCAGGCGCAGGAGATGGTCCTTGCCGCCGATGTCCATACCGCCTTCCCCTCGCCGCGCTTTAGCAATTCCCAGATGGATGGCTACGCGCTGCCCGCCACCGCAGCCGGATCGTACGAGGTGGGCCCCACCATCGCCGCCGGCGCGAATCCCACCGAGCTGCTGGATGGTCCCTTGCACACCGCCTGCCCCATCATGACCGGAGCCAAGGTTCCAGAGGGCACGGCATCCATCGTGCCGATTGAAAAGTGCCAGCCGCAGGAATTCCTCCAGCCAGGCGAGACCATTACAGTTCCGGCCACTGAGGAGGGCCAATTCATCCGCGGTACGGGCACGGACCTCCAGCAGGGCGTTCTCCTGGCCGCCAAGGGCGAGAAGCTCACTCCGGTGCGCCTGGCCGCGCTGGCCTCCCAGGGCATCGAGGAGGTCAGCGTTTATCGCCCCGCCCGCATCCTCGTGTGCACCGGCGGCGCGGAAATTGGTACGGGTGTTGCTGCTATTCCTGATGCCAATGCGCCGCTCATCTCCGCTATGGCCCACCGCGCCGGCATCGAGGTCGCCGGATACGTCACCACCGATGACGATCCAGAGGTGCTCACCCGCGCGCTGGAGGAGGCCACGCAGGACTACCGCCCCGATGCCATCGTCACCTCCGGCGGGATTTCCGCGGGCAAATACGAGGTTATCCGGCAGGTGCTCACCGGCTGGTTTGGCCACGTGGACCAGCAGCCTGGCGGGCCGCAGGGCATCGCCAGTTTCCATGGCACCCCGGTCATCTGCTTGCCCGGCAATCCGATTTCCACCATGGTAAGCTTCCGCCTCTTTGTGGCCCCCACCCTGGGCTGGGCGCCCGCGGCATATCGCGTGCCAATCGCGCACGCCATCGAGGGCCTACCCCACAAGGATCAATTCCGCCGCGGGTACGCTGGTGCGCAGGCCCGGGTTACCGGCGGCGCTAGTTCCCACCTGCTGGCCCAAGCCGT
This sequence comes from Corynebacterium sp. LaCa_282, assembly GCF_057198125.1. NCBI lineage: Bacteria > Bacillati > Actinomycetota > Actinomycetes > Mycobacteriales > Corynebacteriaceae > Corynebacterium > Corynebacterium sp. LaCa_282. The sequence continues at coordinate 152,472 of NZ_CP191095.1, read as the reverse complement.
CGATGCCACCCACCTCATCCGCATTCCTGCTGGTAAGAGCCTCAGCGCAGGAGAAGAAGTAAAGGTCTATCCCCTATGAGTTCTGCTCGCACCGCCATTGTTTTGGTCGCCTCCACCCGCGCCGCCGCCGGGGTCTACGAGGATCGCTCGGGCCCCATCGCGGTAGATTTCTTGCGCCGCAAGGGCTTCGACTGCCCTGATGCCCGCGTGGTTCCTGATGCCGATATCGCCTCAGCGGTGGACCAGGCCTTCGCCGAAAAGCCCGCGGTCATCCTCACCTCCGGCGGAACCGGCCTGACCCCGGATGACCTCACCGTCGATGCCGTCCAACCCCACCTCACGCGCGAGCTTCCCGGCATCGCCATGGCCTTTTGGAATAAGGGCTTGGAGAATATCCCCACCGCGGTGGCCTCGCGCGCGGTCGCAGGTGTGAATGACACCACCTTTGCCATGACCCTGCCCGGTTCTACCGGCGGGGTCAAAGATGGGTGCGCCGTGTTAGATGAATTAATCGTCCACATCGTCGATATGTTAGAAGGAAAACATGAGCACTGATCCCTCTTATGTCGCCGCGCAGACCGGGCTCACTGTCGGCACGATGCTGACCGAGCAGCCCCTCGAGCCCCTCCTTGCCGCGGCCAAGGCAGAGGTCATCACCCCAGCCATGGGCGCGGTGGTCACGTTCGAGGGCATCGTGCGTGATCATGATGGCGGCCGGCCCGATGTCACCCTGCTAACTTATACCGCGCACCCCAGCGCCCCGGAAAAGCTGCGCGAGATTGTCGATGAAGTAGCAGGCCAACACCCCGTGCGCTTGTGGTCAGCCCACCGCACTGGCGATCTACAGGTGGGCGATCTGGCCTTTACCGTCGTCGCCGCCTCTGCCCACCGCGGCGATGCCTTCCGCGCCGCGGAGGCCTGTGCCAATCGCGTCAAGGCCGAGGTTCCCATCTGGAAGGAACAAAGCCACGGCGATGGCTCCGTTAACTGGGTGGGCCTCGAATGAGCATCCGCTATGCCCGCCAAGAGGCCCTGTGGGGTGAAAAGGGCCAGCAGAAATTGGCCGACTCCCACGTCGCGGTCATCGGCGCGGGCGGGCTTGGCTCACCAGCGCTGCTCTACCTAGCAGGGGCCGGGGTGGGCCGCATCTCGCTTTTCGATGACGACCTCGTCTCCCCCTCCAACCTCCACCGGCAGGTCATTCACACCACCGCCTCCATCGGCACTGCAAAGACCGAATCGGCCGCGGCGGCGGTGCGCGCCCTCAACCCTGAGGTGGAGCTTATCTGCCACGGCCGCCTGGAATCCGCCACCGCCCTCGAGCAGCTGCGCGGCTGCGACGTGCTCCTCGATGGGACGGATAATTTCGACGCCCGCTACCTGTGCTCATGGGCCGCCCATAGCCTGGGCATTCCGCATATTTGGGCTTCTATCCTGGGCTTTGATGCGCAGATGAGCGTCTTTTGGTCCGGCAAGGGCCCTGTGTACGAGGATGTTTTCCCCACCGCCCCTGCCCCGGGCGAGGTTCCGTCGTGCTCCCAAGCCGGCGTCCTGGGCCCCATCGTCGGCACGGTGGGATCCGCGATGGCCTTGGAGGCTTTGAAGATCATTACCGGCGTCGGCACCCCGCTTATTGGCACGCTCGGTTACTTTGAGGCCCTATCTGGGACCTGGGAGTATATCCCCATCCGCCCCACCGGCGCGCAGCCTACCCAGCCAGCCGATGCCCCCGAGGTCCGCGAGATCCCCGCGCACGCCCCGCTTATCGATGTCCGCACCGACGCCGAACGCGCCCGCGCCGCCATTCCTGATTCAACGCATCTGCCCCTAGACCGCATCCTCGCCGGGGAGAACCCCGCTATCGCACGGGACGAGGTAGCCGTTATCTACTGCGCCAGCGGCATCCGCTCCGCGCAAGCCGTCCACGCATTGCGCGGCCGCGGCTACGAGCACGTTGTTTCACTGCGCGGCGGCATTAACGCGTGGTTGGAACAGCACGGGATGCCCTAGACCAGCCGCACGATGGCCCTTCTAGCGCCTTTGTTTGTCTTCCCTGCCGCGAACAAAGAGGAACCAGATGAGCGGTCCCAAGAAGGGAAGGGCAAAGGTAGCGGCGATAAAGAGCACCTTGGCCGCAATCGTGTACCCAGAAGCGATAATAGAAATAACCGCCGCAATCCAGAACGCAACGAGCAAAAGGATGGGCAGGAACCCGAGGAACCACCACGTGTCATTAGGGTTAGTGGATTCCGTTGCTGCTACATAAAGTTCCGAGGTACTCATGATGTCCTTTCGTCGAGTAATTTTTTATCTCTAGGACAAAGCCAGCAAACAACCACACCTGACTTGCCCCTGTACATTTCCAAGATTAAGTCTGCGCCGCACCAGGCGCGTCATCCCCCGGTATGAAATGCCGCAGCAACAAGCGTGAAGCTTGTTAACTTAGGCAGCTTTCCGGTGCCCTGTTACCTCCACATTTGCTGTAGGGCCTGACCCCCGGAAAGTGGACACGTCGGGGGTTAGCTATGCTGCTGTGGTCAGTGTAGCTGAAGTCTCGGCTTCAAAGACATCAGGCGCTACGAGATTGCACCAGGAGTGCCGCCGGCGCGTGTTATAACGCATGCACCACCGGAAGACTTCCCGGCGGCAGGCGATCGGATTGTCAAAGACTTTCCGCTCTCGCAGCACTTCACGTTTTAAGGTGGCGTTAAATGATTCTGCTAGGGCTTCTATCAGCACTCGTTCCTACCGCCCCCATGGATTGGCGTACACCCAGCGACGAGCAGTAGTTTCTAAACGCTTATGAGGTGTACACACTGCCGTGATCGGAATGGAATACAGCCCCGTCAAGACTGCCACGCACGCCGTGTGCGTGGGCTAGGGCATCGATGACCAGTGAGACACGCATGTGGTCTGCGAGTGCATAACCTGCACGTTTGCGTGAATACGTGTCAATGACAGTGGCCAAATACATGTTTTTCCCTCCTTTACATGGCAAGTAGGTAATATCGCCGACATAAACGCGGTTCGGCTCGTTAGCTGCGAATTTGCGGCCTAGCAAATCCGGCATGACTCGGTGGCCAGGCTTGCGCCTGGTAGTGACACATCGGCGGCGCTTGGTAAAGCCTCTAAGCCGGTCAAGTCCGTTTGAGTGGTGTTTCTACCTTTCGATAGAGCATGCAGTGTGATGGTGTCAGGGGCCAGCACGTGCTCGGTGCTTTAACTGGTTCATGCGACCTCCTTGGTGGTGTCAGCGTCTATGACGTTGGCGGTAATCAATGCTTTGGTCTGTTCCAGGCTGGTTAGTGACATGTAGCGGTTTTGCTGGATCCAGTCATCGTGTTGTTCTGCTAAGACAGCACCAACAAGGCGCACGACAGCGTCACGATTGGGGAAGATGCCTACAACATCCGTACGCCTGCGGATTTCACGATTGAGCCGTTCAGTAGGGTTATTCGACCAGACTTTCTTCCAGACGGATTTCGGGGCGTTGGTAAAAGCTAAGAGCTCGTCGAGGGCTTCTTCCAGGTAGCTGGCAACGTGGGGGAATTTATCTTCACAAAACGCTACGACCTCACGTGCTTGGGACCACACCGATTCCGAGTCTGGTTGCTGGAATATCGTATGAAACATCGCCGATAGGGTTGGCCACTGGGTCTTGGCAACCATCGAAGACAGGTTTTTAGAAAAGTGCGTTCGACACCGCTGCCAGGACGCATTCGGCAACACGTCACTAATCGCATGCTGGATTCCTAGATGCGCGTCACTGGTGACAAGATAGACCTCATTAAGTCCGCGAGCTTTAAGATCCCTAAAGAACCCAGTCCACGACGCCACAGACTCAGATGTAGCAACCTGCATGCCCAATAGCTCACGATAGCCTTCGGCATTAACCCCGGTAGCCACGAGGACGGAAGCTTTGACCACGCGTCCTCCTTCGCGGACTTTCATGGTCAATGCATCACAGGCAACATACAGGTATGGACCGGTATCGAGTGGTCGGGTACGGAAGTCTTCGACCATCTCGTCCAGGTCTTTAGCCATGTCAGATACCTGCGACTTTGAAAGATTATTAATTCCCAAACTGGCGACGAGATCGTTCATCCTGCGTGTGGACACGCCTTTTAAATAGCAGGTAGCTATTACGGTTGTTAGTGCTCGTTCTGCCCGAGTGCGTCGTTGCAATAACCAGTCCGGGAAAAATGACCCGGTACGTAGTTTGGGTACAGCGACATCAATGGTGCCAACGCGAGTATCAAGATCGCGGTGGCGGTAGCCATTGCGGACATTGGTTCGAGACTTAGACGTGGTGGCGTATTCGGCGCCGCAGATCTGGTCTGCTTGAGTCGATAGGATTTGGTTGATGAATCCTTGAAGCATCTCGCGCATGAGATCTGGGGATGCTTGGGCAAGCAATTCGTCTAAGTAGGTAGTCGGGTCTATAGAATATGGGCTAGCGGCCATCGTGGTTATCCCTTTCGAGGAAGTGTGGTTACGGAATCGAAAGGTACTACGGTGGTCGCCGGCCTCATTCATAAGGGGCCCACCGTCAGTTACAGATACACCACGCTACTGGACGCAACCTCTAAGCCCCATGGCTTTCATAATTCGTGCGACTTTCTTGTGATTTATCGGGCTGAAATCCGTATCACTGTTGAGGCTTGCAGCGATGCGTTTAGCACCATAAAGACCATGCTCATCATCAAAAGTGGCCTTGATTTTTGCACCAATAAGGGCATCAGAATACATCCTTGACCTGCGCTTTTCACGGGTGTGGACCCATTTATAAAACGAGGAGCGATTGAGCTTCAACACGTGGCACATCCGCTTAACCGAGTATTCGGTTCGGTGGTCATAGACAAACTGGAAGCAGAACTCCCGTGAGTTGCTTAAGCAAAATATTTCGCAGCCTTACGCAGGATGTCACGTTCTTCGCGCAGTTTTGCGTTTTCTTTCTCCAGTTGGCGAATGCGTTCGGATTCATTCGCTGCCTGGGCTTTATCATGCACGGCTTTTATGCGGGCACGTTTGCCGGTGCCGTACTTTTTGACCCAAGAATGCAGCGAAGCTCGGTTGATGCCGAGTTCGGCTAATGCTGAGTTCAGCGAGAGTTCCTCATTGTTCCTTATAGAGGGCCACGGCATCGCGTTTGAACTGTTCGGAATACCTGGACATGGTGGTAGATTACCTTTCTTCCCAGCTCGACTGGGCTGGATATCAGGTGTCCACCACATGGGGGTCAGGTCCGTCTTCGGTTAGGCTGTCGCGTAAGTCAGACTGCGCACTCGTGTGATTGAAATTGGCTGGCTATTCCCAGCAAATAGCCACGACTTTGCCGAATTGGTATGACAAAGCAATGGTTCCATTGTCGTGGGGAATGGTTATGCCGTCACGGTTATGTTCAAATTCGATCCCCACATCTTTTAGGGCTTTGACAAACTTTCGGCTTGACAATGACAGTGGGATATCAAGGAAGCTATCTGTCTCCCGCGCGTTTAAGATTTCTATTGAGGTAATCAATCCGTCGTTTTCAAAGCCATCAATGTCATAGTCGATTCCCCCGATCTCACATTTGCCAAAAATTTGGCCCGTGCTGCCTATCCCGAGATAAGAAATATCTAGGTATCGGTAATCAGACAGAATATTTTCGTAGTATGAAACAGGTGCAGATAGCTGCAACGGTTCAGGTACCTCAAAATTGAACTTCATTTTCTACAACTCCTTGACGCAAGATGTTTATCTTCTAGACCCTGCCTTTTTGGAAGATTCAACTTAGACGAGGGCTCTATTCTTTGCAGTCTAGGCCACAAGTGTGGCGTAGTTTGGCTTCATTGTTAGATTGTCTGCTGCTCGTCCGTTTCCGATACGGAGGTCAAGTCCCGTGTAGTGGTGTAGCCATTTGTGCTTTCGGCTCGGTATGAAGTTCGGGGCTTGTTACAGCGATGCTTCCGCGTGTTTGGAGTCTGGAGCGCCGTTTTGAGATGCCTCAGGTTGTGTTTCGTCTGACTTCTATTCTGCAATAGGTGTTGACGACCAGGAACGGAGGGGGCCGTCGTGGAGCCCTTGGAAAAACTGGTACTTTTCTAGAGGGATACGTGCCGGGGGATCGAAGTCGGGAGCCGTGACCAACTCCTTAGTGTGTGGGTCGACAACGCGTGCTGGTGTTAGACGGGCCAAGTAACCATCTGTCCCATAGAATGCGTCATCATACGGGGATACACCTAGCGGGGCGAGGATGGATTCTATCTGCTTCTCCCCAAACTGAGACCACATAATCTGCGCGTGTTCTTTTGTAAACGTTTCTTGTGGAAACTCAGTGACCTTTGGCAGGGAGTCAAAATCAAAACCGTAATCCTTAAAAGGCTCACTTTGATCCTCGAGGTACGACATGGAACGGTGCAGCGTACCATCAGCTTTTAACTGTTTGTGGCTGCTAAAAGATCTGTAGAAGCAACAATCAAATCGGCCTAAACGATCATCGGGCAATTCGGAGGGAAGCGCGCACATCATAAACTCTATTTCTCCATAGCTTGCGCGATGGAAAAAGGCTACATCGTCGGTATCTACCCACGGCGTGTGCTTGATTTCGATGTAGTAAGGAACTTGTGACTCAATTTCTTTCTTGCGCGCCAAAAGGCAGGCAAATTCACCAATCCGTGGCATCTTTGGCGCTTTGGTAAAGCAGCAGGGGCTAAAAACTGCAGTCCATTCTGACTCGGTGGGGACGAATACAAACTGCGTAATGTGATTTTGCGGTTTAAGTAACTCTGCAAGCTGGTTCCTACTGGCCGATACCTTGTCCGCATGAACTACACATTCAACCTTTTGCTTCTTCCTGCGGGAATACTCCCTTGTATAAATGCTTTCTATTCCTGATGCCCACTGTTGAAATTCTTCAACAACGGTAGATAGTGGAAACCGAAGAAGCGCCACAGCATGGGATACCGGTGCGATGGAATTGGTGTAGAAATACTTCGTCATTGTCTTTAGTTCCCTTCGTGTTCGCGGTCCCAGGTGTGTTCACGACGTTCAAATAAAGCGCATGGTCCGTACTTTTTAGGCAAAGGGTATCCACTATTGATGAGTGTTGCACGCCCGGTGAGGAATTGCCTGTTGAAGGGATCGAGTCCGAAAAGTTGTGCGCATTCGAAGAGATCTTCGGTAGTAAACCGCTTGCGTAGTGGACCTTTTTTGGTTTTGAGTCGTTCTAGTCCGGGGAAGGCAAATTCTTCGCCGTCAGGCCAGTCGGTAAAAGCCTGGAACCGGGATTCTCCTTCCCCGATCCCTACAATAAAGGTATTGTTTCCTCGGATTTCAGCGACAGGGGCGCGTTTGCCGATAGCAGCATCCATATCGTAGGTGTCGATGATGAGGCACTTGTTGCCTGAGCGGTAGTTCCATCCTGTGACGATTTTGCGTTCATCTGGCTCATCCACGATACGTAGCTGTGTCATACCGGGAACAAAAGGAATAGAACCGTTATACCTAACGGTTGCGAAAAAGTCGTGATTGTTGCTCGTATCATCGCTGATAAACCACACCCAATCGGGATTCGTGGTTTCCAAAACTGCTGCCCAACGACGAGGAAACTGCGGATCGTGCACCCCAAGACGCAGCGCATGGGGAAGATCATCGACGGTGGTATCAATGTTTACATACTGCTGTGACCAGTAACTATTAGCTGTGTCTAAAGGCGTGTGGAAAACACGTGACCGTGCGGCAGCCTCAACCGCATAATCGAAAGGCAGCTTCAAAAATAACTGATCATAAGAATAAGGGGCTAGCAGATAATCAATATCTCGCCGCAGGTACACACTCATGTTTAGATCCCTTGGACCTGACCCGTTTCTGAATCAAGGAAGTAGTCGGCGTCACGGTTAAAATGTGTGGAGTATCCAGACATGGCAGTAGATTATCTTTCTTCTCAGCCCAACTGGTCTGGATATCAGGTATCTACCTAATAGTGGTCAGATCCGTGCCCGCTTTACGAGCACAACGACCTTAGTCGTATACCGTAGTACAAAGTGGGAAACTGGAACCTTCACCAAGTTGAGGCTTGTCCTAATTGTTTTCCGTTAAAGCATGCTGCCGCCGGCGCGTTCGCTAACGTCTAAGAATTACTTTTCTCTAGGCAAGGAACGACGTTTCAAGAAAGTCCTCAAGACTCCAATATTCAGGATCAAACCACGCAACGCCTTCGTCGATTTCGACTGCGACGAATTGGTCAGGCAATAAGATGAGGAACTCATTTATCTCGGTGCGGATTCCTTGGCGCTGTAGCTCTGTCGCGACTCGTTCAGTGCTCTCCTGCGCGGTCTCGGCGGGGCGACGATTAAGGTCAACACCATAGAAAGTATCCGTGATTGGTACCTCCAGGTACTTCATTTCAACGGTGACGCACTTACCGTCTTCCACGCAGCACACAATCTTGCGGCCAGGATCACCGGGTTCTAGTGCTTCGATATCGACCCAACCTTCAAATTGTTCCTCATACGTATCAGCAGTCAGGTCAGAGTCGTAGCATGCTTTAGTAGCCTGGTTCACCGTCATACCGGGTTGTACGGGCAAGGGACAGGTACCTTCAATTTTCATTTTTTCGATGCACTTCTTTCTTCGTCGGTTGTTTAATACGTCAAGGTCTTCGGTTAGGCTGTCGCGTAAGTCAGACTGCACACTCGTGTGATTGAAATTGGCTAGCTACCCCCAGTAAATAGCTACAACTTTGCCGAATTGGTACGACAATGCGATTGTCCCATTGTCGTGGGGAATGGTTATGCCGTCACGGTCGTGTTCAAATTCGATCCCCACATCTTTTAGGGCCTTTACAAACTTTCGACTCGACAATGACAGTGGGATATCAAGGAAGCTATCTGACTCCCGCGCGTCCAAGATTTCTACTGAGGCAATCAATCCGTCGTTTTCAAAGCCCTTAATGTCGTAGTCGATGCCCCCCATCTCACATTTGCCAAAAATTTGGCCCGTTCTGCCGATACCGAGATAAGAAATATCCAGGTATCGGTAATCAGACAGAAGATTTTCGTAATATGAAACAGGTGCAGATAGCTGCAACGGTTCAGGAACATCAAAAGTAAACTTCATTTTCTACAACTCCTTGACGCAAGATGTTTATCTTCTAGACCCCGCCTTTTGGAAGATCCAACTTAGACGAGAGCTCTATTCTTTGCAGTCTAGGCCACAAGCGTGGCGTAGTTTGGCTTCATTGTTAGATTGTCTGCTGCCCGACTGTTTCCGATACGGAAGTCTTTGCTTAGGAAACCGCGGGCTAGAGCGTCGTCAATCATTTCGTCTAGCGCCTGATCATATTTTCCGGCGAACCTATTTTTATTGTATTCGTATTCTCTTTGAAATACTTCATCAATTTTCCCTTCTCGAACTAGTTGAGCCTGCTCCTCTTGGTATTTCTTTGCGTCAGGACCGCTTCCCCAAGACAAAGTCTCCTTGTGATCTGCTGGGTCCATTTGAATTGCGGGAGCATTGTTACGATTCATTCCTTTCGGAAGTGACTTCTCCTCTTTTTTGATCGCGGAAGAGGAAATGATGTGGTGCCGCTGGACTCTGAATGCTTGGAGCGGGTTGGTCCAAGCACGTGTCATAAGTTGATAGTAGTTTCCTCCTCGATAGATCCTTCCCGATATTGAACCAACAGTGCATTTCGTGCTTGCAATTTCTTCAAACCGCAGGCGTTCAAGGAAGCTCGTACTATTTAGCGCAAATTGGACTCGATTTTTGGGTGAGGTAGATGAGCTGAGGGAAACGAGTCCGCAGGATGGGATGTTGTGAAGTTCTTTAAGCTTGGTTGAACGTTCGGCGCGTCGTGCGCTGAGCAAATGGCGGATTTCGCCAGTTTTGCTTAAGAGTCTACGCAGGACAGGTATTGCTTTGCCTGCTTTTAGAAGTTTCGAAGCTGGGAGCAGGCTTACCGCTGTCCATAGGCAACCAGAAATCTCACCATGGAAGCAGTTAATAACATCGGTAACCCCAATGAAATCAAGAAGAAGATTTAATGCTTCTTTTCCAATCGCTTCCTTTATGCTTTCGAGAATTCCGGGTGAACTTGTGTTTACGCCGTCTTGAATTTTTCCAGCTTCGTAAGCGGCTTGAAGCTCTACTTGTTCGTTTTGCCATTTTTCGGTTGCTGCTTGGTATGCAGAATCTGCAGCCTGCGCAGAGGCTGCAGCATCTTTACCAGCCGCTGCAGCCGATCCTCTTGCTTGCTCTGCAGAGGATCGTGCTTGATTAGCCGATAAGTGGGCATCTAAAGCAAAGCTTTGTGCTTGATCAGAATTCGCAGACGCTTGGTTTGCAGCTTGTTCAGCTTGGTTTGCAGCTGTATGTGAACGTTGTTGCTGTTCTTTTGCAAAATTCAGTGATTCTTGCGCCGATGCCAAAGACATATGTGCTCGTTGCGCTGATTGCTGAGCACGGCCAGACCATTTCGTAGCTTCCTGTGCAAATGATGCGGCTTTCCGAGCATCACCATAGGCGGAAAAGTAGGACTCCTGTGCCTTAGCGGCTTCCTCTGCTGCTCGGTGAGCTGCAAAGAAGCCTTTCTCTAACAGCGCGTTGACCTGTTGGTCATGGGTGTTCTTTTCGGCATCATTTGCGCTTTTTCGAGCTGCTTCGATGGTGATGAACTCATTGAGCCCTTCTCGGTCTCCTAGAATTGCAGCTTCCGCAGCAGCTTTTAGTTCCGGTCCGCCTGTTCTTTCCAATTCGTAGGCTTGTTGGAGTTGATCTTCATGGAGAGCTTTGGAATAGCCGGTCCCGTTGACAAAATCATCAAGAGCATCATATGTTCCCTCGGAAATAGCTGCGTCTGCAGCTTGCTGGACTGCTTTTCCGGCGTTTTCTTTGAGGCCCCAGGCCTTTTCAAGCAGAATAGGGGTGCGAAGCCGTTTCACTTCGTCGGTTGCAAACCAATGAACGACTACACCGTCTGCATTTACCCATTCCTCGGCTCCATTGCGAACCTCCTCGTTCGGGTCGGTTGCCCACCACGTTCTGAGTTGGTTTCGCTCATCATCTATTAACGCGGCAGAATACCCGTTTGTAGCAAACTGCCGAAGATCTTGGTCTGTCCCGCTTGATAGAGCTAATTTTGCTGCTTCGGATACGGATGGACCGCCGACTATCGCTGCAGCAATCGTTGCATCGCGAAGCTCACTGATATCGCTTGGCTCAGAAAGGCTCGCCCCAAAGCCATCTGCCGACTCTTCAAGCTCAGAATACGCCCCCAACTTCCTTAGCGTTGCTTCAAATTTCTTACGCCTATCTAGTTGATCGCTTTTATATTTATCGTCACGGGCCTCATCTTCATTTGCTTGAATTGCTTGGTCTTTGAGGTATTGGGCTTCTTGTTCTTGGCGCTGGGTGGCAACTTCTTGAGAAAGTTTAGCGATGTCATTGGCAAGGTTGATGGCCTCGATAGATTTTAAGGCTGCTTCTTGGGCTGATTGAGCATTAGCACCGGCTCGTTGTGCGGCGGCAGAAGCATTGCCGGCTTCTCGTGCTGCGTCTTCAGCGGCTTGGGCGCTTTTATTTGCGTGGTCGGCGGCTTGTCGAGCAGCTGTACGGGCTTTTCGTACTAGTTCGGTAATCTGGTTGACGATTCCATCGACTTCGTTAGAGGCTGCGCGTGCTCGAGAGGCTGCTGCTCGTGCTCGTGCGGCACCTGCTCGTGCTTCTGCAGCGGCTTGGTCACCAGCTCCTGCGGCGGCTGCTGCTTCGGATGCAGCGGCTGCTGCCGCATCAGCATTGTTTGCAGCGCTGGCTGCGGCACCACTGGCGGTGCGGGCAAAACCGGCAGCAGCGTCTGCGTGGGCAAAAGATTGCGCGGCTTTGTCAGCAGCCCGTGCAGCATCACGAGCTTGTTCGGCTGCTTGACGCGCTTGAGATGCCATGGAGGCGTCATAGCCTGCCGCAGAAGCACGAGATGCTGCTTCTTGGGCTGCAATACGCGCCCGAGAAGCAGCAGAGGCTGCACGAGCTAGAGCATCGGCAGTTTGGGCTAAGGCTTGTCGTGCTTCTGCTGCTGCAGCCACTGCGTTATCGGCTACTTGGGCAGACTGGTTAGCAAGCTTTCCTGCCGACGCTGCGGCATTGTCTGCCCTTACTTGTGCTGCATCGGCGGCTAGTGCCTCATCTTTTGCTTTTTGAGTAGCCTGTCGAGATGCCTCTGTTGCCCGTCTGGCTTGGTCAGCGTTTGTTGCAGCGAAGCTTGCGGCACGCTGGGCTTTATCGGACTCTTCGATAGCGGTATCGACCAGTTCGGTAATACTCATCTTCTCTGAGTCTTGGGCTGCATCAACAAACTGCCCATAGCGAAGATACGACTCAATTGCTGTATCTGTATCTGTCATCAGTGCTTCAGAAGCGCCTGCAGCAACTGATGGAAGTGGGGATCGGGAAAGTTCGTAGACTTCGCGTCGTTTATCATCCCAGCGAGCTTTATCTGCACCTGTAGCTGCAAACTCGCTTAGGGCTTCTTCAGTGTCTGTAGATAGTGCCTGTTCGGCTGCTGCTTTAAGGACACTTCCTTCTGATGCTTGGGTAGCTTTCCACGCTGTGGCACGATCATCTTCGGTTTGGGCTGTTTGCCACCCAGTATCGATAAAGTTGCTAAGACTGTCGATATCACCTGCATCGAGTGCCTGTTTGGCTGCGTTTTGAACGTTTTCTTCAGATAGTGAAGAGATTGTCACTACTATGTGGCGAAGGTCCAGGGTGCGGGCCTCATCCATGCCTGATTTCGTATAAGCAGATAATTCTTCTTGCCCACCGCGAAGTACTTCTTCAGCAGCTGCCTGCGAGGCAGGGAAGTTGGTGCTCACCATTTCAATGGCATAGTTTCTCGCTTGCTGTTCATCAGCAATCTCAGCGCCCAGGTCGCGTTGATCTGCTTGGGCAAGCGCATGCGCTGACGAAAGACTTAGTCCTACTGCAGCAGCGGTGATGGCGGACATGATTTTTCGAGCGCAATGTGTCATTGTCTTCGCAGGGTGATGATGCTTGTAGCGCATGTGCGGACTTTCTTATCTAAAGGTATGGGGTTAACTGGGCGCTATGCGCTACAGCGACAGCAGCCTGAAGAAAGGCAGGCATACACAGTGGCGGCCCTTTTATTACATGTTTTGCGTTTACTTCCCGGGTAGGGCAAGGCCCTGGTCAATAAACCACACCGATTCACTCGTGCGAGAAGTGGTGGTCGCAATCTTTTGCGTCCCACTTGCTGTGAGAACACGATTTTGATTTAATGCCGAGGCAAGGCGAGTTCCTGTGGGGATTTCGGCCACACTCGCAGGACACCACGTTGCGCCTTTGGCGTTCGGGTTGCTTTGAACAGATACTGATCCGTTAGATTGCATGGTCAAGTAGACGCCCGAGTATGCAGCTGCTTCCAAGGACAGGCACTGAGAGCCATCGCGGGCTGGGACTACTTTAAAAGACGCATCGAGGCGATCATTAAAGCCTGAGTTTCTATCTATGCTTGATAGTTCTACTCCAGACCACGACAACCGCAGTATTTTTCCACCTGCATACCGTCCAGCAGCACGCATACTGATCACGTGTGGGTTGACTGTATCCACGCTAAGGTCGCCAGTGCCAGCACCATTTGAGGTCGCCACCGGGGTAACCTGCATTTCAACAACAGTAGAACGATTATGTCCGACGTCGATGCTTTGGATTTTTCCTGGTTCCACTACTCTCTGCCAGTACACTTCACCATCGGGCAATTTAAAGGCCACTGAAACCGGCACTTTTAAGCGATTGACAACTCCATACGATCCCGTAATGTTCACGGCCACCCAGCCTGTGGGCTTTGTAAGGAAAAAGCACGCTTTAGAGTTTTCCAGCTCGGAAGAATCAATACGCACATACTCCGCGCCAGTAGCACAGTCTTTTTGAACGAGGCCACCGTCACCTGCTGTGATGGTCACAGGTATTCCCGCTAGTGCAGGAGAGGTAGCAAGACCAGCAGAAACTATGCAGGTAAGCACTCCAATAGATAAGCGTTGAACAAAAGAGTTCACAATAGGCTCCTTGAATCTAGATACATGGATAAACACTATGGCTACTGTGCCAACGGGATATACGTCGTCGAGGAAGAGTCAATTGTTGAACGCACAGTTCCGGCAAACTTGCTCCATACCTGTGAACCAATGTGATCGGAGCTAAAAGGACCTTGAACCTTTGAGGTCTGTGTCGGACCAAAGGATTCAACTACGAGACGAACCCATGTTTTGTCAGAGCCGGTGTAGGAAGTTTCTACGCTGTCGTTGTCAAAGACAACATTGTCATCACCGGCATTGGGGGAAGTTACTTCATCGAATCGGATGTTTAGTGTTCTGCCGCCGCCTTCAGGATGATCGCTAGCAGTAACCAGTGAGAATCCCTCATCAGAGATACGTTCTACGGTTACTTTGCTTTTAGCTCCGCCCACACCGGTAAAAGTGCATACAGAGCCCTCGGTAATTTCGTCAGGACACCCTGAGAGGGGAAAGTATTTATCCATGTTTTGGATAACCTCTCGATAGACCCCGGCTGCATGCCACCGCTTGAAGTCGGTGGTGTTAAACAGTGGATAAATCTGACGGTAGCTTGAAATATTTTGATTGTCATAAGCCTCTAGGGCCTTGCCAGTAGGCTTAAAATACTGAATAGATCCGCCCTGGAAATCCTGCTTTATGCCTCCGCCTGCAGCGTATTTTTCCGATGTGGGAAACTTCAAAGAGCTACGTTCCCATCCCTGACTTCCCCAGAAATCCCGAATGGGGCCAGAAATACTGTGGCCTCCGCTAGCTTGTGACCAGTAAATAGATCCGCCTTGAAAATGGTTGTAGCGCCCAGTCTTTTCCGGGGTAAGCAACTCATCGGTGGTTGGGTACCCTAGCTCACCGGTCTCCCAGCCTTGCTGAGCCCATTTATCGCGAATGCCTCCCCACACTTGATGAGCATCAGTCTCTGGCGACCAGTAGATAGACCCGCCCTGAAAATGATTGAACCGCCCCTTACCATCAGGGGTCTTCAACTCATCCGTAATGGGATATCCCAAGGCCGCGCCTTCCCAGCCAAGATCCCCCCACTTATTGCGAATACGCCCACCCACTTGGTGAGCAATTCCATTATCAACACCAGCATGCCAATAAATGGAGGCATCCTTAGCAAACACCTGGAACCGACCATTATTTTTAGCTACACGCTCATCAGTTGTAGCGTCGCCAAAAGTCTGCCACCCACCAAGCCGGTGATACGCCTCTTCAATACGGCCACCAATCCAATGGCCGTGAAAAACCTTGGCGCTTGAAACACCAGCACCAGCAAAAGTAACACTGGCACATACCGCAATAGTTGCAGTCAACTTCTTAGCGAATTTCATCCGTAGCCCTTTCCCGCCACCGCATTTAAAAACAGCTAAACACCAGATAATTGACAGATAAGGTTAGGGTAGCCTTATGCATACGGGTAGTCCATAGTTAAATATTTAGGAACTTTCTTAAAACCTAAATAATTCACCAAAACGCCAGGTAACACATGCACAGCCTTGATTTTCAAATCCTGGAACGACACTCGAACCAACCTATATGGGGGTATATTAGACCCTAATCTAAACATTCATGCTGCACATACAGTCTCGACAGTGTAAGAAACTGAGAGCTTCCGCCCCATTTGGGCAAGGTGGGGGTCCCGGTGTTACGCCTTGTAGTTGTCTCTGTAATCTGGTAAGAGGCAGCGAAGGTCATGTATGGGGGTATTAATTTCGTGGGGTGGGCCTAGGCAAAAGCCAGCCTCAACAATCTCACACAAGAATGGCGCACCAGAAAAGACATCGTCTGGGACAGAAGGCAAAGTCACCGTCCGCTACGACGGCAAGCTCTTCCACCTAGGCATCGGGCGCGCATTCAAGAAACAAAAATCCTCATGGCCATCGCCGACAACCACATCACTAGCTGCGACCGGAGAAATCATCACCGAGCACTACATCGACACAGCCCGCGACTACCAAAAGCCCTACTGGAAAAAGGAGACCTACCCCTAAACCCTAAATAACAGAAAAACCGGCACCCCAGAACAAAAACAACTGAGGTGCCGGTTTGTCAACGATGTCGCGACTGACCTGTCAAGCATGTCGCGACTCATGACACCTGCGGAGACGGCGGGATTTGAACCCGCGGAGGAATAAACCTCGCCGGTTTTCAAGACCGGTGCATTCGGCCGCTCTGCCACGTCTCCATCGTGCCGAAAAGGCAACTTGGTTAGCTTACTAAACGGTTCCGCGCGAATCACATTGCCCCACGAGGAAATTGACGTGGCGCACACCACACCTTCTCCATTAGATTGGCGGTATGAGTGCTACACAGATGAAGGCAATCGTCCAAACCGATCCTGATACCCCACGGTCGCTAGAGCTGCAGGACGTAGACGTTCCTGAGCTGCGTTCCGGCGAGGTACTGGTGAAGGTGAAGGCCGCGGGCGTCAACCGCGGCGATATTCTGCAGACGATGGGCGCGTACCCGCCGCCACCAGGGGCATCGGACATCATCGGCTTGGAGGCCGCCGGCGTGATTGAGGATGTCGGCGATACGAACTGGAAGGTCGGCACCGAGGTCGGATGCCTACTCGCAGGCGGCGGCTATGCGGAATACGTCGCGGTCCCGCAGGGTCAACTCCTTCCGCTGCCCAAGGGATTTAGCTTGGAAGAAACCGCGGCCGTGGTTGAGGTCGGCTGCACCGTGTGGTCCAACTTGGGCATCGAGGCGGGCCTGCACGAGGGCCAGCGCGTGCTCATCCACGGCGGTGGCGGCGGCATCGGCACCTTTGCCATCCAGGTAGCAAAGGCGCTGGGCGCTGAGGTGGCTGTTACTGCCGGATCGCAGGAAAAACTGGAGCGCTGCCGCGAGCTTGGCGCGGATATTCTCATCAACTACAAGGAGCAGGAGTTCGTCGACGAGCTCAAGGGCAGCTGCGATGTCATCCTGGATATCATCGGCGCGAAGTACCTGGAAAAGAACATGAAGTGCCTGGCCAAGGACGGCAAGCTCATCATCATTGGCATGCAGGGCGGCACCAAGGCGGATATCAACTTAGCCCCCATGCTGCCGAAGCGCCTAACCATTCAGGGCACGACGCTGCGCGCGCGTGACTTGGACGATAAGGCAGAGATCGTCGCCGGGACCATCAAAAATGTGTGGCCCATGCTGGAAGATGGCCGCGTGAAGCACGCGCTGCATGGCACGTACCCGCTTGCCGATGCCGCCCAAGCCCACACCGCCCTCGACAGCGGCGAGGTCACCGGCACTCTGGTCCTTACGGTGTAGCTTCCCGGCGCGCCTTACTCAAGCGAACCTAGGCGAGCGAGGCAACGACGCGAACGAGGTGCTCGATATCGTAGTGGGTATTAAACGGGCCTAATGCCACGGTGACGGCACCGCCGATCTCTTCCACGCCCATTTCCGTAAGCAGCGGCGTTTGCGGGGCCAGGGTGGTGACGAGCCCATTATCAAAGAGGCGCTTGTACACCGTCTCTGCGGGCACGCCCTGGACTGCAAAGGTAAGGCGCGGCAAGCGATTATCGGACGCACCCGCTGCTGCCTCGCCGGTAATACCCAGGATGTGCACGGCGGGAAGCGTGCTCAAAAATGAGTACAGATCCGCGCGCAAGTCCTCGAGGTATGCATTCAAGGCGGTCATGGACTTATTAAGCCGCACCCGGCGCGATCCCTTATCCCCACCGGCCAGGGCCGCGAGGTGGTCTACCAGTGGCCCCACGCCGCCGGCCAAGCCGGAGGAGACGGGGGTTTCTAGCTTGCGGCCGTCTTCCTTGGAATAAATGGGATTTAGGGCATCCAGGCGGCGGAGCATGCGCGTATCGCGGAAGACCAAGGCGGCCATCTGCGGCCCGCCCAGCAGCCCGATATCGATACCCACAATATCCGCGCCCAGCTCATCGAAGCGGATGGGGCGGTAGGGCGCGATTGCGGAGACATCGAGAAGCGTCCAGGCACGCGAGCGCCCCCGCACCGTGTCAATGATCTCCTCGGCCGGGGATACCGTGCCCAGAAGCTCATGCGCGGCGGAAAAGGAGACGAGCCTGGTGGAGCCATCGACAAGCTCCGCGAACTGGAACCCCGGCAATTCGCCGGTGCCCAGATCCGGCTGCGCCCAGCGGATATCGGCGCGCACCTCAGAAAAAGCGGAATACAGCGTGGGCGGGTCCAGCTTGGACAGCACCACCGAGGAGTTGCTGCCCAATAGCGGGCGTGCCGCGCGCGCTAAGGATTGATACAGCACGGGCAAGGATGGGCCAAGGACCACGCGGTCCGCCTTGGAACCGGTGAGATCCGCAATGGCCATGCGCGCTGCCGCGTAGTTGCCATCGCCTGCCAACCGACCCGGCTCTGGCGCGGCCGAGTGGGCGCCGCCTGGGCCCTCTTGCGTCGCTACCGCCGTCGCCATCCGGAAGGACCGGGCAACGCCGGAGGTCACGCGCTCCGAAATTTGGGGCACCGCGTGCGCGTTGAGGTACGTCCAGCCATCAGATAGCCCGGTGTACAAACCTCGCGCACTAAAGACGTCATAGTGTGCCGAAGCTGCTGGCATTAGGTCCCCTTCTTCATCGCGCTGAACAACTGCCACCACGTGGCGGTCGATTCCCTACTGTATACGCATTTGGCTTCAGTTTCCCAAATCTGAATTTTCCCTGGGCATCGCTGTTTTCGCAGGCTAGCGGCGTGTAGTTCCCCGTTTGCCCAGCACGCGCGCTAGGGTGTTGGGCGTGCAAGATAACAATCAACTGCGCGCTGATATCGCCCGCATGACCTCCCAGCCAGAAGGCGAGGCCGTCCCAGCGTCCCAGTCCATGACCCTCAAGGCTGCTTTCGCGGACCTTACGCGGGGTGCACAGCAGCGTGAGCTGTGGTTCAAGCTGGGCCTGCAAGATATCAAGCAGCGCTACCGCCGCTCTGTCCTTGGCCCGTTCTGGATCACCATCGCCACCGGTGTGATGGCGCTTGCCTTGGGCCTGCTGTATTCCATGCTTTTCCAGATTCCCGTCGCGGAATTCCTTCCCCACGTCACCGTGGGCCTTATTATGTGGACCTTCATCTCGGGCTGCATCAAGGAAGGCGCCACGGTCTTTATTGAAAATGAGGGACTGATTAAGCAGCTTCCCGCCCCGCTTTCGGTGCACGTGTACCGCCTGGTGTGGCGCCAAACGCTGTTTTTGGGCCATAACCTCATCATCTGGCTCTTGCTCATTATGATCTTCCCGCGCAACCTGGGCTGGGAATTCTTCCTCTTCATCCCCGGGCTGCTCCTCCTGCTCATCAACGGTGTGTGGGTCACCATGTTCTTTGGCATCATCGCCACGCGCTTTCGCGATGTTGCCCCGCTGCTAGAGGCCCTGACGCAGCTATTGTTCTACGTCACCCCGATTGTCTGGATGACCAATACGCTCAAGGACCAAGGCGGTGCGGTGGCAGACCGCGCCCGCATCGCGGAAATCAACCCGCTGTATCACTACCTGGAAATCGTGCGCGCCCCAATGATTGGGGAACCCGTTGCTGCCTACCACTGGTGGATCGTCATCGGCTGCACCGCAATCGGCTTGTTCATCGCCGGGCTAGTCATGCGCAAGTGGCGCTTCCGCGTGAGCTACTGGGTATAGCTTCCCGTCCTTGTCTCCCACCCCACCATGAGGCTCGTTGAAAGGATAAAAACTGATGGTCTCAATCGATACGTATAACGCGTGCGTGGACTTTCCCATCTTTGATGCCAAATCCCGCTCCCTAAAAAAGGCCATGCTTTCTACCGCGGGCGGTGCCATTGGGAAAAATGCCCACAACACCGTGGTGGTTGAGGCGCTGCGGGATATTAACCTGCACCTGCGCGAAGGCGATCGCGTCGGGCTCGTTGGCCACAATGGCGCCGGCAAGTCCACGCTGCTGCGCCTGCTCTCCGGCATCTACGAGCCCACGCGCGGTACTGCCGATGTCCGCGGGCGCGTCGCCCCCGTCTTTGACTTGGGCGTGGGCATGGACCCAGAGGTATCCGGCTACGACAACATCATCATCCGCGGGCTGTTTTTGGGCCAATCCATCAAGCAGATGAAGAAAAAGATGGATGAGATCGCGGAGTTCTCCGAGCTGGGCGATTACTTATCGATGCCCCTGCGCACCTACTCCACCGGTATGCGCGTGCGCCTGGCACTCGGCGTGGTGACCTCCATCGAGCCGGAAATCCTGCTGCTGGATGAGGGCATCGGCGCCGTCGACGCCGCCTTCATGGCCAAGGCCCGCGTGCGCCTGCAAGAGCTGGTTAAGCGCTCCGGTATTTTGGTCTTTGCCTCCCACTCCAATGACTTTTTGGCGCAGCTGTGCAATACCGCGCTGTGGATCGATCACGGCGAAATCCGCTCCGTGGGCGAGGTCTCCGAGGTCGTGGGCCAGTACGAGGGCCCAGAAGTAGGCGAATACGTGCGCGATCTGCGCCAGCGCTTTGAGGGCGAAGAGGCAGCCGGGTAGAAGCTAGCGCAGCATCCCTAGCAGCTGCTGGCTCAGCCCGGAGACCTCCACGTGCAGGTCATCCGGGCGTTTATAGGTGTCGGCCTCCACGCGCGCAGTCACGTGCCGCTGCGAACTATTCTCTGGCCCCGCCTTTTCTTCTCCTTCAGAAACCCCCTGGTAACCCAGCTTCTGGCTCACCCGCGCCGAGGCCTCATTCTGTGCCACCCAGCTCGTGGTCATCGCCTGCGCACCCAGGTAATCGAGCCCAAAGGCCACCACCGCGTGCCGGATGAGCGTGCCCACACCCTGGCCCTGGAACCGGTGAAAGACCCAGGAACCGGTCGCGATTTCTCGCGCCATAGCAAAGTCCTGCGCCCGCGCATCGATGGTGCCCAGGATTTCCCCCGAATGCACCTCGCGCACGATGAAATCCAAGGACCATTTCTCTGGGCGCAGCTGCGCGCGGTTGGTCCACCGGAACTGGGCCGCCGCTGCAGGCGTATTCATCCCGGGCTTAAAGAGCCACGGAAAGGCATAATCCGGAATGTCTGCGCCGTAGATATCCTCTGCCGCCACACCGGCGATTGCCGCAATATCCTCATCGCGCATCACGCGGAGTTCGATGCCGGGGTGGGTAGTATCGCTCGCGTATATCCTTAGCCCGAACGGTGGCCACATGCTTTCCATAGAAAGTCAGCTTAGCCCACGCGGAGTGTTTATCCGCGGCAGATCCATTCCCCGGTGGCAAGATGGAACGCATGACTGCCACCCTTGATTCCACCGGTACCACCGCTGCCGTCATTGTCACTCACCAGCGCGCGGACTTGCTGCGCGCCTCGCTCGAAAAGGTAGTCAACCAAACCCACCCCGTCGAGTGGGTCATCGTGGTGGATAATGGCGCCGAAGATGCGGTCCGTGACGCGGTGGAATCCCTGGCAGGTGATCGAGCGGTCTATGTGCCGTCCAAGACCAACCTGGGCGGTGCGGGCGGTTTCGCCCTCGGTTTTCTTACCGCGCTATCGCTCGGTGCCGACGCCGTGTGGTGCGCCGATGATGATGGCCGCCCCGCCGATTACGGCGTATTAGAAGAGCTCTACCGCGTGGCAGGAAATAATAACCTGCACGAAGTCTCACCTGCCGTGTGCAATATCGACGATCCCGGCCGCCTGGCCTTCCCGTTGCGCCAAGGGTTGGTGTGGCGCCGCCGCATGGAGGAACTCGAGGGAGACTTCCTGCCCGGCATCGCCTCTCTGTTTAACGGCGCCCTGATTTCCGCCGCGGCGATGCAAACCATCGGCGTGCCGGATTATCGCCTCTTCATCCGCGGCGATGAGGTGGAATACCACCGCCGCTTGGTCAACTCCGGGCTGTCCTTCGGCACCGCCTTGACCACCAGCTACCTGCACCCAGATGGCTCGGATGAATTCAAGCCCATCCTGGGCGGCAAGATGCATACCCAGTACCCAGAAGGCGAGTTCAAGCGCTATTTCACCTACCGCAACCGCGGCTACCTGCTGTGGCAGCGCGGCATGCGCAAGCTTTTGCCCCAGGAATTTGCCCGCTTTGGCTGGTTCTTCTTGGTCCAACGCCACGATCCGGCAGGCTTCCTGGAGTGGCTCAAGCTGCACAACCGCGGGCGCCGCGAGGATTTCCGCCGCCCCGGCACTCGCTCCTAAGGCGCAGCAGACCTACTTTTCTTTAAAGATAAAGACCCGCTGGATGGCAAAGTTGGTCACCGTCGCCACGCCCTGGGCAATGACAAAGGCGATGGTGTCTTTCACCGCGCCCTCAAAGCCTAAGGAAATCAGCGGCTCATTGAGCACCCAGTACAAGAAATTCTGCACGGCAAAGGTGGATACGTATAACACGCCCACCGTCGCGGCCGTGCGGCCGGACACCTTCGTTCCAAAGGTCCAGCGCGCATTGGCCAGGTAGGCAGCGATGGTGCCAAAGACCCAACCAATCGCCTTCGCCCCAGAGCGGTGCAGACCTAGATGGGTCAATAACAGCGTCAACCCATAGTCAATGACGGCGGCAAAGACGCCTACCGCAATAAATCGCACCAGCTGCTGCTTCAAAGAGCTGGAGGGGCGCTTTACTTCTGCAGCATCTTCAAGTGGATTAGTCACAGGCAGTTAGCTTACCCGCGCAGCAGCGCGCGGTACATGTCTAGGCGGTACACCGGCGCGGCGGCGTCCTTGCCGTAGGCACCAATCTGGGATAGCTGGTGCAAGGAGGCATCGCACAGCGCGCGAATCTCCGCGCCTTTCAAGGTGTTGCCATCATCGTTGACCCAGCCCAAGGCATCCATGGTGGTTTCCACCACGGAATCGGTCAGCTCGTCACCGCCCATGCAGGATAGCGCCAAGGCCATGGACCAAAAGGCATCCTTGCCCTCGTTGGTAACCTCACGCGGCAGGCTAGCCAGTGCCTCGGCGGTGGCCGCCGGTAGGTCGCTTCCACGGTTTAAGTCCATGGCCTGTAAGAGGGGAACAAAGTCATAAAGCTTGGTGCGCTCGATGAGCGCCCTTACCTGGGGTTTAACCTGTGCCAGGACTTCATCGGTGATCTTTTCACCGGTTAATGCCCGGTTCACCGCGGTAAGTTCAAAGGGTGCAAAGAGGCTGCCCGAGCCGCCCACGCACAGCGCGCTGGGGGTGCCATTATCGCGGGGATAGATTTCCGCGACCACCAGCTCAAAGTCCCAGAGCCCCCACACAAAATCGATCTGGTCTCCCTCGCGCCAGAGGAATTCGGAAGCTTGACGCTCTGGATCAAGGCGCGGACCGCGGGCATCGGTGTGTTCATAAAAATGCCACGGGGACTTTTCATCCGGCAGCCCAAAGCAGATATGCAGTACTTTCTGCAGCTCGTGCAGGGTAAGTGCATCGCTAAAGCCGATTTGGCGGTGGACCTCCTCATCCGCGCGGATATTGGAGGCTTGGCAGATGACGGTGAGCGGTTCTCGCTTGAGCGACAGCAGCAGGTCAGCACGGCGAGCCCGTGCCTGTCCAATATCGGTGACCCCTGCATTCATGGGCCCCACCATACGCAAATTTTAAGAAGCCAGTTTTTCTATATCGCGCGCTTCTAGCTCGCTGATGATAAACGTCGCCGCCGCGCCGATAGCTCCCAACAGCGTCCACGGGCGCTTAACGCCGCGCTTGCGCAGGAAAGACACCACCTTGCGGGACACGGCTACATCGGCCCACAAAGCAAGGCCCACCAAGATGAGCACCGCCGCCAAAATGGCCCAAAGTTTCAGGCCCTTATCCGCAAATTCCTGCGGGGAGCGCGGTTCATCGCCGTCCTCTTCGGCCTGGGCGTTGGTATAGGCCACCAATGCGCCAAAACCAATCGTGGACAAAACGTAAGCGGTGATAAGGCCTTTTTTGGATTTGATCCAATCTGGGTAGGAGGTGACGATGCCCTGTGCGGCCGCTTGGGTGATTCGGCCTGCCAAGGTGTCATCGAGGGCGTAATTATCGCGGGATTTTTCTGCTACTTCGTGGTTGTTTGTCATAGCGACCACTCTAAGCGGCGGTAAGCTATTGCGCATGTACTCGGAAAAGACAGAGCATATGACACCCGCCCAACAAGCCGCTCAGGATGAGCGGGCCGAGGACGATAAGCGCAACGGGCATTTTGAAGCAACAGAGCACACCAATCTGCCGCTCAGCCCCTTTATGACGCGCCTGATGGCAGAGGAAATGCCGATTTTGGATTCCACTTCGCGGCGCCGCGTGTACGAGATTTTAGGCACCTACCAAGGGCCCACCATTGAGTCCCAAGCAGGCCTGCCGGAAGAAATCCGCGAGATCATGGATCTCTGAAACACACCATTCGGGGCCGCCTGTATGCCCCACGATGTTTTAAATATCACGAACGTCACTCCAGCCACCGCACTATGAGCTAGGTAGGCTGGTACATCGATACAATCCGTCGAGCAAAGAGTAAGAGATGGAACTACATACCACCGAAAAGTCCCTGCACGGCTGGGGCCGCACCGCCCCCACGACCGCCCATGTGCTGTCCACGGAAGACGTGGACGTCATCAAGAACGCAGTGGCACAGGTTGCGGAAGATAACTCGGACAAGCCCGCCCACCTGCGCCGCGGCGTCATCGCCCGCGGCATGGGACGCTCCTATGGTGACCCCGCCCAAAATGGCGGCGGCCTGGTCATCGACATGCAAAAGCTGAACAAGATCCACTCCATTGACCCGGAGACCGCGCTTGTCGATGTCGATGGTGGCGTCACCCTCGACCAGCTCATGAAGGCCGCGCTGCCCTATGGCCTGTGGGTTCCGGTCCTGCCGGGCACCCGCCAGGTCACCATCGGCGGCGCCATCGGCCCCGATATCCACGGCAAGAACCACCACTCCGCCGGTTCCTTTGGCAACCACGTAGTTTCCATCGAGCTGCTGGTTGCTGATGGCCGCGTACTCCACCTCACCCCAGAGGGCAGCGAGGATGACCCCAGTGGTGAGCTCTTCTGGGCCACCATCGGCGGCATGGGCCTTACCGGCATCATCCTGCGCGCTACCATCCGCATGACCAAGACGGAGACCGCCTACTTCATCGCGGATACGGATCGCACCGATAACCTGGAAGAAACCATTGCCTTCCACTCGGATGGTTCGGAGCACAACTACACCTATTCCTCCGCCTGGTTCGATGTCATCTCCCCAGAGCCGAAGCTAGGCCGCTCCACCATTTCCCGCGGCTCGCTGGCCACCTTGGCGCAGCTCGAGGAATTGGCCCCCAAGCTGGCGAAGGATCCGCTGAAGTTCAACGCGCCGCAGCTGATGACCGTGCCGGATATCTTCCCGTCTTGGACGCTGAATAAGCTCAGCCTGTCCGCTGTGGGCTTGGCCTACTACACCATGGGCGCGCCGGCGAAGAACCAGGTCAAGAACTTGACGCAGTTCTACCAGCCGCTCGATCTCATTGGTGAGTGGAACCGCGGCTACGGTTCCAAGGGCTTTTTGCAGTACCAGTTCGTCGTTCCCACGGAGGCCGTGGAGCCGTTCAAGGAGATCATTCGCGATATCCAGCGCTCCGGCCACTACTCCGCACTGAACGTATTCAAGCTCTTCGGCGAAGGAAACCGCGCGCCGCTGTCGTACCCGATGCCTGGCTGGAACGTCTGCGTGGACTTCCCCATCCGCCCGGGCTTGGGCGAGCTTCTCGATGACCTGGATCGCCGCGTCATGGAGTTTGGCGGCCGCCTGTACTTGGCAAAGGAATCGCGCACCTCTGCCGAGAACTTCCACCAGATGTACCCGGGCCTAGAAGGCTGGCTCAAGACCCGCAATGACATCGACCCCACCGGGGTCTTTGCCTCCGATATGTCCCGCCGCCTCGAGCTGCACTAATCACTGGACTCATCACCACCCCTCATGAAGGAGATTTTTTAAACCATGCTTAATGCAGTAGGCCAAGCCCAGCACATCCTGCTTTTGGGCGGTACCTCTGAAATCGGCCTCGGCGTCGTTGCCGAATTCCTTGAGCGCGGCCCCGCCAAGGTCACCCTGGCTGCCCGCGCCCAGTCCCCGCGCATCGAAAAGGCGCAGGCTGACCTGAAAGCCCGCGGCGCGGATGTCGAGATCGTGGACTTTGATGCCACCGACTTTGACTCGCACCCGGCGGTCATCGATAAGGCCTGGGAGCGCGGCGATGTCGATATCGCCATCGTGGCCTTTGGCACCCTGGGGGATCAGGAAGAGCTGTGGAAAAGTCACGACAAGGCCGTGGCTTCTGCCCAGACCAACTACACCGCGCCCGTCTCCGTCGGCGTGCTGTTGGCCGAAAAGTTCAAGCACCAGGGCCACGGCACCATCGTGGCGATGTCCTCGGTGGCCGGCATGCGCGTGCGCCGCTCCAACTTTGTCTACGGCGCCTCCAAGGCCGGCGTGGATGGTTTTTACATCAACTTGGATGAAGCGCTGCGCGGTACCGGTGCCAACGTGCTCGTCGTTCGGCCGGGCCAGGTTCGCACCAAGATGTCGGCCGAGGCCGGCGATGCCCCGCTGACCGTCAACGTCTCTGACGTGGCCAAGGCCACCGTGCAGGCAGTACTGGATGGCAAGCAATCCATCTACGTCCACCCGCTGTTCAAGTACGTCTCACTGGCGTTCAAGTTCATTCCGCAGCCCATCTTCCGCAAGCTGCCGTTCTAACCGCGGTTCCGGCGTGCCTCGCAGCGCGCAGGGTACGCAGGGCCCCTAAAAGGCCCGCGGCCCTGCGCGCTTTGCTAGTTAATAAGCCAGCTCACACCGCGCCTTATCCCAGAAGTGGGATTAAGGTATGCGAAACTAAAGGGCATGACAAGCCCAGCTACGCCTTCCCAAAAAGCTCCAGCGAGCGAGAAGAATCGCACCACCGCGTATCACGCAGATGCACTCCCCCACCGCTCTACCCTGCTGGGTATCCTTTTCGCCGCCCTCGGCGGCGGCGCCGTTACCCTCCTTGGTTGGTATGCCTTCAAGGCGGTATCCCTGCCGTCCTTTAATACCTCCATGGTCACCCGCGCGCTATCTACCGTCGGCGTCGTCATCACCTTGGTTCTAGCCGGTGGATTTAGCGCGTGGTGGATTTATGACCACTACAAGGAGACTTTCTCCAGGCCGCGGTGGCGCACGTGGGTGACGTACGCGGTGACCTACCTATCGCCGGCCCTTCTCACCCTCGCGTCTATCGGCCTGCCGCTTTCTGCTTCGCGCTTGTGGCTCGATGGCGTGCAGGTGGACCAAGCATTCCGCACCCAGTTTCTTACCCGCTCGGTGGATCAAATGGGCTATGCGGACATGAACTACCTGGACATGCCCACCTTCTACCCGCTGGGCTGGTTCTGGCTGGGAGGGCGCCTCGGCTCGTTGCTCGGCGTCCCAGGCTGGGAGGTCTACCAGCCCTGGTCGCTGATTTCCATTGCGGTAGCAGGCTGCATCCTCGTTCCCATCTGGCAGCACCTCACTAAGTCCCTGCCCGTGGGAACCGCCATCGCGCTGACCACCACCGCCGTCACGCTCACCATCGCGGCGGAAGAGCCGTACTCTGCCGTTATCGCCATGGGTATTCCTGCCATTGCGGTCTTGAGCACTAGGGCTTTCCAGGGATCACGCTTGTCCATCCTTGCGGTGGCGCTGTACCTGGGTATTTCCGCCACGTTCTACACGCTATTTACTGGCGCGGCCGCGCTTACCGTCGTGAGCCTCATTGCGGTATTTACCGCATTCTATGAGCGCACGTGGCGCCCCATTATCCGGCTTATCATCATCGCGGTTATCTCTATCGCCATCGCGCTGATTGCATGGGCCCCCTATCTCTGGAGCGTGCTGCACTCCTCTGCCCCGCTGCAAACCACCGCGCAGCACTACCTGCCGGAAGAAGGCACACAGCTTCCGGTGCCCTTCTTGTCCTTGAGCATCGTCGGATTCCTCTGCTTGGTCGGCCTGGTCTACATCGTCATGCGCCTGCAGAACGCGGAGATGCGCGCGCTCGGCCTTGCCCTCATCGGCATCTACGGGTGGATCATCTTATCCATGGTGGTGACCCTGGCCGGCACCACGCTGCTGAGCTTCCGCCTCGAGGTCATCGTGGTGCTGCTCTTTGCCACCGCCGGCATCCTCGCCCTAGGGGAGGTGCGCACCGTTGGCATCCACCGCCTGTACCCCGCTAGCTTCTCCAGCGCGGGCAATAAGCGCCTGACCGCCGTCTTCGGCGTCATTTTGACGCTGGCGGGTGTGTTCTATGCCCAGCAGATCCCGGAGGAAAATGAGGATGCCATCGACTACGCCTACCGCGATACCGATGGTTACGGTGAGCGTGGGGACCGCTTTACCAGCGATTCCTCCCACCACTACCTCGATATCCACAACTTCATCCAGGACCAGGGCTATACCGCCAATGAAACCGTGGTCCTCACGGATGAAAAGACGTTCATGGCCTACTACCCGTACTGGGGCTTTAACGCCTTTACCAGCCACTATGCCAATCCGCTGGGCGAGTTTACGACCCGCAATGACCAGATTGAAACCTGGGCGAATGATTCCTGGGAGCAAAGCCCCGAAGAATTCAAGAAGTCGCTGGATTCCACCCCATGGCGCGGGCCAGACGTCATGATTTTCCGCGGCGATCTAGACAATAAAGACGACGGTTACAAGCTGCACTTGGCCGAGGATATTTATCCCAACCAGCCCAATATTCGCTTCCGCGCGGTCTTTTTCAACGCCGAGGTTTTTGACAAGGGCTGGGAGCTCAAACAAACCGGTCCTTTCGTAACAGCGGTACGAACCCAGTAAGTTCACCCACACTTCGCCCGTGTTATCGGGCGTGCACCCAAGAAGTAGGGCGTATCTGACGTACACTAATCGCCGTGTCAGATAGCCTAACTGTGAATTCGAATAAAGCGAGATCTTCCGGCTTGAGCTTTTCCACCGCCCCTAAGGGGTTGCGGTGGACGGCGATCATTGCCGGATTGATTGGCTTCTTGTGTTTTATAGCCACCCCGCTGCTGCCGGTGGATCAGACCCAGTCGTCTTATGATTGGCCGCAGCATGATTCGGTGCAATCCATCAACGCACCGCTTATCTCCGTGGCTCCCGAGTCGCTAGAGGCCACCATCCCCATGTCCGCGGTCAATGAGCTGCGCGATGGCCAGAACATGGTCTATGGCACCGTGCCGCCGGAGTCAAAGAAGGCCTCGAACCGCGGGCTCTTCGTCCGCGCCAACGATGACGGCTTATCCGTCGTCTCGCTCGATGAGGTGCTGCTTACCCTCAACGCCAAGGAGGTAGCGCAGCTTGACGATGCCGCCAAGCTCAAGATCTCCGCCACCGGCGACGGCACCACCGTCAGCGTGGGCAAGCATAAAAAGACCACCGACGACGATCTGCGCCCACAGGTAACCGGCGTCTATACCGAATTGGACGATAAGGCCGACGTGCAGCGTTTGGTTGATGATGGCCTCAATGTCCACGTCGATATCAACTCGCGGTTTACCTCTTCGCCGTCGCCGGTTAAGACCATCGCCATGTGGCTGGGCGGCGCCATGGTCATTGTGTCCCTCTACTGCCTCTGGCGCATCGACCGGCTTGATGGCCGCCGCTTGAAGTTCATGCCGGAATCGTGGAAGAAGGTGCGCCCGCTTGATGGCGTGGTCGCCGCCATCTTGGGATTCTGGTACATCTTTGGCGCCAATACTTCAGACGATGGCTTCATCTTCTCCATGAGCCGCGTCTTCGATAACGCCACCTACATGGCCAACTATTACCGCTGGTACGGCGTGCCCGAGGCGCCTTTCGGTGCGCCGTATTACGACCTCGTCGCGCTGCTGTCCCAAATCTCCACCGCGTCCGTGTTCGTGCGCCTGCCGGGCTTGATTGCAGGTCTTATCACCTGGTTTATCCTCTCGCGCGAAATGCTGCCGCGGTTTGGGGAGGTCATCGACAAGCGCCGCGTTAGCCACTGGACGGCCGCGCTGATGTTCCTAGCCTTCTGGCTGCCGTATAACAATGGCATTCGCCCGGAGCCGATCGTGGCCTTCGGCGTCATGCTGACCTGGGCGTCGTTTGAGCGATCCATCGCCACGCGCCGCCTCTTGCCCGCCGCGGTGGGTACCATCGCCGCTACCCTGACGCTGGCCGCTGGACCAACCGGCCTATTTGCAGTCGGCGTCTTCCTCGTGAGCGTGCCCCACCTTTTCCGCGCCATGAGCGAGCGCGTTCCCGCCATGGGCGGCGGCTCCACCGGATGGCTTGCCCTCATCGCACCATTCTTGGCGTCTGGCACCGCCATCATGGTCGCAGCATTCGGGGATCAAACCTTGGCCAATGTCATGGAATCCACCCGCGTCCGCTCTGAGGTCGGCCCGTCGCTGCCGTGGTATTCGGAATACGCCCGCTACTCCACGCTCTTCCAAGAATCCGTGGACGGCTCGCTGACCCGCCGTTTCGCCGTATTTACCATGCTGTTTTGCCTGGCACTTATTGCGGCGGCGGTCATTAAGGATCGCCGGATCAGCGGCATCGCCGTTGGCCCTACCCAGCGCCTGCTCATCATCGTGGCGCTGTCCATGTTCTTCCTCATGTTCACTCCAACCAAGTGGACGCATCACTTTGGCATCTATGCCGGAGTAGCCGGTGTCATTGCCGCGCTCGCCGCCGTGGTCCTCTCCCGGTTTGCGCTGCACTCGCCGCGCGCCCGCACCTTCAGCATCGCGGCGGTCATCTTCTTGCTCGCGCTAACGTTCGCGGGCTGGAACGCATGGTGGTATGTCTCCTCCTTCGGCATCCCGTGGTGGGACCGCACGGTGCAGTTCAAGGGTGTTGAGGCCAATAAGATCCTGCTGGCCATCTCTTTAGTCGTCCTCGCGGTTGGCGTGGTGCAATCCCTGCGCCACGATCACCGCAAGCTGCAGGCGCAAGAAGACGGCACTGTGGAACAGTTCAAGGACGACGCCGCGGCCAAGGTATCGCGCTCGGCCGGCATCATGTCCGCGCCCATCGCGCTAGCCTGCGCCATTGTGGTGGCTTTTTCCATGGCCTCTTTTGCCAAGTCCACCATCGCCCAGGCGGATTCCTACTCCGTGGGCAAGGGCAACCTCGCGTCCCTGCGCGGCGATACCTGCTCGCTGGCCAACGAGACCTTGGTGGAGACCAATACCAATGACTCCTTCCTCACTCCGGTCAGCGGTAGCTTGGGCGATTCGCTCATCAATGAGGACGAGACCCACGCTGGCTTCGGGCCGAATAATATCCCCGAGTCGATCGAGCCAGAAGACCAGAACTCTGCTTCCGTTGGTGCCATCGGTGGCAGCTCGGGAGACTCCGATTCTGCCTCGCAGGACGCGACCTCGGGCTCGGATACCGAATTGGGCGGCGATGACTCCGATTCTTCTGGTTCCTCTGATTCGCAGGAGACCAAGCGCAAAAAGGATGAGCACGCCCGAGAGACCACTAATACCTCTGAGGGCGGCGTGCGCGGCACCGAAGGAGTCAATGGCTCCACCATGCATTTGCCCTTCAACTTGGACTACACCACCGTGCCGGTCTTGGGCTCGTACTCTGAAGACCAAGAGGCCACCTCGCAGGTAACCACCCAGTGGTATAACCTGCCGGAGGCAACCGAGAAGACCCCAGTGCTCGCGGTTTCTGCGGCCGGCAATATCTACCACCATGACGTCAACGGCGTGGAACAAGACGGCATGGAGCTCACCTTGGAGTACGGCACCATCGATGAGGATGGCAACGTCAGCAATAAGGGCGAAGAGGAGATGTCCGCCGTCGGTGCAACCCCCAAGTGGCGCAACCTGCGCATCCCGATGGATAAGCTGCCTGACGATGCCAACGTGGTTCGCCTCGTGGCCAAGGATGACTCCACCGACGAGGATGACTGGATTGCCTTTACCCCACCGCGCGTGCCGGAGTTGGACACCATCAATAACCAATTCCCCAAGGAAACCCCGGCCTTGCTGGACTGGGCGGTGGCCCTGCAGTTCCCCTGCCAGCGCACCTTTGACCACTACGCCGGCGTGACCGAGATTCCGGAGTACCGCATCCTGCCGGATGCCTCGGCGCAGACCTCGCTCACGGAGTTCCAATCCTTCGCCGGTGGTGGCGCCATGTCCACCGCGGAAGCGGTGAACTACTCCTACGAAATCCCGAGCTACCTCAACAACGATTGGGCGCGCGACTGGGGTGCCATTGAAAAGTACGAATTGCGTACCGATTCGCAGGGCAATACCCCGGCCGACGCGGAGATTGATTACGAGGACGTTACCCGTTCTGGACTGTGGAAGGAATCCGAGATGAAGATTCGCCCCGAGGACGAGCAGTAGGCCCGCTGGCCCCGTTGCTGCGGCCCGGTCCGGACTGAGAGCCGGACCGGGACCGGGATCGGGACTGGGGCCGCAGCCGACGTACCAGCCAGTCGCCGGCGAAGAAAAGGAGCAGCGATGCTCCAAATAGCGGCGCAATGATCGAGTAGATCACAACCCCTGCCACCACGGCGGGGGTTATTTTTAGCTCGGGGAGGCGGCGGCGCGGCTTATTCCACCACATCCACAGCCCGGCGATGCTGATGACGAGAAGGCCCAACGCCAGCGCGGCCAAGGCCACCTGGCTGTAGATGCCGAAGAGGGTGCCCATGTGCAATTGGATAAGCCAGGAGGTAAGCCGGGCGGCCAGCGGCCAATCCGCCGAATTGATGCGGTCGATGACGCGGCCATCTGCGGTTACCGCGACGGCATCGCTACGCAGCTTGTATGCCGCGCGCCCCTCGCGCACAGTCCAGGCATCGCCGGCCTGCTCCGGCGGGGTCATCCGCAGCACCCCGGTAAGCCCCTCACTGCGAGCGGTGGACAAGGCCGTCTGCGCGCCTTCGAGCACGTCGTTGTCCGTGACCTCACCGCTGCTATGCCCAGCGTGGCCCTCGTGACCTGCGTGGCCCTCGTGGCCAGCATGCGCGCCGGAACCCTCGCCTGCCCCTGTGCCGGCGCCGGCTTCTGCCACAGAAGTTGCCACGGATGGCTCCTTCCAGTTGAGCTCCTCGCGCACCTTGCCAATATTGCTGCCGGCGACCATCGACCAGGTCAAGCCGGTGATGGTGAGGAATAGGAAACCGGGCAGCAACCAGCTGCCCAAGCGGGCGTGTATCCGCAGCGCCTTATTGTTTTTCTTCTGGCTTTTCTTCCTGCGCTTGAGCCAGAGATAGACACCGGCGATCGTCAGCGCGCCGAGCCAGGACGCAGCGAGCTCCGCATAGATGCGGCCGGGCTCGCCCAGCCACAAGGTGCGGTGGCCGTTGGATAGCCACGTGCGCAGTGGCAGCGCCCGCGAGCCGCCGTATTGTTGTTCTTCGCCGGTAATGCGCAGGTCTACTGGATCAACGAATACCGCATGGGTGTAGCTAGGGCTCTTAGCATCTGGATCCGTGAACAGCACGCGGGTGGTCTCTTCTGGATCTTCAGACGCCTCCACCGCGGCCACCGCAGCGCCGGGGTGTTGGCGCTGCGCCGCGGCGATCTGATCGTCCAAGCTGCGTGGGCTGCCCTGCGCGGTGGCGGTGATTTCATCGTGGTACACCCACTGCTCAAGAGTGGGCGCGAGCGCGTAGAAGAAGCCGCTGAGCGCGGCAACAATGAGGAACGGCGCGACGATCACGCCGGCAAACTTATGCAGGCGCGATAGCGCACCATGAGTTGTAGTCTTCATGGCTCACTAGTCGCAGCCTTATTGGCATAAGTTCCCGATTATCGCTGAAATAATGGAGCCTTAATCTATTGCGCCAGCTCACCGCGCAAAAATTCGGCTGCATCCTGCACCCGCTGGCGCGCCACGGCCGGGGTGGACACGCGGTGGGTGGAGACGTAATCGCGCTCGTGCGCCTGCGGGATGTGGACGCGATCGGCTATCTCATCCTCGGTCGCAGTCTGCACGAAGGTCTCAGGGAATTGTTTGGGCAGTTCATAGCCCACGCGGTAGTCCTCCGGCAGGTTGGCCAGAGCGCCGAAATCGGGGAAGGTGAGCAAGAGGGCATCGGCAGGCGCGAGCGCTGCCAATGCACCGCCGGAAGAATATCCCCACGTGGTGACGTGGGAGGCGCCCTGCTCGCGGGCGTAATCAATGGCGCGGTTGACCGCCGCGACCATGTCTTTGACCGTATGCTCCGGTGCGAGCGGATAATCCACGTCAATGATCGTGGTGCCGGAAAGCTGCGCGGCGGCGGCAACTTCGGGGCGCCACTGCATTTCCAGCGCCTTGCCATCGCCGCGCCACCAGCCGCCGGAATGCAGCGATACCGCCCACCGGCCGGTGGGCTCAGAGGGGCGAAAAATGGCGCCGACCTCGGCGGATTCTACGGTAATGCCGTCCGTAAACGCCGTGCCGGGCAGCGCATGATTAACTCCGGTGCCCAGAACCATCATGGCGGCGTGGGTGATGCGGTCTGGCAACAGTGCGCAATACTGGTCCGCCTCCGGCGAGCCACCGCCGGCCCAAGGCGGGCGGAAATCCGGCGTCTCATAATGGGCGTCGATATAAGAAACCAGCTGCTCTAGCTGTTCTTCCTCGCTCATCTGGCGGTCTTGCCCGCCGATGCGCCATTCTTGGCCGGGCTCTAGCGGCCGGTGCGGATCTTTATCGTGTGCATCAGTCATATCCCCGAGCCTACGCGTGCACATGATGCGCACAAGGCGGGCTCGGGGGAGAACCGATTTACCAGATGGTGACGCGGTCCTCTGGGGCCAGGTACATCGCGGAGTCTTTGTCTACGTCGAAGGCCTCGTAGAACTCCGCGATATTCGCGGCGATGAGGTTGCAGCGGAACTCCGCGGGCGAGTGCGGGTCAATGGCCAGGTACTGGGTCGCCATCTCCGGGCGGATGGCCGTGCGCCAGACGCGAGCCCAGGACAAGAAGAAGCGCTGCAGGCCGTTATAGGTGTGCTCGGCCAATTCCGGCTCGGCACCGTCGACCACAAATTCTTCTTCTTGGCCCAGCAAGTCAATGCCCTTATCGGCGCAGTAGTTCTTGTAGGCCACCACGGAAATGCCCAGTCCGCCCAGGTCACCAATGTTTTCGCCCAAGGTGAACTTGCCATTGACGCCGGCGGATTCGGTGCCGGCATCCTTTAGCACCGTGGGGACCTGGCCATCGAATTGCTCCACCAGCTTTGCCGTAAGCGCCTCAAAATCCGCGCGATCTTCATCGGACCACCAGGAGTTCAGGTTGCCTTGGCCATCGAATTGCGAGCCCTGGTCATCAAAGCCATGGCCAATTTCGTGCCCGATGACAGAACCAATGGCGCCGAAGTTCTCTGCAGCATCCGCATCCGGGTTATAGAACGGCGGGCGCAGGATGGCGGCCGGGAAGGTGATGTCATTGACCACCGGGTTATAGAAGGCGTTGACGGTCTGCGGGGTGGTGACCCACTCATCGCGGTTGGCGGGCTTGCCAATCTTTGTCAGTTCATAGTCGTGGGAAAAGGCGGACCCGGCGCGGGCATTGGCAATCAGATCCGCGCCCTGGTCAGAAATCTCCAGCCCGGAGTAGTCGCGCCAGGCATCGGGAAAACCAATCTTGGCCTTGAACTGTGAAAGCTTTTCTAGGGCGCGCTCGCGGGTCTGCGGGGTCATCCACTCCAGCTGGGAAATGCGCTCGCGGTAGGCAGCGATGAGGTAGTCCACCAGCTCATCCATTTCGCGCTTGGAGGATTCTGGGAAGTGCGCGTCCACGAACTCCTTGCCAATTTCCTCTCCTACCAGGCTCTCGGCCAAGCCCACCGCGCGCTTCCAGCGGTCGCGCTGCTGGGTGGCACCAGATAGCCGGGTGCCGTAGAACTCGAAATTCTTAGCGCCTACTTCCTCCGGCAAGAGGGCGGCGCGGGAGCGCAGGATGTGCCAGGTGGCCCACAGCTGCCAATCGGCCATGCGGTCAGCGGTAAAGAGCTTTTCCAGGTGCTCCAGGTAGGACGGCATCATATTGACCACGCGGTGCTCCGGCAGCTTCCCGCCGGCCAGCAAGGCTTGGGTGATGGAGGGCAGCTCAGAAAATTCGCACGGGTTATTGGTCTTTACCGCATCGCGGGTAGAAACCACGTCCCAGTGGCCCGCCGCCAGCTCTTTTTCCAGGCCCACGATGCGCTCGGCGGCAACTTCGGTGCCGAGGCCAAATAGGCGGGTGGGCTCGATAAAGCCCAGCATCTCGGCCACGTGCTTTTCGTAGGCGGCCAGGGTTTCCGCGTGCGCTTCTTCGCGGTAGTAGGCTTCATCCGGCAGGCCCAACCCGGATTGCACGATATAGGCCACGGCTTCTTCCGAGCCGGAGTCCTTTTCTACCCAGAACGTCGCCGGCGCCCCCACGCCCTCGCGCTCGAGCTCGCCCAAGCGGTGCGCCAATTCCGTGGGGTCGGCGGCGCTCAGGCGGTCAAGGTCCGCATCCAGCGGGGCCATGCCAGCATTGTTGACTCCCTCAGTATCCATGAAGGATGCATAGAGCTTGCCGGGGCGACCATCGTTATCTTTGACGATGTCATGAACCAGTTCTTCTGCTTCATCGCGCAGCGCGTGGAAGGTGCCATCCACACCGCGATCATCTGGGACAACGTGATTTTCTACCCAAGGTCCATTGACCAATTGATAAAGATCTTTCATGGTTGCCACTGTAGGCCAAACCTTCCAGTTAAGGTATGGACTATGGAAAAATTCCGGTTTCCACCAGCCCGGCCGCGCAGCCTATTTATTGCCATCATCGCCTTCGTGACGGTGGTCCTTGCCTTGCCCGCTATCGTCCACGCGGTGCTACCGACGCACCACGCCGATGTGGAGCAGGTAACCCTGTCCGATCCCAGCCACGACTGGGATATTACTGTCTCCGATCTGTACTGCGAGCGCGATTATGCTTCGCTGGCCAGCGTTGGCTGGACCTGCGGTGACGTCACCGTGCAGGCCGTCATCGTGGAAGATACCGACGACGATGAGCACACCCTGCGCCGCATGGTCCGCGCCTATGGCATGGCCCCAGGCCTTCCTGAAGGCGAAGTCTACGAAGGTAAAGATGGCGCCCTCGCACTTGCCGATGCCCCCTCCTCCACCGCTGCCATCTCCATCAACGGCACCGGTGCGGACGAGAATAAGAACTGGGTGGTCACCGTCACCGGAGATTCCGCAGCAACGCGCACGACCACTCAACGCCTCTGGAAAGCCTTTGGGCAAGAGGAACTACCAGAAGGAGTCACCGCTGATATCGAGGAGTTTTCTGGAAAGGCCTTGGTGTAAAAATGTCTAAGCTCTTTCGCACCGCGCTGTGGATTTTCTCCGGCCTGGGGCTTATCGGATTTATCTCCCAGTCAGTCATTACGCTGTTTATCTCGCCGCTGATGGGCATTATCAGCTTCCTCATCGCGGCGATCCTAGTCGCGGTAGTCATAGCGCTATTGCGCCTGAGCCCGATGTGGGCGCGCCCGGCGCGCGTATGGGCACCGCTTGCCTTTTTATGGGGCTCCGGCATGGCCATTAGCTTGGCATCTATAAGCTCCCCGGCGGTCATGCAGCTCGCCATCAATTCAGGCTGGGTCGATTCCTTCATGTCCTGGAGCGGCGCCTATCCCGAAGAGATTTCCAAGGCCGCCGGCGTGCTATTCGTCCTGATGTCCTTCCGCCAGCTCAACCGCCCCTGGCACGGGTGGATGGTCGGCGCCGTCGTGGGCCTTGGCTTTGAGGCCAACGAAAACATCCTCTACGGCTCCATGGGCGCTACCACCCACCCGGATAGCGATTTCGCCGGGCTCATACAGATGTGGGGCCTGCGCCTTATCGCCGGCCCTGGCCTGCACGTCTTGCTCACGGCGCTGGCCGGTTGGGGCATCGGCTGGGCCCTCTACGCGGCGGCCAAGCCGCTCTGGTGGCGCATCGGCGTGGCACTCGGCTGCCTCGCGGTATCCTTCCTTCTGCACTTTGGCTGGAATTACCTGCAAGATTCCGATATCGCGGCCGTCATCCAAGCCCTCTCCGTGGCAATCATCTTGTACCCGCTGAGCGTCTGGCTCATCCTGCGCGGCAATAAATACGCACACAACGATGACAGCTACAGCCACAGCACCGCAGAGGAGGCGCTAGCCTTCACCCGCTAACCCCAAGCCGTGCTTGTTTCTCCCAAAATGTCCAAAACAACCGCATTCCGCCAAAATTTCCCTCGATTTTTGGACAAACGCGGTTGCTTTGGACGCCTTAGCCTTCCGAAGCTCTCCCGGGCGCATAAATATGTGGTTTATGGCACATGTTAGTAGTGACATTCGCTACACTCGCTTCAAGGCGCTTTTGCCACCTATCCTCCACTTAAAGGACTGAAGACCTTCATGAATGCCCCAACTTACGAGTCCCGCACGGATAACAGCACGGAAAGTACAGAGGGGGCAGCTCCCGAAAACTCCGCAGAGGAAGCCAACCGGCAAAAGGCAGTGGGCTCCACCCTGTCTTGGGTCATCGCGCTTTTTGGCACCGGTGTTGGTGCCGGCATCCTCTTTTTGCCGCTCAACGCAGGTGCCTTCGGATTTTGGCCGCTCGTCTTCGCCACCGTCTTCATCTTCCCGTTGGTGTATTTTTCCCACCGGACCTACGC
This sequence comes from Corynebacterium sp. LaCa_282, assembly GCF_057198125.1. Classification (NCBI taxonomy): domain Bacteria; kingdom Bacillati; phylum Actinomycetota; class Actinomycetes; order Mycobacteriales; family Corynebacteriaceae; genus Corynebacterium; species Corynebacterium sp. LaCa_282. Next base: position 113,835 of record NZ_CP191095.1, on the reverse strand, counting down.
CCGCATAGTTAGCGGCGCGCCACCAGAACAGCACGGCAAGGACGTCCTGGAGCTGGTGCGTTACTACCTGGGCCGCAATAGCGGCCTATTCATCGCAGTATTGTACTGTCTGGCCATCGTGCCGACGGTGCTCATTTACGGCATCAGCATCACCAACGTGGTCGATAGCTTCATCGTCAACCAGCTCGGCGGGCCGAGTATCAATCGGTGGATATTGTCCATTGCCTGCGTAGGCGTCATGACGGGCCTTTTTGCCATCGGCCGCCGCCCCATGCTGTGGCTGGCCCAAATGCTGGTCTACCCGCTCATCATCGCCCTGGCGGCAACCTCCATTTACTTGATCCCCAAGTGGGATTTCGAAAGCTTCCTTAACGTTGAATACGAAGGCGGTATCTGGGGAATCCTTAAAGGTATTCTGCTCATCCTGCCGGTTCTGGTCTTTTCCTTTTCCCACATGGCCGCGCTATCGCAGTTCTCCGTAGACGTGCAGCCGGCCTACGGCAAGAAGACGGAGAAATTCGTCTCCCGCGTGGAGCTCTATACCGCCGCAATGCTCGTGGTATTTACCATGTTCTTCGTCTGGTCCTGCGTCCTCGCGCTCGGCGCGGACGGATTGAAGGAGGCAGCCGATCAAAACATCCCGGTGCTGTCTTATTTCGCCAACGTCACGGGCACGCCGTTCATTGGTTATATGGCACCGCTAATTACCATGTGCGCGATCATCTCTTCCTACTTCGGGCACATGCTTGGTTCCGAGGAAGGCACCGAGTACCTCCTGCGCATTGCCGTTCCCCGCATGGCCAATAAGCTCTCGCGCCGCGCGCTGCTCAACACCATTTATGTCATCGTATTCGTGGCAACGACCCTCGTGTCAGTATTCAACCCCTCCATCATGGACATGATTTCCGTGGTCGGCGGCATCTTCGTGGCATTCTTGGTCTATCTGCTGCCGGTCTACATGTTTAAAAAGGTCGATGATTATTCCCAGTTCAAAAACGATATCTGGAATTACTTCGTCTTTGGCATGGGCCTTGTCATCATGGCCGTGACCGTCTGGAACCTGATCTAAAGGCCAGCTGTTCGGCGCTTATTGGCAGACCCGCACCTGGCTGACCTGCGCCAGGGCTTGATTAGCGTTCGCGCACGCTTGGCGCTCAAGGTCGGCGGCGGTGCGGGTGGCATCGCGAAGCGCCTGCTGCGCAGGTTCTGGCAGGTTGAGGTCATTTTCGATGCGCGCGCCGATGGCCTCACTGGATCCGCCGACCGGCGCATTGCCGATGCCGCGCGTGACATCCGCGGTATGGGTCTGCGCATCGCCGTACGTATTGGCGGCTACGGTAAATCCATGCCCGGTAGATACGGAGGCGTGGATGGTGCGGTCATCGGACCAACCGAATTTGGTGCCCCATACTCCGGGAATGTGGTCTGTGCCGAAATCCTGGCGGTACCCATCCGCGGCCACGGGAGCCGCGGTGGCCATTCCCGCGAAAATGGGCGCAGCGATGGGATCGTGCTGGATCTCCGCGGTAAACCGCGCGACGTCTTCGGTCGAGGTCTGCGTGGTTCCCCAGTAGCCGGTGTAGTGGGTCTCGCTCAGCCCGAATTCCTGGATGATGCTGGGGATGGCCTGCGGGTAGCGGCGGTCCAGGTCGCTGGCCACGGCATCGTCGCTGTAGCGGATCATATGTTCTACCTGGGCTTTATCGGCAACAGAACCGTACTTGAGCACCCAATACCCCAGGTAGATCTTGCTCAAGGATAGCGCCGGGCGGGACTCATGACTATTGGCGGTAGAGACGGTGGCGCCGGAATCGTGCCTGACGGTGATCTGCGTGCGCTCAGGCACGGAGTGGGGATCGAGGCTGACCGCTTGGGCAGCAGGGATGGTCACGAAGGAAAGTGCGGTAACGAGAGAACTTATTGCCAGCTTTTTCATAACGCATTTAGCGTAGCCGGGGCTCTACATCGCCGCAGGCTATAAATGCAAAAAGTTTCCCTATTGTACCATCTATTGTAGCAATACTTCTAGGTCCCGCGCATCCATGCCGTGCTTATGCATGGCGACGCGCCCGTGGGAGTGCTCGATACCCCACCCATAGCGCTCTTGTTGTATCCGCCAAGCATTTAGTTCGTACTGCGCGGCAATAAATACGCAAGCAACGATGACAGCTATAACCACAACACAGCAGAGGAGGCGCTATTTTGTCCGCCATTCTTACGTTCCCCAGACTATCGCTTTAGGCCGTCGTAGCCGCAGCAATATAGTTCTGCAGTGCATCGCCCAATTTCTCTAATTGCGCGCTAGCAAAATGGCCCGGATTCCACACCAAATACAGCGGTACCCCCTGAAGGCTTTCGTCGCCCGCAGTAATTTTTAGCGGTACCAAGTTAGCCTCGGCAATTGCAGTACAAATCGCAAGGGCCTTCTCCGCTTTAGCTAACGCCAATAAGGTGGCGGTGTCATCGCATTCAATCATCTCTCCGAGCGGGGCGCTTGCGGTACCAAGGAAGGCATCAAACAGAGTGCGGGACACGCTGCGGTGGCTAGGAAGCGCCAATCTGTGTTGGGATAGCTGCGCAATATCCACGTTGTCCCGCCCGGCCAACGCACAGCTTGGCGGCACCCAGGCGCGAATGGGGGCTTGCCCCAACGCATGAAAGCAGAGGTCATCTCGTGGGGGCAATGGAGACACCACGGCATCGGCATTGCCTTCCAAAGCATTGAATGCTGCATAGTGTTCTATCGGCTGTGTGGTGACCACTGGAATGCCTTCTTGAGCAGTAGCAATCAGAGGCGCCACGATGGTGGAAATCGTAGTTTGTGTTGCAGCAATAATTAGCCGTTCTACGACACCTTGCCGCAGGACTTCTGTGGCACGTTCGGTACTTCGGTTTTCAGCATAAAGGCGACGACACGCGGGAAGAAGTGATCGAGCCGTATCGTTCAACCGCAATGAAGTAGCAGGAGAACCAGTTGCGCCCGTGCCCCTCTCCAACAGCTCGAGGCCGACCTCTTTTTCGAAGCGACGCAATTGCCGGCTCAATGCCGGTTGGGTAATGCCGAGCTTAGAAGCCGCTGCGGTGACTGTGGGCGAATCCGCCAGGGTAAGGAAATATTTGACGTGTTGTATATCCACATACCTATTTTAAGCATTGGTTATGCGCAATGGTAATGAAATAGCAGCGGTTTAGACATTAGACAGGCATAGCATCAGACTTGGATAATGAATGCAGTAATTCAGTGCACAGTTTTAAGGAGTGACTGCTATGACTCGTCGTCATGTTGGTACCGCTATCGCCGAATCCCTGGCTGCCCACGGCACCTCTCGGGCATTCCTCGTCCCTGGAGAAAGCTTCCTGCCTGTCCTGGACGGGCTGTATAACTCACCTGTAGAAGCGATCGTGTCCCGCCAAGAAGGCGGCGCTTCCTATATGGCAGAGGCTTACGGCAAGGCTACGGGCGAGCCCGGTGTTGCCATGGTCACCCGCGGCCCCGGCGCGTCCAATGCCTTCGTAGGAGTCCACACCGGCTGGCAGGATGGCACTCCAATGGTTATCTTCGTCGGTCTCATCCCCTTCTCTGACCGCGACCGTGAATCCTTCCAGGAATTCGACCCTAAGGCGTGGTTTGGCACTCAGGCCAAGCAGGTTTTCGTCCTCGATGATCCAACGCGCGCCTCCCGCGTCGTGGCAGAAGCCTTCTTCCAGGCCAAGCAAGGCCGCCCCGGCCCCGTGATCGTGGGACTACCGGAAGATGTGCTCTACCAGGACTTTGCAGGCGAAATTGAAGAACCCATCCCAGTGACGGAGGGAGCCGTTTCTGCAGCGGATGCCGCTTATGTTTCGGAAAAGCTGGCTGCTGCCAAAAAGCCGTTAATTTTTGCCGGCGGCGGCCGCTGGACCCCAGAATCCGCGCGAGCGATCGAAAAGTTCGCGGAAATCAACCAGATTCCCGTGGTGCACGATTTTCGCGCCAGCGACCGCATCTCCTTTTCTTCGCCAGCCAATGCCGGTTGGTTGGGCTATGGCCGCAATGAACATGCCGCAGAGCTCCTTTCTGAAGCCGATGTGCTACTGGAGGTAGGAGCTTTGCTTACCGATGTCCCCTCCGACGGATATACCTTGCGCCAAGATCCCCATGCGGAAAATATCGTGGTCAACATCGATACCGGCCTACGTGGACATTCCGGAGCCATCAGCCGCCATATCTTGGCTTCCCCCGTTGCCTTGGCGGAAGCCCTCGACAACATCAACACCGGAGAGATATCTTCAGCGCAATCCGAGTGGTTTAAAAACGCTCGTCGCGCTCACCAGGAGTTCTCCACCATTCCAAGTGAGTCGGACTGGCGAGCAACCTCTGCAGGCACCGCGCATATGGAAGCAGTCATTAAGGCGTTGCAAGACCAACTCCCGGAAGAGGCCATTTTTACCTTTGGTGCAGGCAACCACTGCATTTGGGCACAACAATTTCTGCCCACCCAGCACTACCCTTCTCAACTAGCAGCGCGCAACGGGTCGATGGGTTATTCCGTACCAGGTGCGGTATCGGCGAAATTGCAATTCCCTGAACGCCCCGTGGTTGCCATTGCCGGCGACGGGGAATACCTGATGAATGGTCAGGAACTTGCCACGGCTGTACAATTCGGGGCACCATTTTTGACGGTCATCATGACCAACGGTGAATTCGGCACCATCCGCGATCACCAAAAAAATCACTTCCCAGACCGTGTCTCCGGTACGCAATTGGCTAATCCGGATTTTGCCGCCGTCGCCAAGGGGTACGGTGCCCATGGAGAATCAGTAGACGCGGACGCAGATGTTTCCGAGGCTATCGAACGCGCTTTAAATGCAGTTAATAATGGCATTCCGGCCGTGGTCAATGTGTATACCGATCAGGATCTGTCATTGCCTGCAGCGCAATAAAACTGTGCTATTTAGCAGTATGTTTTAACCGATAGAGCACCATTTCTATGTAGAACGCATCGGCAGGCACCAATGGTGATAGCCCGGTTACTTCATGAAAGTGCTTGAGCCGGTTAATGACTGTATTGCGATGACAATCCAGCGCGCGGGCGGTGCTTTTGATAGAACCGTCCGCAAAATAGGATGTGACTGTATCAATCAACTTGGTGCGTTCTTTGTCCGGCAATCGCTCCATACGGCTTACGGGCTCATCAGTACCGCCGGGAAGCAGATGATACGCATAACTACTTAAGGCTATGGGCAAAGCTTCCTCGGCTGCTATTGGTCCCTTATCACCCATCACGCCGGAAGCTTCTACCGCCGCCGCCATATCAATAAGCCCGCCACTACACACGCGCACTGCGCCGATCCCTCGTTGGGCTGGCAGAACAATGCTAGAAACAGCCTTCGCAGTCATCTCACGGGCACGATCTAAGACACAGGATTCCTCTGGTGCTAACGCGTCTGCAGCCTCTGGATTTGCCGTTGGTGCCGCCTCATTACCTCGTGCTGTTGCAACCGGGTAAAAAGCGCAAAAAGCCTGGCGCACATAAATACCCCACGCCGAACCGGCCGCCAGATACGGCGCTAAAGCCTGCTCCAACTGGGCGGCGTGTGAGGGACCAGCAACGAGAACATCATAAACCTCATGCTGGTCCACCCCTAAGGCCTGGGCAATGGACTCTAATTGGTTCTGACTTAGCTCTGGGGCATTAAACAGTCTTTCCAAGTGACGGTGCGCACTGACCCTCGCGTCATTGCGCATCGCCGCTTGTTGCTGCATAAACGCCACCCTGACTTGGGAAGAAATCTCATCAACGGCAGCTTGTACCCGCTCTGCATTCGCGATTAGAGCACGTTGAGTCTGTGGGGTGGAACGCTTAGCTAGCCCGCGCCAAAGAACGATGAAGTCTAGGCGCATGATCTCTACCACCGCAGTAATGGAAATCCCTTGCAGTGCCCGCAAGCGGCCAAATTCCTGTAAGCGCCTATCAAGCGCTGCTTGCTCGCCAACAGGAAGGGCCGACTCGCCCTGGGGAGCATCCCATAGTTTAGTAATCAATGCGGTAAATACCGCCCGTGAAGTTTCCCGCAAATCCGACTCATCAACGGCGATATCACCGTAGGGGCTGCGTGCTAAAAACTCCGTAATGAACTCATCGACGAATATGCCCACATCCCCTTCGATGCTGCGGACGAGGTCATTCCACTCTGTATCCAGCCTTTCTGCGGGCATAGCACCTCCCATTACCGGCCCGAGCCCTCTCCCAACCTAATTTTGTGCAAATGCACAATAAAAGCCACTATAACCCATCATTTTCTCAAATTCACTAATAAAACGTAATATTGCTCGCTAATGTATTTCTTTGTGATGCACACTACAAAGAGCTGAGGAGAGCCTTTTATGTCTGCTACATCGACACAAGACACACCGGAATTTATCGAAGATTTTCATACCATGTCTTCTTTCGGTGCCACCTCAGGCGGCGGAATCGACCGCCAGGCAGCCACCGACGAGGATGCTGCCGTACGCCGCTGGTTCCACACTTGGCTAGAAAGCCACGATTTCCGCGTCGAATACGATGAGATTGGCAACCAATACGGATTGCTCAATTTCATAGACGGTGCCGACTTCATACTCACTGGGTCCCACATGGATTCCCAACCTCTAGCAGGGCGCTTCGACGGCTCTTACGGAGTCCTGGCTTCCGCCCACGCAGCGCTTGAAGTCAAGCGCCGAGTGGAGGCTGGCGAGCTCACCCCCACCCATAATCTCGCGGTGGTCAATTGGTTCAACGAAGAAGGCTCGCGCTTTACACCTTCCATGATGGGTAGCTCGGTTTATACCGGAAAGATGGATCTCACCAGCGCCTATGAATCAACTGCGCTGGATGGGACCACTGCCCGCTCTGAACTGAAACGCCACGGGTTCATCGGCAGCTTTACCCCACCCAAGGCCGCATCGTATGCGGAAATCCATGTCGAGCAGGGACGCGGCATGGATAACTCCGGTGCCACCATCGGGCTCGTGGCTGAGACGTGGGGCGCCAAAAAATTCCAAGTCACTGTTCGCGGCGAACAGGGGCACACTGGATCCACCCTTCTGGCGGATCGTCAAGACGCACTCTTTGGTGCTTCCATTGTGATTTCGGAACTACGCCGCTATGCCGAAGCCCGCGAAGGACACCCGCTGCAGGCCTCCGTTTCGACCATGAAAGTCCTACCCAATTCCCCAGTCACCATCGCCCGCGAAGTTCAGATGAACCTGGACCTGCGTTCCCCAGACTGGGACACACTCAATGAGGGCTACACGGCAGTACGCGACATCGTTAGCAAAGCCGAATCAGAAGCCAAGGTAAAAATTGAACTCACCCCCACGCATGAGTGGAAGCTATCGCCCTACCAACCAGAAGGCGTCCACCTGGCCGATGCGGTTGCCACTGAGCTTGGCCTCAAGCACGAACAAGTCCAAACCGTAGCGGGGCACGACTCGACCAATATGAAAGATACTTGCCCCACCGTCATGCTCTTTATCCCCAGCGTAGACGGCATCTCTCATAATGAGGCAGAGTTTACGAAAGATGAAGACATGGAAGACGGCGTGCGCATGATGACAGCCACCCTGACTGAGCTATGCCAAGGCGCACTTAACGCTTAAATCGCGGACCGTGGCAGTCAAAAGACTGGCTTTTCATTCCATCCGCCCCAATTAATAACTGAGGACCATTATGAGTACCCCAATTCACGATCCGGCGAACACAGAAAACACTGATAATCCTTCCTCGCCGGATGATAATTCGCAGCAAACGCAAAAGGCCGAAACGACTGGTTCCACTCTTTCCTGGGTAATCACCTTGTTTGGCACCGCCGTTGGTGCCGGCATTCTTTTCTTGCCGCTTAACGCCGGTTCGTTTGGCTTTTGGCCGCTGGTATTTGCCACAGTTTTCATCTTCCCTCTGGTTTACTTTTCTCACCGGACTTATGCTCGGATCGTCAGCGGTGCCCCAAGAGAACAGCACGGCAAAGATGTCCTAGAGCTTGTACGCCATTACTTAGGTCGCAATGGTGGACTTTTCATCGCCATCTTGTATTGGCTGGCCATCGTCCCAACGGTGCTTATTTATGGCATCAGCATCACCAACGTGGTCGACAGCTTTATCGTCAACCAACTCGGCGGCCCCAGCATTAACCGGTGGGTACTATCTATCGTCTGCGTTGGCATCATGACTGGCCTTTTTGCCATTGGCCGCAAGCCCATGCTGTGGCTAGCGCAAATACTGGTCTACCCGCTCATCATCACCCTTGCTGCCACCTCGTTCTATTTGATTCCAAAGTGGGATATCCAAAGCTTTATCCACTTTGAGTATGAAGACGGTGGCTTGAGCATCCTGAAAGGGATTCTACTTATTCTGCCGGTGCTGGTCTTTTCCTTTTCCCACATGGCAGCGCTTTCACAATTCTCCGTAGATATGCAGCCCGCCTACGGCGATAAGACGGAAAAACATGTCTCCCGCACGGAGGTCTACACCGCTGCTCTGCTGGTCGTATTCACCATGTTCTTCGTCTGGTCCTGTGTACTAGCTCTGGGTGCAGACGGCATGAAGGAAGCGACCGAGCAAAACATCCCCGTGTTGTCCTATTTTGCGAACATAACGGGCTCACAATTCATGGCCTACATGGCACCAGTTATCACCATGTGCGCAATCATTTCTTCCTACTTTGGACACATGCTGGGCTCTGAGGAAGGCACAGAATATTTGCTGCGCATCGCTGTACCGCGGTTAGCAAATAAGGTGTCCCGCCGCACCTTGCTCAACATCATTTACATCATTGTCTTTACGGCTACCACCTTGGTGTCCGTCTATAACCCTTCCATCGTGGACATGATCTCCGTGGTCGGTGGCATCTTCGTTGCCTTCTTGGTCTACCTACTGCCTGTCTACATGTTTAAGAAGTTTGATGACTATTCCCAGTTCAAGGATGATATCTGGAATTACTTCGTCTTTGGAATGGGCCTTGTCATTATGGCCGTAACGGTCTGGAACCTGATTTAAAGGCCCCCTTCCCTCTCCGTCCTTGTCAATTCAAAAGATTGTCATTATATTTCAACGTCGATCTCTCCACTGCTGACATTCAATTTTAAGGAGAAGCACTACGATGCTACGCGATGATTTGCACAAATTCCCCGACTACAAGCCCGGTAAAACTGAGCCAAATAAGCTCAAGCTTTCTGCAAATGAAATTCCAAATCCACCCCTTCCATCCGTTCTGGGGGCTATGACGCAGGCGGCTTCTGTGGCGAATCGGTACCAAATCAATGGCTCACCAGAGCTGCGAGCGGAATTATCGACTTATCTGGGCCTACCAGAAGAAAACATCGCGGTAGCCCCAGGAGCATCTGCCATTGTGCAGCAGGCGGTGATGGCTACCTGCCATACCGGCGACGAAGTCATCTTTCCATGGCGCTCTTTTGAAGCCTATCCGCTGTATGTGCGCATGGCTGGCGCCGAACCTATAATGACTCCGCTTACACATGATGACCGGCTGGGCCTCGATGCAGTGATCGATGCAATCACCGATAGGACGCGCCTCATCATCCTGTGCAATCCTAATAACCCCACCGGCACCACCATTAGCCAGGAAGAATTCGAAAACTTCATGGCTCGGGTACCGAAGGACATCGTGGTCCTCCTAGATGAAGCCTACTGGGAATACAACGATGATCCGGATAGCCCAAATGCGGCCAAGGAGATTCAGAACTACCCAAATCTCATTGGTGCTCGGACTTTCTCCAAAGCCTTTGGTCTTGCAGGCGCGCGCGTGGGCTATGGCATGGCATCACCCGAGCTTGTCGATGCCCTCAATCTCCTCGCCTTGCCACTCACTGTCAGCTACATTGGCGAGCTTGGAGCCATCGCCGCACTTCATGCCCAAGATGAGCTGGATGCACGCGTGGACGAAACCAAACGTCAGCGCACCCGCGTGGCACAGGCCCTCGGTGTTCCCGAATCACGCGCCAATTTCGTCTGGCTACCACGAGGTGATGCTAAAGAAGTAGAGCGAAAGATTTCGGAGGAAGGCATCATTATCCGCCGTTACCTCGATGAGGGCGTGCGCGTTTCCATCACCACCGAGGAAGAGACAACAGCCTTCCTCAACGCTTGGGAGCGCGCCGGTATCCAGTCTTGGGAAGGGGAAACCGGCGACTAGGCTGGGTGGCACAAAGGCCAAACCGGCTTTACTTAAATTCGTGGAATTTGTCCACGACCGCCTGCAAGCCCTCGCGCCACAAGTGCTCTGGAATAGCCAGCGAAGGCAGGAAGCGAATGACGTTGTGGTCAAGACCACAGGTCAATATCAGAATTCCTTCCTCCTTCGCAGCGGCGGCAATCTTATGCACCAACTCAGAGTCTGGCTCACCGTCCGCTGTGACAAACTCCAGTGCCAGCATCGCGCCACGACCGCGGAAGTCGGCAACACGCTCATCCTTGATAAGCTCCGCCAGTTCCTCTCGCGCAATGTCTTCCAAGCGGCTAGCACGGGCACCGAAGTCTTTTTCTTCGAATTCTTTAAATGTGGCCAAAGCAGCTGCACAGGCCACCGGGTTACCGGTATAGGTGCCGCCAAGCCCGCCTGGTTGCGGAGCATCCATAATTTCGGCACGCCCAGTTACAGCAGAAAGGGGCATACCAGAGGCAATGCCCTTCGCAGTAGTGATCATATCGGGGACAATGCCTTCATGTTCACTAGCAAACCAAGTACCAGTGCGCATCATGCCAGCCTGGATTTCATCCGCGATAAAGATGACGTCATTGTTCTTGCACCACTGAACAATGGCGGGAAGATAACCTTCCGCAGGAACAACGAAGCCGCCTTCACCCTGGATCGGCTCGATGACCACACAAGCCAAATTAGAGGCACCGATCTCTTGTTCCAAAGTGGTAATAGTGCGCTTTGCGGCTTCTTCTCCGCTAAGCCCATCGCGAACCGGATAAGACATCGGTGCGCGGAAGACATCCGGCGCAAATGGCCCAAATCCTGACTTATAAGGGCTTTGCTTGGCGGTCATCGCCATAGTGAGATTGGTGCGGCCGTGGAACGCGCGGTCCATCACGGCCACGCTGGTTTTACCACTGTAATTGCGGGCAATCTTGACCGCGTTTTCTACAGCCTCCGCTCCAGAATTAAATAGGATGGTGCGCTTTTCGTGATCACCGGGCGTCACCGAGTTGAGCTTTTCCGCAACTTCGATATAAGAAGAATACGGTGAGATGGGAAAAGACGTATGAGTGAAATGCCCGACCGCCTCCTGTACTGCCTGTACAACCGCCGGATTAGAGGCGCCCGCAGAGGTCACTGCAATGCCGGAAGCCAAGTCGATGAATCGGTTTCCATCTGCGTCTACAAGGATTCCGCCATCGGCATCCACCACGTAGCCAGGCAAACCTGGATTGAGCCCAGCCGGCAGCGCCGCCTTACGGCGGGCATCCCATTCAGCACTCTTCGGCCCAGGGAGCTGGCCTACTACTTTGCGGGTTTGCTCCAAACGGTATTCAAGCTCTCGCATATCGTGTCCTTTCCACACAGTGATTTTCAACCTGTCTAAATATATTGTGACCGCCTACATAGCTTCTCCTCTACGTACACTATGGTGAAAATTTCCCACTGTGATATACAGACCGTATAGCCACTCCGACAGCAAACGAGACTTTTATGAGCACCAGTACTTTTACCTGGCTTTTTCATCAAAGCAAACTACAACTGCGCCCGCTTCATTGTCCCCACCAGTCTTTCACCACGGTCCAAGCCAACGAACTTAAAAATCCCACCGAATTCACCAAAGAAGGAGCAGTCGTTCTTACCTTGGGCCTCGCCTTTGAACATTCCCCGGCGGATTTCTCTACCTACGCGCGCACGCTGGCCTCGGCCGGTGTACACGGCATTGGATTCGGAACCGGCTTGGTTTTTTCTAAGGTGCCTCCCGAGCTAGAACGCGCATGCATCGACTATGGCCTTACGCTATTTGAGGTTCCCCGTGCCATTCCGTTTATATCCATAATCAACGCTGTGAATGCGGAGTTCACCCGCCAAGACCAAGAACAACGACGCGTATTTGAGCGCCAACAAGAGCGATTAAATCGTGCTGCGACCCAAGGCATTAATTCGCTCATAACTCATGCCGGAAAAGAGCTACACGCCGCAGTCACCCTCACCGATGCCCAGGGCATTGAGATTGCAAGTGCTACGTATCAAGGACTCGATGCGTTGAAAACAACGAATGATTCCAGTTTCTCTGTCTCGGACTCACCGTCAACGGCACATTCTGTGAACTCTAAAAATTCAGGGAACCTATCCACGGTAACTACCTACTTTCAGAGCAATTCCCAGCATCGTTACGGGCTCACAGTCTGCGCCACCGAAAAAATAGGCTCTTTTGACCGCGCGCTAATCCGACATGTAGTCGGGCTAGCTGGCTTGCTTCTGCAGCCCCCGTGGTCCACTGCACAGGACCTTTTGGGACAGCTAGCCCTAGCTGTGCAATTGGAATCCTCAGTGCCAATGCTCCTAGAGGCTGCATTTTCAACACTCTCCACGTCCGATAACGTCACCGCTTACTTAGTGTGCGCTGACACCCCAGCACAGTTACGGCGAGTCCTAGCTTCACTAAAACATACGACCGCACAAGGCGGAACCAATTACTTCCACCTGCCCGTAGATAACTCGGCTGCTCTAATCGTCACCGCCCCCGCAGACGATGTATCGCAGGAAAAAGTACTTTCCGCACCCAATCTTCCAACAGTGCGTGTTTCAATCCTTCCGCGAATACCCTGGCGCGAAGTCAATCCCGAGCTAATAGCGCAGATGAATAAACATGCACATAGCCTTGACCGCGGGACGAGCGGCGTCTACTCATCACCCGCACCAGATTGGCTACATAACCCGTACGTCCGCGAGGCACTAGAAAATCGCCGCAGCACCACCATAGATGTTTTGACTGATTACGATACCGAGCACGGGACACAATTGCTCCCCACTCTTGAAGCATTCTTGCTCGCTGGTTCTCAGATCGCTGCCACCTCGGAGCACCTCGCAGTCCACCGCCATACCGTGCGCTCTCGAATCAGGAAAATTCAAGCACTCTGCGGAGTAGACCTCACAGATCCCGTTGTTCGCGCTGAGCTCCTGCTCTTGGTAGTCAGCGACTAACTCTCCCGGACCTGCACATCATCGCTTCGCTGGTGGCGGCCACCCATGAACCCACCGAGGGCAGTCGCAAGAGAAATAACGATGAGGATGATAATGGCTGGAACTATGGATTGTTCTTCATAAAAGGAGTTCAACCATGTAGCAATGAGTGGCAAAAGCCCCGAGATTGCGCCTGATACGTTGTAGCTAATGGCCATGCCGGAATAGCGAAGATTGGCCGGGAACATTTGTCCCAATAACACACCAATAACGGAATAAGGAATGGTGGCAAAGCAAATCCCCAAAACGATGGCCATCGTCACCAATGCCATATTCCCAGTGTCGATCATTAGCCACAAGGGCCATGCCGCAATAGCGGTTAAAATGCCACCAAAGACAATCACACGGCTACTGCCGATTCTCTCTGCAAGGCGACCCAAAAAGAACAAGATGAGTATCTGGAATACAGCAGCCAAGACAGTCGCATTGACCAATGACTGCCGCTCTAGTCCAAGCGCCGAAGAACCATAACTCAGCACGTATGTATTCATCACGAAGAATCCACCAATGCCCAAAAGCGCTGCGAGTGTCGACCACAAAAGCTGAGGAGCACATTCAGTAAACAGCTCCTTGAGCGAACCCTTTGGCGCGCTTTCTGCTTCATTTTCCAAGGCCCGAAATACGGGAGATTCTTCAACCTGCATACGAATCCATAGCGCTACCCCGAGCAAAGGGAAAGCTGCAAGGAATGGAATTCGCCAGCCCCACGAATCTACTTGGCCATCGTCCAGCATAAAGACCAAGGCAAAAGCGCCGGAGGATAGCAATGTACCTGCAGGCGAACCGACCTGTACGAGCGATGCATATCGAGCGCGCTTTTCTTCCGGTGCATGTTCGATAGCGAGCGTGGTGGCGCCACCCCATTCACCACCAACCGCAATACCTTGTAGAAGCCGCAACAATGTCAGCAGGATAGGCGCAGCGATACCTATGGCAAAGTAATCTGGGAGGACACCTACCAGACCAGTTGCAGTACCAATAACCACAATGGAAAGGATCAATGCAGGACGGCGTCCCCATTTGTCGCCCATTTGACCAAACAGAACGCCCCCTAGGGGACGAGCTAAAAATCCCACACCAAAAGTGGCAAAGGATGCCAATGCTGCGGTAGCCGGGTCTCCTGATGCAAAAATAGATGATTGAAAATCAGAGCCGAAGCTGTACCGAATAAGAAGAAGTCATACCATTCCAAGGCAGTACCGACGAATGCCGATAAGGCAATCCGTCCCATATCTTGGCTTACGACTTCCTCACTTATATTTTCCTCGTTCTGGTGCGCCCCAGAAAGGGCCGTTTTGTGTGGTTCGGACAACTTTTTCTCCGTTCATTTGCTTGGCCAACACTTTATACAGACTGTGATCCAGCGCAAATAAACTTATAACAAACCTAATTTTTTACAATATAATCATCTTCATATTGGATAAATGCACAATTCAACGAGCTTTACCGGCAATCCCTCCCCCTGAAGATTTCCCACCTGTTAGGGTGTGACCCAAGCAACTATAGGGAGTTACGATGCAGTTCAGCACTATTATCCGCAATGTTCATCTGCCCTTAACGGAGACGAACAGGCTATACGATATCGCCGTTTTCGGGGAACAAATCGCCAATATTGCCCCAGCGGGAGAGGCCCCTTTCGCTTCCTCAGCTCACACAGAATTCGATGCCGAAGGAAGCTATGCGCTACCTGGCTTCAACGATGTACATGCACACTCGGTATGGTTCGGCGAAACCCTTTTAGAGATTAGCCTTGCTGATGCGCGTAAATGCTCTACGGTCTATGACACTCTAAAGGGATCACTAGATGAGGCTACGGGTGAGTGGATCATCGCCTCCGGCTTTAACCCACATCTATTGGATGACGGCCCCCTCGATATCAATACCCTCGATTCCATTACCAAGGGGCGACCCCTTCTTATAAAACACAATTCGGGCCACGCAATAACGGTTAATTCTGAGGCCTTAGAACGCGCCGGCATTGGCACCCACCCTGAGCAAAAGATCGAAGGGGGAACCATCAATGTGGATGAAAGCGGAAAGGCTACTGGAGTACTAGATGAAAATGCTATGCGCCCAATTAATGAGCTCCTCGAGCCTAAGGCCCTTCCTCACTTGGAAAAGGCGTTAGCCGCAGCATCCAAGGTCTATGCCGCAGAAGGCCTTACCTCTGTCACCGATGCAGGAATTGCCGGCGGATGGATTGGGCATTCACCGCTGGAGCTGCAGGCTTATCAAAACGCGCGAGACAATAATCGTCTACGGCATCGTGTGCAGACAATGATCACACTAGACGCCTTGCACGACCTTCCCCATCACGCCGATGATCCAGAAGCTCTAACCCTTGATACCGGAATGCGCACAGGATTGGGGGACAACCGCCTACAAATTGGACCTACGAAAATTTTCACAGATGGTTCCATCCTCGGAACGACTGCGGCTATGAGCCATGACTATTGCCAGTGCGCGGGAAATTCCGGCTATTTCCAGCACGACCCAGAAGCCATGCAAGCCAGCGCGCTGCGGGCCGCCGCTTCTGGGTGGTCTTTAGCCATGCACGCACTCGGCGATGCCGCGGTAGACCTTGCCATCGACACCATTGACAAAGCAACCGCGGCTTACGGTCGCCCTGCTATCCCCCACCGCATTGAACATGGTGGCGTTACCACTGATGCGCAGGTACAACGCATTGCAGAACTCGATATCGCATTAGCCCCGCAGCCACATTTTATTAAGGCATTCGGCGATAGCATGGCAGAGCTCTTGGGTCCCGACCGAGTTAAGGACTCTTATCCAGCTAAGAGGTTACTTGATGCCGGCGCCGTATTACCTGGAAGCTCTGACCGGCCTGTAGCTGAAGGCGCCCCGTTAAAGGTTATCCAATCTTTTGTAGAAAGATTAACCTCTTCCAATAGTGCGTATTCCCCTGCTGAGCGCATAAGCGTACGGCAAGCTATCGATGCCTATACGATTGGCTCCGCACGTGCTACCGGTTGGAGTGGACACAAAGGAAAAATTGAAGAAGGATTCCTTGCAGATATCGCCTTCTTGCAGCAAAACCCGCTTGAAACCCCGACTGAAGAACTATCTACTATTCCGATTAATGCAACTATGCGTGGTGGAGAAATCATTCATCGCGCATAGCATCATCGCCCAATAATTCGTTTAGGTCCCGCGCATCCATGCCGTGCTTATGCATGGCGACGCGCCCGTGGGAGTGCTCGATGCCCTCGCGGTCCCAGTATTCTTCCGCGCGAACGGGATCGTGGCAGGCACCATTGGCGCGGACCACGCGCCACCAGGCGGCGTTACCACCGTGCCTATTCATGACGGTGCCGACATTGCGGGCCCCGCACCCGGCGAGTTTTGCTACCTCACCGTAGGAGGACACATTGCCGGGTGGGATAATGGCCACGATGGCTAGCACGCGCTGTGCTAAATCAGAGGAGTCTGACATAAACGCCTCTCTCCCCGCGTTTAGTCCCTGGTGGGGTTGAGCACGTCATCGGATTCGGTGGGCTCATCCTCGGGAGCGTCTTCGACCTCGGTCAGGGTGATGGTCGCCCCGGTGGAATCCGCGAGCAAGCACATGCGGCCAAAGGGGGAATCCCACGGTTCGCGGATGATTTCACCGCCGAGCTCTACCGCTTTCTCGGCGGCGGTATCGATATTGCGCACCCCTAGGTAGGTCTGCCAGAAGCTCGGCACCTGGGGCGGGAACTGGCCTTCGGCATTCCACAGGCCCGCGAACGGGGCACCGTCTTCTTCCGCGGTGGCGTAAATGAAATTCTCGTCCTCGGACTCCATGGCGCGAATCTCCCAGTTAAATAGCTCGCCATAAAAGTCCATGGCCTGCTGGAATCGCGTTGTGGCGGTCAGCTCGTGCCATACCGGGGTGCCGGGTTCGCCACCGGCAACGAAGTGCTCCGGGCCGGAGGGCTGGATGAGGCCGAACATGCCACCGGCGGCATCGGCAAGCAAGGCCATGTGGCCCAGTTCTACGGGCTGGGGCGCGGCCAAGATGCGCCCGCCGAGGTTCTCCGTGCGCTGGCAATCGCCGTCGATGTCCTTGGAGAGGAAATAGGTCACCCAGGTATCCGGCATAGGCGCCTCGTCCGGCTGCGGGATGAGGCCGGCGATGGGCAGGCCCTGCAGGCGCGCCATCTGGTAGGGGTTGTCCTCCTGGGACTCGGCCGAGATTTCCCAGCCCAAGACCTGCTCATAAAAGTGGGCGGACTTGCGCGGATCCGAGGTGGTCAGATCGATCCAGTAGGGCATGCCTACTTCGGCTTCAAATGCGGGCATTTATAGATTCCTCCACTTTTCCGGATCAAAGTCATCGTCTGCGGTGGCTTCATCAAAATAGTCATCATCATCGTCGGGCTCACCCACGCGCGCGCAGGTGCCTTCGATGCACACCTCATCGCCAATCTGCAGCGTGGCGCCGCGGCGGGTTTCGGTGTCACCGTTGACCGTGACCGCGCCTTCTGCGATAAGTTCCTTGGCTTCACCACCGGTGCCGACCAAGCTGGCCAGTTTAATAAACTGGCCCAATTTGATGGACTCGCCAGAAATTGCAACCTCAAGCATGCCGCCCAGCTTACCCAGAGGCCGTTCCCGCGCGGCTATGGGTGGGGGTGGAGAAACTTAGTCACGCGCGCGCAGCGAGACCGCCGTGCCCGTGGCAGTGACCAAAAGCATGTCATTATTGGTGCCCATTGGGGAATAGTCGAAGGCAATGCCCACCACGCCATCGGCGCCCAATTCCTGGCCGCGGCGCCACAATTCATCCAGCGCCGCCTCGCGGGCCTTGATGGCCTCGCTTTCATAGCCAGAGGCGCGGCCGCCGGTGATATTGCGTATCGATGC
Source organism: Corynebacterium sp. LaCa_282 (assembly GCF_057198125.1). Classification (NCBI taxonomy): domain Bacteria; kingdom Bacillati; phylum Actinomycetota; class Actinomycetes; order Mycobacteriales; family Corynebacteriaceae; genus Corynebacterium; species Corynebacterium sp. LaCa_282. Next base: position 95,760 of record NZ_CP191095.1, on the reverse strand, counting down.
CCCGAAGTCTTTCAGCATATTGATCCCGGTAACGGTCTCACCAGCGATGATGCGCAGGTATTTGGTGATTTCATAGCCGTCGACGGTATTCGTGGTAGTAAAAATCATAACTTCAGGTTACATCGCAATGAGCCCGCGAATGCCTTCAAAGAGGATAATCACGCCGAGGAGCAGAAAGACGATGCCACTGACGATGTCCACCCACGCCGAGTTCTTGGCCATCCACTTCGATACCGCGCGCGTGCTCAAACCGACGCCGACGAAGAGCACCAAGCTTTCCAGTATCAGCACCGCGGCGACGACGACGTTTCCGCCCACGCCCATGCCTGGGTCGATGAAATTGGCAAAGATGGCGCCAAAGAAGATGACCACCTTGGGATTGGAAAGATCGCAGACCAACCCCATGCGGTAGGCGGTCTTCGCCTTGATGATGCCGTCCGGGGTAAACCCGCGCGGCTGCGGTGCCTGCTTCTCCGTGCCTACGACGGTGGCGGGTGCGCGCCGCTCGCGCAGGCCGGAGGAAATCGCGCTATAGGCCATCCACAGCAGATAGCTGCCGCCCAAGACCTGCAGGAGCACCAAGATGCCCTCATGCGTAGAGATCAATGCCGAAAGCCCGGCGAGCGAAGCGATGGTCCACAGGGCAAGGCCCGTCGTGCTGCCAATGGCCACCCACACCGCCGCGCGGGTGGACCGCGCACCCAGGCGGATAATCTGCACTACATCCGGCCCCGGCGAAGCCATGGCCGCGAACCATACGCCCATCAGGGTCACAAGGGCACCTATAGCCACCTAACACCTCCACATTCATATGCATTTTTACTAACGCAAACAACTGTAGGAAGTGTCTCACCTGCAGCGAAACAGGTAACTACTGTGACTTCAGCAGCGCGGTGGCGCCTTCCCCGGCCATCACCACACCAAGCAGCCCAAAGACGAGGCCTGAGACCATATCGATGCCGGCGGAATACCGCGCCGTCCACCGCGCGGCCGCGCGCACGAGCAGCGCGAAGGAAGAAAACCACACGAAGGACATGGCAGCAAGAATCAACGCCACGGCGATGGTCCACCCCACAGACATTTCCGGGCGGATGAATTGGGCGAATACCGCCCCGAAAAATACCAATGCCTTGGGGTTCGACAGGTTAGTCACCAGCCCCAGCTTGAAGGCCCGCCAGTTGGTCATGTCTTCGACGTCGGCATCGCCAGCCGCCCGCGCCTGCTCCGCGTAGTCTTCCGTGTCCACCTCGCGCGCGGGTGCGCGCCGCGCGGCTAACCCGCTGCGCAGGGACGATACGCCCATGTACAACAAGAAAAGCCCACCGAGCAATTGCAAGATGCTCAGCACGCCCGGCCGCGCCGTAATCAGCGCCGATAAACCGGCCAGGGAGGCGACAATCCAAAAGACCGTCCCGCTAAATACCCCCACCGCGCACAATAGCCCGGCGCGCGTGGATCGTGGGGCCACGCGGATGACCTGCACGATATCCGGGCCCGGAGACACCAAAGCCGCGAGCCAAATCCCCATCAGGGTAAGAAGTGAGGAAATGGTCATGAACTAGATCCTTGTACCAGATAGAGGTTTCAGTCTGTAAATAATAGTAGTGAAGTGTCCCGAGTTTTGTTCCTAGGCATTTGCCTTGATTTCTATTATTCCCTGTTGCGGGTTTTTCTTCCACAATTCGGTTTCCACCTCGGCTGGGGTTCTATAACCCAGGCTTTGGTGGAGCCTTACCTCGTTCCACCATGACACCCACTCGAATGTCGCGATTTCTACCTCGACAACGTCATTCCACCTGCGAGTATGGATGAGCTCGTTCTTGTAAGAGCCGTTACGTTTTCAGCTAGAGCATTGTCGTAGGAGTCACCGACAGTCCCAGTAGAAGCGACAATCCCGTGCTGGGCAAGTCGCTGGTTGTAGACAACGCTGACGTACTATAAGCCGTGATCCGAATGGTGAATAAGACCTGTTGTTTCCCTCGCACACTTGGGTCGCTTGGTTGAGTGCTTGCAGCGGTAATACCTCGGTGCGCATCGAGTCCGATAATGCCCATCCGACGATCCGCCGGGAGTAAACGTCAGTGACAAACGCGGTGTACACAAAGCCTTTCTTCGTGCGCACGTAGGTAATGTCGGCCACCCACAGCTTGTTTAAGGCCTTGGGCTTTGAACTCACGCTCGACCAAATCCGGGCGCAGATCCGGCACGTTGAGGTGTACGGGTTGTGATTGGTGATCCGCCTTTGCCTTTGCCAGAAACGCCAGCCAGGCGCATCAGCCGGGTAGCGTGTTCACGACCGATATCGATTCCGTCACGGCGAAGCGCATGCCACATTTTCCGCACACCGTAGACACCGTAATTATCCCGATGAACAGCACTAATGCGTTCAACCAGAACAGTATCACGAAGGCGACGAGCACTTAACCCGCGAGCCTTGGACTGGCGATACCCACGCGAGGTGATAAACCCACCAGCCCGGTTATTTTTCAACGTCTTGCAGATGAACTCGGGCAGAGAAACGATTCCGGTTTTCATCGATGAACCGGATCATTTCTTAACGTTTCGGGTCGAGTCATGAGGCGAAAAAGCCGACGCGGCCTTCAGCAGCTCATTAGTATCGCGTAGCTCTTGATTTTCACGACGTAGCCTCGCGTTTTCGGCAGCCAAATCTTCACACACAGGTTCTGGGATGCTCCCGGCACGACGGGCAGGCTTAAGTCCATTGACGAGCCGTGTGCCATGAAACCCCCAGCTTTGGAGCTACTGCCTGGCACGCGGGGTGCATCGACATATTTTCCGCCACGATGCGATCTTCCACGAGACGGACCACACGATCCTTTGCATCCTGGTCAAATTTTCTCGGCACGTTCCAGATTTTCCCATCTACTCAAACGGAACAAAACCTGGGACACTTCAGTATATGAGAATCAGGGAAGTATTTTCTTCTGAGTCTGATTCCGTAGTCGCTCCGCTTGAAATTGACTACATGGAGAACATGGGGCAGTACCCAGCCGCAAAGTCTGCTTGCGAAACTATTTATCGCAGCACAAATCGGTCGGTAATGGTAGTTCGACCCGGTCTGATCGCCGGCTACGGCGACGAAACAGGGCGCAGTGGTTACTATCCGTGGCGCTTCGCGCATCCCACGGGTGAGAACGTGATCGTCCCAGACCTGGCGTTTCCCGTCGCTATGATTGATGTGAAAGACCTTGCAGGCTGGATAGTTGAGTCTGCAGAAGTTGGGACTTTCGGAACCTTTAACGCTACGGGGTTTGCTACTTCCTTGTCCGATGTGTTCAAGATTTCGCGTGAGTTAACCGCATCGGAGGCTACGGAACGACCTTGCTCTGATGAACTGCTTCTCGCTAATGATGTAACCCCGTGGATGGGCCCAAAATCGTTGCCGTTGTGGGTACCAGGTGAACAGTTTCGCAACATCGCGCTACTCGATTGCGCCGCAGCCTACGAAGCTGGCCTGCGGATTCGCCCGTTGAAAGAAACATTGGCGGATGCGCTGCGATTCGAAGAAGAACATCAGGGGGAAAGACTCACTGGGCTCAGCGATGAAGAGGAAGTCGTGCTTCGCCAGCGGTTAGAAGATGGTATTTAGTTTCGGCAGGACCAGTTTTAGTTGCAGTCGGGACCGCGCTGAGTTGGTTTTCGCCCCGCGACTGACTGTGAGAATGAGTCCGAATCAGACTTGAGCGCAACTTCTGCGGTGCTAGCTCTTCGTAACGGGGAGCGATCTTGTCTTCTTTCGCCCCTCCGTGGAGTTCTGTTTCGTCATATAACCTCTGGTGTATGTGAAAGGTCGCGAGCAGACCTATTGCAGCAACCCCTTGACACCGCGCAATGGGTAAGCTGAATGAGCAAACGGTTAGAGCGATCGTGGGGAGGAGCCTCGGCATGAGTCTGAAAGATGACCTGGAGGAGTACGTCCAGAAGACCGTCGACGAACAGTGGGAACGTCGCGCAGGCCAGAAGGTGCCCGACGCCGATGACCTTCCGCTGAAGAACCTTGCTGTCGAGCTCGACGCAACTGTCCTCTACGCGGATCTTGCGTCGTCGACGAAGATGGTCAAGGGGTACAAGGACTGGTTCGCTGCGGAGGTCTACAAGAGCTATCTCTATTGTGCAGCTAAGATCATTCGAGCGCGGGGTGGTATCATCACGGCCTACGATGGGGACCGTGTCATGGGTGTGTTCATCGGGGACTCGAAGAACACCGCTGCCGCGAAGTGTGGGCTCCAGATCAACTGGGCGTCGAAGAATATCGTGGCAGCGAAAATCGCTGAGAAGTACCCGAAGAGCACCTTCGTGCTCAAGCAGCGGGTCGGCATCGATACCTCGAAGCTTTTCGTCGCCCGAACAGGCATCCGAGGCAGCAATGACTTGGTGTGGGTTGGGAACGCAGCAAACAATGCGGCGAAGCTGGCTGCGCTCGATCCTCGCTACCCGACCTACATCACCGCCGACGTCTACAACAGGCTGAATGAGACCTCGAAGCTAGGGGGTAACCCGAAGCAGAACATGTGGACTGACCTGGGGACCTCCGACATGGGCTATCGGATCTATGGGTCGACGTTCTGGTGGTCTGTCTGACGGGAGATGTCAACTGAGGGAGCTGATCCACTCGTCCATCTGCGGGATGATGGGATTTCCCTGGTACACGGTTCCGATGCCGGGCATCCCCTGCGGCCGGAGTAGGCCTTGGTTGTGATCGTTCAGGTTCGAGTAGAAGACGCCTCCGACGACAACCGGGCTCGATCCCCAACCGCGCCCCGCTAGGTGCGCTAGATGGGCTGCCCTGTTGACGACGTCGCCCATGTATACGACGTCGTTGATCGTGCTGCCGCTATAACCCGCCTTGATCATGAGGACCCGCCCGTACTCAACGCCTATGCCGATGCTGAGCTGGGTGATCCCTGCTTTCTCGTAGTGGTGGTTGAGGAGGTCTAGGAGGGTATTGGCCTGCGCTGCTGTAGCGAACACATCGTCGATGTGGTTGACCTGCGTCGTCTTGTAGGAGGCCCACACGCAGTCGCCGACGATATTGACCTCGCGCACATTAGAGTTGGAGTTTAGGACTGCGACCATTTCCGAGATAAACGACCGGTAGATCTTCGCAAGAACGGGTCTCTTGTGCTTCGATGTCAGGCCGGACGAATCTCGGATGTCAATGAAGATCGCCGAGCACATGCCGTAGAAGCCGTTAGAGAACGTGAGGTTGTCTCGGTCAGGGAGTCCGTCTACCTCCTCATACGCTCCTGCCGGCTGGTCCAGGATCGCTTGGATCCGTGCCGAGCTGGCCTTCCAGTCATACGGTCTATAGTTGCCGTCCATTTGCGTCCTAACTGTTCGTGATACCGACAACGAGGGACAGGACTGCGATAGCGGCTCCTGCAGCGAGAGCGTACCGGATGGCCCACTTTGCGGCGGATGCTTTTACCGTGGCAATCCGAGCATTGACATGTATCTGGTCAGCGAGATCTTTCGTCAGCTCAACAGGGTTAGAGGTCAGTACATGGAGCACCTCGCTGTACTCATGCCTCTTGCCCCTGAAATTTCGATCGATGCTTCCAAAAAACAGTCTGTTGATCGCGTCTCGATCTGCATCCTTGTCCTTGACTCTCGGTGTCAGTGTCCATCCGCACCAAGCGCCGGTAATAAAAAGCAACAAGCAGGTCAACCCAACGAGAGTGTCGAACAATACAGTCCGGGAAGTAACGTCCTTTGCGAGGTTGTATGTCATTGTTGCCATCACCCCGGTGAAGGCAAGTGTCACGCTGGCCTTCGCATCTGAGTGGCGAATCCACTCGTTCACCAATGCGAGTGTCTTCCATGCGTGATCTGGGTTAGGTTCGGGTGAGCTGGCGAGCGTGGTCGCGTCGTGCGGATGGCCCTCGGTGGTCCGTCGTCCACCGCGCCGAAACGGCATTCGAAACATAGCTCTAGAGTACAAAGGTTTACATAGATACTTCAGGAACGTCCATTACACGCGAGTCTCAAATGGGCCCACGAGCTGGCAGTCACGGGTAGAGCTTGAAGACGGTTTACGCTCCTGCCCCCGCAGCTGCCGGGGCGACTGCGGCGGAAGCGCTACCTATCGATTAGGAGGTTACCCTGTACTGAAACGTGGTCGAGTTCAAATTAAACGTGTAACGCGGGGCGTTGATGACGCTTCGCGTTATTGGGGGTAGGTTGAAGCGCGGTCTGTTCGTTCGCCGACGCGGCCGCCGCCGGATTCTCGGCGGCGATTCCGGCCCGAACCTCGGGGACATCCCCCATCTTCGATAGCTTGAGTGAGCACGACCATCTGATCTGGTGCGCTGGTTTTCGTTCGGCTCTCGGTCTATTCCGCCACCTCATGCGCGGCCGCGAAACCGCGGTGAAGAATCTGCATCTAGTCAGTTACGGCAACTGGAACGGCGAGGGCTCGGCAACGCTGATGAGGGTGGGGTCCTTTGTCAAACACACTGCCCAGGTAGTCGCGGGCTGTGTCGATGAGACTCGGCAGCACTCCGAATGGATGTCCGTGGTATCAAGGCCGCTGAACTATTCAAGTTGCGGGACGAAAAGAGTCTCGCAGTGACGCTTGGTCCCTGAGCAAGTTCGATCCTTCCACGATCTGCACTGGAGACGCCAAGCGCTCGGGGCCCTTGACCGGCTGGGGCACGTGCCGGGTGGTGGCTCGCCCACAGCCCCCGTGCCCACACGCACCGAGAACGGACAGGCCACCGGGTACGATCCCAATTCCACGGAGACGGACCGTGAACTCGAATGACGTGCCTGGCCCAAGGTGTGTCCGCTCGGCGTGTGGTTTAACCCCTATGAGACTTGCCGGTCACAGCCTCAGCGCTTCGCTTGCGCAGCCCGCAGGCCGTTCAAGATCACGATCACTTCGGCGACCTCGTGAACCAACACGACGGCGGCCAGACCCAGCACGCCGCTGATCGCCAGTGGCATCAACACGATGATGATGGCCAGAGACAGCACGATGTTCTGGTTGATGATCCGGCTTCCTCGGCGGGCGTGCTGCAGCGCCTTCGGGATTAGCCGGAGATCGTGGCCGGTGAAGGCGACGTCAGCAGACTCGATCGCGGCGTCAGAGCCGGTCGCTCCCATCGCTATGCCCACCGTCGCACCCGCCAGTGCCGGCGCGTCATTGATGCCGTCGCCGATCATCGCCGTCGGCGTCTTGGAGGAGAATTCAGCGACGATGCTTGCCTTGTCCTCAGGGCGCAGCTCGGCGCGCACGTCGTCGATTCCGGCGATTCCAGCCAGCGCCCGGGCGGTGCGAGTGTTGTCGCCGGTGAGCATGCTTACTTCCACATCGTTGGCGTGCAGGGCCTGCACGGCTTCGGGCACCTCGGGCCGCAACTCATCACGGACCCCGATCGCCCCGGCGAGAGCGTCATCGACGGTGACCAGGACGCAGGTCTGGCCCTCGGACTCCATGCGCTCAACGTCTGCTTTCAGTGGCCCGGCGTCGATCCATCGGGGGCTGCCCACCAGCACCCGTCGGCCTTCGACGGTGCCGCCGATGCCATGCCCAGCTTCCTCGCTGATGTCCGAGGCGGTGGGCGCTTCGGGCCCCGCTGCCGCGATCGCTGCGGCGAGGGGGTGTGTCGATTGCTGCTCAACTGCTGCCGCGAAGGAAAGCACCTGCGGCCGATCGAATCCGTCTGCCGGGACCACTCCGGTAACCTCAGGCTGGTTGCGGGTAAGGGTTCCGGTTTTGTCCACTGCCAGGTGACGGATGCCGCCGAGCCGCTCGAACGCCGCGCCGGACTTGATGACCACTCCGAACTGGCTGGCCGCGCCGATCGCGGCCACGACCGTCAGCGGCACGGAGATTGCCAGCGCGCACGGCGACGCTGCGACCAGGACTACCAGCGCACGGGTGATCCACGTCTCAGGGTCGCCCAGCAGCGAGCCGATAACGCCGACCAGCACCGCCAGGATCATCACCCCGGGCACTAGGGGTTGGGCAATCCGGTCGGCGATCCGGGCGCGGTCGCCCTTTTCCGCCTGCGCTTGCTCGACTAGGTCCACGAGTGTGGTCAGCGAGTTGTCCGTTCCAGCTGCGGTCGTCTCGACCTCCAGCACCCCGGCGGAGTTGATCGCTCCCGCAGGCACTTCGTCGCCGGGCGCAACCTCCTCCGGAATGGATTCTCCGGTGATCGCTGAGGTGTCAAGGCTGGAGCGCCCGGACCGAATGATGCCGTCCGTGGCGATCCGCTCCCCGGGGCGCACGAGCATTAGCTCGCCAACCTCGAGGTCCTTCGCTACGACCTCGGCCGCTGTGCCGTCGCGCAGCACCGTCGCGGTCTGCGGTACCAGCTTCAACAGCGCCCGCAGTCCGCCTTGGGCCCGGTCCATCGCCTTGTCTTCCAGTGCCTCGGCGATCGAGTACAGGAACGCTAGCGCCGCGGCCTCTCCGACGAATCCGAGGATCACCGCACCGACCGCGCTGATCGTCATTAGCAAGCCAATGCCGAGCTTGCGCTTCATGACAAGGTTCCGGATCGCTCCAGGCGCGAACGTGTAAGCGCCCAACAGCAGCCCAACCCAATACAGTACCGTCGCGGGCGTCTCCAAGTCGGACCAGTCCAGCGCCAGTCCTGTTATGAGGGCTACGCCGGAGAAGATCGGCAGCAGTAGCTCAGGGTCCTTCCACCATGGCCGATCGAGCTCGTCGATCTCCGTGGCGGGTTCGTGTTCGCATCCACATGCTGAACTCATGCGTTCTTTCCTTTCTCGCCGCAGTCGGGCACCGAGCACTCAGTGTCGATACAGGGGGCATTCTCGTCGACGGCCAGCGTCGCGTGGACCAGCGCTTCGAGCGCTGCCGCGAGGTGCGGATCGGCGATTTCGTAGCGGGTTTTACGGCCCTCCGGCTCAGCGACGACAATGCCACAATCGCGCAGGCAAGACAGGTGGTTCGAAACGTTCGAGCGGGTCAGATCCAAACTTTGCGAGAGCACAGCCGGGTAGCTCGGACCGTCTAGTAGGGTTATCAGGATTCGGGAGCGCGTCGGATCAGCCATGGCCCGGCCGAGCCGGTTCATGACGTCGAGGCGCGAAGCAATAGTCAGCATATGCTGAACTATACAGTGTTCGGTGAACTATTTAAAATGGGGTGAACTAACAGTCACGCGAAAGTCCCGCCACCTGCAAGAATTAGTCGATGGGATAGCCGATGACTGGTCCTTCGCGGTTCGGCTGCTAACCCAACGCGGGGGGCGTGGGCGGCGAAGTTCTCCAGAATCTTCACGTGGATGTCCACACCCACCCCTGTGGGGATGGTGATGAACAGGGTGTCGGCGGGCATGACGGCGGCGTAGGTGCGGCCAGCGACACTGACACCAGGTTCTCCCTCAAGGGCTAGACACTCACGGACATTGCGTACGGGTCGAACCACACGTAGCGAAGCTTTCTAATAGCCAAATGACTAACTCTTTTCGCTGGTATCCGGGAATGATACTTCCTTGAAGTCGGCGGTGTTGGCTACCCCACGTACGAAGTACTGGAACTGCTGCTTGGAAACCACTTAGGTCTACGAAGCCATAGCCTTCAAGCTACATCGCAGGAAAATTCCATTTCACGGTCGGTATGGGCCTTTTGCAGTTGGTTAATTCGAAATTCGTTCACCATCTCCTTAGCCACCCGCACGATTAACGCGGTGTTTCGCCATCTTCGCGCGCGGCGAGCAGCTCCTTCAGGTGCGTATCGATGTCATCGAGCTTCTTAATAACGGCAACGGCGAAAACGATACTAATGACTACAGCGATAATGCTGAGCATCACTGACCTCCTTTACTCTGGCGCTTCATTCCAGCTTCATTCCATTGGGGCCGATTCCTTGCCCGGCGATTAAATCATGGTTCTGGCCAGGCGGAGGGGTGCGCGGTGGGGAAAGGGGGACGTCGGCAAGCAAAAGCGCCGCGCCCCACAATGGGAAACGCGGCGCTAGAGCAATCCCGCGGGAGGGTGCTTAGTGGTCAGCGCCCTGGATGGAGTGCTTGTGATCGCGGACTGCTTCGCCCTCAGCGTAGAGCGGCATATCCTGCTTAGCCTTGTACCACTCGGCGTGGTTCGGCTCGAGCGGCGTGCGGCCGGCAATAAGGTCCGCAGCCTTCTCGCCCACCATCATAGTCGGGGAGTAGATATTGCCGTTGGGAACCGAGGGGAATACGGAAGCATCGGCAATATACAGGCCATCGATACCCCATACGCCCATGGTCTCTGGGTTCACCACGGCCATGGGATCGGACTCATCGCCCATCTTGGCGGTGCAGGATGGGTGCAGTGCGGTCTCGCCGTCATTGCGGACCCACTCCAAGATTTCCTCATCGCTTTGGACCTCTGGGCCCGGGCTGAACTCGCGGGCGCCAACTTCCTCCATCGCCTTGGTATCCAGCAGGGAACGGGCGACGCGGACGGCTTCTACCCATTCGCGGCGGTCCTGCTCAGTGCGCAGGTAATTAAAGAGGATGGAGGGCTTTTGCCGGATATCGGAGCTCTTGATGTGCACGTGGCCCTTGGTATCGGAGAACATCGGGCCAACGTGCCACTGGAAGCCGTGCTTAACGTCGGCCTTTTGGCCGTCATAGCGCACCGCCATGGGCAGGAAGTGGAACATCAAGTTCGGGTAGGCCTCATCCTCGTTGGAGCGCACGAAACCGCCGCCCTCAAAGTGCGAGGTAGCCACCGGGCCCTTCTTCGTCAGCAACCACTGCAGGCCCATAAACGGCCAACGCCACTTATCCAGGTAAGGCTGGGAGGAAGCGGTGGACTTGGTGGTCTCGTACTGGATGTAGACCTCGAGGTGGTCCTGCAGGTTCTCACCCACGCCTGGCAGGTGCTTGACCACATCGATGCCGTGCTTTTCCAAGATCTCGCGGTCGCCCACGCCAGAGACCTCTAGCAGCTGCGGGGTATTGATGGCACCGGCGGACAAGACGATCTTGTCTGCGAAAACGCGGTGGGTGCCACCCTGCCACTCGTATTCCACGCCCACTGCCTTGGTGCCTTCAAAGAGGATCTTGGTGGTAAATGCGCGGGTACGCACCTCAAGGTTGTCGCGGTCCTGGTTGGGGTACAGGTAGGCGCGGGCAGCAGACCAACGCTTGCCGTGCTTGATATTGCGATCGAAGGGGGCAAAGCCTTCCTGACGGTAACCGTTGACGTCATTGGTCAGGTTATAGCCCGCTTCTTGTACCGACTTAAATAGCGCCTGGAAAAGCTGCGAGGTAGCCGGGCCGCGGGACAGGTAGAGCGGGCCATCGTGGCCGCGGCGCGGATCATCGTCTTCTGCGGCAGCGGTGGTTTCCATGCGGTTGAAATACGGCAAGCAGTGGGCAAAATCCCAGTTATCCATGCCCGGGTTCTGGCCCCACTTTTCGTAGTCCATGGGGTTGCCGCGCTGATAGATCATGCCGTTAATAGAAGAAGAACCGCCGAGTACCTTGCCGCGGGCGTGGTAGATGCGGCGACCATTCATCTCCGGTTCCGGATCGGATTCATACATCCAGTCATAGTTCTTTGCCCCGATGGGGAAAGAGAAACCAGAAGGCATGTGGATGAATAGGTCCCAGAGGGAATCCGGGCGTCCGGCCTCAAGAACGAGCACGCGGGTGTCTTTGTCCTCGGTCAGGCGAGCCGCAATGACGGAGCCGGCAGAGCCACCGCCGACGACGACCACATCGCTGACCTCATCCGTCGCCCTCTTTGTCGAGCGCTTCTTAGTCAACTTATCCACAATACCCATAAATCCCCTTCCTTCTGTGAGCCATCTCACGCGTAGTTCTCGCCGTATTTCGGGCGGATCCATTGTATCCTGCGCAAAAAATCTGCGCTTTTTCGCTTTCATTTATGCACAATAGCGCCCCCAGAATACACATCCGGTGGACGTTTTCCCAGATTAATGTATATTTACGGTGTTCGGATATGCATCTAAGTAGATGAAATCCGGGGTCTTTACGCATAGATTGCCCGCATATGATTTATGCCACCAACCTATCTCTCACCCCTCTTTTTCGGGGACTATGGGGCACTCGTGCGAAGGATTCGGTACTTAATCGATCAAGACTAGGAGAAGTAGATGGCTAACCTTGGTCCGCACGACCATGAGGAGTCCCGCACAGGGGACTCCGACACCTCTCTCGCTCGCTCCGCTGGGGATACTCGCTCAGCTGGGGACAAGGGCCGTAAACCGCGCAACCAAGTACGCGCCATCGTCGGCAGCTACAAGGCCGAAACCGGCGATGATGTCGGCGCCGATGAGGTGGCCGCGCCCAAGCCCAATTGGCCGGTCTTTATCATTTCCGGTGTCCTCATCATCGCCATGGCGCTGTACGCGGGCTTCGGGCAGGAGTCCGCGGCGAATACCCTCGCCAGCGTCACCGGATGGATCGGCACGAACCTGGGCTGGTTCTACGTCCTGACCGCCACCATCGCCGTGGTCTTTGTCCTCTATATCGCCTTTTCCAATACCGGCAGCATCCGCATGGGACCGGACCACTCCCGGCCCAAATTCAATACCTTCTCGTGGGTATCCATGCTCTTTGCCGCCGGCATCGGCGTGGACCTCATGTTCTTCGCCGTGGCCGAGCCGGTCACGATGTACATGGATCCGCCGGTGGGCGATGGCGAAACCATGGAGGCCGCCAAAGAGGCCGTGGTCTATGCCATGTTCCACTACGGGCTTACCGGCTGGGCGCTCTATGCGCTGATGGGCATGGCTTTTGGTTACTTCGCCTACCGCCTGAATATGCCGCTGGCTATTCGCTCGGCGCTATACCCGCTCATCGGCAAGCGCGTGCACGGGCCCATTGGTTCGGCCGTGGACATTGCCGCCATGCTGGGCACCGTCTTCGGCGTTACCGCGTCCTTGGGCATCGGCGTGGTGCAGCTGTCCTACGGCTTCCACCTCATCTTTGGCATCGAGCAGGGGCTGGGGCTGCAATCCGCACTCATCATTGTCGCGGTGGTCATTGCGACGCTATCGGCCGTATCCGGCGTGGATAAGGGCATTCGCTTCCTCTCTGAGCTCAACGTGTACCTGGCCATCGCGCTGATGGTTTACGTCGTGGTCTTTGGCAAGACCGCCTACCTCTTCGACGCCATCGTCACCAATATCGGTGACTACGTCTCCAAGTTCCCCTCCTGGACGCTGGAGACCTTCGCCTTTGCTGAGGACCAAGCCAGCGTAGATACCTGGATGCAGTCCTGGACCCTCTTCTTCTGGGCCTGGTGGATTGCCTGGGCAACCTTCGTTGGCCTATTCCTGGCCCGCATTTCCCGCGGCCGCACGCTGCGCCAGTTCATCCTGGGCACGCTGACCTTCCCCTTCCTGTTCATCTTGATGTGGATGTCCTTCTTTGGCAATACCGCCCTGGACATGGTGCGCTCCGGTGATTATCCGGAATTTGCGGAAAACGCCATCAACGTTCCGGAGCAGGGTTTCTATGACATGCTCCAGGAATTCCCTGGCTCCGCCATCGTCATCTTCCTGACCACCTTCATCGGCCTGCTGCTGTATATCACCTCGGCGGACTCCGGTGCGCTGGTCATGTCCAACTTCACCTCCCGCATCACGGATAACCGGCAGGATGGCGCCCGGTGGCTGCGCATTTTCTGGTCCATTACCGTCGGCGCGCTCACCTTGGCGTTGCTGCAGCTCGATGGCATTGCCACCGTGCAGTCCGCAACCGTGGTCATGGGCCTGCCCTTCGCGTTCGTGGTCTACCTCATCATGTTCTCGCTCTGGAAGTCGCTGCGCCTGGAAATCGTCCAACGCGAGGCCCGGAAAACCGCGTTGCACGGCGCCATCAGCAGCCGCACCGAGCGCGAGCCGAGCGATTCCAACCTGTGGAAAAACCGCCTGGACCGCGCCAACTCCTTCCCCACCAAACAGGACATGGATGACTACCTGCGGGGAACTGCCGCCTACGCCCTCGAGCAGGTGGCCACGCAAATGCGCACCCGCGGCTATGACGCCATCTTGCTTACCAGTGAGCTTCCCGATGCCGAATTGCCCCAGCTCGATCTCGAGGTCCGGCTGCACAACGAGCGCCAATTCCGCTACCAGCTCTTCCCGGTTTCCGCGGAGCGACCGGACTTCTGCGAGGGCGACGGCGAGTACTACCGCCTGGAGGTCTACGACATGACCGGTTCGCTGGGCTATGACGTCTACGGCTACTCCGAAAACCAGATCATCAATAACGTGCTGGACCTGTACGAGCGCCACCTGGCATTCCTCTACATGCAGCAAAGCCAGCCGGGCGATTCCGATGTCTCCGATGGCGCCGAGCCGGAACGCACCTGGCGCGAAGATAGTTAAACTGGCGGGCAATACCGCCGCAATTAGAGAAAGGTTGCTTGCACTTTGAGCACCCAGAACACCTTGTTCGATCCCACGACCACCGAACTGCTCCAGGGCGTGCACTCCGGTGATGCCCCGAAATCGCTCTTCATCAACGGCCAGTGGGAGGCCGCCCAGGATGGCGAGACCCGCACCATTGTCTGCCCTGCCGATGGCTCCACCGTCGGCGTCGTCTCTGAGGCTTCTGAGGCAGATACACTCCGCGCCATCCAGATTGCACGTGAAACATTCGATAAGGGCGAGTGGGCCGCAACGCCGTCCGCCGAGCGCGGCAAGATTGTCATCCGCCTGGCGGATTTCATCCGTGAGCACAAGGAGCTTTTCGCCCAAGCCGAATCCGCGGATACCGGCAAGCGCTACGAGGAATCCCTGGGCGATATGGACGATATTGCCAATGCTTTCGAATACTTCGGCACCCTGGCCCAGCACCAAGCCGGCCGCGTGGTCGACCCACAAGACCCCAATTTGCGCTCGCGCATCGACGCCGAGCCGGTGGGCGTCTGCGGCCTGATTACCCCCTGGAATTACCCGCTGCTGCAGGTGTCCTGGAAGGTTGGCCCAGCACTTGCTGCCGGCAATACCTTCGTGCTCAAGCAAGCGGAACTGACCCCGCACACCGCGATGCTGCTCATGGCGGCGCTAAAGGAATGCGGCCTGCCGGATGGCGTGGGCAACCTCATCACCGGCGCCGGCGCTAACTGCGGCAATCCGCTCTCCCAGCACCCCGACGTGGACATGGTCTCCTTCACCGGCGGCCTCGTTACCGGCAAGCTGATTGCAAAGAACGCGGCCGAAACCGTCAAGCGCACGGCGCTAGAGCTCGGCGGCAAGAACCCGAACGTTATCTTTGCTGATGCCAACTTCGACGTCGCCGTGGATAATGCGCTCAACGGCGCCTTCTTCCACTCCGGCCAGGTCTGCTCCGCCGGCTCGCGCATCGTGGTGGAAGAGTCCCTGCACGATAAGTTCGTTGCCGCACTGGTCGAGCGCGCCGAGAAGATCAAGATCGGTGGACCCACCGATGACAAGGCCGAGACCGGTCCGCTTATTTCGGCCGACCACCGCGAGAAGGTAGCAGCCTACGTGGACAAGGCCCGCGAACAAGGCGCCAAGATCCTCACCGGAGGCCGCGCCGCCACCAGCGAGGACACCAACGGCCAGCACGGCACCGGCACCACGGATCTGGGCCAGGGCGTGTACTACCTGCCCACGATCATCGATGGCGCTACCCGCGAGATGGACTGCGTCCACGATGAGGCCTTCGGCCCGACCGTGACCATCGAGACCTTCACCACCGAAGAAGAGGCCATCGAGATCGCAAACGATACCGAGTATGGCCTGGCTGGCGCGGTGTACACCTCCGATGCCGGCCGCGCCGAGCGCGTTGCCCGCGCCCTGCGCCACGGCACCATTTGGATCAATGATTTCCACCCGTACCTGCCGCAGGCGGAATGGGGCGGCTACAAGCAGTCTGGCAACGGCCGCGAGCTGGGCCCCACCGGCCTTGCCGAATACCAAGAGCACAAGCACGTGTACCAGAACCTGGCCCCTGCCGCATGGGATCAGTTTGGCCTGCAATAAGGCTCAAGCAGGAAGATAAAGCCTAGGCCCCGCCCCGCCGCTGCTCTTTGCAGAGGCCCGCGGGGCCTTAGCTTTGCGTGCGCGGCTTAATGGTCATCGTATCCACGTTGACGTGGGCCGGTTGGGCGGCGACCCAGCGGATGGCCTCCGCAATGTCTTCTGCCACGAGGTTGAGCTGGCCGTCATACACCTTGGCCGCGCGTTTCTCATCGCCCTTGAAGCGCACCAAGGAAAAGTCCGTGGCCACGCGGCCAGGATCAATCTCGGTAACGCGCACATCGTGATTTTCTAGCCGCAGCGCGCGGGAAATCACGCGCACGCCGTGCTTAGCGGTGTTATAGCCGGAACCGCCTTCGTACACGGTCCAGCCAGCAATGGAACCGACGTTAATAATTAGCCCGGAAAGATCTGGCACCCGCTCTAACTTGGGCATGAGCGCCTGAATCATGCGCACGGTGCCGAGCACGTTGGTCTCGTACATCCACTGCCAGTCCTCAATGGAGGTATCGACAAGCGGCTCCAAGCCCTTGGCACCGCCGGCGTTATTGACCAAAAGATCTACGCGGTCGAGGTGGGAGACGAACTTGGAAACAGAAACATCGGAGGTAACGTCCAGCTCATAGGCCTCGCCACCGATTTCATTGGCAAGCTGCTGCAGGCGGTCTGTGCGGCGCGCGCCCACGACAACGTGCCAGCCGTCCTTGGCCAAAGAACGCGCGGTGGCCTCCCCAATGCCAGAAGAGGCGCCGGTTACTACTGCTACTTTCTTTTCACTCATGCACCCCATGCTACGCAGCGCGCTGCGCGGTGCAGGGCCTTTTACTTAAAGTGCGTCCTCGAGCTCAGCAAGCAGGGAGTTTGCGCGCTCGTAGGAGTCATCGCTGGGACGGAATTCGCCATCGTTCCAGTCGGTGAAGATATTAAAGTCCAGCTGGTTGCGCAGCTGTGGCATGGAGAAGTTAGCCACGACATTGCGCCATGCCTCGACCGCGCGCACGCCACCGACGGAGCCATAGCCCACGAAGGCCACCGACTTGCCCGCCCATTCCGCGCCGAGCGAGTCGTAGGCATTCTTGAACGGACCAGGCACGGAGTGGTTGTACTCCGGGGTCACGAAGACAAAGCCATCGCAGGCATCGACGGCCTTGGACCACTCCTGCACGTTGGCGTCATCGTACTGCTTATTCGCCGCACCCGGAACAACCTCGCTGGTGAGGATGGGGATATTGAACTTCTTGAGCTCCAACAGCTGGTACTCCACACCGTTCTCGCGGCCTTGGGCGAGGTCATTGACCCACTCGCCTACTGCCTGGCCCGCCGCCTTATCGCGGGTAGAGCCGATGATGATGCCAATTCGGGACATAAGAAAAACCTCTTTCCTTCAACCTTTATGTAACCCGCCCTAGCCTACCGCGCTCGCCGAAACTTGTCTGATGGTGATATTGATTCTGCCTTCCTGCAGCCCGCATCCCTCCGGCAGCGTGCCATCATTTACCCGCACGACCCCGTGGTAGGCAAAGCGCTTCGGCCCGCCAAAGACCACCAAATCACCCGAGCACAAAGTCACATCGTCCCAGGGCTTAGTGCGATTTTCGGTATGGCCTATGCGAAAAAGGGCCTCATCCCCAATCGAAAGCGAAATCACGGGCGCGGGCGATTCCTCGGAGTCATCCACGTGCATCCCCATCGCCGAGCCGGGCGGATAATAATTCACCAGCGCCATCTCCGGCACGAAGTTATCCACCCATGGTTCAAGCTCCGGGGCAACCTGGGCCGCCTGCCGCAGCGCCGCCGGGGCCAATTCCCGCAGGCTATCCGGTACCGGCGGCACCCGCGTGCCTTCCATATTGTCCACGTACCGGTAGCTGGGATAATGCCAATACCTGCCAAGATGCAGCTGAAATACGCTCATCTGCCCGCCCGATTTCAGCCGCGGCTGCACCATCGCCATCGGCGTATGCGCATACGCGCGAGCAATCTCCCGCGTCTCTTCTACAAGGGCCTTTTGCTTGCCGATGCCCACCCACCCCGGCACGTGCCCCACGCCCGGCGCGACGTACGCATTCGGCCGCGGCAGTGAATCAAAAAGCATTCCTCCACTCTAATCGCCACCGCCGTGGAGGCCTCTACAATGGCTCACATGGATGAACAAAAGCTGCACGACCTGCAACGCTACGGCACTTGGGAGCGAATGACCGGTGGGCAGTGGCACCTGCCGGGCATGGGGGACATCGACAAGGAGCACCAGCGCACCTTTGGGCTGATTGGGCAGTTCAACGATCTGCACAACACCGATAAGGAGCAGGCGCAGGCAATCTTGCGGGAGATCCTGCCGGAGGAATCACACGTGCCGGGGGCGCACGCGCCGCTGAATATGGAATACGGCTGCAATATCGTCTGTGGGGAAGGCGTCTTCATCAACTTTGGCAGCAGCATTTTGGCCCAAGCCAAGGTCACATTCGGTGACCGCGTGTTGATTGGGCCCAATTGCTCGTTCATTACGGTGGGCCACCCCGTCAATGATCACGCGATGCGCGAGGGCGGGTGGGAAATCGCCCACCCCATCACCGTGGGGCGCAATACGTGGTTTGGGGCCAATGCCACCGTCATGCCGGGGGTTACCATTGGTGAAAACTGCGTTATTGGTGCCGGCACGCTGGTGACCAAGGATATTCCGGATAATTCGCTGGTCCTGGGCACGCCCGGCCGCGTGGTGCGCACCCTGGACGGCGATGAGGATTCGTGGGAGCGCAAGGATTTGGACGGCCCCGTGGAAGGTTTCGGGGCCGCGCAGTAAATGTTCGATCTCGCCAGCATTGGCGCGGGGCTGCCCGTAGCCGAGACCATCGATTCGCTTCCCCACACCGGAAACGTCGTCATTCAGGCACCGCCCGGCACGGGTAAAACCACGCTCGTGCCACCGGCGCTAGCCAATCATTCCGCAGGGCGCGGCAAGGTCATCGTCACCGCCCCGCGCCGCGTCGCCGTGCGCGCGGCCGCCCAGCGATTGAGCACCCTCAGCGGCACCCCGGAGAAGGTCGGCTTCGCCATCCGCGGCGAATCCCGCACGGGCAGCGAGGTCGAATTCGTCACCCCAGGCGTACTGCTGCGCCGCCTACTCAAAGATCCGGAGCTCGAGGGCGTGGCCGCCGTGGCCATCGATGAGGTCCACGAGCGCCAGCTGGATACGGATCTGGTGCTCGGCATGTGCCTGGAACTGACCGAGTTGCGCGAAGACTTCCGCGTCATCGCCATGTCCGCCACGGTAGACGCGCAGCGCTTTTCCCAGCTCATGGGCGCGCCCGTCCACACCACCGAGGCGGTGACCCATCCCCTGGATATCCAGTACGCGCCACAGCCGGGGCGCGCGGCGGGGTCGCGGGAGTTTTACGGGGGCATCGCCAAGCAGGCAGCCCGCCAGCACGAGTCCACCCTGGTCTTTGTGCCCGGCGTGCGCGAGGTCAACCTGGTGTGTGAGGAGCTTCGCGCGCAGGGATGCAACGCGCTGCCGCTGCACGGCAAGCAGACTACCGCGGAACAAGATGCCGCGCTGTATAGCGCTGAGCAGCGCATTGTGGTGGCCACGTCCATTGCTGAGTCCTCGCTGACAGTACCTGGTGTGCGCGTGGTGGTGGATGCGGGCCTGGCCCGCGTTCCCCGGCGCGATGCGCAGCGCGGCATGTCTGGCCTGGTGACGGTCTCCACATCGAGGTCGAGCGCGGACCAGCGCGCGGGCCGTGCCGGGCGTGAGGCGCCGGGTACGGTCATTCGCTGCTATTCCCAGGACGATTACCAGCACTTTTCCCCGCACACCACGCCGGAGATCCTGTCCGCGGACCTCACCCAGGCTGCGCTGTTTTTAGACTGCTGGGGCGCGGGCCCGGATTTCCCGCTGCTCGATTCGCCGCCCGCCCAAGCCCTTGCGGCCGCGCGCGCCACCCTCGAGCGCATTGGCGCGACGCAGGAACTCGCCCTGCTGCCCACCGATCCCCGCCAAGGCGCGGCCCTTATCCGGCACGGCAGCCAGGCGGCGCCCACCATCGCCGCGCTTGCCGATGCCCCCACCAACACCACCGATCTCACCCGCCGCCCCGCACCGCAGAAGGAAATCAGGCGCCTGTCCCGCCTGGTGGAGGATCTCGGCCCCGCAGACCCCGGCGAGGTCGTCGCCACCGCCTATCCCGAGCAGGTGGCCAAGCGCGTGGGTGAAGACTACCTGCTGGCCAGCGGCACCCGCGCCCGGCTACTGGATAACTCCGGGCTGGACGGCTCGCCGTGGCTCGCCATCGCGGAGGTCACCCTCTCCAATGCCGGAAACCCCATCATCCGCACCGCCGCGCGCATCGAAGAGTCTGCCGCGCTGGATGCCATCGGCGTCACAGAAGAAACCCGCGCCTTCCTGCGTGGGGGCCGCGTGCGCGGGGTCAAAGTCCGGGCGGCCGGGGCGATTGTGCTGTCCGAAACCCCGGTCAAGGTCACCGGCGATGCCGCCGCGCAGGCCCTTGCCGCCGGCATCCGCGAAGAAGGCCTCGGCCTATTTACCTTCAGCGAGAAGGCCCAGAGCTTAAAAGATAGGCTCCGCCACCTGCACGCGCACTACGGCGACCCCTGGCCGGAAGTCGATGCCGCCGATCCCGCCGAGTGGCTTGGGCCCGAGCTGCACCAGATTGCCGCGGGAACCCCCACCGCCAAAATAGACATGTACCCCGCCCTGCAGCGCCTGCTCCCCTGGCCCGAAGCCACCCGCCTGGACGAGCTCGCACCTCAGCGCCTGCCCGTGCCCTCCGGCCGCGATGCCAAGATCGATTGGTCGGGCGAGCGCCCCGTGGTCCACATCAAGTTGCAAGAATGCTTCGGCCTGGCCGAATCCCCGGAGTACTGCGGCAACCGCGTGCAATTCCACTTGCTCTCCCCCGCCGGCCGCCCGCTGGCGGTCACCGATGATCTTGCTAGCTTCTGGTCCGGCCCCTACGCCGGGGTGCGCGCCGATATGCGCGGACGCTACCCCAAGCACCCGTGGCCCGAGGATCCGTGGAATGCCATCGCCACCGCGCGGACCAAGAACCGGATGTAGCCTAACCCCACTGCTGCCAGGATAAATAGCAGCTCATGACCACTACCAAGGTAAGCAGGGCATAGCGGATAAACTTCGTCCCGCCGCTGAGCACCGTCCGCGCGCCCACCTGGGCGCCGAGGATATTGGCGGCGGCCAACGCGATACCAAGGGTCCACCACACGTGGCCGCCAAGGATGAAGGTCACCAGCGCACCGAGGTTCGTGGCGGTATTGACCACCTTGGCCATCGCCGCGGATTTTAAGAAGTTCTGGGAGAAGATGAAGGTAAAGGCCATAATCAGGAACATGCCGGTACCCGGGCCAAAAATGCCGTCATAAAAGGAGATGGCCGCCACCGCCACAAGCCCCGCCCAGGTGCGCCATCCGCCGCGGATGCCGGGAGACTCGGTGGTGCCAAAGCTCGGCTTAAAGGTCACGAAGACGCCCACCACCACTAAGAGCACGATGATGAGCGGGCGCATAATGTCACTATTAAGATTCGCCGCCACACTCGCGCCCAGCCCGGCGCACACGAGGGCGATGAGGGCGTAGCGAACGAGCTCCCCTGCGGGCGGGCGCACCTTGCGCGCCAAGGTCACGGCCGCCGATGCCGTGCCGGATACCGCCGCGAGCTTGTTGGTGGCCAGCGCCGTTGCCGGCGCGAGCCCCGGAACCACGGCCAGCAATAGCGGAATTAGCACGAGGCCTCCCCCGCCGATGACCGCGTCGATCCAGCCTGCCCCCGCCGCTCCCACAAGGAGCACCGCCCACTGCGCCACGTCGATATCCATGAGGAGATCATAAGCCCCGCGGCGGGGAGGTCTAGACTCGATCGGAGACGAGCAGAAGATGGGAGAATACGTGGCACAGCGGCACTGGGGAATAAGCGTAGACACCCACACCATCCTGCGGTGGAGCATCGTGGTCCCCGTCTCCATCCTCTTGGGCTGGCTTTTTAGTATGTGGCACGTGCCGGCCGCGTGGATTTTGGCCGCGATCATCGCCTCCGGCGCCATGGCCCTTATCACCGGTGAAGACCTCAAGGTCAACCGCAAATTTTATGGGCTATCGCGCGGATTCATCGGCATCATGGCCGCGCTGCCGCTGACGGTAGTTTCCTTCGGCCAATTGGTGGGATACCTGCCGGCTGCCATAACCATGTCCTTTGTCACCATCGCGTTGGGAATTTTTTGCGGCGTCATGCTGCACCGCCAGCGGCCACGGGACGTCTCCTCCGAAACCGGCATCCTGTCCATGCTCCCCGGCGGTGCCTCGCTCATGCCCGCGCTTGCCGATGAACTCGGTGCCGACTACCGCTACGTCGCGCTCACCCAATACCTGCGGTTATTGATCGTCTCCATATCCCTTCCCGCCGTCGTGACCTTCCTCGATACGCCGGCCGGAAGGGGCGGTGACTTAAGGCTGGAGGCGGAAACCACCTGGTGGATCATCGCGTTGGTGCTCGTTATCGCGCTGGTCGGTGAAAGCCTTGGAAAATTCCTGCACCTGCCCGCAGCGGCCGTGCTCGGCCCGTTGATCTTGACGGTGCTGGCCTCCTTCTTCCTGCCGGAGGGGCATACGCTGGAGCCGATCTATGCCTTTAAGGTCATCGCCTTTTTATCCATCGGGTGGGTCTGCGGCGGCGGGCTTTCCCTCCCATCGCTCAAGGCCTTTGCCAAACAACTTCCCGCGACGATTCTTTCCATCGCCGCCGTCCTCGGCCTGTGTGCGGCCACGGCGTGGCCGCTGATGCACTGGCTGAATATCAGTTACTTCGAGGCCTACCTAGCCACCAGCCCCGGCGCGCTAGAGACCGTGCTCGCGCTCTCCGCGGAAGGCGGGGCTGGCCCCGTGGTTATCGCGGTGCAGCTCACCCGCCTCATCGCCGTGCTGGTCATTGCCGGGTACCTGCCGCAGCTCATCAGGGCTGTCAGCAAGTTTGCTAAAAGGCGCTAGCCTGCGCGGCTAGCCTGCGCGCTTAGTTATTGAGCACGGCCTCGCGCAGCACCGACATCGGCACCGAGCCAAGAGCCAACGCCTCGGAGTGGAATTCGCGGGCGCTCATGCCCTGCTCTTCGGCGGCGGCGCGGGTTTCTTGCCACAGGCGCTGGCCCAAGGCATAGGACGGGGCCTGGCCCGGCCAACCCAGGTAGCGGTTGACCTCAAAGTTGAGGTTCGCATCATCCATGGCGGTGTTTTCGCGCATGTAGGTCTTCACGTGGGCCTTATCCCATACGCCGGATACGGTGCAGTCCGGTAGCTTCTTGCCCAGGTGCAATCCGATATCCACCACGACGCGGGCCGCGCGCAGGCGCTGGGCATCGAGCAGCCCCATCCGCACACCAGGATCGTCCATGTAGCCGAGCTCGGCCATGAGCTGCTCGGCGTACAGGGCCCAACCCTCGCCGTGGCCGGAATTCCACGTCACCGCGCGGCGCCACAGGTTGAGATCCTCTTGTACCAGGGCAGAACCCAGCTGCAGGTGGTGACCCGGTACGCCCTCATGGTGCACGGTAGTCAGCTCCTGCCAGGTGTGGAAGGTATCTTGGCCCTCCGGCACGGACCACCACATGCGGCCCGGGCGCGAAAAGTCATCGCTGGGCGGGGTGTAGAAGATGCCGCCGGTGCCCGCTGGGTCGATGCAGCACTCGATCTCTTCGACTTCTTCCGGAATGTCGAATTCCTTGCCGTTGAGCTCGGCGATGACCGCATCGGCCTTGCTCTGCATCCACTCCACCAAGGCATCGGTACCGCGCAGGGTATAGCGTTCCTCGTGGTTCAGCTTGCGCATGGCAGAGCGCACCGAGCACTCCGGACCATAAAGCTCGTGCGCGATCTTCTCCTGTTCGCCGCGCAGGTAACGCACCTGGTCAAGGCCCCATTCATAGGCCTCGTCCAAGTCCACGGAATCGCCGACGAAAAGCTTGGAGAAACGCTCGTAACGCTCGCGGCCCACCGCGTCCTTATTAGAGGACTGCGGCTGCAGATCATTAGACAGCCAATCCGAGAACTCGCCAAAGGCCTCCTTCGCCTTCTTTACCTCGGCGGAGTCGGGGTCGAGGCCGAGGCCCTCGAGCATGGAGTCGGCATCGGCAAGCCGCTCGCACTGCACAATGACCTCAGAGATCTGGCGGTGCGGTGCCACCATGCCGTGGGAGGCCGCTTCCTTCAGGGACTCGCGGTAGCCATCGAGGGAACCCTTGACCTTGGACAGGCGGGAGCGAATGGCCTCGCGGTCCTCCTGGGTCTCCTGCGGCATAAGCAGCAGGGAATCCCGGATGGTCTGCACGGGCGAGGCAATATTATTAAGGCTGCGAATATCCTCGCCGTGGTGGTGCAAATCCAGATCTAAGCAGAGACGATCCCGCAAGACGGCGGCGGTGACATAATCCACATCATCGAAGTCATCCTCATCATCGGATTCATCGGTGGTGTCATCCAAGGCATCTAGATCCGCAACCATATCGCGGGTGCGATCAGCGACCGCCTCAAAATAGTCAGGGGAAAAATCCTGCAATTCGCCTTCAAAACCGTCAATTCCCCACGCGGTTGCATCAGTTGGGGATAGCTCGGCTAGGTCGTGAACGAAGTTATCGCACGAAGCGTCCAGTAGAGAGGGCTGGCGCTTAGCGGTCTGCTCAGAACTCATAAGAGGGAAGTCTAACCCTTTATCTTGTTGATAGGCCACCCAGCCCCACCCAAATGTTGCAAACTTGTTAGCTAATCGTTGTTCCACTTCGTGCCCGGGTAGTGCCACTGGACAAAACCATCCAGCACGGCCGCGGGATTTTCCTCTATGACCAGTGCTTTTACAAAGCGAGGCAGGATGAAGCCCGCCTCAGCCATGGCGGCATACATGTCATAAAAGGGCTGCCAAAAACCTTCCACGTCAACCAAGCCAACGGGCCCACGAATGCTGCCCAGCTGTTGTTGGGTCAGTACCTCTGTCACTTCCTCCAACGTGCCCACGCCGCCGGGCAAACAGATAAAGGCATCCGCCAGCTGCTCCATCCGGGTTTTCCGCTCGGCCATAGAATCCACGACCTCGAGGCGGGTCAATCCTGGGTGGGATATTTCTAGGTCCACCAAGGATTGCGGCATGACGCCAGTGACGGTGCCGCCAGCATGGAGGCAGGAATTGGCCACCTCCCGCATGAGGCCAATGTTTCCGCCGCCATACACCAAGTTCAGCCCGCGACGGGCAAGCTCGCCGCCCAATTGTTGTGCCGCTGCACTATAGGCGGGCGAATTACCCACGGCGGAGCCACAATAAACCGCTACTGATTTCATGCGCCCCAGCATAGGGAATTTTTGGCCTACCTCCACCTTTAGACCATTCGGTACACACACCTATGAATAGATTAGACAAAGCAGTCTGTGACACATATACTTTCTTTCATGATCAAACCTGGCCCCGTGTTCACACGCCCCCGTACACCGGCCGCTAAGTGCCTTCACCTGGTGCGTCTGAACCCGATCATTACCCGTAGTGAGCTGGTAGAAGCCACCGGGCTCTCCCAGCCCACCATTACCCGCGCCACCACCGCGCTCCTGAACGCAGGACTCATCCAAGAGCGCACCGACCTCACCCAATCCCAGGGCCGGGGCCGCCCTACGGTCCCCCTCGAGGCCGCGGATAATAACTGGGTACTCGGCGGGATTGCCGTCGGTACCTCTGAGACCTATATCGGCCTCTATGACATCAAGGGCCGCACCGTTTCGGAAGAAGAAATCGCCACCCCCGTCGCCCGCCTGACGGAGGAAGATTTTCTTGAACACATCATGGCCGGCATCAACCGCATGCTGACGGGCCTGGATCGTCGCCTCGTAGCCTTGGGGATTACTACTTCGGGCACCGTGGATGAACAGGGCCTGGTCACCGCGGAGAATCTGGGCTGGCACGGCGTCGATATCGCCGCGCGCCTGCGCTTCCAATTTAGCGTTCCCGTGGTGGTGACCTCCGCCATTTCCGCCATTTTGGGTTCGGAGACGCAGGCCGCCGAGATTGGCACGAACGAACGCGTGCTCCTGCTTTTCGCGGACGATTCTTTAGGATCAGCGCTTTCCGTCGATGACGAAGTAAATTCCATCATCCCGCTGCCGCAGACCCGCTCTGATGTGCTGGGCCACGGCGCTTCCGAACACCTCTTGGCCACCCAGTCCATCCTGGAGGCCGTGCGCCGCCACGGCATCGAGGCCAGTACCCTGCCCGAGGTCGCGACCATCGCCGAGTCCAATTCAGCCGTGCGCGCCATTTTGGATGAGCGCGCCCGCCAGCTGGGCCAGATTACGGCGGACATGCTCCACGAATACGCACCAAAAACCGTGGTCATTGCCGGCGGGGCCTTTACCGGCGATTCCCGCGCGCCCCAGCTTTTTGCCTCCACCGTGCGCGATTCTGCCTCGGACGATCTGGAGCTGCGCATGATTCCAAGCCACAAAGAAATCGTGCGCGCCGTCGCCCGCACCGTGGCCACCGATCAGCTATTGCGCGAGCCATTGGAGCTCGGCCGCTCACTCCAGACCGCGTAGAACCTCACGCGCAGAGTCGATTCCGGTAAATAGGTGGGTGTGCAACCCGCAATAGGTCGCGCCCTCGATGTAGTCGATGCTGTCATCGAAAAAGTGCGTGTCCTTCGGCTGCGCCGCGAGCGCGTCCACCGCCACCCGGTAGGCCTCTGGGTGCGGCTTAGCCACTCCGATATCGCAGCTCAACGTTACCGCCGCACACTCAGTTAACCACGGGTGCTGCGCGCGCACCTGCTCCGCCAGGGTTGTGGGGATATTGGATAAAATCCCCACGCTAAAGCCCTCCCCGATGAGCCCTTTAACCAGCGCCACCATCTCTGGGTCCGCCTCGAGCAGGTACTGATTCTCGCAGGCCACGGCCCCGGCGCAATCAATAGGTTCCATCCCCGCGCGGGCGGCAATCTCGTTCCAGTAGTGGCTATCGCTAAAAATTCCGGCATCGTAATCGGGCCGGAAAAAGTTATAGGCCTCCCAGAATGCCTCTGGGTTTGCCGGCGCGAGGAAGCGCTCCAGTTCAGCGTGCGCTTCCGGCGTGGCGGGGCGCAGCAGCACGCCGTAGAGATCAAACAGCAACTTCGGCATAATGCATCCAGTTTATGCGCGCCTAGTAGCTTGGGTCTGCACTGCCACGATCCCCACCGCGATACCGGCGATAAAAATCACCAGCGCCAGCGTCGCCTGCGCCATCGGCAAAACGATGAGCACGGCCAGCGAGGCCAAAATCAGCATTCCACTCAGGGAATATAGGGAGCGGTTGACCAGCCCGCGCTTGCCGATGACCCCACACGCCAGCATCACCACCCCCGCAAACGGGCTCAGCATGAGCGCCGCAGTGGTTAAAAAGATGCCGAGGGTGACGTGGCTTGAGATGACCGCAGCCCCAATGATGAGACTTAATGCCAATACCGCCAGGGTGGCGGAGAGGGTTGTTTTGAGGTGTGCAGACATACGTCAATCCTCCCACAGCAGCGCAGTGCCATGGGAGGATTGATTTAAATCTTGATGTGTTTGTTATTCACAACTTAGGAGTTGCGGTTAGCCAAACGGGAATCGATGCGCAGCAGGCCAGCACCATCGTTGCCCACCAGCTTGATCTGGTCGATGATCTCAGAAACGGTGTCCTCTTCCTCGATCTGCTCAGCCAAGAACCAGTCAATGAGCTGACGGGAGTCCAAGTCCTGGATGTCAAGGGCAACGCGGGCGATCTCGCGGATCTGCTCGGAGACCTTCTGCTCGTGCGCCAAGGAAGCTTCGAACGCATCCAGCGGGGTGGCAGCCTTGATGGAGCCAACCGGGATATCGTTGAGCTCTACGCGGTAGCCGCGTGCCAAGAGGTGATCCGCAAGCTTTTGTGCGTGAACGCGCTCTTCGCCAGCCTGAGCCATGAACCAATCGCGCATGCCCGGGAAGGACAGGTTGTCCATCTCGTAGGCCAGCTGGGTGTAGACCATAGCGGCGCCGTGCTCGTTAATGACCTGATTGTTTAGCAGGGTTTGCAGCTTCTCATCCATTGCTAAATCCTTTCTGTAGGAATCAATTAATTGGTTGTAGGCACTACAATACCCAAATAAAATCTCCCGTCTAGCAAGGTATGCTTAATCAAACCCGCACCTCAGGGGCATTTTTC
Organism: Corynebacterium sp. LaCa_282; assembly: GCF_057198125.1. Taxonomy (NCBI): domain Bacteria; kingdom Bacillati; phylum Actinomycetota; class Actinomycetes; order Mycobacteriales; family Corynebacteriaceae; genus Corynebacterium; species Corynebacterium sp. LaCa_282. The sequence goes on along the minus strand of NZ_CP191095.1, from coordinate 67,580 downwards.
AGATTGGATCACCTAAGTTAGTTAAGACAAAGCTGCACCACGGCGCAAAGTTAATATCGCCTAATAGTTCGAGGTCATTGCCCTAAACGGCCAATCTCGCCGCGCTAGGTCGCTCCATTTACCGCCTTGCGGCGGGTACGCCCCCGCACATCAAACTTGCAATGTGATATTAATCACCCAGTTGCCCACTCAGGCGCTCCAGGCGCTGCGCGCTCGCCCCATCGAGGCCCCGAAACTCCACCTCAATGCCGCGATCCGCGTACTTTTTCTGCACCGCATCCAGCGTCGCCACCGTCGAGGCATCCCAGACCTCGGCATCGGTAAGGTCCACCACCACGAAGTCCGTATCAAGCGTGTAATCAAAGGCGTAAACCAAATCATTCGAGGAGGCGAAGAAGAGTTGGCCATGCACCACGTAGGTATATCCATCTACCAACTCAACTTCCACGAGGTGCGCCACCCGGCGGGCAAAGCCAATCGATGCAGCCACCACGCCTAAGACCACTCCTACCGCCAGGTTATGCGTGGCCAGCGTGCCCGCGACCGTCAGCAGCATGACGAGGATTTCAGAAAGCGGCATCAGCTTGAGCGTGCGCGGGCGGATGGAATGCCAATTGACCGTCGTCGCCGCCACGAGGATCATCACCGCGACCAGCGCGGCCATCGGAATGCGGCCTACCGCCTCGCCGAAAAGCAGGCACAGCACGAGGAGGAAGGCGCCGGCGAGGAACGTCGACAAGCGCGTGCGCGCCTGGGATACCTTGACGCCGATCATGGTCTGGCCAATCATTGCGCACACGCCCATGCCGCCAATCGCCGCGGCCAATATATTGCCAATGCCCTGGCCAAAGGATTCGCGGGTCTTATCGGAGTGGGTATCCGTAATGTCATCGACAAGCTTCGCCGTAAGCAGCGATTCCATGAGGCCCACCAGCGCCATCCCAAAGGCGTAGGGCGCAATGATCTGCAGGGTCTCCAGGTTCCACGGAATATCCGGAATGAAAAGGCCCGGCAGCGTCGTGGGCAGCTCGCCCTGGTCCGCCACATCCGGCACCTTCCACCCCGCCGCGACGGCGATGATGCTTACCACCACGATGGTCACCAACGGCGCCGGAATTGCCTGGGTAAACCGCGGCAAAACAATCATGATGGCCAGGCCAATGGCCACCAGCACATAGACCATCCAGGGGACATCAATAAGGTGCGGCAGCTGCGCGGTAAACATCATAATGCCCAGCGCATTGACGAATCCCGTCATCACCGAACGTGGGATAAAACGCATGAGCTTGGCGATGCCCACCCACGCCAACAGCACCTGGATGATACCGGCCGCAAGCACCGCCGCCACCACATAATCATGCCCATACTCGTGGGCGAGCGGGGCCACCACCAGGGCAACCGCACCGGCCGCTGCGGAAATCATGGCGGGCCGCCCGCCGGTAAAGGCGATGGCCATCGCCATAATCACCGAAGAATACAGCCCCACCCGCGGGTCGAGGCCAGCGAGAATAGAAAAGCTTAAAACTTCCGGGATCAAAGCAAGCGCCACCGCCAGCCCGCCGAGCACTTCCTTGCGCAAACGCGCAGGTGAGGAAAATGCGAAGCGGAAACTGGCGATGACGCCGGTGGGTGCAGGCTGCTCGTTAATCACGCCTGCACATACTAGTAGCTACTACGAGCCTTCCTGAAAGGAGCCATCCGCCGTGATGACCGGCAGCACCGACCAGGCAAAGTTGATCCACTTATCCGTCTTCTTCCACGAATAGTCCGGCTCGAAAATGGTCTTCGGCTTGGTGTAGACGACAGCGGAACGCACCTCATCGGCAGTTTCTTCCAAGAAGTTCACCACCAGATCCAAGGTCTTGCCGGAATCGGCCACGTCATCAACGACGAGCACCTTCTTGCCCTTGAGGGAATCCGTATCCAACTGCGGGGACAAGATGATCGGCTCATCCAAGGTCTGGCCAATATCGGTGTAGAACTCCACGTTGATAGCGCCCATGGCCTTGACCCCGATGGCATAACCAATGGCACCGGCCGGGATCAGGCCGCCGCGGGCAACGCCCACGATCAAGTCAGGAAACCAGCCGGATTCCACGATTTGCTCCGAAAGATTCCGGCTCGCTTCGCCGAAGACTTCCCAAGTGAGGTTCTCCCGGTCCGGGTGGATCCAATTCTCAGTCACGATTGCGCGGCTCCTTTTGCGTCATGGGCTTTCTTTGTAGTTTAACTAGCGATACCTACCAAGGGAAAGCAGCTACCGGAAAGGAACCTCTCCCAGCGTCCGCCGCAGCTTGCGAGTGCGCAGGCGCTCCGGATTTTCTGCCAGCTGTTCCACCGCGCGCACCGCGCACATGACGTGGGCTTCCTTGGAGTTGGAATAAAACGCCTGGGCCTGCGCCGGCAGCTTCGGCACGGCGTGCAGCGGCAGATCCGACACGGACAGCAGCGTGCCATAAGGCACGCGGTAGCGGTACCCATTCGCCGCCAAGGCGCACGATTCCATGTCCACCGCCACCGCGGTAGAAGTGCGCAACCACTCCCACAGATCCCGGCTGGTGCGCCACTCCCAATCGCGGTCATCGGTCGATAGCACCGTGCCGGTGCGCATGAGCGAATTATCGCTACCGTAGACCTCATCGACGGCCGCCTCCAGCATGCGCTGGACCTCTGGAATGGCCGGAATCGGTGTGGAAGAAACCACCTGTCGGTCCAAGATGTGGTCGTGGCGCTCGTAGGCATTGCCCAAGATCAGGTCACCGATGCGCATGCGCCCATCCATGCCGGCGCAGTGGCCAATCATGATCCAGGCCTCCGGCCGCAGCACGGCCAAGCAGTCCGTAATGGTCTTGGCATTCGATGGCCCCACGCCGATGTTGATCATCGTGATGCCATCGCCACCTGCGGTAATGAGATCGAACCGGGGCATCTGAAAGCGCGAGGTCAGCGTTAGCCCATCCAGGTCGAGGTCCACCGCATCATTAGGGTGAATGGTCTCCCCATTGGGCAATACCAGCGCCGTATAACGCGAATCCTCCTTGGTCAGCTCGCGCAGGCCGAATTTCACGAATTCCGTGGTATGCATCGCGTAATTGGTAAACAGAATGTATTTCTGCACCGTATCGACCTCGATGCCGGTGTAATGCTCAATGCGCGCACAGGCAATATCGAAGCGCTGCGCCCCGAAGTGAAAGAGCGGCTTTTCCCCGCCGTGAAACGCATCCCACTCGCCATCAATAATCGCATCATTGACCTCATCCAAGGTCGGGCGCGGAATGGGGCCGCGTTCCTGCGGCGCCGCCGGGGCATCTTTGATGTATTCCGGCGGAATGCGCTCATCCGATTGGCCCACGAAGATATCGCACGGATAATTGTTAGTCAGCCGAGTCAGCTGCTCGTGCAAGTACTCTCGGATGATGTGCGGCTTGGAGACGACCGCAGAATACTTGCCGGCCTCGTCCACATAGCCAAAGGGCTCGGAGCGGTCGATCGGCTGCCATTTACGGATCTCCACGGTCACCTTGGGATAAACCACATGGCGATAATCATCGAGGGTGCCGGAGGCAAGAGCCTCGCGCGCCATCTCGCACGAGGTTTCATAATGCTCAATTAAGCGAGTCACCGCTTCATCTACGGAGTGGACATGCTGCAGATCGGTCATAACCGCGAGTTTAGCGGGGACAGCGCAGTACGGCAGCGGAGTCTTTTCCAGCTCTGAATCCGGAACACCCACTTGGTATCGTTAGCTCTATGCCTGCCACTAATATTGGGGTGGAGCTTTTTGCCGCCACCCGTGAATTTCCCGTTGATCTTCCCATTCCCCCGCGTGAGGATGAAGCACCCGCCGCCTGCTTCGACGACTAACCCTCCCGAGGCATAAACGAAGGCCCGCCGACTGCGCATCGGCGGGCCCTCTCCCCATGACTAATCTCTGGCACTTAGCGGCAAGGAGTGGAGCGCCCTACGCCGTAAGCACCGCCCGTGATTAGGCAAGCCTAAGTTTACAAAGATTATGGCGTGAGGTCAAGGGCTTTCTCCATAAATTTCTTCAACTTTTCTAAAGAGGCCATTTACCTGCATTAACGCGTATGATTGGAAGGCATGGCTGTCGAATCTCTTGCAGAGTTGAAAAGCATTATTTCTGAACAACTCCTCAAATTCGGGCGCGTGAACGAGGAAGATGCACCCGAAGAAAAAGATTCGCCACGCCTTGGCATCGCCTCCCCGGCCGCGGCCAGTGCTTTGCAGGATGACGTCGCCGACGAGATCGTTGACCGCCTCAAGGCCGAAAAGGACAAGTCCAGTCCCGGCGATTCCGCCCTCGATGCCGATGCCGCAAGGACCCTGCCCCTCGGCGCACGCACGAAGCCGCGCGGCGTTTTCGAAGACGATTGGGGCGCCCGCCCGAGCGACGAGCGCCCCTGGCCGGTCATCCTGATCCACGGCACCTGCGATACCAAGGGCGTCTGGCAAATTATGGGCAATATCTTGCGCCAAGACGGCTGGGCGGTCTTTGCCCCTGACTACGGTCACCGCGCCACGCAGACCATCCCGGAATCGTCGCAGCAGCTCGGCGCGTATATCGATACCGTGCTCGCCGTCACCGGAGCAGAAAAGGTCATCTTGGTAGGCCACTCCCAGGGCGGACTGCTCGCGCGGTACTGGATGCGCATGGACGGCGGCGCCGAAAAGGTCGTCCACCTCATGAGCATCAGCGCGCCTAATCATGGGACGACCCACGGGGGCATCGCCAGTCGCCTCATTCGAACCCAACGCCAAGAGGCGGTGATCCGCTCCATCATCGATGGCTGGTTTGGCCCCGCCGGCATGGACCAGGTGGTAGGCAGCGAGGTGCTTCGCGATGTCAACCGCGATGGCGACCTCGAATCCGGCGTGAGCTACACCTGCATCGCCACGCGTTCCGATGCCGTCGTCGTCCCGCCCGAGACCTGTTTCCTCGACCCAGAGGGCGCGCCCGAAGGTGCGGTGCGCAATATCTATATCCAAGATTTTGACCGCCATGCCGTGGTCATGCACGAAGATATGCCCATGGATAGGCGCGTGCACGCCATCGTGCGCACGCTGCTCAGGATGGTCGAGCACACGCCGCGTTGATTAAATCTCCAGCTCATCGAGCAGGGCATCAAATGCCGGGCCCACCTGCGTGCGCCATAGCGTATCCACCTTCTTGTCCCCGCGGCCTGGCCCGCCGTTGATGACGGCCACGCGCTTGCCCTGCTTCTTTGCCTCAAGCACAAAACGGTACCCGCTCATCACCGCCAGCGAAGAACCGGCCACCAACAGCGAACTTGCCTCGTTCAATAGCGCAAATGCCGCATCCCGCCGCGTGGCTGGCACGGGCTCACCAAAATACACCACGTCCGGCTTGAGCAGCTCCGATCCGCAGCGCTCGCAGCCAGCCATCCGAAACGCCGCAACGTCTTTCTCATCCAACGTCACGTCACCATCCGGATTAACTTGGTCCCTTTCCACCACCAGACGATCCAGATACCCCGGGTTTGCGACCGCCAAACGCGCATCGAAGTGCCCGCGATCCTCATAGTGCCCACACAACAAGCACACCACGGTTTCCATATCACCGTGCAGCGTCACCAACCTCTCCGTACCCGCCCTTTTATGCAGGCCATCCACGTTTTGGGTGACCACACCATTAACCAGCCCGACGCGCTCCAACTCCACGAGCGCATAATGCGTGCGATTCGGCACCGCAGAATCCATCACGCGCCAGCCCACAAAACTACGCGCCCAATACCTATGGCTAGCGGCCGGATCATGGCGAAATTCCTGATACGTCATCGGCCGGTGCCTGCTCAGCGAGCCCCGCGGCCCGCGATAGTCCGGCACCCCCGATTCCGTCGATACCCCCGCCCCCGTCAGCACCATCACCGGCCCTTCCCGCAGCTGCTTGGCGATGTCCCCCAAAGCCTTCCCCGCCTCCGTATGCGGCGCCGTCTCCTCCACGACGCGCGCAATCGATCGCAGCGCGGACTGATGTGCGTGAGCTACGGCGGGATCCATACCCACCAATCTAATCAAGCGATTGCAAGTACTGCTCAATCGGGACTACTTCAGCATCATGTGCTTGAAAGGAATATTGGCCGCGGTATAGCACTGTGCGGTTTGCGGGTTTGATCTCCAGCTCTTCACCTACAGTCGCGAGATGACGCGTGTATTTGGAATGATAGGTCTGCGATGCCTTGATTTCATAAGCCTTAGGATCGCCGCCCGTAAAATCCAATAGGTCGATTTCTCTTTTAGAACTATCCCGATAGAACCGTAGATCCGGCTTGCGACCAGAGTGAATATGCGTTTTCATGGTTTCTGCTACCACCATATTTTCACACACTGCACCTGACTGTGGATGCACAGAAAGTTCTTCTGGTGAAGAAATACCAAGAAGGTGGCACAACAGGCCAGTATCATAGAAATACAACTTCGCGGTCTTAGTAAGCACCTTCCGGGGATTGGAATGGTGGCTGGGTAAAGAAAATATGATGAAACTAGACTCCAGAATTGAGACCCAATTTTTTACCGTCTGGAAAGAAACATCAATCTCATTTGCGATTGCGGAATAGTTGATTAAGTTTCCAGCTTGCAGCGCACAGACCTTAATGAATCGCCAAAAGCTATCACTATTCCGAACATTGAGTAACCCACTCACATCCCGTTGGAGATAAGTCTGCACGTAGTTTTCAAAATAGATTTCCGGAGGAATTTGAGCCTGGTACAAGCGCGGATATCCACCACGAACCATAAATTCATCAACGGTCAGATCAGCTGATATAGAGCGAGCTTCCATGAGGCCGAAGGGCAACAAATGACTGATCCCAACGCGGCCCGCCAGCGATTGCGTTATGGATTCCATAAGCAAGAAATTTTGCGATCCGGATAAGATATATTGCCCAGGGCTTCCCACTTCATCCGAGCGAAGTTGGACAACGGAAAACAGGTCCGGTGCATATTGAGCCTCATCTATAATCAACGGTCCACTTTGGCTCGAAAGGAAACCCACAGGATCTTCTTGTGCCACCCTTCGAATACTTGGATCCTCAAGATTGAGGTATGACAAGTCCGGAAACATTTCTCTCAGAAGAGTCAACTTCCCAGACTGCCGCGGCCCCGTCACGCTGACAACTGGAAACCATTTCATTAACTGCGTTATAGATCCACTGAGCTGCCGAGGAACAAACATAAATTTACCAAATTTCGCAAGTAGAACGCACCAAATCTCTAAAGTAGAGATTACCAAATCTCTAAAGTAGGACGCACCAAATTTCGCAAGTAGGATTACCTACCCGCAGTTCACGGCTGTTTTTCAATAGAAAAAGAGCCGCCTGCCTTGCGGCAGCGGCTCCCTATCTTAATCTTAGTAGTGCTAACTCTCTGGTAGCTGCTCTACGTATAACCACTCAGAATCTAGCTCCCCGTGGCGCGAGCACTTGGTGTGCCAGCCATCGGGGCGCACCTGGGCCACCATGCGGCGGCCGCAGATCTGGCAGTAGCGCGGCACGTCGAGGCCGGCGGCTGCAGCGGGGTGTAGCGTGAAGACCTCTTCGATCGGCTTGCCGGTATTGGGGTGGAAAATTGGCTCGTCCCCGGCCAGGACGGCGGTTGCCAACTCAGAGTTCGGCTCGGACACTACAGAGCCTTGATCGGGAGATCGATGCGGCCCAGCATGTCCACATCCTTTTCGATTTCCTGACCCAAGGTGGTCAAGTAGTTGCCGGCAATGATGGCGTTGATGCCGCCGAGCAAACCGCGCTCGGTGCCGTCATCGCCAAGCGAAAGCTCGCGGCCGCCAGCGAAGCGGAGGGTGGTGGAGGGCATCGCCAAGCGGAATGCAGCAACGGCGCGCAGGCCCTCACCCAGCGGAACCAGCGGGCGATCAGCGAACGGGGTGCCCGGGCGAGGGTCGAGGAAGTTCATCGGGACCTCGCACGGATCGATCTCTGCCAGCTGGGCTGCGAACTCGGCGCGCTGCTCCAGGGACTCGCCCATGCCGATGATGCCGCCACAGCAGACTTCCATGCCTACCTCGCGCACGTAATCCAGGGTCTTCTTGCGCTCTTCCCAGGAGTGGGTGGTGACCACGTTGGGGAAGTAGGAGCGGGAGGTCTCCAGGTTGTGGTTGTAGCGCTGTGCGCCCATGTCCTTCAGGCGCTGTGCCTGCTCGCGGGTCAGGGTGCCCAGGGAGCAGGAAATCTCGATGTCAACGGCATCATTAATGGCGGCGATGGCCTCGCCCACCTGGTCCAGCAGGCGGTCATCCGGGGACTTCACCGCAGCGACGATGCAGAACTCGGTAGCGCCGGTCTTGGCGGTCTTCTGTGCCGCTTCCACCAGTTCAGGGATGTTCAGGCGCACTGCGCGCACTGGGGACTCAAAAAGGCCGGACTGGGAACAGAAGTGGCAATCCTCTGGGCAACCACCGGTCTTGATGGAGATAATGCCTTCCACCGATACGTCCGGACCGCACCACTTCAGGCGGGTCTGGTGGGCGATATCAGCAATTTCTTCCAGCTGGGAATCTGGAACCTGCAGTACTTGTAGTAGTTCTTCCTGGTTCAGGCCTTTGCCTTGCTCCAGGGCTTTGTCACGGGCGATGTCAACAATGCTCATGCAGTGAACCATACTTGAACGCCGTTCAACTTTGGCCAAAATCACAAAATTTTTTTCGCGGGATTACCCTAAGGGGCATGACGCTTTACGATGACACCCTCGAACTCCTCCAAGAACTCATCCGCAATGCCTGCGTAAACGATCTCACCCCGGATTCCGGGTTTGAAGTGCGCAATGCCGATTCTTTGGAAAGTTTCTTCGCCGGAGAAGACGTCCAGATTGAGCGCTTTGAATCCCACCCGGGGCGCGTGTCCATCGTGGTGACCGTTCCCGGTGATCCCGCCAAGGAGCCCCTCACCCTTATGGGGCATACCGATGTCGTGCCCGTCGATGAACCCAAGTGGACCAAGCCGCCCTTCGAGGCGCTTATTGAAGACGGCAAGCTTTATGGCCGCGGATCCGTGGACATGCTCTTTATTACCGCCACCATGGCAGCCGTCACCCGCGAGGTGGCGCGCGCCGGCAACCCCGGCGGAACGCTCGCCTTCGTGGGCATGGCCGATGAAGAGGCCCGCGGCGGCTTAGGCGTGCGCTGGATGGCAGAAAACCACCCCGATGCCTTTTCTTGGAAGAACTGCCTCTCCGAAACCGGCGGTAGCCACCTGCCCGGCGCGGTGGGCTTCAACGTGGGCGAAAAGGGCGCCGGTCAGCGCCGCCTCCATGTCACCGGTGATGCCGGACACGGCTCGACTCCCTACGGCAAGGACTTTGCCATCGTAAAGATTGGCGAGGTCGCCCGCCGCATCGCCGAGGCCGAGCCACCCACAGCCTCCAATGAAATCTGGGAAGGCTTCGTCCGTACCTTTAAGTTCGACCCAGAGACCGAAAAAGAGCTTATCGATGGCACCGGTGACTACACCAAGTTCGGCAACCTCGATGCCTATGCTCACGCTTTTAGCCACACCACCATCGCCGAGACTGTCCTGCGCGCCGGCGGTGCCATCAACGTGCTGCCTTCTCACGCCTACCTAGAGATGGATATCCGTCCCTTCCCCGGACAAACCCAGGAAGACTTGGACGATTTCCTCCGCAGCGCACTGGGCGATCTCGCCGATGAAGTAGAAATCGAACACCTCATCACCGAAAACGCCACCCAGTCCTCTACCGATACCGAACTCTGGCGCACCATTGAGGCGACGGCAAAGGAGTTCTTCCCCGACAAAGACGTCGTGCCCGTTCATGCCACCGGCGGGTCCGATTTACGCTTCGCCCGCCGCAAGGGCGGCAATGCTTATGGCTTTGCCATGCATGCCGAGGGCCGCGATATGGCCAGCGCCAACTCACAGCTACACAGCCACGATGAGCACCTCTACCTCGAGGACCTCGATCTCACCGTGCGCGCCTACCACAGCTTAGTCAACCGCTTCTTGGGCTTGAACCAGTAGCGCTCCCCTCGCTTTTACGCGGTCACCTGAAAATAGATCCCGGCATGCGCACTGCAGCCGGGATTAAACATATGCCCGCACTCCGGGCATGCCTCGACAGTAGAATACAGCCGGTAATCCATCTCGAAGCCGCAGGAACCGCAGAGGGCAGCGGGGGCATCGACAAGCATGGGCCCAAACTCATGATCCGTCAGCTCCGCATGGCACAGCGCGCACGCAAAGTACTCGCCGCAGGTCGCGCACTTATTGGCCACCACGTCGAGCGGGGAATGCCAATGCTTGCACCGGCCCTCCGCATCAATCGCGCCGCGAATCTTCATGGTTCTGCCACTCCTTCTTCTTCGCCTCCGACTTCTTGGCATTGCGCACCGCCATCACCCCAAAGGCAATGGCAATAACTATAGGCATCCACACCCTGCTGTAATCCATAAGGAAAACCACCCACTCCGGTGCTTCAAAGTGCACCGCAAACTGCGGCGCGGGCAAGGTAATCTGCGGTGGCTCCGGCAGGTTCGGCAAATTTGGCAGCGGAAGGTAAATCTCTGGGAAATCTACATCTGGCAGCTCCCAATCCGGCAGCAAGCGCGAGAGGATGCGGCTAATAATAGGAGCCAAAACAATCATCGCGATGGCCCACCCGGACTTCCCCAGCCCACCGAGCAGTGGATACAGCACGCGCTTGAAGGGGCTTTCTTCCATTGCCCGGCGCCGCTTTTCACCCAAGGAGCCCGCCGGTGGATCAAAGGCCACGGCCTCCTCCCCATCGCGGTAGTAGACATCCTGTATCTCCCCAAAGGGCGTAGCTTGGATATCTACATAGGGCTCAGTCGGCGGCGCACTATTCTCACTGAATGAGAGATCGCTTTCCAGCTTCTTCTGCAATGAATAACGGCCGCCACGCGGCTTGTCGTGCCGGCTGCGAACCTCGCCGTCGACCACGATCTGCATGCGGGGTGCAGGATTCTTGCGCCAGAGCTGGAATCGGCGGATAAAGGGGGCATCGCCCAGCACCGGCGTAAATTCCTTCGGCTCCTTGGGCCATTCGCCCCGCTCGGCGAACTCGGCATCGTAGCCGCGCTCAACCTCGAGCAGGCCAGCCTCAGGGTGATCCAACCGCCAGATTTCCATCAGCGCTTCCTCAACTTGGCGCCCAATTTGCCAGCACCCAACGCCAAAAGGACCACTACCGGCAGGTAAATCCATGTCCCCTCGTTGAAGTACATCTCCATGGCCGCGAAATAGGCGATGCCCGCAACCCAGAAGATGGTCCATGAGTAGCGGAATGTGGTGGCATCGATAAGAGCAATAAGCACGGTAAGCCCACCCATGATGCCGAGCAATACCGTGCCGGAAACCGCCTGGTAAATCGCCGGCGGGAGCACCAGGAAGTTAGCGATCATCGCCAAAGGCGCCCACCACTGCCACCACGCGCGGCCGGGTTCTTCCTGCGTGTCCTGCTCCTGACTCATACCTTCCTCAAGCTAGCACATAATTTTGCTTTTTAAGCTGTTTATTTTGACGAAAGAATATGCAGTCCTACCTGCGGAAACGTCTTAAAACAGGCGAATGTCCGGCGGGTGTTCTATAGTGCTTTTCGTACAGACGTTCACACAACAAATTTAGGTTTTAAGCGCCATGGAAGATCCCTACTTTTCCACGACCAACACCAAAGACCCCACTACACGCTTAGCTTTTGAAATGCGGAAGACTGAATACGAGTTCTGGACTGAACAGATCCCCGATCTCGATTCTGATTTCGAATTAGTCACCCAATCCCTCTACCGCACGACCGGAGTTAATGAAGGGCGAATCGGCCATATCCTGATGGCCCTGTACCGCCTGGAAGAGCTCCCACAGCTAAAAGAGCTGCAACACGAGCTCTATCACTTAGATTTAGACCGCCTCATTGCCATCAATAAATCCCTTAACCGCCTGGGCAACCCGACCCCGGAGGTAGTCGCGCGCATCGATGAGCAGCTCACCGCCTACCTCACTCCCACCCGCGCCAACCAGTCCATGCGGACGCAAGCGCAGATTAAAAGAAAGATCAATGAGCTCATCAACCTCGAAGATGACACCCTTGCGGTCAAGAAGGGGCCGACCCAGCCGCGCTACACCATGGAGAATTGGGGCAACAATACTACGGCGATGACGCTGAGCGCGGATCCCTCGGTGATGGCGTGCGTAGATAAGTGCATCAAGGAGACTGCACTCAAGCTGGATTGCTCGCTTGCCGATGCCGCCATTTCCCTCCTCACCGGCAATACCGAAGCACCCCAGGTCATCCTGAATGCCTACAAGGCAACCGATGTCCCCAACTCCCCCGCATTCATTGAATCCGTTGGGTGGCTCGACCCGGCGCACTCCAACGCGCTGCCCTACTCCAAGATCCGGGAAATGAACCCGGATAAAGAGGTAAAGGGATACGTAACCCCGCCGGATATGGCAGCCTACCTCGAAGGATTCGACGGCACCTGCCGCTACCCAGGCTGCAACCGCCCTGCCACGGTGTGCCAAAAGGATCACCGCATCAATCACGCGGATGGCGGGCCGACGACTCCCGCAAACCTTGCCTGCCTGTGCCAACACCACCACAACATAAAGACCGATGGCCGGGCCTTCTACGTCATGGATCCGCACACCCGAGACATTATTTGGCTCTTCGAAGACGGCACCTGGACCGTCACCGAGCCTTCCGGCCCACTGGCAGAAAAGAATAAGAATTGGGTGCAAACTTTTGCACAAACCATGACCGCCCACCGCGCGCGAGCCTACGAGGAGGCCCACCAAGCACAGGAAGAAGCAAAAACCACCCCTAGGGAGGAGGATTAAAAACGCCCACTGCCATACATTGGCTGGCATGATGCAAAACTTATTCACGCTCAACGAGCTGGTTATTTCCCAGACCAAGTCCCTCCTCAAGGCTCGATTCATGATTTCTGATGTCAACGGGACCCCAGTGGGCACCATTGTGCAATCCACCAGCCTTAAGGAGATGGTGTTTAAACCCTCCCGCAGTTTGGAGGTCGCGCTCACGGATGCCGAAGGCAACCCCCAACAAACAGTCATGACGATCTCGGATCCGGCGAATTTTTTGAGGGATACCTACGAAGTACACCTACCGGGAATTGAACAGCCCATGGCCGTTATCACCAAGCGCTTCTCCATGTTCAAAACGAAGATGGAATTAACAATGGAGGGCTTTGCCGGCGTCGAAGTGCACGGCGATTTCTGGGATTGGAACCTCACCATCACCTCCCAGGATCGCCAGCTTGCCGATGTCTCCAATAAATGGACCGGCATGGGCAACTACTTCATGGGTAAAAACACGTATCTCCTGCGGATCGCCCCAGACCTCAACGAGCAACAGCACGCCGCCATCATCGGCGCCGTAATGAGCATGGACATGCTGCGCACGAAAAAGCAGAAAAACAGCAACTAGGTGCGCGCATGGGCATCAGTGCAAACGGTGTTTCAGGACTGGTCCTACTGTGAGCACCGAGGTTCCAATTCCGGATACGGCCAGTGCCGCGGCTGGGCCGATGGCACTTACGATTGGCGCCCCAATGATGTATCCAATAAGCATTGCAGAGCTATTTATCGATCCCATCGTAGAAAGGGCTTTGGGCTTAACCCCATCAGGTACGGTTCCAACAACGATGATTCGCAGTGCAGCCACCTGAACGGCATTGCATACTCCGCCAAGGAATGAAGTGCCCCGAGTTTTGTTCCTAGGCATTTGCCTTGATTTCTATTATTGCCTGTGGCAAGTTCTGCTTCCAAAACTCGGTTTCCACCTCGACCGGGGTTCGGTACCCCAAGCTTTGGTGGAGCCTAGTCTCGTTCCACCATGACACCCACTCGAATGTCGCAATTTCTACCTCTACAACGTCATTCCACCTGCGAGTATGGACTAGCTCGTTCTTATGAGGGGCCGTTAACGTTTTCAGCCAGAGCATTGTCGTAGGAGTCACCGACAGTCCCAGTGGAAGCGGCAATGCCATGCTGGGAAAGGCGCTGGTTGTAGACAACGCTGACGTACTGCGATCCGTGATCCGAATGGTGAATGAGACCTGTTGTTTCCTCAGCACACTTGGGTCGCCTGGTTGAGAGCTTGCAGCGGCAGTGCTTGAAGTGCGCATCGAATCTGACAGCGCCCATCCGACGATCCGCCGGGAGTAGACGTCGGTGACAAATGCGGCATACACAAAGCCTTTCTTCGTGCGCACGTAGGTAATGTCGGCCACCCGCAGCTTATTCGGGCCCCGGGCTTTAAATTCACGCTCGACCAAATCCGGGCGCAGATCAGGCACGTTAGCTTTTCGGGTTGTAATCGGTGATCCGCCTTTGCCTTTGCCAGAAACGCCAGCCAGGCGCATCAGCCGGGTAGCGTGTTCACGACCGATATCGATTCCTTCACGGCGAAGAGCATGCCACATTTTCCGCACACCGTAGACACCATAATTATCTCTATGAACAGCACTAATGCGTTCAACCAACGCAGCATCACGAAGTCGACGAGCACTTAACCCGCGAGCCTTGGACTGGCGATACCCACGCGAGGTGATAAACCCACCAGCCCGGTTATTTTTCAACGTCTTGCAGATGAACTCGGGCAGAGAAACGATTCCGGTTTTCATCGATGAACCGGATCATTTCTTAACGTTTGGGGTCGAGTCATGAGGCGAAAAAAGCCAAGGCAGCCTTCAACAACTCATTAGTATCGCGTAGCTGGTGATTTTCACGACGTAGCCTCGCGTTTTCGGCAGCCAAATCTTCACACACAGGTTCTGGGATGCTCCCCGCACGGCGGGCAGGCTTAAGTCCATTGACGAGCCGTGTGCCATGAAACCCCCAGCTTTGGGGCTACTGCCTGGCACGCGGCCTGCATCGACATATTTTCCGCCACGATGCGGTCTTCCACGAGACGGACCACACGGTCCTTTGCATCCTGGTCAAATTTTCTCGGCATGTTCCAGATTTTCCCATCTACTCAAACGGAACAAAACCTGGGACACTTCACACCAACGCCGTGTCCACTACTCGGGGGACACCCCCGCCCACCTCGGCACTCAACCCTGCTGTGGGGGTTACTCGTAGCGAAGCGAGCTGAACATCCCGGTTTCCAGGTGATAGGCGTTATGGCAGTGAAATGCCCACTCACCGGGGTTGTCAGCGATCAGGTCGGCGATCATGGTTTCACCGTGGCGGAGAAGGACGGTGTCCTTGCGTAGCCCGCCGCTGCCGGGCAGCGCCCACGTGTGGCCGTGGATGTGCATGGGATGGGGCATCATGGTTCTGTTGCGCATGACCATCCGCAGGCGCTGGCCCTCCTGCACGGTCGCGGAGGAGGATTGGCCGTCGGTGAGAATGCTCCATTCATACGGCATCATCTGCCCGCCCAGGTCGATACTGACTTCTCGGTCTGGTGTGTCCTCGGGCAGGAGTGCACGGTCTGCTGGCTTCAGGGAGGACAGAAGCAGTCCGGTGGACGACAACTCGGGGAAGTCGACATCGGGGTGGGGGGCCTGGCCGCCGGCGGTGCGGATGACGGCGAAGGCGCGGTCGTCCTTACCCACCGCCAAAGCCGTGAGCGGGAAGATGCCGTCGCCGAGGATGACCTCGACGTCGACACGCTCGCCCATCGACAGGTAGATCGATTCGGTCTCCCGAGGCTGGACGGGGAAGCCGTCGGTGTGGGTGACGGTCATGCGGTGACCACCGAGGGCCACCTTGAAGATGGTGTCACCGCCGGAGTTGATAAACCGCAGGCGGGCCTTGTCGCCCGGGCGAGCCTCGAAGGTCCGGTGAGCACGGGGGATACGTCCGTTGATGAGGTAGTGCGGATACATCACATCGCCAGCATCCCCGCCCAGTACCCGGTCCGGGGTGCCGTGCATCATCTGGCCGTGACCTCCCATTCCCTTCTTCCCGTTATGGTCGCCTGAACCCATTCCGGTGAGCTTGTCGAGCTCATCGTCGGGAGTGCCCTGAATGCCATCGACCCAGTCGTCGAGCACGATGGTCCACTCGACGTCCTGGTCCTCAGCGTCTTGCGGGTCACGGACGATCAGTGGGGCGTGGAGGCCGCGATCAAGCTGCAGGCCGGAGTGGGAATGGTAGAAGTAGGTGCCACTGTGGGGGACTTCAAAAACATAGGAGAAAGACTCGCCAGGTTCAATGGGGTCCTGGGTCATGCCGGGCACACCGTCGGCTGCGTTGTGGAGTGCGATACCATGCCAGTGGATGGAGGTGCTCTCAGGAAGTTCATTGGTGATATCGACCTGGAGGACGTCGCCGGCGGTGGCCTCAATGGCCGCATCCCCGGTGTCAGAGACGTATCCCCACGTCTTGGCTTCGATGCCGCCGATATCCAGAGAGAGGGGCCGGGCGGTCAGTGTCCGGCGCACCGTCGGCTCACCGAGCGCAGTGGGGGTGGGAGTGGGGCGAAGAGAGGAACCTGGTGCCGAGGCAGCGGGTCCAGGGTCGCTGGTGCAGGCGGCCACGGCCCCGGTGCCGGCGAGGACGAGCCCGCCGAGCAGAAACTGTCGTCGGGAAAATCCATTCATCATGATTTAACCTTCCTTGGTGTTAGATTTCAGTGACACGGGAGACAGGCGCAGGTGAGGACCCTGCTGAGCCATCACGTCAGGTGCAGGTCTGTGACACAGGTGGCACCATCGTCGGCGGTGGAAAACTCCGCGGTGCCGGTACGCCCCTGGTAGCTGACCTCAATCAGGCCGGTGGCATCATCGGGAAGCCAGAAGCCAATAAACCCGTTGTCGAAGGTGGTTGTCGCCTCGTCCACCAGCACCTCACCGGTCGCCTCATCGGTGATCGTGATCTGGATATCCTCATTGTCGAGTTCCCCCAGGCAGGTCGTGAGGCTGTGGTAGAAGCAGTCGTGGGTGGAGGTGAGATAGGGCGCGATCGAGACATACGTCTGATTGTCGGGAAGATCGACCACGACTTCCTGGTCATCGCTCGAGAGCAGCAGTTCATCGGCACGCACTGAAGCGATCAGATCCGTGGGACGCTCAGTGACCTTCTGCCGGTCGAGGTGATCAATGATCTCCACCGCGTCCATGGCGGCCAGGCCATGGGTAGTCAGGAATGTATCCCGGGACACCGTCCCGTCGGCGGTGGGTTCCGGGTCGGCGGCCGAACACCCCGTGAGGGCGAGGGCAAGGGCGGCGGCTGCGATCGCTGCTCGTTTCACGTCAATCTCCTTGGATCGTGGTAAGACCGTGAGAAGACACCGCCTCAAGGTCGATGTCATACCTTTATCTAGCACGGGTGCCTGACGGACTAGAAATCAAAAGCCCTGCTCACAGCCTTATAACAGGGCGAAAAGGGGGTGGATTCGGTGGGCTGGGTCACCACCGGGACACCACCCCACAGCCGTGGGCGATGTCCTTCTACCCGCCCCGGGTATGCGGTGCAGGCAGTGAAATCCCTGGTGGCGCCTGCTGAACCGACCAGGGGAGGCGATGCCGCCGGCCCGGGGTGGGGCACAAGGGTGACGGCAGTCGAAGGGTGATGTTTGAAGATTTGATGAAGATTGCCCCGCCGGGCACTGAGCGAGGGTGGTATTCCCCCCTGACCGGAGCAATACTGGGGCCTATGGCTGACCGCACACCGACCACCGCCACGCCCCCGGGGCGGGTGCTGGTCGTCGATGATGAACAACCCCTGGCTCAGATGGTGGCCTCCTACCTCATCAGGGCCGGCTTCGATACCCGCCAGGCTCACACCGGCACCCAGGCCGTGGACGAGGCTCGTCGCTTTTCCCCTGATGTTGTGGTGCTGGATCTGGGGCTGCCCGAACTCGACGGCCTGGAGGTGTGCCGACGGATCCGCACCTTCTCGGACTGCTACATCCTCATGCTCACCGCGCGTGGCAGCGAGGACGACAAGATCAGCGGTTTGACCTTGGGGGCGGATGACTACATCACCAAACCTTTTAGCATCCGGGAACTGGTGACCCGGGTGCATGCGGTGCTGCGCCGCCCGCGCACCAGCACCACCCCACCGCAGGTGACCACCCCCTTGATCGTTGGTGACCTCATCCTTGACCCCGTCGCCCATCAGGTGCGGGTGGGGGAGACGACCGTGGAGCTCACCCGCACGGAGTTCGAGCTGCTGGTTGCCCTGGCCCTGCGCCCCGGCCAGGTGCTGACCCGCCACGACCTGGTCACCGAGGTCTGGGACACCACCTGGGTCGGTGATGAACGCATCGTCGATGTCCACATCGGCAACTTGCGTCGCAAGCTCGGCACCGACACCCGGGGCCGGGGGTTTATCGACACCGTGCGTGGCGTGGGCTACCGGGTGGGGCAACCATGAATCACGGACCCGGCCTGACCTTCCGCTTCCTGGCCGCCCAGGTGTTGGTCGTGGTGATTAGCCTGCTGGTGGCCGCGGCCGTGGCCACGACGGTGGGTCCGACCCTGTTCCATGATCATATGTTGATGACCGGCCAGGAGGACCCCTCGCTGGAGCTGTTCCATGCCGAGCAGGCCTACCGGGGCGCCAACCTGATCACCCTGGCCGTCGCCCTGCCCAGCGCCTTGATCAGCGCCCTGCTGGCCAGCCTGTGGTTATCGCGTCGTCTGCGCGCCCCCCTGCAGGATCTCACCCGCGCCGCTACCAGCCTGACGGCCGGCAACTCCCGTATCCGCGTGCCCGCCGGAAAAGCAGGCCCCGAGGTCACCACCCTGGCGCATGCCTTCAACACCATGGCCGATCGGCTGGAACACACCGAACAGGTCCGCCGCCAGATGCTCTCTGATCTGGCCCACGAAATGGGCACCCCCTTATCGGTGCTTACGGTCTACCTCGATGGTCTCCAGGACGGGGTCGTGGACTGGAATAATGCCACCCACACGATCATGGCTGACCAACTCACCCGCCTGACCCGGTTAATGGAAGACATTGACGATGTCTCCCGGGCCCAGGAACACCGGATCGATTTCGACCTGGCAGAGGAAGGGCTCGGGGATCTGCTCCATACCGCCGCTGCTGCCGCGGGGGAGGCTTATGCTGACAAAGGCGTCGATTTACAGGTCGAGACCATTACGGACACCGCCCGGGTGCTCGTGGACCGGCAACGCTTCGGCCAGGTGATGAGCAATCTCCTTTCGAACGCGCTACGACACACCCCGGCCGGCGGGCAGGTCCGGATCAGCGTCCACCGACAGGGGGCGTCCACCGCACTCATCCACGTCGCCGATGACGGCGAGGGCATCCCGCCTGACCAGCTCAGATACATCTTCGAACGCTTCTACCGGGGGGATGCCGCCCGCAGCCGGGACGACGGCGGGGCCGGTATCGGTCTGACCATCTCCAAGGCATTGATCGAGGCCCACGGCGGCACTCTCACCGCCACCTCCCCCGGACCCGGTCGCGGAGCGGTGTTTGCCCTCCGCCTCCCGCTGTCCCCTCCCGACAGTGAGGAGGCTGCTCGGTGACCACACCCTGCCCTGCGTGAGAGCCGCGCCCTCCACCCATTGAAAATATACCCCTGGGGGGTATATGCTAGAGAGTGGCATCGCCGCATCCCACCGACTCGTAGGAGCTTTCCCATGATCACCTCCCCGCCCCGCCTCTTGCCGATGGCCTCCCACGGCTGCAGCTGTTGCGGACCTGCCTCACGTGCCGACACCGCCTCCATCCCTGCCGCCAGCGACTCGTCAGCAGGAGGGTCCTCCCCTAGCTACCAGGTCACCGGCCTGACCTGCGGGCACTGCGCGAAAAGCGTGACCCAGGCCCTTCAGGCCCTCCCCCAAGTCGACGACGTCCAGATTGATCTCGCTGCTGGTGGAGTTTCCACCGTCACGGTCACCGGTGTCGTACCTCCGGAGATGGTTCGCCGGGCCATCGAGGAGGCTGGCTACACCGTCTTATCCTGATCAGTTTTACCCATCATCTCGACCCCGACCGGGTTGAGCGAAAGGAACGTCATGAGCACTCCCCACCATTCGGGTGATCACCATGGTGATCACCCCGCTCCGGAAACAGACCACACCCACCACCCGGATCATGCCAGCCACGAACACCACGCAGATGCCGACACCCACGGCCAGGCAATGCCCCACGATCACCCGCATTCCGCCCCGGACGAAGACCACCACGTTCATGGTCACGGCGAACACGCCGGACACAGCACCGCAATGTTTCGGGACCGCTTCTGGTGGTCGCTGATTTTGTCCATTCCCGTCGTTATTTTCAGCCCCATGGTCGCCCACCTGCTTGGCTACCACCTCCCGGCATTCCCCGGATCCACCTGGATCCCCCCGGTGCTGGGCACGATCATCTTCGTCTACGGCGGAACGCCTTTCCTCAAGGGCGCATGGAAAGAACTGAAATCCCGCCAACCCGGGATGATGCTCCTGATCGCCATGGCCATCACCGTGGCGTTTGTCGCCTCCTGGGTCACCACTCTGGGGCTGGGTGGTTTTGACCTGGACTTCTGGTGGGAGCTGGCCCTGCTGGTGACCATCATGCTGCTGGGCCACTGGCTGGAGATGCGCGCTCTCGGGGCCGCGTCCTCCGCGCTTGACGCGCTGGCTGCCCTGCTGCCGGATGAGGCCGAGAAAGTCATCGACGGGACCACCCGCACCGTGGCCATCTCCGAGCTGGTCGTCGACGACGTCGTTCTGGTGAGGGCCGGTGCCCGGGTGCCGGCCGACGGAACCATCCTCGACGGAGCCGCCGAATTCGATGAGGCGATGATCACCGGCGAATCCCGTCCCGTCTTCCGCGACACCGGTGACAAGGTGGTCGCCGGTACTGTGGCCACCGACAACACCGTCCGCATCCGGGTGGAGGCTACCGGCGGGGACACCGCCCTGGCTGGGATCCAACGCATGGTTGCCGACGCCCAGGAGTCCTCCTCCCGGGCCCAGGCCCTGGCGGATCGGGCGGCGGCGTTGTTGTTCTGGTTCGCGCTGATCTCCGCTCTGATCACCGCGGTGGTGTGGACCATCATCGGCAGCCCGGACGATGCCGTGGTGCGCACGGTTACGGTGCTGGTCATCGCCTGTCCGCACGCCCTGGGCCTGGCGATTCCGCTGGTCATTGCGATCTCCAGCGAGCGGGCCGCGAAATCCGGGGTGCTCATCAAGGACCGGATGGCGCTCGAGCGGATGCGCACCATCGACGTGGTGCTCTTCGACAAAACCGGCACCCTGACCGAGGGTGCGCACGCGGTCACCGGTGTCGCGGCAGCTGTCGGCGTCACCGAGGACGAGCTACTGGCCCTGGCCGCCGCTGCGGAGGCCGACAGCGAGCACCCCGTGGCCCGTGCCATCGTGGCGGCCGCGGCCGCCCATCCCGAGGCCTCCCGTCGGCAAATCCGTGCAACTGGTTTCAACGCCGCCTCCGGCCGGGGAGTCCGGGCCACTGTCGATGGCGCTGAGATCCTCGTGGGAGGGCCGAACATGCTGCGCGAGTTCAACCTCACCACCCCGGCCGAGCTCACCGACACCACCAGTGCCTGGACCGGGCGTGGGGCCGGTGTGCTCCATATTGTCCGCGACGGTCAGATCATCGGTGCGGTGGCCGTCGAGGACAAGATCCGCCCCGAATCCCGCGCCGCTGTGAAAGCCCTGCAGGAACGCGGGGTGAAGGTCGCGATGATCACCGGCGACGCGCAACAGGTGGCCCAGGCGGTTGGTCAGGACCTAGGCATTGATGAGGTCTTCGCCGAGGTCCTGCCCCAGGACAAAGACACCAAGGTCACGCAGCTGCAGGACCGGGGTTTGAGCGTGGCCATGGTCGGTGACGGTGTCAATGACGCCCCCGCTCTGACCCGCGCGGACGTCGGTATCGCCATTGGTGCCGGCACGGATGTGGCCATGGAATCTGCCGGGGTGGTCCTAGCCAGTGATGACCCGCGGGCAGTGCTGTCGATGATTGAGCTGTCCCAGACCAGCTACCGCAAGATGATCCAGAACCTGATCTGGGCCTCTGGCTACAACATCCTCGCCGTGCCGCTGGCTGCCGGAGTGCTCGCCTCGATCGGGTTCGTGCTGTCCCCGGCCGTGGGCGCGATCTTGATGTCTGCCTCGACCATCGTGGTGGCCCTGAACGCCCAGCTGTTGCGCCGCATTGATCTGGAGCCGGCTCACCTGGCTCCGACCGACGGGAAGGAGGAACACAGTAGGTCGATATCCCCCGTAACCGTTACTGACTGACCTTGTCTCTCGACCCCTAACTCACACCACCTTTGAAAGGAACGCTCATGAAACGCAGCATTACCCTCGCCGCCTTGGTACTGACCTCCACCCTGGCGCTGACCGCCTGCAGCGACGCCACCGACAACTCCGACGATGCCGACACCACCAGCACCACGACGGCAACCGCAGAGACCAACGAGACCCACCAGGAAGACACCACCACTGCCGACGAAGAGCACGGCGGGCACGACCACCCTGCCGACGGCGGGGCACCGCCGGCAGGCATTGAAGAGGCCGAGGATCCCACGTACCCGGTGGGCACCGAGGTCATCCTCACCGCTGACCACATGCCCGGCATGGACGGGGCCACCGCCACCATTTCCGGGGCGTTTGACACCACGACCTATTCGGTCAGCTACACCCCCGCCGAGGGTGGGGCCCCGGTTACCGACCACCGCTGGGTCGTCCATGAGGAGCTCGTCGATCCGGGTCAGGCCCCCCTGCCCGACGGGGCGAGCGTTGTCCTGGATGCCGAGCACATGTCCGGCATGAAGGGT
Source organism: Corynebacterium sp. LaCa_282 (assembly GCF_057198125.1). Classification (NCBI taxonomy): domain Bacteria; kingdom Bacillati; phylum Actinomycetota; class Actinomycetes; order Mycobacteriales; family Corynebacteriaceae; genus Corynebacterium; species Corynebacterium sp. LaCa_282. The sequence continues at coordinate 44,819 of NZ_CP191095.1, read as the reverse complement.
GCTGAGGCCACCATCGATTACTCCACCGAGGAGACGGTCTACATGGTTGATCTCACCGTCGACGGGATGACGATGACCAACCACAAGTGGGTCACCGAGAGCGAGATCCAACCCGCCGAATAGTCCACCCACCCTGAACCGCGAGACCAGACAAGGCACCCGCTCCAGAGTCGGTCATCAATCGCTGCCGACCATGCCGCAGCACACCAGCCACACACGGAACCTGCACGCCCACAGGGCCCACGCTGAGGTAGACCTTCTGTGTCACTGCTTCTCTTAGTCAGGGAAATATGCCCTGGAATGACCCTGGTGACAGGAGTTCATTCCAGGGCTTTGGGTGCTGTTGCAAAGTTGGGGCAGTAGGAAGGGCGACGTGAACTAATCACAGCCATGGGTATCTTCTCGGGTCGTCATTTCCCCCGTGACATTATTCTGTGGGCAGTGGGTGGTACTGCCGCTACGGGGTGAGCTACCGCGATCTGGAGGAAATGATGACCGAGCCGGGCGTGCCGGTCGATCACACCACGATCTACCGCTGGGTCTAGAAATACGCCCCTGAGCTGGACAAGCAAACACGGTGGTACCGGCAGGTACCTGACTGGCAAGCTAGTTCCTGGCGGGTGGATGAGACCTATATCCGGGTCGGCGGCAGGTGGTGCTACCTCTATCGGGCGATCACCGCCGGTGGCCAGACCTTGGAGTTTTACCTCTCTTCGAAGCAGAACGTGGCCGCAGCGAAGTGTTTCCTGGCCAAGGCCCTCAGATCCAATGCGTCAGCCGGGTATCCCAGAGTGATCAACGCCGATAAAGCACCCTCCCTAGCCAGGGCAATCGCCGAGTTGAAGTCAGAGGGAATCTGCCCGCCAACAGTGGAACACCGGCAGGTGAAATACCTCAACAACATCCTGGAAGGCGACCATGGTCGGCTGAAGCGGATTCTCGGGCCGAAAGGCGCGTTTAAGAACCGGATATCTGCATATCGGACGTTGAAAGGGATGGAGGCGATGCACTCATTGCGGAAAGGGCTAGGCGCGATGTTTGCCTACGGGCAACCGAACCCGGACGCGGTGATCGTCAACCGGGTCTTCGAGACGGCCTAACAACGCCCACACGCAGCGGCCGTCAGGGAATGAGAAACTGAGTCTTCGCTGCTCTCCGCCCAACTTTGCAACAGCACCAATCAAAAGGAGTCCAAATTGTGCAGCCACCCGACGATGACGTCTTCGGCCGCACCTTCGTAGTTGCCGACCCTGATGGAAACCTGTTCCGCGTCAGCCCAGTCGTTTAATTCTTAAATTGGGATTCAACAACTAGGAAATCCTCCAACAGCCCAAGGAAAACATCTCAGTTGGAGGATTCCAATTTCCCCGAAGCGGGAGCTAAAGCCAGAACGTCAGATCAAAATAACAAGCAAAATGACTTGTTGACACCATCGAAAACAAGAGTTCGACAGAAGAGAGCGGGAGTTAGGATGTAAATTCCCACACTTGCAATCCTCAACCGCCAAAGTTCAGAAAAACAAAGAAACCGAAGGTCACGAACCCTTTCGAGTTTATTACCTCCGGTCTCGCAGTTTGTTCAACTGCTCATTGTGCCCGGGGCGGGACTTGAACCCGCACGTCCTTATCGAACACTGGCACCTGAAGCCAGCGCGTCTGCCAATTCCGCCACCCGGGCAGGGTGTGGTTGTCAGTGCGACTAGATAAAGATAGCACAGGAAGCACATGCAATTACAAATCAGCAGGAAAAGCGGATTATTTTGCGCATTTAAAGGCGAAAATCTAGGAACTTTCGCGCCGCCGTCTACGTTTGAAAGGGGTGTACAAACTATAATGGCTACTACTGATCACTACTGATCGCTGTATAGCGGAAAGGAGCAAAATTCGTGGCGTTTTTAGAAAGGCTGGCGAAGCTCGATTCCGCTATGCAACGCGGCCTTGATAACGGCATGGCTTTTGTCTTCGGCGGCAAGGTCGTTCCTGCAGAGATTGATGAGCTTTTGAAGCAAGAAGCCCAGGACAATCTCGGCCACGGGGACGATGACAAACTCTATAGTCCCAATGTCATGACTGTAGGTGTCTCCTCCAAGGATTTGGAGAACTTGTCGCAAGACCCCGATTTGCCTGCCGATTGCGCAGACCAATTATCTCGCTTTATCCGCAATAACGGATGGTCCCTCGCTGGTCCCGTCATTGTGCGGATTGCGGAGGAATCGGGCCTGCGCACGGGCCAGCTTCGTGTGTCCTCGTTTATAGATCACGAGCCCACAGAAGAGACCGGTTTCGAGGCGATTTTCCACGACTTTGATGGTCAGGAGGACCAGATGACCAACCCGCACGAAAATAATGCGGATGACGCAGCTACTACCGCTTTCATTGCGCAAGATGACCAACCCGCGCCGCAAACGCAGGGCCCCGCAGTCAATTTGATGTTGCAGGATGGCTCTTCCCGCGTCTATCACGTGCAGGAAGGGTCAAATATTATTGGCCGCAGCAATGATGCAGATTTGCGCCTGCCGGATACGGGCGTGTCCCGCCAGCACGCGGAAATCACGTGGAACGGTGAAGATGCCGTGTTGGTGGATTTGCAGTCCACCAATGGCACCACGGTCAATGACACTCCTATTGATAACTGGCTGCTTGCCGATGGCGATGTGATCACCATGGGCCATTCCCACGTCGAGGTCCGCATTACGGGCCTTGATTCGCATAGTTACTAATTCACACTGAGGAAGGGAGGCCGCCATGGATGCAGTCATCATGCTGGCGCTTCGCATCGGCTTATTGGCTCTTTTGTGGGTATTTGTCCTGGTGGCCTTGAATGCCATGCGGCGGGATACCAATAAATCCGCAGGTGCTATGCCACAGCCGTCAAAAATGGGTGCGTCCCCGCGCAGTCATGCTGCAGTGAAGCAGCTTTCTATTGTGGAGGGCCCTTTGCAGGGATCCCACATGAATTTGGGCACGCTCGAGGAATGCACCTTGGGCCGCGCCGCTGACTGTGATTTTGTCACTGGGGATGATTACTCTTCCGGCCATCATGCACGCCTATTTCGCCGCGGCAGCGAGTGGGTAGTGGAGGATTTGGAATCTCGCAACGGAACCCTCGTCAATGGTGTGCGCATCGACCAACCTGAGGTAGTCGGCGCGAACTCCGAAATTAAGCTAGGCCGCACTACCGTGAGGTTGAACGCATGACACTGAAGCTAAACTTTTTTGCCAAGTCGGACCGCGGGCTTATCCGCGGAAATAATGAGGACTCCGGATACGCCGGGTCTCACCTGCTGATTTTGGCCGATGGCATGGGCGGGCATGCCGCGGGTGAGGTCGCCTCCCAACTCATGGTCAACCACCTCGAAATCCTGGATCAGGATCCGGGTAAGGAGGACACGGAGGCGCTCCTTGCGGCTGCTGCCGATGACGCCAATGAGGCCATCAGCGAGCACGTCACCGCCCACCCGGAGACCGAGGGCATGGGCACGACGCTGTCCACGATGCTGTTCAATGGCACCACCTTTGGTGTCTGCCATGTGGGCGACTCGCGCGCTTATTTGCTGCGCGATGGCAAGCTCGAGCAAATCACCAAGGACGATACCTATGTGCAGTCCTTGGTGGATAAGGGCGAGCTGGCTGCAGAAGATGTTTCTTCCCACCCACAAAAGTCCCTCATCTTGAAGGCCTATACCGGGCGTGCGGTGGAGCCGACCCTCTTTACATTCGAAGCCAAGGCGGGTGACCGCATCCTGCTGTGCTCGGATGGACTGTCTGACCCGGTTACGGCTTCCACTATTGAAACCGCCCTTGGCCAAGGAAGCATCGAACAGGCGGGGTCCACCCTCGTGGATCTCGCTATTCGTTCGGGCGGACCAGACAATGTCACGGTCGTCATCGGCGAGGTTACGGAAGAAAAGCCCGCCACCCACGAGCCTTTCCGCGTCGGTGCGCTGGCGGGTTCGGTAGAAGAGCCCACTCACCCGGATTCTTCTGCATCACGCGCCGCCAAACTCACCCGTAAACCCCAGGTGATTCCGCCGGCCGTCATGGCCGATGAAGACAACGCGGCTAAGGACTCCGATGAAGAAGAGGCAGAGGACGAGCCTTCTCGACGAAAAGTCGGGTGGAAGGTCCTCATCGCGCTCATCATCATCTTGGCGCTCGTTATCGGCGCGGGGCTGTGGGTCAAGAACTTCTTGTCCAATAATTACTACGCCGAGACCAACGATGCCCAGGAAATCACCATCCTGAAGGGCGCGGATTATTCCGTATTTGGCAAGGATTTAAGCTCCACCCACCAATACGTGTGCATTAATGACAAGAATTCCTTGCTGTTTTCTGCACAGAAGTGCAAGGGAGACTTCACCCCGCTGAAGGTCTCTGACCTGCCCGAGTCTGAGCGCGGCGCGGTCAACCACATTTCCGCCGGTGATCTGAGCAAGGTTCAGGATCAGATTAATGACCTGGGTGAAAAGGCACTCAAGCCATGTATCACTGCACCGAGCCAAAAAGATAATAAAAACACCAAGGAAAACAAACCTGGGGTCACTTGTAGGGAGGTGTAGCTGATGCAGAAGTTTTTTAGCCGGAGAATCGAACTCGGCCTCCTTATCCTCGCCGCGGCTGTCTTTGCCATTACCTTGGTCAGTTTGGAGCTGTCGCAAGATAATGCGCTCACGACGGACCTGATCTACCTCATCGGTGGATTCATTGGTGTCTTTACCATTGCGCACCTGGCAATGTGCTTCTTGGCGCCCTACGCGGACCAGATCATGTTGCCTATCGTGGCCATCCTTAATGGCATTGGGCTTATCGTTTTGGCCCGCTTGGATTTGGTCAATGATCGGGGTCTCGCGGTCCGCCAAGTCATGTGGACTGTCGTTGGCCTCGTGCTCTTTGTGCTGGTCCTGGCGGTTGTCAAGGACCATCGCTCACTCACCCGCTACTCCTATATCTTGGGTGCGGCCGGCCTCGTACTGTTGGCGCTGCCGTTGGTGTGGCCACAACCTGATGGCGTTGAAGCGCGCATTTGGCTGAACTTCGGGCCATTTTCCATTCAGCCGGGTGAGTTCTCCAAGATCATGCTGATCCTATTTTTCGCCATGCTGCTGACGCAGAAGCGATCACTCTTTACCGTGGCTGGCTATCGTTTCTTAGGGATTTCCCTGCCCCGCTTGCGCGACCTCGCCCCCATTCTCATCGTGTGGGCCATCGCCATCATCATCATGGGCATTTCCAATGACTTCGGTCCGGCACTGCTGCTCTTTAGCACGGTGCTGGGCATGCTATTTATGGCTACCGGCCGGGTTAGTTGGCTATTTATTGGCCTCGTCCTCGTCGGTATCGGTGGCTTTGGCATTTACCAGGTATCCGAAAAAATCCAGCAGCGTTTTTCCAACTTCATGGACCCGCTGGCTAACTACGACAACACCGGCTACCAATTGGCCCAGTCCCTTTTTGGTATGTCCTCTGGCGGTATTTCCGGCAGCGGCTTGGGCCAGGGCCACCCCGAATTGGTGCCGGTGGCACACTCTGACTTCATCCTCGCCGCCATCGGCGAGGAATTGGGCCTGATTGGCCTAGCTGCCGTTTTGGTCCTCTTTGGTATGTTGGTGACCCGCGGATTCAATACCGCGTTGCGTACCCGCGATACGTACGGCAAACTGGTCGCTTCAGGCCTTTCTCTTACTTTGGCGGTACAGGTCTTCGTCGTCACCGGTGGCATTTCCGCCCTGCTGCCGATGACCGGCTTGACCACTCCTTTCATGTCCGCCGGTGGTTCCTCTCTCATGGCTAACTATGTACTGTTGGCGATTTTGCTGCGGATCTCTAACGCGGCACGCCGACCCATGCAGGAGAACTCGAGCAATGCTCCGAGTGACACCTCCATGTTCCCGTCGGTTCAGGAGGCTTACCGATGAACAAATCCATCCGCCTAGTGTCCCTATTTGCCATCGTCTTGACCGCAATTCTGTTGGTGAACCTGACGGTGATTCAGGCATTTTCGGACGATAAATACGCGCATAACGCTAAGAACTCGCGCGGGTTTATTGAGTTGCAGACCACCCCGCGCGGCCAGATCTATTCCGGCAATACGGTGCTGGCGCAATCCACGGAAAACCCGGATGAGACCTACTCCCGGTCTTATCCCATCGATTCGCCTGCTTTTGGCAATATCACCGGATACTTGTCCAGCCAATTCGGCGCTTCGGAATTGGAATCTTCGCAAAATGACATTCTCAATGGCACGGATGATTCCCTGTTCAAGCAGCACTGGCTGGATGCCATCGCGAATAAGCCCACCCAGGGCGCCAATGTAGAGGTCACCATCGACCCAGCCTTGCAGCAGGCCGCGTATGACCAGTTGGCGGGTCCGGGATACGAAGGTTCGGCGGTTGCCATCCAGCCATCGACGGGCAAGATTCTGGCCATGGCCTCCAACCCGGGCTTTAACCCGAATTCACTGGTCGGCGAGTCCGCCGATGAGGCCTGGACGGGCTTGCAGGAGCAAGCGGGCCAGCCACTGGTCAATCACGCAGCGGCGGATACCTTGCCACCGGGATCTATTTTCAAGATCATTACGACTGCGGCCGGATTGAATAATGGATTCAATCCCTCGTCGAGCCTGACCGGTGCCAACGTGATTACCCTGCCGGATGCCGTCACGGAGCTGACCAACTACGGCAATGAGAAATGCAACGGCCAGGATTCAGTGACCCTGCAGACCGCCTTTGCGCTGTCGTGCAATACCGCATTTGTGCAGATGTCTGAGCAGATTGGCGCGGATGAGCTGCGCAAGTACGCGGAGGGTTTCGGAATCGGCAAGAAATACGATCTGGGCGTCTCTTCCTCCGCTGGTACCTTGGGTGACCTGCCGGATGGTGCGGCGACGGCGCAATCGGCCATCGGCCAGCGCGATGTCACCATGAGCGCGTTGCAGGCGGCAGTCATGGCCGGCACCGTGGCCAATAAGGGCACGCGCATGGAGCCTTACCTGGTCAATCGCATTACCGATGCCCAGATGAAGGAGATCCGCACCACCAAGCCCAAGAAGGGCGGCGAGGCCGTGACGGAAGAGACCGCATCGACCATTAAGGACTTGATGTTTGCCTCCGAGCGTTCTTCGTGGGGCTACGACGGCAATGGCTTTGCATCCAAGACCGGTACCGCCGAGCACGGCGAAGGCTTGGCTCCGCACGTGTGGTACGTGGCCTTTGACCCGGACCGCGATATTGCCGTCGGGGTCGTCGTCAAGAACGGCGGTAACCTGGGCGAATCCGCAACGGGCGGCAGAGTCTCTGGCCCAATTGGTCGTGCCATCTTGAGCGCATACCAGGGGGAGCAGTAATGAAGAATACCGAGAATAAGGACCATCTCCAGGAACTCATCGGCAGCGACTACGAGCTGCAGTGGATCATTGGCCACGGTGGCATGTCAACGGTGTGGCTTGCCGATGACACTCGCAATGACCGCGAAGTAGCCATCAAGGTTTTGCGGCCGGAGTTTTCTGATAACCAGGAATTCCTCTCTCGCTTCCGCAATGAAGCGGAATCCGCCGAATCTATCCAGTCCGATAACGTGGTGACCACGTATGACTACCGCGAGCTGGAAGATAATGGCCGCAAATTCTGCTTCATGGCCTTGGAATACGTGCGGGGCGAATCCCTCGCGGACCTGCTCGCGCGCGAGAACACCTTGCAAGAAGAACTCGCGCTCGACGTGCTTGAGCAGGCGGGCCACGGCCTATCCATAATCCACCGGATGGGCTTGGTGCACCGCGATATTAAGCCCGGCAACCTGATGATTACCCAAAATGGGCAGGTAAAGATTACGGACTTTGGCATCGCCAAGGCGGCTGCCTCGGTACCGCTCACGCGCACCGGCATGGTGGTAGGTACCGCCCAGTACGTTTCGCCTGAGCAAGCGCAGGGCAAGGAGGTCACCCCTGCCTCGGATATCTATTCGCTCGGCGTCGTGGGTTACGAGATGCTCGGCGGCAAGCGCCCCTTTTCGGGCGATTCCTCCGTGTCCATTGCTCTTGCCCACATTAATCAAGAGCCTGAACCGCTGTCGACCACGATTAGCGCCCCGGCGCGCGAGCTCATTCGTATCGCGCTGCGCAAGGATCCCAATACCCGCTATGCCGATGGCAATGAATTTACGGTCGCGGTATCCGATGTACGCCTGGGCAAGCGCCCACCGCAGCCCAAGTCCATTCCGCCCCACCAGCAGGCCCCGGAGCCCTCGCCCTCGGCATCGACTGAGATGCTTGCCGATGTCGCCCAGCCCACCACCATTCATCCGGCGGCGGGGACGGCCACGGGGACGGCGGCACCACAGCGCAAGGCAGCACCAGCCCCGGCCAATGATTCGAAGGGCGGGAAGTCTTTCCTTAAAGGCCTGGGTATCGTCGCGGCCATCGCCCTGCTTGCCGCGGCCGGCTACGCCATCATGAACCTCATGAATAGCGAGGGCGGCGATAGCGAGCCTTCGTCTACCCAAGAAACGTCCGTGGTTACCGAATACCGGGATCCCACGACCACGCAGGTAGAAACCCTGGAGGAAGAAGATACTAATGAAACGCCGCAGGAAGTGACGGTGACGGAGACGGAGCCTACGGATCGGGAGGGCAACCAGGCGCCGCGCGATAATCACCGGCAGCCGCAGACCCCGAACCAGCAGGCCCCGACGCGAAACCAGCAGGCCCCGAATACCCCGACGCAGCAACGTCAGCCCCAGCAGCGCCAGCCGCAGGAGACGCACGTCGAAAATACACCTGAGCAGAAAAACACAGTAAACTCACAGCCCGATGAACTCCCTGGGGATTTATCTGACCTATTAAGACAGGATGGTGACTAAGCCATGGTCAATGACCGGTACCGGCTCGGTGAGATCATCGGCTCCGGCGGCATGTCCGAGGTATTTGCCGCAGAAGACACCACTTTAGGCCGGCAAGTAGCGGTAAAAATGCTGCGCACGGAGATGGCTCGCGATATCAACTTCCGCGAGCGCTTCTACCGCGAGGCGCAGAACTCGGGCAAATTAAACCATCCCAATATCGTCGCGGTCTATGACACCGGCGAGACCGAGATGGACGGCATGACCATCCCGTATATCGTGATGGAGCGGGTCAACGGGGCTACGCTGCGCGATATTATTCGCGAAGATGGCCCGCTGCCTGCCCAAGAGGCGGCGGAGATCCTCAAGCCGGTCGCGGAGGCCTTGCAGGCATCCCATGAGGCGGGAATCATTCACCGCGATATCAAACCGGCGAATATCATGCTCACCAACACCGGCCAAGTGAAGGTGATGGACTTTGGCATCGCCCGTGCATTGGATGATTCGACCTCGGCGATGACCCAAACTTCTGCCGTTATCGGTACCGCCCAGTACCTTTCCCCGGAGCAGGCGCGCGGCAAGAACGCCGATGCGCGTTCTGATGTCTATGCGCTGGGCTGCGTCATGTACGAGGTACTCACCGGCCGCACCCCGTTCGAAGGCGAAACCCCCTTTGCCGTGGCTTACCAGCATGTGCAGGAGGAACCGACCCCGCCTTCGGAGCTTATCGATGACCCCTCGTTGACCCCCACCCAGCGGGTCAATATCGATGCAGTGGTACTGACCGCGATGGCCAAGCACCCCGCGGACCGCTACCAGTCTGCGTGGGAGATGGCCGGCGATTTGGATCGTCTGCGCACGGGCCAGGTCACCGAGGCCGCCCGCATGCACGTCAACGAGGACGATGCCACGACGGCGATGCCCGCGCCGGCCACCGCTACTGCTACATCCCACCGGGCACCGATCGAATCGACGCGTCCTACCGGAGCACCCGAAGAGGATGAAGGCGGCGGTTGGATGAAATGGCTCGCGCTGCTCCTCGTCGCGCTGTTGGTCGCCATCTTGGGCTATTTTGCCTGGGATTTCTGGAGTAGCGACGATGAAAAGGATAGGAGTGGCCGTGACCAAACCGAGGTAGCGGAGCACAATAGCGTCATCGTGCCGGAGGTAGAAAACCGCCCGCGCAATGAAGTGGTCAAAGATCTCGAGGACTTGGGGCTTCTCGTCACCGTTAACGAAGAGGCTAACCCGGATATCGATCGCAATAAGGCGATTCGCATCAATCCGGCCCCGGGTTCGGAATTGCAGAAGAATGCCTCGGTTACCTTGACCGTTTCTTCCGGCAAGGAAATCATCGATGTCCCGGATATCACCGGCATGAACTTGGATCAGGCCGCGCAGGTCTTGGAAGAGGCAGGCCTAGAGCTGAACTCCGATATTTCCGAGCGCAATGATGAGGCCCCCGCCGGCGAGGTAATCCAGCAGAACCCCGCGGGTGGTACCCAATTGTCCAAGGGCTCGAAGGTCCGGGTGACGGTATCTAAGGGCATCGAAAAGAAGCGCGTTCCTGATGTTTCCGGTTTGAACGAGGAGGATGCGCGCAGCCGCCTCGAAGCCAGTGACTTTGATGTCAATGTCCGCGAAGTCGATTCCTTAGAGCCGGAAGGCACCGTGCTGAACGTGTCCAACCAGGGCGCACAGCTGGAAAAGGGCCAGACTGTCACCATTGAGGTATCCAATGGGATGCTCATGAAGGCACCTGAGGTCATGCACAAGAATCAAGGACAAGCCGAAAATGCCCTGCGCCAGGCGGGCTGGGATGGCCAGCTGCGCGTGGGCGAGCCAATTCCTACCGGCGCCTTGGTCGATAGCAATAAGATCGGTTGGGCATCCATCAATCCTGGCGATACCATCCGCAAGGATCAGGACGTGGAGGTTCGCATCTGGAAATTCGAAGCCTCGGCGCTACTGCCGTAACCACCGCTGCTGGTATCGTAATTCATCAGTAAGCACTGAGATAAGAACTGAAGTCTAGAGAAGGTCTCTTATGCCAAAGTCAAAGATCACCCAGAGCTCTGCCACCCAGGTATCGAGCTCTGCCGGGGCGAATCGCACCCCGGTCAAAATCAACTCTGAAGGCACCCCGAAGTGGTACGTGGCCATCATGCTTGGCCTGATGGTCATTGGCCTGCTGTGGCTCGTGGTCAATTATCTCGCCGGTGAATCCATCCCCTTCATGGCGGAGCTCGGCGGTTGGAACTACGGGATTGGTTTCGGCCTCGCCCTCATTGGTTTGCTCATGACCATGGGCTGGCGCTAGACCGCCGCCAAAAAGAAACCCTCGCCGCCACCGCAAGGTGACCGCGAGGGTTTCCGTGCTTAGGCCTTAGTGTTCAGCCGGGCGCACACGGGCAACAGAGACACTCTGGTCAGCGCGGCCCTCGTGTTCGATATCTACTCCAGCGATCTGCTTTACCGTGGGGCAGACCACCGGGGTGATGAGGTTGATGCCGCGTTCGCGCAGCTTCTCAGACTCCACCGCAATGATGGGGGTGCCGGCGCGGACGACATCGCCCTTGTCCACGAGCTTGGTAAAGCCCTCGCCCTTCAATTCCACGGTATCGATGCCGATGTGAATGAGCAGGTCAAGACCCTCTTCAGTCCGCATGCCGAAGGCATGGCCGGTCTTGAAGACCATGGTGATGGTGCCATCTACTGGGGCACAGACATCGAAGGCATCGATCACGGTAGGAATAACGGCAAAGCCTTCGCCCACCATGCCCTGAGCAAAGGACTCATCGGGGACCTCAGAAAGCGGCACGACGGTTCCCTCGAACGGGGCGTGGAGCTGAATATCGGTGCCGATCTTCTCCGCCGGGCGAGCCTCTTCGCTGGGCTTCGCCGACTTCGTAGCTACCGAGGCGGAGCCGGTGCGCAGTTGGTGGTTGACCTCATCAAACATGAACTGCACGGAGGGGCCCACGATGACCTGCACGTTCTTTTCGGAAGGGTGGATGACGCCGGAGATACCGGCGCGCTTGATAGTGGGGTCATCGACAAGCGCGCGATCCTTTACACCCACGCGCAGGCGGGTGGTGCAGTAATCCAGGGAATCGATATTATCCTTGCCACCGAGCCCTTCGATGATGCGGGAGGCGGACGCGGCAGTCTTGTCATCGCCCGTGGCGGCATCGTCGTCTTCAGGGGCGTCCTCTTCATCGCCGCGGCCTGGGGTCTTCAGGTTAAACCAGCCGATGAGGTAGTAGAAGATAACGAAATACAGGGCGAAGAAGATAACGCCCATAATTAGGAGCATGTACCACTTATTGGCCAGCGGGTTTTGCGAGGACAACAACATATCCACAAAACCTGCGGAGAAGCCGAATCCCGCGGTCCATTCCATCGCGGAGGCGATAAAGACCGACAGGCCCGTCAGCAGCGCGTGCACCACATAAAGCAGCGGGGCGACGAACATAAAGGAGAATTCCAGCGGCTCGGTCACGCCGGTGAAGAAGGAGGCTAGGGCGCCGGCGGCCATGAGGGAGCCGATGACCTTGCGGCGGCCCTTATCCGCGCGCAGGTACATGGCCAGGGCGGCACCTGGCAGGCCGAACATCATGATTGGGAAGAATCCGGCCTGGTAGCGTCCAACCACTCCGTCCACGGTGCATTGTCCGTTTTCCCAAATACCAGGGCACTCTGCGGCGGAGGTAGCCGCGGCGGCCGCGTCGATAGTGGATTGGCCGGATTGGAAGTTACCGATGTCGTTAATACCAATAACGTCGAACCAGAACACGGAGTTCAGTGCGTGGTGCAGACCCGTCGGAATGAGCAGGCGGTTGGCCACGCCGTAGATGCCCGCACCCGCAGCACCGAGGCCCTGGATGGAGGTACCGAAGTTGAAGAGCGCGTGGTAAATGAAGGGCCATACGAAGTAGAGGATGGCGGAAACCACGATGGCGAAAAGCGCAGTGAGGATGGGGACGAGGCGGCGGCCAGAGAAGAAGGCCAGGAAGTCCGGCAGCTTAGTGCCATGGAAGCGGTTATAGACCATCGCCGCCATGATGCCTGCAAGGATGCCGAAAAGAACGTTGCCGTCACCGACTGCATTCCAACCTTCAGCCGCCCATTCGACGGCTTCGTCGCCCGTAAGAGCCTCGGGATCTTCGATGCCGCGATAGCCGGCCACCGCGTCGGGGCCCAAGAGCTTCATGAAGGTGGCATACGCCAGGAAACCGGACAGTGCGGAGGCACCATTGGAGTCTTTGGCCAGGCCAAAGGCGATGGCAACGGCGAAGATCCAGCCCAGATTATCCAGCACGGCACCGCCGGAGCTGACCAGCAGCTGCGCGACAACGTTATCCTGGCCGGCAACGCTGGCTATCCAGTAGCCAACGCCGCCGAGGATCGCCGCGACAGGCAGTACTGCCACGGCGCCCATCAGCGCCTTTCCGAGCCGCTGCAGCGGCCCCATAATATTGAGTTTCACGAGAGGAGTCCTTTCAAAGGTGTAAAGAGGTAAAAGAGGGCTTCAGTGCGGACGGTGCTCATCCACAAAGCGGTAGTACTCGTAATCTTCCAACTGGGAAGCCGCGTCTTCATCGAGAATCACCGTGGCCCGCGGGTGCAGCTGGAGGATTGAGGCCGGGCAGTGCGCGGATAGCGGACCCTCCACCATGTCGCGGACCGCGCTGGATTTTTCGGTCCCGGTGGCCAGCAGCAATAGGTGACGGGCCTCGCTGATGGTGCCGAGCCCCTGGGTCAGCGCGTAGCGAGGAACGCTATCCGTGTTCTCGAAAAAGCGGGCATTATCCTGCACCGTCCGCGGGTGTAGCGTTTCCAGCCTGGTGCGCGATTGCAAGGAGCTGGAGGGCTCATTAAAGCCGATGTGCCCATTGCCACCAATGCCCAGCAGCTGGATATCGATGCCGCCAGCATGGCGAATGGCCTGGTCATAGGCGGCTGCGGCGCGGTCCGAGTCCGCGGCATCGCCCTCGGGGCTCTGCACTAACTCATCGATGAAGTCGACGTGACTGGTAAATACGCGGCGGATGGTGGAGTAATACGACTGCTCATGGAAGCGATCCAGCCCCACGTATTCATCGAGGAGGAAGGCGCGGCTGCGAGCGAAACTCACCTCCCCGCGCTCGCAGCGGGCGGTGAGTTCTTGATACATCGCTACCGGAGTAGAACCCGTGGCCAGGCCCAAGGTGGCCCCGGCGTTGGCATAGCGGACGAAGATATCGGCGGCGGCAATAGCCACCTCTGCTGGTGTGGAACGAATGAGGATGTCCATGCAGTATTTCCTAACGTGAATCAGTATCTGTCGCGGCGGTGATGTCAATGCCATCAGCGATGACGCGCATGGGCTCGAATTGCGCATTCAGGCCCACGAGGTTGGCGCGCTTGCCGGGAGCCAAACGCCCTATGTCCTTATCCCCCAGTACGTCCGCGGCCGTGGTGGAGGTAAACCGAACCGCCTCCTCTGCGCCGTGGCGCGCGGCAAAACGCGCAAATTGCTGCGCCAAGGTGGAGGTTCCACCGGCGATGGCGCCACTGTCCACCCGCGCCACGCCATCGGTCACGGTAACGGGCAGGGAGCCCAGCTCATAGGAGCCATCGGCCATGCCGGCAGCGGCCATCGCATCGGTGACCGCAAAGGAGCGGCGGTTATAGGCCATATCCACGGTGCCATCGGCAAGATGCACGCCATCGGCAATGAGCTCTACTCCCGCATCGCCCGCCTTCGAGCCGGTAAGGAGCGCGGCCACCGTGCCGGGTGCACGGTGGTGGATGGGCGGCATGGCGTTAAAAAGGTGGGTGCCGGTCACGGTGACGCCCAAGTCTTTCGCCTGCGCCATGACCCGCAGCGTGGTCTCATAATCGGCTTCGGTATGGCCCAAGCTGGCGATAATATCGTGTTCTGCGCAAACCTCAAGGAGCTCTGCAGCGGCCTGGGTTTCTGGGGCGAAGGTAATGGAGCGCAGGTGGCCGCGGGCGGCGTCGATCACCGCGCGGAAAAAGTCTGGGTCTCCCGGCACGATGCGCGATGGGTCCTGCGCGCCACATTTGGCCGCGGCGATGAATGGGCCTTCCATGTGGATGCCGGCGATATCCCCCTCATCTGCCAGTGTGGCGAGCAGCTCCGCACGCGCGCACAGCTCCGCTTGCGTCCCAGAAACCATGCTGGCTATCAGCGTGGTGGTGCCGTGGGCGCGATGAAAGCGCGCGGCGGCGCGGCACTGGTCATAATCACCATTGGGAAAGCTTCCGCCATTGCCGCCGTGATTGTGCAGATCCACGAAACCTGGGACCCACAGCAAAACGTTTGGGTCACCGGATTGCCAGGCCGCATGCGCTGCGGGGACATCACCAAACGAGATGTCTTCAATGCGCCCGCCAAAGTTCAGCGCACCAGCGCGCAGCTCGACGTTCTCGTCGATGTACAGGCCCTCTACGCGGCCCTTCGTCTGTGTCTGCATATTTCGTTCACTTTTCTGTTGTGTGGGCAGGCACCATCCCATAAACGCGCCGATATCCCAGCGCAGCACTATGTTATAACCTATTGGTACCATACCCCAGTGTCAATGATGTCACTTTCACTTTTTTATGTGAGATTTTCGAGGACTATCGACTGTAATGCTCAACTTCGTTTAGGCATAGACCCGCACCAGCCACTGGACTACATTGATCTTTAGGAAGTATCGCTTGCCGATGCCACCTCTACCCTCGGCTTCTCTCTAGCAAGCGCGCTACCTACGCCAACCACCGCATCACGTCAGGAGAACGTAAATATGGATTTAAAACCAGAAACTATTGTTTCTAATATTTTAAGCGATATTGCGGAAGTAAATGATTGGGCCAGCATTGCTGATGCCACCGGCGCTAATGACATAAACTCTTCCCACGCCACCCCTGACGAGGTTTTCACCATCCTCACTGCTGTTAAAAATAGTCCCGATTTGGCCCTCGGAACTGTCACAAATGAGTTCAAGGATTTCCCTGATAGCTGGTCGCCGCGTGATATAACAGACCGGATCTTTGCCTCGTCAGATCC
The DNA here is from genome assembly GCF_057198125.1 of Corynebacterium sp. LaCa_282. Classification (NCBI taxonomy): domain Bacteria; kingdom Bacillati; phylum Actinomycetota; class Actinomycetes; order Mycobacteriales; family Corynebacteriaceae; genus Corynebacterium; species Corynebacterium sp. LaCa_282. The sequence continues at coordinate 28,931 of NZ_CP191095.1, read as the reverse complement.
CACCTTCTCGATGATGGATATCTTTATGCGCCCGACCAATGAATGACCTACGGAAGAATAGAGATGAAAACTGACCACGTATCTCCTTTAAGTTACGTAGCCCTTAGCACTGTGGTTGTTGCTTCATGACTAGCCCTATATGTGCATTTTGAGACATATCCATGCTCATTGCCTTGATAATCAGTCTGCTCAACTGGACCCTCCGGTTTTGTCATCAAGCAGCTACTCTGCAAAAGCGCAGGGATAAATTGGGTGCGATCTACTGTCTAAATGACCACTAAGAGTGCTCTTCCGCGATATCGCGCATGCAATTATTATTGAAATAATAACCGTTTCATGTCCTTCACAAGTACTCGCCTCGGACATGGCGGGATCCTCATCTCAAGGAGCACACCATGACCAGTCGTTCGCCCGCACCGCCGCGGCACCGGTCCCAGTACGTTCTCTTGGCCGGCTTAGCCGTCTCGGTGGCCTATGCCGTCGTCCATATCGCGTTTTCTGATCCCGCCCTGATCGAAGGCACCGCACCCGCGCGCCTGTCCTTACGCAATTACCTTGGCCCAGTGCTGGGCTCTGGCATGGTGTGGGCGCTATTTGCTTACCTCATGGGCAAGGCGTGCGCCCACCGGTGGACCACGGCCTTTTTCGCAGGAGCCGGCATACTCCTGCTCATGTTGGCGGTGCACTACGGGCTGCTTTTCGTTTTTGGCATCTACGACTGGCAGACGGCCTTTTCCTCCAATGCCGCGTGGTTCCTCTTTGCCCTTATCGCCGGGCCACTTTTCGGCGTGGCGGGGGCATTTTCCCACAGGTTGGGCTGGCTAGATTACGTTGCCGTACTCGGTTTCGTGCTGGAGCCACTGATTACTGGGCTTATCCCAGGCAATAGTATCGAGCCGCAGACCACGACCACCCCTGAATATCTTGCCGCGGTAACGCTGTGGATGATCGGTGCGGTTTTCCTCTACTGCGAACGCCGGGCTCCTATTAAGGGGTAGCCACATCCCCAGCGGCCCACCAGCCGGGCATGCCATGGACGCCGGCCCCGGGCGCGGTGGACCCCGAAGCCATAAATATTCCCGGCGCGAGCCGGTGCGGGTGCGCGGAGAGGCGCGGGCGCAGCACGGTCTGCAGCCCGGTCATCGCGCCACCGGCGATATCGCCGCCCACCAGGTTGGGGTTCCAGCGTTCCAGATCGGCCGGACTCGTGGTGTGGGTGGCCAGGATGGTATCGCGAAAACCTGGTGCGAAGCGCTCGATCTGCCGCGCGATGAGGCCGGTCACCTCCCCCGGAAAGCGCTCCTCATAGTCATGCGGCACGTGCGCGTAGGTCCACAGCACCAGCCCGCGCGACGGGTCGGCCACGTACTGTTGACACACCATGACCAGGGGATTTACGGGCATGCGGCGCTTGCCGATGTCCCTTTCCGCCCCACTGATCTCCTCCACGCTGCCGCCTACGTGGACGGTGCCGGCTTGGCCCACGCGGGGATCGGCCCACGGCACGGGTTCGCTTAAGTGAAAATCCACCTTGTACACCGCGCTGCCATAGCGCCACCGCCGCAGGTTTCGTCGAGTCCGTGCAGGAAGGTCGAGCCCGCCCAGCCTAAGGATCTGGCGCGGGGTGAGATTGAGGATAAGGGCATCCGCGCGGGGCAGGCTGCGCACATCCGTGATGTCGGCGCCGGTGTAGATGCGGGCGTTGTGGGAGCGGAGGAGGGAGACGAGGGCATCGGCAAGCGCCTGCGTGCCGCCTTCTACCACTGGCCAGCCGCGGGTCATGCCGAGCGCGCCAAAGAGCAGGCCGAAAGCGGAGGTAAAAGCCCTGGTAGGCGAGGTAATGGCGTGCACCGCGTTACCGGCGAATAAGGCGCGGGCCTGCGGGGAAGTAAATGCCGCCCGCGCGAGCGCGCTCGCCGGAAGCACGCCCGGCGCGCCGAATTGCGCCAAGCGCACTGGGTGCTCAGGCCAGCGCACCAGCGGGGTGAGCGCGTTATTCACGTGCTCGTCGATATTGCGCACCACGTGGCCGTGCAGGCGGGTCCACGCCCGGGCATCGGTGCCGAGCCCCGCGGCGGTCTCCTCTAGGGAATTGTGGAGAATGCCCGCCGGCGCGCTCTCCAGTGGATGGGCCATGGGATAGCGCGCATGGCACCAGCGCAGGCCGTGCGATTCCAGATCGAGCGCGCGGAAGGCCGGGCTCGCGATGCCGAAAGGATGACCGGCCGCGCCGAGATCGACGACGGTGCCTGGGAAGATCTCCGTCGACGATGCCGCCGCCCCACCCGGGTGGCTGGCGCGCTCATACACATCCACGCGCCAGCCGGCCGTGGCGAGGCGGGCCGCGGCGGTGAGCCCATTGGGCCCTGCGCCGACGATCACAGCGTGCGGTTGTTTATCCACAGTCCTCCTTGTGCAGGTCAGTGGCCCCAATTTACCAATTCGCCCACACGATGGGTACAAAGTTATCCACAGGCTGTGGAAGAAACCTGTGGAAAATTTATTTCACAGACTTATCCCCACCCTGTGGATAAGTGTTTTCACGGCCTTCCACAGGTGACTTTTCGGCCGCCGATACCGCTATAACCTGTGTGATCAGGGAAAACTCCGGAAAAGCGTTCGGTAAATTACAAGAATGTGGTTATCCACAATGTGGATAACTGTTGTGGATTTCTTTCGCACACCCATTCCGGTGAACAAATTCCACAGTTATCCCCAAACCCCAGCTCGCAGGGCCAATAACACAATGATGACCGCACCGGTGAGAGCGACACCCGCCCAGCACACGGACTTATTTCGATGAAAGAGGAAGAAGCTCAAGATGATGCCGGTGCACAACCCGCCAAGGTGGCCCCACAGGGAGACTCCCTCCGCGACGAAGGTATAGCCCACATTGACCAATACGAGGACGATGGGCGCGCGCAGATCCATCCCGCGTTGCCGGAAGACGCCCACCAGCATGCCCATCAGCGCAAAGATCGCCCCGGAGGCGCCTACCGTGGGCGTGCCAAAATCGAACCACAGCACCATGGCGGAAGCGCCCAAACAAGAAACCAGGTACGCGGCGATGTATAGCCCGGTATCGAGGGCGCGCTCTACTTCCCTACCGATGAGCAGGAGCATCACCATATTGACCGCGAGGTGCCCGCCGTCTAAGTGCATAAATTCCGAGGACAGCGCCGTGAGCGGTGCATCGGCGTACTGCGGGCCCCACAGGGCCCAATCTTGGCTGAGCGTCGAAAGAAAGAAGGTCTCGCCCAATGTTCGAGCTTGTGCCGCGGTAATTGACCACGCGATGATGCAGATCGCGGCAATGGTCGAGGTAACGGGGGCGGTTCGCAAATAATTTTTCACCATGGCGTAGAAGCTGACCCTTTGTTGGCATTCGGATAAAACTAAACGAACCCGGCACCACAGCAAGGTGTGTGGTGCCGGGCGCGGTGCGAGAAAACGCTTAGGCGATATCGATGGACTCGATGACAACGTCCTCGTGCGGACGGTCCATGCGGTCGGTGTCGACCTTGCCAATCTTGGAAACGACTTCCTGGGAAGCTGGGTCCGTAACCTCACCGAAGATGGTGTGGTGGTTGTTCAGGTGCGGGGTCGGCGCCACGGTGATGAAGAACTGGGAACCGTTGGTGCCTGGGCCAGCATTTGCCATGGCCAGCAGGAATGGGCGGTCGAACTGCAGCTCTGGGTGGAACTCGTCCTGGAACTGGTAGCCCGGGCCACCGCGGCCGGTGCCGGTGGGGTCGCCGCCCTGGATCATGAAGTTATCGATGATGCGGTGGAAGATGGCGCCATCATAGAACGGGCCGGACTGCTCGCCCTTTGCGTTCTGGGTGGAGTAGTCCTTTTCGCCCTTGGCCAAACCGATGAAGTTTTCAACGGTTACCGGTGCGTGGTTACCGAAGAGATCGATAACAATATCGCCGTAGTTGGTATGCATCGTTGCAGTTGCGGTCTTCTGAGTCATGCCAGCCATTGTAAAGAATTTACTTCCTCTCCGCTGTGCAAGACATAACGCTCTCAGCGATCGCGCCACCATTCTCCCCTACTCAGCTGACAGGGCTTGTCCCCCAAATAGCCAGCTAACCACGAGAGCACCGGGATCAATGACTCCCTTGCTGCGATCGCCCAGGTAGGATGCGCGCCCCTTCTTGGCGGCGATCTTTCCGGTTTCTTCCACGCCCTCGCGTGCGGCCTCGTACAGGGCCTGGAGCGTTTGCTCGTCTGGGCGTTCTGCGCCGATTTCTTGCGCCTTCTCCGCGGCCGGAATGAGCGCATCGAGCATGGTGCAATCCCCGCGCTGCGCGCCGCCCAGTTCTTGAATGAACTCCGCCGCGCTGTTCAAACCTTCCGCTAAGGTCTCCGCGCGGGCCATGTCGTTGAAGAAGCTGCCGAAGACCGCGCCCGAGGTTCCGCCCGCCAGGACGAGGAAGCGCTTGGCCAAGCCGGTGAAAATCTCATCATCCGCGCCGCGCAGCGGCAATTCAATACTTTCAAGCGCCGCCTCCATATTGGTGCCGAAGTCCCCATCGCCGGCCTTGCGGTCAAGCTCGGTCAACTCCTCGATGGAAGATTGCACGCGGTCAACGAAGTCACTCAACCACTGGTTCTCTTCGCCCTCGGTAGGCAATTCATCTTCAAAGGTAATCCGCGCCGATTCCACCTGCTTGGTACCGCCCAAGGTATGGGGCCAGGCGGGGGCTGAAGTTGGGGCATCGATAAGCTCAAGCAGCTCATCGTCCGCCTTGAGCAGCGTGATGGATACGCCGTGCATATTGACCGCGGTGACGAAGTTGCCCACCATGGAGCGCACTACCGTAATTCCTTTTTCCGCCAGCTGCGCGGATGCCTCGCCGAAGACAAGGCTCAGCTCCAAAGGCGTGGTGCCGCCCAGGCCATTGACTAGGCACACCACCTCGTCGCCGCTGCTGATGTCGAGGGCCGCACCCAGCTTTTCCAGCACGGTAGCCACGATGGCATGGGCATTATCGACCTTTTCCGTGTGCGTGCCGGGCTCGCCGTGGATGCCCACGCCGACTTCCATGTGCCCGTCGTCCAGATCAAAGGTTTCGCGCCCCGTGGTGGGCAAAAAGCCGGATCCCAGCGCCACGGACATGCTGCGGGAATTATCTGCGGTACGTTCCGCAAGCTCGGTAACCTTATCCAGGTCATCGCCGCGATACGCCGCGGCACCGGCCGCCTTTTCCACCAGGATCGTAGCACCCGTACCGCGCCTGCCAGGGCCCTCGCCGGTGCCTTCGGTAGCAATATCATCGGCAACCAAGACGGAACGCGTATCTACGGCCTCCGCCGCGTTGCGGGCCACGGTGAAGTTCATGACATCGCCGGTGTAGTTCTTCACAATGTGCAGCACTCCCCTGCCCTGGTCGGCCCACTGCGTGGCTTCGCTGACCTGGACCGCATTCGGGGAGGTAAAAAGCAGGCCCGGGCAGGCTGCGGCGAGCATGCCTTGCCCAATGAAGCCGGCGTGCATGGGCTCGTGGCCGGATCCGCCACCGGAGATGACCGCGACCGCCGGTTTATCATCGGCCGTGCGCAGCGGGGTGCTGCGCCCGATGAAGCCCGCGTCGTGCCAGGTGGCATCGGGATGCTGGGCGATGAACCCGGCCAGGGAATCAGACAGGAAGGATTCTTGGCTATTGCGAAATGCTGAGTGCTTCATAGCGCCCACGGTAATCCGGATCCGGCCATAGCGTCACGGGTGGGTACAAGATCACGAAAACGCTATGCAGACCGGCTGCATAGCGTTTTCTTTAAGAACCTAGAGTTTCGCAGATTCTATTTAGAGGGCGTTGCGCACCACATCGCGGGCTTCCACCATGTTGCGCAGGGAGGTTTCGGTCTCCTCGTAACCGCGGGTCTTCAGGCCGCAGTCCGGGTTAACCCACAGGCGATCCAGCGGCACGTTCTTGAGCGCGGCGCGGATAAGCTCTGCCATTTCCTCCACGGAAGGCACGCGCGGGGAGTGGATATCGTAGATGCCAGGTCCAATCTCAGAGTGGAAGGTCTCATCGATATCCTCCAGCAGCTCCATGCGGGAGCGCGCAGCCTCAATGGAGGTGACGTCTGCGTCCAGGCCGGCGACAGCGTCGATGATCTGGCCGAACTCCGAGTAGCACAGGTGGGTGTGGATCTGGGTGGTGGGCTTGGCCTCGAGGGCTACCAGGCGGAAGGAGCGCACTGCCCAGTCCAGGTAGGCCTTGCGGTCCTGCTCGCGCAGCGGCAGCAGCTCGCGCAGGGCTGGCTCATCGATCTGGATGATGTCGATGCCGGCTTCCTCCAGGTCACGAACCTCGTCTGCCAAGGCCACGCCCAGCTGGTCCGCGGATACGGACTGGTGCACGTCATCGCGGACGAAGGACCACGCCAGGATGGTGACCGGGCCGGTCAGCATGCCCTTGACGTGCTTTTCCGAAAGCGACTGTGCAAACTTCGACCACTCGGTGGTCATGGCAGCCGGGCGGGAGATGTCACCCACCACGATCGGCGGACGGGTGCAGCGGGAACCGTAGGACTGTACCCAGCCGTTTTCGGTGGTGACGAAGCCATCGAGCAGCTCCGCGAAGTACTGCACCATGTCATTGCGCTCTGGCTCGCCGTGCACCAGGACGTCCAGGCCGAGGCGCTCCTGCAGTTCGATGACGGACTTGACCTCGTCCTTGAGGGCGGAGTTGTAGTCGGCATCAGAAAGCTCGCCCTTGCGGTGCGCGGCACGCGCCTGGCGGATTTCCTTGGTCTGCGGGAAGGAACCGATGGTGGTGGTCGGCAGCTCAGACAGGCCGAGCTCCTTCTGTGCTTCCTTGCGCTCGTTGAAGGCCGGCTCGCGCTTGACCTCGCCTTCCGGCAGCTGAGAGATGCGCTCTTGCACGGCGGCGTTGTTGATGCGCTCGGACTCGGCGCGGGTGCGAACGGCGCGGTCGCTGACGCTGTAGGCCTCTTCGGCTGCCTCTGGGCCCTGTACCAGGGCGACGACTTCCTTGACCTTCTCATTAGCGAAGGAGAACCACGGAGCGACATCGGCAGGCAGCTTGGATTCTGCCTCGACAGAGTGCGGCACGTGCTGCAAGGACACGGAGGTGGATACGGACAGCTCATCGATGCTGCCTGCCAGGTCCTCGTACTTGGAACGCAGGTCGCGCAGGTTGGCGGCCCAGACATTGCGGCCATCGACAAGGCCGGCAACAACGTGGGTGTTCAGGTTCTTGACGCGCTCGAGGTAGCCCTCATCCAGGGCCAAGGTGCCGACGGAAAGGTCAACCTGGACGGCCTCTGGCTTGAGCTCTGCGATGATATCGAGGCCCTTGCGGGCAGAGCCGTACGGGGTGGTCAGGTAGACCTGTGGGCGCTCTTCTGCACCCAAGATGGCGGAGTAAGCCTGCTTGGTATATGCGGCCAATTCCTCATCGCTGGCGTTGATCAGATCTGCAACGAGGGCGGGTTCTGCCAACTGGATCCACTCCACGCCAGCCTTGTGCAGCTCCGCCAGTACCTCCTGGTAGGCGGCAACGGCATCGTCTAGGCGTTCGAGCGGGGCCTTGGCGGCACCCTCGGCCTGCTTGGACAGGGCCAGCAGGGTGACCGGGCCAACGAGGTACGGGCGTACGGTGTGGCCTGCTTCGCGGGCTTCTTCTACCAGCTTGATAATGCGCTGTGGGTACGCCTTAAAAGCGTGGTCATCCGCAATTTCCGGCACGATGTAGTGGTAGTTGGTGTCGAACCACTTGGTCATCTCCAGCGGCGCGGTGTCCTTATTACCGCGGGCCAGGGTGAACTCATCATCCAGGGTTTCACCGGCAACGGCACCGACGGTCAGTGCGGTTTCGAGAACCTGGTCGTAGTAAGCGACGTCTGCCGGGATGGCGTAGTCCTCGGTCAGGCCGAGGTCGCGCAGGCGGTTGTAGGTATCCAGGCGCAGCGAGTGTGCGGCGGACTCGAAGGTCTCCGCATCGATGCGGCCGGCCCAGTAGGACTCGAGCGCGCGCTTCAACTCGCGGTTGGCGCCAATGCGGGGATAGCCCTCAATTGTCGCCTTGGGGAAATTAGCGTTGGTCATTGTCTACTCCGATTCGGGTTAGTAGGTCGTGAGTATTGTCGGGATTGTTGTGGGTATATAAATGGAGCCCGCTCGCCCCACCAGCCACGATGTCGCGGGCTAGTTCGGCGGTCAGTTCCATGCCGGTTTCGTATTCTTCTTCTGGGGTTGTCGCTGCCGCGAGCGCCGACCGCACCCTTTCAGGCACGGCGAGCCCGGACAGCTCACCCATTCGCTCCACCCGGCGCAGGCTGGTCATGGGCATGATTCCCGGAATAAGGGGAATATGCACCCCGGCCAGTTGGGCCTTTTTGGTAAAGCGCAGGTAATCCTGGGCGTCGAAGAATAGTTGGGTAATGGCGAAGTCCGCGCCGAGGCGTTGCTTTTTGAGCAAGACGTCAAAATCTTCATCTTCGTTTTTAGATTCAACGTGCCCGCTGGGATAGCACGCGACTCCGACGGCCAGGCGGCCAGCGGCGAACCGCGCGGCTTGCTGCCTTTCTAGTTGCCGGATGAGGCTTATCAATTCATCGGCATGCTGCGGATAGTGCTCCGGCAAACCTTCCTCTGGCAGGTCCCCGCGCAGGGCCAGCAGGCCGCGGACACCGGCATCGACCAAGCGGTTGGTCCAGCCGATAAGTTCCGTGCGCGAACCAGCCGTGCAGGCCAGGTGCGCAAGCGGACGCATCGAGGTGGTGCGCGAAATCCGCTCGATAAAGGCCGTCGTCCCTTCGAGCCAACCGGACCGTTTGGAACTTGTCACCGCAATATAATCCGGGTGGTAGCTTTCCAAGGTTTCCAGCAAACGGTCGATTTTGGCTTCATCGGCATCATGGCGCGGCGGAATTACCTCGAAAGATAGCGCCAAACGCTCCGGCACCATTAACTCTTCTTCACTCATGGAATCCAACGGTGCTGACGCCGAAAATCGCGGGCTCATAGTCACCTCCTTTTCCCGATCTCAATTGCTGTCTGGAGGAAAACGTACCAAGCTGTTCAGTTTGCGGGGTAGCACGCCGCTAATGGTATTACCTTTGCAGGCCCATAAACAGCGCGGTTGGCCAAAATCGACGTGAATATTAATCCACCAATCTGAACCAAGCGGTCTATTTTATGGGTGATTCCACCCCCTGAATCACCCGCCAAAACAGTGGTGGGGTGCCAGGCTGGCCACTATGCTGGATGGGAAAGGACAGATAAATCTCATCTAAGGAGCACCTGCACTCATGAACCCCACCGCAGTGAATATGGCGTTGAAGACCGGTTCCAACCTGTGGAAGCAATTGCGCGATTACCGGCAAGAAAAGTCCCGCGAAACGTATACCGCGCTCGAAGAGGCTGCCCAGCAGATGCAAAAGGAAGACAATAGCGCCTTCGATGAGGCCCGCAAGCAGGCAGGCGCCGTAACCCAGGCCGCGCACTCCCGCCTAGAGCGCGCCCTAGAGGAATTCAATAACTACCGCGAGGACGCCGTCGAGCGTTTCGATGAGGCCAAGAAGGAAGCCACCAAGAAGGCAAAGAAGGCCCGCAAGCAAACCAAGAAGAAGGCCACCAAGGCTGCAAAGAAGCAGACCAAGAAGGACAAGAAGTCTTCCAAGTTCTGGACCGTTGCCGGAATCGTTGCCCTGCTCGCCGCGGCAACCGGTGCAATTTACGCTTGGCTGCGCTCCAATGACAAGCCTTCCCAGACCCCACCGCGCGTGGATGACTACCGCGGTGGCACCCAAAACACCGCCCCAGATTCCACCTTGGTCTACACCTCCACCAGCGAAGCTAAGCACGAAGCCGATTCGGACCTCGCCGAAGAGGGCGCTGTGCGCGATGAGGAGCTCTTGGGGTCCATCGATGAGCAGCTGGCTAAGCACCGCGAGGAAGAAGAGGCCGCCGCGGAGGAAGCGGATACCACCCGCATCACCGATGATCACCAGAGTGAAGGCAAGCACCGCCTGCAATCTGACGAGCAGTAGTTCCTTTCGCACCCCCGCGGCGGGGGTGCAGTAGGCGTTGCCTAGATCTCATTGCTTTGCCTAATCAAAAATCTCCTGCTTGAATTCACCCATTAAGGCTTTCTACAAGGAGATAAACAATGAACTTTGAGTCTCTCACCGTCAAGCTCAAAGACGGTTCAACGTACTATTTCCCCGCAGGCCCAGTAACCGATGATCCCTCCCCGCGCGTGGATAACCTCCGCTTTGCCATCGATAACGGCGCTACCTTCCGCTCCGTTGACGAATCCGGTGAAATGCGCGAGTTCAACGGCGCGGACGTGCATAACTATCACTTGGCTTAACTAGCCCGGCGGATTCTTCATATATCCTGGGGATTATGGAAATTCGCGCGACACAAGAATCCGATCGCACTTATATAGCTCGCCTCAACTTCCTGACCGATACCTTCGGTGATGAACGAGGCGAGCTTTCTTCCGGTTTTGCCGATGATTTTTCCTTTTACGTGGAAAATTGGGAGCCCAACCAGGGAGGTTTCATCGCTTGGGAGGACCTCGTGCCCGCCGGCGGGGTGTGGCTCAGTTGGGGTACCGAGGACAATCACGGTTACGGGTTCGTGGAACCGTCCATCCCAGAATTTGCCATCGCGGTAGAAAGCCGCTTTGCGGGCCAGGGCATTGCCACCGCGCTTATCGATGCCGCCATTTCCCTCGCCCAGACCCTCAAAGCGCCCGGTATTTCCCTGGCCGTCCACCCCGATAATCCGCGTGCGCAGAAGCTTTATGAACGCTTGGGATTCGAGCATGTGGGTGTGTACGCCGAGCATTACATCATGGTCAAGCGCTTTTTGTAACCCTATGCATGACTAAAGTCCGGATTCTTTAACCAGAATCCGGACTTTTCCTGTGGAGCATAGGAGAATCGAACTCCTGACCTTCTGCTTGCAAAGCAGATGCTCTACCAATTGAGCTAATGCCCCAGTGGCTTGTACTCTACTACTGCAGCCGCTCATTCCAAAAATGCCGAAGACACCGCGGCACAGTGATTTACTTCTATCACATTTATCACACGCGTTTAATCCATAATTCCCTTCGCAGTGGAGTAGGCTGGCTAATCGTGCCCATCTGTCCTCGTTCCTAGGAAAAGTATGCGTCGACTTCTTACCTCCGCGCTCACCGTACTCGCCACCGCTGCCCTTCCCGCCTGCGCCAATGCGCAATTCCTCGAAGGCACCCCGAAAGTAGCCGGATCCTCAGAACCTAATATCCAATCCGCGGTTTCTGAGATTCAGACCGATATTCAAAGCCACATCGACAACACCCGCGCGCAGGCACAGGATCTTGTTTCCTCAGTAGCACCACAAGACGAGCCACAGAATGAGGCTGCACCCGCACCGGATCCCCAAGCTGGAGCCGCACCGCAACCAGCCCCGCAGCCACAGGGCAACGGCGTCGATTGCCCGAATTGCGTGGCCCTTACCTTTGACGATGGCCCAAGCCCTTATACCAACCAGCTCTTGGATACCTTCAAGGCAAAAAACGCCCACGCCAGCTTCATGGTGCTAGCGGATCACGCCTACCAGTACCCCCAAGCGCTCCAGCGCATGCAGGCAGAAGGTCACACCATTGGCAATCACACCAAGACCCATCGCCAGCTCAACCAACTAGCTTACGGCGATATTGCCCAAGAAATAGACGCCGGCAATGCAGCGATCCGCAATGCCACCGGGCAGAATCCAAAGTGGCTGCGCCCGCCCTACGGTGCCACCAATGAGACGGTTGACCAGGTAGCCAGGGATAAGGGCTTGTCGCAGGCCCTATGGAACGTGGATACCTTGGACTGGAAGATCCGCGACTCGCAGCACGTCTGCAATGCCGCCGTCCAGGATGCTAACCCAGGTTCCATCGTCCTGATGCACGATATTCACCCGACCACCGTCAATGCGGCCGAGTGCATTATCGATGGCCTGCGCGCCAAGGGCTTGGAGCCGGTCAGCCTCGATGAGTTGCTGCGCACCCCGGTAGACGGAAAGCGCTACTACTCCCGTTAATGATTGATTTCTCCCGCACTGCTGATGTCGTAGCCCCGCAACTCCTTGGCTGCGTCATCACGCACGCTGGGGTGAGCATTCGCCTTACGGAGGTCGAGGCCTACTTGGGCACAGACGATGCCGCCGCCCATACCTTTCGTGGGAAAACCCCGCGCAATGCCGCCATGTTCGGCCCGCCCGGCCGGCTGTATGTGTATGCCTCTTACGGTATCCACCGCAATGTCAATATCGTGTGCGCGCCCGAAGGCGTGGGCCAAGGGTGCCTACTGCGCGGCGGTGAGGTGCTATCCGGGATCGATACCGCCTTTGCACGACGCGGCACCAGCGATTTTCATAACCTAGCCCGCGGCCCCGGGAACCTCGGAAAAGCTCTGGGAGCAACGCTGGAGGATAACCACCTGCCAGTGCAGCTTTCTGAGCGCGAGTCTGCACCGGAATGGGTGCGCGGCCCGCGCATTGGCATCTCCAAAAACCAGGATGCAGCCCTGCGGTTTTGGATTCCCTTTGATAAGACCGTCTCCGGCCGCCGCGGCTATCCCAAAAAATAATTAATAGCGGCCGCCATAGCGCTCGTCAGCTTCGATGGCTTTGATGATGCGCTCATTAATTTGGGTCATCTGATGAATCTGGGCGCGGGTCAGATTATCGATAACGGATCGGCGGGCCTGCTTGGCATGGCCTGGGGCGGTTTCTACTACCTTGTCCCAGCCGCTATCGGTGAGGTGCGCCATCGTCGTCCGCCCATCATTGGGGCAAGGACGCCGCACGACCCAACCCTGGCGCTCTAGGCGGGTGACAACTTGGCTCAGGCGGGACAGGGAGCCATTTGCGGTAATCGCAAGATCCCGCATGCGCATTTCATGGTTCTCAGCCTCTGATAGCCGTGAGAGCACCGTATATTCAAAGAAGCTTAGCTTGGCATCATCGCGCAGCTGCGCGTCTAGAATATTGGTGAGACGGACATTCACGCTCATCAGGGACATGAATGCTGCTAGTTCATCCTCTTCCAGCCAAAAGTCGTCCCGCTCGGTCATGAGGATTATTTTAGCAACTGGACTTCAATTCTAAAATAATCCCAAGTAGCCGGAGCCCGTCCCACTTATCCGAGCTTGGACTGATCCTCCTAGTGGCTAGTGGGTGCTAAGCGTGCTGGGTCCAATTCAATCCGGCGCAACAACTGCGCGTTGAATGCCACCACGATGGTCGAAAGCGACATCAATACCGCACCGGTCGCCGGGGAGAGCACGACACCGATGGGTGCGAGTACGCCTGCCGCCAAGGGCACGGCAATGATGTTGTAGCCAGATGCCCAAATAAGGTTTTGGATCATCTTGCGGTAGCTAGCGCGCGACAAGCTGATCATTGAAAGCACCGACCGCGGGTCATCGCTGGCGAGCACGACCTCGGCGGATTCCATGGCGACATCGGTACCGGCGCCAATGGCGATGCCGACTTCCGCGCGGGCCAAGGCTGGGGCGTCGTTGACGCCATCGCCAACCATGGCCACGGCCAGGCTGCGCTCCTGTAATTCGGTGACCTTGGAGTCCTTGTCCTGCGGCAGGACTTCGGCAAAGACCTCGTCAATACCCAGTTCTTCGCCAACGGCCTCGGCGACCTGCGTGGCATCGCCAGTGATCATCGCAACCTTGACGCCCTGCTCTTGGAGGGCCTGTACGGCCGCGCGGGATTCGGGACGAATCTTGTCTTCGACCGCGAGAGCGCCAATGATCTGACCATCGCGCACGACATGCAGGACACCTGCGCCGCGCTGGGACCACTCTTCAACCTGCGCATCGAACACCCCAGGGGTGGCAAGCTCCTAGCTCGCGCAGCATATTCGGTCCACCGACGAGGACCTCTGCCCCATCTACGGTGGCCTGGATTCCCCGGCCGGCGGCAGCACTGAAATCGGTGCTGTGCAGCTGCTCCTGGGATGCTTCCGCGTGGTCTTCGGCTGCCTTGACGATGGCGCGGGCCAACGGGTGTTCACTATCGGCCTCGGCCGCGGCGGCCACTGCTAGCAGCTGCCCCTCGCTGATGTCCTCAACGGTTGCGACACCGGTAACGGCATGAGCGCCTTCGGTTAGGGTGCCGGTCTTATCGAAGAGAACGGTGTCGATGGTGCGCATGCGCTCCAACGCCATACGTTCCTTGATGAGTACCCCAGACTGTGCGGCCTGCTCGGTAGAGATCGCAATGACCAGTGGGATAGCCAAACCGAGGGCGTGGGGGCAAGCGATGACGAGCACGGTAACGGTGCGTACCACGGCGTCGCTTGGGCTCCCGATAATGGCCCAGACCACCGCAGTAATGAGGGCTGCGATTAGCGCAAACCAGAAGAGCAACGCTGCGGCGCGATCGGCAAGAGCTTGAGCGCGGGAGGAGGATTCCTGCGCCTCGGCGACCATGCTTTGGATACCGCCCAGGGCCGTATCTCCTCCGATGGCTTCTACCTGGACGCGGACGGTGTTGTCGGTGGCCACCGTACCGGCGACCACGCGCTCACCTTTATCGCGGTAGACTGGGCGGGATTCACCGGTGATCATGGATTCATCGAATTCGGCTGAGCCTTTAACAATGGTGCCATCGGCAGGCGCCCGCGCTCCAGCGCGGACCAGTACTATGTCATCCACCGCCAGCTCAGAGACTGGCACGGTGTGGGCCTGCCCATCGATGATCTTCTCGGCTTCGTCAGGCAAAAGTTCTGCTAAGGCGTCCAAAGCGGAGGAGGCCGCGCCGAGTGCGCGCATCTCCAACCAGTGGCCCAGCAGCATAATGACGACCAGCAAGGCCAGCTCCCACCAGAAATCTAGGTCGAATCCTCCAATCCCCAAGGTGGTGACCCATGAGGCGACGAACGCCACGGTAATAGCCATGGCGATAAGCAGCATCATCCCGGGCTGGCGGGAGTTCAGTTCCGACCAGCCGCCTTGCAGGAACGGCGTGCCGCCATAGATGAAGATGATGGTGCCAAGCACCGGGGGAATCCAGGCTGAACCATTGAATTCGGGTACGCCGTAGCCGAGCAATTCTGCGACCATGGGGCTGAAGATGACGACCGGCACCGATAGCAGCAGCGACCACCAGAAGCGGCTGCGGAACATCGCCGCGTGATCGCCGTGACCGTGGCCATGCCCGTGCTCGTGACCGTGGTGGTCACCGTGAGAGTGCCCTTCGTGGCCGCCATGATCTGTGTGTTGCGTATGGTCCGCTTCCGCGGCCTGGTGAGCACCGGAATGCTTACCGTGTTGGTGAGAAGTACTCATAAAGTTCCTTTCTTCTCCTCCCTGCACCGAGAGGAGTCCTAGCGTCGGTGGAACACAGTGATGGTTACTCCCCCACCATATACCCCGGGGAGGTATATTTACAGGAACGAAAGGGGCCATTTTCGCATGAGAGGCGAAGTGGAGCTGCCGAGAAAGGCTCCCTACCTAATGGCACCGACCTGGACACACGAAAAAGTCCGGCTCCCTTAAGGAAACCGGACTGATGCTGTGGAGCATAGGAGAATCGAACTCCTGACCTTCTGCTTGCAAAGCAGATGCTCTACCAATTGAGCTAATGCCCCATTGTTCCGTGGTGGGCCTAGCTGGAATCGAACCAGCGACCTCATCGTTATCAGCGATGCGCTCTAACCGACTGAGCTATAGGCCCTTTAGCGGAACGAGATGTAACTTTACATACCACCCCGGAAAGAACACAAATCGGCAGCTCAAAGAGGTTTTTAAAGGCGCTCTTCGTGGGCCTAATGAGGACGCTACTTCGCGCTTAAAACTAGAAAAATGCCGGCAACGTGTGCTGCCGGCATTGTCTCTCACTCACAGTGGTCTAGATGTCCTCCAAGCTGACCTTTAGCCCGCCGAAGACATCCACGATGGCGTTATAGATCACGGCCATCAGCGGTGCGAGCAAGGTGAACAGGACGGCGAAAATAACGCCAATCAGCGCGCTGGCTGCGATCACCACGCCAAAGGTGACCTCAAAGCCGCCGCCGACGCCACCAACGAGGCTATTGACTGACTCCCATATGCCCACCTGGTGCAAACCGATGTACAGCAGGCACACGGCCAGCAACCACGCGATGAGTCCGACGAGTGACAGGGCCAGACCAACGCGAAACGCCGAGGTGGGCGAAATGTGGTGGATGGTTACGTCTCGTCGTTCCATGTCCTACTCCTCATCCTTGGAAGCATCGCTACCCTTGTGGTGCTCTTGCTGGACCTCATCGACGGTCTTTTCGCCCTTGGCCACAGCCTGCGCGTCTTCCTCACCATCTTCTTCAACATTGCGGTCGATGGCAAGCAATTCGACATCATCGGCAAGGTCAACCAAGCGCACGCCCATCGTGGCGCGCGAGGAAGGACGAATCTGGTTTACTTCGGTGCGAATGACCCCACCGGCGGAGGTAATGGCGAAGATTTCATCGTCTTTGTCAATGGAAATGGCGCCAATGAGCTTGCCGCGCTTCGGGGTGTACTTGAAGGTCATCACGCCCAAGCCACCGCGGCCCTGCGGGGTGTATTCCTCAATGGCGGTGCGCTTACCGTAGCCACCGGAGGTAGCAACGAGCAGGAACTCGCCATCGTGAACGACGGACATCGCCAGCAGCTGGTCATCGCCGCGGAAGCGCATGCCCTTCACACCGGCAGTAGCACGTCCCATGGGGCGTAGCTGGTCGTCATCGGCAGTAAAGCGGATTGCCTGGCCCTGCTCAGAGGTCAGCAGGATGTCATCGCCCTCAGAAACGAGCTGGGCACCGATGAGCGCATCGCCCTCATTGAGGTTGATGGCGATAAGCCCTGCGGAACGAGCGGACTCGTAATCGGTCAGGCGCGACTTCTTCACGCGGCCCTGCTGGGTGGCCAGAACCAGGTATGGCGCATCCTCGTAGGACTGGATCTGAATGACCTGGGCGATCTTTTCCTCCGGCTGGAATTCCAGCAGGTTGGCCACGTGCTGGCCGCGGGCAGCGCGGCCGCTCTCCGGCAGCTCGTAGGCCTTCAGGCGGTAGACGCGGCCAAAGTTGGTAAAGAACAGGATCCAGTCGTGCGTGGAGCAGACGAAGAAGTTTTTCACAATGTCATCTTGCTTGAGCTCCGCACCGCGCACGCCCTTGCCGCCACGCTTTTGTGACTTATAGGTATCGACCTTGGTGCGCTTGGCATAACCCGTAGCGGTGATGGTGACCACGACGTTTTCGCGGGCAATGAGGTCTTCATCGGTGACCTCGCCGGAGGCAGGCAGGATCTCGGTGCGGCGCTCGTCGCCGTACTTTTCGACGATCGCCTCCAGCTCATCGTGGACGATCTGGCGCTGGCGTTCCTCGTGGGCGAGGATGTGCTTGAGGTCTGCGATCTCCTCTTCGATTTCTGCCAGTTCATCGACGATCTTTTGACGTTCCAGGGCGGCCAGGCGGCGCAGCTGCATCGCGAGGATGGCATCGGCCTGGATATCGTCGACATCGAGAAGCTCCTTCAAGCCCTCGCGCGCCTCATCAACGGTGGGCGAACGGCGGATCAGGGCGATGACCTCATCCAACATATCCAGCGCCTTGACCAAGCCGCGCAAGATGTGCGCGCGCTTTTCGGCCTCATCCAGGCGGTACTGGGTGCGGCGAACGATGACCTCGATCTGGTGCGCAACATAATTGCTCAGCATCTGATCCAGGCGCAGGGTGCGCGGCACGCCATCGACGATGGAGAGCATGTTGGCGCCGAAGGAGGTCTGCAGCTGAGAGTGCTTGTACAGATTATTGAGCACCACGCGGGCAACAGCATCGCGCTTCAGGGTCACAACAATGCGCATGCCCACGCGGTCAGAGGACTCATCTTCGATCTTGGAAATGCCGGCGATCTTGCCGTTGGCTACGGACTCCGCGATATTGGAGATGAGGTTATCGGGGTTGACCTGGAACGGTAGTTCCGTAATCACGATGGTCTGCCGGGAGCCGGATTCCTCGATGGAGGTCACACCGCGCATGCGTATGGAGCCGCGGCCGGTGGTGTATGCATCCTTGATGCCCTGATCGCCCACGATGAGGCCGGCGGTGGGGAAATCCGGGCCCTTCACGCGTTCCATGCAGGCCGCGAGCGCGGCATCCTCGTCCGCGTCTGGGTTCTCCAGCAACCAATAGATGGCCGAAGCCAACTCATTGAGGTTATGCGGCGGGATATTGGTGGCCATGCCCACGGCAATTCCGCCGGAACCATTCATCAAAAGGTTAGGCACGCGGGACGGCAGGACGTCCGGCTCGCTGGTCTTGCCATCGTAGTTGGGCGAGAAATCCACGGTATTTTCGCGGATATCGCGAACCATTTCCATGGCCAACGGGGTGAGCTTGCACTCGGTATAACGCATTGCGGCGGGGCCGTCGTTACCGCGGGAACCGAAGTTACCCTGGCCATCGACAAGCGGATAGCGCATATTCCAAGACTGCGCCAAGCGCACCAACGTGTCATAGATGGCCGAGTCACCGTGTGGGTGGAATTGACCCATGGTGTCAGAAACGGGGCGAGCGGATTTCACGTAGCCGCGCTCAGGACGGTAGCCGGAATCGAACATGGCGTAAAGAATGCGGCGGTGCACCGGTTTTAGACCATCACGCACCTCAGGCAGCGCGCGGCCCACAATGACGGACATGGCGTAGTCGATATAGCTCGACTCCATCTCCTCATTAATGTCAATGGGAAAAATCCGATCAAAAAGATCGTCGTTATTGTCACTCATAAGGCCAAATTCTACCTTCTCCTGCCCTTATCGGCCTTATTTGCCACACGAGTGGTATCACTGTGGTATCACGGGGGTATGGCAATGACATTGCGGCTGACCGCAGAACAAGATCACGCCCTTACCCTCTTGGCTTCCGCGCAAGGGACCTCGAAGCACGAGGCCGTGGTGCGTGCCATCGTGGCGGCGGCCTCGCGCACGCTTGCCGATGCCCAAGTGCAAGCCACCGCCCGTGAACTTCTCCCCGGCCGCTCAGACCTAGAGGCCGAAATCCGCAGGGCACGAAAGACCCACGCATGAGCGCCGAACAGTTGTACCTGCTAGCCCAAGAGTTTTGTGCCCGCTTTCAGCTCCGCATCATCAACTATTCCGCCTTGGTAGCCGCTGCCGCTGCCAGCAGCGCGCGCCTTGAGGGCATCGCCATTCACGGCAATGAGCAACAGGCCGCAAAGGCCATGGCTGAGGTTTTAGAGAAGGTGCCAGCGTTAAATGCTGGAAATCAGACCTTCGCGCAGTACTGCGCCCGCGTCTATATGGCCACTAAATTCGCGTAAAGTATGGCACCATGTCTCACCTTTCTACCTTGATGCAAGGATCCACCCACACCGAGTTCATCGCCGCCTGCGGGGATCTCGTTGAAAAAGTCGCCGCCTCCCAATCCGGCATTTCTGGCATGGCCATTAAAGGCGGATTGGCCGCCGTCAAGAAGGCCGATGCCAACGTCGTCCCCAAGGCGCTGGAACGGATCCTGCCGGATGTCCTCGATGCCCTGGATCCGCGGTGGCAGGACTTTGCGGAAAGCGGGAAGGATGATTTCGGCGCCTTCCTTGAACCGCGCCAAGAAGAGGTCAGCGATGAAATTATGAATATCGCAGATAAGCACGTAGAAAAGGTGAACTCCGCCGCACTGCGCAAACCCTATAATTCCCTGCGTGGCAAGGCCACCAAGATCTTAAGCCCGGAAGTTCCTGCATTCGGCCGCATAGTACAAAAGCACATGTAAATAAATAGTTTCCACCGGTTTTCCTGCGGTTGAAGGTTTTCTGGACTGCGGAGTATAAGTGTGGAAGTGACTTATTCCCCGCATCATAAATCGTCGGCATCAGAAGCAAACCGTACCGACTACCCCGCCGGCCAAGACCCCGCCCGCTGGCGGGTTCTTATTATTGTGCTGGTCACGGTGTTTATGTCACTGATTAGCGTGTCCATCGTGAACGTGGCGCTGCCGTCGATTCAGTCTGGGCTTGGTGCCACGGATTCGGATGTGCAATGGGTGCTGTCTGGTTATGCGCTTACCTTCGGCGTGGTCCTCGTCGCCGCAGGGCGCGCCGGCGATCTCGTGGGGCGCGGGGGCATCTTCCTGCTCGGCATCGCCGTCTACACCATCAGCGCCGCCGTGGCGGGTTTCGCGCCGAATGCGCATTCTCTGAATATCGCGCGTTTTGTGCAGGGTGTTGGCGCCGGATTGCTGAACCCTCAGGGAGTGGGAATGATTCAGCAATACTTCCGCGGGGAAGAGCGCGGCCGCGCCTTTGGATACTTTGGTGCCACCGTGGGAATCGCCGTGGCCATCGGCCCGGTCTTAGGCGGCTTCCTCATTAAGATCGGCGGCCCTGACCACGGGTGGCGGCTGACCATGTTGGTCAATGCCCCGATCGGCCTGCTGGCCATCATCCTGGGCCTCATGTGGTTCCCACGCCCGCTGTTTTCCCGCGTCCGCGATGCCGCGGGCAATAAGCTGGGCATCTTCAAGGCGCTGGCCACCCTGGATCCCATCGGCGCGCTCATTCTCGGTGCCGCGGTATGGTGCATCCTCTTTCCCTTCATGGACTCCACGGGGTCCCCGGCCGTGTGGTGGCTGCTTCTGGCAGGTGCCGTGCTTATTGGCGTGTGGGTGCTGTGGGAGCGCCACCACAAGGCCACCGGCCACCCGCCGATGGTGGATCTCAATATCTTTGCCACCTCGAGCTTCCGCAATGGCACCATCATCGCCACGTTGTGGTTTATGGGCATTACCAGCATCTGGGTGCTCGTTGCGTTGTACTTCCAAAATGGCCTGGGCTACTCCGCCCTGGCAGCCGGCTCGGTGGGCATTCCATCCGCGCTTCTCAACTCCATTACCGCTACCATCGCGGGCCGCAAGATCTCGCGGTACGGGCGCATAGTGGTCATCATCGGCATGCTGACCACAATCTTTGGCCTCATCGCCACGGTGGCATTCGTCTGGGGCACCACGCACTGGGGAATAAGCGAATGGTGGCTCATCCTCTCCTTGGCATTTATCGGGCTTGGCCAGGGTGCCGTGGTCTCGCCTAACCAAACCCTGACCTTGGCGCAGGTCCCAGATAACTACGCCGGTTCCTCCGGCGCGGTCCTGCAAACCGGCCAGCGCATCGGCACCGCCATTGGCTTGGCCATCATTACCGCCATCGTCTTTGCCATGCTCCAAAGCACCTCCGGAGATTGGCCCGTTTCGATCATGACCGGTTTTGGCGTCATCATCGCCGTCTGCTTGGTGTCCTTGAGCTTTGGGTTTGCTGATCAGCGCTCTTCCCGCAGCTAACCTCACCCCATAGTTAGAGCCCACCGTGGAATTATTCACGGTGGGCTCTATTGCTCTAGGCACTGCACGCACAGGGCTAGGCCAGCGATTTAGATATCCAGGAAGCGGACATCCTTCGCGCGGCGGGTAATGAAGGAGCGGCGGGCGGCCACGTCATCACCCATGAGGATGGAGAACAACTCATCAGCGCGCTGTGCGTCTTCCAGGTCCACGCGGCGCAACAGGCGCGTGGAGGGATCCAGGGTGGTCTCCCAGAGCTCGGAGGCGTTCATCTCGCCCAAGCCCTTGTAGCGCTGGATGCCGTCATCCTTGTTGATCTTGCGGTTTTGCTCCAGGCCTTCTGCCAACAGCTTATCGCGCTCGTCATCAGAGAAGGCGTAGCCAGGCGTGCCCTTGGACCACTTCAGCTTGTAGAGCGGCGGGTTAGCCAAGTACACGTGGCCATCCTCAACCAACTGCGGCATAAAGCGGAAGAGCAGGGTCAACAGCAGCGTGGCGATGTGCTGGCCGTCCACGTCGGCATCGGCCATCAGCACGATCTTGTCGTACCGCAGCTTCTTGATATCGAATTCCTCGTGGATGCCTGTGCCCAGCGCGGTGATGATGGCCTGGACCTCGGCGTTCTTTAGGACCTTATCCATGCGGGCCTTTTCCACGTTCAGGATCTTGCCGCGCAGGGGCAAGATGGCCTGGAACATGGAGTCACGGCCGGCCTTCGCGGAACCGCCCGCAGAGTCACCCTCCACGATATAAAGCTCCGAACTCCGCGGATCCTTAGAGCGGCAATCCGCAAGCTTGCCGGGCAGTCCGCCTAAGTCGGTGGCGGACTTGCGGCGCACCATCTCGCGCGCCTTGCGCGCTGCCATGCGGGCATGCGCCGAGGAGACGGCCTTATTGATAATGGCCTTTGCCTCTGCCGGGTTGGCATCAAACCAGTCGTTGACGTATTCGTTGACCGAGCGCTGTACAAAGCCCTTGATCTCGGAGTTGCCCAGCTTAGTCTTGGTCTGGCCCTCGAACTGCGGGTCGCCCACCTTGACCGAAATGACGGCGGCCAAGCCTTCGCGGCAGTCATCGCCAGAAAGGTTGCCGTCCTTGTCCTTGATGAGCTTGTGCTCCTTGGCATAGCGGTTCATCAAGGAGGTCAAAGCTGCGCGGAAGCCCTCTTCGTGCGTGCCGCCCTCGTGGGTATTGATGGTATTGGCAAAGGTGTGCACGGACTGCTTGTAGCCCTGGTTCCACTGCAAGGCCACCTCGACCTCGTGGTCCTCGCCTTTAGCCTCGAAGGACACGATGGTGGGGTGAATTGCGCTCTTGGACTTATTGAGGAATTTTACGTAGTCCGTCAGGCCCTCCGGGTAGTGGAAGGTGATCTTCTTGCGGCGCTTCTTATCGGCCTTGGTGACGTTCTTGGAGTCGGCTTCCTCGTTGAATGTATCGCCGGCATCTGGCACATCATCAAAGGAGGTCTCATCCGCGCTCGCCTCACCGGATTCCGCATCGGCGATTTCCTCGAGCTCGATCTGCTCTTGGGTCACGCGTTCATCAATAAGCTCGATGGTCAGGCCCTTGTTCAAGAAGGCCATCTCCTGCAGGCGGCGCGCAATGGTGTCGTAATCGAACTCGGTGGTTTCAAAGATCTCCGGGTCCGCCCAGAAGCGAATTTTGGTACCCGTGCCGCGGGCGTTGCCGCCTTCTACAAGGTCATCCGGGATGGCGTTCTGGAAGTTTTGGTACCAGTGCTTACCCTCACGCTTGATCTCCGCCTCCACGCGGGTGGACAAGGCGTTGACCACGGAAATGCCGACGCCGTGCAAACCGCCGGAAACGGCATAGGAATCGGAGTCGAATTTACCGCCGGCGTGCAGCTGCGTCATGACCACCTGGACGGTCGGGGCACCGGAGGCGTGCATCTCCACCGGGATACCGCGGCCATTATCGATGACCTCGACGCCGCCATCTTCCAAGAGCTTGACGGTAACCTTATCTGCGAAGCCTGCCATGGCCTCATCGACGGAGTTATCGACGATCTCCCAGATAAGGTGGTGCAAACCGCGCGATCCGGTAGAACCGATGTACATACCGGGGCGCTTGCGGACGGCCTCTAGACCTTCCAGGATCGTAATTGATCCAGCATCATATGCGTGTTCTTCAGCCACGGATTCGTGCTCTCCTTTTGGCTATAGCTGATTCTAAGACTTTCACTATTCTACACGCATACCCCCTACTGAATGACACCCCACACCGGCCAGAGGTAGCTATGTGGCGCGCTCTGTGGTTATTTATCTTTTAAACGGCAGAGCTAACCTGCGCCTATCAGCCACTTATCAGCCGTAGGTATCTTGCGATCCTTGCGGCTTCACCCACTGCCGCCCCTCGTAATTGCGCTGCTGCCGCGGGCCATGGATCCGCAGCTCAGCGATGACATCGGGGCCGAGCCGGTCCGCAATTTTGCGCAGGATTTCCCGCTGCAGGTAGCGCAGTTCCGTGGCCCAAGTGGAGTTATCGCAGGAAATATAGACGATCTTGTCCTTGATTTTTTGCGGCTGCGTATGGGCGGCAATGCGCTCGCCCACCAGGCTTTCCCAATTCCCCATCACCCAGCCGTGCGCTAATTCATGCTCCCAGCCGCGGTGGGAAATCTCCTTTTTAATCTGTGCGCCCAGGCTCGGCACATCAATCTTTCGCCGCGGCCTCCTGCCATCGGCGCCGGTAGGCCTGCCCACCTGGTAGCCGCGATAGTTCTGCTGTTGGGCATCCGCCAAGGAGGGCACCGGCATCTTCGGCACTGGGCGCGTAAGCTTTGGCGGATTCTTCGAGGTAGAGCGCACCAACCGGAAGTATTGGGTAACGGGATCCGTGCGCTGCGTGCCGGTGTCCCCTTCTTCCTCACTCATGCTTCTTCCTCGCTAGCCTCTCCTGCTGTTGCTTCCGTGTGCAGGGTGGAAATGCGCCCCTGGTCCGTATCTTCCACTCCTACCCGGTAACGCACGATGGGCTCCAGGTTATCCGGTAAATCCTCATCCACCGCGGCGGTAATTAGCACCTGTTCTGCCGTGGCGGCGAGGTGAACCAGCTGGGTGCGGCGCTTGGCATCGAGCTCGGCAAAGACGTCATCCAAGATGAGGACCGGATCTGATCCCCCTTCTTCGCGCAGGAGCTCAAACTCCGCCAAGCGCAGGGCGATGGCATAAGACCAGGTTTCGCCGTGGCTGGCAAAACCCTTGGCCGGCTGATCCCCCAGGTGGAGCACGAGATCATCGCGGTGCGGGCCCACCAGAGAGATGCCGCGCTCGATCTCGCGCTGCCGGGCAGAGGCCAGCTCGGTCAGCATGACGGCCTCCAGCACCTCGCGGTCAGAGGTATCGATGGTGGATTTATACTCCACGTGCGCAGGCCGCGACTCCGGCGCGAGGCCGGCATAGGCGGCGGGAATGTGGTCCAAGAGGGCATCGACAAGCGCAAGGCGCGCCGCAATGACCTGTGCGCCTAAGCGTGCGAGCTGGGCATCCCACGTATCCAGCGTGGACAGCGCCGAGGCGCCGTCGCTATCGCCATAGCCGCGCCGCAAGCTTGCCGATGCCGACTTCAACAACGCATTGCGCTGCTTTAATACCTTGTCATAATCCGCCTTAACCCCAGCTAGGCGCGGGGTGCGCGAGGCGATGATGCTATCGAGATACGCGCGGCGCCCCGCGGGCTCACCGCGCACCAAAGCCAAATCCTCAGGGGAAAACAGCACCGTTTTCACCACGCCGAGCAACTCGCGCGGGCTGCGCAGCCTCGTGCGGTTAATCTGCGCCTGGTTGGCGGCGTGGGGTTTTATCAGCAGGTGGGTGGTTAATTCGCGCCCCTGATTGACGGCAGTAAGGGACACCCGCGCGCTCTGCGCGCCCTGGCGCACCAGCGGCGAATCATGGGAGACGCGGTGGGAAGACAGGTGGGCGGTATAGCCCACGGCTTCCACGATATTGGTCTTGCCAAAGCCATTGCGGCCCACAAACAGAGTAATCCCTGGGCCCAGCTCAAGCTTTAGTTCGGGCCATGAGCGAAAATCCCGAACATCGAGATCCCGTATAAACATTAACCTGGCAGACGAACCGGCATTAAGAGGTAGGTGAAGTTGGTCTGTGGCGTGGGGAAATTGCCATCCTCATCGGCTTCCGGCAGCTCTTCTGGCTCCGGGATCATGATGGCGGGGCGGGAAGGCTCCGTAAACCCAAAGACCACGCGATCGGTGTTGATGACCGCCAGGCCGTCCTTCAGATAGCCCGGGTTGAAGGCGATGAGGAATTCATCGCGGCCATGGAACGCGCACGGCAGCGTCTCGGTGGCATTACCAGCATCGGCACCGGCGGACAGGGTGACCTGGCCATCGGCAAATTCCATGCGGATCTGCGCATTGCGGTCCGTCAGCAGGGAAACGCGGCGAATGGCCTCTTGCAACGGCGCTACCTCAACGGAGGCAATATTCGTGTGCGACTTCGGAAGCAGGGGCTGAACGTTTGGGAAATCCGCATCCAACATGCGCGTAGTGGTTTCTCGGTTATCCGCGTGCAGGCCAAATAGGCCATCGGCGCCGATATTATCGCCGGAGCCCACCGCAATCTCGATGGGGATATTCAAATGCGGATCCAGGCTGCGCCCGGTATCTTGCAGGGTCTTTGCTGGGACTAGGAGCTTAGCTTCAACGTCCTCAGCAGCCGGTTCCCACTCTAGGGTGCGCATGGCCAAGCGGAAGCGGTCCGTAGCCGTCATCTCGATATCCTTGCCGTGGATATCCATGTGCACGCCAGTGAGCATGGGCAAGGTGTCATCCTTGCCGGCTGCGGCCGCAACCTGCTGGATCGCTTCTGCGAAGAGCTGCGGTTGGATCGTGCCGGTGACCTCAGGCAATACCGGCAATTGCGGGTAATCATCGAGCGGGATGAGCGGTAGCTCGAAGCGGGAGGACCCACAAGTAACCAAAGCCTTGGAATCTACCTGAGAGATCTCAACTTCCTTATTGGGCAAGGTAGCCACGATATCGGAAAGCAACTTACCGGCAACAGCGATCTGGCCGGGCTCATCCACCATGCCGGCGATGCGCACCTTGGTAGAAACCTCGTAATCAAAGCCGGTGAACTCTAAGCCGTTGTCATCAGCGGTGATGAGCATTGCGCGCAGTACCGGCTGGGTGACCTTGGAAGGCAGGCTGCGGGCAACCCACGCTACGGCGTTGGCAAGGTCATCTTTGGCAACGCGAAATGACACGGCTTCATCCATGGTGCGAAGAGCTCCTCTTTGGCGGGGTAGGAATGTGTAACTTTCAAAAGCTGGCTTCCAACTTACCGCATCCGGTGAACCTTGTAATTTTCCCTCCGCCCGTCCGAGCCAGCGCCGCGTGCTCGGCGCCGGGCACAATTTCACACATCCCCTTTCTACTTACAAGATCAGAGAAATAATTTAGTAGTAGTAATAAGCGCTGTGGGATCTGTGATCAACGGGGTAAATGACAAGTTCAGCGCAGCGATCCGGGGTGTGCCAATTCTTGTGATCTTGCTGTGATCAACCGGCCCGGAGTGTGGATAAATTGGCGGGTCATCGTTTTATCCACAGCCTGCACTAGTTTTCCACGGATCTGCACACAGTGCTGATCACAGGGGCGTCCGTGCTGGATAGGGCCTGTGGAATTTAAAAATGTGAGCAAAATCTACAAATTACATCCATGAAATTACACAGGTGTGGATAACTCTGTGGATAGCTGTTTATGCGGTCTTTGCAGGGACATAACCGCTGGTAGGCGGTGGTGGAAGGTGGGGGCATCGGCAAGCGCGGCGCCTGCTTACAAAAATGGCGCCTTCCTGTTATTTAAGGAAGACGCCACCGGGTGGTTCGTTTGATCTAGGCGCGACCGCGATTCTTGATGCGCTGGGTCAGGGACTGAATCTCGTCGTAGGTATTGCGCTTTTCCGTCATCTCTTTGCGGATCTTGCGATCGGCATAGATCACCGTGGTGTGGTCCTTGCCGCCGAATTGCTCGCCAATCTTGGGCAGCGATAGCTCGGTCAATTCGCGGCAGAGGTACATCGCCAGCTGGCGGGCGTGGGCCACCGCGCGCTTCTTGCCAGCACCGCGCAGAGTTTCTACATCAATATCGAAGTATTCCGCGGTGACCTCCATGATGGAGGCCGCGGTAATTTGCCGGTCAGCAGAATCCGGCGCGAGATCGCGCAACGCAATTTCTGCCATTTCCACGTTGATCGGCTCATTGACCAGGGAGGAGTAGGCGGAGACGCGAATGAGAGCGCCCTCGAGCTCGCGGATGGAAGACTCGAAGCGCGAGGCGATGAGCTCCAGGACGGAGCGATCCACCTCAGTGCCATCGGCGGCGGCCTTCTTCATCAAAATGGCGATGCGGGTTTCCAGGTCAGGCGGTTGAATATCTGTAATCAGCCCGCCCTCAAAGCGCGTGCGCAGGCGGTCTTCCAGCGTGGTGAGCTGTTTTGGCGGCCGGTCCGAGGACAAAATGATCTGTTTATTGGCCTGGTGCAGCGCATTGAAGGTGTGGAAGAACTCCTCCTGCGTGGATTCCTTGCCCTCTAAGAACTGGATGTCATCCACCATCAAAATATCGAGGTTGCGGTAGCGCCGCTTGAAGGATTCCTGGCGGTCATCGCGCAAGGAATTAATATAGTCATTCGTAAATTCTTCCGAGGACACGTATTTCACGCGCAACCCTGGGTGTAGCACCTGTGCGTAGTTGCCGGCGGCATGCAAAAGGTGCGTTTTACCCAGTCCAGAACCGCCCCAGATAAATAGCGGGTTATAGGCGCGGGCGGGATTTTCCGCCACCGCTACTGCCGCGCCATTGGCAAAACGATTCGAAGAACCGATGACGAAGCTTTCAAAAGTGTGCTTCGGGTTCAGCGAGGTTTCCCGGTTGGGATCGTGCGCCGGGGCCTCCCGCGGAATGCGCGCGGCATTCGCAGATCCGCCAAATTCTGGTTGCTGGCGGTTATAGTCCTGCTGGCTGGTATAGTGCTCCGCCAATTCATCCAGGCTTGCCGGGGCATGGCTGGACCGCCAATTAGGCGGGGTCTGACCTGCGGTGGAGTTGTTGTTTCCGCGGGCTGCCGACGCATCCGTTTGCTGGGGGCGAGAGACGTAACTTTGCGCGGAGGAAGAATCGGTCTGCGCCGGTGGCATGTGCTGCGCTTGCGGGTTGGGTTGGGAGGAAGGGGTCTGCGTGCTTGCCGATGCCCCTCCCGGTGCCGGCCCCGAATTCGATCCGCTCGCGGGCGGTTGTGGCTCTTGCGGGGTAGCCAGGGTGACGGCGAAGGAACACGGGCGACCGAGGTGGCGGGTAAGGGCCTTGGAGATGTATCCGCCGAGTTCATTTTCTACAACTTCTTTGGCGTTGACATTTTCTGCTGCGACAAGCGTGTAGCCTTCCACCATCATGATCGGGCGAACCAACTGCAGGTAGAGGCGTTGCGTATGCGAAAAGCTCGGGACCTCAGAGTTGGGCTGTTCGGATTGCGCGAGCAGATCATCGACGATCGCGCGCCACACAGCTTCTAGGTTCGCTTGTGGTTCAGTCAC